>NZ_AYMU01000001.1 GCF_000633395.1 Pseudomonas sp. PH1b
CGAAACGAACCGAAAGTTTGCGAACACACAAAGCTATTACATACCCAATTTGCTGATACGTCGAAAGACGGCTCAGTACCCGAATTTCTTGACGATCATAGAGCGTTGGAACCACCTGATCCCATCCCGAACTCAGAAGTGAAACGATGCATCGCCGATGGTAGTGTGGGGTTTCCCCATGTGAGAGTAGGTCATCGTCAAGATTAAATTCCGAAACCCCAATTGCGAAAGCAATTGGGGTTTTGTTTTTGCGCGAGATAAAAGCCGCAGGAGATGGATGCCTCGGGTGACACTGCCCGGCTGCCAGCACCCGGTGACAGTGCCAAGGTTTGGGTTTTCTGCAAAAGCTTCTTTGGCAAGCGTCCTCATGCCTCGAGCATTAGGTGCAGGCAGCGGCCTAAGGCTGGGCGGGACCCTTCAGTCTTCAAACCCTGGGCCGTCCCTTGCTCCCCCGGGCCACTCATGTACTGGGGCGCTCAGGCTCCTTCAACCTACGAAGAGCAGGGGGACCTGGGCTACCCCTCTATCCGCGCGGCGACATGCGCCATGCAGCTATCAAGGCTTTTTCGCCAAGCGCTATTCCACATGGCGTAGCCACCCCTCCTGAGGTCCAGCCGCAGGCTGCGTAATCAGGGGAGCCGCTCAATCCCTGTGTTGTTGAAATGGTTGCCGTAATCGGCCCGGAACGCTATGCCCAGCGCTTCCGGGCCAGCAGTTGCAGGAATGACAACGTTGAACATTCCACGCTCGCACCCACTGAAAACCATGAGTCGAAACATGACTGTTGATTGAAATTCGCGAATGCCCTGTTGCACTGGCACCACTGATCAGTCGTGTTGGAAATCCGCTCAAGGTCCGTCGATGGTTTTTGGTATGGTGCAGCTCTTTTTAAGGGACTTGAGTTCACCCGCACGGATCAGCGTCGACCTCTATTCAAAGAGAAGCTGTAGCAATGCCCGAAGCGATTCCAATCAAGGACCACGAGAAAGAAACCCGCCTGGTCAACAAGCGGCTACTGGCCTGCGCGGTACTGGTAGTAGCGGTGACCTGCGCCCTGGTGGCCCGCATGTATTTCCTCCAGGTGGTGGAGTTTGACTATCACTCCACCGTCTCGGAAAACAACCGCGTGCACGTCCTGCCGATCACCCCGACCCGCGGGCTGATCTATGACCGCAATGGCGTGGTCCTGGCCGACAACCGCCCCAGTTTCAACCTCACCATCACCCGCGAACGCGCCACGGATCTCAAGGGTGAACTGGACACCGTGGTCAATCTGCTGCACTTGCCTCCGGAAGACCGCACGCTGTTCGACAAGGAAATGAAGCAGGCGCGTCATCCCTTTGTTCCAGTGACCCTGTTCTACGAGCTCACCGAAGAGCAGATCGCCGTACTGGCGGTCAACGAATACCGTCTGCCGGGCCTGGACGTGGAGGCCCAGTTCGTCCGCCACTACCCAATGGGCGCGCATTTCGCCCACTCCATCGGCTATGTCGGGCGGATCAACGAGAAGGAAGCCAAGAGCCTGGACTCGGTGGAGTACCGCGGCACCCAGTCCATCGGCAAGACCGGTATCGAGAAGTTCTACGAATCCGAGCTGCACGGTCACGTCGGCTATGAAGAAGTGGAAACCAATGCCCAGGGCCGCGTGATGCGGGTGCTCAAGCACACCGACCCAATCCCCGGGAAGAGCATCGTCCTGAGCCTCGATGCGAAGCTCCAGCAAGCCGCCGAAGACGCCCTGGGTGACCGCCGCGGTTCAGTGGTCGCCCTGGATCCGGCTACCGGCGAAGTCCTGGCCATGGTCAGCAAGCCAAGCTTCGACCCCAACCTGTTCGTCACCGGCATCAGCTTCAAGGAGTACGCGGCGCTGCACGACTCCATCGACCGGCCGCTGTTCAACCGGGTATTGCGCGGCCTCTACGCGCCGGGCTCGACCATCAAGCCAGAAGTGGCGATCGCCGGCCTCGATACCGGCGTTGTCACGGCTTCGACCCGGGTCTTCGATCCGGGCTACTACCAGTTGCCGGACTTCGATCACAAGTACCGCAACTGGAACCACAGCGGCGACGGCTGGGTCGACATGGACGCAGCGATCATGCGCTCCAACGACACCTACTTCTACGACCTGGCCCACAAGCTTGGCATCGACCGCCTGCACGACTACATGGCGATGTTCGGGCTGGGTGAAAAGGTTTCCCTGGACATGTTCGAGGAGTCTGCCGGCCTGATGCCATCCCAGGCCTGGAAGCGCGCTACCCGACGCCAGCCGTGGTTCCCGGGCGAGACGGTGATCCTCGGCATTGGCCAGGGCTACATGCAGGTCACGCCGCTGCAACTGGCCCAGGCCACCGCGCTGATCGCCAACAAGGGCGTGTGGAACCGTCCGCACCTGGCCAAGAGCATCGACGGCGTGGCCCCTGTGGACGAGCACCCGATGCCCAACATCCTCCTCAAGGACCCGCGGGAGTGGGACCAGGTCAACCACGGCATGCAGATGGTCATGCACGATCCGCGGGGCATCGCTCGCGCCGCGGCTGCCGGAGCGCAATACCGCATTGCCGGCAAGAGCGGCACCGCCCAGGTGGTGGCGATCAAGCAGGGCGAGCGCTATGACCGCCTGAAGACCCGTGAGCGCAACCGCGACAATGCCTTGTTCGTCGGCTTCGCCCCGGCCGAGCATCCGCAGATCGTGATCTCGGTGATGATCGAGAACGGCGAGGCCGGTGGCCGGGTCGCCGGTCCTGTGGTGCGGCAGATCATGGACGCCTGGCTGCTGGACCAGGATGGCCACCTCAAGCCGCAGTACGCCGCCCCGGCCAAGGCCCCGGGCGACCCCCACGTGTGAGTCACTTGAGCATCAGGCTCCCCGGCACCTGCTCACGGATACTGAGCATGTGCTGGATGCTCTGCAGAAACAGACTCTCGGCCTGGCTCATCTTCTGTTCGCGATTCCACAGCAGCTGGATATCGAAATCCACCACTCCCTCTTCCGGTGGCAAGCGCCACAGCAAGCCCTGCTCGACATCCCGACGCACCAGGTGGATTGGCAGGCAGCCGATGCCGAATCCGGCACAGATCAGTCGATGAATTTCCTCGAAACTGGTGGATGAAGCGACGATCTTGCCGGTAAAGCCCTGCTGATCGCGAAACAGCGTCAAGGGCGAAAGGTTGCCCCCCAACTGGTCGCTGGTGAAGCTGACAAAGTGTTCCGCCGCCAGCTGTTCCAGGCTCAGGCCCTGTTGCCCGAACAAGTGATGACGCTGACCGCAGAAGTAGGCATAGCGCTCGCGAAACAGCACCCGCTGCTCCAGTCGCGGCTGCGGCAGACGGCACAGGCCGACTCCCAGGGTGGCGGTCTTCTGCAGCAACGAACTGATGATATTCGAGCTGCCCATCACTTCCACCTCCAGCTCGATCTTCGGGTGCGCGGCATGGAAGTCGGCGAGAAACTCGTCGTAGTGCTGCGCCTTCACACCACTGACGGTAAGGATGCGGATCTTGCCCACCACGTCGTCCTGGCGGCTTTCCACCACCGTGCCCAGGCGTGAGATATCGCCGTAGATATCCGCGGCGATACGCAACACATCCTCGCCGGTTTCAGTCAATTCAAAGCGCCGGCCCCCCCCGAACGATCAACACACAGTCGAGTTGCTCCTCAAGGCGTTTCAATGCCTGGCTGACGGCTGACTGGGTGATGTGCAGGCGCGCAGCGGCGCGGCTCATGCTGCCTTCCTGGCCGATCACCAGATAGGTGCGCAGCAGGTTCCAGTCCAGGCGGTCGTTGAGAAAACGCCGGCCGACCCATTCAGTGTCGGGAACGCTGGGGGAGGCCATGCCCACCTCTGTTAGTAGTTTGGCTAATACCAAGGTTAAGAATTTGAAAATTGACTAATCCTTGCATGGCGGCGATAAAGCCCGCAAGCGCCACAGAGCGCCCCGTGACCGAGCCTTCAGCACCTGCCCATAACTACAAATACACAGGGTCCTTGCATGCACAGCACCTCTCAGCCGCGACGCGCGGCGGCGGCGGCCTTCATCGGCACCACCATCGAGTTCTACGACTTCTATATCTACGCCACTGCAGCGGCATTGGTCCTGGGGCAGGTGTTCTTTCCCAGCAGCGATCCGGTGATGAGCACCCTGGCGGCGTTCGGCAGCTTCGCCGTGGGCTTCATTGCCCGGCCCATGGCGGGCATGGTCTTCGGCCACCTGGGAGATCGCCTCGGTCGCAAGAAAATGCTCCTGGTGACCATGGCCCTGATGGGCCTGGCCACCACCGGCATCGGCCTGCTGCCCAGCTACGCCAGCGTCGGTATCTGGGCGCCCATCAGCCTGATCGTGTTGCGCCTGATCCAGGGGATTTCCGTGGGGGGCGAGTGGGGCGGGGCGGTGTTGATGGCCAGCGAACATGCACCGGCCAAGCGCAAGACGTTCTACGCCTCCTTCGCCCAGTTGGGCAGCCCCGCTGGCTTGTTGCTGGCACTGATTGCCTTTCGCCTGGTCACCAGCCTTGCGCCCGAGGACTTCCTCGCCTGGGGCTGGCGCCTGCCGTTCCTGGCCAGCGGTGTATTGATGATGGTCGGCTTTATGATCCGCTCCGGGGTGAATGAGTCGCCAGAGTTCGCCAAGGCCCGGGACAACCACGAAACCGCCGACTACCCAGTGATGGAGGTGATCCGAAACTGCTGGCGGCAGATCCTCTTTGCCGCAGCGGCGGTGACCATCGGCTCGGCCGGGTTCTTCTTCACCAACACGTTCATGATCACCTATGTCACTCAGTACCAGGGCATTCCCCGGGCGACCATTCTCGACTGCCTGTTCCTGGTGACGGTGATCCAGTTGCTGTCCCAACCGATCTCGGCGCTGCTTGCCGAACGCTTCGGCGAGGGCCGTTTCCTGACCCTGGTGGCCCTGTTGTGCATGGTCACGCCGTACCCGATGTTCCTCCTGGTGGGCACCCAGAACATCCTGCTGATGACCCTCGGCATCGCCCTGGCGGTGGTGATCCTCTCGGCGCTGTACGCGGTGATCGCCGGCTACATGACCCAGGCCTTTCCGGTGCACCTGCGCTATTCCGGCATTTCCATCGCCTACCAGCTCAGCTGCGCCCTGGCCGGTGGCACCACGCCGCTGATCGGCACGCTGCTGGCCAGCCAGTTTTCCGGGCAATGGCTGCCCTTGGCGCTGTTCTTCAGCCTGCTGTCGGCCCTGTCCTTGATCGGTGTCTGCGGGCTGGCGCGGATGCGCGCCAGCCCAGCCACCCACACAGCTCCCCAAGAGGTGTATTCGTGAGCAAACCTGAACACATGAGTGCCGTTGAATGGCAGGCCCGTTGCGAACTGGCGGCACTGTACCGCCTGGTGGCGCACTTTCGCATGACCGACCTGATCGACACCCACATCACCCTGCGCATTCCCGGGCCCGAGCATCACTTCTTGATCAACCGCTATGGGGTGATCTTCGATCGCATGCGCGCCAGCGACCTGGTGCGCATTGACCAGCAGGGGCGCATCGTCGACCCGGATTCCAGCCAGCAGCGGGTCAATGCCGCGGGGTTCGTCATCCATTCGGCGATCCACATGGCGCGCCCCGATCTCAACTGCGTGATCCACACCCACACCGCCGCCGGCATGGCGGTAGCAGCGCAGAAGCAGGGGCTGCTGCCCATCAGCCAGCACGCGTTGAAGTTCTACGGCAAGTTGGCCTATCACACCTATGAGGGCATTGCCCTGTCCCTGGACGAGCGCGAGCGGCTGATCGCCGACCTGGGGCCGCACCGGGCAATGATCCTGCGCAACCATGGGCTGTTGGTGGGCGGGCTGAGCGTGGCCCATGCCTTCCAGGAGATCCACTTCCTCGAGCGTGCCTGCCAGGCCCAGGTACAGGCCCTGGCCGGAGGCTCGGAGTTGAATTATCCGTCACCCGAGGTCTGTGCCCACACCGCCGAGCAGTTCGAGCGCGATGATGCCGACAACATCATCCAACTGGCCTGGGAAGCGGCCCTGACCCTGATCGAGTCTCAGCGCGAGTCCTACCGGTCATGAGTCCGGTGGTGCTGTTGTCCCGTGATACGACGCTCCTGCAGCAGTTGCAGCAGGCCTTTGCCCGCAGTGCGCCGCAGCTCGATGCGGTGCTGGCGGATGATCCGCTGGCCGGGGAGGCACAGGTGGCCGCCTGCTGGTTTCCCCCCGCCGGCAGCCTCGGGGCCTTGCCCGGCCTGCGGCTGATTCATTCGGTGGCCGCGGGGATCGATCATCTGCAGCACGATCCGTCCTGCCCGCCGTTGCCGGTATGCCGGGTCGTGGACCCCGGACATCGCCAGGGCATGACCGAGTATGTGCGCTGGGCCGCCATCCACTATCACCGGGGTTTCGACCAGGTGCTGCAACAGCAGGCTGGCAAAGTCTGGCAGCGCCCCCGGCAGCGTCCGGCCGCCGAATTCAAGGTCGGGGTCATGGGCCTGGGTTCCCTCGGCGCGGCCATTGCCGAAGACCTGGCTGCCGCCGGCTATCAAGTCCGGGGCTGGGCCCGCAGCGGCAAGCAACTGGCGGCGGTGCAGACCTTCGCCGGCCCCCAGGCTATGGGAGCCTTTCTCGATGGCCTGGAACTGTTGATCAACTTGCTGCCGCTGACCACCGAGACCCGCGGCATTCTCGGTCAGGCAACCTTCGCCCGACTGGCGCCGGGAGCGGCGGTGGTCAATTGCGGGCGGGGCGCGCACCTGCGGCTCGAGGACTTGCAGCAAGCCCTGGCCAGTGGGCAGTTGCGGGGCGCCTTGCTGGATGTCTTCGAGGAGGAACCGCTGCCGCCGGATCAGCGCCTGTGGAGCCTGCCCGGGGTGACCATCACCCCACACATGGCTTCGGCCGCGTCCCACGACTGCATCGCCATGCAAGTGGCGGAGAACCTGCGCCGCCTGCACGCCGGGGAGCCGCCGCTGAACCTGGTGGACCGGGCGCGCGGCTACTGAGCTTCGAGGCAGCCCTGCAGGCGTTCGAGGAAGATCGTCTCGGCGCGGCTCATGCGCTGCTCGCGATTCCACAGCAGGTGGATGTCGACATCGGCAATGCCTTCGTGAGGGGGCAGGCGCCATAGCAGCCCGGCGTCGACATCGGCGGCCACCACGTGCTCCGGCAGGCAGCCGATGCCGAAGCCGGCGATCACCAGGCGCCGAACCTCCTCAAGGCTCGGCGACGACGCGACAATGCGCCCGCTGAAGCCCTGCTGGTCGCGAAAAATGGTCAGTGGCGAAAGCATGCCGCCAATCTGGTCGCTGGTGAAACTGACGAAGTTCTCCCGCTGCAGGTCGCCCTCGGCGACGTCTTCGCGGCCGAACAGAGGATGATGCTTGCCGCAGAAGAAACCGTAGCGCTGGCGCAGGAACAGCCGCTGCTCCAGGCGCGGCTGCGGCCGTCGGTTGAGGCTCAGGCCCAGGGTCGCAGTCTTTTCCAGCAGGGCGCTGACGATGTCCGAGCTGCGCATCACCTCCACCTCCAAATCGACCCGGGGATGTTGACGATGGAAGTCGGCCAGAAAAGCATCGAAGCGCTCACTGAAGATGCGACTGATGATCAGCAGCCGGACCCTGCCGCTGACCTCGTCGGCGGGCTGCTCCAGCAGGCTGCTGACCTGGGACATTTGGCCGTAGATCTCCCCGGCCAGGGCAAAGATCTGTTCGCCGACTTCGGTCAGGGCAAAGCGCGGCCCGCGGCGGGCGATCAGTTGTCGCCCCAGTTGTTCCTCCAGGCGCTTGAGGGCCTGGCTCACCGCCGGCTGGGTCAGGTGCAGGCGCGCCGCGGCACGGCTGATGCTCAGCTCCTGGCCGATCACCCGGAAGGTGCGCAGCAGGTTCCAGTCGAGGCGGTCATTGAGCAGGCGATGGGGCTCACGGTCGGACATGGGAGGCTCTGGATCAAGCAATCGACGAATAATAAGCAGGGATAATAATCGAGATAAACAATAGAAAATTGACTAATTATCCCTCGCAACGGATAAATCCTCCCCAGACAGGCGCCAGCAGAAGCCCCTGCGCTTGACCCTCACTCCTGCCAAAAAAATAACCAAGGGAGCCTGACCCATGAAGCCTTCCGCTTCGCCGCAGCCACGCCGGGCCGCGGCCGCCGCCTTTATCGGCACCATGATCGAATGGTACGACTTCTACATCTACGCCACCGCCGCGGCGCTGGTGTTCGGGGCCTTGTTCTTCCCCTCCGACGACAAGCTCTTCAGCACCATGGCCGCGTTCGGCACCTTCGCCGTGGGCTTCTTCGCCCGGCCCCTGGGCGGGATCATCTTCGGCCATATCGGCGACCGCATCGGCCGCAAGAAATCCCTGGTCATCACCTTGCTGATGATGGGCGTGGTCACGGTGTGCATCGGCCTGCTGCCGACTTATGCACAGATCGGCGCCCTGGCACCGGTGCTGCTGATCCTGCTGCGTATCGTCCAGGGCATTGCCGTGGGCGGCGAGTGGGGCGGTGCAGTGTTGATGGCCGGCGAACATGCGCCCAAGGGCCGGCGCAACTTCTTCGCCTCCTTCGCCCAATTGGGCAGCCCCGCCGGGCTGATTCTCTCGCTGCTGGCTTTCAGCGCGGTCACTCGCCTGCCGGAAGAGGCGCTGATGAGCTGGGGCTGGCGCCTGCCGTTCCTCGCCAGTGCCCTGTTGCTGCTGGTGGGCCTGGCGATTCGCCTGGGAGTCAACGAGTCGCCAGAGTTTCTTGCCAGCCGCGAGCAGGCGGTCAAGGCCCAGCGCAAGGAGCAGACCCCGGTGATGGAAGTGCTGCGCAGTGCCTGGCGTCCCTTGCTGCTGTGCATCGGCGCCAACACCCTGGGAATTGCCGGGGTGTATTTCACCAACACCTTCATGATCGCCTACACCACCCAGCAGCTGGAGATCCCCCGGTCGCTGATCCTGGAATGCCTGTTCGTGGTGGCTATCATCCAGTTCTGCATCCAGCCCCTGGCCGCCTGGACCGCCGAGAAGATCGGTGCCACGCGTTTTCTGTGCCTGGTGTCGCTGCTGGCCATGGCCTCGCCGTACCCGATGTTCGTGCTGGTGAGCTCTGGCCAGGCCCCCTTGATGATTCTCGGCATCGCCCTGGCGGTGGTGTGCATGGCGTCCTTCTACGCGGTGATCGCCGGCTATGTCAGCGGCATGTTCGAGACCCGGGTGCGCTACACCGCGATCTCCCTGGCCTATCAGGTCTGCGGTGCCCTGGCCGGAGGCTTGACGCCGCTGGTCGGCACCTGGCTGGCCCATCGATTCATCGGCCAGTGGTGGCCGATGGCAGTGTTCTACAGCCTGATCGCCGCGGTCTCGCTGATCTGCGTGCTGGCCCTGGCCCGTCGGCACGCCACCGCCCACCGTCTGGAAATGGCGCACGGCGCCTGAATGCTTGGAGAATCCTGCATGTTGAAAATCAATGGTCAACGCCTGTGGGCGAGCCTGATGGCCATGGCCGAGATCGGCGCCACCGCCCGTGGCGGCAGTTGCCGGCTGGCCTTGAGCGATGAAGACCAAGCCGGCCGCGAACTGTTCGCCCACTGGTGCCGCGAGGCCGGGTTGACCCTGAGTGTCGACCCCATCGGCAACCTGTTTGCCCGGCGCCCTGGCAGCGATCCGGACGCGGCCCCGGTGATGATGGGCAGCCACCTCGACACCCAGCCCGAAGGCGGGCGCTTCGACGGTGTGTACGGCGTGCTCGCCGGCCTGGAAGTGCTGCGCCGCCTCAATGACCTGGGCATCCAGACCCGCAAGCCCCTGGAAGTGGCGGTGTGGACCAACGAGGAGGGCGCACGCTTCACCCCGGCGATGTTCGGTTCGGCGGTGTTCACCGGGGTCATGACCCTGGCATCGGCCCTGGCGGTGCGCGATGCCGCGGGCATCAGCGTGGCCGAGGCGCTGGAGCGTACCGGGTATGCCGGCAGCCGGCCCCTGGGCGGGCAGGTGGATGCCTATTTCGAGGCCCACATCGAACAGGGGCCGATCCTTGAAGACAACGCCAAGAGCATCGGCGTGGTCAGCGGCGGCCAGGCGATCCGCTGGCTCGACGTGCAGGTGCAAGGCATGGCCGCCCACGCCGGCACCACGCCGATGCCGCTGCGTCAGGACGCCCTCTACGGCGCCGGGCAGATGATCCTCGCGGTGGAACAACTGGCGGCGGACTTCGCGCCCCAGGGCCTGACCACCGTGGGCGAATTGAGCATTGCCAAGTCGTCGCGCAACACCATTCCCGGGGTGGTGGACTTTACCGTCGACCTGCGCCATCACCAGGATGCGCAGATTGCCGCCATGGAGCAGCAGGTCCAGGAGCGCCTGCAGGCCATTGCCGCCCAGCGTGGTCTCAAGGTCAGTATCAACCGTCATTGGGTCAGCCCGGCCACCCCGTTCGATGCCGACTGCGTGGCGGCGGTGCAGCAGGCGGTGGACGCCCTGGGCTATGCGCAGCAGTCCATCGTCAGCGGCGCGGGGCACGATGCCATCCTGCTGGCGCGCTACTGTCCGACCGCGATGGTGTTCATCCCCTGTGTCGGTGGCCTGAGTCACAACGAGGCCGAAGACGTGTTGCCCGAGGACGTGTGCCAGGGCGCCGATGTATTGCTCAATGCCGTGCTGGCCCGCGCCGGCCAAGTTGCCTGAGGAGAGAGTCATGCGCAGTTTCTTCCACCCTGAACAGCTGCTTCATCATCCCCGCAGCTACTACTCCCGGGGCCAGATGCGTACCCCCCAGGAAGTCCCCGAACGCGCCAGCCGCCTGGTACAGGCCGCCCACTCTCTGGGCTTCGACCTGCTGCAGCCCGAGGACGCCGGCCTGCAACCGCTGCTGGCGGTGCATGGCGCGGCGTACTTGAGCTTTCTTGAGGAGGCCCATCAGCGCTGGAAGGAAATCCCCGAAGACTGGGGTGACGAGGTCATGTCCAACATCTTCGTGCGCGAGCCCAATGCCCTGCGGGGAATCCTGGCCCAGGCCGCGCGCTACCTGGCGGACGGCAGCTGCCCGGTGGGCGAGCAGACCTGGCGCTCGGCCTATTGGTCGGCCCAGAGCGCCATCGCCGGGGCCCGGGCCCTGCTCGACGGCGAGCCAGCGGCCTACGCCCTGTGCCGGCCACCGGGGCACCATGCCCGGGCCGAAGCCGCAGGCGGCTTCTGCTACCTGAACAACGCGGCGATTGCCGCCCAGGTACTGCGGGACAGGTTCAGCCGGGTGGCGGTGCTCGACACCGACATGCACCACGGCCAGGGCATCCAGGAAATCTTCTACGACCGCGACGACGTGCTCTACGTCTCGGTGCACGGCGACCCGACCAACTTCTATCCGGGCGTCGCGGGGTTTGCCGAAGAACGCGGCAGCGGCGCGGGCGCGGGCTACAACCTCAACCTGCCCATGGCCCACGGATCCAGCGAAGGGGACTTTCTTGAACGGCTGGAGCAGGCCCTGAGCGCGGTGCAGGATTTTGCTGCCCAGGTGCTGGTGCTGTCCCTGGGCTTCGATATCTACGAGCTGGATCCGCAAAGCAAGGTGGCGGTGACCCGCGACGGTTTCGCCACCCTGGGCCAGCGTATCCGCAGCCTGGGCCTGCCGTGCCTGATCGTCCAGGAAGGGGGGTATCACCTGGAAAG
Organism: Pseudomonas sp. PH1b; assembly: GCF_000633395.1. GTDB lineage: Bacteria > Pseudomonadota > Gammaproteobacteria > Pseudomonadales > Pseudomonadaceae > Aquipseudomonas. The sequence continues at coordinate 11,621 of NZ_AYMU01000001.1, forward strand.
CCTGGAAGACAACGCCCGGGCGTTCTTCGCCGATTCCGCCGCCTGGGCCCTGTAGGCACCACCAGCCCCGCTCTTGCGCAGGAGCCGGCTTGCCGGCGAAAGGGCTCTCACATCTTGCACCCGACTAAAGGCCCTCGATCGCTGGCAAGCCAGCTCCTACACAAGCTGGCATGCATTCGCCGCAGGAGCCGGCTTGCCGGCGAAAGGGTCCTCACGTCTTGCACCCGACTAAAGGCCCTCGATCGCTGGCAAGCCAGCTCCTGCATAAGCTGGCATGCATTCGCCGTAGGAGCCGGCTTGCCGGCGAAAGGGCCCTCACGTCTTGCACCCGACTAAAGGCCCTCGTTCGCTGGCAAGCCAGCTCCTGCACAAGCTGGCATGCATTTGCCGTAGGAGCCGGCTTGCCGGCGAAAGGGCCCTCACGTCTTGCACCCGACTAAAGGCCCTCGATCGCTGGCAAGCCAGCTCCTGCACAAGCTGGCATGCATTCGCCGTAGGAGCCGGCTTGCCGGCGAAGGGGTCTCAAGTCTTGCGCTCGTCTCAAGGCTCTCGGCGCTGGCAAGCCAACGCCAACGGGAGAGTCCGCGAGGGGGCATGCGGCACTTGCCATTTGCTTTACGTTAACGTCAAGATGCTCGAGCGCCGGCCAGGCTGGCGCAGCTTTTGCTTTGCTTTCAACAGGCGCAGGTGCAGGGTGTCCGATTCCGGGCAAACCCCTTTACTGCCCTCTGTACCCGGTGTAGACATCGACCACGGCTTGCGTGCTTCGCGCAATTCAAGGGACTGGAGCGGGAAGCCGCCGGCGGACTGATTCGGAGCGCTTGATGACTCTTATAAAAACAATAAAGGGTGAGTGGCAGCAGGAAGCCCGGCTGGCCCGGGAACGGCTGCACCAGGAAGGCGAGATCCCCGACGGGGTCCTGCGTGCGGAAATCGATGCCTCATGGCGACGCAGCCTCAGCCATGGCGTGCACGTTGCCAGCCCACACCAATTGACCCTGGAATCCAGCGCCAGCCTCGAGGTGCTGCTGGCCAGTAACCGCTTGCTGCTGGACGCGGCGATCCCGGCCATCGACTACCTGACCCAGCACCAGGGCCAGGACGGCCTGATCATCCTGGCCAATGCCGACGCCACCATCCTGGCCATCGAAGGCCGTGCCGACCGGCTCAAGCACAGCGGCGTGCAGGACATCACCCTCGGCGCCTGCTGGAGTGAGGCCACCCGGGGCACCAACGCCCTGGGCACGGCACTGGTGGAAGCCCGGCCGACCCTGATCGACTGCGGCGAACACTACCTGGATCGCCTCAGCCATTTCTCCTGCACCTCGGTGCCGATTCAATGCCCCCAGGGCGACATCCTCGGGGTTCTCGACCTGACCCGCGAAGGTCCCCTGGGGCGCGCCCAGGACAGCACCGCGCTGCTGTCCATGGCGGTCAGCCAGATCGAGGCGCGGGTGTTCCAGGCCTCCTATCCGGAACAGATCGTCCTGGCCTTCCACAGCCGCCGGCAATACCTGGAGTCGCCGTGGCAGGGGCTGCTGGCCCTGAGCCTGGGAGGCCAGATACTTGCGGTCAGCGGCCAGGCCTGCCAGTTGCTCAACACCTCCCGCGGGGCCTTGCTGGGGCGGCGCTGTGAGGAGTTTCTCGGGGTCGACGGCCTGCAATTGCTGGCGCGCCTGCAGCAAGGTGCGGTGGGCAGTTTGCAGACGGCGAAGGGCGAGCTGTTCTACAAGGCCCTGCGGGCGCCGCAGCCTTCGCTGACGCTGCACCGGGCACCGCGGACTGCGCCGAAAAGCCCGCCCATGCCCCAAGACCTGGAAGCCCTGGCCGGCGGCAACGGTCGTTACGCGCGCACCTTGCGCATGGCTCGCCAGGGCCTGGCCAATGGTTTGCCGGTGCTGCTCCTGGGCGAGACCGGCACGGGCAAGGAAGTCCTGGCCCGGGCCCTGCACCAGGCCGGCAGCCGTGCCGAGAAACCCTTTGTCGCGGTCAACTGCGCGGCGATTCCCGAGGGCCTGATCGAGTCCGAGCTGTTTGGCTACCGCGAGGGCGCGTTCACCGGTTCGCGCCGTGGCGGGATGATCGGGCGCTTGCAGCAGGCCCACGGCGGCACCTTGTTCCTCGATGAGATCGGCGACATGCCCCTGGCCCTGCAAGCGCGCCTGCTGCGGGTGCTGCAGGATCGCAAGGTCGCACCTCTGGGCGCCGGCGAGGAACAGGACATCGACATCGCGCTGATCTGCGCCACCCACCGCGACCTCAAGCAGCAAGTGCAGGACCAGGCGTTTCGCGAAGACCTGTTCTACCGGGTCAATGGCATCAGCGTGCTGCTGCCGGCCCTGCGCGAACGCGAGGACCTGCCAGCCCTGGTGGACAGGCTGTTGCACAAACTCGGTGGTGCCGAGGTGAGCATCGCCGAGGAGCTGCGCCGGCTGCTGGCGGACTACCACTGGCCGGGCAACATCCGCCAGCTGGAGATGGTCTTGCGCACCGCCCTGGCCCTGCGCGAGGAGGGTGAAAGCCACATCGGCCTGGAGCACTTGCCGGACAGCATGCTCGACGACCTCAATGCCAGTGCCCGGCCTCTGGGGGGCAGCATTCGCGAGAACGAACTGGAGTTGATCCGCAATGCCCTGGACAGCCATCAGGGCAATGTCTCGGCCGCCGCCGATGCCCTGGGTATCAGCCGCGCGACCCTGTACCGCAAGCTCAAACAGTTGCGCAGTTGATGCTGCGCCTGCTCACTCGGCTGGTGGACAGCCGCGATTCCCGAGCGCTGGGCGCCGCCCTGGGTTGGCTCTACAGTTTTGTGCGGCCCCACCGGCTGGCCATCGGCGGCCTGTTGGCACTGTCGGTGTGCGCCTCGTTGCTGGTGCTGGTGCAACCCTGGCTGACCAAGCTGCTGATCGACGATGGCCTGCTGGCCCGGGATTTCCCCACGCTGGTGCTGGTCGCCGGGCTGATGATCCTTGCCGGCCTGCTGGGCACGCTGCTGTCCGGGATCAACCGCTACCTGCACACACGGCTGTCGGGACGGATCCTGTTTGCCTTGCGCGATGACCTCTATCGCCACCTGCAGCGGTTGTCGCCGAGCTTCTACGGCCAGCGGCGGATCGGCGACCTGATGTCGCGCCTGGATGGCGATGTGGCGGAGATCCAGCGCTTTGCCGTGGACTCATTGTTCTCCGCAGTGTCCAGCGTGATCGGCCTGGTGGTGGCGCTGGCCATGCTCCTGACCCTGTCCTGGCAACTGTCGCTGCTGGCCCTGCTGCTGATCCCCCTGGACGTGCTCTGGCTGCGCTGGATGCGGCGCAAGGTGGAGCGCGATGTGCGGCAGTTGCGCGAGCGTTCGGCGGACATGTCCTCGTTCATGGTGGAAACCCTGCCGGTGATGAAGTTCATCCAGAGCGCCGGTCAGCAGCAGCGCGAAGCCCAGCGCCTGGACCGGCTCGGCCAGGGCTACATGAACCAGTTGCTGAAGCTGCAGGTCACCGAGTTCTTCACCCAGGCGGTGCCCGGCACCCTGACGTCCCTGTCCCGGGCCTGCGCCTTTCTGATCGGCGGCTATTGGGTGGTGCAGGGCACCTGGCAACTGGGGGCGCTGATTGCCTTCTCCACCTATCTGGGCATGGCGGTGGGACCGGTGCAGAGCCTGCTGGGGCTGTATGTGGCGATCCAGCGCATGACCGTGAGCCTGGGCCGGGTCATGGAACTGCGGGGCGAGGAGCCGGGCATCAGTGCCCCGCCAGATCCGCTGCCGCTGCCGGACAACGGCGAGTTGTACTTCGATGGCGTGCACTTCAGCCATCCCGGCCGGGGCCTGATCCTCTGCGGTATCGACGCGCGGATTGCCTATGGCCTCAAGGTGGCCCTGAGCGGTGCTTCGGGGGCGGGCAAGAGCACCCTGATCGACCTGCTGCAGCGTCACCACGACCCGCAGTCCGGGCAGGTGCTGCTGGGGGGCGTGGACCTGCGGCGGCTGGACCTGACGCAATTGCGCCGGCAGGTGGCGGTGGTCAGCCAGGACATCGTGCTGTTTCGCGGCAGCCTGGCGGACAACCTGGCCTACAGCGTGCCCGATGCCAGCCGCGAGGCGGTGGCCGAAGTGGCGCGGCTGGCGCAGTTGCAGGGCCTGATCGAGTCCTTGCCCGAGGGCCTGGACAGCCCGCTTGGAGAGCGCGGGCAGCAGCTTTCCGGCGGCCAGAAACAACGCATCGCCATTGCCCGGGCACTGCTCCAGGACCCGATGATCCTGGTGCTGGACGAAGCCACCTCGGCGGTGGATGAGGCCACCGAGCGCGAGGTGATCGAAGCCATCGACCGGCTGTTCGCCGGGCGCACGCGGATCCTCATCAGCCACCGGCCCTCGACCCTGGCCCATGCCGACCTGCGGTTCGAGTTGCAGGGCGGTGTGCTGCGCAGCGTGGAGGTGGCCCATGAAGCCTGAGGTGCGCATTGGCGTGATCGACAGTGGTCACGCTGCCGAGCAACGGGTCGTGCAGGGGCGGCGGTTCTTTCTGCAGCCCGAAGGCATCGGCGAGGGCCGATTGCAGCCCGATACGCTGGGCCATGGCAGCGCGATCGTCGAGGCCATCCAGCAGCGCGCCCCTGATGCGCAGCTGTATGTGGCCCAGGTGTTCGATCAGCGTGGGGTCACCAGCGCCGCCCAGGTGAGCGCTGCGCTGTATTGGCTGCTGGAGCAGGAGGTGCGCCTGATCAACCTCAGCCTTGGCCTGCGCCAGGATCGCCCGTCGTTGCGCCAGGCCTGTGCCGAGGCCGAAGCACGTGGCGTACTGCTCTGCGCTTCCAGCCCGGCCCAGGGCGAGCCGGTGTATCCGGCTCGTTACCCCGGGGTGCTGCGGGCGACGGGTGATGCTCGATGCAGTGCTCAACAATGGGCCTGGCTGGGCAGCGCGCAGGCCGATTTTGCCGCCTGTGTGCAGGGCGCAGGCTCCGGGCAGTCCGGTGCCAGCCTGGGGTGTGCGGCCCTGAGTGGGCACATCGGTGCCTACCTGGCTCGGCACCCCGACGCGAGCAAGGCGCAGGTCGCCCAGTGGCTGCGCGAGCATGCCGATTTCCACGGCCCCGAGCGGCGGCGGCCGGGATGAGCCGCATCCTGATTCTCGGCGCCGGTCCCGCCGGGGCGACGGTGGCCCTGGGCCTGCGTCGTCTCGGTTATCCGGTAACCCTGGTCAGCGACTGGCGCCGCTTTGCGGCGCTGGAAGGGGTGTCGGTAAGAGTCCTGGAGGCGTTGCGCAGCGCCGGCCTGGAGCAGGCACTGGCCCAGGCCCTGCAACCTTCCCAGCGGCAGGTGGCCTGGAACGGTGCCGAGCACGCGCAGAACATCGAATACCTGCTGGATCGCCCGAGCTTCGACCAGGGCCTGCGGCACGCCTTGCGCCTGGCCGGGGTGCGGCTGATCGAGGGTCGGGTGCTGCAGGTGCAGTCCACGGCGGCCGGGCATCGGGTGCAGGTCGAGGGCCAGGATGAGCTGGCTGGCGAGTTCCTGGTGGAGGCCCGCGGGCGCCAGGCTCCGGCACTGGCCAAGGGCCTGCGCAAGACCTCGGACGATGAGTTGAACCAGGGGCCGGACAAGGGCCTGCGCGGCCCGGAAACCCTCAGCCTGCTCAATCGCTGGCAAGGCCCGATCGGCCAGGCCGCCAGTGCAGTGCACAGCCTGGAAGATGGCTGGGCCTGGATGGCCCGGCGCGCGGACGGCCAGTGCTACTGGCAGCTCACGCTGGACGTGGCCAGTGCCGGGCTGCCGGGCAAGGCGCAGTTGCTGGAGTACTGTCGCCAGCGCCGCCGGGCTTCGGCCATGGCCCGGAGTTTTTTTTCCGACGCACCAGAGCACGACCTGCAACTGCACGCCCGCAGCAGCACGGCGATCCTCAGCCCCCAAGTGTGTGGCGATCACTGGCTACGGGTCGGCGACGCAGCCATGGCGGTGGACCCGTTATCGGGCAATGGCATTTTCCAGTCGCTGTCCTGCGCCCTGCAGGCGCCGGCGGTGATCAACACCCTGTTGCAGCAGCCGCAACGTGCCGCGCTGGTGCAGCGTTTCCACCGGCAGCGGGTGGAGCAGTTGTTCCTGCGTTTTGCGCGCATTGGCCGGGACTTCTATGCCGACGAACAGCGCTGGCCCGAACAGCCATTCTGGCAGGCGCGGCGGCAATGGCCGGACCGGCAGCCAGCGCACCGTATGCAGGATTTCTCGGCTTTGCGCATCGAGCGCGCGCCGGTATTGCGCGATGGCCTGGTGGATGAAGCCGAGGTGGTGATCACCCCGGACCAGCCCTTGGGTGTCTGGCATGTGCAGGGTGTCGAGCTGGCGCCGCTGTTGCGCCGGCTGCAGCAGCAAACGCCCCGCGAAGCCTTGTCCGGTCTTGACGAAGAACAGGGCAGGGCGGTGCGCAGCTGGTTGCTGGGACAGGGGTATCGACCATGAAGGCCGCGGCTGCAGCGATGTGGACAACCGAGTGTTGATCCGTATCTGAATCAGCGCCGTCACTCTCTGTGGCAGCGAGCGGGCTCGCGATCCACGTAGCGGCCTCCCGCGCCGATCATCCTGGCCTGGGGCGGCCACCCGGAGCTGATGCAGAGCCCCGGGTGGTGATTGCCTGCGGTCAGCCAGTGGCTTTGAGGGATACCCGGTTTGCGCCTTTCCAGGTTTCGCAGACCTTGATGTCTCTGATGCGGGTGGCCGGGACCTTTTCGTCCAGCGAGTCCTGCTCGAGGATCACGCAGCCGGCGAAGTTCTGCTCCTGCAGGTTCCTGGGGTGAGTCAGGAAGCAGGCGTTGAGCACCAGCTTCGAGCTGCGGTGCCGGCTGGCGGGGTGGCTCGGGCTGAGGGCAGCAGCCGTTTCGCCACTGAAGCGGGCATTGGTCGGGGAGCGCCGGTCATGCTCCGGCGCCCCTGGCAGGCGTGGCTGGTCAGTGCTGAATGGCACTCGAAGGGCCCGTGGGCGCGGGCCTTCGGGCTGTTCGGGTCAGAGCTTGATCAGCACCGATTTCAGTTCGGTGTAGTGTTCGATCGCCGCATGGCCCATCTCCCGGCCGACCCCGGACATCTTGTAGCCGCCGAACGGCAGCGCCGGATCCAGGGCGCTGTGGCAGTTGACCCAGACCGAGCCGGACTTGATTCGCGGGATCATTCGGTGCACCGCCGCCAGGTCGTTGGACCAGATGCTCGCCCCCAGCCCGTAGGGGCTGTCGTTGGCCATGCGCAGGGCATCGGCCTCGTCGTCGAAGGGGATGGCCACCAGCACCGGGCCGAAAATCTCTTCCTGGACCAGGGAATGCTGCTGATCGACATCGACGATCACCGTCGGCTTGACGAAGTAGCCCGGGCCGAACTGTTCGCCGCCACAGGCGATGGTGGCGCCGCTTTCCCGGCCCATCTCGATGTAGCGCCAGACCCGCTCCTGCTGGCGGGCGGAGATCAGCGGGCCCATTTCGACGCTGGCGTCCAGGCCGTTGCCGAGTTTCATGGCATTGGCGATGCCGGCGATATCGGCCACCACATTGTCGAAATGCTTGCGCTGCACATAGAGCCGGGAGCCGGCGCAGCACACCTGGCCCTGGTTGAAAAAGATCGCGCTGGCGGCACCGGCCGCGGCGTTGCCGAGGTCGGCGTCGGCCATGACGATGGTCGGTGACTTGCCGCCCAGTTCCAGGGTCACACGGGTCATGGAATCCATGGCGATCTTGCCGATTTCCTTGCCCACCGCAGTGGAGCCGGTGAAGGTCAGCTTGTCCACCAGGGGGTTGTGGGTCAGGGCTGAGCCGGCGGTGATGCCGGTACCGGTGACCACGTTGAACACGCCTTCGGGGTAGCCGGCCTCCTGCACCAGTTCCGCCAGCTTCAAGGCGCTGAGCGGGGTCTCATCGGCGGGTTTGAGCACCACCGTGCAGCCGGTGGCCAGGGCCGGGCCGAGCTTCCAGCAGGCCAGCAGCAAGGGGAAGTTCCAGGCGACGATGGCCCCCACGACGCCCACTGCCTCGCGGCGAATGAAACTGTGGAACTGATCGTCCGGCATCAGCGGCAGCGAAACCTCGACGCTGGCCCCTTCGATCTTGGTGGCCCAGCCGGCCATGTAGCGCAGGAAGTCGATGGACAGTTGCACGTCCATGGCCTGGGCCACGGCGGCGCTCTTGCCGTTGTTCAGGCATTCGAGCTGGGCCAGCAGCTCGGCGTCGCGCTGCATCAGGTCGGCGAGTTTCCACAGCAGGTTCTGCCGCTCCCGTGGCCGGGTGCGGGTCCAGGGCGAGTCGTCGAAGGCCTGGCGGGCGGCCAATACCGCGCGGTTCACGTCGTCCACCGTGGCCCGGGGCACCAGGCACAGTTGTTCGCCGGTGGCGGGGTTGCGCAGGGGCATGGTCTGGCCATCGCTGGCCTCGACCCAGTGGGCGCCGATCAACATGCGCGGGGCGCGCTGGATAAATGCCGTGGTGGCGGCGAGCAGGGGAGCAATAGCCATGACGAAGCCTCTTGTTGTAGGTGAGGCCGGGGCTTTCGCAATGGCTATGCCAGTTTCGCCGAGGCCACGTGGCCTCGGTATTGCGGGGGCTTGGGCGCACTGCCGAGGCGGGTGCGGCGATGGCTTTTCGCAAACTGCGACAGCCCGATGAGATTCAAGAGACGCACCGGCTCGCGGGCCCGGGCGCTACCCCACTGGGTTTTCTAGAGGTGCAGCCAGGCCAGGGAGCCCAGCAGCACGCTGCCCCCGGCCGCGCCATAGGCGAGCTTCTTCAGCCATTCCTTGCGGGTCAGCAGGGTGATGGCCGCCATCGAAATGGCGATCTGGATCGCCATCATCGCCTGGGCCCAACGGTGGTGCTGGTGCAGCGCAGCTGCCGATTGCTCGTCCCAGTCCCGGGCCTCGGCTTCCAGGGCCTCGGCCTTGAGGCGCACGGCGTCCTTTTCCTTCTGGTAGCGCTGGGCCTCGATGCCGTAGTGCGCGGCATCGACTCCGGGAATGTGGGTCGCCAGCTCCGCCAGGTTCTGCCGGCTGGACTTGGCCTGGTAGTAGCTCCACTGGTTGGCGGCTTCGGTCTTTTTCATCGCGGCGTTGTTCTTGTCCATGGCCGCGAGGCTTTCCGAGGAACCGGCCTGGTAGCTCAAGAGTGCTCCCAGGGTGGCCATGATCGCCGTCATCACCGCGATCTTGCTGGCGAAATTGTCACTGCGGGCGTGAGCGTGTTCGGCCAGGTGTTCCACGTGCTTTTCGTGGGGGCTGGGCACTTCGAAGTCTTCGGTCATGGCGATCGATCGGCGGAGTGGGGGGAGAAGTTTCAAATTGTATCCACGGTGCTGGAGCGCCGTAGAGCCAGTGCGAGTTCGTTCAGCTGGCCGACAGCCTGAGGCCGCGGGCACGGGCCTGAAGGAGGGGGCTGGGGATGAAATTTGACCATTTTGCGACAATCGAAAAGAAATCCTCGTTAGACGGTCGCCAGCTGGCCTTCCTACAGTAGGCGCTTCGAATCCGTGAGTACTTCCCATGCCCATTTACCCAAGGCCTGCATGGGCCCTGTGCGCCCTGTTGGCCGGTTGCACCCTGGGGCCGGAACGGCCACCCGGCAGCACTGTGCCCCTGCCCGTGAGTCACCTGGATGCAGCCACCGAGCAGGGGCTCGACCAGTGGTGGCAGCTCTACCGTGACCCTGGGCTGAATGCCGCGGTCCAGGAAGCCCTGAGCCAGAACCGCGACCTGCGGATGGCCGCGGCCAACCTGCTGCAGGCCCGGGCACTGCTGCGCGAAACCGATACCCTGCGCCAGCCTTCCACCCAGGTGACGGCCCGGGCCGGCTACGGCAGTAGCGCCGACGACCAGTTGGAAGCTGCTTTGCAGGACAGTCAGCGCATCCGCACCGGCAGCCGTTATGGGCTCGGCCTGGATGTGCAGTGGGAGGCCGACCTGTTCGGCCGCCTGCATGGCCTGGCCGATGCCGCCCGGGCCGATGCCGAGGCGGCCCGGGCTGCCGAAGATGGCCTGCGGGTGGTGGTGGCTGCGGAAACCACCCGCGCCTGGTTGCAGGCCTGCAGCTACGGCCAGCGCCTGCAGGTGGCCGGCGAGTCCCTGGCGCTGGTGGAACAGGGCCGGGCCCTGAGCGCCCGGCTGTATCAGGCCGGCGCCGCGGTGACCCTGGATGTGGTGCGCGCCGAAGGCCTGGTGGGCCAGGTGCAGGCCAGCCTGCCGCCGCTGCAGGCCGGGCGGCAGCGGGCCCTGGCCGAACTGGCAGTCTTGCTCGGGCGGCCACCGGGCGATGCGCCGGCGGCGGCCCAGGCCTGTCGCCAGGCCCCGACCCTGGGTTCGCCCATGCCCCAGAGCGATGCCCTGGCCATGCTGCGCCGACGTCCCGATGTGAGCCAGGCCGAGCGCCGGCTGGCGGCGGCCACGGCGCGCATCGGCGTGGCCCGGGCCGACCTCTATCCGCGGGTCAGCCTGGGGGCCGGGGTCTACACCTCGGCGCACCACCCCTCGGGTTTCGATGACCGTGACGCTTCGGTGTGGCAACTGGGGCCGCTGCTGTCCTGGAGCTTCCCCAACCTCAATGCCGCGCGTGCGCGCATCGCCCAGGCCGACGCCGGGGAAAGCGCGGCGCTGGCGGATTTCGATCGCAGCATCCTGGCTGCCTTGAAGGAACAGCAGCAAGCCTTGAGCGACTATCAGGCCGCGTTGCAGCGCCAGGGCGCCCTGCACCTGGCGGCCGAGCGCGACCACCAGGCCCTGCGCCTGGCCGGGCTGGCCAGGGCGGCCGGAGCCTCCACGGCCCTGGATTACCTCGATGCCCAGCGCACCGACGTGCGCACCCGGGCCGCTGCGGCACAGGCCGATGCCGCCGTCATCGATACCCAGGTGCTGGTGTTCAAGGCCCTGGGCGGTGGCTGGCGCAGCGCACCGCCGATTGTCCTGCCGTCGCCGAGTCGGGCGGCGGCCCACCCTTTCCTGCGAACTTCCAACGAGCCTCTGCAATGACCCAGACCCCTGTTCCCCCTTCCCCGGCGCAAGCCGTCACCCGCCGTCGCTTCCTCGGTTATGCCGGGCTGGCGTTGGTGTTGTTGCTGATCCTGGCCTGGTGCCTGCACTGGTGGTTCAGCGGGCGTTTCCTGGTGGAGACCGACGACGCCTACCTGCGTTCGGACATCGTCACCATCGCGCCACGGGTCGCCGGCTACCTGGCGGCGGTCGAGGTCCAGGACAACCAGCCGCTCAAGGCTGGCGACCTGTTGGCGCGAATCGACGACAGCGACTACCGGGCCCGGGTCGAACAGGCCGAGGCGGCGCTGCGAGAAGCCCAGGCCGAACAGCGTGCCGGGCTGGCGCGGCTGGCCAATCTGGCGGCCCGCCAGCAACAGCAGCAGAGCCTGATCGCCGAGGCTCAGGCCCGGGTCGGCGCCGCCGAGGCCGAGGCGCAACGGGCCGGCCAGGAAGGACGGCGACAGCAACATCTGGCCAGCCAGCAGGTCAGCAGCGTGCAGCAACTGGAAAATGCCGCGGCCCTGGCGCGTCAGGCCGATGCCGCGCTGGGTGCGGCCCGCGCCACCCTGGCAGCGCGGCGCCAGGAAGTGCAGGTGCTCGATACCGAGCAGCAAAGCGCCCGGGCGCAACTGGACAAGCTCGAAGCGGGCGTGGCCCGGGTCACGGCCCAGCGGCAACTGGCCCGCATCGATCTGGCGCGGACCCTGATCCGCAGCCCGGTGGACGGGATTGCCGGCCAGCGCCGCCTGCGCCTGGGGCAGTACGTCGAAGTCGGCGCGCCACTGCTGGCGGTGGTGCCGGAGGACGCCTATGTGGTGGCCAACTACAAGGAAACCCAGGTCGACGGCATGCGCCCCGGGCAGCTGGCGCGGGTCGAGGTCGACGCCCTGGGCGGCCATATGCTGCAGGGCCGGGTGGAGAGCTTCGCCCCGGCCTCCGGCGCGGAATTTGCCCTGCTGCCGGCGGACAATGCCACCGGTAACTTCACCAAGATCGTGCAGCGCATGCCGGTGCGCATCCGTCTCGATCCGGGGCAGCCGCGACAGGCGCAGCTTCGCCCCGGGATGTCGGTGGTGGTGACTGTGGATACCCGTCATGACTAGTGCCCAGGCCCTACCGGAAACCACCGGCGAGGCCGCCGCGCCGGGGATTTCCCTGCGCACCTGGGTGGCGGTACTGGGCAGCGTGGTGGGCTGCTTCATGGCCGGGATGAACGTGCACGTGACCAACGCTTCCCTGCCGGACGTGCGCGGCTCCCTGGGGGCGACTTTCGAGGAGGGGTCGTGGATCACCACCGCCTACCTGGTGGCGGAGATCATCATCATTCCCATGACCGGCTGGCTGGTTTCGGTGTTCTCCATGCGCCGGGTGCTGATGGTCGGCACCGCCGGTTTCGTGCTCTTTTCCATTGCCTGCTCCCTGGCGCCGACTATCCACAGCCTGATCTTCGCCCGGGTGCTGCAAGGGGCCTTTGGCGGGGTGCTGATTCCCTTGTCGTTCCAGTTGATCGTCACCGAGCTGCCGGCGGTCCGGCATCCCATGGGCATGGCCCTGTTCGCCGTGGCCAACAATGTCGCCCAGGCCGCGGGGCCGTCCCTGGGCGGCTGGCTCACCGATGCCTATTCGTGGCGCTGGATCTTCTACCTGCAAGTGCCGCCGGGGCTGTTGCTGCTGGCGGCGATCGGCTGGTCGGTGCGACCCCAGCCCATGGTCCTGGCAAAGTTGCGCCAGGGTGACTGGGGCGGCATCGCCAGCATGGCCGTGGGCCTCTCGGCGTTGCAGATCATGCTGGAGGAGGGCGGCCGCCATGACTGGTTCGCCTCAAGCTTCATCATCAATTGCGCGATCCTGGCGACGTTCGGCCTGCTGGCCTTCGTGGCCATCGAACTGCGCCGCGAGCAGCCGCTGATCAACCTGCGCCTCTTGGGCCGCTACAACTTCGGCATCGCCAGCCTGATGCAATTCACCTTCGGTGCGGTGGTGTTCGGCGTGGTGTTCCTGGTGCCCAACTACTTTGCCCAGATCCACGGCTACAACGCCCGGCAGATCGGTTTGATGATGATCCCCTACGGCCTGATCCAGTTCGTCATGTCCTTCGCCACCCCGCGCCTGATGCGCTGGAGCAGCGCCCGCACCATCATCATTGCCGGGTTCGCCATCACCGGTATCGGCTGCCTGATGAATATCCACCTCAACCCCGATGCCTCGGTGAATGTCATCGTGCCGTCGTTGGTGGTGCGCGGTATCGGCCAGTCGCTGGTCGTGGTGGCACTGGGGGTGATGGCGATCCAGGGGCTGGAAAAGGACCAGGTGGGTTCGGCTTCCGGGCTGTTCTCCATGGTGCGCAACGTGGGCGGGGCGATCGGTATCGCGCTCTCCAGCCAGATCGTGGTGGAGCGCGAGAAACTCCATGCCCAGCGCATCGGTGAATCCATCAACCTGTTCGCCCAGGCCACCCAGGAGCGCTTGGTGGAACTGGTGCGCCTGCTGGCCCAGGCACCGCTGGAGTACGCCACGGCCCTGCACTCGGCGGCGCTGGCGCCCCTGCGCCAGCAGGCCCTGGGCATGGTGGACAAGGTGCTGCACCGCGACGCCCTGCTGCTGGCCTACAGCGATGCCTTCCTGCTGGCGGGGCTGGCCATGCTGTTGTGCGTGGTGGCCGGGTTGCTGCTGCGCCGGACCTGAGCCTTCAGCGGTAGAACTCCGAAGGTGGCGTGCCGAACTGGCGCTTGAAGGCCGCGGCGAAGGCGCTCTGGCTGTCGTAGCCGTGCTGCAGCGCCACTTGCACCACCGGCATGCCCTCGGCCAGGCACTCCAGGGACATCAGCAACCGCGCCTGCTGGCGCCAGCGCCCGAAGGTGATGCCGGTGTGGCGCTGGAACTGGCGATGGAAGGTCTTGGCGCTCATGGCCAGGCAGTCGCTCCATTGCTCGGCGGTGCGGTTGTCCGCCGGGTCGTCCGCCAGCGCCTGGCACACCCGCAGCATGCGCGGTTCATGGGGCCAGGGCAGGCTGAACGGCAGCACCGGCAGCGAGCGCATCTCATCAAGGATCAAGCGCATCAGGCGGCCGTCGCGGCTGTCCGGCGCATACTGCGTGCCGACCTGGGCGGCGGCCAGGATCAGCTCGCGCAGCAACGGCGAGACCTCGATCACGCAGTCATGCTCGGGCAGGCCGGCTATGGCATCGACGTTGATGAACAGGCTGCGCATGCGCACCGCGCCGCGCATGCGCACCCGATGCTCGACGCCCGCCTGCAACCACACCCCGCGACTGGGCGGCACCACCCAGCGTCCGGACTCGGTGTCGATCACCAGCACGCCTTCGATGGCGTAGGCCAACTGTGAGCGGGGATGACTGTGGGCCGGTATTTCATGGCCGTTGGGGTAATCCACGGCGATGCTGGTGACCGGCATGGACAGGCAGTCGATGGACGAGACAACAAGCAGATCGGACATGCGGCGCAGCGCCTCCGGACCGGAAGGGATCATTGGGGCGCCCATCATAAGTGCAAATGTCCATTTCACGATAATCAAAGGGTGTTTAGCGCATTACATTCAGATGGCCGCCGCCTAGACTGCAAGCCACTCCTCTTTCCCAGACGGTTGCCATAGCCCATGAATCCCCGGTTCCTGACCCTGCTACTAGCGCTACCCCTGCCTTACGGCCGGGGTCTGCCGGTGCTGCGAGGAAGCGGGCACCCAGGCTGATCTCCCCCAGACTCCGGCCTCGATGCGCTTTCCACGATGAAAGCAGGGGAGATCCGTCGCGTTCTCCATTGTGCTTTCGAGGTCAGTATGCTCACCCATCCCCATACCAAATATCGTGCCTTTGCCCCCGTGGACCTGGACTCGCGCCAGTGGCCTTCACGCACCCTCACCCAGGCTCCGATCTGGCTGTCCACCGACCTGCGCGATGGCAACCAGGCGTTGTTCGAGCCGATGAATCGCGAGCGCAAGCTGCGCCTGTTCGAGGAACTGGTGCGCCTGGGCTTCAAGGAAATCGAAGTGGGATTCCCCGCCGCTTCGCGCACCGATTTCGAGGTGGTTCGCGAGCTGGTGGAGCAGCAGCGGATTCCCGTCGATGTCACACCGATGGTGATGACCCAACTGCGCGAGGACCTGATCCGCGAAACCGTACGCAGTGTGCAGGGCGCGCGCCGGGTCATCGTCCATCTGTACAACGCCATCGCCCCGGTCTGGCGGCGCGTGGTGTTCGGGCTTGCGGTGGCGGAGGTCGAGGCCCTGGTCGAGCGTCATGTAAGGCTGTTGCGCGACTTGACCGAGCAGCACCCGGAAACCGAGTGGGTGCTGCAGTACTCCCCCGAAACGTTCTGCATGGCGGAGCTCGAGGTGTCTCTGCGCATGTGCAACACCGCGATCCGCACCTGGGACGCCGGCCCGGGGCGCCCGATCATCATCAACCTGCCGACCACCGTCGAAGTGGCCACGGCCAACGTCTTTGCCGACCAGATCGAATGGATGCACAAGCGCCTGGAGCGCCGTGACCAGGTGACGCTGTCGGTGCACCCGCACAACGACCGGGGTACCGGCGTGGCCTGTGCCGAACAGGCGCTGCTGGCGGGCGCCCAGCGGGTGGAGGGTTGCCTGTTCGGCAATGGCGAACGCAGTGGCAACCTGGACCTGGTGACCCTGGCCCTGAATCTCTATACCCAGGGCATCAGCCCCGGGCTGGACTTCTCCGATATCGCGGCGGTGGCCCGAGTCGCCGAGGAGTGCACGGCGCTGCCGATCCATCCGCGCCACCCCTATGTCGGCGATCTGGTGTTCACCGCCTTTTCCGGCTCGCACCAGGACGCCATCGCCAAAGGCTTTGCCGCCCAGTCGGCCGATGGTTTCTGGGAGGTGCCCTACCTGCCCATCGATCCTCAGGACCTGGGGCGGACCTACGACAGCATCGTGCGAGTCAACAGCCAGTCCGGCAAAGGCGGGATCGCTTTCCTGCTGCAGCGCGACCACGGCATCGTCATGCCCCGGCGCATGCAGATCGAGTTCAGCGCCATTGTGCAGAAGCTGGCCGATGCCAGTGATGCCGAGTTGAGCAGTGAGGCGTTATGGGGGTTGTTCCAGCGCACTTACCTGACGCTTGGAGAGGGGACGGCGAGCCTGGTGTATCTGGGTCACCGATTGTTCGATGCCGCCGAGGGGCAAGGCATCGAATTGCGCATCGCCACGCCCGGGAGCCAGGACCTGTGCTTGCGGGGGGTGGGCAACGGACCTATCGCCGCGACCTTGGCCGCCCTGGGCTTGCCGCTGCGCATCGACAGTTTTGAAGAGCGCAACCTGGGAGCGGGAGCCGACGCCCAGGCGCTGGCTATTGTTGAAGCGGCGTGGCCCGGGGTTGCCGGCTCACGTTTTGGCGCCGGGTGTCACGCCAACATCGTCACCGCTTCGGTGCAGGCGGTGATCAATGCCGCGGCGCGGTTTTATCCGGAGCGAGTGCTGACATTCACTCCCGCTCCGGAATCCGTCCTGGAGCCCGCGACTCGCTGAGTGACTCGGGCGGCCAGCACTACACCCTGTAGTGCCGGCCGCCGGATGCCCGGGCAAAAAAAGCCCGCGGTGGGCGGGCCAAATGGGATGTGTTCAGGAGTGGCAATCAATCTAAGGGAGGCAAGGTGAAAGGCCTGTGAAAAAAAGCTCGTGCTGAGGAAAAAGCCTAAAGTCATTTGTCCAGATCGCACCGAGTTTTAGGATCTGTCCGATAGGACCGTCCCCAGCGCCCGCGTATATTCCCCTCTGCTCGCCCAGCCAAAGGGGGTACTTCGGCCTCAGTACCACGGCCGAAGTGATGGGCGAGCACTTTTTCCTTCCTGCTTTTTCCTGCTTCTCATTTCCGACCGGTCATTTCCTGGCCGCAGTTCCCATCTGCTGCAGTGCCCAACTGTATTTCCTAGCTGTAGCTTCCGCTCTGCTTGGCCCGCGCCAATCGTTGCGCTGCACGCTCCAGCGATATGCCGTTCAACAATGGATCCATGCTCCGTGCCTTTATGGGCGCCCGGCTTCGTGGCGCCCGGCCATTCACCCCAGATTGAGGCGGCGGTGAATCTCGGCCCACAGCTGCGGGTCGTCAAAGTCCTGGATCACCCGATGGGCTCCGGCACTCAGCAGGGTTTGAGGTTGCTGGCTGGTGGCCAGGCCGAAGGTGCAGATGCCGGCCTTGACCGCGGCGGTCAGCCCGGGGACCGAGTCCTCGAAGGCCAGGGCCTGAGCGGCCGTGGCTTGCAGGGATTCCAGGCCGCTGAGGTAGGGCAGGGGGTCGGGCTTGGCCCGGGGCAGTTCCTCGGCCACCAGGACCGTCTGAAAACGCTCCTGCAGGCCCAGCACCTTGAGCATGTGCTCGGCGTTGGCCCGAGGCGCATTGGTCACCACGCACACGCCAATCTTGTGCTCGGCAGCAAAGTCCAGCAGGCGCAGCAGACCGGGCAATGGCTTGAGTTGCGGGGACAGTTGGCGAAAGCGCTCTTCCTTGCGCTCGGCGAAGGCCTCATGTTCGGCCACGCTGCGGTCGGGGAACAGGTAGCGGCACATGCTGGCGTTGGCCTGGCCACTGACATGGGCCTGGAAGGCTTCCTGGGTGAACACCCGGCCGTCTTCTTCCTGCAGTAGCTGTTGCAGGGCCAGCAGGTGCAGGGCATCGGTATCGGTGAGGGTGCCGTCGAGGTCGAAGAGCAGAGCTTTGAGCATGGGACAGTTCCTTGCGGGCCCCATCCGGGCCGTATGGCTGAATCGATCAAGCTCGCATTCTAGAGCTTGTCACCACAGGGCGACAAACCCTGGCAGGCTTGATCCAGCCATCCGACCCGTTACCGACGGCGATCAGCCAGGCTGATTGTCGTCCTGGTCTTCGGCCTGGGCGCCGTTATCCACATCCTCGTCGTCCTGTGGGCAATAGTCCTGGGGGTTGGTCGGCCACAGCACCTTGTCCTGGCCGTCACGTACCTGCTCGGCACCGCACTGCGTCTGGCTGACCTGGAAGCTAGGCGTGCCATCCAGGCGGTACAGGGCCTTGAGGCTGCGGGTCTGGTCGTCGCCCAGGCCTTCCACGGCAAAACCGAAGATCGCGCCGCGGGTTTCGTCCACCACCAGTTCCTGCCACTTGCCGGCGATCAGGCGCTTGCCCTTGAGGTCGTACAGCGCCGAGGTGGCCAGGTTCGAGGTGTCATCGCTGGCCAGCAGGTAGTGACCGCTGGCATCCAGGCGGATGTCGACGTACTCGCCCGGCTCCAGCAGTACCTTGCCATTGGCGTCCATCAGGCCCACGGTCGGCACCTGGGTGGCCTGGCCGAACAGGGTGGCCTGCTTGGTCGGGCTGTCGGCGTTGCTGAAAATGAACAGGTCGGCATTGAGCGCGCCGATCTGCCGGTAGGTCGGCTTGAACAGCTCGACGCCCTTGTCCACATCGAAGATGCCGAAGGTGGCGCTGAAGGCGTTCTGCAGCACGGCCACCTGATTCAGCCCGGTCACCGGCCTGAACATGCCCAGGGGGCTGAAGCCTGCGGGGTCTGCCGAGTCGTAGGTCGGTTGAAGCGTCCACTGGCCCTGGCGGTCGATCAGCCCGGCCTTGCCGGATGAGCCGTCGGCGTCCTTGGCACTGACCAGGGCGCCCTGTTTGCCGAACACTTCACATTTGCCGAACTGGGCCTGGATCACCGTCTTGCCCTGGAAATCCATGTAGCCGCAGGGGCTGTCGTATTTTTCCCGGAAGGCCACCAGGCCGTCACCGGGTACGCCGATCCAGTTGTAGGTGGCAGCGCTGACCAGTTGCGCCTGGGCGTCGGCCAGGGCCTTACCCTGTTCGGTGTTGACCACCAGGTGCTGGTTGGCGGCGCTGTCGATGCTGTCGAAGTCGACTTTTTTCTGCTCGCCGGTCTTGAGGTTCAGCGCCCATTTTTCATTGCCGCGCTCGGCGGTCATCCACCAGCCGCGCTTGGCGAAGTCGTCGCGCACCACGCTGCTGTCATACAGCGCTTCGGTGACCACTTGGCCGCTGGCACTGAGAATGCCGCGCTTGCCGCCCACTTCGTAGACGATGAAGTCATCCTTGCCGCCCACGTACAGGTCGTCGAAGCGTGGGGGCTGAACCTGCTTGCCATTCTGGTCGATGATGCCCAGCTTGCCGTCCTGGCCGAAGCCGAAGTAGCCGGGCGTCAACAGGCGCAGGTCGTCAGTGAAGGCGGTCTGCAGGAGCTGCTTGCCGTCGGCGCTGGCCAGGTTCCAGGTACCGTCCTTGGCGAACAGGAAGCTCTTGTCCAGGGGCAGGGCGACCACGGCATCGTAGTCGTTGTCGGCGCTGACCAGCACCGCACCGTTCTGGTCGAGAACCGCGCATTCGCCATTGGCGCAGATCGGCATCACCATGGCGGCCGGAGCGGGAGCCGGGGCGACGGCTGCGCTCTTGGGACTGGATTCTTCCTTGCATCCGACCAGGGTCAGAGCAGACAACGAGAGGATCAGCGAGCCGAGACGGGCACTGGCGCTTCTATCCATGAACGTGTGGTTCCTTTTAATGGGGGGACGAGCAGAACGCCCTGGACAGCAGGGCGAACAAAACCGCGTGATTTTGCGGTGGCGGTGGATAAATGCAAGATCCAATCAAAAAGAAAATCACAGGTACAGCACGCCGGCCGGTGCGCTCGGCGAGCTCTTTGGGCCTGGCAAGGGCTGTCTCAGACTGAGACCGGTGTCGCGAAATTGAACGTCGGGTAACACCGCCAGGTCCCGCAGCGCCCGCTGCCTGCAGCCAAATCATTGATCCTGCGTTCATTTCCAAGCTGGCACGCTCCGTGTATTGCTTACCTGCAGACGTTTCTCTTGCCTCCATGCCCGGCACTGCCAGGCATGGCAGAAACCATAAAAACGACGCGCTAAAAATAAGAAAGCACCGTGGGAGGTTCGACCCTGATGAAGAGAAAACTCCGCCTGAGGCTCAGTGCCAGCCTGCTGGCCGTTGCCACCTGTACCGCCTTGCATGCCCCATCGAGTTTCGCCGCGCGGGATGCGCAGAGCATCCTCAAACAGACCTGCCAGGGCTGCCACACCTCCGAGGCCGGGGAAGCCCTGAGTCGTATCAGCCACCAGCGCAAGACCCCGGAAGGCTGGCTGATGAGCATTGCCCGCATGCAGACCATGCATGGCCTGCAGATCAGCGACGATGACCGGCGTACCCTGGTCAAGTACCTGGCCGATACCCAGGGCCTGGCACCTAGCGAGACCGACGGCGTGCGCTACGCTCTGGAGCGGCGCCTGAACACCGTCGAGCATTTCGACGAACAGACCTCCCAGATGTGCGCCCGTTGTCACTCTGGCGCGCGCATCGCCCTGCAGCGGCGTCCGGCCCAGGAATGGGAGCACCTGGTGAACTTCCACCTCGGCCAGTGGCCGTCCCTGGAGTACCAGGCCCTGTCCCGGGACCGCGAGTGGTTACCCATCGCCCTCAAGGAAATGGTGCCGCTCCTGGCCAAGCGTTATCCCCTCGACAACCCGGCCTGGAAGGCCTGGCAGCAGGCCCGCCCGCAAGCGACGGCGCTGGTGGGCGACTGGAGTTTTAGCGGCCACCTGCCGGGCAAGGGCGAGTTGGCCGGGGTGATGAGCGTCAGCGCCGGCGACGGCGATCAGTTCAAGGTCAGCGTCAAGGGCCAGTACGCCGACGGCAGCCCGTTCAACGGCGAGGGCAGCGCGATCCTCTACAGCGGCTATGAATGGCGCGCCAATGTCACCGTCGACGGCGTGGTCATGCGCCAGGTGCTGGCGGCCCAGGGCAATGCGCTGCAAGGGCGGATGTTCGAGGCCGAGCACGATGAGCGCGGCCTGGACTTCGTCGCCGCCAAGCAGGGCAGCAGCCGTCTGCTGGCGGTGCAACCGGGTTACCTGAAGGCCGGTGAAGAGCGCGAAGTGACCCTGGTGGGGGCCGGCCTCGCAGGCACGCCCAATTTTGGCCAGGGCGTCGAGGTGGTGCAGGTCCTGGAGCAGAGCCCGCAACGCGTGCGCCTCAAGCTCAAGGCTGCCGCCAATGCCCAGCCGGGCCTGCGCCAAGTCAGTGTCGGCAGCCTCAAGGGGCTGACCCTGGCGGTCTACAGCAGCATTGCCGAGGTCAAGGTGGTGCCGGCGTTCTCGGTGGCGCGAGTCGGCGAGGGCGGCGGTTCGACGCCCAAGGTCCAGGGGCGCTTCGATGCCGAAGCCTGGGGCAAGGGCGCCGATGGCAAGCCGTACCGCATCGGGGTGGTGCCGGCGCAGTGGAAGGTCGAGGCCTTCGACGAGCAGGCGGCCAAGGATCAGGACGTCCGGTTCGCCGGCACCATGCAAGCCGACAGCGGGGTGTTCATCCCCGGCGACGCCGGGCCCAACCCGCAGCGCAAGATGTCCACCAACAACGCCGGCAACCTCAAGGTGATCGCCGCCGTGGATGACGCCGGTAAGGCGTTGACCGGCGAAGGGCACCTGATCGTCACCGTGCAACGCTGGAACAATCCACCCATTCCCTGAGTGCTGTCGAGCCGTAGCCACAGACATTTTCAGGCAATGACCGCAGGCCCCGCATCCGGGGTTTGCACAGGAGGTTGTGATGGGCGCAATTCTGAACCTGGTAGAGCGCAACCTGCACGAAGTGCAGGTGGACGCCGACCGCATGCTGTTCCATATCCCCAGCAGTTCGCTGTTTGCCAGCGATGCCCTGACCGGCAGCATCATCGATGCCCTGCGCGGGCCCGGCTGTACCCCGGAAGATTTGATCCAGCGCCTGGCGGGCACCTATGACGGCGCCGATGTCAGCGACACCCTGCGTGAGCTGATCGCCCTGGAACTGGTCAGTGACGGTTCACCGCTGACCCCGGAGATCGGGGTCAAACGGGTCGAGCGTACGGCAATCAATACCGTGGTGCTCAACGTCAACACCGGCTGCAACCTGAGTTGCACCTACTGCTACAAGGAAGACCTGGACAAGCCCTCGGCGGGCAAGAAGATGGGCCTGGACACCGCCATCGCCTCGGTGGAGATGCTGCTCCAGGAATCCCCGGACGAGGAGCGCTACACCGTGGTGTTCTTCGGCGGCGAACCCCTGAGCAACCGGCCGCTGATCGAGGCCATGGTGGAGTACTGCGAGCGACGCTTCGGCGAGGCGGGCAAGTTCGTCGAGTTCGTCATGACCACCAACGCCACCCTGCTCACCGAAGAGGTGGTGGACTACCTCAACGCCCACCGCTTCGGTTTGTCAGTGAGCATCGACGGGCCCAAGACCGTGCACGATCGTAACCGCATCACCGTGGGCGGGCAGGGCACCTATGACGTGGTGCGGCGCAAGGCGCAGATGCTCCTGTCGCGCTACAACAGCCGGCCGGTGGGGGCCCGGGTCACCCTGACCACCGGGGTCACCGATGTCGAGACCATCTGGGATCACCTGTTCAACGAACTGGGGTTTGCCGAAGTCGGCTTCGCCCCGGTGACCTCGGGGGACATCAGCAGCTTCAACCTCAGCAGCGAGGAACTGATCGAAGTCTTCGCCAGCATGAAGCGCCTGGGTGGACGCTACCTGGAGGCGGCCCTGGAGCACCGCAATATCGGTTTCTCCAACCTGCACCAGTTGATCACCGACATCCACGAAGGTCACAAGAAGGCGCTGCCCTGTGGCGCCGGGCTGAAGATGCTGGCGGTGGATCACAAGGGCGAGCTGAACCTGTGCCACCGCTTCACCGGCTCCTCATTGCCGACCTTCGGCAACGTGCACGGTGGCGGGGTCAAGCAGGTGGAACTCAACGACTTCCTGTCCCAGCGCCTGGACCGCACCGACACCGGTTGCGACAGCTGCCGGATCCGCAACCTGTGTTCCGGCGGCTGCTACCACGAGAGCTACGCCCGTTATGGCGACCCGGCGCACCCGACCTATCACTATTGCGAACTGATGCGTGACTGGGTGGATTTCGGCATCGAAGTCTACAGCCGGATCATGGCTCACAACCCTGCGTTCATCAGCAGTTACATCACTCCGCGCAAGGCCCACTGACATGAAACATCTCAAGCCGATCAATAACAAAGCCCAGAAACTGGCCGAGGCTGCCGCCGAGGACCGTATCGAAGAAGTGCTGGCGATGAACTCCGTGGCCGGTTGCGCCTCGACCACCGACCCGGGCTGGGAAATCGACGCCTTTGGCGGCGTCTCGTCCCTCTGCCAGCCCATGGAGGCCGACCTCTACGGCTGTTCCGACCCTTGCTGGTGGCCGGCCCAGGTGCCGGACATGATGAGCACCTACCCCGACTGGAACAAGGACGCCCAGGCCTCCAACGACAACTGGCGCAACCTCGGCACCGTCTTCCCCAAAGACAAGTAACCGGACAGCACAAGGATTCCAGCATGCGAGCTATCAACGTCTGCGGCCTGGCCGCCAGCGCGGTCCTCGGCCTCGTTTCACTGAGTGCCCTGGGCGATGAAAACCCGGCCCTCAACCCGGGTCACGAATACATGGTGACCACCAACTACCCGAACAACCTGCACATTCTCGACCTGGCCACCGACAGCCTGTACAAGACCTGCAAGATGCCCGACGCCTTTGGCCCCGGCACCGTGCAACTGTCCCCGGACCGCAAGATTGCCTACGTATTGAACAACCACTATGCGGATGTCTATGGCGTCGAGCTCGACAGCTGCAAGCAGGTGTTCCACGCCAGCATCACCCAGCACCCGGGGGAGAAGGCCCGTTCGATGTTCGCCTTCACCGTCAGCCACGACGGCAAGGAGCTGTACACCGTGGCCAACCCGACCCTGCTGCGCAATGACCGCTACGAGGTCAAGGAGCCGCGGCTGGATGTCTACGCCACCGACGCCGGGCTGGATGCCAAGCCGCTGCGCAGCTTCCCCGCGCCGCGCCAGCTGACCATCATGCAGAGTGGCGACGACGGCACCCTGTATGTGGCCGGGCCGGACCTGTACAAGGTCGACGTCAAGAGCGGCAAGTTCGAGGTGCTGATCCCCAGCCGCCACTGGAAACGCCCCAACTACAGCGCCCCGGACGTGCTCTACGTGTGGAACCAGCAGACCTTCCGTCATGACTTCTCGCTGCTCTACACCACGGCGAAGTTCAAGGACCAGAAGCAGGACCCGGCCACCGCCGAAGCGCTCTACGGGTTGTTCAGCGTCGACCTGAAAACCGGCAAGACCGAGACCACCGACTTCGGCCCGCTGACCGAGATCTACTTCAGCGGCATGCGCTCGCCCAAGGACCCGAACCTGATGTTCGGCGTGCTCAACCGCCTGGCCAAGTACGACATCAAGCAGAAGAAGCTGATCCAGGCCGCCACCCTGGAGCACTCCTACTACTGCATTTCGTTCAACAAGGCGGGGACCAAGATCTACCTGGCGGGGACCTTCAACGACGTGGCGATCTTCGATGTCGACAGCATGCAGCAGGTCGGCAAGATCACCTTGCCCGGCGGCGACATGGCGATTACCACGGCGCAGATCTTCGTGCGCTGAGCTTGTCTGCAGCTACCGGCTCCTGCTGTAGGAGCCGGCTTGCCGGCGAAGAGGCCGGCAAGCCATGCAGCGCCCTCACCGACGCCTTCGCGGGTAAGCCCGCTCCTACCGGGCGGGTACCGGGCAGTTCAAGTCGCCTTCCATGCACTTCAGGTAATTCTTGAAGCTCTCCACCCGAGCCTGGGTCAAGGCCGTGATGCAGTTGCTGTAGCCCACCGGATAAAGGCTGCCACCTTCCACGCCGGAAGTGGAAAAACTGCACTCGGCATCGCGGAACGCTACCCAGGCGCGCTGAGCGCTGAGCAGCAGCTTTTTAGTGTGTGGCTGGTCTTTCAGGCGCTGGTTGATCTGTTGGTAAAGGGCATTCAGCTCCTTGTCCGCGGCCTTGCTCTGCACGCCGGCGCACAGGTTCATGTCGGTCTGGGTGCTGCTGTCGCACTCGTCGGCCTGGGCCAATGGAGCAAGCAGCAGTGGCGCAAGGGCCAGGAACAGGATCGCACGCATGGATAGTCTCGCAATCGGTGAATGAGGTAGAAAGGCAGTCTAGTCGCGGCTGGGTTGCCACTCGGGCCAGCGTTGCGCCCCCTCGTCGGCCAGCCAGGGCACATCGTGGGAGGTCCAGATATGCACCTGGGGCGTCTGCCCCGGGTCATCGTCCAGGGTCGCCACCCGCAGGATCACGTGGGGCTGTGCCGGGCGCTCCGCCAGCAGGTGAGAACCGCAGACCGAGCAGAAGTGCCGCAGCTTGCCCGGGGACGATTCATAGCTGCTCAGGCGCTCCTGGCCCTGGGTCCACTGGAAGTGTTCGCGCATCACCCCGGCGGTGGAGGCATACGCTGCGGCATGGGCCTTGCGGCAGGTCTGGCAATGGCAATGGCCGATGGGCATGTCCAGGCGCTCGACCCGGTACTGCACCGCCTTGCACAGGCAACTGCCGAGCAGCGGTCGCACAGGCGTGCGGCGCTGGGCGGCGGCCAGCAGGTCGTCGGCCATGGCCCGGATCTCCTCACCCATGTGCAGCTTGGCCAGCCACTGTGGCGGTATGCCCTGGACCCCGTAGAAGGCCCCGGCCAACTGCCCGACGATGGCGGCGGTGGTGTCGGCATCGTCCCCCAGGTTGGCGGCGGCGAGCACCGCTTGGGCATAGCTGTCGCTGTGCTGGAAGCACCAGAGCGCGGCCTCCAGGGCGTCGACGCAGTAGCCGTTGCCGCGAATCTGGTCGCGGCGCTTGTCCAGGTAATGCCCCCGGGCCAGGGCCATCACCTTGGGTTGCCCAAGGTGCGGATCATCCAGCGTTTGCAGCTCGGCCCGGGAGGCGCCGGCCAGGGCCTTGGCCAGCAACCCGGCCAACAACTGACAGCATTCGATGGCTTCAGCGGCGCCATGGGTGGTGCGCGAACTGGCGCCGGCAAACTCGCGGACCTGGGCCAGGTCCGGGTAGTGAAACAGCACCACCGGCGCCAGGCGCATCAGCGAGCCGTTGCCGGCGGTCTGGGGATCGGTCGCCCCGGCGAATGGCTGGCCGTGCTCCTGGTACTCGCTCAAGGCCTGGCGCACGGTGCTGCCGATGTCGAAGCATTCACCGGTGGCACTGAGGTAGCCCCATTGCCACCAGTTGAGGTAGCGGCCCATCTGGTCGGCGGGGTCGAAACCGTCCTTGCGCAACAGGCTTTCGCCCAGGCACAGGGCCATCGAGGTGTCGTCGGTCCATTGCCCCGGCTGGAGCTTGAAAGGCCCGCCGCCCAGCATGTCGGTCACGTCGGGGAACGAGCCCCGCGGCTTGAATTCCACCGTGGTGCCCACGGCATCGCCACAGGCCAGGCCCAGCAGGCAGCCGCGGTAGCGATCGGAAAGGGTCAGCGGCATGGCTCGTCCTTGAGGAGGGATTGGCCGCCGACATTAGCATTTGTTTACCCAGGCCCAAGTGTCATTCAGGCCGGGCCCGGAGCACGTGCCGATCGTGCAACTTGCCGGTTGCGCTAGCGCCCAGGCGGTCTAGTGTTGATCACTGGAGGTGTCCTATGAACTCATCAGACCGTATTGAAAGAAAGATCCTGCTCAAGGCCGGCCGGGCCCAGGTCTGGGCTGCCCTGAGCCAGGCCGAGGCCTTTGGCCAATGGTTCGGCGTGGCCCTGCAGGGTCAGCGCTTCACCCCGGGCCAGCAGGTGCGCGGGGCCATTACCTACCCGGGGTACGAGCACCTGACCTGGGACGTCAGGGTCGAGCAACTGCTGGTGGACGAACTGTTTTCCTTCAGTTGGCATCCCTATGCCGTGGACCCTCAGCAGGACTACTCGGCCGAGCCCACGACCCTGGTGCAATTCGAACTGGAGGAGCGCGATGACGGCACCTTGCTGCGGGTCACCGAGTCGGGTTTCGACGGCATTCCCGCTGAGCGCCGGCTCAAGGCCTTTCGCATGAACAGCCGGGGCTGGGACGAGCAGATGAGCAATATCGAGAACTATCTGCAGCAGGGTTGAAGAGGGGCAGCTGCAAGTCACAAGCGGCACGCCAGGAGCTGTAAGCGGAGCATAAGAGCTTGCTGCCTGCAGCTGGTCGCTGGAAACTTGCAGCTCGCTTTTGCTGCCCTTGGATTCATCGATGTTTGAGACTTATATCGATCGCTGGCGCTTGCTGCCTGACGGTGAGCCTATTGTCACTCCTGGCAGCCGTCTGCTGCCGGTGCGGCTGGCGGATCAAGCGCCGGCCATGTTGAAGATCGCCCTGGATGAAAATGAGCAGGCCGGCAATCGGCTGATGGCCTGGTGGGCCGGGCAGGGTGCTGCGCGGGTCTATGCCCAGGCGGACCAGGCCTTGCTGATGGAGCGGGCCATGGGCTCGGGGTCGTTGATGGGCATGGCGCTCGAAGGCCGCCACGATGAAGTCAGCCAGATTGTCTGTGCCAAGCTGGCGCGGCTGCATGCGCCGCGTGAGCAGCCTCTGCCGCAGCTGCTAGGGCTCGATCTCTGGTTCGAGGACCTGCGCCAGGTGGCGCGGGTTGAGGGCGGCATTCTTCTGGAGTGCCTGGCCATGGCCGAGCAGTTGCTCGCGGCGCCCGAGGATGTGGTGGTGCTGCACGGCGATGTGCACCACGACAATGTTCTCGATTTCGGTGCCCGTGGCTGGCAGGTCATCGACCCCAAGCGAGTGTACGGCGAGCGCGGTTTTGATTTCGCCAACCTGATTGCCAATCCCGACCTGCCCAGTGCCACCGATCCTGCACGCTTCAGCCGCCAGGTGCAGGTGATCGGACAATGCGCCGGGCTCGAGCCGCGTCGCCTGGTGCAGTGGGTCCTGGCGTTCAGTGGCTTGTCGGCCGCCTGGTTTGTTCAGGACGCTGATCAAGCCGGTGTGCGCCACCAGCTCAAGGTCGCGGCGTTGGCGATGCAGGTCCTGGCGCGTTGAAATAAGGGTTTTCGGAAGCAGCGCATGGCGAATGTCTTACACGCGCTGTTATTTAATGCGTCTTTTTACCAGATGACTTTGTGTTTAATCTTCTTTTCCACAACTGCAGCGCAGGAAGCGCTCAGGATCAAGGAAGGTCGACCATTAGCACGGATGCTGCAGACAGGAAGTCATAATGGTCTTGGAAAAAACCCGCTTCGGCGGGTTTTTTTTCGTCCGGCATTTCGTGTCTGCTGCCTGGGTGCGGTGGCCGCTTTGCTACTTCACGCAGTGGAACATCAACCTGGCAGGTTTTTTCAGCCCGACCCTAAGCGCGGGCTTCTGGGCAACTGGCCGTGGTTGCCGCAGATCGTTGGACTGGGGGCGGCGCTGTTGCCCACCTTGGGCTGGGCGGGAATGTCGTGCCAAGGGCCGGATTGCCCCGGCATGCTGACGATGCTGGCATTTTTCCTGGGGGCCTTTGTCCTGGCCAATATCCTTGGTGCGCTGTGGATGATCGGTCGGAAGATCAAGCTGCTCTGGCGGCGCTGGCGTGCTCCGAATGGCCGTGAGGCGTGCGAGCCGCCCGCCACGGATGATGCCTGCGGCCATTGACGCCGGTGAGCGGGCGCTCTTCGCCGGCAAGCCGGCTCCTACAGGTGTGCTTAGCGGGTGATCTCGTTGCGGACCTTTTCCAAAGCCTGTTCCAGCAGTGGCAGGCCGATGGAGCCCAGGGCCAGGCGCAACGCCTGGGGCACGTGGGCGGTGGTGGCGAAAGGCTCGGCCGAGGTCACCGTGACCCCCTGATGTTCCAGGGCCGTCACCACGGCATCGGCCCGCCGTCCTTCCGGCAGTTTCAGCCAGAGAAAATACGACGAGCCATAGGCCTGGTACTCGTAGCCCTTGAGTACCCGCCGGGCCAGTTGCTGGCGGTTGCGGGCATCGTTGCGCTTCTGTTCTTCCAGGCGGTCCACCAGCCCCGACTCGATCCAGCGGCAGCCCAGGGTCACGGTCAATGACGGAGTGCTCCAGGTGGACACGCGGATCGCCCGCTCCAGGGCCGGAATCATCTCCAGGGGCGCGACGATGAACCCCAGGCGCAACCCCGAGGCGACGCTTTTCGACAGCCCGGAAATATACAGCGTGCGCTCCGGGGCCAGGGTCTGCAGCGGCGGCGGTGCCGGTTCGGCGAGGAAGGCGTAGGCGCCGTCCTCGATCAGCAGCAGGTCATGCTCGCGAGCCAATTGCGCCAGGCGCTGGCGTTCGGCCAGGGGCATCACCGTGCCCAGGGGATTGTGCAGGGTCGGCATGCAGTACAGCGCCCGCACCGGGCGCCGCCGGCACAAGGCCTGGAGGGCGTCCAGGTCCATCTGGCCGTTGTGCTGGGGCAAGGGCTCCAGGTCCAGGCGATGGACCTGGGCCAGGGTCTTCAGGCCGGGATAGGTCAGGGCATCCACCGCCAGGATGTCCCCGGGCTGGAGCAGTGCCAGCAGGCTCACCGCCAGCCCCTGCTGGGCGCCGTTGACGATCAGCACCTGCTCGGCGGCGACGCGGATCTCGCGGTTGCGCAGGTGCCGCGCCGCGGTCTGGCGCTCATGGGGGCGGCCGCCCTGGGGCGCGGAATGCAGCAGGGCATCCAGGTCGCCGGAGGCGGCTATCGCCCGCAGCCCCTCGCGCAGGCTTTCCGCCTGGCCGGGCAGGGACGGGTAGTTGAACGCCAGGTCCACCGAGGCGGCGCTGGCCGGGTGCTGTTCCAGGCCCATGCCCCGGGGCAGGCTGGTGTCGCGCACGAAGGTGCCGCGCCCGGGCTCGCCCACCACCAGGCCGATGGCCTCCAGCTCGTGGTAGACCCGCAGCGCCGTGGCCAGGGCCACCTGCTCGCTGGCCATCAGCGCGCGTACCGTCGGTAGCTGAGTGCCCGGGCACAGCTGGCCGGCGCGGATGCGCTGGGCGAAGTGATCGACGATGGTTTTGTAGCGGGTACGGCGCATGCTCGGCCACCTTATGTATCTAGAACACTTTTTTGTTTGTATCAGGTAGGCGCCCTAATCTAGCGGCTTTTGCGCAGGAGCGCTCACATGCCGGACCTTTCCACCCTGTCGATCTTCCTCGGCGCCGTGCTGCTGTTGCTGCTGTCGCCGGGCCCCAACATGGCCTTTGTCATCAGCCACGGCGCAGCCTATGGCTGGCGCGGTGGGGTGGCGTCGGGGCTGGGGATAGGTGCGGCGGACATCGGCCTGACCCTGCTCACGGCCACGGGCGTGACCGCCGTGGTAGCCAGCTGGCCGCCGGCGTTCGACCTGTTCCGCTATGCCGGGGTCGCCTACCTGCTGTGGCTGGCCTGCAAGGCCCTGGGCGAGCGTGGCACCCCCAACCTTGCCGAGACGCCGCGGGTGCCGCTGTCCACGGTGTTTGTCCGGGCCTTGTGCAACAGCCTGCTGAACCCCAAGGCGCTGCTGTTCTTCATGGTGTTCCTGCCGCAGTTCGTGCGCCCCGAGCACGGCAGCATCGCTGTGCAACTGCTGGTCCTGGGCTTGCTGCTGACCCTGGTCAGCGGGGTCTTCCATACTAGCCTGGGGGTCTTCGGCGCGGCCCTGCGCCGTGGTTGGCCCAGCGGCGATTCGCGGCTGGCCCGCTGGCAATCCTGGCTGCTGGCGGCGGTGCTGCTGGCCCTGGCCCTGCGCCTGGCGCTGCTGGCGCGTCCGCTCTGATTCATCACCCAATGGAGTTTGCCGATGTACATTGCCGCCTTTATCTACCAGCCAGGCCAGCGCGACGAGGAGTTCCACCGCCTCAGCGCGCTGATCGACGAAATTGCCATCAGCCTGCCGGGCTTCGTCGGCGCCCAATCCTGGACCAGCGCCGATCAGGGGCTGATCAACGCCAGCTATTACTGGGAGGACGAAGCCTCGATCCAGGCCTTTGCCAGCCACCCCAGGCACATCGAGGCCAAGCGCCAGTACCGGCGCTGGTACGCCGGTTATCAGGTGGTGATTTCCAGGGTCGAGCGCACCTATGGCGATGGCGCCATTACCCAGTTGCTGGGCAATGCCCGCCAGGGCCCGGTGCGCCGCGCCGAGGATTCAGCCGGCTGACAGCCGCGCGGCTGCGCGCAGGGTGATCTCCCGGCGCTGGTGCAGCGACTCTGCGGCGCGCTGGCGGGCTTGCTGCACCACGCTGGCGGGGGCGGTGTCCGGGCTGCCGGCCTCGAACGGCGGTGCCGGGGCATATTCCAGTTGCAGCTGTACCCGCTGCGCGGTGGCGGCGTCGAACAGTTCGGCGGCCAGGGTCAGGGCGAAGTCGATGCCGGCGGTGATGCCGCCGCCGGTCAGCAGGTTGCCGTCGCGCACCACCCGCTCGTGCACCGGGATCGCCCCCAGCGGCGCCAGCAGTTCGTGGTAGGCCCAGTGGGTGGTGGCGCGCTTGCCCTGGAGCAGGCCGGCGGCGCCGAGCACCAGGGAGCCGGTGCACACCGAGGTCACATACCGCGCCTGCGCCGCCTGCTGGCGGATGAACGCCAGGGTCTGCGGGTCTTCCATCAGCGCCCCGACCCCGGCACCGCCGGGAATGCAGATCACATCCAGCGGCGGGCAGTCGGCGACGCTTGTGGTGGCCTGCAGCACCAGCCCGGAGCTGGCCACCACCGGCCCCGGCGCCTTCCAGATCAGGTGCACCTGCACATCCGGTAGCGAAGCCAGCACGTCGTGGGGGCCGGTCAGGTCCAGTTGCTGGACCTCGGGGAACAACAGAAAACCAATCTGCACTGTCATTGCCTGTTCCTTGTGTCGATGAGGTGGACGGCGTGACTCTAGCCTTCTAGGATTTGGCGGGTACGCCAACCTGCCCTCGAATTACGCCAATCATGCCCAGCTCCCCAAAAAACGTGTTTGTCCTGGCCTTTGCCAATGCCCAGTTGCTGGATGTCACCGGCCCGTTGCAGGTGTTCGCCTCGGCCAATGACCGGGCCCGTGGCCTGGGCCTGCCCTTGCCCTACCAGCCCCGAGTGATCGCCAGCCCGGGCGGGCCGACCCTGAGCTCAGCGGGGCTGGCATTGCTGGCCGAGCCGCTGCCGGCGCCGGAAGTGGCCTGCGATACCTTGGTCGTTGCCGGGGGCTGGGGCGTCTATGAAGCGGCCCGGGACCCGGCGCTGGTGGCCTGGGTCGCCGCCCGTGCCACGACGGCGCGGCGGGTGGCCTCGGTGTGCACCGGGGCCTTTCTGCTGGCGGCCAGTGGCTGGCTGGATGGGCGCCGGGTAGTGACCCACTGGACCCGTTGCGATCAACTGGCCCAGGAGTACCCGCAACTGCGGGTGGAGGCCAATCCGATCTTTATCAATGACGGTCCGGTGTGGACCTCGGCCGGGGTCACCGCCGGCATCGACCTGGCCCTGGCCCTGGTGGAAGCCGACCTGGGGCGCGAGGCGGCGCTGGACGTGGCGCGGCAATTGGTGGTGTTTCTCAAGCGCCCGGGCGGCCAGTCGCAGTTCAGCGTGACCCTGGCGTTGCAGAATGGAGGCGGGCGTTTCGATGGCTTGCATGCCTGGATCGCTGAAAACCTCAATCGCGAACTGACACTGCCAGTCCTGGCCCAGCAGGCCGCCATGAGCGAGCGCAGCTTCGTCCGCCACTACCGTGCCGACACCGGCCAGACGCCGGCCCGGGCCATCGAGCTGATCCGGGTGGAGACCGCCCGGCGGCTGTTGGCCGACAGCGGCCTGCCGATCAAGCGCATTGCCGCCCAATGCGGGTTCGGCAGTGAAGAAACCCTGCGTCGCAGCGTGCTGCGGGCCCTGGGGGTGACCCCGCAAGCCTACCGCGAGCGTTTCGCGGCAAGCCCGGAATCCTGATTCCGCTGGTCATTGCCTGACCAAGGCGATTGACGGCGCAGCTCGCTGTTGCGCCGGGCCAGGGTCAAGGCAAGGCGGGCTTCAACCCCGGCCTCAGTCCTGGACCAGGCTCAGTTGCCCGTCCTCGTAGCGCACCTCGCGGCCGATCCAGGCCGGGTCCACCTGGGGCAGCACTGCCGAGGGCTTGCGCAGTTCCCGCAGCAGGGTCGAGCCGTGGGACAGCCGGCCGCCCATCCGGGCGATCACTGCCCGGGCTTGCTGGTAATGGGCGTGGCGCCCGGGGTCCAGGGTGTCTTCCAGAAGAATGTCGACCCCCAGCACGCCCTGCACCTGCCCCGGGTAGATCATGAAGCCGCTGGCCTGTTCGTGGCCTTCGCGGCCGTCCTGCCAGAAGCTGCCGCTGCGGCTGCGAACCTGCTCGTGGGGGGCAAACCAATGGGCGCGGTCGGCTTCGGGCACCGCATGGTGCAGGCGGAAAAAGATCCGCATCAGGTTGTCTCGATACCATTCGCGCACTTGCAGGTAATAGCCACGCAGCCCCGGCAGGCCCAGGCGATGGGCCAGGGCGATGGCCGGGCGCCAGTGGGGAAAGGCTTGCAATGGCAGGTCGCTGCAGGGCGGTCGCGGGGTGCCGGGATCGGTTTCCCAGGGCAGCCTGTGGGGGCTGTGCTCCAGGTTGTCGTAAGCGGTGGGCGGCCGGCCCAGCCAGGCGCCGCCGCTGCTGGCCAGGGCGGTGGCGATGCACAGGTTGCCCTGGACCACGAATACATAGAAGCGGCTGAACCAGTCCGCCAGTTGCTGGCCATCGGCTCCGGCCTGGTGCAGGCGCGTCAGTTCATCATCGAAGCGCCGCAGCCCGCGCTCCAGGGTCAGCAGCTGGCCCCGGGCGATCTGCTGCATGCGCAGCAAGCGTGGCAGCGCGCGCAGGACCCGCATTGGCCGCAAGGGCAGGGCCGGGGCCGCGCCACCGACTTCGCCGGCGTAGCCGGTAGACGGCAGGCCCCAATCCGCCAGGCGCGCCAGAAACAGGTCGTTATTGATGTAGGAGGCGCCGCCGAACACTGCGGTGAAGGGTTCGTTGTCCTCCAGCACCCGGGCGTCCCAGCGGGCCATGATCGCCGGAATGCTCGCCGCCGCCCGGCGCTGGCCGTACTCGACGAAGCGGCTGGGTTGGGGCGGCAGGATCTCGGCGATATTGGCTGCGGTCAGGTGTCGGCGCCAGCCGTAATCGCTGATGGGCCGGTACTGCAGCAGCCACAGTTGGCTGCCGTCCCAGGCCCATTCGACATCACCAGGCACGTAGTGGAAGGCTTTCAGCACCCCTTGCAGGAAATCCCACAAGGCGCTTTCGCTCAAGCCCTGGAGCGTGGCGAACGCGCCGCTGGCCCAGGCCCCGCCAAGGCGTGAGAGCACCGCCCGCTGCGGGCTGGCCTGACCGTCGGCGAGGCTTTCCAGATGGCCTTCGACCCACTCCAGTTCCACCGCCAGGTGGCGCACGAAGGCGATCCCCGACAGGGCCGGCTGGATAAAGCGTTGCACCACCACTTCCTCGACGCCGGCGTTGCGCAGCTGATTGATCCGCGGCGCCACTTCCGCGGTCGCGACCCGCAGGTAAGTGGTGCTCAGCCCGGCATTGGCCGAGTCGGCCTGGTCCTCGCCATAGCTCGAAGAGCGCACCGCCCACAGGGCCTGCGGCTGGCTGGCGAGCAGGGCCGGCAGGCGCGGGTCGTCGGCCCGGTCCAGGGACAGGGCGCTGGGCACCGGCTGGCCGGCCAGCTGCGCCAGGCGCAGGCGACCGCCCTTGGTGTGGGCGACGAACCCCGGCTCGCCGGACTCCAGCCAAGTGACGAATTCACCCGGGGCGTCGATCCACGGGTAATGGCCCCAGCCCGGCTTGAGGCTGACCCGCAGGTCGGCCCGGGCCAGGATCGCCGACCAGGCCGCGGCCTGGGCAATCCCCAGCAGCCGGTCCTGATCCCCCCAGACCAGTTCCACCGGGTCCTTGATCCACTCCAGCAACGGCAATGCGGTGTCGGCCCGCAGCTGTTCCCACAGGGGGACAAAGGCCCGGCAACGGGCATAGCCTGCGCCCATGCGCCGGTACTGTTGCGGCGTCCACGGCTGGCGGGAAAACTTGCCGGCGAACCATTCGGGCTTGTGGCTGAGCAAGCCATGAATCAGCCAGCGCGCCGGTAACGGCGACATCAGCGCCGGCAGGCGGCGTTGCCAGAGAAAGGCCCCCACCGGCGACAGCAGCACGCTGCGGGAAAAATGCCCCGGACGGCGCTGCAAGGCATGCAGCACGATCAGCGCGCTGACCCCCACCGCAACAATCGCGTTGCCCGGAAGGGTCATGGCCAGCAGCGCTTCGGCGTATTCGCCCAGGTCGTTGCAGGGCGCTTGCCGGTTGCCGCCAAACCCCGGCAGCTCCAGGGCCTGCACCTGATAACGCTGGAAGTGCGGCAGGGCATCGTCCCACCAGTCGGCGGCGCTGCCATTGCCCGCCAGCAGGTACAACAGGGGCTTGCTCATGGACAATCCTCAGGTCAGGTCGCGCAGGGCGGCGTCCAGGGTCGGGTAGCGGAAGCGGTAGCCGGCCTGCAGCAGGCGCGCGGGCACCACCTTCTGGCCGTCGAAGAACAGCTCGGCCATTTCCCCGGCCAGGGCCCGTACCGGCGCCGCCGGCACATGCAGCCATACCGGGCGTTTGAGCAGCTTGCCAACGGTGGCGGCGAACGTACCCTGGCTCACCGGTTCCGGTGCCACCAGGTTGTAGGTGCCGGCCAGGGAGTTGTCGGCCATGGCTTTGGCGATCACCTGCAGGACGTCGTCGCGGTGCACCCAGCTGATGATCTGGCGACCGTCGCCCATGCGTCCGCCAAAGCCGAAATGGAACGGAATCAGCAAGGGTTTCAGGGCGCCGCCGGGGCCGAATACGATGCCTAGGCGCAGCACCACCTGGCGCACCCCGAAACGGGTCGCCGGTTCGGCCGAGGACTCCCAGCGGGCGCACAGGTCGGCCATGAAGCCTTCGCCGCGCTCAGCGTTTTCATCCAGCGTCTGGCTGGCATCGCGCACCCCGTAGAAACCGATGGCCGAGGCCTGGATCCACAGTTGCGGCTTGTGCTGGGCATGCTGCAGCCAGTTGAGCAGGGCCTCGGTGGTACCCACCCGGCTGGCCAGCAGTTGCGCCTGGCGCTTGGCCGACCAGCGCGGGCCGGCGACCGGAGCCCCGGCCAGGTTGATGATCACGTCGAAGGCTTCGTTGTGGCCGAGCTTGCCGAGGCTGCGCAAGCAGCGCGCACGGCCGTCGAACAGGTAGGCGGCGCGCAGCGGATCGCGGGCCAGCACACTGACGGTGTGCCCGGCATCCAGCAGTTGGTTGACCAGGGTCTCGCCGATGAAACCGGTGCCACCGGTGACCAGCACCCGCTTGCCGGGGCCGCCGGTGAACGGGTTGCTGCCCGGGCCCTGGCGTTGCAGGCGCAGGGCCGCCAGGCCATCGCGGATGCCCGAGGCGCTCACGCCGATGGCGAACAGGCTCAGGGCCCAGCCTTGCCAGCCCAGGTCCAGGGGCGCCAGGGCACTGGGCAGGCGCGACCATTCCAGCAGTTGCAGGCCGTACAGGGCGAAGAAGGCCCCGGCATTGATCGCCAGCACGGTGTGCATGATGCGCTCGATGGCCGGCAGCTTGCGGCTGCGGTCCTCGACCACGAAGTCCCACAGGGTCAGGCCGATCTCCAGGGCGAACAGCAGCGCGATCACCAGGGCCCAGATGCCCTGGAACGCCAGGTGGGCGATGCCCATGAACAGCACCCCGTAGAAGCACGAGCGCAGGGCGTGGATCGCCAGTTCCTTGCGGGCGCCATGGCGTTGCGGCAGGGCCACGGTGAGTTCGTGATGGTAGATCGTGTCCAGGGCGCCGAGCACCCCCTGGGCGAGCAGCAGGGCGATGGCCCACTGCAGGATTGGCAAGTCAGCCACGATGGTGAAGTCCTTTTACGGGTTACAAGGAAGCAGCGCGGAACCGGCGGTCATGCCGGTACAGCCACAGCAGCGGTGGCAGCAGCACCAGGAGGGCGAAGCTGTCGATCCACAGGTGCGAGGTCATCTGCACCTGCCACGACAGCCACATGTCCTGGGGCGCCCAGAGCAGGATCCCGGCCATCAGCCAGGCCCAGGCCGCCGGGCTGCGCAGGCGGTTGCCCAGGTGCACCAGGGCCAGCAGGTACAGGGAGTAGCTTTGCAGGGTGGCGCCGAACAGGCCCAGCCACCAGACCTGCTGGGCCCGTGCGGCACTGGGCGCAGAACTGCCCCAGAAGGCCTGCTCGATGGTGCCCAGGTAGTCGTTGAACAGCGCGCTGTGGCCGGCCCAGGTCAGCAGCAGGCCGGCCAGCAGGTGGCCGGCGCCGGCGGCGTACAGCCAGAGCACCAGGGCCCGGCGCAGGCCGGGCCGGGGAGAGGAAGCGGCAGATAACATTCCATGTCCTGTGGGGGGAATCGAGGCCGCGAAGTGTACCGATTTTTCCCCGGATGCAGTGTGTCCGTTGCCGGCGACAGGTGTGCGCTCAGTGCTCCTGGAGTAATTCCAGCAAGGCATCGAGGGTGGCCTGCGGCGCCTCCTGGGGCACATTGTGGCCGACCCCGGCCAGCACTCGGCGCTGGTAACCGGCACTGAACAGGTCGACATCCGGATCGGGCTCGAGCACCGGGCCGACGCCATCGTCGGCGCCGCACAGGGCAATGGTCGGCACCCGGATCGGCGGTTGCGCAAGCAGCGCCTGCTCGATGGCCTCCAGGGCCGGGTCGCCTGCCACATAACCGAAGCGATGGCGGTAGGAGTGGATCACCACCGCAACGAAATCCGGGTTGTCGAAGGACGCCGCACTCAGGCCATAGAGTTCGGGCCCGGACGCCCAGGTGGGCGACCACAGGCGCCACAGCAGTTCGCAGAGCTCCCGGCGATTGGCGGTCAGCCCGTCGACCCCGCGCTGGGTGTTGAAATAGTACTGGTACCACAGCCGGTGCTCGGTCTCCGGGGCGCGGGGTTCACAGGCCCGGGAAATGTCCTGGATGTTGTAGCCGTCGGCGCTCATCAGGGCCCGCACCCGTTGCGGCCACAGCGCCGCGACGATGCACGCGGCGCGCCCGCCCCAGTCGTAGCCGGCCAGGGTGGCCCGGGGCAGGTACAGGGCATCCATCAGGTCCAGCAGGTCCTGGGCCAGGGCCGCCTGCTGCCCGGAGCGCATCACCTGGGCACTGGCAAAGCGCGTCGGCCCGTAGCCCCGCAGGTAGGGCACGATCACCCGATAGCCGAGTTCGGCCAGGGGCGGGGCGATCTCGTCGTAGGCCCGCGGGTCGTAGGGGAAACCATGGAGCAGGATCACCGGCTCGCCGCCCAGGGGGCCGTGCTGCTCGTAGGCGATGTTCAGGCTCGGGGTCTGTACATGATGCAGGAACGGTTGGCTGGGCATGATGGCTCCAAGGCGGGTCGGACCGGGAAACCCTAGCTGAAAAGTTCGTCGCCAGGGAGCTTACAGCGACTCGTACTGGCCATCCTGGTCGACATAGAACACCTCGCTGAGGTACCAGCGCTGATGGCTGAACAGCAGGTGGTAGTGATAGTCGGCGGCAAACCCCGTCCCGGGTTGGATTGCCCGGGTTTTCAACAGGGCGCGATCGGCGGTACGGCTGCTGGAGAGGATCTGCTCATAGCCGGTGCCGTGGTTGGCCGGGTCGCTGAAGGCAATCGGCTGGCCCTGAAAACCCGGCGGGCAGAACTTGGCCAGCAACTGGGCGTACTCCTGCTGCGCCAGGTCGAGCGCTTGCAGGGGCGCATCGAGCGGCTGGCGGGCGTTGGCCTGGTCGCTCCACTGCTGATAGTCGGCAATGAACTGGCGCACCAGGGCTTCGGGTGAATCGCTGAATGCAGCGCACAGCGCGGTGTTGCTGAACAGCAGGGCAAGCAGGGCGAATAGTATTCTCATCGGCTTGGCATCACTCAGGGGTGTTTTCAGTGCTCAGGCTGCATGCAGCCCGTCAGCGTCGCGCCAGTAGAGGGTGGATTCGTATTGAAACGAGAGGATGAACATCGTCTCGCAGTGCTGGACGATGGTTTCCAGCAGCCGGCGGATGTCTTCCAGGCAACTGTGACCCTCGGGTTCGGGGCCCTTGATGCGCAAATAGCAGCGCAGGCCGACGGCGAAGTCGCAGCCTTTACGGTCTTCGGCTCGGATCTCGGGTTCCAGTCCCGCCTCTTCGCTGTACAGGCTCAGGCCTGAGGTGAAGGTCGCCTGCAGGCCACCGGGTATGGGGGCCTGCTCGGCTCCGGGGAAACCTTGCAACAGATGGCCGAGCAGCACCGTGGTCAGGTGCTTGTCGGCTTCAAGGTGCAGATCCAGGCTCATGGGGGTTCCTTATGGAGGAGGGCGAGGTGCTGATTCTAACGCTGCGCTGCCCGCACGATCGCCTTCGCCGGCAAGCCGGCTCCTACGGCCCCCACACGATACCCCTGCCAGCTGTAGGAGCTGGCTTGCCAGCGAAGGGGCCCGCGAGATCGCCTTCGCCGGCAAGCCGGCTCCTACGGGCTCCCCCCGATACCCCAGTCAACTGTAGGAGCTGGCTTGCCAGCGAAGAGGCCCGCAAGATCGCCTTCGCCAGCAAGCCGGTTCCTACAGGTCGGTACTGTGGATCAGGTGCTTGAAATGATGCCGCCACAGGTCGATGCCCAGCTGGCCGCTGCGGTCCAGGGACGAGCCCTGCGTCAGGTCGGTGATCAGGGTCGGCTGCAAGCCGGCATCGAACAGGGCAAAACCCGCTGCCAGCACGCAGGTGTCGGTCTGGATGCCGCACACCAGTACTCGCTCGGGGGCCAGGCGTTTCAGGTAGTCGAGCATCTCCGGCGTCGGTCCATAGCCGTGCTTGATAAAGATGCGTTCGGCCGCCACCAGGCTCTGGTCGTCGGCGGAAGGTTGCCAGCCCAACTGGCGGGCAAAGGGCGTTTGGCTTTCATCGTGGCGTTCTACCGTGGCCACCGAAGGCATGCGCGTCAGCAGGCGGTTGATGCCGTCCACCAGCCACTGGGGCGGGTTGAAGCAGGGTTGCACATCGATGATCAGCAGGACCTGCTGCATGGGGCGTTCTCCAGGGGCCGGTGTTTGAGGACCAGGCGCGAAAGACCCGTCATTCTGCCGGGAACGCTTCCTTCAGGCGAGCGTTGCGCCCTGGCGCAGGCCAATGCAATTGCCCCAGGGATCCTGCACCTGGCAGATCCATTCACCGTCGCCAATGGCCATCGGTCCACGGTACAGGCGCCCGCCGAGGGCGGTCAGGTGCTGCAGTCGCGCCGGCAGGTCGGCCACTCGCCAATACACCACCGAGCCGGCCGGACCCTGGCCCACCTTGGCGTCGGCGGCGACGATCTCGATGGCAATGCCGTTAATCTGCAGGTGGCCGAAGTCATCGGGTTGGTGGACGATGCGCCGCGCCTGGGGGAACGCTTGGGCGTACCAGTCGGTGGCGGCGCGCCAGTCGGCGGCGTGGATCATCACCGCGATAATCGGCGAGTCGGGCATGGCGAACATTCCATTTCGGGCGGCAGCGGGGGCCGGCGGCGCTCAAGGTTGCCAGACACTCTTGTCACCGCTCAAGCGCCGGTCGAGAAAACACGCGGCACTGATCAGCGCCAGATGGGTCAGGGCCTGGGGCGTATTGCCCAGGTGACGGCCATGGCTGTCGAATTCCTCGGCGTATAACCCCAGGGGGTTGGCATAGCGCAGCAGTTGCTCGAACTCCAGGTGCGCCTGTTCCACGCGCCCGGCCCGGGCCAGGCACTCCACGTACCAGAAGGAGCAGGCGGCAAAGGCCCCTTCGCGGCCGGGCAGGCCGTCGATCCCGCTGTCGTCGTTGCGGTAGCGGTAGACCATGCCGTCGCGCACCAGGCTGTTCTCGATGGCGTCGAGGGTGGCCAGCCAGCGCGGGTCCTTGGCGCTGACGAAGCGCACCAGGGGCATCAGCAGCATCGAGCCGTCCAGGGCGGTACTGCCGATGTGCTGCACGAAGTGCCCCCGCTGCTCGTCCCAGAACTGGCTCCAGATGTCGTCATAGATCGCCTGCCGGGTCTGGTCCCAGCGGGCGAAGGGGGCTGGCAGCGAACGCTTGGAGGCCAGGCGGATGGCGCGGTCCAACGCGACCCAGCACATCAGCCGCGAATGCAGGAAGTGGTGCTGTTCGCCGCGCATTTCCCAGATCCCCACGTCCTTTTGCTGCCAGGTGGCGCAGACCTGGTCCACCACCTTGATCGTGTGTTGCCAGCCTTCGTGGGAGATCGCCTCGCCGTACTTGTTGACCAGGTACACCGCGTCCAGCAGCTCGCCGAAGATGTCCAGTTGCACCTGGTCATAGGCCTGGTTGCCGATCCGCACCGGCTGCGCGCCGCCGTGACCGGACAGGTGCGGCAGCGGGCTTTCCGGCAACTCCTGGCGACCGTCGATGCCATACAGGATATTGAGCTTCATCGGTTGCCCGTGGCAGTCGCTGACCCGTCCGCGCAGCCAGCCCATGTAGGCGTTGGCTTCAGCGACG
Source organism: Pseudomonas sp. PH1b (assembly GCF_000633395.1). Classification (GTDB taxonomy): domain Bacteria; phylum Pseudomonadota; class Gammaproteobacteria; order Pseudomonadales; family Pseudomonadaceae; genus Aquipseudomonas. Next base: position 52,900 of record NZ_AYMU01000001.1, read on the forward strand.
AAGCCCAGGCGCATGAAGGCGTAGACGGTGAACGAGGCATCGCGCACCCAGGTGTAGCGGTAGTCCCAGTTGCGTTCGCCGCCGGGGCTTTCCGGCAGGCCGAAGGTGGCCGCCGCCAGGATCGAGCCGTGGCGGCGCGAGGTCAGCAGCTTCAGCGCCAGGGCCGAGCGGTTGACCATCTCCCGCCAGCGCCCGCGGTAGTTGGACTGGCCGATCCAGTCGCGCCAGAACTTCAGGGTACGGCGCAGGTGCAGGTCGCTGTCGTTGCCGGTCACCCGCGGGTCTTCCAGGCCGCCAAAGATGAATTCGGCGCCCTGGCCCTGTTCCAGGGTGAATTGCGCCAACGCCGCGTCCCGTTCGATGTGCAGCGGTTGGCTGGCCACCAGGCGCAGGCCGGGCTGCCCCGGTGCTTCGAAGCACACCCCAGCGCCGTCGAGGCGGGCCCGGGTGGCGGCGCGGCCGTAGTCATGGCGTGGCGCGCATTGCAGGTGCAAGGTGGCGCGGCCACTGACCACCCGCACCCGACGCACCAGCAGGGGCGGCTGCTGCGGATCCTCGTCGATGGCCAGCAGGTCGGTGACTTCCACCACCGCCTCGTCCCCCAGCCAGCGGGTCTGCAGGACGTTGCTGTCGGGCAGGTAGATCTGCTGGCGCCTGGCATTGGCCAGCACCGGCGCCAGCTGGAAGATCCCGGCGGCGGGGGAATCCAGCAGCGACAGGAAGATTGACGGGCTGTCGAATTCCGGCCAGCAAAAGAAGTCGATGCTGCCCTGGTCGTCCACCAGGGCGGCGCTGCGCAGGTCGCCGATGATGCCGTGGGCATCGATCGGCCGCTGGGTCGAGTGGTGTTCAGCCATTGCCGCGAAACTCCGGATAGAGGCTCATGCCGCCGTCGATGAACAGGGTGCTGCCGATCACGTAGTCGGAGGCATCCGAGGCCAGCCACAGCGCTGCGTTGGCCACGTCCTCGGGGTCGCCGACCCGGCCGTAGGGAATCAGCTTGAGCAGTTCCTGCTCCGCCGCGCCTTCGGTGGCGGCGCGGTTGATCGGGGTGCGGATCGCCCCGGGGGCGATGCCGTTGATGCGGATGCGCTGCTGGCTGAATTCCTGGGCCAGGGTGCGCATGAGCATTTCCACACCGCCCTTGGACGCCGCGTAGTTGACGTGACCGGCCCAGGGAATCAGCTGGTGCACCGAACTCATGTGGATGATCTTGCCGGCCGCCCGGGACACCCCGGCACGCACGCCCTGGCGCTGGAAAATCTGCAGCGCGGCGCGGGCACAGAGAAATTGGCCGGTGAGGTTGACGTTGATCACTCGGTTCCAGTCCGCCAGGCTCAGGCTGGCCGCCGGGGCGTCTTTCTGCAGCCCCGAGTTGGCCACCAGGATATCGAGGAAGCCGAAGGCTTCGAGGGTCTTGGCGAACAGCGCCTCGACCTGCTTCTCATCGGACACGTCGCCTCCGAGGGCCATGGCCCGGCCGCCTTCGGCGTTGATCCTGGCCGCCAGTTCCTCGGCGGGGGCGGCCTGGGAATGGTAGTTGAGCACCACGCTGGCGCCGGCCGCCGCCAGGGCGATGGCGGTGGCCGCACCGATGCCGGAACTGGCGCCGGTGACCAGTGCCACTTGTTGATCGAGGGAGAGCTGCATGGGGCGTTCCTTTATCAGGGAGCGTGTTCAGCTGACTGACAAAAGGGCCCGGGAGTTCAGCGGTTTTTTTAGGCTCAGGGGCGGGGCCACTGTTCAACTGCTGGCGAATCAGCTCGGCGCCGGCGACCTGGGTCAGCCAGGCGCCCTTGAGCGAGTAATGCTTGTGCAGGTGGGACTTGGCAACGTCGGCCAGTTGGGCCTGGTCCAGCGCGCCGGGATTCTTGAGCCTGAGCAGCTTGATGCTGGCCCGGGCGCGGGCGGCCCGGCCGAGTACCGAGCTCAGTTTGCCCCCGCTGTTGATCGCCTCGATCAGCACTGCGCCGGCATGCACGAACAGCGCCGCGTGGCTGAAGCCGGAATCGGTGGCGGACTGGATCAGGCTGCTCTACAGGGCAGCGCTGCGGCTCGGCAGAATGTCGCCTACCTGGAGTGTCGAGACATCGAACAGAAAGCAGGTGGCGGCCGGCTGAGGTGGGGGGCGGTCTAGCTGTCCATGGCGGCTTACCTTGTGCCAGGGAGCATTTCAGCGCAGGGCGCGGCGCTGTCGAGGCGCAGTCCCCGCAGCAGCAGTTGCAGGGCGACCAGGCTCTCTTCGAGCTTGTCTGCCGGTTGCGCGGCGTTGGCTATCCACAGGGCCGCTTCCACCAGGGCGCCGTTGATCAACCGGGCCAGGGCCTGGGGCGCTCCCGGCGCAATCACCCGGGCCTCGATCAGTTGCTCCAGCAGGGCGCACAGGGACGCGACGCATTGCTCCTCGCTGGCCTGGGCGACATCGCTCAGCACGGCCCGGGCATCCTGCAGCAGGATGCGCTGGATCTCCGGTTCCAGGGCCATCTGCAGGTAGGCCCGGCAACGTTCGCAGAAGGCCTGCCAGGGGTCTGCCACTTGGCGGGAGATCAGTGCCAGGCGCTGATCCATCTCGCCGTCGATCTGTGCCACCACGGCCGCCAGCAGGCCCTGTTTGTCTCCGAAGTGGTGATACAGCGCACCCCGGGTCAGGCCGGCCTCGGCGGTCAGGTCATCCATGGAGGTCTTGGCGTAGCCCAGGCGGGCAAAGGCCTGGCGGCCGCTGGCAATCAGCTTGGCGCGGGTGGCTTCGATCATCTCGGCTCGTGGGCGGCTGCTCATGGGGCGCTCTCCAGCAAATGATGGGTTGACATACGGAGCGTATGTTTACATGATTTTTAACATACGCGGCGTATGTATTTCTACTGCCGGAGCATTTTGTGGCAAGTTGCAGCCCCCCAAGGAGTCGTTGTAAATGGCAAACCCCTACCGTGAATTGTTCACCGCCCCGGGCAGCCGGGCGTTTGTCCTGGCCGGGATGATCGCGCGCATGCCGATCTCCATGACCGGCATCGGCCTGATCACCATGCTCGCGCAACTGCACGGCGGTTATGCCCTGGCCGGTGGCGTGGCGGCGACCTTTGCCCTGGCCACGGCCTTTTGTGCGCCCCAGGTCTCGCGGCTGGTGGATCGATACGGCCAGGGGCGGGTGCTGCCACTGGCGGCGGGGCTGGGTGGCGGCGCACTCCTGGCCCTGCTGCTGTGCACACGGTTGCAGGCGCCGCAGTGGACGCTGTTCGTGTTTGCCGCCCTGGCCGGCTGCATGCCCAGCATGTCGGCCATGGTCCGTGCCCGCTGGACCGAGCTGTACCGCGGCCAGCCGCAACTGCAGACCGCCTATGCCCTGGAGTCGGTGCTCGACGAGGTCTGCTTCATTGTCGGCCCGCCGTTGTCGGTGGGGCTCAGCGTGGCACTGTTTCCCGAAGCCGGGCCCTTGATGGCGTTGCTGGCGCTGGTGCTTGGGGTCAGTCTGTTCGTCCTGCAGAAAGCCACCGAGCCGCCGGTGCACCCTCATGCAGAAGGGCAGGGCGGCTCGATCATCCGTTCGCTGGAGATCCGCCTGCTGGTGCTGTTGATGATAGCCATGGGCACCATTGTCGGGGTGGTCGATGTGGTCAGCGTGGCCTTCGCCCAGCAGCAGGGGCAGCCGGCGGCGGCGAGCATCGTGCTGTCGGTGTATGCCGGCGGTTCCTGCCTGGCGGGCATCGCGTTTGGCGCGCTGAAATTCTCCATGCCCTTGCCGCGCCTGTTCATGTACGGCGGCATCGCCACCGCGGTCACCACGTTGCCGCTGTTGCTGGCGAGCAACATCCTCGGCCTGTCCCTGGCGGTGTTCGTCGCCGGGCTGTTCTTCGCCCCGACCCTGATCGTCGCCATGGCCCTGGTGGAAAGCATCGTGCCGCCGGCCAAGCTCACCGAAGGCCTGACCTGGCTGGTCACCGGCCTGAGCATCGGTGTGGCGCTGGGGGCTGCCGGCTCGGGCTTCCTGGTGGACCACTTCGGTGCCCGCAGCGGTTTCTGGCTGGCCCTGGCCGGTGGCGCGGTGGTGTTGGCTGCGGCGTTGCAGAGCTACCGGCAACTGACACCGGGGCGCTCGTCACCGGGTTCCCTGGCCGGCTAATTTCCGTGGCCGCTCATGCGTTCTCTTAACAGTTCATTTGTTGAGGGGAGTGCCGTGACCAAGCTGACATTGCTGTGCCTGCCGTATTCGGGGGCCAGTGCCATGGTCTACAGCCGCTGGCGGCGCAAGCTGCCGGAATGGCTGCAGTTGCTGCCGGTGGAGTTGCCCGGGCGCGGTGCGCGTTTTGGCGAGCCGCTGCACACCGACATGCGCACCCTGGCCCTGCAACTGGCCCGCGAGGCGCTGCCCACCCTGCGTGCGCCCTATGTATTGTTCGGCCATAGCCTGGGCGCCTTGCTGGCCTGCGAGATGGCCCATGCCCTGCGTTCCCTGGGGTGTCCCGAGCCGGTGGCACTGTTTGCCTCGGGGACCGCGGCGCCAACCTTGCGCGCCGAATACGACCGGGGATTCGCCGAGCCCAAGACCGATGGTCAACTGATCGAGCAGTTGCGCACCCTCAACGGCACCAGTGAAGAAGTGCTGGCCAACCGCGAACTGATGAGCCTGACCCTGCCGGTGCTGCGTGCCGACTTCCTGTTGTGCGGGCGCTTCACCCCAGTGCAGCGGCCCTTGCTGAACTGCCCGGTGCACGTGTTCGGCGGCAAGGACGATCGCGCCACCGCCGAGCAGTTGATCGGCTGGAGCCGCGAGACCCAGGGCAGCTTCTCCGTGGACATGCTGGCTGGCGGGCATTTCTTCATCCATGAACACGAGGCCAAGGTGCTGAGCCTGATGAAGGGGCACCTGGCGGTTCATCGGCGTCGCCAGCAGCAACCGGTGGCAGCGGTTTCCTGAGAGGCGGGTCGGCCCGGGATCAATCGCCGGGCTTGAAAGTGCGGCGCCCCTTCTGGGGCGCTTTCGGCTGCAATCCCCCTCAGCCCAGGGAGGTGCCTTGGCGCCAGTAGCCCATCAGCGTGAGGTTGCGGCGCTCCTGGCCGCGCTCGTTGATCAGGAAGCGGCGGATCTTCATCACCGTGCCCGACTCCCCGGCCACCCAGGCATAAAAACTGTTGTCGGCCGGCTGGGCCGAGTCCCAGGGGCGCAGTTCCTCGCCTCGCTGGGAGACCTTGATCGGGCGCCGCTCGCTGTCGGGCGGTGGCAGTTCGGCCAGCTCCTGCGCCGCGTGGATCAGGGTCTCGCCATGCTGGGCGCCGAGTACGTCCCGGGGCAGCCAGTTGAGGCGAGTGTGGGGGTGGCAGCGCAAGGTCACGCAGTCGCTTTCGTAGGGCACCTCGATAAACACCTGGACGTCGGGGTAGGCCGGGTACTCCATCAACTCTTCGAGAATCCCGGCGATGGCCGGCAGGGCGGTTTCGTCGCCGATCAGCAGCACCTTGCGGATACCCGCCGGCGGCTGCCATTCATAGCCGCCCGGGTCGCCGCTGAAGGCCTTGTTCGGCACCACCATCTGCAGCCGGTCGCCGGGTTGCGCCTGGGTGGCCCAGGCCGAGGCGGGGCCGTTGACCCCGTGCAGCACGAAGTCCACGTCCAGCTCCGCCGGCTGCATGCGCAGGGCGCGGATGGTGTAGGTGCGCATCGGCGGCTGCTGGGCGGCCGGCAGTTTGCGCCGGGCGGCGTGCCAATCGCCTTCGACCGGCAATTGCGAGGGCGTGCCGTCGGCGCCGGGGAACAGCAGCTTGATGCGCTGGTCCGGGGCCAGGCAGCGGGCCTGGGCAATGTCGTCGCCGCCGAACACCAGGCGGACCAGGGAGGGGCTGAGGTCGATGCGTTGCTTGAGTTCGACGTTGATCACCCGGTAGCCCTTGGGCTTGGGTCTGTCGATGCCGGTCAGTTTGCGCAAGCCTTGAGTGAGGATGTCGGTCAGCGATTGTGCGGAGGACATGGGCGTTACCTGCTGCAAGAAGGGATAAGGAAGTAACGAAGTATCGAATGCTTGATTTACCGCGAGAGCCGCTTGCCGACTGCCCTGGGGTTGGTTGCTCCAGTGGTGCGAGGGGTTAATTTTTCGAAGCCTTCATCCGTTCCGTAGGGATGACCGAGCCAATGCTCGATACCCAACAAGTCAGTACGGATGAACCCCGATGAATGCAGAAGACTCCTTGAAGCTCGCCCGCAGATTCATTGAACTGCCGCTGGAAAAGCGCCGGCTGTTCTTGAAGGCTCTGGACAAGGAAGGCGTCGACTTCTCTCTGCTGCCGATTCCTGCGGGGGTTACGGTGCCTGATCGCCAGGCCCTGTCCTACGCGCAGCAGCGCATGTGGTTTCTCTGGCAACTGGACCCGCAGAGCGCGGCCTACAACCTGCCCAACGCGGTCCGTCTGAGTGGGCCGTTGGACAAGGTGTTGCTGGCGCAGGCGTTCAACTGGCTGCTGGAGCGGCATGAGAGCCTGCGCACGGTCTTTGCCCTGGAGGACGATGAACCTCGGCAGGTGATCCGGGACGCGCGGGTCGACATCGATTATCGGGATCTCTGCGACCTCGACCCGGAGCAGCGTGAAGCCCGGGTGCAACAGCAGGCCGACGCCGAGGCGCGCCGGCCCTTCGATCTGCAGCAGGGGCCGCTGCTGCGGGTCTGCTTGCTGGACCTGGGCGAGCAGGAGCATGTGATGCTGCTGACCCTGCACCATATCGTCGCGGACGGTTGGTCGATGGGAGTCTTGATCGAGGAGTTCCTGCACGCTTACGACAGCTTGCTTCAGGGTGAGGCGCCGAATGTCCCGGCGTTGCCGATCCAGTACCGCGACTACGCCCTGTGGCAGCGCAGCTGGCTGGAGGCGGGTGAGCAGGAGCGGCAACTGGACTACTGGCGGGCCAAGCTGGGGGACGAGCATCCGCCGCTGAAACTGCCCACCGATTATCCGCGGCCGGCCCATTCCAGCCGCCAGGGACGGCGCCTGGATTTCGCACTGGAGCAGCCCCTGGCCCAGCAACTGGGCGCCCTGGCGCGCCAGCAAGGGGTGACCCTGTTTGCCGTGCTGTTGGCCGGCTTCAAGCTGCTGCTATCGCGCTACAGCGGCCAGCAGGACATCCGGGTCGGCGTGCCCATCGCCAACCGCACGCGCCAGGAAGCCGAGGGGCTGATCGGCTTCTTCGTCAACACTCAGGTGCTGCGCACCGAGCTGAGCCCGCAATTGACGGTGCAGCAACTGCTGGCCGATATCCGCGAGACCACCCTGGGCGCCCAGGCCCATCAGGACCTGCCCTTCGAGCGCCTGGTGGAAGCCCTGCACCTGGAGCGCAGCCTGAACCACAGCCCGCTGTTCCAGGTGCTGTACAACCACCAGCCCCAGGTCACCGAACTGACCACCCTGCGCAGCCGCTCCGGCCTGGAAGTGCAGGCCTTGCCGCGCAACGAGCGCACGGTGCAGTTCGATTTGACCCTGGACACCTTCGAGCGTGGCGGCCAGTTGCAGGCCGCGTTCACCTACGACTGCCAGCTGTTCGAAGCGCAGACCATCGAGCGCATGGCCGGCCACTGGCAGAACCTGCTGTGGGCAATGGTGCGCGAGCCGCAGTCGGCGCTTGCCGAACTGCCGCTGCTCAGTGCCCAGCAACACCAGGGCATCCTGGCCCAGGGGGTTGGCGCCTCGGAGGTGTTCAGTGCCGAATCGGTCCTTGAGCTCTTTGCCCGCCAGGTCGCCGCGCAGCCTGAGGCGCCGGCCCTGGTATTCGCCGGGCAAGGCCTGAGCTACCGCGAGCTGGACCAGCGTGCCAGCCGTCTGGCCGCGGCGCTGGTGGCGCGCGGCGTGGGCCCGGAGGTGCCGGTGGGTATCGCCGTGGAGCGTTCCCTGGAGATGGTGGTGGGCCTGTTGGCAGTGCTCAAGGCCGGCGGCGCCTACGTGCCGCTGGATCCGCAATACCCCGAACAGCGCTTGAGCTACATGCTTGAAGACAGTGGCGTGCGCCTGTTGCTGAGCGAGGCGGCGGTGCAGCCGCGGCTGCCGCTGGCGGCCCGGGTCGAGGTGTTGTTGCTGGATCAGGCAGAGGCCTGGGAGTCGGCCAGTGACCCGCTGGCACCCTTGCCCGGGATTGCTGCCGGGAACTTGGCCTATTCGATCTACACCTCCGGTTCCACCGGTGCCGCCAAAGGCGTGGGCATCACCCACGGGGCCCTGGCCAACTATGTGCAGGCGATCATCCAGCGCCTGCCGCTGGGGGGCGCACGCAGCATGGCCGTGGTCTCGACCATTGCCGCGGATCTTGGCCACACCACGCTGTTCGGCGCCTTGTGCTCCGGCAGCTGCCTGCACGTGATCGACCTGGATACCGGGCTGGACGCCGACGCTTTCGGCGCCTACCTGCACAGCCACCGCATCGATGTGTTGAAGATAGTCCCCTCGCATTTGCAGGCGCTGATGAGCGGCGAAGAGCCAGCCCGTTGCCTGCCGCGCCAGTGCCTGGTGCTGGGCGGCGAGGCCTGCCCGGCGGCGCTGGTCCGCAGGATCGCGACCCTGGCGCCGGAGTGCGCGGTATTCAACCACTACGGCCCCACGGAAACCACGGTCGGCGCCTTGACCATGGCCGCGGCTGCACTGGCGGACGAGCTGGCGGTGGTGCCCCTGGGGCAGCCCCTGGCCAACGTCCGTGCGCGGGTGCTGGATGCATCCTTGCAACCGGTGGCGCCCGGCACCCCGGCCGAGCTGTACCTGGGGGGCGCCGGCCTGGCTCGGGGTTACCACCAGCGCGCGGCCTTGACCGCCGAACGCTTCGTGCCGGACCCCTTCAGCGGCGATGGGCAGCGTCTGTACCGCACCGGTGACCTGGCGCGCTATCTGGACGGCGGGGCTATCGACTACCTGGGTCGCATCGACCATCAGGTGAAGATCCGCGGCTACCGTATCGAGCTGGGGGAAATCACCGCGGCCCTCAAGCAGTTGCCTCAGGTCGAGGACGCCGTGGCGCAAGTGGTCAGTGTGGCAGGCGAGTCGCAAGTGGCGGCTTATGTGGTACTGGCCAAGGCTCAGGAGCCGGAGGCGGCGTGGCAGGAGATTCGCCGGCAACTGGCGGTGGCGTTGCCCGACTACATGCTGCCGATGCATTTCCTGGCGTTGGACGGCATGCCTTTGACCCCCAACGGCAAGCTCGATCTGCGGGCCTTGCCGCCGTTGCAGCCGCAGGCGCCGGTGGAGGCCTTTGTGGCGCCGGTCAGCGAGCTGCAGCAGGGCATCGCAGCCATCTGGCAGGCGGTGCTCAAGGTCGAGCGGGTGGGCCTGGGCGACAACTTCTTCGCCCTGGGCGGCCATTCACTGCTGGCGACCCAGATCATCTCCCGGGTGCGTCGCCTGCTGGGGGCGGACGTGCCGCTGCGGGTGCTGTTCGAAACCGCGCGCCTGGACGAGTTCGTCGAACAGGTACAGGCCTGCGCCGGCGCCGCAGCGCTGCCACAGATCGAGGCGCTGGAGCGTGACGGGCCCTTGCCGGCTTCCCATGCCCAGCAGCGGCAATGGCTGTTCTGGCAGATGCATCCGCAGAGCACCGCCTACCACACGCCGATCGTGGTCCGGTTGCAGGGGCGGCTGGACCAGGCTGCCTTGCAGCAGACCTTCGATGCCCTGGCCCAGCGCCATGAGGCGTTCCGTACCACCTTCACCCAGCATCAGGAGCGCCTGTGCCAGGTGGTGCATGCACAGGGCGCGATCAGCGTGGCCTGGGAGCGCTTGACGCCGGGCTTGCCCCGCGAAGCCGTCCAGGCCCGCGCCCTGGAGGAGACCCAGCAGCTGTTCGACCTGGAGCGCGGCCCGCTGTGCCGGGCCCGGGTGCTGCAGGTCGCCGAGCAGGACTGCCTGCTGGTGGTGACCTTGCACCACATCATTTCCGATGGCGCCTCCATGAGTGTGCTGGCCCGGGAATTCGTCGCGCTGTACCGCGGCTTGATCCAGGGGCAGGCACCGCAGTTCGAGCCGTTGAGCGTGCAGTACGCCGACTACGCCAACTGGCACCGCAGCTGGTTGGAGCAGGGCGAGCAACAGCGCCAGCTGGATTACTGGCGCCAGCAACTGGGGCTGGAGCATCCGGTGCTGGAGCTGCCTCTGGATCACCCGCGCCAGGCGCTGGTGAGCCATCGCCAGGAACGCCTGGGCCTGCGCCTGCCGGCGGACCTGGAGCAAGGGCTGCGGCGCGTGGCACGGGAACATGACATGACCCTGTTCCAGCTGTTCCTGGGGTCGTTCGCGTTGCTCCTGCACCGTTACTCTGACCAGCCGGATATCCGCATCGGGGTGCCGGTGAGCAATCGTCGCCACCAGGAAATGGAAGGGGTAATGGGCTTCTTCGTCAACACCCTGGTGATGCGCGTCGAGCTGGTGCCGAGCCTGCCGGTAGGGCAGTTGCTGCGTCAGGTCAAGGCTACGGCCCTGGCCGCCCAGGCCCATCAGGACCTGCCGTTCGATCGTCTGGTGGATGCTCTCAAGCCCCAGCGTGCGCTGGACCAGAACCCGTTGTTCCAGGTGATGTACAACCACCTGAGCATTGCCGGGGAAAGCACCGACGGCGCCAGCCTGCCGGGCCTGCAAGCCGAAGAAATGGTCCTGCAGGGCGGTACTGCGCAATTTGACCTGACCCTGGAAACCCTGGAGACCGACGCCGGGATCAACGCTTCGTTCATCTATGCCGGCGAACTGTTCGAGGTCTCCACCGTCCAGAGCCTTGCCGAGCACTGGCGCAACCTGCTGCAAGGCATGCTTGAACCGCAGCAGGCCTTGGGCGAGCTGCCGATGCTGGGCCAGGACGAGCAGCGGCGCATTCGCCAGGATTGGGACCACACCGATGTGGTCTACCCGACCCACCGTTTTGTCCACCAGCTGTTCGCCGATCAGGCGGCCAAGGCCCCGGAGGCGCCGGCAGTGTTCTTCGCCGAGCAGCGCCTGAGCTACCGCGAGCTGGATACGCAAGCCAACCAACTGGCGCACAAGCTGATCGAGCTGGGGGTCGGCCCGGAAGTACGGGTGGCCATCGCCATGCCGCGCTGCGCGGAAATCATGGTGGCCTTCCTGGCCGTGCTCAAGGCCGGTGGGGTCTATGTGCCGCTGGATATCGAATACCCCCAGGACCGCCTGCGCTACATGATGCAGGACAGCGGCGCCTGGCTGCTGTTGACCCAGAACCATCTGCTGCACCGCTTGCCGATCCCGGACGGTTTGCCGACCCTCAGCGTCGAAGGCGCGGCGGATTTTGCAGCCTATCCGGTGACCAGCCCGGAGGTAGCCCTGGCCGAGGAAAACCTCGCCTATGTGATCTACACCTCTGGCTCCACCGGGCTGCCCAAGGGCGTGGCGGTGTCCCATGGCCCGCTGGCGATGCACAGCCTGGCCACCGGCGAGCGCTATGAAATGAGCCCGGCGGATTGCGAGCTGCACTTCATGTCCTTCGCCTTCGACGGCTCCCACGAAGGCTGGATGCACCCACTGATCTACGGCGCCAGCGTGCTGATCCGCGACGATAGCTTGTGGTCGCCGGAGTTCACCTACGAACAGATGCACCGTTATGGCGTAACCGTAGGGGTGTTCCCGCCTGTTTACCTGCAACAACTGGCGGTGCACGCCGAGCGCGACGGCAATCCGCCGGCGGTACGGGTGTATTGCTTCGGTGGCGATGCGGTGCCCCAGGCCAGTTACGATCTGGCGTGGCGGGTGCTGCGGCCGAAGTACATCTTCAACGGCTACGGCCCGACCGAAACCGTGGTCACTCCTTTGATCTGGAAGGCCAAGGCGGGCGATCCGTGCGATGCGGCCTACGCGCCTATCGGCAATATCGTTGGCAACCGCAGCGCCTATGTGGCCGATGCCAACCTCAACCTGTTGCCGGTGGGCGTGGCGGGCGAGCTGTACCTGGGTGGCCTGGGCGTGGCCCGGGGCTATCTGGACCGTCCTGGCCTGACGGCCGAGCGTTTTATCCCTGACCCCTACAGCACCACCGGTGCCCGGCTGTATCGCAGCGGCGACCTGACCCGCTACCGCACCGACGGCCTGGTGGAGTACGTCGGCCGTGTCGACCATCAGGTCAAGGTACGGGGCTTCCGTATCGAGCTGGGCGAGATCGAAGCGCGCCTGCTGGAGCAGGACCCGGTGCTGGAAGTGGCGGTGATCGCCCAGCCAGGGCCGAGCGGCCAGCAACTGGTGGGCTACATCGTGCCGGTGGACGCCGAGGTGGCGTCGAGCAACGAGCGCCAGGCGCAGTTGCGCGAGAGCATCAAGGCGCGCTTGCGGGAAAACCTGCCGGACTACATGGTGCCGACCTACCTGCTGTTCCTCGAAGCGCTGCCGCTGACGCCGAACGGCAAGCTGGACCGCAAGTCGCTGCCGAAAGTCGATGCGCAGCTGATGCAGCAGACTTATGTGGCGCCGCAGAACGAACTGGAACAACAGATCGCGGCGATCTGGGCCGATGTGCTGAAGCTTGAGCAGGTGGGCGTCACCGACAACTTCTTTGAACTGGGCGGCGACTCGATCATCTCGATCCAGGTGGTCAGCCGGGCGCGGCAGGCCGGTATCCGCTTCACCCCCAAGGACCTGTTCCAGCACCAGACGGTGCAGGGGCTGGCCACGGTGGCGGAGCAGGGCGAGGGCGGTTTGCAGATCGACCAGGGCCCGGTGCGTGGGCAAATGCCGCTGCTGCCGATCCAGCAGTGGTTCTTCGATACACCGGTGCCGGAGCGTCATCACTGGAACCAGTCGGTGCTGCTCAAGCCGCTGAAGCCTCTGAGTGCCGAGGCACTGCAGCAGGGCTTGCAAGCCTTGCTCGAACACCACGACGGCCTGCGCCTGAAGTTTGCCGAAGAAGACGCAGCCTGGGTCGCGACTTATGCCCCGCAGGGGCAGGTGACTGCGGCACCGTTGGCGGCGACGCAGGCCGATGCACTGCTGTGGCTGGCGGACGACGCCACTGAAGATTCGTTGCAAGCCCTGTGCGATACCGCGCAACGCAGCCTCGATCTGCAACAGGGGCCTTTGCTGCGTGCCGTGCTCTTCACGTTGCGTGATGGCACCCAGCGCCTGCTGCTGGCCATCCATCACCTGGTGGTGGACGGGGTGTCCTGGCGGGTGCTGCTGGAGGACCTGCATCAGGCCCTGGTACAGCAGGCCGCCGGGCAAGCCATCAAGCTGCCGGCCAAGACCAGCTCTTCCCAGGCCTGGGCCGGCCAGTTGCAAGCCTATGCCCGCAGCGCGGCGCTGCAGCAGGAGCTGGGTTACTGGCAGGCGCAGCTGCAGGGTGTCGATTCGGGCCTGCCCTGCGACCGGACAACGGATCAGGTGGTGATCAAGGATGCCCTGAGTGTCAGCACCGAGCTGGACCCTAGCTATACCCAGCGCCTGTTGCAGGATGCGCCGGCAGCCTATCGCACCCAGATCAACGATCTGCTGCTCACCGCCCTGGCCCGGGTCATCACCCGCTGGACCGGCGACAGCAGCGCCCTGGTGCAACTGGAAGGCCACGGCCGCGAAGAGCTGTTCGACAGCATCGACCTGAGCCGCACCGTGGGCTGGTTCACCAGCGTGTTCCCGGTGAAGCTGACGCCGCAGCCGGCCCTGGCCGACTCGATCAAGCTCATCAAGGAACAGCTGCGTGCCGTGCCCAACAAGGGTATCGGCTTCGGGGCCCTGCGCTACCTGGGGGATGCCGATGCGCAGGAGGCTCTGGCGGCCTTGGCCGTACCGCGCATTACCTTCAACTACCTGGGCCAGTTCGATGGCAGCTTCGATGAGCCGGATGCCTGGTTTGCCCCCAGCGCCGAAGCCAAGGGTGCCGATCAAGGCGCCCAGGCTCCGCTGGGCAACTGGTTGAGCATCAATGGCCAGGTCTATGGCGGCCAATTGAAGCTGGGCTGGACCTTCAGCCAGGCGATGTTCGATACCGCCACCATCCAGCACCTGGCAGACGAGTATGCCAAGGAACTCAAGGCGCTGATCGAACATTGCAGCCAGCCCGAGCACCGTGGCGCGACGCCGTCGGACTTCCCGCTGGCCGGCCTGAACCAACAGCAACTGGATCAGTTGCCACTGGCCCTGGCCGAGGTCGAGGACCTCTATCCGCTGTCGCCGATGCAACAGGGCATGCTGTTCCACACCCTCTACGAGCAGGGCGCGGGCGACTACATCAACCAACTGCGAGTGGATGTGGACGGGCTTGATCCCGAGCGCTTCCGCCAGGCCTGGCAGGCGGCCATCGACAGCCATGACATCCTGCGCAGTGGTTTCCTCTGGCAGGGCGAACTGCCGGCGCCGATTCAGGTGGTGCACAAGCGTATCCGCCTGGACTTTGTCGAGCATGACTGGCGGGCGAACGAGGCCGTGCCGAGCGCCCTGGATGGTTTGGCCGAGGAGGAGCGCCTGCGTGGTTTCGACCTACTGGCCGCGCCACTGCTACGCCTGACCCTGGTGCGCACCGGCGAACAGCGTTACCACCTGATCTACACCAACCATCACATCCTGATGGACGGCTGGAGCAACTCGCGGCTGCTGGGTGAAGTGCTGCAGCGCTATGCGGGGCAGTTCGCCAGCCAGGCACCCGGGCGCTACCGCGACTACATCGCCTGGCTGCAACGCCAGGACGCCCAGCTCAGCGAGACCTTCTGGAAACAGCAGCTGGCAACTTTGGATGAGCCAACCCGTCTGGCCCAGGCCATCAGCCGCGGCAGCCAGGCTCCGGCCGGCAAGGGCTACGCCGCCCATCAACAGCACCTGGACCTGCAACAGACGCAACGCTTGAGCGAGTTCGCCCGGCAGCAGAAGGTCACGGTCAACACTCTGGTGCAGGCTGCCTGGCTGCTGTTGCTGCAGCGTTATACCGGGCAGGACAGCGTGGTGTTCGGCGCCACGGTCTCCGGCCGTCCGGCGGAGCTCAAGGGCGTGGAGCAACAGATCGGCCTGTTCATCAACACGCTGCCGGTCGTGGCTGCGCCGCGTCCGGACATGCCGGTCAGTGACTGGCTGCAGCTGGTGCAGGAACGCAACCTGGCCCTGCGCGATTTCGAACACACGCCGCTGTACGACGTGCAGCGCTGGGCCGGCCTGGGGGGCGAGGCACTGTTCGACAACATCCTGGTGTTCGAGAACTATCCGGTGTCCGAGGCCCTGGCCCAAGGCGCCCCGGCGCAGTTGAGCTTCGGCATGGCGGCCAACCATGAGCAGACCAACTACCCGCTGACCCTGTCGGTGTACCTGGGGCAGACCCTGGCGTTCGACTACAGCTATGCCCTGGAGCATTTCGCCGAGGCGAACATCCGGCAACTGGCGGCCTACCTGGAACAGGTGCTCATGGCGCTGGTGGAGCAGGCGCAGTCGAGCATCGGCGAGTTGGCGTTGACTGGCGCTACCGAGCGCCGCTTGATCGAGGAGCAACGCAGCCGTACTTCGGTGCGAGACCTGTCGCCGCTCTGCGTCCAGCAGTTGATCGAGGCCCAGGCCGCGCGCACTCCGGATGCCGTGGCGCTGCTGTGCGCCGGTGAGCAACTGAGCTATGGCCAGTTCAACCAGCGGGCCAACCAGTTGGCCCATGCGTTGATCGAGCAGGGCGTGGGCCCGGATGTGCGGGTGGGCATTGCCGTGGAGCGCGGGCTGGACATGATTGTCGGCCTGCTGGCGGTGCTCAAGGCCGGTGGCGCCTACGTGCCGCTGGACCCCGAGTACCCCCAGGACCGCCTGCACTACATGATGCAGGACAGCGGCATCCAGCTGCTGCTGACCCAGTCGCCGCTGCTGGAGCGCCTTCGCGACGGAGTGGCTGTGCCCCACCTGTGCCTGGATCAGCAGGGCCTGGACGGCTATGCCCGGAGCAACCCGCAACCGCGGGCGCACGGCGCCAACCTGGCGTACGTGATGTACACCTCCGGTTCCACCGGCCGGCCCAAGGGTGTGGATATCAGCCACAGCGCCTTGACCCAGCATGCGCAGATTTCCCGGGATTATTTCAACATGACGGCTGCGGACCGTGGCCTGCAGTTCTCCACCTTCAACTTCGATGCCTTTGTCGAACAGCTGTACCCGGCGTTGATCTGTGGTGCCTCGGTGGTGATCCGCGGCAAGGCGCTGTGGGACAGCGAAACCTTCTACCGCGAGCTGATCGAGCAGGGCATCAGCATCGTCGACTTGAGCACCGCCTACTGGTTCATGCTGGGCAAGGATTTCGCCAGCCGCGAACCCCGCGACTTCGGCCGCCTGCGCCAACTCAACCTGGGGGGCGAAGCCATGCCGGCAGAAGGCGTGGCGGCGTGGAAGAAGGCCGGCCTGAAACACGCCTGCCTGCTCAACACCTACGGGCCGACCGAAGCCACGGTGAGCGTGACCGCCCATGACTGCAGCCCCTACCTACAGGACGGTGAAACCCTGCCGAGCCAGATGCCGCTGGGCAAGGGCTTGCCGGGCCGTTCCATCTACCTGCTGGACAACAGCGGCCACCTGACCCTCAGCGGCGCCACCGGCGAGCTGATGATCGGCGGCGAGCTGCTGGCCCGGGGTTACCACGACCGCCCAGGCTTGACTGCCGAGCGTTTCATTCCCGATCCGTTCAGCAGTGATGGCGGTCGCTTGTATCGCTCCGGCGATCTGGCCCGCTATGACGCCGAGGGCGTGATCGAGTACGCCGGGCGCATCGACCACCAGGTGAAGATCCGCGGTTTCCGCATCGAAATGGGCGAGATCGAGGCGCGGCTGCTGGAGCTGCCACTGGTGCGCGAAGCCGTGGTGCTGGCCCAGGAGGCGGCCGGTGGTCCACAGCTGGTGGCCTACGTGGTGGCGGCCGCGGGCGTGGCGGCAGAGAGCCCGGAACAGCAGGCACAGGTGCGCGAGCAACTCAAAGCGGCCCTCAAGGAGGTGTTGCCGGACTACATGCTGCCGGCGCACCTGCTGTTCCTTGAGGCCCTGCCGCTGAGCCCCAACGGCAAGCTGGACCGCAAGGCCCTGCCCAAGGCCGACGCCAGCCTGTTGCAGCAGGCCTACATCGCCCCACAGAGCGAACTGGAACAGCAGGTCGCGGCGATCTGGGCCCAGGTGCTGGAGGTCGAGCAAGTGGGCATGAACGATAACTTCTTTGAACTAGGTGGGCATTCCTTGTTGGTAACCGCGATGGTCTCTCGAGTCCAGCTCAAGCTTGGGCGCCAGGTCAGTGTGCAGATGGCGTTTGAATTTCCAACCCTGGGGCTGTTCGTCAGCCAGTTGCAACAGACGCCCGGGCAGGTGCAAGGCGCCGACCTGAGTGCGCTGGAACTGTTGCTCGACGAAATGGAGGCTGTGTAATGGACAACACCACCGCGCTGAAAATTGTCAAAGGCTTCATCCTGCTGCCCCTGGAGAAGCGCAAGGTCTACCTGCAGAAGATGCTCGAACAGGGCATCTCCCCGGCCAACCTGCCGATTCCCGAGGTGCGCCTGAGCCAGGAGCGCCTGCCGCTGTCCTATGCCCAGCAACGCCAGTGGTTCCTCTGGCAACTGGCGCCCGAGAGCACCGCCTATCACATTCCCAAGGCCCTGCGCCTGCGCGGGAAGCTGAACGTCGAGGCCTTGCAGCGCAGCTTCGACAGCCTGATCGCCCGCCATGAAAGCCTGCGCACGCATTTTGTCGAGGAGGCCGACACGGCGCTGCAGGTGGTCGCCCCCGAGGCGCGCCTGGAACTGCTGCGCCAGGCACTGCCGGCCCAGGCGAGCGAACAGCAGATCCAGGCGGCCGTGCAGGACTTCGTCCAGGCCCAGACCCGGCAACTGTTCGATTTGCTGGCCGGGCCGCTGCTCAGGGTTGGCCTGTTGCAGGTGGCCGAGGATGACCATGTGCTGGTCCTGACCCAGCACCACATCGTCTCCGATGGCTGGTCGATGCAGGTCATGGTGGATGAACTGATCGCGCTCTACCTCGGTTTCTGCCAAGGGCAGACGGCGTCGTTGCCGGCGCTGCCGATCCAGTATGCCGACTACGCCCTCTGGCAGCGCCACTGGATGGAAGCCGGTGAAAAGGACCGGCAACTGGCCTACTGGACGGCGCAACTGGGCGGCGAGCAACCCTTGCTCGAACTGCCTCTGGATCGCCCGCGCCCTGCGGTGCAGAGCCATAGGGGCGGGCGCCTGGAGCTGACCCTGGAGCAGCCCTTGAGTGAAACCCTGGGCAGCCTGGCCCAGCGGGAAGGGGTGACCCTGTTCATGCTGTTGCTGGCCTCTTTTCAGACCCTGCTGCACCGCTACAGCGGCCAGGCCGACATCCGCGTCGGTGTGCCCATTGCCAACCGCAACCGGGTCGAGACCGAGCGCCTGATCGGCTTCTTCGTCAACACCCAGGTGCTCAAGGCCGAGATCGACGGGCAGATGTCCTTCAGCCAGTTGCTGCAGCAGGTACGCCAGACCGCCCTGGCGGCGCAGGCGCACCAGGACCTGCCGTTCGAGCAGTTGGTGGAGGCCTTGCAACCGGAGCGCAGCCTGAGCCACAACCCGCTGTTCCAGGTGATGTTCAACCACCAGGTGGAAGCGGCAGGCACAGGCAAACCCCTGAACCTGCCGGGCCTGAGCATCGAGGCCCTGGACTCCCAAGGGCAGTCGGCGCAGTTCGACCTGACCCTGGACACCGTGGAAACCCAGGGCCGGATCGCCGCGTCCCTGGTCTATGCCACCGATGTGTTCGACGCCGCCACCATCGAGCGCCTGGCCGCCCATTGGCGCCAGTTGCTGCAAAGCGTGGCCAGCCAGCCACAGCAGCGCATCGGCCTGTTGCCCTTGCTTGAGGCCGATGAGCAGGCGCAGATCCTTGGTCAGTGGAACCGGCTGCAGCAGGCATTCCCTTCCCGGGCCTGCGTTCATCAGCTCATCGAGGCCCAGGCCGCCAAGACGCCTCAGGCCATTGCCCTGACCTTCGGCGGACAGAACCTGGACTACCAGCAGCTCAACCAGCGGGCCAACCGCCTGGCGCACAAGCTCATCGAACAGGGCGTGGGGCCCAATGTCCTGGTGGGGCTGGCGGTGGAGCGCAGCCTGGAGATGGTCATCGGCCTGCTGGCGATCCTCAAGGCCGGCGGTGCCTATGTGCCGCTGGACCCGGCCTATCCCCAGGACCGCCTGCAGCACATGATGCAGGACAGCGCCATCGCGCTGCTGCTGACCCAGGGGCATCTGCAGCAGGGCTTGCCGGCGTTTGCCGGCAGCACCTGGTTGCTGGAGCAGTCCCTGGACGGCTACCGGATCGACAACCCGGAGGTCGGGGTGACGCCCGAAGACCTGGCCTACGTGATCTACACCTCCGGCTCCACCGGCAAGCCCAAGGGCACCTTGCAGCCGCACCACAACGTCCTGCGTCTGTTCGCAGCCACCCAGCAGTGGTTCCAGTTCGGCGCCGAGGATGTCTGGAGCTTGTTCCACTCCTATGCGTTCGACTTCTCGGTGTGGGAAATCTTCGGTGCCCTGCTGTATGGCGGGCGGCTGCTGATCGTGCCCCAGGAGGTGGCGCGCTCGGCCCAGGACTTCTACCCGCTGCTGTGCAGCGAGGGCGTGACGGTACTCAACCAGACGCCCTCGGCGTTCCGCCAGTTGATGCACGTGGCCTGCAGCGCCGAGCCTGCGCATCGGCTGCGCTACATCGTGTTCGGTGGCGAGGCCCTGGAGGTCAATACCCTGCAACCCTGGTTCCAGCGTTTCGGCGATCAGCGGCCGCGGCTGGTGAACATGTACGGCATCACCGAAACCACGGTGCACGTGACCTATCGTCCCTTGTCCGTGGCGGATCTGAGCCTGACGGGGGCCAGCCCGATTGGCGAGCTGATTCCCGACATGTCCTGGTATTTGCTGGACGGCAACCTGCAACCGGTGCCCAAGGGCTGCATCGGTGAGCTGTATGTCGGGCGTGCCGGGCTGGCCTGGGGCTACCTGAACCGCGGTGACTTGAGCGCGGCGCGGTTTGTCCCGGACCCGTTTGGCGAGGCCGGTGGGCGTCTGTACCGCACCGGCGATCTGGCGCGTTATCAGGCCGACGGTTCAATCGGCTATATCGGCCGTATCGACCACCAGGTGAAGATCCGCGGCTTCCGCATCGAGCTGGGCGAGATCGAGACTCGGCTGCTGGAGTTGCCTGCGGTGCGCGAGGCGGTGGTGCTGGCCCCGGAGGGCCCCGACGGCCCGCAGCTGGTGGCCTACGTGGTGCCCGACGGCCTGGACTGGAACAGCCAGGACCCGGTTGCCGAGCAACTGCCACTGCGCGACGGCATCAAGGCCGGGCTGCGCGAGCACCTGCCGGGCTACATGGTTCCGGCCCATGTGCTGTTCCTCCAGGCGCTACCCCTGACCGCCAACGGCAAGCTCAATCGCGCGGCCTTGCCGGCCATCGACGGTAGCCTGTTGCAGCAGGCCCATGTGGCCCCGCGCAGCGAGCGCGAACAGCAAGTGGCCGGGATCTGGGCCCAGGTATTGAAACTGGAAAAGGTCGGCTTGACCGATAACTTCTTCGAGCTTGGTGGCCATTCGCTGCTGGCCACCCAGGTGATGTCGCGCATCCGTCAGGAGCTGGGCATCGATGCCCCCCTCAAGCTGTTGTTCGAAGGCGAGTCGCTGGAAGATTTCGTCCGCCTGCTGGGGCCGGAAACCACCCAGTCACTGCAGCCGATTCCCCTGGTAGACCGGCAACAGCCGCTGGCGGTGTCCTATGCCCAGGAACGCCAGTGGTTCCTCTGGCAGCTGGATTCCGACAGCAGCGCCTATCACATCCCCATGGTCCTGCGCCTGCGTGGCGCGCTGGATAGCCAGGCCCTGCAAAGCAGTTTCGATGCCTTGATCGCCCGCCATGAAAGCTTGCGCACGCACTTTGTCGAGAGCGCCCAGGGCCTGACCCAGGTGATCGCGGCCCAGGCCCGCTTGCCCATCAGCCAGCAGGACTTGTCCCTGCTAGTGGAGGCCGGCAACACCGATGACTTGATCAAGCAGGTCATCGACACCCAGGTACGTCAGCCGTTCGACCTGCGCCAGGGACCGTTGCTGCGGGCCACCCTGGTGCGCCTGGCACCGGACGAGCATGTACTGGTGCTGGTCCAGCACCACATCGTTTCCGATGGCTGGTCGATGCAGTTGATGGTGGAGGAACTGATCCGGCTCTATGGCGCCCATAGCCAGGGGCAGCAGGCCGAGTTGCCGGCGCTGGCGGTGCAGTACGCGGACTACGCGGCCTGGCAACGGCAATGGATGGAGGCCGGTGAGCGCGAGCGGCAGCTGGATTACTGGTTGCAGCAACTGGAAGGCGGCGCCCAGGTCCTGGACCTGCCCCTGGATCATCCGCGGCCGTTGCAGCAAAGCCACAAGGGCGCGCGCCATGGCATCAGCCTGGAGGGCGCCTTGCCGGGTGCCCTGAAACAGCTGGCCCAGCGCGAAGGGGTCACGCTGTTCATGCTGTTGCTGGCCTCGTTCCAGGTACTGCTGCATCGCTACAGTGGTCAGGCGGACATCCGCGTCGGGGTGCCGACTGCCAACCGCAACCGCGTCGAGACCGAGCGTCTGATCGGCTTCTTCGTCAATACTCAGGTGCTCAAGGCCGAGGTCGACGGGCAACTGAGCTTTAGCGACTTTCTGCGTCAGGTCAAAGGCTGCGCCCTGGATGCCCAGGAGCATCAGGACCTGCCCTTCGAACAACTGGTGGAAGCCCTCAAGCCCGAGCGCAGCCTGAGCTACAGCCCGCTGTTCCAGGTGATGTTCAACCATCAGGCCGCCGCCCGCCAAGGCGCGGCAGTCCTGGAGGTTCCAGGGTTGCAGGTGCAGATGCTCAGTGGCGAGGACGGCACGACCCAGTTCGACTTGAGTCTGGACACCTTCGAGTCCGAGGATCGCCTCTGGGCCTCCCTGACCTATGCCACTGACCTGTTCGAAGCCTCCACCATCGAGCGTCTGGCCCAGTCCTGGCTGCAGTTGCTGCAGGGCATTGTCCAGCAACCCGGGCAGCGCCTGGGGGACTTGCCGTTGCTGGGGGCTGCCGAGCAGAACCGGCTGCTGCACGAGTGGACCCCGGCCACCGGCGAGTTTGTCGGCGAGCACTCTGTACACCAGTGGGTGCAAGCCCAGGTACAGAAAACTCCCGACGCCGAAGCCCTGCTATTTGCCGGCCAGAGCCTGAGCTACGGAGAGCTCAATGCCCGAGCCAACCGTCTGGCGCACAAGCTGATCGAGCTGGGCGTAGGCCCCGAAGTGCGGGTTGGCGTGGCCTTGCAGCGCACCCCGGAAATGGTCGTGGCGCTGCTGGCGGTGCTCAAGGCCGGTGGCGCCTATGTGCCCCTGGACCCGGACTATCCACAGGATCGCCTAGAGCACATGCTGCGCGACAGTCAGGCGCAGATCCTGCTGACCGAAAGCGCCTTGCTGTCACTGCTGCCGTCCGTGGAATCCCTGCAGACCCTGCAACTGGATGCCCAGCCGGGCTGGCTGGATGGCTACTCGACAGACGACCCGGCGCCACGCGCGACTCCGGACAATCTGGCCTATGTGATCTACACCTCCGGTTCCACCGGCCTGCCCAAGGGCGTGGCGATTGCCCATCGCAACGTGCTGGCGCTGATCGACTGGTCGAATCGGGTGTACAGCACTGAAGACCTGCAAGGGGTGCTGGCCTCGACTTCGATCTGCTTCGACCTGTCGGTGTGGGAGCTGTTTGTCACCCTGTCCAGCGGCGGCTCCATCGTCCTGGCCCGCAACGCCCTTGAGCTGCCGGAGCTGGCAGACCGCGACCGGGTGCGCTTGATCAATACCGTGCCCTCGGCGATTGCCGCGCTGCAGCGCAGCGGGCAGATTCCGCCTAGCGTACGGATCATCAACCTGGCGGGTGAGCCGCTGAAACAGGCCCTGGTGGACAGCCTCTACCAACAGCCGGGGCTGGTGCATGTCTACGACCTGTACGGCCCATCGGAAGACACCACCTACTCGACCTACACCCGGCGCGAGGCGGGAGGGCAGGCCAATATCGGCCGGGCCATCAGCAATACCCAGAGCTACATCCTCAGCCCGGACCTGCAACCGGTACCGGTGGGCAGTGCCGGTGAGCTGTACCTGGCCGGTGCCGGGGTCACCCGTGGCTACCTGGCACGCCCGGCGTTGACCGCCGAGAAGTTCGTGCCCAATCCGTTCTCCAGCGACGGCGGCCGGGTGTATCGCACCGGCGACCTGACCCGTTACCGCGCCGATGGGGTGATCGAGTACATCGGCCGTATCGACCATCAGGTGAAGGTCCGCGGTTTCCGTATCGAGCTGGGGGAAATCGAAGCGCGGCTGGTGCAGCAAGCGGCGGTGCGTGAAGCCTTCGTCCTGGCCCATGACGGCGAGAACGGCCAGCAATTGGTGGCCTATATCGTGCCGAGCGAGGCCACCCCGACCGTCGAGGCCCAGGCCGCCCTGCGTGACAGTCTCAAGACTGCACTCAAGGAACACCTGCCGGACTACATGGTGCCGGCCTACCTGCTGTTCCTCGAAGCGTTGCCGCTGACCCCGAATGGCAAGCTCGATCGCAAGGCCCTGCCCAAGGTCGACGCCCAGCAGATGCAGCAGGTCTATGTGGCACCGCAGAGCGAGCTGGAGCAGCAGGTCGCGGCGATCTGGGCCGATGTGCTGAAGCTGGATCGGGTGGGCATGAGCGACAACTTCTTCGAGCTGGGCGGCCACTCCCTGCTGGTGGCTCAGGTGGTGACCCGGGTCAAGCAGCAGTTCGGCGTGGATATTCCCATCAAGTCGCTGTTCGGCGCGGAGAGCCTCGCGGCCTTTGTCGAGAAGGTTCAGGCCCTGCGGCAGACAACTTCTTCGCTGCAGGACGAATTGGCTAAATCTTTGGAGGCCCTCAAACGTTTATCTCCCGATGATCTTGAAAAAATAATTTCTTAGGCGAGGTAGTACATGCAAGCTTTAATCGACTCGGTAGGCACGCTTTCTTCCAAGGAAAGAAGAGCCCTGGCGATTTTGCTTAAAGAAAAGGGCATCAACCTCTTTGGTATCGCTCCTATCTGCAGCCGCGGCGCCGACGAGGCGCCGGTTCTCTCCTATACCCAGGAAAGCCAGTGGTTCCTTTGGCAACTGGAACCCGACAGCACCGCCTACCACATCACCACGGCGCTGCGCTTGACCGGAGAACTGGACCTCGACGCGCTGCGCCATGCATTCGATACCCTGATTGCTCGGCATGAAACCCTGCGCACTACCTTTTCCGAAGAAGATGGCACGGCGGTGCAGGTGGTCCATCCACCGGCGCCGCTGGACATCGAGGTCATCGAACTGCACGCCGGCGGCCTGTCCTATGAGGCCCAGGTCCATGCCCTGACCGACAGCAAGAGCCAGCCGCCCTTCGATCTGCGCAATGGCCCGCTGCTGCGGGCCAAATTGCTGCGGGTGGCAGCAGACGAGCATGTGCTGGTCCTGACCCAGCACCACATCGTTTCCGATGGCTGGTCGATGGGGGTGATGGTCGACGAGCTGATCCAGCTCTATGCCGGCTACCGCCTGGGACGCACGGTCAACCTGCCGGACTTGCCGATTCAATACGCCGACTATGCCAACTGGCAGCGCCAGTGGATGGATGCCGGCGAGCGTGAGCGGCAACTGGGCTATTGGCTGGAGCAACTGGCCGGGGAGCAACCCTTGCTGATGCTGCCGCTGGACCACTCGCGCCCGGCGATCCAGAGCTATCGGGGGGCGC
The DNA here is from genome assembly GCF_000633395.1 of Pseudomonas sp. PH1b. Lineage (GTDB taxonomy): Bacteria > Pseudomonadota > Gammaproteobacteria > Pseudomonadales > Pseudomonadaceae > Aquipseudomonas. The sequence goes on from NZ_AYMU01000001.1 coordinate 77,596, forward strand.
TGTTGGATATTCCCTTGCCGGAAGAGCTGCGCCTGGGCCTCAAGCAATTGGCCCAGCGTGAAGGGGCAACCCTGTTCATGTTGCTGCTGGCCTCGTTCCAGGTGCTGTTGCACCGTTACAGCGGCCAGGCGGACATCCGCGTCGGCGTGCCGACCGCCAACCGCAACCGGGTGGAGACCGAGCGCCTGATCGGCTTCTTCGTCAATACCCAGGTGTTCAAGGCCGAGGTCGACGGGCAGCTGGGCTTCAATGATTTCCTGCAGCAGGTCAAGCAGACCGCGCTGATGGCTCAGTCCCACCAGGACTTGCCTTTCGAACAGTTGGTGGAAGCCCTGCGCCCCGAGCGCAGCCTGAGCCACAGCCCGCTGTTCCAGGCGATGTTCAACCACCAGACCGCGGTCAAGAAAGGTGGGCAGAGCCAGCGTCTGGACGACCTCAGCATCGAGACCCTGAGTTGGCAGGGGCGTGCCGCGCAGTTCGACCTGACCCTGGATACCTTCGAATCCGAGGATGGTCTCTGGGCCTCCCTGACCTACGCCACCGACCTGTTCGAGGCCGCCACCATCGAGCGTCTGGCCCAGTCCTGGGTGCAGTTGCTGCAGGGCATCGTCCAGCAGCCGCGCCAGCGCCTGGGAGACCTGCCGCTGCTGGGCGCTGCCGAGCAGCACCAGTTGCTGCACGAGTGGACCCCGGCCACCGGTGAGTTCCCCAGCGATGGTTGCGTGCAGCAGTTGGTGGAAGCACAAGCACTGAAAACCCCGGACGCCGAAGCCCTGCTGTTCGCCGGCCAGCGCCTGAGCTACCGGGAGCTCAATGCCCGGGCCAACCGCCTGGCGCACAAGCTGATCGAGCTGGGCGTGGGGCCTGAAGTGCGGGTCGGCGTGGCCTTGCAGCGCACCCCGGAAATGGTCGTGGCGCTGCTGGCGGTGCTCAAGGCCGGTGGCGCCTATGTGCCCCTGGACCCGGACTATCCACAGGATCGCCTAGAGCACATGCTGCGCGACAGTCAGGCGCAGATCCTGCTGACCGAAAGCGCCTTGCTGTCGCTGCTGCCGGCCGTGGAATCCCTGCAGACCCTGCAACTGGATGCCCAGCCGGGCTGGCTGGATGGCTACTCGACAGACGACCCGGCGCCACGCGCGACTCCGGACAATCTGGCCTATGTGATCTACACCTCCGGTTCCACCGGCCTGCCCAAGGGCGTGGCGATTGCCCATCGCAACGTGCTGGCATTGATCGATTGGTCGAGCCGGGTGTACAGCACTGAAGACCTGCAAGGGGTGCTGGCCTCCACCTCGATCTGCTTCGACCTGTCGGTGTGGGAGCTGTTCGTCACCTTGTCCAGCGGCGGTTCCATCGTCCTGGCCCGCAATGCCCTGGAGCTGCCGGAGCTGGTGGATCGCGACCGGGTGCGCCTGATCAACACTGTGCCCTCGGCGATAGCTGCACTGCAGCGCAGCGGGCAGATTCCGCCCAGCGTACGGATCATCAACCTGGCGGGTGAGCCGCTGAAACAGGCCCTGGTGGACAGCCTCTACCAACAGCCGGGGCTGGTGCATGTCTACGACCTGTACGGCCCATCGGAAGACACCACCTACTCGACCTACACCCGGCGCGAGGCGGGAGGGCAGGCGAATATCGGCCGGGCCATCAGCAACACCCAGAGCTACATCCTCAGCCCGGACCTGCAACCGGTGCCGGTGGGCAGTGCCGGTGAGCTGTACCTGGCCGGTGCCGGGGTCACCCGTGGCTACCTGGCACGCCCGGCGTTGACCGCCGAGAAGTTCGTGCCCAATCCGTTCTCCAGCGACGGCGGCCGGGTGTATCGCAGCGGCGACCTGACCCGTTACCGCGCCGATGGGGTGATCGAATACATCGGTCGCATCGACCATCAGGTGAAGATCCGCGGCTTCCGTATCGAGCTGGGGGAAATCGAAGCGCGGCTGGTGCAGCAAGCAGCCGTGCGCGAGGCTTTCGTCCTGGCCCACGAGGGTGACAACGGCCAGCAACTGGTGGCCTACATTGTGCCGAGCGACGCGGCAATGGCCGTCGCCGGGGATGCCCAGGCCACCCTGCGCGAGAACATCAAGAGTGCACTCAAGGAACATGTGCCGGACTACATGGTGCCGGCGTACTTGCTATTCCTCGAAGCATTGCCCCTGACCCCCAACGGCAAGCTCGACCGCAAGGCCCTGCCCAAGGTCGATGCCCAGCAGATGCAGCAGGTCTATGTGGCGCCGCAGAGCGAGCTGGAACAGCAGATCGCGGCGATCTGGGCCGATGTGCTCAAGCTGGAGCAGGTGGGGGCGACCGACAACTTCTTCGAGCTGGGTGGCGACTCGATCATCTCGATCCAGGTGGTCAGCCGGGCGCGGCAGGCGGGCATCCGCTTCACCCCCCGGGACCTGTTCCAGTACCAGACGGTGCAAGGGCTGGCTTCGGTGGCCGAGCAGGGCGCGGGCGGGGTGCAGATCGATCAGGGCCCGGTGCGCGGTGCGACGGCCCTGCAGGCGGTGCAGCAGTGGTTCTTCGAGCTGCCCATGAGCGAGCGTCATCACTGGAACCAGTCAGTGCTGCTCAAACCGTCCCAGCCGCTGTGTGCCGAAGTGGTAGAGAGCGCCTTGCAGGCGCTGCGGGTGCAGCATGACGCCTTGCGGTTGCAGTTCCGCCAGGAGGCTGATGGCTGGTCGGCGCGTTTTGCCGATGCCAGCCAGCGGCCGGAGCTGCTCTGGCAGGTTGCGGTGGATAGCGCCCAGGCCATGGAGCAGTCGGCGATCGAGGCGCAGCGCAGCCTGAACCTGCAGGACGGGCCGCTGCTGCGGGCCGTGCTGTTCAGTCTGGAGGACGGCAGCCAGCGTCTGTTGCTGGTGATCCACCACCTGGTGGTGGACGGCGTGTCCTGGCGGATCCTGCTGGAGGATCTGCAACTGGCCCACACTCAACTCAGCGCCGGCCAGCCCCTGGCGTTGCCGGCCAAGACCAGCTCGACCCAGGCCTGGGCCGAACAGATGCAGGCCTATGCCCAAGGTGCAGCGCTGCAGGAAGAACTCAAGTATTGGCAGGCCCAGTTGCAGGGCGTCGAGTCGAACCTGCCGCAGGATCGCCCGGTCACCGAGTTGCAGAACCAGCACGCCAGCAACCTGAGCTCACGCCTGGACAAGGCCCATACCCAGCGCCTGCTGCAGGACGCCCCGGCGGCCTACCGCACCCAGATCAACGATTTGCTGCTGACCGCCCTGGCCCGGGTCATCACCCGCTGGACCGGCGAAGCCAGTGCCCTGGTGCAACTGGAAGGCCACGGCCGCGAAGACCTGTTCGACAGCATCGACCTGACCCGCACCGTGGGTTGGTTCACCAGCATGTTCCCGGTGAAGCTCACGCCCCAGGCGTCCCTGGCCGACTCGATCAAGTTCATCAAGGAACAACTGCGGGCGGTGCCGAACAAGGGCATCGGCTTTGGCGCCCTGCGTTACCTGGGGGATGCTCAGGCGCAGCAGGCCCTGGCAGCCCTGGCCGTGCCGCGTATTACCTTCAACTACCTGGGCCAGTTCGACGGCAGTTTCGACGAGCAGGATTCCCTGTTCAAACCCAGCGGTGAAGCCAAGGGCGACGACCAGAGCCCACTGGCCCCGCTGAGCAACTGGCTGAGCCTGGATGGCCAGGTCTATGGCGGCGAGTTGAGCCTGAACTGGACCTTCAGCCAGCAGATGTTCGACAGCGCCACCGTGCAGCGGCTGGCCGACGACTATACCGAGGAGCTCAAGGCGCTGGTGGCGCATTGCTGCGCACCGCAGCAGGCGGGCGCGACCCCGTCGGACTTCCCGCTGGCGGGCCTGAACCAGCAGCAACTGGATCGTCTGCCGGTGTCGATGGCCTCGGTCGAAGACCTCTACCCCCTGTCGCCCATGCAGCAGGGCATGCTGTTCCATACCCTCTATGAGCAGGCGGCGGGCGACTACATCAATCAACTGCGGGTGGACGTGGACGGCCTCGATCCGCTGCGCTTCCAGCAGGCCTGGCAGGCGGCCATCGATCGGCATGACATCCTGCGCACCGGCTTTATCTGGCAGGGCGAGGTGTCGACGCCGCTGCAAGTGGTGCACAAGCACATTGCCCTGGATTGCACCCTGCATGACTGGCGCAGCCAGCCACAGCAGCAGGAGGCCCTGAACACCCTGGCCACCGCCGAGCGCCAGCGTGGCTTCGAGCTGGATGCGGTGCCCTTGTTGCGCCTGACCCTGGTGCGTATCGACGAGCAGCGCTACCACCTGATCTACACCAACCATCACATCCTGATGGACGGCTGGAGCAACTCGCAGCTGCTCGGTGAGGTGCTGCAGCGCTATGCCGGTCAACTGCCGAGCCACGCGCCGGGCCGTTACCGGGACTACATCGCCTGGCTGCAACGCCAGGATGCCCAGGCCTGTGAAAGCTTCTGGAAAGAACAGCTGCAGACGCTGGATGAACCGACCCGCCTGACCCAGGCGCTGTCCCGGGTCGCGGAGATTCCGGCTGGCACCGGCCACGGCAAGCATCATCGCGAGCTGGACCTGGCACAGACGGCACGCCTTGGCGAATTTGCCCGGCAGCAGAAAGTCACGGTCAATACCCTGGTGCAGGCGGCGTGGCTGCTGTTGCTGCAACGTTGCACCGGGCAGGAAAGCGTGGTGTTCGGCGCCACGGTGGCGGGGCGCCCCGCTGAGCTCAAGGGCATCGAGCAGCAGGTAGGCCTGTTCATCAACACCTTGCCGGTGGTGGCCACGCCACGCCCGGACATGACCGTGAGCCAGTGGCTGCAGGCGGTACAGAACCGCAACCTGGCGCTGCGTGACTATGAATACACGCCGCTGTACGAAGTGCAGCGCTGGGCCGGGCTGGGCGGGGACGCGCTGTTCGACAACATCCTGGTGTTCGAGAACTACCCGGTGTCAGAGGCCCTGGAAAAAGGCGCCCCGGCGCAACTGCGCTTTGGCGCGGTGGGCAACCACGAGCAGACCAACTACCCACTGACGGTTGCGGTCAACTTGGGGGCGAGCCTGTCGTTCGAGTTCATTTATGCCCGTGAATCCTTCTCTGAACCTTCGATGGTGCAGTTGGGCGGGCACTTGCAGGGCCTGTTGCTGAGCCTGATGGAGCATGCGCAAACCGGCCTGGGTGAGTTGCCATTGCTGACTCGGGACGAGCAGCGGCGCATTCGTCAGGAGTGGGACCACACCGATGTGGTCTACCCGACCCACCGTTTTGTCCACCAGCTGTTTGCCGATCAGGCGGCCAAGGCCCCGGATGCGCCGGCAGTGTTCTTCGCCGAGCAGCGCCTGAGCTACCGCGAGCTGGATACGCAAGCCAACCAACTGGCGCACAAGCTGATCGAACTGGGCGTTGGCCCGGAGGTGCGGGTGGCCATCGCCATGCCGCGCTGTGCGGAAATCATGGTGGCCTTCCTGGCCGTGCTCAAGGCCGGTGGGGTCTATGTGCCGCTGGATATCGAATATCCCCAGGACCGCCTGCGCTACATGATGCAGGACAGTGGTGCATGGTTGTTGCTGACTCAGAGTCATCTGCTGGATCGCTTGCCGATCCCCGATGGCCTGCCGACCTTGTCGGTGGAACGGGCCGCAGATTTTGCCGGCTACCCGGCCAGCGCCCCCCAAGTGGACTTGGCCGAGGAAAACCTCGCCTACGTGATCTACACCTCCGGTTCCACCGGCTTGCCCAAGGGCGTGGCGGTGTCCCATGGCCCGCTGGCCATGCACAGCCTGGCCACCGGCGAGCGTTATGAAATGAGCCCGGCGGATTGCGAGCTGCACTTCATGTCCTTCGCCTTCGACGGCTCCCACGAAGGCTGGATGCACCCACTGATCTACGGCGCCAGCGTGCTGATCCGCGACGATAGCTTGTGGTCGCCGGAGTTTACCTACGAACAGATGCACCGCTATGGCGTCACCGTGGGGGTGTTCCCGCCGGTGTACCTGCAGCAACTGGCGGTGCACGCCGAGCGCGACGGCAATCCGCCAGCGGTGCGGGTGTATTGCTTCGGTGGCGATGCAGTGCCCCAGGCCAGTTACGATCTGGCGTGGCGGGTGCTGCGGCCCAAGTACATCTTCAACGGCTACGGCCCGACCGAAACCGTGGTCACTCCTTTGATCTGGAAGGCCAAGGCGGGCGATCCGTGCGATGCGGCCTACGCGCCTATCGGCAATATCGTTGGCAACCGCAGTGCCTACGTGGCGGATGCCAACCTCAACCTGTTGCCGGTGGGCGTGGCGGGCGAGCTGTACCTGGGTGGCCTGGGCGTGGCCCGGGGCTATCTGGACCGTCCGGGCCTGACGGCCGAGCGTTTTATCCCTGACCCCTACAGCACCACCGGCGCCCGGCTGTACCGCAGCGGCGACCTGACCCGCTACCGCACCGACGGTCTGGTGGAGTATGTGGGTCGTGTTGACCATCAAGTGAAGGTGCGGGGCTTCCGTATCGAGCTGGGCGAGATCGAAGCTCGGCTGCTGGAACAGGACCCGGTGCTGGAAGTGGCGGTGATCGCCCAGCCCGGGCCCAGCGGCCAGCAACTGGTGGGTTATATCGTGCCGGTGGACGCCGAAGTGGCGTTGAGCAACGAGCGCCAGGCGCAACTGCGCGAGAGCATCAAGGCGCGCCTGCGGGAAAACCTGCCGGACTACATGGTGCCGACCTACCTGCTGTTCCTCGAAGCGCTGCCGCTGACGCCGAACGGCAAGCTGGACCGCAAGTCGCTGCCGAAAGTCGATGCGCAGCTGATGCAGCAGACTTATGTGGCGCCGCAGAACGAACTGGAACAACAGATCGCGGCGATCTGGGCCGATGTGCTGAAGCTTGAGCAGGTGGGCGTCACCGACAACTTCTTCGAGCTGGGTGGCGACTCGATCATCTCGATCCAGGTGGTCAGCCGGGCGCGGCAGGCCGGTATCCGCTTCACCCCCAAGGACCTGTTCCAGCACCAGACGGTGCAGGGGCTGGCCACGGTGGCGGAGCAGGGCGAGGGCGGTTTGCAGATCGACCAGGGCCCGGTGCGTGGGCAAATGCCGCTGCTGCCGATCCAGCAGTGGTTCTTCGACACCCCGGTGCCGGAGCGTCATCACTGGAACCAGTCGGTGCTGCTCAAACCGCTACAGGTGCTGCAAGCCCAGACCCTGGAAAGCGCCTTGCAGGCCCTGACGGTGCAGCACGATGCCCTGCGCCTGCGCTTTACCGAACATCAGGGCACGTGGAGCGCAGCCTTTGCCGATGCCGATGAGCCGGTGCAACTGCTGTGGCAGGCCAATGTCGCCGACGCCCAGGCGTTGCAACAGTTTGCCGAGCAGGCCCAGCGCAGTCTCAACCTGCAAGAGGGGCCGTTGCTGCGGGCCGTGTTGTTCACCCTGGCCGACCAGAGCCAACGCCTGTTGCTGATCGTTCATCACCTGGTGGTGGATGGGGTGTCCTGGCGGATTCTCCTGGAGGATCTGCAAGCCCTGTTGGGCAATCAGGCACTGCCGGCCAAGTCCAGCTCGACCCAGGCCTGGGCCGGGCAGCTGCAAGCCTATGCCAGCAGCACAGCGCTGCAGCAGGAGCTGGGTTACTGGCAGGCGCAGTTGCAGGGTGTCGAGTCGAACCTGCCCTGCGACCACGATCATGACGGATTGCAGAACCAGCACGCGACCAGTGTCGAAACCCGGCTGAGCAAGGGTGATACCCAGCGCCTGTTGCAGGACGCGCCGGCGGCCTATCGCACCCAGATCAACGACCTGCTGCTGACCGCCCTGGCCCGAGTCATCACCCGCTGGACCGGCGACAGCAGCGCCCTGGTGCAACTGGAAGGCCACGGCCGCGAAGAGCTGTTCGACAGCATCGACCTGAGCCGCACCGTGGGCTGGTTCACCAGCGTGTTCCCGGTGAAGCTGACGCCGCAGCCGGCCCTGGCCGACTCGATCAAGTTCATCAAGGAACAGCTGCGTGCCGTGCCCGACAAGGGCATCGGCTTCGGTGCCCTGCGCTACCTGGGGGATGCTCAAGCCCAGGCAGCCCTCGCCGCACTGGCCGTACCACGCATCACCTTCAACTACCTGGGGCAGTTCGACGGCAGCTTCGATGACCAGCAGGCATGGTTTGCCCCGGCCAATGAGGCCAAGGGCGACGACCAGAGCCTGCACGCCCCCCTGGGCAACTGGCTGACCCTCAACGGTCAGGTCTATGGCGGTGAGCTGAGCCTGGGCTGGAATTTCAGCCGGGCGATGTTCGATACCGCCACCATCCAGCGCCTGGCAGACGAGTATGCCCAGGAGCTCCAGGCCCTGATCGAACACTGCAGCCAGTCCGAGCACCGTGGCGCCACCCCGTCGGACTTCCCGCTGGCGGGCTTGAACCAGCAGCAGTTGGACCGCTTGCCGCTGGCCCTGGCCCAGGTCGAAGACCTTTACCCGCTGTCGCCGATGCAGCAAGGCATGCTGTTCCACACCCTGTATCAAGAGGAGGGCGGCGACTACATCAACCAGCTGCGGGTAGATGTGGACGGGCTCGATCCCGAGCGCTTCCGCCAGGCCTGGCAGGCAACCATCGAGCGCCATGACATCCTGCGCAGCGGTTTCCTCTGGCAGGGCGAACTGCCGGCGCCGATCCAGGTGGTGTACAAGCAGGTCAGCCTGGAGTGTGCCGAGCACGACTGGCGCTCGCCAGAGCAGACCCCGCAAGCCCTGGACGCCCTGGCTGCGGCCGAGCGTCAACGGGGCTTCGATCTGGCCGCTGCGCCCCTGCTGCGCCTGACCCTGGTGCGCACTGGCGAGCAGCGCTACCACCTGATCTACACCAACCACCACATCCTGATGGACGGCTGGAGCAACTCGCAGTTGCTCGGTGAAGTACTGCAACGTTATGCCGGTCAATTGCCGCAGCACCTGACCGGGCGCTACCGCGACTACATCGCCTGGCTGCAACGCCAGGACGCCACCCTCAGTGAACATTTCTGGAAACAGCAACTGCAGGGGTTGGATGAGCCGACCCGTCTGGCCCAGGCCATTGCTGGCGGTGCACGCGCGCCGCTGGAGGAGGGCCATGGTAGCCACGGCAGCACCCTCGACGAGGCTCAGACCCGCAGCCTGGGCGAGTTTGCCCGACAGCAGAAAGTTACGGTCAACACCCTGGTGCAAGCCGCCTGGCTGTTGCTGCTGCAACGCTGCACCGGGCAGGACACTGTGGTGTTCGGCGCCACCGTGTCTGGCCGGCCGGCAGAACTCAAGGGGGTGGAGCAGCAGATCGGGCTGTTCATCAACACCTTGCCGGTGGTGGCCGCGCCACGTCCGCAGATGTCGGTCAGCGACTGGTTGCAGGCGGTGCAGGAACGCAACCTGGCCCTGCGTGACTTCGAACACACGCCGCTGTACGACGTGCAGCGTTGGGCCGGCCTGGGGGGCGAGGCGCTGTTCGACAACATCCTGGTGTTCGAGAACTACCCGGTGTCCGAAGCCCTGGAAAAAGGCTCGCCGGCACAGCTGCAATTTGGCGCGGTAGGCAATCATGAGCAGACCAACTACCCGCTGACCCTGTCGGTGTTCGTCGCTGAGCGCCTGTCGTTCGACTACAGCTATTCGTGCCAGCACTTCAGTACCGCCGCGATCCAGCAGTTGGCCGAGGGCCTGCAACAGCTGCTGCTGGCCATGATCGGCAACCCCCGGCAGTGCCTGGGGGACCTCTCGCTGCTCAGCGATGGGCAACGGATGGCCGTTGAACAAGCATCCCGCCGGGCGGCCGGGCAAGTGGGTCGGGACCTGAATATCCACCAGTTGATCGAAGCCCAGGCCGCACGCACGCCGGATGCCGTGGCGCTATTGTGTGCCGGTGAGCAACTGAGCTACGGCCAGTTCAACCAGCGGGCCAACCAATTGGCCCACAAGTTGATCGAGCAGGGCGTAGGCCCGGATGTGCGGGTCGGCATTGCCGTGGAGCGTGGGCTGGACATGATTGTTGGCCTGCTGGCGGTGCTCAAGGCTGGCGGCGCCTACGTGCCGCTGGACCCTGAATACCCTCAGGAGCGCCTGCACTACATGATGCAGGACAGCGGCATCCAGTTGCTGCTGACCCAGTCGCCGCTGCTGGAGCGTTTGCAGGATGGCCTCGCGGTGCCGTACCTGTGCCTGGACCAGGCTCCCGTCTGGCTGGCCGGTATGGCGCAGGGCAACCCGCCTGAACGTAGCAGTGCAGAAAACCTGGCCTACGTGATGTACACCTCCGGTTCCACCGGCCGGCCCAAGGGCGTAGGCATCACCCACAATGCCCTGAGCCAGCACGCACGGGCCACCGCCAGCCATTTCAACATGACGGCTGCCGACCGTGGCTTGCAGTTCTCTACCTTCAACTTCGACGCCTTTGTCGAACAGCTGTACCCGGCGCTGATCTGTGGTGCGTCGGTGGTGATCCGCGGCAAGGCGCTGTGGGACAGCGAAACCTTCTACCGCGAGCTGATCGAGCAGGGCATCAGCATCGTCGACTTGAGCACCGCCTACTGGTTCATGCTGGGCAAGGACTTCGCCGCCAAGGGGCCACGGGACTTTGGCCGCCTGCGTCAGCTCAACCTGGGGGGCGAGGCTATGCCGGCGGAAGGCGTGGCGGCTTGGAAACAGGCCGGCCTGGATCAGGTCTGCCTGCTCAACACCTACGGGCCTACCGAAGCCACCGTGAGTGCCACGACCCATGATTGCGGCGCCTACCTGAATGGTGCTCAGCCGATGCCGGCGGTGATTCCACTGGGCAAGGCCCTGCCGGGCCGCTCCATCTACTTGCTGGACAACAGCGGCAACCTGCCGCTCAACGGTGTGATCGGCGAGCTGATGATTGGCGGCGACCTGCTGGCCCGGGGTTACCACGACCGCCCAGGCCTGACCGCCGAGCGTTTCATTCCCGATCCGTTCAACACCGATGGCGGTCGTCTGTACCGCACCGGCGACCTGGCCCGTTATGACGCCGAAGGCGTGATCGAGTACGCCGGGCGCATCGACCACCAGGTGAAGATCCGCGGTTTCCGCATCGAAATGGGCGAGATCGAAGCGCGGCTGCTGGAGCTGGCTCAAGTACGCGAGGCAATTGTGCTGGCCCAGGACGGTGCGAGCGGGCCGCAACTGGTGGCTTACGTCGTGCCAGCCGCGCAGGTGGCGGCCGATACGCCCGAGGCCCAGGCGCAATTGCGCGAGCAATTGAAGGGGGCTCTCAAGGAGGTGCTGCCGGACTACATGCTGCCGGCGCACCTGCTGTTCCTCGAAGCGCTGCCGTTGAGCCCCAACGGCAAGCTGGACCGCAAGGCCCTGCCTAAAGCCGACGCGAGTCAGTTGCAGCAAGCCTACAACGCTCCGCAGAGCGAACTGGAACAGCAGGTCGCCGCCCTCTGGAGCCAGGTGCTGGACATCGAACAGGTGGGCCTGGACGACAACTTCTTCGAACTGGGCGGCCACTCCCTGGATGCCTTGCGCCTGATCGGCGCCATCAACCAGGCACTGGCTGTGCAACTGAGCATCAATGCCCTGTTCGCGGCGCCGACTGTGGGGCAACTGGCTGGTGCGATCGCCGTTGGCCAGGCTGACAGCGCGCAGAACGTCGTCGCCCTGGGCGGCGCCGGTCAACCGCTGTTCTGCTTCCACCCGGCGGGGGGCAGCGTATATGGCTACCTGCCGTTGGCGGCGCAGTTGCGCGACCATTGCACGGTGTATGGCGTGCTGCATCAGGCCTACCTGCAAGCCGACTGGAGCGAGGTTTCATGGCTGGCCATGATTCAGCGCTATGTCGCCAGCATCCGCCAGGTGCAGCCGACAGGTCCTTACTACCTGGCAGGCTGGTCCCTGGGCGGGTCCATTGCCATGGACGTGGCCAGCGAACTGGAGGCGGCGGGAGAGATGGTGCGTTTCCTCGGCCTGCTCGACCCGACACCGCCTCAGGGCGCCGGGGACGATCAGGTCCAGACGCAGGAGATGCCCGTCACTGTGACGGCCGAGTCCGAGTGGCGGGCGATCATCGACAAGCTCTGCCAGCAGTTCCCGGGCAGTGCGCAGATGATCGAGAGCCGCTTGAGGCGCGAAGCCGAGCTCGACTGGCAGAGCATCCATGGCTGGGTGGCTGGCAATATCCCCCTGGCTCCCGGCGAGCTGGATCGGGTGGTGGGGCTGTTCAAGGCCGAGTTTGACGCCTCGCTGGTCAGCGCCGTGTTCAATGACTTGAGTGCCTTGTCTGCGGCCTATGCCTACCGTCCGTTGCAGGTTGCGCCGCGGCTGTGGTGGTCCAGCGATTATGCCCGGGAGCGGATCCAGGTCATGGAGCAGGCCATGGGTCGCGAGGTGCAGGGTGGCGAGATAGCCGCTTCATACCCTATCGAAGCCCGCCATGAAGCCATGGTGGACAGCCGAGCCTTGCTGGAGAGCTTCACAGAGCAGTTGCTGACCTGCTTGAACTGAGACACCGACAAAGGCCTGGACCGGCAACGGTCCAGGCCTTTGTCGTTTTCGTCATAAGCAAATCAACGGCTCGCCCTCGCTCTGTAGGAGCTGGCTTGCCAGCGAAGGCGTCACCCGGGGCGCTGCATGACTTGCGGGCCTCTTCGCCGGCAAGCCGGCTCCTACGGGGATCTGCACCGTGTATCCGACTGCTGTAGGAGCTGGCTTGCCAGCGAAGGCGTCACCCTGGGCGCTGCATGACTTGCGGGCCCTTTCGCCGGCAAGCCGGCTCCTACGGGGATCTGCACGGTCTATCTGCCTGCTGTAGGAGCTGGCTTGCCAGCGAAGGCGTCGGCCCAGGCGCTGCATGACTTGCGGGTGCCTTCGCCGGCAAGCCGGCTCCTACGGGGATCTGCACGGTCTATCTGACTGCTGTAGGAGCTGGCTTGCCAGCGAAGACGTCACCCGGGGCGCTGCATGACTTGCGGGCCTCTTCGCCGGCAAGCCGGCTCCTACGGGGATCTGCACCGTGTATCTGACTGCTGTAGGAGCTGGCTTGCCAGCGAAGACGTCACCCGGGGCGCTGCATGACTTGCGGGCGCCTTCGTCGGCAAGCCGGCTCCTACGGAAGGGCATGTGGGAGGGGAGGGGAATTCATCGCGTTGCAGGATTTGGCTTGCCAGCGAATGCGCACGAGTCTCAAGGGCGCCTTCGCCGGCAAGCCGGCTCCTACAGGAGGGGGTGTTTCACAGAGACCAACTGACCGTGACCATGGCATTGCGCGGGTCGCCATAGAGGCTGGTGCCGTAGTCGGTGTTGGTGCCGATGCTCTGGTAGTAGCGCTTGTCGAAGAGGTTGTTCACGTTGAGGCGGATGTTCACATTCTCCGAGGCCTTGTAGCTGGTCATCAGGTCCACCAGGGCGTAGGACTTCTGTTCGATGCGGTAGTCGAAGGTGCTCAGGTAGTCGTTAGTGCCTTTGTTGTAGATGGTGTTCTGGCCATAGATCCCGCCACCAATGGTCCAGCGGTTCAGGTCGCCAGGCAGTTGGTAGGTGGTGAAGGCCTTGAACACACTGCGCGGGATATCGGTGTCGAACAGGCGGCCGACGTTGGCTTCGTTGGAGTCCTTGGTGTACTTGACCGAGGCATAGGTGTAACCCGCCCCCAGTTCCCAGCCCGGGGCCAGGGTGCCGTTGATTTCCAGTTCGATACCTTCGCTGCGCACCTGGCCCGCGGCTTCGTAGCAGGTGCTTCCCACCGGGTTGCACTGGTTGGGGTTGAGTACCTTGGCGCGGTTTTCCTGGTCGATGCGGAAGATCGCCGCACTGGCATTGAGTTTGCCGTCGAAGTACTCGCCCTTGATGCCCAGTTCGTAGTTCTTGCCTTCGATGGGCTTGAGCGCGCCGTTGGAGGTGTCGAGTTCGGTCTGTGGCTTGAAGATATCGGTGTAGCTGACATAGACCGAGTGGTTCTGGTCCAGGTCATAGATGGCGCCGGCATAGCGGGTCAGGTGTCGTGTCACTTTGTTGGGCAGGCTGGAGGCGGAGGCTTTGCCGTTCCAGGTGGTGGTCACGTCGTAGTCGTACCAGTCCAGGCGTCCGCCAAGGATCAGCTTCAGGTCATCGGTGATGCTCAGACGGGTGGTGACGTAGGTGCCTTCCAGCTGGCTGGTACGGCGCTGTGTCCAGGGGTTGGCACTCATGTCCGGTTTGGGAATGCCGCTGGGCTTGTAGATGTTGGTATGGGTCTCGAGGTCGATGGGCAGGCCCTTGCCCTTGAACGTCAAGTCGCGCCGGCTGGCGCCCACCACCAGTTCATGGGTGCGCCCGAACAGCGAGAAGGGGCCGGTGACGTAACCGTCGTAGCTGTTTTGCTGGTCTTCGTAGTCGTAGCGGCCGATGTTCTGGCCGAACTCATCGTAGTTGGCGCCCATGCGTTCCGGAATGGAGCCGAGCATGTTCAGGTCCGACCAGCTCTTGCTGGCGGACAGGAGCATTTTCCAGCTGTTGGCGAAGCGATACTCCAGGCGGCTGAACGCCGTGGTGTTGTTCTGATCCCAGTACTCCCACTTGCTGCCCAGGTAGGTCGAGCGCTTGAGGTGCAGGTCGCTGCCGTCGGCTGCAACCGGCAGGCCACCCCAGGAAGTGTTGTTTCTGCCGCTCTGGTTGGAGACGCCAAAAGTGAAGGTGGTGTCTTCGTTCAGGTCGGCCTCGGTGATGCCGTAGAACACGTTGCGTTCACTGCTGACGAAGTCCTGGAAGCTGCCCTTGCTCTGATAGGCGGCGACCACCCGGCCGCGCAGGGTGCCGCTGTCGTTGAGGGCGTTGGAGGCGTCGATCTCGGTGCGGTAGTCGTCCCAGCTGCCGGCGCTGCCGGTGACGGTGACCCGCGGTGTGGCGGTGGGGCGCTTGCGCACCATGTTGATCGCTGCCGACGGGTTACCTGCGCCCTGCATCATCCCGGTGGCGCCACGCACCACTTCCACATGGTCGAAGATCGCCATGTCAGCCGAGGAGTTCATGTCCCGGCTCAGGTAGTGGGTCAAATCGTTGGGCAAGCCGTCGGTCATCAGGTTTTCGACGGCAAAACCACGGGAGTAGAAGGTCGGCCGCTGCGGACCGTCCTTGGTGATGGAAATGCCGGGGGTGGCCTTGAGCACATCCTCCAGGGACCTCATGTTCTGGTCATCCATGCGCTGGCGGGTGATGACCGTGACCGACTGCGGGGTTTCCCGGGCCGTCAGCGACAGCTTGCTGGCGGTCTGCATGGCCCCGGTGGTGTAGGAACCTGTGTCCTCGGTGGTGGTGCCCAGGCCCTGGCCGCTGATGGTGCTGGTCCCCAGTTCCAGCGAGCCGTTGCCACCATGGTTGCGGATAGTGACCGAGTTGTCCTTGAGGGTGTAGGCCACCCCCGTGCCATTGAGCATGGCCGCGATGGCCCGCTCCGGCGAATAGCTGCCGCTGAGAGCGTTGCTGCGCTTGCCTTGCACATCGTCAGGGTTGTAGAGCACCTGCATATTGGCCTGGCGCCCGAACTCCTGCAGGGCCGCAGACATGGACTGCGAGACGATGTTGAAATGGATCTCCTGGGCCTGGACCTGAGCCATCAAGGGCAGGGTCAGGGCCAGGCCCAGGGTGCGGGAAGCCATTTTTGGCGAGAACGCCTGGCGAAGCAGTGCTTTCGTCAGAGGGGTCAGTCGGTGTTGTGCGGGCATGCTCATGTGCTCTTATAGATCCGGCAAATGTAGTGACTGTTAATGGTATTAATTCTCAGTTCTATCTGTATGACGCACCAGTTGCCATAAACCGGAAATATTTACGCCGGTTCCATCTCCTGCACGACCTTGCCAGCGCGCAGGCGTACCAGTTGGTCGGCGATGTCGAAATAACGATCGTCGTGGCTGATGACGATGATGGTCTTGCCCAAGCGTTTGAGGTCCGGCAGCAGTTCGGTATAGAAAATTCGCCGGAAGGCCGGGTCTTGATCCGCCGCCCACTCGTCAAATACCAACACCGGGCGCTCTTCAAGCCAGGCATTGACCAGCGCCAGGCGCTTGCGCTGACCAGTGGACAGGTCAGTGGTGGTGAAGGCGCCATCCTTGACGCTGACCTTATGGGCGATCTCCAGGCGGTCGAGGTACTGGGCAGCGACATCGAGTGACTTGCCGGCACTGCCCTGGACCAGGTCATCGAACAGGTAGTAGTCGGCGAACACTGTGGTGAACAGTTGTCGATAATCGTCGCGAACCCGGTCGGTCACGGTTTCGCCATTGAGACGGATTTCCCCCGATTGGGGTTGATACAGGCCCAGCAGCAGCTTGATCAGGGTGGTCTTGCCGCAGCCGTTCTCGCCAACGATGAAGACGATATCGCCTTGCTTGATACTCAGGTTGATCGGGCCCAGGTGAAACGGTTCGCTGCCCTCAACCGCCGGAGGGCTATAGCTCACACCTTTTAACTCCAGGCTGTGCACTGTCATCTGCGGCGCTTCGCTGTCGTCCATCAACAGATGCGGCTCGGGAGAGGAGAAGCGTTCAGACAGTTCGCTGATGCGGGCGAAGGCGATCTTTGCCTTGCCGATGATCGGCAGGTAGCCAACCACGTGTTCCAGGGGGCCTTTCATGTACAGCAGCACTAGCACGAAGCCAGTGATCACTGCGGGGTCCGGGTTCGGGTAGTAGGCCTGCATGGCCAGGGCCAGGCCGATGACCACGAAGAACAGCATTGAACCGAAGCTCTTGGCCAGGATGTAGGTGTTCACCGAGCGCACCTGGATGTCACTGATGCGGTCCGCGGTTTCCTGAATGCGCTGGGTATTCATCCGGAAACGCCGGGGCCGATGGATTCGCAGTTCCTTCGCGCCGGAGGCGATGGCGTTGTAGTAGCGCTGCAGTTCGTCTTCATGGTCACGGGCCTCGTCGAAGCCCCTGATACCCTTGCCGCCGGCCACCAGCTGCACGCTGGTGCCGATGATGATTGCCACCACCATCATCAGGAACATCGGTACCGACAGGTACGCCAGGTAACCCAGGCAGCCCAGGGTTACGGTGGTGGCGATGGCTAGAGGAGTGAAGGCGAAGGAGAAGTCGCTGATGGTGTCGACGTCGTGGGTCAGCACCGGGATCAGGCGGTGGGAGCGATAGCGTTCGATCTGTGTGATGGGGGCCGAGAGCACCTTGGCGCCGAGGTCCTTGCGCAGAGCGGCAATGATCCTTTGACCCACGTAGTTGGTACCGATATCCGAAACGATCGCGCTGGTCAGAGCCAGCAGGCACAGGGCGGCGAATGTCAGGACTACTCCCTGGGTCATGCCAGTCTGTGAGTGCAGCGCGTTGTTGATAGTGGCCAGCAACAGGGTAATGGCCAGGCCGCCGGCCATGCCCAGGGTTACCGAGACAATCACGATGGTGCGAAAGGGCTTGAGTAATGCGAGCAGTTCGCGAAATGCACCGCGCTTGGGGTCGGTCATAGATACTTCCCGGAAAGTGAATAGGGGGTCGTGGCACACAGACCCTTACCCATGACAAACGAAACGCTGAAGCGAGTATTTAGCGCCGCCTGCCATGTCTCGATGATCAATGCGCCATGGTGATAAATCGGCTGCCCCCTGCTTCGTTCTTGTTTTGTGGGCGCACGTGTATCGACGCAGTGCCTGAACCAATGAGCGAGAGCGAGCAAATGACAAAGAAGAATCTGGTGTATGTCTGGTCCCTGCGAAATGCCGCCGCCGACAAGGCCGGGCAGCCGGTGGCCTACAAGGACCACGAGCGCTATATGAAATCGGTGCTGGAGTTTCTGGTTCAGACGCTGAATCAGACGCCCTTGGGCGAGGCCTACGAACTGGTGGGCGTGGTCTACGACGATGACGAGCAGTCGCCACGGGACCAGCAGTTGGTAAGCGACTACGGCTTTGCCTACCAGCCGGGCCGCCAGTGGCTGTACCCGGCGGACCTGGAAGTGCAGGGCAAGCGGGTCAACGACTTGCTGCTGAGCGTGCCGTCCACCTATCGCCGCCATCCCCGCGGCAGTGCCGAGCACGTCGCCGGCAAGCAGGATTTCGAACGCCGCCTGCACGACACTCTAGTGGAGCTCAAAGCCGATATCGTGGTGCTCGACGGCCTGCTGGTGATCCTCGATGAACTGGTGCGCCCGGGAGCGCCTTTCGCCCGGCGGATCATGAACATCCATCCGGGCATCACCCGCATCGAATCGCCCTATGAGCGTCGCGGAGCCTATGCCACCTGGAATGCCCTGTACGGTGCTCGTGGGCAGAAAGTAGTGGATTGGGCGACGAAGGAAACCGTGCCGACCGCTCCGCTATACCTGACCGGTGCCTCGTTCCACTACGTGGACAACGGTATCGACTCCGGCGAGGTGCTGCATGATGTGCTCAACACCGAAATCGGCCCCGAGGACACCATCCTCGAACTGCGTTGGAACAACTTCAACAACAGCCTGTTCCCGGCCTTGCGCCAGGGCCTGTGGCTGATGCTGGAGAACCTTCGCCAGGCTCAGGCCGGAAAAGCCCGGGACGTCGCCTGATACTGCCAGTGGCCCGGTGCGTTTGTGGCGCCGGGCCGCTGTTCATCGGGGTGTTTACTTGTGGCTGGCGCCAGGCTGTTCCAGCTCGCGCACGACCCGAAAGCTCAACCAGTCTCCGCGTACTTCGCGCTTGCGGCTGTTGCGGTTGCCCGAACGCGAGAATACCGGGGCCTCGCCCCAGTCGTTGCCACGGATCTGGGCGTCCAGGCATACCCCTTCCGACTCTTCCATCCAGGCACTGCCATCGGCCGGAGCGCCTACGTAGTCCGGGTGCCAGCAGTCGGCGACCCACTCATAGACGTTGCCGTGCATGTCATACATGCCGAAGGCGTTGGCTGGATAGCTGCCCACCGGGGCGGTGAAGCTGAAGCCATCCTTGGGGCCGTAGGTATTGGCGTGCTTAGTGATCTGGTACTGGCCTTCTTCATCGAAAGGGAAGGGGAAGGAGCCGGTGCTGCCGGCGCGTGCGGCATATTCGCGTTCCGCCTCGCTGACCATGCGGTAGTGCTTGCCGGTCTTCTTCGACAGCCACTGGGTATAGGCCTGCACATCGGCGTAGTCGACGCAGACCGCCGGCTGGCGCGGCCCCTGTTCATAGCGAGGCTTGCTGGCCTGGCACAGGCGGCCGGGGCGGTCGTCGCCGTCCTTGATCACGGTGCCGGTTTCGCGGATGTAGGCATCCAGCTCGGCGGCGGTGACATGGAAGCGGCTCATGGCGAAGGCTTTCTGGAAGGTCACTGTGTGCTGCGGGCCTTCATCAGGCTCGCGGCCTACTTCGTCTTCCGGGGTGCCCATGACAAAACTGCCGGCAGGCAGGACTACCATTTCCGGGCAATTCTTGCAGTCCTTGAACACGCTGCCGGGCTTGGGCGGTTCTACCGCGTGGGCGTTGAGGCTGATCAGGCAACCGGCCAGGGCGGCCAGGGAGGAATAGGCGACGGGTTTCATCAGTCAATAGCCTTGTGCAATGTGAGATCTGGGGGCGTGGCAACGGTTCAGGCGGTCTTGCTGCTGCGCAGGCGCTTGCCCAGCAGGTCCATGGTCCGGTCGATATCCGCCTCGCTGTTGAGCAGGCCGGGGGCCATGCGCACCACCGGCCCGGCATCGCGGTCCACCGCGTCCACCAGGATGCGGTTCTCGATCAGCCAGGCGGCGGTGGCGTCGGTGTCCAGGTTCTGGCCGCGGAAGAAGGTGAAGCCGGCGGAATGCTCCGGGCTCAGGGGCGTGACCAGTTCGATGCCCGGGTGTTCCTGCAGGCGCTGCTTGAGGTAGCTGTTGAGTTCGTGGATGCGCGACTGGACGTTGGCCTTGCCCAGCTGCATGTGCAGGTCGAAGGCCTGGTCCACGGCCCAGCGGTGCTCGAAGCTGTGGTAGCCGCCGGGGGTCATGGTGGTGGCGAAGTTCTGGTTTTCGGAGAAGGTCGCCACCATCGGCGTCAGGTGTTCGAGTTGTTCCGAGCGCGAGCAGAAGATCCCGGTACCCCTGGGGCCGAACATCCATTTGTGGGTGCCGGCGACGAAGAAGTCGCAGTTCAGATCGGCGAAGGTGATGTCTTCCACCCCCAGCCCGTGCACGCCATCGACACAGTAGAGAATCCGCTCCTTTTCATCGCGATTGCGGTTGTGCTGGTCCACCAGCTTGCCGATCTCGCCGATCGGCAGCTTCACGCCGCTGCCCGACTGCACCCAGGTCATGCCCAGTACCCGGGTGTTGGCGCGGATGCTGCGGTCGATGTTGCCCAGCACTTCGTCGGTGGACACCCGGTGGGGCGACTTGAACAGTTCGATGGTGCGCACCTGGGTGCCGTCGCGCTGGGTGCGGTACTTCAGCGCGTTGCGGGTCGAATAGTGCTCGTGAACCGTGGTCAGGATCTCCTGCCCGGGGCGCACGTGAATACCGCCATACATCAGGGCCAGGCCTTCGGTGGTGCTGCCGGTCAACGCCACCTGGGCGGGTTTGATCTGCAGGTAGCGACCGACGCTTTCGCGCACCTGGGCCTCGCGCTGCCAGGTGTACTGGGTGTCATAGTCCATGGCCATGGCCGGGTTGCGATCGAGCACCGCCCGGTACTTCTCGATGGCCTCGCGCACCGGCCTCGGGTGCGAGGTGATCAGGAAGTTGGCCAGGTGCACGTAGTCCGGGTCCAGGTCGAACAATTGGCGCAACTGCGTCCATTGCGAGGTGCTGGTGGTCGTGGTGCTGCCGGCCTGGGCCTGGCTGATGGCCAGATTGCTCAGGGGCAGAGCGGCGGCCAACAGGCCTGCTTGTTTGAGGAAGGTCCGGCGATTGGTCACAGGAAGGCTCATGGTCATGGGTTAGCCCGCTACGGCAGGTTGAGGGGCGGGTTTGGCAGGCTTGGCCAGTTTTTGCACCTGTTCCCAGACGCGTAAATAGTTCTCGCCCCAGAGCTTGGCGATCTCGATGTCGCTGTAGCCACGCTGGATCAGCTCGGCGGTGACGTTGCGGTTGTCCGCCACGCTCATCCAGCCGTTGACGCCACCGCCCTCGTTGAAGTCCGAGCTGATGCCGACGTGGTCGATGCCGACCTTCTTCACCGTGTAGTCGATGGCGTCGACAAAGTCCTTGAGGCTGGCCTTGGGCTCTTCATCGAGGATGCCGTACAGGGAGCTGGCGTATTCGCCAAAGCGCTGTTCCGGCCAGATGGTGATCACCGCGTCGCCGGGCATCAGTGCGTTCTCCAGGCCTTGCAGCGGCCCGAGGTCGAAGCGCTTGCGCAAGGCATTGAGCTTGTCCAGGGTCGGCTGGCTGAGGGGGCGCAGGTAGGTGGAGAAGCCTACGACCTGGATCACCCCGCCGGTGGCCTTGATCTGTTGCATTTCCTGGTCGCTGAGATTGCGCGGGATATCCACCAGCGCCCTGGGGGCGGAGTGGGAAGCCACCACTGGCGCCCGGGTCAGGCTCGCAACATCGTCCAGGGCCTTGCTCGACATCTGCGAGACGTCGATCACCACCCCCAGGTCGTTGAGCCGCTGCACCGCCTGCTTGCCGATGGGCGAAAGACCGCCGAGGGCGTCACGGGTGTCGTTGAAGAAGGGCAGCGGGCGCGACGAGTCGGCCCAGTCGTTGTTGCCGACATAGCTGAAGCCGAACAGGCGCATGCCCCGTGCGGCCCACTGGTCCAGCTGGTCCAGGTCGTCGCCCATGGCGTAGGCATTGAGCAGGCTGATGACCACCGCCACCTTGCCTTCGGAGGCAATGCGGCGCAGGTCGGCGGGGGTGTAGGCAATCGCGACCTGGTTGGGGAAGTCACGCACCATGCCCTGGATGATCCGGTAACGGGTCTCGCGTTGATGGCGCGATTCCTCGACGAAGCCGGCGGTGGGGCGGTGCGGCGCGTTGGCGCCGTTCCACATTTCCGGCCAGGCCAGAATGCTCAGGGCGGCGCCGGACATGCGCCCGCGCCCGGCCTTGACCAGGTCGAACTGGCGCGAGGTGTCCTTGTCCGCTTCGCTGCCTTCGGTGCCGAAATCCAGGGGCACGGTAATGTGGCTGTCGAAGGAAATGATGCGCTCTTGCAGGTCGTTGGCGTGCTTGACGATCTCGTTGGGATAGGACACCCGGTCCTTCCAGTAGTAGTGCCAGGCTGCGCCGGCACCGACACCGAGGGCGGCGACGATAAGTATCAGCAGGCTCAGATAGAGGGTTTTCTTACCAGATATTTTGATCATTGCTATCCCAGTCGCAGGCGGGCTGATGACGGGGTCGGGCCCTGGGGTTCAGTGCTGCCGGGTCCGACCTTTTGTGCACATCTATCCGCGATAAACGAGCTGGCCGAGAGCAAATTTAGCGTTCCGGGAATCGCTGGCCGGTAAATTTCCCTGCAAATCCAACGTTCTAGCTAGATGCGTGACGCGCCACTGGATAAAGGTAGAGCGATGAGGTTTTCGAGAAGAGGATTTTTGACCGGTCTGGCGGTGACGGGAGCGGCTATCCCTGTGGCGTTCTACACCCAGAAGGAGTTGCTGCGTCAGGATGTTCGGCGCAAGGAAGAGCAGGAGATCACCCCCGGGGAAGCCAAGCTGGAGGTGGCCCTGGACCCTGGTGTACGCCTTGCCGATCACCTGCGAGGCATCTGGGATATCGAGTTCCTGGACGCCAACGGACCGCAGTCCTTGCCTCGTAAAGGGTGTGAACTGCTGCTGGATGCCGGCCCCACGGGGCGCGGCTTGCGTGGCGTGCTGGGGCGTGCGCAGAGTCTGCGCGGCGACGGCCCGGTGGAGTTCCTGGTGCAGGGCGACCTGGCGTCGGTGGACGCCGCCAAGCTGCGTTGGCGCCTGTTTGCCGGTGGCCGGATCGCCGGCGCCCCCAGTCATGAATGCCAGGTGGTGCTTGATGAGGTCTGGGCCAGTTGGGGCAATGCCGGCAGCGGCACCCTCAGTGGCAGCCTGTATTCATTGCAGGCGTCGCCGCTGGCGCCGGTATCCGCGGCACGTTTCGTGGCGCGCAAGCGGACCTTTCCAGCCGCCCGGGACCAGAGCGGGCTGAGCCCTGCCTTGCTGGCGTGGCTGGTATCGCCCCAGCACCGCCTGTTCCACCAGCTCTGGCATGCCTCGCGGGACCGTTGGCATTCCCTGCCCAAGGACAAGCGCAACAGCCTGCGGGGGCTCGGCTGGCAGCCGGGCCCGGTCAAGCACGAGCGTGATGCCCGTGGGCGACGCAAGCATCGCAATGCCTCGGGCATCGACTTTCTGTTCATGCACCGGCACATGCTGCTGCATGCCCGCTCACTGCAGCCGGACCTGGTGTCCTGGCACCAACTGCCGTTGCCCTGCGCCCGTCTTGAGCAAGACCGGCAGGCCTTTATCCGCTATTACGAAAACCATGACGGCTGTTCGGTGCCGCCGGCCTGGGTGGCCGACGACGATGAAGAGTTCACCCAATGGCTGCACGGGCTGAAAAGCGATGCGGCGTTCTATGGCAACTTCCAGGTCTGGGAATCGCAGTACCAGGACCCCGAGTACCTCAGCCGCCTGACCCTGGGCCAGTTCGGGTCGGAGGTCGAGCTGGGCCTGCACGACTGGCTGCACATGCGCTGGGCCGATGTCGCCCGCGATCCCTCCAACGGCATGCCGGTGATGGAGGCGCGCCTGTCCTCGGACTTCGCCGGGCGCTGGTACCAGCCGCAGAATGACTTTCTCGGCGATCCCTTCTCGTCCCATGTGCATCCGATGTTCTGGAAATTCCATGGCTGGATCGACGACCGTATCGACGACTGGTTCCGTGCCCATGAGCGCTACCACCCAGGTGAAGTGTTGCACCGCGAGGTCAATGGCGTGCCCTGGTTCGCCCCCGGGCGCTGGGTCGAGATCGACGACCCGTGGTTGGGGGCTTCGACCCATGGCTGCGGCCCCCTGGGCAATGCCCCGGGAGAAATGTCCCTGGAGATGGATCAGGAGGTCATGAAGCTGGCCTTGCGCATCGCCCTGAGCCGCGACGAAGAGGTGCCGGACCTGCTCAAGCGGGCACCGCGGCGGCCCTGGTATGCCCAGCACTTGAAGCTGTAAGGCGGGGGATTCAGTTACTCAGGGCCACTTCGGCGAGAAAGCTCAAGAGCCCGTTGTATCGGCTGGTTTGCCATTGCCCGCAGCTGTGGTCGAAAAACTCGACCGGTGCCAGGCAGTGCCGGTTCTCGATCCTGAACCCGTAGAAGTCACCACAACCGTTCTCTGAAAACAGCAGGTGACGGCCGGTGATGGCCGGGTGGGCCCGGTTGATCTCCACCAGGTGGAAATCACTGCTGCTGTCCAGTGAGTAGAGCATGGCCAGGGCAAAGTAGCCGCCGCCGCACTCCTTGAGGAACCAGGTGTAATCGGCTGGCAGTTGCAGCCCCAAGGCCTGCTGCGCCTCCATGACCTGGGCCTGGCTGGCAAGGCGGTCCGACGGCAGTTCGAACCAGATCGGATGGCTGCGCTTGCGCGCCTCCAGCAGTTGCTTGAAGTCCTCGATGTTCATTGTTTGCTCCTTGCGCAGTCAGTCGTCCGTCAGGATGGTCCGGGCGCCGTGCCGCTCCAGTAGTGCCTGCAACGCTTCCAGCTCTGCGGCGGGCGGCGGCTGGCCGGTCACGGCAGCGTAGAGGTCGTTGAGAATGAGGTCCGCGTCCCTGTGGGTGAGCTGCGCTATCAGCTGCGCCAGATTGCGGTCGCACAAGTGCGGGTACAGCAGCACCAGAAGGCACTTGTAGTCACGTTTGTCGAGCCCGTCGGGGTAGACCTTGCGCAGCAGGGCCAGGAGCTCTGTCAGTGGGTCGTGCGGCGCATTTTCGAGGGGCATGGGGTTCTGTTGGCGGTGGGGCAGGAGGGGATTCTAAGCGATTTCATGCTCGACCGCTGCGCCGGGTGCGGGAGTGACCGGGCCGGCCACTCCCGCCGTGTCAGTGGCTCCAGCCGCCCCCCAGGGCCTTGTACAGGGCAATGCTCGACTGCAGGCGCGACAGCCGCAGTTGCACGTTCTGGTCCTGGGCGGTGTACAGGGTGCGCTGGGTTTCCAGGACGGTCAGCAGGTCTTCGGCGCCGGCCTGATAGCGGCTCTGGGCGATTTCGAAGGCACGCTGCGCCTGGTTCAGCTCTTCGCCCTGCCACTGGCGCTGCTGGTCCAGGCCGCGAATGCTGTTGAGGGCTTTCTCGACATCGGCAAAACCATTGATGATCGTCCCGCGATAAGTCTCCAGCAGCTCTTGCTGGCGCGCCGTGGCCCTGTCCCGTTCAGCCCCTAGACGTCCGTTGTTGAAGATCGGCGCCACCAGGCCGGAGGCGAGGTTGTAGAAGGGGTTGCGCAAGACGTCGCCCAGCTTGTCGGCGCCCGAGCCCAGGTTGGCGGTCAGGGTCAGGGTCGGCAGCATCGCCGCTCGCGCCACTTTGACGTCAGCTTGTGCTGCGGCCAGCCGGGCCTCGGCGCCAGCGATATCGGGGCGCCGGGCCAGCAGCTCGCTGGGTACCCCGGCATCGATGGTCGGCCAGTTCAATTGGGCAAAGGGCTGGTTGCTCAGGGTCAGGCTTTGCACTGGCCGGCCGAGCAGGGTGGCCAGGGTGATCTGTGCCTCTTCGGCCTGCTGTTGCACCAGCGGCACCTGGCGCTGCTGAGCGGCCACCAGGCTTTTCTGCTGGGCCAGTTCCAGGGCGGTGGCCGAGCCGGAGTCGTAGCGGGTCTGCACCAGTTGCAGCACGTTCTGTGCATTGGCCAGGTTGAGTTCGGCGATACGCAACTGTTCACGCAGGGACAGGACCTGGGCATAGCTGTTGGCCACGCCGCTGAGCAGGGTCAGCTCAACGGTGGCCTGGTCGAACTCGCTGGCCTGGACGCCTAGCAGGGCGCTGTCGTAGGCAGCGTGGCGGCCGCCCCAGAAGTCGACTTCATAGGTGGCGCTCAGGCCTGCGTCGAACGAGTTTGTGACCTTGCTGTTGCTGCTGGAATCGAGCTGGCTGGAGTTGTTGCCGCGCAACTGTTTTCTGCGGCTGGCGTTGAAGGTGCCATTGACGTTGGGCAGCAGCGGCGCCCCGGCCACGATGGCGCTGGCCTGGGCCTGGCGGACCCGGGCCATGGCGGCGGCCAGATCGTGGCTGCCGGCCCGGGCTTCGGCAATCAGTTGGTCCAGCTCCGGGCTGCCGAAACGGGTCCACCAGCGCAGGTCCTGCTGCCGGGTGCCTTGGCTGGCGGGAGAGTGCCAGGCCGCCGGTGCTTGCAGGCCACTTTTCGGGCGTGGCGCAGGGCTGCTGCAGGCTGCCAGCAAGACGCTGGCGGCCAGGAGGGTCAGGTGCACTTTCATAGATCGATCATTCACTGGTAAGGGCCGTGACCGGGTCGAGCCGGGCAGCTTTGCGGGCCGGCATGAAGCCGAAGATGACGCCGGTGACCAGGGCGCAGCCGAAGGCGCCGAGCACTGCCGCCAGGGAGAAGGCCACCGCCACTTCGCTGAGGATCAGGATGCCGCCGATGATCAGGGCCACGCCGATGCCAGCCAGGCCGCCAACCACCGAAAGCATCACTGCTTCGGTGAGGAACTGACGCAGGATGTCACGCTGGCGGGCGCCGGTAGCCATGCGGATACCGATTTCCCGGGTCCGCTCGCGCACGGTCATGAGCATGATGTTCATGACCCCGATGCCACCTACCAGCAGTGAGATCGCGGCGATGGCGCCGAGCATCAGCGACAGGGTGTTCTGGGTGCGAGCCTCGGCCTGGATCATCGCGGCGTTGTTGGTCAGTTCGAAATCGCGCTTGCCGCCGTGCATGCGCAGCATCAGCTCATCAATCTCCTGTTCGGTCTGCTTGACCCGGCTGGCATCGGCGGCGGCGATCGCCACGTACTGCGGGTTGTGGTCGCCGAACAGGCGGATGCTGGCGGCGGAGTAGGGCACGGCGATGCGGTCGTCACTGTCGCTGTCGCCGGAACTGGCGCCTTTTTCCGAGAGCACGCCGACCACCTGGAATGGCACGTTTTCGATGAGGATGTACTGGCCGATGGGGTCGGCCACGTCCTTGAGGAGCTTTTCCCGGACCTTGTGGCCGATCACCGCCACTGCTGCTGCCGTGCGTTCGTCGGCTTCGCTGAAATAGCTGCCCTGGGCCACGGGCCAGTTGAAGATCTCCGGGAAGTTGGTGTCGTTGCCGCCCACGTAGCTCATGTAGTCGGCGTTGCCGAAACGCACCCCGGCCTTGGCGCCGTTGACCGCCATGATGCGTTTCACCTGGGGCAGGTTGGCCAGGGCGGCGACGTCGTCGAGGGTGACAATGCCTTCTGGGGTGCGCGGGTTGGGTGAATAGCCGCTCAGGTAAATGATGTTCGAACCAAACGCCCCCATCTGCGCCATCACCTGGCGCTTGCTGCCTTCGCCCACTGCCAGCATTACCACCACCGAGGCCACGCCGATGACGATGCCCAGGAGGGTCAGGGCGGTGCGGAAACGGTTGATCCACATCACCCGCCAGGCGGCCTGGATCGCTTCCAGCAACTCGCCTTTCCAGGCCCCGGTGGCTTCGCTGCCGTCGGCCAGGCGCTGGCGCAAGTCCACGGCTTGCAGGGCGCCGGCATTGGCACTCAGTTGCACCGAGGGATCACTGTCGGCGGTGTCGCTGATGATCTCGCCGTCGCGGATCTCGATGATGCGCTTGGCGCGGGCCGCGACTTCTCGGTCGTGGGTGATGAGGATCACCACGTGGCCCTGGCTGGCCAGTTCGTCCAGCAGGGCCATGACTTCGGCGCCGCTGTGGCTGTCCAGGGCGCCGGTGGGTTCGTCGGCGAGGATGATATGGCCGCCGTTCATCAGGGCGCGGGCAATGGACACCCGCTGCTGCTGACCGCCGGACAGTTGATGCGGGCGGTTGCCGCTGCGGCTGGCCAGGCCCAGGCGGTCCAGCAGGGCGGCGGCGCGGGCGTGGCGTTCGGCGGCCGGGGTGCCGGCGTAGATGGCCGGCATTTCGACGTTTTCCTGGGCCGAGCCGGAAGGGATCAGGTGGTAGCCCTGGAACACGAAGCCGAAGGCCTCGCGGCGCAGCCAGGCCAACTCGTCGCTGTCCAGGTGGGCGACGTTCTCCCCGGCGAACAGGTACTCGCCCGAAGTGGGGCGGTCGAGGCAGCCGAGGATGTTCATCAGGGTCGACTTGCCGGACCCCGAGGCGCCGACGATGGCGACGAATTCCCCGGCATGGATCGACAGGTCGATGCCCCGCAGGACGTCGACTTGCGGGGTGTCGCCACCGCCATAGGATTTGCGGATGTTCCTGAGGTCGATCAGCGGAGTCTGCATTCAGCCCCCGCTGCTGTTGGCGGGGCCGATCAGCAAGTGATCGCCTTCGTTCAACCCGTCCATTACCTGGATGCGCAGGCGGTCGCTGATGCCGACCCGCACTTCGCGCTCATCGATCGAGCCGTTCTTGGCCACTACCCGGGCGGTCTGCCGATCCGGTGCACTGCTGCCTTGCAGGGCGGCGATGGGCGCGGTGAGAACGTTCTTCGCCTGGCTGGCGACGAAGAACACCTGGGTGGTCATTTCCGCCATCAGGGCGTTGTCGGCATTGTCCACATCCAGCAGCACGGTGTAGAGCACCACTCGGCCGCTGCCGCTCTTGCTGGTGCTGGCGGGGCTGCCGCCACCCTGGCTGGTTTCATTGAGGGGCTTGGGCGGGATCGGCAGGATCTGGCGCACGGTACTGGTCCAGCGCCGGTTGCCGCCGCTCAGGGTGGTGAAGTAGGCGGTCATGCCGGGCTTGACGTGACCGATGTCGGCTTCCGAGACCTCGGCCCACACGGTCATCGGCGACAGTTTGGCGATCCGCAGGATCAGCGGGGTCTGCTGCTGGGCATTGAGGGTCTGGCCTTCGCGGGCGTCGACGGCCACTACGGTGCCGCTCATCGGCGCGTAGATGCGGGTGTAGCCCAGCTCCGCCTGGTCGCTGCGCAGGCTGGCCTGGGCCTGGCGGATCTGCGCCTTGTACATGTCGATCCGCGCCTGGGTGGCCTTGAGTTCCGCCTGGGCGGTCTGCACGTCTTCCTCGCGGGTGGCGCCGCCGGCGGCAAGGTTCTGCTGGCGCTGGTATTTCTGCCGGGCCAACTGGTTCTGCGCGTACTGCTCCTGCAACTGGGCCTGCAGGTTCTCGATGGAGAAGCGGCTGGCGTCGAGCTTCGCCTGCTGGGTGGCGGGGTCGATCTCCACCAGCAACTGGCCTTCCTTTACGGTGTCGCCGGCTTCCACATGGATCTTGCGGATCTGCCCGGACGCCTGGGCGCCGACATCCACATAACGCCGCGGTTGCAAGGTGCCCAGGGCCGTGACGCTGCTCTCTATATCGCCCCGGCTGACCTGCACCGTGGCGAATTGATCGCGACCGGCGGGGATGAATTTCCAGGCCGTGATGGCCACAACAGGGATCAGACATAAGGCGCCAAGCAGGGCGCGTCGGGTTGTTCGAGGACGTTTCATGCAGGGTTCCGGCCAGGAGATATCGGCCCGTCGCTGCAGCCGGCGCGCGCAAGGCGACGAGGCATGGAGCTGCCGCAGGAACGGCATAGACGGGGAGCTGTCAGGTAAACGAGATGCCGCAGGGTGAATTTAACGGTCGACACATGGCGTAACAGCTGTCGCAAGACTGAAAATAAACCCACCGCGACACTGCGGTACTTTAAATCTATATGAGAATTACTATAAATTACGCCACTTCTAAACTGCCATCATTGATTTACCGGGCCCAACCGGCAGCCGTCGGTCTTGCTCAAGGACAGAATCGCCTCCCTTCGGCGATCGGGAGCCATGTTGGAAAGTTACTATCGCGAGCTGATGTGCTTCCTCAATGCCAAGCTGGGCAATCGCCAGGTGGCCGAGGACGTGGTGCACGATGCTTACGTGCGGGTTCTGGAGCGTTCCAGCGACACCCCCATCGAGCAGCCGCGGGCATTTCTCTATCGCACGGCGCTGAACCTGGTGATCGATGGCCATCGGCGCAATGCCCTGCGCCAGTCCGAGCCCCTCGAGGTGCTGGACAGCGAAGAGCGCTATTTCAATCCCTCGCCGCAAACCAGCCTGGATCACCGCCAGCGCCTGGACATGCTGCAGCGGGCCCTGGCGGAGTTGCCACGGTTGTGCCGCGAGAGCTTTTTGCTGCGCAAGCTCGAAGGCCTGTCCCACCCGCAGATCGCCGAGCAACTGGGGATTTCCCGCAGCCTGGTGGAGAAACACATCGTCAATGCGATGAAGCATTGCCGGGTCCGCCTGCGTCAGTGGGATGGGCACTGAAGCCCTGGTACTGAGACTTATTTAGTTAAATTTTTTTTCATTGTCCTCGTCCCTACTCAACAGACGACTTGCTGTCCTGCATTGGCCAGTCGGGTCACCGTGACACTTTTTCCCCGCGTTGAGGCGGCTTATCCAGAGGACACTGGAAATGACACAGGCAATTGCATCGGCCAACGTTCACGATTTGATCGGTATCGGTTTCGGCCCCTCGAACCTGGCGCTGGCCATTGCGCTGGAAGAGCGCGGGCAGGAGCACGGTCCACTGGACGCGCTGTTTCTCGACAAACAGGCGGATTATCGATGGCACGGCAACACTCTGGTGGCCCAGAGCGAGTTGCAGATTTCCTTCCTCAAGGACCTGGTGACCCTGCGCAATCCCACCAGCCCCTATTCCTTCGTCAACTATCTCAAGCACCACGGGCGCCTGGTGGATTTCATCAACCTGGGTACCTTCTATCCGTGCCGCATGGAGTTCAACGACTACTTGCGCTGGGTGGCCGGGCATTTCCAGGAGCACAGCCGTTATGGCGAAGAAGTGCTGAGCATCGAGCCGGTGCTGCACAACCAGCAGGTCGAAGCGTTGCGTGTGACCTCCCGGGATACCCAGGGCACCGAGTTCGTGCGCACCGCTCGTTCGGTAGTGGTCAGCGCCGGCGGCACGCCACGAGTGCCTGAGACATTCAAGGGGCTGAGGAACGATCCGCGGGTGTTCCATCATTCCCAGTACCTGGAGCGCATGACCCAGCAGGCATGTGCCAACGGCAAGCCGATGAACATCGCTATCATCGGCGGTGGGCAAAGTGCGGCGGAGGCCTTCATCGACCTTAACGACAGCTACCCGTCGGTGCAGGCTGACATCATCATGCGTGGCTCGGCTCTCAAGCCAGCCGACGACAGCCCTTTCGTCAATGAAGTGTTTTCTCCAGCCTTCACTGACCTGGTGTTCCAGCAGAACGGCGGGGAGCGTGAGCGTCTGGTCAGCGAGTACCAGAACACCAATTACTCGGTGGTGGATATCGACCTGATCGAACGCATCTACGGTATTTTCTACCGACAGAAAGTCTCGGGCATCGCCCGTCACACCTTCCGCACCATGACCACCGTGGAAAAGGCCACCGCCACCGACCTGGGGATCGAGCTGATCCTGCGCAACAGCGCCAGCGGCGAGCGCGAAGTACGCCACTACGACGCTGTGGTCCTGGCCACCGGTTACGAACGCAACCTGCACCGTGAGCTGCTGGCACCGCTGGAAACCTACCTGGGCGACTTTGAGGTTGACCGCAATTATCGCCTGTTGACTGATGATCGCTGCAAAGCGGGCATCTACCTGCAGGGCTTCAGCCAGGCCAGCCACGGCCTGAGCGATACCCTGCTGTCGGTGCTGCCGATCCGGGCCGAGGAGATTGCCGCGTCGCTCTACGAACACGGCAAGACTCGCGGCCACAGCCGCTCAGTGCGCGACGTGCTGCTGGCCACTGCCAGTTGATCACCCGCCGCTGCCGCAGACGCCTGCGGCAGCGGCGGCCAATGCCATGAAAGTGTCATGTTCTAGCCCCTTCCTGAACCTTGGCTGAAGAACTTTTCAATTCCCCAGGCCAAGGTTTTTCCCCGGTTTACTCTGCAAATAGTGCGGCGTAAGCTGCGCCCGTTTTCAATCAGTGGAGGCCCGTTGTGGGTACTTGTTCGAGTGACAGGAGTCAGCCGGTTCTCATGACCGGCGCCGTCCCGGCAAGATAACGCGCAGCCTTTTCCTGCCGTTGTCTCGCCGACCAGCGAGATGCGGCATCCCGATCGCGGGCCTGGGTGGCTCGCCTTCCGACGTCACTTCTCTTGACTCTGATTTCTGCCCGATCCGGCCCTTGTGGCGCATCGTGGCGGCTCCGACGCGCCGGTCCCTGGGACCGGCGGGCCTGGCCTGCGTGAGGGTTCATGACCTTCACGCGACGTCCGGCCGTACCTGCCTGCGGGATTGCCAACGCCGTCCGTCCGGGGAACAGCCATGGGATACATCAGCCAGCGTCACCATCGCCCACAACACCGTCCCTCACTGACGGTGCGATTGCTTCGGGCGCAAGCCCTGCACGCTCCTGCTGTACAACTACCCTGACTGTTTCGTTTCAACACGCTCGCCCCATGTGCCATGGCACAGGCCGGTTGTGTAGGAGTCATCACCATGAAGCTCACCCTGC
Organism: Pseudomonas sp. PH1b; assembly: GCF_000633395.1. Lineage (GTDB taxonomy): Bacteria > Pseudomonadota > Gammaproteobacteria > Pseudomonadales > Pseudomonadaceae > Aquipseudomonas. Next base: position 109,996 of record NZ_AYMU01000001.1, read on the forward strand.
TCAAAGAGTTCTTTGCCGGTTTCCTGCGGACCCGGCACTTCGCCCGGCACTTCCGTCGCCTGGCCCTGCTGGAAAGCTTCAATGACGCCAGCGTCAATCGCGACGTGCCGCCGACCCTGGCGCAAACCCTGGTGGCCGCCGCCAACAGCGATGCCAGCCAGTTGCTGGACCAGCTCGGCAGCCACACCGATGGCCTGAGCGACCAGGAAGCCCAGACCCTGCGTGAGCGGCATGGCCTCAACGAGGTCGAGCACGAACAGGCCCTGCCCTGGTGGACCCACCTGTGGCACTGCTACAAGAACCCCTTCAATCTGCTGCTGACCCTGCTGGCGGTGATCTCCTGGCTGACCGAGGACATGAAGGCCGCCACCGTGATCTTCTCCATGGTGGTGCTCTCGACCCTGCTGCGTTTCTGGCAGGAGGCCAAGTCGAACAAGGCCGCCGACGCCCTCAAGGCCATGGTCAGCAACACCGCGACGGTGATGCGTCCGGGCTCTCCGGCCCAGGCGGCGCCCATGCTCGGCCGCTTGCTAGGGGCGGCTGCCGAGGCCCGGGGCGCCCAGCGCATCGAGTTGCCGATCAAGCAACTGGTGCCCGGCGACCTGATCGTGCTCTCGGCCGGCGACATGATTCCCGCCGACTGCCGGGTACTGAGCGCCAAGGACCTGTTCGTCAGCCAGGCGGCGATGACCGGTGAGTCGATGCCGGTGGAGAAATTCCCCCGCCAGCAGGACGCCGACACCAGCAACCCCCTGGACCTGGACAACATCCTGTTCATGGGCACCAACGTGGTGTCCGGCTCTGCCACGGCGGTGATCCTGACCACCGGCAACAGCACCTACTTTGGCGCCCTGGCGCAACGGGTCAGCGCCACCGATCGTGCGCCGACCTCGTTCCAGAGCGGGGTCAACAAGGTCAGCTGGCTGCTGATCCGCTTCATGTTCGTCATGGCCCCGCTGGTGCTGTTCATCAACGGCTTCACCAAGGGCGACTGGATGGAGGCGCTGCTGTTCGCGCTGTCGATCGCCGTCGGCCTGACCCCGGAAATGCTGCCGATGATCGTCACCTCGACCCTGGCCAAGGGCGCGGTGTTCCTGTCGCGCAAGAAGGTCATCGTCAAGCGCCTGGACGCGATCCAGAACTTCGGCGCCATGGACGTGCTGTGCACCGACAAGACCGGCACCCTGACCCAGGACAAGATCTTCCTGGCGCGGCACGTGGACGTCTGGGGCGAGGATTCCGATGACGTGCTGGAGATGGCCTACCTCAACAGCTACTACCAGACCGGACTGAAGAACCTGCTGGACGTGGCGGTGCTGGAACACGTCGAGGTGCACCGCGAACTCAAGGTCGGCACCGCGTTCCAGAAGGTCGATGAAATTCCGTTCGATTTCACCCGCCGGCGCATGTCGGTGGTGGTGGCGGAACAGGACCGGCCGCACCTGCTGATCTGCAAGGGCGCGGTGGAAGAAGTGCTGGCGGTGTGCCGCAACGTGCGCCATGGCGAGGCCGAGGAAACCCTGACCGAACCTTTGCTGGCGCGGATTCGCCAGGTCACGGCCGACCTCAACGAAGAAGGCCTGCGGGTGGTGGCGGTGGCCGCGCGGCCGATGATCGAAGGGCGTGACACCTACAGCCTGGCGGATGAGCGCGAGCTGACCCTGATCGGTTACGTGGCGTTCCTCGATCCGCCCAAGGAAAGCACCGCACCGGCCCTCCGGGCCCTGGCCGAACACGGGGTGGCGGTCAAGGTGCTGACCGGCGACAACGAACTGGTGACGGCGAAGATCTGCCGCGAGGTGGGCCTGGAGCAACAGGGCCTGCTGATGGGCAACGACATCGAGCGCATGAGCGACACACAGCTGGCCAAGGCCGTGGAGACCACCAATGTCTTCGCCAAGCTGACCCCGACCCACAAGGAGCGCATCGTGCGCCTGCTCAAGGCCAACGGCCATGTGGTGGGCTTCATGGGCGACGGCATCAACGATGCCCCGGCGCTGCGCACCGCCGACATCGGCATTTCCGTGGACAGCGCGGTGGACATCGCCAAGGAAGCGGCGGACATCATCCTCCTGGAAAAGAGCCTGATGGTGCTGGAGGAGGGCGTGCTGGAAGGGCGCCGGACCTTCGCCAACATGCTCAAGTACATCAAGATGACCGCCAGCTCGAACTTCGGCAACGTGTTCTCGGTGCTGGTGGCCAGTGCTTTCATTCCGTTCCTGCCGATGCTGCCGATGCACCTGCTGGTGCAGAACCTGCTGTACGACATTTCCCAGATCGCCATTCCCTTCGATAACGTCGACGAGGAGATGCTGAAAAAGCCCCAGCGCTGGCAGCCGGCGGATGTAGGACGTTTCATGCTGTTCTTCGGGCCCATCAGCTCGATCTTCGACATCACCACCTTTGCCCTGATGTGGTACGTGTTCGACGCCAATACCCCGGACCACCAGACCCTGTTCCAGTCCGGCTGGTTCGTGGTGGGATTGCTGACCCAGACCCTGATCGTGCACATGATCCGCACGCCGAAGATTCCCTTCCTGCAGAGCCGCGCGGCCATGCCGCTGATGGTGATGACCGCAATCATCATGGCGGTGGGGATCTTCCTGCCGATGGGCCCGCTGGCGCACTACTTCAAGCTGCAGGCGCTGCCGTCGCTGTACTTCGTGTTCCTGCCGTTGATCCTGCTGGCCTACATGGCCCTGACCCAGGCAGTCAAGGGTTACTACGTACGGCGTTTTGGTTGGCAGTAATGCTGCCCCTGTAGGAGCCAGCTTGCTGGCGAAGCTTTTCTGCCAACAACCTCTACCTAGCAGACAAAGTTTTTCGCCAGCAACAGAGACCTAGCAGACAAAGTTTTTCTCCAGCAACAGAGACCTAGCAGACAAAGTTTTTCTCCAGCAACAGAGACCTAGCAGACAAAGTTTTTCTCCAGCAACAGCGACCTAGCAGACAAAAGTTTTTCGCCAGCAAAAACTGCCCCACAGGCGAGCGCTTCCCTGCCAGCCAACATCACCCTCCTGGCGAATGGATCCTCACCGGCCCCTTCGCCGGCAAGCCGGCTCCTACGGCGTAATGCTGTTCTCTTAAGCTGCTGAACGAAGAGTTTCTCGCTCGGGTCGGCAGCGAAGCCCAAGAAAAACGGCGCATCCTTATCTCGTGGAAGCGCCGTTTTTTGTTAAGTGAACAGCATTAGGCTCCTACAGCGGGTCTTTGGCCCGCAGCAGGCCATGAGACCTTCACAGACCGCTGCTAAAGTCCCTGGGTGTCATCTATATCGCCCCGCTCAAGGATCTTCGCCATGCAAGCCCTGCACAACATCAACCTGGATTCGCTGATCGATACCCTGGTCAGCCTCAGCGCGGCCTTTATCCTCGGCGGCCTGATCGGCTTCGAGCGCCAGTACCGCCAACGCACCGCGGGCCTGCGCACCAACGTGCTGGTGGCGGTGGGGGCGGCGATCTTCGTCGACATGGCCAACCGCCTGGGCGGGGCCGAGGGCGCGGTGCGGGTGGTGGCCTACGTGGTCTCGGGCATCGGCTTTCTCGGTGCCGGGGTGATCATGCGTGAGGAGGGCAATGTCCGTGGCTTGAACACCGCTGCCACGCTTTGGGCTTCGGCGGCGGTGGGCGCCTGCGCGGGGGCCGACCTGATCCTCGAGGCGCTGCTGGGCACCCTGTTCGTGCTGGCGGCCAACACCCTGCTGCGGCCCATCGTCAACAACATCAACCGCCAGCCTCTGGATGTGGTCTCCGCCGAGGTCACCAACATCGTCTATGTGATTGCCCACCGCTCGAAACAGAAAGCCGTATTCGCCTTGCTGGAGGCAGAGCTGGAGCACAGCAACTACCCCGCCAGCGACGTCGACGTGCACGCCTTTGGCAATGACGAGGTGGAGATCGAGGCGACCCTGGCCACCACCTCGGTGGACGGTGACGAACTGGATGCCCTGGTGGCGCGGCTGTCCACCTCGCCACTGGTGCAGCAGGCCTTCTGGAGCCCGAGCACCACTGAATGAGCACCGCAGCAGGCGGGCATGAGATACACCTTGGTTTGCCTGGGAAAGACCTTACAAGACAACGAGAACATTCACTCCCTTGTCGCGCTGCAAAAAAAACGGGTGACGATTATCGTAGTGTGCAGTCTGCAAAAAGCTTCACAGGCCTGTCGGCGTGGCCTGTTGATGTGTACCCAAAGATGGCTTCGAGACCACCCTTGAAGTGGTTTCAGAGCAATCCTGGAGAAAACCTCCAGACACTTCCTTAGGCTTTACCGATCCAGGCACCCAGGCCTGTATTCACGGGTCGAGTGCCATGAGCAGGATCAGAGATATGTCCAACAGAGCGCTGCGAATATTGATTGCCGATGATCAGCATTTTCATCGAATGCAGATCGAGCGAGCACTGAACCAACTGAACTACTACCGCATTGCGCCGGTGCATCGACTCGATGAACTGCTGACGCTGGTGGATTACGGCTGCGACCCGTTCGACCTGCTGATCATCAACGGCACCTTGGCCACGCCAAGCGGTTTTGACCTGTTGGCATTCTGTGTGGACAACCCGCAGATCGACTACACGCTGATCTACGACAGCCAGCAGTTTTCAGCCATTCCCAGCAGTCGGCGGCACAAGATCCAGGCCTGTCGTGCCGAGTTTCCCGACCGCGAAGTGATCAAGCGCCTGATGCTCTTCGTCGATCCACCGCTGTTCCAAGCGCCCCGGCCGGACCTGCAGCCGGGCGGCTGGAGTGCCAGTACCAATTGATCGATCCGGCCCTGCACGCACAACGGCATCCCCTGGGATGCCGTTGTGCGTTCTGCCACCGGCAACGACCCTTCAGTCCCACTGCGGGGCGATGCCCGCCGGACTGGTCAGGCGCTGGCCGCGCTCGAGGCCGGCGATGGACTGCAACTCGCTGGCACTCAGGTTGAGGTCACAGGCCAGCAGGTTGCCCTGCAAGTTGGCGCGACGGGTCGAGGACGGAATCACCGCATACTTCGATTGCATGGCCCAGGCCAGTACCACCTGCGCCGCGGTGGCCTGGTGGGCGTGGGCGATGGCCTTGATCAGCGGATCATTGAGCACCTCGCCGTAGGCCAGGGTCATGTAGGAGGTGATGTGGATACCCTGGCTCCGGGCGAACTCCACCACCTTGCGGTTTTGCAGATAGGGGTGCAGCTCCACTTGATGGGTGGCGATCTGCCCGGCGCCGACCACTTCGATGGCTTCCTGCAGCAGCCCATTATTGAAGTTCGACACCCCGATCTGCCGGGTCAGGCCTTGGGTCTTGGCCTCCAGCAGGGCTTCCATGAACTCTGCCACCGGCACTTGCTTGTCCGGTGACGGCCAATGGATCAGGGCCAGGTCCAGGTAGTCGGTGCGCAGCTTGCGCAGGCTGTCCTTGAGGCTGGGGATCAAGCGCTCCCGGGACAGGTTGGCGATCCAGACCTTGCTGGTGATGAACAGCTCGTCACGGGGAATGCCGCTGGCGGCGACAGTCTCGCCGACCTCGGCTTCGTTGTCGTAGATCTGCGCCGTGTCGATGGCGCGATAGCCCAGCTCCAGGGCGGTGCTCAGGGAATCGATGAGCACCTGGCCCTGCAGGCGAAAAGTGCCGAGGCCAAAAGCGGGTACAGGCATGGTCAACTCCGAGGATGCAGTGGGATTGGCCGCGAGTATCCGCATCCGGGCCCTGGAGAAAAACCGCCAGGTGGACAAAGGAATATTGCCCGCCGGTCACGAATCCCCGAGGGCGCGGTGGGGTTGCCCGGGTTGCTGCGCTATCGCCTGGCGGCCCAGCTGTGGACGGGCCCTGCACCCCTCCGGCAAGCAGGTGCGGCCCAGGGCCCGGTGCTGTGGGGCCGCGAAACTCAGCCGTCAGGCCATGTCGCTGTGGCTGAATTCCTCGCCGAGAAAGTCGATCAGGCTGCGCACCGAGGGCAGCAAGCCTCGACGCGAGGGGAAGATGGCGTGGACGATTCCGCAGCGCGGTGCCCAGCCGGGCACCAGTTCGTGCAGGCGTCCGGCGTCCAGGTCTTCGCGCACCACCACCTTGGGCAGGTGGGCGATGCCGATCCCTGCCAGCACCGCGCAACGCAGGGCCAGCAGGTCGTCAGTGACCATCCGCGGGTGATGGCGGATCTGCGCCTCGGCGTCATCGGGGCCCAGCAGTTGCCACTGGTAATCGCGCTGCGCGGCGCCCCAGTGCAGGCTCGGCAGGCCGCTGAGGTCGGCCGGCGACGCGGGGCGCGACAGGCGCTGGAGAAAGTCCGGATGCCCCACCAGGCACTGGGTGCTGTTGCCCAGCACCTTCATCACCAGGTCGGTGTTTTCCAGGGGCGGGAAGCGCACTCGCAAGGCAAGGTCGAAGCCTTCGTGGATCAGGTCGACCCGGCGGTTGGTGCTCTCGATGAACAGCTCCACCAAGGGGTACTTGAGCATGAAGCGGGTGAGCATCGGCCCGACCCAGGAGTTGAGCAGGGCCGTGGGGCAGGCAATGCGCACCAGCCCTTGGGGTTCGGAGCGATTGCGCTCGATGACCTCCGCTGCGCTTTCGGCCTCGATGCGCATGGCCAGGCAGCGCTGGTAGTACTCCTGACCGATTTCGGTCAGTGAACAGTGGCGGCTGGTGCGGTGGATCAGGCGCACCCCCAGGCGCTCCTCGAGCTGGGAAATCCGCCGGCTGAGCTTGGACTTGGGCATGTCCAGGGCCCGTCCGGCGGCGGCGAATCCTCGGTGTTCCACCACCTGGGTGAAGTAGTAGAGGGTGTTCAGGTCTTCCAAGATCGTTCTCCAAATAGAACGCTAAGGGCGATTTTTGCAGTCTAGCGCGGCAAAGGTCTGGGTTTTAAGGTGTGTCCATCAGAAAGTTCTGGAGGACGACATGAAAGACATCATCGGCATCTACACCAGTCCACGGGCCCATTGGGTGGGCGACGGCTTCCCGGTCCGTACCCTGTTTTCCTACGACAACCTGGGCCAGCACATCAGCCCGTTCCTGCTCCTGGATCACGCCGGCCCCACGCAGTTCAGCCCCACCAGCGCCCGGCGCGGGGTGGGCCAGCACCCTCATCGCGGCTTCGAGACCGTGACCATCGTCTACGACGGTGAAGTGGAGCACCGCGATTCCACCGGCAGCGGCGGCAAGATCGGCCCGGGCGACGTGCAGTGGATGACCGCGGCCTCGGGGATTCTCCACGAGGAGTTTCATTCCGCGGAGTTCGCCAAGCGTGGCGGCAATCTGGAAATGGTCCAGCTGTGGGTCAACCTGCCGGCCCGGGACAAACTGGCGGCCCCTGGCTACCAGACCCTGCTCGCGGCGGACATTCCACAGCTGCCGTTGCCGGGCAACGCTGGCAGCCTGCGTCTGATCGCCGGCTCGTTCGGCGGACATACCGGCCCGGCCCGCACCTTCACCCCGATCGACGTCTGGGACATCCGCCTGCAGGCCGGCAAGCACCTGGACCTGGAACTGCAGTCGGGGCGTAACACCGCGTTGGTAGTGTTGCGTGGCACGGTACAGGTCAATGGCCTGGAACCGGTGCGTGAAGGCCAGCTGGCGTTGCTGGCCAGGGACGGTGAGCGTATCAGCCTGGAAGCCAACAACGACGCGATTGTGCTGTTGCTCAGCGGCGAGCCGATCGACGAACCCATCGTCGGCCACGGCCCGTTCGTGATGAACAGCGAAGAGGAGATTCATCAGGCCTTTGTCGATTTCCAATCGGGACGCTTCGGCCAGATGGACGCCGGCGGTCACTGACCGCCAGCGCTTGCGCGGTGCGCACGGGCAACTAGTCTGTGCGGGTCGTGCGCTACACCCAGGCGCCTGCCGTCACCCCGGCAGCGCGTGCAACGGGTTTCACTCAAGCCGGGTCATCCGGCATCGATCATTAGCGAGGACTTCACCATGACTACTGCCTACAAACGTCTCGACAAGGACAACGCTGCCGTTCTGCTGGTAGACCATCAGGCCGGCCTGCTGTCGCTGGTGCGGGACATCGAGCCCGATCGCTTCAAGAACAACGTCCTGGCCCTGGCCGACCTGGCCAAGTACTTCAAGCTGCCGACCATCCTCACCACCAGTTTCGAAACCGGCCCCAACGGCCCGCTGGTGCCGGAACTCAAGGCACTGTTCCCGGACGCGCCATACATTGCCCGTCCGGGCCAGATCAATGCCTGGGACAACGAGGACTTCGTCAAGGCGATCAAGGCCACCGGCAAGAAGCAATTGATCATTGCCGGCGTGGTCACCGAAGTGTGCGTCGCGTTCCCGGCGCTTTCGGCCCTGGAAGAAGGCTTTGAGGTGTTCGTGGTCACCGACGCGTCCGGCACCTTCAACGAACTGACCCGCGACTCGGCCTGGAACCGCATGTCCAATGCCGGTGCCCAGCTGATGACCTGGTTCGGCCTGGCCTGCGAGTTGCACCGCGACTGGCGCAACGACATCGAAGGCCTGGGCACGCTGTTCTCCAACCACATCCCCGACTATCGCAACCTGATGACCAGCTACAACACCCTGACCCAGGGCAAGTGACCCCCGCGGCGGCGCCACCCGGCGCCGCCTCTCTTTGCCGGCGCTGCGTCCCGCCGCAGACGCCATCGGCCAGCGCATGCAACGCCCTAGACTGGTTCAGCCACCCCTGAGGGCAACTGGCAGCCGCAGCGCGCCGATGCCTGTTCAGGTGACAGCGGACAGCGCTGATGCCCCGCCCGGTCCCAGGCCCACCAGGCCATGTGTGGCGAGGGAGCTTGCTTGCGCTGCAGGCCGGTTTTCAGGCACCCCTCGGGTTGATCCGCCCACCCCGTCCAAGGGCTGGCAGTCCAACCGCCACCGCTGACTTGCCACTCCCCAGGTGCAGGCCTGATCGGCATGACGCCGCGCGCCGTTTTTTGTCTTTTCCAGCTATACCTGCTTCTGCATCTTCTGTGCGATCTTGCTGCCCTCGTCTTGCCGGAGCTACTTGATGTTCGCCCTGTTCGCCAATCATCCGCTGTTGGCCGCGCTGTTCCTGTTGTTCCTGGATATCGTGCTCTGGCGCCTGATCGGCAGCCGTGGCAATTACTGGAAGCTGGCGGTGCGGGTAGTGATTTTCTCCCTCTACAGCCTGATGCTGTTCAACCAGGGCATGAACCCCATGCAGACCGCGCCCTGGCCGGAAGACGTACCGCTGCACCTGGCCGCCACCGGCCTGCAGATCGGCTGGTGGCTGTTCGGCGCGCGGACCCTGACGGTGCTGCTGGGCACCCTGATGATGCAGCAGGTAGGACACACCGGCCGGCTGCTGCAGGACCTGCTGGGGGCGCTGATCTTCCTGATTGCCATCATCGCCGCCCTGGCCTATGTCCTGGACCTGCCGGTCAAGGGCGTGCTGGCCACCTCCGGGGCCCTGGCGATCATCGTCGGCCTGGCCTTGCAAAGCACCCCCAGCGACCTGTTCTCGGGCATCGTGCTCAACACCACCAAGCCCTATCAGATCGATGACTGGATCGCCATCGACGGCACTGAAGGCAAGGTGGTGGACATCGACTGGCGCGCCACCCGCCTGCAGACCTCCCAGGGCAGCATGGTGGTGATCCCCAATTCCCTGGCGTCCAAGGCCAAGATCACCAACTTCAGCCGGCCCAGCGACCTCTACGGGATTGCCGTGAGCCTGCAGGTCAGCCCCCACGCGCGCCCGCAGAAAGTCATCGAGGCCCTGGAGCGGGCCATGCTCGGCTGCCGCTTCCTGCTGAGCACGCCGGCCCCCAGCGTGGCCCTGAAAACCTCCGGCAGCAGCGGCGCGGAGTACGAGATCAGCGGGTTTGTCGCGCAGATGGGACAAAAGCGCGAAGTGCGCAACCAACTGTTCGACCTGGCCTTCCGTCATTTGCGCGCCAGTGGCATCAGCCTGCTGTCCACGGGGGAGGCTGCGCAATCGGCCGGCCTGTCGCGGCCCCGGGCCTTGCTGGATGGATCGAGCATCTTCTCCACCCTGCGCCAGGAAGAGAAAGACAGCTTCAGCCAGAACATGCACCTGCAGACCTTTCGCGCCGGTGAAGTGATATTGCCGGCGGGGGAGATCAGCGACCATTTGTTCATCATCGAGTCGGGGGTGGTCTCGGTGTCGATGCTGCGCGACGGCAAGCCGTTCGAAGCTGGGCGCATGGGCCCGGGTGAAGTCATCGGCGAGGCTGGTGTGGTACTGGACGAAGCGGCCATGGCGGCGTTCTCGGCCAAGACGTTCTGCAGCCTCTATCGCATCGACAATGAGTTCATCAAGCCGTGCCTGGATGCCCGCCACGACATCGCTGAGGCGATGAAGAACCTCCTGGATTTCCGCCGCCACATGGCCCAGACCCTGACCCAGGATGCCCCCAAGCCGGTGGTCAGAAAGGGCTTCATGCAGTGGTTGCGCAGCCGCACCTGAGAGCGCCGGGGTGGCCCCGTCGACGCCGGGATCGAGCGGCAAGCTGGACACGCCCAGCGCGGCTGCCGTCGTTGATGCCTGCATGGGTTATTGATCCGGGGCGCGCCACTGAGCAAGCGTTGCGGCACCTGCGGGTGCCAATGCCAGGGCGAGGATATTGGTCTCCTGCTCTTGGGCGCAATTGGATATTGGGTGGGCGCCGCGAGGGACGTAACGTGGCGGTGGATCAATCACCGAGCCAGGAGCCCGACCATGCAACCTCGTATCGATTTCTACACGGCTTCGCCGAACGCCATGAAAGCCATGCTGGCCCTTGAGGCCGCCGTCAGCCAGCTGCCCCTGGAACAGTCGCTGATCGAGCTGGTCAAGCTGCGGGCTTCGCAGATCAACGGCTGTGCCTTTTGCGTCGACCTGCACAGCCAGGATGCCCTGAAGCACGGCGAAACCCAGCGTCGCCTGTTCGCGGTCTCGGTCTGGCGCGAGAGCCCTTGCTTCACCCCGCGCGAACGTGCCGCCCTGGCCTGGACCGAGGCCCTGACCCGGCTCAGCGAGACCCATGCCCCGGATGGCGACTACCAACTGCTGACCAGCCAGTTCAGCCCCGCCGAATGCGTCGACCTGAGTGTGGCGATTTCCACCATCAACAGCTGGAACCGCCTGGCGGTGGGCTTTCGCAAACTGCCCGAGGCCTGACAGGCCGCCGAGACGGAGATGGCTGATCACCGATGCGCTTGCGGCGCATCGTCCATTCGGACTCGGCAAGGCTCGTGATTCTCAAGCAGACCCAGCCCCATAGTGGCTTGCAGCGCCGATCCTGTTTCTGAGCGCTGGCCTGGAGCAGCCGCGCCGCTGGTTGTCGCCCACCGCCCAAGAACCTCCGAGCGTGACCCGGGGGTTTGCCAGTGGGGCCGCTTGGAGCGCCTTACTTGAAATACGCCCGGGGCGTGGTGCCGGTCATGGTCTTGAAGAAGGCGATGAAGATGCTGTCGCTGGCAAACCCCAGCTCGAAGGCGGTGTAGCCGATGCTGCGACCGGTGGCCAGTAGCTCGATGGCGCGCATCAGGCGCCATTGCTGGCGCCACTGCTGGTAGCCGAGGCCGGTTTCACGCTGGAAGATCCGGCCGATGGTGCGGCTGCTGGCGCCGACCCGGGTCGCCAGTACCTGCAGTTCCGGGGGCAACTGCTGCAGGTCGTCGAGCAACGGGAGCAGGCGCTTGTCCCGGGGCAGGGGCAGGGACAGCGGGTGTTGCGCGGCCTCGCGGATCTCTTCCAGGCACAGGCCCAGCAGGTGCGGGTAGCGGCCCAGGCTCCAGTCGCTGTCGAACGGCGCCTGGGCCATGGGCTCCAGCACGGCCCGCAGCAGTGGGCTGACTTCGATCACCGCCACCTGTTGCGGCAGGTGCGCCGACAAGGCGGCGCTGAAGTACAGCGAGCGGTAGTCCACGCTCTGTTGCATCTGCGCACGGTGCCGGACCTGGGACGGAATCCACGCGGCGCGGGATGGCGGCAGCAGGCACAGGCGATCGGCCAGGGTGATCCGGGTGCAGCCCTGGCGGGTGTAGAGCAGTTGCCCGCGGCGGTGCTGATGCAACCCCGAGTCGTGGTCGCCGAGGGTGGCGGCAATGCCGATCACCGGCGCCTGGAAGGTGTCGGGGTCAAAGCGTGCCTGGGCGTCGAGCCATGCCATGGTTGTCCGATTTTCACTGTTAGTTGGCAGGATTGCGATAATACGCCAACCGGGGCTGCCTAGAATCGCCGGCATCGTTTTTGCCGAGTGCGCGCCTGATGAAATCCCTTCCGTTGTTGATCCTGGCCATGGCCCTGCTGATGTTTGTGCAGATCGCCCAGACCCTCTACAGCCCGGCCCTGGTGGACGTTGGCCGGGCGTTCGGGGTGAGCGCGGAGCAGGCTGCCCAGAGTCTGTCGGTGATGGTCTTCGGCTTCGCCCCCGGGGTGGTGCTGTGGGGCTGGCTGGGCGACCGCTGGGGCCGGCGCCCGGCCTTGCTCGGGGGCTTGGCGCTGTATGCCCTGGCGACACTGCTGGGCATGTTCGCGGGCAGTTTTGGCGCCCTGTTGCTGGCCCAGGCCCTGGCCGCGCTCGGCGTCGCAGCGGCATCGGTGGTGACCCAGACCCTGCTGCGCGACCTGTACTCGGGCCAGGCACTGATCCGGGTGTTTTCCCAGGTGGGCATGGTCCTGGCCGCCAGCCCGGCCATAGGCCTGTTCGCTGGCGCCGGCCTGAGCCGCGCCTGGGGGTATCAGGGGGCATTGGCCGGGTTGCTGGTGCTGGCCTTGGTGTTGCTGGGCTGGTGCCTGCGGGCCTTGCCGGAGACCCGTCCGGCGGCGCAACTGCCGGCGCCCCTGGGCGCCACCCTGAAACAGATGCTGGGGGACCTGGGCATCTGGCGCTCGGCGCTGCTGGTGGCACTGTTCAACATTGCCCTGCTCAGTTACTACAGCCTGGGCCCTTTTCTGTTTCGCCACCTGGGGCAGGGCGATACCTGGTTCGGCTACAGCGGCGCCCTGCTGGCCCTGGGCTCGGGTCTGGGGGCCTGGCTCAACCGGCGCCTGCTGGGCCGGGGCTGGCGCAGCGAGCAGTTGCTGGTGCTGGCGGCCCTGGCGGTGGTGCTCGGGGGGCTGGGGGTTCAGGGGTTGCGCCATAGCCTTTGGCTGGTGGCGCCGATGTTCGCCGTGGTCCTGGGGTTTGGCCTGGCGATCCCGAATATCCTCGGTTCGGCCCTGGTGGCCTACAGCGGGCGCCTGGGCAGTGCCGGGGCCCTGTTCGGCCTGTTCTATTACTTGCTGATCGGTGCCGGCCTGCTGCTGGTGGGCTGGGGCCAGGCCCTGGGCCCGAGCCTGATGCTGTGCGGTGTCGCGGCGCTGGGGTTGGCCCTGGCCCAGGCCGCAAAACGCTGCTGAAGCCTGTGCCAGAGCCTTCGGCTTGTGTGACCGGTTGTCGGTCAGTGCCCCTCAAGGTCCCATTGTTTGACCATGATCAAGCCCTGGCCGGACGCATCCGCGCAGCCTGTCAGCAGACCTGTGGAGCAGTGCAGGCCCCCTTGGCAACGGAGATCTTGATCATGGCAAAGATGAAAGCGGCGATTTTCGTCGAAAAGAACCGCATCGTGCTGGACGACAAAGACATCCCTGAAATCGGTCCGCTGGATGCCCTGGTACGCATCACCACCACCACCATCTGTGGCACCGACGTGCATATCCTGCGCGGTGAGTACCCGGTGGCCAAGGGCCTGACCATCGGTCACGAGCCGGTGGGCATCATCGAGCGGCTGGGTTCCCAGGTGCGGGGTTTTCATGAAGGCCAGCGGGTCATCGCTGGGGCCATCACCCCCAGCGGCCAGAGCTTTGCCTGCCTGTGTGGCTGCGGCTCCCAGGACGGCCCCGACACCCGTCACGGCTTCAAGGCCAGCGGCGGCTGGAAGTTCGGCAATACCATCGATGGCTGCCAGGCTGAATACGTGCGGGTGCCGGACGCCCTGGCCAACCTCTGCGCAATCCCCGATGGGTTGAGCGATGAGCAAGTGCTGATGTGCCCGGACATCATGTCCACTGGCTTCTCCGGCGCCGAGCGCGCTGAAGTGAACATCGGCGACAGTGTCGCGGTGTTCGCCCTGGGGCCCATCGGCCTGTGCGCGGTGGCCGGGGCCCGGCTCAAGGGCGCCACCACCATCATCGGCGTCGACACCGTGGCCGCGCGCATGAGCGTGGCCCGGGGATTGGGGGCCACCCATGTGGTGGACTTCAAGCAGGGCGACGTGGTCAAGCAGATCATGGAGCTGACCGACGGGCGCGGGGTGGATGTTTCGATCGAGGCCCTGGGCACCCAGGGCACCTTCGAATCGGCGCTGCGGGTGCTGCGTCCGGGGGGCAAGCTGTCGAGCCTCGGGGTCTACTCCAGCGACCTGCGCATTCCCCTGGATGCCTACGCCGCAGGCCTGGGCGACCTGAGCATCCTCAGCACCCTGTGCCCCGGTGGCAAGGAGCGCATGCGCCGGCTGATGGAGGTGGTGGCCAGCGGCCAGGTGGACCTCAAGCCGCTGGTGACCCACCGCTTCAAGCTCGATGACATCGAGGCCGCCTACGAGCTGTTCGCCAGCCAGCGCGACGGCGTGATGAAGATCGCCATCACCCCTTGAGCGCTGCCCCGGGTGGCCTTGATGCATATCAAGGCGCCCGGGCCCGTCTGCCTCGACACTCAGGCCATTACCGTCCAAGGAGGTCAACCATGAGCCAGTACCAGCGTCTGTTGCTGATTGCCGATCCCCAGCAGCACCAGTCCCCCGCGGCGCGCCGCGCTGCCGCCCTGGCCAAGGCCAGCGGCGCGGCCCTGCATGCCCTGGTGTTCGTCGAACCGCCGGCGCGCACCTACCTGTGGGAAGAACACCTGGAGGACAGCGAGCGCCAGGCCTACCTGCAACGCCATGAGCGCTGGTTGCAGGTGGAAGCCCAATGGATGCGCGAGGAGGGCGTGGACGTCACCACCCAGGTGATCTGGAGCACCCAGGTGCTCAAGGACATGCTGGACTACATCGGCGAATTCCGGCCTGACCTGCTGATCAAGGACGTGACCCTGGAATCGGCGTTGAAGCGGGTCTTCGTCACCCCTCTGGATTGCCACCTGCTGCGTGACGCGCCGGTGCCGGTGCACCTGGTCAACGACGCCCCGCACAAACTGCCCCGGCGGGTTGTCGCGGCGGTGGACCCGGCCCAGTCCGACACCCAGATCAGCGGGCTCAACGCACAGATCATCCGCACGGCCCACGCCCTGGCCCTGCAATGCGACGCCCAGTTGCACCTGCTGTACGCCTACGACCTGACGCCGATGCTCGACGGCGTGGCGCCGGTGGCGTCCACCGCCTGGAGCGTCAACTGCCTGGATGAGCTGCGCGACTCCCTGCACAAGGAGTTCGAACGCCTTGGCGATGAACACCAGGTGCCCCAGGAATTCCGCCACTTCATCATGGGCCCGCCGGTGCCGGGCATTGCCCAGTTCGTCGACGAGTACCTGGTGGACGTGGTGGTGATGGGCACTGTGCACCGTACCGGCTTTGGCCGGCTGATCGGCAGCACCACCGAGCGGGCGCTGTACTCGATGCCGGGGAGCATCCTGGCGGTGAAGGCCTCGGGCGGCGAGTGAGTCACGTTTCAACGGCCTGAAACCCGGTGTTGCACCGGGTTTCGCCGGGGGGGGGGTTACAGGTCCTTTTTCACTTCCTTGTCCACGTGGCGGTCACCCTTGTGCCGCTCCTTGTCCAGGTGCTTGGCTTCCTTGTCCACTTCCTTGCTGTCGCGCTTGGCATCCTTGTCCAGGTCGCGGTTGTCATTGCGCACGTCCTTGGCGATATCGCCTTCGGCAACCGCCAGGCCAGTATGGGCCAGCAGCCCGGCAGCCAGCAGGCTGCAGAAAAACATCGATTTGATTACGCGCATGTCGGGTTTCCCTGTGGTGAAGGCCTGTCCCTCATGGACCGGCGCCTGTCATACATTAGTCATGAAGAAAGTGCGTCGCCAGTCGCGGGCTGGCCGCATGCCGATCTGCTGCCGGACCTTGGGGTGGCCTGGAAGACTCATGCCCATGGACTAGGCTGTTGAAAAACCAACCAGGGAGCGGGCGATGAAAACACTGATGGCATTGGGGCTGTGCGGGTTGCTGATGTCTTCCATGGCGCTGGCCAAGGAAGACCGTCGTGAATGCGAGGCCGCCCTGGAGAGGCTCAGTTGGGCAACGGAAAAGGACTTCACCGGCACTGGCCACCATGAGCACCAGCAGGCCAAGGAAGCCCGGGACGCGGGGGACTACAAAAAGTGCGCGGACCAGGCCAGCAAGGCACTGGAGCACGTGAAACAGGGTTAAGGGCGCTCAGCCCTCTTCAATCTGCATTGCGCCATTCAAGGACCCTCTATGAAATACCTTCTCGTCATCACCTGTGTGCTGCTGTTTTCCGGTTGTCAGTATTTCAGCTATCAGAAAAGCTGTGAGGATGATCCCGATCAACCCAGCTGCGCCGGCATGAACACTCAGGAGCCGGCTGCGCGTCATCGCTAGCCGCGGGGCGCGGCCGGCAGGTACGGCAGCAATCATGCGGTTTCGTCGCGCACCCAGGCGGTTCTTGTGGATCTTTTGGTCGGCCAGAGGATCAGGAAACGCTTCTGTAGCCGCTGCCGAGCCTGCGACCGCAGGATTCGTATGGGCAGAGAAGTGCTTTGAAGGTGGGGCGATTCGCTTTCTTTTGTAAGGCAAATCCGAGAAACTGCCAGCCGCTTGAATGCGCCTGGTGGGCGGGCTAGGGTGCCTGGGTCATCGCCAAATCGATGGCTCGGATGTGCAAGTCCGATGGTTACCAGACGCATAAACGCTCAGTCATGCCTGAGCGTTTTCATGTTCGCCGTGTTATGGCGGCCGTGCGCGGGAGATCTTCGGATCTGCCGGGGTTCTGGTAACTCGGTCTTGCACACCCGCGTATGGCTGCCACCTTATTCGTGTGCAAGCGAACGGTGTCGGCTCCTTGTCATTACCAGGAGTTTGACCATGAAAAAGATAGTCCCCGATCCCCCCACGTCTTATCGCGACCCTGAACTCAAGGCCGCCAACGCGACCCTGTGCGTGGCCCTGGCCCAGCAGCCGCTGGACCCCGCGCTGTTCCAGCTCAAGACCCAAGCCAAGAGCGTTGCCCCCGACTCGCTGTTCAGCGTGCGCGCAGGCATCGGCGGTGAAGAAGCCCTGGTGCATGTGGTGCTACTGCTCAAATGTGCCGAAGAGGTCTGCGATGAAATCACCCAGCAGGGCAGCGGCCTCGAGCGGGGGTTGATCTGGTCCATGGTGCATTCGGTGGAAATGGCCAGGGCAGTGGTGGAGGCGTTGCTTGACGGCAGCCCGCGGGGCGCTTTGGGGCACGGAGTGTCGGCGCGGTAGCAGCAAATGTTGTAGGAGCCGGCTTGCCGGCGAAGAGGCCCATGGATGGGGCGGTGATCTTGCGGACGTCTTCGCTGGCAAGCCAGCTCCTACGGGGGAGGGAACATCCCATTCCATCTTCAGGCCGCCCCGCAGCAACGGATATGCCCCCCAAAAAACCACGGTATAAAGCCCGGCCACCCCACTTTAGTTCCGGTCCGATCCCCAGGCCGCCGCCCCCAGGCTATAAAGCCCGCCACAACCCACCCCAACCACGTCTGGCCCAATACTTCGCCTGACCTGCAAAGGTGATTCTCCACCGCTTTTTTCGCTGTTAATCTTGCCGCCATGACCCGTGCCTCCTCACACCGCCCCCACATTGCCTGGACGCTGTATTTCTGCGTGCTGTTCAACGTGTTCGTCTGCGGTCTGGGCCATGGGCAGATGGCCGGGCTGGAGCTCAATGGCGTCGGCGGGCAGTTCTGTTCCGCCATGGGCAACCCGGGCCCGGCGCTGAACGCCGACTTCAGCGATCAGGCCGCCGCCGGTGGGCTGAGCACCTTCATGTGCCCCTTGTGCTCGGCCGTGAGCCTGGGCATCGCGCTGCTGTTTTGCCTGGGCTGGATGCTGCGCCGCCAACGCCCGCCACGGCTGGGGGGCGAGCAGCGCAGCAAGGCGCCACCGCGTTGTTCCTGGCCTGCGCTCAACCCCCGGGCACCTCCTCTGGGCTGACTCGCCTTGGCGACCGCAGCAGGCGGTCGCGCTTTCTCGTCCTCCGGCAATAGCTGCGCGGTCGCTGTGGCGACGGCTGCCGGACGCTGTTCGATGATTTTTTTTCGAGTCCGAGTCCATGAAGTTCCTCTATCGCTCCCCCCGTTGCGCGGCGCTGTGCTGCGCCCTGTCGTTCAATGCCCTGGCCGAATCGCCGCTGGAGTTGCCGCAGATGCGCATCAGCGCCGACGAAGAACCCAGCGTCGGCCTGCAGCTCGATACCCAGAGCAGCACCGGCTCGCGCCTGGGCCTGACCCCGCGGGAAACCCCGGCGTCGGTCAGTGTGGTCAACCGCCAGCAGATCGAGCGCCGCGGCGCCGCCAACACTCAGGACATCCTCGCCGGCGTGCCGGGGATGAACGCCGCCTCATCCCCCGGGGTGCCGGGCTTCGTCTCCTATCGAGGCTTTTCCGGCGCGCAGATCACCCAGCTGTTCAACGGCATCAGCGTGCAGTACGACTCGATTGCCGCGCGTCCGGTGGACAGCTGGATCTACGATCGGGTCGAGGCCGTGGGCGGGCCGTCGAGCTTTCTCTATGGCGCCGGCGCCGTGGGCGGCTCGATCAACTACATCACCAAGCTGCCTTCGCGCACTGAGTCGTTCAACGAAGGGCGGGTCAGCTACGGCTCCTACGACAGCACTGAAACCTCTTTTGGTTTCAACCACGCGCTGAACCAGGGGGCAGGGCCGCGGCACTACGCGCGCTTCGACGTCAGCCACACCACCAGCAACGGTTACGTCGACCGCGAGCAGCGCGATGCCTGGACCACGGCGTTTTCCCTGCTGACGGATTTCAACGACCAGCTGTCCCACACCCTGGCCTACGAGTACCAGGACGAAAGCGTCGACAGCCCCTACTGGGGCACTCCGGCGCTCAACCCCCTGGGCGGCAAGATGGAAGTGGACAAGAGCCGGCGCTTCGAGAACTACAACGTGCGTGACGGCCGCTACGAGCAGCGAGTGCAATGGCTGCGCTCGATCATCGATTACCAGGTCAATGACCGTACCTCCCTGCGCAACACCCTGTACCACTACAACGCCGACCGCGAATACCGCAACCTGGAAACCTACGCCTACAACAGCGACAACACCCAGGTGAACCGCTCCGGCATCCTGCTCCAGCGCCACGCCCAGGAACTCAATGGCAATCGCTTCGAGCTGTTGCATCACAACAGCCTGTTCGGCCTGGACAGCCAGTGGTCGATGGGCGTCGACTACAGTCACAACGTCATGAGCAACTACCCGCGCTCCCTGTCGGCCTCGGCTGGCAGTGTCGACCCGGACGACTTCGACCCGGGCAGCTTCTGGGACTTGCCGGGCATGCAGCGCGGTTTTGAAAAGAACCGCCGCAACCAGGTGGACACCTGGGCCATGTTCCTGGAAAACCGCCTGCAACTGACCGAGCGCCTGTCCCTGCTCAGCGGCCTGCGCCACGACCAGATCGACCTGCAAGTGACCAACTACCGCGCCGTCACCGAGGCCAATCCGGCGTTCTTCCAGCGCAAATACCGGCCCACCACCGGGCGCCTGGGGCTGGTCTACGAACTGACCCCAGCGGCCAACGTCTACGTGCAATACAGCACCGCCGCCGATCCGCCGGCGGGGATCCTGACCACCGCCAGCTACGGTCAGGTACGCGACTTTGACCTCAGCACCGGCAATCAGTGGGAAGTCGGCAGCAAGTTCGATTTTCTCGATGGCCGCGGCTCGGCAACCCTGGCCGCCTACCGCATCGAACGCAAGAACCTGTCCACCGCCGACCCGAGCAATCCCGGCACAAGCCAGCCGGTGGGCCAGCAATCGTCCCGGGGCGTGGAGCTGGCCGGTTCGTTGCGGGTAACCCCCAAGCTGCTGGCCGAAGGCAACTTCGCCTATGTCGACGCCCAGTACGACGAGTTCTATGAAAACGTCGGCGGCCGTCCGGTGTCGCGCAAGGGCAACAGCCCGACCAACACCCCGGACAAGGTCGGCAACCTGTGGCTGACCTACGACCTGGCGCCGTCCTGGCAGGTGGGCAGCGATGCGCGCTACGTGTCGTCGATGTATGCCAACGCGGCCAACACCCGCTATGCGCCGGCCTACACGATCTTCGGCGCTTTCGTGGGCTATCAGCTGGACCGCGACACACGGATTACCGGCCGGGTGCGCAACCTGACTGACCAGGTCTACGCCCGCACCACCGCGCCGACCCAGCTGTACCTGGGCGCACCACGGACTTTCGAGCTGGCGCTGCAAACGCGCTTTTAACCGAGACCGCGGGGCGCCCGATGGCGTCCCGCGCATCTGCGAGATGCCTGCAATGAAGCGTTACCTGTATCTCTGGCACCGTTGGCTGGGCATCCTTGCCTGCCTGTTCATGGCCCTGTGGTTCATCTCCGGGGTGGTGATGCTGTATGTCGGCTACCCCAAGCTGACCCCGGCCGAGCACCTGGCCCACCTGCCGCCCCTGGCCCTGGATGCCAAGGGCGCCGAGCTGGCCCAGGTGCTGCAAGCCGCCGATCCCCTGCAAGCACCGTCGAGCATCCGCCTGACCACGGTGGCCGGCGAACCGCGTTACATCCTCGAGTACCCGGGAGCGCGCAAAGTCGCGGTCGAGCTGCGCAGCGGCTTGCTGGCGCTGCCCACCGACAGCGCCGAAGCCCTGGCCGCGGCCTGGCAGTTTGCCCCGGGGGTGGCGGCGCAGGATCGTGGCGCGGTGGACCAGGACCTGTGGAGCCTGTCCCGCGGGCTGGATGCCGATCGGCCCTTGCACCGGGTGGCCATCGACGATGCCGAACGGCGCCTGCTGTATGTCTCCGGGACCACCGGCGAGGTGGTGCGCGACGCCACCGCTACCGAACGCGGCTGGAACTGGATCGGTGCCTGGCTGCACTGGCTGTACCCGCTGCGGGGCATCGGCATCGATGGTGCCTGGGGGACGATCGTCACCTACCTGGCCCTGGCCGCGACCCTGATGACTGCCCTCGGCCTGACGTTGGGCCTGTTGCGCTGGCGCTTCGGGCGGCCCTATCGCAACGGCTCGCACTCGCCCTACCAGGGGGTTGCCCGCTGGCATCACCTGGGAGGCATGGTGTTTGGGGTGCTGGCCATGACCTGGATCTTCAGTGGCCTGATGTCGATGAACCCGTGGAACCTGTTTCGCAGTGCCCAGCCCTTGTCGGTGGCGGCCTACCAGGGCGCAATGCTCGACGCCGCGGCCTTTCCCCTGAGCGCCGCCCAGGCCCTGCAGCGCTTCGCCGATGACGGCCTGCGGGCCCGGGAGCTGGAGTGGCGGATGATCGGTGGCAACGGCTACATCATTGGTCACGACGGGGGCGGGCGCACGCGGATCCTGTCCATGGCCGGGCAGCAGGTATTGCGCCAGTTCAACCCGGACACCCTGCAACAGGCCGCCTGGGCCATTCGCCCCCAGCGGCCGATGACCGTCCAGCTGCTGCAGGCCTACGACTTCTATTACTACGCCCGTGAACCCCACAGCATGCTGGGGCACATGCAGCAGCGCCTGCCGGTATTGCGGGTGGGTTTCGACGACCCGGCCCAGACCTGGTTGCACCTGGACCTCTACACCGGCGCCATCGTCGGGCAACTGGACCAGCCGCGGCGGGCTTCGCGCTGGCTGTTCGCCCTGCTGCACAGCTGGGACTGGCTGCCGCTGCTGGCCCATCGGCCGTTGTGGGATCTATGGATGCTGCTGTTCAGCGCCGGTGGCTTGTTGATCAGCATCAGTGGCGTGGTGTTGGGCTGGCGGCGCCTGGGGCGCACCTTGCGTTCGCGCCGGCGTTGAGCACAGGCCGGCGATCCATGGACCAGGCCGCCAGAGCTGCTGCATCGGGGCAGGGCCCCGGGCAATGACCGAGATCATGCTTTTGCGCAGGCAGGATCAATTTAAGCCACCGGCCCGGGCCTTCGCGGTGATAATGCACGCCAGCCCACTCTCTTTCAGCCACCGGAGCCCGTCGCGCCCATGTTCGTCATCACCCCGCAGGATCCCGAGACCTATCGTCGCCAGACCCGTCGCAGCACCCTGGTCATCGCCCTGGTGTTCATGGTCCTGGCCATGCTGCTTTCCAGTGCCGCAGTGGCGCTGTTCGGCCAACCTGGCGGCGACAATCTGCTATGGAATGCGGCCGGCGTGTTCAGCGCTCTGCTGATCAGCGCGGCCTTGCTGCGCACAGTGTTCTGGACGCAGCCGTGGATGGCCTCGGCGGTTTACGGCTGGCGCCTCAAGCGCAGCCTGATGCGCGTGACCAACGTCATGCACCAGGTCACCGCCGGGGTGGCGGCCGGTGATCCGGCGGCTCTCAAGCTGCTGCGCTTCTATCACCTGGGCCTGATCCAGATGCACCAGCTGGACGCCAATTCCAGCGCCCAGGGGCAGATGCTCGGCGAGGTGGAACGTCACCTGGCGCTGCTGGCCGAGCAAGGCATCGACCCGCAGCAGGAGCGCCTTGATGCGCGCTGGCTGGAGGCGGTCAAGGCCCACCAGCCGCGCTGAGTGCCTGGCGCCGTCCGGCGGTGAATGGCCAGGATCATTGCAGGTAGCGCCACAGGGCCTCGGCGATCTCGTCGGATTGCCCGGCGCGGCCAAACAGTTGCTGGCCGATGTTCAGGCCCAGCTGGCGGTAGCTTTCGAACTGCGCTTCGTCGAAGAACTGGTCCACGGTGCTCTGGTTGGGAAACGCCGGATTGGTCCGGGCGTAGTTGAGGACGTCCGGGCTCAACCCGGCAATCAGCCGCGGCTTGAGCACCAGGATCCGGCAGTGCGGCGTGGCCGCAAGCTCAGCTTCGGCGCCCGGGGTGTGGGCATGCACATTGAGCAGCAGCGCGCACTTGCGGTTGTCGGCGCTGGCGGGTTGGCGAAACTCTTCCAGGCTGGCGAACAGCGCCTTGAGTTGCGGGTGGGCCAGCACCCCCGGGTCCTCGCGGATTTCCAGGGCCTGGTCGATGCGGGCCAGGCGCACCAGGTTGGCCAGGTCGTCAAAGCGGTAGTCGGGGTCGCAGCCAGCATCGCAGGTGACGATCAGTTCCAAGCCGCGCCCCTCGCGCAGCAGCTCGTAGGTGGCGGTGTTTTCGAAATGCCCGCCGTCGGAGAGGTACTGGTAGTCGCGACGGTGCCCGTGAAAGTGCGCGGTCAGTTCGTAGAACAGGTAGCTCTGGGTGCTGTAGTAGCTCCAGGGTTTCCGGTCCCGGGGCACCCAGCGCGACTGGCCGGGATCGAGGAAGTGGCTGGGCCACCAGATTCCCAGGCGCACGTTGGCCAGCCCCAGGATCAGTGACATGCCCAGGCAACTGGCGCGCCCCAGGCCGGTGCTGAAGGCGGCGCCGGAAACGCCGATCCACTGGCCCAGGGACAGGGGTTGCATGATCTCCGCCGCCGGGCCCTGGCTCAGGTCCCGCGGGTAGTGCTTGCCGTCCAGGGTGTAGCGCTCCGCCGGGCCGTTGTTCCCAGGCATCTCACCGCCAAGAGCGGGTGCCCAGTTCGGCGCGATGCACAGCGGCTTGCCCTTGCGGTCACGTTGTACCAGCTGTTCGGCGGGGTCCACGGTGAGGTTCATGGTGACGTTGATCAGGTGCACCGGCCCGGCGCTGGGGCTGGCGTAGTACTGCTGCAGCGACAGGTCATCGCTGGACATGGGCTCGGCCACGCTGAGGTAGGTGCGGCGCTGGTGCGCCGGGCCATTGAAACGCATGCCGTTGGAAGCCCCCAGGTAGGCGCGGATCAGCCTTGCGCTATAGAACGCCTGCAGCGACGAGGTGTTGAGGAAGCTGATGAAGCGCCCGCTGACGCACACCAGCAAGGCCGCCAGCAGGCTCAGGGCCAGCAGGCGCCAGGCCGCGGCGCTGCTGTTGGACACGGCGCCGGCGTCATGGGCGATCCACTGCACCAGCAGTGCCCAGCACAGGCACAGCAGGGTCAGCAGCAGGCCTCCGGCAATCAGGGCCAGGACGTCCAGCGGCAGTTTGCGCATCCAGCCGGGCAGGGGTTTTTCGTCCTTCAACAGCACCAGGCGGCGGATCAGCCACACCAGCAGCGCCAGCAGTACCGGAGTGCCCAGGGCCTGGTAATCCAGCAGGTAGCGGTACAGGCGTTCGGCACCGCTCACCAGCAGGGCGAAGAAGCCCAGCACGGCGACGGCGACCATGGCCCGGCTCAAGGCGCGGGTGATCTGCACCCGGTAGTTGCGCACACAGTTGTTGCAGGCACTGCTCCTGGCCGGGTCGCGGTTGTCGGCGAGCCGGCGTACCAGCTGAGAGGTGATCAGCAGGGCGTTGCTGCCGACCAGGGCGGCGGCCAGAGTCAGCGCTCCCACGGCCTGCCACTGGGCCATGCCGTAGGCCAGGGCGCCGCAGATCCACAGACCGGCGACAATCGCCAGCGTGCTGCGAAACGCCGCGTTGCCCAGGGTGGGGGGTTGATCCAGATCGCCCCGGGGGATGACCAGCCAGTACGCCACGGCGCAGGGCAGGGCGAACAACAGCGCGGCCATCAGTGGCCACAGCAGCAGGCTGGCGTGGCTCAGCACCTGGAACAGGGTCAGCAGGCTGAGCACCAGGAGAATCGGCAGGCCGATCATCAGGTGCAGCGACAGCCAGTTGCGCCAGGTCATGGCCAGGGCATAGAGCATGTCGCCGGCGCCGGTGGGGGTCAGGTAGCGGCCGTTTTCCCGCAGCCAGGCACCGGGGCCCTGGCCCACGGGCTGCTCGGCATAGTCGACGCCGGTGCTGATGCGCCCCGGTGGCTCGAAGCGCAGCGCCTGGTAGGCGTTGCGCGCAGCGTGGCCCACGGGGTCCCGGGGATCGGGGGCGCGCAGGCGCCCGGGCAGGAACAGGCTGGAAAAAAAGCTGCCGATGTAGCCGCCGCCGCTGACCGTGGACAGGTAGTCGAAGCGTGACAGCAGGCTGTTTTCCGTTTCCGTTTCCGTTTCCGTTTCCGTTTCCGTTTCCGTTTCCGTTTCCGTGGCGGGCGATGCCGGTGGCGGACTCATGCTGGGCGCCGGTGCCCGGGCCATGGCCTGGAGAACCCCCAGGCAGAAGGTCGCGCTGCGGATGCCCCCGCCGGACAGCGCCAACCCCCAGTTGCCACGCTCGGGAAGGCTTTGCCCGGGGGCTTCCTGGTGCAGGCTCAGGCGTCGGAAGCGGATGCGTTGCTGCTCGATCTGATACGGGGTCTCGTCGGGTGTCATGGGCCTTCCTTGGGACGGTGGGGCACGGGCCGGGGGATGAGGGGCCGGGTGCGCCGGCAAGCGCCCAGCAGAATACCGGATGAGCTGGCCCAAGTGTGCGCTCTAGACGCACCGCGTAGCTGGGGCCGGGCCCCGGTTTCAGGCCTCGAGCCAGCAGGCGGCCAGGTGGCTTTGGGCGTGTGAGAGGCGCAAGTGGCTGGGGGTATCCATGCGCAGAGTGCATGGTTTAAAAGAGCCTGGTTATAACGTTAGATTTTATTCATATAAATGGACATAAGCTTTAGCCGCTATGCTGCCGCCAGTTTTTGACCTGACCACGTACGACCTGTAGGGCTTTTATTGATGGATGTGGGTAATTTCGGTTTTGTGATTGCAGGCTTGGTGGTCGGGTTCATCGTTGGCATGACCGGGGTCGGCGGCGGTTCGCTGATGACCCCGATTCTCCTGTGGTTCGGCATCAACCCGGCCACCGCCGTGGGCACCGACCTGCTGTACGCCGCGATCACCAAGTCCGGTGGGGTGCTGGTGCACCAGAAGAACCGCAACATCGATTGGCGCATCACCGGCTGGCTGACCCTGGGCAGCGTGCCGGCGGTGGTGGTGACCCTGTGGTTCCTGAAGAACCTCGACACCGATCCCCAGGCCTTGAACGCGGTGATCAAGCAGGCATTGGGTTTCGTCCT
Organism: Pseudomonas sp. PH1b; assembly: GCF_000633395.1. Lineage (GTDB taxonomy): Bacteria > Pseudomonadota > Gammaproteobacteria > Pseudomonadales > Pseudomonadaceae > Aquipseudomonas. The sequence continues at coordinate 135,950 of NZ_AYMU01000001.1, forward strand.
GCTGCTGACGGCCCTGGCCATTGTCTTCAAGAAGAAGCTCATGGCCTTTGCCCAGCGCCATGGCGGCGACTACCAGCCAAGCCCCGGCGGCCTCAACGGCCTGACCGTGGTCACCGGGCTGATCCTCGGCACCATGGTTGCCCTGACCTCCATCGGCGCCGGCGCCCTGGGCACCGTGGCGCTGTTCATCCTCTATCCGTTCCTGGCCACCAAGCGCCTGGTGGGCACCGAGATCGCCCACGCCGTGCCCCTGACCCTAGTGGCCGGCCTGGGCCACGCCAGCATGGGCAACATGGACTGGCACCTGCTGGGCTACCTGCTGATGGGCTCGTTGCCGGGGATCTGGATCGGCAGCCACATGACCGGTCGCATCTCCGACGAGGTCTTGCGGCCGTGCCTGGCGGTGATGCTGTTCTCCATCGGCTACAAACTGGCGTTCTGAGACCCGGCGCCGCCTCAGTTGCGCCGGTACAGGGCGAGAAAGCCGGCCAGCGCCAGCATTGTCGCGCCGCAGCACTGATTGAGCCGGCGCATGCCGGTTGCGGTGAGGAACTTCGCCGCCTGCACCCCGCCGGCGGCATACAGCCCCATGACCAGCACCTCGACCACCGCCGTGACCAGCGCCAGGGTGGCGTACTGGGCGAAGATCGGTTGCCCGGGATCGACGAACTGCGGCAGGAAGGCGGTGAAGAACAGCAGCACCTTGGGGTTGGTCAGGGTCACCGAGAAACTGCGCCGGAACACCTCGCCATGGCGTGAGCCGGCGCGCACCTGCTGGGCCCCGAGGGCCTGGGGCGTACTGCGCCAGAGCTGCAGGCCGAGCCAGGCCAGGTAGCACACGCCGACCCACTTCAAGACCATGAACAGCTGCTGCGAGGCCATCAGCATCGCCCCCAGGCCAAGGCCCACGGCGGCGATGATCAGGACGTCGGAGAGCGCCGCGCCGGCCATGCCCACCGCCACCAACCGGCGATTGCGCGAAGTCCCGTTGGCCATTGCCAGCAGCGAGGTGGGGCCTGGAATCAGCGCGCCGATAAAGCAGCTCGAGGTGTACAGCAGCAGGGTCGTGGTGTTCATTGCAGCGCGTTCTCGTCGGCAAGTGGGGGAATCGGCGTTGAGCGAGCATGCCCAAAATGCCCCCGGCTTTAAAGACCTTTGCAGGGCTCCTGGCGCTCAAGGGCGGAATATGTGCCGGAGGCGTTCAACTTCCGTGGATTCCAGGGGTCAGTTATCCTGCGCTGGCCACCGGCTGGCAGCGCAGCCCCTTTTTTCTTCTGTGATGCGGTCCATGACTATTTCCTCTTCTGGCGATGCAGCTTCTCCGACGTCCCGTGGCGGCGAGACGGGTGCCGCGATCCGTCGGTACGATTGGTCGCAGACCTCGGTGGGCCCTCGGGAACACTGGCCCAGCCTGCTGCGCAGCACCTTGAGCCTGGTGCTTGAGTCCCCCGAGAGCCTGTACCTGCTGTGGGGGCCGCAGAAACTGTTTTTCTTCAATGATGCCTATCGACCGGTACTGGGCCCGCGCCTGGACACGGCCCTGGGGCAGACCATCGAGACCCTGTGGGCGGATGCCTGGCCCGATGTCCAGTTCATGGTGGAGCAGGCCTTTCTCGGCCACAGCTGTCGCCATGTGGACCTGCCGGTGAACATGCATCGCTACCCTGGTGAGGCGCTGACCTGGTGGTCGTTCTCCATGAGCCCGGTGTATGACGAACAGGACGAGCAGGTGGTCGGGGTGCTGTGCCATACGGTGGAAACCACCGATCGCGTGCTCCTGGCCGAGCATGCGCGGCAGACCGAGGCGCGCCTGCGGGAAACCCGCGAGCTCAATACCCGGGTGCTGGCCAGCAGCAATGACTGCATCAAGGTCCTGGACTTGAATGGCCAACTGTCGTTCATGAGCGAAGGCGGCCTGCGGGTGATGGAGGTCAGCGACTTCAACGCGATCGCCGGTTGCCCCTGGCCGGAGTTCTGGCAGGACCAGGGCCGCCTCGACGCCCAGGCGGCGATCGCCGCTGCTCGGGCTGGCCAGGCCGCGCGTTTCCAGGGCGCCGCCCAGACCCTGGCCGGAACCTGCAAATGGTGGGACGTGCAGGTCACGCCGATGCTCGATGCGGCGGGCCTGCCGGAGAAGATCCTCTGCATCTCCCGGGACATCAGCGCCACCCGCGAGGCCGAAGAGGCGCTGCGGCGCCTCAATGAGTCCCTGGAGCAGCGGGTCCAGGCCCGCACCCAGGAGCGCGACCGGATCTGGCAGTTGTCCACCGAGCTGATGCTGGTGGCGGATTTCAACGGCCGCATCATTGCCGTCAATCCGGCCTGGACCCGGCTCCTGGGCTGGCAGCGCCACGAACTGGAAGGCAGCAGCGTCTACGATTTCATTCATCCCCAGGACAGTGTGGCAGCCGCCACTGCCAGTGCCGACCTGACCAGCGGCCAGAGCTTTTCCCGGGTCGAGAACCGTTTTCGGCACAAGGACGGCAGCTATCGCTGGGTGTCCTGGAGTGCCGTACCGGACCCGCAGCACGTGCACGCCGTGGGCCGCGACATCCAGGCCGAACGCGAGGCCGCGCAGGCCCTGCGCAAGACCGAGGACATCCTGCGCCAGGCGCAGAAGATGGAGGCGGTGGGGCAGCTTACCGGGGGCGTGGCCCATGATTTCAACAATCTGCTGACGGTGATCCGCTCCTCCACCGACCTGCTGCGGCGCACCCTCGACGAGAAGCGGCGGCAACTCTACATCAATGCCATTTCCGACACCGTCGACCGTGCCAGCAAGCTCACCGGCCAGCTTCTGGCCTACGCTCGCCAGCAGAACCTGCGGCCGGAGACCTTCGATGTCGGCGCCAGCGTGCAGCTGGTGGCACAAATGATCAATCCGCTGATCGGTGCCTGCATCGAGCTGCGCATCGAACTGCCGGAACAGCCTTGCTACATCCATGCCGACGCCGGCCAGCTCGACACGGCGCTGATCAACATGGCGGTCAACGCCCGGGACGCGATGCAGGGCGAGGGCCTGCTGGTGATCGCCGTGGAGCGGGTGACACAGATTGCCGCCAGCGCCAGCCAGGGCGCCCAGGCCGGGGACTTTGTCGCGATCTCCTTGACCGACACTGGTGCCGGCATCGACCCGCAGCAGCTGGAGCGGATCTTCGAGCCGTTCTTCACCACCAAGGAAGTGGGCAAGGGCACCGGCCTGGGCCTGTCCCAGGTGTTCGGGTTCGCCAAGCAGTCCGGTGGCGGCCTGGCAGTCGACAGCCAGCCGGGGCAGGGCACACGTTTTACCTTGTACCTGCCGCGTTGCGAAGCCTTGGCGGATGTGGCCCCCGCACGCTGTTCGGCCGCCGTGCCGATCGACGGCCAGGGCCTCACCCTGCTGGTGGTGGAGGACAACCCCGAAGTGGGCGTGTTGTTGGCCCAGGCGCTGAACGAACTGGGTTACCAGGTCGAATGGGCCACCAGCGCCACCGAGGCGCTGGCTCGCCTGAGCCAGGAACGGGCGAGTTTCCAGGCGGTGTTTTCCGACGTGGTGATGCCCGGCATGAACGGTATCGAACTGGCGACGAAGATCCGCAGTGAATACCCCGGGCTGCCGGTGATCCTTACCAGCGGCTACAGCCCGGCCCTGGCGCTGGGCCAGACGCGCGAATTCGTGTTCCTGCAGAAACCCTACTCGGTGGCGGCCCTCGCGCAAGCGATACAAAGCTGCAAGTTTTGAGCTACAAGTTTTAAGCGGCAAGCGGCAGGCCGCTGAACTGGCCGCTTAATGCTTGCCGCGCGTCTTACCGCTTGCCGGCGCCGCCTCGCCTCCATTCCTGCGCCGAGCGCCATAGGCAGATGCCGAGGAAATACGCCGACGCCGCCAACCACAGGCCCATGACCGACGGGCTGCGGGCCGGGTGGCTGAGCACCAGCAGCGCGCCGCTGAACAGCCAGACAAAGGTCACGATGATGTTCAGCGCCATCCACTTGCGCACCCGGAACGGGTGCAGGAACTGCACTCGGGTGGCGGTCAGCAGGGCCAGGGCGAAGATGCTCAGCAAGCTTGCCCAGGGGCCGGGGTCCAGCAGGTAGAAGCACAGCGCAACCACGTTCCAGGCGGCGGGAAAGCCCTGGAAGTAGTTGTCGTGGCTCTTCATGTTGACGTTGCAGAAGCACAGCAGCGACGACAGCAGGATCAGCGAAGTGGCCAGCAGTGCGCTGTATTCCGGCAGCGGGATGTAGCGGTAGATGAACAGTGCCGGGATGAACACGTAGGTCAGGTAGTCGATCACCAGGTCGAGCACCGAGCCGTCGATGTTCGGCAGCACCGAGCTGGTCTTGACCTTGCGTGCCAGGGAGCCGTCGACCCCGTCCACCAGCAGCGCCACCCCCAGCCACAGCAGGCAGGCCTTGGGCTGGTTGTCGAATAGCGCCAGGGTCGCGAGCAGTGCACTGACCACCCCGGTGGCGGTGAAGCCATGGGCGCCCCAGGCTTTGATTCTGGCGATTTGCAGGGTCGATATCACGGGGGCGTCTCTCCAGCGGCTGGGGGGCCTGGCGAGCACCGGCGCTTGTGCGTCGGCCACCCTGGCCAGGTTGCAGGTATCGACCGGAAAGCCCGGTAGAAGGTTCAGCATAAACCCTTAAATCAGCCTCTGCGGGTGATGTCGGTCAGTTAATCAACCATGGGCTTACAGGGGGGGAGGGGGCCAGCTTGTGCCCGGTGGTTTGGCGCCACGCAGCCTGGCGGCGGTCAACCTGAGTGTGCAGGTCTGGCCTGTGCTTGATGGCCGGCCTTGGGGGCTACGCTCCAGCGGGAGCAAGCTCCCTTGCCACAAGTTGGCAGTGGATCGGCATGGGCTCTCAGCGGGTGGCTATCGCCACCCCAGGAGTCCATGGCCAGCCTGGCCGGGTCACCGCCGTGCAGGGGCCCCTGCGTCCAGGCGTCGGGTTTGCCGCGAGCAGAAAAAAGCCACGTTGGCGCTGCCGGCAACGTGGCTTTCACGAAAGGTTGGACGCGCGAGCAGGGGGCCTGCGCCCGCTGCCCCTGGTGGTTGTCCTTACTTCGTGGCTTCCAGGGCACTGAGAATCTTGTGGGCGGCCTTGATGCGTTCGTCGTTGGGGTAGTTCTTGTTGGCCAGCAAGACAATGCCGATCTGCTGGCTGGGCACGAACAGCAGGTAGGCGCCGAAGCCGCTGGTGGAACCGGTCTTGTTGTACAAGGCGTCGGCCTTGGGCGGCTGGGGCGGGGTCAGCCATTGCACCGGGTGCGGCTCGAGGGCCATTTGCGTCGAGTTGCCGGCCACCAGCCGGGCCAGGGAGACCGGGTAGGCATAGCGTTCCCAGCCCAGGCCCTGGGTCATGTCACCCACCTGGTAGTAGCCGCTCTGGGTCGCCAGCAGGGCCTTGTGCAGGGTGTCGTCGAACTGGCCCGGCTGCAGGTTGCCGGCCAGGTATTGCAGCAAGTCCGCGGCGCTGGTCTTGATCCCGTAGGCCTCGGCGTCCAGAGGCCCGGGGCTGACCCGGATCGGCTGGTTCTGCTTGTCATAGCCCTGGGCGTAATGGCTCTGCTGGTCTGCTGGCACCTGCAGGTAGCTGTGCTTGAGGCCGAGCTTGGGAAGCAGCGTCTGTTCCAGCAACTGGTCGTACGGCTGGCCCAGGCTGCGGGCGCTGAGGTAGCCGAACAGGCCGAGGCTGGGGTTGGAATATTGGCGCTGGGTGCCTGGGGTGAAGCGCGGCTTCCAGGTGTTGTAGTAGTCCAGGGTCTGCTCCTGGGTCTGGACCGCGTCGGGGAACTGCAGCGGCAGGCCGCCGGCGGTGTAGGTGCCCAGCTGCAGCAGGCTGACGCCGTCGAAGGCGCTGCCGCGCAGGGCCGGCAGGTACTGGCTGGCGTTGTCCTTGAGGGCCAGCTTGCCGCTGGCCTGGGCGTAGCCGGCCAGGGTCGCGGCAAAGGTCTTGCTCACCGAGCCGACTTCAAACAGGGTGTCGTTGTCCACCGGATGCTGATTGTCCTTGGAGGCGACCCCGTAGTTAAAGTAATGTCGCTGGCCATCAACGATGACCGCCACGGCCATGCCGGGGATGCCCTGCTGGTGCATCAGTGGGCGAATGGTGGCATCGACAGTGGTTTTCAGGGCCTGGTCCTGAGGGGTATCGGCCAGGGCGACCGAGGTGCCGAGGAGCAGCGCGCAGGCGCTGGTGATGCCTAGTCCGGCTAAGGTTTTTTGTTGCATGATCGGCTGTTTTCCATGAGTTCTGATAATTTTGACCCCACGCTTGCGTGCGGTTTTCCGCCCCCGGGGTTCTGCCCGAAGGCCCGGTGACGTCGTGCTTGCGAGGTCTTCCTGACAGGGGAGAGCGTGGCCAGCGCTGCGCGAGCCAGGCCAATGTAGGCAGTCTGCAGAGGATCGGCAAACGACGATATCTCGCAGGAGCCATTAGAAAAACTAGGGAATGAGCATGCTGCGTCCCCATCTGCCGTTGAATGCGCTGCGGGCTTTCGAAGCCTCGGCACGTCATTTGAGCTTCACCCGCGCGGCCATCGAGCTGTGCGTGACCCAGGCTGCGGTCAGCCATCAGGTCAAGAGCCTGGAGGCCCAGCTCAACGTCACCCTGTTCAAGCGCCTGCCTCGCGGGCTGATGCTCACCAGTGAAGGTGAGACCCTGTTGCCGGTGCTGCGCGAATGCTTTGACCGCATCGCCCAGACCCTCGGGCGGTTCGACGGCGGCCACTACCGGGAGGTGCTCACCGTGGGCGCGGTAGGGACCTTCGCCGTGGGCTGGCTGCTGCCGCGCCTGGCGGATTTCCAGGCCCGCCATCCCTATATCGACCTGCGCCTGAGCACCAACAACAACCGGGTCGACGTGGCCGCCGAGGGCCTGGACTACGCCATCCGTTTCGGCAGCGGGGCCTGGCATGGCATCGACGCCGAGCGACTGCTGCAGGCGCCGCTGTCGGTGTTGTGCGTGCCGGAGATCGCTCGCCAGTTGCACAGCCCGGCGGACCTGCTGGGGCAGACCCTGCTGCGCTCCTACCGCACCGATGAATGGCCGCAGTGGTTCCAGGCGGCGGGACTGGACGGCAACAGCCTGTTGCCCCAGAGCATCGTCTTCGATTCTTCCCTGGGCATGCTGGAAGCAGCGCTGCAGGGCATGGGCGTGGCCCTGGCGCCACCGCTGATGTTCGAGCGGCAACTGGCCAGCGGCGCGGTGGTGCAGCCGTTCGATCTCGGCATCGTCACCGGCAGTTACTGGCTGACCCGCTTGCAGTCCCGTGGCGAAACGACGGCCATGGGGGCCTTCAGGGCGTGGCTGCTGGAGACGGCCAAAGGCTAGGGCAAGGGCCGCGCCCGGGGCAGGGACCTGCTGGCGCAACCTGGCACCGCTGCGACCTGGCCTGGAGCGACGGACTGTACGGTGGGCGTCGTGCAATCGGCTCGGTGCGCAACCTGCCCTTGGGCGCCTGGCCGCATCGATGATGCGCACGCCCCCGGGCCGGCGACTACAGGGCGCAAGCGCAGGTCATGGGGCGATCCTCAATACCGCCAGTGCCCGGGCATCCAGACCCATTGGTTGGCCCGCCAGCGGTAGTGCCCGGCCACCCAGTGGTAACCCGGAGCCGGCGCCACCGGTATCACTTCGACAATTGGCGGGGGTGGCCGGCGCGGATGGGCCGGGGCGACCACGCAACTGGCCAGGGTGGTGCCGAGCAGTGTGGCGATAAGGAAGGCTTGGAGGGCGCGGAGCATGGTCAGGTTTCCCGAAGGTTGGCAGAAGGCCCACTGCGCTGAGGGGCCGTTGCTGATTGAACGCGGTTCGCCAGGCAATCCGTCGCCGGTGTCGTCAATTGCGCTTGGCCCCGCGGTTTTTTCCGCCGTCACGCAGGTACATGGCCTCCACCAGTTGCTGACGCTCGCTGAGCGACAAGCTGGCGGCGAAGGTCGCCAGGGCCTCGTCGACCCGGGCCCGCAGGGCACTGTCAGCTTCCCGGGATTTGCCCAGCTCGGCGTCCAGGGCGCCGCGGTCCAGTTGATCGGCCGCCAGTTCGCGGACCACTCCCTGGCGCGCTTCGCGCCCGGCGCTGATCAGCGCCTGGCTGTCATTGCGGGTCTGGCGCAGCAGCTGGCGCAACTGCCGGCGATGCTCCTCCGGCATCAAAGCCATGGCCTGGCGCAGGCCATGCTGGGGCACCGCCAGGGCCTGCACGGGTCTGGGCTGGCCGAGCCACTGGTAGAGGCCGCCGGCCACGCCACCGATGAGAAATACATTGAGCAGCAGCGACAGCACCAGGAAGGTTTTCAGCGCACGGGTGGACTGGCTCACTGTTCGGCCTCCTCGGCATTGATGCTCAGGATGAAATCCGCGTCGCTCTGGTCGAAGACACTGGGCAGGGCTTCGGCAAAGGAGCTGGGCAGGGGCAGGCTCAGGGTCACCGCCAGCATGCCGGCGGCGACCCCGGCCAGGCCCACGCCGACCCAGCCCAGGGACGCCAGCCAACTGGCGTAGCGCCGCCAGAAGGACGGCAGCGGCGGGCGGCCGGGCGCTGTGGCGAGAATCTGCCGGACCAGCGCCGGGCTCGGCTCGGGCAACTGATAACGGTCCAGCTGGCGGTCGAGCCAGATGGCCTGTTGCAGTGCCTCCTGGGCCCAGGCGTTACCGGTACTGAGCAGCGCCTGGGCGCTGGCGCGCTCCTCGGCGGGCCAGCGTTGCAGGTCCGCGCCATAGGCCTCGGCCAGGTGCACGAAGCGTTCGGGGGTCATGGTGTTCTCCTTCCTGAGATGTCCGCGCCGGGGGCCTCGGCGAGGTGGCTGCGCAGGTTGCGCCGGGCCCGCGACAGCAGGCTTTCCAGGGCCTCGACGCTGATCTGCATCAGCGCCGCAGCCTCGGTGTTGGACAACTCCTGGTAGTACTGCAGGACGATCGCCTCGCGCTGGCGCTCCGGCAGTTGGTCCAGGGCCTGGGCCATGCGCCGGCTCTGCGCGCTGGCCTCCAGTTGTTCATCGGGCGCCGGGCGGGTGTCCAGCGCTTCGCAGGCGTGCTCGCTATCGACCGGCACATGCTCCTTGCGCCGGCGCAGGCGCAGGCGGTCGTAGCACAGGTTCAGCGCCACCCGGTGCAACCAGGTGTCGAACCGTGCCTGTTCGCTGCGCCAGCTGGCGGCCTGTTTCCAGATCCGCAGGAAGCTCTCCTGGGCGATGTCCCGGGCTTCGTCGGCATCCCCCAGCAGCCGGCTGGCCAGGGCCAGCAGGCGCGGCAGCTTGCGCGTGACCATTTCTTTCACGGCCTGCGCGTCGTTGTTGCCGATGCGTTTGAGCAACTCCAGATCCGGGTCGGTTTCGTTCAAATGGGCAGGTCTCGGTCCGCTAACGGGGTAGTCCAGGGCATCAGGGCATCAGGGCATCAGCGCACCCAGCGGCCTTCGACCCAGTACCAGCGCGGCCCGTGGGCCTGCCAATGGCCGGGCATCCAGCGCCCGCGCTGCATCACCGGTTGCCAGTGGCCGGGCACCCAGACGTAGCCGTGCCCGCGCCAGCGCCAGTTGCCGCGGTCCCAGGCGTAGCCGGGGCGGGCCAGCGGCATCGGCTCATAGCGCATGGGCGGTGGCGCCTGCTGGATGATGATGGTTTCGGCATAAGTGGGCGTGCTTGCCAGCGCACCAAGTGCCAGGGGGACCAGCAGCAACGTGCGCAGACGCAGCAGGGAACGGACAAGCTTCATGATGACTCCTTCAGGCCTGCGTTCGCTGATGAACGCAGCTGATGGGTTCAACGATAGATGGGCTGGGAATCCGTCGCGGGCAACTGAAATTTTTATCCGCGCCTGGTTCAACCCGGGTTCAGCTGGCGCGGGCAGGGCGCTGGCAGAGGCGGCGGGAAATATTTGTGCAGGGGCGGCGACGGATGTCTGCGCGCTGCGCCGTTGAATCAGTAACCGTGCAGCAACGGCTGGCGATGGTCGCCAGCGGCGCTTGCCGGTCGTATCACTGAACCCATGAGGAATTGACCATGTCCCGTCGTATTGCACTGCTGATTGTCATGGCCACCCTGCTCTCCCTGGGCGGTTGCGTGGTGTACCCCGGGCACTACCACGGCTGCTGCTATCGCTATGGCTACTACCGCTAGGGCGCTGGGATGAAGACCGGCGTGCCCCACGGTTCTTGGCTAACTCCCGGGGCCCCGGCACAATCCTCGACCTTGCAGGGCCTGCCTGGCCGTCGGGTTGATGGCGGGCATGGCCCGATGCCGTGGAGGAAGGTGGATGCCCGTCTTGAACGAACAGGATCAGCCCCAGGATCCGGATGCGATTGCGCGCCCGGTGTGCGCCTTGCGCATCTCGACTCAGGAACAGCGCTGGGAGCGGCCGTGGCACAGCCACCGCAAGGCCCAGTTGCTGTTTCCATTGGCCGGCGTGCTCAGTTGCGAGAGCGCCGAGGGCCTGTGGCTGGCACCGCCGCAATGCGCGGTATGGATCCCCAGCGCCACCGAACATCGGGTCCAGGGGTTGGAGAACGCCATGGGCTATTGCCTGTTCGTCGAACCCGAGCATGCCCGCTCACTGCCACAGGCCTGCTGCACCCTGGCAGTGTCGCCACTATTGCAGGAACTGCTGCAACGCTGCGCGCAGTTGCCCGTTCTCTATGACCAGCAGGGGGCCGAGGGGCGGTTGATGGCCGTGGCCCTGGACGAGCTGGCGGCCGCTCCCCGGGAGCAGATCCACCTGCCCATGCCCCGGCATGAACAGTTGCGGCGCCTGGCCGGGCAGATCCTTGAACAGCCGGAACGCCGCCTGAGCCTTGGGCAATGGGCCGAGCAGATCGGCCTCAGCGAACGCAGCCTGAGCCGTCTGATTGTGGCCGAGACCGGCCTGAGCTTCGGCCGCTGGCAACGCCAGTTGCACATTCTTCTGGGGCTCAAGCAATTGGGCCGGGGCGACTCGGTGGAACGGGTCGCGCTGACCCTGGGCTATGACAGCGCCAGCGCCTTTATCCGCATGTTCAAGAAAGCCGTCGGCCAGCCGCCGGGGCGCTTCTTTGCCGAACGCCGTCAGGCCCTGGAACACGACCAACCCCTGTAGCCGCTGCCGAGCCCGCGAGGCTGCGCAAAGGACCGCAGGGCCTTGCCTGACGAACACCAGCGCCTTGAAGATCGCCACGGCCATTTCCAGCATTGCGGTCGTTTGGCCGGATTGATCAATAACTTGTCAATCTCGACTGATGCGGACAGGCCAGCAGGAGAAGATGATAACCATTCTTGTTTATCAGCTCTCTTGAGGTGTTCCCATGTACTTCGATCATCAGCATTTTCCCCTGGTCTGGATGCGTCCCGCCGAGGGCGCCGGGCAGCCGGGAGTCGAGCCGTTCCAGCAGTTGGAGGCGTTGATGCAGCGCGGTCAGGCCTTTGTCCTGATGAGCGATGCCATGCCCGATCCTGCGCAGCGCAACTCCCAGCAGAGCAAGGCATTGCTCAAGCAGGGTTCGTTGTGGATGAAACGCAACAAGGCGGCGATCCGTCGCTGGATCAAGGCCATGATCGTCATCGCCCCGGAGCCCGAGGCCCAGGCCGGGGTCGAGGCCTTTGCCGATACCTATGAAAAGTTCTGGGGTTATCCGCTGTTGCACAGTGCCTCGGCGCTGGCGGCCGCCAGCCTGGCCCAGCAACTGCTGGCGCCACCGCGCAGCAACCGGCACAACTGGTGAGGGCGGCGCGGCGGCCCCTAGCCACGCAGGTGTTCGGGGACGTTAGCGGTGATCACCTTGCCCATGCTGATCCGTGGTTCGGCCTGATAGCCCAGGGCCTGGTAGAAGCTTTGCACGGCGGCGTTGCTGCTGAGGATCTGCAGGTTGATCTTCAGGCAGCCGCGGCCCTGCAGGGCCTGTTCGCCATGGCGCACCAGGGCCCGGCCGGTGCCGAGCCGGCGCTGTTGCGGGTCCACCGCCAGGGCGTAGAGCCAGCCAAGGTGGCCGTCATAGCCGGCCATCAGGGTGCCTATGACCTGTCCTTGGTCCAGGGCGACGAAGAACAGGCCGTCATCCACCGCGAGCTTGCGGTCGATGGCCAGGCTCGGGGTGTTGTGGGCCGTGTCGTAGCCGAAGCTGCGGTGCCACAGGTCGATCACCGTCTGGCGATGGTGGAGGTTGCTGTATTCGACGATCTGGATCATGGCGTGGCTCGCTAAAGTGGGGGGAGCACAGAGGGGCGGGTTTCAGTCCTGATGGCCGGGCCAGGTTTCGGTGGGGAAATAGGCTTCCAGCCCCGGTTCCTTGTGGCCCACCCCGTCCCGGGTCCAGTAGCAGCTCAAGCGTGAGTAGTTGTCCAGGTCGCCGCGCACCAGGCAGGTGGCGTTGTGCCCCGGCCAGCTGAAACGCAGCACATCGGCCTCGGCTATGCTGGCCCGCTCCACTTTGCCGGTGGCGGTGGTGGTCTTGCCGTCGATGGTCTTGACCAGGGTCAGGCCCTGGTTTTCGTAGCGGATCACCGCGCTGCCCGAGTAGGTCGGCCCGCCATCGGGCTCCTTGCCGATCAGCATGAACTGGCCGGGCACCATGCTGTAGTAGATGTGAAGGTCCTGGTCCTGCTTGGGCGTGGCCTGGGCGGCGAGGCTGGCCAGCAGCAGGCCGAGGAGGGGCGCACGGCGGGAGAAATACGGCATTGATGCTCACTCCTGTTGAGGCGGGGGGCCATGATTCCAGACTTGGCCCGACAGATAAACGCCCGGGCTCTAGTGATGTTCGATGACCAGGATCGCCGTGGTGTCGGCCTCCAGGGCTTCGAACACGTGGGGCAGGTCGGCGCTGTAGCGGATGTAGTCGCCGGCCTCCAGGCTCACCGGGCTGTCCGCAGGCCCGGCCAGGGCCCGCCCGCTGCAGATCACCAGGTGTTCCACGGTGCCCGGCAGGTGGGCCTTGGACTGGCGCGCCTGGCCGGGTTGCGCCTTCAGGCGGTACAGGTCGCGCTGCGCCCCCGGCGGGCAGTCATCGAGCAGGGTCGCCGCGTAGTGGGCATCCTCGGCATGGGCGGTGGTGCCTTCGTGGGCACGGATGACCTTCAGTTGATGCGCCGGTTGCTGGAAAAACCGCGTGACCTGCAAGCCCATGGCCTGGGCCAGGGCCCATAAGGTCTCGATGCTCGGGTTGCCCAGCCCGGCTTCCAGCTGGGACAGGGTGGACTTGGCCACCGCAGCCCGCTTGGCCAGTTCCGAAACGGAGAAACCAGCGTTCAGGCGCTCGCGCTTGATGGCCATGGCCAGCAGGCCGATGGGTGACAGGGAGGTTGGGTCGTTCGTTTTATCGTTCATATATCTATTAAATCATCCTTGATTCTCTTGACGCAGATAAATTTCGACGTTCATTATATCGGTCAATTGTTCGGTATAAATAAAACAAGGGCGCCGAGATGAACCGATTGTACAAGGCGGACCCATGGGCCTGAGCCTGCGCCTGGTGGTCATTCCGTACCACGAAATCTACCTGGCCGTGCATTGCCTGGCCCACCTGCAACAGTGCCTGGGGGACTGGTTGGTGGCGGGGCAGACTCACCTGTTTGTCGAGTCGCCCCGCTGGTACAGCCGCTAGGGCCGACCGCCGGGCGGGTGGTGAGCGGGGAATCCATTGCCGGCATTAATGCGAAGCATTACTATTCACGCCCCACTTCCCCAGCGCACCGCGATGACAGCCAAGCCGCCCCGCAGACCAGGCTTTTTCGAGCACTACGAAGAGTTGATCGGCACCTGGACCCGGCGCCTGCGCAATCGTCAGCAGGCCGAGGACCTGGCCCACGACACTTTTGTCCGGGTGCTGAAGTCCGATGCCGGCACGGTGCTGCAGCCGCGGGCGTACCTGCATCAGACTGCGCGCAACATTGCCGTGGATGCCTTCCGTCGCGAAGATCGGCGCGGGGCCCTGGAAGAGCAAGGGGATCACCTCAGCGTGTCGCCCAGCGGCGACCCGGAGCATGTCATGCACGCGATCCAGCTGGCCGACTCCATCGAGCGGGCGCTTGGTGAATTGCCGGTGAACTGCCGCAAGGTGTTCGTCTGGCAGAAGATCGAAGGCCTGACCCAGGCCGAGATTGCCGAGCGCCTGGGGCTGTCAAAAAACATGGTGGAAAAGTATATGATCCGCACCCTGCGGCATCTGCGCGACCGTCTGGACGGGTCGGCCCCATGATCGGTCGTGGCGATTTCTCACCCTCTGCCAAACAGGAATTTGCATGATGGACAGCCGCGATTGCGCCAGCGCGCAGGCGAGGATTCGCGACGAGGCCGCGGCCTGGTTCACGCGGTTGCAGGAGCCCGAGCTGAGCTCGGAACAGCAACTGCAGTTCCAGCAGTGGCTGGCCGAGGATCCGCAGCACCGGTATGAATTCCAGCTGCTCGAAGCCCTGTGGGCGGCCACCGACCTGGTGCCCAGGGCACGCTTGCAAGCCTTGTGTGACGCCCCGGCCAAGGCCCGGCGCCGTCCGCTGCTGCGTGTGGCCCTGGCCGCCGGGGTCGCGGCGCTGGCGGTGGGATTGGGTCTGTTCAGTGGCCTCAACCAGCCGGTTTCCTACAGCGCAGAGTTCGCCACCGCCCTGGGTGAGCGCCGCCATGTGGCCTTGCCCGATGGCTCGCAGATCGACCTGAACAGCCGCAGCCACCTGCAGGTGCGTTATGCCAGGAACCAGCGGCTGATCGAACTGGTTGAGGGTGAAGCCCTGTTCAGCGTCGAGCACGACACCGATCGGCCCTTCGTGGTGGCGGCGGGCGTGGGCAAGGTCACGGTCACCGGCACCCGTTTCGATGTGCGCCGCGATGCCCAGCAGACCCGAGTGGCGGTGGAGCAGGGCCGGGTCAAGGTCCAGGGGCGGGACGCCGCGGCAGATGATTTCATCACCCTGACCCCGGGCCAGGGCACCCATGTGGATGAGCACGGCAAGGTGGCTGCGGCCTACGCGGTGGACCCCGAGGCACTCACGGCCTGGCGCAGCGGCAAGCAGGTGTTCAACGACGCCCGCCTGGCCGACGTGGTGGCTGAAGTCTCACGCTACCGCGAACAGCCCCTGCGGTTGGCCAGCGCTGCAGTGGGTGAACTGCGCCTGACCAGCGTGTTCAAGTCCGACGACACCCAGGCCCTGCTCAAGGCCCTGCCGAGCATCTTGCCGGTGGAGGTGCGGACCCATGCCGACGGTAGCCAGGAAATTTTTTCCCGTTAGATTCAGGTTTTTTTTCAGTTCATCGTCTTCATGTTCAACTGCAACTGGTTTGCATTAACAGACGCACCTTTGTGTGATCGACAGGACTGCCGCCGACGTGAAAAAAATAGCCGTTTCTCCCACCGTATCCCCGTTGCCCGCGCGCCGCTGGCTGCCCCTGGCCCTGGCCCTGGCGGTCAGTGCGGCCTTGCCCCAGGCCCAGGCCGGGCAAGCCGCCGGCGCCATTCACATCCAGGCCCAGCCGCTGGGCCAGGCCCTGAGCCAGTTGGGCCTGCAGACTTCGCTGCAGGTGTTCTTCAGCCCCGAGCTGGTGGCCGGCAAGCAGGCCCCGGCGGTGGACGGCAACCTGTCCCCGGAACAGGCCCTGGGCCAGTTGCTCCAGGGCAGCGGCCTGCAATACCGGATCGACGGCGGCTCGGTGACCCTGAGCCCGGCCCCGGCGGCCAGCAGCGGCGCCCTGGAACTGGGCACCAGCAGCATCAGCGTGGTGGGCGACTGGCTCGGTGACGCCGATGCGCAAAAGGTCCAGAACCACCCCGGGGCGCGCACGGTGATCCGCCGCGAGGCCATGGTGGAGCAGGGCGCGATGAACGTCGGCGACGTGCTGCGGCGAGTGCCTGGGGTACAGGTCCAGGATGCCAACGGCACCGGTGGCAGCGATATTTCCCTGAACGTCGGCGTGCGCGGCCTGACCTCGCGCCTGTCGCCGCGCTCCACGGTGCTGATCGACGGCGTGCCGGCGGCGTTCGCCCCCTATGGCCAGCCGCAGCTGTCCATGGCGCCGATTTCCTCCGGCAACCTGGACAGCATCGACGTGGTGCGCGGTGCCGGTTCCGTGCGCTACGGGCCGCAGAACGTCGGCGGGGTGATCAACTTCGTGACCCGGGCGATTCCGCAACAGGCCACCGGGGAAATCGGCACCACCCTGGAAACCTCTCAGCGCGGCGGCTGGAAGCATATCGACACGGCGTTTCTCGGCGGCACCGCAGACAACGGCTTGGGGGTGGCGCTGCTGTATTCCGGGGTCAACGGCAACGGCTACCGCGAGCGCAACAACGGCAACGACATCGACGACGTGATCCTCAAGACCCACTGGGCGCCCACCGAGCAGGACGAGTTCTGGTTCAACCTGCATTACTACGACGCCACCGCCGACATGCCCGGCGGCCTGACCCAGAAGCAGTACGACGCCAAGCCCTACGACTCCGACCGCGACTGGGACAACTTCAGCGGCCGGCGCAAGGATGTGTCCTTCAAGTACCTGCGCCAGGTTGACGACCGCACCCAATTCGAAGTCCTGACCTACTACTCCGACAGCTTCCGCGGCAGCAACATCGCCGCCCGCGACCAGAAGACCCTGGTGTCCTACCCGCGTACCTACTACACCTTCGGCATCGAGCCGCGGGTGTCCCGGGTGTTCGACCTGGGGCCCACCACTCAGGAAGTCAGCGTGGGTTATCGCTACCTCAAGGAAGGCATGCATGAACAGGCCAGCCGCGTGGCCCTGGTGAACAACCAGCCCGTGCTGACTGCCGACTCCGACGGCCACGTCTACCAGGACCGTACCGGTGGCACCGAGGCCAACGCCTATTACATCGATGACAAGATCGATGTCGGCAACTGGACCATCACCCCGGGCATCCGCTTCGAGGACATCAGCACCAACTGGCACGACCGGCCGGTGGCGGGCACCAATGGTGTGCGAGTCCAGGAGAAGCGCCGCAGCATCGACAGCAACGAAGCGCTGCCGGCCCTGAGCGTGATGTACCACCTGTCCGACGCCTGGAAGCTGTTCGCCAACTACGAGACCTCCTTTGGCAGCCTGCAGTACTTCCAGCTGGGCCAGGGCGGCAAGGGCGACCAGACGGCCAACGGCCTGAGCCCGGAAAAGGCCAAGACCTACGAGCTCGGCACCCGCTACAACGACGATGTGTGGGGCGGTGAAGTGACGCTGTTCTACATCGACTTCGACGACGAGCTGCAATACATCAGCAACGACGTGGGCTGGACCAACCTCGGGGCCACCAAGCACCAGGGCCTGGAGGCCTCGGTGCACTATGACCTGGCGGCCCTGGACCCACGCCTCGACGGCCTGACCGCCAACGCCGGCTTCACCTACACCCGGGCCAGCTACGAAGGCGAGATCCCCGGCTTCAAGGGCCGCGACCTGCCGTTCTACTCGCGCCAGGTGGCTACGGTCGGCTTGCGTTACGACATCGACCGCTGGACCTACAACCTCGACGCCTTCGCCCAGTCCAGGCAGCACTCGCCGGGCACCGGGGTGAACAGCAACGGCAGCTTCAACGGCAACTACATCACTGAGGGCAGCGCCGACGGCCAGTACGGCGACATGCCGGGCTATGTGCTGTGGAACATCCGTGGTGGTTATGACTTCGGGCCGCAGCTGTCGAACCTGAAGCTGGGTGCCGGGGTGAAGAACGTCTTCGACCGCCCGTACTTCACCCGCTCCAGCGACAACAACTCGGGGATCTACGTCGGCGCACCCCGGACCTTCTTCGTCCAGGCCAGCGTCGGCTTCTGAGCCCCTTCGCTGGCAAGCCAGCTCCTACATGACAGTGGCGCCTGTAGGAGCCGGCTTGCCGGCGAATCCCGAGAGCGGCGCGGGTTCGGGATGATGGTCCACAGCGGCTGGCCCCTGCGCTGGCAAGCCAGCTCCTACGTGACAGTGGCGCCTGTAGGAGCCGGCTTGCCGGCGAATCCCGAGAGCAACGCGGGTTCGGGATGATGGTCCACCGCGGCCGGCCCCTTCGCTGGCAAGCCAGCTCCTACATGACAGTGGCGCCTGTAGGAGCCGGCTTGCCGGCGAATCTCGGGAGCGGCGCCGGTTCGGGATGAAGGGCCACAGCGGCCGGCCCCTTCGCTGGCAAGCCAGCTCCTACATGACGATGGCGCCTGTAGGAGCCGGCTTGCCGGCGAATCCCGAGAGCGGCGCCGGTTTGGGATGATGGTCCACAGCGGCTGGCCCCTTCGCTGGCAAGCCAGCTCCTACATGACGATGGCGCCTGTAGGAGCCGGCTTGCCGGCGAATCTCTGAAGCAACGCAGAGTTCGGCCCATGGCTGCTTCAGTGGCTCAGACCTTGAGCACCTTGCCACTGGCGGCCACCGCCAGCAGCAGGACGGCAATCAGGCCGAAGGCCGCGCTCAGGCTGCTGCCATGGGCAATGAAGCCGATCACCGCCGGCCCGGCCAGGATGCCGGCATAACCCAGGGTGGTGATGGCCGGCACGGCGATGCTTTCCGGCATGACCTTCTGTTTGCCCACGGCGGTGTAGAGCACCGGCACGATGTTCGAGCAACCCGCGCCCACCAGGGCATAGCCCACCAGCGCTGCTTCCCAGGCCGGGGCCAAAGTCGCCAGCAACAGGCCGGTGGCGGCCGTGGCGCCGCCGATGATGATCACCCGGCGCGCGCCCAGGCGATGGACGATGGCGTCGCCGGTCAGGCGGCCCAGGGTCATGGTCAGGGCGAAGGCGGCGTAACCCAGGCCGGCGTAGGCCGCATCCAGGCTGCGCTCGTCGGTGAGAAATACCGCGCTCCAGTCCAGCACCGCGCCTTCGGCGAGGAACACCACGAAACACAGGCAGCCGATGAACAGCACCACGCCATGGGGCACAGCAAAGGCCGGGCCCGAGCTCTGGCTGCCGTAGGGCAGCATGTGCGGCGCGGCTTTGAGCAGTGCCAGCAGCATCAGCACGATCACCACCAGGGTCGCGCCCAGGGGCGACAGGCCCAGGCCGAGCAAGGCGCTGACCCCCGCGGCACCGACGATCCCGCCCAGGCTGAACAGCCCGTGAAAGCCCGACATCATGGTCTTGCCGCTGGCCCGCTCGACGATCACCGCCTGTAGGTTGACCGTGGAATCCACGCCGCCCAGGCCGGCGCCGAACATGAACAGCGCCACCATCAGCAGCGGAATCGAGGTCAGGGTGGCCAGCAAGGGCAGGGCCAGGCAGATCAGCAGAGTGCCGCCGGCCATCACCCGACGGCAGCCGAAGCGCCCGGCCAGGGCCCCGGCAATCGGCATCGCGAGGATCGAGCCCACCCCCAGGCACAGCAGCAACAGGCCCAGGGTGCCCTCGTCGAGCCCGGCCCGGGCCTTGGCGTAGGGCACCAGCGGGGCCCAGGCGGCGATGCCGAAACCGGCGATGAAAAAGGCGATGCGCGTGGACATCTGTTCGAGGCGGCCGGGGGCGGCCTGGAAGTGGGTATTGCTGGCAGTCATAAAAATCCTTGGCGATCGAACTCGCTGCCGGCCACCTGATGCCCCCATGGCGTAATGGCGGCCGGGTCGCGATTGTGACAAATCTAGCCATGGAAGGTTGCAGTAATCAGCAGCGCGGCGTTTGCACAGTGGGTCATGGCTGAAATAAATTTGCGCAGGCCAGCGGTTTGTTTCGCATACTCGCCGGCTTTGCGCAAAAACGTTGCAGCGCGTGCCGCCCCTCCCCGGAGTTTTCCTGCCCATGAACGCCAGTCTCGACGCCTATGACCTGAAGTTGCTCGCCGAGCTGCAACGTGACGCCAGCACCGCGCAAAGCGAGCTGGGGTTGCGGGTCAACCTGTCTACCGCGGCGGTCAACCGGCGGCTCAAGCGCCTCTGCGACGAGGGGGTGATCGAGCGCTACAGCGCCATCGTCGCGCCGGATGCCCTGGGCCACGAGCTGAGCATCATCGTCGAGGTGGAAGTGGAGAGTGAGCGCATCGACCAGATCGATGCCCTCAAGCGCTGTTTCCAGGCCTGCCCCCAGGTCCAGCAGTGCTACTACGTGGCCGGCGAGTGCGATTTCGTGCTGATCTTCTGCGTGCGCAGCATGGCCCAGTACACCCAGCTGACCCGCGAGCTGTTCTTCGACAACCCCAACGTCAAGCGCTTCAAGACCCTGGTGGCGATGAACCGGGTCAAGGTCGGCCTGGAAGTGCCCACGACCGGCTGAGGCTCAGGGCGCCTGCAGCGCCTCCACCAGGAAGTCCACGAACACTCGGACCTTCTGTGACAGGTGGCGCTGGCTGGGGTACAGCGCATAGATCTGGCGCCCGGGCAGGTGCTGGTCCGGCAGCACCCGCAGCAGTTGGCCGCTGTCCAGCAACGGCTGGGCGAGGAAGCCGGGCAGGGCGCCGATGCCCAGGCCGGCCACCAGCATGTCGGCCAGCAGCAGGCTGTTGTCCGCGGAGAAATGCACCGGCAACTCCAGCCGGGTCTGGCCTTCCGGGCCTTGCAACTGCCAGCGCCCCGGGTGTTCCGCCAGCCGGTAGGCCAGGCAGCGATGCTGATGCAGGTCGGCGATGCTGGTCGGCGTGCCCGCGGCCTGCAGGTAGGCCGGCGCGGCGCAGATGACCTGTTCCACCTGGCCCAGCTGGCGGGCGATCAGCGACGAATCCTGCAGTTGCCGGCGAATCCGCAGTGACACGTCGAAGCCTTCGCCCACCACGTCCAGCACCTGGTCGTTGAGGGTCAGGTCCACCTGCAACTGCGGGTAGCGCTGCATGAAGGCCACCAGGATCGGCGACAGCACTTTGAGCCCGAAAGACAGCGGCGCATTCACCCGCAGGCGCCCGCCGGGTTCGTGCAGGCCGGCCTGGGTGGCACGCTCCAGGGCGTCCAGTTCGTCCAGCAGGTGGCAGCATTCGCTGAAGTAGCGCTGCCCGGCTTCCGACAGGCTCATGCGCCGGGTGGTACGCAGGATCAACAGGCTGCCCAGGCGTTCTTCCAGCTGGCGTACCTGTTTGCTCACCGCCGCCGTGGATTGCCCGAGGTCGGCGGCGGCCTGACTGAAGCTGGCGCGTTCCGCTACCCGGCGAAAGGTGCGCATGGCCATCAGCACGTCCATATTGTTTCTCCTGGGTTGAATATGTGTCCACGAAATCGCTGATTATCTCTGATCTGCCACTCAATACCATGGCCACTTCATTTCACAGGAGTGTTGTCATGGCTCATCGCGCAATGTTGAAGATGGCTTCCGGGGTGCTGGCCCTGTCCCTGCTCAGTGGCTTGTGCCACGCCGCCACGGCGGCCCGGCCCGAGGTGGGTATCAGCCCCTGGGGGCCCAGGGACGAGATCGGCCGCCTGAACCTGATCACCCCCCAGTCGCGGGCGGCGATCATGGCCCGGGTCAGTGGCGAGCAGGCCTACGACCTGGCGGTGGACTATTTCGTCGGCATGCCCAGCTGGCAGGCCGCAGGCGATCCGCCGTACCAGATGTGGATGACCCACACCCCCCACGGCAACGTGATCGCCGACCCGATGCAGGTCGGCGAACCGATGAACCAGCACGTCAGCTACAGCGGTTCGGCGGTGTCGATGTACGCCCACATGGGCACCCATATCGACGCCCTCAACCACTTCGGCCTCAACGGCAAGATCTGGAACGGCTACCGCGCCGACCAGCACCTGGGAGACCGCGGCTGGAACGTCACGGGGGCGGAAAAACTGCCGCCGATCATTGCCCGCGGGGTGCTGATCGACGTCGCCGCGGCCAAGGGCCTGGAGCAACTGGCGGACAGCTACCGAGTCACCCGCGCCGACCTGCAGCAGGCCCTGGCCCGGCAGAAAGTGGCCCTGGAGAAGGGCGATGTGGTGCTGATCCGTACCGGGCGCATGCGCGACTACGACAATGCCCAGCGCTACATGGCCAACCCGCCGGGCCTGAGCCTGGACGCAGCGAAGTTCCTGGTGGAGGAGGGCGGCGCCATGGTGGTGGGGGCCGACAACCTGAGTTTTGAAACCTTCCCCTCCGAGGTGGAGGGCAACTACCTGCCGCTGCACACCTACCTGCTGGCGATGCAGGGCGCGCCGATCCTGGAACTGGTGAACCTGGAAGGGCTGGCCCGGGACCAGGTCTACCAGTTCGCTTTTATCGGTGCTTCACTCAAACTGCGGGGCGCGGATGCGGCGCCGATCCGCCCCATGGCCTTGCCCATCCGCTGACCTGGCGGAGGGGTTTTCTTCAGGAGCTCAGCATGTCCACCCAACCTTCTTCCACCCCCGTCCTGGCGCTGTCCAACCCGGCCGGGCTGTATGACCCCAGCACCAATGGCTACTCCCATGTGGCCCAGGTGGCCGCCGGTGCACGGTTGGTGTTTGTCGCCGGGCAGGGCGGCGAGACCGCCGACGGCCAGTTGTCGGCGGATTTTGCCAGCCAGGTGCGCCAGGCCCTGGCCAACCTGCAGGTCGCCCTGGCCAGCGCCGGTGCCGGGGTCGGCCAGGTGGCCAAGCTCACGGTGCTGATCGTCGACCACAGCCATGAGCGCCTGGCGATCTTTGGCAACCAGTTGAAGGCACTGTGGGGGCCGGCACCGACCCCAGCCTGCACCCTGATCCCGGTGCCGCGGCTGGCCCTGGACGGCATGCTGTTCGAAATCGAGGCGATTGCCGCTCTGGCCCCCTGAACCGGCATTGCCCTCTGGCCGAGCCGCTGCATTCTCCGTAATGTCAGCGGCTCGGTTTTTTCTGGAGGCGGTGTGATGGCGGCGTTCTACGATGCACGAGGCAATCTGTATGGCGTGGTGGCTCCCGCGGCGTTGCGCCGCCTGGGGGTCGCCTTGCCCACCACCGCGGCCCAGGCGGCCCGGGACCGGCGCCTGTGGACCGAACAGGCCATCGCCGCCTTGTGCGACTGGGCCCCGGGCACCCGTCCGCCCGGGGCCAAGGCCCACCGCAGCGATGGTTTGCTGGTGGGGCCGTTCCAGGACGCGGCGCCTTTCGATCTGCTGATCGTCAACACCGACGGCACCCTGGCCGAGCGCAGTGGCAATGGCCTGACGATCTTTTCCCAGGCCCTGACCGAGCAAGGGCTGCTGGCGCCTGAAGGATCGACACGCCTGCAGGTGCACCATGACCAGGGCGCGTCCCCAGTGGCCACGGTGGTGGAGCCGGCACAAGTGGCGGGGCAGTCGGGCTTCTGGCTGGACCTGGGCCAGCCCTCGTTCGGCCCCGAGGCGGTGGCGGCCATGGGGGTCGAGGCGGTGACCCTCGACGGCTGCGAGCTAAGCCGGGTGGCGCCCTTGCAGGCGCTGAATCCGCTGTGGGAGCACAGCCAGTTCGTGCGCATCGGCAATCCTCACTGCGTGACCCTGGTGGAGGACGCCGATGCCTTGCCGGACAACCCGCAGATGCTCCAGGCGCCCCTGGCCGAGGGGTTGACCGCCATCGCCTTTGCCCTGCCCCTGGGCCACGGCGAGCCATGCCCGGCGGGGGTCAACCTGCAATGGGCGGCGCGGCAGTCGGCGCAGCGCATCGTTGCCCGGGTGTTCGAACGAGGAGAGGGGCCGACCGCGTCCTCGGGCACCAGCGCCAGCGCTGTGGCTTGCGCGGCCTGGCGGCTGGGCTGGGTCAAGGCCGGGCGGGTCGAAGTGCTGATGCCAGGCGGCACCGCGCCCTTGATGTTGCAAGAGACTGATGGCGTGTTGACCCGGGTGAGCCTGTTCGGCACGGCGCGGGCGCTGGCTGAATAAGGGCGGTGGGGTTGCGCGGGCGGAGTGCAAAACGGCTGGCCTTTCTATAGCGTGTCGCCAGCAATGGCTCATCAGCCGATACAGCCCACAGGTTACGCAAAGGACTTGATATGCAAAAAGGAATACCTCGCCGAGGGTTGCTCAAAGGCACGGTTGTGGCCCTGGGCGCCGTGGTCGCCGGCAGTCTTGGCGGTTGCCTGACCAGCCAGCTGTATGAGGAGCGCGGCAGCGATGAGGTCTATACGGAAACCGTCGGCCAGTTCTATATCACGGCAGACGAGCAGAGCTTTGTCATTATCGGCAAGCAGTACCACTACTTCATGCAGGTCGATCCCGAGTTGCTGAAGGCCATTCGCTCAGGCTTGCATGGCAAGATGCAGGCCGAGTTCCTGCCAATCAGCGTCACTTACTGGCAAAACCTGGTGGGCGAATTCATCCTCAGGATTCCCCAGCTGGATCAGCTTGAGCCTGGCCAGATCGATGAGGCCAAGGCACTGGGTTTCGTCGCTTCCCCGTCGCAGAATGCCTTGCTGCATCGCTACGCCATCCGCGGCAGCCGCTTCACTTCCAAGCGTGATATCACGGCCTACCAGGCCAACCCGCTGAACAGTACCTATACCCTGCACTTCTCGGCCTACCGGGAGAAGAGCAAGGTCACCCAGGTGTTGCTGACGCCGGTTACCGTCACCGCAGACGGTGTACTGATGATCCTCGCCCTGCCGTTGTTGCCGCTGGGATTGATGGCGGCCAAGCCGTTCAAGGTCAAGTAGAGGCCGTTGCCGCCAAAGCGGCTCGCCAGGCCCGGAGCCGTTGCGACTCTGCCCAGGGCCTGGGAGCGCGGCCACGGGTCAGTCGCCGATCAGGTGCACCTGGGTCATCTGCCGCTGCATCAGCACCTGGCCGTGGCGGATCGAGTACAGCGGCAAGCCCTGGCTGCGGAGCATTTCGTAGTCGCTGTCGGCCGAGAGAATCAGCAGGTTCGCCGGGCGACCTTCTTCCAGGCCGTAGCGCTCGCCCAGGGCCAGGGCCTTGGCGCTGTTGTCGGTGACCAGGTCGAGGGCGCTCTGCAAGTTGCTGTAGCCGAGCATGTGGCAGATGTGCAGGCCGGCTTCGAGCACTCGCAGGATGTTGCCGTTACCCAGGGGGTACCAGGGATCGACAATCGAATCCTGGCCGAAGCAGACGTTCATTCCGGCATCCAGCAGTTCCTTGACCCGGGTCACGCCGCGGCGTTTCGGGAAGCTGTCGAAGCGCCCCTGCAGGTGGATGCTTTCGGTGGGGCAGGAGACAAAACTGATGCCCGAGTGCCCCAGCAGGCGGAACAGCTTGGCGCAGTAGGCGTTGTCATAAGAGCCCATGGCCGTGGTGTGGCTGGCGCTGACCCGCGAGCCCATGCCGCGGCTGCGGGCTTCTTCGGCCAGCACTTCGAGAAAGCGCGAGTGCGGGTCGTCGGTTTCGTCGCAGTGCACGTCCACCAGGCAACCCGTGCGCTCGGCCAGGTCCATGAGGAATTTCACCGAGCTCACGCCCTGGTCGCGGGTGTATTCGAAGTGCGGAATGCCGCCCACCACATCGGCCCCCAGGCGGATGGCTTCTTCCATCAGTTCGCGGCCGTTGCGGAACGACTCGATGCCCTCTTGGGGGAAGGCGACGATCTGCAGGTCGATCAGGTGCCCGCTCTGTTCGCGCACTTCGAGCATGGCCTTGAGGGCGGTGAGGTGCGGATCGGTGACATCGACGTGGGTGCGCACATGCTGGATGCCGTGGGCGGCCAGGGCACGGATGGTCTTGTGGGCGCGGGTGCGGGTGTCTTCGGCGGTGATGGTGGCTTTGCGTTCACCCCAGCACTCGATGCCTTCGAACAGGGTGCCGCTCATGTTCCAGCGCGGCTCGCCGGCGGTGAGGGTGGCGTCCAGGTGAATGTGCGGTTCGACGAAGGGCGGTACCACCAGGTTGCCGCCGGCATCCAGGTGCTCGGGACCGAAGGCCGGCGCGGCGGTGGGGGCATCCGGGCCCTGCTGGATGATGCGGGCGATGCGGCCGTGTTCCAGGTGCAGTTGGTGCAGGCCTTCACGGTGGCGCAGGCGGGCGTTGGTGATCAGCATCGGAAGGGTTCCTCGGGTCGGGCAATCAGTGGTTCAGCCGTGGGCTCTGGGCGGCGGCCCTTGTCCCACGGTCATTGGACTGTGCTGCAACCGGCAGCGGTCGAAGCAGGCGGGTGTTCGGGGGCCGGGCCATGATAGACCCGGAAGGCGCCGGGAGGGCAAGGTGCGGGTTCAGGCCTGGGCGTCGACGGTGGCGCTGGCACGGGCGCCGAGCCAGGCGCTGAGCAGGATGTAGCCCAGGCCGGCGACGGCGATGCCCACCAGGGGCGCGACCCAGGGCGAGCAGAAGGCCGCCAGGGTGCCCAGGCCGTAGGCGATCAGGCCCGGCCAGTTCCAGGCCGGCAGCTGGCTCTCGGCCAGGCGCGGGTAGCGGCCGCGCCAGCGGTAGAAGAAGTCGGCCATGATCACCCCGCCAATCGGCGGAATCACCGTGCCCAGCAGGATCAGGTAGGGCACCAGCAGGTCGTACATGCCGAGCATCGCCAGCAGGGTGCCGATCAGCGCGCCGACCAGGGTCACGGTCTTGCGCCGCTGGGTGCGCAGCAGGTTGCAGCCGGCCACGGCGAAGTTGTAGATGGTGTTGTCCTGGGTGCTCCAGATGTTCAACAGCAGCATGGCCATGGCCGCCGTGGCGAAGCCCTGGAGCAGCAGCACTTCGACCACGTCCGGCTGCTGGTAGACGATGGCGCCGTAGGCCCCGATCAGCACCATCAGGCCGTTGCCGATGAAGAAGCCGATCAGGCTGGCGCTCACCGCCACCCGCGCCGAACGGGAAAAACGCGTCCAGTTGGTGGCCTGGGTGGCGCCGCTGACGAAGGTGCCGAACACCAGGGTGATGGCGCTGGAGAGGTCCAGGCTGGCACTCGGTGTGACCCGCAGCAGGCCGTCCAGGCCGCCGATCTGCCGGCTGGCCACCCACATCGACAGCATCAGCAGCAGGCCCATGGCCGGCACCGCGATCCACGACAGGATTTCCAGGCCGCGATAGCCGATGTAGGCCGTAGCGCAGAAGGCCATGCCGAACAGCAGCATCAGCCCCAGCACCGCGCCCTGATCCAGCTGGAAATACTTGCCCAGCACCACCGCAGCGGTGGCGGTGCCCCAGGCGTACCAGCCGATCTGGGTGAAGCCGAGGATCAGGTCGCTGAGCTTGCTGCCCCGTTCACCGAAGCACAAGCGCCCCATCAGCACCGTGTTCAGCCCGCTCTTGAAGGCGATGTAGCCCAGGCTGGCGGCATAGATCCCCAGCAGCAGGTTGCCGACGAGGATCACCGCCAGCAGGGTGGTGAAGTCGAAAGCCACCCCCAGCTTGCCGCCGGCGAACATGGTGGCGGTGAAAAAGGTGAAGCCCAGCAGCACCATGGCCATGGAGGCCAGGCCCTTGCGGGCGTGCTGTGGAACTTCGCTCAAGGGGTAGTCGTTGCCGGGTTCGTGCTGGGTCATGGGCCTGTCCCTGGTCGCAGTGGTGCCTCGCTGTTGCAGGCACCGTGCCAATCCTCGACGGCAGGCTCGGGCGCCCCAGCAGTTATAGCCGATGCCCGTGGGCCTGCCCTGGCAGCAGGCGCTGGCGGGGCAAAAGCGGTGCATGGCCGAGCCAGATTGGCTCACTGCCAGGCGGCCGCGGGTCAGTCCTGGTCGGGGCAGAAGATGCTTTCGATGGGCAGTTCGAAGGCCCGGGCAATCTTGAATGCCAGGGGCAGGCTGGGGTCGTAGCGCCCGGTCTCGATGGCGTTCACCGTCTGCCGGGACACCTCAAGCCGGGTGGCCAGTTCAGCCTGGGACCAGCCCTTCAGGGTGCGCAGTTCGCGCAGTTGATTGTTCACCGGTAGCGCCGCGTGCCGGCTACCGTGGCCAGGGCCCAGACCAGGCCCATCAGCGGCCACACGTAGAACATCGACAGCCGGGGCAGGCCGGCGGTTTCCAGGAAGCCGTAGCTGAAGGTGATCAGCGCGGTGCAGACAAAGGACAGGCCCAGGGCTTCGAGCTGGATGCGCCGGGCCAGTTCGTCCATGCGCCGCAACTGCCGCACCACCGCCAGGGCCATGGCCACCATGGGGATCACCGGCACCAGGGCCAGGGCGATCTTGCCCGGGCCGGGGCTCAGGTCCGCCAGCCATTGGCTGCTCAGCAGCACCGCGATGATGTAGGCCAGCAAGGCCAGGCTGAACTCGATGTAATAGCGTTTACTGCCCATGGGCGATCTCCTGAAGTAAAGTGTCCTTTACATTAGGTGGGCGTGTTTATCATGTCAAGGGTGCTTTACATTGGGGCGACCTTGCTCAGTCGAACAGGGTCAGGCTGCGCCGGCCCTGGTGGAACTCGAAAGCTTCCTGGATATCCCGTTCCACGGTGCGGCCCTGGGACAGCGGCGGCAACTGGTCTGGGGCGAAGAACCCCGTGTCGCTGGTTTCGCTGCCGGCCATCGGGGCCTCGGCGTCTTGCCGTTCGCAGAGGAAGTAGAGCTTGTAGAAATCCCGGTGATCGGGCTTGTAGGGCCCCTTGGCCTTGTGCCGCAGGCCGTACAGCTGGCGCACCGAAACCTGCAGCCCGGCTTCTTCGTGGATTTCCTTGATGATGTTCTGCGCCGCCGACAGGCCGACATCGGCGTAGCCCCCAGGCAGGGCCCAGAGGCCGTCGTGCTGCTCGCGTACCAGCAGGATCTTGCCGTTCTCGATCAGTGCGCCGCGCACTTCCACCATCGGCGTCGAGTAGCGCTGGGCGAAGTCCGAGACCAGTTCGTTGATGCGTTCCAGGGGCACGTTACCCAGTTGCGCGAGCATGTCGTGGGCGATATCGGCGACTTCCTGGTAGCGCTCGCGATCATGCACGTCGCGGCAAAAATGCAGGCCGGTGGAGGCGATGGCTTGCAGGCGTTTGGCGTGGGTCAGCCAGCGGCTTTCCATGAGAGAGGTTCCTGGGAGGTCAGAGACAAGGCGCTTGTTTTAAGCCCTTGGCGCCCCGCAAGCAAGCACCACGCCGTGGTCGACGGCGTGGTGCCGGAATATCAGCCGCCGGCGCTTTGCCGGTGGCAGCGCACTTGCCGGGTGGCATCCCCCAGCAGCTGTTGCGGCAGCTCGCAGCCCGAGCCACGGCGGTTGCAGCGGTCGAAGAAGAAACAGCCGCTGGGCAGCTTGCGGTTGCCCGGCAGTTCGGTGGGCGCCGAGAGCTGGCTGTCCGCCAGGGGCGCACCGAGGCGCGGCACCGCATCCAGCAACAGCTGGGTGTAGGGGTGGCGCGGCCGCTCCAGTACCTGCTCGGCGCTGCCCAGCTCGACGATCTGCCCCAGGTACATCACTGCCACTCGGTCGGCCATGTGCCGCACCACCGAGACGTTGTGGGAGATCAGCACGAAGGTCAGGCCGCGGCTGCGCTGCAGGTCCGCCAGCAGGTTGAGGATCTGCGCCTGCACCGAGATGTCCAGGGCCGAGGTCGGTTCATCGAGGACGATGATGTCCGGGTTCGACGCCAGGGCCCGGGCAATGGCGATGCGTTGGCGCTGGCCGCCGGAGAACTGGTGCGGGTAGCGCTCCAGGTACTCGCCGCGGATGCCCACCTGCTGCGCCACCTTGGCGGCGATCTCGCGCATCTGCGCGGCCGGGGTATTGCCCAGGGCGAACAGCGGCTCGGTGATGATCTTCCAGATCGGCAGGCGCGGGTCGAGGGACGATTGCGGGTCCTGGAACACGATCTGCACGTGGCTGTGGCGCTCGCGGTCGTTGGCGTAGGCCCAGCGCAGGTCGCCGCTGCTGGGCTTGACCAGGCCCATCAGCAGTTGCGCCAGGGTGCTCTTGCCGCAGCCGGATTCGCCGACGATGCCCAGGGTTTCCCCGGGGCGCAGTTCCAGGTCGATGCCGTTCAGGGCGTGGGCGAAGGCCCGGGGCCGGCCCAGCCAGTCGTTGCTCAGGGGAAAGCGCACCTGTACATCGTTGAGGCGCAGCAGCGGCTCGCTGCCGGCCCGGGGTTGCGAAGCATTCATTGGGCGGACTCCGGGGCAGCCAGCCAGCAGGCACTCTTGTGCTGCTGGCTGGCGTTGATCGAATGCAGCGGCGGCCGTTGGGCACACACCGCCATGGCCTGGCTGCAGCGCTCGCGGAAGGTACAGCCGCCGGGCAGGTGGGCAAGGTTCGGCACCTGCCCGGGAATGGTCAGCAGCGGCGCGCCGGGAGTGACTTGTTCCGGCAGGCCGCTGAGCAGGCCGCGGGTGTAGGGATGCTGCGGGTCGAGCATGACCTGGGCGGTGCTGCCTTGCTCCACCACTGCGCCGGTGTACATCACGTAGACCCGGTCGCAGAACTGCGAGACCACCGCCATGTCGTGGGTGATCAGGAGGATCGCGGTGCCCCGTTGCCGGGCTTTCTCACGCAGCAACAGCAGCACCTGGCGCTGCACGGTGACGTCCAGGGCGGTGGTTGGTTCGTCGGCGATCAGCAACTGCGGGTCGCAGGAAAACGCCAGGGCGATCATCACCCGCTGGCGCATGCCCCCGGACAGCTCGAAGGGGTAGGCCTGCAGCACCTGCTCGGGGTCGGCGATGTGCATGCCCCGCAGCAGGTCGATGGCCTTGGCCCGGGCCTGCTCCTGGCTCAGGTGCTGGTGATGGATGATCACGTCGAGCATCTGCCGGCCGATGCGCCGGGTCGGGTTGAGGGCGGTCATCGGCTCCTGGAAGATCATCGCCGCGTCGCGGCCACGGATCTGCAGCAGCTGTTTTTCCGCGGTGGCGAGCATGTCGCGGCCCAACAGCGACAGGCTGCCGGAGGTGATGCGGTAGCTGCGCTCGGGCAGCAGGCGCAGGCTGAGCATGGCGGTCACCGACTTGCCCGAGCCGGATTCGCCGACCACGCCGACGATCTCCCCCGGGTTGACGTGCAGTGACACGCCGTTGAGGGCCTGCACGTTGCTGCGGTAGGCGGGGAATTCCAGGCTCAGGTTATCGATGTTGAGAACGGCGGATGAGCTCATGGTCATTTCCCCTGTTGCCGTGGGTCGAGCAGGTCACGGATGCCGTCACCCAGCAGGTTGAAACCGGTGGCGGTGAACAGGATCGCCAGCCCGGGAAAGGTCGAGTACCACCAGTTGTCGAGGATGAAGTTGCGCCCGGTGGCGACCATCGCGCCCCATTCGGCGGTGGGTTGCTGCGCCCCCAGGCCGATGAAGCCCAGGGCCGAGGCCATGAGGATGGCGCTGCCGATGTCCAGGCTCAGTTGCACCAGCAGCGGCGGCATGGCGTTGCGCCCCACGTGCCAGCTGACGATGTGCCAGCGCCCGGCGCCGTAGGTCTGGGCGGCTTTGACGTAGCCCATCTGGCGGATGCTCAGGGCCTGGCCCCGGGCCAGGCGCACATAGAACGGAATGCGCACCAGGGTGATCGCCAGCATGGCGTTGAACAGGCTCGGGCCCAGGGCCGCGGCCAGGGCCATGATCAGCACCAGGGACGGCACCGAGAGCATGATGTCCATCAGGCGCATGACCAGGCTGTCGAAGCGCCCGCCGATGATCCCCGACAGGCAGCCCAACAGGCCGCCGGCCAGGCACGAGGCAAAGGCCACGAACAGGCCCACGCCCACCGACTGGCGGCTGCCGTGGAGCACCCGGCTGAACAGGTCGCGGCCGACTTCGTCGGTGCCGAACCAGTGGCTGGCGCTGGGGGCGGCCAGGCGTTCGGCGAGGTTCAGGGCATTGGGATCATGGCTCGACAGCCAGGGGGCGAAGGCCATGCACAACAGCACCAGCAGGGTCATGCACAGCCCGGCGATGGTCAGCGGGCTTTGCCGCACGCGGTAGCCCAGGTAGGCCAGGCGTGGGCGCCAGCCGCCGGCCTGGGCCATGGGTTGCGGCAGGGGAATGTTCAAGGGAGCGGACATCTCAACTTACCTCGCCAATGCGCGGATCGATCACCCGGTACAGCAGGTCGATCGCCATGTTCAGCAGCACATAAATGAACGACACCAGAATTGCGAAGCCCATCACCGCCGGGAAATCCAGGGCCTGGATCGACTTCACCACATAGGCGCCCATGCCCGGCCAGGCGAACACGGTTTCGGTCAGCACCGCGCCGTACAGCAGGTCACCCAGGGTCAGGCCGAGCACCGTCACCGAGGGGATCAGCGCGTTGGGCAGGGCGTGGCGCAGGATCACCGACCAGCGTGACAGGCCGTAGGCCCGGGCGGTGCGGATGTAGTCCTCGCCGAGCTGGTCGAGCATGGCCGAGCGGATCTGCCGCGCCACTACGCCAAGGTTGACGAAGCCCAGGGTCAGCGCCGGCAGGATCAGGTGCTGCAGGGCATTGAGAAACAGCGGGATATCCCCGGCCAGCAGTGAGTCGATCAGGTAGAAGCCCGTGATGGTGGGCGGCGGCTCCAGGCCTTCGTCCAGGCGCCCGCTGCCGGGCAGCCAGCCGAGGTGGCCGTAGAACAGCACGATCAGCCCCAACCCCAGCCAGAACGCCGGGGTGGAAATCCCGGTGACCGCCAGGGTGCGGGCGATCTGATCGATAAAACGGTTGTGATAGACCGCCGACAACACCCCCAGTGGCACCCCCACCAGCACCGACAGCAACAGCGCGGCCAGGGCCAGTTCCAGGGTCGCCGGGAAGAATGCTTGCAGGTCCTCCAGCACCGGGCGGCTGGTGCGGATCGAGGTGCCCAGGTCGCCGTGCAGCAGGTCGAGCATGTAGCGCCCGTATTGCTGGTACAGCGGCAGGTCGAGGCCCAGTTGATGGCGGATGTTCTCGACGATGGCGTCGCTGGCCCGGTCGCCGGCGATCAGCCGCGCCGGGTCACCGGGAATCAGGTGCGAGATGGTGAAGGTAATCAGCGAAACCCCGACCACGACCAACAACAGGCCGAGCAGGCGTTTACGCAACATATTCAGGAAGGCCATGAGGCAACCTCGTTAACGCTTGACGAACGGCGGGGGCAACAGCGGCGCCCCACCGGGGACACGGCAACCCGGCGCCACTCCGTTTCAGGGGCTGGCGCCGGGGGTTTGAAGGCCGGTCCTACTTGCTGATTTCGGCGATGTTGAACACCTGTTCCAGCATCGGATGGAACACGTAGCCCTTCACCGAATCACGCATCGGCAGGCTGTAGTTCTTCTGGTACAGGTAGGCGTAGACGTTGTCCTTGAGGACGATCTTCTGCGCCTTCTGGTACAGCTCGATGCGCTTGGCGGTGTCGTGGGTGGCCGCCGCTTCGCGGATCAGGCTGTCGACCTCGGGGTTGCTGTAGAACGAGCGGTTGCCCGGCAGGCCCTGGAGGCTGGAGTCGAACCAGAAGTTCATGAACATGTAGGGGTCGGCGAAGTCCGGGCTCCAGGAGCCGATGGCCACGTCGAAGTCACCCTTGCCCAGGCGTTCGCGCATGGTGGCGTTGGCCAGCTTCTCCATCTTCAGGTTGATGCCCAGGGGCGCCAGGCCAGCCTGCAGGGTCAGGCCGATGGACTCCCAGTTGGCGTCCTTGTCCGAGTAGAGATAGGTCAGGTTGCTGATTTTCTGCGGCGCCTTGGCCAGGGCGGCCTTGGCGCCGTCGAGGTTCTGCTGCATCAGCGGCAGGCTCGGGTCGTGGGCCCACATGCCGTCAGGGATCGGCCCGTTCATCAGCTTGGCCTGGCCCTTGAGGATGCCGTCGACAATGCCTTTGTAGTCGATGGCCTGGACCAGGGCCTGGCGCGCCTCGACGTTGTCCAGGGGCGCACGCTGGTTGTTCAGGTACAGGTAGTTGACCCGCAGCGAGGGGAAGGTCTGGACGACGATTCCGGATTTGCCGGCCAGGGTGCCGAGCTGGTCTTCGGGCATGTCTTCGATGATGTCCAGGTCACCCCGTTCCAGCTGCAGGCGGCGCACTGAAGCCTCGCTGATGATCTTGATCACCACCTTGTTCAGGCTCGGCTTGGGGCCGGCGTAGTAGCTGTTGGGCTCCAGGGTCAGGGACTGGCCCTTCTGCCAGTTGCTCAGGCGAAAGGCCCCGGAGCCGGCGGTGTGGGTCGACAGGTAGGCGTTGACGTCGCCCTTGCTGGCCACGTCCGGGTTGATGATGCCGCCGCCGTTGTGGGCCAGGGTGTAGAGGAAGGGCGCGTAGGGCTTCTTCAGGGTGAAGCGCACGGTCAGCGGGTCGACCACGGCCACGCTCATGTCATCCGGGAAGGCCCCGGACGGACCCTGCTTGAGCTGCATCAGGCGCTCGAAGGAGAACTTCACCGCGGCGGCGTCCACCGGCTTGCCGTCATCGAACTGGTTGCCGGGCTTGAGCTTGAAATCCCAGGTCAGGTTGTCGGCCGAGGTGCTCCAGCTCTCGGCCAGGTCGCCCTGGACTTCGGTGCTGCCCTTGCCGTTCTCGACCTTGTAGGTCACCAGCTTCTGGTAGGCCGGGTAGGTCACGGCCCAGTCGTTGTTGTCGATGGTCACGGCCGGATCGAGGGTTTGCGGATCGGCGGCCTTGCCGATCATCAGGGTGTCCTTGGGCGCGGCGGCGCTGGCCGCCTGCCAGGCGCCCAGGCTCAGGGCGGCGCACAGCAGCGACAGGGCGACACGGGTGGACAGGCGCACATCAGGGTGATTACGGGTGCTAGGGGTCATGCCGGTTTCCTTGATCATTCGATGATGGGAAGTTCGTCAGGTTTTTTATAAAAGCTATAACCGGGCAGTTGGAGCTGAAGCGGTGTGGCGGGTAACGACCGGCTTGGGGCAGTGGGCTGCCTGTTGTTGTGGCCGGCTGGGGAACGGGACATCAGTGTTCGAAGGGCTGCTCGTGCTCCTGGATCAGCGGGAAGTCCTCGGCGTTGGGCAGCTCGTAGTGCCACCACTCGGTGGGGATGGCCTCGAAGCCGGCGCTGAGCATGATCCCCAGCAGCAGCAGGCGATTGCGCTGCACCTGGGGCGGCAGGTCGCTGTAGAACTGGTGCGACTTGGGCTCCATGGCATCGAAGGCGGTGCCCATGTCCAGGGGCTGGCCGGTTTCATCCACCAGGGTCAGGTCCACGGCCACGCCCCGGGTGTGGTGCGAGCCCAGGCGCGGGTCGCGCACGTAGTCCGGGTTGGGCAGGGCCTGCCACAGCAGTTGCTGGGCGTAGGCCGGGCGATAGGCGTCGTAGATGCGCAGGCCCAGGCCGGCCATGCGCGCCAGCTGGCTGGCCTTGTACAGGCAGGCGGCGGCGTCCTTGTGCAGCAGGCAGCGGGCGTTGCGGTAGATCACCTGGCCGGCCAGGTTGTCGGCGCTGGCGTACACCAGGTCGATTTCCAGTTGGTGGCGCTGGGCGTCGATTTCGACAAGGGGGCTGTTGTTCACTCACTCACTCCATCTTGGGTAACGCTTGAAGGTCAGGATTCGAACTGGCCGAAGGCTTCCTGCAGCTTGCGGTTCTTCGCCAGGCGCTGGTCCAGGCGCTCGCCATAGCCCTCGGCCACGGCGGACACCATCAGGTTGAACAGGCAGGTCAGGGGCGCCAGGGAGTCCCAGAACTGGCCGACGTCGGTTTTCAGCTGCAGCAGGTCCAGCGGGTAGTCCCGGGCCCAGGGGCATTGCAGGTCGGTGACCAGGGCCAGGGGCAGGGCATTGGCGTTGGCCACTTCGCAGAAGGTCTGGGTGATGGCGGAGTAGGCACGAAAGTCGGAAATGATCGCGTAGGGCTTGGCGAAGCCGGAGTTCAGGGTTTCCGCGTAGATGCCCGACAGGCCGTCGACGTAGTAGACCTTGGGGCGGATGTATTCCAGGTGGCTGTGGAAGGCGTTGAGGATGCCCCGGGTCGACTGGATGCCGATGATGAACACCGCGTCGGCCTCGACGATCTGCCGCACGATATCGGCGAACGCCTGGCTGCGGGCCAGGCCATAGACGTGCTGGATGGCCTCGATCTCGCGATGCATCGAGCGCTCCAGGGCGTCGTCCTGATGGGCCTCGCTGCGAAACGCGCCGAGCCGGTCGGTGATCAGCCAGGACGCCGGGGCATCGCCGCGCAGGCCTTGCTTGACGTCGTCCAGGTTGCGATAGCCCAAGGAGCGCAGGAAGCGCCCCACGGAAATCCCTGTGGTGCCGGCTTGCTGGGCGATGCTGTCGGCGGTCTCGAAGGGCAACTGCTGGAGGTTGGCCAACAGGTAGGTGGCGATGCGCTTGCCGGTGGGGGTCAGGCTTGCAAACTGCTGTTCCAGGGTGATTTGGAAACTGTTCTTGTCCATGACCATCTCGCCAGGCGTTCGCGGAAAATGTTATTAAGGTTTCATTTTTGTATCCTGTGTTAGAAACATAACATCGGCTTTCGCGACAAAACAAGGCTTTTGTCCGGGGTGGTCGTTTTCCGTAGAAAGTGACGCTGCTGGCTATCTCAGACCGATGCAGGGGCAGCGTTCAGCCAGCGCCCGAGGTCACTGACGGCGGCTTCCACGCAGGTGCTGCAACCGCTCCAGCTGCAGGCCAGCATCAGGTTGCGCGGCAGGTTGAAATCCTCCACCGCCAAGCCCTGGGCGTCGCGCCCGGCGGCGTCATGGGGCACCTGCTGGCGCAGGGTGGCGGGGCCTTGGAAGTAGGCCCACACCGGTTTGCCGAGGGCAATCGCCACGCCCACTTCGAAGGCGCTGCCGGAATCCGGCTCCAGGCCGCGAAAGTCATTCAGGTTGGCCAGCAGTGCATCGCAGTCGCGGATCATCTGCAGGTTCTGCCGGTAGATCCACTGCGCCGTAGCCTCTGGCGCGAGGCCCGGCGGCGCCTGGTTATCCAGGGGAAACAGGCCGTGCAGGCCCTGGGCGCGGCACAGTTGCTTGAGGTAGTGGCCATGGGCCTGGGCGTCGGCGCGGAACACGTCGAAGCCGGCGAGGTAGATACGGGGTTGCATGGGGCGGCCTCCGGGGCTGATCAGTCCAGCGCTTTGCTCATGTACACCCGGTGCAGGCCGTGCTCCACCGCGCGATGGGTTTCCACGTAGCCGTGGCGGCCATACAGGGCGATGTTCTCGCTCATGGCCTGGTTGGTGTAGAGGCGCACGCAACTGTGGCCGGCAGCCAGGGCCTGGGCTTCGGCAAAGGCCAGCAGTTGCCGGCCATGGCCGCGGCCCTGGGCCTCTGGGCTGACCGCCAGGTTGTCCAGCAGCAGGGCTTCCTGGGCGTCCAGCAGGACTATGAAGCCGGCAATCGCCTGCTCCTGTTCCAGGACCCAGACCTGCTGGGCCAGCACCAGGCAGGAATAGTCTTCGAGCATCGGCGCCGGTTCCCGGCCGATCCGCGCGATATAGGGCGCGTAGGCGCGCTTGGCGATGCCTTCGATGGCGGCGAGGTCGGGCAGGGCGGCGAGGCGGATGGTCGGCGGCATGGGCACAGGTGCTCGGGCAGCGGCGGGAATGGGGCAATCATAGGCATAAAAAAACCACCCCGTGGGGTGGTTTCTTCGGCCGGCCTATTCGCCGCGGTAGATGCAGCCGCTGGTGCAGGTTTCGTGGATGCGGATCGCGCTCAGCTCCGGCAGCAGGGGCTTGAGCTCATTCCAGATCCATTTGGCCAGGACCTCGCTGGTGGGGTTTTCCAGGCCGGGAATGTCGTTCAGGTAGTTGTGGTCCAGGCGCTCGTACAGCGGCTTGAAGATCGCCTTGATTTCCGAGAAGTCGCGGATCCAGCCGGTGTGTGCGTCGACTTCACCACTGAGGTGGATCGCCACCTTGAACGAGTGGCCATGCAGGCGGCCGCACTTGTGGCCTTCGGGAACGAAAGGCAGGCGGTGGGCGGATTCGAAGGTAAATTCTTTGAAGATTTCCACAGTGTCGGTCAGCTCTGTCAGATGGCTATCGCCTGGGCGGCGAGTTGAGGCAGCGGGCAAGTTTATCAGCTTGATCGGCCCCCTGCGGAAAAACCCTGACTAAAGGGTCAGTCCGCCGGGCAGGGGCTTTCACAGGCTTTGCAGGCGTTCCCCGAGGCGCCCCTGGCTGGCCAGCTCAAGGAACTCATCCCCCAGGCGCCGGCTTTCGTCCATGGCATGGCGCCAGTATTTCTGCCGGCCGGCGTCGTCGCCCATGAAGCGCTTGAAGTCGTTGCGGTCCGGCAGCTTGCCGTAGGGCAGGCGCGCCAGGTACTCCTTCGACGGCGCCAGCAGCAGTACATCCCGCAGGCGCTCGGGGCTGGCCCGGCGCCAGGGCAGGGTCTTGTCGAACCAGCCGGGGATCACCCGGTCGGTGAAGTGCGGGTAGAGCACGATGTCGCTGCCGCTGTAGGGCAGGTCCAGGTGGTAGTCCAGCAGGCCGCCGTCGCGAAAGGTGCCGGCCCCGGCGCCAGGCAGTTCGCGCACGCCCTGCATGACCATGGGGATCGAGCCCGAGGCCAGCAGCGCCTGGCGCAGGTTGCTGCGATCCAGGGGCACGAAGCGCGAGGGGAAATCCTCCAGGGCATTGAGTGGCGGCGCCAGGCGCGGGTCGTGCAGTACCAGGCGCTCGAAGTGCCGGGACAGGCGCGCGCGGCCCCGCAGGTTGTCGGCGATCACCGAGGACAGGCCCAGGCCCAGGCGTGCGCGGTGGTCGTCGGCGAGCAGGCCATGGCTCTTCACCACCATGATGTTCAAGCGGTAATGGGGGGTGTCGAGGATCGAGGCGTCGCGGCCGTCCAGCAGGTCGTCGAGCATTTGCCGCGAGCTCTGGCTGATCTGCGCCATGGTCACGCCCTTGGCGAAGCTCTGGGCGTTGTACAGCTGGCCGAGGCGGCGGATGCCTTCGGCGGCGTCCGGCAGGCAGGCGCTGGCGAAGCGCCAGGAGCCCACCGAGGCACCGATCAGCGAGCGCTCTCGCGGCGCGGCGGGCAGCCATTCACCGAACAGCGCCAGGTCCAGGCCCTGGATGCCCAGGGCCTTGGGCCCGCCGGCGGCGCCCGGCAAGGTGCCGACTTCACTGGCGTGCAGGCCTTGCTGGCGGATGCGCGCCAGGGCGCGGGGGCCGGCCTTGAGGGTCAGGGCGGGAAACTTGATATGGATGGCGGTCATACCGGGCTCACTCGTGAATCAGCCGCCGAGTATAGAGAAGCCTGGCGCCGTGGGCCGAGTGAAACTTGTGTCAGGGCCATGCTGGCCATTCAGTTTCAATTAAGTTGCCTTGGGTATCGTCGGCGGCATCGGCCATTGGCCACTGACCTTGGAGACCTGCGATGAAAACCCTGACCGCGCTGTTCGGCACCAGCCTGATTGCTCTGACCGCCAGCTTGGCTGCCAGCCTGGCCCACGCACGCGACCTGGGCCCCGACGAGGCCCTGAGGCTGCGCGACGCTGGTACCATTGTGTCCTTTGAAAAACTCAATGCCACGGCCCTGTCCCGGCATCCTGGGGCGAGCATCAGCGAAACCGAGCTGGAAGAGGAGTACGGCAAGTACCTCTACCAGGTTGAGCTGCGCGATGCCCAGGGGCTGGAATGGGACCTGGAACTGGACGCCGTGAGCGGCCAGGTGCTCAAGGATCATCAGGACACTTAATGAACTCGACTTTGCGTACCGGCACCCGGGCCGCCCTGGCGCTGTTGCTATTCTGCTCCCTGGCGGTGGCCCGCGACCTGGACCAGGACGAAGCCCTGCGCCTGCGCCAGCAGGGGGTGATCCTGCCCCTGGAACAGTTGCTCAAGCAGGCCATGGACCGTTATCCCGGGGCCAAGCTGCTGGAAGCCGAGCTGGAAGAAAAACACGATGTGTATATTTATGAAGTCGAGCTCCTGACCGTGGACGGTGTGGTCCGCGAGCTGGACCTGGATGCCGCCACCGGGCGCCTGTTGAAAGATGAGGAAGACGACTGATGCGCCTGCTTGTGGTGGAAGACCACGTATCCCTGGCGGATGAACTGCTCGAAGGCCTGAAACTCCAGGGCTACGCCGTGGACTGGCTGGCCGATGGCCGCGATGCGCTGTACCAGGGTGCCAGCGAACCCTACGACCTGATCATCCTCGACCTCGGCCTGCCCGGGGTCCCCGGCCTCGACGTGCTGCGCCAGTGGCGCGCCGAGGGACTGGCGACCCCGGTGCTGATCCTCACCGCCCGGGGCTCCTGGGCCGAGCGCATCGAAGGCCTGAAGGCCGGTGCCGACGATTACCTGAGCAAACCGTTCCACCCGGAGGAGTTGCACCTGCGGGTCCAGGCGCTGTTGCGCCGCTCCCACGGCCAGGCCAACCAGCAGACCCTGCAGGCCGCCGGGCTGCACCTGGACGAGGGCCGGCAATGCGTGGTCCGTGATGGTCAGGACGTGTTGCTGACCGCCGCGGAATTTCGCCTGCTGCGCTATTTCATGCTGCACCCGCAGCAGATCCTCTCCAAGAGCCACCTCGCCGAACACCTGTACGACGGCGAGACCGAGCGCGACTCCAATGTGCTCGAAGTCCACGTCAACCACCTGCGGCGCAAGCTCGGTCGCAGCGTGATCGAAACCCGCCGGGGCCAGGGCTACCTGTTCGGCGGAAGTGATTCGTGAGGTCGATCCAGCGCCGCCTGAGCCTGGGGCTGATCACGGTGATGGTGGTGGTCGGGCTGGTGCTGGCACAGACCAGTCTGTGGCTGTTCGAAGCCGGCCTGCAGCGTTACCTGGAAGCCGGCCTGCGCAACGACAGCGAGAGCCTGCTGCTGGCCCTGGTGCGCGGGCCCCAGGGTTTGCAACTGGACGAGCGGCGTTTGTCGCCGGCCTATCAGCGGCCGTTTTCCGGGCATTACTTCCGCATCGATTTTGCCGACGTGCATTGGCGCTCCCGCTCCCTGTGGGACCAGGAACTGCCACAGCTGGAGCGCGCCGGCCTGCAAGGCAACCTGCAACTGGGGCCGGAGGGCCAGCAACTGCTGGTGCTGCGCAGCGACTACAAGCGCCTGGGGCAGTCGATCTCCATCAGCGTGGCCCAGGACTACACCCCGGTGCGTGAAAGCTTCCAGCGCATGCGCCAGATCGGCCTCGGGCTGGGGCTGGCGGGCTTGCTGTTGATCCTGCTGCTGCAACGCCTGACCGTGCGCCGGGCCTTGCGCCCGCTGGAGACCGCCCGTGAGCAGATCGCCCAGCTGCAGCAGGGCCAGCGCTCCCAGCTGGATGCCCAGGTGCCGGTGGAACTGGAGCCGCTGGTGGCGCAGATCAACCATTTGCTCAGCCACACCGAGGACAGCCTCAAGCGTTCGCGCAATGCCCTGGGCAACCTCGGGCATGCGCTGAAGACACCGATGGCGGTGCTCTTGAGCCTGGCCTTGGGGCCGAAGCTGTCGGGCCATCCCGAGGTGCGCAGGATCCTCCAGGAGCAACTGGAGCAGATGCAGCAGCGGCTCGGGCGCGAACTCAACCGGGCGCGCCTGGCGGGGGATGCACTGCCCGGGGCGCTGCTGGAGTGCGATAGCGAGCTGCCGGGGCTGCTGGCGACCCTGAACATGATCCACGGCGAACACCTGCAACTGAGCTATCAGGCAGCGCCGGGGTTGCGCCTGCCCTGGGACCGCGAGGATCTGCTGGAGCTGCTGGGCAACCTGCTGGACAACGCCTGCAAGTGGGCGGATGCCGAGGTGCGCCTGAGTGTCGAGGCGCGGGGTTCGGGGTTTTGCCTGGCGGTGGAGGATGACGGGCCGGGGATTCCCGAAGAGCGGCGCTCCGAGGTGTTCAGCCGCGGGGCGCGCCTGGATGAGCAGACCGATGGCCATGGGCTGGGCTTGGGGATCGTGCGCGACATCGTCGAGGCCTGGGGCGGGACGCTGGAGTTGCAAGAGAGCGCGCTGGGCGGGCTGCGGGTGGAGATTGTGCTGCCCGGGCGTTGAGTGGGCGGCAGCGGGGCAGGCCCTTTGGTCGGGGCCTGCTGCCCGCCAGGCGCAGGCTTTGCGGTTGCGCAGGCCCCCGCATCACCCGGCCTGCCGCAGGTCAGACGCGGAACTGGTCCATCAGGCTTTGCTGCTGGTTGGCCAGGCTGTTCAGCGACTGGCTGACCCGCGCCGATTCGTTGGCTTGCTCCGACAGCGATTCGGTGACATCGCGAATGGTCGCCACGTTGCTGTTGATCTCTTCGGCCACGGCGCTCTGCTGTTCGGCGGCGCTGGCGATCTGCAGGTTCATGTCGCTGATCACCGTAACCGCGTCGCCGATCTGGCGCAGGGCGGTCACGGCTTGCCCCACCTGCTCGACGCTGCCCTGGGCCTGGCGATGGCTGTTGTGCATCGAGCCCACCACCTCGCGGGTGCCGTTCTGCAGTTGTTCGATCACCTGGCGGGTTTCTTCCACCGACTCCTGGGTGCGCCGGGCCAGGTTGCGCACTTCATCGGCCACCACCGCGAAGCCGCGCCCGGCTTCACCGGCCCGGGCCGCTTCGATGGCGGCATTCAAGGCCAGCAGGTTGGTCTGCTCGGCAATCGCGCGGATCACTTCCAGCACCGAGCCGATCTGTTCGCTGTTGGCCGCCAGGCCTTCGACCTGGGCCATGGCGGTGCTCATGTCGGCGGCCAGTTGATCGATGCTGCTGGTGGTGCGGTCGATCACCGTCAGGCCCTGTTGCGTGGCCTGGTCGGCATCCCGCGCTGCCTGGGCGGCCTGGGCGGCGCTGCGGGCCACGTCCTGGGCGGTGGCGCTCATCTCGTGGGAGGCGGTGGCCACCTGGTCCACCTGGCGATATTGCTGCTCCATGCCGGCGCTGGTCTGGGTGGCGATGGCCGATGACTGGTCGGCGGTGCCGCGGGCGTCCTGCACCGAGCGTTTCACTTCGGCAATGATCGGCTGCAGCTTGTCGAGGAAACGGTTGAACCAGCCGGCCAGTTGCCCCAGTTCGTCCTTGTTGTTGTACGCCAGGCGCCGGGTCAGGTCGCCTTCGCCGCTGGCGATGTCTTGCAGCATGTCGGCGACGCCGAGGATCGGCCGGGTCACGCTGCGGGCCATCAGCCACACCAGCAGCAAGCCGGCCACGGCGGCCAACAGGCCCAGGCCCAGCTCGATCAGGGTGCCGCTGCTGTTGCTGGCGTCCAGTTCGTTCTTCAAGGCTTCGGCCGGGCCCACCAGCACCCGTTCCGGTACGTCCAGCAATACGCCCCAGGACTTGCCCCCCGGAATCGGCGTGAATGGCGCCAGCACTTTCAGTTCGCTGTTGCTGTGCAGGCTCTGGGTCTGGCTGCTGCTGGACAGCAGGCGGATCAGCTCGGCCCCGTTGCTGCTGTCCACAGTGTCCAGGCGC
Source organism: Pseudomonas sp. PH1b (assembly GCF_000633395.1). Lineage (GTDB taxonomy): Bacteria > Pseudomonadota > Gammaproteobacteria > Pseudomonadales > Pseudomonadaceae > Aquipseudomonas. Next base: position 178,819 of record NZ_AYMU01000001.1, read on the forward strand.
TGGCTGAGCTTGCTGGCGTCCGGGCTGTAGCCGGCCAGCAGGCCCACCGGGCTGAGGATGCTGACGTTGGTCTGGCCGGCGTAGAGCCTCTGGCTGGCGTTCTGGCTGACCGCCTGCAGGCTGTTGAGGTTGATGTCCACCGACAGCGAGGCGATCACTTTCCCGTCCACCATCAGCGGGAACACGATGCTGGTCATCAGCACCCGCTGGCCGTCGATGTCATAGAAGTAGGGTTCGATCACGCAGGGCTTGAGGGTGCTACGCGGGCAAGTGAACCAGGCGTTGGCCGGTTGGCCGCTGGGGCCGCTGCTGGTGTCGCTCATGTCGCTTTCCGGCAGCGACATCGAGGTCAGCTTGCCCGGGGTGGGCTGGGACCAGTACAGGGCGAAGCGGCCTTTCTCGTTGCTGCCCAGTTCACTCTGGCCGGCGAACAATGGGTCTTTGCCGTCCAGGGCATTGGCCTCGAACACCAGGGACAGGCCGAGGAGGTCGGGGTTGGCCTGCAGCGCCGACTTGACCTGGCGGGTCAGGTCCTCGCGCAGGTCGAAGGCATCGAGAAAGCGCTTCTCGGCCTGTTCACGCAGGAACAGCACCTGGCGCGAGAAACCGTGGCCATATTGATAGGCGTCCATGAACTGCTGGCGAATCCCCAGCGCCTGGACTTCGCCCTGGGCCTCGATCCGCGCCTGGGCGGCTTCGTTGAGCATCTCCATGCTCGAGGCTTTCACCAGCTCGGAGCTGTGCTCCATGCGATACAGCGAAAGTCCCACCAGCAGTGACACGATGCCCAGGAGGCAGAGTCCGGCCAGCAAGGTAATTTTCCATTGGATGGAAAGTTGTCTGAGCGACATGGAGACGTCCTTTATTCGATAAATATCTGAGACTTTGCACTGTAACGGCTGCGAAAGCGCATTCTTTAAACGCCCGTTCGAAAACCTTGAATGGCTCTGAAACGAGGGTCTTGGCGGTTTTTTGGCGGGTGCGGGGCAGGCCTAGGCCGCCCGGCTTGCGGCGGTTGGCGTTGCAGGTGCGGCCCTTGCCCAACCTGGCATTGCCCGGGGGCGACGTTGCTGGGCGGGCGGGGCCTGGGTCCGTGGCTGGTGGTGGGTTGCAGTGGCCGGCGCGGCTCCCCAGGATCTGGCCGGGGGGCTGTGTCCTGGCCCTTGCCTGACGTGTGCGGCCAGGCCGATCCGAGCGCGGGCACAGGCTGCGGGCGGCTCTTTTTGACAAGCCGGGCGCGCTGCTGCAAAGTGCGCGACCTCTAATAAGAACCTCTTTCATTTCGATGTCGGCAGCCCGCTGCCTTCCGGTCGGTCCCAGGCTTTTGCGCCAAATTTGGCGGCGCAGTAATGAGGTAACGATGATTAACGCAGTAATTGCCGCGGTTGGCGTGATGCTGGTGCTCAGCCTGTCCCGCGTGCATGTAGTGATCGCCCTGATCGTGGGCGCGCTGGTGGGCGGTCTGACCGGCGGCCTGGGGATCGAGGCCACGCTCAAGGCCTTCAACAGTGGCCTGGGTGGCGGTGCCACGGTGGCCCTGTCCTATGCCTTGCTCGGTGCCTTCGCCGTGGCCATCGCCAAGTCCGGCCTGGCCCATGCCCTGGCGGACAAGATCCTGTTGCTGGTGGATCGCCAGGACGCCCATGGCGGCGGCCAGGTCAAATGGCTGCTGATCGGCCTGCTGTGGGTGGTGGCGATCGCGTCGCAGAACATCCTGCCGATCCACATCGCCTTCATCCCGTTGCTGGTGCCGCCGCTGCTCTATGTGCTGACCAAGCTGCAACTGGACCGCCGATTGATCGCCTGTGTCATCACCTTCGGCCTGATCACCCCCTACATGTTCCTGCCGGTGGGCTTTGGCAACATCTTCCTCAACGAGATCCTCCTCGCCAACGTCGCTCGTAGCGGGGTCGACATCAGCCAGATCAACGTCACCCACGCCATGGGCATTCCTGCCCTGGGCATGGTCTGCGGCTTGTTGCTGGCGTTCTTCAGCTACCGCAAGAAACGTGTCTACGACCTGGAGCGGATCGAGAAGGTCGAGCAGGTAGAGGTGCAGTACAACCCGCGGACCCTGCTGGTGGCAGCGTTGGCGATCGTGGCGGCATTCGTGATCCAGCTGCTGCTGGACTCGATGATTATCGGGGCTTTGTGCGGTTTCCTGATTTTCTCGGTGTCGGGCATCGTGCGCTGGCGCGAAACCGACGGGCTGTTTACCGAAGGCATGAAGATGATGGCGATGATCGGTTTCATCATGATCGCCGCCTCGGGTTTCGCCGAAGTGATGAAGGCCACCGGCCAGGTGCAGACCCTGGTCGAGACCTCGGCTGGCTGGATCGGCCACAGCAAGGGCGTGGGTGCGCTGCTGATGCTGCTGGTGGGCCTGCTGGTGACCATGGGCATCGGCTCGTCGTTTTCCACGGTGCCGATTCTTGCGGCGATCTTCGTGCCGTTGTGCGTGCAGCTGGGCTTCAGCCCCCTGGCGATTGTCAGCATCGTCGGCACCGCCGGCGCCCTGGGCGATGCCGGCTCGCCGGCCTCGGATTCGACCCTGGGGCCAACCTCGGGCCTGAACATCGACGGCCAGCACCACCATATCTGGGACACCGTGGTCCCGACCTTCCTGCACTACAACCTGCCGCTGCTGGCCTTCGGCTGGGTTGCGGCAATGGTGCTCTGATTCTCTTGCTCTCCTAGCAACCGCGGGTGGTTGTAGGCGCTGGCTTGCCAGCGAAGGCGCCGGCAAGGTCGGTGCAAGGCTCAAGGGCCTCTTCGCCGGCAAGCCGACTCCTTCGGGTTCAGGCTCAACTTTTGTTTTGGGGTGCCGTTAACGCGGGTATCACGCCAATAAAAAGCCAAGAGTGAGCCCACCATGCGTTTGAGCCTGAAGGCCAAAGTCCTGTCCCTGGCGGTACTCCCGGTACTGCTGTTTGCCCTGGTGATCAGCCTGAGCACTGTGTTCATGCTGCGCCAGCAAGCCCAGAAAGAAGTCGAGGAAACCCGCCAGCGCCTGATGGGCGAAGCCCGGGCCACCTTGCAGAGCTATGTCGAGGTGGCCCTGAGCACAGTCAAGCCGCTGTACGACGCGGCAGCGCAGGGGGACCAGGCGGCCCGGGCCGAGGTGGTCAAGCTGCTGTCCAACATCAGCTACGGCAAGGACGGCTATTTCTTCGGCTACGACTCCGAGACTGTGCGCCTGTTCAAGGGCAACAGCCCGGACGGCGTGGGCAAGAGCTTCAAGGACAACCGCGACCCCAACGGGGTGTACGTCAACCGCGAGCTGGTGCGGGTCGGCAAGGACGGCAGTCACTACGTGCAATACAGCTCGACCCAGCCCGGCAGCGACGTGCTGGTGCCCAAGCTGGGCTACACCGAATACCTGCCCAAGTGGGACATGGTGCTGGGCACCTCGGTCAACCTCGACGGCATCGATGCCCAGGTGGCAGCGGTGCAGAGCAGCGTCAACCAGCGCATGGAAGGCATGGTCCTGAGCATTCTCGGGATTGCCGCGGTGGTGCTGCTGGTGATCGCTGCCCTGGGCATGCTGGTGGCCAACACCATGCTGCGCCCGCTGAACCTGATGAAAGCCAACCTCGACGACATCGCCGCCGGCGAGGGCGACCTGACCCGGCGCCTGGCGATCACCAGCCAGGATGAACTTGGCGAACTGGCCGGTTCGTTCAACCGCTTTGTCGACAAGATCCACGGCCTGGTGCGCCAGATCACCGAGATGACCGGCCAGCTCACCGAGCTGGTGACCCAGGTGTCCGACCAGGCCCAGCGTTCGGAACAGGCCATGGAACGCCAGCGCCACGAGACCGACCAGGTGGCCACGGCGATCAATGAAATGTCCTCGGCGGCCCACGAAGTGGCCCGCAGCGCCCAGGGCGCGGCCGTCGCCGCCCAGCAGACCGACGAAGAAGGCCAGGCCGCCAAGCGAGTGGTGGATGGCAGCATCCAGCAGATCCATGCCCTGGTCAGTGATATCCGCGACAGCGGCACCTCCCTGGACAGTCTGCAGCAGGATGTGTCGTCGATTGTCAGTGTGCTGGACGTGATCCGCTCGATCGCCGAGCAGACCAACCTGCTGGCCTTGAACGCCGCCATTGAAGCGGCGCGGGCCGGGGAAGCCGGGCGCGGTTTTGCGGTGGTCGCGGACGAAGTGCGGGCCCTGGCCAGCCGGACCCAGCAGAGTACCCAGGAAATCCAGGGCATGATCGACCGTCTGCAACAGGGCACCCGAGTGGCTGTGGACGCCATGCGTCGCTCCAGCGATGCCGGCGATGGCACCTCGGTCAAGGCCAACGAGGCCGGGGCTTCCCTGGACACCATGGCGCAGCTGATCGGCACCATCAATTCAATGAACGCGCAGATCGCCAGCGCGGCGGAAGAGCAGACCGCCGTGGCCGAAGAGATCAACCGCAGCGTGCACCAGATCGCGGTGGCGGTGGACAGCGTGGCCGATGAAACCCAGCGCGGCGCCCAGACTTCCCGCAGCCTGGCCGACCTCGGTCAGCGGTTGGGGCGTCTTGTGGGGCAGTTCCGGATCTGAGAGGGGCTGTGCTGCACGGCTTTCCGGCGGCAGGGGCGTGGACTGACCGCTGCCGCACGCCTGGCTCAGGTAGCTAGCCTTCGAGTTGCTGAAGGCCTGTTGCCTGGATCGTTGATATACCGCCCCTATCGATTCTCCGGATGCGCGCCGGCCCCGCCGGACAGCCGCCGCAACCCGGATGCTGGGGCAATGCCCCGCAGGGCTCAGGCGCCGACGTCGCGCATCAACAGGCCGAAGCGCAAGTCCACCTGGTCGGGGATCGGCAGGTACACGGTGTGGCCGTCGCCCGGCGCCACGTCGATGCGCTCGCCCTTGGTGTTGTGCAGTTCATGCAGGTCGAAGTGGAAGTTGCCCTTGGGGGTCATCAGTTCCATGTGGTCGCCCAGGGCAAAGCGGTTCTTCACCTTCACTTCCGCCAGGCGATCGCGGCGCTCACCGGTCAGCTCGCCGACGAACTGCTGGCGCTCCGACACCGAGCTGCCGTTCTGGTAGTTCTGGTACTCATCATGCACATGGCGCCGCAGGAAGCCTTCGGTGTAGCCGCGCTGGGCCAGGGATTCCAGGTCGCTCATCAGGCTGCGGTCGAACTCGCGGCCGGCAGCAGCGTCATCGATGGCCCGGCGATACACCTGGGTGGTACGCGCGCAGTAGAAGTGGGATTTGGTCCGTCCCTCGATTTTCAGCGAATGCACGCCCATGCGGGTCAGGCGGTCGACGTGCTGCACCGCGCGCAGGTCCTTGGCATTCATGATGTAGGTGCCGTGCTCGTCCTCGAAGGCCGGCATCAGTTCGTCCGGCCGGTTGGCTTCCTGGAGCAGGAACACCTGGTCGGTGGGGGCGCCCAGGCCCAGGGTCGGCTCCGGCTCGAAGGTCTGGACGATCTCGCCCAGGGTGTTTTCGGTGGCCTCCTGCGCCTTGTACTTCCAGCGACAGGCATTGGTGCAGGTGCCCTGGTTGGCGTCGCGCTTGTTCATGTAGCCCGACAGCAGGCAGCGCCCGGAGTAGGCCATGCACAGGGCGCCATGGACGAAGACTTCGAGCTCCATGTCCGGTACCTGCTGACGGATCTCCTCGATCTCCTCCAGCGACAGCTCGCGGGACAGGATGACCCGTTCCAGGCCCTGCTGCTGCCAGAACTCGACGCTGGCCCAGTTCACCGTGTTGGCCTGTACCGAGAGGTGAATCGGCATGGCCGGGAAATGCCGGCGCACCAGCATGATCAGCCCGGGGTCGGACATGATCAGTGCGTCCGGGGCCATCTCGATCACCGGCGCCAGGTCCTTGAGGAAGGTCTTGAGCTTGGCGTTGTGCGGGGCAATGTTGACCACCACGTAGAAGCGCTTGCCCTGGGCCTGGGCCTCGCGGATGCCGAGGGCCAGGTTGGCGTGATCGAATTCGTTGTTGCGCACCCGCAGGCTGTAGCGCGGCTGGCCGGCGTAGACCGCGTCGGCGCCATAGGCGAAGGCGTAGCGCATGTTCTTCAGGGTGCCGGCGGGGGCCAGGAGTTCGGGTTTGGCGAGGAGCGTCATGGGGCTGTCGATCGCAAAAGGTCGCGAGGGTAAGCCAGTGCCGCGGGGTGTTCATTGATTTGGATCTATGTTCACTGCAGAAAAAAACGCACTCGGCGCGCCGGTGGCGGACTAAACATCAGGACGCCGGTGCCGGCGTCGATTGACAGAGATCGACGATGACTCAGAACAACCTGCAAAACAAAAGCCTGCTGCTGTTGCTGGTCCTGGTGACCTGCGCCTTTATCTGGATCCTCCTGCCGTTCTACGGCGCGCTGTTCTGGGCGGTGATCCTCGGCATTGTCTTTGCGCCGCTGCAACGCCGCCTGCAGGGCAAGTTCGGCTGGCCGCGCAACCTCACGTCCTTGTGCACCCTGGCCATCTGCCTGGTGATCGCCATCCTGCCGGTGGTCATCACCAGTGTGCTGCTGGTCCAAGAAGGGGCCGAGCTGTACAAGAAGATCGAAAGCGGCCAGCTGGATATCGCCGGCTATCTGGTGCAGTTCAAGCACAGCCTGCCACCGTACTTCCAGCATTTGCTGGACCGATTTGGCCTGGGCGAGCTCAATGGCCTGCAGGAGAAGATCGTCAAGAGCGCGATGCAGGGCAGCCAGTTCCTGGCGACCCAGGCCTTCAGCGTTGGCCAGGGCACCTTCGAGTGGCTGGTGAGCTTCTTCATCATGCTCTACCTGCTGTTTTTCTTTTTGCGCGACGGCGCCGAGCTGGTGCGCAAGATCCGCAGCGCAGTGCCCCTGGCCGAGTACCAGAAACGTCGCTTGCAACTGAAGTTCAACCGGGTGGTGCGAGCCACGGTCAAGGGCAATGTGCTGGTGGCGGTGACCCAGGGGGCTTTGGGAGGGCTGATCTTCTGGGTCCTGGACATTCCCAGCGCCTTGCTCTGGGCCGTGCTGATGGCCTTTTTGTCGCTGCTACCGGCCGTGGGGGCGGGGCTTGTCTGGGGGCCGGTGGCGGCCTATTTCCTGATCAGCGGAGCGATCTGGCAAGGGGTGGTGCTGGCGCTGTTCGGAATACTGGTGATCGGCCTGGTGGACAACCTGCTGCGGCCGATCCTGGTGGGCAAGGACACCCGGATGCCGGACTACCTGATCCTGATCTCGACCCTGGGCGGGCTGGCGGTCTTCGGCCTCAACGGCTTTGTCATCGGCCCCCTGATCGCGGCGCTGTTCATGTCCAGCTGGGCGCTGTTCATCGAGACCCGGCCGCGGGTGCAGTTGCCTTAGCAGGCGTATAGCTGCCGGGTCGTCATTTCCCGAGACAGGGCCTGGGCGGCCGGCAGGGAAGGCAGAGGGCCGCTGACGGCTTCGCCATCGCGTACCAGGTACCAGCAGGCGAGCAGTCCCATGGCCCTGAGCGATGCTGGAACGGCGCTGCCGACAACGGACATGATCTGAACCTTTGGCATGGGAACCTCCTCAATTCGAGGGGTTACCTTACAAAGCGCCCAGTGCTACGAAAAATCACCCAAGTTGATAGTGGACATTGACGAGGGTGAGGGGTCAATCCACTACCTGATCGAGCATGTGCATCACTTCGTGCTCGTTGAGCAGGCCCTTGCGCACCAGGTTTTCTGCCAGCAGCGAGAGAAACTTGGCGCTGCGGTGGCCTTCCAGGTGCTTGAGCTCGGTAAGGGCGTCATACACGCGGCTGGAGGTGCAGAGGCCGGCGACGCGGTGCGGGTTTTGCGTGGGCATGTGGGGGCGTCCTTGTTGTTATGGGCCTGTGGCGAGCGGACTGTGTCGATCTTGCAGTCCTTGAATGACACAAACATGACAATCGCATGTCGCTCTGGGCGCTCGATGGGTGAACACACTATTGCCCGATTAAATAGCAAATACTGTTCCAGTCGCGACATCCTGCAGAATTATTCAGACATTTGGCTGCTGGAAAAATGCAACAGGCCCCGCCTTTTGGGGGCGGGGCCTGTGTCTGGATCCTGTTGCCGATTACCAGCGGCCGGGACCGTAGTAGTAATGGGGGTGGCCGTAGTAGCCACGGGGCGGCCCGTAGTAGACCGGCGCCGGACGGTAATAGACCGGTTGCTGCACATAGACCGGTGCCGGCTGGTAATAGACCGGTGGCGGTGGTGGCGCATACACCGGCTGGGGTTGCACATACACCGGTTGTTGCTGCACGTAGACCGGAGGAGCCTGGCTGGCGATCACCGAGCCCACCACGGCGGCGCCGACAACAGCACCCAACGCGGCGGGTCCGACCCAGCCGCCACCACCGTGGGCCGACGCCTGGCCTGCGACAGCGAGTGCACCGATGAGCAAGGCTATCTTGGGGATTTTGGAAATCATGGTTGTTCCTCGGTTCAACCCCAGCGTTTATGGTCTGCACCAGACTCAAGAACTGACGCGGGGATACTTCTAAGACAGCGCTTTTGGCAAAAACTGCACAGCCGCTGAGTAAATATTGTGTAAGGTCTGTACCGGCCTCTTTACCGTCATCCCTGGGCGGTGGCGAAGGCCTGTAAACCAACGCCGACATGATCAGGCACGGCGGGGTGGCTGACCAATCCCGTCTATCCGAAAGAGCCCAGCGAGGAGATGACGATGCACATGAACCCCAACAAGGACACGCAACTGTGCATGTCGCTGTCCGGGCGCCCGGGGAACTTTGGCCTGCGTTTTCACAACCACCTGTATGAGCAGTTGGGGCTCAACTTCTATTACAAGGCCTTCAGCAGCCAGGACCTGCCCGGCGCGGTCCGCGGGATTCGTGCACTGGGGATTCGCGGTTGCGGGGTGTCCATGCCGTTCAAGGAAGATTGCATTGCCCTGGTGGACGAACTGGATGCATCGGCCCGGGTGATTGCCTCGATCAACACCATCGTCAACACCGACGGCCATCTCAAGGCCTACAACACCGACTACATCGCCGTAGCGCAGTTGCTGGCAAGCCACCGGGTGCCCAGGGAGTCGAGTTTTGCCCTGCGTGGCAGCGGCGGCATGGCCAAGGCGGTGGCCAGTGCCTTGCGCGATGGTGGTTACACCCAGGGCGTGATCGTGGCCCGCAATCCTCTGGCCGGGCGCGCCCTGGCCGATTCGCTGGGGTATTCGTGGCAGGCGGAGCTGGGTAGCCTGCGGCCGCAGATGCTGATCAACGTGACGCCGATCGGCATGAGCGGGGGCCCCGAAGCGCAACACTTGGCCTTTGAGCCCGAGGCGATCAAGGCCGCGCAGAGGGTGTTCGATGTGGTGGCGGTGCCGGCCGAAACCCCTCTGATCATCCGCGCGCGGGCCGAGGGCAAGCAGGTCATCACGGGGCTTGAGGTGATTGCCCTCCAGGCCCTGGAGCAGTTTGTCCTGTACACCGGCGTGCGTCCGAGCGACGAGCAATTCCAGAAAGCCGTGGCCTTCGCCCGGGGGTGATGCGCAAAACTGCAGCCGCAAGCCTGAGCGGAGGGCGAGAAGGCGGGCGTCGGGTTCCGGCGCGTGTGCCGCTGATGGCTCGACGCCGCTTTGCTTGCTGGCGCCGGCGACTCCAGGGGCCTGTGACGCTACGGCCTCTGGAGGCTGCGCTGCCAGGTCAGCCTTCGAGCTGGGCCAGGCGTTCTTCGAGGGCGGCGATCCGCGCTTCGAGTTCTTCGATGCGTTCCACCGAAACAGCGCTGGCGCTGCTGCGTTCGGCCGGGTTGCCGCGAGCTGCGAGGATAGCCTCGATGTCCGCCGGGTCGCCCAGGGCATGGGTGTAGCGGTCTTCGCGCTGGCCGGCCTGGCGCGGGATGTGCAGGGCCAGGCCCCGGGCGATCAGGCGTTCGAGCTGGTGCAGGACCTGTTCGCTGTCTTCGAAGTCATGCATGCGCCCGCTGCGGGTCAGCAGTTCATTGACCGTCTGCGGGCCCCGCAGGAACATCAGGCCGCACAGGATCAGTTGCGCCGGCACCAGTTCCAGGGCCTTGTCCAGGCGCTGCTCCCAGCGGTCGGCCCGGCTGCCCATTACCAGGCGGGTAAAACCCTGGGCTTCGAGGGCCCGCAGGCTCTGGCCGACCTGGCCCGGGGTCAGGTTCATCACCGGCTCGCGGCTGGTTTTCTGATTGCAGGCAATCACCAGGGCGTTGAGGGTCAGGGGATAGGTTTCCGGGCTGGTGGCCTGTTTTTCGATCAACGATCCCAGGACGCGGATGTCGGTGCTGCCCAGGCGTAGTGCTTCGCTGGGGGTGTCGTGCTCGCTGCTCATGAGTGCGGGTCCCTTGGTCACTGATGGAGGGTGCGTGGAAAGCCGGGCGCATTGCGTGCAATGGCTGCCTCGGGCTTTGCGTGGCCGCTGCGGCCGCCGTCGAGGGGCTCTGTTTTACCTGCTGAACCCGCTTCTGACCATCAGAACTTGGTGGTGCAAGAAACAAACGCAGGGTTTGCCGGCATACCCGGGTGTCGCGCCCGCCACCAGGGACGGGCGCGGTTCCAGTACCTCAGTTCAGTTGCGGGTCTGCTGCCGGCTCCCGGGTGTGTTGCGCAGCCGGGCGTGCGGCGGTATCGGTGGGGTGTTCCAGGCATTGGCGAGCGAACCGGGCCACCTGGCGCAGGGCATCCCTGGCGGAGCGCAGGTAGAAGGTCTGGAGCTGGAACACGTGCCAGCGGTCCTGGTGGATCTGCAGTTGGCAAGGCACCGCCGATTGCCGAGCGCGCGCCGCCAGGCGAGTGGCATCGGACAGCAGCAGTTCCTCATCGCCGACCTGGATTAGCATCGGCGGCAGGCCGCGCAGGTCTGCTTCCAGGGGGCGGTGGCAAAGCGTTGCGGGTGGCACCGCATAGGCCTTGAGTGCCTGCTCCAGCCAGTCGCGGCGAATCATCGGGTCGGCCCCCGCCCGAGTGTGCAGGCTGGCCCCGCCAAGGTCGGGGTCGGTGACTGGCGACAGCAGCACCAGCCCGGCGGCAATGGTTTCCCCGCGCTCTTTCAAGCTCAGGGCCAGGGCCAGTACCAGAGCGCCCCCGGCGGAGTCGCCGGCAATCAGCAGAGATTCGGCCGGGCAGCCCTGGGCGCGGATCGCGTCATAGCAGGCCAGGCAATCCTCCAGTGCCGCCGGGTAGGGATGCTCCGGTGCCAGCCGATAGTCGGGGACCCAGACACTGCAGCCGCTTTCCCTGGCCAGGTGGCTGGTGACGCTGTAGTGGGTGTCCGGATTGCCCAGGCAGAAGGCCCCGCCGTGCAGGTAGAGAATGACCCCTTTGGCCGCCGTCGCCTTGGGTTCGATTATCTGCAATCCCCGTTGGCCCAGTTGTGTGCGCTGTCGGGTGACGCCCAGGCAGCCGGGCATCAGCCATGACAGGCGGTTGACCAGCCGGCGTTGGCTGGCGAGGGCCCGCGGCGGGCCGATCAGGGCCTTGAAGCTGGCGCGCAGGAACAGTCGCAGGAAGGCCGCGTTGCTGCGCTCCAGCCAGTCCTGTGGTGCTGCCACACGTTGCCCGTCCTGAGCCGATGAAGGTTGGTCCAGGGGGCTGGCCAGTCGATAGGCCTGCAGTCCGGCATACCGGGTGAGCCAGCGATAGGACCAGGTGAAGCCCGGCCAGTTGGTGCTGTTGTGCCCGCGGGCATCGACATACCAGCTCTGGCATCCGCTCCACACCGAAGTGGCCAGGCGTTGCTGGATGCGCTGTTGGAAACGCTGGTGCGGCTGCTCGTCCACTTCCAGGGTGCTCGCGCCGCTCTTCTGTAGCGCCTGGCGGCACTTCAGCACATGGGAAATCTGGCTTTCGAGCATGTGGATGATGGAGTTGTGGCCGAGGTTGGTGTTGGGCCCGTAGAGCATGAAGAAGTTGGGGAACTGCGGCACGCTGATCCCCAGGTAGGCTGCCGCGCCCTGCTGCCAGGCCTGGTTCAGCTCGAGGCCGTTGCGACCGATGATGCGCATCGGCGAGAGGAACTCGGTGGCGGCGAAACCGGTGCCGTAGATGATCGTGTCCACCGGGTGCTGCTGGCCGTCCCGGGTCTGGATGCCTTGTTCGGTGATGCGCTGGATGCCCTGGGTCAGCAGTTCGACCTGGGGTTTGTCGAAGGTCTTGAGGTAGTCGTTGGACAGCAGGATGCGTTTGCAGCCGATGGGATAGTCCGGGGTCATGCGCTGGCGCAGCTCGGGGCTGGAGACCGAGGCGTCCAGCAGCTTGCGAAAGGGCGCGCCCACCGCCCATTTGGTCAGGCCCTGCAGGCGGGTGAAGCCCAGCGCCCGGGATTCGAAGTACAGGTAGTGGCCGGCGCGGACCAGTTTCATCCACCACCGATGCCGGGCGAAGCGTTGCAGGTCCCTGGCGCTGTAGGCCCTATCGGCCTTGGGCATGATGTAGGCCGGCGAGCGCTGGAAAACCTTGAGCGTTGCCACCTGGTCGGCAATCTGCGGGACGAACTGGATGGCCGAGGCGCCGGTGCCGATCACCGCCACCCGCTGCTGGGTCAGGGAATGCTGGTGATCCCAGGTGGCGGAATGGAACACGTGGCCCCGAAAGCTTTCCATGCCCGGCAGGTTGGGCAGGGCAGGGCGACTCAACTGGCCGGTGGCGCTGATCAACAAGCGGGCCATGAACACCTGACCGTCAGTGCAGGTCACCCGCCAGCAGGAACTGGCCTCATCGAACGCGGCCAGGCGCACCTCGGCGCCATAGCGCAGATGCCGCTCCAGCTCATAGGTCCGGGCGCAATGCTGCAGGTAGCTGTGGATTTCCGCCTGGGGCGCGAACACTCGGGTCCAGCGCGGGTTGGGTTCGAAGGAGAAGGAGTACAGGTGCGAGGGCACGTCGCAGGCGGCTCCGGGGTAGGTGTTGTCACGCCAGACGCCACCGACGTCCTGGCCCTTCTCGAGGATGATGAAGCGGCTGACGCCGGCCTTGCGCAGGGCGATGGCCATGCCCAGGCCGCCGAAGCCGCTGCCGATGATGATGGCCTCCAAAGGCGCGCCGGATTGGGACTGCGGGTGCGAAGCGGGTGCGGATTCGGGCATGACGACCTCGTTGTTATTGTTGTGCGGCGCAGGGTTGGTTCATCTTGGGCCACTTCCATGTGACTGCGGTGCAGCCCCGATCAGTGAAGCATGCAGGTAAACCTTCGTGGACCCCATGCTGCAACGGGACAAGTGTTTTAGTATTTGGGCCAATTCAGCCTTTCACGAGCCTGCCCCATGAGCTTCCAGTCGTTCACCCGTGGACCGTCCAGTGCGTTGCTGCTGGTGAACTTCGGCCGGGAAAAGGGCCTGGCGGTGGTGCCGCTCCTGGCGGGGGCCGGGCTGACCCTGGAGCAGTTGCAGGACCCCAACAGTCTGCTTTCGGCCACGCAGGAGCTGCGTCTGGTGAGCAACCTGCTGGCCTTACTCGGGCAGCCACCGGGGCTCGGTTATGAAGTGGGCGCGCGTTACCACTTCTCCACGTATGGCCTGTTCGGTTATGGCCTGATCAGCAGCGCGACGCCGGCGGATGCCCTGAACCTGGCGTTGCGTTTTCTGCCGCTGACCTACGCATTTGCCTCGATCGGCTATCGGTTGGAGCCTGGTGTGGGGAGGCTGGTCTTCGATGAGCCACAGGTGGCGGACCCTGCGTTGCGCGAGTTCCTGCTGGCGCGAGACATGGCGGCTGCAGCGGTGTTGATGCAGGAAATCGTCGGCCAGGACTTTCAGTTGCTGCGTGTGACTCGCTGCGGGGCAGCCCCCGGCGTGCCTGGCGATGTCCCGGCGCCGTGCATTCTGGGGGTACGCCCGGAATATCGGGCCACCTGCCATAGCCTGGCGTTTGACCGGCGCTTTCTAAACCGGCCCCTGCCCCAGGCCAATCCGCTGACGGTGTCGATGTGCGAGCAGATGTGTGCACAGTTGCTGGAACGCCGGCAGGCGCATCCGCGAGCGGCGGAGCAGGTGCGCCAGTATCTTGATGCCTTGCCGGCCGGCCCGATGCCTGACTTGCCGGGCATGGCGCGCTTGCTCCGGACCAGCGTGCGCACCCTGAAGCGGCGCTTGCAAGAGGAGGGCACCAGCTATCGGCAGTTGCTGGCTCGCCAGCGCAGCGCCCGGGCCCTGGAGCTGCTGGGCAACTCCGGGTTGAGCTTGACGCAGATTGCTGAACGACTGGGGTTCAGTGACCTGTCGAGTTTTTCCCAATCGTTCAAGCGCTGGTTCGGCGTGCCCCCCAGCGCCTATCGCCCTGGCATCGCACGCCGGCCAGCGCCGGGATAAACGCCCCGGCCCGGGCCGCTGTGGCTATAATCCCTGCTCGCTGTATTCCTGCCATCCATGTCGAGACTGTCATGACTATTTCCCTGTACGCTGCTTCCGTTCCTGTCTTCAAGCAAATGCTCAACGCCTTGAGCGATGTGCTGCACAAGGCCGAAGCTCATGCCACGGCCAAGAACATCGAGCCCAACGCCTTGCTGCAGGCGCGCCTGTACCCGGACATGTTCCCGCTGGTGCGCCAGGTGCAGATCGCGGTGGATTTCGCCAAGGGCGTGTCGGCCCGCCTGGCTGAGGTCGAGCTGCCCAAGTATGACGACGCTGAAGTGACCTTCTCCGACCTGCAGGCGCTGATCGCCAAGGTTCTGGCCTTTATCGACGGCATTCAGCCGGCGCAGATCGACGGCAAGGAAGGCATCGAGATCGTGACTCGCCCGGGCACCCCGAAAGAGAAGCGCTTCAGTGGCCAGTCCTACCTGCTGACCTACGGCCTGCCGCAGTTCTTCTTCCACGTCACCACCACCTACGCGATCCTGCGTCACAACGGTGTGGAAGTGGGCAAGCGCGACTACATGGGCGCGTTCTAAAACCCCGGCTACGAGCGACATGAGCGACTGTCGAGCGACGCTCAGGCAGTTTTCGTAGCGCAAAAAAAGCCCGGCCAGGTTGACCCTGGCCGGGCTTTTTAGTGCCTGGCAATCAGGCGCTGGCTTGCGCCTTGTCTTCCTGGGCCATGCAGGCCGCCGCAGTGAAGAGTACGTCGGTGGAGGAGTTCAGCGCGGTTTCCGCCGAATCCTGCAACACGCCGATGATGAAGCCCACGGCCACTACCTGCATGGCGATCTCGCTGGGAATGCCGAACAGGCTGCAGGCCAGGGGGATCAGCAGCAGCGAGCCGCCGGCGACACCGGAAGCGCCGCAGGCGCAGACCGCAGCCACGACACTCAGGAGCACTGCAGTGGGCAGGTCGACAGCGATGCCCAGGGTGTGCACGGCAGCCAGGGTCAGCACGGTGATGGTGATCGCCGCGCCGGCCATGTTGATGGTGGCGCCCAGGGGGATGGACACCGAGTAGGTGTCTTCATGCAGGCCCAGGCGCTTGCTCAGCTCCAGGTTGACCGGGATGTTGGCCGCCGAACTGCGGGTGAAGAAGGCGGTGATGCCGCTTTCACGCAAGCAGGTCAGCACCAGTGGGAACGGGTTGCGGCGGATCTTCCAGAACACGATCAGCGGGTTCATCACCAGGGCCACGAACAGCATGCAACCGATCAGTACCGCCAGCAGGTGCAGGTAGCCGAGCAGGGCGTCGAAGCCCGAAGTGGCCAGGGTCGAGGCCACCAGGCCGAAGATCCCCAGGGGCGCGAAGCGGATCACTACGCGCACGATCAGGGTCACCCCGTTGGACAGGTCATCGAGCACGGTGCGGGTGGTCTCGCCGGCATGGCGGATGGCCACGCCCATGCCGATGGCCCAGGCCAGGATGCCGATGAAGTTAGCGTTCATCAGGGCGCTCACCGGGTTGTCCACCACGCTCAGCAGCAGGCTCTGCAGCACTTCAGTGATGCCGCCCGGGGCGCTGATGGCGACATCGTGGGTGGCCAGTACCAGGGAGGAGGGGAACAGGGTGCTGGCAATCACCGCCACTACCGCGGCAGCAAAGGTGCCCAGCAGGTAGAGCACCAGGATCGGCCGGATGTGGGTTTCCTGGCCGTGCTTGTGGTTGGCGATCGACGCCATCACCAGCACGAACACCAGGATCGGCGCCACGGCCTTGAGCGCCGAGACAAACACCTTGCCGATGAAGGTGGTGGATTTCGCCAGTTCAGGGGCGAACAGCGCCAGGGCGATACCGGCAATCAGGCCGATGACAATCTGCGTGACCAGGCTGAGACGTTTGAGGGACTGCAGAAAGGAAGGGGGTGAAGCGCTCATGACGGTATCTCTGTTTTTTTTAATGGGCGAAGCCTACCTGCCGCAAGCCCCTGGCCGAAAGATGACCGGGGTTGAACCAACAGGCGCTGGAACGCTCGAAAAGGGCAACGGGCGATCGGGTGGCCTGGGTGGCAAGCGCACGCGAAACCGCCTGTTTTGGCAGGGAGCGGACTTTATCACAGCTGTTTACGGTTCCTGCGTCGATGTGACGATCTGCCACTTGTCACTGCCATGCTGGTTGCCCTGACCCGTACTCACTCTGTTAATATTCGCCATCCCCTTTTCCTATCCAGTCAGCGGGCCCTTCGGGCTGTCGCTGCTGTCGCCGTTTCTGGAGTTCCCCATGTTGTTGCCCATCCTGCTGTTGTCGGCCGCGGGGTTCACCGTGCTGACTACGGAGTTCATCATCGTCGGCCTGTTGCCGTCGATCGCCCGGGACTTGCAGGTCAGTGTGTCCCAGGCCGGCCTGCTGGTGACCCTGTTCGCCTTTACCGTCGCCGCGTTCGGGCCCTTCCTGACCGCCTATTTCGCGCGGTTCCCCCGCAAGCAGCTGTTTATCAGCGTGCTGGTGATGTTCGGCCTGGCCAATGCCCTGGCGGCGTTGGCGCCGAATATCTGGGTGATGTCCCTGGCACGGCTGGTGCCGGCCCTGGGCTTGCCGGTGTTCTGGGCCCTGGCCAGCGAGACGGCAGTGGACATCGTCGGCCCGGACTACGCCGGACGGGCGATTGCCAAGATCGGCTTTGGCATCGTCTGTGCCACGGTATTCGGGATTCCCGTGGGCACCCTGATTGCCGATGCCTTCGGCTGGCGCAGCGCCTTCGGCATTCTGGCCCTGGTGTCTTTTGCCAAGGCGTTGCTGCTGTTCATCTATTTGCCGGTCACCAAGCCGCACAACGAGCAGGCGAGCCTGCGTTCGCAGTTCGGTATCCTGCGCAGCCCGCTGATGCAGGGGCATGTGCTGTTGTCGATCCTGGTGTTCAGCGGCATGTTCACTGCCTACACCTACCTGGCGGACATTCTCGAGCGCCTGGCCGGCTTTAACGGCACGCTAGTGGGCTGGTGCCTGATGGGCTTTGGCGCGGTGGGGTTGATCGGCAACTCCCTGGGCGGCCGGGCGGTGGACCGGCATCCGCTGATTGCCTCCATGGTGTTCTGCGCGCTGATGATCGGCGGCATGGTGGCGCTGGTGCCGAGCATTCATTCGACCCTGGGGTTGGCGGCAGCCATGGGCATCTGGGGCGTGACCCAGGCGGCGCTGTTCCTGGTCAGCCATGTGCGGCTGATCAAGGCCGCCCCGCAGGCACCTGCCTTTGCCGCTTCGCTGAACATCGCCGGGGCCAATCTGGGGATCGGCCTGGGGGCGATGGTCGGCGGTCGGGTTATCGACACCCTGGGCCTGGGCAGCCTGGGGCTTGCGGCGTCCGGCTTCATCCTGCTGTCCATCGCCCTGGCGCTGTTGCTGATGAAACTGAAGGCGCCGGATACCTGCGCCTCCTGATCAGTGGGGCAGGGCCGTGAACAGCTCCCGGCGTGCGCCTTCGGTGATGGCCAGGATGCCGGGATGCTTGACCTTGCGTTCCACGGAGATGGCGTAGAAGGACTCGGTCACGGCATCGGTCTGGCCAATCAGCTGCACCCCGTACTGCTGCCGGACCTCGTCGGCGATCACGCTGGGGGCGATGAAGATCCCGCTGCCGGATTGACCGAAGGCCTGCATCAGGGCGCTGTCGTCGAATTCCCCGATGATCCGCGGCTGCAGTTGCTGTTCGGCAAACCAGCGCAGCAACCGGCTGCGGACCACGGTTTCCTGGCCGGGGATCAATAACGGGGCCCCTTGCAGGCCTTGGGGAAAGTCCGCGCCGTGCAACCGGGCCAGCTCCGCGGTGGCGAAGAAGCTGATCCCGCATTCTCCAAGTTTCTGGCTGTAGCCCTTGATGTCCAGGTGCGAGGGCATCGGGCTGTCGGAAATCACCAGGTCCAGGCGCTGGATGGCCAGGTCCGCCAGCAGGCGTTCGAGTTTGTCTTCACGGCAGGTCAGGCGGATTGGCTCACTGAGTTCCATGGTCGGGGCGATCAGGCGGTAGACGATGGATTTGGGCACCACGTCCGCCACGCCGACCCGGAACTGGATCTGTTGCTCGTCGGGGCGGGCGCGAAGCATGGCCTCCAGTTCGCCGCCGAGCTGGAACATCTGTTCGGCGTAGGTCAGGGCCTGGCGTCCGGTTTCGGTCAGTTCCAACTGGCGCCCGACCCGGCGAAACAGCTCGATGCCATAGGTCTGCTCCAGCAGGCTGATCTGCCCGCTGATGGTCTGGGGGGTCAGATTGAGCTGTTCGCAGGCGCGGACGATGCTGCCAGTCTTGGCCACGACCCAGAAATAATGCAGTTGGCGGTAGTTGAGCATGCTGAGCTTCTGTTCGTAAAAACCGAAGTATAACTGCTAAAAATACGAATTTTCCTGAAGTATCAGGCTCCTTAGAATGCCTCGCTATCGATGGGGCCTTGCTTGGCCCCGTCCGTTCTATCGAGGAAAAAACTATGTCATTCAAATCCCTGGGCGCGGCGTCGTTGCTGGCCCTGTCTATGCTGACCCTGGCGGGTTGCGAGCAAGCGGAAAAGAGCGCTCAGCAGGCGTTGGACAAGGCCGCACAGTCGGCCAAGCAGGCCATCGACGACACCCACAAGGCTGCGGAGCAGGCTCTGAGTGACGCCACGCAAAGCGTGACCGGCAAGGAAAAAAGCCAGGACGAGGCTGCCAAGCAGCCTGAGTCGTCCCAGGAAATCTGATCTTTCATACAACCGAGTCAGGATTGACCCATGGATTACCTTTTACAGCTCGCCGCCAGCCCCACCGCCTGGGTTGCCCTGGCCACCCTGGTGGTGATGGAGATCGTGCTCGGCATCGATAACCTGATCTTCATCTCCATCCTCACCAACAAGTTGCCGGAGAAGCATCGGGCCAAGGCGCGGCGCATCGGCATCGGCATGGCGTTGTTCCTGCGCCTGGCGTTGCTCAGCACCATCGCTTTCATCGTCCAGCTCACCGAGCCGGTGGTTGAGGTGCTGGGCCAGAGCTTCTCCTGGAAAGACATGATCCTGATTGCCGGTGGCTTGTTCCTGGTGTGGAAAGCCACCACGGAAATCCACCACAGCATGGATCCCGAGCCCCAGGAGAGCAAAACCGAGACGCCGGGCGTGGCCATCGGTTTTGCCGCCGCGATCGGTCAGATCCTGTTACTGGACATGGTGTTTTCCATCGACAGCATCATTACCGCCGTGGGCATGACCGAGCACTTGCCGATCATGATCATCGCCGTGGTGGTGTCGGTGCTGGTGATGTTGCTGGCGGCCGAGCCCCTGGCCAAGTTCATCAACGACAACCCGACCGTGGTGATGCTGGCCCTGGGCTTCCTGATCATGATCGGCATGACCCTGATTGCCGAAGGTTTCGGCGCCCATGTACCCAAGGGCTACGTGTATGCGGCAATGGCTTTCTCGGCCGCCATTGAAAGCCTGAACATGCTCGCCCGCCGGGCTCGGCGCAAGCACCAGGCGACGCAGCACGACGCCTGATTCACAGCCACAGCAAACGGCCGCCTGTACTCGTTGGAGTCAGGCGGCCGTATTGTTGGTGTGATTTGAAACGGTCAATCAATGGGCAGTGGCGGGCCGGCCGGTGGTTTTTTCTGCCTTGGGGCCAGGGGCTGACTGCGGGGGTTGATAGTGGTGGCGGCGAGTGATGCGCAGCACGCCCCAAAGCATGGCGGCGGCAACCGCCAGCCAGCCCAGGATCAGCATCAGGATCGTCGTTGTCAGGCTCATGAGTGCCTCCTTTCGTGCCCGATACCGGGCACCTACTCTTACCAATGGACAGTCTAGTAGCCTCTGTGTTTCAAGCTATTGACCAATAGTCGAGAGTCTTCGAACACTTCGCTCTATGGTTTTCAACTAACTGCCGTCTAACGCTATACCCTCGTCCAAGAGGGCCCTATGATCAAGCCCCCAGCCGGGAGTCAGTCGGTCCGGCGATTGAATATAGAGAGCGATGATGGTGCGGGTATTTTCTCGATTTCGTACAGCGCTGCTGGCCAGCGCCTGTGTCTTGGGCCTCGCGGGTTGCGCGGGCAGCGTGCCGTTGGAGATCCAGCGCCTACCAGAGCGGGTGGAGCTCAATAGCGTGCCGTTCTTTCGTGGGGAGATGTATCAGAGCGCTCCTGGTGCCCTGGCCAGCATGCTTTCGCAGCAAGGGGTCGTGATCACTCCGGGCTTGCTGGACAAACCCTTGCACCTGCCGGGCGCTGAGGCGCAGTTGCAGCAGAACATGCAGAACCTGGCGCGGGAATACGGGATGGTGGTCTATCCCCTGGACGACAATCTGCCTGCCTTGCTGACCCAGGTTGCTGCGGGGTATCCAGTGCTGGTGCGTTTCACCGAGGGCTCGACGTTCTGGGCCGAGCCGCGTTACGCGGTACTGGCCGGTTATAACCGGGACAAGCGGACGGTGTTGTTGCGAGGGGCGAAAAGTCGCCGGCAGTTGATGAGCTTCAGTGAGTTCGAATCGTCGTGGAAGAGTGCCGGAAGCTTTGCGGTGCTGGTTCAGGCTCCCGACCAGCTACCGGCCAAGGTTGATCGCCAGCGCTGGCTGAAAGCGGTCAACGACTTGGCCCAGGCTGGCCAGGAGAAGGCGGCCGCCAGAGCGAGCAAGGCGCTCGACAGCCATTGATTGCTCCGCTCAAGACAACGGCGCCTGCGGGCGCCGTTGTCGTTTCTGCTGTATCAGTGTGAAGCCTGGGGAGGAGCTACCTGGCGATTCTTGAGGTTCTTGTCGGCCTTGTAGCGCAAGGCGACGTCCGGCACCGATCCGCTCTTGCCGGTCTCGACCCAATTGCGGATACGGCTGGCATCGGCGAAATGGGTGTACTTGCCGAAGGCATCGAGAATCACCAGGGCCACCGGACGATTACCCATGCTGGTGACTAGCACCAGGCAATGGCCGGCCTGATTGGTAAACCCGGTCTTGGTGATCTTGATGTCCCATTTTTCCTTGTTGACCAGGTGATCGGTGTTACGAAAGCCCAGGGTGTAGTTGGGCTTGCGGAATGCCACCGTCTTTTCCTTGGTGGTACTCAGCTCGCTCAGTAGCGGGTACTTGCGGGCAGCTACCAGTAGCTTGCTCAGATCGCGCGCGGTGGAAACGTTGTGGATCGACAGGCCCGTGGGCTCCACGTAGCGGGTGTGGATCATGCCCAGGGACTTGGCCTTGGCGTTCATCGCTGCAATGAAGGCTGCGTAGCCTCCCGGGTAGTGGTGGGCGAGGCTGGCGGCGGCACGGTTTTCCGAGGACATCAGGGCAATCAGCAGCATCTCTCGGCGGCTCAGCTCGCTGTTGAGCTTGACTCGGGAAAACACACCTTTCATTTCCGGGGTGTCGCTGATGTTGATGGCGATGTACTGGTCCATGGGCAGCTTGGCATCCAGTACCACCATGGCTGTCATCAGCTTGGTGACCGAAGCGATGGGCACCACGACGTCCGGGTTGCTCGAATAGATGACCTTGTTGGTCTGCAGATCCAGCAGCAACGCGCTGCCGGAGGCGATGTGCAATTGTGACGTGTCTCTTGGCGCCGCGGTGGTTTCGCTGGCGTCGACGCTATGGGCGGTCAAGGTGCCGGACACAGCAAACAACAAGCTGAGGATGGAGAGACGAATTTTCACGCGGGCGGACTCGATAGAGATGGATATGCCGTTTGGCAACGGGCTTTTTCGGAAAAACGTTACATTTTATGAGTATGTGCCAGAAACTTGCTACACGCCTTTAACTACGGGCTCTTAATTAAACTTTTTTTCATCCTGTACCGTTTTTGTACCAATTTTGCTTTCCAGCTTACTTATCTCCGTCCAGTCCGTTGTCGAGTTCAGCCACCGCGCATAAGTCGAGAGCAGCACTTGCACGCTGTGCCCGAGTTGGCCGGCAATGAAAGCGGGATTCATGCCAGACATGAGGCACATCGTAGCGTAGGTGTGACGGCAGTTATATTGGTTCCGGGGCCTGATCCCCAAGGCCTCTAGAGCTGTTGCAAAGTGCCCGGCAGGGGTCGTTGGGCCCTTGATAAACGGCGAACTGCCGGACGGCTGGAACACGTAAGGCGACGACTTGCGCACGCGGCGCCGCTCACTGTCGCGGACCTGGGCAATTTCCTTTGCCTGGGCCAGGGCGTTCATGGCGCGGGAGTTCAGCATTACCGTTCTGGCGTACTTTGTTTTAGTGCGCTCCTGCAGCTTACCCTTGACGACAATCCGACAGACGTGTGCTGTTCTGTCCTCCAGGTCGATCTCGTCCCAGCGCAGCGCCAGCAGTTCACCAGTACGCATGCCGGTATAGAAGGCAAACTCGAAATAGGCCGCGTAGATCCTGACCACCGGTCGAGTGAAGTTCGCATACAGCCACGCAATAAGCGCGTCGGCCTCTTCCGCTGTGAACGGATCTACTACTTTTTTCTTCCTCGCCGGCAGTTGAATCGATGTTGTGGGGTTGCGTGCAATCACTTCGTCCTGCACTGCGACATTGAACAGGGCGTTTACTCGAGATATCGCCGCACGCTTCACCCCGGGGCTGCTCCACTCGGTGGCCGCTATGATCTTGCGCAGCGCCATTGGGGTGATGTCGTTCATGGGGATGCCGGCAAGCGCAGGCATCCAGTACAGGTTGAGGCTGCCCTTGTAGTTGCTCCTGGTGCCCTCTACGACTTCCCGACTGTCGAGCCAGGTCTGCGCATATTCCCCAAAAGTGACGACGGCTGACTCAGTCGTCGTCACGTAGCTGGAGTTAGGGAAAAGCTCGGTGTATTTCTCGTCCGTCAGGGCCCCGTGCTTGGCCAGGCTGATTACGTGAGCACGGAGATCTGCGGCCGCTTTGATCCCCTTGGCCGTCTGTGGGTAGGCGAGGGTTTCACACCGGCGATGCTTCCAGGTGAATCGGATTCGGATTGAATCACCAGCAAATTCAACTCCTGTGGGCAGTCCCATTGGCTTTCTTGCCATGCCTCGTATCTCCTGATGCTGTAAAAAATGCGGTTGTCGATCTTGTTCCAGACGCCTTCGGGGATGCCCCCGCGGGCTCGCTTGCTTTCCAGGGCGCGTTGAGTTTTGCCGATAAGCTGCGCCATACGCTTCTCGGGCACTTTGTCGAAGGGGTACGTTTCGGGTAGTTCGTCTTTCTCGGACATTTGTCTATCCCGCCCGCCATCGCCGGCAGGCTCCGATTGTTGAGTGGGGTGTTTCAGATGGTGCTGATCGCCGTCGGCGTTGCGCCGTGGCACTGTCTCTGCGTTCGCCCGGTCTATGTCTTGCTCATCAAGGAAGAAGACGACCGATCCCGGGCCGGGCGGACTCTTTTCAGAGCTGAAGTTGTTTCGGCTTGGTGAGCTCGTGCTCAATTCGTGCTCGAGCGATCGCCGCGTATTGTTCGTCGAGTTCGCAGCCGATGAACCGAAACCCTTCGCGCATTGCTGCCTTGCCGGTGCTGCCCGAACCCATGAATGGGTCGAGTGCGGTACCACCTGGGGGCGTAATCAGGCGCAGTAGGTAGGCCATCAGGTCAGTCGGTTTCACTGTCGGATGGTGGTTGCCATTGCGTGCAGGCCAGTCCGCAGTCTCGCGATCACGCATAGTGGCTCCAGTAACAACAGATGGTTGCATGCTGCTGTGGAGCCCTTCATTTCGATCTTCTCGACTCGTCTTAGCACAGTAGAAGAACCGGGCAGCACTTCCGCTATCTGCGTGGAAAGCTCCTTTCGTGCGTCCCATCATGCCGCTGTATTTTACAGAGCCGCTGAATCCATTTGACGTTGGTTCGGTGCCCATCACAGGTGCACAGGCGCCTGCTTCAGCAGGGAATAGCGCCACGACTTCAGAGCTGCCGTCGTGAATCAGATTGGCAGGCCATCGGCCCGAGGGCTGGATATAATCGCCAGCCGTAGCGCCGACTGCATTCATGCCTCCGCCTTGCCGCAAGGAATCGGATACTGACTGTCGACCATTCTCGGAATAGGCGCCTCCATTCAGGTTGTCGTTAGTCTCGATCCGGCATCCATCGATGTTGAGCGCACCGACGCCAAAAGCTATGACGTTGGCACCTATTGTCTTCTCCGCAAGTGGCTTGCGAGCAAAAGTTATCGGTTCTATCGATGGTTTGAGCGCCGTACCCCAGCCATCCATTCCGTCGACATCATTCCCGATGTTGCGTGACTTTGGGAATCCCGAGCCATAAACCCAAGCGATCATGTCGCGTATCTCGAAGCCGGCATCCTCGATCGCTACCGCCATTCGGTGCTGTGTGCGGGTACCAGCGAAAGCCAGCAGATGGCCGCCAGGTTTGAGCACCCGAAGGCATTCAGCCCAGACTTCAACGCCCGGTACGGACGCGTCCCATTTCTTGCCCATAAAGCCCAGGCCGTAGGGCGGATCGGTCACCACGCTGTCGACAGAGTTGTCAGGCATTTGGCGCATCAGCTCCAGGCAGTCGCCTGTAAGGATTCTGAATGGTTCGCTCATGGCCTTGGCCCCGTGTAGATGTTCCATGCGAGGTAGAGCAGGGCGGGGAGGATCATGGCTGCACTTCCTGGGCCAGGGCGGCGCGGCGAGCATCGTAGAACGCCAAAACTTCAGTCATCGCACGATCCACGGCAACAATCTCCCGGTCGAAGTAGGCTTGGCTGTTAGTCTCACCCTCTGGAGGCAGCTCGCCAGGACCAGCCAGCGAGTTGTAAATCCACTCCATTCCCGCTGCCGGGCCTTTGCCATGCTTTTCCTCGATAAGAGCCGAGCGCATGGCGAGGATGTAGCGTCCGAACAGCAGATCCAGTTCCTTGATCCGCATGCGGGCGTGTTCGATCTCCGCGAGCAGAGCCAGCGTTACAGCTGACGGTACAGCCATTCCGTAATCGTTCAGTGCTGCATAATCGCCGCTGTCGTTCTGTGCTGCCTCGGCCAGGGCCTTCAGCTTTTCTTTGTCGATATTCATGGCATAGCTCCGCCATTCCGCTGCTGCGGCTGACTTGAATGTGGGGGAGGGGTGATGTTTTCGCGGGTGGAGTACAAATGTACTCCTAGCGGGTTTTGTTGCCTTGGCGCGCATGAAAGCGCTCGTAGGGGCCGTCAGGTAGGCCGCCGATTGCATTCGCCGCCTTGATCAGGATGTCGCCCAGGCGCATCTGGGCTTTGGGCGTGAAGTGTTTGAACCTGGTTCCAGGCGGGTAGTACGCCTCATGAGCCATGCGCTGGCAGACTTGCGATGCCTCCTCAAGCCCGCAGTTGCGCCCCCAGGCGATCAGCCTCTGGCGCTCAGGGTCGTCGAGCTGCAGTTCTGGCTGCGCAGCCGGCGCGGGCTGCTCGGCTGGGCGGGTGTAGAGCGCGCGCAACTCGTACTCCTCCGGCATGGACTGGAAATCCTCCAGTGACCCGCTGCCGACTTCTACCCAGCAGCACGAGCCATGCGTTCGGACCATATACACCGGCTCACCCTGGTGCTGCTCGGCAGGCTTGGCGAGAAGGGCGCGCAGCTCTTTCACGAAGCCATGCTCTTCTTCTGTGTCGAAGTCCTTGAAACCTTCATCCATGCCCATGCAGGCACGTACATTCAGGCAGTGCTCGACCATTCCAAGCATCGTCGAATGCGCTTCGGGTGTGAGGCGCAGCACATAGTCATGCGGCACGCTGATCATTTCGTTACTCATCTTCGCCTTGACCACGTAGTCATTTGCACGAAGTTCGCCAGCGTAAAACCGTAGATCTTTACTCATCACTCTTTCTCCATCAATTGGCTTACAGGTGCAGGGCAGGCGCCCCAGGTTGCAGTCGCACATGCTCGTAAACGCCTTCCCAGGTATTGCACCGGAATGAAAATGAACTGGCCTACGTCGTCCTGAACAACGGTGACCTTGTCACTCATGAGTCGATCCATCAGTTCGCAGAATCGGTAAGTGCGTACCATGTCGTTCTCCACGTTCGTTCTTTGGGTAGGTCTTGGTCAGGGAGCCGTTGACGACATGGCCGCGTTTAAGCACGACCCGGGCAAGCTTCTCCCGGTCTTTTGCGCTGTGGCTGGCCTGGCTTAGCAGGCCGAAGTAGCTGTTGGCTGTCTCGCGCAGATCCTCGGCCGGCGCTGCCCGGCGTGCTTCTGGTCTGGGCTTCGTCCTGACGCTCCCGGGAAACGCCTGCTGAAAAATCAATGAAGGAATGAATCACTGAATAGGAAGGCTGCGGACAGGACGGACAAGACGCTCGCTGGTCTTGTCGGTGCTGCTGAGCCAGCCATCGTCGAAGAACATGAGGTAGGCGCCGTTGGCTGAGGACTGCGAACTCAGCCAGTGCCAGCGGTCTTCGCGGAGTTCCACCAGGCCGTCAGCCTTAGCCGCCATCAGCAGCTGACCCTCCAAGCAGGACGGGATGAAGCCACCAAGCTCAAGAGCCTTGACTGCGATCACGCTGCCAGCCTCGGCCATGGCGCGGGTGTTGGCTTCGCCGTCGCTGTAGCTGGCGGCACCTTTTATCTCGACGCCATACTCGCCCCAGGCGCCGCTGAGTTCGTCAGGCAGCAGGATCAGGGCGCGTTCAACGCCGTTGAGCCAGTAGCGGGTGACGAAGGTGCCCCCGGCCAATAGCTGGCCACGCTCAGGGAGTTCGGAAGCGGCGACGGTCTGTTGTACATGTTGAGTCATGGTTTTCTCCAGGTGTGTGCCGCCCTCCGGGTACCGGATGCAGCGAGTAGGGTGGGTTATGCTTCGCCGTCGTCTTCGGCGTTCATCTGTAGCGATTCGGCAAAGCCTGCTTGCCGTAATTTGCGCGCCACGTTTTCTGTTATCTCGTATCCGTGGCGCTTGATTTCGAAGAGTGGCGCGGATCCATCTGGGCCTAGCGAATTGGCATATGCGATCAGTCGCCAGATCGTGTTTCGGTCCTTTGATTCGCCCAGGGCGGCAGTGAGCGCTGCCAGGCGGTCGCGCATTCCCTGGCGGAAGTAGTGCCTGATGATGTCGGACGGTCCCTTTACCTTTGGAGACGCCGGCGGCAGTACCTTGGGCTCGGCATTGATCACCAGCAACTGCACAGCTTCGCTGACCTCCTGGATCTCACGCCAGAGCATCAGCTCGTCGAGCATCTGCCGGGCGCCATACGGGACTGTGTGCCGCAATTCCTGCTCGCCCAGCTCCTGCCGTCTCTCGGCAAGCTTGGCCGATCGTTCTTCCTGAGTCGCAGCCATGGCCTATCCCTTCATTTCTGCTGCCGAAACTGAAACCCGTTTTCCCGGGCAATCAGCAGGACGCGCTTGATATGCATATTTAGGTTCTTTGCTGCCTCGCTTGCTGTAGCGCCTTTTTTGGCCGCACCGCCGGCGCAAGCTTGTCTCGCTCAGCGCGAAGGCGGTCGTGGTGGCTGGATGTACCTGAAATGCCAACCTCGCCACTGACGCCCTGGGCGATGATTTGAGGCTTTCCGCCAGCCGCAAGGAACTGCTCAACTGCATAGGCAATTTCTGCCGCGCTGTCATGGCGCTGCTCGATCAAGGTTGTGTGGTTGCTGATCATGCTGCGTTACTCCTCAGCTTGGCCTCGTAGCCGTCCACCAGCAGCTTGAACTGCCAGAGGTCTTCCTCGAGCTTTTCGATGTAGTCGTCGTCTCGCTTGAACTCCTGCCACCAAAGCTGACGCCCTACAGGCTCGAGAGCAGGGCAATACATGCCTACGTGCCAGAACTTCCGTCCAGTGACCCACATGCAGCCCTGGACCTGATCCATGACGCCGCTGGCGTCGTTATCGATGTGGAAGGTGCGGAGCTTGTCAGGGGCAATGAAGCACTTGTATTCGCTGCCGCCGTCGTCGCCGATCAGGCCGTCAGCACTTGCCCCGAACGCGCCATCGTCCGTAGTGACGAACCCGGCCCGCTGGACCATCAAGCCTGTTTTCAGCTCATGCTCCATCCTGGCTATCGGCTCCAACTCATGACCGCGCTTCATCTGCCAAGTCTCGAAACCTTGGTCCATTGGTGTGCCGCTGATCCGCTCAACGGCCAAGTTGAAGGCGTAGTTCATGGCAGCCTCGGATGGCTGACCAACAGGCTTGCCAGCGAGTGCCAAGCGCACAGACTCTGCCTTAGGCGCGGCCTTGTAGCCCGCTTCAGCCATAGCTTCCTTTTCGGTCATGCCAGCCTGGATGGCAGAGACATACATCTGCTGTTTTTCGTCCAGACCCCCGACCTTGGTCCGAGCAATGCCAAACATGCTGGCAGTGATGCAGCCTGCGCGGGCTTGATGCCACTGAGGGCTGCCCTGTTCACAACTGATAAGGATCATGGCGCGCTCTCCAGTTCAGCCTTGCGTTTATTGACCGCGGCGCGTAACTCTTCGGCGCCTACTGCGTCCTTAGCGACGTGCAAAACCTTCAGGCCGTGCTGCCAGGCCTCCTGCAACACTGCCTTGTCTGTTGCTGCCGCCACCTTCGATGTCAGGTCGCAAAGGATCGCGTTGCGGAATTCGTCACCGCTGGCTCCATTACCGTCGTCGTCTTCTTCGCCGATAGCGACGTTGAAGATCATCTTCAGCAGGTAGCGCATGCCGTAGGAGGTTCCGGAGCCAAAGGCGTGGGTCTTGGTCATAACATCGCCGCCCTTGGCGCCCTTGCCGTCGGATGGAATGTGGGCGCGATATTCACGGGTGTGGCCGCCGACATGACTGACGAAGCACACCATGCCCACCATTCCTTCCGGAGCTTGCTCGGTGCTGAAGGACAGCGAAAGTCCTTCGTTCGTGTACTTCGGTCGCAAAACGCTATCGAGCTTCCCGTACGTGACGTACTGGCTGCGGGTCTGGTTGTTGGTAGCATCAGCCGCAATGCGCCCCATCTCGCCCTGAACGCGAGACAGCGCGGCATTGAACTCGGTTTCAGCTGTCTTCGCCTGCATCCGCTCATGCATTGCCATCAGGCGTTCCATCTTCTCGATGTCGCACTGAGGGTCGGATGCGGCACGGAGAACAACCTGCATTATTGTTGCTGACTCGCCCACGACAGCGGGCGCCTGGTCCTGTTCGACACGGGCTAGTTGGCTCATTGGGGGCCTCGTTGATTACTGAGTGACGCGATCAGCAAGAGCGCCGAGTAGCATCAGGAGTGAGAAAAGGAGCAGGACGGGGAGGGCGCCGCGCTAGATCAGGATTCTCCGGGCGCGCTGGCGGGAGGTCATTGGTCAACCTCCAGACTGATCAGCCTTTCGCCGAGAGTGATCCGTGTTGCGACCCGCTCCCGTTCCACGCCGGTTATCTCGGCGATCTGGCCTAGGGTCAGCCCCTGCTGGCGGAGCCGAGCACAACGCTTGGCGGCGGCCTGCTGGCGCTTCTTTGCGCCTTCGCCGCTCATCGTGAAGACCTCGCTCTAAGCATGCCCCGAGGTGTCCGCTCGATCCTGATGGGCTCTGGAAGATCGGCAACCAAAGAAAAGCCCCGCGACTGCAGGGCTTGAATAACAGCTTTTCGATTAGCGGCGATGATCGCCACGCAGTTACCATTCATGAGTTGGTTTCCCAAATTCGCCAGCTCGGCGTCGCTCATGCAGGCGGTGCAGCTGTTCGGTGTAATTGGCGTCCTCCTGGGCGCTGATGACTCCCAGAGCTCGGAAGACCAGAACGGCGGTCATGGCAGAGGCTTTTACTGCAATGTCGGAGCACTGCGGGTCCTTCATGCTCTCCAGATATCCTTCGAGCATGCCCTGGGCCATGTCGTGATGGGCGATCATTGGCAGACCCTCGCCAGGCCCATGGACTTCACCACCATGGCCCGGGCTTTCGACTCCAGGGGTTGCCGGAACGCCTTCTCGGCTATCCTCTGGGCCCGCTCGAACTCCCCGGCCAGGACCGCCAGCACAACCTGGGCGTCCATGCATTCGTGGTCGCAGGCCTGGGCTATCGTCTCACTCGCATTGAGCGCGAAGCCTGGGATGTGACCGGCACCTACTCGCTGATCGAAGAAGGGCACAACTTTCGACTCGAGCAACATCACCCGGGCAACCTCGGCGTCCACCAGATCCTCGGTGTAGTCCTCTGGTGGCAGCCGGCGGTCGTGCCGCTCCTGACAGATCTGCATTGCTGTTTGCATGGTCGCCTCCAAGGTGGCGGGTTGTTCACCTGTATTCGTCAACACTCACGCACGGCTGTTTGCCAATGGGCGCCGGGGAGTGCTGACGGATATAGGCGGGAAAAAGAAAGCCCCGTTGGACGTTCGGGGCTTTCACAGATGCAGTGGTTTCAGGTTTTGGGCGGGACAGTCAGCGCCAGAACGCCGGTGCCCCGCTGATCGTTCGCCAGGGCTTGCGCACGGTACGCAGTGGACCGGTGGGCAGCGTTGCCTCAATTGGCGGTTCTGGCCGCACATGGCGAAGCGCTGCGCCGATCAGGAACAGTAGGAGCATGGTGATCTCCGGTTGAGGTTGTGAGCGTCAGCGCCCCGAAGACGCTGTTGCTCGGTGGTGCAGATGGCCGGTGCTGATCTCCGGCATTCCCGATTACCTGAAGGCCCTTGTACCTTGGGCTCTACCGTAGCGCACAACCGCCCGGCCAGATTCGTATTACTTCAAGTCGCAAAACAGCTCCCGATTGTTTGTGCGTACGGAAGCGCCTGCCTTACGTGCTTGTCAGGATCAAACCTGCTTGCGCATCAGCCTGCGCATTCATCTGCTGTGTTGCGTTGATGCAGGGGGCCGCTCTCGCGGTGTGTACTCGTCCGCATCCTTCTGCCCACTCTACGAATGGGCAGGGGTGATGCTTTCGATTATTGCGAGACCATTTTTTTAGCTCGATCCGATAAAGCCAAAATGACGCGATCATCTGAACCGCCATCAGCTATGTACCGCTGAATCCTTTTGTAGGTCTCTTCGGCTTTCGCGATCAGATAGGCCTTGTGAGCCTGATCAGGACTATTGAATCGACCGAGATGCACCGACCTCCCTCCCGATTCAATGGTCGCAGAGAACTTTCCTCCTGGCAGTAGCGAAACCCCGAGTGGCCAGGAGCCACGCTGAGCAGCATTGTCGCAAAGGAAGTTATTTAGCCATCTCGGAACGAACGCGCACGCGTCTGGCGAATAGGTCTTGTTTCCTGGAATGATAATATCTTTATCTAGAGCATTGCCTTCCCAAGGCTGCTTAACCATCCAAGCTTTGAATCCAGAGAAATACAGCCATTCTTCTACAACCTGGCAACCTTCGTAGGTCGGATACTTTGCTTTGTAGCGCAGCGAATAGCAGCGCATCAGCATGTCGGACCACTTGGAATAAAACGGGTCATGTCTAGGTTGACCATCTTCCGACTTCACCGTTTTATAGGGTAAGTCCTTGACGCCAACCCCATATACAAGTCGATTCAGTTTCATAATTGGCCTCGCGGCAAAGCATGTCTGCCCTGGTGCTGGGGAGTACCAGGGATCGGGCAGTTTGCGACAGGCTGTCGTTTGGCGCTGGTTGTCAGAAGCAATTGAAGGAATGAATTACTGAAGGAATCTGCGGACAGGACGGACAAGACGCTCGGCGTACTTGCCGTAGTAGTAGAGCCAGCCATCTACGAAGTCCATGAGGTAGGCGTTGTGGGCTGAGTACTGCGAACTCGACCACACCAAACCACTTAGCTTGCCATTCAGGTTCAGCCAGATTTCGTACAGCTCGGCAGTGGCGGGCAGATAGAAATCACCATGCCCTTCAGCGATGTGTTCATATGCTGCAATCGCTGCCGGGTATTCGCCATCAGCATTAACCAGCGCTTCGGTGTTAGCGCGACCATCGGTCAAGCTGGTGGCCGGCGACTCATCGCCATACTGGCCCCACTCGAAGCGGCCAAGTTCTTCACCAAGGACCAGGTGGTAGCCATCAGCGCCGTTACGAGCCGGCATGAACCCGGCGTAGATACCACCTTGGCCGGTCCATACAGTGCCGATTTCAGGGATGGTGACTTGTGATTTCTCTGCTGCTTGCATGGTGGTTTTCCTTGTCGGGATTGATTCAGATGCGGTGATCAGCGCCCCGGGCCGACTTCGCCAGGGTGTGCCACACGGTTGCTTGATTCTTGTCGCCGGCAGCCAGGCTCTTGCGTGCCTTTGCCAGTAGGTGTTGCACGAGAACTTCGTTCATGGCTGTTGCTCCGGTTGATTTCCCGTCTGGCCCTGTCGCCAAGGCCAGCCAGTGAAATCGTCATGCTGCGAAAAGGTCTTGCTGCTTTGGCACAGGCATCAGGAATGCCACCAGCTTCTCGCTTGGCCATTCCGTGACGTTGATCCAGTCGGGGTGCAGTTGCTTGAACTCAGCCGGGTGAAGCCAGCGGCCTTGCTTCTTGTCCGGGCTGATGCAGAACTTGAAGCCCTGGTCGCGCAGGCTCATGCAGCAGCCTTGCAGTCAGCTGCCGTCATGCGGCGGCCGTCCTCAAGTTCGACCACGTACACGCCGTTGGTATAGCCACGTTCCGTGTTGAGCCGATTAGCTTCGCGGATGCAGGTATCCAGGTTGCAATCGGAGAACACCTGCAGCTCGCCGCGCAGAGTGATGCGAAGGACCTTGTTCATTTTGTATTCCTCCAGTGGCTTTCGAATGCCTCCCGGGGTTTGAGAGGCATTTGTAAAACCAGGAAGAGGGGTGAATCAGCACCCCTAAAACATGCGATCTAGATTTTCGGCGAGCTGCTGATCTACCAGGTCGGCAATCTTGAAGGCGTCGTCTATCGAGAAATGCGGGTTGCACTCTGAGCAGTGGCCGGCTACCTCAATCTCAGACACCAACTGCACCAGTGACTGGTCACGCAAGCATGCTGGGCACTGGACCGCCTCTTCGGATTTCGCCTTGACCAGCCCGATGCAGCACTTCGCCGCGTCTTCCTTTTCGCTATGGAAATCGCCGCATACATCGCATTGCCAGCCCTCATCGATTGCCGGCTGACAGCAGCTTTCCGCCTCGTGATAGAACTCGTGGACCTCGTAACACGATCCACATTGATAAGCTTTTGTGGGCATATCCTCGCCCTCCAGGGCGTTTGATTTCCCTGATACCCCTCGTGAGAAGGGCATCGAGGAAATCTTCCGTGACCCGCTACTGGCGTCGGTCATCGGCTTGAATCGAATGTCAGAGAACACCCGCAATCTTCAAGGCCGCCGCAACAACCGGCGCAAGCAAAAAAGCTACAGCGGTGATCTCGGAAACTTTGTAGATCATGGTCATCTCCTGGGTTAATCCCGGTCCCGCTACTGGCGTCAGACCGGGGTTGTTGCGTCAGCGGTGATTCGTATCGTTTGAAACTTTCCAGTCGGGGCCCGCTGCTTGCGTCGGCCTCCGGCTATCTTCTGATTGTTCTTCCAGCCGCGGGCCTTTCGGCTTGTTCTCCCGCTGGATAACTGTTCTCGGTGCTTTAAGCTGCACACCCGGGTCAGTTGCCAACCCTCTGAACCGTTGAGGCCGGTTCATCGCTGCCTTTGAATCTGGGCCGGTGGTGATCCGGCAAGGGGTGTCGCTAAAGAGCGGTCGGCTTGAGGGCCTGGCGAGTACCTGTTCGGTGACTCGATGGAGTAAATATAGGCTAGCCTTTATTTTGAGTCAACAGGGAATCCTTTATTTTTCGTTAGGCATGAAAAAACCCGCTCAGTGGCGGGCTCATTGCTCGTTAGTGTGGCCTGGGGTTTGGCTTCATGTCGGGGCAGGTCGGCTCTGTAGCGGCTTCAGAGCCGGGGTAATGCGGTAGGGCAGATACAAGAAGCCCGGCGCTGGGCCGGGCTTGATTACCAAGGTAGTTGGGAAATGGTGTATCGCGGCCTGCCCTTGCCGACTGTTCTAGCGCTTACCTGGATGGTAAAGGCTTTGTTTAGATGCATATTGATAACTGCCGGGTCTTCAATGGCAGAGGCAATTCTCCCGTGAATAACCGTCCCATCCTGGGTCTTGAATTCAAATCTTCTTTCGGCGGGGAAGGCACCCAAGAACTCACCAGAAAACTCAACGTCTTTCTCTACAATGTTTTCAGGACTGAGACGGGACCTGCTAATTCTGACTTGGTCAACACTCGTAAACGAGAACAGGTGGTCACGGGTTGTCACCGAGCAGTACGCTTCGTAGGAAATCAGTTTTTCGAGATAATCCGAAATTGTTGCGATCGCTCGCGTTCCAACTCTAGAGGCTGGCTCGGATAGTTCCTCATCACTTTTGGTGGAGGCCTCT
The DNA here is from genome assembly GCF_000633395.1 of Pseudomonas sp. PH1b. Taxonomy (GTDB): domain Bacteria; phylum Pseudomonadota; class Gammaproteobacteria; order Pseudomonadales; family Pseudomonadaceae; genus Aquipseudomonas. The sequence goes on from NZ_AYMU01000001.1 coordinate 213,217, forward strand.
AGTAACTCAGCTACCAACTCAAATGCTTGCGAAACGGAGGTGGTTCCCTCCAGAGGTAGCTGCGCATCAAGTGATGGCGCTTCTTCGAACTCAAAGCCGAAAGAACCGATAGCAGTGCCGGTTATAAGTATCTGATTCTGGGCTTTGTTCGGTATAGGACCAAAATCATTCAGAACACCGCCAATAGACGCGGCTACGGCAGTAATGGCCTCTGAGAATTTCGCAGTTGCTATGGCGCCAAACTCAGCGACAACACCATGCACACCCCAAACGGGAGCACCTCGATAGGTCACTACTGCTTTGGCTGGGGAAAATGCTCCTCGGCCAGGATCCAGCAGACGTGATTCTACTTGCTCCTTTCTTGAGTTCATCGATAGTTGTGCGAGCTTGCTTAGCCCAGACTTGCGAGACATGCGATCCAAGAAATTGATTTCAGCCTGCGCGTGGGTGAATTCAGTTCTGTTCATTCTGGACCTCCCGCTTGCGATTCTCCAAAAGGCGTCTGGCATTATCATCATGGTCCGGCTCGAGCCTGACGCTCAAAAAGCCTTTCCACTGCTGAGACCTTCTGTGAGACCACATACTGTACCAGTATGCTGACATCTCGACTAAAAATTCAGCAGGTTCCGACAGAGGGAGAAGGTAGAAGTCAACCTTGTAAGTTTGCTTGATCCAGGGATTGTCAGTTAGCGCCTTGATTTCATCTGGCGATAGGGCGGCCTCTACCTCTGGTCGAATCTCCGCAAAAGTAACAACATCCATGTCGTTCGGCGCCCTCCCTTCCAATAACTCAACGTGCTCCATAAAGCTTCCGTTCAGCCACTGAAAACCAGAAATAACGCCTATACGGTGCATTTCAGCTCGGTGAGAGAGAAAGCCATCAAGAATCTCGCACCTTTCAAGAGTAGTAGAAAAGCGCTCAACAACCTGCTCAACGGTCACCGTGTATGGAGCTCGCTCTAGAGCCGTCGGATTGTTTTCATCAATTGGGGGAATTATCCCTTGATGATTCCATTGCGGGATCAACACTTACCTCCTTGTGGTGTTGCTTTAAGATCGCTACGTATAGCCTATTTTGACATTGAGCGCGCTGTACGCCTCACCTCCACCTCTTCCGCATACCCCGCCAGCCTGACCTCTGCTTCCTGGAAGGAGAGGGCGATCTTCATCAGTTCGCTGGCTCCTTGCTCATCACCATTGGCCAGCATGCGCTTTGCCACTCCGAACAGATCGACGCCAGACCACTTGAGTAGAGCCGCAGCCTCTTTAAGGTCGCGGCGCAGCTGCTGGTTGGGTTTGGTGAGGGGCATTAATGGGCATCCTTCAAAGTAAAACGGAATACCAGAACACCTTCCCAATAACTGTGATACCGGCTTCTGCTAAGTCCTGCGCGGAATATTCTTCGTCCGGGTGCTCATCTAGATTGAAGCTGCGGAAGCGCAGGCCGCCTCCGGGGATTCGATAAAGTGTCTTAACTCGCAACTCACCGCCATGATCAATTGCGTACATCTTTCCGTCTTTCACAGTGGTCGCTGACCTATCAACGCCAACGGTGCTTCCGTCCGGCAATACTGGATCCATACTATTCCCGTGAACTGTGACGCACACGGCATGACCGGCTTGGACATTCTGATTTCGCAGCGTTTGCTTACCGAATCTGAGCTTCCTTCCGCTGGACTCTTGGACAGCTGTGCGGCCTGAGCCAGCCGACAATTCGACCTCTTTCAGGAATGGCAAATACACCTCATCGTCGTCCAGCGGGGTGTCGTCATCCCACAGGGAGATTGGACCAAGCATGGTTGCATTGCTTAGCGGTCGAGATTCACCTTGCGAGAGACTTCCGCCGGACAGCCAGACAGGGTCAACGCCGCATGCTTGGGCGAGCTGAACAAGGTAGCCACTGGTCCGGGTAAGTCCGCGCTCGATTTCGGATACAGACGCCTGTTTTATGCCAACGCGTTCAGCAAGCTCAGCCTGGGTTAGTCCTGCATCTTTTCTTGCCTTCTTGAGGCGATCTTTGAGTTCCATGCTCATCAATTTAAAGGTCAGCCTTTAGTCTTGCAAAAAGGTGTTCCTTTCAAATAACATAAAGGCATCCCTTTATATGGGCGGAGAATCATGAACAAATACTTTGACGCGCTGGTTAAGCATTTCGGCTCGCAGCAGACCACCGCAGAGGCCCTCGGCGTAAAGCAGGGGACTGTCAGTGGCTGGGTTCGTGGCCTTCACGGCTGCACTGCTGAGATCGCAATCAAGGCCGAGATCGCCACCAATGGCGCGATTAAGGCCCGCGATCTGCGCCCAAGCATCCCCCAGCAAGCCGCTTAAACCCATCCATCAGCCACAAGGAGCAGTACCCGTATGCACGAAGATCCAGCGAACAAGCGTGATGCCGTTTGCAAGCTCCGCTTTACACAGCGCACGAAGCGCCAACTCCAGATGGAGGCAAAGATGGCCGGGATGCAGCTGGCTACCTATCTATTCGAACTTGCTCAGCTTGGTCGCGCACATCGTGCAGCCGAAGTGGTTCGCGAGATTCATGGTGTAAGCGCCCAAGACAATCATAAGTCGGCCTGAGGGCCCTCAGGAGGGTCATGTGCCCGAATTTGACTGCGAATTTAGTTCGCTCCCTGAGGGGGCGCAGCAGGAGATTCGAGAACTAGCCCGAGAACTCGGATGGAGCCTTAGCTTGGCGACGGAAGAGTACCTGTTGGCAGCCAGCTCGATTGCTGCATCAGGACGGGTTGTTCAGAACTCCCGCAAAGCCCCGGTACTGGAGCTTGTAGGACACAAAAAGGGCCTCGATAGGGCCTAAGTAGAGCAGGAGAAGGGCATGGCACCAGAACAGTTCAAGCAAGAAATGCAGCTGATCTTTGCGCGGGCATGTGCTGAGTCGCTGAAGGAGTCGGTCGGCGGCATCTTGCGTGACGACCTCAAGGAGGAGAAGGCCAGGGCTCACGGAGAAGCGTTTGCCTCGGCCTTCGTCTTTATGGCGCGCTACTTCACAGACGGAACGTCACATTAGCCGGCGGCACAGGAGCGTACATGCCAGTTGAGTAGTAGTTCCGAAGCTGACCCTCAATAGTCGACAAGGCCTCTTTATCCAGGGTTAGGCCGTCTGAAGTGAGATTGACGAGTGCGGTTTTGAAATAGCCGCCAGCAATGAGGGAGTTCAGCGTGTCGCGAGCCATTTGCTCGACAGATTTCTCAGTCATGTCCGGTCTCCTTGGACCTTGTTGTGTGGAAGCAAAAAGCTACCACGGAAGCGCCGGACACCCAATGCAGCACTGCAACACCAAATCACAGAGACAAAAAAGCCGGGTTCGCGGCCCGGCTCTCTGCAATACAAAACTCTGTAGGAGAATTATGCATATGCAGACCCAAAGTGTACAGGCCCTGTCGAGGGCCGCGCCACAAAATGCGAGCCATGAAAACGTGGCGCGCACGATGAGCAGCATCGAGCTTCGTGACCTCATCAATTATGCACGCCTTACAGCTGGCGAGCCGAAAGTCAGAAATGACCAGTTCCTCTCTCGGGTAGAAGACGAGCTAGGCGATGATCTTGAGGGGGTGCAAAAATATTACACCCCTGTTCACGGCAACCAGGTCGCCACCTACAGCCTGACGCTGGATCAATGCATGCTGGTTGGCATGCGTGAGTCGAAGGCTGTTCGCAGAAGTGTACTGGCCAAGCTCAAATCCCTCGAAGCACCTCGCGTCATCGCAACACTTCCGGACTTTTCCAATCCCGTGGCCGCGGCTCGCGCTTGGGCCGACGAAATGGAGCAGAAGCAGATCGCCCAGCAGGCCCTGGCCATCGCCGCTCCCAAGGTTGAGTTCGTCGACAAGTACGTCGAATCGACTGGCCTCAAGGGCTTCCGCCAGACCGCCAAGCTGCTGAGGGCCAATGAAGCCCGCTTCCGCGAGTTCCTTCTCGACAAAAAGATCATGTACCGCATGGGCGGGGAATGGCAGGCCTATCAGCCCCATATCGACGCTGGGCGCTTTGAGGTCAGGACCGGCACCGGGGACAACGGGCATGCCTTCAACCAATCCAAGTTCACTCCCAAGGGCGTCACCTGGGTGGCCGGACTGTGGGCGCAGTACAACCTGGAGGTCCAATGATGGCCCGCTCGAGAAATATCAAACCAGGATTCTTCTCGAACGAAGACCTGGCAGACTTGGATTTTTCTGCACGCCTTCTGTTCATCGGTATGTGGACCGAGGCGGACAGGGAAGGGCGCCTGGAAGATCGCCCCAAGCGGCTGAAAATGGCCCTGTTCCCGGCTGATAACGTCGACATCGATGGCATGCTCGATGCTCTGGAGTCGAAGGGCTTCATTCGTCGTTATGAGGCCAGCGGTATCAAGGCAATCCAGGTGGTGAACTGGTCCAAGCACCAGAATCCCCACGTCAAGGAGGCTGCCAGTACCATTCCAGCAGAGGGCCAGGAACCACCTATTCAAGGCGAGCACGGTGCAAGCACCATACAAGCACCGGGCGAGCATGGTTCTTTCCCTGCTGATTCCCTCTCTCTTGATTCCCTTAACCTGATTCCTGATTCCCTCACTCCGTCGCAGGCTCCGGTGGCGAGCGAGGATCTGTTCCCGAAGTTCTGGAAGCTCTATCCCCGCAAGGTCGGAAAAGACAAGGCCGAGAAGGCGTGGACGAAGCTCAAGGTAAATCAGGCGCTGTACGACCTGATGATCTCCGCCCTTGCCAAGCAGGTCCTGACACCTGACTGGACCAAGGACAAGGGCCAGTTCATTCCTCACCCTTCAACGTGGCTCAACGGCAAGCGCTGGGAGGACGAAATCCCTGACGTGCCGACCAATGTGCATCCGTTCCCACAATCGCGCCACACCGGCTTTGCTGGCCGCGACTACACCGCAGGCCTGAAACAGCGGGAGGACGGCAGCTATGCGCTCTGAGCCAGTCCAATCGACTCCAGAACTACCACCGGGAACCCGCATCCAGCCGGCTGACTGTGAAACCCACGGCGCCTACGAGCAGAAGGTATTCGCGGTGCTGGGTCGAGAGCTGAGAAGCAATTGCCCTGAGTGTAGCCGCATCGCACGCGAGAAGTCCGAAGCTGCCGAGCAGGCCAACAAGGCGATGGAGCTCCGCATGGCCCTTGCTCGCAAGCTGGGCGATGCGTTGATCCCGAAACGCTTCCTCACTCGCACGCTGGATAACTACCGGGTCGAGCATGACCAGCAGCGCAAGGCCCTGAAGTTCTGTCGCCACTACGTCGCGACGTTTGAGCAGATCCGCGAAGTAGGGCGTTGCATGGTGCTGATCGGCAAGCCCGGTACCGGCAAGACCCACCTCGGCGCGGCCATGGCCAATGAACTGCTGCACAAGACCTCCCGGTCGGCGGTGTACCGCACGGTTGGGGCTGTCCTGCAGGACATCCGTGGCACGTACGACCGTCACAGCGAACGTACCGAGGGCGACATCCTGGCCAGCCTGATAAATCCCGACCTGCTGGTGCTGGACGAGATCGGCGTGAGCAAGGAGCAGCCGAGCGACTTCGAGCTGACCACGCTCTTCGCAATCATCAACGGCCGATACGAGCGTGAAGCGCCGACGGTGATCATTTCCAACTTGGAAGCGAATGACCTGGGCCGAGCCATGGGCGACCGCTGCGTCGACCGGTTGCGGGAGGGCGGGCTGATCGTTGTCCCGTTCGAATGGGAATCGCAGCGCGGCAAGGAGGGTTTCTGATGACTGACTACAGCGAACTGAAGCGGCTGCTGGATGGCTGCAAAGAATCGAACTGCGCAGATGAAGAAGACTTCGGGCGCAGGATTTCCGACCTGTACGAACATCTCGACCCTGAGACGGTTGCAGAAATGGTCGCAGAGATTGAGGCCTTGAAAGGCCCGCATGACTGGCTTGCTGAAGACCTGATCAAGGAGCTAGTCGACAACGCCCAGGCTTTCCAAAATAACTCTGATCATGGCGAAGATGATCCGTTTGCCATCGTTCTCCTTGCGGCTGCATCACGTATCCGGCGGCAGGAAGTAAACATCGACCGGCTCAAGGCCGAGAACGAGGCGCTGCGCAAGGCGCTGTCCGAGTGCGCTGATTCACTGCACGGGGAAATGCTCCAGAAGTTTGCCGGCCAGCAGCCGGAAGACATGCACCCAGTGACGCGCCGCGACTACGACCGAGACATGGCCGAGCTTGCCGGATACCGCACCGCCCTGGGCAAAGGAGAGCAGCCATGACCTACCCAAACTATCCCAAGCCAGAAATCTACACGGATGCAGATTGGCAGATGGTTCAAGGCTACATGCACGGGCTGCGTGGATTAGGGAAAACCATGCAAACAGCAGCCTACAAGCACGGGTACGAGAACGGGGTTGACGACAGGACGCATCGTCATCGGGATAACGCCAATGTGAAGATTCGTCGCGCCAACATGATCCCGGGCATTACCCCAATGGCGCCGATTGGCTTGGAGGCATCTCATGGCTGAGAAAATCCGCCTCAACCAGATCAGCGACCTGGCCGAGCTGCAGGCTGCGATCCGCAAGAAGGGCTTCCCCTGCAATGTTGCAATCACGGGCGCCGGCCGTAGCCTCCCCCAGAACGCCCTGTTCCACAAGTGGTGCGACGAGATTGCTCAGTTCTTTGTCCGCATGGGCAAGACGACCTTCGCCACTGGCGCCCCGATGAATGAGACCAACATCAAGCGAAATCTCAAGCAGACGTTCCTGGGCGAAACGCCGATCACCGACATCAACCTCAAAACCGGCGAGGTCACTGAGCGCTATGAGCTCCGCCACACCAGCCATCTGGACAAAGGGGAAATGCACGCCTTCATGACTTGCGTAGACCTCTGGGCCAATGAGCATGGGATCTACCTATCTCACCCAGAGGACAGTGAGTACATGAAGATGCGGATCCAGTTCGGGGAGGCAGCATGATCGCCAAGCCGCGGAAGCCCAAGAAGTGCCGAGTCCCAGAGTGCGGGGCCTCATTCGTCCCGAAGGTTAGTTTTCAGTCCTGGTGCTCGCCGGACTGTGCCGTTGTCATCGCGCGGAACAAGCAGGACAGGCAGCGCAAGTCCCTGGCTAGCATCGAACGCCGCGAGATCAAGGTGCGGAAGGAGAAGTTGAAGAGCAGGGCGGATCACGCCAAGGAAGCCCAGGCGGTCATCAATCGCTACGTGCGGTTGCGTGACGCTCATCTGGGCTGCATCAGTTGTGACAAGCCGGCGAGCTGGGGCGGTCAGTGGCACTGCTCGCACTTCCGCAGCGTCGGTGCCGCCGCACATCTGCGCTTCAACCTCTGGAACATGAACAAGTCCTGCTCCCAGTGCAACGCCCACTTGAGCGGAAATATCATGGTTTACCGGCCTCGCCTGGTCGAGAAGATCGGCGCGGAAAAGGTTGCCTGGCTGGAGTGCAATCAGGATCTGGTCCGCCATGAAATCCCTTACTTGAAGCGCCTCAAGGCTGTTTTCACGAAGAAGGTGAAACGGATAGAGCAGAGATATGAAAGGGGGCAGTCATGGGTAGCAATGTGATTCTTGTTCGAAAAACGCTCGTCGAGATTTCTGGTTCAAGAAGGTCGATCGGAGTGTTTCGGTGCCCGGAGTGCTTGGTCGAATTCGAAACCCGAATGGAGCGTGCCAAGGTCATGACGGGGCTCTGCATTCCATGCTCAAACAAGGCGGCGGGTAAGAAGCGCGCAACCCACGGCCTCAATAACTCGAACAGCCGGCTGCATGTGACGTGGGCGAACATGAAGCGCCGCTGCCTGAGGCCTCGTGGTTCTGAAATCCAAAAATACCACGGCGTGAAGCTTTGTGAAGAGTGGATGAGCTTCGAGCCCTTCATGAAATGGTCGCTTTCGAATGGCTACACCGATGACCTGACTCTTGACCGAATCGAGTCCTCGAAGGGTTATGAACCGGGTAACTGCCGTTACGCCGATTACAACGTCCAGGCGGCAAATCGTCGCCTCACGGACAAGAATACCAGCGGCCATGTCGGTGTTTCTTGGGATCGAGGCAAGTGGTCGGCAAAGGTCCAGTGGCAGAAAAAGCAAATACACCTCGGCCGCTTCAAGGACATCAAGGACGCAGTTAAAGCCCGCAACGATTACTTGGCAGCTCACGACCTGCCGCACTTGAGGGCCTAGAGACATGGAAGAGATCAAGGCCATTACCGCCGAATACCGGGCAAAGACCAAAGAACTCAAGAGGGCAGCAGCATGACCGAGCAAATCAAGTTGGCTCCCTGCCCATTCTGCGAGGGGCCACCATGCATTGATGCTTTCGACTTCATTACCGGGGAGTTGTTGGCTGAGGATCGACCTCAATCCGAAGACCTCGATGAATATTACTCCGCGCATGTCTGGTGCCACGATTGCGGCGCACGCGGCCCGGACATCAACTCCTGCACCCTGGGCACGTTCGAGCATCAATTCGGGCTCACAGTGATGCAGTTGATGCGCATAGCGGCCGAGCGCTGGAATGACCGGCATGCAAATGCCAGATCGGCTTATGACTTGAGCGAGGCGGCAGGGCGAAACCTGTTTCCGGGTAACGATGACGTGGAGAGCGGACCATGCAACTGAATAGCGCACGACAGGCATGGCACGACGCCTACCATGCTGCTCAAGGTGGCCAGGGCGCAATGATCCATGAGATGGGCTTGCTTGGTCGCATGGTGCAGCGCACGGAGAAGCAGAAGACCTGCGGCCACCAGATGCACCAGGCTATGGCCGGGCGCATTCAGCAGGCCGTAGATACGCTGCCGGCGCACCTCAAGGCCTTCGGTGACCACATGTATAACCCGATGGCTACCGCCGATGATCAGGACGAGGCTGAGTCTGCGGTATTCGCAACGGCCTATGCCGCTGGCCCGCGCATGTACGCCAAGAAATTCGAGAAGGCGCGAGATGTCGCTCGTGGCGTTCTGCACCGGTACCGCCGTATGCACCAGGGCGGCCAGAGCGAGGGTATCGACCCATGTCCTTCTCCTGAATCCTTCCGCTTGTGGCTTCGCATGGAGTACGGCCTTAAGCTGGTATCCGAACAGTGGTCCAGGGAGTGGGAGGCTTTCATTCAGGCCTGTTTCAACGCCTGCAACGACCTCGACAAGGCGGCTTTGGTGCCTGTCTCTTTGGCGATAAAAATCATGAAAAATGCTGCTTGACGACAAATGTCCGGCTGGGGCATCATTTCCCCCCATCGTGACAATTTTGCCTCTGGCAAACATCACCAAGAGCCCGGCCATAGTGCTGGGCTTTTTCATTTCCAGCAGGCGAAAGACTGATAGGCCCACCTGCACAATCAGGAGAGTCATCATGCCTACTCGCATGCGCTGCAAAATGATCTGCCACGAAGTCACTCCGAACGAACACAGCCAAGGGCAGCTCTGCACTGTCCAGTTCGGCGCCGTTTACTCCAGCGAGCCCGACACCGAGGATTCGATCTACGGCAAGTACACGCCATACGGCACGTTGCGCGCCGGGATCGTCACCGAGGTTGCCGAGAAGCTTGAGGTCGGCAAGGCCTACTACGTGGACATCTCCCCAGCTTCCTGATGCAACTGCAGCCAGGGCAGGCCCTAACGGGACGGCCTGGACACTGCTAGCCGGTAGTGTGGTGATACGGAAAAACACCGGCAGCCCGCGCACCCATACCCTCACTGTGCTTGTGGGTGGCGCGAGACTGGATCGGCGAGACTGGTGCAGTTGGGTGCCAGCGTCGTGATAGTCTTTGGCGGACAGGCGGGGAAAGACCCGCGCGTTATGCAGACGAATGCGCAGACTGATGCGCCGGATACTAGGGATTCCGCAAGGTAGAGCGCCCCTGCAAGATGGGGGAGGTCCGGGTTAACCTTCCGAAGGATGGCCCCGCTTTAAAGACCTAGATGGGTGCCATAGCTCAAAGAATGCCGGAGATCAGTGCCGGCCGTCTGCTCCAAGCGGGTAGCGCAGGTCGCTAGACAGCCTTCCAAGCTGACGATCGGGGTTCGGTTCCCCGTATCCGCTCCAATTTCGTTATGTGCTGCTCCGCACGCTTGCCCCGACCCTAATTAGGGCCTCCACAGGGCCTTTTATTCCTGCCCCGGAGAGGGGATATCGAGTATGTCCAACATGCCAGACAAACCAGACACCTGGCTCGTGCTGCTTGCGTGGCTGAGCCAGCACGCTCCGGCCTTCTACGCTGCCGGGCTGGCCGTGTCGATTTCTGCCCTGCGGATCATCTACGGGGGAGGAACCAAGAAAGCGGCCTTCCTCGAAAGTCTGCTCTGCGGCTGTATTACGCTTGCTGCACTGTCCGGCCTGGAACTGCTCGGGATCCCCCAGTCAGCCGCAGGCTTGGTTGGCGGGATGATCGGTCTGTCGGGGGTGGATAAGATCCGTGCCTACGCTGATCGGTTCACCGACTTCAAGCTGCCTGGTCGAAAGGCGGAGTAATCCGCGCCACAAAATCGATATGCGCCGCTTCGTGGCGCGGAGAGCCGCATGACCACCATTGCCTACAAGGATGGCGTTATCGCCTACGACTCCCGAGCCACCCGAGGCACGGTCATCACTGACGACGACTGCGAGAAGCTCCAAGAGTGCAAGGGCGTTCGCTTCCTGTGCACTGGCGCGACCTGTGACTTCGACGCGCTGATCGCCGGCTACTTCGGCGAGCACTCTCCGAGCCCAGTCGAAGCTTCAGGTTATGCGATTGCAAATGGATCACTTTGGATGATCGGGCATGACGACAAGACCGGCCCATGGAAGACGCGCCTCAGTCTCGGCAATGCCGATGCCATCGGAAGTGGTTCGCCATTCGCCTTGACTGCCATGGACATGGGTGCAACTGCCGAAGAGGCTGTCGGTATGGCTGCCAAGCGCGATAGCTGCACTGGCGGGAAGATCAGGACGGTGAGAATCGCGCATGAGTCGGCCAACTCCCCCAGCAAATCTGCTTGATTCAGTCTGGCTGACCCTACGACCTGCTCCCGAGGTGTGGGAGTGGATTCAGCAAGAGATCTTGGCCGAAACCGGCAGCATCCATAACCCCGAGCATGCTCACCTCATAGACGTCAATATCGGCGTGCTGTGGGCATCGTCTGCCTTCAACAAGAAGGGCCGTTCCGTTCTTGGCCAGGCCGAGCAACTGATGATCCGCGCAGGCGGGTGGCAGAAGGCGCGCCAGGAGCAGCAGATGCGGGAATGGTTTGGCGAAGAGCCTGAGTTCCTCATAACCCTGGCCGCGGACTACTGCGCCCAGTGCAGCGAGGCTGAATTCTGCGCCTTGGTTGAGCATGAGCTGTATCACATCGCTCACAAGGCCGATAAGTACGGCGCCCCAGCCTTCGGCGATGACGGCATGCCCAAGCTTGAGATGCGTGGCCACGACGTCGAGGAGTTCGTCGGTGTGGTTCGCCGTTACGGTGCCAGTCACGACGTACAGCAGCTGATCGACGCTGCAAGCCGGCCGCCCGAGGTGGCCAAGATCAACATTTCGAGGGCCTGCGGAACCTGCCTGCTTAAATCGGCTTGATATTTGACAGGCGCTTGACGGAATCCAACTTATGGCAGTCCTGAGCAACGAGGTGAAGGCCTTCATCGTTCAGGCGCTGGCCTGCTTCGATACACCATCTCAGGTGGCCGAGGCCGTCAATAAAGAATTCGGCATTGAGATCAGCCGCCAGACCGCGGAAAGCCATGACCCGACCAAGCGTCAGGGGCGCAACCTGGCTAAGCGTTGGGTGACCTTGTTCGAAGACACTCGCAAGCGCTTCCGCGAGGAGACAGCAGAGATCCCTATCGCTAACCGAGCCTACCGGTTGCGCACGCTGGGAAGGATGGCCGAGAAGGCCGAGCACATGAAGAATCTGGCCCTGACTGCCCAGCTTTTGGAGCAGGCGGCCAAAGAGGTCGGCGACGTGTACGTGAACCGCCAGACCAAGAACGAGAATCCACACGACAACGTGCCGCCCACGCGGGTGCAGGTCGACGTGGTGGATGCGAGGAAGCCTGATGCCATCGCTGAACGTACCTCAGGCTAACTTCCTGCGGATGGAGAACAAGTTCCGCGGCTTCGTGGCCGGGTTCGGCTCCGGCAAGACCTGGGTAGGCTGTGCTGCGCTGTGCAAGCACGTATGGGAATGGCCACGGATCGACTCCGGCTACTTCGCTCCGACCTACCCGCAGATCCGCGACATCTTCTTCCCGACCATCGATGAAGTCGCCTTCGACTGGGGCCTTAAGGTCAAGACGAAGGAGAGCGACAAGGAGGTCGAGTTCTACAGTGGCGGCCAGTACCGCAGCACGACCATCTGCCGCTCGATGGAGAAGCCGCAGACCATCGTCGGCTTCAAGATCGGGCACGCCCTGGTCGATGAGCTCGATGTTCTGCCCGCGCTGAAGGCTGAGCATGCCTGGCGCAAGATCATTGCCCGAATGCGTTACAACGTCCCCGGGCTGAAGAACGGCGTAGACGTGACCACCACCCCTGAGGGTTTCAAGTTCGTCTACCAGCAGTTCGTGAAACAGCTGCGCGAGAAGCCAGCCCTGCAGGGAATGTACGGCCTGGTGCAGGCCAGCACGTTCGACAACGAGCTGAACCTGCCGCCCGACTACATCCCATCGCTGATGGAGTCGTACCCGGCTCAGTTGATCCTGGCCTACCTGAACGGCCAGTTCGTCAACCTGAACTCCGGGTCGATCTACCACGCCTACGACCGGAAGCTGAATTCCTGCTTCGACACCGTAGAGCCTGGAGAGCCCCTGTTCATCGGCATGGACTTCAACGTCGGCAAGATGGCGGCGATCACGCACGTTAAGCGCGCAGACGGCAAGCCCAGGGCGGTGGATGAGCTGATTGATGGCTTTGATACCCCGGACATGATCCGGCGCATCAAGGAACGCTACTGGCGGCACAACGGCAACGGGTATGAGAAAACCTGCGAGATCAGGATCTACCCGGACGCCTCGGGCGGGTCGCGCAAGTCGGTGAATGCCAGCGAGACGGACATCGCCATCCTGCGCCAGGCCGGTTTCAGCGTTATCGCGCCCGATGCCAACCCTCCGGTGAAGGATCGGATCAACGCCATGAATGCGATGTTCTGCAATGCGAATGGCGAACGCCGCTACCTGATCAACCCGCTGAGATGCCCGACCTATGCAGACGGGCTGGAGCAGCAGGTGTGGGCCCCCAATGGTGAGCCTGACAAGAAATCCGGCGTCGACCACGCGAACGACGCAGCCGGCTACTTCATCCATCACGACTATCCGATCAGCAGGCCGGTCACTCACGTGCCGATCTCGTTCACTTTCTGAGGCCACCCATGCCGAACTTCATTCCCCGGGCAGAGTACTCGGAGGCCTTGCCCGGATGGCAGTTGGTTAAGCGCTGCGTGGCGGGCGCCCGCGAGGTGCGCAAGCACGATATCTACCTGCCGATGCCTGACCCGGAGAACAAGTCTCCCGAGAACCAGGCGCGGTACAAGCAGTACAAGAAGCGGGCTATGTTCCTGAACATCACTGGGCGTACGCGCACCGGCCTGCTGGGCGCCGTGTTCCGCAAGACTGCAGAGCTGGAGCTTCCCGTCGGGGTCGAGTACCTCAAGGAGAACGCCAGTGGCGACGGTACGAGCCTGGAACAGCTTTCCAAGGACGCCGTGGGCGAATGCCTGGACGCTGGTCGCGGCGGGTTCCTCGTTGACTTCCCGGCGGTTGAGGGCGTGTCATCGATGGCTGACATGCAGGGCCGCAGCGCGCTGATTCACCATTACGGCGCCGAGTCGATAATCGACTGGGATGAGCAAGTGGTCGATGGCGTGAAGCGCCTGGTCTATGTCTGTCTTTTGGAGTGCGTGTCCGTGTTCAGTCCGGACAGCCTGGAGCGCACAACGAGCACCCAATACCGCGTGCTGCTGCTGGTTGATGGCCGCTACGTTCAGCGCGTCTACGCCGAGGACGGCAATTCTTACACCGAGGTTGCGCCGCTCGACAAGAATGGCCGCCCCTTTGACCATATCCTGTTCAGCTTCTACGGCGCCCAGAACAACGACGGCAGCATCGACAAGTCGCCGCTGGAAGACTTGGCCGACGTGAACATCCTGCACTACGGCAACAGCGCAACAGTGGAGGAGAGCGGGTTCATCAGCAGCCAGCCCACGCTGTTCATCACTACGGACATCACCGCCGACGAGTTCGCCAAGGTGAACCCGAACGGGATGCACATCGGCTCGACCCGGGGCTACAACCTCGGGAAGTCGGGGGATGCAAAGCTTGTCCAGGCAACCGAGAGCCAGCTGGCCCGCACACTGATGAAGGACAAGGAAGAGCAGATGCTGATGATCGGCGCTCGCATCGTCCAGAAGGCGGGTGGTGCCGAGACAGCTGAAGCGGTACGCATCCGGTACAGCTCCGACAACAGCGTGCTGGGTACCATCGCAGGCAACGTGTCCGAGGCCCTGAAAATGGCCATTCTCGACGCCGAGCGCTTCATGATGGGAGAGCCTGACGAGGATGGCACTGTCTTCTGGCTCAACCAGTCGTTCTTTGACGAGACGATGACTGCCCAGGATATCCTGGCTCAAGTGCAGTTGTGGCAGCAGGGACTGATTGCGAAGTCAGACCTGCGCACGAACCTACGCCAAGGTGGTGTGCTGGAGGCTGATCGCACCGACGAGCTGATCGACGATGAGTTGGCCCAGCAGCAGCCCGTGACTGGCAACGACGCCGGAGATAACGGCAATGAGCAGTGACGGCTACCTGTCCGACGCAGCTACTCGCCACCAGGTGCACGTGCAGCGCTATGCCGGAGGCAGTCTCAAGCGGCTGGCCAAGTTCATCACAAAGGCGATTGGGATCGCCAAATCGCGCGTATCGGAGGGATTGAGCCGGTACGGCACCCAGCGCTACGAGCGGCAGATCCAAGAGCTGCTGGGCGAGCTGGCGGGCGTGTATGGAGAGATGAAGCAGCAGGCCGTGCTAGACCTGACCGAATTCGGCGGCTACGAGGCTGAATTCAACATGACCCTGCTGGGCAAGGTCGTGAAAGCAGTCGTCCAACTGAACAGGCCAAGCATCGAGCAGGTCGCCGCGGCGGCACTAGCCGACCCGCTCGACCTGGAGGTCGGTAAGGGTCGCCAGCGCATCAGCATCAATGGCGCGCTCGACCAGTACGGCACCAAGAAGAGCGCTGAGATCATCAGCGAGATTCGCATGGGGTCCGCGCTGGGCGAGACATCTGGGCAGATCAGCCGGCGGCTGACCTCCCTTGGCGTCCAGCAGCGCGATCAGGCGCAGGCCTTGGTCAACACCATGACCAACCACATCGCCTCCACTGCGCGCGTCGAAGTCCTCAAGGACAACGACGACATCCTCAAGGGGATGCGCCGGATTGCCACCTTGGACAGCCGCACCACGCTGTTTTGCATGAGCATCGACCAGACGATCATCCCGCTGGATGGGCCGAAGCCGCCATATCACTGGCGGTGCCGGACCACGCTCATCCCGGTGCTGAAAGACGAGTTCGCCAGGGATATCCCTGGGTCAACCCGGCCATCGGTGGGTCCTGATGGCGTCGAGCAGGTGAGCAGCAAGACCAGCTACAGCGAGTGGCTGGCTAGGCAGCCGGCTGCGTTCCAAAAGGACGTGCTCGGGCCGTCTCGTTACGAACTGTTCAGCAAGGGCGAGCTGCCCATTGACAGGTTTGTCGACGACAACGGCAAGACACTGACTCTGGAGCAGCTCAAGAAGCGTGAGCCGATGGCTTTTGAGAGGGCCGGCATGAACTGATTAGCGCCACAAAACACATCATCGCGCTTTCGTGGCGCGACATTAATTGGAGAGCACCATGAGCGACAAATCGATTGGCCAGATGATTGAAGACAAGGGCATGACTGCGCCACGCATCACGCCTGCTGACATCGAGTCGAACATCTCCAGCGAGCACTACTTCACCGCACTCGATGGCGTGGATGGTCACTTCCGTGGCGGCCCAGAAGCGCAAGGCGTAAGGAATGCGCAGGCTCTTAGCCTGCTGACATTCTGCGTATTGGTGCTTCGCAATGGCTTCACTGTTACCGGTGAGTCTGCCTGTGCCAGCCCGGAAAACTTCGACGCTGAGATTGGTCGCAAGGTCGCCAGACGCAACGCCGAGCAAAAGATCTGGCCTCTGATGGGCTATGAGCTGAAGCAGCGCCTGCACGACGCCAAGTAACCGCAGCACGTTTTCCAAGCCCTGGCTGAGCCGGGGCTTTTTTGTATCCGCAGGCTGGGCCTGCCCAACGTCTCTGGGAGACAGCAATGACCTTGAAATTCCAACTGGACAGCCTTGAAGGCGTAGATGAATCGGTAGCAGCACTGTATGTCGAGAAGGACGGAAAGTTCATCCTCGGCATTGACGGGCTGCCGCAGCAGGAGGACGTCACCGGCCTTAAGGCCAAGGTGGAAGAGCTCCTGGGCGAGAAGAAGGCTGCCGAAAAGGCGCGTCGCGAGGCTGAAGAAAAGGCCCGCGCCGAGGCCGAGGAGGCTGCTCGCAAGTCCGGAAACGTCGAAGAACTCGAAAAATCCTGGTCCGAGAAGTACGCGCGCCGTGAGGCTGAGCTGACCGGCCAGCTCGAAAGCACCAACAGCACCCTGCAAGGCCAGATCCGGGATCTGACCGTGGGCCGCACCGCTACCGAGATCGCGACCACCCTGGCTGTCCCTGGCAGCGCCAAGGCATTGCTTCCTCACATCGAACGCCGGCTGAGCGTCGAGCAGCGCGACGGTAAGCCCACCGTCGTCGTGCTGGACGCCGCCGGCAAGCTCTCGGCGGCAACGCTGGACGAGCTGAAAGCAGAATTCACCAACGATCCGGCCTTCGGTCCGCTGATTGCTGGTAGCAAGGCATCCGGCGGCGGGGCCGGGGGTGCTGGAAAAGGCGGCGGGGCCGCAAGAGGCAACATCGGCGGCACCAAAGAGGAACGCACGGCGGCACTGGCCAGCCGGTTCCCAGACCTCCCATTGAAATAAGGAAATACACCCATGTCCCTGTCGCAAATGCAGGTTTTCAACGAATACATCATGCCGGCGACCATCGAGACGCTGGATCAGATGCTCGTTGCGTTCAACGCCGCCAGCCGCGGCGCCATCGTGCTGTCCCCGGACGGCTTCACCGGCGACTTCCTCCAAGAGTCGTTCTTCCAGACCCTGGCCGCTGCTCAGCGCCGCGTGGACCGCTACGCAGCCAACGGCACCGCGCCGATCACCGACCTGACCGAGCTGAAAAACTCCTCGGTGAAGGTTGCCGGCGGTTTCGGTCCGGTCCGCTACGAGCCATCGCAGATGACGTGGCTGGAGCGCCCGACCGCCCAAGGCGTCGAGGTGGCATCCCGCGCGTTCGCCGAGATCCTGCTGAAGGACCAGCTGAACACCGCAATCGCCGCACTGGTTGCCGCGATCACCGCCCAGGCTGCCGCCGTCAACGATGTTTCGGCTACCGCCGGCATCTCGCAGGGCGCGCTGAACAACGCCCACGCCAAGTTCGGCGACGCCAGCCAGACCCTGATCACCCAGGTCATGCAGGGCACCACCTATCACAAGCTGATCGGCCAGGCCCTCACCAACAGCAACCAGCTGTTCGAAGCCGGCAACGTTCGCGTGATCGACATCCTGGGCAAGATCTCGGTGGTCACCGACTCGCCTGCCCTGATGCAGGCCGGCACCCCGAACAAGGAGATCATCCTCTCTCTGGCTCAGGGCGCTGCACTGGTGCACGACGGCCGCGACATCATCAGCAACGTCCAGACCAACAACGGCAAGGAGCGCATCGAGACGACCCTGCAGGTGGATTACACCTTCGGCGTCGGCCTCAAGGGCTACACCTGGGACGTCACCAACGGCGGCAAGTCGCCGACCGATGCCGAGCTGGCCACTGGGACCAACTGGGATCGCACCGCCACCAGCATCAAGCACACCGCCGGTGTGGCTCTGATCGGTGACGCCTCCAAGTAACCCCTGACGGTGGGCTGGGCGTATGGCCCGGCCCGCTGAGGACAAGCGCATGAGCAAGAACAACATCTGGTACCTGCCAGGCCCGTTTCACCAGTACCAGGAAGACGTGAAAGCGCTGGCCAAGGAGGCCGGCCTGGTAATCGTCGACGCAAACGTGGCTCTGAACCGCAAGAACGAGGCCAAGGACGTTCCCGAGGTGACCATCCGGCCAGAGCTTCTGTCGCCTGAGCTGGTGATTGATGACAGTGGCATCAGCCAGGACGTTGTCGCCAAGCTTTACGCTGAACTGACGTCGGTTGGCGTAATCGTCGAATCGTTCGCCGCTCAGGGTCTGGAGCGCCCAGAAGGCGACTTGGGCGAAACCGCATCGCGCCTCTTCGAAGTGCTCGAAGCAGTTAATGCCGGCGTATCCAGCCTGCAGCGTGAGCGCGACGGCGAAGCCCAGAAGGTAATCGACCTGGAGCAAGAGAAGGCCGGCCTGCTGAAGCAGATCGAGGCCCTCAAAGCTGCTGCCGCAGACCCTGAGGTCGAGGCGCTGAAGGCTGCCCTGGACAAGGCCGGCGTGACTTACCGCGCCAACGCCTCGAAAGAGTCGCTGCAGAAGCTGGTCGACGACCTGCCAAAGTAATACCGGGGCTTCGGCCCCAATCATTCAAGCGGAGGCCTGATGGCTACCTACATCACTGTGGCCGACGTGGATAGCATCCTCGGGGCTGGCTGGGCGGCTGACGAGCACAAGGAAGAGGCGGCGTTCGAGGCGAATGCCTACCTGACCGCGCTCAACCTGGTTGGCATCGACATGGACGACATCCCGGGCGACGTGAAGCAGGCCGGCGCCCGCCTGGCCAAGTGCGCATCCCAAGGAAAGCTGTACGTGCAGCAGACCGAGGGGGCGCTCGAAGCCAAGACGGTCAAGGCCGGCTCGGTATCGACCAGCAAGAGCTTCGGCTCGATCGACAAGACCAGCACGGCAGCCCAACCGGCCTGCGTGCAACTGGCCCTGTCTCTGCTCACGCCTTGGCGTAGCAATCCATTCGCCTTCGCAGTGAAACGGGGGTAGGTATGGGGCTGCTCGATGACATCCAGGCCGACCTGGCCGAGGCCTTCGACGATGATCTGGCCGATGCGGTATCGGCATTCACCGGTACCTACATGGGTCCGGGTATGTGGGATCCGGTAAGCGAGACGACCACAGCCCAGCCGGTGACCTATACCGGGCGCGGCGTGCTCGACAGCTACGACAGTCGCCGCATTGACGGCCTGAACATCATGATTGGCGATCTTCTGCTGATCTGCCTGGCCAATGAGGTAGACGACAGGCCGGCCGTTGGCCACCAGATCACGGTCACTGACCTGATCACTGGCCAGCAGGCCACGTATCGCATCGTTAGCCCAGGCATAGATCCAGCCAGGGCACATTACGAGATCCAACTGAGGAAGTGACCATGGCCAATCGTGGATGGAGTACACCGCCCAGCGCTTTCGCCGGGGTTGTCGAGGAACAGCTGGCGCAGCGCGTGCGCGTCATCGCCATGGCCATGCTGCAGGATATCGTACTGCGCTCGCCCGTCGGCAATCCAAGCTTGTGGAAGGCCAACACGGAGCTGAAGTCCCGAAACGTCGCCATGGCCGATGCCTACGACGCCAAGGCGGCACAACTGGGCAACAAGAAGCTGACGAAGCGAGAGCGGGAGCAGAACTTCTTTGTCAACCAGGTAGCAGCAGGGCAGGGCTATGTCGGCGGCAGATTCCGGGCCAACAACATCGTTACAGTGGGCACACCAAGCTTCGCGCAACTCGACACCGTTGACCCATCCGGCGCGACCACCATCAGCAATGGTGGGGCCGTGCTCCGGTCCGTCGAGCCCTATGCCGTGGTCTACATCCAGAATAACCTTCCGTACGCCACCGCTCTTGAAGACGGCCATTCGCAGCAGGCGCCTGGTGGTATCTACGCGGTGTCGTTCAACGGTGTTTCCCAGGCCTATAGCTCATGACCTTCGAACAGATCCGATCCGTCGTCATAGGTCGCATGCAGCAGTGGGCCGGCATCCCGGCCGCGAACGTCGACTACCCCAACAACGACGAACCTTTTGACCCGGCTGGCAAGACCATCTGGGCGCGCTTGGCCAATATCCCAGGCCTGAGCAGCACACCAGAGGTTGGCAACGGGCCGAGCGTGCGTCGCACCGGCATTCTCGTCATTCAGCTGTTTGTTCCGACCTACAAGGGCACGCTGGCGATCACCAAGGCTGCCGACACCCTTGTGCAGCACTTCGAGTACTACAGCGCGCCAGAAGGCCCGCTGGACTTCTTCGCAGCCTCGGCCAGCGTCATCGGCGACGACGGCAAAGGATGGTACCAGGTGAACGTGTCGATCCCGTACCGGGCCTACTGATCCCGCCAATTTCTGCCGAAAGGCAACCAAACACGCAGCCTAGGCCCGTACAGCCGAACGGTGGATGTTCGTTCATCCGTCCGCCCCGGCTGCGTTTCTATTCGACTGATGAACGAGGTGTCGCAGATGATCGAGAACAACGTCATTCCGTTTCACTATCAAGGCAAAGCTGTGCGCTTCAACAGCGACGGCTGGATCAACGCGACCGATGTGGCCAAGCGATTCGGAAAAAGGCCGGTCGAGTGGCTCAGGCTTCCCGAATCAATCAAGTACATGGAGGCCCTGGCCCGGCATTTAAATGTGGGGGAATCCCACCATTTGGTGCGGACCAGTAAAGGCCGCGCTGGCGGGACTTGGCTTCACCCAAAACTGGCCGTGTCGTTTGCACGCTGGCTCGATGTGGACTTCGCCGTCTGGGCCGACCTGCACATCGATGCGCTTCTGCGCGGCGAACTGAACGAGAAGCAGCAATTTGACCGCGCCTGCCGTGCGCTCAGCGACGGCCAGCAGATCGCCAGTATTTCTGGGCGCCAGTTGGCCCAGTGGAAAGGACGCAAGCCAGCGCTTGAACATCAGGTCGAATACTGGCGCGACCAGTTGCAACTGACCCTAGGCTTAGACGCGGCCTGATCGAAGCCAGAACACTCCACCGCCAAATGGCGGTTTTTTTACGCCTGTTTTAGGAGATATACCCCATGTCGAGCGGTGCAAAAGTCTCAACCGCCTGGATTCGTGAAGTCACGCCAGGTGTAACACCGGCTGGCGCCTGGAACGTGCTTACCCGCACCAGTTTCGGCGTGATCCCTTCGTACAACACATCGGAAAACAACGAGATCGGCGAAGACAGGATGTCTCAAGGCACTTCGCAGACTACGGTGGACGTGGCCGGTGATGTCGGCACAAAGATGCGCTACGGCGCGCTGGACGAGTTCATGGCCTCCTGCTTCGGCAAGGATTGGGAAAACGACGTCCTGACCATGGGCAACGACCGCATTAGTTTCAGCCTGGGCTACTACGCTTCGGACGTTGGTATCGCTGGCGTGGCCACTGGCGCCCAGGTTTCCACGATGAACATTCAGGTGCCGAACGACGGTGAGATTGAAGTAACCACCACCTTCGCCGCCACTGGCTGGAAAGACAAGGCGGACAATGCGAGTTACATCATCACGCCGACGACCGAGCAGTTCCAGCGCCGCTATGGCTTCAAGGATGTTTCTGGCCTGAAGCTTAACGGTGTGCAGGTTGGTGACAACAACGTTTGCGTCGACACTTTCAACCTGCAGTTCGACAACGCCGTTCAGACCCAGCGCTGCATCGGCAACGGCAACCCATTCGCCGGCAATATCATCCCGACCACGTTCACCCCGTCGGGCAGTATTACCCTGAGCTGGTCGAAAACAGCGTATGAGCTGTGGAAGAGGCAGCAGACCGGCGATGCGATCAGCTTCGAGTTCACCATCGGCAACGCTGACGGATCCTACGACTTCCTTATTCCTGAAATGGAAATCAGCGGATCCTGGCCGGACGGCGGGGCCACTGACATCATCCAGGTGGAGCTGGCCTACACCGCCCGCCGAGTGTCGCCGACCATTACCCGCCGCCCGGCATCGCCAACACCAACTGGCGTGAATGTAACCCCCTCGACCGTCAGCGTGGCAGTTGGCGAAGCAACAAACCTGTCAGCATCCGTAACGCCGTCTGGCGCCGACCAGGCGGTTACTTGGTCGAGCTCTGCCACTGGAAAAGCCAGCGTTAGCGTCGCCGGTGTCGTTACCGGTGTCGCAGCTGGCAGCGCAACGATCACAGCGACCAGCACCGTAGACGGCACCAAGACCGGAACCTGCACAGTCACTGTCACCGCTTAACCCTTTGCCCGGCGCACCCTGAGGTGTGCGTCGGGTCTTTTAACGAAGAGGAATTTATGGCAATCGTCATTACTCAGGCCCCAAAGCTTGATCTTGAGGGTACGCGCTGGGTTGAAATTGATGTCGGCGTAAAGATCAAGGTCGGATCGGCCGGTAACCCAAAGTTCAAGTCCCACCACGCCCTTATCCTTCGGCATCAATCGATCGTCGATTCGCGCTATGGTGTTGGAACCGAGGGGTTTGATCCGGCTAATGCGGAAATTGCAGAGGTCGAAAGCATGGATGGCATGCTGGTCGATCTGGTTTGCAAACATCTGATTCTGGATTGGGAAGGGGTGGAGGAGGCCGAGGCCCCGGGGGTGAACACTCCGTACACCCAGGAGCGCGGCAAGCTGCTTATCGCAGTCCGCCCAGATGTGTACTTCACCGCCTTACAGGTGGCATCAGACATCGCCACTCGGGTCGAGGAGAAAACCAAGGAAACGGTGGGAAAGCCGTCGAAACCTACCGGTGGAGTCGCGACTGGGCAGGGGAAGAAAACAGCAAAAAGCGCTGGAAGCGCGAGCGACTAAGTGGCGTTGAGCCAGTGCCAAGCCCCCCTGAGATTGATGCGGTAACCGCCGAGCTGCTCAGGGCCTACAACGTCATAAGCAAGGCAAGGCAATACGTTGGAATGATCGGGGCCCCAGCCCCGATATCACTGTCAGCCATTGCCGAGTATCTAAACCACTACCCATCAGCGATATGCCGCGAAGAATTCGAAGCGGTAATTTTCGCGTTGGATGATGAGTTTCGCTCTCACTGGGCGGAGCAGAACAGCAGTTCAACATGACGCGGCCAGGCCGCAGGAGCAGTGTATGAATCAGCCTTTTGAAGTAAGTGACCGTGAGACCCGCATCAGCGGCGCAGTTATTATTGATGCTGGCCGGTTCGCTGGCATTGGCATTGGTTTACCAGATGAGATTGCTGTGGATGCTCAAGAGAAAGCCGACCTGCTGGAGCGCCGGCTTTTGAGAATTGAGCATGCGCTCGGGATCAGTGAAACAGCTGGGTCTACATCTGGCCTTGCGGCGGACCTTGATCAGCTCTGATTGATTTTGGCAAGCAGCTCCCTTGTTTCGGCGGTGGCCTTGAGCGCTTTCTCGATTGGCGCTTTAAAATTCGTTTGAATTTCTTCGCTACAGTTCGCAAATAGTTCTGAGGTCAAAGCTTGCTGCAAAAAGGTATCGATTACCTTGCTATCCTTGCCCGCAATGGCCTGAACTGCTCGTGTTAACGCCAGCGTGACTGCCAACGTCCCCATACCAATTGGCGAGCTCAGTCCTTCAAGTGGATTTATTTTTCCGTCGTTCACATTGACCTCCAGGTCATAAACGCGCCGATATTGGCGCAACCCCAGTCCTTGGGCTTGCAGGCGTAGGACTGGGGAATCCTTGCGTGTGGCAGGAGGCTACTACCAGCCGATGCTCTGGCGTTACTGGGGATTCGTACAGGCGGGAAAAGCCCGGGCGGGCCGGGCTTGGGTTACTGCTTTTTCAGAAGCTCGCGAGCTTTCTTCAGCCTGGCCAGAATGGCTTCCGACCTGGGCCCTTTATGCACGAGCGCTGCACGCCCGTTCTTGACCATGGGCTGGGATTTATAGTCATTGATGATGACCTTCCACTGCTCACATATCGCGATTTCGGAGGCATAGT
This sequence comes from Pseudomonas sp. PH1b, assembly GCF_000633395.1. GTDB lineage: Bacteria > Pseudomonadota > Gammaproteobacteria > Pseudomonadales > Pseudomonadaceae > Aquipseudomonas. Next base: position 237,150 of record NZ_AYMU01000001.1, read on the forward strand.
CCTTAGCCTTTCGATGCAGGATGGCTAGGCGCTCAAAGTAATATGGTGCCGCGCAAATACGAGTGCCTTCAGGCTGCCTCCAATAGCCGGCAGCCTCTGCCTCGCAGCAAGCCTTCATGATCTCTGGGTCATGCTTACCTGACTCAGCAAGGTCATGTGTAGGAGTCTCTCCGACCTTGGTCTGGAGATTGAGGGCGTCGATGGAAAAGTCTGACGGCATGGCGGTCCTTCGTCGCGGCCTGAGGATCACGGTGCTTGGGCCGGCCTCAGGGTTATTCCTTCGGTTTTTTAGGGGTGTGTTCTGCTGCCAAAGCAGCAAGGTGGATCTTGGTGTCAATCCCTATAGGCATCGATTTCCTTTTACCTCGAGCAGGACGATCTTCTGGCGCCATCGATGCTCGCGCAGCCGCTTGGCGGAGATACTTTGCGGTAGCTTCCTCATGCTGCAGTTCGACCTGCTCCATCGGGCTCAAGCTGGACCGTGACTTCAGTTCATAAATGTTGTCGAGGGTTTCTTGGTACATCTGGGCCAACACCTGCATAGCAGCTTCGTGCTCCGACAGAGGCTGAGTTATTGATTCCTGGGCGAAACTTTCCTCTAAGCGAGCATGGATTTCCGCGTTAATTGAGCGGCGATTCTTCTCGGCGGCAGCCTCAATCCTTGCCTTCAGGTCGGGCTGGAGGCGTAGGCCAAAAGGGTTGATGTTGCGCATGGGTTCTTCATTTTTCATAGCTACACAATGTAGTCACTTTTCCACTTGACTCATAGACACACGGTGTTATCGTTACACCGTGTAGTCATAAGGAGAGGGTAATGAGTTCCAGGGTGCGCGATATCAAGCCCTTCGGATTGCGATTGGGTGACGAAAAAAAAGACCGTGTTCGTGGTGAGGCCAAGAGAAATCGGCACAGCATGAACATTGAAATCGACCTACTGATAGAGGACGGCTTCAAGTGGCGAGAAATGCAGAGCAAGCAGGCGGCAGCCTGAAACGAAGAAGCCCCGGCGAGGTGAGAGTCGTCAGGGCTTTGGGAAACGAGATCAACTTCGGAGAAGAAATCGTCATGTCGAATAATAGCACAGCAGCATCCAATGTCATCCCGTTCAATTTCGGCGAGCAGCAGGTGCGCACGCTGCTGATTGACGAAATCAGCGTTGCAGTAGAGAATTCGCGGCAAGAGCGTAAGAACTCGAATTGCCTGCCGGACACCTCCGCGCCCGAAAGTCGTGGATTTTTTATGCCCGCAATCCGTCTGGATGGTGGGCAGCTCCAGCCGATTTATGGCCGGGAGGGTGACGGATACAAGACCCGCAAGGGAAAGAAGTCCGCCGTGCAGGCACGGTTCTTAACCTCCCGGCCACCATATTTCATGGTGTCCAATCCGATTAAGAACGGAGCCTGATCATGAAAAATTCAAATGTTATTCCATTTAGCTTTGAAGCCAAGGAAGTCCGGGTCTATAGCGATGCATTGGGCGAACCTTGGTTCTGCGCAGCCGATGTGTGTTTGGCTCTTGGATACGCGAATACCAGCAAGGCCATTTCCGACAATTGCCGCGAGAAGGGTGTAACCAGCAGTTACACCCTTACCTCCAAAGGCAGGCAGGCCCTGACCTTCATCAATGAGGGCAACCTCTACCGCCTGATCATCAAGAGCCGGAAGGAAGAGGCTCAGCGCTTCGAGTCTTGGGTGTGCGATGAGGTCCTTCCCGCGATTCGTAAGCATGGCCGCTACGAAGACCATCAAGCCAAGATGCCAACCCTCATTGACGAATTGATCGGAATGAGCGAGTTGAGCGTGATCAAGGGCCTGATCAGGGACAAGGGTAAGGCGATAGCGGCAGACAAGCGTCAAAGCTTCGCGCTAACCATGCACAACCGGCTTCATACCCGCTTCAATGTGCCGCGCACCGAGCTGATCCCGGCTGGCCAGTTCGAAGCCGCCTGCAACTTCATCGCAGCCTACAACGTGCTGGAAGGCGAGTTCATCGCCAAGGAGCCGTCGCAGCAACAGCTTCCGCTGAACATTCACTACCCAATCGAGGCTTTGGCAGCCCTGCGCGAAGGCATGCTGACTATCCGAAACGACAAGCAGGCATGGCTGGACGTGACGCTCGACGACATTCGCGATACGCGTGACGGCACTACGCCCTTGGAAAGCCTGCTGTGGGATCTTGAAAAGGCCGGGTTCGACATTCGCGGCGCCTGGTGGGAGCTTCGCACCTACCGAAACAAGCTGCGCGAGATTACCTCCTTTGTTAAAGGCCTGGGCCGCGCTATGGAGGAGCCTCAGCGTTACGCGGTAGATACTCCCAAGGGGAGGGCTGCAGCATGAGCATGGAATTGCTGACCCTGAGCATCAAGGGCGCCTCGGTCCGGCATGGGCTGAAAACAGCGTAATGCCCCTTCAATGAGGGGGCATTGCGGTGGCGACAGCCACCAACCAGCACGGCGTGTCTTGGTTTGCTCAGGTCAGGCGGGGCGGGCTCAGGTATGGCAAGCTGAGGTATGGCTTGGTGGGGTGGGGCATGGGCCGTAAACGGCATCGAGAGGGCACCTTTGGGTGCCTTTTCTTTTTGTCGAATCACTCGGTTTGGTGATGGAGCCGGGCGATGGTAGATTGCCCCATCAAACAAGGAGGGTTCATGGAACTGTTCATCATTTGGCTGGCGTTAGCTGGCGTGACTGCCTATTTCGCAAAGCAGAAGGGCAGAAATCCTGTAGGTTGGTTCATCCTTGGATTTGTCTTACCGGTCATCGGACTTATCGCTGTATGGCTGGTAAACCCGTTGGGAGTGGACGAGCAGAAGAGTATCGAGATCGCCAGGAAGTTTGGTGTCTCCTCCCTTTATCGAAAGTGCCCATTCTGCGCCGAGGTTGTCCAAAGGGAAGCAATCAAGTGCAAACACTGCCAGTCTGACCTAGAGCCGGTCAAAGAATGATCTGAGACCGAACGAATCTAAACCCGCCTTGCGCGGGTTTTTTTATGCCTGGAGATATTGCATGGCCCAAGAATCGCGCCTTGCCGTAACCATCGACTCACGCGGCGCGCAGCGTGACGCAGCATCTATGAGAAAAGAGCTCGAGTCTCTTGAGTCCTCTGGAAATCGTGTAGCTCCGGCAATGGATAAAGCCGGGGCGTCCATTGAAGGTGCAGGTCGAAGATCTGATGCAAGCTTGAGAAAGGTCGGCGGGCTCGCTGCCGAGACCGATAGGCTTCTCGGTGTGGTTGGTGGGCTGGCCGCCCCGTTTGCAGCGGCGTTCAGCGTTTCCAAGATCGCGCAGTATTCAGAGCAGTACACCAACCTTACGAACCGCCTGAGGCTTGTGACCGAAGGCACGGAGCAATTAGCGTTTGCTCAGGATTCCGTTTACAGGGTTGCTCAGAACTCTAGGCAGTCGCTCCAAAGTACCGCTGAGGTATATCAGCGGGTGGCCCAGAATGCGAGGCAGCTTGGGCTTAGTTTTGCTGACGTGGAGAGCGTCACCGAGACAGTATCGAAGACCGTGGCACTGAGTGGCGCCAGTGCCCAGGCCGCTGAGGCCTCCATGGTCCAGTTTGGCCAGGCTCTAGCCTCTGGCACCCTTCGCGGCGATGAATTAAACAGCATAATGGAGCAAACACCGGCGCTCGCCCAGGCGATTGCGCGTGGTCTCGGCGTCTCTATTGGGCAACTGCGCGCCATGGGGGCTGAGGGCAAGCTGACGTCCGAGGCTGTCGTCAAGGCGCTGCAGAGCCAGAAAGACAAAGTGGACGAGCTCAGCGGCAGCCTTCAGGTCACGGTCAGTCAGTCGATAACGGCATTCAACAACTCGCTGGTGACTACGGTCGGGAAGCTTGATGAGGCTACCGGCGCTAGCGCCCGGCTGGCTCGTGGAATCGTATCCATGGCAGAGGCTATGGATAGGTTCAACTCGGGCGAGTTCCTGGATTTCTTCCGGGACGACAAGCAGACAGTGGCCGGGCTGAACAATGAACTCAGCGTCACTCTGGCTGGTATTCGAGACCTGCAGAATGCGAGGTCAAAGCTGTCCTCTACCGACTCGAGTGACACGGTTTTCTTCAAGTTCAAGTTCTACAACCGCGAGGAGCTGGACAAGGAAATTGCAGGGCTGGAGAGCCGAGCCACCTCTGTCAGGGCAGTAGTTGCGCAGATGCAGAAGACTGCAGCGCAGCCATCTCTCCAGACGCCGAAAGGGGATGACCCAGGCAAGAAGGTGAATGCTGAGTACGAGAAACTTCTCGCCAACCTGAAAAAACAGGCTGCGCTCGAGGGCGAAAACACTGAAGCCGCAAAGGTGCGGTATGCAATTGAGGCTGGCGAGCTTGGGAAGCTGCTTCCCGAGCAAGAAAAGCTACTTCTGAAATACGCCCAAGAAAAGGATGCAAAGGCCGCAGCAGAGAAGGCGTCAAAGAAAGCCGCTGCGGAGGCAGCCAAGGCTCAAGCCGCGACCGGCAATGGGCTATCAGAGTCGCTCAACACCTTCTCCCGCCTCTACGCCCAGTACGATCCAGCATCCCAGGCCGCCCGTGCCCTGACTAAAGAGCAAGCCCAGCTGCAGTTGGCTCTGGACAAGGTAAATATCAGCCAGGAAGAGTACGGCAAGGCGCTGGCTCAGGCGTCCACCAACTACGCCGCAGCTATCAAGGGCGCCCAAGGTCTCACCCAGGCCGAGCAATATCGGGCGCAGATGGAGCGGCAGCTTGGAACCTTCCGCCAAGGCTTTGCAAACGAAGCAGATGCGGTCGGAATGGGGCAGAAGGAGGCGCAGCGGGCCCAGGACAGAATCCAGATCGAGCAGCAATCCAATGATCGGATTCTTCAGCTGCGTACTGAGTTGGCCAACGCCACCACCGAGAAGCAGCGCCAAGACCTGCAGGCTCAGATCGACATCGAAGGCGAGTACCTGGAAAAGCGCATAGCTGCACAGCGTGAAGGCTGGCGCCAGATAGACGAGGCGCAGGCCGATTGGAGCAACGGCGCCCGGGGGGCGTTTCAGGACTACCTGAACAGCGCCAAAGACGTTGCTGGGCAGACGCGGAGCCTATTCAGCAACGCTTTCAGTTCGATGGAAGACGCGATTGTTCAGTTCGCGATGACTGGGAAGCTGTCGTTCGCTGACTTCACAAAGTCGGTTCTGGCCGATATGGCCAGGATCGCTGCGCGGCAAGCAGCCTCTTCGGCGCTAAGTTCGTTGTTCGGCATGGCGGCATCTGCTGCCAGTTCGTACTTCGGCGGTGCTACCGGAGCTACCCAGGCCGGGTACACCGGGTCCGGTTTCTCGTCGTGGGTTGCCGGTCAGCGCGCCACTGGTGGTCCCGTTGCGCCTAACTCTCTGTACGAGGTCAACGAGCGCGGCCCTGAGCTTTACAATCAGGGAGGGCGCTCATTCTTGATGACCGGCGCAAATGGCGGGAGCGTGACCCCTTTGACGCGTGAAAGCATGCAGGGGGTGCGACCTCAAACCAGCGGAGGTGGCAATACCTACAACTTCCCAATCATCGTGCAGGTCGACGCTTCAGGCGCCTCTTCTGAGTCTCAAGGATCAGAAAGAGATGCCGTCGAGACTGGGAAGGTTATTCAAAGCGCCGCCAAGGGCGAGGCGGAAATGGCAATCCGTAAAGGTCTTCTTCCAGGCGGCCCGATCTACATGGCCATCAGAGGACGCGGATAACAGTGCCGCTCACGATTTGGGAGAGAGTATGGCGACCGAGACATTCACCTGGTGTATTCAGGCCCAGTCTTCAGGGGCAGCCGAGTACGCGACAAAATCCGCCAAGTTCGGAGATGGCTACAAGCAGGTTGTGGCCAACGGCATCAATAACGCCTCCAGCGAGTGGAGCATATCGGTAAGCGACAAGGGGGTCGTAATCGCTGCTATCAAGGCATTCCTCGATCATCATGCAGGAGCAATCCCATTCCTTTGGACGCCGCCGCTCGGCACGCAAGGTCTTTACCGGGGCAACAGCGTGAGACTCAGCGGTAGTGGCGGCGACTACTACACCCTGACCGCAACCTTCGAACAGGCATTCCACCCATGACCATCCGAACAATCGGCGTCGGCGAGGAGCCGAACGATGAAACCGGCGACACGCTGCGCGACGGCGGGATCATCATCAACGAGAACTTCGCGGAGTTGGATAGCCGGACCAGCGATGCGACATCTCAAATCAACACCATCAACAACAAGCTCGCAACGGTCGAAACAGGTGCAACTAAGAACCGCCCGGACGCTCAGCTTCTGGCGCGTGCAAACCACACGGGCACACAGCCTGCATCAACCATCAGTGACCTGGCAGCGGCTGTCAGAGCGGTCACACTTGCTGGCTTGAGCTTGTCCAACTCCACCGTCACTGCCGCTGACAGCATTCTTGCGGCCTTCGGCAAAGTGCAAGCTCAGCTGAACAACCGTATCAAGGTTGGGGACTACGGCCTCGCCGGGGATACTGCCCTGCCAGTTGTTGATGCGAACCTAATCAAGGAAGGCGGGTTCCACGCGCTGGTACCAGGCTCTGCTAACAATATCGGCGATAGCTCAGTATCAATGATTCACGTCCCGCACAGCCCGGGCAACTGGTCACAGATAGCCGTAGGAATCGGAGCTGGCGCGGCAATGTACACAAGGGGGGCGACTGATGGGGCGCCAGGTCCATGGGGCAAGTTGGTTAAGGTCGGTGACTTCGGGGTTGGGGCGAAGGATAACGCTACGTGGCAAGGATCAAACTTGAATCCGGATACGTTCCGTGCGGGAGGGACTTTTGTAGGGCAGTTCAATATTACTGGCCCTGGAACACCGGGTGGGCCGACAACTGGATTCCTAATTGTTGAGGGTGGGTCCGATAGCTCTATTTGCCTTCAGGCATTCCGAGCGGCGGGCTCAACCAGGGGATATGAACGCTCCCAATCCGGCGGTGCATGGACGGCATGGCAGAGAACGTTTGTAGAAGCAATCGCAAACGCTAACGGCGACGCGATAAAGTTCCCTGACGGCACGATGATTTGCCGGGGTGTGTCAGCCGGCCGTGTGCAAACAAATCTGGCGACGGGAAGCATCTTCCAGTCTTCGTTGCAAACCTTGAACTTTGCGGCTCCGTTCGTTGGTGGGTCGCCTGCCGTCTCAGTCTCGGCGCCATATTCTGAGAACGTCAATAGTTGGTCTTCGGTGCAAAACGTGGCACTGAGTTACATCACTGCTTCGGTGTATTCACCTGTCAGCAACGGAGCTGCATTCATCTTTTATACAGCCATCGGGAGGTGGCGCTAATGGTTATAGTTAGATTTTCTCCGTTAGACGCTCCGAATTGGAGGCAGCTGGAATCGGTCGAAGTTGATGGGTATCGAATCATAATCAATGGCTCGTCATTTGATTTCTCGCCGCTTCAGCCCGGATACGATCTGCCGCTTGAGGCTATCGGCTCCGAGCTTTTCGCCGACAAAGCCGTCATGTCGACTGACGGTGTGCTGTCGATCACGCTCCAGATGCCTTACGACGAGGCCACAGCCACCGACGCCATTCGCTTTCCCGAGCCTGTGACCGTGACCGCCGATGGCCTGGTGGACATTCCTACCGATCACCCGGCGCCACCTCCAGAGACTCCAACCATCGAAACTATCGAGGAAGACAATGGACTTCTCGCAGAGCAAGAAAACCTTCACTGAGCAGGACCAGAAAGCCAACGAGGCCCGGGAATACCTGCGCCAGACCGACTGGCTCGTAGTCCGCAAGTTGGAAACCGACAAGGACCTCCCAGCAGATGTTGCAGAGAAGCGTGCCGAGGCGCGCCGCCTGGTCTAAGCGCAACCACGCCCATCCCACCCGCCAGCGAGCGGGTTTATTTTTGCCTGAGGAAACACCATGCCGATCACGGCCGATATCCAGACCCTGGAGCCTGGCGCGTGGGTGGAGCTTTTCGAGCTCGACGCCACCAGCCTCGGCGCCGAACTCTACCGCTTTCACGGTTACCCCCAGCAGTCGTCGATTTTCTGGCAGGGGCTCGAGTATTCACCCTGGCCGATCAAGGCTGAAGGCTTTGAAATGACCGGGCAGGGCGCCCAGCCGATGCCGACCCTGTCTGTCGGCAACGTCGGCGGGTTCATCACGGCGCTGGTGCTGTACTTCGAGGATCTGGTGGGGGCGAAGCTGACCCGCCACCGGACCCTGGGCAAGTACCTGGACGGCCAGCCGGAGGCGGATCCCGACGAGGAGCTGCCGCCGGACATCTGGTACGTCGAGCGCAAGGCCGCCGAGAACAACGAGACGGTGCAGTTCGAACTGGCCTCGGCCCTGGACTTCGCCGGGGTTCAGCTGCCGCGCCGGCAGATCGTGGCCAACGTCTGCTGGTGGCTCAGCTGCGGCGGCTATCGCGGGCCCTACTGCGGCTACAACGGCGGGCCCGTGGCCGATGAGAACGACATCATCACCACCGATGCCGCCAAGGATAAATGCGGCGGGCGCTTGAGCAGCTGCAAGCTGCGTTTCGGCGAAAACAATCCGTTGCCCTTCGGTTCATTCCCGGCCGCCGGCCTGCTTCGGAGCTGATCATGAACAAGTCAACCCGCGCCGCCATCGAGCGGCATGCGCTGGCCGAGTATCCGCGTGAGTGCTGCGGCCTTGTGATTCGTGAGGGGCGTAAGGAGGTCTATGTACCTTGCCGTAACACGGCCTCGACCCCCAGCGAGCACTTCCGCCTGGCGCCGGAGGACTTCGCGGCAGCCGAGGATCGCGGCCAGGTGCTGGCGGTCGTGCACAGCCACCCAGACTGCCCGGCAGCACCCAGCGAGGCCGACCGTGTCTCCTGCGAGGCTTCCGAGCTTCCCTGGCACATTCTTGAGGTCCGCAAGGGCGATGACGAGCAGGTGCGCCCAGGCGAGCTTGTGAGCTTCGCGCCGGAGGGCTACCAGGCCCCGCTGATCGGCCGCAAGTTCGCCCACGGTGTGCACGACTGCCTGAGCATCATCCTCGACTACTACCGGCGCGAACTAGACATCGACCTGGGCCAGTACGAGCGTGAGGATGGCTGGTGGGAGAAGGGCGGAAACCTGTATCTGGAGAACCTGCCGGCGGCTGGCTTCGAGCAGGTAAGCGCCCCGCAACACGGCGATATCGTGCTGATGCAGATCCGGTCGAAGGTGCCGAACCATGCCGGGGTATACCTGGCCGACGGCATCCTGAAGACCGAGCCCGAACACTTCCCTGCGCCCGGTTCGATCCTGCACCACCTCTACAACCGGGACAGTAAGCGCGACCCCTACGGTGGGTACTGGCGCGAAGTTACGGTCAGCTACTGGCGGTACATAAAACAATGAGGAATGGCAATGGCTCAATCAGTTGAAAAAATGCAGACAGTGATGCTGTCCGGCTCCCTGGCAAAGCTATTTGGCCGCCAGCACAGGATGATCACCCGCGGCGGGTGGCGGGACATCATGGGGTATTTCAAGCAGTTCCCAGGATTTGAAACACACATGGCCGAAAGCTCCAGTAAGGGGCTGCGCTATGCGGTCTTCAATGGCAGGGAGAATGTTTCTCAGAATGACCTAGGGAAGCCAACTGGCCGCGACGTGATCCGGATCGTACCTGTGATCGTTGGGTCAAAGCGGGCCGGCCTGTTGCAGACAATTGTGGGGGTGGTGCTGATCGCTGCTTCATACATCACTGGCGGTGCAACATTGGCCCCGGGACTCGCCTTGGTCGCCGGCGGCGTGATCCAAATGCTTAGCCCGCAAGCCAAGGGCCTGGGCACCCAGGACAGCCCCAACAACCGGCCCAGCTACAGCTTCAACGGTGCCGTGAACACCAGCGTCCAGGGCAACCCAGTACCGCTGCTTTATGGCCGGATGATCGTCGGCAGTGCGGTGATCAGCGCCGGGATCTACTCCGAAGACCAGATGTAAACCGAACCCGCCACCAGGCCCGCCATGAGCGGGCTTTTTTTTGCCTGAAGGAAAGCCATGAACAACCAGATCATCACCGGCGCCAAGGGCGGCGAGTCGAAGCCGCGGCCGTCCGTTGAGGCCCCCGACAGCCTGCAGAGTACCGCGTATGCGCGGATCCTTGACCTGGTGAGCGAAGGCGAGATCCAGGGCCTGGTCGCGGGCGAGCGCTCGGTCTACCTCGACGAGACGCCCCTGGCCAATGCCGACGGCATCCGTAATTTCAGCGGCGTCACCCTGGACGCCCGCACCGGCAGCCAGGATCAGCTGCATATCCCGGGCTTTCCGGCGGTCGAGAGCGAGATTGCGGTGGGTGTTGAGCTGCGGGCAAGTCAGCCCTGGGTTCGTGCTGTGCAGAACCTGCAGCTGTCGGCCGTGCGTGTGCGCTTGTCCACCCCGCGCCTGGCCCAGACCAACACCGAGAATGGCGACACCAACGGCTACACTGTGCAGTACAAGATCGAGGTTTCCACCGATGGTGGGCCCTATGTCCAGGTGCTGGCCGCGGCATTCAGCGGCAAGACCTCGACGAAGTACGAGCGCTCCCACCGGGTGGACCTGCCGCCGGCGAGCAGCAACTGGCAGGTGCGAGTGACGCGCCTAACTCCGAACAGCACCAGCAGCGTGATCGCCGACACCACGAACATCGACGCCATCACCGAGATCATCGACGCCAAGCTGCGCTATCCAGGTTCCGCTATCGTTGGCCTGCAATTCGATGCCTCCCAGTTCCAGTCGATCCCCACCAGGTCCTTCGACCTGCGCGGCCGGATCATCCGCGTGCCCAGCAACTACGACCCGGAAACCAGGCTGTACTCCGGCGTCTGGGATGGTTCGTTCAAGTCAGCCTGGACTGATAACCCGGCCTGGATCTTCTACGACCTGCTTCTGCACTTCCGCTATGGCCTGGGCCACCTGCTGAACGAGGGCCAGGTAGACCGCTGGGAGCTGTACAGAATCGGCCAGTACTGCGACCAGCCGGTGCCGGACGGGAAGGGCGGCATGGAGCCGCGGTTCACCTGCAATCTGTTCCTGCAGACCAGGTCGAACGCTCTCGACGTGCTGCAGGACCTGGCCACCACCTTCCGCGGAATGTCCTACTGGGCCGGCGGCTCGGTCATGGCTATTGCCGACATACCCGAGGACCCGGTTTACACCTACTCGAACGCCAACGTGATCGACGGCAAGTTTGGCTATTTCGGCTCTGCGAAGAAGACCCGCTACACCGTGGCTCTGGTGAGCTGGAACGATCCGGCCGACTTCTACCGGCAAAAGGTTGAGTATGTCGACGACCAGGCCGGCATCACCCGCTACGGCATCCAGCAAACCGAGATCACCGCCACCGGCTGCACGTCCCAGGCTCAAGCTCAGCGCATCGGCAAGTGGGCGCTGCTGACCAACCGCCTGGAAACCGAAAGCGTGGGGTTCTCCGTGGGCCTTGATGGCACCCTGGCGCGCCCCGGGCAGATTATCCGCATTGCGGACAACGACAGGGCAGGGCGCAGGATCGGCGGACGTTTGCGCTCGTCTACGCTCGACAGCCTGGTGCTGGATGCCGATGTGAAGGCATACCCCGGCGACACCATCACAGTGATCATGCCCACCGGCAAGGCGGTCTCTCGGGTGATCAAGTCCGTGGGCTACCCGGTCAAGTGGTCGTCCAAGGGCATCAAGTGGTCCAGCGGCAGGGTGACAATGGACACCACGGGCTTTCCTGCAGAGGTTCAGCAGGTCGTGCTGACTGAGGATCTGGAGGAGCTGCCGCCCCAGCACTCGATGTGGGCCATTGACTCACCGACCCTGGCCACCCAGTTGTTCCGCGTCATGTCCGTGGCCGAGGACTTTTCCGACTCGGAGATCAAGTTCACCATCAGCGCGGTACGCCACAACGCCAGTAAATACGGAGCAATCGACAACGGCACGCGCATCGAGCGGCCGCCGGTAACCGTGATCCCGCCGAGCGTCCAGCGGCCACCGACGAACGTGACGGTGAGCAATGACCACTTCGTTGACCAGGGCAGCGCGGTCAGCGTCATGACGATTGAGTGGGAGAAGCCCGAGGCGGCGATTGCCTACGAGGTCTACTGGCGCAAGAACGACGGCGATTGGATCTTTGCCGGCCGCACGGGCACCACGTCCATCGATGTGAGCGGGATCTACGCGGGCCGGTATGTGGCTAAGGTGCGGGCCATCAACTCCCTGGACATCGGCTCAGTGTTCGCGACCTCGGTAGAGACCGTGCTGAACGGCAAGACAACACCGCCACCGGTGCCGTCCTCTTTTACAGCGGCCTCGATCGTGTTCGGCATCAAGTTGTCCTGGGGCATCCCCGCGGGGCTCAGTACCGCAGACGTGCAGCGCACCGAAATCTGGTACAGCCAGACCAACCAGGTGACCACGGCGACCAAGTTCGGCGACTACGCCTATCCGCAAACAGACCTGACAATCATGGGCCTGGCTTCCGGGGCTCGGTTCTACTTCTGGGCGCGCCTGGTGGACCGCATCGGCAACGTTGGGGATTTTCGCGGTCCGGTCACCGGGCAGTCGTCCTCCGATGCTGGGCCGATCCTCGAGTACCTGAATGACCAGATCACAGAGACGCAGTTGAGCCAGCACCTGCTCGAGAAGATTGACTCCGGCGGTGGCGCGTCGGTTGAGATCGAACAGGTCAAGACAGAGCTCGCGGCCATGTACTCGATCAAGACCCAGCTCACGGTCGACAACAAGCCCTATCTGGCAGGTATAGGCGTTGGAGTAGAAAACAACGAAGGCATCATCACCAGCCAGGTGCTGATCGCTGCCAGCCGGTTTGCGATTATCGACCCGAACACCACCGATGTTTTCTACCCGTTCGTAGTTCAAGGCAACGCCGCCTACATCGATACCACGTTTATCCGCAACGCAAGCATCACGATGCTTAAGATCGGGGACAACCTACAGTCTGACGATTACGACCCAGGCAAGCGTGGCTGGAAGATGGGTAAGAGCGGAAACATGGAGAACAATGGCGCAGGCGACGGGTATCGTATAACTCAAAGCAACAAGTACTGGAGGCTATATGTCGATGGGCTTGCGCCTCCACTTGTAGAACTTGGAGTTCTCTCATAATGGCAGACGTAATCGGGTTGAGAGTGCGAGATAGGATTACCGGGCAAGTTACTCTTGATATCACTGATAGACTGACAAGAAGGATTGGGGTGGTTAATAGCGGGTCTTTCGCGTCTTCTATTACTGTCAATGATTTCTCGCTGGGTGAAGGTTGGGCCACAGTTCTTGAAGTACCGACGCCGAACCAGAACCTTGCTAATGAGTGGAAATTTCCAAGGTTGTCGATAAGTGGGAATGTCTTGTCTTGGGACTTTCCAGGGCCGACAGGCGCAACTGTTGTTCCGTGCGATATTATGTATGGAGTGTATTAGATGGCTGATGTTGTTGGGTTCAGGGTCAGGAATAAAGACAAGATCTTACAGATTGATGGGAGCTACCAGTGCCAGGAACTTGTGTCTGTAAACACATACGCGATGTCGTCCAAGGATAACGACATCCTCGGCTACTACGCGGCGATCAGCGTGCCAAGCGGCCGGACAGACCCTCTTGTTGCTGTGAGCGGATCCAGTCAGGGCGTGTATGTAAAGAAGATGAGCTCTAGCGTATTTCGAATTTACTCCGGCAATAATCTTGACGAAACAAGGACTGTGAAAGTTTATATTTTTGCAGACCCAGTTAATACTTCCGGTGGCGGTATAGGGCTGGTTGTGAGAAATAGGGTGACAGGTAATGTCGTCTACAATTCCAATAATAAGTACATTCGAATACTAGGCTTTACTCCGGTTTCCCTCGGTCCAAATCAGTCTTTCAGTACAACGTATTCAGGGAGGAATATAGCAATCGTTCAAAGTGTTAGGCCTTACGCTCGAAAGACTGATACTGGCGGACCACCCAACCAGCCTATAGGGTTGTTCGGTTTTTTTAGTGGAGTGATGAAAAGCCCTGACAGTTCTACGTGTGTTATTGAACATCGAGCAGTTGCTAGTGCCGTGGGCGGAAACGTTGGCAACACTCTATATACATCCCCCTGGGGGACCTATTTGATAGTTGACGTGACCGGTTATTAAATGCTCGCCGATATACTAATTAAATAACTAGCCGGCTTTCTGTTAGCTGGTGTTTTTGCCTGGAGAAAAGTAATGCCGATCACCGAGCAGCAGTTGCTGCAGATCCTCTCCCAAGCCCGCCAAGTCGCGGGCTTTTTTGTGCCTGCACTGAATGCTGCGATGGCTCGATTCAAGATCAACTCGCCTGTGCGGATGGCTGCGTTCATTGCCCAGGTTGGACATGAGTCCGGCCAACTGACGCGCATGGTCGAGAACCTGAACTACAGCGCCGAACGACTCCAGGCAGTCTGGCCTAATCGCTTCAACGCTGCCCTGGCTGCTCAGGTGGCCCGCAAGCCCGAGCAGATCGCAAACATTGTGTATGGCGGTCGGATGGGTAACGCGCTGCCAGGGGACGGCTGGAAGTATCGGGGACGCGGCCTTATCCAACTGACCGGAGCGAACAACTACCGCGCCGCCAGCGCTGCCTTGGGCCTGGACCTGGTCAATCACCCTGAGCTGGTGGAGCAGCCCGAGACTGCTGCCCTGGTCGCAGGCTGGTTCTGGCAATCGAATGGGCTTAATGAGCTGGCCGACTCGGGGCAGTTCGCAAAGATCACTCGGACTATCAACGGCGGGTTGACTGGCCAGGCCGAGCGAGTGGCCCTGCGCGACCTGGCCGCGAAGGTGTTGGCATGAACGCCCTCGCACTGAAGATTGGCGGAATTGCTCTGGCTGCCTTGCTGCTGGCCGGCCTGGAAGCCTGGGCACTGTCCAGCGTCTACGACCACGGCAGGGCGGTCGAGAAGGCCGAGTGGCAAACGCGCTGGAATGCCCGTGACGCCGGCGACAAACAGGCCTGGGGCCTGGCTGAAGCTGAGGAGCGCGACAAGGAGCAGGCGAGGCAGAACTCAATCAATAAGGCGGTGCAAGATGGACAACGGACAATTGACGAAGCTGTTGCTGATGCTGCCGCTGCTCGGGCTGATCTCAGCATGCGGGAACAGGCAGACCGAACCGCCAGCCGTACCGCAAGTCAGGTCGGCGGCAATTCCTGCACTGCCGCCGCAAGCGCGGCAGCTTCCCGCGCCGTCCTGGTGCTTGCCGACGTGCTCAAGCGCGCTGATCAAAGAGCGGAAGATCTGGCAGCAACTGCTGATCAACGCGGGGCAAGGGGAGTAACGTGCGAGCAGGCTTATGAGGGCCTGAAAACGTCAGTTGGACGCTGAGCTTATGCTTATTTGATGGCTTCTGATCTCGTCGAGAATTGCTATAACTAAACGCAGTGATCGGCAGTTGATGAGGTAGAGGTCATGAAAAATGCAGAATTGATTGAATGGCAGTATCTGCTAGCTGCGCTTGATAGCTCCGATGAATATATCGAAGACCGCTACTGTCAACTGATCTCCACCGCCAATGAAATGTTACGACTGGGGCTAGTTGACCGTAAGGAGTGGCATAGGCAGATCCAACAGGCGGGAGACTGGTTGGTGGCTGCTATTGAGCGAGAGCAAGCGCTGAGTGGAAAATGAAAAAGCCCGCCGAAGCGGGCTAAAGCCGGGAGGGGAGTAGAGTAGTAGCCCGGCATGAAAATTGTAGAACGATCTTGCGCCTAAGCAAATCGGCCAGGCAAAGAAGCGATGTTCAGTAGCACGCTCGGATCGAGAAGGGCAGTACAAGAAGCCCGGCGCAGGGCCGGGCTGGCTCTGATTATTTCACGATGCTAAGGCGTGGTTTTTGCTTGAAATTATACAAATTACCAAAGTCTTCAGGCGCCAATCCAAGGATGCTCATTAGATCTTCAAGCGAATACCCCAGATCTTCCATGTGCAGCTCCAGAATCTCTGAGGTCAGATGAGCTTTCTCATGCGGAAAGTCCAGTTCAGCGGGCTCCCTCAATCGATAGCCGAGACTGCCGATTTGCCTCCACATATAATCACTCTGGGACTTTGTAATTGCACCGATCGTGGCTGCCCTATAGAGCAAGGCGCCCATAGATACTTTCCATACAGGCTTCAGCGCGGCCAGCGACTGGATGCTGACGTTCTTCAACTGGTAGAAAATATCTTTTTCTGGCATCAGCAGTGCGGCTGCAAATTTGTTCGCCTCGTCCTCCATCGTCGGACTGGGTTGGCGATGCATCACTAAATGGCCGAGCTCATGAGCAAGTGAAAATCTCATTCTATCTGCAGATTGATTTTTGCTCAGAAAAATACAAGGCGGCATCCCACGGATGGCAAGGGTTACGCCGTCAATCTTTCCAGCAGGAAAATCGCAAACAAATATCAAAACGCCGGCGCGCTCCACGAAATCGGCGAGATTTTTGATCGGTCCATCAGGGATCATCCACGATCTTCTGACCAAGAATGCGATTTCATCGGCATCACCGTATTGGTCGATGTCTAGATAAGGGAGCTCATAATCCTTTGCGAGGTCGACGGATTTAAGAAGCTTTCGGTAGTGCATGATCCGCAGATTCATTTCGGCCTGGATGGCGTCAAGCGTCTTCTGCGGGACAGTGGCCTTCTTGCGATAAGCATGAACGCTAACCGGCAGCCCGTAGACCCGATCCTGATTAAAAAAATACTCCCTAGGAAAGGAAAGGCCCTTGCAAAAAGCTTCAACCATTTCCTCGGCAGGTTCCATTAATCCATTTTCAATCTTTGATAGGTAGCCTTGTGTGATATTCATGGATTTGGATAGAGCGCTTTGGCTGAAGCCTCGAAATTGCCTGGCTAGCTGAAGCATCTCGGGGTTGAATGTGTTGCTCATGACGATGGCCGGGGTACTTTGATTTCAGTAGGTTTAGCTGGTGCCAGCTCTGTCTTGACCGTTGCTCGGCGCCTTTTCGCGGGCTGGGTATCCTGCGAATCCTTCGATGGTGCCGCGGGGAGTCCAGCAGGTATAGCTTTGACGGGCGCAACTGGTCGCTCATAAATTGGGTGAGACCAAGCTACCGACTCCCCATCCCTGCGAACCATGCGGACTTGAAAAATCTCGGTTTCAAGCTTGTTGAGGATATAAATAATCTCGGTCTTTACTGCCTCTGGAATTCCTAGGACCTGCTGTTCGGGGTCATGAAATGCAAGAGCCATAGGCGTAGGGTAATTGCTGCTAAACCCCTTTTCGTCGCCTTTTTTGAAGCGAAAGGCCAATTGCTGGCCAATCATGAAAATACAAGTGTTTCCCGCTCTATTAACGTGGACGCCCGGGAGCGGGTCAAGCGCCTCTTCCAGAGCGCCAACAGTATAGTCCCAAACGACGTTTGCCCGAGTTCTGTTATAGAACTGAGCTCGATTTGGCACCTCCAGCCATTGCTTCCAGCCTTTTAGTACGGCTTCTGCGATGACCTGTTCGTAGGGTTTGAGGAGATTGCTGATTTCGGAGTCGGATAAATGGGCGGTCATGCAGTGATTCTCTCAGAGGCTTGAGAGAATCATAGAGTAACTACAAAAATATAGTCAAATTATTCCAAAAAATATTCCTAGGCGCGCCCGCCTCCTGTTTGGCGTTTGGTTCAACCTTTCCATTTTACCTTGCCGGGTCACGTTTGCCGCACAACCCATCCCGCCTTCACCTCACCCGCATACCCCGCCAGCTTGTCCTCGGTCTCCTGGAAGGAGAGGGCGATCTTCATCAGTTCGTTGGCTCCTTGCTCGTCGCCGGCGGCCAGCATTCGCTTTGCCACTCCGAACAGATCTACGCCTGCCCACTTGAGGGTGGCAGCAGCCTCTTTCAGGTTGCGGCGCAGCTGCTGGTTGGGTTTAGTGAGGGGCATATAGGCTCCTAAAGCATCCCGCCGCGCCAAACCACGCGCCTATTCGGGGTTGTGTCGATTTATCTGGCCCGCTTTCACCTCTTCCGCATACCCCGCCAGCCTATCCTCAATCTTTTGGTAGCTCAGTGCGATCATCATCAACTCGTCCGCATTGATTTCATCTCCGGCAGCGAGAAGTCGTTTTGCAACTTCGAACAGATCGACGCCTGACCGCTTAAGCAGTTTGGCAGCCTCTTCTAGATCGTGGCGCAGTTCCTGGTTCGGATTGGTGAGCGGCATGAATCGCTCCTACAAGTTATGGCACCGGGCATATTCAAAGAGTGAATCTATCCCAGGCTCGGCCAGCGCTCAATTATTTGTAGCCATAACAGGGCCCGCCTGGGCCACGGGCAGCCTGAAGAAAGCCGATAGCTTGGAGCTGAAGGTGCGGGCGATGCTGGCGGAGCGCGATCAGTGGATCGGATATGAGCGAGTGTTGGCTGCCGCAGTAGATGCTTGCGAGTAATTACCGGCGCCAGGCGCCAACAGGGATCTGCCTTCGCAGATCCTCGTTTGTGCGCCGCAGGAACTCGCACGATGCCTCAAGCTCGATAACTCTATTACGGTGACGGTGCTGTGTAGCTTCGGCTGCCTTGCTGCGAACTCTCACCACGGCTTCGTCCCTGTCGTGCACAGCAGCTGCATGGAGGCGGACAAGCTTGTAGATGTTCTCTCGGGCAGCGCGCAGTTGCAGGTTCAGCTCTGCCACTTCATTTTCCAGCAGCAAGGCATGCTGCCGGGCAGTTTCCAGGGGCGTGGGGATGCCCAGCCAGTCGTCGGCTGCGTAGGTGTCTTCGGTGTGCACGGTACTACCTCGAATCCAATGCTGTATGTACATACAGTAATCGAGGCTTGAACGAGGCGCGATTTGCGCCGACGAACTGTAGGTGTTGGGGTGCGGTGTGCGGTCGGCAGAACGCCGTAGGCGGGAAAACTGGTTGTACCAATTTTTGTACCACTGGGGGTGGGGCGTGGGTGCTTGGTGCGTAGCGGTGGTGGGTAGAACCCCAGTAAACGCTGGGGTTTATTCCGCTGCGGCCCGCTGGAAACCGCAGAAAACATCTTATGAGTATGGCTGAAGAACTGTCGATTGTTCTTCCGCTGTCAGCCGAAAACCCTTAAAAACAAAGAAAAAACACCGATTTTTCCTGAACGGTAGGGCGCTGGCAGGATAGTCCGGTGGCGGTGCCGAAGGCTAAGAATCAGGGGCGATAACGAGAAGGGAAAGGGTCAGTCATTGTGGAATAAAAAAAGCCCGCCAATGGCGGGCTTTCGGGCGCACTGCGGAACACTCAGTTGTGCAGCGATTCAGCGGCGTACAGCGTGTTCTCCAGCAGGCAGGCGCGGGTCATGGGGCCTACGCCGCCAGGCACGGGTGTGATCCAGCCGGCACGGGGCAGGGCGGTTTCATACACCACATCGCCTACCAGTTTGCCGTCATCCTGGCGATTGATGCCAACGTCGATGACGATTGCCCCTTCCTTGATCCACTCGCCTTTGACCAGGCCTGGCTTGCCGGCGGCAACCACTACCAGGTCGGCGCGGCCGACGTGGCCGGCCAGGTCCTTGGTGAAGCGGTGGGTCACGGTCACGGTGCAGCCGGCCAACAGCAGCTCCATGGCCATCGGGCGGCCGACGATATTGGAAGCGCCGACGATCACCGCATCCATGCCGTACAGATCCGCACCGGTGCTTTCCAGCAGGGCCATGATCCCTTTGGGGGTGCAAGGGCGCAGCAGAGGGATGCGCTGGGCCAGGCGGCCGACGTTATAAGGATGGAAACCATCCACGTCTTTATCCGGACGAATGCGTTCCAGCAATAGAGAGGCATCCAGATGCTGGGGCAGTGGCAGTTGCAGCAGGACGCCATCGATGTTCGGGTCATCGTTGAGGCGGTCGATCAAGCCCGCCAGGGCTTCTTGGGTGGTGTCGGCGGGCAAGTCGTAGGCTTGTGAAAGAAAGCCGACCTCTTCGCAGTCTTTACGCTTGTGCGAGACATAAACTTGAGAGGCCGGGTCGCTGCCGACCAGAATCACCGCGAGGCCCGGAGTACGGAGACCTTGCTGGCGACGCTCGGCGACACGTTTGGCGATCTGCTGGCGCAGGCTAGCGGCGATCGCTTTGCCGTCGATTAGTTGTGCAGTCATGACGCGTGATTAACCATCGAGAGGGTGAGAAAAAGAGAACGCATTCTCGCATGTCGAAACGTGAGGGCAAAGGCGCTTGGTCTGTGAATTCCCCTAACTCCTTTAATTAAATGAATTTTTTTCAAAAAAGAGTTGACGACCTAACCGACCGTCTATAACATTCGTCGCACTTGTCGGGCACAGCCTAGCACTGGTTAAGAAGGTCGGGCAGAGTTGATGGTTAACTCGTAACGACTGAAAGCACTTAGTTTGTAATCGTTAAAGAATACAGATTAATAAGGCGCCCGTAGCTCAGCTGGATAGAGCATCCGCCTTCTAAGCGGATGGTCGCAGGTTCGAGTCCTGCCGGGTGCGCCATTAGGCAGCTTTGGCACAAGTAACGCAACAACGCAATATGGTGGGCGTAGCTCAGTTGGTAGAGCACAGGATTGTGACTCCTGTTGTCGTGGGTTCGATCCCCATCGTCCACCCCATATTCGAAGAAGGCGCCAGATTAATAGTCTGGCGCCTTTGCTTTAAAAGCTTGTCAAGCGGACGTGGTGGAATTGGTAGACACACTGGATTTAGGTTCCAGCGCCGCAAGGTGTAAGAGTTCGAGTCTCTTCGTCCGCACCAATAAAGTAGCTAGTTAATAGCAGAATACGGCGCAGCACCTGAAAAGGGCTGCGCCGTTTTCGTTTCCGGGCCCGATGCTTTCGGTGTGACAGCATCTAGCGGGTTGGCCGAGTGGCAAATTATTTGTCCTTTGGTCGCCGGGTGTCGGGATGTAGTCATTGGCTGGTGGTTGTCAGGGGGTGCTGTCCTGCTCCTTCTATATATAGAAGGGTTGGTGTAGAGGCCCTGGTTTGATTCGTAGTATTTGCTCTCATGGCGAGGCTCAATCCTTTGTCCCCGCCTTCACATGGCCGGCTGTTTTTTACTCGTTTCCAGTAGGGTGACTTCTTGAGTTTGACCCACTAGAATGCATGCCCTTGATTCTGGGGTCGGAAAACGGCCGGCTAACGTCTGTGCAACGAGGAATATCCATGCAAGTTTCTGTTGAAAATACTTCTGCTCTTGAGCGCCGCATGAGCATCACCGTGCCGGCTGAGCGCATCGAGAGCCAGGTCAACAAGCGTCTGCAGCAGACTGCCCAAAAGGCCAAGATTGCCGGCTTCCGTCCGGGCAAGGTTCCAATGAGCGTGATCCGTCAGCGTTATGAGGCTGATGCACGTCAAGAAGCAGTGGGTGATGTGATCCAGGCTTCCTTCTATGAAGCTGTGGTCGAGCAGAAGCTGAACCCGGCTGGCGCTCCTTCGGTCGAGCCTAAAGTGCTGGAGAAGGGCAAGGATCTGGAATACGTCGCAACTTTCGAAGTTTTCCCAGAGTTCACCGTTGCCGGCTTCGAAAACATCGCTGTCGAGCGCCTGAGCGCCGAAGTGGCTGATGCCGATCTGGACAACATGCTGGAAATCCTGCGCAAGCAGAACGTTCGCTTCGAAGTGACTGATCGCGCTGCGCAGAATGATGATCAGCTGAACATCGATTTCGTGGGCAAGGTTGACGGTGAAGTCTTTGCCGGTGGTTCGGCCAAGGGTACTCAGTTGGTGCTGGGCTCCGGTCGCATGATCCCTGGCTTCGAAGAAGGCCTGGTAGGTGCTAAAGCAGGTGAAGAGCGTGTTCTGAACCTGACTTTCCCAGAGAACTACCAGAACCTGGATCTGGCCAACAAGGCTGCCGAGTTCACCGTTACTGTCAACAGCGTTTCCGAGCCTAAGCTGCCAGAGCTGACCGAAGAGTTCTTCGCTCAATTCGGTATCAAGGAAGCTGGTCTGGAAGGTTTCCGTGCCGAAGTTCGCAAGAACATGGAGCGCGAACTGCGCCAGGCCATCAAGTCCAAAGTCAAGAATCAGGTAATGGACGGTCTGCTGGCCTCCAACCCGATCGAAGTGCCTAAGGCGCTGCTGGAAAACGAAGTCAACCGCCTGCGCGTTCAAGCTGTTCAGCAGTTTGGTGGCAATATCAAGCCAGATCAATTGCCGGCCGAGCTGTTCGAAGAGCAAGCCAAGCGCCGTGTAGTGCTGGGTCTGATCGTTGCTGAAGTGGTCAAGCAATTCGACCTCAAGCCAGACGAAGCGCGTGTTCGCGAGCTGATCCAGGAAATGGCCTCGGCTTATCAGGAACCTGAGCAGGTCGTGTCCTGGTACTACAAGAACGAGCAGCAATTGAGCGAAGTCCGTTCTGTTGTGCTGGAAGAGCAAGTTGTGGATACTGTTCTGCAGAAAGCTAGCGTGACCGACAAATCGGTCTCTTACGAAGAAGCGGTCAAGCCGGTAGAAGCACCTCAAGCCGACTGATTTTCTTCTCGTTCGAAGCACACACCATAAGCCAGCCTTCGCGCTGGCTTATGCGTATTCAAGACATGACTATTTGGGAGTGACTGCAGGACATGTCCCGCAATTCTTATTATCAGCAGAGCTCTGACATCCAGGCCGCAGGCGGCCTGGTCCCGATGGTTATCGAGCAGTCCGCCCGTGGCGAACGCGCCTATGACATCTACTCGCGCCTTTTGAAGGAGCGGGTGATCTTCCTGATTGGCCCGGTAGAGGACTACATGGCCAACCTGGTAGCCGCGCAACTGCTCTTCCTTGAAGCGGAGAATCCGGACAAGGACATCCATCTCTACATCAACTCGCCAGGTGGTTCGGTGACTGCAGGCATGTCGATCTACGACACCATGCAGTTCATCAAGCCTGATGTTTCGACTATCTGCATCGGCCAGGCCTGCAGCATGGGCGCATTCCTGCTCGCCGGTGGCGCTGCAGGCAAGCGTCATTGCCTGCCTAACTCGCGGATGATGATTCACCAACCGCTCGGCGGTTTCCAAGGCCAGGCGTCGGATATCGATATTCATGCCAAGGAAATCCTGCACATTCGTTCGCGCTTGAACTCGCTGTTGGCTCACCACACTGGCCAGAGCCTTGAAACCATTGAGCGTGATACCGAGCGTGACAACTTCATGAGCGCCGAACGCGCCGCGGAGTACGGTCTGATCGACTCCGTGATCAACAAGCGTCAAATGCCTGCCTAAGCAACTCAAATGTAGGTGGCTGGTTTAACTGGCTGCCTGCGGACTTGAAAAAGCCCGCAATAGCCTTCATCTTGTGTTGCAAGCCTATCGGATTTGGATCGATCGAATGACTGACACCCGCAACGGCGAGGACAACGGCAAACTGCTTTATTGCTCCTTCTGTGGCAAAAGCCAGCATGAAGTACGCAAATTGATTGCCGGCCCCTCGGTCTTTATCTGCGACGAGTGCGTCGACCTGTGCAATGACATCATCCGTGAGGAGGTGCAGGAAGCCCAGGCCGAAAGCAGCGCGCATAAATTGCCTTCGCCCAAAGAAATCAGCGGCATCCTTGATCAGTATGTGATTGGTCAGGAGCGCGCGAAAAAGGTTCTGGCCGTAGCGGTGTACAACCACTACAAGCGCCTCAACCAGCGTGACAAGAAGAATGACGAAGTCGAGCTTGGCAAGAGCAATATCTTGCTGATCGGCCCTACAGGTTCGGGTAAGACGCTGCTGGCGGAAACCCTGGCTCGTCTGTTGAATGTCCCCTTCACTATCGCCGACGCCACCACCCTGACCGAAGCCGGTTATGTGGGTGAGGATGTCGAGAACATCATTCAGAAGTTGCTGCAGAAGTGCGACTACGACGTGGAAAAAGCCCAGATGGGCATTGTCTACATCGATGAGATCGACAAGATTTCCCGCAAGTCTGACAACCCTTCGATTACCCGGGATGTTTCCGGTGAAGGCGTCCAGCAGGCCCTGTTGAAGTTGATTGAAGGCACGGTCGCTTCGGTTCCACCTCAAGGTGGTCGTAAGCATCCGCAGCAGGAATTCCTGCAAGTCGATACTCGCAACATTCTGTTCATCTGCGGTGGTGCGTTCTCCGGTCTGGAAAAGGTTATTCAAAACCGTTCCACCCGTGGCGGCATTGGTTTCAATGCCGAGGTGCGCAGCAAGGAAGAGG
The DNA here is from genome assembly GCF_000633395.1 of Pseudomonas sp. PH1b. Taxonomy (GTDB): domain Bacteria; phylum Pseudomonadota; class Gammaproteobacteria; order Pseudomonadales; family Pseudomonadaceae; genus Aquipseudomonas. Next base: position 261,158 of record NZ_AYMU01000001.1, read on the forward strand.
GCAAGAAAGTCGGTGAGTCCCTGCGTGAAGTCGAGCCTGACGATCTGGTCAAGTTCGGTCTGATCCCGGAATTCGTCGGTCGTCTGCCGGTTCTTGCAACCCTGGATGAGTTGGATGAAGCCGCTCTGATTCAGATTCTTACTGAACCGAAGAACGCCTTGACCAAGCAGTACGCCAAGTTGTTCGAGATGGAAGGTGTCGATCTGGAGTTCCGGACCGACGCATTGAAGTCGGTGGCCAAGCGGGCACTGGAACGCAAGACCGGCGCTCGCGGCCTGCGTTCGATTCTCGAGGGCGTTCTGCTCGACACTATGTATGAAATCCCCTCGCAGTCCGAGGTGAGTAAAGTAGTGATCGACGAAAGCGTCATTGAAGGCAAGTCTCAGCCACTGTACATCTATGAGAACAGTGAGCCGACGGCCAAGGCAGCGCCAGACGCCTAAGCGTCACGCTGTTGGATTGAAAGAAGGGGCCTTCGGGCCCCTTTGTTTTTAGCGCTTTAAAGTGCTGTCTTTGAGCTTGTTTTTTTTGCAGGCAGCCCCCATCTTGGTTTCAAGCTTACTTCCATCTGTTTACGGCCGTACGGCCGCCGTAGAGGCGAAATCATGAAGACAACCATCGAATTGCCTCTCCTGCCATTGCGTGATGTTGTGGTTTATCCGCACATGGTTATCCCGCTGTTCGTGGGGCGCGAGAAATCGATCGAAGCCCTCGAGGCAGCGATGACGGGCTACAAGCAGATTCTCTTGCTGGCACAGAGAAACCCTGCTGATGACGATCCCGGTGAAGATGCACTGTATCGCGTAGGTACCATTGCCACTGTCCTGCAGTTGCTCAAACTGCCTGATGGCACGGTCAAAGTGCTGGTTGAAGGCGAGCAGCGTGGCGCTGTAGAGCGTTTCAGTGAAGTTGATGGGCACTGCCGTGCCGAAGTTTCCCTGATTGACGAAGTGGATGCTCCTGATCGCGAGTCGGAAGTGTTCGTTCGCAGTCTGTTGTCCCAGTTCGAGCAGTATGTGCAACTGGGTAAGAAAGTCCCCGCCGAGGTGTTGTCCTCCCTCAACAGCATCGATGAGCCAAGCCGCTTGGTCGATACCATGGCCGCGCACATGGCGCTGAAAATCGAGCAGAAGCAGGAAATCCTCGAGATCATCGATCTGACGGCGCGGGTCGAGCATGTCCTGGCATTGCTGGACGCCGAGATCGATCTGCTGCAAGTGGAAAAGCGCATTCGTGGCCGCGTTAAGAAGCAAATGGAACGCAGCCAGCGCGAGTACTACTTGAATGAGCAGATGAAGGCCATTCAAAAAGAATTGGGTGACGGTGACGAAGGTCACAACGAAATCGAAGAGCTGAAAAAGCGTATCGATGCCGCCGGCTTGCCAAAAGATGCAATGACCAAGGCCCAGGCCGAGCTGAACAAGCTCAAGCAGATGTCGCCAATGTCGGCCGAGGCCACCGTGGTGCGTTCCTACATCGACTGGCTGGTCCAGGTGCCGTGGAAGGCCCAGAGCAAGGTACGCCTTGATCTCGCGCGTGCCGAAGACATCCTTGATGCCGACCACTACGGTCTGGAAGAAGTCAAAGAGCGGATTCTTGAATACCTCGCCGTGCAGAAGCGGGTGAAGAAGATTCGCGGCCCGGTGTTGTGCCTGGTCGGTCCTCCCGGGGTGGGTAAAACATCCCTGGCCGAGTCGATCGCCAACGCGACCAACCGTAAATTTGTCCGCATGGCCCTCGGTGGCGTGCGTGATGAGGCGGAAATCCGCGGCCATCGTCGGACCTACATCGGTTCGATGCCGGGAAGATTGATTCAAAAAATGACAAAGGTTGGCGTGCGCAACCCGCTGTTCCTGCTCGATGAAATCGACAAGATGGGCAGCGATATGCGTGGTGATCCGGCCTCGGCATTGCTTGAGGTTCTCGACCCAGAGCAGAACCACAATTTCAACGATCACTACCTGGAGGTCGATTACGACCTGTCCGATGTGATGTTCCTCTGCACCTCCAACTCGATGAACATTCCGCCAGCCTTGCTGGACCGGATGGAGGTGATTCGTCTGCCCGGCTACACCGAGGACGAGAAGATCAACATCGCGGTCAAGTACCTGTCGCCCAAGCAGATCCAGGCCAACGGCCTGAAGAAAGGCGAGCTGGAATTCGACCCGGACGCGATCCGCGACATCATCCGCTATTACACCCGGGAAGCCGGTGTGCGGGGCCTGGAGCGCCAGATTGCCAAGGTTTGCCGCAAGGCGGTGAAAGAGCACGCGATGGAAAAACGCTTCTCGGTCAAGGTCACCCCCGACTTGCTGGAGCACTTCCTCGGCGTGCGTAAATTCCGCTACGGCCTGGCCGAGCAGCAGGATCAGATCGGTCAGGTTACAGGCCTGGCCTGGACCCAGGTCGGTGGCGAGTTGCTGACCATCGAAGCGGCTGTGGTCCCTGGCAAGGGCCAGTTGATCAAGACCGGTTCGCTGGGTGATGTGATGGTCGAGTCGATCACTGCCGCCTTGACCGTGGTGCGCAGCCGGGCGAAGAGCCTGGGCATTCCCCTGGACTTCCATGAGAAGCGCGATACCCATATCCACATGCCTGAAGGGGCGACCCCCAAGGACGGCCCTAGCGCAGGCGTAGGCATGTGCACGGCGCTGGTTTCGGCCTTGACCGGCATTCCGGTGCGGGCTGATGTGGCGATGACTGGCGAGATCACTCTGCGGGGCCAGGTGCTGGCCATTGGCGGGTTGAAAGAGAAATTGCTCGCCGCTCACCGGGGTGGCATCAAGACGGTGATCATTCCGGAAGAGAATGTTCGCGATTTGAAAGAAATTCCTGACAATATCAAGCAGGATCTGCAGATTAAACCCGTTAAATGGATTGACGAAGTCCTGCAAATTGCGCTGCAATACGCGCCGGAGCCCTTGCCGGATGTGGCTCCCGAGATAGTTGCAAAGGACGAAAAACGCGAGTCTGACTCTAAGGAAAGAATTAGCACGCATTAATACGCATTAGCCTGGGGGGCTTCCTTGACAGCTTTTTAGAGCCCTTGTTATAAAGCGGCTCTTAAGAGTCTGTAGGCCATTCAGCACTCGTTTTTGCTTTCACCAAAAAACTTAGAATCATACTCATAGATATATAAGGGGACTTAGAGTGAACAAGTCGGAACTGATTGATGCTATCGCTGCATCTGCTGATCTCCCGAAAGCTGCTGCTGGCCGTGCGCTGGACGCAGTAATCGAATCCGTTACTGGCGCTCTGAAGGCCGGTGACTCTGTTGTGCTGGTTGGTTTCGGTACTTTCTCCGTAACTGATCGTCCAGCTCGTATCGGTCGCAACCCACAGACCGGTAAGACTCTGGAAATCGCTGCTGCTAAAAAGCCAGGTTTCAAAGCCGGTAAAGCACTGAAAGAAGCCGTTAACTAAGTTTCTTCAGGGTCTTTGCCCATCCGGGTCGGGGTCATGCCTGATCTGGCAGCGGGGCGCCAGTAGGCCGGTGTATCACCGGCTTATACCGAGGGTCGCAGGTTCAGCTCTCGTCCGCTCCGCCAGTTACGAGAAGGCGCATCCTCGGATGCGCCTTTCTTCTATCCGGACTCTACCCACGCTCCACGGCTGCTTGAATTGAAGTACAGCCGTTTCTGGGGGACGCATGCTGCAGAATATCAGGGACAATTCACAAGGCTGGATTGCCAAAACCATCATCGGGGTCATCGTCGCGCTGCTGGCGTTGACCGGTTTCGATGCCATTTTCAAGGCCACTACCCATAACCAGGACGCGGCCAAGGTCAACGGCGAGGAAATCACTCAGAACGAGTTGAGCCAAGCCGTCGACATGCAGCGCCGTCAGCTGATGCAACAGTTGGGCAAAGACTTCGATGCCTCCCTGCTGGATGAGAAGATGCTGCGCGAAGCCGCTCTCAAAGGGCTGATCGACCGCAAGCTGCTGCTGCAAGGCGCCGAGGATTCCAAGTTCGCGTTCTCCGAGGGCGCACTGGACCAGGTGATCCTGCAGACGCCGGAATTCCAGGTTGACGGCAAGTTCAGCCCCGAACGTTTCGACCAGGTGATCCGGCAGTTGGGTTACACCCGTCTGCAGTTCCGCCAGATGCTGGCGCAGGAAATGCTGATCGGTCAGGTTCGTGCCGGTCTGGCTGGCAGCGGTTTTGTCACCGACGCTCAGGTGCTGGCCTTCGCTCGTCTGGAAAAGCAGACCCGTGATTTCGCCTCCCTGACCATCAAGGCCGATCCGGCAGCGATCAAGCTGACCGATGAAGAGGTCAAGGCCTACTACGACAAGCACGCCAAGGAGTTCATGACTCCGGATCAGGTGGTGATCGACTACATCGAGTTGAAGAAAGCGGCTTTCTTTGACCAGGTCAGCGTCAAGGACGAAGACCTGCAAGCGTTGTATCAGAAAGAGATCGCCAATCTGTCCGAGCAACGTCGTGCTGCGCACATCCTGATCGAAGTCAACGGCAAGGTGAACGAGGCCCAGGCCAAGGCCAAGATCGAAGAGATCCAGGCGCGTCTGGCCAAAGGCGAAAGCTTCGAGGCGCTGGCCAAGGAGTTCTCCCAGGATCCGGGTTCGGCCAACAACGGTGGTGACCTGGGTTATGCCGGTCCTGGCGTTTACGACCCGGCCTTCGAGAAAGCCCTGTATGCCTTGAACAAGGACCAGGTCTCGGCACCGGTACGTACCGATTTCGGTTTCCACCTGATCAAGCTGCTGGGCGTTGAAGCACCGGAAGTCCCGAGCTTCGCCAGCCTCAAGGACAAGTTGACCCGTGATCTGAAAACCCAGCAGGTCGAGCAGCGTTTCGTCGAGGCGACCAAGCAACTGGAAGACTCGTCGTTCGAAGCGTCCGACCTGGCACAGCCGGCACAGGACCTGAAGCTGACCGTCCACACTTCCGCGCCGTTCGGCCGTGAAGGGGGAGACGGCATCGCGGCCAATCGTGCGGTGGTGCAGGCAGCGTTCAGCACCGAAGTCCTCGATGAGGGTGCCAACAGCACTGCCATCGAACTGGATCCGGAAACGGTGGTGGTGCTGCGTGCCAAAGAGCATCGCAAGCCCGAGCAGCTGCCACTGGAAAGCGTGGCCAGCAGCATTCGCACGCAATTGGCCAAGGAGCACGCCAGTGCTGCGGCCAAGACCAAGGCTGAAGAGCTGATCGCCAGCCTGCGTGACGGCAAGACTCCACTGAACAAGCCGGTGGATGGCCAGAACTGGAAAGTCTCGCAAGCCGTGACCCGTGGCCAGGACGGTATCGATCCGACGGTCCTGCAGGCGCTGTTCCGCATGACCAAGCCTGAGTCCAAGGACAAGCCGACCTTCACCAGCGTGACCCTGCCTGACGGCAATCTGTTGGTGCTGCAGCTCAATGGCGTCAATGAGGCCGCTGCGCCGACCGAGGAAGAGAAGGCCCAGTACCGTCGCTTCCTGGCCTCGCGTGTAGGGCAGCAAGACTTTGCCGCCTACCGCAAGCAGCTGGAAAACCAGGCGGAGATCAAGCGTTACTGATGCTTGATCCGCAGTGTTGAAAAGACCCCGTCCGCAAGGCCGGGGTCTTTTTTTCGGCTCGAATAAACCTCAGCTGGCCGTGCTTTTCCAGCGCTTGCGCGCATGCAGGTAGGCGGCTTGATCGTTGTAACCCAACTGCAGGGCAATCTGCGCCCGGGACTCGCCTTGCAATTCCAGGTGCATTTCCACTTCGGCGCGGGTCTGGTCCAGTAACTCGCGAAAGCTCAGCCCCTGTTCCTCCAGGCGCCGGCGCAGGGTGCGCGGGGTTTGGTGCAGGCGCGCGCACAGGCTTTCCAGGGTCGGTGATTGGCCGCCTGCCAGGGCCTGGCGACAGGCCGCAGCCACTTTGCCAGCCCAACCGCTCAGGCGTCGGTGCAGGGCCACCCGCCGATCCAGCTCCTCGCTCAGCAGTTCCAGCATGCCGGCGTGACGGGTTTGCAACGGCAGTTGCAGGCTGTGCGGGTCGAAGTAGAAACGGTTGGCCGGGCAATCGAACTCGATCCGCTCGCCGAACCAATGAGGGTAGTGCGCGTGATAGGCCGGGCGCGGGTGGCTGAAGCAGGCTAGGACCGGCCGCACAGCAACGCCGGTGCCACGGCGCAACTGGCTGATGGACATGACGCCATAGTGCTCGATCAGGTAGCGACCGAGTTCCACCGACGTGTCGATATGCACCTCGACACCCGCCCCCCTGGCATCCGCCACCCACTGCACGCGGTCAGTATCCGAGCCCAAGGGCGCATAGCGCACCCAGAACGCCATGGACGCGGCTACATCCGCGCAATAGAGGCTGGCGTGGGCGATCACGTGCCAGTCCTGGGGCGTGAAGCGTTCGAACAACTTGAGGCCAATGGCCGGCTCCACTGCTGCCGCGGCGCGCCACAGTTGCTCCAGGTGCAGCAGGTCGTAATCCTGCCGGGGGGTGGCGTTCTGGTCATCGAGAAAGCGTTGCAGGACTTCACCCAGGCGCCCGCGATGGAAGCGCGGGGCCACGCGGTTGGCCGGATCTCGCTGGATTCTGTCCATTTCGCGCATAGAGAGGGCTGCCTTGCTGATCTCTAATGGTCGGGCGTTGCCCATAAGGATAAGAGCGAGAATGCCATGAACCACGACTTGCTGACCAACAACCCGCTGTTGATCGTTTCGGCGATCTTTGTGTTTTTCATCCTCCTGGAAATCGCCTGCTCGGCCTTTCGCCAACCTCGCGGCCAGCGCCGCGATGTGTTGATCGAGGCAGTGGGCTCAAGCCTGTTGCTAGGTGTAACCTTTCCCCTGGTGATGTGGACCAGCGGCGCGCTGATGGACCTGGGATTGCCTCAGGCCAAGGGCGCACTGGCGGATATACCCTGGGTGCTGGGCCTGCTGCTGTTTCTGGTCTTCGATGACATGACCCAGTACTGGTGGCACCGTCTGACCCATCGGGTTCCGGCGTTGTATGCGTTGCACCGCGCTCACCATTCAGCGCCTTACATGAGCATTCGCATCGTCTACCGCAACAACAGCTTCTATTACCTGCTGATGCCCGGCATCTGGTTTTCCGGGGTGCTGATCTACCTGGGGTTGGCGCCGGTCTACTATGGCTATCTGATCCTCAATATGACGGTGATCTTCGCCGCCCACAGCAGCGTGGCCTGGGATGACAGGCTGTATCGCATCGGTTTTCTGCGGCCGCTGATGTGGTTGCTGGAGCGGGTCTTTTCTACCCCGTCCACCCATTCGGCGCACCACGGCCTGAGCGCGGAGGATGGCGTGACCCATTACAAGGGCAACTTCGGCAATCTGCTGTTCCTCTGGGATGTGCTGTTTGGTACGGCCAAGATCACCCGGCGCCGGCCCGCTACCTACGGCATCGAGCACTTGGCGCCAGTGAACTGGAAGGAAGAGCTGTTCTGGCCGCTGGTACGCAGCCGCAAGGCCCACTCCAGTGTGCCCTCAAAGGTTAACGGGGCCTTGCCCGCAGGTTCTTCGGCAGAGGGCTAGAGACCTGGCGGGGTAGGGCCCGTGGCCGCCTGGGCCGGGGGCCGGGTTTCAGCCTCGTGCCGGAAAGCCTTGGCGCCGGGCGTTCAGCGCCACCAGCAGGGTCACCAGCAACAGGGCGCCAATCACCCAGGGAAAGGTCGCCACCCCTGGCCCTTGCAGCAGCAGGGCGCCGCCCAGACCGCCGCCGGCGATCGCCAGGTTCCACAGGGTCACCAGCATCGACTGCGCGGTGTCGGCGTGCTCGCCGGCAGCCTTGGCCAGGGCGGTCTGCAGCAAGGTGGCCATGCCGCCGAAGGACAGCCCCCAGATAGCGACCGCCCCATAGATCGCCACTGGCCTGTCGCCGAGCAGCCCCAGCAGCAGGGTCGAGGCGATAAACAGCAGGCAGCTGGCCAGCACCAACTCACGCAGCCAGCGGTCGATCAACAGGCCCACCAGCCAGATGCTCAAGAGCGCGGCGAGGCCGAATACCAGCAGCACCCGCTCGATCTCCCCGCCAAGCCCGGCCGGCTCCAGAAAGGGCGCGATGTAGGTGTAGAGAATGTTGTGCCCCAGCACATAGGCGAAGGTCACGAGCAGCACCGACCTGATCCCCGGCAGGGCCAGGACCCGGCCCAGCGACAGGCGCTTCTGCGCCCGCAGCCCGGGGAAGTCAGGCACCTGTAGCAGCACCCAGCCGATCAGGCCCAGGGTCAGCAGGGTCATCACCGCGAAGCTCATGCGCCAGCCCAGCAGGCTGCCCAGCCAGGTCCCGGCAGGCATGCCGATCGACAGGGCCAGTGGCGCGCCGAGCATGGCCAGGGTAATCGCCCGGCCCTGCAAGTGCGGCGCCACCATGCGGCTGGCATAACCGGCCAGCAGGGCCCAGAGCAGCCCGGCGAAGACCCCGGCAAAAAAACGGGCCACCAGGATCAGGCTGTATTCGGTGGAGAGCGCGGTCACGCTGTTGACCACGGCGAAGCCGCCAATGGCGATCAACAGGAGAGGCCGGCGCCGCCAGCCTTGGGTGAGGAGGATCAGTGGAATGGCAGCCAGCAGCGAGCCCAGGGCGTAGAAGGTCACCAGTTGGCCGATCAGTGCCGGCGACACGCCGAGGTCGAGGCTCATCTGCGGCAGCAGGCCGGCGGGTAAAGTCTCGGTCATCAGGGTGATGAACCCGGCAGTCGCCAGGGCCAGCAGGCCGCCGACAGGCAGTCGCTCGCAGGGTTCGGCAGGCGCTTGCGACAGTTCGCAGGCATTGACGGAGTTGTTCATTGAAGGGCCCCGATGGGTTGGCTCAGAAGTGAGGGGCCTAGGGTAGGGCGCTGTGCATGGCGGAAAAATAGGCTAAGGTTCCGAACTTATCGGACACAGATGTCCTTAATCTTGGAGCGCACTATGGACTGGCTGGGCAGCATCCCGGTGTTTATGCAGGTCGCGGAAACCCGCAGCTTCACCGAAGCGGGGCGTCTTCTGGGGGTGTCCTCCTCGGCGGTGGGCAAGAGTATCGCGCGCTTGGAAGAGCGCCTCGAAACCCGACTGTTCCATCGCACCACCCGCAGTATCAGCCTGACTGCCGAAGGCGCCGGCTTCCTTGAGCGCTGCCGAAGGATCGCAGCCGAGGTCGAGTCCGCCGAGTTCCAGCTGTGCGATTCCGCCAGCGCGCCGGTGGGCAAGCTGCGTATCAGCGCGCCACAGGTCCATGGCCTGTTGATGCCGGTATTGGCGGAATTCATGCAGCGCTATCCGCAGATCGAGCTGGATGTGGACCTTTCCGATCGCATGGTGGATGTGGTGGAGGAGGGGTTTGATCTGGTGGTGCGCACCGGCAACCCCAAGGATTCGCGATTGCTGGCCCGGCAGTTGGGGCGTTTTCGCATGGTGCTGGTGGGCAGCCCCGATTATTTTCAGCAGCGCGGTGTGCCGCACACCCCGCAGGATCTGCGTAGCCATGCCTGCCTGCGACATACCTTTCACCACACCGGCAAGCTTGAGGCCTGGCCGTTCAAGGCCCAGGCCGATGCGCCGGAGCCGGTGCTGCCGACCCGCCTGACCAGCAGTTCCATCGAGGCGGTGGAGCATGCCGCGCGCAGTGGACTGGGGATCGCCTGCCTGCCGGACTTCATGGTCCAGGCCGCAGTGCGCCGTGGCGAGTTGCAAACCGTGCTCGACGAATACCTGGAGCACAACGGTGCCTTCTGGGTGCTGTGGCCCTCGAGCCGGCATGCGGCGGCCAAGTTGCGGGTGCTGATCGCGCACTTGAGCGAGCGACTTTTTCCGGCAAACGGTGGTCAGTAGAGGGGTATGCAATCTAAGGCACCAATTACCCGCGCTGCGGGACCTTGATCTGTTGCACAATACGCGCCGGAGCGTTTTCCTCAGGATTTTCGATGTTTAAATCATTTCATCTGCGCGCCACGGCCGGGGTGTTGCTGCTGTCTGCGGTGGCCGGCTGTTCGTCGCACAAGACCGCCATCTACGAACATGAAAGCTTCGATGATTCCGGCACGTTTTCGCGCAATTACCCGGTGAGCGATGCCGCCTCCTGTGAAGCCGCGCGGCGTGCGCTGCTCAGTCAGGGCTACATCATCACCAGCAACGATCCGAAACTGGTCAGCGGCCACAAGAGCTTCCAGCAGACCGGCGAGACCCACCTGGAAATCAGCTTCAACGTGGTCTGCGCCCAGGATGGCAGCGGCGATCAGCGTTCGACGATGTTCGCCAACGCCCTGCAGGACCGTTATGCGCTGAAGAAGGTGAACAACTCGGCAAGCCTCGGGGTAGGGGTGCTGGGCTCGGTCTCGATGCCGATCGGTTCCACCGACGACTCGATGGTCAAGGTGGCCAGCGAAACGGTGTCGTCGGCCAAGTTCTATGACCGTTATTTCGCTTTGGTGGAGCTGTTCCTGCCCCAGGAAGTGAAGAAGGCCGCGCATATCGAAGAGAAGCCCAAGGCCGACCTCGGGGTGCCTGAGGTCAAGCCCGAGGCCAAGCCCCAGGCCCCGGTGGCCGAACCGGCAGCAGTAGCGCCGACGCCAGTACCGGCCGCTGTGGCCACTCCTGCCAGCGAGCCCGAGCCTGCGGCATCCCAGCCGCTGGCGCCGCCCGCCGAGGCCGCTCCGATCGTTCCGGCAAGCCCTGCCCCGGCCAGCGAGCCGGCACCGGCGCCTGAAACCATCACCCCGCCACCGGCCAGCCATCTGCCACCGCCCAGCGAGCCGATTCCGGCCCTGCCGAGCAGCGGGCACTAAGGCGCCTACACCGAGCACGGGTCGACTTTTTCAGTGTCGATCCGATAGCGGCTCAAGGCTTCGCCGACCTGGCTGTAAGGGATTTTTCCGTCATCGGCCAGGGCTTTCAACGCCGCCACGGCGATGAAATGCCGGTCCACTTCGAACAACTGCCGCAGGTTTTCCCGGGTGTCGGACTGGCCAAAGCCATCGGTGCCCAGGGCGACGAAGCGCCGGCCCTCGACGAAGGGGCGGATCTGGTCGGCGAACAGTTTCATGTAGTCGGTGGCCACCACCAGCGGGCCCTGATGGCCTTGCAGGCATTGCTCGACATAGGCCGCTCGCCGGGGCTGCTGCGGATGCAGCAGGTTCCAACGCTCCGCCGCCTGGCCCTGGCGGCGCAGTTCGGTGAGGCTGGTGGCGCTCCAGATGTCGCAGTGCACGCCGAAGTCCTGTTCCAGCAACTGCCCGGCGGCGATCACCTCGCGCAGGATCGAACCGCTGCCCATCAGTTGCACCCGTGGCGCCTTGGCGTCCTTGGCGGTGCTTGAGCTGAAGCAGTACAGGCCCTTGAGAATGCCCTCGCGAGCGCCTTCGGGCATGGCCGGCTGCGGGTAGTTTTCGTTGAGCAGGGTGATGTAGTAATACACGTCCTCCTGCTGCACATACATGCGTTGCATGCCTTCGTGGATGATCACCGCCAGTTCATAGGCGAAGGTCGGGTCGTAGGAGATGCAGCAGGGGATCACCGACGCGAGGATATGGCTGTGGCCGTCGTCATGTTGCAGGCCTTCGCCCATCAGGGTGGTGCGTCCGGAAGTGGCGCCCAGCAGGAAGCCCCGGGCCCGCGCATCGCCGGCGGCCCAGGCCAGGTCGCCGACCCGCTGGAAGCCGAACATCGAATAGAAGATGTAGAAGGGCAAGGTCATGAACTGGTGATTGCTGTAGGAGGTGCTGGCGGCGATCCAGGAAGACATTGCCCCGGATTCGTTCAGGCCTTCCTGCATGATCTGGCCGTCCTTGCTCTCCTTGTAGTAGCTCAGTTGCCCGGCGTCCTGCGGGGTATAGAGCTGGCCCACCGCCGAGTGAATGCCGATCTGGCGGAACAGGCTTTCCATGCCGAAGGTGCGTGACTCATCGGGCACGATGGGCACCACCCGCTTGCCGATCTCCGGGTCCTTGAGCAGGGTGCCGAGAATGCGCACAAAGGCCATGGTGGTGGATATCGCCCGGTCGCCGGTGTCCTTGAGCTGGGTGGCGAAGGTCTCCAGAGCCGGGATCTGCAGCGGCGCGCAGTCGTTGAAGCGAGCTGGCACACAACCGCCCAAGCGGCTGCGTCGGGCAGCGAAGTAGCGGGCTTCCTCGCTGTCCGGAGCGGGCTTGAGGTAGGGCATGTCGGCTAGCTGGTCATCGCTGACCGGCAATTCGAAGCGATCACGGAAAGCCTTGACCGCGTCGGCGCCCATCTTCTTCAGCTGGTGGTTGATGTTCTGGCCTTCGCCGGCTTCGCCCATGCCAAAGCCCTTGACGGTTTTCGCCAGGATCACCGTTGGCCGGCCGCTGTGGCGTACCGCCGCGGCGTAGGCGTTGTAGACCTTGAGCGGGTCGTGGCCGCCCCGGGAAAGCTTCCAGATCTGCTCATCGGAGAGGTCGGCCACCAGCTCCAGCAGCTGCGGGTACTTACCGAAGAAGTGCTCGCGCACATAGGCGCCGTTTTGCGACTTGTAGTTCTGATAGTCGCCATCCACGCATTCCATCATGCGTTGGCGCAGCAGGCCGCTGCGGTCCTTTTCCAGCAGCGCGTCCCAGCCGCTGCCCCAGATCACCTTGATCACGTTCCAGCCGGCGGCACGGTACAGGCTTTCGAACTCCTGAATCACCTTGGCGTTGCCCCGCACCGGGCCGTCGAGGCGCTGCAGGTTGCAGTTGACGACGAAGATCAGGTTGTCGAGTTTCTCCCGCCCGGCCAGGGAAATCGCCGCCAGGGATTCGGGCTGGTCCATCTCGCCGTCGCCGAGGAAGGCCCAGACCTTGCGCCCCTGGTGCTGCTTGAGCCCGCGCAGTTCCAGGTAGCGCATGAAGCGCGCCTGGTAGGCCTCGGTAATTGGCCCCAGGCCCATGGACACGGTGGGGAATTGCCAGAAGTCCGGCATCAGCCTTGGGTGCGGGTAGGAGGAAATCCCCTGGCCATCGGCTTCACGGCGGAAGTTGTCGAGCTGGGTGGCGCTGATCCGGCCTTCGAGGTAGGCGCGGCCGTAGATGCCGGGGGAGGAGTGGCCCTGGATGTACACCATGTCCCCGTCGAAGCTGTCGCTGCGGCCACGGAAGAAATGGTCGAAGCCGACATCGTAGAGCACGGCCGCCGACGCGTAGGTGGCGATGTGGCCGCCGACGCCTGAATGCTGGCCGGCGCGCAGCACCATGGCCATGGCGTTCCAGCGGATCATCGCGTTGAGCTTGCGCTCGGTCTCCAGGTCGCCGGGATAGGGCTGCTGCCGCTCAGGTGCGATGGTGTTGATATAGGGGGTGGTCACCCGCCCATGGAAGTCGCCGTGGCGTGCCACGTCGAAATCCAGCAACTGGTCGATCAGGTAATGGGCCCGCGGGCGACCTTCCACCGTCAGCACCGACTCCAGGGAGTCGAGCCATTCGCGGGTTTCCTGGGGATCGTTATCGAGGCTTGCAGTGTTGTTCTGGGTCATACCTGGCTCCGTGTTGGGCGGGTTCCAGCGCGTGGATTCTTGTGGAATCGGAGGGTCTCTGGCACCGGAAAAAGTAATTGCAATTGCAACTGCATGAGCGAATTTATCCCGGCATGCGCTACTATTGCAACCCTTCTTCAAACCCGCGGATGGTGTGGCATGTCTTCAAAAGAGCCCGATGTCTGGTTCCGTTTTGTCAGGGCTCACAGGACGGTGATTCGGGAAATCGAGCGCCGCCTGGCCCAGGCCGGATTGCCGGCCTATGCCTGGTACGACGCCCTGTGGGGCCTGGAAAGCGGCGCCGAAGGCACGCGGCGCATGCATGAATTGGCCGATGTGCTGGCCATCGAGCGCTACAACCTCACGCGCCTGGTGGACCGTCTGGAAAAAGACGGCCTGGTGCAGCGCTCGCGCTGTGAGGGCGATGGCCGTGCGGCCTTTGTCAGCATCACCGACGAAGGGCGAAAACTGCGCAAGAAGATGTGGAAAATCTACGAAGCGACAGTCGCCGAGCTGTTTCTCTCGCAATTGGACAGCGAGCACAAACACGCCTTTGCCGATGCACTGGAACGCACCGCGGCCCTGGCCCGGGCGGCGGCCAGCGGTGGCGAGGCACGCTCCAAGGCCTGAGCCTGGCGCCGTCATGGCAGGCCGTAGGTCGCCATCGCCTGTTCCACACACTGCATGGGCAGTTGCCCGGCGTCCGCCAGGCTCTTGAGGGCCAGTACGGCGATCCAGCGTGCCTCGGGGCAGCGTCCGCGTCGTGGGTCGCGGGCAGCATCGAAGGAGTCGGTGCCCAGGGCCACCAGCTCGGCCCTGAGGTGAGGGCGCAGTTGTTCGGCCACCGCCTGGCCGTAGCCGGTCACTGCAAGCACCGGTGCCGAATCATCCGCCAGGCAGCGCTGCAGGTGTGAATCGCGCTTTTCCTGGCCAGGATGCAGGTGGTTCCAGTGCTGTGCCGCAGCCGCTTCCCGCGCCAGGCGGGTGTAGCTGGGGCAACTCCAGAGCTGGCTGGCCACGTTCCAATCCCGCTGCAGCAGATCTGCCGCGGCCCTGACCTGGGCAAGCGCCCGGCCGGCGCCCAGCAGGCGCACGTGCCTACCTGCTGCATGCGCAGCGGTGTCCGCCACTTTGTACATGCCCTGCAACGCGGCCTGCTTTTGCTCGGGCGTCAGTTCCAGTTGCAGCTCATGGTCATGCAAGGCCAGGTAGTAGAAGCCTGGCTGGCCCTCGACATACAGGCGTTGCAGGGCCTCCAGGACAATCGCTTCGGCCTCCGCGCCAGTGGCCGGATCGAAGGGCAGGCAGTGCGGGTTGTGGGCCAGCCACAACGCCAGCGATGGGTCGGCACCCTTGGGCCATGGGGAGGTCCGGGTCTCGCTGTCGTTGCACAGGATGCCCCGCGCTGCCGTCTCGGCACTGACCGCACACAACTGCGCCGAGGAACTGGAACGGTGCAGATAAAGCAGCGGCTTTTCCGCGCTATCAGTGCAGAACCACAGCGGCCAGGCGCTGATCCGGGTACTTCGCGGTGGCGCGCCGTGGCTGCGCACCACAAAGGACTGGCGCGCGGTGCGCCGGTCCAGCTCCAGGGTATTGGCCATCTCCAGCACGGTATTGAGTGGCGAGCCGCCAGGGTTGCGCACGCTCCTGAGCAGATCCAGGCAGGCCTGGGCCGCCTGTTGAGCAAGGGCCGTGTGGCGAGTGGAGA
This sequence comes from Pseudomonas sp. PH1b, assembly GCF_000633395.1. Classification (GTDB taxonomy): domain Bacteria; phylum Pseudomonadota; class Gammaproteobacteria; order Pseudomonadales; family Pseudomonadaceae; genus Aquipseudomonas. Next base: position 276,281 of record NZ_AYMU01000001.1, read on the forward strand.
ACAGTGAGGATGGGTTCATGCTTGGCGCCGTCCGCAGGGGGGAGAGCGGCTACCCTAACGGATTGGCAAATATTATTGCAATTGCAATCATTGCAGTTGCATCTGTGTCCGAAGGTTAAATTTCTCATGGGCTGTTACGTTTTAATGGTAGAAATCCTGACTTGGGGGGTAGTATTTTTTCTGTCATCCCGGCACTTTATGCTGATCCCGATGGTCATTAGGTCCAGGGTTATTCAACAAGGTCAGTCAATAACGGAAAAAGGAGTCCGCCATGGACGAATACCAAGAGGAACTGCTGGAGTATCAAGCTTTCGAGCTGGATCCTCTGGAACCCGCAGACGACGCCACCGAGCTGTAACGCCGGTGGCGTTTTTTTTTGCCGTTTTTCTAGCCGAGCTGCCGCTGGCTGCGGCGAAATTCCCCAGGGGTCTGGCCAGTCCAGCGCTTGAACGCCCGTTGAAACGCCTCGGCTGAGGCAAAGCCCAACAGATAGGCAATCTCCCCGAACGCCAGTTCTGTATCGCGAATATAGGTCGTGGCCAAGTCGCGGCGGGTGTCATTGAGAATCGCCCGGAACTGCGTCCCTTCTTCCGCCAGCTTGCGCCGCAAGGTCCAGGTCGGCAGCTTCAGGCGCATCGCCACTTCTTCCAGGTCAGGCTCGCGGCCACCGTTGAGCAACGGCCCCAGCATTTGAATGATGCGTTCGCGCAGGCTGCGGGTGCGAGTCAGTTGCTCCAGCTCGCTTTCGCACAGTTGCACCAGATGCCGCCAGGTGCTCGGGCAATGTTCCGGGTTGCGCAGGCCCAGGCTGGCCTGGCTCAGGCGCAACTGGTTCTGTTCGGCGCCGAAGTGGATGGGCGTGGGGCCGAGCACGGCGTAGGCGTCGTGGTAGTCGGGGCGCTCGAATTCGATATCGATCTGTTCAGCGTGGATCACCTGACCGGCGACGCTGGACAGCTGCTGCAGCCAGCCGGAGATGATCGAGTCCACCACAAAGCGGTTGTAGGCGTTGTACGGGCTGATGGAGTAGAAGCGCAGCCAGGCGCCGTCGGCGTCCTCGTGAAAGCTCGATTGGCCACGGTAGTTGGAGCCGTACAAGGCTTCGAAGCGGGTCAGGCAGCGGGCGGCTTCGCGCACGGTGGGGGCTTGTGCGGCGGTGACTCCGGCCAGCCCAGCCTGGCTCAGCCGGCTGAGGCGGCCCATGCGCAGGCCCAGTGCCGGGGCGTCGGTGAGCAGGATCGCCGCATGCCCCAGGCGCATGTAGCGGGGGATCGACAGCCGGGCCCCAGCCTGCGCCAGCCGTGCCGCGTCGAGGGCGTATTGCTCGAGCAGCGGGTCCGGGTCCAGGCCATGGCTGCGCACCGCGTCCGCCAGGCTGTGGACAAAGCCCACCGACAAGTCCCCCAGGCGCATCGGCGGGGTTTTCATCGGTTACAGCCAGATGTTCAGCAAGCGGGCACCTCGGGCATCTTCATCGGCAAAGGTCTGGCCGTTGCGGTTGATGAAGCTGTTGCCGCTGCTGTGCTGGTCCCAGAACTGGCCACGCAGGAACACACTGGCTCCCGCGCCGGCAAGACTGCTGGGAGCCCGGCTGGTGAGGGTCAAGCGGTGCCAGGCATCGCCCTCGCTGGCTTCCTCGGGCTTGAGGCTGACTTCGCTGGGAGTGGTAATGCTCTTGAAGCCGCGCCAAGGTTTGTCCCAGCTGTCCTTGCCGAGGATAAAGGCCGGTACCGCTATCAACTGGGCGTTCTGCTCGTCGAGCTTGCGGTAGTTGGCCGGGTACCAACTGTCGCTGCCGATCAGCACCCCAAGGCGGCCTGCCGGGGTATCGATGACCTGCACCGTTTGCTTGGCATCCCCTTGTACGTAGCCACTTTCGGCATAGGTCGGGTAGATCTGGCGCTGAGGCTGGCCGATCGGCAGGCCATCGCTGCCAAATACCAGGCTGCTGTTGTACAGGGCGCCGCTGCCGATTTGCAGGTTGCCCTGGCTGACGCTGGGTTCCGGCAGGATGATCGAGCCGGCCACCAGGGTTACATGGAATTCCTTGGCCAGGCCGCCAAACAGCTGTTGGTAGTCCTTGGCCATCTTTTTCGCCTTCATGCGCAGGTGTGCGTCGTCCAGGCGGCTGTCACCCTTGGCCATGAGCAATGCCTTGAGGAACGGCAGCGGGTTGCTCACCGCCAGCCAGTTCATTGCTTCCTTCAGGGAGGTGGCCTGGTACAGCTCGTTCTTTTCGCCACTGACCATCAGCCAGGTACCAACGTGTTCCGGCAGCACGACGATGGTCTTGTCATTCACCAGGCCCTGGTCACGGGCCTGTTGCAGGTAGGCCGCGAGCTTGCGATGCAGGCGCTCGGTGCTTTGGTAGTCGGTGGGGAACAGCTCTGGCTGAATCGCCAGCAGGTTGCCGTGATCGGCAGGCACTCCCTGGTCGACGGCGAGCTGGATGCGCAGGTCCGACAGGTAGTGCGCCCCTGGGCGGTCGCGGGTCCAGACTCCGTAACTGGTGAGGGCGGCGAGCAAGGCCAGGGTGAGGATGGTGTAGAGAAGTTTGCGCATGGGAAAACAGTCAGCGGCCGAGTGCTGGATCGTGACATTTCTCTGAAATCTGTACCAAAGGTACAGCAAAACAACATGTTAGAACGTTTTTTGGCTGAAATGGCAAGTTTTTCAGCAATGCGCCGGGTTTTCGCCGTCAGGTTGATCGAGGTCGGTGTTGCTGGCCACCTGGGCCCTTTCTGCTGTTTGTCGGCGCAGGAAAACCAGGCCTGGGATGCCGGCAGTCTTTCCTGGGGGCACAGGCGCAGCGAATAACCCGTCCAGCGAGGTATTCCACATTGGGTTCGGGTTCTGACGGTATCTAGTGTGATGTTACGGATTCTACGGGGTTATTCCTGTTCCACATTTTCTTATTGAGCTTAAAAGTAGTGTGGGATGTGACTTTTTAGAGAAAGTTGCTTTGAAAGTTTTCGGTTAATTGACGTAAGTGTCGAGTTTTCCTGGACTTTATAGTGCGGGTTTAGACTGGCTGGTCATTCATAACAGATGTAGTTTTATCTGGCGGGTCAGGCCGCCGCTTAGCAGGTGTAACTTTATTTCCGGGCCTTTAATTTTTTTTGCCATTAAGCTGTGCTTCCCTAATCGAGCTCGTTCCCAGCCATTTTATTCAAGAGGATGAAATGATGAATCTCTTAGAAAAAGAGTATGACGGTGATCATCCAATGACCGATCAGCAACTAAGTGAAGAGGTCAGCAGGAAAATCACCGAACACAGTAACGACTTGCGAAAGCGCTATCCGATCTTGAGTTATCAAAATGCTATTGGTTCAAGTGTCATGGCTTTTTCGATACTCGGGATGCTGGTCTCCGGCAGTCTGTATGTGAAAGGCATCATACCGGCCTGGTTATGTATTCTGGTGAACGCATTAATGACATCGTTCATTCATGAACTTGAACATGATCTGATTCACCGGTTGTATTTCAGAAAGCAGCCTTTGGCGCACAACTTCATGATGCTGCTGTGCTGGCTGGCCCGCCCGGGGATGCCCAGCCCCTGGGTTCGGCGCAATCTGCACTTTCATCATCACAAGGAGTCGGGAACCAATACCGATGTCGAAGCCTGGATCACCACCAGCGGCAACCCCTGGGGCCTGCTGCGGTTGCTGAAGCTGGTGGATGGTTTCCTGTTCGGCTTTGCGAATGCCGTGCGTGCCCCGGGTTGGCGGCAAAAGATGCATCTGCTAGGCAAGATCATTCGCCTCAATACGCCTCTGGGGTTTTTGTACTGGGGGTGCTGGTACGTATTCCTGGGTTATCACTTATACACCTTGGCCGCGCCGTTGCTGGGTATGGACTTGCATATTTCAGCCGCGACCTTGCAGGTGATGAATGTAGTCGATAGCGCAGTGGTCATTGTTGTTGCACCCAATATGATTCGACAATTCTGTCTGTATTTCATCAGTTCCAACATGCACTACTACGGTGATGTCATGCCGCGAAATGTGCTGCAGCAGACTCAAGTGATGAACCATTGGTTGTTGTGGCCGTTCCAGTTGTTCTGTTTCAACTTTGGCAGTACTCACAGTATTCACCACTTTGTGGTGAGGGATCCTTTCTATTTGCGCCAGATGACAGCGCCCTATGCTCATAAAGTTATGGCGGAGGCGGGGGTCAGGTTTAATGACCTCGGAACTTATCGACGCGCAAATCGTTTTGCGATGAATACTACCCAGTTCTCGTCAAGAGGCTGAGTCAGCTTGTAATACACAACAGCATATTAATGGTTGGGGCGAGCTTCCTTGTAATACAGGAGGCGGGCTAATTCCTGGGCGCGATTTGCCTGTATCCATATGACTCGAAGGCCAGCAGTCAGTTTTATTGTGGATGAGAGTTACCGCCTGGGTCGGTATTTTAAACGAATGGAGTCTTGGTAATGGAAGCAAAAGGGACGTGTGCTAATGGGTTCGAAGCCGTTCAACGCGCTTTTGAAGCAATGTTCGATGATTCCCATGAGTTTGGTGGGGCGGTTTGCATACAAGTCGGCGGCGAGACGGTTGTCGACTTATGGGCCGGTGTGGCAGATCCGCAGGGCGAAAAACCCTGGGACCGCGATACCCTGGGCAATACCTTCTGCACGGTAAAACCCTTTGCTGCGGTAGCGCTGCTGATGTTGGTGGAGGAGGGCAAGCTGGACCTGGATAAACCGGTGGCCCATTACTGGCCTGAGTTCGCTCAGGGCGGCAAAGGCCAGGTCACCCTGCGCCAGGTCATGGCTCACACTTCGGGCATTCCCGCACTTCGAGCGCCAAACCATAACGCCAAGATGTATGACTGGGAGCACATGACTGAAGTCCTGGCGGCGGAGCCATTGTGGTGGGAGCCGGGGACGGACATGGGGTATGCCACCACCGTCTACGGCTGGATAGTTGGCGAGATGATCCGTCGGGCCGACGGTCGGGATCCTTGCACCTTTATCCATGAGGAGATCTCGCAACCCAATGAGTTGGATGTGCATCTGGGAGTGGATGAGCAGCACTTTCATCGCATCGCCCACTATGGCGATTCCAAAGGCCGGGTAGGGGATCGCTATGCGGAGGATTTACGCCAAGTGCTGATCAGCCAGCCATCCCATGTGGCGACATTGGCCTTCACCAATCCGGGCATGGTGCCCAAAAGAACCTCCGATCCTCGCTGGTGGGGCTATCAGCAACCCGGCGTGAGTGGATACGGCACAGCCCACGGCCTGGCCGGCTTTTACAGCGCGCTGTTGGGTGGGCGGCTGATCGGGCCTGAGTTGCTGAGTGAGTTCACCCGTGAGCACAGCAATGGCATGGACCGCATCTGGATGCGACCCATGCGCTACGGGCTGGGCTGCATGATGGAGCAGCCGGACGACCCGGCGGCTTCCCATGGCATGGGACCCAATACCTTTGGTCATATCGGGCTGGGGGGGCCTATCAGTTTCGCCGACCCCGATCGCGATGTGAGCTTTGGTTTTGTCACCACCACCTCGGGCCGTCACATGATGATCGACCCTCGTGCGCGGGAACTGGCCGAACTGGCGTACGCGGCGCTCTAGAGGTTGCAGTGCTGCGCCGTGGCCACGAGGGGTGTCTTCGCGGTCGCGGCGAGGCTGCATCAGGCTCCCGGTTTGTACCGTTGAAGCCTGCACTCTGCTGCCATTGATCGGTGTCCTGCATGGAGGCCGATAACCTGGCTGGACCTCCCCTGGCGCTGAGGTCGTTGCGGTCAATGGCTGTGCGTTTTGGTCATCAAGTTGTCAGTTACGGTCATTGAGCCTCGGATGATGTGCTCTTAGTCTTTGCAGCACTACTGATGGAAGCCGCAGAGCTTCCGCATTTTTCCGTGATTGCCCGATCTGGAGTGACACCATGGCTGCCGCACCTTACCCGCACCTGCTGGCCCCCCTCGACCTGGGGTTCACCACCTTGCGCAACCGCACCCTGATGGGCTCGATGCACACAGGCCTGGAAGAGAAGCCCGGCGGCTTCGAACGCATGGCGGCGTACTTTGCCGAGCGCGCCCGGGGCGGCGTGGGCCTGATGGTCACCGGCGGCATTGGTCCCAACGACGAGGGCGGGGTCTACTCCGGCGCGGCCAAGCTGACCACCGAGGAAGAGGCCCTCAAGCACCAGATCGTGACCCGCGCGGTGCACGAGGCCGGCGGCAAGATCTGCATGCAGATCCTTCATGCCGGGCGCTACGCCTATAGCCCCAAGCAGGTCGCTCCGAGCGCGATCCAGGCGCCGATCAACCCGTTCAAGCCCAAGGAGCTGGACGAGGAAGGCATCGAGAAGCAGATCCGTGATTTCGTCACCTGCTCGACCCTGGCGCAGAAGGCCGAGTACGACGGTGTCGAGATCATGGGCTCGGAAGGTTATTTCATTAACCAGTTCCTGGCCGCCCACACCAACCACCGTACCGACCGTTGGGGCGGCAGCTATGAAAACCGCATGCGCCTGCCGGTGGAGATTGTCCGCCGGGTGCGTGAGGCCGTGGGTCCGAACTTCATCATCATCTTCCGCCTGTCGATGCTCGACCTGGTGGAAGGCGGCAGCACCTGGGAAGAGATCGTGCAGTTGGCCCAGGCCATCGAGCAGGCCGGTGCGACCCTGATCAACACCGGGATCGGCTGGCACGAAGCGCGGATCCCGACCATTGCCACCAAGGTGCCGCGTGCCGCGTTCAGCAAGGTCACGGCCAAGCTGCGGGGCTCGGTGAGCATTCCGCTGATCACTACCAACCGCATCAACACCCCGGAAGTCGCCGAGCAGATCCTCGCTGAAGGCGATGCCGACATGGTCTCCATGGCCCGGCCCTTCCTGGCCGACCCGGACTTCGTCAACAAGGCCGCCGAAGGGCGTGCGGACGAGATCAACACCTGCATCGGCTGCAACCAGGCGTGCCTGGACCACACCTTCGGCGGCAAGCTGACCAGTTGCCTGGTCAACCCCCGTGCCTGCCACGAAACCGAGCTGAACTACCTGCCGGTCAAGCAGATCAAGAAGATCGCCGTGGTCGGCGCCGGCCCGGCCGGGCTGTCTGCCGCCACCGTGGCCGCCGAGCGCGGGCACCAGGTGACCCTGTTCGACTCCGCCAGTGAAATCGGCGGCCAGTTCAATGTTGCCAAGCGGGTGCCGGGCAAGGAGGAGTTCTTCGAGACCCTGCGCTATTTCAAGCGCAAGCTGCAGACCAGCCATGTCGAACTGTGCCTCGACACCCGGGTGGACGTGGAGCAACTGGTGGCCGGCGGTTTTGATGAAATCATCCTGGCCACCGGCATCGCGCCACGCGTGCCGGCGATTCCCGGGGTGGAGAATCCCAAGGTCCTGAGCTACCTGGACGTGCTGCTGCAGCGCAAACCGGTGGGCAAGAGCGTGGCGGTGATCGGCGCCGGCGGTATCGGCTTCGACGTATCCGAGTTCCTGGTACACCAGGGCGTGGCCACCAGCCAGGATCGCGAAGCGTTCTGGAAGGAGTGGGGCATCGACACCCAGCTTGAAGCCCGCGGCGGTGTGGCCGGGATCAAGGCCGAACCCCATGCGCCGGCGCGCCAGGTGTTCCTGCTGCAACGCAAGAAGACCAAGGTCGGCGACGGCCTGGGCAAGACCACTGGGTGGATCCACCGCACCGGGTTGAAGAACAAGCAGGTGCAGATGCTCAACAGTGTCGAATACCTGAAGATCGACGATGCCGGTTTGCACATTCGCATTGGTGAGGCTGGCGAACCCCAGGTGCTGGCAGTGGACAACATCGTCATTTGCGCCGGGCAGGACCCGCTGCGCGAACTGCAGGATGGGCTGGTGGCCGCAGGACAGAACGTGCACCTGATCGGCGGCGCCGATGTGGCGGCCGAGCTGGACGCCAAGCGGGCCATCAACCAGGGCTCGCGCCTGGCGGCCGAGTTGTAATCGGGCGCTGATTCGCCCTGTTCACGATCCTCTGAACAGGGCGGGAAACGGCTGCAAAGGCGCCGTTCAGGCGCCTGTCGAATGAGCGTCTGCGCACCATTCCGGACCTGGCAGGAGCCAGCTGGAACGGTCCTGAACAGGTTTCGGGCGTTCGCTTCACTGCCTGGGCTCTGCCCTTTCCTGGGCCTCCAGCCTTGCCGTTCCCAGTGCCGCCACCGCTGCTTGCCGCTCCTGGCTGCCCCCTTGCCGCTGTGGTTACACTGGCACTCCTTTGCCCCCAGTAGTGTGTCGATGTCTTTTCCTGATTCCTTTGCTTGGCTCCCTCATGCACCGCTGCACCGGCTGGAGCTGGACTGGCTGTGCCAGGCCGGCGTCGAGGTGGCACTGTTGCGCCTGGACCTGATCGATCCACTGATTTCCGGCAACAAGTGGTTCAAGCTGGTGCAACACCTGGCGGCGGCGCGGCAGGCCGGTGCCCAGGGCATCATCAGCCTTGGCGGGGCGCATTCCAATCACCTGCATGCCCTGGCCGCCGCTGGCCAGCGCTTCGCCTTTCCCACGGTCGGGTTGTTGCGCGGCCATCCCCAGGACACGCCGACCGTGCTCGATCTGCAACGCTTCGGCATGCAATTGCACTGGCTGGGTTACGGCGGCTATCGAGCCCGCCACGAGGCCGGATTCTGGGGGCCCTGGCAGGCGCAGTACCCGCACTTGCATCCGGTGCCCGAGGGCGGTGGCGGTTTGCCCGGTGCCCTGGGCTGCCTGCCATTGCGTGATCAGGTGCAGCAGCAGTTGCCGGCCCTTGGCTGGGATGACTATCACGGCTGGTGGCTGGCCGCCGGCACCGGCACGACGCTGGCCGGGCTGGTGCTGGCGGAAGACGGCGCGCACCCGGTGCATGGCGCGCTGGCGGTGCCGGACGATCATGGGGTGGCCCAGCAGGTTGAGAGTATTCTCAGGGCCGCCGGCCGGCCGGCGCAGGGTTACCAGTTGCTGGATGCCAGCCGTGGCGGTTTTGCCAAGGTCGACGAGCCGCTCCTGGCGTTTATCCGCAGCAGCGAGCAACAGTGCGCGGTGCCGTTGGAGCCGCTGTACACCGGCAAGGCGCTGCTGGCCCTGCATGAGCAGGTCCTGGCCGGACGGATTGCCCGGGGCAGTCGCTGGATCTTCGTCCATACCGGCGGCCTGCAGGGCCGCCGTGGGTTATTGGCTCAGGCCTGACCGCGCCTGCGCCACATCCGCTGCAGGGTGTTGTCGCGCATCACGTAGTGGTGATAGACCCCGGCCAGGGCATGCAGGCCAATCAGCCAGTAGCCGACAGTACCCAACAGTTCGTGCCAGCTCTGCAGCTGCTTGGCCAGAGCCTTGTCCTCCGCCAGCAGCAGCGGCAGATCGAGCCCGTAGAACATCACCTGATGTCCTTTGGCACTGGTGGTCAGCCAGCCGAGGATCGGCATGGCGATCATGAACAGATACAGCGCCCAGTGCATCAGGGTCGACAGCAGCCGTTGCCAGTGGGGCGGGGTGGGCAGGATCTTCGGCGCTACGCCCTGGGCACAAGCGAACAGACGCAGCCAGACCAGCGCAAACACTGTCAGGCCGAGCATGAAGTGGGCTTCGACAATCAGCGTGCGCCCACCGCTGCCTTTGGGAAAGATGCCGCGAAATTCGATACAGGCATAAACCACGGCCAGTAGCACCAGCATCAACCAGTGCAGGGCGATCGTCATGGTGCTGTAGCGAGACTCAGTGTTTTTCCAGGGCATACCGGACATCCTCGGTCATCAGGTCTGAAGCCTCCGTTCTTGAGCGACGGAGTGCTTTAACTGTAATCCGCTTTATGCCGGTCTGCCTGGGGCTGTGGCGGCTTTTATTGCATCCCTGCGCAGCGCTGGGGCGGTGGGCGGGTATAAAAAAACGGCGGCCCCGAAGGCACCGCCGTTTTTGTTGTTGCCCTGGGCCTGAATCAGTTGCCCTGGGGCATTTCCCCCCGGGCCAGGCGCTGGTTGATGTCGGCAATCACCTGGGGCAGGTCGGCGATGGTGTCGATCAGGTAGTGCGGGCGCGACGCCTCGAACAGCTTGTGGATGCGCTTGCGCTCGCTGGCCAGGGTGTCGCTGGCCAGGGCCCGGTAGCCTTCGTAGCTCAGGCCCAGGGCGTTGCCCGAGCAGGTCAGCGCCACGGTCCACATGCCGGCGCGGCGGCCTTCGAGAATGCCCGGCACGGTGTCGTCGATCTTCACGCAGGCGGCCACGTCGTCAATGCCCAGGGCGATCACGTTGGCCAGGGCCTGGGCCGGCCATGGGCGGCCGTTGGGCACTTCGTCGGTGGCCACCACGTGATCGGCGATGTAACCGTTGGAGGCAGCCAGGGCTACCACCTTGTCCATCACCTGCTTGGGATAGCCGGAGCACGAGCCGATCTTGATCCCCTGTTCGCGCAGTTTGGTGATCACCTCCAGGGCGCCGGGGATCAGTGCCGAGTGCTCGGCGATCTTCTCGATCTGCAACGGCATGAAGCGTTCGTAGATGGCGGTCACGTCGGCGTCAGTCGGGGTGCGGCCGAAGACCTTGCGGTAGCGCTCGGCCACCTCCGGCAGGTTGCACAGGGTGCGGATGTGGTCCCACTTGCCCATGCCCATGGGGCCGCGGGCTTCTTCGATGGACACCTGCACATCGAACTCGGCGAAGGCTTCGACAAAGATCTGGGTCGGGGCGAAGGAGCCGAAGTCGACCACGGTGCCGGCCCAGTCGAGGATCGCCGCTTGCAGCTGAGAAGGGTTGCTGTAGTTCATGGTTTCGATGCCTGTGTAGGAGCGAGCTTGCTCGCGAAAAAAGGTTCGGGATCGCGTCGCCTGATTCGCGAGCAAGCTCGCTCCTACAGGCTCGGTGGGGAGTCAGATATCGAGGACTTCCATCTCTTGCAGCACCTGGGCAATGGCGGTGACGGCAGCCTGCATGCCGCGGCGGTCGACATGGCCGATGCAGCCTACGCGAAAGGTTTCGACCTGGGTCAGCTTGCCCGGGTAGAGGATGAAACCCTTGGCCTTGACCCGCTCGTAGAAATCCTTGAACTGGTAGCGCGGATCCTGCGGGGCGTGGAAGGTGACGATGATCGGCGCCTGGATCGCTTGCGGCAGAAAACTGCGCAGGCCCAGTGCGCCCATGCCATCGAGCAGTGTCTGGCAGTTGTCGGCGTAGCGTGCATGGCGCGCCGGCAGGCCACCTTCCTCGGTGTATTGCAGCAGGGCTTCATGCAGCGCGGCGACCACGTGGGTCGGTGGGGTGAAGCGCCACTGGCCGGTCTTGGCCATGTAGGCGTGCTGGTCGTAGAGGTCCATGGCCAGGGAGTGGGCGTTGCCCGCCGCCTGGGCCAGGGCGTCCTTGCGGGCGAAGACGAAGCCCATGCCCGGCACGCCTTCCAGGCATTTGCCGGAGGCGGCGATCAACGCATCGAAGGGGATTTCCCGGGCATCGATGGGCAGGGCGCCGAAGGAGCTCATGGCATCGATGATCAGGCGTTTGCCATGACGGGCGACGACCTGAGCGATCTCCGGCAGCGGGTTGAGGATGCCGGTGCTGGTTTCGCAGTGGATCAGTGCCACATGGGTAATGGCGTTGTCGGCTTTGAGCAGGCCTTCGACATCGGCGGCGGTAGTTGGCTGGTCCTCGGCGGTTTCAAAGGTGCTGAAGTCGCGGCCGAGCACTTCGCAGATCTTCGCCAGGCGTTTGCCATAGGCTCCGTTGATCAGAACCAGAACCTTGCCGTCGCGGGGCACCAGGGTGCCGATCGCCGCTTCCACGGCGAAGGTGCCGCTGCCTTGCAGGGGCACGCAGTGGTGAGTGTCGGCGCCGTCGACAATGGCCAGCAGCTGTTGGCACAGGCTGGCGGTCAGTTGGTTGAAGCGGTCATCCCACGAACCCCAGTCGACCAGCATCGCCTGGCGGGTACGGGCAGACGTGGTCAGGGGGCCGGGGGTAAGCAGGATTGGCTCGGCGATGCTCATGCTGTGTCCTCGAAAAGGTGGGGATGACGCTACGGGGACTAAATTGCAGTTTGCCTTGTCATCAATCAAATTGTTTGTTGTTATGCCAGCCATCAGTGAGGCCGATAGCTATGAACCTGTTTCAACTCCGCGCATTTGACGCCGTGGCCCGGGAAGGCAGCTTTACCCGGGCCGCCGGGCGGCTGTTCATCAGCCAGCCGGCGGTGACCGGGCACATCAAGGCCCTGGAGGAGCATTACCAGATCACCCTGTTGCGCCGCACCGCGCGCCGGGTGGAACTGACCGAGGAAGGCATCAAGCTGGCGGCGATCACCCGAGCCATGTTCGGCCTGGCGGAAGAGGCCCAGGCAATGCTCGAGGCCAATCGGCAGCTATTGACCGGGCGCCTGGAGGTGGCGGCGGACGGCCCGCACCTGGTCATGCCGATGCTTGCCAGCCTGCGGGCGCGCTACCCGGGGGTCACGGTCAACCTGCGCCTGGGCAATGCCCAGGAAACCCTGGCGGCGCTGTTGTCCGAGCATGCCGACGTGGCAGTGCTGACCGAGGTCGAGCCGCGCAAGGGCCTGCACCTGCAAAGCCTGGGGGAGTCGCGGATGTGCGCGCTGGTGCCTCAGGGGCATCCCTGGTTGGAACTGGCCGAGGGCATTGCCATCGAGCAACTGGACCAGGTGATCATGGTGCTGCGCGAGCCGAGCTCGATTACCCGCCGCACCTTCGACGAGGCCTGCGTGCTGGCCAGGGTCCAGCCCCGGGTGCTGCTGGAGCTGGACAGCCGCGAAGCGGTGACCGAGGCGGTGGCGGCGCACCTGGGGGTTGGCATTGTCAGTTCGGTGGAGGTGGGCCACGACCCGCGGGTGCGCACGGTGCCGATCCGCGGTGCGGGGCTGGTCAACCGGCACATGATCGGCTGCGTGGAACGGCGTCGTGATCTGCGCCTGATCCAGGCGTTTTTCGCCCTGGCTCCAGCCTGAGCCCGGCTTCACTCTTGTAGGAGCTGGCTTGCCAGCGAAGAGGCCCGAAAGATCGCCTTCGCCGGAAAGCCAGGCTCCTGCGGTGGCGGTGTCTGGGCGATCGCTTTCGCCGGCAAGCCGGCTCCTACGGGGCGGTGGGGGAGGCCAGGCTTTCGCGTACCAGGTCGAGGAAGGTGGCGACGATCCGTCGTGAACTCTGTTCGCGCAGGCACACCAGGGTTTCGGTCAGGCGCCGCTGGCAGTCGACGATCGGCAGGGCGCAGACCCGGGCATCGGCGCCGAACTCCGCCGCCGAGACCACGCCCACGCCAATGCCCACCACCACCGCTTCACGCGCGGCTTCGCGACCTTCCACCTGGATGGTCGGGCGGATGCGCAGGCCGGCGCGGTTCATTTCCTCTTCCAGGGTCTGGCGGGTCACCGAGCCGACCTCCCGCAGTACCAGGGGCGTGTCGTCCAGGTCGGCGAGGCAGATGGACTGGCGGCCGGCCCAAGGGTGGTGGCGGGAGACGAACGCCACCATCGGGTCGTTGCGCAGGGTCAGAGACAGCAGGCGCTCGTCGTCCACCGCCCGCCCCAGCAGAGCCAGGTCGGCCTGGTAATTGAACAGGCGCAGCAGCGACTCATCGGTGTTGCCGGTTTCGATCTTCACATTGATCCCGGGGTACAGCTCGCAGAACCGGGCGATCTGCGGCAGCACATGCACCGGAGCATCCACCGCCAGTACCAGGCTGCCGGTCTGCAAGGCCCGGGACTCTTGCAGCAGCTCCTTGGCTTCGGCCTCCACCACGAACAGGCGCTGGGTGATGGCCAGCAGGCGCTCGCCCAGGTCGGTCAGGCGCACAGAGCGCTTGTTGCGATGAAACAGCAGCACCCCGAAGCGCTCTTCGAGCTTGCGCACCTGGTCGGAAATCGCCGGCTGCGTCAGGTACAGGCGTTCGGCGGCCCGGGTGAAGCTGCCGTGCACCGCCACGGCGTGGAAGGCTTTCAATTGGGCGTGGGAAACCGACATGGGCCAATCCTCTTACAAGCTGAGCTTATATTTGAAATACGATAAATCGATTTCATTTATTAGTCAGTAATTGCTTCCATCCCTGCAAGCCCCGTGACCGGTCGGTCGACCGGCACCGGGCCCTGATGCCTGTGCGTGCAGCTTCGGTCCCGAAACGGGCCGGCAACAGGACTCATCTGACCAGCAGCGCCCGCCGCGCGGGCCTTGCTGCAGTGCTCAAGAATAAAAAACACAGGCGTTTGCTTCGCATCCTGCCGGCACACTCACCCTGAGGTCAGAACCACAATGAACAAGCAGATCGGCACCATCAAACGTTGGCGCGTGCAGATTTTCGCCATCACCTGGATCGCCTACGCGGCGTTCTACTTCACCCGCAAAGCCTTTTCCGTCGCCAAACTGGGGATCGCCGACGATCCCGACTTCACCCTCGACAAGATGGCCATGGCCAACCTCGACGCCATCTATCTGGCGGCCTACGCCGTGGGGCAGTTCACCTGGGGGATCTTCGCCGACCGCTTCGGCCCGCGGGTGGTGGTGCTCGGCGGCCTGCTGATTTCCGCCGCTGCGGCCCTGGTGATGGGCAGCTTCGCCACCTTGCCGGTGTTTGCCACCTGCATGCTGATCCAGGGGCTGGCGCAATCCACCGGCTGGTCGGGGCTGTGCAAGAACATCGGCAGTTTCTTTCCCGCCGTGCAGCGCGGCAGGGTGCTGGGGCTGTGGAGCTCCTGCTATGCCTTCGGCGGCCTGGTGGCCTCGCCCTTTGCCGGCTGGTGGGCCTATACGCTGATCGGCACCTGGCACGCGGCGTTCATTTCCAGTGGGGTGGTGGTGGGCCTGACCGCGGTGCTGTTCTTCATCTTCCAGCGCAATACCCCGGAGGACGTGGGCCTGCCGGCCGTGGAGCCGTTGCCCCCGCAGAGCGCCGAAGAAGACGCCGCCGAACGGCGCATGAGCGTCTGGGAACCGCTGCGCGAGATCCTGCGCAACCGCACGGTGCTGATCCTCGGGCTGTCGTACTTCCTGCTCAAGCCGGCGCGCTACGCGATCCTGCTGTGGGGGCCGGTGATCGTCTACGAACAGATGCCGTCGGTGGGCAAGGTGGGGGCGGCGATCGTGCCCACCAGCTTTGAACTGGCCGGGCTGCTGGGGCCGGTGATGATCGGCCTGGCCTCGGACAAGCTGTTCGGCGCCCGGCGCATGCCGGCCTGTGTCATCAGCCTGCTGGCGCTGACGGTGTCCCTGGCGCTGTTCATGGGCGTTCTGCATACCGGTAGCGTGGTGCTGGTGATGGCCCTGCTGTTTTTCATGGGCCTGACCTTGTACGGGCCGGACTCGATGATCTGCGGCGCAGCAGCCATCGACTTCGGCTCGGCCAAGGCCGGGGCCACCGCGGCCGGTTTCGTCAATGGCTGCGGCTCGGTGGGCGCGGTGCTGGGTGGCCTGCTGCCGGGTTATTTCGACACGGTCACGGTGTTCATCGTGTTTGCCGCCTGCGCCCTGGTCTCGGCCCTGGTGCTGGTGCCGTACTGGAACAGCCGGCCCACTGGGCTCGAGCCGGTGTGCGCCCTGGTGCCCAATGGACCTTTGTTGATCAAACCGCTGCGTACCTGACTTTCGGGCCTCTTCGCCGGCAAGCCGGCTCCTGCGAAGTCTTGTAGGCGCTGGCTTGCCAGAGGACCCACTCGCCGTTTTTTACCTGGAGATTCACCATGCGACCTTTCTGGCTGGAACAGGCCCTGCAACAGCAACCCTCAGCGGCGTGCCCGCCCTTGTCGGGCGACACCACCTGCCAGGTGGCGATTGTCGGCGGCGGCTACACCGGGCTGTGGACCGCCATCATGCTCAAGGAGCAGAACCCCGGGCTCGACGTACTGCTGATCGAGGCGGATATCTGCGGCGCCGGTGCCAGTGGGCGCAACGGCGGCTGTGCGCTGTCCTGGTCGGCCAAGTACTTCACCCTGGAGCGGCTGTTCGGGGTCGAGGAGGCGGTGCGCCTGGTCAAGGAATCCGAGCAGAGCATCTATGCCATCGGCGCCTTCTGCGAGCGTTACGGGGTGGATGCCCAGTACCGCCTCGACGGCACTTTGTACACGGCCACCAACCCGGCCCAGGTCGGCTCCACCGATGGCGTGATTGCCGCGCTGGAGCGACGGGGCATCAACTCCTTCGAGAAACGGCCATTGGCCGAGGTTCGGCGCATGGCCGGTTCCAGCCAGCACCTGGAAGGCTGGTACTCCCCGGCCGCCGCCAGCGTACAGCCCGGATTGCTGGTGCGCGGGTTGCGCAGAGTGGCCTTGCAACTGGGGGTGAGAATCCACGAGAACAGCGCCATGACCGGCCTGGAGGAGGGCCGTCCGGCGCTGCTGCGTACCGCAACCGGGCAGATCCGCGCCGAGCGGGTGGTACTGGCGATGAATGCCTGGATGGCCCGAGCCTTCCCGCAGTTCGAGCGCAGCGTGGCGATTGTCTCCAGCGACATGCTGATCACCGAGCCGCGCCCGCAACTGTTGCAGCAGATCGGCCTGACCAGCGGGGTGACGGTGCTCGACTCACGGATTTTCGTGCACTACTACCACAACACCCCGGACGGCCGGATCATGCTCGGCAAGGGCGGCAATACCTTCGCCTACGGCGGGCGGATGCTGCCGGTGTTCGACCAGCCGTCGCCCTACGCCGGGCTGCTCCAGCGCAGCCTGGGGCAGTTCTTCCCGGCCTTTGCCGAGGTGCCGGTGGCGGCCACCTGGAATGGCCCGTCGGATCGCTCGGTCACCGGCCTGCCGTTCTTCGGCCAGATGAGCCGCGCGGGCAATGTGTTCTACGGGTTCGGCTATTCCGGCAGCGGCGTCGGCCCCTGCCACATGGGCGGGCAGATCCTCGCGTCCCTGGTCCAGGGGCTGGACAACCCCTGGACCCGCTCGCCGCTGGTCAACGGCCCCCTGGGTTATTTCCCCCCGGAACCGATCCGCTACCTGGGCTCGCTGATGGTGCGCAATGCTATCCGCCGCAAGGAGCGGGCCGAAGATCAGGAGCGCCGGCCGCGTCGTCTGGATGTGCGCCTGGCGCGCTTCGCGGCGGCGGCCGGCAAGGCCGACAAGGGCTGAAGCCTGGCGGCCACTGAGTTTTTGGTCGATCAGGGCCTTGAGGACGTATAAACTTGCCCATCGCGTCGGCCAAATCCAACTCGACGCCATCGATCAAGAGAGTGAGTAATGGGCGCACAGTGGAAGGTTAAACACAAAGAAGCAGCAGCCAATGCCAAGGGCAAGATCTTCGGCAAGCTGGTGAAAGAGATCACTATCGCCGCACGTAACGGCGCTGACACCGCCACCAACGCCCACCTGCGGCTGGTGGTCGAGCAAGCGAAAAAGGCCTCGATGCCCCGCGAGACCCTGGAACGCGCGATCAAGAAAGGCTCGGGCCAACTGGGCGAGACCGTGCAGTACCACCGCGTGACCTACGAAGGTTTCGCCCCGCACCAGGTGCCGTTGATCGTTGAGTGCGTGACCGACAACATCAACCGCACCGTGGCGGAAATCCGCGTGGCCTTCCGCAAGGGCCAACTGGGTGCCTCGGGCTCGGTGTCCTGGGATTTCAACCACGTGGGCATGATCGAAGCCTCGCCGGACAGCCCGGACGCCGATCCGGAACTGGCGGCCATCGAGGCCGGTGCCCAGGATTTCGAGCCGGGCGAAGAGGGCGCGACCCTGTTCCTGACCGAACCTGCGGACCTGGATGCGGTGCAGAAGGCATTGCCAGAACAAGGTTTCACCGTGCTGTCGGCCAAGCTCGGCTACCAGCCGAAGAACCCGGTCAGCGGCCTGAGCGATGAGCAGATGGCTGAAGTCGAGGCGTTCCTCGAAGGCCTGGACAACCATGACGACGTGCAGGACATGTTCGTCGGCCTGGCGGGCTAAGACCGCGATTCGCCGGCCAGCCGGCTCCTACCGGATGGTGTAGGAGCCGGCTGGCCTTTGAGGCTTTTTTCAAAGCCCCGCCAATTCCTCGCAGACCTGAGCAAAACCCGGTCGCGCCAGCACTTCGGGCTGGCAGCAGCGTTGCACCAGCGCCGCCAGTTTCTGCCGCTGTTCCAGGCTCAGCGAGCCATCCCCGCGCTCCAGCAATTCCTCCAGCAAGATACCGAAGGCCCGCACTTCCAGGCGTTGCAGCGCCCGGCTTTGCTCGGTGTCGTCCTGGGCATGGAAGGACGCCGCGCCAAAATCCCCCAGCAGGCAGTCACCCTGGGCGTTCCACAAGGTGTTGTGGCCATAGAGGTCGCCATGGGTAATGCCCTGGGCGTGCAGGTGGGCGCCCACCGAGGCAATGCCCCGGGCGATGCCCAAGGTTACGCCCGCGTTGAAGCCGGCCTGGTCCGGGTAGATGTCCCGGGAGCAGGAATCCAGGCTCGGCAACGCCGCGAGGTTGGCAAAACTTTTGTCGATCAACTGCATCACCAGGCCGTTCTGCCCCTGGGGATGGTCGAGGATCCGGCCCTCGACGCGGATCAGGTTCGGGTGCAGCCCGGCGCTGATGCAGGCGTTCATTTCATGCAGCGGCGAGCCGTCGCTGGTCATCTCGCCCTTGTACAGCTTGACCGCCACCGCTCGTGCCGGTTGCCCGGCGGGCTGCCATTGCGCCTGGTGAATCACCCCCGAGGCGCCTTCCCCCAGGCGTTGCTCCAGGGTCAGTTCGCTCCAGGGGATGCTCGGCGTGGATTCCAGGGCCGTGGCATCGGCTTCCGATTCCAGCGGGTTGCCGGCGTAGGCCAGCCAGGTCAGGCGTGGCAGGGCCAGGAGGAACGGCGGCAGCTCGGTCAGGCGGTTGGCGGCGATCCGCAGCAGTTCCAGGCGGTGGCACTGGCTCAGGCTCTCGGGCAGGCGGCTCAGGCGGTTGCCGGCGAGCATGAGTTTTTGCAGCAGCGGACGATTGCCCAGCTCCTCCGGCAGTTCGCTGATGCAGTTGTCGGTGAGGATCAGCCAGCGCAGCTGCGGCGGCAGGGCGGCGGCCGGTACATGTTCAATGCGGTTGGCCTTGAAGCCGATCATGCTCAGTTGCGCACACTGGCCGAGGCAGGCCGGCATTTCACTGAACTGGTTGTCCGAGCAGAACAGGATGCGCAGGCGAGTGAGCCGGTGCAGGTCCTCGGGCAGGCTGCTCAGGGCGTTGCCGCTGAGGTTGAGGATTTCCAGGGACTCGGCGAGGTCGAAGATCTCCCGGGGGAACTCGGTCAGCCCGCAGGACAGGTCCAGGCGCTTGATGCCGGCCAATTGGCCGGCCCGCAGTTGGGCAAGGGTATCCATGAACAGCGTCAACACTCGAAAGAAGGAGAAGGGCGGGCAGGATAAAGCAGAACGGCCGGTTTTGCTGCCTGAGCGGCCATGGGATGAGTGCTATTGGGTTTCCAGCAGCCTGAAGGTCAGCGCGCCCGCTCCCTGGATGTGGTCGGCAATCAGGGTGAGGTCGGTCTTGCGGCCTTTGCACCACAGTTGGCAGGCCAGTCTCATGGCGCATGGCTCGCTGTCCAGCGGGTAAAGGTCCAGGGCGACCCGGCCGCTGCGGTCCGGCTGGAAGGCCCGATCATAGGGCGCCAGGGCCAGGTCCCCGGGCTGTTCTCCCGAGCGGTGCAACTCTTCGAGGATTTCTGCATAAATGGCCGGGCTCACGCCAACGGCCGCCAATGCCGCCGGCTGGGCATTTTCAATGGCGCGCAAGAGCGCCTCTGCCAGTCGGTAAATCTCCTTGCGGTCAAATGCGTGCATCTTGCAGTGCTCCAGCCAAGCGACGAAATGCTGCGGGGTGCCTGGGGTTCCCGGCTTCAGCCAGCATCGACTCCAGGCTGTGGTGCTCCAGGGTGTTTTTTACCGACCCGGTGGCCGCTCTGCCCAGCGGGTTTTCCAGGTCGAAGTCGCTCTCCAGGGTTGCAAGCAGGTAGGCGCCCTGGTGGCGCCATTGGTTGAAACGCATGACGTGCCGGTCATCCAGAATCACCGCGCCTTCCTGCTTGTCGTCCGAGAAATGGAAAGCCAAGGGCGAAGCGGGCAGGTTTTGCTCGGTGGCAAGGCGTTTCCGGTACTTGAGCACGGACGTCAGGCGGGCCCCGGGGGCCAGGCTGAAGCCACTGCCGACCAGTTGCCGGTCAAGGAAGTAGCACTTGAACAGCACCTCCAGGGTTCGCTGGTGGTAGCGCGTCGTGCAGGTTTTTTCGTACAGGTGAAAGTCCTGGGGCGCGCCGATCCGCTCATAGCCTTTGGCCGCCAGTTCGGCGGCCGAGAAACTCTCCAGGCCAAATAGCCGGGAGTGCTGGAGGGTTGAATCTTGCAGGTGCAGGCACACCAGCTCGCAAAAGCTGATCGAACTCATGTGGCTACTCGCTCAAGCGGGTGCTCGGGGCCGATTTCCTGCAACTGCCCGAGGCGGCTGCGGGTGCGGGCCAGGTCGATGGCGTGGCCGCCCAGGCTGTCGGCCAGCGGGCGCTGGCCGATCAGCAGCAGGCGCTTGTCCTGGTCGTAGAGCACGTCGATCAGGTTGATGAAGCGCTGCTGGGCGGCGATCGAGCATTCGCCCAGTTCTGGCAGTTCGTCGATGATCCAGGTGTCGAACTGGCGGCTCAGTTCCAGGTAGTCCATGACCGCCGTGGGCTGCTCGCACAGGTCGTTGAACTCGAAGCGGATGCTGCGCTGCTGGCGCTGGCGGGTGGTCAGCTGGCGGCTGCCCACTTGCAGCTGTGCGGCCGGGGCATGGCGTTCGGGCAGCTTGAGCGCCTGGCGCTGGGCCGCGGTACCGGGCCAGACATATTGCCCCCGGGTAAAGACCTGTTGTTCGTGGGTTGGCGCGTGGGCCCGGTAATCCTCGGCACCACCGACTTCCATGACCTGCATGCGCGCGTTGATCAGCTCGATTACCGGTTTGAAGCGAGCATGGTACAGCGGGTTGGGCAGCAGGCCCTCGGGGGCGTAGTTGGAGGTCACCAGCAGCACGATGCCGCGCTTGAACAAGGCCTTGAACAGCCGGGTGATGAGCATCGCATCGCCGATGTCGTGGACATGGAACTCATCGAAACACAGGACCCGGCACTGACGGAGCAGCTCGTCCAGGGTGGTTTCCAGGGCATCTTCCTGTTGCCGGTGGCGAAACATGCCCTGGTGCAGCTGGGCGAAGAAATCGTGGAAGTGCAGGCGCTGTTTTTCAGCGATCGGCAGGGCGCGGAAGAAGCCGTCCAGCAGCCAGCTCTTGCCCCGGCCCACGGCGCCGTACAGGTACAGGCTCGGCGCCTGCGGCGTGGCCTGCTCCAGGGCGGCGGCCAGTTGCTCCATGCGCTCGATCACCTGCAACTGGCCGTGGCTCAGGGTGTAGCCCAGCTCCAGGGCCTTGTGGCGAAAGTAGTCGTGGATCAGCGTGCCGGCGGCGCTCGGGCGGCGGGCGGCCCTGGCGAACAGGCGACGCCAGGGAGATCGAGTCTGTGCAGGTGTTGGCGGTAAAGCGGCCAATGTTGATTACCCCGATGGTTCCAGGCCGCTCACCTTAAGAGCGGCGCGCCAATTTAACCAATAGAAAATGCCCCGGCCAGTCATCTCGAAAAGGCATGGCAGCGGCCGTTCCAGTGCAGTAACCGCGCCCCGGGCGATTAATACGCTAACTGGCGGTTTCCCCGCGGGTTGCTAACCTGACTTCAGCGAATGCTCCTCATAAGGATTGAGGCCTTGAATGGATATAAGGGTGTGGCAGTCATGAGCGCGTTGCTTAGCGCGACCGCAGGGGCCGCAGACTTGCAGGTGCAGGTCCGGGTCGATGTGCTGCGTGGCTGTCAATTGGTCGGCCAACAGCGCGAGGCGGGGATCGAGCAGCTCGGAACCCTGGATTTCGGCAGCACCGCGCGCCTGGATGACCCGGCCGGGCCCCTGTCGGCGGCCTTGCCCGGCAGCCGCCAGCCGCGCCTGGAATGCAACCCCGATACCCCTTATCAGATGCGCATTGATGGCGGCCTGCACGGCGGCGTCGGTGAAGTCCGCTACCTGGCCAGCAACACTCAGGCTGGCAAACCCATTCCCTACCGCCTTTACCAGGACCCGGCCCGGCGGATTCCGCTGCCGGTGAATGTACCGGTCAGCGGCCGGGTGCCGGACTCCGGCACGGTGGACCTGCCCTTGTACGGGCGTATCGAACCTCTGGCCGAGATTCCCCGGGCCGGGGGCTATTCCGATGTGTTGAAGGTGACCCTGACCTGGTAGGGCCGGGGGCACGAATGCTGCCACCAGTAACGGGGCAGAGCAGGGATGGCCGTTCATGGTGAACGGCCCATGTGGGAGTCCTGATGGAACTGGGATGGCTGTGATGAAAGGCAGGACCTGGACGATTGTCGCCCTGGGGTCGCTGTGTCTGCTGGCTGACGACGCTCAGGCGGCGATCAGCGGGCAGATCCAGGCGCGCCTGGTGATAACCGCTGCCTGCCAGGTCAGCAGCGGCGGCGACCCGTCCGCCAGCCCGATCGGCGACCCGGGCATGCTCAACTTCGGCCAGCAGGGACCGACCTGGGTCAACCCGATCAAGGCCAGCCTCACCGACAGCACCGAAGGCCCGCTGCAGGTGGCCTGCAATTCCTCGGTCACCGGTTTTACCGTGACCATCAATGGCGGCCTCAACGGCGACGGCACCACCCGGCGCTTGAGCAATGGCCGCCAGACCATTCCCTATCGATTGTTCGTCGATGCTTCCGGTAGCGACAGCTACAGCATCGGCCAGCAGCGCAATTTCGCAGTGAGCAGCGGCAGACGGATTCCCATTCCGGTGTTCGGCTCTGTGGTCGCGAATACCCGCGCGGTTCCGGCAGGGGTCTACACCGACACCCTGACCATCACGCTGGATTGGTAAACCATGAGAGGACGCACACCATGCACGCGCTTGTATCCAGAATCGGCTGGCCTTTGCTGGGGCTGGTCATGGCCACCACGGCCAATGCCGCGACTACCGTCACCGGGCAGATCAGCTCGACCCTGATCCTCACCAGCAGTTGCCAGGTCAACGGCGTCGGTGGCAGCACCGGCCTGAACTTCGGTGCCCTGAACTTCGGCACCACCAACAGCCTGTTCACCACCGCCACCGGCCAGGTGCTGGGCGGCGGTGGCGGTGCGCTGTCGATCCTCTGCTCCAGTGGCACCACGCCGTCGCTGACCATTCAGGGCGGCGCCAACGACGGCAAGTCCACCGGTGGCACCCGGGCGCTGTTCGACGGGGTGGCCAACTATGTGCCCTATGACCTGTACACCGACTCCGGGCATTCGCAGATTGTGGCGATCAACGGCGTGATCAACCTGGCGCCGAGCACCGGGGTGGCGCAGACCGTGAACCTCTATGGCCAGGCGGTGGGCAAGGCGGGGCTGCCGGCCGGCACCTACACCGATACGGTGTCCGTGCAGCTGACCTTCTGATGCCATGGCCAGCCACGCTTGTGCGCTGCTGCTCCTGGCCTGCGCGAGTACCTGGCCGGGGTGGATCGCTGCGGCCACCAGCCAGAGCTTCCAGGTCAGCGCCACCATCACCGCCGGGTGCCTGGTGGTGGGGGGCGTCAGCAACTACGGCAGCCTGGCCTTCGGCAGCCAGTCGGCGCTGTCCACCAGCACGGTCAGAGTGGCGCTCACCGGGGGCGTGCAGTTGCAGTGCACGCCGGGGGTGACCCTGAACATGACGGTGGACGGAGGCCAGTACAACAGCAGCGGCCGGCACATGCAGCTCAATAGCGGCAGTGCGCGGGTGGCCTATCAGTTGTTTCGCGATGCGGGCTACAGCCAGAGCCTGGGGATAGGCCAGAGCGTGGCCGTGGCCTACAGCGATGCCAATAACATCAGCCTGCCGATCTACGGGCAGGTGCAGTTGCCGGGCAATCAGCCTGGGGGGACGTACAGCGATGTGCTGCAGGTGCAGCTGTCGTGGTGATGGGGCGCATTCATAACCAGCCGGCAGGCGGACAAGGAGTAGCAGTATGCATTTACCTTTGCAGGGCATGCGGGGGACCGGTTATCTGATCCTGGCGGGGCTGTTGGCGGTTGTACCCAGGGTCCAGGCCGCCAGTTCGGTGCTGATCTGGCCGATCGACCCGGTACTGGAGGCCGATCAGCAGGCCAGCGCGTTGTGGCTGGAGAACCGCGGCAGCGAGACGGCCAACCTGCAGATCCGGGTGTTCGCCTGGAGCCAGAGCGGCTTTGCCGACCAGTACCAGAACCAGCGCGATGTCATCGGTAGCCCGCCGGTGGCGAAGATCGAGCCGGGGCAGAAGCAACTGGTGCGCCTGACCCGCACCCGCGAGGTGCCACCGGGGCAGGAGCTGGCGTACCGGATCATCATCGACGAGATTCCCTCGGCCAAGCCCGTCACCCCGGAAGGGGATGCCAAGAGCGCGGCGGCGATCCGCTTCCAGATGCGCTACTCGGTGCCTTTGTTCGCCTATGGCGCCGGGCTGTGGAGCAAGGAAGACGCCTCCCGTCCACGCGATCCCAAGGGCGCCGGCGTGCCGGACCTGAGCTGGCGCAAGGTGGCAGTGGACGGCAAGACGTTTTTCGAGCTGCGCAACCAGGGTGCGGTGCACGCCCGCCTGACCGATGTGGCCTTCAAGCAGGGCGGGCAGGCTCGGCCCGTGGCGCCTGGGCTGCTGGGCTATGTGTTGCCCGGGGCGGTGATGCGCTGGCCGGTGCCGGAAACCCTGGCGGCCGAGTCGACCCTGCAACTGCGGGTCAATGGAGCACCGCAGGTACAGGACCTGGCGCCTACGCACTGAGCCTCAGGCGCAACGCGGCGGCCAGTTGGACCGCCGGTGGGGAGAGGTACGGACGGATGTGAGCGCGGTGGCGCATCCGTCCTGGGATGGAGATGTCCATAGATGGACTTGAGCCCGCAATGAGCCAGGACCCGGCTCGGCGTTTTCGCAGGTGGCAAGGGCTGGTGACCGGCCTGTGTAGCCTGATGCTGGCCGCCGAGGTGCCGGCGGGCGAACTGCCGCCGCCGCCCAGCAGCCTGGAGTCGATGGCCGATGCACAGCTGTTTCTGGAACTGGTGATCAATCAGATGAACACAGGGAAGGTGGTGGCGGTGGACCAGCGCTCCGGCCGGCTGTTCGTGCCGGCGCAGACCCTGCGTGAAACCGGGATCAAGCTGCCCGAGGGCCTGGGCGCCGAGGTCGACCTGGACAGCCTCAAGGGCCTGCACAGCGAATACGACAGCCAGGGCCAGCGCCTGTTGCTGGACGTGCCGCCGGACTGGTTGCCGGAGCAACTGATCGGCAGCCGCCAGGCCTACCCGCGGACCCCGGCCCTGAGCAGCTTTGGCGGGCTGCTCAACTACGACCTGTACCTCAACGACACCGATGACGGCGGCACTTACCTGGCCGCCTGGAATGAAGTGCGACTGTTCGACTCCTGGGGCACGCTGTCCAACACCGGGCAATACCGCCGGACCCTGTCCGGGGTGCAAAGCAGTTCCCTGAACAACGGATACCGGCGCTACGACACCACCTGGCGTTTTTCCGACGACGAGCGCCTGCTGACCTACGAAGCCGGCGACTTGATCAGTGGCGCCTTGCCCTGGAGCAATTCGGTGCGCCTGGGCGGGGTGCAACTGTCCCGGGATTTCTCGGTACGTCCGGACTTGGTGACTTACCCCTTGCCGCAGTTCGCCGGGGAGGCGGCGGTACCGTCTTCGGTGGACCTGTTCATCAACGGCTACAAATCCAGCAGCACCGACTTGCAGCCCGGCCCCTATACCCTGACCAACATTCCGTTTATCAACGGTGCCGGCGAAGCGGTGGTGGTCACCACCGACGCCCTGGGCCGGCAGGTCTCCACCACGGTGCCGTTCTACGTCACCAGCACCTTGCTGCAGAAGGGCCTGACGGACTTCTCGGTGGCCGCGGGCACCCTGCGCCGGGACTACACGCTACGGGACTTCGGCTATGGCCCCGGGGTGACGTCCGGCAGCCTGCGCTACGGCCTGAGTGACAGCCTGACCCTGGAAGGCCACGCCGAAGCCTCGGATTCCCTGACCCTGGGCGGGTTTGGCGGCAACCTGCGGCTGGGGCAGTTCGGGGTCATCAACACCGCCGTCAGCCAGAGCCGTTTCGACGGTGACGGCGGCCAGCAGCTGAGTTTTGGCTACCAGTACAGCAGCCAGCGCTACAGCGTTGCCTACCAGCGGATGCAGCGGCGCGACCAGTACGCCGACCTGACAGTGGTCGACAGCCCCTACACCAGCCTCAGCCAGCGCAGCGAACAACTGACCCTGAGCCTCAACCTGGAGCGCTTCGGCAGCCTGGGCGCCGGCTATTTCGACGTGCGCGCCGCCGACTCGACCCGCACCCGATTGTTGAACCTGACCTGGAGCAAGCCGCTGTGGCACAGCAGCAGCTTCTACCTGTCGGCCAACCGCGAGATCGGCGACAGCCACTGGGCCATGCAGGCGCAACTGGTGATCCCCTTCGACCTGCACGGCAGCCTGAGCCTGAGCAACGAACGCAGCAAGACCGGGGAAAGCCGCCAGCGGGTCAACTTCAGCCGCTCGGTGCCGATCGAGGGCGGGGTTGGCTACAACCTCGGCTACGCCACCGGCAGTGGCGTCGACTACCGCCAGGCCGACGTGACCTGGCGCCTGCAGTCGGTGCGCCTGCAGGCCGGGGTCTATGGCACCAGCGACGCTGAGACCCGCTGGGCGGATGCCAGCGGCTCGCTGGTGTGGATGGACCATCAGGTGTTCGCCGCGAACCGCATCGACGATGCCTTCGTGGTGATCAGCACCGATGGCTACAAGGACATCCCGGTGCGCTATGAAAACCAGCTGGTGGGCCAGACCGACAAGAACGGCCATCTGCTGGTGCCCTGGAGCAGCGCCTATTACCGCGGCAAGTACGAGATCGACCCGCTGAACCTGCCGGCCAACGTGCAGAGCCCGAATGTCGAGCAGCGGGTCGCGGTGCGCCGTGGCAGCGGCTACCTGCTGGAGTTTCCGCTGACCCGGATCGTCGCCGCCAGCGTGGTGCTGGTGGACGCCCAGCAGCGTGAGCTGCCCCTGGGCAGCAATGTCACTCATGAGCAGAGCGGGGCGCGCACGGTGGTCGGCTGGGATGGGCTGGTCTACCTGGAAAACCTTGCGGCCCAAAACACCCTGCACGTGGAACTGGCCGACGGCAAGACCTGCCGGGCGCAGTTCGACATCGACATGCAACAGCAGCAGGTGCCGCTGATCGGCCCGCTGGTTTGTCAGTAATGGCGGTCTCAGCAGATAAGGAGCGCGGGACGTGGATGGGTACAAGGGATGGCGACAGGCAATACTGGGGCTGCTGGCGAGCGTGCTGTCGTTCACGGCCCAGGCACTGTGCACGACGGTTCCGACCTCGCCGGCAGGCTTTGGTACCGTCAGCTCGATCCTGGTGCGCACCACCTCGCAGCCGGCCTCCACCACCAATGCCGGGCTGAGCTGTACCGGCTCGCTGTTGAGCATTCTGGCCAGCAACGACCATTTCTACGCCACCATCACCTCCACCACCAGCGGCATGGTGGGGCCCACCGGCGATGTCATCAGCTACACCCTGTACGCCAACAACAGCACCAGCTACCCGATCACCCGGGGGGTGCAGTTCGACTTCGCGCGCAATTCCATCATCGACCTGCTGGGCCTGCTGGGCAGCCCGACCGTGGCCAAGACCGTGCCGATCTACCTCGGCACCCTCACCGGCAGCAACGTCGCAGCAGGGGTCTACACCGAAAACCTGAGCATTCTCTGGAGCTGGAACTATTGCTCCGGCATCGGTGCCCTGGGGATCTGCCTGGGCCGGGACATCGGCAGCGGCACCCAGAGCCTGACCGTGAACATGACGGTGTCCAACGACTGCCTGATCACCGCGCCGAACATCAGCTTCGGCAGCGCACCGGTGATCAGCGCCTTTGCCACGGTGACCGGGCAGACCATCAATCTGGCCTGTACCAAGGGCAGTGCCTACACCGTGGGCCTGAGCGATGGCCAGCACCCGGTGAGCACGGGTGGGCGACGGCAGATGATTTCCGGCAGCAACTACCTGGCCTACGACATCTTCAAGAGCGCCGGCAGCACCCGCTGGGGCAGTGTCGGCAGCGCCCGGCGCTCCAGCACCGATGCTGAGGTCAACCCCGGCAACGGCCTGGGCACCGGGAGCCAGATCTTCAACTACAACGCCAAGATCTACACCGACCAGAGCACTCCGCCGGCCGGTACCTACATCGATAACGTGGTGCTGGACGTGGGTTTCTGACGGCTACAGGGGAATTTCCGACGGGCCGACCATGGCGTAGTTGTAGCCCTGGTCGGACCAGTATTGCGCCTGTAATGCACCATCGTGGCGGATACCTCGGGGCAACAGCTTGTTCTGCGGGCCTGGCGGGCGAATGTAGAAACTGACCTTGCGCCCCTCAGGGTCTTCATACAGGACCATGGCCGCCGGCCCTTGCTCGGTGCTCAGCAGGCGCCCGCTGACGGCCTTGAACCCGGCACCCTGCAAATCCGGCATTGGGCTGGCCTGGGTGAAGTAGCGATCCAGCCAGGCCTGCATGGTCCGGTTGTCCTGCACCTTGAAGTCCGCCGGGAGCATGCCTTGCTCGGCAAACAGGCGGTACGCCTGCAAGGCGTCGGTCATGGGCAGCACACTGCTGCCGGCCAGGGTCAGCTCCCGCGCCTGCCAGCCGCTCAGGCCGCCCACGCCGACGGCCATCAGCAGCACTGCGGCACTGGCCAGGCGGCGCAGGCTTCGTTGCTTCAGGCGTGTGCGGATCTGCGCCGGGTCCAGCGCCGGGTTGGCCGGCAGCAGCAGGGCGCCACCCAGGGCGGCCCGCAGGTGCTGGGCATCCTGTTGCCAGGCCTGGACCTGGGCCGCCGCCTGCGGGTGGCTGGCCAGGTAGTGTTCCAGCAGCCGGCGGTCCTCTTCACTGAGCTGGTGATCGACATAGGCGTGCAGGTCGCTGTCGCTGGGGGGCAGGCTGATCATTTGAGTATCCGTAGAGAAGGGCTGCTGATTTCGCCGTCGCTGAGTTGGCGCAGAGCCTGGCGGGCCCGGGACAGACGCGACATCACGGTGCCGGTGGGCACCTGGAGAATTGCGGCGATGTCCTTGTAGCTCAGGCCTTCCACCGACACCCAGAGCAGCAGGGCGCGCTGTTCGGGGTTCAGGCGGTCGAAGGCTTGCAGGGTCGATTGCGCCATCACCGTGCGTTCCACCGAGGGCTGGCTGTCGTCGCGGCCGGTGAAGAACTCCAGCATCCGCGCGTAGCGTCGGGAGCGTCGGTGGGCGTCGAGGAACTGCCGGTAGAGAATGGCGAACAGCCAGGCCCGCAGGTCGCCTTCCGGGCGTTTCTCGGCCCAGCCGGCGAGGGCGCGTTCCAGGCAGGCCTGCACCAGGTCGTCGGCGCTGCTGGGCTGGCGCGTCAGGGACAGAGCAAAACGCCGGAGCCTTGGAATCAGCAGGCGTAGCTGTTGGTCGAGATCGTTCATGAAATCCTGCGGATGCTGGGCCAGTCACTAGGCTTGAGGCTAGGAAGACGCGCCGCAGTGCAGGTTATTCCAGCCTCGGGAAAATAAATACCGGCCGTGGAATAACCTTGGTCGGGCTGCGTCTGACAGGTCCTTGCCCTCATGGCTATGCGTACTGGAGATGTCCCATGGTTGATCCTTCATCAACGCCCGACCGCCCACCTCTGAGCGCCGTTAGCCTGACCCTGCGCCTGGGGGCGATTGCCCTGGTGGTGGCCGCTGCCGCAGCGGCCATGGCCTATGTGCAGGGCAGCCTCGATCCCCAGCGCCTGACCCCCAAGGCCCTGGTGGATGTGCTGGAAACCAATAACGGTGTGCACCCGGGGTTCCGTCGCAACCACGCCAAGGGGGTGTGCGTCATCGGCTACTTCGAGAGCAGCGGCGAGGCCCGAGCCTATTCCACGGCGCAGGTGTTCAACGAGGCACGCACGCCGGTGGTGGGGCGCTTCGCCTTGCCCAGCGGTAACCCTTACGCGCCGGACAGCAGCGTGCCGATCCGCAGCTTGGCGTTGCGCTTTCTCCAGGCCAACGGCCAGCAGTGGCGAACCGGGATGAACAGCATGCCGGTGTTCCCGGTGGGCACCCCCGAGGCCTTTTATCAGTTGCAGCAGGCCGGCTCTCCCGATCCGGCCACCGGCAAGCCGGACCCGAGCAAAGTGCCGGCATTCTTCGCCAGCCATCCCGAGGCGGCGCCGTTCCTGCAATGGGTCAAGGGCGCCAAGCCTTCGGCCAGCTATGCCAGCGAAAGCTACAACGGCATCAATGCTTTCTACCTGGTGGATGGCAACGGCAAGCGCCAGGCGGTGCGCTGGGGGGTAGTGCCCGAGAGCCGCGATGCGCCAGGCGCAGGCGGTGCCCCGCAAGGCGCCGACTACCTGCAGCAGGACCTGACCCGACGGCTGGCAGACGGGCCTTTGCGCTGGCGTCTGCAGCTTACCCTGGCGGCGCCCGGCGACCCGACCAACGACGCCAGCAAGGCCTGGCCGGCAGAACGCCCGGTAATCAACGCCGGGACCCTGGTGCTGCAAAGCACCCAGGCGCAGAACAGCGGCGAGTGTCGGGACATCAACTACGACCCGCTGATCCTGCCCAGCGGCATCCAGGCGTCCGACGACCCCCTGCTGGCGGCGCGCTCTGCGGCCTACGCCAGTTCCTATCTGCGTCGCACCAGCGAAGTCAGCCAATTGCCCGGCGCCCAGGAGCCACGTCCATGAACAGCCACCCCCGACACTTCGCGCCCCTGGCGCGCCTGCTGCACTGGCTGATGGCGCTGATGATCATCGCCATGCTGTTTATCGGCGCCGGCATGGTGGCCTCGGTTTCCGCGCGTCATGAATGGCTGATCCACCTGCACAAGCCCCTGGGGATCGCCATCCTGCTGTTGGTGCTGGTGCGCCTGTGGGTGCGCTTCTCCACCCGGCAACCGCCACTGCCGGCAGACCTGCCGGGCTGGCAGGCGCTGGCGGCCAAGGCCTCCCATGGGCTGCTGTACGCCTTGATGCTGAGCCTGCCGCTGCTGGGCTGGGGGATGATCTCGGCGGCCGGCGACCCGGTGATGCTCGGTAGCGCGTTGCAATTGCCGGCCATCCTGCCGGCCAATGCCACGCTGTTTGCCCTGCTGCGCAAGGCTCACGGTTACCTGGCGTACCTGCTGTTTCTCACCGTGCTGCTGCATCTGGCCGCGGCGCTGTTCCATGGCTGGGTGCGCCGCGATGGTGTGCTGCAGAGCATGTTGCGTGGCCGCAGTTGAGTGACGCCTGCGCCGCCGGGCTTAAGTGGTGCAACGAACCCTGGCCGCGGCTTTGCCCGGGGCCAGGCTCCACAGCCAGTAAAGCAGCGCCACGCCGTTGATCCCGGCACCTAGCAGGCAGACCCCAGTCCAGCCAGCCCAGGCGTAGGTGGCGGTGGCGGCGATGGAGCCGAGGGCGCTGCCCAGGGAATAGAACAGCATGTAGCCGGCGGCCAGGCGGCTCTGGGCCTCGGGGCGCACGCTGTAGATCAGGCTCTGGCTGGTGACGTGCACGGCCTGCAGGCCCAGGTCGAAGCTGATCACCCCGAACAGCAGGGCCCACAGGGACGATTGGGTAAAGGCGATGGGCAGCCAGGACAGCAGCATCAGGCCCAGGGCCAGGCCGCTGGTCCACTGCGCCAGGCCGCGGTCGGCCAGGTGCCCGGCCCGTGCCGCGCCCAGGGCGCCCGCCGCGCCGGCGAGGCCGAACAGGCCGATCTCGGTATGGGACAAGGACAGCGGCGGGGCGCTCAATGGCAACACCAGTGGGGTCCACAGCACAGTGCCGGCGGCGAAGATCAGCATCGCCAGCACGGCCCGGTCCCGCAGCACCTTTTCCTCCTTGAACAACTGCAGCAACGAACCGAGCAATTGCCCGTAACCCTGGGTGGCTCGGTGGTGTTCGACGGCTGGCAGGGTTTTCCACAGCGCCAGGGCCACCAGCAAGGTCAGCCCGGCGGACAGCAGGTAGACCGAACGCCAGCCCGCCAGGTCGGCCATGGTGCCGGCCACGGTGCGGGCCAGCAGGATGCCTATCACCACGCCGCTGGTGACCATGCCCACCGTGCGACCGCGCTGCTCTGCCGGGGCCAGGTTGGCGGCATAGGCCACCAGTACCTGGGTCACCACCGCCAGCAGCCCGGTGCAGGCCATGCCCAGCAGCAGCCAGGCGCTGCTGGGGGCCAGGGCCACGGTGAGCAGGGCCAGTACCGAGAGCAGGGTCTGGGTCACGATCAGCCGTCGACGGTCGAGCAGGTCTCCCAGGGGCACCAGCAATAGCAAGCCCAGGCCATAGCCGACCTGAGTCAGGGTGATGACGATCCCCACGGTAGCTGGCGCCAGGCCGAAGGTGTGGGCCATGGCATCCAGCAGTGGCTGGGCGTAGTAGACATTACCCACCGCCAGGCCGCAGGCGATGGCGAACAGCAGCACCACTTTTGTTGGAAGGGCGGGTGCCGCGTGTGGGGCGCAAGGGTGTGGCATGTTGGGCTCCGGAGTTAGGTTTCATAATGAAACCAGTTGTACGGTAAAGATCGTGGTTTTATATTGCAACCACTTTCCTGCGGCTTGATCGGAGAATGCCCAGCATGGTTAAACGCACCAGCTTGCAAGATGCCGAGTGCCCGGTTGCCCGTTCACTGGACGCCATTGGCGACTGGTGGTCGTTGCTGATCGTGCGGGATGCCTTTGACGGGATCCGCCGTTTTGGCGAGTTCCAGCGCAACCTCGGCATGGCCAAGAACATCCTCGCCACGCGCCTGCGTACCCTGGTGGAACATGGGGTATTGGAGGTTGTCCCGGCCTCTGATGGCAGTGCCTACCAGGAGTACGTGCTGACGGAAAAGGGCAGGGGGCTGTTTCCCCTGATCATCGGCTTGCGCCAATGGGGCGAGGCGTTTTTCTACCAGGAGGGAGAAGCCCATTCACGGATGGTCGACCGGGAAACCGGGCAGCCGTTACGCGCATTGGAGCTGCGCTCGGCGGATGGCCGCTTGCTGGGGCCGGATGATTGCCGGCGAGTGCCGGCCGGGGAGGAGGAGTGACGGCTGGGCAAAGGGGTGCGCAGCCGTCAGTGGGGTTCAGCGCAGGTGATCCACCAGGTCGGCCAGGGTGCTCAGGACATCCTTGCCCAGTTGCATGGAGCGCTTGCCGGACCAGCCGGTGACCGGGTTGGGGTTGTCGTCGTGGTCCTTGAACGGCATTTCCAGGGTCAGCGCCAGGCAATCGTACTTTTCCCCGACTGCGTTGCAGGCCAGGGTCATGTTGGCTTGGCCGGGGTTGTCACGGGTGTAGCCGTGGGTGGTCTGGAAATCCCGGGTCTGGCGTTTCAGGTGGCTGCGAAAATGTTCCTCGAGCTTCTCCTGGCGCGGGGTGTAGCCCGGGTTGCCTTCGCAGCCGGCGGTGAACACGTGGGGAATCTCTTCATCGCCGTGCACATCGAGAAACAGGTCGACGCCGTATTTTTCCATCTGCTGCTGGACGAACAGCACTTCCGGGCTGAGCTCCTGGTTGGCGCTCTGCCAGGCACGATTCAGGTCCTGGCCCTTGGCGTTGGTGCGCAGGTGGCCATGGAATGCGCCGTCCGGGTTCACGTTCGGCACCAGGTACAGGTCGGCCTTGGCCAGTAGCGCGTTGAGTTCCGGGTCATCGCGATGGAACAAGCGCTCGATCACGCCCTCCATGAACCATTCGGCCATATGCTCGCCGGGATGCTGTTGGGCGATGATCCAGATCTTGCGCTGGCCCGACGCGCCGCTGCCTTTGCGCAGCAACTGGATGTCCCGGCCTTCGACGCTTTTGCCCACCGCCAGCAACTCGGTGCCGGCCTTGGTCAGGGCCTGGTCGATCAGCCAGTCGTGGCGGCCGCGGCTGTAGGGCTCGAAGTAGGCGAACCAGGCGTGGGTCTGGGTGGCTTCCAGGTTGAAGCGCAGGGCGTCGCCTTCGAAGATGGTCGGTACGCGAAACCAGTTCACATGGTCGTAGGAAGCAACGGCCTGATAGCCGGTCCAGGCCTTGTTGTAGGAGGACTGGCTGGCGTTGGTCAGGCGAAACCAGTGTTCCTGGCCGACATGCAGGCCGCTGACCTTGAAGTGAAACCACTGGAAGTGCGGGCTCTGGCTATCCGGGCGGATCGCCAGCAGTGCCTGCAAGGGGTTGCTGATGTCCAGTACGTCGATGTTGCCACTGTCGAAATCGGCGGAAATTTGAAAAGAGGTGTGATTGCCCACGGTCATAATCGATTCCTTATCAGGATTGTTATGAGCGCTACTCTACACAGAAGGGGGGTAAAAGAAGGGGGGCGTCGTCCTTGACGCAGACGAAGCTTAGTGGCTATGCGATTGATTCTCAAGCGCTACTTTTTGCTTTCCGAGGCTTTACGACGGGCGTTCTCTTGCAAAAGGACATTCTTTTGCTATCATCGCCGCCATTATTTTTAGCGGCACCTACAGTCTTCATTAGCCTGAAGCCAAGCCAGAAAAACTGGCAAAAAAAAAGACCCGGCAAAAAGCCGGGTCAAAAACCGTGATTAGCCTGATGAGGAGATAATCCAAAGGTCCGACCTAAGGTCCTTTGGGCTATCGACTGATCTCGCGACCAGTTGCTTGCAATAATAATCATTATCATTTGCAAGTCAAATGTTTTTCCCCGCCTTTTGGAAATTTTTTTTCCACTTCCGTTTTTTTCCGTCGTTGATTTCCCGCCCAGCCGTGTGCGGTGCTTCAACTCGCCTCATAACGCTGGCTTTCAAGGGACCTGTCCACCAGGGCCTTGGCCATGTCGATCATGTGCACCACCGAAAACGCCAAGTCGCGATTGGCCCCCCGCAGGTTGTTCGCGGCGTCATAGGCGGTGGCCGCCGCACAGCGCAGCAGGTCGGAAGCATGAATCATGGCTTCCTCTCTGCTGAGGCTGCGCCTGATCTCGAAGAACTTCTCTTCCTTGTCTGATTCGGTAATGGCCGGCTTCAGGTAGTAGTCCATTGCGCGTCGGGCGGCTTGGCTGTCTTTGAGCGCGCTTAATGTGGTTTCTGTATC
Source organism: Pseudomonas sp. PH1b (assembly GCF_000633395.1). Lineage (GTDB taxonomy): Bacteria > Pseudomonadota > Gammaproteobacteria > Pseudomonadales > Pseudomonadaceae > Aquipseudomonas. Next base: position 311,282 of record NZ_AYMU01000001.1, read on the forward strand.
GAGTTCCGGCACGTCCTTGCTGCTTGTGTTCATGGAGTGTTCTGCCCTGTCGGAGAAAGGAAAGAGGGGTGGAACAATATTAATACGTATTGTAATTGTGACGAGATTTCAAATACTACAAGTTGTGTGTTGAGGGCGGAAATACACAACGTATTGTTCGGCCCATGGACAAATGGATCGAGTTGGTCAAAGCCAACATGAAAGGCCGCAAGGTCACACAGGAAAAGCTCGCCGAGCGTCTGGGCATGTCTCAAGGTGGTATCGGTCACTGGTTGAGCAAGCGTCGCCAACCGAAGATCGAAGACATGAACCGCGTGCTGGAAGAGATCGGCATGGGCTTTCTCGAAGTGGCTCTGGTGGTCCGCGAGAAACCGCTGGTCGGTGACGACGGCGAGCCTCTGGCAGACGGGCCTGCGTTGCTCAACAAGTACAACCCGTACTTCCGTTACCCGGTAAGCGATTGGCGTATGGCCGGCGAAGTTCGCGAAGACGGCCAGCCGGTCTACGTGCCGGAGCGCTACGAGCTTTCCGACTATCAGGCTCGGGGCGCGGCATTCTGGCTGGTGGTGGTTGGCGACGCGATGATCGCGCCCAGCGGTTTGAGCATCGGCCAGGACATGCTGATCCTGGTGGATCCGGCGATTGCCGCCGAACCCGGTAAGTTGGTGGTCGTACAGTGTCCCGGCAGTGACGAGGCGATCTTCCGCAAGTTGGTGCAAGAGGGCGGTTTGCGTTACTTGATTCCGCTCAATCCTACCTATCCGAAGATGCTCTACAGCGACGAGTGCCGGATTATTGGTGTAGTCGTACAAGCAACTGCGAAATTTTAACTAACTGCCACGCTCTTTCTTACAACCTATGTAGGAAAGGCGGCAGATTGAACCAATGCAGCAATCCCCCTTCTGTCGATGCATGGCGCAGGTTTTATGCCTGTGTCCCTGCTCCTTTTTATCAGGCCGAATGCATGTTCATTGACATTGAGGAGCCACGCCTGAGCGTCCAGCACCTGCTTGGCTCGATGCTTACGCTGCCCGCCGGTCGAATCAATCAGCGAGATGACCGGAAAAAAAGCCAATGGAACAGTGAAGTCGCGGGATTCCAGCTCTGTCGGTTTCCCACCACCCAGGCGCTCTACCTTGAGGTGATGCACGCATCGCCTGCGTGCTTTGAGCACCAGGACGCCCCGGTGGAATGCGTTTCCTGGTTTGATGCGGTGGTGTTCTGCAATCGTTTATCCAGCCTGTTGGGTCTTGAGCCGGTGTACGACATTCGGTGGGCTGACGAGGCTGTGCACTGGGATCGGCAGCGTTGCGGATTTCGACTGCCAACCGATGCCGAGTGGGAGTACGCCTGCCGTGCCGGGGACGGTCCTGTGCAATACGGTGACTTGGACCAGATTGCCTGGTATGCGCAGAATGCCGGCGAGCGCACTCATCCAGTGGGGCTGAAGGCGCCCAATGGTTTTGGCTTGCACGACATGCTGGGGAACGTCTGGGAATGGTGCTGGGATCAATATGATCCGCAGGTTTACGGCAGCTATCGAGTTTTTCGCGGGGGAGGCTGGAGTGATCAGAGTCGCGGTTGCCTGGCCTCCAACCGCCGCCGCAGTCATCCGACTTTCCGTATCGAAGACCTGGGTTTCCGATTGGCACGATCATTGGTGCGGCCAACGCTGGCTTAGCTGGACTTGCTCTTGAAACCACTGTGGCAGAGCACTCTCCGGGCCCGAAAAGGGCCGGAGAGGGCATCTGTTTTTCCAGTGTTTATTCCAACTCCACCAATGCACTGCCTTCGCTGACCATCTCGCCTTCCTGGCAATACAGCGCCTTGATGATCCCCGCCTGGGGCGCACGAATGCTGTGCTCCATCTTCATCGCCTCCAGCACCACCAGTTGCGCGCCGGCCTCGACACTTTGCCCCGGGCTGACCAATACCCGGACGATGCTGCCATTCATCGGCGCAGTCAGGCCGCCTTGCTGGCTGTGGCTGGCTGCCGCTGCGGTAATCGGGTCATGGGCGGTGATGCCATGGGTGTCGCCCTGCCAGTGCAGATACAGGGTATCGCCACGACGAATGGCCCGATGCTCGCGGCGCAGCCCCTGCTGCTCTATCCGTAGGTGTTCACCTTGCAGATCAAAGGCCGTTGTCCGGGCGCCGAGGCTGATGGCCTGGTCCTGGCCGGCGCAGCTCAGGTGCAGGCTGATCTGGGCCGGCAGGCCGTTGCGCCAGCCGTTGACGGCAGACCAGGGTGAATCGGGATCATCGCTGCGGGTCCGTTGCGGCTGGCTCTGATTGAAGGCGTGGGCGGCTGCCTGCCAGAAATCAGTGCCAAGCTCGCTCGCGGCTGGCAGCAACTGCTCCTGATAGCGAGGAATGAAGCCGGTATCCAGTTGCGCCTCGGCAAATGCCGGATGGGCAATGATGCGCCGCAGGAAGGCCAGGTTGGTCTTCAGGCCACCGATGACAAATTCATCGAGCATGCTCAGCAGGCGCAGGCGTGCCTGCTCGCGATCTTCGCCCCAGGCAATCAGCTTGCCCAGCATCGGGTCGTAGAAGGGCGAAACGCTATCGCCTTCCTCGACGCCGCTGTCCACGCGCCGACCCGGGCCGGCGGCGGATTCGCGATAGAGCTCCAGGTGCCCGGTGGCCGGTAGAAAATCGTTGGCCGGGTCTTCGGCGTACAGGCGCACCTCGATCGCATGCCCGCGCAGCGGCACCTGCTCCTGGCTGATGGGCAGGGCTTCGCCGCGGGCCACGCGGATCTGCCAGGCCACCAGGTCCAGGCCGGTGATGGCCTCGGTGACCGGGTGCTCTACCTGCAACCGGGTGTTCATCTCCATAAAGAAGAATTCGCCGCGGGCATCGAGGAGAAACTCGACGGTGCCGGCGCCCACGTAGCCGATGGCCTGGGCCGCGCGTACCGCAGCTTCGCCCATGGCCTTGCGCAACTCGGGGCTCAGGCCCGGGGCCGGGGCTTCCTCGACCACCTTCTGGTGGCGGCGCTGGATCGAGCAGTCGCGTTCGTTGAGGTACAGGCAATTGCCGTGCTGGTCGGCAAACACCTGGATCTCCACATGACGCGGCTTGAGCAGGTATTTCTCCACCAGCATCCGCGAGTCGCCGAAGGACGATTGGGCTTCACGCTGGGCAGACGCCAGGGCCTCGGCCAGTTGGCTGACCTCTTCGACCACCTTCATGCCCTTGCCACCACCGCCGGCAGTGGCCTTGAGCAGCACCGGGTAGCCGATGCGCTCGGCAGCATTGCGGAAGGTTTCCAGGTCCTGGGCTTCGCCGTGATAGCCCGGCACCAGGGGGACCCCGGCGGTTTCCATCAGCGCCTTGGCGGCCGACTTGCTGCCCATGGCGTCGATGGCCGAGGCGGGAGGGCCAAGGAAAATCAGCCCGGCGGCTTCGATAGCCCGGGCAAAACCGGCGTTCTCCGAGAGAAACCCATAACCGGGGTGGATGGCTTGGGCGCCGCTGGCTTGGGCGGCGGCAATCAGCTTGTCGATCTGCAGGTAGCTGTCGGCAGCCTTGCTGCCGCCCAGGTCCACGCGAATATCCGCTTCCCGGCTGTGCCGGGCGTCGCGGTCAGTGGCGCTGTGCACGGCCACGGTGGTCAGCCCCAGGGCCTTGGCGGTACGCATGACGCGGCAGGCGATCTCGCCGCGGTTGGCCACCAGCAGGGTGTCTAGAACGGGCGCGCTCATCAGCGGGACTCCTTGGTCGTGGTCTCGGTCTGCCAGCTGGGCGGACGTTTTTCCAGAAAGGCCCGCAGGCCTTCCTGACCTTCGGCACTGACACGAATCCGCGCAATGGCATTTTCGCAGTAACGGCGCAGGGCAGTGGTCAGTGCGCCATTGCCCACTTCCCGCAGCAGGTCCTTGCTGGCGCGCATGGCCTGGGGGCTGTTGAGCAGCAGGTTGTCGACCCAGTGGGTCACCTGCTGCTCCAGTTCGGCGGCCGGATAGCTCTCCGCCAACAGGCCGATTTCCCGGGCACGCTGGCCGCCGAAGCGCTCGGCGGTCAGGGCATAGCGGCGGGCCGCACGCTCGCCGATGGCCTGCACCACGAATGGGCTGATGACTGCCGGGGCCAGGCCGATGCGCACTTCCGACAGGCAGAATTGTGCGTCATCGGCGGCTATCGCCATGTCGCAACAACTGATCAGGCCCAGGGCGCCACCGAACGCTGCGCCCTGGACCACCGCCAGGGTCGGGATCTTCAGCTTCGCCAGGTTGTACATCAGCTCCGCCAGTTCCCGGGCGTCGTCGAGGTTGGTGTGATAGTCGAGTTCGGCCGATTGCTGCATCCAGGCCAGGTCGGCGCCGGCGCTGAAATGCTTGCCGCGGCCGCGCAACAGCAGGAAGCGCAGGCTGGGGTCGCCTTGGACCTGATCCAGGGCCAGGATCAGTTCACGGATCATTTCGGCGTTGAACGCATTGTTCTTGGCTTCGCGGCTGAGCCACAGGGTGGCAAAACCACGAGGGTCACGCAGCAGTTCCAGGGTATTGAAGTCGCTCATGTTCTTCTCGCGCAGGATTACATGCGGAACACGCCGAAGCGGCTCTGTTCGATGGGGGCGTTGAGGGCCGCGGACAGCGCAAGGGCCAGTACATCACGGGTTTGCGCCGGGTCGATGACGCCGTCGTCCCACAGCCGGGCGCTGGAGTAGTAGGGGTGGCCCTGGCATTCGTACTGGTCGAGGATCGGCTGCTTGATCTGCGCTTCCTGGGCGGCGTCGAAGCTTTGCCCGCCGCGTTCGGCCTGTTCGCGCTTGACCTGCACCAGCACCCCGGCGGCCTGCTCGGCCCCCATCACACCGATGCGCGCGTTGGGCCACATCCACAGGAAGCGCGGGTCATAGGCACGGCCACACATGCCGTAGTTACCGGCACCGAAACTGCCGCCGATGATCACCGTGAACTTCGGCACCTGGGCGCAGGCCACTGCCGTCACCAGCTTGGCGCCGTGCTTGGCGATGCCGCCGGCTTCATATTTCTGGCCGACCATGAAGCCGGTGATGTTCTGCAGAAACACCAGGGGAATCCCGCGCTGGCAGGCCAGTTCGATGAAGTGCGCGCCTTTCTGCGCGGCTTCGGCGAAGAGGATGCCGTTGTTGGCGAGGATGGCGACGGGATAGCCGTGCAAATGGGCGAAGCCGCAGACCAGGGTGGTGCCGAACAGGGCCTTGAACTCATCGAAGACCGAGCCATCCACCAGCCGGGCGATGACTTCGCGAACGTCGAAAGGCTGCTTGGGATCGGCTGGAACCACGCCATACAGCTCATCCCGAGGGTACAGCGGGGCAATCGGGGTGCGGCTCTGCAACTGGCCCTGCTTGTGCCAGTTGAGGTTGGCGACACTGCGCCGGGCCAGCGCCAGGGCGTGTTCGTCGTTGTCGGCGTAGTGATCGGCGACTCCGGAGATCTTGCAGTGCACGTCGGCGCCGCCGAGGTCTTCGGCACTCACCACTTCACCGGTGGCGGCTTTCACCAGCGGCGGGCCGGCGAGGAAGATGGTGGCCTGTTCACGGACCATGATTGCTTCGTCGGCCATGGCCGGCACGTAGGCACCGCCAGCGGTGCAGGAACCCATGACTACGGCGATCTGCGGGATGCCCTGGGCGCTCATGTTGGCCTGGTTGAAGAAGATCCGCCCGAAGTGCTCGCGATCGGGAAACACTTCATCCTGGCGCGGCAGGTTGGCGCCGCCGGAGTCCACCAGGTAGATGCAGGGCAGGCGGTTCTGCTGGGCGATGGTCTGCGCCCGCAGGTGCTTTTTCACGGTCAGCGGGTAGTAGGAGCCGCCTTTCACCGTGGCGTCATTGGCCACGATCATGCACTCGATGCCTTCTACCCGACCGATGCCGGCAATGACCCCGGCGGCAGGTACATCCTCGCCGTACACCGCATGGGCGGCCAGGGGGCTGATTTCAAGAAACGGCGAGCCCGCATCGAGCAGGCGGTTGATGCGCTCGCGCGGCAGCAGCTTGCCCCGGGAGGTGTGGCGTTCCTGGGCCTTGGCGCCGCCACCCTGCTGGACCTGGGCGAGCAGGGTGTGCAGGGCGTCGACCTGGGCCAGCATGCTGGCGGCGTTCTGCGCGAATTCCGGCGATCTTGGGTTTAACTGAGACTTCAGAATCATTGGGGCTCCCAGCGCAGCTCGAAGCGACAAGCTTCAAGCTGCAAGAGTAAATCGGCGTTACGGCAGCTATGGCTTGCCGCTTGTAGCTCGCAACTTGCGGCTGCTCTTACTTGGTCTCGTTGAAGAGTTCGCGACCGATCAGCATGCGGCGGATTTCGCTGGTGCCGGCGCCGATCTCGTAGAGCTTGGCGTCACGCAGTAGGCGGCCTGCGGGGAATTCGTTGATGTAGCCGTTGCCCCCCAGAATCTGGATGGCGTCGAGGGCCATCTGGGTGGCGCGTTCGGCGCTGTAGAGAATGACCCCGGCGGCGTCCTTGCGGGTGGTCTCGCCACGCTCGCAGGCCTGGGCCACGGCGTACAGATAGGCACGGCTGGCGTTGAGCTGGGTGTACATGTCGGCGACCTTGCCCTGGATCAGCTGGAACTCGCCAATGCTCTGGCCGAACTGCTTGCGATCGTGGATATAGGGCACGATCAGGTCCATGCAGGCCTGCATGATCCCGGTAGGGCCGCCGGAGAGCACCACGCGCTCGTAGTCCAGGCCGCTCATCAGTACCTTGACCCCGCCATTGAGTACGCCAAGGATGTTTTCTTGCGGTACTTCAACGTCGTCGAAGAACAGCTCGCAGGTGTTCGAACCGCGCATGCCCAGCTTGTCGAACTTGTTGCTGCGGCTGAAGCCTTTCCAGTCGCGCTCGACAATGAACGCGGTGATGCCGTGGGGGCCCTTTTCCAGGTCGGTCTTGGCGTAGATCACGTAGGTGTTGGCGTCGGGACCGTTGGTGATCCAGGTCTTGCTGCCGTTGAGCACATAATGGTCGCCACGCTTGTCGGCGCGCAGCTTCATCGACACCACGTCGGAGCCGGCATTGGGCTCGCTCATGGCCAGGGCGCCGATATGCTCGCCGCTGATCAGTTTGGGCAGGTACTGGCTCTTCTGGTCATGGGTACCGTTGCGATTGATCTGGTTCACGCAGAGGTTAGAGTGGGCACCGTAGGACAGGGCCACCGAGGCCGAGCCGCGGCTGATCTCCTCCATGGCCACCACATGGGCCAGGTAGCCCAGGCCGGCGCCGCCGTACTCCTCGGGGACAGTGATGCCCAGGAGGCCCATGTCACCGAACTTGCGCCACATATCGGCAGGGAACAGGTTGTCGACATCGATCTGCGCGGCCCGCGGTGCCAGCTCTGCCTTGACGAAGGCCTGGACCTGATGGCGCAGCATGTCGATGGTTTCACCGAGGGCGAAGTTCAGGGTCGGGTAACTCATGGCGGGGCACCTTCAAACTTGTTTTTATTGAGGGAATCTTGCGGGGAGCGCGGCGCTGCCTGGCTCTCACCTTTACGTTAACGTAAGCCTGCGACAGGAGGCTGTCAATCACCCTTTACGTAAACGTCAACTTGCGCCAGAGTAGCGAGGCTTTCGATTGGAGCCAGGCGTTATCGCACCATCGGCCAGGCTCTTGAACACCCACTAATAAAGACAATAGGGGTCGTCATGGAACACTCGGGTTTCCAGCCGGATCGCAGTTACACCCGTGGTACGCAAGACCGGGCCTTGCTCGCCCTGACTATCGGCCAGGCCTTCGACAACACGGTCGCCGCCTACCCCCAGGGTGAGGCCCTGGTAGTGCGTCATCAGCAGTTGCGCTACACCTGGCAGCAATTGCGCGAAGCCGTCGACCTGCATGCCAGGGCGCTGCTTGCCCTGGGTCTGAAGACCGGTGATCGCCTGGGGATCTGGGCGCCCAACTGTGCCCAGTGGTGCATCATCCAGTTCGCCAGCGCCAAGATCGGCGTGATCCTGGTGAACATCAATCCGGCCTACCGCAGTTCCGAACTGGAATATGTGCTCAAGCAATCCGGTTGCCAGTGGCTGGTTTGTGCCGGTGCCTTCAAGACTTCCGATTATCACGGCATGCTCCAGGGGCTGATCCCGGAGCTGGCGGAGCAATCCATTGGCCAATTGTGCAGCGAGCGCCTGCCAGAGTTGCGCGGAGTCATCAGCCTGGATGGGCAGCCGCCGTCCGGCTTTCTGCCCTGGTCGCAGCTGACCGCCCTTGCCGCTGGCGCCTCGGTCGAACAACTGCAGGCGCGCCAGGACAGCCTGGACTTCGACCAGCCAGTGAACATCCAGTACACCTCCGGCACCACGGGGTTCCCCAAGGGGGCGACCCTGAGCCACCACAACATTCTCAACAACGGTTACATGGTGGGAGAGAGCCTCGGCCTGACGGCAGGTGATCGCCTGGTGATCCCGGTGCCGCTGTATCACTGCTTCGGCATGGTCATGGGCAACCTGGGGTGCATCACCCATGGCACCACCATGATCTACCCCAGCGATGCCTTCGACCCGCTGCTGACCTTGAGTGCCGTGGCCGAGGAGCGGGCGACCGGGCTGTATGGCGTGCCCACCATGTTCATCGCCATGCTCGATCAGCCGCGACGGGGCGAGTTCGACCTGTCGAGCCTGCGTACCGGAATCATGGCCGGTGCTACCTGCCCGATAGAAGTGATGCGCCGGGTGATCAATGAAATGCACATGAGCGAGGTGCAGATCGCCTATGGCATGACGGAGACCAGCCCGGTGTCATTGCAGACCGGCCCCGACGATGACCTGGAATTGCGGGTTACCACCGTGGGGCGAACCCAGCCGCACCTGGAAAGCAAGATCATCGACGAGGCTGGCAATGTGGCCCCACGGGGCGCCACTGGCGAACTCTGTACCCGGGGCTACAGCGTCATGCTCGGTTACTGGAACAACCCGCAGGGCACCAGCGAGGCCATCGATCAGGCCGGCTGGATGCACACCGGAGACCTGGCCACCATGAATGAGCAGGGTTATGTGTGCATCGCCGGGCGCAACAAGGACATGATCATCCGCGGTGGCGAGAACATTTACCCGCGTGAGCTGGAAGAATTCTTCTTCACCCATCCCGCCGTGGCCGATGTACAGGTGATCGGCATTCCCTGCGCCAGGTACGGTGAGGAGATCGTCGCCTGGATCAAATTCCACCCCGGGCATTCGGCCAACGAACTGGAATTGCAGACCTGGTGCAAGGAGCGCATCGCGCACTTCAAGACGCCGCGCTACTTCAGGTTTGTCGAAGAGTTTCCGATGACGGTGACTGGCAAGATCCAGAAGTTCCGCATGCGTGAAATCAGCATCGAGGAGTTGCGCGAACGCTGAACCCTGATGAGGCGTGCATCGTCACGGGTGCACGCTTGAGGGGCGCAAAAGGGCAGGAAAGGTGAATCACAGAAAGCACAAAGGGGAGCCGAAGCTCCCCTTTAATTTGTCGTTGCGTGCTCTTTTTTTATTATTGAGGGGCGGTCTATTGTTGTTTTTGGCAACCGTTGCCCTTTACCGCTGTTTTTGGCGATCCCCATCCGGGATCAAGAGCAAACGTATTTTTTTGAGCGCTGATTCAATGTGTCGCCAGGGCGATCCAACCAGTTCGGGAGCTACCTGAAGGTAGTTTTATTGTTCTCTGACTGATTGCGGGTGGCTCTTGCAAGCCTTCCTGCACACTGCATCCTCTCCAAAAAAATCTGTTAGCTGCGTCTCTGCCGTGTTGTTCTTGTTATGTCAGAGTCGTTACGTCTTATTTTTATTAGGTTTGCTGCTTTTTATTCTTGTTATGCCATAGAGATAGCAGGAGCCGTGCCAACTTTTTAAATCCTTTTAAAATCAATGGCTTGATGGTTTTGTAGGACAATCTGTACCGCAAGAAAATCGACAAACTGTTTCCGTGTTACTCGTTCGTGCCTCAGATCAGAGCGGCCGGTAACACCCGGCCGCACACGAGGGTCAGCCGGCGTTACGTGCCTTTGCTACCCGTGAGCCACTGGGGCGCCCGAGGACGCTGCAGATCTGCCGGCCGGCATCGATCAGGCGGTCCATGTCGATGCCGGTGTGGATGCCCAGGCCGTTGAGCAGGTACAGCACATCCTCGGTGGCGACGTTACCGCTGGCGCCCTTGGCATAGGGGCAGCCGCCGAGCCCGGCGATGGAGCTGTCGAACACCGCGATGCCTTCCAGCAGGCTGGCGTAGACGTTGGCCAGGGCCTGGCCATAGGTGTCGTGGAAGTGCCCGGCAAGTTTCTCCCGTGGCACCTGGGCGCCCACCACCTCGAACATCTTGCGGGTGGCCCCGGCGGTGCCGGTGCCGATGGTGTCGCCCAGCGAGACTTCATAGCAGCCCATGGTGTACAGCTCGCGAGCCACCACGGTGACCTGCTCGGGAGCTACATCACCTTCATAGGGACAGCCCAGCACGCAGGACACGTAACCGCGCACGCTGATGCCGTGCTGCCTGGCGGCGTCCATGATGGGCACGAAGCGCTCCAGGCTTTCACTGATGGAGCAATTGATGTTGCGCTGCGAGAACGCCTCTGAGGCGGCGGCAAACACCGCGACCTCCTTGACCCCGGCGGCCACCGCATCTTCGAACCCCCTCAGGTTTGGTGCCAGGGCGCCATAGACCACTCCGGGTTTGCGCTGGATGCGGGCGAAGACTTCTGCCGAGCCGGCCATCTGCGGCACCCACTTGGGCGATACGAAACTGCCGACTTCTATATAGCCCAGGCCCGCCGCTGTCAGGGCGTCCACCAATTGCACCTTGTCCTCGACGCTGATGGGCTGGGCTTCGTTCTGCAGGCCGTCGCGCGGGCCGACTTCGATCAGGCGTACATGACTTGGGAGGGACATTCAGCTTCACCTTCTATGAGTGATGGCAGATGCCGGCGCGTGTTGCCCGGCGACCTGTGTTATTGGGCGATGTGTTTCTGACTCTGGATGGTTTGCTCCAGCGCCTGGCTGCAACGTTCCTCGGCAGTGTCCAGTTCCAGCTTCATCTGTTCGATATCGAGTAGCTGCTGTTCGAGCTGTTCGCGACGTTCGGCGATTTTCGCCAGCATGCTGTGCAGTTGCTTCAGGTTGCCGCTGGTGGGGTCATAGAGCTCGATCAGCTCGCGGCACTCGGCCAGGGAAAAACCGATGCGCTTGCCCCGCAGGATCAGTTTCAGGCTGACCTTGTCGCGGGGGGAATAAATGCGTTCCTGACCTCGACGCTCAGGTGACAGCAGGCCTTGTTCCTCGTAGAAACGTATGGCCCGAGTGGTGATGTCGAGCTCGCGGGCAAGGTCGGAAATACTGTAGGTCTGGCTGCTCATGGAGGCGCTCAAGAAGGGGCTTGGCGCTAAGCTAATGGCAGGTTGACGTATACGTCAAGCAATCTGCAGCTGTCACTGTTGCCGGCAAACCGGCTCCCGCAGGGAGCGGCAGCAAGCGGCTTGCCGGTGAAAGCAGTTAACCGGCTTGCTGGTCGAGCTTCTTCTCATGGGCGGTGACCTGCTGGCAGAGCTCGATCATCTGTTCGCGCATCCAGCGGTTGGCCGGGTCCTGGTCGGTGCTTTCGTGCCAGTAGAGATGGGTTTCCACCGGCGGCACATCGTTGACGGGCAAGTTGAAGGCGTGCAGTTCATGGCGACGGGCGAAGCGCTCCGGCACGGTCATCACCATGTCGGTCTGCTGCAGCACTTGCGAGGCCATCAGGTAATGCTGGGAGCGCAGGGCGATCTTGCGCTGGATGCCCATCTTGCCCAGGGCCAGATCGACATGCCCCAGGCCGCTGCGCCGGCTGGAGATATGGATGTGGGTCAGGGACAGGTAGTCGTCGAGGGTGAACTTTTCCTTGCCCGCCAAGGGATGGCCCTTGCGCATGGCGCAGACGTAACGGTCTTCCATGAGCTTGACGTGGCGCACCTGCGGGTCGGTGTTGAGCGGGGCGTCGACGGCAAAGTCCAGGCGTCCGGCCGCCAGTTCCTTGGTGGTCTCGCGGCGCTTGGACAGGAAACTTTCGATGATCACCGAAGGCGCCAGGCGGCGCAGGCGCTGGAACAGTGGGGGCAGGATCACTGCCTCGGTGAGGTCGGTCATGCTGATGCGGTAGGTCTTGACCGCCTGCAGCGGGTTGAAGATCCGGCTTTCCTGCACCGACACCCTGAGCAGCGACAGTGCATTGCGCACCGGGCCGATGATGTTCTGCGCCATGGGGGTGGGGACCATGCCCTGGGCGGTCCTGACGAACAGCGGGTCGTTGAACGTTTCACGCAGACGCGCCAGGGCGTTGGACACCGCCGGCTGTGTGATGCCGACGATCTGCCCGGCGCGGGTCAGGTTGGCTTCGGTGTAGATCGCGTCGAAAACGATGAAGAGGTTGAGGTCGACCTTGCTCAGATTCATGGCGCTGCACTCTTGTTTTCAAGACCTGTGAAGGTGTTGTTAGGGCCTGTGAGGGAGGGGCTGGAAAGCCTGTGAAATCAACCGATCATATATCGGTGATGAATGTTAATACACGCCGAGAATAGGCTAGGTAAATTTTCGTAGCTGATCTAGCATCAATTTCAGTCCCCAAACACCCGATCTTCAAAAAGGTAGAGCTGCCCATGGAATTTGCCTATTCCCCCAAGGTTCAGGAGCTGCGTGAGCGCGTGACCGCGTTCATGGACACCTATGTTTATCCAGCCGAAGCGGTATTCGAGCGTCAGGTTGCCGAGGGCGATCGCTGGCAGCCGACCGCCATCATGGAAGAGCTCAAACTCAAGGCCAAGGCCGAAGGCCTGTGGAATTTGTTTCTACCTGAGTCGGAGCTGGGTGCCGGCTTGACCAACCTCGAATACGCTCCGCTGGCCGAAATCATGGGGCGCTCGCTGCTGGGCCCCGAGCCGTTCAACTGTTCGGCACCGGACACCGGGAACATGGAAGTGCTGGTGCGCTATGCCAATGAAGAGCAGAAACAGCGCTGGCTGGAGCCGCTGCTGCGGGGCGAGATCCGTTCCGCGTTCGCCATGACCGAGCCGGACGTGGCCTCGTCCGATGCCACCAACATGGCCGCCCGGGCGGTGCGTGATGGTGACCAGTGGGTGATCAACGGCAAGAAGTGGTGGACCTCGGGTGCCTGTGACCCGCGCTGCAAGATTCTGATCTTCATGGGCTTGAGCAACCCCGACGCCCCGCGTCACCAGCAGCATTCGATGATCCTGGTGCCGGTGGACACCCCCGGGGTGAAGATCGTGCGGCCGCTGCCGGTGTTCGGCTACGACGATGCGCCCCACGGCCACGCCGAGGTGCTGTTCGACAACGTCCGCGTGCCCTACGAGAACGTGCTGCTGGGAGAGGGGCGCGGTTTCGAGATCGCCCAGGGCCGCCTGGGCCCGGGACGGATTCACCACTGCATGCGTTCGGTCGGCATGGCCGAGCGTGCGCTGGAACTGATGTGCAAGCGCTCGGTGAATCGCACCGCCTTCGGCAAGCCGCTGGCACGCCTGGGCGGCAATATCGACAAGATCGCCGACTCGCGGATGGAGATCGACATGGCCCGGCTGTTGACGCTCAAGGCCGCCTACATGATGGACACCGTGGGTAACAAGGTCGCGAAAAGCGAGATTGCCCAGATCAAGGTGGTCGCGCCCAACGTGGCCTTGCGGGTGATCGACCGGGCGATTCAGATGCACGGTGGCGCCGGGGTTTGCAACGACTTCCCGCTGGCCTACATGTACGCGATGCAGCGGACCCTGCGCCTGGCCGATGGCCCGGATGAAGTGCATCGGGCAGCCATCGGCAAGTACGAGATCGGCAAGTACGTGCCCAAGGAATTGTTGCGCAGCGGCCACTGATGGTCACGCCGTCGGCCTGCCGGGGGATATTCCGGGCAGGCTGGCGGTGTGATGTTCAATACACCCAGACTTCCACCCGCCGGTTCTTGATCCGGCCTTCGTCGGCGTTGTTGGCGGCCACAGGCAGTTCGGCGCCAAAGCCACGGATATCGCGAAACACCACACCGCTCTTCACCAGTTCCCGGCGCACGGCCATGGCCCGCAGCTTGGACAACAGGGCGGCGCGTGCAGGGTCGTTCTTGGCGTCACCGAATCCGGCCAGGGTCACTTTCCGGTCCATCTTGCCGTGCTGGCGAAGGTAGTCCAGTACCCGGTTCAGGTCCTGGCGGGCCTTGTTGTCCAGGTTGGCGCTGCCTTCTTCAAAGCGGAAGTTCACCGTCAGGCGTTGGGCCTGGCGGGTCAAGGCCTGGTAGTCCGTAGGCATCTGCGGGCCTGGTAGCACCCGCATGGCTTGCAGGGTCTGGGCGATGAAGCCATTGGCGGCAACGATGCCCTGGCCCTTGGCGCTCTGGGCAAAGCTCACCAGGGCGTCGGCCCAGGGGTTCTGTCCGTTGGGAGGGAGGTACAGGTACAGGCGCCGCGACAGCGGATAGTCCTCGGTGGCTATCAGGCTGTTGAGCGGTAGCATGGGTTGCGAGTCGCCGTCGACGATGGCCAGTGCCTTGGCCTGGCGCACGTAGGGCAGGCCGATAAAGCCGATGCCCTGAGGGTCCCGGCTGACGGCATCGGACAACTGCTCGCTGGACTCGAAGCGCTGGGCCGTGGGGCTCAAGGGCTTGCCGCGGCGGCTGAGGACCAGTTCCTTGAAGGTGTCATAGGTGCCGGACTGATCGTCCCGGGCATACAGGTGCACGGGACCTTCCATGCCCCCCAGCTCCTCCCAGTTCCTGATCTCGCCGCTGAACAGCCTGGCCAATTGTTCGGTGCTCAGCTGGCTCAGTGGGTTGTGCGGATGGAGGATGATTGCCAAGCCATCGATGGCAATCACCTGCTCGGCGTCCGGGCTCTTCAAATCCCCCAGGTTTTCAAGTTCCACCAGCTCGTTGTCCTTGATCGGGCGCGAGGCGGCGGCAAGGTCGGCCTGGGCATTTTTCAGGGCGGCGAAGCCGGTGCTCGATCCATGGGCCGCAACCTCCACTCGCACCTCCCGACCCTGGGCGGTCTGCCCCACGACCTGCTGTTCGTTGACCTTGCCACCGGCCTCGATCCGCACGTCATGCAACCCTTGTTGCTCCATCAAGCCCTTGACCAGGGCCGGACCGAGCTGGGCACCGATGGTGTTGGAGCCCTGAATGCGCAGCACGGCGCTGTTGTCTGGGGTAAGGGGCAGGGCGGCGAACACCGACCAGGGCAGGGCATAGCAAACGAAGCCGATCAGAAACAGGCTGATGGTCCGGCACCAGAGATCTCGTTCGCTGACGGTGGAAGCGCGGGGCATGGCGGCACTGGCCTTCTATATAGAGGGAAGAAGTAAGTGCTGGCGAGATTAAGTCAGGGAGGTGACAGGGATGTGACGCTAGGAGCTTTCTGACTATAAATGGCGAAAGTCCTACACCATAAATAGCTGTTTTCTCTAGATTTTTTGAGATTTGTCCTAAAGACCGGCCTCGGAACGGCGCGTAGAGTGGGCAACTTTGTCTGGCGGGGATTGGGGCGACTGCCAACGCGTCATCCCCCACGGATGCCTCGGCAGTGTTGAGCTGCTATTTCGTAGTGTGCAAAGGAGTTACAAATGAGTGCCTGGTTCGAGCTGAAGCAGTATGGCAGTGGTGCATGCAGATTCTTGCTGAAGACAAAGGAGGCGCAGACCATGCTTCAAAGCGACCGCTACCCTTGCCGGGACAGTGCCGAGGCTGCTCTCGGTCTGTTCCGCGCACACTGCGCCTCCCCGGAACGCTACGTCAAGAAAATTTCGTCGGGCGGCAAACCTTTTTTCAAGCTCAAGTCCGGTAAGGAAGTGATTCTGGTCAGCCACTTGTACGATTCGGAAGCCACCCTCGACAGCGCCATCAGCGCCATCGTCGGTGCCGGTACCACGGACCGGGTCGAGCACGTGCAGCTGTAACCGCGACAAAAAAAGCCCATCGGCAGATGGGCTTTTTTGTGCCTGTCGATCAGCTCAGTTCGAGCCAGATCGGCGCATGGTCGGAAGGCTTTTCCATGCCCCGCAGTTCATAGTCGACCCCGGCGTCCTTGACCCGTGGCAGCAGCCCCTGGGAAGCCATGATCAGGTCGATGCGCAGGCCGCGCTTGGGCTCATCCTCGAAGCCGCGGCTGCGGTAGTCGAACCAGCTGAAGCGGTCGTTCACCTCAGGGTTGAGGTGGCGGAAGCTGTCCACCAGGCCCCAGTTCTTCAGGCGGGCCATCCACTCGCGTTCTTCCGGCAGGAAGCTGCACTTGCCGGTCTTCAGCCAGCGCTTGGCGTTCTCGGCGCCGATGCCAATGTCGCAGTCTTCCGGGGAAATGTTCACGTCGCCCATGACCACCAGGGGCTGATCATTGCTGAAGCGGCTTTCCAGCAGGTGCTGCAAATCGCTGTAGAAGCGTTCCTTGGCCGGGAACTTGGTCGGGTGGTCGCGGCTTTCACCCTGGGGGAAATAGCCGTTCATGATGGTCACCGGCGTGCCATGGGCGTCGGCGAAGGTGCCCCAGATAAACCGTCGTTGGGCGTCTTCGTCGTCACCTTCGAAGCCTTTGTGCAGGGCCAGCGGCGCCTGGCGCGAAAGCAGGGCGACACCGTAATGGCCTTTCTGGCCGTGGTAATGCACGTGGTAGCCCAGGGCCTCGATATCGGCGAGGGGGAACTGTTCGTCGGAGACTTTGGTTTCCTGCAGGCCGATGACGTCCGGCTGGTGTTTGTCGATCAGTGCCGCCAACTGATGGGGGCGGGCGCGCAGCCCGTTGATATTGAACGAGACGATCTTCATGGTCGGCGGTCCTGGCAAAACTGCGATGCTAGCTGACTACGCCCGGGTCGACCAGCGTGGCGGCACTGGCGATGCACTGCTAATGTCCCTTGGGCGCGGGAACGATCAGCGGCGCGCAGGGCTCGTACTAACAAGAACGCGGCCATTTGAGCCGGGTCCAGGGGAGAGTGACCACCATGCCTGATACCTCCAACGCCATCGCCGATATCCACAGGCTCGACAGCGGCTATTCCCGCGAGGCGCGGTCGCTGCTTTACCAGGCTTATCGCCATGAGCCGACCTTCGGTTTCATCTTCGAGTCCGAGCGCAGCGGTTACGAACAGCGGGTGCGGGCCACGGTGCGCGAACTCGTGAAACAGCATTTTCTGCAGGAACTGCCGGCCATCGGCTTGCTGGTCAACGATCGATTGATCGGCATCGCCCTGATCGCACCGCCGCAACGGCGCCTGGGAATCACCGAAAGCTGGGCCTGGCGGCTGCGGATGGTCCTGAGTACCGGTTTGCGCTGCACCCGGCGCTACCTGGAATACCACGCAGCGGTGCAGGCCTGCCTGCCCAGCGATGCGGTGCACGTGTTGCCGCTGCTGGGGGTGCACCCGCAGTTCCAGGGCCAGCACTTTGGCGAGCAGTTGCTCGAGGCCGTCCACAACTGGTGCGCAGTGGACGAGCATTCCCAGGGGGTGGTGCTGGACACTGGCAATCCGCGTTATCTGGAGTTCTATAAACGCCAGGGTTATGAGGAGATCGGTGAGATTGCGGTAGGGCCAGTGCGCGAACACGTTTTTTTTCATCCGAATCCGCAGCTCTTACAAAGTGCAACAGCCTGATATAGAACTTTCTCTGTGCATGAGCGCTCTATCGCCCTCTCAAGCTCGTGATAGCATCCGCGCCTATGAAGTTTCCAGGAAGATTTACCAGCGGTTTTTTGCTGTTGTTCACAAGCTGTGCGGCGCTGGCGCAGAGCGAATTGGATGTCAGGGTAAAACCCGCCAATGACGAGCTGAAGGCCAATGTGGAGGGTTACATTGGCGGTGTCGGTGATCGCAATGAAGAGGCCCTGCTGCGGTTCAGCCGGGGAGCTGAAGAGCAGGCGAAGAAAGCTGCCCAGGCCCTGGGCTATTACCAGGCCCATATCGAAAGCGAAGTGCGCGGTGGCGAGAAGCCCCGATTGCTGCTGCGCATCGATCCCGGCGAGCCGGTGCACCTGCGCAATGTGACGATCCGGGTCGAAGGCCCGGCTGCCTCCCTCAAGTCCTTTCGCACCCCCAGCAGCGACCAGCTCAAGCCCGGCGCGGTGCTCAATCATGGCCACTATGAAGACGCCAAGCGCCTGATCCAGAACCAGGCCTCACGCTATGGTTTCTTCAGCGGGCGCTTCACCCGCCAGCAGCTGGCGGTGGATCCCCAGGCCGGCGTAGCGGATATCGAGCTGGTCTATGACAGCGGTCCGCGTTATGCCCTGGGCAAGGTCAGCTTTACCGGCGATTCGTTGTTCGACGAAGACCTGCTGCGGCGCATGGTGCCGTTCAAGACCGGTGCTCCCTATGATTCCGAACTGATCGCCGAACTCAACCAGGCCCTGCAATCCAGTGGCTATTTCGAAGGCGTGCGGGTGGACGCCGCCCCCACCGCCGCCGAGCACGAGGTCATTCCGGTGGCGGTCCAGCTGGAAACCCGCAAGCCCCGGACCATGGGGCTTGGCCTGGGGTACTCCACTGACGTGGGGCCCCGGGTCAAGGCCAACTGGACCCGCCACTGGGTCAACCCCCAAGGCCACAGTTACGGCTGGGAAGCGGAAGTCTCGCAGCCACGGCAGAACGTTGGCCTGTGGTACGACATTCCCCTGGACCCGCCGCTGACCGACAAGCTGCGCTTTGCCGGTGGCTACCAGAACGAAGAACTTGCCGGCACCGACACCTTGAGCAAGCTGCTCACCATCGGACCCGAGTGGCACAGCAAGTTGCCCAGCGGGTGGCAGCGGGTAGTGTCGCTGAAGTACCAGCGCGAAGAGTATCGGCTTGGGGATGACTCCGGCCTGAGTAACCTGCTGATGCCCGGCCTGACCTATTCCTACCTGCGTAGTGACAACCGTATCGATCCGCACAACGGTTATCGCATCCAGTTCGACACCAAGCTGGCCAAGGAGGGCATGGGCTCCGACACCAACCTGCTGTATGGCACTGTCCTGCTCAAGGGCTTGACCACGGTCTGGGACAACCACCGCTTTCTCGGGCGGGTGCAGTTCGGTGGCAGCGCCACCAACGGCTATAAATCCATCCCGCCCTCCCTGCGCTTTTTCGCCGGTGGTGATCAGAGCGTTCGCGGTTACGACTATCAGACCCTGTCCCCGGAAAACTCCGAAGGCGACCGTATCGGTGGGCGCTACATGGTGGCCGGCAGTGTCGAGTATCAGTACTCCATCGCCGAGAAATGGCGGATCGCGACCTTCGTCGACCAGGGCAACTCCTTCAACAAGCTGGAACTGCCGAACCTCAAGACCGGGGTCGGGATGGGGGTGCGCTGGGTATCGCCGGTGGGCCCGATCCGGGTCGACCTGGCCCACGCGATGAATGATGACGGCGGTATTCGTTTGCACTTTTCCATGGGGCCAGAGCTTTGAAGCGCGGTTTGAAGATAACGCTGCTGGCGATCCTTGCGCTGGTGATCCTGATCATTCTGGCCGTGACGACGGTCCTGGGGACCCAGGCCGGCAGTCGCTGGGCGCTGGGCCTGGTGCCGGGGCTGACCCTGGACAATTTCGATGGCCGCCTAGGCGGGCAGTGGGGTGCCGATCATCTGCTCTGGCAGCAGGAGGGCAACCGGGTCGAACTCGATGCCGTGAAGTTCGCCTGGTCGCCCGCTTGCCTGCTGCGCATGACCCTGTGCATCGAACAACTGGAAGCCGAGCAGGTCAGCCTGCTGTTCCCACCCAGTGCCGAGGCGCAAGACAGCAGCGGCCCGATCAGCCTGCCGGACCTCAAGCTGCCCGTGGCCATCGAACTGGGGCAGGTGCGTGTCGGTAGCCTGCTGTTCAACGGCAGCGAAGAGCTCAAGGGCTTGCAACTGGCGGCGCACTGGACCGCCCAGGGTCTGCAGATCGATGCGCTGCGACTGCAGCGGGACGACCTGAGCCTGGCGCTGTCCGGTCTGTTGCAGCCCGGTGGCGACTGGCCCCTGACGGCCCAGGGCAACCTCGGCTTGCCGGCCCCGGGCGGCGGCCCCTGGTCCCTGGCGCTGAAGGTCGAGGGTGATTTGCTCAAGACCTTGAAGCTGCACGCCGACAGCAGTGGCTATCTGCAAGGACAACTCAGTGGCCAGTTGCAGCCGCTGGTGGAGAACCTGCCAGCCCAGGTGCGCATCACGGCCGATGGCTTCAAGGCCAGCGCCGATCTGCCGGACACCCTGCAACTGGATCAGTTGGAACTTACCGGCGAGGGTGATCTGAAAAACGGCTATCAGCTCAAGGGCAAGGCCAGCCTGCCGGCGGAGCAGGGGCCTGTGGTCCTGCTGCTGCAAGGCAAGGTCGACGCCAAGGGCGCGCAGATTGCCGCCCTGGACCTGAGTGCCAGCGACCAGCAGAGCCTCAAGCTCAGTGGGCAGCTGGACTGGAGTGACGGATTCGCGGCCGAGGCCAAGCTGGCCTGGCTGGACTTTCCCTGGCATCGCCTGTATCCGCTGATCGAGGAACCGGCGGTCAAGGTCCGCAGTTTCAATGCCGAAGTGGCGTACCGCGACGGCAACTACCTGGGCAACTTCAAGGGTGACCTGGACGGCCCGGCCGGTGCGTTCAGCCTGAGCAGCCCCTTCAGCGGCGACCTGACGAAAATCTTCCTGCCCCAGTTCAAGCTGGCCGCGGGCCAGGGCAAGGCCGAAGGCCACCTGAACCTGCAGTTTGCCGACGGCATCGCCTGGGACACGGCCCTGGACCTCTCGGCCATCAACCCGGCCTATTGGCTGGCGGAGTTGCCCGGTACCCTGGCCGGCCCCTTGCGCAGCCAGGGTGAAATGAAGAACCAGCAGCTCAAGCTCAATGCCAACCTCGACCTCAAGGGGCGCCTGCGCGGGCAACCGGCGGTACTCCAGGCCAAGGCCGATGGCGCGGGTGAGCAGTGGAACCTGAGTGCGCTGGATATCCGCCTGGGGGACAACCGGATCAGCGGTGCCGGCAGCCTGCAACAGAAGATCGCCGGCCAGCTGGAGATCAAGATGCCGCGGCTGGGTCAACTCTGGCCCGAGTTGCGCGGCCAGCTCAATGGCCGGCTCGACCTGGCCGGCAGCCTCAAGGCGCCGCAGGGCAAGCTGGACCTTGCCGGGCAGCAATTGGCCTTTGCCGAAAATCGCCTGCAGCACCTCAAGCTGGATGCCACCCTGGATGGCGCACAAAAGGGCCAGGTGGACCTCAAGGGCAGCGGTATTCAACTGGGCGACACCCAGTTGGGCACCCTGACCCTGGCCGGCCGGGGCGATATCAAGAAGCAGGCGCTGCAACTGGACCTGCAAGGGCCGCTGGTGAAACTGGCCCTGGCCCTCGATGGCGCCCTGGACCAGGGCAACTGGCGTGGGCGCCTGGTGAGCGGCGAGGTACAGAGCGGAGGCCAGGACTGGAAACTGCAGAACCCGGCGAAGCTGGAGCGCCTGGCCAATGGCACGCTGAACTTTGCCGCCCATTGCTGGGCCAGCGGCGATGCCAGCCTGTGTGGCGAGGACCAGCGGCTGATGCCCGATCCGAAACTGCGCTATCACCTCAAGCGTTTCCCCATGGAAAGCCTGGCCCAGTGGCTGCCCAAGGATTTCGCCTGGAAGGGCATGCTCAATGCCGATGTGCAACTGGATCTTCCGGCCAGCGGCCCCAAGGGGCAGATCATGCTGGATGTCAGCGGCGGCACCTTGCGGGTCAAGGAGAAGGAGCAGTGGCTGGATTTCCCCTATCAGACCCTGAAACTCAGCACCAGCCTCAACCCGCGGCGCATCGACAGCCAACTGCAGTTCGACGGCGGCAAGCTGGGGGAACTGATGGTCCAGGCGCAGATCAATCCGCTGCCGAAAAGCAAACCGCTGTCCGGCGAGTTCCGCCTCAGCGGTCTTGATCTGTCGGTGGCACGGCCATTCGTGCCCATGGTGGAAAAACTCACGGGCAGCCTGAACGGCAGTGGTCGCTTGTCTGGCGGCTTGCTGGCGCCCCAGGTCAACGGCAACCTGCAGCTCAGTGGTGGACAGGTCTCCGGTTCCGAGTTGCCCATCAGCCTTGAAGACCTGCAACTGACCGCGCAGATTGCCGGCGAGAGCGTGCAGCTCAACGGCGGCTGGAAAAGTGGCAAGGCCGGGCAGGGCAGCCTCAACGGCCACATCGCCTGGGGCCGCGCCTTGCTGGTGGATCTCAGCCTCAAGGGCACGCAGCTGCCGGTTACGGTCGAACCTTATGCGGCGCTGGAAGTTGCGCCGGACCTGAAGATTTCATTGCAGGACGACAAACTGGCGATTGCCGGCAAAGTGTTGATTCCCAAGGGCCAGATCACCGTGCGTGAATTGCCGCCGTCGACGGTCAAGGTGTCCGATGACACGGTCATCGTCGGCCAGCAGACTGACGAGGGCAAACCTCCCATGGCCATGGCGATGAACATCGACGTGGAGGTAGGCCAGGACAAGCTCGGCTTTGCCGGGTTCGGCCTGACCGCCAACCTGCAGGGGCATGTGCACATCGGCGACAACATGGACACCCGTGGAGAGCTGTGGCTCAACGATGGCCGTTACCGGGCCTATGGCCAGCGACTTACCGTGCGTCGTGCGCGGCTGCTGTTCGCCGGCCCGATCGACCAGCCGTACCTGGACATCGAGGCGGTGCGCCAGACCGATGACGTGATTGCCGGCATCCGCCTGAGCGGCAGCGCCGAGCAACCGGCGACGCGGATCTTCTCCGAGCCGGCCATGAGTCAGGAGCAGGCCTTGTCCTACCTGGTGCTGGGGCGGCCGCTGAGTTCCACCGGCGAGGACAACAACATGCTGGCCCAGGCGGCGCTTGGCCTGGGGCTGATGGGCAGTGCGGAACTCACGGGCGGCATCGCCAAGAACCTGGGCATCCAGGACTTCCAGTTGGACACCCAGGGCAGTGGCAACAACACCAGTGTGGTGGCCAGCGGGGCGATTTCCGAAAAGCTCAGCCTGCGCTATGGCGTTGGGGTCTTCGAACCGGCCAGCACCATCGCCTTGCGTTACAAGCTGAGCAAGAAGGTCTACCTGGAAGCCGCCAGCGGTTTCGCCAGTTCCCTGGACATCTTCTACAAGCGCGATTTCTGACCCAGCACATGGGGGGTGAAGTACACCGCCGCCCGCCGCCAGCAGTCGCGGCGGGCTCGCCATGAAAAGGCTTCGAGGTCCTGGTGGGTGTCGCTGCGGCACTGCCAATCAGCGCCCGCGAGGCCGGCCACGGCCCTGAGCATCAGGCTTTCCTTTCTCGAGCACGACCTCCTTCGGCTGCAGCCCTGCGGCGCCAGACCTTTGATCGTTAAAATAAAGAGCATGCTAATTATTACTTTGACATTCGCTGCCTAGGCAGTAACATCTCGACACACTCTCTCTGCCTAGGCAGCTAATTGGTGGTCAGATGAAACACTTCGAACCGGACGACTTTCACAATTGCCATCTCGGCCTGCTGCTGGGCCGTGCGGCCTTGCTCAAGGACCGGATCATCGACACCCACATGGAACCTCACGGCATCACTGCCGCGCAGTTCAAGGTGTTGATCATCATGGCCCAGTTCGGCGTCGACACCCCGGCCGAACTGTGCCGCCACCTGTCCCTGGACAGTGGCTCGATGACCCGCATGCTCGACCGCCTGGAGCAAAAGGATTTTCTCGCCCGGCGCCGTTCCGAAGGTGACCGCCGCCAGGTGCAACTGGTGTTGACGGAAGAAGGGCAGAAGCTCGCCGATCGCTTGCCGCAGATCGGCGCCGATGCGATGAACGAGCTGGCCGGGGCGATTACTCCCCAGGAACTGCGGACCCTGGAACACATTCTCAAGAAAATTTTGCTGGCAGCCGGTGACCCGATCACCGTCTTGCGGGTAGGTGATAAATGAGCAGTAAAACCTTGCGTGCGCGGACCAGTCTGGTGCTGCTGGCCATGACCCTGGCCGGATGTGCCAACTACAGCGGTCTGAATACCGAGGGCGTCAGCCTGGAGGCGAAAAGCCTCCAGGCCGGACAATCCCTTACGGGGGTGAGCCTGTCACCGGCGGCCTGGCCGCAAAGCGATTGGTGGAAAAGCCTGGGTGATCCACAGCTCGACGGGCTGATTCAGGAAGCCCTGCATGACAGCCCGGACATGCAGATTGCCAGCGCCCGTGCCCACCAGGCCAGCGCCGCGGCCTATGCCGCCGATGCGCAGCGGATGCCGACCCTGGATGCCAGCGCCGGTATCAGCCGTTCGCGCCTGGCCCGTGACCAGGACCCTTCGGGCGTCGGTGGAACCTACGCCACCGTGCGCAATATCGGCGCCAGCTTCAATTACAACTTCGACCTCTGGGGCGGCCAGCGTGCCGCCTGGGAAGCGGCGCTGGGCCAGGCGCGGGCGGCGGAAGTCGATCGCCAGGCTGCCAGCCTGACCCTGGCCGCCGATGTGGCGCGGGCCTACAGCGATCTGGGACGGGCACACATCGTCCATGATCTGGCGGCCGAAGACCTCAAGCGCACCCGGCAGATGCTCGACCTGAGCCAGCGCCGCTTGAACTCGGGGATCGACAGCCAGTACCAGTACCAACAGACCGAAAGCCTCGATGCCACTGCCCAGGCCAGCCTGATCGACGCTGAAAAGCAACTGCAGAGCGCCAAGATCGCCCTTGCGGTGTTGCTGGGCAAAGGGCCGGATCGGACCCTCGATCTGCCCCGGCCCAAGGTGCTGCAAGCCAGCGCGGTGGCCTTGCCGTCGACCCTGCCTGCCGAGCTCCTGGGCCGGCGCCCGGACCTGATCGCCGCACGCTGGCGGGTCGAGGCCGCGAGCAAGGACATCGATGCCAGCAAGACCCGCTTCTACCCCAACCTCAACCTGAGTGCCAGCGCGGGTGCCGAGTCGTTGCTGGGGGATGCGATGTTCGGCTCCGCCAGCCGCTTCTTCAGCATTGCACCGACGATTTCCTTGCCGATCTTCGACGGCGGTCGCCTGCGGGCCAATCTGGATGCGCGAGACGCCGACTATGACCTGGCCGTGGCGCAGTACAACAAGACGCTGGTGACAGCCCTGGGGGACGTCAGCGACAGCATTTCCCAACTGCGTGATATCGGCCGGCAGATCACCGCCCAGCAGCATGCCACCGACATCGCCCAGGACTCCTACAACACGGTGGTCCAGCGGTTCGGTTCGGGTATCGGCAATTACCTGGATGTGTTGAGCATCGAGCAGCAACTGCTGCAGGCCCAGCGCCAGCTGGCCACGCTGAATGCTCAGCAGATTGACCTGTCGATCCAACTGATGCGGGCCCTGGGGGGCGGCTTCAATGCCCAGAACCTGGCTTCGGCCACCCCGTCCCCAGCCCCGCAGCCCCAATAATTCGAGGTATTTGTCATGGCCACTGCCGACACTCAAGCAACACAAAACACCCCGGACGCCAGTAACTCCCGCAAGCGCAAAGTCATGCTGCTGGGGCTGACGGCGATTGTCGTCCTGGGCGGCCTGGGCGTATTTGCCTGGCACGAACTCTATGGGCGCTGGAATGAAAACACCGACGATGCCTATGTGAACGGCAACGTGGTGGAAATCACCCCGCTGGTCACCGGTACCGTGGTCAGCATCGGCGCCGATGACGGTGATCTGGTACATGAAGGCCAGGTACTGATCAATTTCGACCCCAACGATGCCCAGGTCGGCCTGCAAAGTGCCGAGGCCAATCTGGCTCGTACCGTGCGTCAGGTGCGCGGCTTGTACAGCAATGTCGATGGCATGCGTGCCCAGGTGGCGGCGCAGAAGGCCGAGGTGCAGAAGGCGCTGGACAACTTCAACCGACGCAAGAACCTGGCGGCCAGCGGGGCAATTTCCCAGGAGGAGCTGTCCCATGCCCGGGATGACCTGACCTCGGCGCAGAACGCCCTGGCCAACGCCCAGCAGCAGCTCAACACCACCAACGCCCTGGTGGACGACACCGTGGTTTCCAATCATCCGGATGTGCAGGCTTCCGCTGCCCAACTGCGCCAGGCCTACCTGACCAATGCCCGTAGCACCCTGATCGCCCCGGTGACCGGCTACGTGGCCAAGCGCACCGTGCAACTGGGCCAGCGGGTCCAGCCGGGCACTGCGCTGATGGCGGTGATCCCCCTGGATCAGCTGTGGATCGACGCCAACTTCAAGGAAACCCAACTGCGGGACATGCGCATCGGCCAGCCGGTGGACATCGAGGCGGACATCTACGGCAGCGGTGTGAAGTTCAGCGGTACCATCGACAGCCTCGGCGCCGGCACCGGCAGCGCTTTCGCCCTGTTGCCGGCACAGAACGCCACGGGTAACTGGATCAAGATCGTGCAGCGGGTACCGGTGCGCATCCACGTCAATGCCGAAGAGCTGGCCAAGCACCCACTGCGGGTCGGCCTGTCGACGGTGGTCAACGTCAACCTGCGGGACCAGAGTGGTCCGGTACTGGCCCAGCAGCCGCCGCAAAAGGCCTCTTTCAGTACCAATGTCTATGACCGTCAGTTGGGTGAGGCCGATGCCCTGATCGCGCGGCTGATCCATGACAACAGTGCTGCCATCGGCAAGACCGCCCAGCGCTGATTCGCCAATCCGTCAACTCCGGCCTCCTCTAGAGGCCGGAGTGCCAGCCCTGTTCCAAAGGATTCGCGATGAGCAATAACGCGTCTTTCACGCCCCCCAGCCTACTGCTGAGCACCATCGGCCTGTCCCTGGCGACCTTCATGCAGGTGCTCGATACCACCATCGCCAACGTGGCGCTGCCGACCATTTCCGGCAATCTCGGGGTGAGTTCGGAGCAGGGCACCTGGGTCATCACCTCGTTCGCCGTGAGCAACGCCATCGCCTTGCCCCTGACCGGCTGGCTGAGCCGGCGCTTCGGCGAGGTCAAGTTGTTCATCTGGGCCACCCTGCTGTTCGTGCTGGCCTCGTTTCTCTGTGGTATCTCCACCTCGATGCCGGAGCTGGTGGGCTTCCGGGTGCTGCAAGGGGTGGTGGCTGGCCCGCTGTACCCGATGACCCAGACCTTGCTGATCGCCGTCTATCCACCGGCGAAGCGGGGCATGGCCCTGGCATTGCTGGCGATGGTCACGGTGGTGGCGCCGATTGCCGGGCCGATCCTCGGCGGCTGGATTACCGACAGCTACAGCTGGCCGTGGATCTTCTTCATCAACGTGCCCATCGGGGTGTTCGCCGCCTGGGTGGTGCGTCAACAGTTGAAGGCGCGTCCGGTGGTGACCAGTCGCCAGCCCATGGACTACATCGGCCTGCTGAGCCTGATCGTCGGCGTCGGAGCGTTGCAGATCGTCCTCGACAAGGGCAATGACCTGGACTGGTTCGAATCCAACTTCATCGTCATCGGCACCCTGATCTCGGTGATCGCCCTGGCGGTGTTCGTGATCTGGGAAATGACCGACCGTCATCCGGTGGTCAACCTGCGGCTGTTCGCCCACCGCAACTTCCGCATCGGCACCATCGTGCTGGTGGGCGGCTACGCCGGATTCTTCGGGATCAACCTGATCCTGCCGCAATGGCTGCAGACCCAGATGGGCTACACCGCCACCTGGGCTGGATTGGCAGTGGCGCCGATCGGTATCCTGCCGGTGCTGATGTCGCCCTTTGTCGGCAAGTACGCCCACAAGTTCGACCTGCGGCTGCTGGCCGGCCTGGCGTTCCTGGCCATTGGCCTGAGCTGCTTCATGCGTGCCGGCTTTACCAATGAAGTGGATTTCCAGCACATTGCCCTGGTGCAGCTGTTCATGGGGATCGGCGTGGCGCTGTTCTTCATGCCGACCCTGAGCATCCTGATGTCCGACCTGCCGCCGCACCAGATTGCCGATGGTGCGGGCCTTGCCACCTTCCTGCGGACCCTGGGGGGCAGCTTCGCGGCGTCCCTGACCACTTGGATCTGGATTCGCCGGGCGGATCAGCATCATGCCTACATGAGCGAAAGCATGAGCACCTTCGATCCGGTCACCCGGGAGGCGTTGAACAACCTCGGTGGTGCCAGCACCAAGGCCTACGCGCAGCTGGACCAGGTCCTGACCAGCCAGGCGTACATGCTCTCGACGGTGGACTATTTCACCTTGCTCGGCTGGGTGTTCATGGGGTTGATTCTGCTGGTCTGGCTGGCCAAGCCGCCGTTCGCCGCCAAGGCCGGGCCGGCGTCGGCAGGGCATTGATAGTCTTCGTCGCAGGCGCTGGCGTGCGACCGGGCAGCGTAAGGTTTGCTGGCCCCTTCGCCGGCAAGCCGGCTCCTACGGTAGGGAAGACATCCGTTCAGGGCGAACTGGGTAACGCCAGTTGCGTCGGTACGAAATCGAACGCCGTCAGCTGGAAGCCTTGCTCATCCACCTGCAATACCCATCCCTGACGGTCCCAATCCCCCAGCACGATGCGCTTGGCGGCTTGTTCGCCAATCTGCAGCTTGTGGATCGCCGGACGGTGGGTATGACCGTGAACCAGGGTATGCACCCCGTGTTCCTGCATCACCCGTGGCACTTCGTCCGGGGTCACGTCGACAATGTCGTTGGCTTTCATGCGGGTCTGAGCGCGGCTCTCGTTGCGCAGTTTGCGCGCGAGCTTGCGCCGGGTGCGCAAGGGCAGGTGGCGAAGGATCCACAGGCTCAGCGGGTTACGCAGGTAACGGCGCATGCGCATGTAGGCTTCATCGCGGGTGCACAGGCTGTCACCGTGCATCAGCAGCACCGGCTCGCCATAGAAGTCGACGACGCTGGGGTCTTTGAGCAGGGTGGCACCGGCCGCCTTGCAGAAGGCCTGGCCGAGCATGAAGTCGCGATTGCCATGCATCAGGAAAACCTGCGTACCGCTGTCGCTGAGCGTGCGCAATGCCTGGCAAATGGAAAGCTGGTAGGGGGTCATGGCATCGTCGCCGATCCATACCTCGAAGAAATCCCCGAGGATGTACAGCGCCTCGGCGGCGCGGGCGCGCCCACCGAGTAAATCCAGAAACGCCCGGGTAATGTCCGGGCGTTCTTCTTCCAGATGCAGATCTGAAATCAGCAGTATCACTCAATGATCTCGGCTTTCTCGATGATCACGTCTTCCGCAGGTACGTCCTGGTGGCCGGACTTCATGGTGGTGGCCACGCCTTTGATCTTGTCGACGATTTCAGTGCCGGCGATCACCTTGCCGAATACTGCGTAGCCCCAGCCTTGCACGGTCTTGCCGCTGTGGTTGAGGAAGCTGTTGTCGGCAACGTTGATGAAGAACTGCGCGGACGCCGAATGCGGCTCCATGGTGCGGGCCATGGCGACGGTGTACTTGTCGTTGGAAAGGCCGTTGTCAGCTTCGTTCTGGATGCTTGGACGCTTGTCTTTCTTTTCTTTCATGCCAGGTTCGAAGCCGCCGCCCTGGATCATGAAGTTACCGATGACGCGGTGAAATACGGTGTTTTCATAGTGACCGGCTTTCACGTATTCGACGAAGTTGGCCACGGTCAACGGGGCTTTCTCGGCGTTCAGTTCCAGCACGATCTCGCCGTGGTTGGTGGTCAGTTTGACTTGGGTCATGGTCGGTACTCTATATAAGGAAAAGCGTTTTCAAGAAAAACTTCGGGCTCTGGGGCTGGCAAGCGGCCCGGGCCGGTTTGGCCATCCAACAGCCAAGGTGCGCAGTTTAGCGTGACAGCCACGAAATTCGAGGCTGTTTTTTCACTTGCCTGCTATTAATAGCCGCAGTTTTAAAGTTCCGCTCTGTCAGGCACTTGACAGCATCGGCTATGATATCCGTTTTGATTTGTCAGGCCGCACCCGGCCGCGCACTTGTACGTTCAAGGATCCTATGAGCAAGCCCACTGTCGACCCTACCTCGAATTCCAAGACTGGACCGGCCGTTCCGGTCAACTTCCTGCGCCCGATCATCCAGGCGGACCTGGACTCGGGTAAGCACACGCAGATCGTGACCCGCTTCCCGCCGGAGCCCAACGGCTACCTGCACATCGGTCACGCCAAGTCGATCTGTGTGAACTTTGGTCTGGCCCAGGAATTCGGTGGCGTTACCCACCTGCGCTTCGACGACACCAACCCGGCCAAGGAAGACCAGGAATACATCGACGCTATCGAGCGCGACATCAAGTGGCTGGGCTTCCAATGGTCCGGCGAAGTGCGCTATGCCTCGCAATACTTCGACCAACTGCACGACTGGGCAGTGGAGCTGATCAAGGCGGGCAAGGCCTATGTCTGCGACCTGACCCCTGAGCAAGCCAAGGAATACCGCGGCAGCCTGACCGAGCCGGGCAAGAACAGCCCGTTCCGCGAACGCGCTGTGGAAGAGAGCCTGGACCTGTTCGCACGCATGAAGGCCGGCGAGTTCCCGGACGGCGCACGGGTGCTGCGGGCCAAGATCGACATGGCTTCGCCGAACATGAACCTGCGCGACCCGATCATGTACCGCATCCGCCACGCTCATCACCACCAGACCGGTGACAAGTGGTGCATCTACCCCAACTACGACTTCACCCACGGTCAGTCGGATGCCATCGAAGGCATCACCCATTCGATCTGCACCCTGGAGTTCGAAAGCCATCGTCCGCTGTACGAATGGTTCCTCGAGCACCTGCCGGTGCCGGCGCACCCGCGCCAGTACGAATTCAGCCGCCTGAACCTGAACTACACCATCACCAGCAAGCGCAAGCTCAAGCAACTGGTGGATGAGAAGCACGTGAATGGCTGGGATGACCCGCGCATGTCGACCCTGTCGGGCTTCCGGCGTCGTGGCTACACCCCCAAGTCCATCCGCAACTTCTGCGAAATGGTCGGCACCAACCGTTCCGACGGCGTGGTGGACTTCGGCATGCTCGAATTCAGCATCCGTGACGACCTGGACCACAGTGCCCCGCGCGCCATGTGCGTGCTGCGTCCGCTCAAGGTGGTGATCACCAACTATCCGGAAGGCCAGGTCGAGAACCTCGAACTGCCGCGTCACCCGAAAGAAGAAATGGGCGTGCGGGTGCTGCCGTTCGCTCGCGAAATCTACATCGACCGTGAAGACTTCATGGAAGAGCCGCCAAAAGGCTACAAGCGCCTGGAGCCGGCCGGTGAAGTGCGCCTGCGCGGCAGCTACGTGATCCGTGCCGACGAAGCGATCAAGGACGCCGACGGCAACATCGTCGAGCTGCGCTGCTCCTACGACCCGGACACCCTGGGCAAGAACCCTGAAGGGCGCAAGGTCAAGGGCGTGATCCACTGGGTGCCGGCGGCTGCCAGCGTCGAGTGCGAAGTACGCCTGTACGATCGCCTGTTCCGTTCGCCGAACCCCGAGAAAGCCGAAGACAGCGCCAGTTTCCTGGACAACATCAACCCTGACTCCCTGCAAGTGCTCACTGGTTGTCGTGCCGAACCCTCCCTGGGCAACGCACAGCCGGAAGACCGTTTCCAGTTCGAGCGCGAAGGCTACTTCTGCGCGGATCTCAAGGACTCGAAACCAGGTCAGCCGGTATTCAACCGTACCGTGACCCTGCGCGACTCCTGGGGTCAGTGATTCAGTCAAGGAACTAACGTGCTTACGATCTACAACACGCTCACCAAGAGCAAAGAAGTCTTCAAACCGCTCGATGGCAACAATGTGCGCATGTACGTCTGCGGAATGACCGTGTACGACTACTGCCACATCGGCCATGGCCGCAGCATGGTGGCGTTTGACCTGGTGACCCGCTGGTTGAGGTTCAGCGGCTATAACCTCACCTATGTGCGCAACATCACCGACATCGAAGACAAGATCATCAATCGGGCCAAGGAGAACGGCGAGCCGTTCGACGCGCTGACCGAGCGCATGATCACGGCGATGCATGAGGACGAGGCACGCCTCAATATCCTCAAGCCGGATATGGAACCGCGCGCCACGGATCACATCCCGGGCATGTTGAGCATGATCCAGACCCTGATCGACAAGGGCTATGCCTATGCGCCAGGCAATGGCGACGTCTACTACCGCGTCGCCAAGTTCATGGGCTACGGCAAGCTGTCGCGCAAGAAGATCGAAGACCTGCGCATCGGTGCGCGGATCGAGGTCGACGAGTCCAAGCAGGACCCGCTGGACTTCGTGCTGTGGAAGGCCACCAAGCCGGGCGAGCCGAGCTGGGAGTCGCCGTGGGGCGCTGGGCGTCCGGGCTGGCACATCGAGTGCTCGGTGATGTCCACCTGCTGCCTGGGCGAGACCTTCGACATTCATGGCGGCGGCAGCGACCTCGAGTTCCCGCACCATGAGAACGAGATCGCCCAGAGCGAGGCGGCCACTGGCAAGACCTACGCCAATGCCTGGATGCACTGCGGCATGATTCGCATCAATGGCGAGAAGATGTCCAAGTCCTTGAACAACTTCTTCACCATTCGCGACGTGCTCGACAAGTACCATCCGGAAGTGGTGCGCTACCTGCTGGTGGCCAGCCACTACCGCAGCGCGATCAACTACTCGGAAGACAACCTCAAGGACGCCAAGGGCGCCCTGGAGCGTTTCTATCACGCCCTCAAGGGCTTGCCGAAAGTTGCCCCGGCCGGTGGCGAAGTCTTTGTCGAGCGTTTCACCCAGGTGATGAACGACGACTTCGGTACCCCGGAAGCCTGTGCCGTGCTGTTCGAGATGGTGCGCGAGATCAACCGCCTGCGTGAGAGCGATCTCGACGCAGCGGCCGGTCTGGCGGCGCGCCTGAGGGAGTTGGCCAACGTGCTGGGCGTACTGCAGCTGGAAGCCGAAGATTTCCTCCAGGCGGGTGCTGAAGGTCGGGTGGATGCGGCACAAGTGGATGCGCTGATCCAGGCGCGCCTGGCGGCCCGTGCCAACAAGGACTGGGCCGAGTCCGACCGGATCCGCGACCAGATCACCGCCATGGGCGTGATCCTGGAAGACGGCAAGGGCGGTACGACCTGGCGCCTGGCTGACTGAGCCTAGCTTCGTTGCAACAAGAAACCCGCCTGGTGCGGGTTTTTTGTATTTTAATATATTGTTTTATATTAATTAAAATTATGCATTAGGTGTCAGCCCCAAACTGAGGCTCACACGGATTACTTGCGTGAAGAGCTGATGGCTTGCCAAGCAGATAGCAGTGCCCGTCTAGCTGCACATCGGCATCAAGCTACACTCTATCAGTAGCGACCTGGCCTAATTTTTTTTGCGACGACATAGATGATATCACTCGGCAGGAGCCGCAAAATCGGCAAAGCAGTGGCGATCGTGCAGTAAATCAAAACCTTGGAGATTGTTCCCAGCTTTCCGGTATAGGAAATTCTGGTGTAAAGACCTTCTAGTCCAAGAGTAGGGAGCGTCCCGGACTTGATCACAGCGAAATTTCTATTTTTTAGTAGGTCCGAAAGATTCTTGCTGTTGAAATAGTGAACGTGAGGCGAGGGCAGATCCTTCTGCCAGAGTCTTTCGAAAAATCCGAGCTTACCTATCCGACAAAAAAGCCTGGATAGTCTGTAAAAAATCCCGGCGCTACTTGGCAAATTAAGGACTAATAGGCCGCCTTCGTTTAAGCGCTCATGACATGCCGTCAGCACGTTGTCGATATCCGGTATGTGCTCAATCACATCATTGAAAACCACCACGTCGAAAGTTTCAAAACGTTCCAGCGCGTCGGGAAAATAACCTCTACGAACTGGAAGACCTTTTGCGGCGGTAGATTTAAATACCACCTCGTCAGGTTCAATGCCAAGTACATCAAACTTCATCATGGCGGCCTCTACAAACCAGCCATGTGCACAGCCAACATCCACCAACTTCCCCCCTGTAGGCTGAAGCTTAGAGATGACACCAAGTAATTTATTGAAATTACTAACCCGAATTTCACGAAGGCCTATTTCTCTTTCAGTCTCATTAATAAGCTCATGCGATGATGAGTCATTAATTGTTGGCTGTAAATTGCCTTTCTCGTAACAGCAAGTTGTGCATTCGAAGTGCCAGGCTTGGATTCCCGGTGCAAGAATTCCATTGCAAACAGGACAGCTATTTTTCATATGTGCCCCCATAGAGCTGTCGGCTATCAATTAGTTTTGTTTCATCCAAAAAGAATAGCCATTAATCGAGTCTTTCTTCTTGTATCCTTCTTTGCTTAGAAGGTTGATAGCTAAGGAGCTTGCGTTATTTGAGTGTAATATGATTAATGAAATATCTAAAGATTGGAGGGCGGTCTGTACGAACTCACCATTTCCTTCGATTTTACCTGTCACAAAATCATACAAGGCACGCCTTCTCTTATATTTTTCATCTCCTATGGCGGGTCTCAAAAGATCTAAATATAGCCCCCGGGTACTCACGAGTCGAGGATGCTCTTCAAATCTCGAAATGACACCAGCTATTTCATCTGGTGCGAGCAACATTCCATCCCTTTGATCTATAGCAACGGCTTTCTGGGCAACAATAAGATCGGAGCTTTGAATTTTCCAAGCTGCAAAATTTTCAATTGTACCGATGTTACCCGAACGAAGTGTATTATATGGGAGCGATAAAAATATCAAGCCAAGTACAATTGCTGACAGTAGCGCAAGAAGCAATCGGTACGGCTTTTGTTTAAATAGCTCGGTTGCAATCATGCAGAAAGATACTGCAGAAAAAATTATGATAGGGAAAGACCAAGCAATGCGCCAATAAACTGGAGGAGTTGTTACATGCTTTGATATGAAGTCGGATAGCCACGGGTTAAGGTAGATCGCAAAAAATATAAAAGGAGGAACAGCCAATCTCCATTTTGTTATATTATCCTTGGCCAGAATTGGGCCGGCCAAAAGGAGAATTCCTACCAAATATTGCTGATGGGTTCCGAATACAGAAGTCCATACGTCCTCTGCTGTTTCTGTCCCAAAGTCCATCACTGGTGATCCCTTGAGTTGCAGGGCAATATTAATCAGATAAGGTAGAGGGATAAATAATATAGCTAGTGCATAATAGGCTTTGCTCTTCTCGCCTTTTAACGCCAGCGGAATGTTAGATGCTAAAGCTCCAAAACCTGCGATTGGGCCTGCGAGCATTCCAAAATTAGATAAGCCGATAGCTGTCACTTGGCAGCAAGCCAATAAAAATAAATCATTACTAGTGCCTCGCTTGGAAAAAAAGCGCGCTGTAAGGTAGAAAATGGCTGGAACAACTACAGATAAGAAAACAGATTTCCCTTGAAAAAGACGAACAAATGAAAAATTTGCTGCGCTGCGATGCATCTCTCCGAGCAGTAAAGTCAGGAGAAAAGTTATTGATCCAGCTAAAATCCAACTCTTGGGGATTAGCTCTTTTGTTAATAAAAAAGTTGCAGCTATGCTTGCAATAACCCATACAGGCAAAAAGTAAATATAATAAAAATCCATTGATGGAACTGAAAGTAAGTACGCCAAAGCGCCCGAAAGTAATTCGAAAGAAGCAAAGCGATAACTTGGAAAAATTAAAGGTAGCCCAGTTTCCCCAAGCATTGGGTCACCTGCAAGAAGACTGTGCTCTGGATTTGACGATGAAAATGCTGCAATTGCTACGTAAAATGAGTCATCCAAGTCATTTCTCGAAACTGAGTAAGAAATTAAAATCGCAAGAATTACAATTAGTGAAATTATTAGGGGAGAGAGTTTGCTTTCTGTTTTAGTGGTTTTTAAGGTTTTTGATGGCCGCTCTAACTCTGGCGAAATAAGGCTGGCTATTAGTAGTAATATAGAGAGGGCCCAGAATACTATCCATGACCAGTATAGGGTTGCTGGCAACGCAATAAGAAGTGTTAGAGTGAGTGGGAGTGCATGTTTGCAATTTAGTTTGTACTGCTTTGATATCGCAGTTCTGCTGGGAGCATCTGGCTTGTGTCTCTTCGGCAAAAAAACGTATATTGCAAATAACGGAGTGATTACGAGAGGAGCGAGAATCAGAAGGTCTTTTATATTCCAACCAAGCAATACGCAAGCTTGTGCCGAGATGGTCCACCCAGCAAATGCAATTAAGAAAGCAGAAATGATGGTGCGTAATATCTTTTCGCAGGGATCATTGAAAGATTCTGCCCCCAGACCTTGGCTGTTTTTTCTCGGGTCTTGACGAGGGCTATCAATTTTGAAGACGTTATTTTTCATAAGAAATTGGCCAATAAAAAATATTCTTAACGAGTAAAAAAGCACAAGATGGGGTGGTGAGTAGAGAGATTACTAAAAATCCAGAAATATAAAAATATGTACCCTCATCATGAACTGTCAAAGTGGCTCAGCTTCGAATAGTAATTATAATTCCGGCCACGATCATTCCTAACCCAATGAAGTATTGTGCCTGAAAGCGCTCACCAAATATGAAATGGCTGCCCAGTGGCACAAAAACGAAAGCCAATGCCATCATTGGATATACCCGACCAAGCTCTGCCTTCTGTAAAACCCAAACCCATGCTACGGATGTGATGCCATAAATAAACATAGCAGCAATTAATGGTATGGCCGATCTTAATGAGAATAAAGTACCAGTCAAAGCAAGCGCCGTAGAGCTTAGTTTGAATAGCAGTTGCCCGATGGCCAAGCCTAATACGCAGAAAAAAGCGACAACATAGGCAATCATTTTATAGTCTCTTGTTTGTGAATGGTGGCGTGAAATGAAAAAAATAAATTCAGGTCAATTGACGACACGGAAAATGGCCACCAAGATTCCTTAGCGTCGGGGAAGTAGTGCCTCAGAATTGCAATAAGATTATGACATGAGTTTACATGCTCTCTTGCCATAATGTAGTCGTATGCGATGCCTTGAGACATTGCATTCCTTCGTGGTCCTAGGTGCCTACCAAGTCGCCAAGCAAGACCAGGATCTGTTGGAATCAAAATTGATAGCACACCTCCGTCTTTCACTACTCTGGTCCACTCCTTCAATACGAGGTGTGGTTGGTAGATATGTTCTAGGACATGAGTCGCTATCAGCCTATCAAAACTGTTATCTTCATATTTTAATTCGCTACCTTCTTGGCATTCGAATTTCAATTTATTGCTGTGTTTTTTTAAAAGTTTGTTCTTTGCGACATCAAGCGTTTTTTGGTCTAGGTCAGATAGCGTGTATTCTTCAAATTTGTGACGAACGAAATTAACATGTTCGCCTGTACCGGCGCCAATCTCCAGAACTCGTTTAAATTGCGATTGGTCGCCGTATGCTTTTTCGACAAGTTTATGACTTGCACGCATAACCAACGACTGGAGCGGGCTCGAATAGTTTGAGTCATCATAAAGCTCTGAGAATTTTTTCTTGTATTCAATCCAGGCTTTATCTTCATTTTGCATTTTGTACTCCATTGTTTTTTCTAACGCTGGAACTGGTTTTGAACTTTTGTAGTGGGTTGTTTGGGACGGAGTTTATATCGTAACCCAGAAAGGCTAGTGTAAGTTGCAGTCCGATAATTACGGGTAAAGCGGAAAGCATTACGGTCCCAGCTGATGAGGGTAAACCTGTACTTGCGGAATTTGCCCACTGATAAGTTCCGAAAATTAGTCCAAATAATAAAAATCCCAAACCCAGCGGAAGTTCAATTGAGGCAAGAGACATATCTCTCAAGTAATAATTATAAAATATCCGTTTGGCAAAATTTCTAGCATGCTTAATAGAGAATTCTCCAATAATTTTAGATATTTTTAGATTGCTGATTTCGTCGCCGTATTTAGCACTCATGGGTATGTCCACGACTACAGCACGCAGTGTATTTAATCGGAATAACATATCAGTTTCAAAGAAGTAACGACGACTTATTTTGTTAAATGGCAAGCTTTTCGCAACATTAGTGTGGATGGCAGTAAACCCATTGGTCGGATCGAATAAGTTCCAGTATCCAGATGACAGCTTCGTCATAAACGATAGAGCGGCATTACCGAATAAGCGTAAATTTGGCATAGCACGAATTTCTTCAAGGTCAAAGAATCGATTTCCTTTAGTGTAGTCGGCTCTGCCATCAATGATGGGGGAAATTAGACTCGGGATTAGTCTTGGATCCATCTGCCCGTCACCATCCACTTTGATGATGATATCCACGTCCTCATCTATGGCTGCTTGGTACCCGGTCATTACTGCGCCACCAACGCCTTGATTTTCAATATGACGAATTACCAGAAGACGCCCATCATTGCAGTTATTCTCTAGAAAATCACCTGTCCCGTCCGGACAACAATCATCGACTACATAGATTCTGGTAACTTCTTGGCCAATCGCCTCAATTACG
This sequence comes from Pseudomonas sp. PH1b, assembly GCF_000633395.1. Lineage (GTDB taxonomy): Bacteria > Pseudomonadota > Gammaproteobacteria > Pseudomonadales > Pseudomonadaceae > Aquipseudomonas. Next base: position 349,367 of record NZ_AYMU01000001.1, read on the forward strand.
CTTAAGATGTTTTTTTTTACCTTGTAGCTTGGTATAACAACTGCGATTTTAGGGCTTGGTAGCATTCGAATTTACCGTGGTCAATATTTGTTTTAGAGTACATTCCGAGGCGGATTGTATTGTGGTGGTTCAGTAATTCGTGGCGGTCTATAATTATAGTTGATACTCGGGCAGCAAGGGCTCTTCCTAGAGTTTTGGTAGAATTCGCTCTGCTGTTGGATACAGTGGGCCGCCTCAGTAAAATAGTACTGATGTTGATAGGCTAAAGCCTTAAAGAGGTAATCAATTACGTAAGAAATAATAAGGTCTCCACCCCTCTCAGGCTGGCTCTGCCTAGCTGGACATTAATGCCGGATCAAGCCCTTTGTCGATCACAAAAAATAGTTGTTCAGCTACGCGCAAGGGGCTACGGCTAGCGCGCAGAACCAACGCCCGGGAGCACTATACGCGGTTACGCTAGGTACCTGAATATCGACCGCAAGCTACTTCGGTAGAATACTTCGGAACTTTGCTGTCGGGGAACCGCTCGCTTTAGTGTTTTTGTCTACAGCCCCCGGGTGAAAGTGTAGTGGTCAACTAATCCCGGATACTGCGTTAAGTTTTCCTCGGCCACGGCGGGTGCCAGCCCGCTGTTGAAGTGATATGGCCGTTGCCAGTTGCACCTCTGCATCAAAAAACGACCGATATCCTCTATGCCAGCGATGCGCTCATGTTGCCCACGCTCAGTATCCACTACGTTTTCAGACTGCGAAACAACCGGTCCATCGATGCGTTGTCTTAGCAGTTTCCACGCCGGCTCATGCTTTATGTGAGGCGATAACGCTACAGTCGTTGGCGAAAGCTTCGGCTACTGTATTGGCTTCCTTGGTCTCTGTGAAACAGTACATTCTGGGGCGACTATGCTGTTCATATGCCATGTCCAAAGGCTTGATTACCAGGTAGGTATCGGGCCTCGATGAAAGCGCCCAGCCCACTACGCGGTGGGTGAAAAGGTCGATCACGACCGTCACGTAGTGCCAGCGACCTTCTGTCCGGACATAAGTGATATCACGGCACCAGACCTCATTCGGCGCAGACACGGTGAACTCCCGATCCAGCGCGTTCGGAATATCCGGCCGCTCCGCCGTCGCTTTTTTTAGGCATGTGAGTCGGATCGATTCACAGTCCCAATTCGTTTGTGAGCGCTTTGGCGCGGTACTTGATGGCCTTGCCCATGCTGGTTTCTATTGCGTCGGCTAGATGATCGGCCAGCCCTTGCGACATCATTCCGCTCTTACGCAGACTCATGACCATCCACCGTACCGCTTCCGCTGCTGCTTCGGGGGCGAACTTGGCTTGAGCCAAAATCATATCAACTCGATCATCCACATTGGGGCGTCAGTCATGCGCCATCCCTCCCGAAAATGCCATGCACTACGTTCTCCGATGGCGCGGTGGTGGCGTAGTCAGCCTATGCTTGCATCAGGTCCCGGCGTTTTTCCAGCAAGTTGCTACGACTGTAGGCAGCCTTTGTCTGGTCGCGTTCATCGTGTGCTAGCACAAACTTACATACTTCACGCGGGTAGTCGGTGCATTCAATCGCCCTGGTACGAAAGGTAGCGCGAAAACCATGGGTGGTTATGTCGGGTAGTCCCATTGAGCAAAGCAGATTGAAGGTTGCACCGATGTGCATGACGCCAGACTTGCTGCCGGAGCCAGGAAATAGATATGGGCTGCCAGCAATGCGCGGAATGCTTTGTAGTAATGCGACTGCCTGCCTTGCTGTTTTGAGTTTTACCGCTGGATACGGTCCCAAGCCCATATCTCGGCGCTTGCCGTTGAGTTGGTAGCGCAACAGCCAAGACTTGTTTCCTCCTGCCTTAATTACCAGATAAAGCCCGTCATCGTCCGAGTATCTACCCGGCTCGGTTAGGTGCTCGACTTGCTTCGGATTTAGCTCCCTCATTGCAACAGCCCCACACTCAGCTCCACATTTCTACACGGATTTTGGCGTATAGCTACATACCGCTACGCACATTACGCCATCTTACATCGCTGTATTTACTGGGGTTAGCGCACAGTTACGCATTTCGGCGTACAGATAAAAACCCGCCTGGTGCGGGTTTTTTGTTGCCCATGGAAAAGGGTGGGTTGCTCAGGCCAGTGAGGCGAGGCGCTCCACGGTATCGGGAAAGCGCTCCACCAGGCGGATCAGGGTGGTGGCCTGGGCGTTGGGCGTGGCCCGGCCCTGTTCCCAGTTTTCCAGGGTGCGGGTGTTGGTTCGCAGGTACATGGCGAACACCGACCGCGAGAGGTTGAGTTGCTGGCGGATGTTCATCACCTCGGCGGCGGTGATGGGCGGCAGCTTGTCGAGCTTCACTTTATGGCTGCGCAGGGTGATCTTGCCCTGGCGTTCCTGGGTGAGGGCGTCGACGCCTTCTACCAGTTCGGAAAAGATGTCACGTTTGGTCATGTCTTCTGGCCTCGATTTCACGTTCCAGCAGTTGTTTGAGCTGTTGTCGCTGCGGTGCTAGCAGGTCGTCCAGCTGGTCCTTGTCGAACAAGGTAAAGAGCCAGAACTGCGCTCCTCCGGACCACCAGTAATAAATCACCCTCAGCCCGCCACGCTTGCCCTTGTTGCGTCGCTCATCGACGAAACACATCTTGCGCAAGCCACCGGTGCCTTGAATGAGGACACCTGCATGGGGGTGTTGCAGCAACTCGATCTGCAGTTCGCAGAACAGCTCGTCATCAAGGAAGTCCTTTCGGTATCGCTGAAATGCCGGCAGTTCAATAAACAGAGCATGCATATCCTACGCTTCCTGCGTATACATTGGAGGGCGCCGCAGCTGTGGTCAAGTCCCGTTGAGCGCTGCGTTTGATCTGGCAACAGTTTATGCCGCCAGCCTCGGGCTGAATGTCGGACCAGGCCGCAGCGACAGGAAGGGCAATTCCGAGTTGTAGCGGGAAGAGGGGAGGGCGGGGCCCTGAAATGCAAAACGGCACCCGAAGGTGCCGTTGTGTTTGTTGCGTTGAAGCCTAAGCCATCAACCGGCCAGGCCCGAGTGCTGGACCAGGGTCAGCAGCGGCTGCGGGTAGACGCCGAGGAAGAACGCCAGGACCGCAATGGCCAGCAGCATCACGCCACCGGCTTTCTGTTCCCAGTGCAATTGGGCATCGACGCGACGCAGGTTCGGCTCGATCAGGTACAGGGTCACCATCACCCGCAGGTAGTAGAACACGCCGATGGCACTACCCATGACCAGCGAGCCCACCAACCACCATTGGTGCGCTTCGACACCAGTGGCGATGATGTAGAACTTGCCGATGAAGCCTGCGGTCAGCGGGATACCGGCCAGGGACAGCATCATCACGGTGAGCACGGCGGTCAGGTACGGACGGCGCCAGAACAGGCCGCGGTACTCGTACAGGGCGTCGGCGTCACGGCCTTTGTAAGGCGAGGACATCAGGGTGATCACGCCGAAGGCGCCCAGGCTGGTGATCACGTAGGTGACCAGATACACACCGATGGCTTCCATGGCCAGGCCCTTGCTCGCCACCAGGGCGATCAGCAGGTAACCGAAGTGGGCGATGGACGAGTAACCCAGCAGACGCTTGAGGTTGCTCTGGGTCAGCGCCAACAGGTTGCCCACCAGGATCGAGGCGATGGCAATGACCGTCAGCACGTTGCTCAGGACACCGCTGCTGGCCACTGGCGACAGCTGGAACAGACGCACCAGCACCGCGAACACCGCTACCTTGCTGGCGGTGGCCAGGAAGGCGGCTACAGGAGCAGGAGCGCCCTCGTAGACGTCCGGGGTCCAGAGGTGGAAGGGCACCAGCGACAGCTTGAACGCCAGGCCGATCAGCATCATGCCCAGGCCCAATTGCGCCAGGGGGCTTGGCAGGCCGGTGGCGGCCAGGGCGTGGCCGATGCCGCTGAAGCTCAGGCTGCCGGCCTCGGCGTAGAGCAGGGCCATGCCGAACAACAGGAAGCCCGAACCGGCGGCCGACAGCACCATGTACTTGATGCCGGCTTCCAGGGAGCGCTTGTTGAAGAAGGCATAGGCCACCAGGCCATAGACCGGTACCGAGAGCAGTTCCAGGCCGATGAACAGGCCGGCCAGGTTCTGCGCGCTGACCAGTACCAGGCCACCGGCGGCGGCCAGCAGGATCAGCAGGTACAGCTCTTCCCGGTTGCCCGGATAACCGCTGCTGCCGTCGCCCAGGTAGGCGTGGGCCAGGGTAACGCAGGCCAGGGTGGCCACCAGGATCAGGGCCATGTAGAGGCAGGCGAACTGGTCGATCTGCAGCAGGGGAGTCACCGCCAGGGGGGCGACTTTCAGGACTGGGAAGATCGACAGCAATGCCAGGTTCAGACCCGCCACCGAAAGCAGGAAGGTCTGGGCGTGGTTGCGACGCCAGGCGATCGCCAACATCACCACCACAAGGGTGGCGCTGGTGATCAACAGCGGCGCCAGGGCGATAAAGTGTTGAATGGTAAAGTCCATAGCGCTCTTACCGGGCCGAAGCGAGTTGAGTGAAGGCGGTGCCGAGCCATTGCTGCACGCCATGCATGGTGGCGGCAGAGGTATCGAGGAACGGTTGCGGGTACACGCCGATGTAGATCAGCAGTACCGCCAGTCCCAGCACCATGATCAGTTCGCGAGCATCCATGCCGTGCAGCACCGCGTCCGACTTGGACGGGCCGAAGTAGGCACGGTGGATCATGATCAGCGAGTAGACCGAACCGAACACCAGACCAGAGGTGGCGATCGCAGTGATCCATGGCGCGCTGGCGAAGGTGCCGATCAGGATCAGGAACTCGCCGACGAAGTTGCCGGTGCCCGGCAGGCCTAGAGACGCGGCCGCGAAGAACAGGCTGATGGCCGGCAGGTAGGCGATCTTCGACCACAGGCCGCCCATTTCCCGCATGTCACGGGTATGGGTGCGCTCGTACAGCTGGCCGCTGAGGATAAACAGCGCGGCTGCCGAAACACCGTGCGCCAGCATCTGGATCACGGCGCCCTGCAGGGCCAGTTGGCTGCCGGAGTAGATGCCGATCAGCACGAAGCCCATGTGGGACACGCTGGAGAAGGCGATCAGGCGCTTGATGTCGGTCTGAGCGAACGCCAGGAAGGCACCGTAGAAGATCCCGATCAGGCCCAGGGTCATGGCGATCGGTGCGAACTCTGCCGAGGCATTGGGGAACAGCGGCAGGGCGAAACGCAGCAGGCCGTAGGCCGCAGTCTTCAGCAGGATGCCCGCCAGGTCCACGGAACCGGCAGTCGGTGCCTGGGCGTGAGCGTCAGGCAGCCAGGAGTGGAACGGCACCACGGGCAGCTTCACGGCGAAGGCGATGAAGAAGCCGAGCATCAGGATGTACTCGGTTGTGGTGGACATCTTGGTCTTCAGCAACTGGGCGTAATCGAAGGTGATGACCCCAGTGTTGTTGAAGTTCACCAGCACCAGGCCAAGGATCGCCACCAGCATGATCAGGCCGGAAGCCTGAGTGAAGATGAAGAACTTGGTTGCCGCGTAGATCCGGGTTTTCTTGCCGTCTGCCGAACTGTGACCCCAGAGCGCGATGAGGAAGTACATCGGCACCAGCATCATTTCCCAGAAGAAGAAGAACATGAACAGGTCGAGGGCGAGGAACACGCCGACCACGCCGCCCAGGATCCACATCAGGTTCAGGTGGAAGAAGCCCACGTGGCGCTGGATCTCTTTCCAGGAGCAGAGTACCGAGAGGATACCCAGCAGGCCGGTCAGCAGGATCATCAACAGCGACAGGCCGTCGAGGGCCAGGTGCACGTTGATGCCGAAGCGCTCGATCCAGACATGCTTGAACTCGATGGCCCAAGTTGGATCGGCGCCGGGCGCCGGAGCAAATGAATAGTTACCGTGGGCCCACAGCCAGAGGCCGAGAGCGAGTTCCAGGGTCATGGTCAACAGCGCAATCCAGCGTGGCAGGGTGGCGCCGAAGCGCTCACCCAGCCAGCACAGCAGGCCGCCGATGAAGGGGATCAGGATTAGCCAAGGCAGAATCATGACGGGCTCAATTCCTTTCGCAAGTTCGCAAGGTTCATATCAGACCGCTACCAGCACAATGGCGCCGATGACCAGCACGGCACCGGCTGCCATCGAGGCGGCGTACCAACGCAGTTGACCGGTCTCGGTACGGCTCAGGGAGTTGTGGCCCCCCTTGGCCATACGCGGGATCAAACCGATGGTCTGATCGAGCGGGTCCTTGCGCAGTACATGGCTGATGGCCAGGTATGGCTTGACGAACAGTTTGTCGTAGATCCAGTCGAAGCCCCAGGCGGCGAACCACCAGGCCGAGAGCAGACGCCCGATGCCGCTGTTGGCGATGGCGGTCACAACGCGACGCTTGCCAAGGAACAACAGGGCGGCCAGCAGGATACCGGCCAGGGCGATGGCACCCGAGGCGATTTCCAGGCTGTGCTTGGCTTCGCCACCGGCATGCCCAATGCTTTGCGGCAGTACGCCGTGCAGCGGAGGGGTGATCATGGCGCCGATGGCGGTGGAGAGGATGATCAGCACCGACAGGGGCAGCCAGTGGGAAATCCCGTGACCGGCGTGGGCTTCAGTCTTGGCTTCACCGTGGAAGGTGATGAAGATCAGGCGGAAGGTGTACAGCGAGGTCATGAACGCACCCACCAGGCCGGCGTACAGCAGGCCATGGTTGCCGCTGGCGAAGGCTTCCCAGAGGATTTCGTCCTTGGAGTAGAAGCCCGCGGTCACCAGCGGCAGGGCCGCCAGGGCCGCACCACCGACGATGAAGCTGGCGTAGGCCAGTGGCAGCTTCTTCCACAGGCCGCCCATCTTGAAGATGTTCTGCTCGTGGTGGCAGGCAACGATCACCGCACCGGACGCAAGGAACAGCAGGGCCTTGAAGAAGGCGTGGGTCATCAGGTGGAAGATCGCGCCATCCCAGGCGCCAACGCCCAAGGCCAGGAACATGTAGCCGATCTGGCTCATGGTGGAGTAGGCGAGGATGCGCTTGATGTCGGTCTGCACCAGCGCAGCAAAGCCGGCCAGTACCAGGGTCACGCCGCCGACCAGGCCCACCAGGTGGAGGATTTCCGGCGCCAGGGTGAACAGGCCGTGGGTACGGGCGATCAGGTAGACACCGGCGGTGACCATGGTGGCGGCGTGGATCAATGCCGATACCGGGGTTGGACCGGCCATGGCGTCCGCCAGCCAGGTCTGCAGGGGCAGTTGCGCGGATTTACCGACAGCGCCGCCCAGCAGCATCAGGGTCGCCAGGGTGATCCAGAAGTCGCCGGCCTGGAATTTCTGCGGTGCCAGCACCAGCAGTTCCTGGATGTTCAGCGTGCCCAGTTGTTGGAACAGGATGAACAGGCCGATGGCCATGAACACGTCGCCGATACGGGTGACGATAAAGGCCTTGAGCGCCGCGTTACCGTTGTTGCGGTTGCTGTAGTAGAAACCGATCAACAGGTAGGAGCACAGGCCCACGCCTTCCCAGCCGAAGTACAGGAACAACAGGTTGTCGCCCAGGACCAGGAACAGCATGCTGGCGATAAACAGGTTGGTGTAGGAGAAGAACCGCGAATAGCCGGCTTCACCGCGCATGTACCAGGACGCGAACAGGTGGATCAGGAAGCCGACACCGACCACGACGCCCAGCATGGTGATCGACAGGCCGTCGATGTACAGGGCGAAGTTGGGAGTGAAGCCTTCTACCGCCATCCACTGCCACAGCACCAGGGTGTAGTGGCCGCCTTCAGGCGGTGCGACGTTGAATTGCCAGATCACGTAGGCCGCCACGATGGCCGACAGGCCAATGGAGCCGACGCCGATCAGGGCCGAGAGGTTTTCCGAGAGACGTCCACGGGAGAACGACAGCAGCAGGAAACCGATCAGGGGAAACACGAAGGTCAGAAAGATAAGGTTCATCCGCGCATCTCGCTGGCAGCGTCGATATCGAGAGTGTGGAAGCGGCGATACAGCTGCAGCAGGATTGCCAGGCCAATACTGGCCTCGGCGGCTGCCAGGCTGATCACCAGGATGAACATCACTTGTCCATCCGGCTGCGCCCAGCGGGCGCCTGCAACGATGAACGCCAGCGCTGCGGCGTTCATCATCACTTCCAGGCTCATCAATACGAAGAGAATGTTGCGGCGGACCATCAGGCCGACCAGACCGAGGCAGAACAGGATGCCGGCAACTGCCAGGCCATGTTCCATTGGGATAGTACCCAGAGAGATATCAGGCATGGGGTTGCTCCTTCGCCTCGTTGCGGCCCAGGTGGAACGCCGTGACGGCTGCAGCGAGCAGCAGCATCGAGGCGAGTTCGACCACCAGCAGGTAAGGGCCGAACAGGCTGATGCCCACGGCCTTGGCGCTGACGGTGGTTTGACCGATGCCGGCACCGCTCTGATGGCTGAACAGTACGTACAGCAGTTCAACCAGCAGCAGGGCGCCGAGAATCACCGGGCCGATCCAGATGCCCGGCTTGAGCCAGATGCGCTCTTGCTGGACGGCGGCAGGACCCAGGTTCAGCATCATCACCACGAACACGAACAGCACCATGATGGCGCCGGCGTAGGCGATCACTTCCAGGGCACCGGCGAACGGTGCGCCGAGGCTGAAGAAGGTCATCGCCACGGCGATCAGCGAAATGATCAGGTAGAGCAGGGCGTGCACAGGGTTGGTATTGGTGACCACTCGAAGCGTGGAGACCACCGCAACACCTGACGCGAAATAGAAAGCGAATTCCATCGTTCTTCCTTAAGGCAGCAAGCTCTTCACGTTGATCGGCTCGGCTTCGTTCTGCGCGGAGCCTTTTGGCTTACCGGCAATGGCCATACCTGCAACACGATAGAAGTTGTAGTCAGGGTTCTTTCCGGGACCGGAGATCAACAGATCTTCTTTCTCGTAAACCAGGTCCTGACGTTTGAACTCGGCCATCTCGAAATCCGGTGTCAGCTGGATCGCGGTGGTCGGGCAGGCTTCCTCGCAGAGGCCGCAGAAAATGCAGCGCGAGAAGTTGATGCGGAAGAAGTCCGGGTACCAGCGACCGTCTTCGGTTTCAGCTTTCTGCAGCGAAATGCAGCCTACGGGGCAGGCTACGGCGCACAGGTTGCAGGCTACGCAACGCTCTTCGCCATCGGGGTCGCGGGTCAGCACGATGCGGCCACGGTAGCGCGGTGGCAGGTACACCGGCTCTTCGGGGTATTGCAGGGTGTCGCGCTTGCGAAAGCCATGGCCGAAGACCATCACCAGGCTGCGCAACTGGGTACCAGTACCCTTAACGATGTCGCCAATATATTTGAACATGGGTCAAATCCTCACTGAACCGCGCCCGCAGGCGTGTTCAACAACACAACCGCAGCGGTCACCAGCAAATTGATCAGGGTCAGCGGCAGGCAGAATTTCCAGCTGAAGTCCATCACCTGGTCATAGCGCGGGCGCGGGATGGAGGCACGCAGCAGGATGAACAGCATGATGAAGAACGCGGTCTTCAGGGCGAACCAGACAAAGGACAGTTGCGGCAGGATGCCGAACGGACCGTGCCAGCCACCGAAGAACAGGGTGACCAGCAGTGCCGAGATCAGGATGATGCCGATGTACTCGCCAACGAAGAACATGCCCCATTTCATGCCGGCGTATTCAATGTGGTAACCGTCGGCCAGTTCCTGTTCCGCTTCCGGCTGGTCGAAGGGGTGACGGTGAGTCACGGCCACGCCAGCGATGAAGAAGGTACAGAAGCCGAAGAACTGCGGAATGATGAACCACAGGTTCTGCGCCTGGTACTCGACGATGTCGCGCATGTTGAACGAACCGACCTGCACCACGATGCCCATCAGCGCCAGGCCCATGAACACTTCATAGGACACGGTCTGGGCCGAAGCCCGCAGGGCACCCAGCAGGGCGAACTTGTTGTTGCTCGACCAGCCGGCGAACAGCACCGCATACACCGAAAGGCCGGCCATGGCGAAGAAGAACAGCAGGCCGATGTTCAGGTCTGCCACGCCCCAGGTCGGGGTGATCGGGATGATCGCGAAGGCGATCAGCAAGGCACTCATGGCCACCACCGGCGCCAGGGTGAAGATCACCTTGTCGGCGAACGGCGGGGTCCAGTCTTCCTTGAAGAACATCTTCAGCATGTCGGCGGCGATCTGGAACATGCCGAACGGGCCAACGCGGTTCGGACCGTAACGGTCCTGCCACCAGCCCAGCAGGCGACGTTCGACGAAGCTCAAGAGCGCGCCGGCGATCACCACGGCCAGGAGGATGACGATGGCCTTGACGACTGTCAGGATCACGTCGATCACTTCAGGGGTAAACCAACTCATTGCGCCGCCTCCTGCAGACCGTCAACGGAAAAGCCTGCGAACACCGGAGGAATACCGGCCAGGCCAGCAGGCAGGCCTACCAGGCCGGCACCCAGTTCTTCGTTGATGCGCAGCGGCAGACGCAGGGTCTGGCCGGCCAGGCTCACCGCGAGCAGGGCGCCCTCGTTGACACCCAGGCGATCGGCTTCGGACTTGGCCAGGGCCACATAGGCCGCCGGGATGCGTTCCTGTACCGGGCCAGCCTTGGAGGAGTTCTCCTCGCTGCCGAACAGGTGGTAGAACGGCACGGCCTGCCAGGTTCCTTGAGCAGGGGAGAAGGCGCGGGGAACGCTGGCGAACCAGCCGAGCCGGTCGCCCTGGCTTTCGATCAGGCGGGCGCCCGGATCGCCGGCACGCAGGTGACCACCGACTTCGTCCTGGAACTTGTTCCAGGCCTGCGGCGAGTTCCAGCCTGGCGACCAGGCAAACGGCACTTGCGAACGCGGTTCGGCAGAGCCCGAGTAGCCTTCCATGGAGAAGGAGAACGCGGTGTCCTTGTCTTGCGGGGTACGCGGTTCGTGCACGCTGATATTGGCGCGCATGGCGGTACGGCCACTGTAGCGCAGCGGTTCGCGAGCCAGTTTCAGGCCCTTGATGCGGAACGCGGCGGACGGGGCGGCATCGACGATGGCGGCCAACTGCGGGTTGCTGGCGGCGCAAGCGGCGGTCACATGGTCCAGTTGGGTCCAGTCCACCGGCTTGTTCAGCAAGGTCGCGCGCAGGGCGTGCAGCCAGCGCCAGCCTTCGTGAACCAGGATGCTGGCGTCCAGGTACTGCGGGTCGAAGACCTGGAAGAAGCGCTGGGCGCGGCCTTCCTGGCTGACCAGGGTGCCGTCGCCTTCGGCGAAGCTGGCCGCTGGCAGAACCAGGTGGGCGCGTTCGCTGGTGGCGGTCTTCTGATGGTCGGCAACGATCACCACTTTCGCGGTGTTCAGGGCCGCATCGACCTTGGCGGCATCAGTGCGGGTGTACAGATCGTTTTCCAGCACCACGATGGCGTCGGCGCGGCCGTCGGTCACCGCTTGCAGGGCGGCGTCCAGGGACTCGCCGCCGAGCATGGCCAGGCCGAGGCTGTTGGCTTCCGGCACGATCAGGCTGATGGAGCCGTTCTTTTCGCGCAGCTTCAGGGCCTTGGCAATGTTCGCCGCGGCTTCGATCAGGGCCTTGGAGCCCAGGGACGTGCCGGCGATCACCAGTGGGCGCTTGGCGGCAACCAGGGCATCGGCGATGCGCTTGGCCAGCTCCAGGGCTTCGCTGTCCAGGCCTTCGACGGCGGGTGCGCTGGCGTCGATGGCGTGGGCCACGGCGAAGCCGATGCGTGCCAGGTCGTCGGGAGCGGCGTGTACACACTCCTCGGCGACGTCGTCGAGCTTGGTTTCAGCCAGGCTGGCAATGAACAGCGGGTTCAGCGCGTGCTGGCCGATGTTCTTCACTGCAGCGTCGAGCCACGGCTGAACGCGCATGGCGTCGGCCATTTCCTCGGCCTTGCCCTTGACCGACTGGCGCAGGGCCAGGGCCATGCGTGCAGCGGTCTGGGTCAGGTCTTCACCGAGGACGAAGACCGCATCGTGGTCTTCGATGTCACGCATGGTCGGTACGGGCAGCGGGCTGTCCTTGAGTACTTGCAGCACCAGGCGGATACGCTCGAGTTCGGAGGCTTCGATCCCAGAGTAGAAGTGCTCGGCGCCAACCAGTTCACGCAGCGCGTGGTTGCTTTCGAGGCTGGCGCGAGGCGAACCGATACCGACGATGTTGCGTCCGCGCAGCAGGTCGGCAGCATTGTCCAGCGCCTGGTCCAGGCTCAGCTTGGTGCCGTCGTTGAGCAGTGGCTGGCGTGGACGGTCTTCGCGGTTGACGTAGCCATAGCCGAAGCGGCCACGGTCGCAGAGGAAGTACTGGTTGACCGAGCCGTTGTAGCGGTTCTCGATGCGGCGCAGCTCGCCGTAGCGCTCGCCCGGGGAGATGTTGCAACCGCTGGAGCAGCCATGGCAGATGCTCGGCGAGAACTGCATGTCCCACTTGCGGTTGTAGCGCTCGGAGTGCGTCTTGTCGGTGAACACACCGGTCGGGCAGACCTCGGTGAGGTTGCCGGAGAATTCGCTTTCCAGGGTGCCGTCTTCAACGCGACCGAAGTACACGTTGTCGTGGGCGCCGTAGACACCCAGGTCGGTGCCGCCGGCGTAGTCCTTGTAGAAACGCACGCAGCGATAGCAGGCGATGCAGCGGTTCATCTCGTGGGAGATGAACGGGCCGAGGTCCTGGTTCTGGTGGGTACGCTTGGTGAAGCGATAACGGCGCTCGTTGTGGCCGGTCATCACCGTCATGTCTTGCAGGTGGCAGTGACCGCCTTCCTCACAGACCGGGCAGTCGTGGGGGTGGTTGGTCATCAGCCATTCCACAACACTGGCACGGAAGGCCTTGGACTCTTCATCGTCGATGGAGATCCAGGTGTTGTCGGTGGCTGGGGTCATGCAGGACATGACGATGCGACCACGGGTGTCGTTCTCGTCGGTGTACTGCTTGACCGCGCACTGGCGACAGGCACCGACGCTACCGAGAGCGGGGTGCCAGCAGAAATACGGGATGTCGAGGCCTAGTGACAGACATGCCTGTAACAGGTTGTCCGCCCCATCGACTTCGAGCGCTTTGCCGTCTACGTGGATAGTGGCCATGGTTCAAAGTTCTTCGTTGGCCCGGTGTCAGCGGGCGTGGCTAATGGAATCTTGTTATCCGTACGAGTCAACACAGCCGTTCACGGCGTCATCGCACGTCAGGCGCAGGGCACGGGCCCGGCGCCTTTATCGGTGTTACGCGCCGACTACGATCGGACGCGCCAGAGGCGGGACGGCGGCGCTGATGGGCGCGATGCCGGCTTCGAACTCTGGACGGAAATACTTGATGGCACTGCCCAATGGTTCCACGGCGCCCGGTGCGTGAGCACAGAAGGTCTTGCCTGGGCCGAGGAATCCCACCAGACCCAGCAGGGTCTCGATGTCGCCGGGCTGGCCTTGACCTTTTTCGATCGCCATCAGCAGCTTGACGCTCCAGGGCAGACCGTCACGGCACGGGGTGCAGAAACCGCAGGACTCACGGGCGAAGAACTGCTCCATGTTGCGCAGCAGCGACACCATGTTGATGCTGTCGTCCACCGCCATGGCCAGGCCGGTACCCATGCGGGTGCCCACTTTGGCGATGCCGCCGGCATACATCTGGGCGTCCAGGTGCTCCGGCAGCAGGAAGCCGGTGCCGGCGCCGCCTGGTTGCCAGCACTTGAGCTTGTAGCCGTCGCGCATGCCGCCGGCGTAGTCCTCGAACAGCTCACGGGCGGTCACGCCGAAGGGCAGTTCCCACAGGCCAGGGTTCTTCACCTTGCCGGAGAAGCCCATCAGCTTGGTGCCGTGGTCCTCGCTGCCTTCGCGGGCCAGGGATTTGTACCACTCCACGCCGTCGCCGATGATCGCCGGCACGTTGCACAGGGTCTCGACGTTGTTCACGCAGGTCGGCTTGCCCCACACGCCGACGGCGGCAGGGAAGGGCGGCTTGGAGCGCGGGTTGGCGCGACGGCCTTCCAGGGAGTTGATCAGCGCGGTTTCTTCACCGCAGATGTAACGCCCGGCACCGGTGTGGACGAACAGCTCGAAATCGAAGCCGCTGCCCAGGATGTTCTTGCCCAGCAGGCCGGCGGCCTTGGCTTCTTCCACGGCCCGGCGCAGGTGCTTGGCAGCGGTGGTGTACTCGCCCCGCAGGAAGATGTAGCCACGGTAGGTCTTCAGTGCGCGGGCACTGATCAGCATGCCTTCGATCAGCAGATGGGGCAGTTGCTCCATCAGCATGCGGTCTTTCCAGGTGTTGGGCTCCATTTCATCCGCGTTGCACAGCAGGTAGCGGATGTTCATGGATTCGTCTTTGGGCATCAGGCCCCACTTCACGCCGGTGGGGAAGCCCGCACCGCCGCGACCCTTGAGGCCGGCATCCTTGACGGTCTGCACGATGTCGTCCTGGGACAGGTCGGCGAAAGCCTTGCGGGCTGCCGCGTAGCCGTTCTTGGCCTGGTACTCGTCGAGCCATACCGGCTCGCCGTCGTCGCGCAGGCGCCAGGTCAGGGGGTGGGTTTCTGCGCTGCGCTGGATGCGGTTTGCAGGACCGAAAGAGGTCAGGGTCATACGTAGCCCTCCAACAGTTTGGCCACGCCAGCAGGCTGCACGTCGCCGAAAGTGTCGTCGTCGATCATCAGCGCCGGGGCCTTGTCGCAGTTGCCCAGGCAGCACACCGGCAGCAGGGTGAAGCGGCCGTCGGCGGTGGTCTGGCCGAGGCCGATGCCCAGCTCGCTCTGGATCTGGCTGACCACGGACTCATGGCCGCCGATGTAGCAGACCATGCTGTCGCAGACGCGAATGATGTGGCGGCCCACGGGCTGGCGGAAGATCTGGCTGTAGAACGTCGCCACGCCTTCCACGTCGCTGGCGGGGATGCCGAGGATCTCGCCGATGGCGTAGACCGCGCCGTCAGGCACCCAGCCACGTTCCTTCTGGACGATCTTCAGGGCCTCGATCGACGCCGCGCGCGGGTCTTCGTAGTGATGCATCTCGTGCTCGATGGCCGAGCGCTCGGTTTCGCTCAGGGCGAAACGGTCTGTCTGGATAAGCGTGCTGTTCATGCTTAGCGGTCCACGTCGGCCATAACGAAGTCGATACTACCCAGGTACGCGATCAAGTCCGCGACCATGCTGCCACGGATCACCGAAGGGATCTGCTGCAGGTGGGCGAAGCTTGGAGTGCGGATCCGGGTGCGGTAGCTCATGGTGCCGCCATCGCTCGTCAGGTAATAACTGTTGATGCCCTTGGTCGCTTCGATCATCTGGAAGGATTCGTTGGCCGGCATGACCGGGCCCCACG
The DNA here is from genome assembly GCF_000633395.1 of Pseudomonas sp. PH1b. Taxonomy (GTDB): domain Bacteria; phylum Pseudomonadota; class Gammaproteobacteria; order Pseudomonadales; family Pseudomonadaceae; genus Aquipseudomonas. The sequence continues at coordinate 364,626 of NZ_AYMU01000001.1, forward strand.
AAACCTGCAGGAAGTGCGTGATCAAGGTTTCGATGTGCTGCAGGGTGCGCTCTTTCGGCGGCGGCGTGGTCAGCGGGTGATCCGCCTTGTACGGGCCTTCCGGCATGTTGCGCAGGCACTGGTCGATGATCTTGATGCTCTGGCGCATTTCTTCGACGCGAACCATGCAACGGTCGTAGGCATCGCCATTGGCCGCCAGCGGCACTTCGAACTCGAAGTTCTCGTAGCCGGAGTACGGGCGGGCCTTGCGCAGGTCGAAATCGCAACCGGTAGAACGCAGGCCGGCACCGGTGACGCCCCATTCCAGGGCTTCCTTGGTGTTGTAGGCCGCGACGCCGATGGTACGTCCCTTGAGGATGCTGTTCTGCAGGGCAGCCTTGGTGTATTCGTCGAGGCGCTTGGGCAGCCATTCGACGAAGTCCTTCACCAGCTTGTCCCAGCCCCGTGGCAGGTCGTGGGCGACGCCACCGATGCGGTACCAGGCCGGGTGCAGGCGGAAGCCGGTGATGGCTTCGATCACCGTGTAGGCCTTCTGGCGGTCGGTGAAGGTGAAGAACACCGGGGTCATGGCGCCGACGTCCTGGATGTAGGTACCCAGGAACAGCAGGTGGCTGGTGATCCGGAAGAACTCGGCCATCATGATGCGGATGACGTCGACCTTCTCCGGCACCTTGATGCCCGCCAGCTTCTCGACCGAGAGCACGTACGGCAGGTTGTTCATCACCCCGCCGAGGTAGTCGATACGGTCGGTGTAGGGAATGAAGCTGTGCCACGACTGACGCTCGGCCATCTTCTCGGCGCCACGGTGGTGGTAACCGATGTCCGGGACGCAGTCGACGATCTCTTCACCGTCCAGCTGCATGACGATACGGAACGCACCGTGAGCCGAAGGGTGGTTTGGCCCCAGGTTGAGGAACATATAGTCCTCGTTGGCGCCGGAACGCTTCATGCCCCAGTCTTCCGGACGGAAGCGCGCGGCTTCTTCTTCCAGCTGTTGCTTGGCCAGACTCAGGGTGAACGGATCGAATTCCGTGGCACGGGCCGGGAAGTCCTTGCGCAGCGGGTGACCTTCCCAGGTCGGCGGCATCATGATGCGCGACAGGTGAGGGTGGCCGGCAAAGTCGATGCCGAACATGTCCCAGACTTCACGCTCGTACCAGTTGGCGTTGGGCCAGATACCGGTCACGGTCGGCAGGCTGAGATCACCTTCGGACAATGCAACCTTGATCATCACGTCGCTGTTACGTTCGATCGACAGCAGGTGATAGAAGACGCTGAAGTCGGCACCTGGCAGGCCCTGGCGCTTGGTGCGCAGGCGCTCGTCCACACCGTGCAGGTCATAGAGCATGACGTACGGCTTGGGCAGGTTGCGCAGGAAGGTCAGGACTTCGACAAGTTTGGCGCGGGTAACCCAAAGCACCGGCATGCCGGTGCGGGTGGCCTGGGCGGTGAACGCCTCAGGGCCAAAACGGTTATTGAGTTCGACAACCACATCCTGGTCGTCAGCCTTATAAGGCGGGATGTACAGAGCACTGCCTGTAGTCATGATTTTTTATCGCTTTCGGTCAACGTAAAGAGTGAAGCCAGTGTCGTTTCGAGAACGGAGCTGGATCAGACTTCGTCAGGGCTGCGCAGGTTGGTGACCTGAATTCGCTGTTCGCGGCGCGCCTCCTTTTGCGACGGCATCTCGGCGCGATACACGCCTTGATCACCGACGACCCAGGAAAGTGGGCGACGCTCCTTGCCAATCGACTCCTGCAAAAGCATCAGGCCTTGCAGGAACGCTTCAGGGCGGGGCGGGCAGCCAGGTACGTAGACGTCCACGGGCAGGAACTTGTCCACCCCCTGAACCACGGAGTAGATGTCGTACATGCCGCCGGAGTTGGCGCACGAACCCATGGAGATGACCCACTTGGGCTCGAGCATTTGCTCGTAGAGACGCTGGATGATCGGCGCCATCTTGATGAAGCAGGTACCGGCAATAACCATGAAGTCTGCCTGACGCGGCGATGCCCGGATCACCTCGGCGCCGAAGCGCGCGATGTCGTGGGGCGCCGTGAAAGCAGTGGTCATTTCCACGTAGCAGCAGGACAGGCCGAAGTTGTACGGCCACAGGGAGTTCTTACGCCCCCAGTTGACCGCGCCGCTCAGCACGTCTTCGAGCTTGCCCATGAAGATGTTTTTGTGGACCTGATCCTCTAACGGATCGGAAACGGTTTCCCGTTCGCCGATCGGGTACTGATCGTTAGGAGCATCGGGGTCGATCCTGGTGAGATTGTATTGCATCGCCAAAGCCTCATTGTTTTAGCTTCGCCTGCCGCTTACGACGACCTTCCGGAGCCCAATCAAGAGCCCCCACCCGCCAAAGGTAGACAAGACCTGCCAACAGAATTGCTATGAAAACGAGAGCTTCGACGAATCCGGTCCAGCCGCTTTCGCGGACGGACACAGACCAGGCAAAGAGAAAGAGGGCTTCGATATCGAAGATCACGAAGAGCATCGCGACCAGATAGAATTTGGCTGAGAGCCGCAAGCGGGCGCCACCGGTAGGTAGCATGCCGGACTCGAACGGTTCGTTTTTGCTGCGGCCCCAGGCTTTTGACCCGAGGAGGCTGGAGACGCCGAGCATGAAGGCGCAAAGGCCGACAACACCCAGAAGGAAAATGGCAAAGCCCCAGTTGTGGGCCATGAGTCCTGTCGCTTCGGGCATGCTGGTAATCCTTAACAGAGAGCAAGAGTCTCTGAGCTTGATAAAGAAATAAAGCAGTGACGATATGTCGCAGCGCAATCAATCGCGCTGATTTTATGGCTAAACACCGGGCAAGTAAAATTTCTAAAGCGAAATTGTTTATCGTAATAAGGACATAGCTCACCTGCTCAGCCCCGTAAGCCGCGGCCTGCGGGCATTAGCGAGGGTTTTGTTAATTATGTTTTGTTGCGGCTGTAACGAAAGTTACATTAGCTAAATGATAATCAATATTGTTTGGACGGCTTTTTAAACTGCTTTCCTCTGGTAAGTGGGAAAGTTGCTTCTTACATGGCTGTTACTGCAAGTAGCAGGGGCGCACCTTTTAACCGGTTTGGTCTTCGATGACACCGCCCTGGATCAATGTTTTGCCGATTTTCTGCAGGTGCCGGCTGCCAGGCGTACGTTTGTGCTGCGCGAGGGGGTAGGCCTGTCAGGTTGTCGACAGGTCGATCCCGTCGATGGGGTGGGGTGGGGCAAAAAAAAACGCCCCGAACCAGTCGGGGCGTCAGCTTTACAGCAATGCAGTTGTTTTTACCGGGTCTGCATTGGCCGCTCGATCAAGGCGCGAGGCCTAGAATCAATGGAACTGCTCTTCTTCGGTGGAGCCGGTCAGGGCGGTTACCGAGGACGAACCACCCTGGATCACGGTGGTCATGTCGTCGAAGTAGCCGGTGCCCACTTCCTGCTGGTGAGCCACGAAGGTGTAGCCCTTGGCAGCGTCAGCGAACTCCTGCTCCTGCAGCTTCACGTAGGCGGTCATGTCGTTGCGGGCGTAGTCGTGCGCCAGGTTGAACATGCTGTGCCACATGTTGTGGATGCCAGCCAGGGTGATGAACTGGTGCTTGTAGCCCATGGCGGACAGTTCGCGCTGGAACTTGGCGATGGTCGCGTCGTCCAGGTTCTTCTTCCAGTTGAAGGAAGGCGAGCAGTTGTACGACAGGATCTGGTCCGGGTATTCCTTCTTGATCGCTTCGGCAAAGCGGCGGGCTTCGTCCAGGTCCGGCTTGGCGGTTTCGCACCAGATCAGGTCGGCGTACGGAGCGTAAGCCAGGCCGCGGGCAATTGCCTGGTCCAGGCCGGCTTTGACTTTGTAGAAGCCTTCCTGGGTACGGGTGCCAGTCACGAATGGCTGGTCGTACGGGTCGCAGTCGGAAGTCAGCAGGTCCGCAGCGTTGGCGTCGGTACGGGCCAGGATGATGGTCGGTACACCGGCAACGTCGGCCGCCAGACGAGCAGCGGTGAGCTTCTGTACGGCTTCCTGGGTCGGAACCAGCACCTTGCCGCCCATGTGGCCGCATTTTTTCACCGAAGCCAGTTGGTCTTCGAAGTGAACGCCGGCGGCGCCTGCCTCGATCATGCTCTTCATCAGCTCGTAGGCGTTCAGCACGCCGCCGAAGCCGGCTTCGGCGTCAGCCACGATTGGCGCGAAGTAATCGATGTAGCCGTCGTCGCCCGGGTTCTTGCCGGCTTTCCACTGGATCTGGTCGGCGCGACGGAACGAGTTGTTGATGCGCTTGACCACGGTTGGAACCGAGTCCACCGGGTACAGCGACTGGTCTGGGTACATGGATTCGGCGGAGTTGTTGTCCGCAGCCACTTGCCAGCCGGACAGGTAGATTGCCTGGATGCCGGCTTTGACCTGTTGCACAGCCTGGCCGCCGGTCAGGGCGCCCATGCAGTTGACGAAGTCTTTCTCAGGACGGAAGGACGGCTTGGCGCCTTGGGTGACCAGGTTCCAGAGCTTCTCGGCGCCCATGCGTGCCAGGGTGTGCTCGGGCTGAACCGAGCCACGCAGACGAACCACGTCGGCAGCGGAATAAGTGCGAGTCACGCCTTTCCAGCGCGGGTTTTCAGCCCAGTCTTTTTCAAGGGCTGCAATTTGCTGTTCGCGTGTCAGTGCCATGGAGATAAACCTCGTCGCGTCTTGTGTAAAAAGTCGTTCTTGGGCGGAAAATTCCGGCTCGCCACTTACGCAGGTGAAAAGTGCGTAGAAGGCTGCTCGCTGACCAGGAAGCTTAGGCGGCCAAGTCGGGTTTGGCGGGGATGGCGACGGGTGAACGATGGGCTCGAGGAGGAGAGTGAGCAGGTGAAGGCGAGCTGCGGGCGCATTCCGGCGTCGTGGGCCTTCATACGTTCCATCAGTGTGTTGCCGATCGACCTAATTACGCTTCCGTCCCTCGGGACAACTTCGTTCCAGTCGCAATCTCGTCAAACACACCTTGTGGGCGGTACAGACACGAATCGGCTCAGGCGGGTAGGTTAGAGCGCGATCCGAAGGCCCTTGCCAGGGCCCCTGATTAGCGGGAGCGAGGCCATCATGCCCGCGGTTTTTTGGCTCGTCAAATGTTTTGTAGTGCTTTTTTTGCAGCACTACATCTTTGGTCTAATACGACTTATCAGTCAGTTTTTGGTGCTTTAGTCCAGGGTGTCGACCTTGACCCGCAAGGTCATGTCATCCCGGCCCTGGGTCGAGTAACTGCGGCCAAGCCCCTGTTTATCGGCCTGGGTCTGGCGATTGACACCGGCCAGGGTAATCCACTCGCCGAGGCGGCCGCTGACGCTTGTGTCGGTGCTTTGCACGTTCACTACATCGGGACGTTCCTGGCTCATCCGGTCACGGTTGGTACTGATGCTCAGGTGCACGGTCTCGCCGGTCACGCTGGCAGTGACGTAGAAGCCCTGGGTGACGTTGCGGTACTGGGTCTGGTTCTGCAGCCGCCCGTAGGGATCGGTCTGGGTGGTGGTGAGCGGCACGCTCTGGCCGACCTGGATCAGTGCCGGCACGCCCTCGCTGGCCTGGATCTGCTGAATGCCGCCGTCGCGGCTTTCGGTGCTGCGATTGATGATGCGGGTCTGAGGCGCGCCATTGACCGAGTAGCCCTGGTTGTCCTGGAAATTGTTTTCATTGGTGTCGACAGTGATCAGCAGGCGTTTGGCGGCGGTGTCCAGCTGGGCGATGAAGGCTCGCAGTTCGGCGATCTTCTCCGGTTCGGCGTTGACGATCAGTTGGTTGCCGTAGGCGCTGACCTTGCCGTCCTTGCCAAGGAAGTTCTGCGCCACCGGCAGCAGATCGGCACTGGTGCGGTTGTTGAGGGGCACGATCTCGGTGGCGGCCATGACCGCGCAGCTGAAAGTCAGCAGCAGCGTCGTGAGCAAGGTGCGTAGGGACATATCCGTTATCTCCGCGAATAGCTGGGGTAAAGCCTTGAGTTTGACACTTTGTCGGCGCGCAGTGGGGCAAGTTGAATGGCGGATGGCAAAACGCCCCAGCGCCCTGAACTCCAGCCTAGTTGGCTGAGGTCCAGGGCGCTGGGGCGTTTTATCCAACGCGTGGCTCGGGCACTCGGGTCAGGCGCCGCGCACCATGTCGACGTGAGGAATCCCGGCTTCGAGGAATTCCTGGCTGACAATCGAGAAGCCCAGGCGCTCGTAGAACGGCGTGGCCTGAACCTGGGCGCTGAGCATCTGTTGCTGCAGGCCGCGCTTCTCGGCTTCGTCGATCACCGCACGCATCAGTGCGTCGCCAACCTTGAGGCCGCGCCAGTCCTTGAGTACCGAGACCCGGCCGATATGCCCGTCGGGCAGCAGGCGCGCGGTACCGATAGGGAAATCACCCTCGAAGGCCAGGAAGTGCACGGCGCTGTCGTCGTCGGCATCCCATTCCAGTTCGGGCGGTACTGCCTGCTCGGCAATGAACACCGCTTCACGAATGCGCCGGATCTCGGCGTTGTCCTTTTGCCAGTCTGCGACACGTACGCGAATCTTATTCATCGGCAAACCCCAGGCTCCCTTGCTTGACCAGTTCACACAGCAGGCTGCGCCCATCGTCATCCGCCAGCCAGGAGCCGAGGTTGTCGACATGCAGGGCATCGGCCGCGCAAACCATTTTCAACAGTTCACGCAGTTTACCGGGAAGCAGGCGACTTTGGCCGCTGGCGAACAGCAACAGGTCGTCATCGACCTCGGACCAGGCCAGGCGCGCGCTCGGGTTGCGGATCAGCACCGCACCCTGTTCCAGGCCGGCCAGCAGGTCTTCCTCTTCCAGTTCCGGCCCTACCACCAGCTCCGGGTAGCGCGGCTCGGTCATGAACTGGCCAAACCAGGTCAGCAGCAGGCGCTCGTCGCTCATGTGCTCGGCCAGCAGAGCCTTGAGGCGGTCCAGGGCATCGTGCTGGATCTGGTGCGGATCGCTGACCGGCTGGGCGTCGGCGTCGGTGTAGCGCTCTTCGTCGGACAGGAACTGGCTGAGGAAGTCGGTGAAGTGGGTCAGCACCTCAGAGGCGCTTGGGGCACGGAAGCCCACCGAGTAAGTCATGCAGTCGTTAACCGCAACGCCACAGTGGGCCAGGCGCGGAGGCAGGTAGAGCATGTCACCCGGCTCCAGGACCCAGCCTTCGGTTTCTTCGAACTCGGCGAGAATGCGCAGGTCCGCGTGCTGCAGCAGCGGGCTCTCGGAATCGCACATCTGGCCGATCTTCCAGTTGCGCTTGCCATGGCCCTGCAGCAGGAACACGTCGTAGTTGTCGAAGTGCGGGCCGACGCTGCCACCAGGGGCGGCGAAGCTGATCATCACATCGTCGACGCGCCAGCTCGGCAGGAAGCGGAAGTGCTCCAGCAGCTCGGCGACTTCCGGGACGAACTGGTCCACGGCCTGCACCAGCAGGGTCCAGTCGCGTTCCGGCAGCTTGCTGAACTCGTCTTCGGCGAACGGGCCGCGGCGCAGCTCCCAGGGGCGTTCACCGTTCTCGATCACCAGGCGTGATTCGACTTCTTCTTCCAGGGCCAGGCCGGCCAGTTCGTCGGCATCGATCGGGCTTTCGAAGTCGGGCATCGCCTGGCGGACCAGCAAGGGTTTCTTCTGCCAATAGTCACGCAGGAATTCTCGCGCGGTGAGGCCACCCAGAAGTTGCAGAGGAGTATCAGGATTCATGTGTAACCTATTGAAAAAGTGTACTTTTCTAGCAGGAATAAAAACGCCCGGCGCGGCCGGGCGTCAAAAGGTCGAGCAATCGGTCAGATGCGCTTGGCCTGGGCCACGGCGTTGCCGATGTAGCTGGCCGGGGTCAGTTGCTTGAGCTCGGCCTTGGCCTCGGCAGGCATGTCCAGCCCGTCGATGAAAGTCTGCAGCGCTTCAGGGCTGATGCCCTTGCCGCGGGTCAGTTCCTTGAGTTTCTCGTAGGGGTTTTCGATGTTGTAGCGGCGCATCACGGTCTGGATCGGCTCGGCCAGCACTTCCCAGCAGGCGTCCAGGTCGGCAGCGATTTTCTGCTCGTTCAGTTCCAGCTTGCTGATGCCCTTGAGGCTGGCCTCGTAGGCGATGACGCTGTGGGCGAAACCAACGCCCAGATTGCGCAGCACGGTGGAGTCGGTCAGGTCGCGCTGCCAGCGGGAGATCGGCAGTTTGCTCGCCAGGTGCTGGAACAGCGCGTTGGCGATACCCAGGTTGCCTTCGGAGTTTTCGAAGTCGATCGGGTTGACCTTGTGCGGCATGGTCGAGGAACCGATCTCGCCGGCAATGGTGCGCTGCTTGAAATAGCCCAGGGAGATGTAGCCCCAGATATCGCGATCGAAGTCGATCAGGATGGTGTTGAAGCGGGCGATGGCATCGAACAGCTCGGCGATGTAGTCGTGAGGTTCGATCTGGGTGGTGTAGGGGTTGAAGGCCAGGCCCAGCTCGTCTTCGATGAAGGCGCGGGCGTTGGCTTCCCAGTCGATCTGCGGGTAGGCCGACAGGTGGGCGTTGTAGTTGCCCACGGCGCCGTTGATCTTGCCCAGCAGCGGCACGGCGGCCACCTGGGCGATCTGGCGCTCAAGACGATAAACCACGTTGGCCAGCTCTTTGCCCAGGGTGGTCGGCGAAGCCGGCTGGCCGTGGGTGCGCGAGAGCATCGGCACTTCGGCGAAGCGGATCGCCAGTTCGCGGATGGCGTTGGCGGTCTGGCGCATCAGGGGCAGCATCACCTCATCACGGCCTTCGCGCAGCATCAGGGCGTGGGACAGGTTGTTGATGTCCTCGCTGGTGCAGGCAAAGTGGATGAATTCACTGACGTTGGCCAGCTCAGGCAGCTTGGCAGCTTGTTCCTTGAGCAGGTACTCGATGGCCTTGACGTCGTGGTTGGTGGTGCGCTCGATCTCTTTGACGCGCTCGGCGTGCTCCAGGGAGAAGTTCTCCGCCAGGGCATTGAGGACGGCGTTGGCTTCGGCGGAAAACGCCGGCACTTCGCTGATGGCGCTGTGGGCGGCCAGGCGCTGGAGCCAGCGCACTTCAACCAGAACGCGGGCACGGATCAGGCCGTACTCGCTGAAAATAGGGCGCAGGGCCTGGGTTTTGCCGGCGTAGCGGCCGTCAACAGGGGAAACCGCAGTGAGCGAAGAGAGCTGCATGGGGTGTTCTCGGACAGTCGGGCAACGAAATGGGGCGCGTATCATACATGAAAATATCCGCCGGTCCGTTGCCAACTGACCAGCGTCTTACGCGCAGCTCTTGAAAAAAGCAGGTAGAGCCAGCGCAGCTCAGCTGCTGCGCATCAATGGATAGAGTTCTTTGAGCAATTTGCGCCGGCTGATCACCAGTTGCCAGCGATGCCCGCCCAGCTGGCGCCACAGGCGTGCCGAGCGGATGCCGGCCAAGAGCAGGGCGCGGATCTTCGACGCGTTGCTCGGCTGCTGCAGGTTGCGCATGTCGCCGTGCACCTGGATGCGTTGGCGCAGGGTGCTCAGGGTGTCCTGGTATAGGCCGCCACAGGCCGCGATCACATTTTCATGGGCGGGGCCGAAGTGTTCCACCTGGGATTGGATCTGCGGCAGGCGCTTGCCGATGGTCTCCAGCAGGTCCTCGCGCTTGGCCAGTTGGCGCTCCAGGCCGAGCATCGACAGGGCGTAGCGCAGTGGCTCGCGTTGCAGGGTGCTGGGGTCGCGTTCCAAGGCGCCGATCAGGGCCCGGTAGCCTTCGCGCAGGTTGATGTCGTCACCGCCGTAGACTTCCAGGGTGTCCTTCGGATCGCGGATCAGCAGGCTGCCGAGCATGCAGCTCAGGGCTGCCTCGCTGACCTGGCCGGTCTTGGCGATGCGGTCCACCAGGACTGCGGCCAAAAATACCCCGCCCAGCGCCGTCAGTTGCTCCTGAATCGGGCTCATGGACGCACGTCCTTGCTGCTCCAGGGCTCGGCCACTTCGATCACACCGCCGCCGAGACAGACTTCGCCGTCGTAGAACACCACGGACTGGCCGGGGGTCACCGCCCGCTGCGGGTCGTCGAAGGTGGCGCGGTAGCCGCTGGCGGTCCGTTCCAGGGTGCAGGGCTGATCGCTCTGGCGGTAGCGCACCTTGGCGGTCAGGCGGCGTGGCTGGTCGAGGTCGATCGGGTTGACCCAGTAGATTTCCGAAGCCAGCAGGGCGCGGGAGAACAGCCAGGGGTGATCATTGCCTTGGCCAACGATCAGCTCGTTGTGCTCCAGGTCCTTGATCAGCACGTACCACGGCTCGTCGCTGGCGTCCTTCAGGCCGCCGATGCCCAGGCCCTGGCGCTGGCCGATGGTGTGGTACATCAGGCCGTGGTGGCGGCCGATGACTTCACCTTCAGTGGTCTTGATCTCGCCAGGCTGGGCCGGCAGGTACTGCTTGAGGAAGTCGCTGAAGCGCCGCTCACCGATAAAGCAGATGCCGGTGGAGTCCTTCTTCTTCGCGGTGGCCAGTTCGTACTTCTCGGCGATGGCACGCACCTCGGGCTTTTCCAGTTCGCCGACGGGGAACAGGGTCTTGGCGATCTGTTCGCCACCAACGGCGTGCAGGAAGTAGCTCTGGTCCTTGTTCGGGTCCAGGCCCTTGAGCAGTTCGGTGCGGCCATCGATGTCGCGGCGGCGCACGTAGTGGCCGGTTGCGATCAGGTCGGCGCCGAGCATCAGGGCGTAGTCGAGGAACGCCTTGAACTTGATTTCGCGGTTGCACAGGATGTCCGGGTTCGGCGTGCGCCCAGCCTTGTATTCAGCCAGGAAGTGCTCGAACACGTTGTCCCAGTACTCGGCGGCAAAGTTGGCAGTGTGCAGCTTGATGCCGATCTTGTCGCACACAGCCTGGGCGTCCGCGAGGTCGTCCATGGCGGTGCAGTATTCCGTTCCGTCGTCTTCCTCCCAGTTCTTCATGAACAGGCCTTCCACCTGGTATCCCTGCTCCATCAGCAGGAGGGCGGAAACGGAAGAATCCACGCCGCCGGACATGCCGACGATGACGCGCTTCTTTTGGGTGTCAGAAGGGGCTGGATCACGCATAGGAATTCAATGGGTGTCTTGAAAAAGGACGCGATTCTAACAGGCTGAGGCCCGCAAGGCTAAAACTGCGGTTAAAGCGACGGACGGATCAGCGCCAGGCTGTGCAGTTGGCCGTCCAGGTAATCGTCCAGGCACTGCAGGATCAGCTCGCTGCGCCAGTTGGCCCGCTGCTCCAGCAGCTCGCTGCGGCTCAGCCAGCGCGGACCGATGATGCCGTCGTCCAGTTGATAGTCCGGACGCTGGCGCAATGGCTTGGCGGCAAAGCACACGCGCTGGTAGGTGACGCCATTGCTCGGGGCGGTGTAGAGGTAGATGCCGACCACGCCGGTCAATTCCACGTCCCAGCCGGTTTCTTCCAGGGTTTCACGCACGGCCGCCTGAAGCAGGCTTTCATTGGCATCCAGGTGCCCGGCGGGCTGGTTGAGCACGGCTTGTTCGCCCTGATACTCCTCGACGAACAGGAAGCGACCCTGGTCCTCGACGATGGTGGCGACGGTGATGTGAGGTTGCCATTCCATAAAGGCACTCCTTCATAAAGGAAGAGCATTGTAGGAGCCGGCTTGCCGGCGAAGCGAGCGCCGCATATTGGGCGTGGGGGCATTCGCCGGCAAGCCGGCTGCTACAGGCTTTATAAGCACAAACCCCGGCGCGGGGCCGGGGTTTGTGTGTTCGGTGGTGCTTACACCAGCGCAGCGATGGCTGCGTTGAGGGTGGCGCTCGGGCGCATGGCCTGGCTCACCAGCTCCGGGTTGGCGCTGTAGTAGCCACCGATGTCCACGGGCTTGCCCTGTACGGCGTTGAGCTCGGCAACGATGGTCGCCTCGTTCTCGGTCAGGGTCTTGGCCAGGGTGCTGAACTGCGCTTGCAGGGCAGCGTCCTCGGTCTGGGCGGCCAGGGCTTGAGCCCAGTACAGCGCCAGGTAGAAGTGGCTGCCGCGGTTGTCGATGTTGCCGACCTTGCGCGATGGCGACTTGTTGTTGTCGAGGAACTGGCCGGTGGCCTGGTCCAGGGTCTTGGCCAGTACCAGGGCCTTGGCGTTGTTGTAGGTGTTGCCCAGGTGCTCCAGGGAAGCGGCCAGGGCCAGGAACTCACCCAGGGAGTCCCAGCGCAGGAAGTTCTCTTCCAGCAGCTGCTGCACGTGTTTCGGAGCCGAACCGCCGGCGCCGGTTTCGAACAGGCCGCCACCGTTCATCAGCGGCACGATCGACAGCATCTTGGCGCTGGTGCCCAGTTCCATGATCGGGAACAGGTCGGTCAGGTAGTCGCGCAGGACGTTGCCGGTTACCGAGATGGTGTCCTTGCCTTCGCGGGTGCGGGCCAGGGTGAACTTCATGGCGTCGACCGGAGACATGATGCGGATGTCCAGGCCGCTGGTGTCGTGATCCTTCAGGTAAGCCTGGACTTTCTCGATCATCACGCCGTCATGGGCGCGCATCGGGTCCAGCCAGAAGATCGCCGGGGTGCTGCTGGCGCGAGCACGGTTGACGGCCAGCTTGACCCAGTCCTGGATCGGCGCGTCTTTGGTCTGGCACATGCGGAAGATGTCGCCGGCTTCGACTTTCTGCTCCAGCAGCAGGCTGCCTTTGCTGTCGGTGACGCGAACCACGCCGTCAGCCTTGATTTCGAAAGTCTTGTCGTGGGAGCCGTACTCTTCGGCTTTCTTGGCCATCAGGCCAACGTTCGGCACGCTGCCCATGGTGGTTGGATCGAAGGCGCCATTGGCTTTGCAGTCTTCGATCACGGCCTGGTAGATGGTGGCGTAGCAACGGTCCGGGATCACCGCCTTGGTGTCGTGCAGCTGGCCGTCGGTGCCCCACATCTTGCCGGAGTCACGGATCATGGCTGGCATCGAGGCGTCGACGATCACGTCGCTCGGTACGTGCAGGTTGGTGATGCCTTTGTCGGAGTTGACCATGGCCAGGGCCGGGCGGGCAGCGTAGACGGCCTGGATGTCGGCTTCGATGGCAGCTTGCTGGTCGGCCGGCAGGGCCTTGATGCGGGCGTACAGGTCGCCGATGCCGTTGTTCAGGTTGAAGCCGATTTCCTTGAGCACGGCAGCGTGCTTGGTCAGGGCGTCCTGATAGAACTCGGCAACGATCTGGCCGAACATGATCGGGTCGGAAACCTTCATCATGGTGGCTTTGAGGTGTACCGACAGCAGCACGCCTTGTTGCTTGGCGCTTTCGATTTCAGCGGCGATGAAGGCGCGCAGGGCCTTTTTGCTCATCACGGCGCAATCGAGGATCTCGCCGGCTTGCACGGCGGTCTTTTCCTTCAGTACGGTGGCAGTGCCGTCTTGAGCGATCAGCTCGATCTTGACGCTGTCAGCGGCGTCGATCAGGGCAGCCTTCTCGCTGCCGTAGAAGTCGCCATTGTTCATGTGGGCAATGTGCGACTTGGAGTCCTTGGCCCAGGCGCCCATCTTGTGCGGGTGCTTGCGCGCATAGTTCTTCACCGACAGCGGAGCGCGGCGGTCGGAGTTGCCTTCACGCAGGACCGGGTTCACGGCGCTGCCCTTGACCTTGTCGTAACGCGCCTTGGCGTCCTTGTCGGCATCGCTGGTAACGGTTTCCGGGTAGTCCGGCAGGGCGTAGCCCAGGGCCTGCAGCTCTTTGATCGCGGCTTGCAGTTGTGGGGCCGAGGCGCTGATGTTCGGCAGCTTGATGATGTTGGCTTCTGGGGTGACCGCCAGCTCGCCCAGTTCGGCGAGGTGGTCCGGCACCGCTTTGGCACCCAACTGCTCGGGGAAGCTGGCGAGGATGCGCCCGGCAAGGGAGATGTCACGGGTTTCCACGGCGATATCAGCCGAAGCGGTGAAGGCTTCTACGATAGGCAGCAGGGAATAGGTGGCGAGGGCCGGGGCTTCGTCGGTGAAGGTATAGATGATCTTCGAGCGGGTGGGCATATTCGGATTAACTCTCTTCTTTGCTAAAGCGTGCGCAGAAACTCGAGGTGCGCCGGGTAAGCGCTTTCGTTCAAAGGTCGTCCATGAGCCGAATGTCGAGGTTTCTTCGCGGTGATGTTGGGTGCATCAGTCGAGCGTCAAGCGGGTGGGCTGTGGTAGCAGCCCGGCTTTGGGCGGCCAGTCTCGGCTAGTTTTTTCGGTAGCAGAGCGGTTCGGCCGTCGTGACTCTGTGGTCAGCGGCGGCATTATACATAGGTAGCTAGCAAAACGCCGATGCTTCATGGGCACCGGTTCTCGTCCATTGGTCTAAAGGTCGCAGGCAGGGGGCAGGCGTAGAGTCGTTCGAGGTGCTCGATTTTGGCACTTTTCCCTTTGCTTTCAGGCTTGTAGGCCGCGAACTGCGCAGCTTTGCGGTCGATGAGTGGAACATGAGGTTCCCGTCCAGATTCAACTGGGTTACGCTCGAACGCAGCCAGATGTTCAATCCACACAACGGAGTTCAGCATGGGATACAAGAAGATTCAGGTTCCAGCAGTCGGCGACAAAATCACCGTCAACGCAGACCATTCTCTCAATGTTCCTAACAATCCGATTATCCCTTTCATCGAAGGCGACGGTATTGGCGTTGATATCAGCCCGGTCATGATCAAGGTTGTCGATGCTGCGGTTAAGAAGGCTTACGGCGGCGAACGCAAGATTTCCTGGATGGAAGTGTATGCCGGGGAAAAGGCGACTCAAGTGTACGACCAGGACACCTGGCTTCCTCAGGAAACCCTGGACGCAGTGAAGGATTACGTGGTTTCGATCAAGGGCCCGCTGACCACTCCGGTCGGTGGCGGCATCCGTTCCCTGAACGTGGCCCTGCGTCAGCAGCTGGATCTCTATGTGTGCCTGCGCCCGGTGCGCTGGTTCGAAGGCGTGCCCAGCCCGGTGAAGAAGCCTGGCGACGTGGACATGACCATCTTCCGTGAAAACTCCGAAGACATTTACGCTGGCATCGAGTGGAAAGCCGGCTCGGCGGAAGCGACCAAGGTCATCAAGTTCCTTAAAGAAGAAATGGGCGTCACCAAGATCCGTTTCGACGAGAACTGCGGTATCGGCGTCAAGCCGGTTTCCCTGCAGGGCACCAAGCGTCTGGCGCGCAAGGCGCTGCAATATGTAGTGGACAACGACCGTGACTCGCTGACCATCGTGCACAAAGGCAACATCATGAAGTTCACCGAAGGTGCCTTCAAGGAATGGGCCTATGAAGTGGCGGCCGAAGAGTTCGGTGCGACCCTGCTGGATGGCGGTCCGTGGATGCAGTTCAAGAACCCGAGAACCGGCAAGAACGTCATCGTCAAGGACGCCATCGCCGACGCCATGCTCCAGCAGATCCTGCTGCGCCCGGCCGAATACGATGTGATCGCCACCCTCAACCTCAACGGTGACTACCTGTCCGACGCCTTGGCGGCGGAAGTGGGCGGCATCGGTATCGCGCCGGGTGCCAACCTGTCCGACACCGTGGCCATGTTCGAGGCCACCCACGGCACCGCGCCGAAGTACGCTGGCAAGGACCAGGTGAACCCGGGGTCGCTGATCCTCTCGGCCGAGATGATGCTGCGTCACATGGGCTGGACCGAAGCCGCGGACCTGATCATCAAGGGCACCAACGGCGCGATCTCGGCCAAGACCGTGACCTATGACTTCGAGCGTCTGATGCAGGGTGCGACCCTGTTGTCGTCGTCGGCGTTCGGCGATGCGCTGATCTCGCACATGTAAGCGGTTGATTCACGCACAAAGCAAACCGGCCGACTCAATCCCTTGAGTCGGCCGGTTTTTTAATGACTGGATGTTGGGTCAATCAGCTCAAGGCGCCCTCAGGCTGTACCTCGGCAGTCACGATTTCGCCGGGAACCTTCAAGGCGCTGATGTTGACCGCGTGCAGGCCCTTGGGGCCCTGGATGATCTCGAAGCTCACAGCCTGTCCGGCTTTCAAGGTCTTGTAGCCATCCATTTCGATGGCCGAGTAATGGGCAAACAGATCATCGCTTTTGCCCTCCTCATTAATAAAGCCGTACCCCTTGGCATTGTTGAACCACTTGACCTTACCGCTAGCCATACTCATATCCCTCTGCAACTGACTCCATCACTGGAGTATCATCCAGTTCATCCGCCGACAAACTTGGTAAAAAGGTTGACGCCGCGGACGTTTATTACCCAATGTGGGCCCTATTGGTTGTAACACCGTTTTGCCGATAGTCAAGGTGACCCGGCGGTCGGAGTTGAATTCCTTCCAGGGCGCCCCCACCACTGTATTTGCACAACTGACGAACCTTTCTTTCCATGCATGCAATCAGCCAGATTCGACTAACATTCAATCAGGATCGCCCGGACTTGCACGACGACGATTCCGCTGGTTTGGCGGTACAGGAGGCCAAGCCTGCGTTACAGGCACCGCCAATGTACAAGGTGGTTTTGTTCAACGATGACTACACCCCGATGGATTTCGTCGTCGAAGTGCTCGAGATGTTTTTTAACCTGAATCGCGAGCTGGCGACCAAGGTCATGCTGGCCGTCCATACCGAAGGGCGGGCAGTGTGTGGATTGTTTACCCGCGACATCGCCGAGACCAAGGCCATGCAGGTCAACCAGTACGCCCGGGAAAGCCAGCATCCGCTACTCTGTGAAATCGAGAAGGACGGTTAACGCCGACCACTTGGGTATGAGGTGAAGCTATGTTAAACCGCGAGCTCGAAGTCACCCTCAATCTCGCCTTCAAGGAGGCCCGCTCGAAGCGTCATGAATTCATGACTGTCGAGCACCTCCTGTTGGCTCTTTTGGATAATGAGGCCGCCGCCACTGTTTTACGTGCCTGCGGAGCCAACCTCGACAAACTCAAGCACGACCTGCAGGAGTTCATCGACTCCACCACGCCATTGATCCCCGTTCATGACGAAGATCGCGAGACTCAGCCAACCCTGGGTTTCCAGCGTGTACTGCAACGTGCTGTCTTTCATGTACAGAGCTCGGGCAAGCGTGAAGTCACCGGCGCCAATGTGCTGGTAGCCATCTTCAGTGAGCAAGAGAGCCAGGCGGTGTTCCTGCTGAAACAGCAGAGCGTTGCCCGAATTGACGTGGTCAATTACATCGCCCATGGCATCTCCAAGGTGCCGGGGCATGGTGATCATTCCGAAGGTGAGCAGGATATGCAGGACGAAGAGGGCGGCGAATCGTCTTCTTCGAGCAATCCACTGGATGCCTACGCCAGCAACCTCAATGAACTGGCCCGTCAGGGGCGCATTGATCCGCTGGTCGGGCGCGAGCAGGAGGTTGAGCGCGTAGCGCAGATCCTCGCTCGTCGGCGCAAGAACAACCCGCTGCTGGTGGGTGAGGCGGGCGTGGGCAAGACGGCCATTGCCGAAGGCCTGGCCAAGCGTATCGTCGACAACCAGGTGCCCGACCTGTTGACCAACAGTGTCGTGTATTCGCTGGATCTCGGTGCCTTGCTGGCGGGTACCAAGTACCGCGGCGACTTCGAGAAGCGCTTCAAGGCGCTGCTGGGCGAATTGAAGAAGCGCCCCCAGGCAATCCTGTTCATCGATGAAATCCATACCATCATCGGCGCCGGTGCGGCTTCCGGTGGGGTGATGGATGCCTCGAACCTGCTCAAGCCGCTGCTGTCCTCGGGTGATATCCGTTGCATCGGTTCGACCACCTTCCAGGAATTCCGTGGCATTTTCGAGAAGGATCGGGCCCTGGCTCGACGCTTCCAGAAAGTCGACGTGTCCGAACCTTCGGTCGAGGACACCATCGGTATCCTGCGCGGACTCAAGGGGCGTTTCGAGGCCCATCACAACATCGAATACAGTGATGAGGCGCTGCGCGCTGCGGCGGAACTGGCTTCGCGCTATATCAATGACCGGCATATGCCGGACAAGGCCATCGACGTCATCGACGAGGCGGGTGCCTACCAGCGTCTGCAACCAGCCGAGAAGCGCGTGAAGCGCATCGAGGTGGCTCAGGTCGAGGACATTGTGGCGAAGATCGCGCGTATTCCACCGAAGCACGTCACCAGTTCCGACAAGGAGCTGCTGCGCAACCTTGAGCGCGACCTCAAGCTGACGGTGTTTGGTCAGGACGCGGCGATCGATTCGCTGTCGACGGCGATCAAGCTGTCTCGCGCCGGGCTCAAGTCGCCGGACAAACCGGTCGGCTCCTTCCTGTTCGCCGGTCCCACCGGTGTCGGCAAGACCGAGGCGGCGCGGCAACTGGCCAAGGCCATGGGGATCGAGCTGGTGCGCTTCGACATGTCCGAGTACATGGAGCGGCACACCGTTTCGCGCCTGATCGGTGCGCCTCCCGGCTATGTCGGTTTCGACCAGGGTGGCCTGCTGACCGAGGCCATCACCAAGCAGCCGCACTGTGTGCTGTTGCTCGATGAGATCGAGAAGGCCCACCCGGAAGTCTTCAACCTGCTGCTGCAGGTGATGGACCACGGTACCCTGACCGACAACAACGGGCGCAAGGCGGATTTTCGCAACGTGATCGTCATCATGACCACCAACGCCGGTGCTGAAACCGCGGCGCGAGCCTCCATCGGTTTCACTCATCAGGATCACTCTTCCGATGCCATGGAAGTGATCAAGAAGAGTTTCACTCCGGAGTTCCGCAACCGCCTGGACACCATTATCCAGTTCGGTCGCCTGAGCCACGAAGTGATCAAGAGCGTGGTGGACAAGTTCCTTACCGAGCTTCAGGCGCAGTTGGAAGACAAGCGCGTGCAGCTGGAAGTGACCGATGCCGCTCGCAGCTGGCTGGCCGCTGGTGGTTACGACGTGACCATGGGCGCGCGTCCGATGGCACGCTTGATCCAGGACAAGATCAAGCGTCCATTGGCCGAAGAGATCCTGTTTGGCGAGTTGTCCGACCATGGCGGTGTGGTGCACATCGACATCAAGGACGGCGAACTGACCTTCGATTTCGAAACCACGGCGGAGATGGCTTGATAGCCGCGTAACGCAGCAGTACCGCCAAAGGCACCGGAGGGTGCCTTTGTGCTGTCTGGGGTTTGCTCGGCTTGCGAGCCTTGCACCTTCGCAGGGAGGGGCCGGATTGCAGGAGCCGGCTTGCCGGCGAACAGGCCTTCACGCCTTGCACCGTTCTTGAGCTTGAAGTCGCTGGCAAACCAGCTGCTGTGGGTTTTCTTCAGGCGAACAAAAACGCCCGGCATAACCGGGCGTCTTGTATTGACTTGCTTAGCGAGCGCGGTAAGTGATGCGCCCTTTGCTCAAGTCATAGGGCGTCAGCTCGACGCGCACTTTGTCACCGGTAAGAATACGAATGTAGTTCTTGCGCATCTTGCCGGAAATATGCGCGGTTACGACGTGCCCATTTTCCAACTCCACGCGAAACATGGTGTTGGGCAGGGTGTCGACGACAGTGCCTTCCATTTCGAAGCTGTCTTCTTTCGACATGCAGTAAAGCCCTCGGTGTCCAATGAATGGCCCGGTGCAACTGCGCCAGGCAAAAGCGGCGTGCATTGTGCCCGAAAAGTGGGGTTCAAGCCAAGGCCTTCTAGTTGAGGATCACCCATCTCTGGTTTATCAGCAGCTCAATGGGGCGATATTGGGTCTTGTAATTCATTTTTTTGCAGTTTTTGATCCAATAGCCGAGGTAGACCGCATCCAGGCCCAGGCGCAGGGTCTCGCCGATCTGCCAGAGGATCGCAAAGCGTCCCAGGCTGCGGCGTTCTTCGTCCGGTTCATAGAAGGTGTAGACCGCCGAAATCCCATTGGGCAGCAGGTCGGTGACCGCCACCGCCAGCAGGCGCCCGTGCAGGCGGAACTCGTAGAAGCGCGAAAACGGCAGGTCGCGCACCAGAAAGGTGGAAAACTGGTCGCGGCTGGGGGGGAACATGTCGCCATCGGCGTGACGCTGCTCGATATAGCGCTGGTACAGATCGAAGTACTCTTCGCTGAAACCAGGCTTGGCGGCCTGCACCGTCAGGTCGCTGTTGCGCTTGAGGATGCGTTTTTGCTGGCGATTGGGGATGAACTGCGCCGCCGGAATGCGCGCCGGGACGCAAGCGTTGCAGTTCTGGCAGTGGGGGCGATACAGGTGATCGCCACTGCGACGAAACCCCATTTCCGACAGATCAGCGTAGACATGCACGTCCATGGGCTGGCTAGGATCGAGAAACAGGGTGGTCGCCTGTTCGTCGGGCAGGTAGCTGCAAGCGTGGGGTTGAGTGGCATAAAACTTCAGGCGCGCCAACTCGGTCATGAGTCAACCCTCGGAATAAGCTTTGGGTTTAAGTGTAAGCCACAGCGGTGAAACCCGCCTAGGAAACCCATATGGCGCGGCTCGGCTGGTCCAGGTGGCGCTCCAGGTAACCGGCAAATTCCGGGCGGGGGATGGAGCGAGCGCCCAGGCTGTGCAAATGCTCGGTGGGCATCTGGCAGTCAATCAGCACGAAACCCCAGTCACGCAGCTGCTGCACTAGGGTGGCGAAACCGAATTTTGAGGCGTTGTCGGCGCGACTGAACATCGACTCGCCGAAAAACAGTTGGCCCATGGCCAAGCCGTACAGTCCACCCACCAGCGTGCCCTGGTCCCAGACCTCCACCGAATGGGCGAGGCCGCGTTGATGCAATTGCAGGTAGGCCTGCTGCATGGCTTCGGTGATCCAGGTGCCATCGGCATAGGCCCGAGGGGCTGCACAGGCGCTGATGACCGCCGCGAAATCCTGGTCGAAGGTGACCTGGTAGCGTTGCTGGCGCAGCAATTTGTTCAGGCTGCGTGAAATGTGCAGCTCGTCGGGAAACAGCACGGTGCGAGGGTCGGGGGACCACCAGAGGATCGGCTGGCCTTCGGAGAACCAGGGAAAACAGCCGTGGCGATAGGCCCGGATCAGGCGATCGGCGGAAAGATCGCCGCCGGCAGCCAGCAGGCCATTGGGCACGCGCATGGCTTTTTCCAGTGGCGGGAAATCCAGGGAGTTGCGTTGTAACCAGGTCAGCATGGCATCCAGACTTACGGCAGGGGAGGGCGGTGGCAGGCCTTTGCATTGCGGCCCGCCACAAGCCTAGGGCGTGAGATCAGTGGTCGTCGAGGAATTTTTCCGCGTCCAGGGCGGCCATGCAGCCGGCGCCGGCTGAAGTGATGGCCTGGCGGTAGACGTGGTCGGCCACGTCGCCGGCGGCAAACACTCCTTCGATCCCGGTGGCCGTGGCATTGCCTTCGCTGCCGCCCTTGACCAGCAGGTAGCCGTCGCGCATCTGCAGTTGGCCCTGGAACAGGTCGGTATTGGGTTTGTGGCCGATGGCGATAAACACCCCGGCCAGGGCCAGCTCCGTGGTCGCGCCAGTGTGGCTGTCCTTGAGGCGGGCACCGGTGACGCCGCTGGCATCCCCGAGCACCTCATCCAGATGCTGGTTCCAGTGCAGGCGGATATTGCCGTTGGCGGCCTTGTCGAACAGTTTGTCCTGGAGAATCTTCTCTGCCCGCAGCTTGTCGCGACGGTGCACCAGGTGCACTTCCCTGGCGATATTGGACAGGTACAGGGCTTCTTCCACGGCGGTGTTGCCGCCACCGACCACCGCCACCACTTGATTGCGATAGAAGAAACCGTCGCAGGTGGCGCAGGCGGAGACGCCCTTGCCGGCAAAGGCCTCCTCGGAGGGCAGGCCCAGGTATTGGGCGGAAGCACCGGTGGCGATGATCAATGCGTCGCAGCTATAAGTGCCGCTGTCGCCGATCAGGACAAACGGCCGTTGCTGCAACTGTGCGGTGTGGATGTGGTCATAGGCGATCTCGGTGTCAAAACGCTCGGCGTGCTTTTGCATGCGCTCCATCAGCACCGGGCCGGTCAGGCCTTCGACATCGCCGGGCCAGTTGTCGACTTCAGTGGTGGTGGTCAATTGCCCGCCGGCCTGCAGGCCGGTGATGACCGTCGGTTTGAGGTTGGCGCGAGCGGCATAAACGGCAGCGCTGTAACCGGCAGGGCCGGAGCCCAGAATGATCAGGCGTGAATGCTTCGCTTGGTTCATAAAAACACCTCATAAGCCTTTGTCACAAAAGAGAATGCATGCTCCAATTGAACAGTCCGTACAGCGCAATTGACTATGCTTGGCAAACGGTCGCGAAGTGGCATGGCCTGAACAAACCCGTACAATACGACGCTGTACCAGGCTTATTCAGAATTGCACTGTTTCAGAAGCAAGGGGCAGAGTGTTAAAAGTAGCCCCAGTTACGCCGGTCAACTTTATTTACCTGCTCGGATTGAGCAGTATCTTGTAGTCAATCACCCGTTGGACGCGCCCATGGCGCAGGAAAAGACGCGTTTTGAAGAAATCCACCGCAGCACCTAAACCTGTTGTTCCGCTCTGGCGTCAACAATTGCACTACCGACTCAAGGAAGGTGCGTTGATTGCCATTGGAGCCCTGTGCCTGTTTCTGATGATGGCACTTCTGACCTACGGGAAAGATGATCCGGGCTGGAGTCATAACAGCAAGATTGAAGACGTGCAGAACTTCGGCGGTCCCGCCGGTTCCTACAGCGCCGATATCCTGTTTATGGTGTTGGGTTACTTCGCCTATATCTTCCCGTTGCTGCTGGCGATCAAGACCTACCAGATCTTCCGTCAGCGCCATGAGCCCTGGCAGTGGAGCGGCTGGCTGTTTTCCTGGCGGCTGATCGG
Source organism: Pseudomonas sp. PH1b (assembly GCF_000633395.1). Lineage (GTDB taxonomy): Bacteria > Pseudomonadota > Gammaproteobacteria > Pseudomonadales > Pseudomonadaceae > Aquipseudomonas. The sequence continues at coordinate 387,228 of NZ_AYMU01000001.1, forward strand.
CCTGGTGTTCCTGGTGCTGTCCGGTGCTGCGCTGGCCCATATCCATTTCCATGCCGCCACCGGGCTGCCGGCGGGTGCTGGCGGTGCCCTCGGCGAAAGCCTGGGCGACCTGGCCAAGAATGCCTTGAACGTGCAGGGCAGCACCCTGATGTTCATTGCCCTGTTCCTGTTCGGCCTGACGGTGTTCACCGACCTGTCCTGGTTCAAGGTGATGGACATCACCGGCAAGATCACCCTCGACCTGTTCGAACTGTTCCAGGGCGCCGCCAATCGCTGGTGGGACGCTCGCGTGGAGCGCAAGCAACTGGTGGCGCAACTGCGTGAAGTGGATGCCCGGGTCGATGAGGTGGTGACCCCCAACGTCGCCGACAAGCGTGAGCAGGCCAAGGTCAAGGAACGCCTCATCGAGCGCGAACAGGCCCTGAGCAAGCACATGTCGGAGCGCGAGAAGCAGGTGCCGCCGGTGATCACCCCGATCGCCACCAAGGCGCCGGAGCCGAGCAAGCGCGTGCAGAAAGAGAAGCAGGTGCCGTTGTTCATCGACAGCGCCGTGGAAGGCACCTTGCCGCCGATCTCGATCCTCGACCCGGCAGAAAAGAAGCAGCTCAACTATTCCCCCGAATCCCTGGCGGCCGTCGGCCACTTGCTGGAGATCAAGCTCAAGGAGTTCGGTGTCGAGGTTTCGGTGGACTCCATCCACCCGGGCCCGGTGATTACCCGCTACGAGATCCAGCCGGCGGCCGGGGTCAAGGTCAGCCGTATCGCCAACCTGGCCAAGGACCTGGCCCGCTCCCTGGCCGTGACCAGCGTGCGGGTCGTGGAAGTGATTCCCGGCAAGACCACCGTGGGCATCGAGATTCCCAACGAAGACCGGCAGATCGTGCGCTTCTCCGAGGTTCTCTCGACCCCGGAATACGACAACTTCAAGTCCCCGGTGACCTTGGCCCTGGGCCATGACATCGGTGGCCGGCCGGTCATCACCGACCTGGCGAAGATGCCGCACCTGCTGGTGGCCGGTACCACCGGTTCCGGTAAGTCGGTGGGGGTCAACGCCATGATCCTGTCGATCCTGTTCAAGTCCGGCCCGGAAGACGCCAAGCTGATCATGATCGACCCGAAGATGCTCGAACTGTCGATCTACGAAGGCATTCCACACCTGCTGTGCCCGGTCGTGACCGACATGAAGGACGCAGCCAACGCCCTGCGCTGGAGCGTGGCGGAGATGGAGCGGCGCTACAAACTGATGGCCAAGATGGGCGTGCGCAACCTTTCGGGTTTCAACGCCAAGGTCAAGGAAGCCATCGACGCCGGCACGCCGCTGACCGACCCGCTGTACAACCGCGAGAGCATTCATGACGAAGCGCCGCTGCTGAGCAAGCTGCCGACCATCGTGGTGGTGGTGGATGAATTCGCCGACATGATGATGATCGTCGGCAAGAAAGTCGAAGAGCTGATCGCCCGTATCGCACAGAAGGCCCGGGCCGCCGGTATCCACCTGATCCTCGCGACCCAGCGGCCGTCGGTGGACGTGATCACCGGCCTGATCAAGGCCAACATCCCGACCCGCATGGCGTTCCAGGTGTCGAGCAAGATCGACTCGCGGACCATCATCGACCAGGGGGGCGCCGAGCAGCTGCTGGGCCACGGTGACATGCTCTACATGCCGCCGGGCACCAGCCTGCCGATCCGTGTCCACGGCGCCTTTGTCTCCGACGATGAAGTGCACCGGGTGGTGGAAGCCTGGAAGCTGCGCGGCGCGCCGGAATACAACGACGACATCCTCAACGGCGTCGAAGAGGCCGGCAGCGGCTTCGAAGGCAGCAGCGGCGGTGGCGACGGCGATGATCCGGAAGCCGACGCGCTCTACGATGAAGCCGTGCAGTTCGTCCTGGAAAGCCGCCGGGCTTCGATTTCGGCGGTGCAGCGCAAGCTAAAGATCGGCTACAACCGCGCCGCGCGGATGATCGAGGCCATGGAAATGGCCGGTGTGGTCACCGCGATGAACACCAACGGCTCACGCGAAGTGCTGGCGCCGGGTCCGATGCGCGACTGATCCCTGTTTTGACACCCGCGGCGTGACCTCACGCCGCTCGCCTACCCATCCATTTATGAGGAATTCCATGCGCCTGATTCGCATGTTGCTGCTGCCGGTATTGGCCGTGACCACGTTGTCGGCCCACGCCGATCCGAAAGACGTGGCGCGCCTGACCCAGTTGCTGGAAAAGTCCCAGACCCTGACCGCGCGCTTTTCCCAGCTGACCCTGGATGGCAGCGGCACCCAGTTGCAGGAAACCGCCGGTGAGATGTCCCTGCAGCGTCCGGGCCTGTTCTACTGGCACACCGATGCACCGCAAGAACAACTGATGGTCTCCGATGGCCAGAAAGTTTCCCTGTGGGACCCGGACCTGGAGCAGGTGACCATCAAGAAGCTCGACCAGCGCTTGACCCAGACTCCGGCGCTGCTGCTGTCCGGTGATGTGTCGAAGATCAGCGAAAGCTTCGACATCACCTCCAAGGAGGCCGGTGGCGTGATGGACTTCACCCTCAAGCCGAAAACCAAGGACACGCTGTTCGACAGCCTGCGCCTGTCGTTTCGCAACGGCATGATCAACGACATGCAACTGATTGACAGCGTTGGCCAGCGCACCAATATCCTGTTCACCGGGGTCAAGGCCAACGAATCGATCCCGGCGTCCAAGTTCAAGTTCGACATCCCCAAGGGTGCCGATGTGATCCAAGAGTAAGTAGCCGCAACCGCGAGGTTTCGAAGGTAGTCCATGGACCTGTTTCGTAGTGCCCCGATCGCCCAGCCCCTGGCTGCACGCTTGCGTGCCACCAACCTGGACGAGTACGTCGGCCAGCAGCACCTGCTGGCCCGGGGCAAGCCGCTGCGCGAGGCCCTGGAACAGGGCGCCCTGCATTCGATGATCTTCTGGGGCCCGCCGGGGGTCGGCAAGACCACCCTGGCGCGGCTGCTGGCGGAAGTCTCGGACGCCCACTTCGAAACCGTCTCGGCGGTGCTGGCCGGGGTCAAGGAGATCCGCCAGGCGGTGGAGATCGCCAAGCAGCAGGCCGGGCAGTACGGTCGGCGGACCATTCTCTTCGTCGATGAAGTGCATCGCTTCAACAAGTCGCAGCAGGACGCCTTCCTGCCCTATGTGGAAGACGGCACGCTGATCTTCATCGGCGCCACCACGGAAAACCCCTCGTTCGAACTGAACAACGCCTTGCTCTCCCGCGCTCGGGTCTATGTGCTCAAGAGCCTGGATGAAGCGGCCCTGGGCAGCCTGGTGCAGCGCGCCCTGAGCGAAGAGCGGGGCCTGGGCAAGCGCCAGCTGAGCCTCAGCGATGAGGGGTTCCAGATGCTGCTGTCGGCGGCCGATGGCGATGGCCGGCGCATGCTCAACCTGCTGGAAAATGCCTCGGACCTGGCGGAAGACGGTGGCGAAATCAGCGTCGACCTGTTGCAGAGCCTGCTGGAGGATACCCGTCGGCGTTTCGACAAGGGCGGCGAGGCGTTCTACGACCAGATTTCCGCGTTGCACAAGTCCGTGCGCGGCTCCAACCCCGACGGCGCCCTGTACTGGTTTGCGCGCATGCTCGACGGCGGCTGCGACCCGCTGTACCTGGCCCGGCGCGTGGTGCGCATGGCCAGCGAGGACATCGGCAACGCCGACCCCCGCGCCTTGAGCTTGTGCCTGGCGGCCTGGGATGTGCAGGAGCGCCTGGGCAGCCCCGAAGGCGAGCTGGCAGTGGCCCAGGCCATCACCTACCTGGCCTGCGCGCCGAAAAGCAACGCCGTGTACATGGGTTTCAAGGCCGCCATGCGCGCCGCCGCCGAGCACGGTTCCCTGGAAGTGCCGATCCACCTGCGCAATGCCCCGACCAAGCTGATGAAGCAATTGGGTTATGGCGATGAATACCGCTACGCCCACGACGAGCCGGATGCCTACGCCGCCGGTGAAGACTATTTCCCCGAAGAACTCGAACCCTTGCCGCTCTACCAGCCGGTGCCTCGTGGCCTGGAACTGAAGATCGGCGAGAAGCTCAAGCACCTGGCGGCCCTAGACCGAGCCAGCCCCCTGCAGCGGAGAAAACCGTGATCCCATTGATCCTTGCCGTCTCCGCCGGCGGCGTGGCCGGCACCCTGTTGCGCTTTGCCACCGGCAACTGGATCAACGCCAATTGGCCGCGGCACTTCTATACCGCGACGCTGGCCGTTAATATCGTGGGCTGCCTGCTGATCGGCGTGTTGTACGGGCTGTTCCTGGTCCGTCCGGAAGTGCCGATCGAAGTGCGTGCCGGATTGATAGTGGGCTTCCTCGGTGGCCTGACGACTTTTTCATCCTTTTCACTGGATACCGTGCGTCTGCTGGAAAGCGGACAAGTGGCGCTGGCCCTGGGCTATGCGGCACTGAGTGTATTCGGCGGGCTGCTTGCTACCTGGGCCGGCCTGTCCTTGACCAAACTTTGATAAACGAGAGAACGACATGCTCGATTCCAAACTGTTACGTAGCAACCTCCAGGACGTAGCGGATCGTCTGGCATCCCGCGGCTTTGCCCTGGATGTGGCACGCATCGAAGCGCTGGAAGAACAGCGCAAGACCGTGCAGACCCGCACCGAACAACTGCAGGCTGAACGTAACGCGCGCTCCAAGTCCATTGGCCAGGCCAAGCAGCGTGGCGAAGACATCGCCCCGTTGATGGCTGACGTCGAGCGCATGGGGAACGAGCTGACCTCCGGCAAGGCCGACCTGGAAACCATCCAGAGCGAGCTGGATTCGATCCTGCTGGGCATTCCCAACCTGCCGCACGAATCGGTGCCGGTCGGCGAAGACGAAGACGGCAACGTCGAAGTGCGCCGCTGGGGTACGCCGACGGCCTTCGATTTCCCGATCAAGGACCATGTGGCCCTGGGTGAAACCCACGGCTGGCTGGACTTTGAAACCGCGGCCAAGCTGTCTGGCGCACGTTTTGCCCTGCTGCGCGGCCCGATCGCCCGTCTGCACCGCGCCCTGGCGCAGTTCATGATCAACCTGCACACCGGCGAGCACGGCTACGAAGAGGCCTACACCCCGTACCTGGTGCAGGCTCCGGCGCTGGTGGGCACCAGCCAGCTGCCGAAGTTCGAGGAAGACCTGTTCAAGATCACTCGCGAAGGCGAGGCCGATCTGTACCTGATCCCGACCGCCGAGGTGTCCCTGACCAACATCGTCGCCGGCGAGATTCTCGATCCCAAGCAACTGCCGCTGAAGTTCGTCGCCCACACCCCGTGCTTCCGCAGTGAAGCCGGTGCCTCGGGCCGCGACACCCGCGGCATGATCCGCCAGCACCAGTTCGACAAGGTCGAGATGGTCCAGGTGGTCGAGCCTTCGACTTCCATGGAAGCGCTGGAAGGCCTGACCGCCAACGCTGAAAAAGTCCTGCAACTGCTGCAACTGCCGTACCGGGTATTGGCCCTGTGCACCGGTGACATGGGCTTCAGCGCGGTCAAGACCTACGATCTGGAAGTCTGGGTGCCGAGCCAGGACAAGTACCGCGAGATTTCCTCGTGCTCCAACTGTGGCGATTTCCAGGCCCGGCGCATGCAGGCGCGTTTCCGCAACCCGGAAACCGGCAAGCCGGAGCTGGTGCACACCCTCAACGGTTCCGGCCTGGCCGTGGGCCGCACCCTGGTGGCCGTGCTGGAAAACTACCAGCAGGCCGACGGCTCGATCCGCGTGCCGGACGTGCTGAAGCCTTACATGGCTGGCCTTGAGGTCATCGGCTAAATGGAATATCTGCCGCTGTTTCACACGCTTCGCGGCAGTCGTGTGTTGGTGGTCGGCGGCGGGGAGATTGCTTTGCGCAAGTCCCGCCTGCTGGCCGATGCCGGTGCGCAGCTGCGGGTGGTTGCACCTGAAATAGAAGCGCAATTGCAGCAACTGATCGTCGCCAGTGGCGGTGAGTCGCTGCTGCGCGGCTATGTCGAGGCGGATCTGGACGGTTGCACCCTGATCATTGCAGCGACTGACGACCAGGCCCTCAATGCTCAGGTCTCGGCCGATGCCCATCGGCGTTGCGTGCCGGTCAATGTGGTGGATGCCCCGGCCCTGTGCAGCGTGATCTTCCCGGCTATCGTCGACCGTTCACCTTTGGTGATCGCGGTCTCCAGTGGCGGCGATGCGCCGGTGCTGGCGCGCTTGATCCGGGCCAAGCTGGAAACCTGGATTCCCGCCACCTACGGCCAACTGGCCGGCCTGGCCGCGCGTTTCCGTACTCAGGTGAAGCAACTGTTGCCCAACGTGCAGCAGCGTCGGGCCTTCTGGGAAGATGTGTTCCAGGGGCCGATCGCCGATCGTCAACTGGCCGGGCAGGGCGCCGAAGCCGAGCGTCTGCTGCAGGCCAAGGTCGACGGGCAGGCGGCCGAGGCAACGGGCGAGGTGTATCTGGTGGGGGCAGGCCCGGGCGATCCGGACCTGTTGACCTTCCGTGCCCTGCGCCTGATGCAGCAAGCGGATGTGGTGCTCTACGACCGTCTGGTGGCGCCGGCGATTCTCGAACTGTGCCGGCGTGATGCCGAACGCATCTATGTCGGCAAGCGTCGCGCCGATCACGCAGTGCCTCAGGACCAGATCAACCAGCAATTGGTGGACCTGGCCCGGCAAGGCAAGCGGGTGGTACGGCTCAAGGGCGGCGACCCGTTCATCTTCGGTCGTGGTGGTGAAGAGATCGAGGAACTGGCGGCCCATGGCATTCCCTTCCAGGTGGTGCCGGGAATTACCGCGGCCAGCGGCTGCTCGGCCTATGCCGGCATTCCCTTGACCCACCGCGACTACGCGCAATCCGTGCGTTTTGTCACCGGTCACCTCAAGGACGGCAGCACCAACCTGCCTTGGCACGATCTGGTGGGCCCGGCCCAGACCCTGGTGTTCTACATGGGCCTGGTGGGGCTGCCGGTGATCTGCGAGCAGTTGATCAAGCACGGTCGCGGCGCGGATACCCCGGCGGCGCTGATCCAGCAGGGCACCACGGTCAACCAGCGGGTGTTCACCGGCACCCTGGCCAACCTGCCGCAACTGGTGGCGGAGCATGAAGTGCATGCGCCGACCCTGGTGATAGTGGGTGAAGTGGTGCAACTGCGGGACAAGCTGGCCTGGTTCGAAGGCGCCCAGTCCGAGGTCTGAAAAGCTTCGCCGGCAAGCCGGCTCCTACAGGCACGATGTAGGAGCTGGCTTGCCAGCGAGAGCGTCCTCAATCCCTGCACCAAACCCCTAGTCCACTCAACCGTTGCCGATCATGGCCGCGGCTGAAATCCTGCTGCGGCCCCTTGGGCACAATCCTCGTCGGATTGATGGTGGTGTGGCTGGCGTAGTAGTGCCCCTTGATGTGGGTAAAGTCCACGGTCTCGGCAATCCCCGGCCACTGGTACAGTTCCCGCAGCCAGTTCGCCAGGTTGGGGTAGTCGGCAATCCGCCGCAGGTTGCACTTGAAGTGGCTGTAGTACACCGCATCGAAGCGAATCAGCGTGGTGAACAGCCGCACATCGGCCTCGGTCAAGTACTCGCCTGCCAGGTAGCGATGGGTACCCAGGTGCTGCTCCAGGCGGTCCAGTTCGGCGAAGACATCATCGAAAGCCGACTCGTAGGCCTGTTGTGACGTGGCAAACCCGGCGCGGTACACGCCATTGTTCACTGCCGGATAGATGCGCTCGTTGAGGGCATCGATCTCGCTGCGCAGGGGCTGCGGATAAAAATCCAGGGTGTTGCCGGTGAGGCCGTCGAAGGCACTGTTGAACATGCGGATGATTTCCGCCGACTCATTGCTGACGATGCGTTTCTGCTGTTTGTCCCAGAGCACCGGCACCGTGACGCGGCCGGTGTAGTCGGCGGTATCGGCGGTGTAGCGCTGGTGCATGAAGTCCAACTGATCGAGGGCATCGCCGCTGGAGCCGTGACTCTTGTCGAAGGTCCAGCCATTCTCGCCCATCAGCCAGCTGACCACCGACACCTCGATCAGGCTTTCCAGGCCCTTGAGCTTGCGCATGATCAGGGTGCGGTGGGCCCAGGGGCAGGCCAGGGACACGTACAGATGGTAGCGCCCGGCCTCGGCGGCAAAACCGCCTTCGCCACTGGGCCCGGGCCGGCCATCGGCGGTGACCCAGTTGCGCCGCTGCGCCTGTTCGCGCTGGAAGGCACCGTCTTTGCTGCTTTCATACCACTGGTCATGCCAGCGTCCTTCGATCAGCAGTCCCATGGAATGCTCCTCGGCCAATATGGGTTGGAGTGCAGTCTATTCCTGTGGGTTCGAACAAAAAGCGCAAAAACTGGGCAGTCAGGATCGATTAAATCGATCGGTCCCGGGCATCCCAATACTGCTGCGCCAACTCGAAGGCCTGCTCCCGGGGCGTGCCCAGGCCGCGCAAGGCCAGGGCCATGGTCGCCAACAGGGCAAGCTGCGGGTAGCTGTCTTCGGCTTCGCCGCGCCACAGCGCCTTGAGGTGTTCGGGGTCAAGGCTGGCCGGCTTGACGTGCCGCTGGGCCGACAGCATCGGCCACTCTTCGTCCCAACTGATGCCGCCGGTGCTGCCATACAGGTGGCTGTCGGCGTCCGGGTTGATCTCGATCTCGCCGCCGTCGCCCTTGATCACAATCACGTTGTCCCCCAGCAGGCCGCTGGCGTCGCGGTGCACGGCCTGGTAACCGGGGTGGAAGATGCTCTGCAGGCCGCAGCGGGCACCCAGGGGGTTGAGCAGCCGCGCCAGGGAGTGGATCGGCGAGCGCAGGCCCAGGGTGTTGCGCAGGTCGATCATCCGTTGCAACTGCGGTGCCCAGTCCCCCAGGGGCATGAAGGCCAGGTTGCCCTGGTCCAGGGCGCTGCCGACCGCTTGCCAGGTACGGCACAGGGGAATCCCCAGGGGCTCCAGCAGCTGTTCGGTGTACAGGCGCCCGGCGGTGTGAGCGCCGCCGCCATGCAGCAGGATGCGCACGCCGTTCTGCGCCAGGCACTTGGCCGCCAGCAGGTACCAGGGCAGGTGGCGCTTCTTGCCGGCATAGGTCGGCCAGTCCAGGTCCAGGGCGATTGGCGGGGCGTTCAGGCGCTGGCGCAGGGCCTCGGTGAAGCCTGCCAGTTCCTCCGGGCTCTCTTCCTTGTGCCGCAGGAGCATGAGGAAGGCCCCCAGCTGGGTGTCCTCGACCTGCTCGTCCAGCAGCATGCCCATGGCTTCCCGGGCTTCTTCCCGGGTCAGGTTGCGCGCCCCGCGCTTGCCTTTGCCCAGGATCCGCACGAACTGGGCGAAGGGATGCTCGGCAGGGGTTTGGGTGAGCAGGGGAGTGAATTCGGTCATAGACAATTGGTCGGCCTCGGCAGGCCCGCCAGCTTGGCGGCAAGTTTGGCGGGGGTGCCCTTGAACAGGCGATTCAGGTGCAGGCTGTTGCCCTTGTCCGGGCCCAGCTTGAGGGCGCAGTACTTGATCAACGGGCGGGTGGCCGGAGACAGCTGGAACTCCTGGTAGAAGCCCCGCAGCAGGTCGAGGACTTCCCAGTGTTCGGCGCTGAGCTCCAGTGCTTCCGCCGTGGCCAGGGCCTCGGCCACCTCGGCGGACCAGTCCTCCAGGTTGACCAGGTAGCCGTCCTTGTCCAGTTCGATGGCCCGGGGGCCGACAGTCAAGGTGCTCATAGCCAGGTATTGACCTTGTCATGCTGGATCGACAGCTCGACAAAACCCGGATAGTCCACGGCCCTGGCCCAGTCCGGCAATGCCAGGCCGCGGGCCTGGAGGTCTTCGTCAAGGACGTAGAGGTTCAGGCCACGGCGGGCGCTCAACTCGTTGCAGGCGGCGGTGCCGGGCTGCAGGGCGTAGGCCGCATCGCCGCATAGCAGCAACGCATCGGCGGTGCCCAATAGGCGCAGGCAACTGTCCAGGCGCGTATCGGTGAAGGGGGAGTGGGACAACACATGCAAGGTCGACATCAGAGGGTGATCACCTGGTCATAACGGTCAATGATCCCGGCCAGTTGCGGGGCACTCAACAGCTCTACCTCATCGAAGTTCAGGGCGGCCGGGTCGAGGCCGCGCTGGGCCAGGCTCACCTGGCAGGCAAACAGCTCGTCCACGCCGAACAGCGACAGCGCCTGGAGGTTGGCCCCCAGGTCCTTGAGCTGCAGGGCTGCGGGTTGCTGCCCGGGGGCCAACTGCAGCACGCCGTCATCGAGAAACAGCACGCCGATGGGCAGGTCGAAGGCGCCGCCGGCGAGCACGATGTCCAGTGCTTCCCGGGCGCCGGGGCCGGACCAGGGAGCCTGGCGGCTGATCAACAACAGAGACTTGGCCATTTCACGCCCCTCCAAAGCAGATCAGGCGGTCGGCGGCCTGCACCCCGTCGTGCAACTGGCCGAGCCCGGACAGCTCCCAGGGCGCCTCGACATTCACCGCTCCGCGCTGGTAGCGCTTGGCTTCATCGGCGTTCAACACCCCGCGGCGCAAGGCCGCGGCGATGCACACCACGCCGTCCAATTGGTGCTGGCTGACGAATTCGCGCCACTGGCGGGGCAGGTCCTGCTCGTCCTGGGGCGTGACGATGCTGTTCGAGGCGTTGTGCACGCCGTCCTGGTAGAAAAACAGCCGGACAATCTCATGCCCGCCCGCCAGCGCCGCCTGGGCGAACAGCAGGGCGCGGCGCGAGGAGGGCGCATGGGCGGCGGAGAACAGGGCAATGGCGAACTTCATGACGGACTCTTCGGGCAAACCTGGGCGCCATGATAAAGCTTTAGCGTCGCCGCGGCTAAACCCCTTTGCGTACAGGCTGTTGCCGGGCTGGCGGGACATATCGGGTAACGCTTGTCCGGCCCTTCGGCCGGTGCCCGGGGATAGACTCACGGCCTCAATCTATCTCGGACAAGGAGCAAGGGATGTTGGACCTCAAATCAGCAGTTGTGGTGGTCACCGGTGCCGGTCGCGGCCTGGGGGCGGCCCTGGCCATCAGCCTGGCGGACCTGGGTTGCAAGCTGATCCTCTGTGGTCGCAATGGGGCGGCCCTGGCGGATGTCGCTGCGCAGATCCTCGAACGTACCGGCACCACGGCCGAACAGGTGGTGGTGGACCTGGCCAACATGGACAGCGTCAAGGCGGCCCTGGCCGAGATCCACGTGCGCCAGCCCCAGGTCGACATCCTGATCAACAACGGCGCCATGTGGCTGGAAGCCAGCGAGCAGCCCCACAGTGCGGGCGAGGTGCTGGGGGTGATCGATGCGGCGCTCAGCGGCACCTACCTGCTGACCCAGGGCCTGCTGCCGGTGCTCAAGGCATCGACGCGCCCGGACATCGTCACCATCGGCTCCATCAGCGGCTTGCCCAATGCACCGCTGCACAGCGTGTCACTGCCGTTCTACGCGGCCAAGCACGGGCAACTGGCCCTGGCCGACGGCCTGCGCCAGATGCTCAAGGGCACTCCGGTGCGTTCACTGTGCGTGCACCCGCCGTACCTGGAAGACATCTCGCCCCTGGATGAGCAATGGCAGCAGGTGCCCGAGCGCCAGAAGGGCCAGAAGGGCACCAACCGCGATGTGGTGGAGGCGGTGATCTTTGCCCTGACCCGGCCACGGCACATCAGCCTGTCGTCGATCGTCATCGACACCGATGACGGTGGCCTGTTCAGTTGATGCCGAGCGCCTCAGCGGCCGATGTACTTGCGTTGCCAGCGCCGGGGAATGCGCAGTGACAGCAGCCCCAGCAAGGCCGAGATCACGGCACTGACATACAGCGCCTGCAAGCCCAGGCGCTGTTCCAGCAGGGCTCCCAGCACGGCACCGGCGAACATCCCGGTCCAGGGCACCAGTTGCACCCGCCAGCCATTGCGTCGTTCGCCCAGCAGCCAGCGTCCGAAGCCGCGGCCGAAGCGCGACAGGGCGCCGGTCACGTAGGTCAGGCCGATGGGCAGGCCGTTCACTTCCTCTACGGCGGCGTTGAGCATGCCCATGGCGATGATGGCCGCGAGTATCGCCGGCAATGAGCTGTTATTGCCGGGCCAACTGGCGGCGATGCACAGCAACGCGCCGATACACAGCAGCAAGGGCAGGGCGCGATGGCCACCCAGGCGGCTGACCATCACCCCCAGTGCGTTACCTGCGACAAAGGTCGCCACCAGCAGGCTCAGGCGCAGGATCAGGCCGACATCGCCGTCGCTGATGGCCACTGCCAGGCGCGTGGTGTTGCCGCTCATGAATGAAACGAAATCCCCGGTGGCCATGAAGCCGATGGCATCGGTCATGCCTGCCAGTACCGAAAGGGCGGCCACCAGGGCCAGGCCGATCCGACCGCGCCACTTTTGTGCGCGTTGCAGGGCGGGGTCGCCGTGATGGCCGAGGGTGGAAGGCAGCATCGTCAGGTTCTCCTGTTCAGGGACTGCGCGGGGACGTGTGCGGGGCGCTGCAAGGTTCAGGCATCAGGGACGATGCCGTGGAGCGCGCAATACTCCGGCCACGGCATGCCGGCCATTTCTGCCACCTCCTTGTGCACTGCCAGGCGTCGCTGCCGGTACTCATCAGTGCTGGCTGTCGTCAGTTGCAGACTCAGCTCCCAGGCGAACAAGCCCTGGCGCTCGGCTTCCGCTTCGAAGGCCTCGTGCAGGCGTTCTGCGCGGTACTGCTCCGGGGTTTCACCGCGGGCCCGGGCTTCCAGGGGATTGAGGTGGTCGAGTTGTTGATTCAAGTCGGGGCGTTGCTCGAGGAACCTGCGCAAGGCCAGTTCATGGGGCTGTTCGTTGATTGCCATTGAGACTCCCGGAAAAAGCGCCGATGCAGCAGGGCGCGATGATAGAGGTGTTGCCAGCGCTCAAGGCCCGACTGGCAAACCGCGCAACTGCACCAGGTCCTTGCGCGGGATGACGTAAGTACGCGCCAGCATATCGCCAATGCGCTGGCAGCGGCCCGAGTTGGCACATACCAGCAAGGTGACCAGGCTGAGTGCCGCCTCGAACTGCCTCGTGGCCGAGCGGATCAGCACTTGCATCAGCGAAGGGGCCTGGCCGACGCCGTTGATCACCTGCAGGCCACACAGGGCCTTGCCCGGGGTACGGCCGTGCAACAGGTATTCGCAGAGCACAAAATACAGGTTCCAGATCGCCATCAGCGCCAGGTCGGTGTGGTAGAAACCGCCCACGGCGAGGCTCAAGGCCAGCCACAGCAGCACCGTCAGGGCGCTGTCCAGCAGGTAGGCCAGGATGCGCCGGATGAGCAGGCTGGTTCTCGATACTTCCATGCATTGCCCCAAGACTACGTCGTGTATTGAGCCCGGTATTGTAAGGCCTAAAGCCCTGGCACGTGGCGAGGCGCCATTACGATGTGAAAAAAAGGTGAAAAATAATCAGAACCTTTTGCTTTTCATCTCCCTCGAAAAGGCTCCTGAGTCATTGGTCTTTTTTATACAGGGAGATTTACTCGCAATGCCAAATGTCTATGCAACCCTTCTAGCCAGCACCTCCGCCGCCGCCCTGCTGGTACTGTCCGGCAACGCCATGGCCGCACCGGACACCGGGCCGATTTCCACCCTGGGGATCCTGGGCAGCTACAACGACTTCAAGCTCGAAGGCGGTAGCGACAGCGACAAGGAGCATTTGGGTGAAGGGGGTGTGTTCTACAACTTCGGCAACAAGATGACCGCCGAATCGGGGCTGATCTACCAGGCCGGGGTCGAAGCCAAGTTCGGCAAGAAGAGTGACAACAAGCTCAAGGAAGGCCAGGCCGACCTGGACCTGGGCTGGCGTGCGGCGCTGGATGCGCGCAATTTCGTCGACGTGCTGGTGGGCGCCGGCTACAGCTGGACCCGCTACGAGCCGGACACCGGCGACTACGACATGAAGCTCACCAACAAGTCGCCATTTGCCAAGGCGGCCCTGGGCTACAACCATCAGTTCGACGACGTCACCATGCGCGTTGAACTGGGGGCTCGCCACACCATCAACGGCAAGGCCCGGCTCAAGGTCGACGATGTCGGCAGCGACACCGTGGACCTCAAGGACCGCACCAACCCTTATGCCGAGGTGAATTTCCTGATGAACCAGAACGGCTCGCTGCCGGTGATGGCCGGGGTCTACTACACCCGCACCGAATACAAGCTGGACGTAGACACCCCGGTGGCCGACAACACCCGGCTCAAGCGTAACGAGTATGGCTTCAAGGTTGGCCTGACGTTCTAAGAGCCGCAGCCCGTTGCAAACGGCAAGAGAGCCGCCGGTGCCTAATGCCGATCAGTTGAGCGCTAGAGCGAACGAAAAATAACCTGGAGCGAGGGAGCTTGTTCCTGCTGGACTGTGTCGCAGTCCCATTTTTACCGCTGCGCGCCCCCGCGCGAGCAAGCTCCCTCGCCACCAGTGCAGCGCTTGCCCTCAACTGACTGGCATTAGCCGCCGGCCCCGTCTTTCGATGGGGCCGGCGCTGGTGTTTTCAGCCGATGGAAGGTTCTTCGCGACCGATTTCGGCCCGCAACTGGGCAATCAGATGCAGGCAGTGGGTGAGGCCCGGCGACGGCTCGCCGACCCGGCGGCTGAGGATGATCGGCGAGGTGGCCTTGGGTTCCAGCAACGGGCAAAAGCCGATGTCGTCACGATGCAGCACCTGCACCGAGGCCGGCACCAGGGTGATGCCGAGGCCGGCGCCCACCAGGCCGATGGCGGTCTGCAGTTCGTTGGTCCACTGGGCCACTTTCAATTGCAGGCCGTGGCCGGCGAACAGTGCAATCACATGGTCGGCGTAGCTTGGGCGTGGGTTGGCGGGGTAGAGCACGAACGGCTCGGCGGCCAGTTGCTGCAGGCTCAATGGTTGCCCGAGCAAGGGATGCCCGGCGGGCAGGGCGGCCACCAGGCGATCCTCGGTGAGCACGCGCTGGACGATGGCCGGATCGTCGATGTGAATACGCCCGAAGCCGATGTCGATGCGCCCGGCCTTCAAGGCCTCCACCTGTTGCAGGGTGGTCATCTCCGACAGCCCCAGCTCCAGCTCCAGGGTCTCGTTGCCGCGCAGGCGGCGAATCAGTTGCGGCAGCACGCCATACAAGGTTGAAGGGGCAAAGCCGATGCCCAGCCAGGTCTTGTGCCCCAGGCCAATGCGCCGGGTGTTGTCGCAGACCTTGCCCAACTGCTCCAGCACCCGGTTGGAGTGTTCATAGAAAAACCGCCCGGCGGCGGTCAGGCGCAAGGGCCGACCACGCTCCAGCAGCAACACCCCGAGTTCGTCTTCCAGTTGCTGGATCTGCCGGCTCAAGGGCGGCTGGGCGATGTGCAGGCGTTCGGCGGCGCGGGTGAAATTCAGGGTTTCTCCCAGCACCTGGAAGTAACGCAGGTGACGCAGTTCCATGGGGCCTCCGGTGGTGATGCTTGAATACCTTAAAGGTATCGAACCAGACCAATTCTATATTGGCCCCCCGGAAAAAGCCGGGACAGAATCGTTGGCAGAACTTCAAGAACCTGACGGGTATGGAAATGCACGCTTCTGCCATTGAATCGATCGAGACGATCATCGTCGATCTGCCGACCATCCGCCCTCACAAGCTGGCCATGCACACCATGCAGAACCAGACCCTGGTGCTGATCCGCCTGCGCTGCGCCGACGGCATCGAAGGCCTGGGGGAATCCACCACCATCGGCGGCCTGGCCTATGGCAATGAAAGCCCGGACAGCATCAAGACCAATATCGACCGCTTCTTCAGCCCGCTGTTGATCGGCCAGGACGCCAGCAACATCAACGCCGCCATGCTGCGCCTGGAGCAGAGCATCCGCGGCAACACCTTCGCCAAGTCGGGCATCGAAAGTGCCTTGCTCGACGCCCAGGGCAAGCGCCTTGGCCTGCCGGTCAGCGAACTGCTGGGCGGCCGGGTGCGCGATGCGCTGCCGGTGGCCTGGACCCTGGCCAGCGGCGACACCGCCAAGGACATCGCCGAAGCCGAACAGATGCTCGACCTGCGCCGCCACCGGATCTTCAAGCTGAAGATCGGCGCCGGCGAAGTGGACCGTGACCTGGCCCACGTGATCGCGATCAAGAAGGCCTTGGGCGACCGCGCCAGCGTGCGGGTCGACGTCAACCAGGCCTGGGACGAAGCCGTGGCCCTGCGCGCTTGCCGCATCCTCGGCGGCAATGGCATCGACCTGATCGAGCAGCCGATCTCGCGCAACAACCGCGCCGGCATGGTGCGCCTGAATGCCGTGAGTCCGGCGCCGATCATGGCCGACGAATCCATCGAGTGCGTGGAAGATGCCTTCAACCTGGCCCGGGAAGGCGCGGCCTCGGTGTTCGCCCTGAAGATCGCCAAGAACGGCGGCCCTCGCGCCACCCTGCGCACCGCGGCGATTGCCGAGGCGGCGGGCATCGGCCTGTATGGCGGCACCATGCTCGAAGGCGGCATCGGCACCCTGGCTTCGGCCCACGCGTTCCTGACCCTGAACAAATTGAGCTGGGACACCGAGCTGTTCGGCCCGCTGCTGCTGACCGAGGACATTCTCGCCGAGCCGCCGCTGTACCGGGATTTCCAGCTGCATGTTTCCCGGGCAGCGGGCCTCGGCCTGAGCCTGGACGAAGAGCGCCTGGCGTTCTTCCGCCGCGACAAGACCACCCCCGTGCTGCATCACACCTGAGGAGGGCTCCATGCTATTCCACGTGAAAATGACCGTGAACCTGCCGGTCGACATGAACCCCGAGCGCGCCGCGCAGCTCAAGGCCGACGAGAAAGCCCTGGCCCAGCGCCTGCAGGCCGAGGGCAAGTGGCGCCACCTGTGGCGCATTGCCGGGCTGTACGCCAACTACAGCGTGTTCGACGTCGACAGCGTGCAGGAACTGCACGACACCCTGATGCAGTTGCCGCTGTATCCGTACATGGCTATCGAAGTCGACGCCATGTGCAGGCATCCTTCCTCGATTCATGAGGATGACCGCTGAGTCCGTTGCCAGAGCGTTAGCCACTCTAATAAATACAAGATGAGGATCGATCATGAACGTGCGTATTTCCCACACTGCCAGCGCCCAGCAGTTTCTCGAAGAAGCCAGCGGGCAGTTCACCGAGGGCGGTAATCCACGGGCCAAGGCCATCATCTACCGCATCCTGCGGGACTCGGTGAACATCATCGAAGACCTGGAGGTGACCCCGGAAGAGTTCTGGAAAGCGGTCAACTACCTCAACGTCCTCGGTGCCCGTCAGGAAGCCGGGCTGCTGGCTGCCGGCCTGGGCCTGGAGCACTACCTGGACCTGCTGATGGACGCCGCCGACGAACAGGCCGGCAAGACCGGCGGCACCCCGCGTACCATCGAAGGCCCGTTGTACGTGGCCGGTGCGCCGCTGTCCCAGGGTGAGGCGCGGCTTGACGACGGCGTCGACCCGGGCGTGGTGCTGTTCATGCAGGGCCAGGTCACCAACACCGCGGGCCAACCCCTGGCCGGGGCCATCGTCGACGTCTGGCACGCCAACACCGGCGGCACCTATTCCTACTTCGACGGCAGCCAGTCGGAATTCAACCTGCGCCGGCGCATCGTCACCGACGCCGAGGGTCGCTATCGCTTTCGCAGCATCGTGCCGTCCGGCTACGGCTGCCCGCCGGATGGCCCGACCCAGCAGTTGCTCGACCAACTGGGCCGGCATGGCCAGCGCCCAGCGCACATCCACTTCTTCATCTCGGCGGACGACCATCGCCACCTGACCACCCAGATCAACCTGGACGGTGACCAGTACCTGCACGACGACTTCGCCTACGCCACCCGCGACGAACTGATCGCCAAGATCACCTTCAGCGAAGACCAGGCCCGGGCCAAGGCCCTGGGGGTCAGCGGACGCTTTGCCGAGATCGACTTCGACTTCACCCTGCAGTCTTCGGCGCAACCACAAGAGCAGCAGCGCCACGAGCGGGTGCGCGCCCTGGAGGCCTGAGCCCGATCGTGCAGGACCGAGCCACGGGCTCCCTTCGGGGCTCGTGGCTTTTGCCGTTGTGTGCGAGTGTGCCTTGCGTGATCTGCCTGCATTGGCGGTACCAGTGCCGCGCAATGCACCCCCTATAAGAACAATCAGAGTGACCCGGTTATGCAAATGCATCTGTTGACTGAGCGCAGTAGCGTGTTTGTCCAAGCCGATCCCTATGCCGTGTCCGGCTACGTCAACCAGCACGTGGGCAGCCACTGCATCCGCCTGCCGCGGGCCGGCAGCCCCCAGGCCAGCCTCAACCACCGCTCCCTGGCCAGCCTCGACCTGTGCAGCCTCAGCTACGGCGGCAGCGTGCGCGTCACCTCGCCGGCCCTGGAAAGCATCTACCACCTGCAAGTGCTGCTGCGGGGCCATTGCCTGTGGCGCGGCCCGGGTGAAGAACACTACTTCGCCCCCGGCGAACTGCTGCTGATCAACCCCGACGATCCGGTGGACCTGACCTATTCCGACGATTGCGAAAAATTCATCATCAAGATTCCCACGCGCCTGCTGGAAGCCGCCTGCCAGGAACAGCGCTGGCAGTACCCGGGGCAGGGCGTGCGCTTTCTCCAGCAGCGCTACCAGTTGCAGGACCTGGAAGGTTTCATCCCCTTGCTGAGCCTGCTTTGCGGCGAAGCCGAAGCCCGGGAATGCATGCCCAAGGTCCAGGAGCACTATGCACAGATCCTGGTGGGCAAGCTGCTCGGGCTGATGCAGACCAACGTCCAGCGCGGCGCCCTGGGAGCCTCGGCGGCGACCTTCGAACGCATCGCCGACTACATCGAACGCAACCTCAAGCAAGACATCGGTTGCGCAGAACTGGCGCAGCAGGCGCGCATGAGCCTGCGCTCGCTGTACGGCCTGTTCGAACGCAACGCCGGCACCACCCCGAAGAACTACATTCGGCAGAAGAAACTGCAACGGGTTCACGCCTGCCTCAATGATCCCGAGAGCCCGGTGCGCAACGTCACCGAACTGGCCCTGGACTTCGGCTTCCTGCACCTGGGCCGGTTTGCCCAGAGCTACCGCCAGCACTACGGCGAACTGCCTTCCGACACCCTCAAGCGCCGCCACTGATCCCAGGCATCGGCCCCTTGTAGGAGCTGGCTTGCCAGCGAAGACGCGCGTGAGGGCGATGCAGGGCTTGAGGACCGCTTCGCCGGCAAGCCGGCTCCTACACACGACCTTTTCAGCTCCGGCCCGTAGGAGCTGGCTTGCCAGCGAAGGGACGCGTGAGGGCGATGCAGGGCTTGAGGGCCTCTTCGCCGGCAAGCCGGCTCCTACACACGACCCTTTCAGATCCGGCCCGTAGGAGCTGGCTTGCCAGCGAAGGCGCGCGTGAGGGCGATGCAAGGCTTGAGGGCCTCTTCGCCGGCAAGCCGGCTCCTACACACGACCCTTTCAGATCCGGCCCGTAGGAGCTGGCTTGCCAGCGAAGGTGCGCGTGGAGGCGATGCAAGGCTTGAGGGCCTCTTCGCCGGCAAGCCGGCTCCTGCACAGCCCATCGCCAGGCCCTTTGCAGAAAACGGATACAGGTCTGCACGCAACGGCTATTGCCCACCCAACCCCCGTCCTAGCATGGGGCTGCCTGAACAAAAACAATGGAGGCGGTGGCCATGACCCTGCGACCCGAATACCTGCACGCCCTGCTTGAAGAAGACCGCGACCAGGGCGTCTACCGCTGCAAGCGCGAGATGTTCACCGACCCCCGGCTGTTCGACCTGGAGATGCAGCACATCTTCGAGGGCAACTGGCTGTACCTGGCCCATGAAAGCCAGATCCCCAACCCCAACGACTACTACAGCACCACCATGGGCCGGCAATCGGTGTTTATCGCCCGCAACAAGAACGGTGAGCTCAACGCCTTCATCAACGCCTGCAGCCATCGCGGGGCCATGCTCTGCCGGCACAAGACCGGCAACAAGGCTTCCTTCACCTGCCCGTTCCACGGCTGGACCTTCAACAACTCCGGCAAGCTGCTCAAGGTCAAGGACCCGGCCGCCGCCGGCTATCCGGCGAGCTTCAACTGCGAAGGCTCCCACGACTTGACCCGCGTCGCGCGCTTCGAGTCCTACCGCGGCTTTCTGTTCGCCAGCCTCAACCCCGAGGTGCTGCCCCTGGTGGAGCACCTGGGAGAGTCGGCGAAGATCATCGACATGATCGTCGACCAGTCCGCCGACGGCCTCGAAGTGCTGCGCGGCTCCTCCAGCTACATCTACGAAGGCAACTGGAAACTCACTGCCGAGAACGGCGCCGACGGCTACCACGTCAGCTCGGTGCACTGGAACTACGCCGCCACCCAGAACCAGCGCAAGCAGCGTGAGGCCGGCGAAGACATCCGCACCATGAGCGCCGGCAGCTGGGCCAAGCAGGGCGGCGGCTTCTACTCCTTCGACAAGGGCCACATGCTGCTCTGGACCCGCTGGGCCAACCCCGAGGACCGACCGCTGTACGAGCGCCGTGACGAGCTGGCCCGGGACTTCGGCCAGGCCCGCGCCGACTGGATGATCGAGAACTCGCGCAACCTGTGCCTGTACCCCAACGTCTACCTGATGGACCAGTTCAGCTCGCAGATCCGCATCGCCCGGCCGATCTCCGTGGACCGCACGGAAATCACCATCTACTGCATCGCCCCCAAGGGTGAAAGCGATGAAGCCCGAGCCCGGCGCATCCGCCAGTACGAGGACTTCTTCAACGTCAGCGGCATGGCCACCCCCGACGACCTGGAGGAATTTCGCTCCTGCCAGATGGGCTACCAGGGCAGCACCACGGCCTGGAACGACATGTCCCGCGGGGCCGAGCACTGGGTCGAGGGCGCCGACGAGGCGGCCAGGGAAAGCGACCTGCACCCGATCCTCAGCGGCGTGCGCACCGAGGACGAGGGCCTGTTCGTGATGCAGCACAAGTACTGGCAGCAGACCATGCTCGCCGCCCTGGCCGTAGAAGAGTCACGCCAGATCGCCGTGGAGGCCGTGCAATGAACATTGCCTATGATGCCGTGCGCGATTTCCTGTACCGCGAAGCCCGCTACCTGGACGACAAGGACTGGGACAGCTGGCTGGAGCTCTACGCCGCCGACGCGACCTTCTGGATGCCCTCCTGGGACGACAGCGACCAGCTCACCGAAGACCCGCAGCGGGAGATCTCGCTAATCTGGTACGGCAACCGCAGCGGCCTGGAAGACCGGGTGTTCCGGATCAAGACCGAGCGCTCCAGCGCCAGCATCCCCGACACCCGCACCTCCCACAACCTGAGCAATATCGAGCTGCTGGAGCAGGCCGACGGCCTGTGCAAGGTGCGCTTCAACTGGCACACCCTGAGCTTTCGCTACAAGACCGTGGACAGCTACTTCGGCAGCAGCTTCTACACCCTCGATTTACGGGGCGAAAACCCGCTGATCCTGGCCAAGAAAGTCATCCTGAAGAACGACTACGTTCGCCAGGTCGTCGACATCTACCACCTCTGAGGCGACTGCCATGACCCACCAAATCGCACTCAATTTCGAAGACGGCGTGACCCGTTTCGTCAGCGCCAACGCCGGAGAAACCGTGGCCGATGCCGCCTACCGCCAGGGCATCAATATTCCCCTGGACTGCCGCGACGGCGCCTGCGGCACCTGCAAGTGCCAGGCCGAAGCCGGGCGCTACGAGCTGGGCGAGGACTACATCGAAGACGCCCTGAGCGCCGCCGAAGCCGAGCAGGGTTTTGTCCTCACCTGCCAGATGCGCGCCTTGAGCGATTGCGTGGTGCGGGTGCCGGCGTCCTCGGCGGTGTGTCGTGCCGGGCAGGCCAGTTTCGACGCACAGATCAGCCGCCTGCAGCAGCTGTCCGACAGCACCATTGCCCTGTCGGTCAAAAGCGAGGCCCTGAGCCGGCTGGCGTTCCTGCCGGGGCAGTACGTCAACCTCGGGGTGCCGGGCAGCGCGCAGACCCGGGCCTATTCCTTCAGCTCCCTGCAGCGCGATGGCGAGGTCAGCTTCCTGATCCGCAATGTGCCTGGCGGCCTGATGAGCAGCTTTCTCACCGGGCCGGCCTCGGCTGGCGACCGCCTGACCCTGGCCGGCCCCCTGGGCAGCTTCTACTTGCGCGAGATTCGTCGTCCCTTGCTGCTGTTGGCGGGCGGCACCGGGCTGGCGCCGTTCACCGCGATGCTGGAGAAAATCGCCGAGCAGGGCAGCGCGTACCCGCTGCATCTGATCTACGGGGTGACCAACGATTTCGACCTGGTGGAACTGGATCGCCTGGAAGACTTTGCCGCGCGCATCCCGCAGTTCAGCTTCAGCGCCTGCGTGGCCAGCCCCGAGAGCCAGTACCCGCGCAAAGGTTATGTGACCCAGCACATCGAACCGGTACACCTGAACCAGGGTGATGTGGACGTGTACCTGTGCGGCCCGCCGCCGATGGTCGAAGCGGTGAGCCGGTACATCCGCGAGCAGGGCATCGTCCCGGCGAATTTCTACTTCGAAAAATTCGCCGCCAGCGCCGCCTGAAGAACGCCTCACCGCCGTAGGAGCTGGCTTGCCAGCGAAGGCGTCTCCAAGAGCGCTGCAAGGCTCAAGGGCCCCTTCGCCGGCAAGCCGGCTCCTACGGAATTCCACACGGCAAGGCATAGCGTTGTGTAGGAGCTGGCTTGCCAGCGAAGGCGTCCCCAAGGGCGCTGCAAGGCTCAAGGGCCTCTTCGCCGGCAAGCCGGCTCCTACGGAATTCCACACGGCAAGGCATAGCGTTGTAGGAGCTGGCTTGCCAGCGAAGGCGTCTCCAAGGGCGCTGCAAGGCTCAAGGGCCTCTTCGCCGGCAAGCCGGCTCCTACGGAATTCCACACGGCACGGCATAGCGTTGTAGGAGCTGGCTTGCCAGCGAAGGCGTTCCCAAGGGCGCTGCAAGGCTCAAGGGCCCCTTCGCCGGCAAGCCGGCTCCTACGTCGGTTGGTGTTCCCTCCATCTTTTTGCACTCACGAGGTCTGCATGAACCGCTTCCATAACAAAGTCGCTCTGGTCACCGGCGCCGCCCAGGGCATCGGCCGTCGCGTTGCCCAACGCCTGGCCGAAGAGGGCGCCCGGGTGGTGCTGGTGGACCGCTCGGAGCTGGTCTTCGAACTGCAAGCCGAACTGGCGCCCCAATACCCGGTGCTGGCCCTTACCGCCGACCTGGAGTCCCATGCCGAATGCAGCCGGGTGATGGCCGCGGCGGTGCAGCATTTTGGCCGCCTCGATGTGCTGGTGAACAACGTCGGCGGCACCATTTGGGCCAAGCCCTTCGAGCACTACGAGGCCGAACAGATCGAAGCCGAAGTGCGCCGCTCGCTGTTCCCGACCCTGTGGTGTTGCCACGCCGCCTTGCCCTACATGCTGGAGCAGGGCAGCGGCGCCATCGTCAACGTTTCCTCGATCGCCACCCGCAGCATCAACCGCGTGCCCTACGGCGCGGCCAAGGGCGGGGTCAACGCACTGACCGCCTGCCTGGCGTTTGAAACCGCCGGGCGCGGGGTGCGGGTCAACGCCACCGCCCCCGGTGGCACTGAAGCACCACCACGGCGCATCCCGCGCAACAGCGCCGAGCAGAGCCCGGAAGAAAAAGTCTGGTACCAGCAGATCGTCGACCAGACCCTCGACAGCAGCTTGATGAAACGCTACGGCAGCGTTGACGAGCAGGCTGCGGCCATTCTGTTCCTGGCCTCCGATGAGGCTTCCTACATCACTGGCATGGTGATGCCGGTGGGCGGAGGGGATCAGGGCTGAAGCACACAACGCCCCGGCCGCCAGGCGCTGCTGCAGGGGCCGGCGGCGCACACTGAGCCTTGAACTCCTGGCGGCAGGAAGAGGCTGCAGCACACGGCCTGACCCCCAACATCCCGGGGCAATCCGCTGAGGTCTTCCCCCTGCGGTGCGCTTCGTTGACGCGGTTTCCAAAACAACAATAAGAGTCCGATGCCATGCGTAACCTCGATTGCAATGCCTTGATCGATGAGGCCCGCTTCAACCCTTTCCACTGGCGCGTGCTGTTCTGGTGTGCGCTGATCATCATCTTCGACGGCTATGACCTGGTGATCTACGGCGTGGTGCTGCCGGTGCTGATGCGCGAGTGGGGCCTGACCCCGCTGCAGGCCGGGGCCCTGGGCAGCTACGCGCTGTTCGGCATGATGCTCGGCGCGCTGTTCTTCGGTTCGCTGTCGGACCGTATCGGGCGCAAGAAGGTCATTGCCGTGTGCGTGATCCTGTTCAGCGGGGTCACCGTGCTCAACGGCTTCGCCCGCAACCCCACGGAGTTCGGCCTGTGCCGCTTTGTCGCCGGCCTGGGCATCGGTGGGGTGATGCCCAATGTGGTGGCGTTGATGAGTGAGTACGCGCCGAAGAAGATCCGCAGCACCCTGGTGGCGATCATGTTCAGCGGCTATTCGGTGGGCGGCATGCTTTCGGCCGGGCTGGGCATTGTCCTGTTGCCGGCGTTTGGCTGGCAGTCGGTGTTCTATGTGGCGGCGATTCCCCTGCTGCTGTTGCCGCTGATTCTCAAGCATTTGCCGGAGTCGGTGGGCTTCATGCTGCGCCAGGGCCGCGAGCAGGAAGCCCGGGAGGTGCTGCAGCAGGTGGAGCCGGGGTTTGTCCCGCAGGCCGGGGACCGCTTTGTCCAGGCGCTGCCGGCCGCCACTGGTGCACCGGTGCTGCAGCTGTTTCGTCAAGGCCGGGCGCTGAGCACGCTGATGCTGTGGCTGGCGTTCTTCTGTTGCCTGCTGATGGTCTACGCCCTGAACTCCTGGCTGCCCAAGCTGATGACCAGCGCCGGCTACGGCCTGGGCTCGAGCCTGATGTTCCTGCTGGTGCTGAACTTCGGCGCGATCTTCGGCGCCGTGGGCGGTGGCTGGATCGGTGACCGGCTGTCCCTGCCCAAGGTGCTGGTGGGGTTCTTCGTCATGGCGGCGCTGTCCATCAGCCTGCTGGGGTTCAAGAGCCCGAGCCCGCTGCTCTACGCCCTGATCGCCATCGCCGGCGCCAGTACCATCGGCACGCAGATCCTGGCCTACGCCTGTGTCGCCCAGTTCTACCCCATGGCCATGCGTTCCACGGGCCTTGGCTGGGCCTCGGGCATTGGCCGCAGTGGGGCGATTGTCGGGCCGCTGCTGGGCGGAGCGCTGGTGGCCGTGGAGTTGCCGTTGCATTACAACTTCATGGCCTTTGCCTTGCCCGGGGCAGTGGCGGCCCTGGCCATGTGCTTTGTCTATCCGCGCCGGGCCGGGGCGTTGCCCCTGGCCGAAGCCGGGGTCTAGGGGCTGTTGGGCAACAGGCAGGGGATGGATGCTGTTGCCCTACCAGCCGTTGCGGCGCTACGCGAGACTGGCGGCGCAGAGGGGAATGGATGAGTCACCCTGCGCTGGACCCTGCCCCGACCGTTGCTGGTTCGGCCTGCATCCGCCGCACCGTGTGAGAAACCACCGCCTATGGCATCGGCACCGCGGCAGAGCGTGCTGCCCTCGTTTTGTGGAGCCTGCATGAATACCCTGTTCAAGGACTTTTCCCTCTCGGCGCTGGTGGCCGGGTTCATCGCCACGCTGATTTCCTATGCCGGGCCCCTGGTGATCATCTTCCAGGCGGCCAAGGCCGCCGGGTTGCCAGAAGCCGTGCTGTCGTCCTGGGTCTGGGCCATCTCCATCGGCAGCGGGGTGCTGGGCATCGTCCTCAGCCTGCGCTTTCGGGTGCCGCTGGTGATCGCCTGGTCGGCGCCGGGCTCGGCGTTGCTGGTGGCGCTGTTGCCGGGCGTCAGCCTTGACCAGGCGGTGGGCGCCTACCTGGTGGCCAACGGGCTGATTTTGCTGGTGGGGCTGTGGGGGATTTTCGACCGGATAGTCGGCAAGCTGCCGGCGGCGATTTCCGCGGCGATGCTGGCGGGCATCCTGTTCAGTTTCGGCACCGGGCTGTTTCGCTCCATGGCCGACAAGCCGCTGCTGGTGGGGGCAATGTTCTGTGCCTACCTGCTGGGCAAGCGCCTGTTGCCGCGCTATGCGGTGCTGGCGGTGTTGCTGGTGGGCTGCGGGATGGCCCTGGGGAGCGGCGACATCAACCCGTCGGCCCTGGTGATCGGCCTGGCCACGCCCCACTGGATCACCCCGGCCTTCAGTTTCTCGGCGCTGCTCAATGTCGCGCTGCCGCTGGTGGTGGTGGCCCTGACCGGGCAATTCGTGCCCGGCATCGCGGTGCTGCGCAATGACGGCTACCGCACCCCGGCCAGCCCGATCCTTGCCAGCAGCGGCCTGGTCGGGGGGTTGCTGGCGCCGTTCGGCTGCCACGGCCTGAACCTGGCCGCCATCACTGCCGCCATCTGCACCGGCCGCGAGGCCCACGCCGACCCCGCCAAGCGCTATGTCGCCGGGGTCATGGGTGGGGTGTTCTACCTGCTGCTGGGAATCTTTGGCGCTACCCTGGTCTCGCTGTTCAGCGCCTTTCCCCCGGCGCTGATCGCGGCCCTGGCCGGGCTGGCGCTGTTCGGTGCGATTGGCAGTGCCCTGAGCAACGCCATGGGGGTGCCGGAGGACCGTGAGGCGGCGCTGATCACCTTTCTGGTCACGGCCTCGGGCATGTCGCTGTTCGGGCTGTCGGCGGCGTTCTGGGGGCTGATCTTCGGCCTGCTGGCCCATGGGCTGTTGCGGATGTCGGTGCGTCGCTCCGGGGCCAGGGGCAGCCAGCCGTTGCGGCCGCGCCACTGAGTTGCACAATGGCGCCGCGGCCTTGCTGGCGATGCTCGGCCGCGGCCCTTTTCAGAACCGATCCAGACGGTAGGGTTGCAGATCCGGCAGTGGCCCTGAGGCGCTGAGCGCTGTCGGCATCGCCAGGCGGCCGACCAGTTCGGCGGTCACCGCCGCCTGGGTCAAGCCCAGGTGCTGGTGCCCGAAAGCCAGCAGCACCCGGCCGTCCGCTGCCTGGTCGATCACTGGCAGCGAGTCCGGCAGGGAAGGGCGAAACCCCATCCAGGGTGTGGCGTCTTCTAGGTTCAAGTCCTGGCGGAACAGGCCCTTGCTCAATTGATGCAGCTGCCAGGCCCGGGCCATGTTCGCCGGGCGCTCAAGGCCGGCGAACTCGACCGTGCCCGCCAGCCTCAGCCCCCCGCTCATGGGGGTCATGATGAACTTGCGTTCCAGCGAGGTCACGGGGAACGGCAAGCGTTGCGGTTCATGAGGCAGCATCAGGTGGTAGCCACGCTCGGTGTCCAGGGGCACCTGCTTGCCGGTCAAGGCCGCGGTCAGTTGGGCGGAATGGGCACCGCAGGCAATCAGCACCCGGCGTGCCTCGACCGGCCCCTGATCGGTGAGCAATGAGACGCCGCGCTCATGCAGCCAGCCCCCCAGCACCCGGCGCTGGATAAACGCTGTGCCTAAAGCCTGGGCCGCCGCCATCAGTTCACCGACCACCTGGTAGGGGTCAAGAAAGTGCCCCGTGGCCGGGAAGAACAGCCCGCCCTTGATCTGCTCGCTCAATTGCGGCGCGGCCTCGCGCACCGCATCGGCCGACCAGTAGTCAAGCGCCACCGCCTGCTGGCCCATGCGTGCCTGGAGTGCGTCGATGGCGCGACGGGATTCGCCGCGCTCGAATACCAGCAACGAGCCCTGGTGCTTGAACAGCGCCGCACGGTCAATGGACGCGAGCAGGCGTTGCCAGGCGCCCAGGCTGCTTTCATTGAGCGCGCGGATGCCGGCCACGCTGCGCTGGAATGGCGCCGGGCGCAGGTTGAGCAACAGCCGGGCGAACCACGGCAGGGCCCGGGGCAGGTATTTCCAGTCCAGGCGCAACGGCCCCATGGGGTCCATGAGCATGGCGGGCAAACGCATGAGGATCGACAGGTCGGCGATGGGGAATACCTGCTCGGTGGCCATGTGCCCGGCATTGCCGAACGATGCGCCCAGGCCGGGCGGCTGCTGGTCCAGCAATACCACCCGCAGCCCCTGGCGCGCCAACTGCAGGGCGCAGGCCACGCCGATGATGCCCGCGCCGACAATGGCGATGTCCGGCGTGTTCTGGGGGGCATTGGAAACGCTGTTCGGCATGATGCAGGACCTCTGTCTGGCCATCGAATACACGGCGCGGCCATGCGCCGGGGCGCACGGGGCGCGGAAGGATTGTGAGTCGTGGGCGCGGTGCCGGTGTCTCGTGCTCGGCGTGCCGCCGGCCAGAGCAGGGCGCGCCCAGGAACAGCAAGCGCAATGAGGGCCACAGGCTGCCCGCCGTGGCGGCACCCTGTGGCGCAGTGGGCGTGGCGCGCTCAGGGCGCCACGCCCATGAGCGGCCATGGGCGCCGGGTCAGGCGAAGCCTTGCTCGACCGACCAGGTCGCGTACCACTGGCGGAACATCGCGTACTGGGTCTGCGCGTAGTTGCGCTGGGCATCGCTGAGGGCATCGGTTTCGTTGAAGTGCAGGGTGTATTCGCGGTCGCCGTTGAGCACCATCAGGTACTTGTAATACAGCACCAGGTCGGTGCCTTCGTCGAATGAAGACAGCACCGCCAGGGCCGTCTCCAGCTCACCGGCCTGGCGACGGGCCTTGGGGTCGCCCTTGGCGGCGGCCTTGCTCAGCGCCACCAGTTGCAGCACTTCCCGCGGAAGCACATTGCCGATGCCGGTGATGGCGCCGGTGGCGTTGCAGTTGACGAAGCCGTAGACCACATGGGTATCGACCCCCACCATCAGGGTCACGTCGTCATCCTTGGAGGTGATGTGCTCGGCGGCGTAGCGCAGATCGGCGGCGCCGCCGAACTCCTTGAAACCGATCAGGTTCGGGTAGTCGCGGCGCAGTTCGAAGAACAGATCGGCACGGGTGGAAAAGCCATAGTGCGGGCTGTTGTAGATGACCGATGGCAGCGTCGGCGTGGCCTTGAGAATGGCACTGAAGTGCGCCTTCTGCGCCGCCACCGAAGTGCCACGGGACAACAGACGCGGAATGACCATCAACCCCTGGGCCCCGACCTTGGCCGCATGGGTGGCGTGGGACACTGCCTCGCGGGTATTCACCGCGCCGGTGCCGACAATGGTCGGGACCCCCGCGGCGATCAGGCGCGCCACGCCTTCCTGGCGTTCGGCCTCGGTCAGCAGCGGCCAGTCGCCCATGGAGCCGCAGTACACCACCGCACTCATGCCGATATCGATCAGCTCGCGGCCCTTTGCGACCAAGGCGTCGAAATCCGGTTTGCGTGCAGCCGTGCAAGGGGTCATCAGCGCGGGTATGCAGCCGGTGAAGATGTTATCGCTCATGGTGGTCTCTCCTTAAACAAGTCATTGGGCGCTGCAAACAGTGCAGGGGCCGCCGCGGGCGGCTGCGCGGTGATCAGCACATTCAGCGAGGGCGTCGAGCAGCCTGGCGGGCCTCTTTCGAACCTCCCCTCAGCCAAGTAGGCAGGCCTCAGAATGAGCGCAAAGGAGGGGCGGCGCTTGATCGAAATGGAGGTAAATTTTGACGAAAGCAGCACAGTTTCAGCGCGCCCTGGCGCCGGCTGCAGGAGAGGCGTTATGCAAGCGTTCGAGGCGCCGACAAGGGCCGCGCGAGCAGCGCAGGATCAGCGCTCCGGCGCGAAGCATTGGCGCCGCGAGGCGCGCGGCTGGGTCTCCTGGCCCGGAGCGAGGCGCGCCCTGCAGAGAGAAACCGCGGCGTGCAAACCATGGCTGCGCCAGAGCTGCATCCATGGCCGACCGCTCGAGATGGAAAGCCTGTAGCGCCATGGATACTCGACTCTCTGACGCGGCCTGTGGCCCGTGGCACCAGCGGGGCGGGCCGGCAGCGATTGCACCTGTGCCTGAAGCGGGGCGACGGGCGCGGGAAAGTGCATCATCGCGGATACAACCCTTACCCATTCTTTACCTTGAAGCGGTGCGCAAACGGCCGTGGCGGCTGTCTGAACGGCCAGGAAAATACCTCCTGATCATGAATGAGAGTGAGCCTATGTTGTTGAAGCAAATGACCCGAATGGCAGCGCTGGTGGCCCTGCTGTCCTCCCTGTCCGGTTGCTGGATGTTCTTCCCCCCGGGTGGCGGCCATGGCGGTGGTCACGGCGGCTACGGGGGCGGTGAGCGAGGCGGACCGGGCGGTGGCCCTGGCGGAGGCCCGGGGGGCGGTGATCGACGCTGATATTTCGGGGCAGCGGCCAGCACGGCCGCTTGTCAGGTCCGTGGGGGCAGGGCATGGGGCAGGCTGATGGGCGGCGCATCCGGCAATGGTCGTGATGACTGCTGCATCAGATACCCGATGATCTGCTCCGTGCTCAGTTCCACCTGCAACAGCGCCTCATCGCCAAACCAATGGTTGGGCCAGAAGATCAGGTCCGAGGCGTTGGCCTGCGGGAAGTTGGTTTCCAGCAGGCTGAGGGCGTAGTGAATATCCGACTCCTTGCCCTCGCACTTGCGGATGAACTGCAGCAATGCGCAGGCCTCGTCGAAGCTCAGGTCGGCGACGTACTTTTCCTGGTGAAATGCCGTGCGGATAAAGTTCTGCGCATCGGTGTAGCTGTACATGTCGCGAAATTCGTGGAACTCGAACGGGTTGACGCAATGGCTGTTCCACTGCTGGATCAGGGCATCGATTTCGGGGCTTTCCTGCTCCTGGTTGTCGCAGATTCTTTCCAGGATTTCGCTCAGCAGCGCCTTCATCAAGGCACGTTTTTTCGGCGTTGGGCGCAGGGGTTTCAGCCGATCCGGGATGGCCATGTTCTGGCTCCTGTCTGGTTATTGCTACAGCCGGCTGGCCGACGCAGGTGCGCGTCGCCAGGGGCACGCATCTTATACCAACCTTACGGGGTCGGGCGCTGAGCTCGCGGGCTCAAGCCGGGGCGATCGGGGAAGCAGGAGCACGGCGCACAGGCCGCCTTCGGGGCGGTTGTGCAGTTCCAGGCGGCTGCCGATCCGCCCGGCAATGGCCTGGACAATGGCCAGCCCGAGCCCGGCGCCGTTGGCCGTGCCCTGGCTGTAGAAACGCTCCAGCAGCCGCGGACGTTGCGCTTCATCGATGCCGGGGCCGGCGTCCTCGATGCTCAAGCGCACGCTGGCATCGTCCAGGGGCTGGACCCGCACCTGCACTTCGCTGCCCGGCGGCGCAAAGTTCAGGGCATTGGTCACCAGGTTCTGCAGGGCGATCGCCAGGGCCAGGGGATCGGTGTCGATCCGGCAGTCTTCGTCACCCTCCAGTACCAGTTCAACGTCCTTGTCCAGGGCCAGGGGCGCCAACTCCGCCAGCTCTTCGCGCACCAGGGCGGTGAGGGCCACGGGGCTGTGCTGCACAGGCATCGAGGGCGGTTCGATGCGGGCCAGGGTCAGCAACTGGCTGGCCAGGCGCGTGGCCCGGTCGACGCCGTTGCGCAAAAAGTCCAGGGCTTCCTGGCGCTGTTCCGGGGTGGCCGCGTGCTGGGCGTTCTGCGCATGAATCCGCAGGATCGCCAACGGTGTGCGCAGTTCATGGGCGGCGTCGGCAATAAAGCGCCGCTCGCGCTCCAGCAGGCTGTCGATCTGCCCCAGCAACTGGTTGAGGGCGGTCTGCATCGGCTCCAGGTCCCGGGGCAGGGGCTTGAGCTGCAGGGGTTGCAGGGTCTCGCTGCTGCGCCCGCGTATGCCCTGGGCCATGGCCCGCAACGGCTTGAAGCCCCAGCCGATGGCCAGCCAGATCAGGACGCTGAGCAATGGCACGCCGATCAGGGTCGGCCACAAGGTGTGGCGCATGATGCGCTGGATCAGGTCCTGGCGGATGTCGTCGCGCTCACCAACCCAGATCAGCAAGCCCTGCTGCGGGTCGGCGAGGAGAAAGGCGCACCAGTCCTTGCCGTTTTCCAACAGATCGTGGGCCCCCAGGGTTGCAGGCGGTGCCGCCAATATCGGGGCCTCGGCGGAGCGCATCAGCAACTGGCCGTCGTCGCGCCAGACCTGGAACGTCAGGCGGGTTTCATAGGGGTGGGCCGCGCCCTCCACGCCGACCCGGCTCATGGCCTGGTCGAAGGCCTGGTGCAGGCGTTCCCAGTCCGCTGCGTCCGGCTTCTGAGCCGGGTCGCGCTGGCGCAGCACCCCTTGCAGCAACCGCGCGCTCTGGGCCAGCTGCGCGTCGTAGACCTCCTCGATTTCATGGTGGCTGTCGCGCAGCACCAGCCAACTGATCAGCAAGTCCCCCAGCAGTACCAGCACCAGCACCGGCAACAGGATCCGCGTGCGTACCGAATTCATGGCTTGAGCTCCAGCACATAGCCGACGCCGCGCACGGTGCGGATCAGTTCGCTGCAGAGCTTCTTGCGCAGGTTGTGGATCAGCACTTCCAGGGTGTTGCTTTCGACCCGGTCCTGCCAGCCGTACAGCGCCCGGGACAGGCGCTCGCGGGTCACCACCTTGCCCGGACGCACCAGCAACTGGTGCAGCAGCTGATATTCCATGGGAGTCAGCAGCACTTCGCTGTGCTGCCAATGCACCTGCTGGGTGGCCGGATCGAGCCGGATCCCGGCGTGCTCCAGCAGCGGCTGGGCCCGGCCCTGGCTACGGCGCAACAGGGCGCGGACCCGGGCCTTGAGCTCTTCGACATCGAACGGTTTGACCAGGTAGTCGTCGGCCCCGGCATCCAGCCCGGCAATGCGCTCGGCGGTGCCATCGCGGGCGGTGAGGATCAGCACCGGCAGCTCCTGTTGTTCGGCCCGCAGTTGCTGCAGCAGCGCCAAGCCGTCGAGCCGCGGCAGGCCCAGGTCCAGCAGCAACAGGTCGAAGCTTTCACTGCGCAGGGCGTGCAGGGCGCTGATGCCATCCTGCAGCCAGTCCAGGGTGTAGCCTTCGGCGCCCAGGGCCACGCGGATGCCCTGGCCGAGGGCACGATCATCTTCGACAAGCAGCAGGCGCATGGGCGGTTCTCGGAAGGACAAGGGGGAAGGGAAGGGGCGCATGATGACGCCGGCCAGGGTCCGCCGGCAGGGGTTTTTCCCGGGGAAATGTTACCGCGCGTTGCCAACTAAGCTTTCATTAAGCTTGGTTTTGCACAGTGCAGGCTCCCTTTATCAACGGAGCGTTTCTCCATGCGCAAAGTCCTGCTGCTGTCCCTTGTTCTCGCCAGCCCCCTGGCCATCGCCGGCCCGCAATGCACCACCGCCGAACGCTCGCAATGGCAGGATCAGACAGCCTTCCAGGAACAGCTCAAGGCCCAGGGTTACCAGATCAGCAAGTTCAAGGTCACCGATGGCAACTGCTACGAGATCTACGGCTTCGACAAGGACAAGCGCAAGGTCGAGATCTACCACGACCCGGTCACCGGCAAAGCAGTGAAGACCGAGATCAAAGGCTGATGCCAGAAGCTTCCCTGCGGCTGTGGGACCCGTTGGTGCGACTGTTTCACCTGTCCATCGCCGGGGTCTTTATCGGCAACTACTTCTTCAATGAAGCCGGTGACGACTGGCATGTCTGGCTCGGTTACTACGCCATGGCCTGGCTGCTATTGCGCACAGTCTGGGGATTTGTCGGGCCGCGCAGTGCGCGCTGGTCCGACTTCTGGCCGACCCGGGCCCGACTGGCGGGGCATCTGCGCTCGCTGCTGGCCGGGCGCCCCGAGCATCGCCTGGGACATTCGCCGCTGGGCGCCCTGGTGATGTTGCTGATGCTGCTGGCGCTGTTGCTGATCGGCATCAGCGGCTTCTTGATGGCGGAGGTCGATGCCCTGTGGGGCGCCGACTGGCCGCTGCAGGTGCACGAAACCAGCGCCGATGTGCTGCTGGGGCTGGTGCTGCTGCACGTCTGCGCAGCGATATTTGAAAGCGTCCAGGTGCGCGACAACCTGCCGTTGTCGATGCTCACCGGCCGCCGCCGGCCCTTGCCGGGCAGTGCTAAGCGCTAATGGTTTTTTTCCTTGTTCCCACCCTGTATTTGCCACGGGTTCCTGTATGCGTGCGCTGTCCTTTCGCCTGATCTTCCTCTGCAGCAGCCTGCTGTTGGCCGCAGTCTTTATCGCCGCCTGGCGCAGCCATCCACCTCATCAGCTGGCGCCTTTCGCCCAGGCCGCCGTCAGCAGCGACGGGGCGACGGCCAACAGCACACCGCAATACACCAGCCGCTTCGTCTCCTCGGAACTGGATGACTTCGTGCATTCCTCCTCGGTGACTGCCTTGCCCGGCGGCGACTTGATGGCCGTGTGGTTCGCCGGCTCCCGGGAAGGCGCCGCCGATGTCCAGGTGCGCAGCGCACGCTTTGATGCCCAGAGCGGCGAGTGGGGCGCCGAGCAGGTGCTGGCCACCCGTGAATCGACCCGCGACGGCACCGGGCGCTACATCCGCAAACTCGGCAACCCGGTGATCGCCCTCGGCCCGGACCAGCGCCTGTGGATGTTCTACGTTTCGGTGTCGGTGGGCGGCTGGGCCACCAGCGCCATCAACCTGATGGTCTCCGACGACCTGGGGCGCAGCTGGTCGGCGCCACGGCAACTGGTGACCTCGCCGTTCTTCAACATCAGCACCCTGGTGCGCGCCGCACCGGTGTTCCATGCCGACGGCGCCATCGGCCTGCCGGTGTACCACGAGTTCATGGGCAAGTTCGCCGAGTACCTGTACCTGAGCGCCGATGGCGCGGTGATCGACAAATTCCGCATCAGCCGCGGCAAGCACTCCCTGCAACCGACCATCGTGCCCCTGGACGAACGTCGCGCCGTGGCCATGCTGCGCTACGCCGGCGACACCCACCACAAGGTCCTGGCCAGCCGCACCGAAGACGCCGGGCAGACCTGGAGCGAACCTTATCCCCTGCAACCGTCCAACCCCAACTCGTCCCTGGCGGCAGTGGGCACCGACGACCAAGGTCTGCTGGTGGCCCTCAACGACCTGCAGGACGGGCGCTTCAAACTCAGCCTGTACGGCACCGACGCCGGCCTCAGCCAATGGCGCCCGCTGGTGGAACTGGACCAGTCCCCCGATCCCCTGGGCCAGCCGTTTTCCCATGAGGCCTACAAGGACATCATCGGCGCAGGCTTCCGCGCCTCCAGCGGCGCCCGGCGCCTGCCTCTGGAGCAGCGCTTCCTGAGCAACCTCGACTACCGGGTGTGCAAGCCCCAGGGCTGCGACTTCGAGTACGAATACCCCTACTTCAGCCGCGGGGCGGATGGCATGTACCACCTGGTCTATTCCTGGAACAACACCTTTATCAAGCACGTCAGCTTCAACGCGGCGTGGCTGGCGGAGCGCTTGTGATGCTGTCCCTGTGGCAAGCCCACCTGAGTTTTATCCTCCTGGGTTTCGTGCTGCTCGGCAGCCTGCGAGTGACCACGCCCTGGCGCCCCTGGCTGCTGCCCGTGCTGGCCCTGGTCAGCTTTATCCCGCTGAACCAGTTGCCGCTGGCGGCCTATGTGCGCAGCTTCACCGATGACCTGGCCATCAGCACCCTGGTGCTGCTGGGCTGGGTCAGCCTGCGGCGCTTGGGAGTGGTTGCGCCGCTGCCCGGCAAACACCGAGTGCAGGTCCTGCTGCTGTTTATCGGCCTGACCCTGAGTCTGTACCCCGCGACCCTGGGCCTGACCTATTTCGACCCCTACCGCTGGGGCTACAACCCACGACCGATGATTGTGCTGATGGGCCTGGCGGCGCTGGTGCTGCTGTGGCAGCGCAACCTGCTGGGGGTACTGATGCTGGCGGCCGGCACCCTGGCCTTTGCCCTGCGCCTCAAGCCTTCGGAAAACTACTGGGACTATCTGCTGGACCCGCTGCTGGCGAGTTACTGCCTGATCGCCGGCAGTGGCGCACTGCTGCTGTGGCTGTGGCGCCGTTTCGTCCAGCGCAGCCGCCGGCAGCCCCTTGCCGGCTAAACCAACAGGCCGCGCCGCGGCCTTCGACAACACCATACAGAGGTCAATGATGGGCGGCTTGCAATCACGCCGCCTGCGCTACGGCGTGGGCGCGATAGGGCTGGTATTCGGCTTGCTGGCACTGCTGCGGCTGCTGTTCGCCGTGGGTTTTTCCGGGGTCGACCTGAGCGCCGCCAATGAGCGCGAGGCCATTCTCCAGACCCTCGGCATCGGCCTGCGCTTCGACCTGCGCCTGACCCTGCTGCTCCTGCTGCCCTTGGCCCTGCTGGCCTGGCTGCCGCGCTACAACCTGCTGCGCCAACCAGCCCTGCGCTGGCTAGCCCGGGCCTACCTGCTGCTGGTGCTGGGCGGGGTAGGGCTGCTGTACATCATCGACTTCGGCCATTACGCCTACCTCGGCGTGCGCATCAACGCCACCGTGCTGCGCTACCTCGACGACGCACAGATCTCCCGGCAAATGCTCTGGGAAAGCTACCCGGTGCTGTGGATCGTCCTTGCCTGGGGCAGCGCCCTGGCCCTGAGCTGCTACGCCTTGCTGCGCCTGGAGCGCCTGACCCTCGACCGCCCGGCCCAAGCCATGGGCCGGCTGCCCCTGGCCTGCGCCAGCGCCCTGGGCATCGCCGCCGTGTTCCTCGGCCTGCTGGGCCGGGTGGAAAACCTCAACCTGGAAAACCCCGTGCCCCTGCGCTGGAGCGACGCCTACTTCTCCGGCAACAGCCAGATCGCCGCCCTGGGCCTGAACCCTGTGCTGTTCTTCTACGACACCCTCAAGGCCGGCCAGGCCCAGTACGACGAAGCCCAAGTGCGCCAACACTACCCGGCCCTGGCCCGCTACCTTGGCGTCGACCATCCAGACCCGCACAGCCTCAGCTTCACCCGCCAACAAGGCATTCAGCCGTATCGCATCGACCGCCCGCGGCCGCCCAACGTTATCTTCGTCATGCTCGAATCCCTCGGCACCAGCGCCGTGGGCGCCTACGGCAACCCACTGAACCCCTCCCCCAACCTCGACCGCCTGGCCAGCCAGAGCTGGTTCTTCAAACACTTCTACGTCCCGGTCACCGGCACCGCCAAGACCGTGTGGGCCAGCATCACCGGCGTGCCCGACGTCACCCGCCAAGAGACCGCCACCCGCCAGCCCCTGATCACCCGCCAACACAGCCTGATGAACGCCTTCAGCGACTACCACAGGCTCTACCTGATCGGCGGCAACGCCGGCTGGGCCAACATCAACGGCCTGATCCGCCAAAGCATCGACAACGTGCGTCTATACGACGAAAGCCACTGGCAATCGCCCCTGGTGGACGTCTGGGGCATCTCCGACCTCGACCTGTTCAAAGAAAGCGACCGCCTGCTGCGCGCCATCCCCCAGGACCAACCCTTCTTCGCCTACCTGCAAACCTCCGGCAACCACCGCCCGTTCACCATCCCCAAGGACAACGACGGCTTCCAAGCTCAAGACCTGCCCCTGGAACAGGTCCAGGCCGCTGGTTCCCGCAGCCTTGCGCAATACAACGCCGTGCGCCTGCTGGACTTCAACATCGGCCGGCTAATGGAGATCGCCAAGGCGGGCGGCTACTACGACAACACGATTTTCGTATTCTTCGGCGACCACAACACCCGCATCAGCCAGATCCCCCACATGGCCCCCGCGTTCGAACAGCTAGGGCTGGAAAGCAACAACGTACCGCTGCTGATCCATGCCCCGGGGATGTTGCAGCCCAGAGTGATCGAAGAAGCCGTCGGCCTCGCCGACCTGCTGCCCACCGTGGCCGGCATGGCCGGGATGCCCTTCACCAATGGCGCCATGGGGCGGGACATTCAACAACCCGCACCGGAAGGCGAGCGGGTGGTGCCGTTGGTATTAAGGGAAGGGACCTTTCCCGTGATTGGTGGCGTGACCAAGGATTTTCTGCTGCAGATGCAGCACGACGGTAGTGGAGCGACTTTGCATGACCTAGCGTCAAACACCCCGCGTGAGGATGTGGCGCAGGAGCATCCGCAGGAGTTTGAACGGTTGCTGGAGTTGACGCGGGGGATGCATGAGGGGGCGCGGTTGATGTTGTATCGCAACGTTCGCTGACACCGCACAGCCATCGGTTGACGCCGGCCCGTGTAGGAGCTGGCTTGCCAGCGAAGGCGGCCGAAGGGCCGCCTGAATTCTATTTAACAGACAGCCAGTTCAGGTCTGAAGCTGCTGGTGGTTAGGCGTTTGAGCGCTATATCAAGCGCCTGATCGTCGAACAGCCTGTTCTTGCGAGCAGCAGAGCCGGCCCCTCCGTCCCACTGCTTCAATGCCTCGCGCACTGCGGGAACAGTTGGAGAAACCCCTTCTCGGTTTAGTAACCAATCGACCGTCGCCAACAGCTCCATGCCAAAGGGAGATTCAAAACCGTCGATCAGCTCAGCGGTGCGCTCCAATGCTTGGGCGTACTCTTTTGCTTCGGTTTTGAGATAGGTCTGTAGGAAAGTCTTGCGCACATCGTCGAACCAGATCACATCGCTAATATCGGCGTCACTGATTCGCTTGTTGCAGTGCAGATAGCTGCCATCCAGATTATTCAGCAAATGCTCCAAGCGGTTGGCATATGGCCCAAATTTGTGAGCAACAAATTTAAGGTTTAAAGGGTTCTCGGTGTCTGGCAGTTTTTCTATTGCTCGCTCAAGGAACCAAGCGAGTTTCTGAATTTCTAGCAGACTGCACTCCATGCCTAAAACCCAGTAACGCCTAACCAGTTCTGCAATCAGCGCGCGAGCGGGCGTGAGTTCCTCCACTCCGTTTCGTTTGGCGACGTTTAGATACTGTTTGGAAGGCTCAAACACCAAAATATCGACATCCAGATCGCTGAGTATCGAAACGATCTGCTCCCGAACTTCAGGCCATTTCAAGCCACCGTTACCGGCACCCAGCGGAGGCACTGCGACGGACTTCACCTGGTTTTCAAGCAAAAAACGGCGAAGGTCATACAAGCCTTCTGTTATCCAAGCCATCTGCGAGGGTGATCGCCAGTGACGCTTAGTAGGGAAGTTCACGATCCAACGTGGCCCATCCAACTCGTTGACGGCGGTGACATGCATTTTGCCAGTCTCCACCGCGCCAGCTTTGCAGGCTGCCGAGTACAGACGGTAATTCTCGCTAAAACGCTCTTTAAACATCAGAGCGATTCCTTTGCCCATCACGCCAACGGTATTCACCGTGTTGACCAGGGCTTCGGTTTTGGCTTCCAGAAGGTTGCCTTGGGTAAAACGGATCATTGGAAATACCATCCCGGACGCGCATGGACAGGTAAGGCCAAACCCCTGGTGGCCAAGTCTTGTTCTATGCGTTTCTTCATTGCATCGCTGTAGCACATGATGCCGAGGAGTCCTGTAATCGGTAGGTGATTGTGAATCAGCGCTTCAGCCTGATAACGCTCCATTTTTCTAGGGTCATCGGGGTCGCGTTTGAAGTCGCGTCGCTGAAGGATAGCCCAGTCGATCTGGCTGAGATTCGCTAGATCGCTGTAATAGTCTGTCCAATACGGATAGGCGTGTGCGTTTGTGAAGACGAACGGTAGCCCTAGCTGTTCGACGCGGTACAGGCTTGAGACCAAAATCACAATCTCATCATTGGTGCGCTGTTGAACACTCCGGCCTGAGTGAATGTTTTTCATCATCACAGAGAAAGGGGTGAAATAGAAGGGCACATAATCAGCCAGCACACCGCCAGGAACAATGGGCACATGACGTGCTCGGCGCTTGTCGATCAGGTCAACGTTGCCGATGTTCACGTATTGCGGGGCCTGTACTTCGGAGCTTGCGCAATGCAGACCGTTGTCCAGAATCCAAGGCAGGTTGTCGCGATGGACGATACGCCAAATCAGAGCCTTCTCTGGATTCAGTCTGCTGTAATTCATCGACGAAACATTCCGGTATTCACTCCAATCTGCACAGAAACATCAGCTTCGCGCATTTTAGCCCCGCAATGCTCTTCAACCTCTGAGTTAGCGACAAAAATCTTGAAAAAATTATTAGCAGAAACAACGGTGGGAGACAGGCATTCCGCCATGCAGACGCTTTTGCAGTGAGGGTCGTGATAATCCCTTTGGTTCATCACATCCCAGTCAATGGCTTCGAAGCCTGCCTTATAGTCAAGCAATTGAATGGTGTCGTTAGCCAATGGGTGCCGAGGAATAACCTTCCAGTTATTTTCAAGCGCGAAGGATCGGCGAATAGAAATGACTACGAATTGGGTATCGCGTTTACTGCCCTGAACGCTTCCGTCAAATGGATTCGCGGCAAACCAATGAAAGGGGACGTAGTTTTCGAGTCCCAGCGCTTGTCGTTTTTTTAGTATTTCAGCATCAGCTACGTCTTTGAACCCTTTGAGCTGCGCGCGTGGCCTGAGGCCGTTCTGAAAGATACTGCTCAAATTTTCAAGGGCGGTGAGGTGATAAAGCAGTTTTTGTTCCTTGATATCTACCATGTCGGTCTCCTTGACCTATGCAATTGCTGATTGGTTTCAGCCCTACTGCTTCTTCCGTGCGGACAACAACCTTAAATAAATACTCACACGCTGGTGCGATTTAGCAGGGTGTTGATAGTGATTCTATTGCGCCATTACGTTGAGCTACAAGTTCAATCTAGGCTTCGCCATCTGACCGGTATCTTTCTAGTGGATACGGGCTTTCATTGCTGTCAATCAGTCGGTTTCCCCTTTCTTAAGGTGATCAGTGAAATCAGAAGGCCCCTTCAGAGGGCGTAGATGTTGAGCGAGTATCGATGAGGAGGGCTGGAGGTATTGAATTAATACTCGTTTTTGGTGTATAAACACATAATATGTGTTTTTTGTTGGGGTGGGTTATGGAACGGCTGAAAGAGTTACGGAAGGTTTTGGGGTTGACGCAGGCTGCTTTAGCAAGCCAGTTGAGTGTTTCACAACAAACCGTTGCTAGATGGGAGCGAGGAGATGCTGAACCCAGCTTCGCGACTTTGAGGGATATCGCTACCTTGTTGGGAACGAGTGTTGATGATCTGCTGGAGTATTCAGTAGGGCGGGCCAAAATTTCTTCACAGCACTGGAGGCTCCAAGATGAAAGCATTGATGGATTCTGGGGGCATATTGGGCTTCTTCTCCCCGGAAAGTTGAAGAGCCAGTGGTATCCGATTACTGAAAACGAATGTGGAAGAATCCATCATATTTTGTCGGAACGGCACACCTCTTCTGGTTGGCTATTGCTTAGCACGCTTAATAACAAAGCCTTGATCGTAAATCCTGACCTGATGCAAAGAATTCGGCTCCTGGATGATGCTGCTGATCAGCCTGCTGATGACGATTGGGAGCTTTCTATTGACGGTTATCAAGGTTGGGGAGCGGAAATCTATCGTGGAATAAGTGAGTTTTTCTGGGATGAGGATGAGTTTGAGTCAAAAAACTCTAAGACCCTAAAAAAGGTTATTACTGATCTCATAGAGGAACATAAGCTAAATGAGGAAGCTGTTTCTGAGTTTATAGAGCATACGAAAATTTATTTAAAAAACGGGTCTTTAATTAGCTTCAAAGCTGACCGGTCTGATACGTATGAGCTTGCTATTGGTGCTGATTGTGCAACCCCATCCACAATTTCCCTAAAGAATGATCACACTGGCGAGTTGAATTATTTTAATTCCATGCATGTTGCTTTAGTGGAGATACCATTAACGGAATATCTCGAGGCTGCGAGAGAGATGATGGAGGAGTTAGAGGGGTAAGGGGCGTCTCAATAATGAGGCCTCTAGAGTAGACAATATTCAGACACCTGGCGGCTGGGCTCTTTTCAAGACAAAAGAAATCGGCTTCACCGCCAACCGCTCGCAATCCAATTCGGGCTGCGCAAGTGAATCCACGGTCATATTAGGAAAAGGCTCTATGGGACCTTCACGGCTGTACGCCTCAAGCGAATTCGCGCCCTCAGCATCGACCATAGGCTATGGAAGCCGAAGAAATGCACCTGCAGTGATTTTTGCAAACTTGGACCAATTGAGTGGAGCTTGTTGTCCCGTCGTAACTCACTCCTCAGCAAAATAATCACTGTCGAGCTGCTTGACCTCGTACACCTGCTTCACGCTCACCCCCAGGTTGTGCTCGACCATCAGTCGAGCAAGTTCGACGCCATCGATCAACACCACTTTGATATCCAAGCCCAGCGCCGCGTCCCTTGCACCCATGGAAAAATCCGAGGTGGTGATAAATACACCTTTGCGCGCCCGCTGGCGGGTCAGGG
The DNA here is from genome assembly GCF_000633395.1 of Pseudomonas sp. PH1b. Classification (GTDB taxonomy): domain Bacteria; phylum Pseudomonadota; class Gammaproteobacteria; order Pseudomonadales; family Pseudomonadaceae; genus Aquipseudomonas. Next base: position 429,157 of record NZ_AYMU01000001.1, read on the forward strand.
CACCGATGAATTTGTCGATCTCAGGGCGATGTACGGTGTTGCTCCAACGTTTGGCTTGTAGGTAGATCACGTCCAGGCCGAGTTTGTCTTCCTTGATGATGCCGTCGATACCACCGTCATTCGTGAGTTGGGTGGCTTTGCCCGCTTCTTTACGTGAGCCGCCGTAACCCATGGCTAGCATCAGGTCGACCACTACCTGCTCGAAGAAGCTCGGGGTTGCGGCTCGTACTTGAGCAAGCAGTTCATCCGCCAGTGATTGCACCAGTGCCTGGTGAGCCTCGGCCAGTTGTTCGTCGGGAGTGGTTTCCGATGGGGCGATATCCAGCGCAGCGGGGATGTCCGCCGTTTGTGGTTTGGCGGTATGAAAGTCAGCGAACTCGGGGAATTGTTTCAGCCAGCTCACGGTGATGCGCGCGGGTCCGTTAGATAAGGCGTCGAGGCCACGCGGGGTGATTTGCACCATGCCTTTGGCGGGAATGGTCAGCAGCCCTGCCTTGTTGAGATAAGTTCGGGCCCAGCCTACGCGGTTATTGATTACCGTCTGATTCCCAGAGGGCAGGTACTCTTTGCGCTCCTCCTCGGTCAGTTGGAACTGATCGGCAATGCGCTCGCGCAGTTCTCTGAGTGGCAGCGGTGCACCGTTCTGTACGGTGGTGAGCACCGGCCGCATGACGCTTTGAAAGTCCGGAATTGTCATGGTCACTCCTTAACCCAGTTGATCGCTCTCAGCGAGGCCTGCCGCTGCCTTGAGCATTTTCAAAATCACCAGAGCAAAGGCTCGGCTCTTGGTGTCGTTGTCCAGCACCTCCAACGACAATTTTTCGTTGTCAGTCATGGCGTCGAGTACGGTGTCCACCACGCGTTTGGGGAGTAGACCGTGCATCACCTGGTCCACCGAGTGACTGTTGACTTGAGCCATCAAGTCGTCTTGGCGCAACAGGCGTTGGGTGATGCCTTTAGCAAAATGCAGTTGGTCATCATCTTGCGTTTCGGCACCAAAGATATCGTTCAACGCGTCGATGATTTCCGACAGGCGCTTTTTCTCCGGGTCATGGGGCTTGCCGCTGCCCACATCACTGCCAGGTTTGAGGGTGTACTCGCCTTTTTCTTCGCTCAGGCGCAACTGGTGCTCAGCACGCTTGCTTAGGCGGTAGTGGCTCAATTGCAACTCGCCCACATCAACGTCGTCTTGTTGCAGGCGATCCGAGCGCAGCAGCGGGTGCAGGTGCTTGGCGTATACGCAGAGCTGCTCCAGTTCGCGATCTTCATAAGGGATGATCTGCGAGAGGAACTCATACAGGCGCACAAAGCTCTGTAGGTTTTTGCGGAACAAGTCGAGCTGATCGATCTGTTCACCGGCTTCTTTCAACGCATGCTCGGCTTTTTTCAAGCCAGCGCTGTCGCCGTTGGCTTCGGTGGTGCGTTTGTAATCAAGCGCCTGCTGGTGCGACTCCAGCGAAAAGGCGTAGCGCTTGGCAAAGCGCTCCCTGGCGGGTGTGCAGTAATAGCTGAGCTTGCTGGCAGCCGCTTTGGGGTCGAAGAAGGCCATGGCGAATGCCTCGACCTCTTGCCAGTGATAGATCCCTTCGGTATCCAGTTTCTTCTGCAGGTCATAGATGATCTGCGGGTCGGTGACATCGGTCAGCTCGGCCTTGGTGTAGTAAGGCAAGAAGGCATCGAGAATGTCCTGCGGCTCGTTGAAGAAGTCGAGGATGAAGGTTTCCTTGCTGTCACCAAAAGTGCGGTTCAGCCGCGACAGGGTCTGCACGCAGTCCACACCTTGCAGCTTTTTGTCCACGTACATGGCGCACAGCTTGGGCTGATCGAAACCCGTCTGGTACTTGTTGGCCGCAATCATCACGTTGAAGTCTTGGGTGTCGAAGGCCACTGCCAGGTCACGGCCATGCAGGCCGGGGTTAAGCAGGTGGCTGTTTTCCGTGACCTCTTCGGGGATCACCTCATCCGCGAGCACGCTGCCGGAGAACGCCACCAACGGGTGCACATCCTTGTAGCCCATCTGTTGTACGTAGGCACGCACTGCCAACTGGTAGCGCACCGCTTCCTGGCGGCTACTGGTGACCACCATGGCCTTGGCCTGACCATTGAGCAGCTTGCGGATATTGGCGCGGAAGTGCTCGACGATTACTTCCACCTTTTGGCTGATGTTGTACGGGTGCAAACGCACCCAGCGCGCCAGCTTGATGCGCGCTTTCTTGCTGTCCACCTCATCGTCTTCGCCCTCCGGGTGGGCGATCTTCCAGGCGGTGCTGTAGGTGGTGTAGTTGCGCAGCACGTCGAGGATAAAACCCTCCTCAATGGCCTGGCGCATGGAATACAGATGAAACGCCTCCGGCTTGTTGCTGGAACTGGCCGGCAGCGCTGGGTCGGTAGGGCGCCCGAACAACTCCAGGGTCTTGGCCTTGGGCGTAGCGGTGAAGGCGTAGTAGCTGATGCGCTCATTGGGTTGGCGGGCCTGCACGGCGGCGTCCAGCAGCTCTTCCGCGCTGATTTCCTCACCATCCAGTGCATCGCTGCCAAGAATCTGTTTCAGCTTGCTGGCCGACGAGCCGGTCTGCGAGGAGTGCGCCTCATCGGCAATCACCGCATAGCGCCCGCTGGCGAGTTTGGGGTACTTGTCCAGGGCATCGAACAGGGCAGGGAAGGTCTGGATGGTGACGATGATGATGCGCGTTTGCTCAGCCAGCGCCTCGGCCAGTTGTTCGGATTTACTCTGGCTGCCGACGTCACGGCTGATGGGTTTGACCACGCCCTGGGCGTGCTCGAATTGGTAGATGGTGTTTTGCAGTTGGCTGTCCAGCACCGTGCGGTCGGTTACCACGATGACCGAATTGAACAACCGCTGACCGGCATCATCGTACAGCGAGGCCAGTTGATGGGCCGTCCAGGCAATGGAGTTGGACTTGCCCGAGCCGGCGCTGTGCTGGATTAAATAGCGCTTGCCTGGCCCTTCGGTGCGCGTGGTGTTGACCAGTTTGTTGACCACTTCCCATTGGTGGTAACGCGGGAAGATCATCGTTTCCTTGGTGACCAGCGTACCGTCGAAGCCTTCGCTGGTTTTTTTGTCCAGGTGCAGAAAGCGCCCCAGTACTTTGAGCCAGGCATCGGGCTGCAACAGACGTTGCCAGAGGTAGCTGGTAGCATATTGGCTGTCGCCGGCGGGCATTGGGTTACCGGCGCCGCCTTCCTCAGTGCCGAGGTTAAAGGGCAGGAAGAAGGTGTCCTTGCCCGCCAGCTTGGTGGTCATCGCCACTTCGTTCTGGCCCACGGCAAAGTGCACTAGCGCGCCACGCTTGAAGCTCAACAGTGGTTCGGGCTTGCGGGTTAGCGGGTCTTTTACCGGGCGGTCGTAGCGGTACTGGCGCTTCGCGTTTTCCACCGACTGCTTGAACTCGCTTTTCAGTTCCAGCGTGGCGGTGGGGATGCCGTTGACGAACAGCACCAAGTCCAGCCGAGGATTGTAGCTCTGCCCACTGCCACCCGCTTCGCGGGCGTGCGGCGAGTAAGACACCTCTGGCACCACCCGCAGGCGATTGTACTGGTAGCGCTTGAGGGTGTCGGGGTTCATGCCGTGGTCGGGCTGGAAGCTACACAGCTCCACTTTTACCGCAGGCAGCTTGAAGCCATGACGCAACACATCCAAGGTGCCGCTCTGCTCCAGCTCGCGCACCAGTTTCTGGATCAGTACATCTTCAGGAGCATTGGGGTTGGCCTTGGTGAGCTTGTCCCAACGCTCCGGCCAGGCGTCCTTGAAGTAGCCCAGCACATCTTCGGTATAGAGCGCAGTGCGGCGGTCGTAGCCACGGGCGCTGCCCACTAGCCAGCCTTGGGCGGATAGGGCCTCGATGATGTCCTGTTGAAACTGCGCTTCCTTGCTGTCTGCCATTACACGGCCTCTGGTGCTAATTCGGGGGATGTTGCAGGGGTTGGTGGCTGCCAACCGCGTACATCGATTTTGCCGGTGACGGCGGCGGAGATTAGGGCGGAGCGGCGTTCTTTTAGCAGATCAATAGCCTTGATTCCTTGCTTCAGCAAAGAAGCGAACTCCACAGTGACTCTATCTAAAAAATCAGAAATTTTTATTTGCTCAACTACTGGCGGAAGGGTTACTGGCAGCAGCTTCAGTAAGTCCTGACTTAAAGACGCTCTGGTAACTAAATTCATTTCCTTATTGAAGAAAATACGTAGCCCTTGGTTGCGGAAGTAATACTTCGAGAAGCCAGGTGTTAGAGACTTTCCTATTGGCCTAAATCGAATGAGAAATCCTGCGAAAACAGCATTCGGAAGCTCTTGAAAGCAGGTTGCACTGAAGCCTATCTCGTCAACTGTTTCCGATGTCCGAGTGAAAAATACATCCCCATACTCAATCGAGTAACGTTGCTGGTCTTCAGGTGATGATTGAACAAGCCCGGTAACTTCAGCAGGTAATACGTCGTTCTTATACACATCGCCATAACTTACAAAAGGGGAACCCGACCCAAAGGCCTCTCCGCCAATGTTGATGCCGTTTTGGCATTCGCCCAGGTAACGGAGGGCCTTCACATCCCAATGCGCCGGCACCTCGCCTAGCCACTCCACGCCAGAGTCTTTCATCGGAACCGTGGAGTTGAGGCCTTTTGTTACTGTATGGGAGATGACAGACTGGCGCTTTTCCTTAAGCAGTTCGATCAGGCGCTGCTGCTCTTCGATCAGCGCGTCGATACGGGCGGTTTCGTGGTCGAGGAAGCGTGCGATTTGGATTTGCTCTTTGAATGTAGGAATGGCACAGGGATGATTTAGTAAATCACCCTGCGTCATGCTCGGCAGAGCAGTACTGGTCGAGTAGTACTCAAAAGGTATCGTGAGTGCATTGTAATAAAGGAATTTCGCAGAAGCGCCTGATGAAACCTCGGTATAGAACATGGTATCAACGGTCCAGAATCGGCCATGGATATACAGTGGTTTGTCTATAGTCCCCTTTCGGCCGAGCAGTACGGACTCGCCGTCATAAAGATACTGAATTGCATTTGCAAACTGCCCACCCGAGCCAATAACAGGGTACTCGCCACCCGGGCTTTCAACATCCTTGTAATCCCTTCCGTTACGTATCCAAGCCAAATGTTTCAAGGAGCCTAAAGCCCAATGCACCGGCACCTCACCCAGCCACTCCATCCCGGAATTTTTATACGCCGAATATGCCGGAAAAATACTCGGGCTATCCCAGCCCTCGCCCTGCGAGCCAACGGCTGCGTCGCTGTTCAAATTTGCGCCCGACAAATTTGTCATGCCGACAACCCCTCAATCATTTGCTTGATGCGATCGGTGCAGGCTTTGAGGTCGCGGTCGATTTCTGCTAACGGACGCGGCGGCTGGAACACGTAGAAGTGCCGATTAAACGGAATCTCGAAGCCGACGATACCGACTTCGCCGTCCAGCGCATCAGTCTTGCTCTCGTCGATCCAGGCATCCGGTACATGAGGAATAACTTCCCGTTGGAAGTAGTCATACACCGACTCACCTAGCGGTACGTTCTCGTTATCACGCAGCCCGGCGTCCGCCTCCGGCTGGCCTTTGGTGGTGCAGATATCCGCTTCAGGGTCGCGTTCGCTCAAGGCATTGAGCAGTGCTTTTAGCTCTGGCGTGCTGAGGCTGATGCCGTGCGCGGTGAGGGTTTTTTTCAGCAGCTTGCTGAACTGCTCGCGGTTGCGGTGCAGTTGACTGGCGTCCATGGATTGCAGGGCTGTCATCAGTTGCTGCTGCGCGGCGCTGTCGAGTTTCTGGATGGCTTTTTCTTCCAGCACTTTGGCGACGCGCTCGGCGTTGGTCTGGAAGTTCAGCCGTAGCGGGCGCTCGACGGTGATGCGCCGGTAGCCGAAGGCGTCGATTGGGAAGATCTTGCTCTGTGCGGTTTGCTCGAAGCTGCCATACAGGCGCACCAGCTCGCTGATTTGCTCTTCGGTGATGTATTGACGCTTACTGCCCAGCGATTTGCGCATTTTGGCGTAGTGCTGGCTGCCGTCGATCAACTGCACCTTGCTCTGGCGCGCAGCAGCCTTGTGGTTGTTGAGTATCCATACATAGGTGGCGATGCCGGTGTTGTAGAACATGTCCGTCGGTAGCGCGACGATGGCCTCGACCAGATCGTTTTGCAGCAGGTAGCGGCGAATCTCCGACTCACCCGAGCCCGCGCCACCGGTAAACAGCGGCGAGCCGTTGAGGATGATGCCGATGCGCGAGCCGCCGTCGCGCGGGTCACGCATTTTGCTGACCAGATGCAGGAGGAACAGCAGTGAACCGTCGGACACTCGTGGCAGGCCCGGGCCAAAACGGCCATTGAAGCCTTTGTGGTTGTGCTCGTCGGTGATCTGCTTTTGCACCTTCTTCCATTCCACACCGAATGGCGGGTTGCTGAGCATAAAGTCGAAGCGCATGTCAGCAAGCTGGTCGTTGGACAAAGTATTGCCGAGCTTGATGCTATCGACGCCCTGGCCTTTGATGAGCATGTCGGCCTTACAGATGGCATAAGACTCGGGGTTGAGTTCCTGGCCATGCAGCGACACGCTGACTTTTTCGCTGATGGATTGGATGTACTCATCACCCTCGGATAGAAAACCACCTGTACCGGCAGTTGGGTCGTAGATGGTGACGATCTTGTTGGGCGCGAGCTTGTGGTCTTGATCGGTTATCACCAACGAAGTGGTGAGGTGCACGATATCCCGTGGGGTGAAGTGTTCCCCAGCGGTTTCGTTGGAGCTTTCAGCAAACTTGCGAATCAATTCTTCGAAGATGATGCCCATGCCGAAGTTGCTAATGCGTTCAGGGCTCAGGTCGGTGGTGGCAAAGCGTTGCACCACTTGATAGAGCAGGTTGGCGCTAGCCAACTGCTGAACGAAGTCCTCGAAGTGAAAGTGCTCGAAGATTTCGTAGGCGTCTTTGCTGAAGGCTCGTACATACCTCATCAGATCGTCAGCGATCTGGGTGTCAGATAAGACCGCAAGGGTTAGAGGTGATGCATTGAAGAACGGTAGGCTGCCTGCTGCACGCTGCATATACATTTCACGTACGTTGTCCGGGCGACCTTCCTGGGCGTAGAACTCGCGAATCACAGCATCCTTGGTCGGTGCGAGCACGCACTCCATTCGCCGTAGCAGGGTAAATGGCAGGATGATGCGGCCGTACTGGGATTGCTTGAAATCACCACGCAGCAGGTCGGCAATCGACCAGAGAAAGGCGGCCGTCTGGGAATGATTTTCAGTGTTCACGCGGGAGTTCCTTGGAGTGCAGGTAAAGCGGCAAGTCTAACCTGTCGGACAGCCTATCTGTAGCAACCCATGTAGAAATGCAGGTCATGGGTAGGGATCGGAGCTTGCCGGCTGCTTTGCGCTCTATTCCCTTTGCTCAAAGATGAGATCGCACACGGACATGACGCCCGCGCCGATATGCCTGCTGCAAAGTGCTGATAGTTTGGATATGGACTCAAGTAAGGAGGGGAACTATGTCTTTCAATACTGGCGTTTTTTTACAAACGTTTGAGGCATTAAAAAGCCGACTTATGGTCGGCTTCCTTGATGTCTAAATCACTTGCTAAACGCCCTTGTCTGAATCACCGCCAACACATCCCGTACATCTTGCATCAACAACCTGGCGGTGTTGGTCACGGTACCAAGATCCTTATCGCTTGCGTCTCGCAACGTGGCGCAGGCCATCAGATTCAGAAAGTCGAGCGCAGTCACCAACCGCTCACTCGCACACGCATGCAAATCCATCAATGGTGCCTGGCTGTCAACAAACAGCACCGGCCCATCGCTGGCGATTGGGGTCATGGGGATAAAACGTTCGGATAAATCTTGAGTATTCATGGTGTCGTTTCTTCCAAGAAAATGAAAAATCGCCACCTGTTGCTGCGAATCAACTGGGTGGCAGCTGTACGCGGGTTCGCAGACCGAGGAAAGAAACAAACCCGGCAGACCCGAAGGTCTCCCACGCACAGCTGCCATAAACGAAACGCAGGCGAAGTTTGCCTGAGTTGGCAGTGACTGTGTTGCTTGAATCTTTCTGTTGGGCTGCGAAACCCTGTCGCTGACAAAACTCAGCGAACGAGAAAACTATAGGGACAGGGCAGGCTCGGGACAATGGCGCTTCTGTAAGAACGGTCTCTATTGCGAGTACGGACCGGCTGAACTCTCCAGAGAGTTCATATCCGCTGTGCCTGACACTGGCTGTATGGGCTTTTTAGCTTGGTGATCAGCAGCAGATTGTGGCCCCACGGCAATTGTCCAACAGCCTGTTGGACAATTTCAGAATCGGGCTAGGTCTCAGCAAAGCCATCTGACCTTCAATCGATTTTGCTATCCTGCGTCCCCTTTTCCCCATCGCAAGGAGCGCAGGCATGACCCGGCCTATTGGCAGCAGTTCACAAACAAGGGCTGGCCAACAGCGTCACCTGCAACGTCTCCTGTTCCGCCTGACCGCAGCGCTCTTACTCGGCCTCGGGCTCATCACCCCAACCGCCCAAGCCAACCCCACCACCACCTACCGCGGCACCCTCGGCGACACCCCGGTTGAACTGGCCCTGACCTACGATTCCCAATACGGCGGCGGTATGTCCGGCTATTGGTTCTCCGACTCCGAGCGCCTGCCCATGGCCTTGGAATCCACCCCTTTCCATCCCGGCTCCGCGCTCTTGATCAACATCATGGACAACCCAACCCTGCCTGCGGCAGCGGTGTCGTTGCAGCCGTTCGCCGAGGGCGCGGAGGCGTTGCAGGGCAATCTGGTGGATTTGCGCACGGGCACGCAGCAGCCGTTGCAGTTGCAGCGGGTGACGCGCTTTGGTGGCAGTCAGCGGGAGGCGTTTGACGGGGAGTTGTTGCAGCCGGTATTCGATCGGGATTTCTATTTCAGTGTGCATGCCACGCGCAAGGCCGGGGAGGAGGTGGCGCGGGTGGACAGTATCCGGGTGATGAGTCGGGTTACCGGCCGGCGAGTGCAGGAGATCAGTGGGCAGTGGTGCCTATCTTCGGTGGGGACCAAGACCCTGACCTTCGGGCATTTTCAGGATGAGGCACGGATCGATTTTCAGGCCCAGAGCTATCGCGTGGCCGAGGAGGATGGCCGGCTGTGGTGCTCGCCCACTCAGTATTATCTGTACAACCGTGAAGGCCGGGAGTATCTGCGCCATGCGCAGTTGGAGCAGTTCGCGGTGGACGGTACGTTGCGCTTTTCCCCCAGTGGCCAGGTGGAGTTCAGCAAGCAGGACTTCATCAATTACGACCAGCGCACTCGGCGTTGGGATTATTACCGGGTCATCAGCCCTGATCGGTTGCAGTTTCTGTCGTCGGGCGAGGAGCGTTTCTGATGCGCGGGTTTGATGTTGCTCGGGGGTTGGCGGTGCTGGTGTTGGCGTTGTGGCTGTTGCCGGCGCAGGCGTCCCATGGGGTGTACGAGGGGACCTTGGGCAAGCAGGCGATAGTCTTGACCCTGGGCAGCCAGAATGCGGTGTACCAGGGTACCTATGCCTATCAGCGCTATCGCACGCCGATCCGTCTCAAGCCGACCTTCAGCTACAGCAACAAGACGCTGGCCATGGATGAGCTGGACGAGCAGGGTGTGCCGGTGGCGCGTCTGCAGTTCAATGACTTGATGAACTACCGTCAGCAGGAGCAGGTGCGTGGCACCTGGACCAGTTATCGCACGGGCAAGACCTTGCCCATTGCGCTGAAGCTGGTGGGCCTGGTGGATTCGGATCGCTCGTGGCCGCAGCCGGTCACCCGGCTGTTGCAGAGTGCTTCCACCAAACGCTGGTATTTCCAGGTGCCGATGCCGGGCAGTGATCAAAGGATCACCGCCATCGAGGTGATGGATAAGGCCACTGGCAAGCCGTTGCAGACCCTGACGGTGGCGGCGCCGGGCTGTCGCAATCTGGGGGTGGATACTCTGCAGTTGCAGGCGCAGGGAGATGAGCTGCGCATCGGTTTCAGGGACTGCAAGCTGCCGGGGTTTGAGTGGAATAAAAGCAGTGGATGGTTTGAGCCGCAGCCTTGAGTGGGGGAGAGTGTTGTCCCCTGGAGGGGGCGGTTCGGCCAGATAGTTTTTGTCGTGAATGGGAGGGCAGTGGAGACTCGATGGACGATCAGCAATCACCGGTATTGATTCAGGTGTACATGGCCGATGACGGGGGCGCCGTTCGTGAGGAACTGCCGGCACGCCAGGTGGGGCCGGACACTTATGAGTTGCTCTCTTCACCAGGTTTGGCGCAGAACCTGGCGCGGGGCGATGTGGTGTGCATCCGCGATGCGAACGCGCCTGCGCAGGTGTTGAAGCGCGGGGGCAATTTCTGCATTCAGATCTACGCCGATTTTATTGAGCCGGCCGATGTAATAGCGCTGGAACACCAGGTCATGGCCGAGTTGACGGGCACCCTGGATGGGCTGTTCGGGGGGACTCTGTCGTTTGCCGTGCCTGCAAGCAATGGCATGCAGCGCATCAATGCGCTCTTCGATGGTTTTCGCGAAAAAACCGGGATCCAGTGGTACTACGCCAACGTCTATAAAAATCTCGATGACGATGAGGACGAGACGCTGTTGAACTGGTGGTTGGACTGTTGAACATCGCCGGTACATGGCAGCCAAAGCGACTCAGGAACCGATCAAGTAACCGACTATGTAACCGACCATCTAGCTGGACTGATTCAAGTGCTCAGCGGCCGTGTTGTGCGCGTAGTGAAAGGGGCGCTCGCAGATGCCCCTCGATATGAGTGCCTGGTATTGATCATTCTGGCGCTCGTTCAGCAGCAGAGAGCCGGCCGGACTGGTGCGCAAGAGCCTATAGTCCGATAGCTGGTTGGACCATTGGCGTTGTTTCTTGAGGGCGCCTTCGCCGGCAAGCCGGCTCCTACGGGCGTTAGGCAGTTTGGCGTCGCCTTGCGTACGTGCTTGGCCATCAATTCCAGCCCGCTGCCGACCAGCAGGATGGCAGCGATGAAGTGCATCACGGTCTGGGTGTTTCCTGTCACCTGGAGCCGCCAGCCCACCACGATTTTGCAGCATCAATCTCGATCAGCAGATGCACCAAGCGAGTAGCTGAAGGTTACCCACTGGGTGCCGAGAAGAGATTCGAAAACGCCCCCTACCTATCGTGCAAATGCTTTTTCAGGAACGATCGGGTTCGCTCCTGAACCGGCTGTTGCAGGATCTCCTGGGGCAGTCCTTGCTCCACCACAACCCCGCCATCCATAAACACAATGCGGTCGGCCACTTCGCCGGCAAAGCGCATTTCGTGGGTGACGATCAGCATGGTCATGTGCTCCGCCGCCAGTTGCTTCATCACCAGGTTGACCTCTTCCACCAGCTCCGGGTCAAGGGCCGAGGTGGCCTCGTCGAACAGCATGACCTTGGGCTGCATCGCCAGCGCCCGGGCAATCGCCACGCGTTGTTTCTGTCCGCCCGACAGGCGCGAAGGGTATTCGTCGGCCTTGTGCTCCAGGCCCACTTTCAGCAGGTATTCCAGTGCCAGTTCACGGGCGGCCTTTTTGCTCAGCCCCTTGAGTTTTATCGGGCCAATGGCGATGTTTTCCTGCACGGTCAAATGCGGGAACAGGTTGAAGTGCTGGAACACCATGCCCATCTGCTGGCGCACGGCATTGATGTGCTGTTCGAACGCGCGGCCTTTCAAGGGGCGATTGACCTGGTCACCGTCCAGCCAGATTTCGCCATCGTTGAGCACTTCCAGGTGATTGATCGAGCGCAGGAGCGTGCTCTTGCCCGATCCGCTGGGGCCGATGATGGCGATGATTTGTCCGCGAGAGACCGAGAGGTCGATGCCCTTGAGTACTTCCAGGGCTCCGTAGGCCTTGCGGGCACCCTTTACCTCAACCATGAACTTTTCGCTGGTCATCGTGACCTCTCTACCTTTTTTTCAAGAAGGTGCAGGCCGCCCTCGAGCAGAAGATTGGCTGCATAGTAAATAACCGCAACAGTCAGATAAAACTCAAAGGGGCTGTAGGTGTCGCTCACCGCCAGTTGTGCGCTGTAGACCAACTCGGCAATCCCAATGATGGACACCAGGGAGGTGTCCTTGAGCAGCACAATCAGGTTGTTGCCCAGCGGCGCAAGGGTGCTGCGCAGGGCTTGCGGCACGATGATGTAGCGCTGGGTCTGGCCACGGCTGAGGCCGATGGAGCGCGCGCCTTCAATCTGCCCTGGGTCTACCGCCAGCACGCCGGCGCGAATCACGTCGGCGTTGTAGACGGCGAAATGCAGGCTGAGGCCGATGATGCCCGCGCCAAGGGCAGGAATATCTATCCCCACTTGCACCAGGCCGTAATAAATCACGTACAGCTGCAGCAGCAGGGGCGTTCCCATCAACAGCCAGGTGATGAAGCGGATCGGCAGCGCCACTATCCTGGGCGCATAGAGCAGGATCAGGGTAAAGGCTATTCCGGCGATCAAGCTCAAGACGCTGGCGCTGAAGAACATCACCAGGGTCCACCAGAGACCGGTCATGAGCAGTTCGTAGTAGGGCGCGACGATATTGAAGTCCAGGCTGTGCATGGGAATACGCTCACCGTGCCGCGAAGCGATTATCGAGGTAGTCAATCAAGAACCTGACCGAATAGACCATCACCATGTAGAGCAGGGCCGATACCGCGAAGATCTCGAAAGGCTTGTAGGTTGAACTGATAAAGCGCTGCGCGGTGTAGGAGAGTTCAACCACAGAAATGGTCGAGACCAGGGCCGAACCCTTGATCAGCGCGACCGCGTTGACCCCCAGCGGTCTGATCATCAACTTGGCCGCTTGTGGCAGGGTGATGAACCACAGGGTTTGCCGGCGGCCGAAGCCGATGGAACGCGCCGCCTCTTCCTGGCCCGGGTCGACGTTGCTGATGGCGCCTCGAATGGACTCCGCCATGTAGGCCGCGATGTTGAGGCCCAGGCCAATCACCCCGGCAGCGAAGGGTTCCAGTTCCAGCCCGATCTGTGGGCCGCCGAAGTAGAGGATGAACAGCTGGACCAAACAGGGCGTGCCGCGAAACACGCTGATGTAGAGCCTGGCCAGGCCCCTGAAGATGAAGACGCTGGACAGGCGTCCGGCCACCAGCACGATCGAGACCAGCAAGCCCAGGAGCAGTGCCAGTACGCTGATCTGCAGGGTAATCCAGGCCGCCTCCAGGAAAAACGGCAATATGCGCTGTATCAGTGTCAGATCCATAGGGGCACCCAGAACAGTCAGATGGCTTGGCCCGACGCCAGGTCGAGCCGTACTCGGGATCAATCAGCGGATGTCGCGGCCAATCCACTGCATCGAGATCTTTTCGTAGGTGCCATCGGCGAGGATGGTGTCCAATGCCTTCTGCATCGCCGCCTTGAGTTCAGGGTTGTTCTTGCGCAGGGCTATGCCCAGGCCTTCGGTGCCTCCCTGGTCTTCAGGGGTGCTGATGAGGCGGACCTGCTGTCCCGTCTCCTTGACCGCGACCATCACCGGAATGCTGTCCATCACCAGTGCATCGAGGCGTCCGGCGTCCAGGTCCACGAGCATTTCGGGAAGGCCCTTGTAGCTTCTGACCTTCAGGTTGCCCCGGGCCCGGGCCCATTTGTCGTGGATATCGCCGAGCGTCACCCCGACCGACACATCCTTCAGGTCAGCAAAGCTTTTGATCGCAGAGCTGTCCTTCACCACGATCGTCCGGCCGGCGTGGTAATAGGGGCCCACGAAGTCCACGGCCTTCTGGCGCTCCGGGGTAATGGACATGGAGGCGATGATGGCGTCGTATTTCTTCGCCAGAAGGCCGGCAATGATGCCGTCGAACGGGGTGGTGATGATCGTCACCTTGACCCCCATCTGCTGCGCAATGGCTTCGCTGATGGACGCGTCGAAGCCGACAATCTGGTTCTGTTCGTTGGCGAAGCTGAAGGGCGCGTATTGGCCGCTCATGGCAATACGGATCTCTTTGGATTGCTCGATCGACTGCAGTTCATCGGCGTGGACAGCGGTGCAGGAGAGGAACGTCGCGGCGGTTACGGCGCAGGCAACCACCAGGCCCTTGAGCTTTTTAGTGAACATTCGATAGCACCTTAGACATATTATTATTTGGTTTCTTGGGCTATTCACCCAGCCGTCAGGAAAAGTCTTGCACAGGCATTTTGGGAAAGCACCAGGCAATGTGACAGCCAGCCTGGCAGATTGCCGGAGTTGGCCGGCACTCTGTCCGGTAGGTCTCGGTACCCGCTCAAAGCACGGGGCTTCGAGCGGTTGTGCAGCGCCGACGGCGGGGCACCAGGCGCTTCCCCAGCCTGTGCTTGCCTGCCCTGTCAGCGGCGATCTATGCCAGGGCGGCCTGGAAGCTCTCGTCCAGCACCTCCAGTAAAAAGTCCGCGTTGGCTTGACTGAAAATCATCGACGGACGCATTTTCAGCACATTGTCATGGGGGCCTTCTGTGCCGATCAGAATGCCTCGCTCCCGGGCCCCGTCGGCGACTTTTTTGGCCAGGCCTGTGGCTGGGATTTTCGTTTGGCGATCGGTCACAAGCTCGACCCCAAGGAACAGCCCAAGCCCCCGCACATCACCGATTGCATCGTATCGCTGCTGCAGTTTGCGCAAGCCTTCGAGCAGGTAGTTGCCTATGGTCAGGGCATTGAGCTTCAGCTTGTCGCGCTCGATCACCTCCAGTACCGACAGGCCAACAGCGCATGAAACCGGGCTGCCGGCAAAGGTGTTGAAGTACTCCATGCCGTTGTTGAAGCTGTCGGCGATCTCCCGGGTGGTCACCACCGCGGACAGGGGGTGGCCATTGCCAATGGGCTTGCCCATGGACACCGCATCGGGCACCACGCCCTGGGTTTCGAACGCCCACCAGTGGCTGCCGACGCGACCAAAGCCGACCTGGACCTCGTCGGCCAGGCACAGTCCGCCCTCTGCACGCACCAGGGCATAGACTTCTTGCAGGTAGTTTTCCGGGAAGAACAGTTGCCCGGCGACGCTGGGAATCGACTCGGCCAAAAAGAACGCCGGGGATCGGCCCTGCTTGCGCATGTCATCAATCTGCTGCGCGACGCTTTCGGCGTAGCGCTTGCCCAGCTCCTCGAACGGCCAGTCTTCAGGGGCTCGGTAGGCATCCGGAACGCTGGCTTCGAACACGTGCGCGGCGCGGCCTTTGCCGGCCTTGCGCTTGTACTTGTAGGGGCTGAGGTCGATCAGTTCCTGAGTGGTGCCGTGGTAGGCCCAATCCAGCACGATGGCATCGTCGCGCCCGGTGTGATTGCGCGCCATGCGCAGCATGAGGCTATTGGCTTCGCTGCCGGAGCAGCCGAAGGAGGCCACCGCCAGGCCTTGGGGCAAGGTCGCGGTGAGCCGCTCGGCGTACTCCACGAGGTGGTCGTGCAGGTAACGGGTGTTGGTATTCAGGCGCGCGGCCTGGCGTGCAAGGGCCTCCACCACATCGGGGTGGCAGTGCCCGAGGTGGCAGACGTTGTTGAAGCAGTCCAGGTAGGCCCTGCCAAAATTGTCGATCAACCACACCCCATCACCGCGCACGAACTTGATCGGGTCCGAATAGGAAATCGACAGGTTCGGCAGCAGCAGTTCTTTGCGTTTTGCCACGATCTCTGCCTTGCTGCGCCCCTCCTGGCTGTAGGTTTCCGGGGGAATGCCCGCGAGGGCGGAGGCGTCGGGGAACAGGTCGGCCCAGACCTGCAGATAGGCCTGTTCACCGACGCCGATAAACTCGCTGGCCTGCAACCCGGTGTCGGTGGACATCTGCAAATGCAAATGCGGAATCCATCCACCATTTTCCTGATCGTTTCCCATGTAGCCGACCAGTGCGCCAGCCTCCAGATGGTCGCCAGGCTTGAGGCGCGTCAGCGCTTCCTGAGCCATGTGGCCCCACAGGGTCAGGAATGGCGGGCAACCTTCAGGTGCATGCTCAAGCATGATCAGGCCGCCATAGCCCAGGGGCTCGTGCTCGACCTCGACGCTGCGCACCACACCGGCCACCGGGGTATACAGCGGCGTTGCGGCGGGCATGATCAAGTCGATACCAACGTGCAGGACCCGCCGCTGCCCGGTGATAAAACGCGATTCGAATGCGCTGTCGGTGTAGATGGTCCTGACCTCGCCCCAGGGGCCGACGCCGAGCTTTACGTGGTGTTCCCTTGAAAACGCCTTCCACCATGCCGTCGCTTGCGCTGGGCGCTGCTCGGCCGAGGCGACCGTCATCACATGGGCGGCATCGCCGAACGGCGCGATCATCTTGTTCAGGGTCGCCGCGCCGGGCCGCACGATGTCCGCGAAGGACTGGCGGTGCTCGGCCACCCAGCTTCGGATCGCCCCCGCGCCTTCGATCGCATCGAAGCCGCAGGCCTTGCGCAGGATCGCCGTCGCCAGTCGCGGGCTCATGCGGTCCATCTTTTCCAGGAGGCGCCAGGCCGGGGCTTCGCTGATGGCCAGGTAGGGGTTGTCCTGGGTCTGTGCATGTCGCGATGCGGACAAGGTCACGCTGGTGACCAGGCGCATGGCGATGAGGTTGAACAGCACGTCCAGCTCTTCGGGGTGCAGCGGGTATTGCTCGTGGAAGCCGGCCGCCAGGGCGGCAGCGGCGCCAATCGGGTCGTCCATGTCGAGGATGGAGTAGGCGCAGGTGATGGCGACTTCGGCAATCAGGATCGTGTGCAGCGCATCGCCGAAATCGATGATGCCCGAGACTTGCTGGTGGTCCTGGGCGTCGACGAGGATGTTCCAGTCATTGCCGTCGTTGTGAATGATCTGCGCGCGCAGGCGGGAAAGCCGCGGCTGCACGTTGAGTTCGAAAGCCTCGATGAAGCGCAGCAGAATGGCCCTTCTGTCCGGGTCCTTGATGAAGTGCAGGCGCGAGCGCGAACGCCCGGCGTGACGCAGGTCCCAGTCCAGATCCCGTACCGCCCCCGGGTGCATGAAGCCCTGCAGCGCCCGGTCGATCTCACCGAACGACCGGCCCAGGTTGCGCATCAATTCGACGCTGCGATCGACCTCGGCCAGCGGCGTGCCGGGCAACCAGCTGACCAGCCGCACCGCATGGGTTTCGCCAGTGGGCGCAACCGCAGAGGCGAGAAAATCGCCCGCCAGGCTCTTCTTGAGAAAGGGCACGGTCAGCTCGGGAGTGTGGTTCGCCAGGTGGCTGAGAATGGCCGCCTGGAACTCGCTTTCGATCCGTGGCTCGGAGGCGTTGACGACTTTGAGAATCCACTCGGCCGCGGTTCCGGTGGTCAATCGGTAGTTGCGGTCGCGCTCGCCATCCAGCGGCGTGGCGCTGCCGATCACGTTGAACAGCTGCTCACCCAGCTTTTCGGCATCTGCTGTCGAGAACGAGGGCGCGGGGTGGGAAAGATTTGTCATCGTTATTATTTTCCGAGCGATATTTCAGTTAGCTTGGCATGGGGAATCCTCGAAGACAGTAGGTATGGGGTCGGCTTTGGCCGGCATATGGTCGGAATCGACCGGCATAATTTCGGTAGCAGAATGGAGGGGTGCTGATGCGCGACCTGGACGCGAAAGATCGCGAAATACTCGAAATACTGTCGAAAGAGGCGCGAGTTGCACTGAAGACCTTGGCGGCGAGGATCGGCCTTTCCAGGAGCGCGACCAGCGAGCGGGTGATCAACCTTGAACGCAGCGGGGTGATCCGTGGCTACCGCGCGGATATCGGCGAGATCGATGCCAATGTGATTCGGGCCATCTTGCTGGTGAGCCTCAAACGTACGCCCGCAATCAGCCTGCTGGACCTGCTGGCGCAGAACTCCCAGGTGCGACGCGTCTCTTCCGTCAGTGGCCAGCTCGATCTGGTCATCGAGGTGGAATCGCGGACCATCGATGACCTGAATCGGGTGAGAGACCGGGTCGCGAGCCACGAAACCGTCGAAGACATCACCACCGCGGTGGTGCTGCGGCGCGATATCGATCGGCAGAGTTGATCACCCGGCGCCGAAGGGGCCGAAGCCTGGGGAGCCAGGTTGCCGGTGCTGGCTGAAGGGAGGCCGCTGAGTGACCGCGAGTGGCTCGGGTTTTCGTGGCAGCAAGGCAGTGGGGGCCTTGAGGTCAGGCAACAAGGCGCGGGTGGTGTGGTTTCCGCGTGCCAGGGATCAGGCCATGTGTTTGCAGGCGTTCATGCAGCAGCGCCACCCGGGCTTGCCCGATGGCGCCACGGCCACCAAGCCGACCGCGAGCAAGCAACCGGCCCAATGACGCGGTTGCGTGAAGCGCTGAGCGGCGGTCAGAAGTTGATCGATGCACTCAAGCGTGCGGTCAGCGGCGGGCCCTGGAACAGGTAGTCGTCCCCCAGGTATTCGCCCACGTCGCGCCAGTAGCGCTTGTCGAACAGGTTGTCCACGGTCAGGCGCAGCACTGTGTCGTAGCCATCGATGCGCGTGCTGTAGCGGCTGCCTATATTGAACACCGCGTAGCTGCCGGCCTCGACATTGCCCACCCGGTCGGCGTATTTGCTGGCGCTGTATTGCACGCCTCCCAGCAGCGCCAGGCCATCGAGCCAGGGCAGGGCGTAGTCGCCCTGCAGGCTGGCGCGCAGCTTGGGCACGTTGAGGGCCTGGTGGCCTTCGTAGGCCGGGGTGTCGGTGCCGCTGACCCGCGAGCGGATCGCCGCGACGCTGGCGGCGATCTGCAGGCGCTCGCTGGCCCAGCCGTTGGCCGAGATTTCCAGGCCGGTGTTTTTCTGCTGGCCTTGCTGCATGTAGGTGAGCGCGCCGTCGGCATTGGGGCGCGAGTATTGGTTGGCCTGGCGCATCTGGAACAGCGCGGCAGCGAAACTCATGCGTTGCCAGTCGTACTTGAGGCCGGCCTCGATCTGGCGCGAAGTACTTGGTTCGAGAATTTCACTCTTGTTGGTGGCGAACCACGGCGCCTCACCACCCAGGGCCAGGCCCTTGCTATAGCGGGTATACAGCGCAAGGTTGGCCAGGGGTTTATAGATCAGTGCCGCTTGAGGCAGAAACACATAGCGCTGGGTATGGCGGGCGCTATTGCTATTCTGGTCGAAGCTCTCTTCATCGAGACGCACTTCGCGCCCGCCAAGCACGGTCTGCCACTGCTCGTTGAAACGGATCCGATCATTGAAGAACAGCCCGTACTGGCGACTGTCCAGGCGTCGGTGGGAGTCTTTGAGCGAGCCATCGTAGCGCGGATGGTTCTCGGGTTCGCTGTTGATATTGCCGGTGCCGATCCACTCGTTGATCGACTCGCGCTTGTCCACCACCCGCCGGAATGCACTGGTCCCGACACTCAGTTCATGGCCGAGGCGACCGGTGTCGAAACGCCCGCTGAGCACTGCCTGGACCTCGTCATTGCGCCGGGTATCGTCGGGGCTGCGGAAGTCGTAGATGTCATAGGTCCCATCGGGGCCGAAGGTGTTTTCCGGGCCGGGAACACCGCAGCCATAGCAACCCCACGCAAACGAGCTGTAATCATCAATCACCACCCGACTACGTGATGCACTGACATTGCCCTTCCAGTCATCACTGAAGCGGTACTCGAAGTTGCCGTTGAAATTCAGGGCCTCGCTGCTCACCGGCTTGCTGCCGCTCTGGTGGCCGAGGAGTTTTTTCGGCGAGGCGTGATGGGGCAGGGCGCTGCCGCCCAGCAACTGGTAACCCGGCGCCGAGCGTTGTTCCTTGGTCTGGTATTCCAGGTCCAGTTGCAGCAGGGCGTCGGGGCTGATGTTCCAGTCAAAGGCCAGGGAGGCGAAATCCCGCTGGCCATTGGTGTGCTCCACGTAGGAGTGCAGGTCTTCATGGGCCAGGTTGGCCCGCAGGCCGAACTGCTGCTCGCTGCCGAACCAGCCGCCGACATCGGTAGCCACATAACCGCTGCCACGGTCGTCGGTGGACACCGTGACTGAGCGCACATCGGTGGGGCGCTTGGTCAGGTAGTTGATCAACCCGCCGGGTTCGCCGATGCCGCTTTCCAGGCCGGACAGGCCCTTGAGCACTTCCACCCTTTGCTTGTTTGC
Source organism: Pseudomonas sp. PH1b (assembly GCF_000633395.1). Lineage (GTDB taxonomy): Bacteria > Pseudomonadota > Gammaproteobacteria > Pseudomonadales > Pseudomonadaceae > Aquipseudomonas. The sequence continues at coordinate 449,145 of NZ_AYMU01000001.1, forward strand.
CAGGCCGACGTTCTGTTCCCCGGCAATGCTGCGGCCATTGATCCGGTAGCTGTTGGCGGCGTTCAGCGCAAAGCCGCGGACCATGAAATTCTCGTAGTAGCCCACCGGTGCATAGCTCTGGCCCACCGACGCATCATTGCTCAGCACCTCGCTGAGCAGGCGCGCCTGCTGGTCCTTGATCAGGGCTTCATTGAACACGCTGATGGAGGCCGGGGTGTCGAGCAGCGGTGCTTCCTCGAAGCCGGCCACCGATGCAGTTTCCGCCTGATAGTCCTGGTGCGCTTGCCCGGTCACGGTCTGGGTCGGCAGTTCGGTGCCCGTGGCCTGGGCCACCGAGGCGCTGCCGGCCAGCAGCAGGCCCAGGGTCAGGCGGTTGAAGGTCAATCCTGTGGTGCAGGCTTCCAGGCGGGAAGTCTGGTCAATCCGGTTCATGAACATTCCTTGAGGGCCACCCTGTGCGCAGGCGATGGCCTGGCACGGCTGGCGGTGGGCAACCTGCGCGTGAATCGGGGAGCAACTGGGACGTCCTGAGGGTGTCAGGCCGGTGCATGATGGCAGCTGGCAGGCGTCGGGGTGCGCTTGAAACAGGCGCCATCATACAAGCTGTGGTGAAGGGGTAAAGGTAGTTCAAGGGCCAGTTGGGGCGGCCGCCGCCAAAGGCCGGGTGCAGTGCCGGCCGGCGCCGCAAAGGCCAGGTTACTGGCCAGTCTCCTGGCTTTCCGGTTGCAGGCATTCGATCTGCTTTTCCAGTGACTCGACTTTCTTCAGCAGCAGCGTCAGGAGCTTTTCAGACAGTTCATAAGCCGTGTCGTCGGCCAGGGACTTTTCCAGGCGGTTGACGATTTCATTGTTCATGCTGCGGTTCTGTACTTTGGCAATGCTCTTGACTTGTGCGTGAAGATCATCCGGAAGACGAACAATGAACTTCTGGGCGGGTAAGTGCATGCGGGACCTCTAGCGTTATTTCTAAAATGACATCATAGGGAGGTCACTCCCTCGGTTAATGCAGGAAAATTCTGAAAATCAGCCATATCGGGAGCGCAAATACCCGGCATATTTCTCGCTCGATGTAATCCGGCTTCCAGCCCGAGCCGAGAAAACGCCTCAAGGGCCCGGCGCCGAGAGACAGCGGCGGCGCTCAACGGAAAAAAAACGCTGGCCGAGTCACGGTTTGCGCAAAAGTACCTATACCTAATGTGGCGCGACGCCAGCATCGCTGCGGGGCATCGCCAGGCAACCCACAAGGAGGTGCTCCATGGGCGAACAACCGTTGATCATCGTGGTCGGTGGCCTTGGCCATTTCGACGGGGCCTGGAAGCGGCTCGAGGCGCGGCTGCGTAAGCAGGGGTTCGCCGGTGACTGGCATTTTCACGATACCCGCAGCCCGCAGAATCTCTTTCGCGGAGCCCGGGTGCGCGACCTCTCCCTGGCGCTGATCGCGAAGATCAACCACCTGGCCAAGGACCGCAGGCGCATCATCCTGGTGGGGCACAGTGCTGGCGGCATGGTCGTGCGCGACGCTTACCTGGTGGCGGCAGGCGCCTACGCCGATCATTCGCAGCGGCTCGAGTGGTGGGACAAGGTCGAGGCGGTGCTGTTGTTCGCTTCCCTCAATCGGGGCTACCGGCCCTACGCCAGCGCTTCCTGGGCCTTGGGCCTGGCGCTGATGAAGCTGGTGACCCTGCAGTGGCTGTTTCTCACGCCGCCGTTCAGTTTTGCCCTGGGCTGGCTCATGGAGTTGGAGAAAGGCTCGTTTTTCGTCACCGACCTGCGTTTGGCCTGGATGCGCCACTTTCATCATCGGGGGCAGGAGCATCGGCCTTTTGTCGTGCAGTTTCTGGGGGATATCGATGGTGTGGTCGCCCGTGAAGATGTGCGTGATACCGAGGCGTTTGCCAACTCCTACACGGTCACCATCAAGGGGGCCGACCACAACAACCTCTTCGATCCGCACGCGCCTCCAGCGGCTGAGGGGTTTACCCAGATATTGCAGGTGTTCCAGAACCCCGATCCGCAGGCGCGCAACCCCGAGCAAGCGCGGACGCTGGAGGTCAGCGGGCCCAGGCTGGTGGTGTTCGTGCTGCATGGCATTCGCGATGGCAATTCAGGCTGGGTCACCGACCTGACCGAGGCCATAGAGCAGCGCTGCAAGGACCAGGAGATCAACAGACGGCAGCTGGAAAACATCGAGGGGGCGGATGGGGCTTTCATGGAGCCGCCGGTGCTCGTCGACCGTTCCACCTACGGCTGGTTCTCGGCGATCAAGTTCGCCTTGCCCTGGGTACGGCGCAGCAACCTGCCCTGGTTCCTCGATCGCTACAGCTATCACATGGCGCGCAACCCCGATGTGCAGTTCCATTTCATTGGCCACAGCAATGGCACCTACATCCTCGGCACCAGCCTGCTGCAAGTGTCGTCCCTGAAATTTGAACGGGTGTACCTGGCCGGCTGCGTGCTGCCGCGGGAGTTTGCCTGGCAAGCGATGCTCCCCGATCGGGTCGCCACGCTGGTCAACCAGTGCAGCTCCGAGGATTGGCCGGTGGGTGGCTTGTGCCGAGGCTTGCAGCGGATCGGTTTCAGCGATGTGGGGACGGGCGGCGTCGACGGTTTCGATGACCTGGAGGGCAATCCCTACAGCACACAGACCCGCTGGTTCAACGGTAACCACGGCAAGGCCCTGCAACGGCCGAACCAGGCGCAGATTGTCGATTATGTACTCGGGCAAACCACCCACAGCCCGTTGATGCCTGATCCGACCGGGGCCGATTGGTGCCCGCAGCCGCCGGCGCGCTTCATGTTCAGGATGCAGGTGTGTGCTTCGCTCCTGGCGGTTATCAGTATCGTGCTGGTCTGCCTGGCGGGGTATGGCCTGGCCCATCACCATGAAGGGCTGGTGATGATCGCGGCGGTGCTGCTGTACTTCGTGCTGGACACCGTCTGACCCTCCACGCCTGCCCAGGTGCCTGGCCGCAACGGGCCGGCATCCAGTGCTTGGCCATCACGCAAGCGCCAACACCCAGCGTGGCGAGGGCGCTTGCGCCCGCTGGGGGGCGTAGCGGCGCCAATGGCTAGCCCGCCCAGCCTTGACCGCAAACCCCGCACGCCGGGCTAACGAGCGTTGCGCCCCGGAGCACCGACCGCCCGAGGGAGAGCAAGCGCCTTCACCCCCCTTGATCGCACAGAACCTTGAAAGCTGTATCCGGTCGGTTTGCCTGTCCCTGCACTCAGCGGCCCAGGCGGATCATTGCATCAGCGCCGATCCAGCCACACCGTCTGGGCGTTGCAGAACTCACGCACGCCAAAGTGCGACAGCTCGCGACCAAAGCCGCTTTTCTTCACCCCGCCAAAGGTCACCCGCGGGTCGCTGGCGCTGTAGCCGTTGATGAACACGCCGCCGGTTTCCAGCTCGTCGGTGAAGTACCGGGCCAGTTCCAGGTCCCGGGTGTAGACGGTTGCGGTCAGGCCGAACTCGCTGTCGTTGGCCAGTTCCAGGGCGTGACGGGCATCCCGGGCAGTGATGATCGAGGCCACCGGGCCGAACAGTTCCTGCTTGAACGAGGTCATCTGGTCGGTGACGTCGGCCAGCACCGTGGGTGGGTAGTAGTTGCCGGTGCCTGAGGCCTTGTGCCCGCCCAGCAGCAGGGTTGCCCCCTCGGCCAGGGTGGCCTGGACCTGTTGGTCGAGCTCGTCACGCAGGTCGAAGCGGGCCATGGGGCCGATGTAGGTGTCGCCTGCCAGTGGGTCGCCCATCACCAGGGCGCGGGTGGCTTCGACGAACTGGCGGGTGAAGGCCTCCACCACGCCTTGCTCGATGATCAGGCGCTTGGCGGCGGCGCAGACCTGGCCAGTGTTCTGGTAGCGGCCAATGACCGCGGCTTTGACCGCCTCATCCAGATCGGCATCGTTGAGGACGATAAAGGGATCGGAGCCCCCCAGTTCCAGCACGCACTTTTTCAGCGCCGCGCCGGCCTGGGCGCCGATGGCCATGCCGGCGCGCACGCTGCCGGTCAGGGTCACGGCGGCGATACGGCGGTCGACGATGGCCCGGGACACGCCGTCCGGGGTGACGTTGATCAGCTCGAACACGCCCTCAGGGAAGCCGGCGCGCTTGAATGCCTCCAGCAGCAGGTAGGCGCTGCCCATGACATTCGGCGCGTGCTTGAGCACATAGGTGTTGCCGGCCAGCAGCGCCGGCACTGCGCCGCGCAGCACCTGCCAGATGGGGAAGTTCCACGGCATGACCGCGAGGATCGGCCCCAGGGGGCGGTATTCGATGCGCGCCTTGTCGTTCTCCACCAGGGTCGCTTCGGGGGCGAGCATGGCCGGGCCGTGCTCGGCGTACCACAGGCACAGCTGGGCGCATTTTTCGATCTCGCCCCGTGCCTGGGGCAATGGCTTGCCCATTTCCTCGGTGATCATCCGCGCCATGGCCTCGCTGTTGTCCCGCAGGGCCTGGGCCAGCGCCTGGAGCCACTGGGCGCGGGCGCCGACAGGTTGGCGCTTCCACTGGCCGAAGCCGCTTGCCGCGCGGCCCAGGGCAGCGTCCAGCACCGCGTCGGATTCATAGGGGTAGGCACCGATCTGCTCGCCGGTGGCGGGGTTGATCGACAAGGCGTGGGTGTGGCTGGAGACAAGGGTCATGGCACCGTCCTGCACGGGTGGGATTGACGGCAGGTTACGGGGCTGGTTCTTTGCTGAAAACTGAATAATATTGAGCAAGTCATTCACGTTTGGAGAATGCTGTGGATCTGGTCCAGCTGGAAATCTTCAAGGCCGTTGCCGAGCAGGGCAGCATCAGCGCTGCCGCGCAATTGATCCATCGGGTGCCGTCGAACCTGACCACGCGGATCAAGCAACTGGAGCAGGACCTCGGGGTGGAGTTGTTCATCCGCGAGAAGAGCCGCATGCGCCTGTCGCCTGCCGGCTGGAACTTCCTCGACTACGCGCGGCGGATTCTCGACCTGGTGGCCGAGGCGCGGCTGACCGTGGCCGGCGAAGAACCCCAGGGGCCCTTTGCCCTGGGCTCCCTGGAAAGCACCGCGGCGGTGCGCATTCCGGCCCTGTTGGCGGCCTACAACCAGCAATACGCCAAGGTCGAGCTGGACCTGTCCACCGGCCCTTCGGGCACCATGATCGAAGGCGTGCTGTCGGGGCGCCTGGTGGCGGCGTTTGTCGACGGCCCGGTGCGCCACCCGGCCCTGGAAGGGCTGCCGGTGTTCGAAGAAGAAATGGTCCTGATCGCCCCCCTGGGGCACGCCCCCATCAACCGCGCGCGGGAGGTCAATGGCGAAAGCATCTACGCCTTCCGGGCCAACTGCTCCTACCGCCATCACTTCGAGAGCTGGTTCACCCAGGACGCGGCCGTGCCGGGCAAGATCCATGAAATGGAGTCCTACCACGGCATGCTGGCCTGCGTCAGCGCCGGTGCCGGCCTGGCGCTGATGCCCCGCAGCATGCTGGAAAGCATGCCCGGTTGCGCCACGGTGAGTGTCTGGCCGTTGTCGCCGCGCTTTCGTTTCCTCCAGACCTGGCTGGTCTGGCGGCGCGGCACGGTGTCCCAGAGCCTGAGCATGTTCGTGAAGTTGCTGGAGGAGCGGGGAGCGGTACTGGCGCAGGCTTGAAAGGGCGAGGGTTGGTCAGCGAATGGCGGGAATCAGGGGCGCGTTGGATAGAACTCACCGTCATCGCCCTGCACCCTGGCGTCCAGCGCCTGTGCAATGGCTTGCAGTTTGCGGATGGCTTGCGGCGTCGGGTTCTTGGTATAGAGCTCACCCAGTTGCGGGTTGTACCAGAGGGGAAAGGATTGCCCCGGCAGGGCAACCAGGAAGTCCTCGCTGCTGTTGGTCGCATCCGGGGCGACTTGGCGGTCGAGCCTCAGGTAAGCCTGCCACTGTTCAATGGTGATTTCCGGCCCGGACTCATCCGCCCAGAAGGGCTTGCGGGTGATGTGCACGTCGTAGCCAGCCACGGCTCAGGTGCTGGCCAACAACAGCAGGATTGCAAAGGCGGTACGCATTTAAAGCGGCTCCGAAATGTGCGGCGCAACGCCCGCTGAAACCTGGGCGGCCCGGGCTTGTCCTCAGCGCTTGCTCAACGCCAGTCGCGCGGCGAACAGCACGAAGATCATGCCGGTGGTGCGGTCCATCCACTGGATCACCTGTTGCCGTTGCAGCATCCCGGCCAGGGGCCGGGTGGCGCCGATCAGCAGCAGTGACCAGGCCAGGCCGATCACCACGTGAATGCTCACCAGGCCAAAGGTCCAGGCCACCAGCGGCTGGCCCTGGGGGATGAACTGGGGAAGAAAGGACACGTAGAAAATCCCCACCTTGGGGTTGAGCACGTTGCCCAGCATGCCTTTGACAAACCAGTGGGTTCCGGGCTTGTCGCCCGTACCCGTGGCAGAGAATGAGCGCCGCGGGCGCAACAGCATGTTCAGGCCCAGCCAGGCGAGGTAGGCCGCGCCGCAGTACTTGAGCAGGCTGAAGGCCAGTTCCGAAAGCGCAAGCAGCGCGCCCAGGCCAAATGCCACGGCGGCGCCCCAGATCAGGCAGCCGGCATTGACCCCGAGGGCGGCGCGCAGCGCCTGTTGCCGGCCTTCCACAGTGGCGGTGCGCAGCACCAGGGCGGTGTCCAGGCCCGGGGTCAGGGTCAGCAGGGTGGCGGCCAAGGTAAAGGCCAGGAGCGTGTCGGCGATGGACATCGGAGCATGTTCCAGAACTGGAGTTCGCGCACAGTAACAGGCTCGACTAGCGGCCGGAAGAACCCGGCATCCTGACCTGCCGAGGCTGCTCCCGAGGCTGCAGGCCTGCAAGCGGCACTGCCCATGGGCGCTATGAAAAACGCCGCTGCAGAGGCGCCGGAACAATCTTTCGCCGGTCAAAGCGCCTGTGTATGATCGCAGCGGGCCGATGCTGCCCGCCGCTCGCTCCCCTCGGGAAAGGTGAAAGCATTGCTGTCGGTTCCAGACCCTGTCGTTTCTCTTGATGGTCGAGGTTTGGCAATGCGAGCACCCAGCGCCCTCGACCCGAGGAGGAATGATGTTTTCAATCGAGCAAGCCAAACAGATGGCCAAGCGCCTGCGCAGCGCGCTGGCCGCCGGCAACCAGCAGGTGTCCCATGTCACGGCCCTGGAGCTGGTGGCCCGGCAAATGGGCTACAAGGACTGGAACACCGCAGCGGCCTCGCTGCCCCGGCCAGACGCCGAAGCGAGCATCAGCTTCGAACGGCCGATCCCGATCCTGCGGATGTTCGACGAAGCCAAGGCCCGGGAGTTCTACCTGGATTTCCTCGGTTTTGCCGTCGAGTTCGAGCATCGCTTCGAGGCCGATCTGCCCTTGTACCTGGGCATCAGCCGCGGTGGTCTGCAGTTGCATCTGTCGGAGCACCACGGCGATGCCAGCCCGGGTTCGACGATCTTCGTACCGATGCACAATATTGAGTTGTTACGGGACGAGTTGCAGGGCAAGCGCTACGGCTATGGGCGGCCGGATATTGTCCAGCAGGGCTGGGGCCAGGTGCTGGAAGTCTACGATCCGTTCGGCAATCGGATCCGCTTCTGCCAAAGCTGATGCGGCGGGCGGACTGGGTGCGCCCGGTCCGCTTGGCCTTGGCGGGCCCCGATCAACCCCGGTGCTCGCGGCAAGCGGCCGAGACGGCGCCCGGCACCAGTCGGCGGCCAGCGCCGAAAAGCACGAGACTTCCCGCGCAAAAGCCGGATAATACCGGCCAATTTTTTGCTCGTGATGCTGGTGATCCCCCATGGAAATCAAGGTTAACTTTCTCGACAACCTTCGACTTGAAGCCAAGTTCGATGACTTCACCGTGGTGGCCGATCAACCTATCCGCTACAAGGGCGATGGCTCGGCACCGGGCCCCTTCGACTACTTCCTGGCCTCATCGGCCCTGTGCGCCGCGTACTTCGTGAAGCTGTACTGCGAGACGCGCAACATCCCCACCGACAATATCCGCCTGTCGCAGAACAACATCGTCGACCCGGAAAACCGCTACAACCAGATCTTCAAGATCCAGGTCGAGCTGCCGGCGGATATCAGCGCCAAGGACCGCCAGGGCATCCTGCGTTCCATCGACCGTTGCACGGTCAAGAAAGTGGTGCAGACCGGGCCCGAGTTCGTCATCGAGGAAGTGGACAACCTCGACGCCGATGCCCAGGCCCTGCTGATGCTCGACACCGCCTCCCAGACCCGCACCTATGTGCCGGGCAAGGACCTGCCGCTGGAGCAGACCATCGCCAACATGTCGGGGATCCTCGCCGGCCTGGGCATGAAGATTGAAATCGCCTCCTGGCGCAACATCGTGCCCAACGTCTGGTCGCTGCATATCCGCGATGCCCACTCGCCGATGTGTTTCACCAACGGCAAGGGTGCGACCAAGGAGGCCGCGCTGGCCTCGGCCCTGGGCGAGTTCATCGAGCGCCTGAACTGCAACTTCTTCTACAACGATCAGTTCTGGGGCGAGGAGATCGCCAACGCGGACTTCGTGCATTACCCGCAAGAGCGCTGGTTCAAGCCCGGCCGCAAAGATGCGCTGCCAGAGGAGATCCTCGACGCCCACTGCCTGGCGATCTACAACCCCGAGGGCGAACTGCTGGGCTCGCACCTGTACGACACCAACTCGGGCAATGTGGAGCGCGGCATCTGTTCGCTGCCGTTCGTGCGCCAGTCCGATGGCGAGGTGGTGTATTTCCCTTCCAACCTGATCGAGAACCTCTACCTCAGCAACGGCATGAGCGCCGGCAACACCCTGGCCGAAGCCCAGGTGCAGTGCCTGTCGGAAATCTTCGAGCGCGCGGTGAAGCGCGAGATCCTCGAAGGCGAGCTGGCCCTGCCGGATGTGCCCGAGGAAGTGCTGGCCAAGTACCCCGGCATCCTGGCGGGCATCCAGGGCCTGGAGGAGCAGGGCTTCCCGGTGCTGGTGAAGGATGCGTCCCTGGGCGGCGAATTCCCGGTCATGTGCGTGACCCTGATGAACCCGCGCACCGGCGGCGTGTTCGCCTCCTTCGGTGCTCACCCAAGCCTTGAAGTGGCGCTGGAACGCAGCCTCACCGAGCTGCTCCAGGGCCGCAGCTTCGAAGGCCTGAACGACCTGCCGCAGCCGACCTTCGAAGGCCACGCGGTGACCGAGCCGAACAACTTCGTCGAGCACTTCATCGATTCCAGCGGTGTGGTGTCGTGGCGTTTCTTCAGTGCCAAGGCCGACTTCGAGTTCGTCGAGTGGGACTTCTCCGGCCAGGGCGAAAACTCCAACGCCGACGAGGCCGCCACGCTGTTCGGCATCCTCGAAGGGCTGGGCAAGGAAGCCTACATGGCGGTGTACGAGCACCTGGGGGCCACGGCCTGCCGCATCCTGGTGCCGGACTACTCGGAGATCTACCCGATCGAGGACCTGATCTGGGACAACACCAACAAGGCCCTGCTGTTTCGCGAAGACATCCTCAACCTGCACCGCCTGGAGGCGCGCCACCTGCGGGCCTTGCTCAAGCGCCTGGACAACAGCGAGCTGGATGACTACACCGACATCACCACCCTGATCGGCATCGAGTTCGACGACAACACCGCCTGGGGCCAGTTGACCATTCTCGAATTGAAGTTGCTGATCTGCCTGGCGTTGAAGATGTACGACGAGGCCAAGGAGCTGGTGGAGGCCTTCCTGCAGTACAACGACAACACCGTGGAACGCGGCCTGTTCTACCAGGCGGTGAATGTGGTGCTGGAAGTGCAACTGGACGAGGACCTGGAACTGGCCGACTACGAGGCCAACTTCCGCCGGATGTTCGGCAACGAGCGGATGGACGCGGCGGTGGGCTCGGTGGACGGCAGCGTGCGCTTCTTCGGCCTGACCCCCACCAGCATGAAGTTGGAAGGGCTCGACCGGCACCTGCGCTTGATCGACAGCTACAAGAAGCTCCACAGCGCACGGGCCAAGGCGAAAGCTTGAACTCGGTCACAACCCTGATGGAAAAGTACCTCAAGGGCTAAGGGCCCACGGGGTGACAGCTGGCAAGAGAACCTGCTCTGGCCGGGGTTACCGGGCACTGCCCCGGTAGCCCGGGGGGCGGGGTTTCTGGCCGGTGCTCGGTGGTGGCCATGGGGGGGCGGCTGGGCGCCCCAGGGGGAGCAAGCGCCCTCGCCACAGATGAGCCTGCGTTCGCCCTGTCCCTTGGCGGGTCGGCATGGCCAAAGCCCCTTGTTTTGTGGGGCTGGCCAGCCGGCCCGGCGACCTCCCGAGGGATCGGCACTAGCCATGTGCCGGTATCTTGTCAGCCTTGAAAAACTGCCTATATGATCGGCGCGCCAGGCTCGCCGCGGTGGATGAGGCTGGGCGCCGCACAACCGATGCCAGTGGCCTGCACCTGTCTGTCCGGCTGGGCAAGGCACGGGTTTGATGTTCTCCAACGCTCTACAGGGATGTTCCAGCGATGAAAACCAAGATCAAGGCAGTTCCGAACAAACCAGGTGCCCTGGGCAGGGCCCTGACCGGGGTGCTGTTGGCCTCGATGCTGCTGGCGGCGCCCGCGCAGGCCCAGGCTGAGGATCGGCCGCCACCGCACGGCGCGGTGCTCGGGGCGATTCACAACGTCCCTGTGGACGCCGACAAAGACACCCTGGAGCTGGACAACGGCGTGGTCGCGACCTTCTGGTACGGTCAGGAATTCGACCTGGCCGGCAAGCACTACTACACCGCCTTTGTCTGGCACACCCGGGATCGCGAGGCGAGGAAGAACGAGGACTTTGTCGCCCCCGATGTCCAGGTGCGCCTGGCGCAGGTGACCTTCGAGCGCACCGATCCGGGCAAGACACCGGCCTATTCCTTCACCTACCTCGAGCACAAGATCGGTTTCATGGGCGGCAGCGAGCAGCCGGAGGAAGTGGACAGCTCCCGCCCGCCGCTGGAGTACCGCACCGCCGATTCGCGCCTGGTGCTGGCGGTGCCCACCGAAACCTTCGACAGTGGCGTCAGCATCAAGGGCTACTCGCTGTTCGTGTTCAATCCGAACCCGAGGTCTTATGCCGACGGCGGGGTCTGGGCCTACCTTGGCCCGGTGTTCACCGGCGAGGACAACTCGGCGGCCTGTGACGACGGCACGGTCATGCCTTGTATCGGCAGCGACGGTGAGCTGAGCTTTGTGCCGGGGGACGGCCCGATGCCGCTGGTGCAGGTCAAGCTCAGTGGCACCACCATCGATGGACCGGACAAGACCCGGGCGCTCGGTGATGCGGACAGCACCCGCTATCGCTTCGACGGCAATAAATGGCAGTACGTCAAGCAGTGACGAGCTGGCGCAGCGGCCATTGCCCCTGGGCTGAAATTCTCCACCCAATGCCGACCCCGAACGGCCCTTTGCTTCAGAGCCAGCCACCGATGCGCTATTCCCTCGTTGCCAACAACCAGCTGCGCACATTCGATTCGTCCGAGGCGCTGATTCCCTGGTGGAGCTTCACCAAGACGGTACTTGCCGCCGCCGCATTGACATTGGTGGAGGAGGGCCGGGTCGGACTGGATGAACCGGTTGCAGAAGGTCCGTTCACGCTGCGGCAATTGTTGCGTCACCAAGCCGGCCTGGCGGACTACAGCGCACTGGCCGACTACCACACCGCGGTGGCCAGGGGCGACGCACCCTGGGCGCCGGAGGAGATGCTGCAACGCCTCGACGCGTCCAGGTTGCGCTATGCCCCCGGCGCAGGCTGGGGCTATTCCAACCTGGGCTACCTGTACGTGGCCAGACTGCTGGAGCGGGTGACCGGCCTGAGCCTTGAGGATGCACTGCGCCAGCGTGTACTGGCGCCCTTGGGGTTGACCCGGGTACGCCTGGCAAAGACCCCGCAAGACCTGCAGCAGGTCGTCATGGGCGCGGCCTCGACCTACGACCCCGGCTGGGTCTATCACGGTCTGCTGGTGGGGCCGCTGGAGCAGGCCTGCCTGTTGCTGGACCTATTGCTGGACGGGCACCTGATCCGGGGCCCATTGCTGGCCCAGATGCAGGCGGCCCTGCGCCTGGGCGGAGCCATTCCCGGTCGGCCCTGGAGCGCGCCCGGCTATGGCCTTGGCTTGATGCAGGGCGAGGTCGGCCCTGGCCTGACCTTGTGCGGGCATACGGGCGTGGGGCCGGGCAGTGTGGTGGCGGTCTATCGCAGCCAGGACGGCCAGAACACCGCAACCTGCGCGGTGTTCAGTGCGGGAGGCGCAGAAGGGCCGGTGGAGTTCGAGGTGGTGCGCCACCTGCGTGCCGCCCTGGAGGGCGCCGGCCGGGTCAGGTGAACCGCACCAGGGCCGGTCACGGCGCGGTTGAATCCGCTTGCCCGGCGGCGTGCTCAACCAGGGTTCAGGCCTTGCATTTGACCAGGGCCAGATAGACCCCGGCGTTTTTCTCCGGCTCGATGTAATGAGCCCCCTCCAGATCGATGACCCGCTCCGGTCCCTTGACCAGCTCCAGCTCGGGCGCGCCGTCGTACCATTCATCGTTGTCGTTCAACCCCTGCTTGAAGGCGTGGAGAAAGTCCTCGCAACTGTCGAACTTGCCGTAGGTGAAGCCGCCTTGCTGGTCCCTGTAGAACCGCGAGTAGGTCAGCAGCACGATGCCCCAGCGTTCGATGCGCTCCTTGGGCGCGGACCGGGGAATCGGCTTGAGCAGGTCCTTGCGGATTTCCCAGATCTTGTGGAAGGCGTTCTTGTTGTTGTGCACCACCTTGAACTCGATGGCGGTGGAAGGCTTCTCGGCGTAGCTGTCTTCGACCCAGATATCCACCTTGCGTCGCTCGGCGGCGATCAACCAGCGGGGGACGTTGCTGCGGGCCGGCAGTTCGCTGTGGAGGCGGTACTCCGTGCGTTCATCCAGCTGGCCGCCCAGGCCGAACTTGTCGCGCTGGATATCCAGCAGCGCCGCCGACTCCAGGCTCAGCCACAGCTCGGGGGCGGAGGCGACGATGATGGATTTGAGAACGCGCTGGCGGTCGTCCTGTTGCAGGTGAGCGAGCAATTCATCGGTAAAGGCGGGGACAAAGGACATGAGATCTCCGTATCAGGTCAAAAAGGGTTGCGGCTCAGCTGAGCTAGCCGCAGGCAGCATAGAGGGCTTGGCGAACACCGCCTTGTTCCAGGTCCGATTCGGCGCACTCAAGGCCGAGCATTGTATAGGTGCTGAGTGATCGCCCGGTCTATCGCTGCTGAACAGCACCCAGCCCCAGCTGGCGCCCTTCAGAAAGGCCCTTGGGGCACGGGGATACCCAGCTGCAATTGCCGGGCTTCGATCTGCTGGTCCAGGGAACGCTTGCCACCCAGCAACTTCAGCTGTTCCAGGCCGGGGGGAAGCTGCTGCTCGAACAGCGCCAGCACGTCCAGCGCCGGTGCGTTGATGATCCGCAGGTCGGTGATGCTCGAAGCCTTGAGCGCCTTGAGCTGGCTCAGGGCCTTGAGGTTAGCCAGGCGCATCATGCGCAGGTCGGGAGCCGCGGCCAGATCCAGGCAGCTCAATTGTGCCTGGTCCTCGATCTTGAGGATTTCCAGCTGGGGGAAACCGCCCAGGTCGAGCTGGTTCAGGCCACGTACCCGCAGGATCTCCAGCTCGGTGAGCTGCGCGTGGTGCAGCTCCGGCATGGCGTCGCGGCTGCCGAAAGTGACCGCAAGACTGCGCAGCCCCGCCATGGCGGCGACCATGCCCAGGCTGGTCTTGGCCGGCATGCGGTGCAGGGATAAAACGCTGATATTCGGGCACTGGGCGAGGGCGTCGAGGTTGCGGCTCTGCACGCTGATGGACAGGTTGTGCAGCTCGGGCATCTGCGCCAGCGGCGCCAGATCGATGGCCGCGCCCTTGTCCTGGGAGAGGCGCAGTTGCTGCAGTTGCCTGAAGTTGGGCAGGGCCAGCAGGTCGGGCAGGTGGGCGCTGATCACCTGCAGGGCAAAATCCTTGAGCTGCGGCAACTCGCCCAGGATCTCGTGGTGCTGCAGCTGATCCAGGCAATCCAGGCTCAGGGACTGCACGTGGGGCAGGGCGGACAAGGTCCGGCCATCAAAGCCGCTGCCGGGATAGTGGCTGTAGAAGCGCAGGTTGAGGCGCTGGCCGAAGCGGGCGCAGAGGGCATCGATGGCCTGGAGCAGCTCGGTATCGTACTGCTCGGCGTTGGCGAACTGGACGATCACCCGGGCCTGCGGGTCGGCCTCCAGCCGGGCGCTGACTTGCTGGTCCAGCCCGGCCTGGTCGGGGGCTTGTATTCGATGGGGAAACATCCGCGGTCCTGGTTGATTGTCGCTGCCGCATCATGCCATCGCCCGCTCTGGGTCGCCATGTGCAGGCGGCCCGGTGGTGCTGCGGGCCGCTGCGGTTCGACGGGGCTTGCCGGCTTAAGGGTCCACCTGGGCCATGAGTTCCGCCACCGATTCCGGGCGCTTGGCGTAACGCTGGGCCAGCACCGCGCAGACCATCAACTGGATCTGGTGGAACAGCATCAATGGCAGGATCAGCACGCCCATGGTGCTGCCGGCGAACAGCACCTGGGCCATGGGCACGCCGGTGGCCAGGCTCTTTTTCGAGCCGCAGAAGAGAATGGTGATGCGGTCTTCCTGATCGAAGCCGAACAGCTTGCCCAGAACGCTCGAGGCCAGCAGCACCAGGGCCAGGAGGATGCAGCAGGCGACCACCAGCCCGGCCAGTTCCCACAGCGGGATCTGGTGCCAGATGCCTTCGATCACCGCCTCGCTGAAGGCGCCGTAGACCACCAGCAGGATCGAGCCCTGGTCCACGAAGCGCAGCCAGTTCTTGTTGCGCCCGACCCAGGCGCCGATCCAGCGCCGGGCGATCTGCCCGGCAATGAACGGCAGCAGCAGTTGCACGCTGATCTTGAGGATCGCATCCAGGGTCGAGCCGCCATCGCCGTGCACGTTCAGCAGCAGGGTCACCAGCAGCGGGGTGAGGAAGATCCCGAACAGGCTGGACGCCGCGGCGCTGCAGATGGCCGCGGGGATGTTGCCCCGGGCCAGGGAGGTGAAGGCAATCGCCGATTGCACCGTGGCCGGCAGCGCGCACAGATACAGCATGCCCATGTACAGGTCATTGCCCACCAGCGGCGACAGCAGCGGCTTGAGGGCCAGGCCCAGCAGCGGGAACAGCACGAAGGTCAGGCCGAACACCAGCAGGTGCAGGCGCCAGTGGCCGGCACCGGCGATGATCGCCTCGCGCGACAGCTTGGCGCCGTGGAGGAAGAACAGCAGGCCGATGGCGATATTGGTCAGCCAGCCGAAACCGACCGCCACCTGGCCGCTGGCGGGCAGCAGGCTGGCCAGCAGCACCACGCCGATCAGGGTCAGGGTGAAATTGTCGGGCAAGAGACGCGAGCGAGTCATAAGGGGATCATCCGGGGGTTGCCAAGTGCGATGGGGCGACTCTAACGTGGTCGCTGTTTACCGACTAACGCCAATGAGCCAGTTAATGCCGCCTAAAGGACATGAAAAACTCGTCCGGCGCAGTATTCCCGGTCTGCCGAGCCTGCCGCGACCGGTCTACGGACGCACCGAATCCTTGCCCAACCGCGCCCTGACCCGGCGTCACAGCCACCCCTGGGTGCAATTGTCCTACGCGATTGCCGGGGTGCTGGAGATCCAGACCAGCGGCGGGCGCTTTGTCGCGCCACCGCAACGGGCAGTGTGGATTCCCGCCGGGGTGCCGCACCGAGTGTTCAGCTCGCCACGCACCGAGATGCGCAGCCTGTACCTCGATTGCAGCGTCACCACCTGGGCGCCGGGCGAGAACTGCCAGGTGCTGGCGGTCAGCAGCCTGCTGCGGGAGTTGATCCGCAGCTTCAGCGAACTGCCGGTGGAATATGTCGAGGACAGCGCCGATGGCCGCCTGGCCCAGGTGCTGCTGGACCAGCTGGCCGCCGCGCCGCAGTTGGACCTGATGCTG
The DNA here is from genome assembly GCF_000633395.1 of Pseudomonas sp. PH1b. Taxonomy (GTDB): domain Bacteria; phylum Pseudomonadota; class Gammaproteobacteria; order Pseudomonadales; family Pseudomonadaceae; genus Aquipseudomonas. The sequence continues at coordinate 465,058 of NZ_AYMU01000001.1, forward strand.
CCGTTGCCCCATGACGCGCGCCTGCGCTCGATCTACCGCAGCCTGCAGGCGCACCCGGAGCAAGCCACCACCCTGGGCCAGTGGGGCGACAAACTGGGAGTGACGGAGAAGACCCTCAGCCGCTTGTTTCTCAAGGACACCGGGCTGACCTTTCGCGCCTGGCGCCAGCGCCTGCGTTTGCTGGGCGCGCTGACGCCGCTGGAGCAGGGCGAGCGGGTCACCGATGTGGCGCTGGCCTGCGGCTACGATTCGACCTCGGCCTTTATCGCCGCCTTTCGCCAGCAGTTCGATGCCACCCCGGGGGAGTTTTTCCGCAGCCTGTAGGCGAGGGACGAGATGCCTGGCTCGCCGTGTGCGCCTGCAACGACGGGCTGGGCAAGGCGTACCGCGTCCAGGTGCCTCAGGCGCGCGGGTGGCGCAGCAGTTCGATCTGCTCCGGCGGCAGCAGGGTGCGCAGGGTCTTGTACAGGGCGCGGGTCTCCAGCAGGTTCCAGATCCGCAGCATCGTTTCCAGGGCATCCAGGGGCTTGCTGATGAAATCCCGGGCCCCCAGGGCCAGGGCCCGCAGGCGGGTTTCGCGGGTGGCATCGGCGGTCAGCACCAGCACCGGCAGGTAATCGTTGGCCGGGATCCGCCGGTTGAGTTGTTCGAGCACGGCAAAGCCGTCGAACTCGGGCATGTGCAGGTCGAGGATCACCAGGTCCGGCTCGAAGCTGTTGAACAGCTCCAGGGTGCGCAGCGGCTGGGTGCTGCCGAGCACATTGTGCAGGCCCTCACGGGCCAGCAACTGCTCCATGAGTTCCAGGTTGGGGCGCTGGTCGTCGACGATCAGGATGCGAAAATCGCTGCTCATGCAGGCTCCGGGAGGTAGGTCTGAAGGTGGGCGAGAAAGGCCGGGATCGGGATCGGCTTGGTCAGGATCGCCGTGGCCCCGGCTTCGCTCAGGGCGCGCCGGGTCGGCTCGCTGGCGTCAGCGGTGATCATCAGGATCGGCGTGCTGGCGGTGGCGCTGGAGGCCCGCAGCCGTTGCAGCACTTCCAGGCCTTGCAGGTCCGGCAGGTTGACGTCCAGCAGGATCAGCTGCGGTGCGTGCTGGCGGGCCAGGTCGAGGCCGATCTGCCCCTGCATGCTGGTCAGCAACTGGACGCCGGGGCGGCGCTGCAACAGGGTCTCGATCAGCGCCAGGCTTTGCAGGTTGTCCTCGATGTACAACACCTTGCCCTGGTAGCGCGGCGCCCGTTGCGTGCTCGGCGGGTTCAGGGCCGGGGCGGCAAAGGGCGCCACGGCGGGCGCTTCGGGCAGGCGCACAAAGGGCAGTTCCAGGGTGAAGCGGCAGCCGCTGCCCGGGGTGCTGTGCACGCTGAGGCTGCCGTCCATCATTTCCAGCAGGCTCTTGCTCAGGGCCAGCCCCAGGCCGGTGCCCTCGACCCTGGGGTCGGCGTCCAGGCGCTCGAAGGGCTTGAACAGGCGCTGCAGATGCTCGGCGGCTATCCCGGCGCCGGTGTCGATCACGCTCAGGCGCAGGCGCGCCGCGTCGCTCGCCACTTCGAGGCTGACCTCGCCGTCTGCGCGGTTGTACTTGATGGCGTTGGACAGCAGGTTGAGCAGCACCTGGATCAAGCGCTGATGGTCGGCGATCACCCCGCTGTCCGACGGCAGCGCCGGCAAGGGCGCGAGGCGAATGCCGGCATCGGCGGCCATCGGTGACACCAGGGTCAGGGCTTCGTGCAGCACGGCGTTCAGGGCCAGGGCTTCGAGGTTCAGCGGCAGGCGCCCGGCCTCGATGCGGGCGATGTCCAGCACCTCGTTGATCAGCCCCAGCAGGTGCTGGCCGGCCCGCAGGATATGCCCGACCTGGGGCCGTTGGCCGGCGCTGGAGTCCATGTCCAGCAGTTGCGCGAATCCGAGGATGGCGTTCAACGGGGTGCGCAGTTCGTGGCTCATGCGCGAGAGGAATTCGCTCTTGGCGCGGCTGGCGCGCTCGGCTTCTTCGCGGGCGGTGCCCAGGGCAATTTCGGCGGCCCGGCGGTCGGTGATGTCCCGGGTGATCTTGGAGAACCCGCGCAGGGCACCGCTGGCGTCGTACTGCGCGGTGATCACCACACTGGCCCAGAAGCGGCTGCCGTCCTTGCGGCAGCGCCAGGCTTCTTCCATGTAGTGGCCGTGGGCCGTGGCCTCGCGCAGGGCCATATCCGGGTGCTGCGGGCATTCTTCCGGCAGATAGAACAGCGAGAAGTGGCGACCGATGATTTCCTGCTCACGGTAGCCCTTGATCCGCTCGGCGCCGACGTTCCAGGTGGTGACCCGGCCATCGGTGTCCAGGGCGAAGATCCCGTAGTCCTTGACCCCGTCGATGATCAGCCGCAGGCGTTCCTCGTTGTCGCGCAGGGCCCGTTCGCGCTCGGCCAGCAGTTGCCCGGCCTCCACCAGGCGGGTGCCCAGCTGGCCGATCTCGTCCAGCTCCGGTGCCTGTGGCAGTAAGGGTTGGCCCAGGGCCAGGCGCTGGGCATTGCCCTGTACCTGCTGCACCCGGGTGACGATACCGCGGGACAGCAACAGCACCGCGACGATGGCACCGAACAGCCCGCAGCCGGCGGCCAGCAGGGTGGCGAACAGCAGGCGCATGCGGGTCGCCGCGGCGGCGCCGGTGCGCTCGGCCAGCAGGGCGTCCTCGCGTACGCGCATGGCGCTGATCTGCTCGCGCAGCACGTCCAGCACCTGCTTGTTGTCGATCAGGATCGCGGTCACCGTGGCGTCGTCGTCACGGCTGCCGTTGCGCAGGGCCACCAGGCCGTCGAGCTTGGTGCGGATCAGCGGGGTGATGACCTGCAGATGCTCGCGCATCCGCGCGTCGCGCACGTTGTGGTCCAGGCGCTGCAGCGCCGCTTCGATCTGCGGCCGGGCCTGGAGGTAGGCGGGCAGGAAGTCCTCGCGCCGGGTCAGCAGGTAACCGCGCACGCTGGCGGCGGCTTCGGCCAGCAGGGTGTGCACCGCCTGGATGTCGCCCTGCACCAGCAGCACCCGGCGCACGTCCTCTTCGGCGCGGGCGGTCTGGCGTTCGGTGCTGTAGATCAGGACCAGAGACAGCAGCAGGATCACCAGGGGCAGGGAGATCACCACCAGCGCCTTGCCCCGCAGCGGCAGGTCGGCCCAGCGCCGGGCGCTGAGCAGGTTCATGGCCATTGCCCGGCGGGTTGCGCCACCAGCCCCAGGGCGATACCGCGCACCGCGGCCTGGGTGCGGTCGGCGGCGCCGAGCTTGCCGATCACTCGCTCGACGTGGGCCTTGGCGGTGCCGGTGGTGATGCCGAGCTTTTCACCGATCTCCCGATTGCTGAAGCCGCTGGCCACCAGGCCCAGCACCTGGCGCTCGCGGGCGGTCAGGGGCTGGGCCTGGGGCGCCTGGCCGTTGCCGCGTTCGCTCATGCGCCGCAGCAGCCGGGCGCTGACCGCGCTGTTCAGGGCTTCTTCACCCCGGGCCACCCGCTGCAGGGCATCGATCACCTCGGCACGGCTGGCGTCCTTGAGCAGGTAGCCCATGGCCCCGGCGGCCATGGCGGCTTCCAGGTGATCGGGGCTGTCGTCCATGGTGAAGACCACCACCTTGACCTCGGGCTGGCGCTGTTGCAGCAGGCGCGCGGCGCCCAGGCCGTTAAGCCGCGGCATGCGGATATCGAGGATGGCAATGTCCGGGCGCAGCTGTTCGCACAGGGCCAGGGCCTCTTCGCCGTCACGGGCCTGGCCCACCACGGCGAATTCCGGATTGCCCGCCAGCAGGGCAACGAAGCCGGTGCGGGTGACTTCGTGATCGTCTGCCAGGACCAGGCGTATCAGCGCACTCATGGGCGTTGCTCCAACGTGGGGAGAGGGGCACTGGCCTGGATCCGGGTGCCGCCGCCGGGCTGGCTGGTGCAGCTGAAATGGCCGCCCAGAAGGTGGGCGCGCTCTTGCATGGCCACCTGGCCCAACTGCTCGGCGCCCTGGGCGCAGGGGCTGGTAAAGCCGCAGCCGTCGTCCTGGATATCGAGCGTTGCCTGCCCGGCTTGCACCGCCAGGCTCAGGGTCACCCGGGCGGCGCGGGCATGCTTGAGGATGTTGTTGATGGCTTCCTGGGCGATGCGGAACAGGGCCGTTTCCAGCGCCCCGGGCAAGCGCTCCGGGCAGCGCTGCAGCCAGTGCACCGCGAGCCCGGCGTCGCGCAGGCGGTCGGCCTCGCGGTCGATGGCCCGCAGCAGGCCGAAGTCGTCGAGCACATGGGGGCGCAGGCCACCGATCAGTTGCCGGCCTTCGCCGACGCAGCCCTGGGCCAGTTGCAGGATGGTCTGCAATTCGCTGTCCAGCTCCGGGGGCAGGGGCGGGCAGCGCCCGGCGAAGCCCTGCAAGCGCTGGTGCAGGCCGGCCAGGGTTTGCGCCAGGCCGTCGTGCAGGTCGTAGGCGACGCGTTTGCGCTCGTCTTCCTGGGCGCTGAACAGGCGCTGCACCAGTTCCGACATGCTGCGCTCCCGGGCTTGCAGGTCGCCCAGCAGGCGCTGGTTTTCCAGGTGCGCAGCCAGGAGTGTGGCCAAGAGTTGCAGGGACTCCAGGTCTTCGCTGTCCGGTGCGCTGATGGGCACACTGTTGGCCAGCAGCAGGGCGCCGAAGGCCTGGCCGTCGGCGCGGTGCAGGAGGATGCGCAGGATCGGCGTCTCGCCCGCCGGCGGCTGCTCCAGCCAGTGCGGCTGTTCGGCCAGGGCACGCAGGGCCTGCAGGGGTTCGCCGCTGCCCTGTTCGGCAGTCGCCTGCACGGCACCTGCGGCGCTCCACTCCAGCAGCAGCCCCTGGTCCATGGCGACAAAGGCGCAGGCCCGCTGCACCACCCGCTGGCGCATGTGCGGCGGTGGCAGTTGCAGCAGCTCCTGGCCGGTATCCACCAGCAGGCGCAGGCGCGCGGCACGGCTTTGCGATTGCCGGTACTGGCTGCGCAGGGCCAGGGCGCTGCCGGGGTCGAGGGGCGGGGTGGGCATGTTGGAGCTCCAGGGTAGCGGCGCGGGCAGGGCGGTGGCGCGGTGGCAGAGCATTAGACCTGCTGGCCCGCGATGCGCCTATCTGCCAAATGGCATAGGCCGCGGGCACCGGTTGGCCGATGGCGAAGGCCGGGGCCCTTGGCACAGTGAGGTGCATTGAAACCCACTGGAGTCACCCAATGAAACTGAAAACCACCGCCCTGGCCCTGTTCTTCGTCCTCAGCGCGCCGCTGGCTCAGGCCCTGGAAGCGACCCCTTACGTCTACCGCAGCGTGGCCGAGCAGCCGCAGAACCTGCAGGACCGGGAAATCGCCAGCCTGTTCGATCGCTGGAACAGCGCCTTGCAGACCGGCAATCCGCAGGCGGTGGTCAGCCTCTACGCGGCCAATGCGGTGCTGCAGCCGACGGTCTCCAACCAGGTGCGCAGCACCCACGCGCAGATCCAGGATTACTTCGAGCATTTCCTGGCGACGCAGCCGGTGGGGCAGATCAACTACCGGGAGATCCGCCACCTGGGCCCGGATGCGGCCCTGGACAGTGGCGTCTATACCTTCAGCCTGACCGCCGCCGACGGCCAGAAACAGCAGGTCCAGGCCCGCTACACCTTCCTCTACGAGCGCATCGACGGACAGTGGAAGATCCTCAACCACCATTCCTCGGCCATGCCCCAGGTACAGCCGCAGTTGCAGGCGGCTCACTGATTCAGGCGCGGATCTGGGTGCCGGGCGGATGCCCGGCATCGTCGTTCAGGCCTGCTCTCGATAGCGCCCCGGGGTCATGCCGAACCAGCGCATGCAGGCCTTGTGAAAACTGCTCTGATCGCGAAACCCCAGCAGCGCGCCGATGTACTTCACGCTGCGCATGGAGTTGCGCAGAAAGCTGTGGGCGAGCATCAGCCGGGCTTCGTCCTGTAGGGCCGAGAAGTGCACGTCTTCTCGGCTCAGGCGCCGTTGCAGGCTGCGGGCGCTGACCCCGACCACCTCGGCAATGTGCGGCAGGTCGCTGGGGGCACCCCGGGCCAGGCACTCCGCCAGGGCTCGGCGGACCCGCGCAGTCATCGAGCCGCTGAGCAGCACATTGAGCCGGGCGCGGGCGTATTCCATGTGCAGCACGTCCAGGGCCGGGTCGGCGGTGGGCAGGGCAATGGCGCAATCCTGGTTGCTGAAGGTCAGGCTGTTGTGGGGCGCGCAGAACTGTAGGTTGTCCCCCAGCAGGCGCCGCAGGGCCTGGGTGTCTGCCGGTTCCGGGTAGGTGAAGGCTGCCGTCAGCGGCCTGGGTTTGTGCTGGGGCAGCAGCCAGTGCAGCAGGCCGAGGGTCTGGGCGGCGCCGGCATCGATCAGCGCCCGCGGCATCAGCGAGGGCTCGGCGGTGACGTCGAAGCCGATCAGCTTGAGCGCCTGGGGCTTGCGCTCCAGGCACATGCAGAAACCGTTGCTGATCAGTGCGTGATAGTCCACCAGGCGTTGCAAGGCCGCGCCCAGGGTCGCGCAGGACATCACCGCGTACCCCAGGGCCTTGAGATTGGCCGGGTGGGCCTTGCCGTAGGCCAGCAGCCCGAGGTCGGGATTGCCGGTGCGCCGGGCCGCTTCGCGCATCACCTGATAGACCAGTTCCAGCCTTACGCCCTTGGGGTTCTCATCAACGTCCTGGGCGCTGCTGCCGAATTGTTCGAGCAGGGCGTCGACATCGGCGCCACCCTCTCTCATGACATCGGCAAGCACCCGAAAGCTGGCGCTGGTCATTCTATGCATAGGTCTTCCTGGACTAGTGGCTAAATGATATCGATGGGGCCTTGGGCATGATTGCAATAAACAAAAGGCCGCAGACGATTAAGCGCGGAGCGGGGCTTCCGAGGACAAGCGAAAGGTGCCCGGGAACACTTCCTGAGGGGCCAGGCAGGGTCGATCATGATCGGGCAGGGACCCTTGGGTGCCAGCGACGGCCACTGCGTCGCGGCACGCTTGCAAGGGGGTGCGCTTGTCTTGCCTATGGATCTGTCATGCAAAGCATCAAAGACTTTTATCGCGAACTGGCCGAGGGCCGCCTGATGCTGGCGTTCCAGCCGGTGGTGTGGCTGCCGGACAGCAGCCGGGTGCTGTACCACGAAGGCTTGCTGCGCCATGTCGATGCCCAGGGTGGCGATGCCTATCCGCTGGCGCTGCTGGAAAAGCACCAGGTGATGCGCGAACTGGACCACAGTGTGGTGCTCAGCGTCATCGATTGCCTGCGCCGCGACCAGCGCCTGCGCCTGGGCTGCAACATCTCGGCCCAGAGCGCGATCATCGATGCCCATTGGTACGGCATCCTCGATGCGCTGCGCGATGCACCCTCGCTGGCCGCGCGATTGGTGATCGAGATCACCGAAAGTGCCACGCCGCCGAGCATCGAGGCGGCCAGCGAGTTCGTGCTGTGCCTGCGGGAACTGGGGTGCCGGGTGGCCATCGATGATTTCGGTGCGGGCCTGGGGACCCTGGAGTTCATCCGCCAGACCCGGCCGGACATCGTCAAGATCGACAAGGGTTATATCCAGCGCGCCCGGGGCGAACTCAACAGTGCCCAGACCCTCAGCCACCTGGTGCAACTGTGCAAGACCCTGGCGCCCTGCGTGATCATCGAGGGCGTGGAGCTACCCACCGACCTGGGGCTGGCCACGGCCTGTGGTGGTGAGTGGGGGCAGGGCTACCTGTTCGGCCGCCCCCAGGTGGATCGCCTGGGGCGACGTTGCCGCCTGGCGCAGCGGGTGCCCCAGCTGTGCGCGTCGGATCAGGTGTAGCCCGGCTGCGCCAGGGCACGGCGTCTGCCCGCCTGAAGGAGGTCAATCAGCCTGCGGGGTGATGGGTGGGGTGTGGGCCGTCGGGTCTTGCACCTCGGCACTGATGGGCAATGCCGGCAGGTCTTCCTCGGCAATGTCTTTCATGTTCACGTGCATGTTGCGCTTGGGCCGCTCCGGCTGGAGCGCGTCGTAGGGCAGCAGCACGGTGTCGAGCGCCGCGTCCAGGGGCAGGCTGGCGATCATCAGGATCGGGCACACCACCATCACCCAGCAGCCGCCAGTGATCATGCGGGCGTAGCCCATGTCATAGCCGGTGAGCACTTGGGCGTTGGTCTTGACGCTGCGGTAGTAGCGGTCGTCGCGAAAGTCCAGGGCATTGCCGCGAGTCATGTAGGTGCCGCAGCCGGACAGCAGCAGGGTGTTGAGCAGCAACAGGTAATTGATGATTCGGATGATCGGGCTTCCATTCAGGGCAGTGGCAGGGGGCGAGGCTCAGGGCTTCATCGCGTCGTAGGGCAGCAGCACGGTGTCGACGGCGGCGTCCAGGGGCAGGCTGGCGATCATCAGGATCGGACACACCACCGTGACCCAGCAGGCGCCAGTGATCATGCGTGCGTGGCCCATGTCGTAGCCGGTGAGTATCTGCGCGTTCATGGTTGCGCCGCGGTAATAGCGATCGTCGCGCCAATCATGGCCGCTACGAACCACGTAGGTGCCGCAACCGCTTAGCAGCAGAGTATTGAGCAACAGGCAAAGGATGCTTCGGATGATCAGGCTTCCACACAGGGTCGAAACAGGGGCCGGCGAGAGTCAGCGATTGATCGCGTCATAGGGCAGCAGCGCGGTGTCGGTCACGGCGTCCACCGGCAGGCTGACGATGGCCACTACCGGGCAGACGATGCTCATCCAGCAGAAGATCGTGGCATAGCCGTCGTAACCGCTGGCGCCACGCATGGTCAGCAGTTCGATATTGGCCTGGGTGCCTTTGTAGTAGTCGTAGCTGGTATGGGAGTTGGGGGTGCGGGCGATCAGGGTGCCGCAGCCCACCAGGGACAGCAGGGACACAACGAGCAGAGCATTGAGGGCTTTGATGGCGCCATTCCTTAGCAAGCGGATTTTTCCGCGCGCATGGTCGCAGAAGCCCGGTGCAGAGGCTAGATTGGGCGCTGAATAAATACTGGGCGCAGTGCCGGGAGGGGGCGATGAAGGAGGAGCGCAGCGTCGCACGGCTGTTCGCCGAGGAGCCGCTGTCCTGGGGGCTGCGGGGTGACCCCTATCTGTGGCGAGCCATGGCCACGCATCTGGCCCACAGGCCCTGGCCGGCCACGGCGCAGCAGTTGGAAGCGCTGATCGTCCAGGCCTTCGAGCAACTGACCGGCAGGGCCTGGAGCGCGGCAGGGCATTTCTTCGTCGAGGCCTTTGCCCATGGCGGCATGTCCAGCGGCGGGATTTCCATGGGCTTCTGGCACGAGCGCGGCCTGCCCCTGTTGCGCGCCCGTTGGGCTCAAGCCTGATCAGATTGCGCTGGGTATCAGCATAAGCAGGTCGGTATCGCCGACATCCACCCCGGCCTGGGTCAGCAGGGTGCTGGCCTGGCCGCGGTGGTGGGTCTGGTGGTTGAAGAAATGCACCAGCAGGCTATAGAAATCGCGCTCGGCGACCACGCCGCGGGTGTTGGCGTAATGCAGGCTGCTGTCCAGGTCGATGTCGTTCAGGGACTGGCTGAAATCGAGAATCAACTGGTCCAGCCACTGACGCTGCTGCCAGAGCCCGCCCAGGTTAGGGAACAGCAGGCTCTTGAGGTCCCGTGGCAGGGCCACCTGCTGCAGCGGCGCCAGGGCCGCAAACTGCGCCGGGTGCTGGGCAAACCGCTTGAGCCAGATGGTGTCGCCGGCCAGCAAATGATTGAGGGTGCCGAGGATCGAGCCGAAAAAGGCCTGCCGGTCCAGAGCCAGTTGCGCATCGGACAGGCCCATGGCGGCGCTGTACAGCTTGCTGTTCATCCACTGGTTGTAGCGGGCCATCAGGCACAGGTGCTCGGTGCGGTTCATTGCCGTTCCTTGTCATGTCGGGGGCTCGATCAGGCGAGTGCAAGCTTGGCAAGCCTGGGGGCTGGCGTGCAAGGAGCGTGTTGCGCCGGAACAGCGGCAGGCACTTCCACAATCCTCGGCGTGAGCCGCCTGGCGTGAGGCCTGGCGTGAGGCCTGCCGTGCTGCGCCGGCAGCCTGGCGGGAACCGGGCTGGGCGGATGGGCGGCCCGGTGTTTTTGTATTGACTGTTGACTGCGGCACCTGGGGCCTGGCACCGGCGGTGGTAAAGTTCGCCCCTTCAGGACGAGCGATACGGGTAGCGGGCGGATGATCAAGCGAATGTGGCAACAAGGGCGCGGCCTGTGGCTGGCGCTGTTCCTGGGGCTACTGTTGCCGGCGCAGGTGTTCGCCGACCCTGCGCCGCCAGGGCTGGTGAAGGTCGCCCTGGATCGTCGGGTCATCGACCTGAGCGGTACCCTCGATGCCGTTACCCAGGAACGGCTGGAACACAAGCTTGCGGCCCTGGAGCAGCGGCGCGGCACGCAGATGGCCGTGATGCTGGTGCCCAACCTGGGCCAGCAGAGCATCGAGGCCCTGAGCAACCAGCTGTTTCGCGCATGGAAGCTGGGGCGCAAGGGGGTTGATGACGGCATCCTGCTGCTGGTGGCAAAGAATGACCACCAGGTGCGGATCGAGGTCGGCTATGGCCTGGAAGGGCAGGTCACCGACCTGCTGGCCGGGCAGATCATCGCCCGGGACCTGACCCCGGCCTTTCGCCAGGGCGACTTTGCCGGCGGAATCGACCGCGCCCTGGATGATCTGATCCTGTTGATTGACGGTGGAACCTTGCCGCAACCGGCGGCATCTTCGGCTGCGGCGCCGCTATCGGTGCCGCCGGAGGCCTATGCCCTGTTGCTGGCGTTTGTCTTCGGCTCGGTGGCCGGAGTGATGCTGGCCGCTGGCTGGCGGTGGCGCCGAGTCCTGGCCGGGCTGTTGCTGGCTGCGATATTGCTGGTGGCCGGCGTGGGTGGGCGCGAGTGGCTGGTGCAATCATTGGTGGTGCCGCTGTGCATGCTGGTGGGAGGGGCGACCTTTGCCGGCCTCTGGCAGGCGCGCCGGGTGTTTTACGGCGTGCTGGGCCTGCTGCTGTACATCGCCCTGCTGACCCTGATCAGCCGCTACCAGGGCAGCGCGACCTTTCTTTACGGCCTGGCTGCGCCGGCCAGCGTGCTGCTGGTGCTGGGCGCTCATTGGCTGTTGTTCCGAATGATGCGCAACACCTGGAGAAAGAGTTCCTGGGGGTTCCTGTGGCGGCTGGGCGTGCTGCTGGTGCTGCTTCTGCTGTTGGGCTCGGCAGTGGGCGCCTGGAGTGATGGGCTGCGCTGGCTGACGGTTTTGCCCTTCACTTATTTTCTCGCCCTGCTGCTGTTTGCCGGCAGCAGTGGCTTTCGCTGGAGCAGCGGGGGTGGCAGCAGCGGCAGCAGTGATTCGCGCTCCAGTTCCAGTTCAGGCAGTGGTTTTTCCGGGGGCGGCGGATCCAGCGGAGGGGGCGGTGCTTCGGGCAGTTGGTGAGCTGTTTGCCTGTTGGCATTCGGCGGCCCGACTGCTGCACAGCCGTGACCGCCGGTGCTGGTGGATCAGACCACTTCGTCGATCAATGAGGTTTTTGTCGGTGTGGCTGCCACTGGGGGCTGTGCCTTGAGCTGGTCCCGGAGTTTTTCCAGGGCGTCTTTCTGCTCTTGGGTGAGGGGCGGCGGTGGCGTATCAGAGACGGGAAGGGTGATGGGAGGGTGGTTGCCGCCGCTGGTCAGTGGGGGCAAGGGGCGATTGTTGATTTCCATGTCACTGCATCCTTGAGTGGGGGTGGAATTAACTGTAACGGCTGTTTTTCCCCTGGCTTTAGCGTGACGGATGGCCTGAATGGCCTGGGTGAGTCTCCCCAGGGCTGGGCCGTGCCAGGCGATTGCCGCGCCAGCGCGTTTTCCGGATTCACCGGTCGCCGAAGCCCCGGTGGTCGTGCGCCAGCCCATGAGGCGCGGTTCTTCCGCTGGGCTTCTGAGGTGTTGTTGTTCGCGTTGGCTTCCCGTCGGTGTTCGCGGTGCAGGAAGAAGGGCAAGCCGGACAACGCATCAGGCGGGCTGCGCAATCTTCAGTTGATAATTATTCTTATCTGGGAATAAGATATGTTATTACATTGTCGATCACCCTCCAGGAGTAGTGCCCCATGAAAGTCCTGTCATCCCTCAAGGAAGCCAAGAACCGTCACCGTGACTGCCAGATCGTCAAACGGCGCGGGCGGATTTACGTGATCTGCAAGTCCAATCCACGCTTCAAGGCGCGCCAGGGCGGGGCGAAAAACAAGAACAAGGGATGAGCCGATGGTCACCGGCAGGTGCTGGCCTGAGCGCTTCAGCGAGGCGCGATTTGCAGGCCCAGGCGCAAGCGCCTGATCGCCGAGGATCAGGCGCTGCCAGCAACACACGCGGGTCAATCGTGCAGCAGGCTGTCGCCGTACTGGTTGAAGCTGTTGCTCAGGGAGTTGCCGCCATTGACGTTGAGCTTGGTCATGCCGCCGCCAAGGCGGCAGTTGTCCGAGTAGCAGGAGTGAGTCGTGGGTGGGGTTCCCGAGCAGGCGCTCAGTAGCAGGGCGGTGCTTATCAAGAAAACTCTGATGCAATGCAACTTCATGTTCAGCAGCTCCAGACCTGGGCCCAGGATCGAGGAAAGTGGAGCCTCATCCTACTCCGTCACATCTTGATACACATCACCCATCTGCGGGCCGTGGAAACTTTTCTCTCGAGCTTCGGGGGCTGTTCGAAATCACTGTCAGTGAGGAGAGGCGAGCCGAAGCAGCGGTTGTCGAGCGGCAGTTTGTCAGCAGGGGCAAGAACCGGTAGAACGCTCAGGTGCATTCAGAAAACAGATAGCCCCATGAGTGATATTGAGAAACCCAATGGTCGCCTGTTCGACCTCGACCTGTTGCGGGCCATCGTCACCGTGGCCGACTGCGGCAGCTTCACCACCGCTGCAAGCCGCCTGCATTCCACCCAGTCCACCATCAGCCAGAAGATTCGCCGTCTCGAGGACATGGCCGGGCACCGCCTGCTGGAGCGTGGCAACCGCGATGTATTGCCCACCGATGCCGGCGAGACGCTATTGGGGTATGCACGGCGCCTGTTGGCGTTGCATGACGAAATGGCTGAGGCGCTGTCCGGTGCCACGGTGGTGCTGACGGTGCGCATCGGCGTTCCCGATGACTTTGCAGCCGGACGTACCACCGAGCAACTGGCGGCCTTCAACCGGCGCTATCCCCAGGTCAAGCTGGAAGTCACCAGCGGCCTGAGCCGTGACCTGAGTGCCAGCTACGACCGAGGCGAACTCGACCTGGTATTGCTCAAACAACGCCAGAACAGCCGTGAGGCGCTGGTCTGCTGGCCAGAAAGGACCTGCTGGGTGGACAGCGCCAGGAACCCCTGCATCAATCTTGACCCGTTGCCCATCGTCACCTTTCCGCCACGGGGGGTGTACCGTGACGAAATGATCAGTGCCCTGGAGTCCGTTGGCCGGCGCTGGCACATCAGTTTCACCAGTTCCAGCCTCACCAGCCTGCAATCGGCAATCGCCGACGGCATGGGCATCGGCCTGTTGCCGCTGCGGGCGGTGACCGCGGAGCATCGGGTGTTGCCCAAGAACACCGTGCTGCCGTCGGTGGATGCCTTTGAGGTGGCCTTGCTGCATCGCCCCGTGGCGGACCCGATGGTCAAGGCCCTGGCGCGGGTGCTGTCCCAGGTCCTGGCCCAGGAGACCGCTGGCTGAGAGGTATCTCGCATTCAATAAATGAATAATACGGATTCCAACATTTAATTTGTGCATGCAGGCGCGGCTGGATATCGTGGTCGCCAGTAGCGGTTCGCGCCTTGCCCGGGCGCCTCGACCTGCAGCTTTGTTTACCCCGGCGCCGCTCGTACGCCGGGCAGCAAAACAACAATGAGGAGAGTCTCCATGTCCAAAACCACCTATTACGCGCCCCACGGCGGCCACCCGGCGCAGACCGAGTTGCTGACCGACCGCGCGATGTTCACCGAAGCCTACGCGGTGATTCCCAAGGGCGTGATGCGTGACATCGTCACCAGCCACTTGCCGCACTGGGACAACATGCGCATGTGGGTCCTGGCCCGGCCGCTGTCCGGCTTTGCCGAAACCTTCTCCCAGTACATCGTCGAAGTCGGCGCCAATGGCGGCAGCGACAAGCCCGAGCAAGATCCGAACGCCGAAGCGGTGCTGTTCGTGGTCGAAGGCGAGATCAACCTGACCCTGCAGGGCCAGGTTCACGTCCTCAAGCCCGGCGGCTATGCCTTTATCCCGCCGGCCGCCGACTGGAAACTGCGCAACACCAGCGGCACCGAGGCGCGTTTCCACTGGATCCGCAAGCACTACCAGAAGGTTGATGGCGTGCCGTACCCGGACGCGTTCGTGACCAACGAGCAGGACATCGAGCCACGGATCATGCCCGATACCGAAGGCCGCTGGAGCACCACGCGCTTCGTCGACATGAGCGACATGCGCCATGACATGCACGTCAACATCGTCAACTTCGAACCCGGTGGCGTGATTCCGTTTGCCGAAACCCACGTCATGGAGCACGGCCTCTACGTGCTGGAAGGCAAGGCGGTGTATCGCCTGAACCAGGACTGGGTCGAGGTCGAGGCTGGCGACTTCATGTGGCTGCGCGCCTTCTGCCCGCAGGCCTGCTACTCCGGTGGCCCGGGTCGCTTCCGCTACCTGCTGTACAAGGATGTGAACCGCCAGATGCGCCTGACCCTGAACGCGGCGCACTGAGCCTGGCGGCGGGCCGGGGAACAAGGTGCTTCCCTGTGCTGCCGAGCGGCTGTGAATGAAACCGGCGATGACTCGCCGGTTTTTTTTCGCCCGTCCCCCGATGCTTGTGGTGCCCAATGCGCCAGTGCTGGTTCGAGCGAGCCTTCAGGGCGGGCTTACCCTGAGGACTGCAGCCCCTGAAAAAGTGCCTGGGGCCAGCTCGCCTTTCTTTGAAAGCTGGGAGGACACATTGAGCAGGAGGTTGTTATCGATAGCGAACAATGCGCCGTGGGCATCCACGGTCTTGTTGTTGATGCTTATCATCGAATAGAGGCTGCGGTCGTCCCTCAGGCGAATGCCATTCACGCCGACATCGACCAGCGAAATATTGATGCTGCTGATGCCTGTGCACTCGACAACCAGTTGAGTGGAGGCGGTGTGCCCATCGACCTTATCGTCGCTCAGGGTTCCGTGGTCGATCGTGCTGTTGCCATGGATTTCACATTTGAGTGGTGGGGGAATGACTCGGGCGCAGGGCCCTACAGGCCCAATGGCTCCGCCGAGATTGGGGCCGGTAAAAGATCTGGCGAAGCTGATACAGATGGGGTTTGTGAGCGGAGGATTTATATTTTTTGGGACCAGTATCGACCCCTTGAATGGGGTGGAAAAGCCTTTGCTGTTCATTTGGTTATAAAGTTGGCCCATGGTCCTGGAGGTCGTTGGCATGTAATACCAAGAATATAAGCTTGAGACCATGTAGGAGCTGCTTCCAGGTGATCTCAATCCATAAATATGTAAGCTGCAATTATTTATGTCAGGGGATTGATAGCGGCACCAACTTTCACCTGAGCTGAAACTGTTCCAGTCATCGACGGTAAAGAAGTAACGAATACCTGCCGGCTCATATTCGCTGCCGGTCGCTGTAATAGTAACGGCTTGTGCAGTGAGGCAATACATATAGATCGATGCAATAAATGCAAGGGCACTTGAGGGGGAAGTTGTGCGGTTCATCGTGGCTGGCCTTGCTGCTGGTAGGAACTGACTTTGTGTCGCGGATTCGAAGGCTGGGGTGAGGAGAACATTGCACTTGATGTGGTTTTGTTGAGGTATTAAGTGTCTGGTTTCTGCTGAAAATATTACATTGACATTAACTTTCAGTCTTTGAGGAGCGGCCGAGCAGCTTGTCAGAAAATTCCCAAGCCGGAGCCCGCGAACCAATGGCGGCCGCTCGCTGTACTGAAGGTGTAGAGGAGGGCGGGGCGGCGGCAGTGGACGCTGACCGCTCAGGCCTCCAGGGGGGCAATCAGCCCGGGATCTTGGTTCTTCACGTTGCCCACTGCGGGACTCACCCTGAACCACTGGAAACGCTCGACTGACTCACCCAGGGACAAGGCCATCTGCTCGGCCTGCTGTTTCGAGGTGCTCAGGTCTAGCCATTGCCGGGCGAGCCGGGGTTCCAGGACGACCGGTCGCCGGTCGTGAATGTCCACCATGCCGCCGGTGCTGGCGGCAGTGATGAGCACAAAGCCGTCGTGCTCGCCGCGGCCCTGGTCCGGGTCGGGCAGCTGTGCAATGGATGCGCAGAGGATGGGCGAACCGTCGCGGTGCTTGATCAGATAGGGTTGCTTCTTCGGGCCACCTTCGTCGACCCATTCGAACCAGCTGTCGATGGGGCAGATGGCCCGGTGTGGCCAGATCTGCCGGAAGAACGGGCCGTGGGCCACGTTCTCGGCCCTGGCATTGATCGGTGGGGCTCGATCCTTGGCCCAGTGCGGCTTCCAGCCCCAACGCACCGGGTCGGCGTAAAGCCTGCCAGCGGTGACATGGAACAGGGCAAGTTGCATGCTCGGTGCGCCGTTGTAGTGTCCCAGGGGCTGCTCGCCCAGGTTGTTGACCAGGGCCCCGGGCATGCTCAAGGCCGCCACGAAATCATGAATGCCACGGTACTGGGAAAGGCGCCCGCACATGGTCATGTCCTCAATGCCTGCTTCAACTGTAGATCAGGCACCGGACGCTTTCCTTGGCGGGGCTGCTCTACTGGGGCGTGTCGCCCAACAGCGCCGCTACGAAACGGTTGTGGAACACACCCTGTGGATCGCAGCTTCTGCGGTAGGAATCGAAGGCCTTGATTCTGGCACCGCGCCGCGTCGCCAGATCCTTGAGGAACGCCGGGTTGAACGGTGGCGAAAATGTTCCAGCGGGGCGATTCGGGTCGTAGAAACCGAACATCTTGCCGGTGTGCGGCATTCCTCCCAGGGCCACCCAGGCGCGCTCGATGTCGGCGAAGAAGTGCAGCAGGAGCTGGGGGTATTCAGCCCCCGCGACGGCCGGTACGTAACCGATAAGGTCCAGATTGACGAAGGTCGCGTTGGGGGTTTCGGTGTAGGTTCCGGCCAGTGCGCTGTCGCCACCACGGACGAAGCGGAACTCCATCGGGGCAACCAGCAGGAAGTCGCTGGAACGCTTGAGGCGCTCCATGACCGCGTCAAGACCCTGCCAGGCCTTGCCCAGCCCTGAATCATCGAGTGCCGGGAGTTCGATGAAATAAGACATGAAGATCACCCGCGACGCCCGGGTCAGCCACAAGTCGGAGTAGACAGCCGCAGCCTGATCGAAGAGGGTTTCTATGGTGAGGTAGCCCGCATCGATGATCGCGTTGGCCGCCTTTTTGTTTCCAAGATACTGCGCCGCAATCAGGGGCGGTTCGAGGATCGGCTCCATCGGTATCAAATAGGGCGCGCCGAAGATGTTTTCTTGCGCCAGGGCACAGGCATCGGGAACGCTTGCCTGCAGGTTCGGAATCTTCGTCGCTGGGGACGAAACCAGGTCCCACCACAGGATGAGGAAGTTGTGGGTGTACGGATTGACGAAGGACTCAACGCGGTCATGGCTGGCGAGCAGGGTCTTGAATTGAGCAATGAACGCCTGCTGATCGTTACAGGTGATGTTGCCCTCCTTGCCCGATTTCAAGGTCGTGGCCCAGGGGCGTGGCATCACCTCCACGGTGACCGAGGTTACGATTCCCAGGGCCCCCAGAGAGACGCGGGCGAACTGCAGGGGCGACCAGCCATCCACCGCCGGGGTTTGTGTGTCGAGGGTCCTTACCTGGCCATCCGGGCCCATGATGCTGAACGCCGAGACCGTTTCCGCGAAGATCGGCGCGTTGATGGTGGCACCGTGCACGTCCACCGCGGTCATCCCGCCAAGGCTGAAAAAACCGCCGGCGGTCACGGTCTTGAGCATCATGTCGTGGCCCGTCAGAAACGCATCCAGCGCATCCTCGCGCACACCGGTGTTCACCGTGACCCTGGTTTCGGAGGGGTGCAGGACGATGGACTGATTGCCCTCGGGCCCCAGGTCCTTGTAGCAGGAGAGGTCGATCAGCCAGCGCGCCGGGTTCGGCGCGAGGCGATTGTCTTCGGCCACCAGGGCCGGCTGCGCGTGCCGCTGGCCGGAAACGCGGACAGTCGCGCCAGCCAGTACGGCTTGGCTGACGATGGCCTGGAGTTCAACCAGGTTCGTCGGCGAGAAGTAATATTCCCCATCGATCGACATTGTATGAACGATGTTCTGTGCCCAGTTCCTCCACGGCAGAGGCTGGACCTTGAAGTCCAGGGTCGTTCCTGTCACTTCGTAAGCTGCCAGCCTGCCGTTATCTGCCGACTGCACCAGGGGCGTCCCTCGATTGCTTGTTCCAAGCACTGCACAAACATAAGGGGCCACCCCGATCGCATCGGCTGGAACTCTGAGCGACGAAAGTGCCGGGCTTACCTTGTACAGGCCGTTGTTGAAGTTGCCGCTGTTCCAGGCCGAGGTATGCCAGCTTCCCTTCGAATCAAACCACTGAATCGAAAAGTTCATGATGAAGATGCCATTGTTGAGGCAGCCAATGCGCTCGACTTTTCTCATGGTGATGTCCAGTTGGGGGATGGCGGCATGAAACATGCGGTCGATGAAATGCGCTGGCGCCAACTCTCCATGGAGCATTGGCGCCAGGCATCATCGGGACAAGGTTGCGGTCTACTCGATCAAGTTGATTGCAAAGCCAATGAACGTGGTACCGACAGCGTCATAGGTGGCGATCTGACCGTTAGCTGCGAACGCGACAAACGGCGTTCCCTGACCGGAAGTCCCGGCCACTGCGTGTCCATAGACCGTGACCGCCAGCGCATTGGCCGGAACCCCAATGGTGTTCAGGTCGGGAGTTGTCCGCGAGGTCGCCACGGGATAGTTGCCGCTATTCCACTCGGAGGTCACCCACCTGCCGTCGCTGCCCAGCCATTGGACCGAGAAGTTGAATACGTAGCCGCCTTTGTTGTTAACGGTGATTTTCTGGACCGGTCTCATAGTAATCTCCTGTTAGGGTAAAAGTTTTCAATCAAGATAATTCGATATCCACCATTGGCGGGTGGATGCCTTGTTTCTTGTTCGGCAAGTGTTGAACTAGGGATATATCAAGCAATTATTCTTGTCTGCTTTCCTTAGTGCTGTTGAATGGCATGTGGGTTGTGTGGCATGCCAATCGATGTTGCTTGATGCTGGGTCTGTTTTCGTGGGTTGGGGTGAAGCTTGTTGAAACAATTGCAACAGCTGTCGCGGGCCAAATATCACTGCAGCAACGAGCGTTGTTGCCGATAGGGTGATTCACCTTTATGTAAAGGTTGAATGGCGGTTGCTGCGCTTTGGCTACTTACACTGTAGCAAGCATATTTTTAATGTGGATGCAGTTTTGAATTGGGTTTAATAGTTGTCCCTATTAAACGGGGCATTCGGGAGTACGATAAAAACAGGGTGTTTTTAGCAATCAAGCTGTTGATGGTTATAGAGGGTGGGCCTCTCTACTGCTAAACGTCTTGCGGGGCGTAACTACCTGCGCGGTGATCAATTCGGCATGCACTATCACCGAGCAAAAGGATGGCTGGCGGGGCAGAGCGCGAACCTGCACCCGAAGCAGCGGGCGCGACAGGCTTGCAGCGCGTCAGTGCGCCGTTGCACGGCTGATGCAGATGCACCACCTGCAGATAGGGACAGCAAACGCGGCATCCAGGGTGGATGCGGGCGCGAGATCCGGGGCGCTGATTAGCGGCACAAAGGGGAAAAATCCGGGCTCACTTGAGCCGGGGCCGGGTCCGTGCCGCAGGGGATTGGCCGAGGAAAATCGGCCCGCTATTGCGGAGGTGCAGAGCCGCCAATGAATTTTTCAGTACCAGGCTGATGGGCACCGTATTCGACGACATACCACCCACCAAGACGTCTAGCCTGCGCTTCGGCGGTAGGTTTATCGGCGTGGATAGCGACGAATTGCCATGATCCGGGAGCGTCCCTCATCACTGCCCAGCCGAGTACCCAGCCGTTGTTGTCTGGGTCAGCGGGAAGGTTTTTCCTGAGGCTTCTGATTGACATCACCGCTCCTTGGCTTTGAGAGGGGCAACACATTACTGCTGATACTGGGCAAGGTGGTAGTGGCATTCCATCCACGTTGGATGGGGGAACAGGGAGAGGTGGTGTTCGGTCGCCAGGGCGCCGGAAGGCTGGGCTAGAGCATCATGTGCCACTGAAATAGGACTGCTCTAGTCAATGAAGACATAACGCCACGAGGGCCTGGGTAAAACAGCAGAGTTTCGGACGCGTCCAAAACTGATAGGGCTGATTCGATTGGCAGAGGCTAGGAGCAAAATCCACCAGACACAAAAAAGCCCTGAAAAATCAGGGCTTTCTCGTTGAGATTTGGCGGAGGCGTAGAGATTCGAACTCTAGGACCTGTTACAGTCGGCGGTTTTCAAGACCGCTGCCTTAAACCACTCGGCCACACCTCCAGATCGCGTTGCGGGCGCCATAATACCCGAATGAAACACACTGTCAAACTCTCTGCGTCGCGACTTACAGAGCCTCTGTTATCATCCTTGCCACTAAATGTTTCCCCCAACAGGAGTGTCGCCATGCGCGAACAGGATTACGCAGTTAACAACGGCGTGCAGGCCGAGCAGCTAGAGGTTAGCCGCGTCCTGCGCAACACTTACGGTCTGCTGGCCCTTACCCTCGCGTTCAGCGGTGTGATGGCCTATGTCGCGCAGCAGATGCGCGTCGGCTATCCGAACATCTTCGTGGTGCTGATCGGCTTCTACGGTCTGTTCTTCCTCACCAACAAACTCCGTGACTCGGCCTGGGGCCTGGTGTCGGCTTTCGCCCTGACCGGCTTCATGGGCTTCTTGCTCGGCCCGATCCTCAACCGCTACCTGGGCATGCAGGGCGGCGCCGAAGTGGTCAGTTCGGCCTTCGCCATGACCGCCCTGGTGTTCGGCGGCCTCTCGGCCTACGTGCTGATCACGCGCAAGGACATGAGCTTCCTCGGTGGCTTCATCACCGCCGGCTTCTTTGTCCTGATGGGTGCGGTGCTGGCCAGCTTGTTCTTCCAGATCAGCGGCCTGCAATTGGCGATCAGCGCAGGTTTCGTGCTGTTCTCCTCGGTGTGCATCCTGTTCCAGACCAGTGCCATCATCCACGGCGGCGAGCGCAACTACATCATGGCGACCATCAGCCTGTATGTATCGATCTACAACCTGTTCGTCAGCCTGTTGCAGCTGTTCGGCATCTTGGGTCGTGATGACTGATCACAGGGATTAAACCCCCTGTAAAAAAGCCCGCTTCGGCGGGCTTTTTGTTGCGTGGGTTTCGGCTGATGGCCCGGGATTCAGCGGGTCTGGACCTGCAATCGCGCCGTGGCCACGGCGTCCTGGTTGACCTCGATGGAAAACGACAGCACCTCCACCTGCTTCTGCTCCAGTTGATCGACCCAACCGATCAGGCCGCCCAGCGGTCCTTCCAGGGCCAGGCTCACTCGCCCCGGAGCCTCATGGTCCATGCGCTCCAGGTTCAGGCCTGCCTGGCTGCTGGAACGGGCCAGGAGCCCGGGCAAGGCTTCGATGGAAATCGCCGGCGCCGGGCTGGAGGCGCTGGTGGCGGGCAGTTGCTGAAGTTGCTGGTACAAATGCGTGACCTCGATAAAGCGTTGCTCGGCATCCTTCAAGGCTTGAAGTTGCGGTTGCCAGAGCAGTAGATAGAACGTGGTGACCAGGCCGAACAGGCCAAGGCCCTGCAGGGCCCGTTGTTCGCGTTTGGCCAGGCGCTGCCAGTGCAGCCGGCCAAGGCCCAGCAGGGTGGACAGGGAAGGTCTTTTCAGTGCAGGCGGGGTCATGCCTCACTCCTTGATCTGCAACCGTGCGCTGACCCCGGCGGTGTCGCGTACGGAGGAGTCGGTGCTGGCGTCCAGGCCCTGGGCAATCAGGCCTTCGCGCAGTTGTTGAAGGTCAGCGAAGGCCGGCGCGCTGACTTGCAGGCTCCAGCCTTCACCCGCTTGGTAGTCCAGGCGGTGGACCAGGACCAGGGCGCCGTGGCTGAGGCTCCACTGCTCGGCCAGCCGCGAGAGTTTGTGGGCGCTGCCGGGTTGTTCCTCCACCTCCTGCTGTTGCTTGGCGTGGATCTGCGCCGCCAGGTCGGTGACCGGGCCCTCATCGGCAAAACGTTGCTGCCACAGCGCCAGGCTGCGGGCCTGGAGCTGCTCGCTCTGGTGTTCCAGGTACCAGCGATGGCCAACGTTCTGCAGCAACTGCGCGCCCCCGGCCAGCAGCAGGACCACCAGGGCCAGGCGCCAGGGCGAGGCCTGCCGGGGGCGCCGCTGGAATTCACCCTGGCACAGGTCGATGGCCTGTTGCGAGCCCTGGCTCAGGCAGTCCCAGGGGCGTTCTTCGGCTTGCCAATGGAACGCGTCAGCGCGTTCCAGCGCTGGCGGTTGTGGCCCCTGCCAGATCAGCTCGGCCGGCAGTCTTGGGCCCAGTGCTCCCAACTCGTCCACGGCGAGGGCCAGGCGCAGGGGCGCGCTGCCCCCCAGTAGCCAGCGGCCATCCCAGGCCAGGGCCCGAGGCTGATCCTGGGGCAGGCAGTCGGCGTCGACATGAATGCGCGAGGGGTGCAAGCCCAGCTCCGCCAACTGCCCCAGGCAGTGGCTCAGGCGTTGGCGATTGAGCACCAGGACTGGGCAATGGCGCTTGTCCTTGAGCGGACCGTGGGCCAGGTGCAGGCTCTCCAGTTCATCGATCAGCTGTTCTTCCAGGGCACTGTGCAGCGCCTGGCGCAGCCAGCGGCCGCTGCGCGCCGGCACGCTGACCTGGTGATGGCTGGCCATTTCCATGGGCAGCAGCAGGGTCAGCGGCTGCGGGCCGAGCTCGGCCGCGGCCTGTTGCAGGTCGCCCTGGTGCAACGGGCCACCCGCTTGCCACCAGCAGCAGCGCCAGGGCGCCGCGCCGCTGGCGTGGGGGGAAAGGTAAAGCCACTGGCTCATGTCGGTTCACTCGGTTTTCGATTGATCGGGGGGCGGGCTGGGCAGCAACGTGCGCTGCTGCACCCGGACTTTCTTGGTGTCCATCAGCCGCAGGTCGCTGACCAGGCGCAGCCGTCGCGAGCCCTGTTCGACGTCGATGGTGGCGCGAAACTGCCGGCTGCTGACCCCCAGGCCCTGGGGGCTGATGTCTCGGCCCTGGAGCATCGGGTTGGAGAGAAAGGCGGCCAGGCTGGGGTAGCCCTTGGCCGGGCGCGAGTCGACCAGGGTGCGGGCAGTGGGCAGGTCGATACCTTCGACGCTGGCCAGTACTTCGGCGCGGGTGGTGTTGACGTTGATCGCGCTGTTGTCGAACGCCCCCACCAGCGGTTCGAGCTGGCGCAGCACCTGGCTGTCCACTTCGGGCAGTTGGCGCAACTGGCTGAGGTCGCTCAAGGGCAACGGCACGCCCTCGCGATTGTTCTGGCCGATCAGCCGCGCCGGGTCATGGGCCTTGATGCCTTGCAAGGCCAGCAGGCGCTGGTAGCGGGCCCGCAGGTTGAGGTTGTTGCCCTGGCGCAGGCTGTTGAGGTTGAGCCGGGCGCTGAGGTCTTCCAACTGAATGTGGATGCGCGCGCCATCGAGCTCGAACACCGGCGCCGGTTGCGCCCAGTGCTGCCCCAGATGGGTCACCAGCAGGCCGCCTTCGCTGCGGGCATCCTCCAGCAGTTGCCGGCGGGCCCAGCTCTCACCGCTCAGGGCCAGTTGCCAGAGCTGCTGCTGTTGCACCAGGTTGCTGCTGCTGTGCAGGCTCAGGCGCTGGCGGGCGAGCATGTTGCTCACCACCAGGGTCACCAGCGCGGTGATCAGCAGCACGCTGAGCAGGGCCACGCCCCGTTGCCGGCCGGGGTTAGTCATTGCCGGGCTGCGCCTCTGGTTCAATGCCGCCGGGCAGCAGGATCACCCGGCGCACCTGCGGGTAGCCCGGCGCGTCCAGTTCGATCTCCAGCGCCGCCGGCAGGCTCAGGCTTTCGCTGCCCACTGGCCAGGATTCATGGGCCTGGCCGAGGCCGTCGATCAAGCGCAGGCGGGTCAGTTGCACCCCCGTGAGCAGTTGCTGTTGCTGGCTGCTGGGACCGATGGGGCGCTGCCGGGCGTCCGGGTCGGCCGGGGGCTGGGACAGGGCACGGGTTTCCCGCAGCCAGGTGCCGTCCTGCCAGCGGTGGCTGACTTGCAGCAGGTTGCTGCGTGGATATTCCAGGGGGTTGTTCCAGCCGCCGCGCACCAGGCGGATGCCGTCGGGCTGGCTGATCAGCGCCTGGCTATGGCTGGGGTCGTCCACCAGCGGCTGGCGACGGGCCTGGACCAGGTCGCGTTCGAGCACACTCATGGCCCGCTGCAGCGCCCGCAGTTGCTGTTCATGCAGGCCGATGCGCTGGTCGCTGCGCAGCACCCGGTCGAGCAACTGATAGGTGGCCAGTCCCAGCAGGCTGAAGATGGCGATGGCTATCACCACCTCGAGCAGGGTGAAACCGCGCTGCTTCATGGGCGAGCCTCCAGGTAGCCGAGCAATTGCGCGCGACTGTATTGGCGGGCGCGTTGCAGGTTGGACTCGGCGGAGACCCGTAGCTGGATCTTCAGCAGGCGAGGGTCCGGAGCGCTTTCAATCTCGCTGAACAGCCACCAACTGCGGCCGCCGAATTCGATGCGCTCCTCGGTGCGCCGCAAGTCGGCTTCACGCATTCCGGCCCGCAGTTCATTCATCCGGTTGTCGGCGATCCACAGTGCCTGGGTGCGCTCGGCGAGGTTGGCGCTGTTCAGCGCGATATGCTGCACCGCGCTGAACAGGGCGATGGACAAGGTGGCGAAGATCGCCAGGGCGACCATCACTTCCAGCAGGGTGAAGCCCTGATCAGTCCTGGGTTTCAAGTTGCGCATCCTGTATGCCGTCGCTGGAAAGGCTCAGCAGTGCCTGCTGGCGGTAGTCGATCCACAGGGTGTAGGCGCTGGTTTCATCACTGGAGAGCAGCAGCAACTGCGGCAGGCCGTTGCTGTTGCCGCTGGCGCCCAGGGCCGGGCCAGCCTCGGGGACTTCCAGGCGCAGGCGCAGCGTCTCGGGCAAGCGGTGAGTGCGAAAATCCCTGGCCGCGACCCAGCGGCCCCGGTCATCCAGACGCAGCACCTCGTAGCCGTCAGGCTCGATGCGCAGGCCAAAGTCCTGGTAGCCGAGCACGGCTTCCTGGCGCAGCAACTGCAACAGGCCCAGCAGGCGCTGGGCTTCCTGGCGCGCCTGGCGCGGGCCGGAGTCGGGGTTGACCAGGCCCACCAGGCCGGCCGTCAGGGCGATCAGCAAGATCACCACCAACAGCTCCAGCAGAGTGAAGCCCCGGGCCTGGCGTCGTTGCACCGCTTAGCGGTCCCAGTTGCCGATCTCGGCGTTCAGGCCTTCGCCGCCGGGCTTGCCGTCGGCACCGAAGGAAAACAGGTCGTAGGCGCCCCCCCGGGAACCCGGCGCGCGGAACTGGTAGCCGTTGCCCCAGGGGTCGATCGGCAGGCGCTTGAGGTAGCCGTCGGGGTTCCAGTTGCGCGCCGGCGGGTTGCCGCTGGGCTTGCTCACCAGGGCCTGCAGGCCTTGCTGGCTGCTGGGGTATTGGTGGTTGTCGAGCTTGTAGATGTCCAGGGCCATGGCGATCGCCTTGATGTCGCTTTGCGCGGCGGAGGCCTTGGCCTGGTCGGGGCGGCTCATGATCTGCGGCACCACCAGGGCGGCGAGGACGCCGAGGATGACCACCACCACCATGATTTCGATCAGGGTAAAACCGCGTTGTTTGTTCGCTGTGTGCACGTCGGGGGATTCCACATTCAAGTAATCAATTGGTTCAGGCTGAGGATCGGCATGAGGATCGCCAGCACGATGACCAGCACGGACGCACCCATGAACACCAGCATCGCCGGCTCGAACAGGCCCACCAGCAAGGCGATGCGGTTGGCCAGTTGTTCTTCCTGCTGCCTGGAGGCGCGTTCGAGCATGCTGTCCAGCTCGCCGGAGCGTTCACCGCTGGCGATCATGTACAGCATCATCGGAGGGAAACTGCCGTTGAGCTCAAGTGCCCGGGTCAGGCTGATACCTTCGCGCACGCCACGGACGATGTCTTTCAGACCGGTACGAATTTTCTGGTTGGCCACCACTTCGCTGGCAATGCCCAGGGCATCCAGCAGCGGCACGCCGCTGCGCCCGAGAATCGCCAGGGTGCTGACGAAGCGCGTGCAGTTGCTGGCCCGTACCAGCCCGCCGATCAATGGCAGGCGCAGCACCAGGGCGTGCCAGCGCTCGCGGTTGACCGGTTGGCGCAAGGCCGCCCGTGACCCCGCTACAGCGATGCCGATCAGGATCAGCAACGCCAGGCCGTAGTCGCGCAGCACGCCGCTGCTGGCGATCAGGCCCCGGGTCAGCAGGGGCAGTTCCTGGCCGCTGTCGATGAACACCTTGATCACATCCGGCACCACGAACCCCAGGAGAAAACCGACGATGCTGATGGCCGCCACCATGAGGATGCTTGGGTAGAGCATGGCCAGCTGGATCTGCTGGCGCGCCGCCTGGCTGGCCTCGGTGTAGTCGGCGAGGTTCATCAACACCTGGTCCAGGTGCCCGGAACGCTCGCCGGCGGCCACCGTGGCCCGGTACAGATCGGGAAAGGCCCGAGGGTAGCCGCCCAGGGCCACCGCCAGGCTGTAGCCTTCCAGGACCCGGGCCCGGATCGCCAGCAGCATGCTTTTCAGGCGCTGCTTGGCGCACTGGGCGGCCACCGCCGCGAGCACTTCCTCCAGGGGCAGCGAGGCCTGCACCAGGGTCGCCAGCTGGCGGGTCATCAAGGCCAGCTCGGCACTGCTCAGGCTGCCGCCGAAGGTCTGGCTGGCCCCTGCGCCAGGCTTGCGCTTGCCGTGGCTGGCGCTGACCTTCAGGGCGATCAACTGGCGTTCGCGCAACAGTTGCCGGGCCTGGCGCGGGCTGTCGGCTTCCAGCACGCCGCTGGTTTTTTTCCCGGCGGCGCACATGGCCAGGTATTCGTAGGCGGCCATGTTCAGTCCCTCTGGGTAACCCGTAGCAGTTCTTCCAGGCTGGTCAGCCCCGGCAGCACCATGGCCTGGCCGTCATCGAACAGGCTCGGGCTGTGCAGGCGGGCATGGCCCAGCAGTTGGTGTTCGCCGGCGCCGGTATGGATCAACTGGCGCAGGGTGTCGTCGAACAGCACCAGTTCGTAGATCCCCTGGCGGCCGCGGTAGCCCGACTGCTGGCAGGCCGGGCAGCCCACTGGCCGATACAGCAGCGGCGCGGCGTCCGGGGCCAGGCCCAGGCGCTCGCAGGCGGTAACATCGGCGCTGTGGGCTTCCTTGCAGTCGATGCACAGCAGGCGCACCAGGCGCTGGGCCAGCACCCCCAGCAACGAGGTGCAGAGCAGGAACGGCTCGATGCCCATGTCCACCAGGCGGGTCACCGCGCCGATGGCGCTGTTGGTGTGCAGGGTCGAGAGCACCAGGTGCCCGGTGAGGGAGGCCTGCACGGCGATTTCCGCGGTCTCGCGGTCGCGGATCTCGCCCACCATGACCACGTCCGGGTCCTGACGCAGGATCGCCCGCAGGCCACGGGCGAAGGTCATGTCGACCTTGGCGTTGACCTGGGTCTGGCCGATCCCGGTGAGGTGGTATTCCACCGGGTCCTCGATGGTCAGGATGTTGCGTTCCAGGCTGTTCAGGCTGGCCAGGCCGGCGTACAGCGTGGTGGTCTTGCCGGAGCCGGTGGGGCCGGTCACCAGGAGAATGCCGTGGGGTTTGTGCAAGGCCGTTTCCAGGCGCTGGCGCAGCACCGGGTTCATCCCCAGGTGACCCAGGTCCAGGCGTCCGGCCTGTTTGTCCAACAGGCGCATCACCACCCGTTCACCGTGGCTCGAAGGCAGGGTCGAGACCCGCACGTCCACTTCGTGGCCGGCGATGCGCAAGGCGATGCGGCCGTCCTGGGGGATGCGTTTCTCGGCGATGTCGAGCTTGGCCATGACCTTGATCCGCGACACCAGCAGGGTCGCCAGTTCGCGCCGCGGGCGCAGCACTTCACGCAGCAGGCCGTCGACCCGCAGGCGCACCGAGAGGTGTTCCTCGAAGGCTTCCAGGTGCACGTCGGAAGCCTTGCTCTTCACCGCCTCGCTGAGGATCGCGTTGATCAGGCGGATGATCGGTGCGTCGTCTTCCTGCTCCAACAGGTCGGTTGTTTTCGGCAACTGGTCGGCCAGGCTGCAGAGGTCGAACTCCTCATCGAACTGCTCGCCCAGGCCGTCGGCCACCTGCTTGGCGCCGTCCTGGCCATCGCGGTAGTGGGCCGCCATGCGCTGGGCGAACGCCTGCTCGTCGAGCACTTCGCTGCGCAACGGCGCACCGTTGAAACGGCGCACCTCGGCAATCACCGACCAGGGGGTATCGATCCGGCAATACAGCACCGGGCCCTGGGCCTGGTGCTCCAGCACCACGCCGTGGCGCCGGGCATAGGCAAAGGCCAGGCGCGGGCTGGCGACTGGCGTGATCATGGCTGCGCGGCGCCGCCGGTGCGCATGTCGATCAGGCCCTGGTCGCCCTCGCTGTTGGCGTCGAACAGCTGGTGCGGGTTCTGCGGTAGCTGGCCGCGGGGCTTGCCGTCCAGGGTGCGCAGCGAACGCAGGTTGTTGTACTTCTGGGTGCTGAGCTTGTCGGCGTTGGCCGTATTGCGCAGCAGGGTAGGGCGCAGGAACACCATCAGGTTGGTCTTCTCGTTGACCTCCTTGCTGCTGCTGAACAGCTTGCCGACCCAGGGGATATCCCCCAGCAACGGCACCTTGCTCACCTGCACCTTGACGTTGTCCTTGATCAGGCCGCCGAGGACGATGATCTGCCCGTCGTTGGCCAGGATGGTGCTCTTGACCGAGCGCTTGTTGGTGATCACGTCGCTGGTGCTGATGCCCGGTGGCGCGGCGGCCAGCTCGGAGCTTTCCTGCTCGACCTTGAGGCGCAGGAAGTTGCCCTCGTTGATGTGCGGGGTGACCTTGAGGGTGATCCCCACATCCTTGCGCTCCACGGTGGTGAAGGGGTTGCTGGCGCCGGCGGTGTCGGTGGTGTAGGAGCCGGTCTGGAATGGCACGTTCTGGCCCACCAGGATCTCCGCCTGTTCGTTGTCCAGGGTCAGCAGGCTGGGGGTCGACAGCAGGTTGTTGTTGGAGTCGCTGGACAGGGCGGTGATCAGCGCACCGAAGTTGCGGCTGCCGATGCCGATGATCGCGCCGTCCGGCAGGGTCGGGCTCTTGCCGTCCTCCAGGTTGCCCAGCAGGGTGCCGATGGACATTGCGGCGCTGTTGAAGTTGCTGGCCCCGGCCCAGTTGCCCCGAGCCCCGGCCCACTGCACGCCGAGGGCCTGGTTGATGTCGCCGCTGACTTCGACGATGGCCGCTTCCACCAGCACCTGGGCGCGGGGTTGGTCGAGTTCGTCGATGATGCTTTCGAAGGTCGCCAGCTGCGCCGGGGAAGCCATCAGCACCAGGGCGTTCTGGCTTTCGTCGGCGCTGACCAGCACCGGGTTCTCCTGCTTCTGGCCGTCACTGCGACCACCGGATTCCATGCGCTTGCCGATGCCGCTGAGCAGCTCTTCGAGCTTCTTCGCGTCGCCGTGGTTGATGCGCCGCACCCGGGCGTTCTCGCCGGCATTGTTCGGCACGTCCAGGCTCTGGGCCAGGCGTTGCATCTGCAGGCGGACCGGCGCCGGGCCCACCAGGATCAGACGGTTGCTGCGGGCATCGCCGATAGCCTTGGCACTGCTCATGGCGCCGTTGTTGTCGGTCAGGCTGTCGCTCAGGGTCTTGGCCACGTCGCCAGCCCAGGCGTGCTTGAGCTGGAGGATATTGAACTGGCGGCCACCGGCGTTATCCAGTTCCTGGATCACCTGGCGCACCCGCTGCACGTTGTTGGCGCTGTCGGACACCACCAGCGCGTTGGCGGTGGTGGACGGCGCCATGTAGGCGTCCGCGGCCACCAGCGGGCGCACGGCCGCCGCCACTTCGCTGGCATTGGAGTTGCTCAGTTCGATGACTTGGGTGACGAACTCATCGCTGCCACCGCTGGGTTCGGCATGGGCCTTGGTCTTGGCCTCGGCCACCGGCAGGATCAGCACCCGGTCGCCCTGGTCCATGGCCGCATAGCCCTGGCTGCGCAGGGCGGTGAGGAACAGCGAGTAGATGCCCTTCTGGTCCATCGCGGTGCTCGATTGCACCGTGACCTTGCCGCTCAGGCGCGGGTCGAGAATCATCGTCTTGCCGGTGATCTGGCCCACCTCGTTGACCAGGTCGCGCAGCTCGGCGTCTTTCATGTTCAAGGTCCACTGCTGCTCGGCAGTGTTCTTTTCCGCCGCCTGCAAGGGGCTGATCAAGGTGCCGAGGGCCAGCAGGGAGCCGGCGATAAATGCTCGTTTCATGGGGTCAGGGTTCACAAGGATGAGGGGGATTGGAGAGCGCCGCCGGCATTGGCGGTACGGCTCGTCGGGTCGCGGCCGTCCGGCGGCAGGGGGACCAGCAAGGTCGAAGTGGGGGCCAGCGACAGTGACTGCTCTTCACCGAAACGCTGGATCGAGACTTCCTGGGGGCCGATCCGGCGCAGGCTGCCGCCCCCTGGAAGGGCTTCGCCGATCCGGTAGAAACGGCTGCCTTCAGGCGACTCGATCAAGGCCCGGGATTGCTCGGGGTGGCGCTCCACCAGGCTGGCCAACAGGTTCAGGGGCACCCGTGGCTGGTTGCCGCTGGCCTCGGCCGGCAGTACCCCGAACAGGCGGGCGATGGCGGCGCTGTCCAGCACCGCGGGAGGCGCCGTGGGCGTCTGCACCGGCATTGGTTGCTGGACGCTGTGCAGGCGTTGGCTGAACTGCCAGGTGCCATGGCCCAGCCAGCCGAACCAGCCGGCCAGGAGCAGCAAAGCGCCGGCCCAGAGGCCGGCGCGTGGAGGAAGGCGCAAGCGGTTCACAGCGACATGCGCTGCAGCAGCTTTTCACCGCGCCAATGATGCACGGCCACGGCGGCGACATGGCCGATCACCAGCAGGGCCAGGGCGACGCAGGCGTATTTGTGCACCCTGTTGAAAAAATCGGTGAGCAGCGGTTCCTGCAGCGGTTGGGGCAGGTGCATGAGGCCGAAGACATTGATCGGTCGCTCCATCATCAGCACCCCGGTGACCAGCACCAGGCCGGTCATGACGTAGAGTGCCAGGTGGCCGGCCTTGGCCAGCAGGCCGAGGATCCGGTGGGCCTGGGCCGGCGGGTGACGATCCAGGGCACAGAGAATTCGCAGGCCGAACAGCGGAATCAGCAGGAAGGTCAACGACACGTTGATGAAGTTGAGGCCTTCGGCGATGGCGGTGGGCAGGGTGAGCAGGGCGTTGCCGAAACCGGTGACCGTCGCCCAGAGAATGATGGCGGCGAACGTCCAGTGCAGCAGTACCTGAAGCTTCGAGTAAGTGATTGAACTCATGGGGGCTGTTCCGGCAAAGGGAACGTGGCGCCGGAGCGCCACGTTCGGGTTGACGAGGTCGAGACTTACTTGGCGATCCAGGCGTTGTCCCATGCCCAACCTACACCGGGCTCATAGGCGTTATTGGCGCTGGTCCACTGGGTGCACCAACCGCTGTACGGGTGGGGTTTGCACTCGTAGGTCTTGCCGGTCTTGGGTTGCAGCACCACGGTGCCGGCCTTGTAGGCTTTCAGTCCGTTGGGGAACACGTAGTCGTACTTGCCTTCGCCACCACCGGTGTCTTCATCCTTGAGCAGGAAGCTGGCGCCTTGTTGCAGCAGCTCGCCTTTCTTCGAGGTGGCCACGACGGTCAGGTCGTACTTGCCGGCGCTCTGACCGATGAGGGGCATGGAGAAGTGCGGGGTGTTGCCCGGAGGCGCTTGCTGGAAGGCGACGCTTTCACCCTTGGCGTTGAACACCGTGGCCTTCACGGTGTAGTCGCCGCCCTTGGCGATGGCGTTGAAGTGCAGGTCGGCCTTGCCATCCTTCAGGGTGTACTCGGGCTGCATGCCGGTGATGGTCAGCTCGCCTGGCTTGGCGGCCTGTTCCTTGTCGATCATCACGTTGTTGATGTCGCTGCCCTTCTTGACCAGGATGTCGTTCTTGCCGAAGTTCGGTACCACTTCGTCCTTGTCGTTGAGCAGGCCCATCTGGTAGCCCTGCTTGGCGGCGTTGACCTTCTTCGCCAGTTCGTGCGGCCAGACATCGGCCTTGGCCAGCTCGGCGGAGTTGATCTCCAGCACCACTTGCTTGGCGTTGATCTCGCCCTGGGCGTTGAACACCCGGGTCTTGACCTTGTCGCCGATGCTCAGGGCTTCGGGCTGTACCGCGCCGACGGTGGTCCAGGTCGAAGGAATCACCGCGCCGTTGTCGATGTTCAGGTCGACCACCTGGTAGAAGGTCGCGTCGGTGTCGTGGACTTTCCAGGTCGCCAGCAGGACGTGATAACCGCTGCGGTCAGACGGGATGTTCACGGTGTGCTGGGTGCGGCCACCGGCTGGCGCAGGGACGTTCAGGGCTGGCCATGGCTCGTCGAGCAGTGGGGTCTTCTCGAAGGAATCACGGGTCAGGGGCTGGTTCGGGTTCCAGTCTTTCTTGGTGATGTAGAACTGCCAGTAGCGGGTGGCGTGACCGGCCTTGTAGAGCCAGGTGAACGTCTGTGGGCCCGGCTTGATGGTGTTTTTGGTCCAGCGTGTGGCCGACTGTTCGTTGAGTTCGGAGAAGCGCGCCAGGCCACCGGCAGGAATGGTGCCGTTGGCCGGGCCGCACTTGGTGAAGTCACCGGTGCAGGCCTGGGCGCTGCTCGGGTAGTGGGAGATGGCGCCTTCGCCCGGACGACCGATGTACTCGGTGCTTTGCGGTTCGTAGGTTACCGCGCCGCAGTTGGCGTTCAGCTTGCCGCCATCGGAGTGGCACATGAAGGCGCGGGATTTCGGGCTCTCGATGTAGCCGTGAGCGGATGCCTGTTGCGCGGCGAGGCCGGCAACGCTCATGGCCAGGACCAGGGGCAGTTTGAGGAACGAGCGGGCTTGTGTGGTGTTGATCATTGAAAAAGCCTTGAGCAATTAAAAAGATACAAAAGCTCCCTGGGGGGGACGGGGGGCCGATGTACAGCGCTGGCATCCTTGCCCGCACATCCCCGGGAACAATCACAGGCTACGTGGCGGGGTGCCGGGGGCCCATCGGACGAGTACTAGAGTCCGATGGAGCAGATGTTTCAGGTCATTGCACGACAGCCGTCGAGGGAGCCGTGCGGCACGCCGGGGCCGGGGATTGCCAGGCAAAAAAAAGCGTGGCACTTGCGTGCCACGCTCAAGGGTCAAGCCTGGGTGCTAGTGGTCATTGGCGATCCCAGGCCATGGTCCAGTGGCTGCCGGAGCCGGGCTCGTACTGGGTCGCTCCGGCTTTCCACTGCAGGCAGTAGCCGCCGTAGGGGAAGGGCTTGCACTTGTAGGTCTTGCCGTCCTTGGGTTGCAGCACCAGGGTGCCGGCCTTGTAGCTGCTCAGGCCCTCGGGGAACACGTGGTCGTACTTGGCGCCTTCGCCCGGCTTGCCGCCGCCTTCGCCCGGCGGGGTGCCGCCACCGGTGTTGCCTTCGACCTTGACGGAGAAGCTGTGGGTCTGCTGCATCAATTGGCCTTTCTTCGAGCTGGAGACCACTACCAGGTCGTACTTGCCGGACTTGATGCCTTTGAGCGAAATCGAGAAATGCGGGGTCAGGTTGCCGACCGGCGCGTGCTCGTAGGCCAGGGTCTGGCCGGCGCTGTCGAACACCTTGGCGTAGACCATGAACTCGTCTTTCGGGTCGTTGGCCTTGACGATGGCATTGAAGTGCAGATCGACCTGGCCGTTGTTCGCGGTGTATTCGGGCTGCAGGCCGGTGACGCTGAGTTCGCTTGGCTGGCCGGCCAGTTCCTTGGCGATGATCACGTTACTGATGTCACTGCCTTTCTTGACGAAGATGCTGTTCTTGCCCAGGTTGGGCTTGATCTGGTCCTGGTCGTCGAGGATGCCCATCTGATAGCCGAGCTTGGCGGCGTTGACCTTCTTCGCCAGTTCGAACGGCCAGACGTTTTCGTTGGCCAGCTCGGGCGAATCGATGCTCAGCACTACCTGCTTGGCGCTCTGCTCGGAGCTGGTGAAGACCCGGGTCATGACCTTGTCGCCGACCTTCAATGGCTCGGGCTGCACGGCGCCGATGTCGTTCCATTGCGATGGCACGGCATTGGCGTTGTCGATGTTCAGGTCGATCACCGAGTAGAAGGTGTTGGAGTTGTCGTGGACCTTCCAGGTGGCCAGCAGCACGTGGTAGCCGCTGCGGTCCGCCGGAATGTTGACCTGGTGCTTGGTGGTCTCGCCACCCTTGGCCGGCATGCTGCCGTTCCACTTCTCATCCAGCAGCGGGGTCATCTCGAAGGAGTCGCGGGTCAGCGGCTGGTTCGGGTTCCAGTCTTTCTTGGTGATGTAGAACTGCCAGTAGCGAGTGGCGTGCCCGGCGGTGTATTTCCAGGTGAAGGTCTGCAGGCCGGGCTTGATGGTGTTCTTGGCCCAGCGGGTACTGGACTGCTCGTTGAGCTTGGCGAAGCCGATCATGCCGCCGGCGGCGATGGTGCCATTGGCCGGGCCACAGACACGAAAGTCGCCGGTGCAGGCCTGGGCATTACTGGGGAAGTGCTCGCGGCCGCCGCCAGGGGTGCCGAAGTATTCGACGCTCTGCGGTTCGTACATGACCGGGCCGCAGTTGGCGTTCTGGCCGCCACCGCCTGAGCTGCACATGAACGAACGGGCTTTCGGGCTTTCGATGTAGCCGTGGGCGCTGGCTTGCTGGGCGGCAAGCGCGGCCATGCCAATCGCCATGGCCAGCGGAAGTTTGAGGAATGAACGGGCTCGGTGCAACGTGATCATCGATTGATCCTTAGTTGGAAATTATTGGATTCAACAGGCGATCGTGGGGAAGGAGGTCATGGCTCAAGTTGAGACTGGCATCCCTGTCTGGCGCCCCCCGAAAGCAGGCGCCAGAGTAGGAAGAACAGCCTGTGGATCACATCGGACCAGTACGAGAGTGCAGCAGCGGGGCCCGGGCGATGCCTCGCGACCAGGGCTTGAGCGGCTGGCGCAAGGCGGCGAGGTCGGCCTTGGCCTGCTCGAAGATCCGCTCCATGGCGGCCAGCAAGGTGGCCTGGCAGCGGCGAATGGCCTCTGGCTGGAGCACGTTGACCTGACGCAATCCGTGGCAGGCGGCAGCCATTTCGCCGGCATCGATCAGGCAGGCCACGCCGCTCAGGCGATGGCTCAGGTCGCCGAGGGTGTGGGAGGCGGCGACCAGGTCGGCCTCGCGCAGCTGCTGGATTTCCTGCTGCAGGTTCTTGGTCAGCTCCAGCAGAATTCGCCGCCGCAGGATCGAGCTGTTACGGCCCACTTCGTCCAGGTGGTCGAGGCTGAACGCACGGTCCTGCTCCGGCTCCTCCTCCGGCGCCAGCGGGTTGCTCAGGACTTCCTGCAGGCGTGCCAGGGTCACCGGCTTGATCATCAGGTCGTTCATCCCGGCGTTGGAGCACTGGGTGGCCTCGTTGCTCAGGGCGCTGGCGGTGTAGCCGATGATCAAGCGCGGCGTGCAGCCCCGGCGCTGCTCGTCTTCGCGAACGGCACGGGTCAGAGCGTAGCCGTCCATCTCCGGCATGTTGCAGTCGCTGATCAGCACGTCATACGGTTCTTCGGCCAAGGCCAGCAGTGCCTCTTCGCCGCTGCACACGTGTTGCGCCTGGTGGCCCAGGCGGGCCAGTTGCAGGGTCAGCACCAGGCCGTTGGTGGACACATCGTCCACCACCAGCACCCGCAGGGCCTTGGCCGCCTGCTGCTCCGGCGCCAGGGGCTCGGGTGCCTGCACCAGCGGCAACTGCCAGCTCAGGGGCAGTTCCACATGCACGCTGCAGCCCTGGCCGGGCTCGCTTTCCAGCCAGATATGGCCATCCATCAACTGGGTCAGCTGGCTGCAGATGCTCAGCCCCAGGCCGGAGCCGCCGTACAGGTGGGCGGTGCGCGCGCTGGCCTGGCGATAGGGCTCGAAGATCAACGGCTGCAGGGCCTGGGGGATGCCGATGCCGCTGTCGCGGACCGTCAGGGTCAGCAGACTGACGCCTTCGCGCAGGGCAGTTTCCTTGACCCGAGCGTGGATGCTGCCCTGGTCGGTGAATTTCAGCGCGTTGCTGATCAGGTTGTGGAAAATCTGCTGCAGGCGCAGCGAGTCGACCCAGTACACCCGCTGGCGGTCGGCCTGGTAGTCGAAATGCAACTGCAGGTTCTTTTCCCGAGCCTGGACGGCGAACAGGCCGAGGCTGTTGTTGAGCAGCGGTTCCAGCGCGGTGGGGTGAGGGGCCAGCTGCATCAGGCCGCTCTCGATCTTGTCCATGTCGAGGATATTGCCGACCAGGTCGATCATCGAGGTCGCCGACTGCTGGGCCACCCTCAGGTTGTGCGAAGGCGTGCTGCGGCCGCTGGTTTCCAGTTCCAGCAGCCCCACCAGGGCATTGAGCGGGGTGCGCAGCTCGTGGCTCATGGAGGCGAGGAACTCGCTTTTGGCGGCGCTGGCCTTGAGCGCGACCTGCTTGGCTTCGCGCAGCTTGATTTCCAGGTGCTTGCGTTCGGAGATGTCCAGCCAGCCCCCCAGCAGGCCCTGCAACTGGCCGCGGGCGCTGTAGAACGGCACCAGCCACTGATACAGGTAGTGCTGCTCGCCCTTGATCATCAAGCTGGTGTCGAGAAAACGCGGCCGGTGGTTGTGCAAGAGTTGCTGGTGTTCGTCCTGCAGGATCCGCGCGAATTCCGCGGGCATGTTGAGCTGCTCGGTGGGCAGGCAGCCAGTAACCTGGTCCTCGGAAGTGGTGAAGAACTCTTCATAGGCGCGGTTGCAGGTGCTCAATCGCCCCGCCAGGTCGCACACGTACAACGGGGTCGGCAGACCGTTGAGCAGGGAAAACTGGAACGCCAGGCGGTCCTGCAGCCGGGTCTGGGCGATGAGCCGCTCCTTGACCTGGATCTTCAACCGCCAGTTCCACACCAGGGACAGGCCGAAGATCACCAGCACCACCACGCCGACATGCCAGGCCTGCTCGGCGGCCCATTTCCAGAAGTTGTCCCGGGGGCGCTCGGCGATCACCTGGATGTCGCTCTGGGGCGTGCGCGACAGCGAGTCCAGCAGCTTGTCGAGGATACTCAGCAGTTCGCCGGCATCGGCGCTCACGGAAAACTGATGGGGGGTAGGCGTGGCCTTGATCGACAGGCCGTATTTCAGGCCCGGCCCGGGTTGGGTCTGGCCGGCGCTGGGGCTGTCCAGGGTGGCATCGACCTGGCGCTGGAGCACCAGGTCCAGGGATTGTTGGTAGTTCTCGGTGAGCAGCAGCTGGATCCGCGGGTAGCGCGTGCGCAGATGCTCGTACAGCGGATGAAAGCGCGACAGGGCCAGACGCCGGCCTTCCATGGCCTCCAGGGAGCTGGGGGAGCTGTCGCCATTGCGGATGATGAAGGTCCAGCTGCGGGTGCCGTAGGGCTGGCTGAGCAGCACCCTGCGCGCGCCTTCGCCGATCCCCAGGGCTCGGCTGCTCAGGTCGGCGCTGCCTTTGCTCAGTTGTTCCAGGTCGTTGGTGCGCGACAGGCTCGGCTGAATGTTCAGTTTCAGGCGAAAGGCATCGGCCAGGGTTTGCAGCAGGTCGATGCTCAGCCCGGCCCACTGGCCGTCGCCGCTGCGGTACAGGTACGGCGGGGCCTCGTGGGCCAGCAGGTTGATCTGCGGGTGGTCCTTGAGCCAGGCGGTCTCCTGGGGGCTGAGCATGAAGGCATCGGTGGGCGAATAGGGAAACGGGCCGTGGCTGGCCTGTTGCTGGACCTTGAGCTTCTGCGCTTCGGGCACGGTGTGCAGCACATGGTTGAGCAGGGCCAGCAGGGTGGCCTGGTCGCTGCGTACGGCAAAGCCGAAGCCGGTGTTGGGCAGGAGTGCGGAAAACTTGTTGTGCAGGGCCAGGTCGGGGCGCGCACGAAGGTAGAGATTGGAGCGGAACTGATCGCCGATGAAGGCATCCGCCTCGCCCTGGGCCAGTTGCTCGAAGCCCAGCGCCGTGGTGCGCACCCGGCGTACCGTCGCCTGGGGGTACGCCGCGCGGACCCGATCGGCTTGCAGGTAGTTGTCCAGGACCAGGACCTGCTTGCCCTTGAGGTCCAGGGGCAGGCTCTGATCGTTGATGCGGCCGACGATGATCGATTGGTTGCGCAGATAGGGCTGGCTCAGGCGCAGGTCCGGGTTGGCCGCCTCGAAGTCACTGGCGCGTGACAGCAGGTCGACCCGGTGTTCGCGCAGGGCATCGATGGCGGCCTGGGGGGAGGGCACCTCGACGTTCTGGAAATGCAGGTCGAGCTGTTCGCCGATCAGCTTCAGGTATTCATCGGAGATCGACTTCAGGACCTGGTTGCCGGCGCTTTCCAGGGGGCGTTCGGGGGGGACGATGCGGGCCACTTTGAGGGTCTTGCGGGGTAGGCTGTTGCGCATCGACAGCAGCTTGTTCAGGGGCAGGTTGCAGTCCGTTGCCGAGGCGCGCTCATCGGCGTCGGAGGTTGGCGCCAGGCCGAGGCTGGCCAGGGGAATGATCAGCAGGCAAAAGCGCTGCATCCTCCGGCGCACGAAGGAAAGCGAAATCAGGGGCATAAGGGGGAAGCTCCGGGATCTGCCGCACTCGGCGACTCAGGAAAGGCCATGTTCCTGGATGTAGAGAAACAGGCTGGCCGAGGTGTCCAGGCCGAGTTTGCGCATGGCGCTGCTTTTTTGCGTGCTGATGGTCTGCTTGCTGCGGCACAGGTGCAGGGCAATGGCACCGATGCTCATGCCGCTGCCGTACAGGCGCAGCACTTCGATCTCCCGCGCGGACAGCTGCTCGGGCTGCAACAGCGGCTTGCCGTGCAGCGCGGTACTGGTGTCCAGCAGGTGCTGGATCGATGACGAGACGAAGGGCGCACGGGCGCTGGCGGCCACCGCCTTGGGCAGGTCGTTGAG
Organism: Pseudomonas sp. PH1b; assembly: GCF_000633395.1. Taxonomy (GTDB): domain Bacteria; phylum Pseudomonadota; class Gammaproteobacteria; order Pseudomonadales; family Pseudomonadaceae; genus Aquipseudomonas. The sequence continues at coordinate 504,105 of NZ_AYMU01000001.1, forward strand.
CAGGCCGCGCTTGCTTACCAGGCCCTGGACCCCGAGCTTGAGCACACTGCTGATCAACGCCGGGTTGTCGAGCATGGTGATCACCACGATCGCCAATTGCGGATACAGCCCACGCAGGCGACGGATCAGGCGGATCCCGTCGACCTGGTCGCCACCGGGCATCATCAGGTCGGTCAACAGCAGGTCACAGGGCTGGCGCTGCAGGTTCTCCAGGAGGATTTCCACACTGTGGGCTTGGGCAACGACCTCCAGGTCGGCGTGGTTCTCCAGCAGGGTGTGTATCCCAATCAGGGTCAGGGGATGGTCATCGGCTATCTGGACGCGGATCGGCATCGTCTTTATTACTCGGGTTTTTGACAGGCAGTAGCGCACTGCAATGCGCGGCTTCCTTCAAAGGAGCAGGTATTTTGCTTGTGGGTTCGTCAGAAGATTCGCAGGGTAGCACTGAAATTGGCGCCAAAAAGCCGCCCCTGGCCACTTTAAGAATTGTCTTATGCCATGTGAGAAAAATCCTTAAATGTTGTAAGGATATTGGCTTCTTTCTTGTGAAAATACCTCTAGGTCAGGCGTTCTCGAGGCGTTTGATGGCGGTTTTTTTCCCCGCTCGGCACCTCGGAACGCCCCTGCATCACGCGCTCATTCCAGGGGCGGCAAACGCCGCTTGATCGGCGATTTCTTGACGATCGCGGTGTTGGTCTCGGCGAAGTGATTGAGGCGGTCCAGCAGGGTGTCCAGTTGTTCCATGGAGCGCACCTGGAGGCGAGCGATAAAGCAGTCGTCGCCGGTGACCTTGTCGCACTCGGTGAACTCGGCAATGGCCAGGATCTGTCGTTCGACTTCCTGCAATTTGCCCGGCAACGGGCGAATCCGCACGATGGCCTGCAACTGGTAACCCAGCAGCCTGGCGTCGACCTCCAGGGTATAGGCGCTGATCACGCCGCGATCTTCGAGGCGGCGCAGACGCTCGGCCACGCTGGGGGCGGACAGCCCGCTGATCTGCGCCAGGGCCTTGAGGGAGCGTCGGGAGTCTTGCATCAGGGCGCTGATCAGCGCCTGGTCGATGGCATCAAGCATGCTGTTCTCGATAGGTGGATTGGCTTTTTTGCCTTGATAAAAAAGGTCTGGATTGATTCTAGCCTAGGTTATGAACTGGCGATGGCGGGTGTTCCCTCGGCATAATTTGGCCACTTGCAGAGGAGCTGAATCATGGATGCGCTGACCCGTCGCGGATCGCTGGAAATGACCGTCGCGATGCTGATTTCCGGAACCATTGGCTGGTTCGTCCTGGTGTCCGGGCAACCGGTGCTGGATGTGGTGTTCTGGCGTTGCCTGTTCGGTGCCGCGACCCTGCTGCTGATTTGCGGCGTATTCGGTTTCTTGCGTAAGAACATTCTGACCAGGCGCGTGCTGCTTCTGGCGGTCCTCAGTGGCGTGGCGATCGTCGGCAACTGGGTGCTGCTGTTCGCCTCCTACTCCCGTGCTTCGATCGCCATCGGCACGGCGGTGTACAACGTGCAGCCGTTTATTCTGGTGGCGTTGGGCGCGTTGTTCCTGGGGGAGAAGATCACCCCGCAGAAACTGTTCTGGCTGTGCCTGGCGTTTGCCGGAATGCTGGCCATCGTCAGTGCCCACGGCTCCCGGGGCGAGGCCGGTGGCGACTACCTGAGCGGCATCGCCCTGGCCCTGGGGGCCGCCGCGCTCTATGCCTTCGCCGCCTTGCTGATCAAGCGCCTGAGCGGGACTCCGCCGCACTTGATCGCCCTGATCCAGGTCTGCACTGGCGTGCTGTTGCTGGCACCCTGGGCCAACCTCGGCGAGCCGCCCCAGCAGGCCAGCGCCTGGGCCAGCCTGCTGACCCTGGGCATCGTCCACACCGGGGTGATGTACGTGTTGCTGTACGGGGCGATCCAGAAATTGCCCACAGCCCTGACTGGCGCCTTGTCCTTCATCTACCCGATCGCGGCGATCTTCGTCGACTGGTTGGCCTTCGGGCATCGCCTCGAGCTCCTGCAATGGCTGGGTGTCGGGGCAATCCTGCTGGCGGCCGCCGGCATGCAACAGGGCTGGACCCTGAAGCGCCGGCGCAGCGTCCTGCAGTGAGCGCAGGCGGCCGTTGGCAAGGCGCCAGGGCCTGGACTTGAGGCGCCGCAGCGTGGCTCTACCGGTCGGCGCCTGGCCTTGACAGGCCAAGGCGCAGCGCTAGATTTCAGCATGCGCCTCAGGCTTTGCGCTGCAGCTTTGCCACTGGCTCGAGCACCTGGCAGCCCGCCCATCCGGCCCTTGAGTCATCCCGGGCTGCGCGGTTTTTCCGATGCCGCCTCGGCGGTCGATCATCTGCAACCGCCGACTCGCGCCGTGCAGGGCCGAACCGGCCCTGGAGCGATCATGAGCACTCGACGCAAGGTTCCCGGCATCCGCAACTACGAGGGGCCCGCCGGCGGTTGGGGCGCGCTCAAGGCCACGGCGACGGCCGTGCGCGAACAGATGGACACCCTCAAGGCGCCGCTGACCCTGATGCGCACCAACCAGCCCGACGGCTTCGATTGCCCGGGCTGTGCCTGGCCGGACAAGGAGCACAAGTCGACCTTCCAGTTCTGCGAGAACGGCGCCAAGGCGGTGACCTGGGAAGCCACCAACAAGCGGGTGACCCCGGAGTTCTTCGCCCAGCACCCGGTGAGTTCCCTGCTGCAGCGTTCGGACTATCAGCTCGAAGACCTCGGCCGCCTCACCGAGCCGCTGGTCTATGACCGTGCCAGTGACACCTTCAAGCCCGTGGAGTGGCAGGCGGCCTTCGCCCGCATCGGCGAAATCCTCCGTGGCCTGGCGCCCGAGCAGGTGGAGTTCTACACCTCCGGCCGGGCTTCCAACGAAGCCGCCTACCTGTACCAGTTGTTCGCCCGGGAGTACGGCTGCAACAACTTTCCCGACTGCTCGAACATGTGCCACGAACCCACCAGCGTCGGCTTGCCGCGGTCTATCGGGATCGGCAAGGGCACGGTGTCCCTGGAGGATTTCGACGTCTGCGAGCTGATCATCTCCATCGGCCACAACCCGGGCACCAACCACCCGCGGATGATGGGGACCCTGCATGAAGCGTCACGGCGCAAGGTGCCGATCATGGTCTTCAACCCCCTGCGCGAGCGGGCCCTGGAGCGTTTCGCCGACCCGCAGAACATGGTGGAAATGGCCACCTACGGTTCCACTCGCATCGCCTCGTCGTACTTCCAGGTCAAGGCCGGTGGCGACGCCGCGGCGCTCAAGGGCGTGATGAAGGCGTTGCTGGCCCTGGAGGACAGCCTGGGGCAAGTTCTCGACCATGCCTTTATTGCCGAGCACACCCGCGGCATCGAGGCCCTGATGGCGGACCTGCACGCCACCTTGTGGGCAGACATCGAACAGGCCAGCGGCCTGCACCAGGCGGACCTGGAAATGGTCGCGGCGGCCTATGCCAAGTCCAACGCCACCATCGTCACCTATGGCATGGGCATCACCCAGCACAACGAGGGCACGGCCAATGTCCGGCTGATCTGCGACCTGCTGATGCTGCGCGGCAACCTGGGCAAACCGGGGGCCGGCATCTGCCCGTTGCGCGGGCATTCCAATGTGCAGGGCAACCGCACCGTGGGCATCACCGAAAAACCTTCGCCGGCCTTTCTCGCCCGGCTGGAACAGGTGTTCGGTTTCAAACCGCCCTCGGCCCATGGCCACGATGCGGTACAGGCCATGCAGGCGATGATCGCCGGCAGTGCCAAGGCGCTGCTGTGCCTGGGGGGCAATTTTGCCGTGGCCCTGCCTGATCCGGGCCAGTGTTTTGCGGCCATGGGCAAGCTCGACCTGAGCGTGCACGTGGCCACCAAGCTCAACCGCAGCCACCTGCTGGTGGCCCGGGAAACCTACCTGTTTCCCTGCCTGGGGCGCACTGAACTGGATGTGCAGGACGGTCTGCGCCAGGCAATCACCGTCGAAGACTCGATGTCCATGGTGCATGCCTCCGCCGGCAAGCTGGCGCCGGCCTCGCAGGCCCTGCTTTCCGAGCCGGCCATCGTTGCCGGCATGGCCCGGGCCACGCTGCCGGACAGCCGCGTGCCCTGGCTGGAACTGGTGGCCGACTACGACAAGATTCGCGAACTGATCGAGCGGACCGTGCCCGGGTTTGACGACTACAACGCGCGGATCCGTGTTCCCGGCGGTTTCCGCATGCCGCTGGCGGCGACCGAACGCCAGTGGCTGACGCCTTCGGGCAAGGCCGAATTCTTCGTCTTTCCCGGGCTGCACGAAGACAAGGAAGTGGACGGCGCCGAGGTGCTGCGGTTGATCACCTTGCGCAGCCATGACCAGTACAACACCACCATCTACGCCCTGGACGACCGCTATCGCGGGGTGTTCGGCCGGCGCGACGTGCTGTTCATCAGCCAGGCCGACCTGGATGCCCGGGGCCTGGCCCACGGCGACCTGGTGGACATCGAGACGGTGATCGGCGAGCGCCGCCTGCGCTACGAACGCATCACCGCCATCGAGTACAAGATCGCCCCGGGCACCGTGGGCGCCTACTACCCCGAGGCCAATTGCCTGGTGCCCCTGGATTACCTGGACGTCGACAGCGGCACGCCGTCCTACAAGTCGGTGCCGGTGCGGGTGGTGCGCTCGACCTTGCAATAACCGCTGCAGGCGGCAATGGCGATCGTCCCGGGCCGCCGGCGGGGCGGGTGTGAGGCGCCTGGGCCGACAGCGCATCGAAGCGTCGAACGCCCAGGCCCGGACGAGACCGCCTGCTCCAGCCTCGGCAGCCCAGCCTTGGCTGGCGGATCGAAGGTGACTGGCAGTGCCGCTTGCGCGGCATAATCTGCTAATTTCCGCTCTGTGTTTTTTCTCCCGCAGCCTGTGGAACCCATCATGACCACCTATCCCTCCATGGCCGAGCAGCGACCCGAGCCGCAAGCCATCTGCAGCCCCATCACCGGCAGTGCCATCTTTATCGTTGCCACCCTGGCCCCTGGCGCCGCGGCCGCCGACACCCTGCGCAACTGGTGCGCCGATGTCGCGGCCCTGACCCGTTCGGTGGGCAAGCGGGTGCCGGCGGGCAACCTGTCCTGTGTCTGCGGTTTCGGCTCCAGTGCCTGGGACCGGCTGTTCGGCGGGCCGCGCCCGGCCTCCCTGCACGAGTTTCGCGAAGTCGGCGTGGCAGGCCGCCTGGCGCCGTCCACCCCCGGTGACCTGCTGCTGCACATCCGCGCCGAGCAGATGGACCTGTGCTTCGAGTTGGCCACCCAACTGCTCAAGCCCCTGGGGCAGGCGGTCCAGGTGGTGGACGAGGTCCAGGGCTTTCGCTATTTCGACATGCGCAGCATGGTCGGCTTTGTCGACGGCACCGAAAACCCGGTGGGCCGCGAGGCGCTGGATTTCACCCTGGTGGGCAGCGAGGATCCGGCATTCGTCAACGGCGGCTATGTGCTGGTGCAGAAGTACCTGCACAAGATGGATGCCTGGAACGCACTGACCGTGGAGGCCCAGGAACGCATCATCGGCCGCACCAAGCTGGCGGACATCGAGCTGGACGACTCGGTGAAGCCCAGCTGCTCCCACAGCTCCCTGACCACCCTGGAAGAGAACGGCGAGGAGGTGAAGATCCTGCGCGACAACATGCCGTTCGGGCGCCCCGGCGCCGGGGAATTCGGCACCTATTTCATCGGCTACGCCCGTTCGCCACGGCCGGTGGAACAGATGCTGGAGAACATGTTCGTCGGGCGCCCGGCGGGCAACTACGATCGCTTGCTGGACTTCAGCACCGCGGTCACCGGCGGCCTGTTCTTCGTGCCTTCGGCCGACCTCCTGGAAGCGTTGGCCGAGCGCTCGCCCCAGCAGCCCTGAGGTCCGGGACAATACCGACCCCCGAGCCACGCTCGGCTGGCGGCGCGAGCATGCCCGCACCGACGGGCGCCTGAGGATTCGCGCAGCAGCGGTGGTTGAACCGGCTGTTACCGTTGTGGCGAGGCCGCGTCGAGGTTACACCGGGCTGTAGATCCGCGGGGCATTGCGCTGGGGCACGTGGATCAGGTTGAGGCGGTGCTTGTTGGCCCATTGCACGGTCAGCGCCGTGGGCGCAGACAGGCTCACCAGGGTCCCGAGCCGGGCCCGCACGGCCTTGTGGATCAGCTCCAGGCTGCAGCGGCTGGTGACCACGGTGAACCCTTGGCGGCCGTCGATGCCGGCGTGAAGCAGGGCGCCGATCAGCTTGTCCAGGGCGTTGTGGCGACCGATGTCCTCCTGGCACAGGCGCACTTCACCCTGCTCATCGAAGTACAGCGCGGCGTGCAGGGCGCCGCTGCTGCGGGCCATGTGCTGGGCCTGTTCGATGCGGTCGCGCAGGCCCTGCAGGTGTGCGGCCGGCGGCAGTGGCGTCGGCTCAAGGATCTGCAACTGCGGCAATGCCTGGTCCAGGGCCTCCACGCCGCACAGGCCGCAGCCACTGGTCCCGGCCATTTGCCGGCGGTGGTCCTTGAGGGCCCAGAAGGCGCGGCTGGAAATCTCCACATCGGCCTGGCAGGCCTGGGGGAAATGGCTGAGGCGGATGTCGTAGATCTCATCGAGGTCGCTGACGATGTCGTTGGTGATGCTGAAACCGCGAATGAAATCCTCGAGATTGCCCGGAGACACCATCATCACCGCCTGGCTCAGGCCGTTGTAGGTAATGGCCAGGGCAATTTCCGCCGCCAGCGGTGCCTGGGCCACCTGGCCCCGGGCGTCGTATTCCCGGTAGCTGACCTGCTGTGGCGCGGGAGCGGGGGCGTTGGCCTCGGGCTGTTGATCCGCTGGTTCGATCCGGCACACCATGACGATACCTCGATACACTCAATTCGCTCCCGGCCATGGGGCCAGGGCGTGGTAGAAAAAGCCCGCTGGGCGTTCATTCATTGTTGCCTGCAAACAGCTTCCTGGCTTCGGCAAAACACTGCTCGGCGATCACCGAGCGCGGTTCGGTCTTGCGCATCACCAGGCCCAGGGGCGCCAGCACGCTGGCATCCGGCAGGCGGATGAAGGCCAGGGTGTCGATCGGCGAATCCAGGCCGCTGTCCAGGGGCATGATGGAGCAGCAGAAGCCTGCGTGGATCGCCTGGTACAGCTGGTGGGTGGAATCGCTCTCGAAGATCGGCGTCGGGTTCAGGCCACGGCTGCGGAAACTCAGGTCGATGGACTTGCGATAATGCATGCCGCTGCTGAGCATGCCCAGGGGCAGTTGGGCGGCATCTTCCCAGCCCATCTCGGGGCCTTCGAAATGAAAGTGCCGGGTGTCGTAGAGCAGGCCGACCTGGGTCTGGCCGATCTCGAAGAAGTCCAGGTAGTGGGCGTTCACCCGATCCAGGTAGCAAACCCCCAGGTCCAGCTGGTTATTGCCGATGTCTTCGATGATCCGGTCGGAGCTCATGGACGACAGGCTGAACTGGAGTTCGGGAAAGCTGGCGGACAGGTTCTGGACGTAGCGAATGGGGTTGAAGCCACTGAGGGGCACCAGCCCCAGGCGCAGCTTGCCCACCAGTTGCCCGCGGCACGCGGCGGCCTCGGCATACAAGCCGTCATGGGCCGCCAACAGGGTCTTGGCCCAGGCCAGCACCCGCTCGCCGGCCTCGGTGAAACCTTCGAAGCGCTGGCTTCGCGTCACCAGGACCAGGTCCAGTTCATCCTCGAGGTTGCGCAGGCGCATGGACAGGGTCGGTTGGGTGATGTGGCAGCGTGCGGCGGCCTGGCCGAAGTGCCGGGTCTGCTCCAGGGCGATCAGAAACTTGAGTTGCTTGATGTCCACAGCGGCACCTGGCGGAAAAGGGTCGGGTCAGTATTAACGCAACAGTCCTGCCCCTGTGAAGGGGTCACTCCCCGGGGGGAGCGTCTGCGCAGCGCTTGTTGCCTACCGGGGCCAAGGGGGCAAGGTCCGTTTCAGACAGGCGTTCAGGGGTATTGAAGTTGCTCAGTCGCGGGTCGTCCACGGCACACGGCAGAGGCGTCAACCCATGCCGCTCGAGGACCCGCAGCAGGCTGCGCTCACCGGCATCCCAGGCCTGGTGCAGGCTGGCCAGCAGGGTTGTGGGAAGCAGGCTGAACATGGGTTGCCATTGCCCGGCCTGTTGCACCATCAGCGGCGCCGGCGGGTTCGCTCGTGCCGCCAGCAAGGCCTGGATCAGCGCGCTGTCGATCTTCGGCGCATCGCAGGCCAATACCAGCAACCAGGGATGACGGGCCGCTGCCAGGCCCGCGAGGACCCCGGCCAGGGGACCAGGAAAGCCCTGCTGGGAATCCTCCACCAAACGGTCGGCATAGGCCTGGTACTGCTCGGCATTGCGGTTGCAGGAAATGATCAGGTCATCGCTGAACGGCCGGACCACCTGGTGCACATGGGCAATCAGCGGCCGGCCCTGCCAGGGCAGCAGGCCCTTGTCGCGCCCGCCCATGCGCGCGCCGCGGCCACCCGCCAGCAGCAGGATCGAGCAGGGCAGGGAGAGGGCGGTGGCGGGTTGGGTCGGGGTCATGGTCAGGCGCAACGGAGACTGTGGGGCGCAAACCATCTCATTGTCCTTCGATGACGTCCAATCACAGGTGTCGAATGGTCGATTGATCCGGCTGATCGATGACCTCATCGGCGCTGGCGCAACGAGCGGGCTGCCGCGTGTGATGTCCCTTGGCCGGCGTCCAGGGTGCCGGGTGCGCCGGTGGCAGAAGGGCAGGCCGGTGAACTCGGCTGCGGGGCCTTGCGCATCGCTGCCCAGGCGCAGCGCCTGGCCTTAGCCGGCAACGGGGCACGGAGGGTGCCCGGGTGTTTGAATCTTCGCGCCTTCGACCCGCAGTGGCACACCTGGGTACACGTTGAACGGCTCGCTCAGTGTGCCGTCCACCCGGGCGTTCTCAACCAGATAGCGGGTGTTGCCGGTCGCAATGAAGCGCGCGCCCCCGACCTCGCAGCGCACCTCAAGCGCCGATACTTGCCGCGGCGGCAATTGGCGTACCAGTGCACTGAAGGCGAGATTGATCACCACGTGGCCGGCGATGTTCGCCTGCTTTGGGTCCAAAAGGTTCATCACCGGCTTGATGTCCAGGCGGTACACCTGTTCCTGCTGCACCGGCTCCAGGGGCCTCAAGGTGACGGTCTTGCTCTGGCCGGGCGCGAGCTCGAGTCGAAAGGGCGTGGCGTAGAGCTTGGGCCGTTGCGCTTGAGTGATGGGCTCAAGGCGTTCCTCGGCCAGCTCGACCCCGGGGTTGCTCAGATGCGACAGGGAGATCGAGATGTATTCCGGGCGATCGCCGTGGTTGGCGATTTCGACGGTCATCGGCCGCTCCCGCACCTCGGTGATCTTGGGTTGAACATCGATCAGGGCAAAGGCCGGCGAGGCCACGGCCAGCCACGACGACAGCGCGAGGGTGTGCAGGGTGAGGCGTGTCATGAGTTTTCCATGGGATGGGTGGGACCTGGCCGATGGCTCTGGGCAGGCATGGCCGCGAGCGGGCTGGATCATGGGTCGGTAATCACCGGCTCGAAGGTCAGCGACAGGACCCCGCTGTAGGCGCCGCTGGTTTCCTTGAAGCTGCCATCGGGCGGGTAGGCCGAGACCGTCAGGCCGTAATAGCCGGTGGAGTCTTCTCCGGGCGCCGGCCGGGGCGGGTTGTTGAATGAGGTGCCCTGGCCAACGGCAAGGGTCTTGGGCATTTCGCCTTCCGCCCCCAGGTCCACCCTGGGTTGCCGGAACACCTGCGCGGCATTGCTGGCGTTGCGCATCTGCAGCGGCTCATCCAGGCGCACCTGGAAGACTCCGGTGGACGAGACAATCCGCAACCGCGCCCGCACTTCATAGGGCGTGTCCCACCCCCCCAGTTGCGCCATTTCCAGGCCCTGGGCGAACCAGCCACCGGTGTCGTCGGTGACGAACAGATTGTTGTTGGGCTTGAGGTAGGCGCTGATCTTGCTGCTGGTCTTGCCCAGCAGGATCACATCCGCCGACACCAGGGGCGGCAGTGCCCCCAGGGCCAGCAGCAGGCACGCCTGTGCGGTTTTGTTCATGTGCTACTCCTGATGGGCAGGGGGCTGCTGCTGCGCCGCCCGTTGATAGATCACCACCCCATAGCCCACGCTCACGGCCAGGGGCGCCGGCTGCCCGGCGGCCGGGCCGGTTTCGACGATCACTCGCTCGCGGGGCCTGAAGGTGATGCGCCAGACCTGGTTGTGGAGAGGCACCTGCAGTGCTTTCAGGGTCATCCGGTACTTCTGTCCCGGTGCCAGTACCAGGCGATTGGGGGTAACCAGCAAACTGGGGCGCCGCACCTCATGAATGGGCACCAGGTGTTCATCGGGCTGCCCCGGGGCCACCACCAGTTGCTGGGCTACGTCCAGGTACAAGGGGCTGTCGCCGGTGTTCTGCGCATAGAGTTCGCCTTGAGGCTGGTCGGGTGCGAAGCGCAGCTCGGTGCTCGAGAGTTTCAACACCCCGGCAGCCAGGCCCGCAGGTGACCAGAGCGCGATCAAGGCCAGAAGCATGACAATCGGATCGTTCATCGGGGCAGGTGTTCCTAGGGCTTGGCCACAATGGTGAAGGTCAGCACATCGCTGTAGGCGCCGCCCTTGGCCCACTTTTGCGCCAGGGCCCGGAAGGTTGGAACAAAGCACATGCGGCCATCCGAACTCAGGGACAACAGGGCATTTTGAGTGTTGGGCAAGGGCACCAGGGTGCTGCCACTGTTCAGGCTCAGGGTGTAAGGCACCGTCTGCGAGCTGTCCTCGAGGTGCTTGAGCTGGTAGCGCCCGTTGGCCGAGAGGCCATTTTCGTTGCTCGCGTTGATGATGAACTTTTGATAGGTGATGAACTTCGAGCCGTCATAGGTGAAGCAGAGTTGCTGGTTGGTGGCGCTGAAGGTCTTCAGGGTTTCCTCGCCCCGCAGCAGTTCGCCCAGGTCCCAGTCCGGTGCGGTCATGGTGATGGTCGTATCCACGGGCGGCGGCGGAAGGTCCGGGTTGGTCAGTACGCGACAGGCACCGCCCTTGGTGGTCGAGGACAGGTAGGCCAGCCCGGTGCTCTCGCCCACGTCGTTGCCCCCCGTGAAGTTGCCGGCGCGGATGCCCACGGCAGGCCAGGCGGCTATGCTCGAGTTGTCGACCTGGAACTCAACGGCAGCGGTAAAGGCGCTGGTGGTTTTCCATGGGCTGGCGCTGCCGTAATACATCACGTAGCCCTCGCCCGCGAAGGTATTCGAGTATTTGACTCCGTTGATCGACAGGTTCTTGGCACTGCTGGAGCTGGTTTTCAGCTTGCCATTGGCGTCATAGGTGTAGATCAGAATGCCCCGTGAATTAAACGATGAGCCGTCGGTGTGACCACTGCTCGACTTGTAGTCGATGGTCAGTTGGAGCGTGCTGGTGCCATTGCCGTTGTCCTTGAAGCTGCAACTGCTGTAGCCGTTGCTCAGGTTGCTGTATTTCAGGACCCAGGCAGACGCCTCGTCCGCGCCGAGTGTCAGGTAGGCCAGCAACAGTGAGGCTGGAACTGTCCAGCAGCGTCTCTTGCGGCGCATCGCGGTGGTCGGGGTTATCCGGGCCGGCCCCTGTCGAGTCCTGGTCATCAGGGGCATTCCAGGGTCTGGGGCTGATCATCGGCGACCAGGCTCAGGCGCTTGCTGTCGAAGTGCTGGGGCGTTCCAGGGAACAGGGCCACCTTGAGCCTGGGCGCGCCTGGCGCCACCTCGACTTGCGACAGCACCGTGCGCACGTTGCCGGTGTTCTCCAGGGTCATGCCCGCGGCATCACAGCGCTTTGCCCAGGCCGAGTGCTGTTTGGCCGGCGGCGGCATATGGCGCACCAGCACGCCGTAGCCGACCGCGACCGACATCGGGGCGCTGATCTTGTCGGGCGACGCCTGCTCAACCTGCATTGATCGCACCGGGACGATGTACAGGCGAAACAGCGCTTCGGCCGCAGGCTCGGCAAGGGACTTGAGGCTGATGGCGCGGCTCTGTCCCGGGCCCAGGGTGAGCTTGTCCGGGCTGGCGAGGATGCCGGGGTGATCAAGCTCCTGCAGCGCCAGCTTGCGCTCCGGCTCCTGCCCCGGGTTCATCACCTTGAGCAGGTTGATCGACAGGTAAAGGGGGGCATCGCCGACGTTTCTCACGGTCACCGAATGCTCGTGGTTGTTATAGACCTTGAGGCTGGCGGGCATGACCATCAATTCGCCTTCGGCCTGGGCCAGTGCCGTCCAGCTCAGCAGTGCCAGCAGCGTGGTACGCAATATCATGGTGGGTTCCTGTAGTGGGGGCTTCGTCACTGGCACGGGTAGTAGCTGCCGTTGACGGCGCGGGTGAGGTCGCAGCGGTATTGGCGTCCCGGCTGTTCCACGGTGATGTGGGTCAACAGGGTCTTGTGGGCGATCGAGAACAGGCCGTTGGGGTAGGCGGTATCACCGGTCTCCAGGATCCTGCCGCCCACCGGGCGGCCGTTGGCGTCCATCAAAAGGCCGCTGTAGACCCTGTTGATATCGACCTTGGCCTGGGCGTTGTACACCTGCCCGGGATGGGCGCGGATGATGTTCGCCGGCACCTCGATGTTCATGTCCATGTCCTGGCTGTCGCTGATCACGCGGGCAAACGGCACATCCCCGTAGCTGTTCAGGGGCACGGCGTAGGTGCTGCCGCCCGCCACGGGGTGGCCTTCCACGCTGAAGCCGTAGGGAGTGCCCTGGAGGTCGGGGGTTTCCAGCAACATGGCGCTGCCACTGCTGCTGTAGCGTCCCAGGGCGATTCCCTGGCGATTGGCCGCGAGCATGCCGCGGTAGTTGAAATCGAGGTTGTTGGCGTCGGCGCTGTGACCAAGGTTCAGCGAGGCGTCGCCACGTGTACCGGAGCGGCTGCCATAGGCATTGAGGTTGTTCAGGCCATTGCTGCGATTGACGGTCACGCCGCCGGTGGTGGTGCCATAGCTGTCCTCGAAGGTCTGGCGGTAGTCCCCGGTCACCTGTGTCTGGCCGCCAAACTGGGCCGCCCGCACACTCGCCTGGGATCGGTCGAGCATCCATGACATGTTCAGGTAGAGGGTGTAATCGCTGTTGCTCGCAGTGGCACCGCCTTTTTGCACGCCCAGGGAAAAGGTCGACCAAAGCCCGTTGGGCCGGTAGTTCCAGCGCACTTCGGCCTGTTGGGTTTCTGCGTGGCTGGAGCTTCGATAGTTGTAGGCAAACAGTAGGTTGCCCAGGTTCTTGCTGTACGACAGGCTGGTGCTTGGCATGCCCCAGTAGAAACGCGAGACCTCGTTGCTCTGATAGCGGCTGAGCATGAGGCTGCCCAGCACTTCATTGTTCAGGTTCAGGTTCAGATAGCCGCCTGAGCCGCGCTCACCAGCCAATACGCCCAGGGTGGGCGACAGGTCCAGGGGGCCTAGGGTGGAAGGCCGGGAGATATTGACCTCCGAGGCCCAGTCCGAACGGTCGCCGGTCACGGCGGCGGCATTCAAGTAGAGCTGGCTGAGGTTGCGGCTCAGGGCGGCTTCGAACAGTTGTCCGCCTGCCTCCATGTCCTTGCCTGCGGTAACGCGCCAGGCGTTGGCCGCTTCGCCGGTGAAGTTGAGGTTGTTGACGTCCTGGGTTTCCTGGGTCACCAGGTTGCCGTTGCGATCCACCAGGCGAATCTCGATGGGGTAGTAGCCACCGGGCAGATCAAGGAAGCTGATTTCGTTGCGGCCCAGCGCAGCGGGGCGTTTGAGCACCAGCCGCCCGTTGCGGTAGAACTCGTAGTTGCCTTCGGCCGTGGAGAACAGCACCAGCGCCCCCGCGTCCTGGTGAGTGCGCAGGTTGCCCTGGCTGCCGAACGTGAAGAACTGGTCGAAGCTTGGCGACAGCACCGTGCTGACCGAGCTTGAGCTGTAGTCGATACTGTTCTGCTTGCCGGCACGCACATAGGTGCCGGCAAAGTTCTTTTGCAGGTAGTAGGACGATATTCCCTGGTCGCTGCTGCGCCGACCCTCGCTACTGCTGCGATTGGCATACCAGTTCATGTAGCCAAAACTGCGCCCCGGTAGCCCGAGCCAGGTATTACCGTTCAAGTTCATGGCGTGATAACGCTCGGAAGAACTGCGCAGGTCCAACGATTGATTGTTGATCAAGCCCCAGGAAGTTGTCGGTGCAAGATAGTCTTCCTGGGCGCTGCGTATGTTCAGCGTGCGCCGGGTTTTATCGAGGGTTACATAATGCTCGGCAACGCGCAGGTCGCAGCCATTGCTGCATTGTTTGTAGTTGACTCCTGCCAATACGCGCCTGATGGTTTGCAGGTCTTCAAGTGTGATGCCATTTTCCCTGTACTGGGCCGAATCGAATACCAAGCCACGCTGTTCCATCGAGTAACTGATAAAGCCGGGCAAGGTCTGGCCGTTATAGTTGGCGACATAGCGTGCAGTGTTTTCCATTTCAATCGCGCTAAAACCTTCAGGAATCCCGTAGGTAATCTTTACTTGAGCGAGTACTTGGGTCGAGACAAGCGAAATGACGCACACAAACAATCTGTGTAGTTGAAAGAAGGGGGGATGCGGGCGCATGCCTAAGTGTTTCCAGTGACAGCCGGGAAGAGCCCTCAAAGAGGGCTCGAGAGACAGGTGCTACTTATGTACCAGTTGCGGCAACAGGTTCGAACAGCATCACCAACTCGCCACTGTAACTGCCGTTGGTGCTAGGGCCGGTTGCAGTCTTGATCGGTGCCTTGGCGCCTATCTTCAGGCTGTGGACTTCGTCATAGCCGCCGTTGGCGACCACGGTCTGGGTCACTTTCAGTGGGGTGCCGAAGGTCACCGCAGCTTCGCCGCCGGAGTGCGAAATACTCACGGTAGTGTTGGTCATTTCATAACTGCCGTTGGACAGTTTCAACGGTTGTGCCAATGAAACATTGAACTCGCTGTTCTTGGTCCAGACACGAATTGGCAGGGTCTTGGAGAACGCTTTCTGGGTGTAATCCACCGGCTCAAGTTCTTCAGTCTCATACCAGGTCGAACCATCGGCCTTGGAAACGAACATGGCATCGTTGATTTGTGCGGTGAGGGTGATTTTCTTGGAAACGGTATTTGACGAAGCGGGTGCGGCCTGCGCCATGCCAATAAGTGCACCACTCAAGCCCATGGCGATGAGGATGTGTTTAAGCTTCATGATTACTTCCATGCTGAAAATGAGTTGAGCGAAGAGTGTTTTAATTATCGAGGTTACTTTGGTGGCTGGGGAGCCATTAAGGTTTCCGCGATAATGATCGCTATTTCACATCTTTGGGGAAATAGGAAAATTCTTAGATTTATCAAAGACTACCCTGCGCTTAGAGCAGTGAAGGCTATTTATATATCATTGGATTTTGTGTGGATAAGGCTATTAAGTTGTTTTCCAGGGTGTGAATAGTCGGCGCTATGACGATTGGAAAACGATGGGGGCGGGGCAGAGGGAGTGACTCTATAGGCACTGTCCAGAGTTCACTCTGGACAAGTACGCTGGAGGGCTGCGGTCATATCAGATCCGCCAGTGGCGGGCGCTCTTGGCCAGGCGCTGGCGCATTTCCCCAAGGGTGGCCGCGAGTTGCCGGGTCAGCAGCCGGTAACCGTCCAGGGCGGAATACACCGGTGCCTCCAGGGCGTTCTCGGCGCCGCCTTCCAGGGGTTTGTCCAGGCGCTGGGTCACCCCCGACTGCAAGGCTCGCGCCATGCCGATCAACTGCACGCGGATCTGCCGGTGCTCACTCTTGAGCGCCAGTTGCATCTGCGCCATGGCTTGCCGGTCGCTGGCGTCGGGACGGGTGTTGCCGAGAATCTCCAGGGTGCTGATGCACATCCGCAGGTTGCGCTGGATGGCGTCCAGTTCGGTCATGGAGATGCGCACTTCCTTGGACACCGAAGGCATCAGCGAGCGCAGTTGCAGCATGGCACTGTTGACCCGGCCCAGAAGCTTGAGGTGCTCGTCGTCTGTCACCGACTGGCCCCGGATGATCCGCCCGTACAACTGCGCGCAGTCACGCAGGGCACTGGCCAGGTTATAGCGCCAGGAGTACACCGCGTACAGCGGGATGGCGAAGGAAAACGCCAGGGCCAGGGCGATGCCGATGAGGATGTCCACGGCGCGCCACAGGCCGTCGCTGATCTGGTTGTCGCCGTGGCCGGCAACGATGAACACGGTGATCGCCGCCAGCAGCGCGGTGTAGCCGCCCTTGCCGATGGCGTGGTAGGAGAAGTAGCCGCAGACTGCCGACATCGCCAGGTAGGTGACCCAGGGGTGGCCGAAATACGCCTGCTGCACCACCAGCACCAGGCCGACCCCGGCGCCCACCAGGGTGCCGATGGCCCGCTCAGTGGCTTTCTTGCCGATGTTGCCGTGGTGCTGCAGGCCGCCGATCACCACCAGCATGGTCACCGAGGCCCATTCGCCATGGGGCAGGTTGAGCCCGGTGGTCAGGAGGATGGTGGCGATCAGGCCCAGGGCGACGCGCACGGCATGGATCAGCCGGGCGTGGCGGTAGCGCCGGTAGGGGTCGAGCACGGGGCGCAGCAGGCGCCGCAGCCAGGGCGGCAGGTGGAGGTTGCGCAGGGGTTTGAACAGGTCCAGGTCGGGTCCTCCGGTTGGCCTTGGGGCAACTGGCAGCCGCGGGTCGCGCGGCTGCCGGGGTGCTATGGCATGTGCCTTAGAAAATGTAGTCGGTGGTCAAGAAGCTCGACTCGCGATTGCGGATGATGTCACTGATCAGTGCTTTGTTGCGCTCCTGGAACTTGGTCGCCACCAGGGTGCGGATCGAGAAGGTGCGCAGCGCGTCATGTACCGACAGCGTGCCTTCGGCGGAGTTCTTGCGACCGTTGAAGGGGAAGGTGTCCGGGCCGCGCTGGCACTGGGCGTTGATATTGATCCGCCCGACCTGATTGGCAAAGCAGTCCACCAGCCGGCCGATCTGCGCCGGGTCGCTGCCGAACAGGCTCAACTGCTGGCCGAAGTCCGAATCCAGGACATAGTCGATCACCGTGTCCAGGTCGCGGTAGGGCACGATGGGCACCACCGGGCCGAACTGCTCTTCGTGGTAGACGCGCATCTGCGGGTTCACCGGGTACAGCACCGCCGGGTAGAAGAACGAAGCCCGAGCCTCGCCGCCGTGGGCGTTCACCACCTTGGCGCCGTGGGCCTGGGCGTCGGCCACCAGGGCATGCAGGTAGTCGACCTTGGTGTTCTCCGGCAGCGGCGTCAGGGCCACCCCCGGCTCCCAGGGCATGCCCGGCTTGAGGGCCTGCAGCTTGGCGTTGAACTGCTGGATAAAGCGCTCGGCCACGCTTTCATGGACGAACAGGATCTTCAGCGCCGTGCAGCGCTGGCCGTTGAACGACAGCGAGCCGGTGAGGGCCTCGCTGACCGCGTTGTCCAGGTCGGCGTCGGGCAGCACGATCCCCGGGTTCTTCGCGTCCAGGCCCAGGGCCGCGCGCAGGCGGTGCGGCTTGGGGTGGAGTTTCTTCAGGTCGCTGGCGGCCTTGTTGGTGCCGATGAAGGCGAAGATGTCGATCTTGCCGCTGGCCATCAGCGCGCTGACGGTCTCGCGGCCGCTGCCGTAGATGACGTTGATCACCCCGGCCGGGAAGCTGTCGCGGAAGGCTTCGAGCAACGGCCGGATCAGCAGCACGCCGAGTTTGGCCGGCTTGAACACCACGGTGTTGCCCATGATCAGCGCCGGGATCAGGGTGGTGAAGGTCTCGTTCAACGGGTAGTTGTAGGGGCCCATGCACAGGGCCACCCCCAGGGGCACGCGGCGGATCTGGCCGAGGGTGTCCTGTTCCAGTTCGAAGCGGCTGGAGCGCCGGTCCAGCTCCTTCAGCGCGCCGATGGTGTCGACGATGTAGTCGCAGGTGCGGTCGAATTCCTTTTCCGAGTCCTTGAGGTTCTTGCCGATCTCCCACATCAGCAGCTTGACCACCGCCGTGCGCTGCTCGCGCATGCGCGCCAGGAAGGCTTCCACGTGCTGGATGCGTTCGGCCACGCGCATGGTTGGCCAGGCACCCTGGCCACGGTCGTAGGCGCGCACCGCGGCGTCCAGGGCGGTGAGGGCGGTGTCGGCGTCCAGCAGCGGGGTGCTGCCGAGGATCACTTGCTGGTCGCCGTCGGCGGTGTCCAGGTAGATCGGGCTGCGGACCTGGGCCAGGGGGCCGTTCCAGGTGCGCAGTTCGCCGTCCACCAGGTAGTCGCGCTGCTGCACCGGGTCGGGCAGGCGATAGGCTTCGGGAATCTGGGCAGCGGCGGGAAACAGGTTGTCGAGCAGCGTGGCTGTGGTCATGACTCTACCCCGTGTTGGAAATGGCTCCGGCGCGGATGACAGGTGGCGACATCGCTCCAGGGTTTATACGCCTGAATGGCCCGGCGCTTTAGTGGTTTTTGCGTCTGGCGCCAGGGCGCGAGGGGCCCGGATCAGCCCTGGCGGGGGATCGGGGCGCGGTGGCTGGCGGTTTGAGATTAAACGTTTCAGCCGCTGCCCAGCAACTGCCGGATCAAGGTCGGGGTGCTGCCGGTCCAGCGCTTGAACGAGCGACGGAAATTGGCCGGGTCATTGAAGTTCAGGTAGTCGGCCACCGCCTCGTTGCTCCAGCCCTTGATCTGGTACAGGTACAGGGCCACGTGCTTGCGCACCCGATCCACCTGTTGCTGGTAGCCGCTGTGGTGCTTGCTCAGCTTGCGCTTGAGGGTCGCCGGGCTCATGCCGAAGGCCTGGGCCGTCTGCTCCAGGCTGGGCGGCTGGCGCACCTGGTCGTGCAGGTAGTCATACAGGACGTCGAGAAAGCTGCTGTCGAACCCCAGCTGCTGCAGCTGCTCGCCGGCCTCCAGGCGTGCCACCTGGCCGGCGGTGGCCGAGGCGTTGGGCCAGGGCTGGGTCAGGCAGGCACGGGGGATGCGCATCAGGTCCAGGGGGCGCTGGAACTGGCTGTGTTCCCCCAGGTGCACCCAGTACTGTTCCACATAGCGCGGTTCGGCATGGCTGAACCCGCATTCCCAGGGCAGGCGCTGGCCGCTGAGCCACTGGCTGGTGGCCACCAGCGCGGTCATGCTCGCCTCCAGCACAAAGCGCCAGTGCTCGCCGGCGCCGCAGCTGTCCAGCCAGTAGCAATAGGCGAAGTGCTCGTCCAGTAGCAGTCGCGGGCTGGCCAGGGGGCTGAGCAGGGCCTGCTGCTGGATCAGGCTGTCCAGGGCCTGGTGCAGGTTCTGCGCGTGACGCAGGGCGTGGCTGGCGGCGCCGTAGTGGCCGGGCAGCAGGCGCTGGCCGAACAGGAAGCTGCTGTCATCGGCATCCAGCAGGCGCCGGCTGTTGCCGATCAGGGTCAGGAACTGCTGCGGGCTGAGGCGGGTCTGGCCGGCGAGGATGTCCTCGTGGAACAGCCCGGTGCCGCGCAGCAGGCGATGGCTGTCGATGTCCCGGGACAGCGCCAGGTCGATCAGCGCCGCCGGTTGATAGTGCCCGGGGATAAAGCGCGTGTCGGCTTCGTACCAACTGGTCTTCACGGTCATGACGGCGCCTCAGGCGGTTTTCGCCAGGGGCTGCTTGGCCCGTGCCAGGGCCAGGTTGAGGCGCTTGAGCAACCCCTCCGGCGCCTCGTCCAGGGCCATCACCACGGCGCTGCTGGCGCTCAGGTGCAGGCGCTCGCCGTGCTGTCGGGTCTTGTGCGCCAGCCCTTGCACCGCCTGTTCCAGCTCCAGGGCCAGGAGCCGCGCCTGGCTTTCCCCGGTGTGGGGCAGCAGCACCACGAAGCGATCGCCGGCCAGCCGGCACAGCAGGTCCTGGCGGCGCAGGTTGAGCAGCAGCACATGGCTCAGGGCCTGCAGCACCGCGTCGCCTTCGGCATGGCCGTAGTGCTGGTTGATCGCGGCGAAATGGTCCAGGTCCAGGGCCAGCAGCGACAGGGGCTGTTGCTGGCGGCGGGCGTCTTCCAGGCTGGCGGCCAGCTCGCGCTTGAGGTAATCGGCGCCGGCCAGGGGCGTGAGCTTGTCGAACTGGCGATGCTCGCGAAACAGCCGTTCCTTCTTTTCCATCTGCGCACTGATGGCCAGCTGTTCGCGGTGCCAGTGATAGATGCCGATGGTCAGCAGGATCATCCCCACCGGCATCGGTCCCGACTCCAGCCAATGGTCCCAGGTGATGCTGTCGGGCAGGCGGATGAACTCGTCGAGGCTGTCGATCCACCAGGAAAAGAAGATGCAGCTCAGGCCCAGGGCCAGGTAGTTGGTGACCCGGCCGGCGGGGCGACTCTTGAGCACCAGGCCGAGCCACACCAGGGCCAGCAGCGCCGAGCCGCCTTCGCCGATGATGTCCAGCCACTGCCATTCGCTGACCGCCTTGAGGGTGCCGCAGGCCAGGTGCAGGAGCAGCCCGGCATTGGCCGCCAGCAGCAGCGCGGCGAGCTTCCAGCGATGGGGTTTGAGCACGCAGAACATGGCCGCGATCCTTTTTGCCAGGAGTGAGAGGGCGCCAGCACAGCAGATGTTCATGACACTGGGGTGACGCCGGGAAAAACCGCTGGGGGGTCGAATCAGCTCAGGGTGCAGGCGATCTTTTTTGCTGGCGGGGCCCGCAAGTGATGCAGCGCCCTGGGTGACGCCTTCGCTGGCAAGCCAGCTCCTACAGCAGGCAGTTAGACCGTGCAGATCCCCGTAGGAGCCGGCTTGCCGGCGAAGAGGCCCGCAAGTCATGCAGCGCCCCGGGTGACGCCTTCGCTGGCAAGCCAGCTCCTACAGCAGGCAGATAGACCGTGCAGATCCCCGTAGGAGCCGGCTTGCCGGCGAAAGGGCCCGCAAGACATGCAGCGCCCTGGGTGACGCCTTCGCTGGCAAGCCAGCTCCTACAGCAGGCAGATAGACCGTGCAGATCCCCGTAGGAGCCGGCTTGCCGGCGAAAGGGCCCGCAAGTCATGCAGCGCCCCGGATGACGCCTTCGCTGGCAAGCCAGCTCCTACAGCAGGCAGATAGGCCGTGCAGATCCCCGTAGGAGCCGGCTTGCCGGCGAAAGGGCCCGCAAGTGATGCAGCGCCCTGGGTGACGCCTTCGCTGGCAAGCCAGCTCCTACAGCAGGCAGATAGACCGTGCAGTTTCCCGTAGGAGCCGGCTTGCCGGCGAAGGGGCCCGCGCGACGTGCGCTTGCCCAAGGGGTCATTTCAGCTCATTTGCCGGGGCGATACCCGGGCAAAGGGGCGTTTTGCTCGCCTTGCGCCCCGGCCTGTCACAGAACCGTCATTCGCCGACCCTAGCGTGCCCTCCCAGTTGCCGGGCCCCTTGCCCGGCGTCAGCGGACTCTTGGGGGAGGACCATCATGTACAAGCGCAGCAGTCCCGGGCTTGTCAGCTTTACCTTGACCGCGCTGGCCATGGCCATCGCCAGCGAGCGTTTGAATGCCGCGGAGCCAGCGGCCACCGAGCACGTGGAAGTGGTGGGCCAGGCCGCCAGCATCGACCAGGCGCTCAAGGAGCAGCGTCGCTCGGACAGCATCGAGAGCGTGGTGCATGCCGACGGCGTGGCCCAGTTGCCAGACCAGAACGTTGCCGAGGCGGCGCAGCGCCTGCCGGGCATCAGCATCGAGCGCGACCAGGGTGAAGGGCGCTTCGTCAGCGTTCGCGGCCTGGGCCCGGACCTCAACAGCGTGACCATCAACGGCACCCTGGTGCCTTCGCCGGAAAGCGCGCGCCGGGCCGTGGCCCTGGACGTGCTGCCCTCGGAGCTGGTGCAGTCGCTGTCGGTGATCAAGACCCTGACCCCGGACATGGACGCCAACTCCCTGGGCGGCACCGTGGACGTGAAAAGCCTCTCGGCCTTCGACCACAAGGGCCTGTTCTACACCGGCAGCAGCGAGGCCAGCTACGACCAGAACACACGCCAGACCAGCCCGAAATTCTCCGGCGCGGCGAGCAACCGCTTCAGCCTCGGCGACGGCATCGACAACTTCGGCGTGGCCGCGGCCCTGAGCTGGCAGAAGCGCGATTTCGGTTCCGACAACGTCGAGACCGGCGGCGCCTGGGACTTCGAGCAAGGTGCCAAGCTGCAGGAATTCGAGCAGCGCGACTACGCCATCAGCCGCGAGCGCGCCGGTGGCGGCCTGAACTTCGACTACAAGCCCGACGACAGCAGCAGTTACTACCTGCGCACCCTCTACAGCCGCTACAAGGACAGCGAGACCCGCAACTCCACCAGCATCGAGTTCGCCGATCCCCTGGCGGCCGGCGAGCGTGGCGACGCCGAAGCCGCGCGCAAGCTCAAGCAGCGCGAGGAGACCCAGGAGATCCAGTCCTACGTGTTCGGCGGCGAGCGCCAGCTGGGCCTGTGGACCCTCAGCGGCCAGACCGGCTACAGCCGTTCCAGCGAAGACAGCCCGGCGCACATCGCCGGGGCCACCTTCAAGGGCAACAGCGATTTTTCCGATAGCGGTTTCTACGGCAACGGCAAGCCACGCCCGGTGATCGGCGCCGGCTTCTACGACCCGGCCAACTTCACCCTGGACAAGGTCGACTGGGAAAAGCAGAACACCACCGACACCGAGAAGAACCTGCGCCTGGACCTGGCCCGGGACTACGACCTCAGTGGCTACGCCGCGCAGTTCAAGTTCGGCGGCAAGCTCAGCCGGCGTAACAAGGACAACGACCTGGAGGCCTGGGTCTACAAGGACTTCGACGCCCTGGGGTTCAGCGACGCGCAGCTCAACCTCGGGCAGTTCCAGAAGGGCAGCGTGGACTATTCCCTCGGCCGCTTCGGCCCGGGCATCAGTGGCGGTGCCATCAAGCAGTTGATCGGCGGCCTGAATCAGGCGGCCTTCTACGACGAGGAAGAATCCCGGGTCAACGACTTCAAGATCCGCGAAGACATCAACGCCGGCTACTTCATGAACACCCTGGACATCGACGACTGGCGCTTTATCGCCGGCCTGCGCTACGAGGGCACCGAGTTCCAGGCCAAGGGCACCGGGGTCACCGACGGCGCCTTCACCGCCACCGACACCCAACGCCGCTACCAGCACTGGCTGCCGGGGCTGCACGCACGCTACCAGCTGGACAAGAACACCCAGTTGCGCGCGGCCTGGACCAAGAGCGTGGTGCGCCCGACCTTTGGCCAGCTGGCCCCGGGCTTTGTCATCGACGGCGACGAGGCGACCTTCGGCAACCCCGACCTCAAGCCCCTGGAGTCGAGCAACCTGGACCTGGGCATCGAGCACTACATGGGCCATGCCGGCACGGTCTCGGCCTTCGTGTTCTACAAGGACATCCAGAACTTCGTCTACAACACCGACCTGGCCGGCACCGGCGCCTGGAGCGGGTTCTCCGAGGCCCACACCTTCGCCAACGGCGACAGCGCCAAGCTGTACGGCCTGGAGCTGGCCTACTCGCAGAAATTCGACTGGCTGCCGGCGCCGTGGAACGGCTTGCTGGTAGGCGCCAACAGCACCTTCAGCCGTTCCAGCGCGAGCATCGAGGGTTTCGACCAGAAGGCCGGGGTCAACCGCAAGCGCGACATCGACCTGCCCAACCAGTCGAACACCGTGGGCAACCTGATGCTCGGCTGGGAAGACGACAAGCTCAGCCTGCGCCTGTCGGCCAACTACAAGTCGGCCTACCTGTTCGAACTGGCCTCCATCAGCGACAAGGCCCACGACCTGCACGTGGATGCCCAGACCTTCGTCGATTTCAGCGCCAAGTACGCCCTGACCAAGAACCTGCAGCTGAGCTTCGAGGCGCAGAACCTCACCGACCAGCCGTACTTCGTCTACACCGGCAACCGCTCCTACAACGCCCAGTACGAAGAGTACGGCCCGACCTACAAGCTCGGCCTGACCTTCACCCATTTCTAAGCCTGCGGCCGCTGCCCCGGTGGCGGCGGACGCAATCGACTTCTGCCAAGGAATCACCTTTTGATGAGCACTGTATCTGCCCGCAAACCCTGCCTGCTGGCGCTGTTGGTCGGCCTGTCCTGGGGCGCTGCCCAGGCGGCGCCGAGCGTGCCGGGCCTGAACCTCAAGCCCTGGGCCACCGCGCAATTGAGTGTCGAGGCCCTGGGTTTTCTGCCCGTGGGCCAGGGCAGCGAGCGCCTGGCCGCCAGCACCCGCGACGGCTTGTTGCTGCTGGATCAGCAGGGGCGCTCCCTGGCCCAGCTCAAGGGGTCGTTCAGCGGCCTCGACAGCCGCGCCGCCGGCCAGCAGGTGCTGGTGGCCAGCCTCGACAACGACCGTCAGCAGGCGTTGCTGGTGAGCCTTGATCCGGCGACCCGCCGTTGGGGCCAGCCGCTGTACTTGCCGGCCCGGGATTATCCGGTCAATGGCCTGTGCCTGTTTCGCGACGAGGCCAGCAACCTGTTCCTGTTCCTGGTGGGCGAGGAGGGCAAGGGTGAGCAATGGCTGGTGGGCAACGCTGCGCAGTTGAGCGCCGAGCCGCAACGGGTGCGCGGCCTGCCACTGCCGCCTGAGGCCAAGTTCTGCCAGGTAGAGGATGGGGCCCAGCAACTGCTGGTCAATGAACAGAACCTGGGCTGGTGGGCCTACCCGGCCCACGCCGAAGCCGACACCAGCCGCCAGCCGGTGGCCTTGCGTGCTCCTTTCGGCGCCATCGCCAAGAGCGCCGGGGCCATGGCCCTGGTGCCGGGCGGGGTACTGGGCCTGGACCCCAAGGCTGCGCAACTGCACCTCTTTCAGCAGCAGGCCAAGGGCTGGACGGCCGAGGCCACGCTGCCACTCCAGGGCCTCAAGGAACCGGAGAACCTAGCCGTGCGCGCCACGGCCAAGGGCCTGCAAGTGCTGCTGCGCGATGACCAGGACGGGCGCCTGTACCAGGGCCAGCTGGATTGGCAACCGACGCCGCAGGCCCTGCCACAGGTGTTGCCCAGCGTGATGGCCGCGGCGCAGAGCGCGCCGGTGGGGCGCCAGGGCGATGCCGCCGATGATCCGGCGATCTGGATTCACCCCCAGCGCCCGGAATTGAGCCGGGTGCTGGGCACCAACAAGAAGCAGGGCCTGCTGGCCTATGACCTGCAGGGCAAGCTGTTGCAGGAGCTGGCGGTGGGCCGCCTGAACAACGTCGACGTGCGGCCCAACTTCCAGCTCGGCGAGCGCCGCGTGGACCTGGCCGTGGCCAGCAACCGCGACCGCAACAGCCTCAGCCTGTTCGCCATCGACCGGGCCAGCGGCGAGCTGAGCGAGGCCGGGGAGGTGCCCACGCCGCTCAAGGAAATCTACGGCATCTGCCTGTTCCAGCCGGCCAGCGGCGAGATCTACGCCATTGCCAACGACAAGGACGGCACCTTCGTCCAGTAC
Source organism: Pseudomonas sp. PH1b (assembly GCF_000633395.1). GTDB lineage: Bacteria > Pseudomonadota > Gammaproteobacteria > Pseudomonadales > Pseudomonadaceae > Aquipseudomonas. The sequence goes on from NZ_AYMU01000001.1 coordinate 529,389, forward strand.
CGCCTGAGCGCCCCCGGCGGCACCGCCCAGGGCGAGCTGGTGCGCCAGTTCAAGGTGGCCAGCCAGCCCGAGGGCTGCGTCGCCGACGACCAGCGCCAGCGGCTGTTTCTCGGTGAAGAGGATGTCGGGGTCTGGGCGGTGGATGCCCGTCCCGAGCAGCCGGCGACCCTGCACAGCGTGATCAAGGTCGGTGGCCTGCTGCAGGCCGATGTCGAAGGCCTGGCCCTGTACCAGAGCGAGGCCCGGGACTACCTGGTGATTTCCAGCCAGGGCAACGACAGCTACCTGGTGCTCGATGCCGAGCCGCCCTTTGCTTCCCACGGTGCGTTCCGGGTCGGCCTCAACGCTGCGGCAAGGATCGACGGCGCCTCGGAAACCGATGGCCTGGAAGTCACCTCGGCCAACCTCGGCGGGCCCTGGGGGCAGGGCCTGCTGGTGGTCCAGGACGGGCGCAAGCGCATGCCCGAAGACACCCAGAACTTCAAGTTGGTGCCCTGGGCCGACGTCACCCGGGCCCTGAAGCTGCCCTGAGCCGGCGGTCATCACCCGGTCATTTGAATCTCATCGAATAGTCCTGCCAGCACTGGCTCACGCCCTGGCGGGCACCCGAGAAGGAGTTCCACCATGCAGGCCACACTCGAACACATGAGCATCTGGGGGCTGGTCAGCGAGGCCAGCCTGTTGGTCAAGGCGGTGATGCTGAGTTTGCTTCTGGCGTCGCTGCTCAGCTGGTACCTGATCATCCAGCGCGCCAGCGTACTGCGCGCAGACGAGCGCCGGCTCAACGCGTTCATCCAGCGCTTTCGCGCGGCCCCCGAACTCTTGCCGCTGTACCGCGACACGGCCCAGCAAGCGGACCCGCAGGGCGGCGTCGAGCCGATCTTCCTCGCCGGCTTCCAGGAGTTCAGCCACCTGCGCTTGCACAGCGCCGCCGAGGCGGTGCTCGACGGGGTGGAACGGGCCCTGTACGTGGCCGTCAGTGAACAGGAAACCCGCCTGGAGAAGGGCCTGCAGTTTCTCGCCAGTGTGGGTTCGGTGAGCCCTTACATCGGCCTGTTCGGCACCGTGTGGGGGATCATGAACTCCTTCCTCGGCCTGTCCCAGGTGCAGCAGGCGAGCCTGTCCACCGTGGCCCCGGGGATTGCCGAGGCGCTGATCGCCACCGCCATGGGCCTGTTCGCGGCGATCCCCGCGGTGATCGCCTACAACCGTTTTGCCGCCCGCAGCCAGACCCTGCTGACCCGCTACTACGCCTTCGGCAACGAGCTGCAAGTGCGCCTGCACCGGACCCTGCAGGGCACCCCGAGCCACCTGGCCGTGGCCGCCTGAACGAGGAGCAAACCGATGTTAGTCAGGCCGCAACGCAAGCACGGACCCAAGGCGGAAATGAACGTGGTGCCCTATATCGACGTGATGCTGGTGCTGCTGGTGATCTTCATGGTCACCGCGCCGATGCTCACCCAGGGGGTGAAGCTCGAATTGCCCAAGGTTGCCAGCGAGGCCCTGGCCACCGACAGCCGCCAGCAGATCCTCACCCTGTCGGTGCAGGCCAGCGGTGGCTACTACTGGAACCTGGGCAGCGAGTTGGACACCCACAGCCAGACCGACAGCGCCGTGGACCTTGAGCAGATGCGCGCCAAGGTGGCCCAGGTGATTGCCCAGCGCGGCGACACCCAGGTGTACATCCGCGCCGACCAGGACGCCGCCTACGCCAGCGTGGTGGCGGCCATGGCCGCCTTGCAGCAGGGTGGGGTGCGCAACCTCGGGCTGGTGACCGAGGCCCCGCAATGACGGCGCTCAGCATGCCCGGCCCGGCCTTGCTGCCGATGGCCCCCGAGGCGTCCGGTTTCTGGCGCAACAGCCTGGCGGCGAGCCTGGCCCTGGCCCTGCACGCCGGGGTGCTGGCGGCGCTGGTGCTGGGCGGGGCGGTGGACACGCCGAAGGCCGAAACACCGCCGGTGCTGACCACCCAACTGGTGATGCTGGCGCCGCCCGCCGCGCCTGCGCCACCCGTGCCGGCAGTGGCCGAGGTGTCGCCACCGCCACCGCCACCACCTGCGGCTGCGCTGGCACCGCCCACGCCCCAGGTCGCCCCCCAGGAGCAGGCGCAAAAGCTGGAGCAGGCGGCCCTGGCGCGCAAGCGCGTGCAAGACAAGCAGCGCGAGCAGGTGCAGGAGCAACAGCGCCAGCAGCGCGAGCGCCTGGAGGCCGAACAGCGGCAGCGCGATACCGAGCAACGCCTGGCCCAGGAACAGGCGCAACAGGCCCAGCGTGCCGAGCAGTCGCGGCTGGCCGCCGAGCGTGCGCGCCAGCAGGCCGCCCAGGCGGCGGCCGACAGCCGCCAGTACCAGCCCCTGAGCAAGGAGGCGCCGGACTATCCGCAGCGAGCCCTGGACAAGAACCTGCAAGGCGACTGCACCGTGGAGTACAGCGTCAACCCACAGGGCCGGGTGGAGAACCCCAAGGTCATCGATGGCTGCCATCCGCTGTTCATGCGCCCGTCCCTGGCGGCGGTGGCGACCTTCCGTTACCAGCCACGCTTGCTCGATGGCCGGGCAGTCACGGTGCCGGCGGTGCGCAACACCTTCCATTACCGGATCCACTAGGGCCTCGGGCGCCCATCGAGGTTGCCCGAGGGCTCGTTGTGTGGCCGAGCAAGTCCCCTTGGCTGTCCGCCAATGCCCTCAACCGCGGCGTCGGGGTGCCTTAGTGTGGCCGGGTGTGGTCCGCTCCAGTTGCTGGGGCGGGCCCTTTGCCCTGGCCGCACAGAGGACCGTCGATGCCCACCGCCATTCCCGCTTGTTCCCGCCCGCTGAGGCAGCCCGCCTGGTTTGTCTTGCGTCTGGCTCCAGTGCTGCTCCTGGGCCTGTTGTTGAGTGCCTGCGGCGAAGCTGAAGCCCCCGCTGCCGGGCGCCTCGACGCCGCCCGGCAGCGCCCGGCCGACCCGGCCCTGGCCCAGGTCTACGCCAGCAGCTGCCAGCTGTGCCACGCCAACCCGGCCTCCGGCGCGCCCCTGGCCGGCGATGCCAAGGCCTGGGCCCCGCGCCTGGCCCAGGGTGCCGACACCCTGCTGGACCACAGCATCAACGGCTATCAGGGCATGCCGCCCATGGGCCAGTGCATGCAGTGCAGCGAGGAGCAGTTCCTGGCCCTGATCAGTTTCATGTCCGGCCACTCATTCCAATAACAAGACAAGGACCGCCCCATGGTCATGCCTCTTTCTCGACGCCGGCTGCTGCAAGGGGCCGGCGCCCTCGGTGCCTTTGCCGCACTGTGCAGCAACCCGGTGCTGGCCGAGCTGGTCCGCGCCCCGCGGCTGATCCCCTGGCGCAACTGGTCCGGCGCGCAAAGCTGCCTGCCCGAGGCGCGGCTGGCGCCCAAGGACCTCGACGAACTGATCCGGGTGATCCGCCAGGCCCCGGGCAAGGTCCGTCCGGTGGGTTCCGGGCATTCCTTCAGCGCCCTGGTGCCCACCGACGGCACCTTGCTGTCCCTGGCCTATTTCAACGGCCTGCTGGCGCACGACTCCAAGACCCTGCAGGCCGAGTTCGCCGCCGGCACGCCGATGGCGCTGATGGGCCCGGCCCTCAAGGACGTGGGCCAGGCCCTGTGGAACATGGCGGACATCGACTACCAGACCCTGGCCGGGGCGATTTCCACCTCCACCCACGGCACTGGGGTCGGCTTCGGTTCCTATTCGTCCCAGGTCTGCGGCCTGCAACTGGTGAGCGCCCAGGGTGAAGTGCTGGACTGCGATCACCAGGGCAACGCCGAAGTGTTCCACGCCGCCCGGGTGTCCCTCGGTGCCCTGGGGGTGACCACCCGGGTGCGCTTGCAGAATCGCGCGGCCTACCGCCTGCGGGAAAAACAATGGATCGCCAGGACCGACGAACTGCTGGAAGACATGGACCACCTCACCCGTGACAACCAGCACTGGGAAATGCTCGTGGTCACCCATTCCGACTACGCCCTGGCGGTGGCGCTGAACGAAACCTCCGATCCGGCCACTGCGCCCAGGGATCCGGCGGAAGAGGGCGGCAACGAATTCGTCAGCCTGATCGAGAACCTCGACAAGTACGTCAGCGACTTCCCCGAGACTCGCCGCCACCTGCTCAACAGCCTGCGCTGGCTGGCGCGTTTCGATGAGCGGGTCGGGGATTCCTTCCAGGTCTACGCCAACGTGCGCAGCGTGCGCTTCAACGAGATGGAGTACTCGGTGCCGGCAGCCCAGGGCCCAGCCTGCCTGCGGGAAATCCTCGCGCTGATCCGCGACAAGGACCTGCGCACCTGGTTTCCCATCGAGTACCGCTACGTCAAGGCCGATGACATTCCCCTGAGCATGTTCGAGGGCCGCGACAGCTGTTCGATCTCGGTGCACCAGCACTACAGCATGGATCACCACAACTTCTTCGCCGCAGTGGAGCCGATCTTCTGGAAGTATCAGGGCCGTCCGCACTGGGGCAAGCATCACAGTCTCAACGCTCGCACCTTGCAGGGGCTGTACCCGCAGTGGTCGGCCTTTGCCAGGGTGCGCCAGGAACTGGACCCCCAGGGCAAGTTCATCAATGCCCACCTGGCCTCGGTGCTGGGTGTGGCGTGAAACGGAGATTCAGCACATGAACCGTCGTCATTTCATGGCCGGCACCCTGGGTGCCGGTGTCCTGCTGGCGGGCGTCGGCGCCTGGCTGCGGCCCGGTGACCGGGGCGCGCCCTACAGCCCTTACTTCGCTGCGCTCAACCGCGAACTCAAGGCCAACGGGCCGATGCAGCCGGTGATGCTGATCGACCTCGACCGCCTGGACCACAATATCGACCAGGTGATGCAGTCGGTGCGCGCCGGGGGCAAGCAGCTGCGCCTGGTGGAGAAGTCCCTGCCGTCGCCGGGGCTGCTGGGCTATATCGCCCAGCGCGCCGGCACCCGGCGCTTGATGTCCTTCCACCAGCCGTTTCTCAATCACGATGCCCAGGTGTTCCCCGACGCCGATATCCTCCTGGGCAAGCCGCTGCCGGTGCGCGCCGCGCAATTGTTCTACCAGCAGCTCAAGGGACCCTTCGACCCCCAGCGTCAGTTGCAGTGGCTGCTGGACACCCCCGAACGCCTGCAGCAGTACCTGGCGCTGGCCCAGGGCCTGGGCCAGCGGATGCGCATCAATATCGAGCTGGACGTGGGCCTGCACCGGGGCGGGGTGGCAGACAACGCCGTGCTGGGGCAGATGCTCGGCCTGATCCAGGCCAATCCCCAGCACCTGGAGTTTGCCGGGTTCATGGGCTACGACCCCTTTGTCGACATGGGCGTGCCGGGGATCCTCGGCTCCCCGCAGAGCCTGTTCGCCCAGGTCATGCTGCTCTACAACGGTTTCGTCGATTTCACCCGCCAGCAGTACCCGGCCCTGTGGCGTGCTGGCCTGACCCTGAACACCGCCGGCAGCCCCAGCTATCGCCGGCATCAGCAGGAGTCCTTGAGCACCGAACTGTCGGTGGGCACGGCGCTGCTCAAACCTAGCCACTACGACCTGGCGTCCCTGGAGCAGCATGTACCGGCGGCCTTTATCGCCACCCCGGTGCTCAAGAGCACCGGCCCGGTGCGGATCCCGGCCCTGGACGACAAGTCGCGGCTGTTCTCCTGGTGGGACAGCAACCAGCGGGCGACCTTTTTCATCTACGGCGGCCACTGGCTGGCGGACTTCGAGTCGCCGGCGGGCCTGCAGAGCAACGAGCTGTTTGGCCGCAGCTCCAATCAGGAGATGGTCAACGGCTCCCCGGCGGTGGGCCTGCAGGTGGACGACCAGGTGTTCCTGCGGCCGCAGCAGAGCGAGGCGGTGCTTCTGCAATTCGGCGACCTGCTGGCGCTGCGCGGCGGGCGCATCGTCGAACGCTGGCCGGTTTATAGGTGAGGGGCAGCTGCAAGCCGCAAGCTGCAAGCTGCAAGCGAAAAGCGAAAAGCGAAAAGCGAAAAATAACAAAACCCAAGCTTCAAACCCCAAGCTTGAGGCTTGAGGCTTGAGGCTTGAGGCTTGAGGCTTGAGGCTTGAGGCTTGAGGCTTGCCGGCGGGGCGGCTCTAGAGGGCGAAGGGGATGGTCAGCTTGGCCCAGAGCATGTCGCCTTCGGGGCGGTTCTTCACTTCGAACTCCTTGGCCCAGCGCACCTCGGCGCTGGCGTACTTGAGAAAGCGCAGGTGCACTGCCGGGCCGATGGCGAATACCTGTCCGCGCACGCCATCACTGACGTCCTCGCCCATGAAGGTCACGGTCTTGCCGAACTGCTTGTCGTCGGTGGTCTGCTTCAGGTAGTAGCCGTTGAGCCCCAGGCTCAGGTCATCGGTCACCCGGTAGCTGGCCGAATAGTCGAAGTGGAAGATCTGCCCGGAGCGGTAGTCGGTGGCGTGGTTTTCCTGGTTGAAGCTGTAGGTGGTCTTGAACGACAGTTCGCTGCGCTCGCTGGGCAGCCAGGTCATGGAGAACAGCGGTTTGTAGGTGCTGAAGTTGTTGCTGGTGTTGGCCAGCCGCTCGGCATCGTATTCGCCGGTGGGCAAGGTCACTTCCACCGCCGCGCCCAGGGTCAGGTTGGGCCCCAGGTCCCAGAGAATGATCGGCGCGAAGGTGGTGTCGCCCATGCTCTCGCGGCGGTCGCTCTGGCCGAACAGCGACACCTGCTGGCGCAGGTAGGGCTGGGCCACGTAACCCCCGAGGCGGCCGCCGAAGACTCGCAGCGGGCTCAGGTAGTCCAGGCGCGGGATGATCGCGTCGGAGGTGATCTTGACCTCCTGCACCTTGCCGCCAAAAGAGCTGATGTCGAGCTTCTTGGCCTGGTAGTGGTTGTAGTAGAGGTTGAAGGCGAACATGTGGTCCGGCAGTTGGTCGGGGCTCAGGGGCAGGACGTAGAAACCGTCGGTGCCGGGGCCGATGTTGTCGACCCCGGACTCCGTGGCCTGGGCGGTCAGACTGCAGGACGCCATCAGGGCCAGGCCCAGGCGCAGAGGGGAGGTGAGACGCTTCGGGTGCATGGTTGGGCTCATTCTTATTGTTAGTGGGGGAGCGCGGTGGCAGGCGCGCCGGCCGCCCCATAGAAATAAGCCCTGGCCGGGGCGCGGGGCAGGGTATTGGCGGCCACTGAGGGGGACTTTGTCGGACAGGTTGCAATGCCTTGTTACATTCTCCCGCCAATTCCCCCGCCACGGGATATGCTTGGGCTGCCGGTGGTGCCTTGGCACCGGTGCAGCCCGACAATAAGAACAGCCGCCCAAGCGGCCCGGAAGCCGACTCCATGCCGATCAAAGCCGTCGATGCCCATGACCAGCTAGCCCTGGTTTCACCCTTCCTGTTGCAGACCCTGGCCGATGTCGCCCAGGACAAAGGGGTCAGCGCCGAGCGCCTGTGCCGGGGCCTGGGCTTTACCCTGGACGACTTGCAAGACCCGACCCTGCGCATCTCCTACCGCCAGGCGGTGGCGATGATCGAGCGCGCCCTGGCGGCCTTGCCCCAGCAGGGGCTGGGGCTCTGGGTCGGCAGCCGCAACGTGCTGGGCACTTTGGGCCTGCTGGGCCACGCCCTGTCCCTGTGCCGGACCCTGGGCGATGCCTTCGAACTGGGTATCCGCCACCAGCACACCTCGGGCACCATCGTCAGCGCCGACGTCGGGCGCCAGGGGGATGAGTTCTTTGTCGAACTGCAATGCCGCCTGCCCTATGGCGAGGTGCAGATCTTTGCTGCCGAAGAGTTCTTCGCCAGCCTGCTGATCTATGGCCGGGCGCTGTTGAGTGCGGACTTCCAGGCGTTGCGGGTGGAGTTCATGCACGCCGCGCCGGCTTATGCCGAGCTCTATACCCGCTTGCTCGGCGACAATGTGCGCTTCGGTTGCCTGCAGGCGCGCCTGGTGATCGAGGCCCGCTGGCTGCAGGTGCCGCTGCCCAATCACCACCCGGTGGCCCTGCGCCAGGCCCTCAAGTTGCTGGAACTGGAAAGCGCCCAGGTGCACCAGAAGATGGACCTGATCCAGGCGGTGGAGCGGGCCCTGTCCCGGGACCTGCGGGCCGGCAGCCCGATCGAGCAGGTGGCAGGGGACCTGAACATGAGCGGGCGCACCCTGCGCCGGCGCCTGACCGAGCACGGCCTGACCTTCGAAGCGCTGCTGGAGCGGGTGCGCCAGGCCCGCACCCTGACCCTGCTGGGCAACCCGGAGCTGTCCATCGAACGCATCACCGAAGAGGTCGGCTACAGCGACGTGCGCAGCTTCCGCCGGGCCTTCAAGCGCTGGACCGGCCTGAGCCCCAGCGCCTTTCGCGAAGAAACCGCGGTGCACTGATCCCTCTCTGCCTGGGGGCTCGTGCGCCCCGGCGACGCCAGCCAAGGCCTGCTTGCGCGACCAGGGCTGCCGGGCCCCGTGGCGAGGGTGCTTGCTCGCGCCAGGCGCTCGTGAACATGAAGGATTGAGTCATCGAGCCTGGCTGTTTCAAGGCCGTGGCCATCCTCTGCCTGTCTGTCTGCGGCAAAGGGTCCCGCCTTCGCGTGTCGACGCTGACGCCGGCCGTCCGGAGGGTTAAACTGCCCGGCTTCATTCAGGAGTTCCCATGAGTTACTACCAGCCCGGCATCCTCGCTGCACCCGTTCCGTCCCAGGCCCGTCACCTGTTTTTTAGCCTTGAGTCCATCGAGGCCTTGCCCCAGGCCCTCGATCAATTGCTCACGCGGGTCGACGGCGCAACGGCGGTGGCAGGGTTTGGTGCTTCGCTGGTCAAGGCCCTGGGGGCTCGGGTGCAAGGGCTCAAGGCGTTCCCGGCGCTGACCGGGGTCGGTGTCGACAACCCTTCGACCCAGCACGCCCTGTGGGTCTGGTTGCACGGTGACGAGCGCGGCGAACTGCTGCACCGCAGCAATGAGCTTGAGGCCGCTCTGGCCCCGGCCTTTCGCCTGGTGCAGATGAGCGAGGCGTTCCGCCACAAGACCGGCCACGACCTCACCGGCTACGAAGACGGCACGGAAAACCCCGAGGACCAGGCCGCTGTGGCCGCTGCACTGGCCACGGGCGATGACGGCCTGCGCGGTGGCAGCTTTGCCGCGATCCAGCAGTGGCAGCACGACTTCAAGGGGTTTGCCGCGATGTCGCCCGAAGCGCGTGACCACATCATCGGCCGCCGCCTGAGCGACAACGAAGAACTGGACGACGCGCCGGAATATGCCCACGTCAAGCGCACCGCCCAGGAAAGCTTTACCCCGGAAGCCTTCATGGTGCGCCGCTCGATGCCGTGGATCGAAGGCGACAAGGGCGGCCTGATGTTCCTGGCGTTTGGCTGCACCCTGAATGCCTTCGAAGTGCAGCTGCGACGCATGAGCGGCCTGGAAGACGGCATCGTCGATGGCCTGTACCGCATGAGCCGGCCGATCACCGGCGGCTACTACTGGTGCCCGCCGCTGCGGGACGGTCGCCTCGACCTGAGCGCGCTGCAAGCGCCGAAATGAACACCGGGGCCGAGCCGCTGAGGACCGTGCGCTGGGGCATGATCGGTTGCGGCAGTGTTACCGAGCGCAAGAGCGGCCCGGCCTTCTACAAGGCTCCAGGGTCGGCGCTGGTGGCGGTGATGGGACGCCGGGCCGAGGCGGTGCGCGACTATGCGCAGCGCCACGGCATTGCCCGCTGGTACACCGATGCCCAGGCCCTGATCGACGACCCTGAGGTGGACGCGGTGTACATTGCCACGCCCCCCGACAGTCATCACGCCTACAGCCTGCAAGTGGCCGCCGCCGGCAAGCATTGCTGCGTGGAAAAACCCATGGCCCTGCATGCCGGGCAAAGCCTGGCCATGCAGCAGGCCTTCGAGCAGGCCGGGTTGCATCTGTTCGTCTCCTATTACCGGCGTTCCTTGCCGCGCTTTGCGCAGGTGCGGCAATGGCTGGCGGATGGGCGCATCGGTACGGTCCGGCACTTGCACTGGAGCCTGAGCAAGGCCGCCTCCGAGGCCGACCGCAGCGGCGCGGCCAATTGGCGTACCGACCCGCAAGTGGCCGGCGGCGGCTATTTCGCCGATTTGGCCAGCCATGGCCTGGACCTGTTCCAGTACCTGCTGGGCGATATCGTCGAGGTGGCCGGCTTCAGCACCCGCCAGGCCGGGCTGTATGCCGCCGAGGATGCGGTCAGCGCCAGCTGGCGCTTCGCCTGTGGGGCGCTGGGTAGCGGCGCCTGGAACTTCGTCGCCGACCGCCGGGTGGACCGGGTGGAAATCATCGGCAGCCAGGGGCGCATCACTTTTTCCGTGTTCGACGAGCATCCGCTGCAACTCGAAGCCGAAGAGACCCTGAACCTGTTCATCGACAACCCCGAGCACATCCAGTGGCATCACGTGCAGGGCATGAACGCCCATATCCGCGGCCAGATCCGGCACCCGGCCCTGGCCAGCGAAGCCCTGAAGACCGACCGGCTGATGGACCGGATCCTGCAGCGCGGCTGATCCGTGGGGGCATGCCTTGCGGGCCTCTTCGCCGGCAAGCCGGCTCCTACGAGGAACTGCACGATCTATCTGATTGCTGTAGGCGCTGGCTTGCCAGCGAAGGCGCCCGTCCAGGCGATGCAAGACTCAAGGTCCTCTTCGCCGGCAAGCCGGCTCCTACGGGGAACTGCATGATCTATCTGATTGCTGTAGGCGCTGGCTCGCCAGCGAAGGCGTCCGTTCAGGCGATGCAAGACTCAAGGGCCTGTTCGCCGGCAAGCCGGCTCCTACGGGGAACTGCACGATCTATCTGATTGCTGTAGGAGCTGGCTTGCCAGCGAAGGCGCCCGTCCAGGCGATGCAAGACTCAAGGGCCTGTTCGCCGGCAAGCCGGCTCCTACGGGGATCTGCGCGGTCTGTCTGACTGCTGTAGGAGCTGGCTTGCCAGCGAAGGCGTCCACCCAGGCGGTGCAAGACTCAAGGACCTCTTCGTCGGCAAGCCGGCTCCTACGGGGGCGGGCGGCTGGTCGCTCAGAAGGTCTTGGTGACGCTGGCCACCCAGGTCGCTCCGCACAGGTCGCTGAAGCCGTAGTTGCTGGTGCACTGGCTGCGGGACAGGTCGGTGTCGATGTAGCTCAGGCCCAGTTCCAGCCCGGCCAGTTCCCGGGTCAGTTTGGCTTGCCATTCGTGGTAGCTGTCCTCGCCCTGGCCCGAGGCACGGATCAGCCGCGGGTCCTTGAAGTCCATCTGGCCGTAGCGCAGTTGCAGCCCCAGTTCCAGGGGCAGTCGGGTCTCGTAGCCGAGGTAGCGGTACAGGGTGCTCTGCTGGCTGTCGAGGCCGGGGGCATCGTCGGAGTAATAGGCTGCCAGCTTGACCCCGTAGACGCTGAGGATGCCGTACACCTCGCTCTGGTTGAACTGGGCTTCCCGGGGGTAGCTGTACTTCAGGTAGCCCAGGTCCAGGCTGATGTCTGCGCTGGCCTGCCACAGCCAGCCGCCGTAGTAGTCGACTTCCTGGCGGGTCTTCAGGCCACCGCCGAAATCGACGTTGGAGCTCCAGGTGCCCAGGTACAGGCCGCTGCTGTGCAGCAGGGTCACGGCAGCCTGGGCCGCGGGGTCGTTCTGGGTCTGGGAGATGCCGCGGGTGCGGTAGTCGCTGGCCAGGGTCAGCTCCAGTTCCACGGCCAGGTCGTCGGTCAGGGGCAGGGCGTGGCCGGCCTGCGGCAGCAGGCACACGGCGCCCAGGGTGAGCAGGGTGAGGGTCTTCATGGGTATCCCGTTGTTGTGATTGTTATGGGGGAGCGGGCAAGGCGGCGCCGTACCCCGGCGTCACCAGGGCGCGGGGCAGGCGGTGCAACGGTGGCGCGGGGTCAGAGCGGGCGGCTGTAGATCTCGCGGCCGGCGAACCAGGTCTGCAGCACCTGGGTTTCATGCAGGGCCTTTTCATCGACAGCGAACACGTCGCGATCGACGACGATGAAGTCGGCCTGCTTGCCGGCTGTCAGCGAGCCGATCTGCTGCTCCAGGCCAAGGGTGCGCGCGGCATTCAGGGTGTAGGCGTAGAACAGGGTTTCGCGGTCCAGGCTTTCATCGGCATTGAGCACCCCCATCGGGCCCTGGCGGGTGATGGCCTGGGCCATGGCGTTCCATGGGTTGGGCGAGGACACCGGCCAGTCGCTGGCACCGGCGAGGGTCGCGCCCTGCTTGAGCAGCGAGTGCGCCGGGTACTGGTAGCGGAACGCCAGGGCACTGACGTAGGGCTTGATCATGTCGGTGGTGTAGTCGTCGGCCGAGGCCCACAGCAGTTGCATCGAGGCGATCACGTTGAGCGGCTTGAACCGGGCGAACTCCTTGGGGTTGACCATCTGCAGGTGGGTGATGGAGTGGGTGATGCCGCTCTGGCGGTCCTTGCGTGCCTGCTCGATGCCGTTCAGGGATTCACGCACCGCGCGGTCGCCGATGGCATGGATGTGCACCAGCCAGCCGCGCTGGTCGATGGCGCTGACCAGCTCGCCGAAGTGCGCCGGGTCGATCAGCAGTTCGCCGGGTTTGTGGGAGTTCTTGTAGGGTTCGAGCATCGCTGCGCTCTGGGCCGGGTACTCGATCACCCCGTCGGCGAAGATCTTGATCCCTGGCAGCGTCAGGTTGGGGATGCCCTGGAATTGCTGGCGCACCTTGTCCAGGGTGTCGAGGTCGGCCGGTACGCTTTTCGGGTTGGCCACCAGCAGCGCGGCGACGTGGGCGGTCAGGCCGCCGCTTTGCGCCAGGGCCTTGTAGGCGGGGAGCATGCCCACGGTCTTTTCGGTGGGCTTGAGGGCGAACAGCGCTTCGCCGGGGGCGGCGTTGGCGGCCGGGTCCATCCAGGCGGTGATGCCCAGGCTGTTGTTGTAGTGCAGGGCCGATTGCGCCGCTCGCAGCAGGGTCGCGGCGTCGGCCACCGGCATCTGCGCCGCGACCCGGTCCCAGCCGGCGTCCACCAGGAATCCGTTGGGGCGGCCGTCCGCCAGGCTGCCGATGGTGCCGCGCTCGGCCTCGGGCAGGCGCTTGAGCAGGGCGGCGTCGATGCCGGCGCGTTGCAGCATGACGTCATTGGCCCAGGCGGTGTGGTGGTCGCTGCCGGTGAGCACCACCGCTACCTTGGCCCACTCACCGCGGTTGAAACGCTGGCCCAGGGCTTCGGCCTGGGCCCAGTAGGCCGAACTGATGCCGGCGATGTTCAGCACATCGCCGTGCCGGGCGGTGCCGTCGTCACGCCAGGTGCGCAGGCGCTGCTCCAGCTCGTCGAGCTTGAGCACTTCGTCCTGCAGATTGGCGGAGGTCATTTCCAGGCCGCCGAAGATCGCGTGGGAGTGGGTGTCGATCAGGCCCGGCATCAGGGTCTTGCCCTGCAGATCGATGACCCGGGTGCCCTTGTCGATCAGCGCCTTGATCTGTGCATCGCTGCCCACCTGCAAGACCTTGCCGTTCTCCACTGCCAGGGCCTGGACCTTGGGCTGGGCGCGGTCGGCGGTGAAGATCTGGCCATTGAGCAGCACCAGGTCGGTGGCGGCCATGGCTTCCATCGAGGCAAAACCCATGGCGACCAGCAGCAGGTTGGGGATGAATCTTTTCATCGAGCATTTCCTTATTATTCTGGGTGATCGGCAGATTAGGGGCTGATCACGCTCAGCAGAACGCCTCGCCAGCGAAAAACATTTTTGCCTGAATGGAAAAACCATGGACAAGTTGAGTGCCTTGAAGATGTTCGTGGTCACCGCGCAACTGGGCAGTTTCAGCCGGGCTGCCGAGCAATTGGGCAAGACCCCCTCGGCCCTGACCAAGGCGGTCAACCACCTGGAGGCCGACCTCGGCGCGCGCTTGTTCGAGCGCAGCACCCGGCGCATCGTGCTCACCGAGGTCGGCCGGCTCTACCTGGAAACCGCGCGCCAGGTGCTGCAGCGGCTGGAAGAGGTGGGCGAGGAGGTCGAGCAGTTGCAGCATGGCCTGCGGGGCAATCTCAAGGTCACCGCGCCCCTGGCCTACGGCCAGGCGTTTCTCGATCAGGTCTGTGGCGGTTTTCTGCAGCAGTACCCGCAGATCAACCTGCAGGTGGACCTGTGCGACGAGTTCGTCAACCTGTTGGAAAGCGGCTACGACCTGGCCCTGCGCGAAGGCCATGACGACTTGCCGGGGCTGATCGCCCGGGTGGTCGGGCGCAATTGCCTGGCCCTGTGTGCCAGCCCCGTCTACCTGGCCCGCAAGGGCCTGGCGGTGACCCCGCAGACCCTCGACCAGCATGAATGGCTGCTCTATCGCCACCCCTTGCTCAGTCGCGAGTTCTGGTGGGTCGAGCGCGACGGCCAGCGCCTGAGCCTGGCGCAACCCCTGGCACCGCGGTTGCGCAGCGACAACTACGACCTGCTGCTGGCCAATGCCCTGGCCGGGGTCGGGCTGTTGCACACCCCGCTGTGGAGCGCCGCGCCCTACCTGGCCGACGGGCGCCTGGTGCGCTTGATGGCGGACTACGCCATCGACCCGGATTCCTTCGGTCCGCACATCCTCGCGGTCTACCCCAGCCACCGCCGGGCGACGGCCAAGGTGCAGGCGTTCATCGACTATGTGGAAGGTTTTCTGGCCAGCCGCGGGCTGGACTGATTGGCGGTTCTTGTCAGATAAATCTGAGAAGAGTACAAATGTACTCCATGACGACTTTATCTCCCCGCCGCAGTGCCATCCTGACGTTTATCCGCGAACGCATCGCCGATCATGGTCAGCCCCCAAGCCTCGCTGAAATCAGCGAGGCTTTCGGTTTCGCCTCCCGCAGCGTGGCGCGCAAGCACGTGCTGGCGCTGACCGAGGCCGGGTTTATCGAGGTCAACCCGAACCAGGCCCGGGGCATCCGCCTGGTGCATCAGGGCCGGCGCCCCGAACTGCTGGAGATCCCGGTGCTGGGGCGGGTGGCCGCCGGTGCGCCGATCGATGCCGATGCCCAGGTGCACAGCCGCTTGATGCTCGATGCCGGGCTGTTTTCCCGTACCCCGGACTACCTGTTGCGGGTGCAGGGCGACTCGATGATCGGCGACGGCATTCTCGATGGCGACCTGGTGGCAGTGCGCCGCAGCAGCGAGGTGCGCAACGGCCAGATCGTGGTGGCCCGGCTGGACGGTGAGGTCACCATCAAGCGTTTTGAGCGCAGTGGCGAGCAGGTGCGCCTGCTGCCGCGCAACCCGGCGTATGAACCGATCCTGGTGGAGGCCGATCGGGAGCTGGCCATCGAAGGGGTGTTCTGTGGCCTGGTGAGGCAAGGCTGATGGGCGCCGTGGTTGCCCTGGACTCGCTGTTCAATGCCGGCCGGGTGTGGAAGGGCCGGCCGGCTGCGCCCAGCGTCAGCCCGCAGCCCACGGGCCATGCGGCGCTGGATGCGGCCTTGCCCAGTGGCGGTTGGCCGGAAGCGGCCCTGAGCGAGATCCTCATCGCCGCCGAGGGCGTGGGCGAGTTGCAACTGTTATGGCCGACCCTGGCGCGGCTGGCGGCGGCGGGCGAGCGCATCGTGCTGGTGGCGCCACCCTACGTGCCCTATCCCCAGGCCTGGCAGAACGCCGGGGTGGATGTGCGCCAGTTGTCGCTGATCCGGGCGGCCGACCGCGATGCCCTGTGGGCGGCCGAGCAGTGCCTGCGCTCGGGCAGTTGCGGTGCGGTGCTGTGCTGGCCGCAACAGGCCGATGACCGGGCCTTGCGGCGCCTGCAGGTGGCAGCCGAGACCGGCCAGACCCTGGCCTTCGCCTATCGCTCGCAGGCCGAGGCCGTCAACCCGTCGCCAGCGGCCCTGCGGATCGCGGTGGATGCCCGGCCGGCGCAGTTGCGGGTGCTCAAGTGCCGGGGCGGGCTGGCCCATTCGGCACCGATTGCTTTCAGCCCGGGGCATTGAGGTTGCCATGCGCTGGGTCTGTATCCTGTTCCCGCAATTGGCGCTGGACGCGGCGCTGCGCCAGCGCGCCGAACCCGAGGCGCCCCTGGCGCTGCTCAGCGGTACCCCGCAGCGGCGGGTGATCCAGGCGGTGAATGAGGCCGCCCGGCAACTGGGCCTGCGCCCCGGGCAGTCGCTGACCGCCGCCCAGGCCCTGACCAAGGCCTTTGCCAGCGCCGAATACGACCCGCAGCAGATCGAGCACTGGCAGCAGTTCCTGGCGGCCTGGGCCTATTCCTTCAGTTCCCAGGTCAGCGTTGCCTACCCGCGCACTTTGGTGCTGGAGATCGAATCGAGCCTGGGGCTGTTCGGCCCCTGGCCGCAGCTGGAGGCGCGCCTGCGCCGGGAACTTGTGGCCCTGGGCTTTCGTCACCGGATTGTCGCCGCGCCCAACCCGGCGGCGGCCCGGGCCCTGGCCAATGCCTACGACGGGCTGGCGGTGGCCGATCAGGCAAGCTTGCGCCAGGCCCTGGGGCCGATGCCCATCGAGCGCCTGGGGCTGGTGCCGGAGCAGGCCACGGCCTTGTCGCGCATGGGCCTGCGCACCTTCGAGCAATTGCGCGCCTTGCCCCGGCCAAGCCTGGCCCGGCGTTTTGATGGCGGCTTGCTCAAGCACCTCGATACCTTGCTCGGGGAACGCCCGCTGGGGCTGGCCTTCTACCAGCCGCCGGACCGTTTCGACCTGCGCATCGAACTGAATTTCGATGTGCTGTCGCACCAGGCGCTGCTGTTTCCCCTGCGCCGGTTGACGGCCGACCTGGCGGCCTTTCTCTGCGGCCGCGACAGCGGGGTGCAGCGCTTTGCCCTGCACCTGGAACATGCCGAGGGCGCCGACACCCTGATCCCGGTGGGCCTGCTCAGCGCCGAGCGCGACCCGGCGCTGCTCTTCGAACTGGCCCGCGGGCGCCTGGAGCAGATCCAGGTGCCGGCGCCGGTGCGCAACCTGCGGCTGGTGGCCGAGGACCTGCCCTTGTTCGTGCCCCAGCACACCGAGCTGTTCGACGAGCGCCCGCAGCAGAACCTGCCCTGGGAGCAGTTGCGCGAGCGCCTGCGGGCGCGCTTGGGGGATGAGGCGGTGCAGGGCCTTGGGCACCGCGCCGATCATCGTCCCGAATGCAGCTGGCAGGCCCTGAGCGACCCGCGGCCGTGCCCGGCCAGCCCCGGGCTGCGCCGCCCCGGCTGGCTGTTCAGCGAGCCCCAGGCCTTGAGCGAGGACACGGTGCGCATCCTCATGGGCCCGGAACGCATCGAGTCTGGCTGGTGGGACGGGGGGGACGTGCGCCGCGACTACTACCTGGTGCAAACCCGCAGCGGCCAGCAGGGCTGGGCCTATCGCTGCGTCGGCGAACCCGGGCCGCTGCTGCTGCAAGGCTGGTTCGCATGAGCGGCTACGCCGAGCTGCATTGCCTGTCCAATTTCAGTTTCCAGCGCGGCGCCTCCAGTGCCGCGGAGCTGTTCCAGCGCGCCAAGGCCCTGGGCTACCAGGCCCTGGCGATCACCGATGAATGCACTCTGGCGGGCATCGTGCGGGCCTGGCAGGCGGCCGACGAGGCGGGCCTGAAGCTGATCGTCGGCAGTGAAATGCAGGTCGAGGACGGCCCGCGTCTGGTGCTGCTGGTAGAAGACCTGGCGGGCTACCAGGGCCTGTGCCGGCTGATCACCCGGGCCCGGCGCCGGGCCGAGAAGGGCTGCTACCGGTTGCTGCGCGAAGACTTCGCTGAACCCTTGCCGGGGCTCCTGGCCCTGTGGCTGACGGACGGCGCCGGGCCGCCGGAGCAGGGGCACTGGCTGCAGCGGCTATTCCCCGGGCGGCTGTGGCTGGCGGTGGAGTTGCACTGCGGCCAGGACGACACCCGGCGCCTGCAGGAGCTGTTGGCCCTGGCCCGGCAACTGGCGCTGCCGGCCCTGGCCTGTGGCGATGTGCACATGCATGTGCGCGGACGCCGGGCGCTGCAGGACACCATGACCGCGATCCGTCATCACCTGCCGGTGGCCGAGGCCGGCCAGCGCCTGTTCGCCAATGGCGAGCGTCATCTGCGAGGGCTGTCGGTGCTGCAAGGCCTGTACCCCCAGGCCCTGCTCGACGAATCGCTGCGGGTCGCCGAGCGCTGCCATTTCGACCTCGGCCAACTGCGTTATGAATACCCCCGGGAGCTGGTGCCCGACGGCCACGACGCCAAGTCCTGGCTGCGGGTCCTGACCCGGCGCGGGATCCTCCGGCGCTGGCCCGGCGGGGCCCGGGCCGAGGTGCTGAAGCAGATCGAAACAGAACTCGAACTGATCAGCGAACTGGGCTACGAGAGCTATTTCCTCACCGTGCACGACATCGTCGACTTCGCCCGGCGCCAGGCCATTCTCTGCCAGGGCCGGGGCTCGGCGGCCAACTCGGTGGTGTGCTTCGCCCTGGGCATCACCGAGATCGACCCGGACCGTTCGACCCTGCTGTTCGAGCGCTTTCTGTCCCGGGAGCGCAACGAGCCGCCGGACATCGACGTCGATTTCGAGCATGAGCGCCGCGAGGAGGTGCTGCAGTACGTGTTCCAGCGCTACGGCCGGCACCGCGCGGCGCTGACCGCGGTGGTCAGCAGCTACCACGGCGCCGGCGCAGTACGCGACGTGGCCAAGGCCCTGGGCCTGCCCCCGGACCAGGTCAATGCCCTGGCCGACTGCTGCGGCCACTGGAGCGATACGCCGCCCAGCGTCGAACGTTTGCAGGAGGCCGGCTTCGACCCCGAGAGCCCGGTGCTGCGCCGGGTGCTGAGCCTGACCGGGCAGTTGATAGGCTTTCCCCGGCACCTGTCCCAGCACCCTGGCGGCTTCGTGATTTCCCAGCAGCCCCTGGACAGCCTGGTGCCGGTGGAGAACGCCAGCATGGCCGAGCGCACGGTGATCCAGTGGGACAAGGACGACCTGGACCGGGTCGGCCTGCTCAAGGTCGACATCCTGGCCCTGGGCATGCTCAGCGCCATCCGCCGCTGCTTCGACCTGATCCACGGCTATCGCCAGCAGCGCTACAGCCTGGCGAGCATTCCTCCCGAGGACGCCGCGACCTACGAAATGATCGGCCGCGCCGACACCATCGGGGTGTTCCAGATCGAGTCCCGGGCGCAGATGTCGATGCTGCCCAGGCTCAAGCCCAAGAACTTCTACGACCTGGTGATCGAGGTGGCCATCGTGCGCCCGGGGCCAATCCAGGGCGGCATGGTTCATCCCTACCTGCGCCGGCGCAAGAACGAGGAAGCGGTGACCTACCCTTCGCCGGAGCTGGAGGTGGTGCTCCAGCGCACCCTGGGGGTGCCGCTGTTCCAG
The DNA here is from genome assembly GCF_000633395.1 of Pseudomonas sp. PH1b. GTDB lineage: Bacteria > Pseudomonadota > Gammaproteobacteria > Pseudomonadales > Pseudomonadaceae > Aquipseudomonas. The sequence continues at coordinate 548,564 of NZ_AYMU01000001.1, forward strand.
GAGCAAGTGATGCAGATCGCCATTGTCGCCGCCGACTACACCCCGGGCGAGGCCGACCAGTTGCGCCGTTCCATGGCCGCCTGGAAGCGTCACGGCGGCCTGGAACCGCACCGCGAACGGCTGCGCCAGGGCATGCGCAGGAACGGCTACAGCGATGCGTTCGCGGCGCAGATCTTCGAGCAGATCAAGGGCTTTGGCAGCTACGGCTTTCCCGAGTCCCACGCCGCCAGCTTCGCCTTGCTGACCTACGCCAGTTGCTGGCTCAAATGCCATGAGCCGGCGGCCTTCGCCTGTGCCCTGATCAACAGCTGGCCGATGGGCTTCTACAGCCCGGACCAGATCCTCCAGGACGCCCGGCGCCACGGTTTGCAGATCCGGCCGGTGGATGTGGGGGCGAGCCACTGGGATTGCAGCCTGGAACCGATCCAGGGCCAGTCCAGAGGGGCTGAAAAGCTTGCGAGTGAAGGCCGGGCCGGGCCGGAACAGGCGAGGGCGCAGGCTGTGAATGAGCCTGGCGAACCTGCTTGCAACGCAAGATGGCCGAACGCGACAGTCACCGCTTCTGGCCAGCCGGCCCTGCGCCTGGGCCTGCGGATGATCAAGGGCTTTCGCCAGGAAGATGCCCGGCGCATCGAGGACGCCCGGCAGCAGCGGGCCTTTGTTGACATCGCCGACCTCGGGCGCCGGGCCCGGCTGGATGACCGCGCCCAGGAACTGCTGGCCGATGCCGGGGCCTTGCGCGGCCTGGCCGGGGATCGCTTCCGGGCCCGCTGGGAAGTGGCCGGGGTCGAGCAACAGCTGGGGCTGTTCGCGGCCCTGCCGAGCCAGGAAGAGGACGCGGTGAGCCTGCCCCGGCCCAGCGTCGGCGAAGACCTGCAGGCCGATTACCACAGCCTCGGCACCACCCTGGGGCCGCACCCGCTGGCGTTGCTGCGGGCCCAGCTCAAGGCCCAGCGTTGCCGCAGTTCCCGGGAGCTGCAGGAGGTCGAGCATGGGCGGCCAGTGAGCGTCGCCGGGCTGGTCACCGGCCGCCAGCGTCCGGGCACCGCCAGTGGGGTGACCTTCGTCACCCTCGAAGACGAGTTCGGCAACGTCAATGTGGTGGTCTGGCGCGACTTGGCCGAGCGCCAGCGCCGGGTACTGGTGGGCTCGCAGCTGCTGCGGGTCGACGGCATCCTGGAAACCGAGGGCGAGGTGCGGCACCTGATCGCCGGACGCCTGAGGGACCTGAGCCCGTTGCTGGACGGCATCAGCGTGCGCAGCCGGGATTTTCGCTGACGGATCAGGCACTTGCCTGCGGGTGGCGTAAACCGGGTGCCTGCCCTGGGATTTGAAAGACGCCAATGGACTGACGTCAAAGATTTTTATTCCTTTTCGCGATGATAGCGTTTTGTCATACTCACCGCCGACGGCGCCCCCTGCGTCAGCTTGCCAAGCCCTGTGATCTTTCCCGCGGCCCTTTGCCAGAGGCGCCGGGGAGGATTTATGCCAGGTGCCAAAGTCGTTATTGATCAATCAAGAGGGAACGCAGAGTGAGAGTAATCTCGAAGTGGGTACTGTCGGGCGCAGCCGTGGCGGTGCTGGCAGGAGTCAGCGGTTGTGCCACGGAAAGCTCCCGTGCGCTGCCGGTGGAAAAGGTTCAGAGTGCCAGCCAGGCCTGGACCGGGGCCCGGGTGCCGATGGCCGTGGGCAAGTTCGACAATCGTTCCAGCTACATGCGCGGGATCTTCTCCGACGGCGTCGACCGCCTCGGTGGCCAGGCCAAGACCATCCTCATTACCCGCCTGCAGCAGACCAACCGCTTCAGCGTGCTGGACCGCGACAACATGGGCGAGATCCAGCAGGAGGCGGCCATCAAGGGCCAGGCGCAGAAGCTCAAGGGCGCGGATTTCGTGGTGACCGGCGACGTGACCGAGTTCGGCCGCAAGGAAACCGGCGACCGCCAGTTGTTCGGCATCCTCGGCCGTGGCAAGACCCAGGTGGCCTACGCCAAGGTCGCGTTGAACATCGTCAACATCAGCACCTCGGAAGTGGTGTATTCCACCCAGGGCGCCGGTGAGTACGCCCTGTCCAACCGGGAAGTGGTCGGCTTCGGCGGCACTGCCTCCTACGATTCGACCCTCAACGGCAAGGTCCTCGATCTGGCCATGCGCGAGGCGGTCAACCGCATGGTCGAGGCCATCGATGCCGGCGCCTGGAAACCGAGCCGCTGATAAACACTGCTGACAGGGAGAAGTGCAAGCATGTTCAAGACAATGATGGCACGACCATTGAGGGTCGCCGCCTTGCTGGGCAGCGTAGGGCTGGCCGGTTGCAGCAGTCCGCAGACGCTGTATCAGTGGGAGACCTACCAGGCCCAGACCTATGAGTACTTCAAGGGCGAGGAAGCCAAAGAAGCTCAAGTCGAGGCGCTGGAGCGCGACCTGCAGAAGATCAAGTCCACCGGCAAGGCGGTGCCGCCGGGTTACCACGCGCACCTGGGCATGCTCTATGCGGGCCTGGGCAAGGATGACCAGATGGTGCAGCAGTTCCGTACTGAAAAGGCGCTGTTCCCCGAGTCCGCGTCTTACATGGACTTTCTGCTGAAAAACGCCAAGAAGGGAGGCGCCCAATGAGCCTCAATGCCCTGCGCAATGTGCTGGCTCTGTTGTCGGTGAGCCTGCTGGTGGGCTGCGCCGCCCCCAAGACCGTGGACTACTCGGCCTACAAGCAGGCCCGTCCGAAGTCGATCCTGGTGCTGCCGCCGCTCAATGAGTCGCCCGACGTCAAGGCCACCTACAGCATGCTGTCCCAGGTGACCTTGCCCCTGGCCGAGGCCGGTTACTACGTGATGCCGATCGCGGTGGTCGATGAGACCTTCCGCCACAACGGCGTGACCAACCCGGCGGACATCCACGGCCTGTCGCCGGCCAAGCTTAACGAGATCTTCGGCGCCGATGCCGGCCTGTACATCACCGTCAAGGAGTACGGCACCAGCTACATGCTGATCAGCAGTGAGACGGTGGTCACCGCCAGTGCCACCCTGGTGGACCTGAAGACCGGCACCACGCTATGGACCGGCAGTGCCCGGGCATCCAGCGAGGAGGGCAACAACGGCAACAACGGCGGCCTGGTGGGCATGCTGATCACCGCGGCGGTGAAGCAGATCATCAACACCGCCACCGATGCTGGCCACCCGATTGCCGGCATCGCCAGCCAGCGGCTGTTGTCGGCAGGGCGGCCTACCGGTTTGCTGTACGGTCCCCGCTCGCCGAAATACGGCACCGACTGAAACCTCAGGGTGGGCAATCCACCCTTTGCCAGGTGGCGCCTGCGGGCGTCCACCTGGGCCGGCCGGTATCGCCTGAGCTGTCTTTTCAGTTCGCTCAGGCACGGCCCCTGTCACCGATCAGGCGTCAGTGTGCTACGGCGCAGCCCCTTCTTAGCGGCTGCCATCACCGGCGCCGCCCGCCTGCCGAGCAGTCCCACACCTTGGGCGTGCGAGCAGCATTGCTGGCCGAGGGCGTAACGGCATCAATGTGAAGCAGCGCATAAAAACCGACAGTCGTTGACGACAAGTGGCGGCCAAGCTTCTACGCTGCACCAAGTTGAATGAACTTGTACTGTTTTCCCAGTGACCAAGGGCAGGGCATTGACCGCCTGAACCCACCCCGATACAGCCTGTCTTGCGCGGTTTACCGATCAACCCTTTTTGGATGCTCCGCCGTGATCTCCACCCTTGAACTGCGCCGAATCATTGAAACCAGCTTTCTGCCCCTGCAATGCCAGTGCACCGTCGGCCACGGCGGCATGACCGTGCGGATCTGCGACCCGGCCAGCGGCCGCGTCGATCTGCTGGTGACGGGCATCAACACCCGTACCCTGACCAGCTCCCGGGCCCTCTCGGAGCTGATTGCCGAACTGCGCTACGACCTCAAGCACACCGGCCTGGCGGCGGAACAGGCGGGCCGCAGGTAGCCGGCTCCAGCAGCTGGCGCACCGGGCGCCGCGCGCGGCATCCCTGGCGGCAAGCCTGTTGCAGATGGAACCTTGCCTGAGCTGCGAGGTTCGAAAACCTGGCGTGAAAACCGCTGCGTCGTTCTCCGCCGGGTTGCCCTCGGGGCGGCGGATTGTGTGATGATCGGCGGCCGGCGCTTGCCCATCGATGGATCTCGATGCCGGATTTTCAACGCCCAGGCTTTCGACATAAGGCAGGTCCATGACTTCTACGCGCAATGCCCCAGGTGCTTCCCCGGCGAGTACGCCTTCCTCCGCTCACGGCGGTTTTGTCCGGGTGCGCGGCGCCCGCGAGCACAACCTGAAGAATGTCGACGTGGACATTCCCCGGGACGCGCTGGTGGTGTTCACCGGGGTCTCCGGCTCGGGCAAGTCGTCCCTGGCGTTCTCGACCCTGTATGCCGAGGCGCAGCGCCGCTATTTCGAATCGGTGGCGCCCTACGCCCGGCGCCTGATCGATCAGGTCGGGGTGCCGGATGTCGACCGGATCGATGGCCTGCCGCCGGCGGTGGCCCTGCAACAGCAGCGCGGCACCCCCAGCACCCGCTCCTCGGTGGGCAGCGTGACCACCTTGTCGAGCCTGGTGCGCATGCTCTATTCCCGGGCCGGCAGCTACCCGCCGGGGCAGCCGATGCTGTATGCCGAGGACTTCTCGCCGAACACCCCCCAGGGCGCCTGCCCGGAGTGCCATGGCCTGGGCCGGGTGTATGAGGTCGACGAGGCAAGCATGGTCCCCGACCCTTCGCTGACCATCCGCCAGCGCGCCGTGGCTTCCTGGCCCCTGGCCTGGCAGGGGCAGAACCTGCGGGACATCCTGGTGACCCTGGGCTACGACGTGGACATCCCCTGGCGCGAGCTGCCGAAGAAGCAGCGCGACTGGATCCTCTTCACCGAGGAAACCCCCACGGTGCCGGTGTACGCCGGGCTGACCCCGGAACAGACCCGCGAAGCCCTCAAGCGCCAGCAGGAGCCCAGCTACATGGGCACCTTCAGCGGTGCTCGGCGCTATGTCCTGCACACCTTCACCCACACCCAGAGCGCGCTGATGAAAAAGCGTGTGTCGCAGTTCATGCGCGGCAGCCCGTGCCCGCTGTGCGAGGGCAAGCGCCTCAAGCGCGAGGCCCTGGCGGTGACCTTTGCCGGGCTGGATATCGGCGAGCTGGCGCGCCTGCCGCTGATGCAACTGGCCGAGGTATTGCGGCCGGTTGCCGCGGCGGATTACCTGGCGCAGGCCGCCGCCGATGATCCGGTCTTGAGCCGTGCGCAGACCCGCGCCGCGCGCCAGCAGCGTCATGCCCAGGGGGCAGCGGCGCATCGCGGCGCAGCGGATGTGCGCCACACGCCGAACCTGTCCCTGGAGAAACGCCTGGCGGCGCAACGCATCGCTCAGGACCTGCTGGAGCGGGTCGCTACCCTGACCGACCTGGGGCTGGGCTACCTGGCCCTGGAGCGCAGCACCCCGACCCTGTCTTCCGGCGAATTGCAGCGCCTGCGCCTGGCGACCCAGCTGGGGTCGCAGCTGTTCGGGGTGATCTATGTGCTGGACGAGCCCTCGGCCGGCCTGCACCCGGCGGATGCCGAAGCCTTGTTCGAGGCCCTGCAGCGGCTCAAGGCCGCCGGCAATTCGCTGATTGTGGTGGAGCACGATGTGCAGACCATGCGCCGCGCCGACTGGCTGGTGGACGTCGGCCCGGCCGCGGGGGAGCGTGGCGGCCAGGTGCTGTACAGCGGGCCGCCGGCGGGGCTGGCACAGGTTGCCGCGTCCCAGACCCGGGCCTACCTGTTCGCCGAGCAGGCCCCGGCCCGCCGCAGCCCCCGCGAGCCCCAGGGCTGGCTGCGCCTGGAAGGCGTCAGCCGCAACAACCTCAAGCAACTGGAGGTCGAGTTTCCCCTGGGCTGCTTCACCGCGGTGACCGGGGTCTCCGGTTCCGGCAAGTCGAGCCTGGTCAGCCAGGCCCTGCTGGAGCTGGTGGGAAGCCATCTGGGCAAGCCCGCAGACAGTGGCGAAAGCCCCGAACTGGACCTGGAAGACGAGGCTCCGGTCAGCAGTGGTGGCCGGATCACCGCTGGGATGGAGCAGATCAAGCGCCTGGTGCAGGTGGACCAGAAACCCATTGGCCGTACGCCGCGCTCCAACCTGGCGACCTACACCGGGCTGTTCGATCAGGTGCGCAAGCTGTTCGCCGCCACCCCCGAGGCCCGGGAGCGCGGTTTCGATGCCGGGCAGTTTTCCTTCAACGTCGCCAAGGGCCGCTGCCCGGCCTGCGAAGGCGAAGGTTTTGTCAGCGTCGAACTGTTGTTCATGCCCAGCGTGTTCGCCCCGTGCCCGACCTGCCATGGCGCGCGCTACAACCCCCAGACCCTGGCCGTGACCTGGCAGGGCCTGAACATCGCCCAGGTGCTGCAACTGAGTGTCGAGCAGGCGTTGCCGGTCTTTGCCGGGCAACCGGGCGTTCGCCGTTCCCTGGAAGTGCTGCGCGACATCGGCCTGGATTACCTGCGCCTGGGGCAACCGGCCACCGAACTGTCCGGTGGTGAGGCGCAGCGCATCAAGCTGGCCACCGAGCTGCAGCGCAACGCTCGGGGCGCCACGTTGTACGTGCTCGACGAGCCCACCACTGGCCTGCACCCCCGGGACGTGGATCGCCTGCTAGAGCAGTTGGACAAGCTGGTGACGGCAGGGCACAGCCTGGTGGTGGTCGAGCACGAGATGCGCGTGGTGGCCCAGGCCGACTGGGTCATCGACATCGGCCCGGGCGCAGGTGATCAGGGCGGCACCCTGGTGGCCTGCGGTCCACCGCAACAGGTGGCGAAGCAGCGCAACAGCCGCACCGCGGCATTCCTCGCCGCGGCCCTGGCGGGGCATTGATCCAGGGCAGGAATTGGCGACGAACGGTTACCGCTGGTCTGATTGGCGGTCGACAGACCCGGGGCGGCGAGGCCATTCTGGTAACCGGCAGGGGCGTGAAGACGCCCTTGCTGCCGATTAACCACGGAGGTGTTCCATGCCGGTGACCCACGACCTTTACCAGGACCTGAGCTGCAGTAAAGAAGACATTCAGCAGCGTCGGGCCAGTGATCCCCACCTGAATGCGCTGTTCGACAAATACACCAGCATCGACGATCAGGTGCTCAAGGCCGAAGCTGCCGCTGCCGCAGACGACGAACTGAAGAAACTCAAGGAAAAACGCCTGCTGATCAAGGATGAAATCGCCGGGAAACTCACCGCCCGTTCCTGACTCTTCCCCCTGTGACAAGGAGATTTTCTGTGGCGAGGGAGCTTGCTCCCGCTGGGCGGCCTAGCCGCCCTGACGCCCTCCGCCTGTTCTCTCACCACGCTACCGCGCACCCACTTCACATCCTCAAGGCGCCAGCGCCTCCTGCAACGGCAGCCGCGCCATGTGGCTGGCACTCAGCGACCCCAGGTACAAGGCGTCACCGTATTCGCGCACGGTGGTGATCGGCGAGTAGTTGCCACTGCTGCCATCCTGCAGGTTGGCGATCACCTGGCCCTGGGTATCCAGGCCCAGGACGAAGCCGCGCTTCTCCACCGGCTTGGGCACCACCGTCATGGCCCGTACCAGCATCTTGCGCACGAAGGGGTAGGGGGCGGTGCCATCGAGCAGGGCGTTGCGCGGTGCGTATAGAGCCACCCAGAAACGCCCCTGGCCATTGAAACTGAGGTTGTCCGGCAGCCCCGGCAGGTTATCGATGAACAGGTCATGGCTGCCGGCCTGGTCGCCCTTGAGCCAGTAGCGACTGATGCGGTAGGCGCCGGTTTCATTGACCAGGACATAGGCTTCGTCCGGCCCCAGGGCGATGCCGTTGGCGAACTCCAGGCGGTCCAGCAGGACCTCGGTGGTGCCGCTCTGGAAGTCGTAGCGCAGCAGGCGACCATCGGCGCCGTGCTCGATCACCGCTTCGCCGTCATGGCCATAGCCCCAGCGGCTGGTGGCGTCGCTGAAGTAGGCGTAGCGCCCGGCGACATCCACCGCGACATCGTCGGTGAAACCGAACTTCAGGCCGTTGGCCTCGGTGCTCAGGGTCTGCAACTGGCCCTGGCCGTCCAGGGCCAGCAGGCCCTTGATGGCATCGGCGATGATCAGGCGGCCATCCGGGTGTCGGGCCAGGCCCAGGGGCCGGCCGCCGGTGTTGACCAGCACCTTGAGGGACTGGCCGTCGAGGCTGGTCTGGATCACCCGGCCATCATGCAGGCCGGTGATCAACTGGTCGTTTTCCAGGATCAGGGCTTCAGGGCCGTCGATGCCGCGGGCGCCCACCGGTTGCACCGCCTGGAGTTTCTGGTTCGCGGCAAATGGGCCCTGGCTCAGGGATGGCGCCGGCGCCGGGTGCCAGGCCACCGGCTGGACCGCGGTCGGCGCCAGCAACAGGAAGGCCAGGAGGGCGATCAGCAGCAACAGCAGGATCCGACTGAGGCGAAAGCGTCGGGGGGCAATCTGGTTCATGCAATGACTCCATTCAAGTGACGCATTCAGGATCAGCTGCGGGCCGGATCGGTGGACGGCAGCGGGATGGCTCGCTGAGCCATTTCGCACAATGCCAGCAATGAGGCGGCGGATTCCCGTTCTATCCGTCGTTTGAATAACAGCTGATTGCCCAGGCGCATCAGCAGGCCGTCGAAGCGGTAGTCCAGGGTTCGCACAAAGCGTGTGCGCTCGGCGGCCAGCGGCTGGCATTCATAGGTCACCTGCAACTGCAGGCCGTGATCGCCCCGGGCCGTGGCGCGCCAGCGGTGCCCCGGCAGGTATTCCTCGACCTGCCAGCTCAGGTGGCCGCTGCGTCCGCCGGCATGGATGTCTTCTTCGAAGCCTTGCCCGGCGAACAGCGGGCCCTCATCGCCCTCGACCCTGAGCGAGGACGGGTGCCACTGTGGCCAGCACCGTGGGCTGGCGGCGTAGGCCAGGGCAGTGGCGGCGCTGCGGGGAATCTCGACCTGATGCTGCATGCGCGTCATGGGCGTGGACCTGTCTGAGGAGTGGGTGGCGAGCGGTGATTCTTCCGGTTGCCAGTACAAGGTCCCGAACAGCCAGTCCATCAACGGCAGGACGATATTGAAGTTGCGCTCCTGCATCAGCTCGCGGCGGTGATGGAGTTCGTGCAGGCGGCGCATCTGGCGGATCCAGGGCAGGCGCGCCAGCGGGTGGCTGGCGGGCAGGTGCTCGCAGGCATGGAACACCTCGTAGGCCAGGTAGCCAAGCAGGGTGCAACTGGCGAACAGCGCCGCCACGTTGCCGTTCCACAGGCGCAGCAGGGCCCACAGGGGCAGGGCGAAGAGCAGGCTGTGGAGCACGATCAGCCAGGCCGGAAACAGGATCACCCGCCAGTCCCGGTAGCCTTCGTAGGCCATCAGCCCGGGGGCGAAGAAGCTGTGGTGGTCGCCGGTATGGCGGGCATAGAACATCCGCGCGAAGCGCTGCTTGTGGTGCCCCAGCCAGCGGTGCACCCCGTAGATGCACAGGTTGAAGAACAGCAGCGCCAGCGGCACCGCCAGCCACTCCAGGGGCTGCACCTGATTCAGGGTGCTGCACAGCAGGACGATGCACAGCAGGCCATAGGCCAGGACAAAGCCGCCATGCAGCCAGGGGTTGTAGCGCGGACTGACCGCCGCGCGGTACTGCAGACGAAAGTGCTGGGTGGTTTCTCGCACGGCCCGATTCCCGTTGTTGTTTTTATGGGCTGCAGCGTAGCCGGCGGGCAATTATCCAGCCAATGGATAGTCGGAATGAGGATTATTCATCAGGCTGAAAATGCCCGAGTAAAGCTCATCGAAATGACGGTGTGGTGAATGAAAGATTGACGCCAGAATAGTGGCTATTTAGTATTTTGATATTGAATTGATATCATTTTTGCTCGCGCTCTGTGCCTTTTGTCCCTGTTTTGCCTGTCGGGGATAGAGGGTCTGCCAGTTCGATCCTGCTTGCCGAAATCAATTTTTCCTCGCCATGGGCCTTCAGGATGAAGGCTCCAGGGGCTTGTGCTCCTGCATTGCTAAGAGACTGACATGGACGTTCGCCACTTCACCTTCCTGGCCCAGCAACCGGCTGCTGCCCTGCAATCCCGTGATTCGTTCTGCGGCCTGTCCAAGCGCAGCCTGGCGTTCATCCTGGCCAACCTGATGTTCTGGCAGCCTGTGGTGGCGATGGCCGATGGTATCGTGGTCAACGGCGGTGGC
>NZ_AYMU01000002.1 GCF_000633395.1 Pseudomonas sp. PH1b
GTCGTAGCCGTCGGCAGCGAAGGTAGCGGAACCGGTGCGGTCGTAGCCATCGGCGGCGAAGGTGGCGGAACCGGTGCGGTCGTAACCGTCAGCGGCGAAAGTGTTGGCAGCCAGTACCGACAGGGTGAGGGCGAGGATCAGTTTGCTTTTCATGGCGGTGACTCCGGGTTCGTTGAGGTGTGTGCGTTGGGCTTGGGATCAATCCTACTCCGGTAAAACTGATTGAAAAGCGCAAATAAATGCTCAATTAAATCTGTTTTATCGATGTATTACTGCTCGTCATTCGCCATCGGTTAGCGCACTCAAGCCTCACTCTGTATACGGGCCAGTTAGGTGGCCGGATTCAGTAGTAGGCTAAGTATCGAGCATTAACTGATCATTAATTGAGCAGCAAACCTGCAAAAAAACACGCCAACGGTTTTTTCATTCAAGCCCTACCTATTTTTCACGCTTCGACATTCAGCCTCCGCGCAGGCCTGCAAACCAAGACAGGCCGTCTTGAATGTGACCCTCGGAGCGGCTCTGCAAATGAACAAACTTCCTCAGATCACCCTGGCCTTTTGGGTCATGAAAATCTGCGCGACAACCCTGGGCGAAACAGCCGGCGACTTGCTGTCGATGACCCTGAATGTGGGGTACGCCATCAGCTCGATGATCTTGATCAGCGTGTTTCTGTTGACCCTGGTTACCCAGCTGTTTTCGAAAACCTACAACCCGGTGCTGTACTGGATCGTGATCCTGTCCACCAGCACCGCCGGCACCACCATGTCGGACTTTATGGACCGCACCCTGGGCCTGGGGTATGCCAGCGGCTCGCTGATCCTGATCGGGCTGCTGCTGGCGATCTTCGCTGCCTGGCGTTTGAGCGGCGATTCGCTGAACGTCAACAAGATCCAGACCCTGCGCGGCGAGATGTTCTACTGGATGGCGATTCTGTTTTCCAACACCCTGGGCACAGCCCTGGGCGATTACCTGGCGGACGACTCGGGGCTGGGCTTTGCCGGTGGGGCGCTGCTGATCGGTTCGACCATCGCCGTGGTGGTGTTGCTCAAGTACTTCACCCGGCTCTCGTCGGTACTGCTGTTCTGGGTGGCGTTCGTGCTGACCCGGCCGTTTGGCGCGACCCTGGGCGACTTCCTCACCAAGCCCCATGAAAAGGGTGGTCTGGACTTCGGCACTATTGGCTCGTCGGCGGTATTGGCGGGGATTCTGCTGGTGATGATCGCTGGGGCTGCGTACTACAGGAACCGTGGCGAGCGGCGGGTGGCAGCGCAGTTGGGGTGATTGCCCGAGTACTGCGCCACAACCATCACGTGCAAGCTCGCTGATGCATGAAGTCCCATCAGCCTGCAGGAGCGAGCGTGCTCGCGATTCGATCCAGCTGAAACACTGGCGCGAGGGCCTTGCACCCTCGCGCTCTGTTCTGCCTGTCAGTCGGTCTCGATCCGCGAGTGCTTGCGAGTGTCCTTCATGGTCGCGTAGACCAGCAGCGAACAGGCGATGCAGGCGGTGACGTACCAGTAGTAGCCGGTTTCCATGCCGATGCTCTTGAACCACAGGGCAATGTATTCCGCGGTGCCGCCGAAGATCGATACCGTCAGCGCGTAGGGCAGGCCCACGCCCAGGGCACGGATTTCAGTGGGAAACAGCTCGGCCTTGACCACGGCGTTGATCGAGGTGTAGCCGCTGACGATGATCAGCGCCGCCATGATCAGGAAGAACGCGCCCCACCAGCTCTGGATGGTGTGCAGGGTGGTGAGGATCGGCACGGTGAACAAGGTGCCGAGGATGCCGAAGGCGATCAGGATCGGCCGCCGTCCGACCTTGTCCGACAGGGCGCCGATCACCGGTTGCAGGCACATGAACAGGAACAGCGTCGCTGCGGAGATGGTGGTGGAGTCGGAGATGCTCATGCCGACGGTGTTCACCAGGTATTTCTGCATGTAGGTGGTGTAGGTGTAGAAGGCCAGGGTGCCGCCCATGGTCAGGCCAACCACGGTCATCAGCTCCTTGGGGTGACGCATCAGGGTGCGCATCAGGCTTTCTTTCGGCTTTTCCTTCTTCTTGGTGAAGGACTCGGTTTCTTCCATGCCACGACGCAGGTAGAGCGCGACCACGGCACACAGGGCACCGATGCCGAACGGAATCCGCCAGCCCCAGGATTGCAGCTCTTCAGTGGTCAGCAGGTTCTGCAGCACGATCAGCACCGCCAGGGCGATGAGCTGGCCGGAGATCAGGGTCACGTACTGGAAGCTGGAGAAGAAGCCGCGGCGCTCCTTGGTCGCCATCTCGCTGAGGTAGGTGGCCGAGGTGCCGTATTCGCCACCCACCGACAGGCCCTGCATCAGGCGCGCGAGCACCAGCAGGATCGGTGCACCGACACCGATGGTTTCATAACCCGGGGTCAGGGCGATGATCAGCGAGCCGAAGCACATCAGCAGCACCGAGGCCATCAGCGCTGCCTTGCGGCCCTTGCGGTCGGCGTACAGGCCCATCAGCCAGCCACCGATCGGGCGCATCAAAAAGCCCACGGCGAAGATCGCGGCGGTGTTCAGCAACTGGGCGGTGGTGTCGCCCTTGGGGAAGAAGACTTTGGCGAAGTACAGCGAGAACGCCGCGTAGACGTACCAGTCGTACCACTCGACCATGTTGCCCACGGACCCGCTGAAAATCGATTTCAGCCGGCTGGCGGTGGTCTTTTCTTTGGCAGGCGCCGCCGTCGAGCCGGCAGGCAGGGTGTTAGAGATATCCATGAAGGACCCTTCTATTCATTGTTTTTGTGGAGTGCGCGCAAGCGCAGCCTGCCAGGGCTATAGCAGGACCTGTGCCAGGAGCGAGAGCCCCGGCCTAGAAGGGTTTGTCTGTCTGGATAAGCGGAATTCCGCTCATGCGAGGGGCGCGGGTGAGCGGGAACTTGCCTAGGGGCAGCTGCACGCCTCAAGCCTCAAGCTGTAAGTCTTGCAGCTTGAGACTTTCAGTTGCCGCCGATAAACATCTCTCGTGTCAGGCCATGTCGCTGCATCTTTTCATTCAGTGTCCGGCGCGGCAGTTGCAACTCAAGGAGCACGGCCTTGATCTCGCCCTTGTGCCGGGTCAGGGCAGCGCGCAGGCATTGGGCTTCGAAGGCTTCCTGCTGGGCTGCAAGGGACTGGCCGGGCTCGATAAGCTCGGGGGCCGGGTCGTTCAGGCCCAGTAGCTGGCGCTCGGCGACGTTGGCCAGTTCGCGCACGTTGCCCGGCCAGTCATGGCTGAGCAGGCGGCTCAACTGCGTGCCGCCCAGGGGCGTGACGCTGCGGCCCAGGCGTTCGGCGGCGGCCTGGGCGAAGTGTTCATACAGCAGCGGAATGTCTTCGCGGCGCTCGCGCAATGGCGGCAGGCGCAGTTCGGCGACGGTCAGGCGATAGGCCAGGTCTTCGCGAAAGCGTCCGGCCCGAGCTTCGTCCAGCAGGTCGGGTTTGGTGGCGGCGATGATCCGCAGGTCGACCTTGATGCTCTGGTTGGAGCCCAGGCGCTCGAGCTTCTGTTCCTGCAGCACCCGCAGCAGCTTGACCTGCTGGGCCAGGGGCATGCTTTCGATCTCGTCGAGGAACAAGGTGCCGCCGTCGGCGTATTCCAGTTTGCCGATGCGCTTGCCCTGGGCCCCGGTGAAGGCGCCGCTCTCATGGCCGAACAGCTCGGCCTCGAACAGCGGCTCGGGGATGGCAGCGCAGTTCAGGGCAACGAAGGGCTTGCCCGCCCGAGGTCCGAAATCGTGCAGGCAACGGGCAATCAGTTCCTTGCCGCTGCCGGTTTCACCGCGGATCAGCACATTGACCGGCAAGGCCGCCAACTCCAATACCTGGCGCCGCAAGGTCTGCAGTGCCCGGGACACCCCGAGCAAGGTGGCGTCGAGCTTGGCCCGGCTGTCGGCTTGCTGGTGCAGGTGGCGGTTCTCCAGTACCAGGCGACGCTTGTCCAGGGCCCGGCGCAGGCTGCTGAGCAAGGTGTCGGGGCTGAAGGGTTTTTCCAGGAAGTCGTAGGCGCCATCGCGCATGGCTTCTACCGCCATGGGCACGTCGCCGTGGCCGGTCAGAAGGATGACCGGCAGGTCGGGATCGAGTTGCTGGACCTGAGCCAGCAGCTCCAGGCCGCTGATGCCGGGCATGCGCACATCGCTGAGGACGACCCCGGGGAAGTCCTTGGGCAATTGTGCCAGGCACTCTTCGGCGCGGCTGAACAGCTGGACCTCGAAACCCGAGAGGCTCAGCCATTGTTCGATGGCAGTGCGGATGCTGGCTTCGTCATCCACCACGATCACGGAGTTCAGCATTGGATATGTGCCTCCAGGTCAATGGGCAGGCTCAGGGTGAACACCGCGCCCTGGTCCTGATTGACCACGCTCAGGCGGCCCCCCAGCTCATGGACGATGGCATAGGACACCGCCAGCCCCAGGCCCAGGCCGTCGCCCACCGGCTTGGTGGTGAAGAACGGGTCGAACACGCTGAGCAGGTGCTCTTCGGCGATTCCGCCGCCGCTGTCGGCCACCCGCAATTGCCACAGCTGGTCCTCGGCTTCGAGGCTGATTTGCAGGCGCTTGCAGGGTTTGTCCTGCATGGCGTCGAGGGCGTTGCGCAGCAAGTTGATCAGCACCTGTTCCAGGCGGATGGCATCGCCCCGTACCCAGGCTGGGCGAGTCAGGTGCAGCACGGTGTCGATGCCTTCGGAACGCAGGCGGGTTTCCAGCAAGTGCAGCGACTGGTCCACCACCGCTGCCAGGTCGAGGCGTTCGCGCAGGCCGCCGGGGCTCTTGCGGGCGAAGGTCTTGAGATGGCTGGTCAGGGCGGCCATGCGCGACAGCATGTCGTCCAGGGGCCGCAGGGCCTTGTAGGCTTCATCCACCCGGCCGTGGTCCAGCAACAGCCTCAGGGTTGCCAGTTGCATGCGCTGGGCCGTCAGGGGCTGGTTGATTTCGTGGGCCAGGGCCGCGGACATCTGTCCCAGGGCGGCCAGCTTGGCCGACTGCACCAGGCCTTCCTGGGCGGTGCGCAGATCACGGGTACGCTCGTGCACCAGTTGTTCAAGCTCTTCGCGGTTGCGCTGGCGGATTTTCCCCAGGCGCCAGCGCTGGCTCAGGAACAGCAGCAGGAACACCAGGGTCAACCAGGCACCGGCCGCGGCGAGCCCGGCATTGCGGCTTTCCTCGAAGGCGCTCGGCGGCTTGCGCAGCAGGTGCAGGGTCCAGCCTTCGGCACTCAGTGGCAGGGATTCCCAGAGATAGTTGGCCGCGCCGTCGGGGCCGTCGACCCGGACCAGGCTGCTGTTGTCGTCGAACCGTTGCAGCGCCTGGTGCTGCAGGGGGGTCAGTGGCTGCTTGTCGTACTGGCGGGTGCGCTTGATCTCGTCCAGGTCGTTGACGGTCAGCGGCTGCAGCAGCCGGTAGCGCCAGCCGGGCTGGTTGGCGATGAAGATAATGCCCCGGGCATCGCTTACCAGCAGGGTGTCGCTGCCCTGGCTCCACTCATGCTCCAGTTCGGGAAACTCCAGCTTGACCACCATGGCCCCGAGGAACTCATCGTTGTCACCCTGGACCGCGCTGGAGAGGAAATAACCGGGAATGCCACTGGTCACCCCGACCGCATAGAAGCGCCCGCTGCCCTGGCTGCGGGTTTGCCGGAAGTAGGGACGGAAACCGTAGTTGTGGCCGACATAGCTGCTGGGCAGGCGCCAGTTGCTGGCCGCCACGGCCAGGCCTTCATGGTTGAGCAACTCCAGGGTCGAGGAGCGAGCAGCGCCGTTGATCTTCTCCAGCTTGCGGTTCAGGGCATCCTGGGTCTGCGGCGTGACGGGGCCGTGCAAGGCCGAGCGCAGTTCCGGGTCCAGGGCCAGGACCGCCGGCAGGGCACGGTAGCGTTCGATCAAGGTATGCAGGGAGTTGGCGTACAGCCCCAGCTGCTCATTGGCGCGGGCGGCTTCTTCCACCAGCGTCTGGCGCTCGGCGTGGCGCATGGCCAGGCCGGCGCTGAGCACGGTGCCAGCGAGAATCACCAGGATGTAGAGCGTCAGGCGTAGGGGGCGAGAGATCTGGGCCATGAGTCAGGGCAGGCTGCAATGGGGGCGGGAACGATAGCATGAGCGCCGCGTGGAACGTTGATCGCGGACAGTGTCGGCAAAGCGCAGGCGATAAAAAGGCGGCGGGCTGTTTGATCAACAGCGCCGCCGCCTGGGCCTTGCAGGGAAGGGCTTACTGCACTTCTACCGCCAGGCTGTCACTGATCTTCTTCTGCCAGATGGCGGGACCTGTGATGTGTACCGACTCGCCCTTGCTGTCGACCGCGACGGTCACCGGCATGTCCTTGACCTCGAACTCGTAGATCGCCTCCATGCCCAGTTCGGCAAAGGCCAGGACCTTGGACTTCTTGATCGCCTGGGCCACCAGGTAGGCAGCGCCGCCGACGGCCATCAGGTACACGGCCTTGTTGTCCTTGATCGCCTCGATGGCGGTCGGGCCGCGCTCGGACTTGCCGATCATGCCCAGCAGGCCGGTCTGCTCGAGGATCTGCCGGGTGAACTTGTCCATCCGTGTCGCGGTGGTCGGGCCGGCGGGGCCAACCACTTCGTCACCGATCGGATCGACCGGGCCGACGTAGTAGATGAAGCGACCCTTGAGGTCCACGGGCAGGCTTTCACCCTTGTTGAGCATTTCCACCATGCGCTTGTGAGCCGCATCGCGGCCGGTGAGCATCTTGCCGTTGAGCAGGACGGTTTCGCCCGGCTTCCAGCTCTGCACGTCTTCCGGGGTCAGGGTGTCGAGGTCGACGCGACGGGCCGACGGGCCGGCTTCCCAGACGATTTCCGGGTAGGCGTCCAGGGGCGGTGCTTCCAGGGAGGCAGGGCCCGAGCCGTCGAGCACGAAGTGCGCGTGACGGGTGGCGGCGCAGTTGGGGATCATGCACACCGGCAGCGAGGCGGCGTGGGTCGGGTAGTCCATGATCTTCACGTCGAGCACGGTGGTCAGGCCGCCCAGGCCCTGGGCGCCGATGCCCAGCTGGTTGACCTTCTCGAACAGCTCCAGGCGCATTTCTTCGATGCGGTTGGACGGGCCGCGAGCCTTGAGCTCGTGGATGTCGATGGATTCCATCAACACTTCCTTGGCCATCACCGCAGCTTTCTCCGCGGTGCCGCCGATGCCGATGCCGAGCATGCCTGGCGGGCACCAGCCGGCGCCCATGGTCGGTACGGTTTTCAGGACCCAGTCGACGATGGAGTCGGACGGGTTGAGCATGGCCATCTTCGACTTGTTCTCGGAACCGCCGCCCTTGGCGGCCACGTCCACTTCCACGGTGTTGCCCGGGACGATGGAGTAGTGGATCACCGCCGGGGTGTTGTCCTTGGTGTTCTTCCGGGCGCCTGCCGGGTCGGCCAGGATGGAAGCACGCAGGACGTTTTCCGGCAGGTTGTAGGCGCGACGCACGCCCTCGTTGATCATGTCGTCCAGGCCCATGGTGGCGCCGTCCCAGCGCACGTCCATGCCTACGCGGACGAATACGGTGACGATGCCGGTGTCCTGGCAGATCGGCCGGTGGCCGGTGGCGCACATGCGCGAGTTGATCAGGATCTGTGCCATGGAGTCACGGGCGGCCGGCGATTCTTCGCGCAGGTAGGCCTCGTGCATCGCCTGGATGAAGTCCACGGGGTGGTAGTAGGAAATGAACTGCAGGGCGTCGGCAACGCTCTGAATCAGGTCGTCTTGCTTGATCACGGTCATGAGTCGCGCTCCTCTAAAAGACGGGAACATTTAATAAGGTGGCTGCAGCTTGGGTGCATCGGTCGGTTGCAGTCACCTTCAAGGCACGCCGGACAACAACTGGCGCGACGCTAAAAAGGCGCCGCAGTATACCGCGCCTGGGTGCCGGGCACACCCGCCAGCCAGGCAAACGAAAGTCGCCCATCGAATGGGCACTGTTCTTGCGTGGATCTGCGGCCAAACCTCGGAGCGCGGCTTAAAATTGAGATAGTCATTTGTCGGTCGCAGCACTAAAGTGGCAAGTGGCCTGCAGGGTAGGAAACTCTTTACGCCTCCTTTCTCACGGTGAGTCAACGATTGACCCATAAAGCCATCCAGAGCTTGATACTCAAGCGTTTCACGCTTGCTGCGGGCACCTACGGACTGATTCTGCTGCTGTTCTGGCTGGCCGTTCTCACGGGACATTTCCGCGCCTCCAGCAGCAGTGCGCTGCTGGCCAGCGGCCTGGTGCTGGCCAGCCAGGGACTGCTGTACTGGGTCTTTGTCAGCGGGCGCAACCTGGGCTTTGCCGATCCCAGCCTGACCGAGGTCCAGGTGGTCCTGGGCATCGCCTGGCAGAGTTGGCTGATCGCTCATCTGGATCAGGTGCGGGGGGTATTCCTGATGTTCTATATCCTGCCCTTGCTGTTCGGCCTGTTTCATTTATCTCGTCGGGCTTACCTGCGCTGCGCGACCCTGATCTTTTTCTGTTTTGCCGGGATCAACCTGTGGGATGGCTATCGCTTTGTGCTCGGGGATCCGCAGCTGGCTGCGCTGCAGCTCTGTGCCTTGCTGGTGATGCTGGCCTGGATGAGCCTCTACGCCGCCTATGTCCAGGCGTCGCGCTCACGCATGCGCCAGCGGCGCTTCGCCCTGCAGGCCCATCAGGACACCCTGCGGGGAATGATGCGGCAACTGGAGGACCTGGTGGCGACCGATGAGTTGACCGGCCTGTTCAACCGCCGGCATTTCCTGCGCATCACCAGCCGCGAACTGCAGGCCATGGACCAGGACGCGGTGCATGGGCTGGCGTTGATTGACCTGGACCATTTCAAGCGCATCAACGATCTTCACGGTCATGCCGCGGGGGACCAGGTGCTGCAGGCCTTCGCCGCCGTCGCCACGGCCTGCCTGCGGGACGGTGATGTGCTCGCCCGCTATGGTGGCGAGGAGTTCGTGGTGCTGCTGCCCGCCTGTGATGCCGAGCGCCTGACAGCCTGCTGCGAGCGGTTGCGCCTGGCGTTCATGGAGGTGCAGTTGGTGGGCCTGAAGGTGCATGACCTGAGCCTGTCCGCGGGCATGACCCTGCTGCAGGCCGGGGACGATCTGGACAATGCCCTGCAGCGCGCCGACCAGGCGCTGTACCGAGCCAAGCGTGACGGTCGCAATCGCTGCTTCGCGGCCTGGGAGCAGCTCGATGCCTGAAGTGACGGTTGGTACGCAGCGCTGGTCGGTGGAGCCCGGAAGCAACCTGCTCGATGCCTTGAACCAGGCTGGGGTGGCGGTGCCCTACAGCTGCCGTGCCGGCAGTTGCCATGCCTGCCTGGTGCACTGTGTCCAGGGCACGCCCAGTGACAGCCGGCCGGATGCCCTCAGTGACGAGCAACGGCGTCGCGGCTGGCGGCTGGCTTGCCAGTGCCGGGTGGTGGAGGACCTGCAGGTCGAGACGTTCGATCCCCTGCGTGACGGCTTGCCTGCCACCGTGGTCGGGCTCGACTGGTTGTCGACCACGGTCCTGCGCCTGCGTTTGCAGCCCGAGCGGCCGCTGCGCTATCGCGCCGGCCAGCATCTGGTGCTGTGGGCGAATGGCCAGGTCGCTCGGCCTTATTCCCTGGCCAGCCTGCCCGAGGAAGACCGCTTCCTGGAGTTCCACCTGGACTGCAGGCTGCCGGGGCAGTTCTGCGACGCCGCCCGCCGGTTGCAGTTGGGGGACCCGCTGCGCCTGGGCGAATTGCGCGGCGGTGCCTTGCACTACGACCCAGACTGGCAGCAGCGACCGCTCTGGCTGCTGGCCTCGGGCACCGGGCTTGGGCCATTGTTCGGGGTTCTGCGTGAAGCCTTGCGTCAGGATCACCAAGGCCCTATCCGCGTCATTCACCTGGCCCATGACGATACTCAGCACTACCTGGCCAAACCCTTGGCTGCGCTGGCGGCCAACCGCCCGCAACTGAGCGTCGAGCTGTGGCAAGGGGCGCAGCTGGCGGCGGCTTTGGCGCAACTGCGGCTTGTTTCCCGGCAAACCCAAGCCTTACTCTGCGGAGACCCCGACAGTCTCGACGCCTTTGCCCGGCGCCTGTACCTGGCGGGGCTGCCGCGCAATCAACTGCTGGCCGACGTATTCCTGCCGCGTGGTTGAGCGCTGATTCTTCCAGAGCGAGATCTTCATGACCGATGCCATCGAGCTGCAACGCGAGGGCGGGCTGCTGACCCTGCGCCTGAACCGTCCCGACAAGAAAAACGCCCTGACCCGTGCCATGTACAGCCGTCTGGCAGAGGCCCTGGCCGATGCCGACGCGGACCCCGAGATCAACGCATTGCTGATCTGCGGCAGCAGTGAGTGCTTTACCGCCGGCAACGACATTGCCGACTTTGTGCAGCAACCGCCCCGGGATCTCGACAGCCCGGTGTTCCAGTTCATGCGCAACCTGCTGGAGTGCCGCAAGCCGGTGGTGGCGGCCGTGGCTGGCGCTGCCGTGGGCATCGGCACCACCCTGCTGCTGCATTGCGACCTGGTTTATGTCAGTCGTGATGCTCGTTTGCGCATGCCGTTCGTCAACCTTGGGTTGTGCCCGGAGTTTGGTTCAAGTCTGATCCTGCCGCGTCTTCTGGGGCAGGCCAAAGCCGCCGAACTGTTGTTGCTCGGCGAGGGATTCAGCGGCGAGCAGGCGGCGGCCTGGGGGATTGCCACGGCCGCCCTGGGCGATGGCGCGGCCACCTTGGCCAAGGCCCGGGAAGTGGCGCTGCGTTTCAGCCAGCTGGCACCCGAAGCGGTGCAGGTCAGCAAGCGCCTGATGAAGGCCGCGGATCGCCAGCAACTGCGCCAGGTGATAGAGGAAGAGGGCGCGATGTTCACCCAGCGCCTGCGCTCGCCAGAAGCGATTGCGGCCTTGTCGGGGTTTCTTGCCAAGGCCTGATGCCGGTGTTTTCCGTCCCGCTGTCACGACACCTGCCGAGCTTGAAACCGGCATGAAAAAAGCCCCGGCGTTTGCACGACGGGGCTTTTGCGTTCAGCGAGCCAGCACTTAGACCATCGGGTCGCCAACGTGCAGGATCTTCATGCCGTTGGTGCCGCCGGTGGTGTGGTAGCTGTCGCCCTTGGTGAGGATCACCCAGTCGCCTTTCTCGACCACGCCGCGCTTGAGCAGCTCGTCGATCGCCGCCTGGCTGACCTGCTCGGGTGGCAGGGAAGCCGGGTCGAACGGAATGGTGTAGACGCCGCGGAACATCGCCGCGCGCGCCTGGGTTTCACGGTGCGGGGAGTAGGCGTAGATCGGCACCGAGGAACGGATGCGCGACATGATCAGCGGGGTGTAGCCACTTTCGGTCAGGGCGATGATCGCCTTCACGCCGGGGAAGTGGTTGGCGGTGTACATGGCGGCCAAAGCGATGCTCTGGTCGCAGCTTTCGAACACCTTGCCCATGCGGTGGCTGGAGGTCTTGCTGGTGGGGTGCTTTTCCGCGCCGACGCAGATCCGCGCCATGGCCTGCACTGCTTCGAGCGGGTAGGCGCCAGCGGCGCTTTCCGCCGAGAGCATCACCGCGTCGGTGTAGTCGAGCACGGCGTTGGCCACGTCGGACACTTCGGCACGGGTCGGCATCGGGTTCTGGATCATCGACTCCATCATCTGGGTCGCCACGATCACCGCCTTGTTGTGGCGACGAGCGTGGAGGATGATTTTCTTCTGGATCGCCACCAGTTCAGCGTCGCCGATTTCCACGCCCAGGTCGCCACGGGCAACCATCACGGCGTCACTGGCGTTGATCAGGCCGTCGAGGGTTTCATCGTCGGCTACGGCTTCGGCGCGTTCGATCTTCGCCACCAGCCAGGCAGTGCTGCCGGCTTCGTCACGCAGCTTGCGGGCATATTCCATATCGGCCGCATCGCGAGGGAAGGACACCGCCAGGTAGTCGGCTTGCATCTCTGCTGCCAGCTTGATGTCGGCCTTGTCTTTTTCGGTCAGGGCCGGTGCCGTCAGGCCGCCGCCACGACGGTTGATGCCCTTGTGGTCCGACAGCGGGCCGCCGACGGTCACTACGCAATGCAGCTCGGTGCTGGTGGCGGTCTCCACACGCATGACCACGCGGCCGTCGTCCAGCAGCAGTTCGTCATTGACCCCGCAGTCCTTGACCAGGTCCGGGTAGTCGATGCCGACGATGTCCTGGGTGCCTGCGGTCAGCGGGTGGACGGTGGAGAAGGTGAACTTGTCACCGACCTTCAGTTCGATACGCTTGTTGGCGAACTTGGCGATGCGGATCTTCGGACCCTGCAGGTCGCCGAGGATGGCGACGAAGCGCCCGTGCTTGGCGGCCAGGTCGCGGACCAGTTGGGCGCGAGCCTTGTGCTCGTCCGGCGTGCCGTGGGAGAAGTTCAGGCGGGCAACGTCCAGGCCTGCGAGAATCAACTGTTCGAGAACTTCCGGCGAGTTACTGGCCGGGCCAAGGGTGGCAACGATTTTGGTACGACGAACGGACATGCACGGACTCCTGAGTTCAAGCGCAACGAGAGGCTACTATGCTCGCAAGTTGTAGTCATTGTTCGTTTGCACTACTTATTGCTTTGTTTGTTTGCCGCAACAACCTTGAAGATTTTTGCCGATGAGTCGATACACTGCACAAGACAGGAGATACCCCATGCGATTCGTACTCATTGCTGCCCTGGCCGTCAGTGTTGTCGGCTGTACCCGCTGGTCCATGAACCATCATTTGAATAACGCCTACCGCGCCTATGACCGCGGCAACTGCGAGAGCGTGATGCTCGAATTGAGCCAGGTCGATCGTGACAGTCGCGCCCGTCGCTACATCCAGCCGGAAGTGTCGATGCTGCGCGGGCAATGCCTGGAGCGTCAGAAACTGTTCGTCGATGCCGCGCAGACCTACCAGTTCATCATCACCGAATACCCCAGCAGCGAGTATGCCTACCGTGCCCGAGCCCGGTTGGAGACCCTGCAGCAGCTGGGACACTTCCCGGCAAACGGTGCCGCCCAGGTTCGCCGCACGGCATTGTGATCGACGTTTGTCAGGGCCACTGCAGTTGTGCCCCGAGCTTGAGCTAACATTTGTACAGGTTGTTCGAACACGGCCTCGGCTTGGCCTGGGGCAGTACTGTTGAAATCCTTCTGGCGATTTTCCTCGTCCATCGAATCCGGGAGAGCGGGCCGTTACTCGGGGCCCGTTGCGAAGCACTAGTGCGGTCATGCTTAATGACCTTTTATAGCGATACCCAGCATGTTCACGGAACGTCGGATCGAACGGCACCAATTGCCGTCTTATTTGAAAGTCTTCAACCGCTTCACTGACAGGCCGGTGGGTTTCCTCGGCAATGTGTCGGCCGACGGGCTGATGCTGATCAGCTCGTTGCCGATGCTGATTGGCGCCGAGTTCGAGCTGCGGGTCAAGACCCTCAGCGGTGACGGGCAGGTGCAACTCATCGACTTCAGCGCCCGCTGCCTGTGGTGCCATGAGGACCTCACTCCCCATCACTACGACAGTGGCTTCAGCCTGTTGCGGGCAGCGCCGGAATTTGCCGAATGGGAACAGGCCCTGCGCCACTATTTCAGCTTCCATCCGTTGCAGACATCGGCCTGAGGGCCAGGGCAGCCGCTACAGGCTGCCGGCTTTTTTCCAGTTCAGATAGCGGCTGACCAGTTCAGCACCCAGCTCCCCCGGACGGGCGTCGAGCAAGGAGACGCCGTGGGCGCTGAGGCGCTCATGAAGCTCGGCGCGGTGGTTCAGGTAATTTACCGCGGCGCTGTAGGCCAGTGCCTCGGGCAGGGTCTGCACCGGGCTCTGGCGCAACTGGTCGAGGACTTCTTCGCGCAGGCTGGCCACCAGCACCCGGTGCTGGCGACTGATGCGCTTGACCGCGGTCAGCAGCTCCTGGTCGTCTTCGTCTCGCAGGTTGGTGACCAACACCACCAGGGCCCGGCGTTTCTGCCGGGCCAGCAGCTCGTTGGCGGCAGCCTGGTAGTCGGCTGGGCGCTGGCTGGTGTCCAGGTCGTAGACGCCATTGAGCAGCACGCTGAGCTGGGCCGAGCCCTTGACCGGAGCAAGGTAGCGTGAGCGCTCGGCAGCAAAACTGCTCAAGCCCACTGCATCGCCCTGGCGCAGGGCGACGTAGCTCAACAGCAGGCAAGCGTTGAGGGCGTGGTCGAAATGCGACAGTTCACCGTCCTGGCTGCGCATGCGGCGCCCACAGTCGAGCATGAAAATGATCTGCTGGTCGCGTTCGTCCTGGTACTCCCGGGCGATGGGGGTGCGCTGGCGGGCGGTGGCCTTCCAGTCGATCTGTCGCAGGCTGTCACCCTCGCGAAACTCGCGCAGCTGGTTGAACTCCAGCCCCAGGCCCCGGCGTTGGCGCTGGCGCACTCCGAGCTGGCTGAGCCAGTTGTCCACCGCTAGCAACTGCGCTCCATAGAGTCGAGCGAAATCCGGGTAGACCCGAGTACTGCCGCCCACCGCCAGCCACCGTCTGGCACGCCACAGGCCCAGGGGGCTGGGCAGGCTGACTTCGCACCGCTCGAAATTGAAATGACCGCGTTGCAGTGGTCGCACGTTGTAGACGACTCGCGCCACCTGGCCAGGCTCCAGGCTGACCGATTGCGGCAGGTGCTCGAACACCAGGCCCTGGGGCGGATGGTCGAACAGCTGTACCTCAACTGGCTGTTGCCCGTGATGGCTGATCTCCAGTTGCACTTCGCTCCAGCGTCCCAAGGGGAGGCTGCCGGGTAGTTGCCGACGGACCTCTGGTGATTGCCGGCGCAATAGGCGCAGGGCATCCAGCAGCGCCAGCAGCAACAGCGCCAGCAACAGGCCCCAGGCGATCGAGTCCAGGCGCGGGAAGGCTTCGATCCCCAGAGCGCGCAGCGTACCCAGGAGGATGTCCAGGCCGGCCAGGGTGCCCAGCCAGATCAACAGCAGACGAGTCGGCTTCATCGGCGTGGACGGCTCACAGGCGGGGCGCCGGAATCTGTTCAAGCATCTGCTTGAGCACGTGCTCCACCGACAGGCCTTCGATGTCCAGTTCCGGAGCGACCCGTACCCGATGGCGCAGCACGGCCATGGCACAGCCCTTGATGTCATCCGGAATCACGAACTCGCCGCCGCGCAGCAAGGCCCGGGCCCGGGCTCCGCGCACCAGGGCGATCGAGGCACGAGGCCCGGCGCCGAGGGTCAGGCCGGGCCAGCTGCGGGTGGCCCGGGCCAGGCGCACCGCATAGTCGAGCACCTGTTCGTCCAGCGGCAGGTCGCTGGCAATGCGTTGCAGGGCCAATACATCCTTGGCCTGCAGCACGGTACGCAGGGGCTGCACGTCGAGCATGTCGGCGCGGGTCGAACGAGCGACCTGGCGGACCATGTTCAGCTCCTCCTCGGCCTCCGGGTAGTCCATGCGCAGCTTGAGCATGAAGCGGTCCAGCTCGGCTTCCGGCAACGGGTAGGTGCCTTCCTGCTCGATGGGGTTCTGGGTTGCCAGGACCATGAACGGCTGGCCGATGGGCAGCGCCCGCCCTTCAAGGGTCACCTGGCGCTCCTGCATGGCTTCGAGCAGGGCGGCCTGGGTCTTGGCCGGTGCCCGGTTGATTTCGTCCGCCAGCAGCAGGTTGGTGAACAAGGGGCCCTTGCGCAGCTTGAACTGCTCGGTCTGCAGGTCGTACACCGCATGCCCGGTGACGTCGCTGGGCATCAGGTCCGGGGTGAACTGGATCCGTGCGAACTCGCCACCAAAGCAGCGGGCCAGGGCGCGTACCAGCAAGGTCTTGCCGAGGCCGGGCACGCCCTCGAGGAGCACGTGGCCGCCGGCAATCAACGCGGTCAGCACATCATCGATCACCGCTTCCTGGCCGATCACGACCTTCTGCAATTCCTGGCGCACGGCCTGGGCCAGCTGGCTGGCCCGCTGCCGCTGTTGGGCGGCATGGGCCTGGGGAGCAGGCGTCTCGGAGGGCTCGAGGGGTTGTTCGACGGGTTGTTCGCTCAGTGGTTCCGGAGCTCTACTAACGGTTACATTGGTTTTATCATCCATAAATCAGATACTTACCTAATCTAACTATTTTGGTTTTCATGGGCAGGATGAGTGCGTGAAGGCAGACCTGCACAATTTCCATTCCATGATAGTCCCAGCTTTTTGGGCGCATGTCAGAGGAATTGTTGGCCATAATGGCCTGCTTCGGTTTGTCCGCCGATCGTTTAAGTATTTCTGGGTGGGCGTGACGGCACAATTCGAGAGTCGGGCGAACCGTCTAACATAGACGGCTTGCGAATGAGTCAGACTAGGGAGGTCTCAACTTTGCGCATCAACTATCTCAGCCCTCGGGGTGTTCTGGAGGTCGAGCATGCCACCTTGCGTGAGCTCGAAGCGAAGTTACCCCGCGAATGGGGTGCCTACGCAGCATTTCGGTTGGTAACGCGAGGCTCCAAGCAGCCGCTGGATATTGATCTGCTGCTACTGACAACCAATCGAATCCTAGTGGTCGAGTTGAAGAACTGGTCCGGCGATATCTCGTATTCGTCCGGCCAGTGGCTCCATTGAGGCGATCCAATGCCCTCGCCGGTCAACACCACAGACAACAAAGCCCGCGCCTTGAGGCAGTGTTGCCGCTGACCAAAAACTGACCAACCCTCAGGCTCAGATTAATTGCGAGCGAGCTTGCATTCAGCCGTGCCGGCTTGCATTCCATCCCCGTGTGCTCAAATTAATTGCGAATGAAATGGCCGGCTCAGATCGGCAAGCCCGCCGCGAGCATTTTGTCGCGCAGATCAACGGCACGAGCCGGATCGAGCGCATTGCTGAACAACGCCTTGATCTTGCTGGGCCTGGCGTCGAACTGCTCGACCAGATCCTTGAGGCGGAAGCCGTGGCGCGTCAGGGGCGGTTCCAGGTCATACAGCTGCCGTGACAGCACTGACTCCACCAACTCCGCCGAGACCGGTTTGGGGAGGAACCCTAACCAATGTAAGCCCTACAAACACCATTCTGCGCCTGCTTCCCAAACGACCATCTGAACAGAGACCGGTGCTTCTCAGCCTCCTGACTCACCTGGCCACCGAGCCATGACTATTTGCCCCAATGGGAATTGTCGTAGCACGCCCGAATTCATCCTCTCCTGCCTTCGCGGCCCCGTCAGAAACCAGTGCTAGTGCCATTGATATGCATATATGCATTTAAATGCTTGCGCGCATATTTTGGATGGATATACAGTATTCCTGCCCATCCACTGCAACGATTCGCGACCGTTTGCAGCTGGTGAGGTGCGCCATGCCGTGGAGGTGAATTGCTTTCACGCGATTCGGAAGGCCCGCCGTTGAGCGGACCAAACACTTGAGCAAGAGGAATCTGGAAATGCCCGTAGAACTCGGTACAACCAATATAACTGCCCCGCCCTCGCAAGGAGGGTTTAACTTTAATATCCCTCAAAACAATGACCCACAATGGATTACTATTCC
Organism: Pseudomonas sp. PH1b; assembly: GCF_000633395.1. Classification (GTDB taxonomy): domain Bacteria; phylum Pseudomonadota; class Gammaproteobacteria; order Pseudomonadales; family Pseudomonadaceae; genus Aquipseudomonas. The sequence continues at coordinate 17,423 of NZ_AYMU01000002.1, forward strand.
ATTGGATATGAAGATGGATATGCTGGCACAGGAAAATATTTACAATTTTATATATAAATATCAGGGCGAAATAGATGCCAAGCATGCTGCTAACATGCTCAGCATCGATACTGACATCGATAAGGCGGTAAAGGCTGAGGGCGGTTTAAATAAGCCGATGGATACAACAACTCCAGAAGAAACCGTCACCAAAGAACATGTGATCCATGTAAAGCTTTATTACAACTCAAAGACAGAAGGGGAGAGCAAGGCAAAGCAAGCGGCGTCATTGAAGGTAGGGCCTGAGATCAAAGCCAATTACGGTGTTTTTGATCTCTTTCCTAATGCTGAATATAGGAATACAGAAGCCCGAAAGCAGGGGCTGATTAACTGGGCTTCAGGTTATGAAGCCGTCCGACTTTCTCAATTCTATGCAGAAACAGCCAGACGCTTGAAGGCAAAAGCAGATGCGCTGGCTATCATTCAAGCCGAGCAAGCGCGCATTGCCGCCCAATTAGAGGCAGAACGGGTAGCAGCTGAAGCGGCGGCTAAGGCCGCTGCCGATAAAGCCGCCGCCGAGACTATTCGCGTCGCCAATACCTTCCCAGCTCAAGGTTCGGTGGCCATCAGCCATCCGCTGTTTACAGCGGCCCGAGGAACGATCGCCATTGAAGGTGGCGCTGCGGCGCTTGCAACGGCTATCCGCTCGGCAATCGTAGGGCTTGCTGGACTCGTCGCTGGGGCCGTATCAAGCGCAGCGGTGGGTGTAATTGCCTTCTTGGCGTTTCCCCGCGAATTGGCCAATGGCGAACTGCCTGAACGCTATACCTTCAGCACGCCTCTGGCTGACCTGGCACCTGATCTTGACCTGCAGACACTGCAGCAGGCCGCCGCGACGACGGGGACCGTCGATATCTCGATTAGGGTCAGCTCGAAAACAGCGGAAGACGGACGATCCGAGGTGTTCGCCGTCAAGACTGATGGGGTTACCGTACCATCCAGGGTACGAGTAGTCGCAGCCAGCTACAACGCTGGACAAAACGTCTATACCGCCACCACGGCAGACGTTCCGCCTCGCACGCTGACCTGGACACCCGCGGTATCCCCTGGCAACAGTTCAACCAATCTGCCGACAGAAACAGCACTACCGCCCGTTTACAATGGAGCGACGATCACCCCCGTTGAAGGACGAATCGATACCTTCCCCGAAGTGGCCGACGCCAGCTTTGACGATTACATTATTGTCTATCCGATCGATTCAGGACTGGCGCCTATCTATGTAATGTTCCGGGATCGGCGGGAAGATCCTGGTGTTGCAACCGGTGTTGGGCAGCCTGTTTCGGGCATTTGGCTAAGTGCAGCCTCGCAAGGTGAAGGGGCACCGATTCCGTCGCAAATTGCTGATCAGCTTCGGGGGCGGGAGTTCAAGAACTGGCGTGAGTTTCGAGAGGCGTTCTGGAAAGCTGTAGCTAATGATCCTGTACTGCGAAAGCAATTCAAGACGGGTAACCTCGGTAATATTATGGCCGGTAAAGCCCCAGCACCAAGAGAAGGTGAGCAGGTTGGAGGTCGGGTTAAATATGAGTTACATCACGTGAAAGAAATCAAAGACCTTGGTGCAGTATATGACATTGATAATATTCGCATAACTACACCAAAACGCCATATTGAAATCCATAGGGATGGTAAGTGAAATGAAAAAGACAATCTCTGATTATACGGAAGCCGAGTTCTTGGAATTTGTTAAAAAACTATTCAATGTTCAGGATACTAAAGAGGGAGATGATATAAAAAATATCCTTGAATTTAAGCGTCTATGTGAGCATCCGTCTGGATCTGATCTGGTTTATTATCCAGATGATAATAGGGAAGATAGCCCGGAGGGAGTTGTAAAGGCTGTCAAAGAATGGCGAGCAGCCAACGGTAAGCCGGGTTTCAAAACAGTGTAATCGCCATCAAAAAAACTCAGTTACCGAGGAGAGTCGGTGACTGAGTTTTCGGTTTTTGAGGTCCTTGAATGTGTTGATAGGGCTTTGTGGGCGAATGCAAAAATGCATAATACGCATATTTATTTTGACTCCGCCATCTCGACATCCATCAAACGTACGTTTGATGGACGCCTGTGTGGGGGGGATTTCAGTCGTAGCTAATGTGAGCAGACCAAAATTGAATTCGAGCCGGCACCGCTGAATGCAAGCCGGCTCGCAATTAATCTGAGCCGAAAATTGCGCTGATTGCGAGCACGGGTGTTTCCGATTGCAAGCCGTTACAGCTATGCGACGGTTACTGGTCCGCCAAAACCTAACCAGGTGCGCCTACGATGGGCCGAGAGCAGGGCTCTCTGAGCTTAAGTGCACTTTCTGTTCCGTTGCTCCCCAAACCCCAGATTCTGCCGAGGAGAACTGCGTCCACTTCGCCTTAGAAAAGCCTTCGGACTGCGGACCCTTTTATGCCAAGCCCCGTAGTCCAACGCTGAAGCTGGTTTTGGAGTCGATGACCGTTCACACTATCAAAGCAGTAGAAATCAAATCTGAGCAGCAAAAAGTGTGGGTGCGAACAGGTGCCCAGGCTAAAAAGAGCAAGTTGACTTTTCTCTCTGAGGAATTCTAACAAGGGGTTATTCACGCTGCATCTTCGAAGCAAGCTCGACTACCTTGGGGGCGTTCATTTTAGCCCTGAGTACACGGTTCTCGTTCAATAGCACCTCATTAATGGATGCGAGATTGGCGACCTTGGCCCGCAACTCCTCTATCTCCTGACGGTAGGCTGCGGACTTCTTGCGCTCGGCAATCAAGTCCTGATGCTTCACATCTCGCATGGCTCGACTGGAGCGCCCCTGAGCCACGCGGATAGCCTCGGCAATTTCTGGGTAGTGGTTATGGATCAGCGCCGTCGAGACGCCCGCCTCGCGGGCGACCGCAGCAATGGTAACCTTGGTTTCCCTAGTGTGGGCGCGCCCCTTTTGAATGCGGTAGAGGGCTAGCTTCAGATCCTTTTCACGATCTGTGGCCAGCTTGTAGTTGGATGACTTGTCCTTGGGCTTCATGCGATCAGGGTCTCAGAGGCCATGCCCAACTGGAGCAGTACGTCCCGGCAGCGATTCAGGTCGCGCTCAACGCGTAGACGGCCACCTTCACCAATATCCGGGCATTGCAGCAGCTCTTTCAGGTCATTGTAGAGGCGCTGATAGATGGGCAGGTGGTGGCGCCCTATAACGGCATTGTTGCAGTTTCCACAGCGGGTACGCTCAAGAGTATTACCGACGCAATTGTCATTGTCGGCAGTGCACCAGGCATGGCCATTGCTACGAATCGCGGTGCTTTCGGTAATGGACTTCAGCATCGAGGAGTGATCTTTGAAAATCAGGAGATTTTGCGGTTCCCGCTGCCACTGCTTGAGTGCGCGGCCGTAGCCTCCGGCCAGAGGAGCGTCACCCAACCAGTCGTCGGTTACACCAAGCTTGATATCTTCCAACTCCTCCTGGATATCTGCGTACAGATCAAGGTCCAGGTGGTGTCCCCAACTGTCATCCATGGCGTAGCCCAATGTCATGTCCAGTGACCAGTGCGCGTAGTGCTCCTTGAGGTAGCGCAGGTCTCCGAAGCGGCTGTGTGCGGCATAGTTGGCAAACTTGCGGCGGAACTGGTGGCTGGCGAGATTCCAGCTCAGCCCGCAGTCCTTGGCGAATGCCTTTAGGTAAAAGTCAAAAGACCAGTTAGAAAGCGTGCGCACTTGGGTGACCTCTCCCGAGACTACGCTGAGAAATAGTGCACGGCGGTGTTTGCAGGCCTCGGCGATCTGTGGATCATGCGGGTTGGTGCGGCGCCGCTGCTCGATCTCGGCGGTGATCATGGTCTGATAGGGCGCGACCCAACGCTCCATCAGGCGCAGGGTACGCACGGCAGCCTCAGGGATCATCCAATCATGGGTACCCGCATCGGTCTTATCCGACCGTGAGCGCATCCAGTGGTAGACTGTGCCTTCATTGTCCTGAGTGCGGTGGTGCGCGCCTGATTGTAAGTTGGCCAGCTCATGGTTGCGACAGCCGGAGGTGCTAGCCAGGACGATGTAGCAGGCCGTGCGCAGATCGATCACCGCTTTGTTGAATACCTTTAGACCACTCCCCCAACCAAGGGCGCTCAGGTGGCGGTTCTTGGCAGCAATGACAGCCTCGCGGCACTGCCCCTTTCGCTGCGCCGCTAGTGCGTTCAGCGCATCGCGCATGTCAAGCAACTGCTGGCCACGCTCAACCTGCTGATAGGCCCGCTCGAACAGAAAGCAGAACACATCATCAGGGATCAGCGGCGTCCTGCTGCTTTGCTTGTGGCAGGCTCCGCTACCGGTAAGCCCCGCCATCGCCTTCGCGGAAGTTTCGGGCCAGGGATGCTGCGGCATCTGGTCGTCGGTGTACTGGCTGAGTTCATGAAGCGCTTCGACGGCCTTGAAACGGCTATGCAGCCCATGCTGCGATAGCGGTTTGCCTTTGAACCGGCTGGTCTGCCGGTACGCCTTGCAGGCGGCCACATAGTTAACGCAGATCATGGAGGTCACCGCACCGAGGTGATCGAGCTTGAGCGCTTCTAGGTATCGCAGGAATGTCAATAAAGCAGAGAAAAAACCTCGCATCATGCGGCCCTTTGGCCGACCCGAGCCGCGACGCCCACGTCGTAGGTAACGGTACAGCATCGCTTTCATCACCGCCCGAAACACCGACGGCACTCTGCTGAAGTCCAGCCGTTTCTGGTTGGCTGCAGCGTTGCTGCTGAAGCCGTCGAGTTGCCAGATGTTGTCGCCGTAGCGGCTGAGGATGACCCACCGTCCATCGACCTGAATAGAGGTAATGATCAGGGCGTCGCGTTCGGATTTGTGGAGCCCACGCACATCGCCTGGCTGGGCGGCGAGGGAGGGGCAGGCTAGCGCCGCTAGGGTACTGTCGCTCATGCAAAAACCTCCAAGCTGTCGATCAGATCAACCGACCAGAATGGGTGTGGCTGGGAGCGGGCGCGTTCACGAGCGGCCTCCACAGCAGCGGTCTTGAAGGTGCCGCGCCGCAGCCCCTCGGCAATGATGTAGTGGTCGATCAAGCGCGGGATGTGGGCGTACTCCTTTGCCCAGCGCCGTTTGTCCATGCGCGATCGCTCGACCAGCACGCGGAAGTAGAAGCTGAACAGCTTGTATAGATCCTCGGCGGTTACCGCATAGTGCTTGCAGCGCAGGCAATTTATGAAGTTCATGCAAGTTGCACCCTCTCGCTTCGGGGCGTATTGGCCGTGCAGCAGGTCGGCACAACGGCCCATCGGGGTATCCTTGTAGGTCGCACCGATGGTACTAGTCAGTAACTCCTGCACCAGTACCTCGCCCATGAACTGCCAGTTACGACGGACATCCTCGCTGGGTGCCAGGTAGTTTTGGCCGGCCACCTGCAGGGTATTGCCGAGGGCCGCGGCGGTGGCTACCAGATCGCCGTCGGTCAGCTCGAAGATGCGGTTGGCGAAGGTCTTGCGCAGACGTGAAATATTGATACGTAGTGGTTTTCCGTTGTTATCGGTCAGACCATGCTCGGTTACGAGGCGGTTGGTCGCCAACCCCAACATTCCTGAGTTCAACGCTGTGACTTGACCGATACCCTTGCCGTTGCGAGCACGATACAGCCACACACGGCCCTTGAGGTCGTTTGGGGCTTCTATATCCAATGGCCCGGTCAGGGCCATCACTCGGCGGATCAGACGCTCTACGTTAGTTCTCAAACTTGGTGTGGACTCCAGAAGACGCTCGGTGTCCGACTCTGCGCGCAGTGCAACTTTGCTGGTGTTGTAGCCGCGCCGCTTCCACAACACCAGGAATACGGTGTTGTCCTTGGGGTGAGGGCGCAGACAATCGCGTCTCATTTCCAGCAGCGGTGTGGTATTGCGCCCGGTGTGCAGCGCCACGGCCAGCAGCGCGAAGACCAGCAGTTCGCCGGTCACGGGCGCGTCGTCGGCCCAGATTGGCTTGATTTCCTGCCGCAGCGCGGCTGTGAACGCTTGTCGCTCGTGCTTCGACAGAGCCGTCTCACCCTTAGCTTTGCGGTGGCTATTCGGGAAAGGATTACGCGGGAAGGTAGCTGCATCGCCGGAGGTGATCAGGGGGATCAGCCCACGCTGTCCCAAGGCTAGCAGCACAGGCTTGGTTTGCGTGTAGACGCTTTTCTGAGTGATAGTAGCCCAGCCGAGCCCGGCCAGATGGCCGAGATAACTGTCAATCAGATCCCGGTTCACATCAGCCAGGACCAAGTTACGGCCAAAAGCCATTGCACGAAGAACACAACAGTCAAGGAAATGGCGCATCCCATTCAAGCAGTAGCTAGCTATGGTGCTACTCGTAACAGCACCCTCCTGGCCGGAGAGGAAGCGCTCGATCTGGCGATGGCAGGCGTAGGTGATGGGGTCGATGCCGGCGCCGTACCAACGGACAAAGTCGAATCGACGGCTGTTGAAGCTGTTCCTCCCAAACTCGACCGTAGTGTTTTTCGGAGGGATGGCCTCGGGCAGAATGAGCACATTGCCTGCCGCGTCGTGGCTGTGCTCGACTTGTGAGACGCTGAGGTCTGTCTTGCCAAATACTTTGCGCTTGCCCATCAGGCCGCCCCTGCCAGTGTATTCAATTCATCGTCATAGGCCAGCACCGCCTCGTCGGCCATTTCGTTGACCAAGTGCAGGTACACCATCGTCGTCTGAATCGAACTGTGGCCGAGTTGTCGTTGAACGAAAACTAGAGGATCCAGGCCGTTCGCACGGTTACGCTGAAGGCTGACCAGGGTGTGGGTGGCATAGGAGTGTCGGAGCATGTGCGTATGGACCTTGATTCCAGCTCGCTTGCCAGCTTCGCTGATGATCCGGTTGATACTCTTGCCGTCTTCACCATAGGGTTCCCCTGCTTGGTTGAGGAACAGTGTAATTTGTGAGGTCTTGTTCTGCGAAGCACGCTCTCCGCGCACCTTCGTGACGTAACGATAGAGTTCGGCCATGAACTGGCGGCTGATGTAAATTTCTCGTGGTTTGCTGCCCTTGGTTACCATGCCACTGCCGTCGAACGGATCGAGGCGAATACGGACGTTGCGTTCGGTTCGTACTTTCTTGTCCGGGGCGAAGACATAGGTCAGCGGGAAGGTGGCGATTTCCTGACGACGCAGACCCGTATGCAGTGCAAGGCGAATCATCATCTGGTGATGAGGGTTCTCTACTGTGGCCAGGAGCGACTTGATCTCGCTGATGCTCAGGAACTTGGGCAGGGCCTTGTGGCTGCGTGGCATTACATCGTTTGCAATGGCTTTTCCGCCACTGGTATCTACATGCGCAAGGAAGCCTGTTCCGCGCCTTACGGTGCGTTCTTCATAGGCGAAGGGCAGACGCTTAACCCACCCTTCCTTCAGTGCGAACTCGTAGAACTTGCAGATGTAGTGCAGGCGCTGGCGAGTAGTATTCGGTGCCAGTTCGCATGCCACCAGGCAGTAGTCACGATAGGCTGCTACAAGGCTCTTGGCTTCGCCACGATCCACATCGCACCAGTCAATCTCATGAGCCTGGAGGAAGCTGAAGAAGTCGTACAGTGCTCGTCCGGTGCTAGGCCAGGAGCGGCGAGAGCCAATGGCCCCGCGAAGCAGGTAGTGACGAAAGAACTGATTGGCCGGGACGCAACTCTCCATTGTGTCCCGAAGCAGAATGGGAAACCCCGGATAAGGCTGCCCGGCGATCACCATATCCTCAGTAGCCCACACAATCTCCATTTGCCGCCCCCTGCACAGATCAAACATCCAATCCCTTTGTCTGTTCTGACAGAGCTAGGGCCATAGGACTGACCCTCAGGCTTTATCTCAGCACCATGCCTCTGAGTTTCTAAGGGACTGTTCCTAATATGGCAGAGATATAACGCTTTCCAAGTGCCAGATCATAGGGCATTCCTGAGAGTTTGCAGGTGGGCGACCTGGTGGCTGAAGTCAACGCTGGAAAGGCGTTGCCCGGACAAGGGTTGCAGGGCCTGTCTGATGGTGTCGACAGGTTGTTGGCTGAGCTGGGCGAGCACGTCCCACTGGGCCTGCGGTGCCAACTGCTCGAAACCGGGGTGGCGGCGCCGCGCTCGACGTCGGATATCCAGTTGCAGGGCATGCAGCAAGGCTTGGTGGCCGCCGTGGCGCAACAGAAAGTCGGCGCTGGCGCGCAAGTGTTCGAGCAACTGGCGCCGGGCCTTGGGGGCTGGTGCAAGCAGAGGGCCTTGACGCGTGCCAGCCTGCCAGAGCCACAGGCCGAGCAACAGGGTCAGGGCCACCAGGGCCTGGGGGAAATAGCGCCAGAGCAACTGCCAGAGGCTTGGATGGTCGGTATTGAACAGCAGGGTCACCGCGGTATCGGTGTTCAGGTACCACAGCAGCCAGGCGTTGTCGTACAGGCCGATGGCCGGTGCTTTCCAGATCTCGGCGTCGGTGAGCACGGTGACCGAACCTTCGCCGTAGTCGAGCTGGATCATGTGGGTGGCACTGCCACTGTTGGCCCAGGACTGCGCAAGGCTGTCCGGATCGTCCAGGTGGAAGTCGGTGTCAAAGCCGATGTAGGCCGGCGCCTGTTCGTCCTCCAGGTAGACCTTGGTCAATTGCGGAAAGGCGTCGTCGGCCTCCGGCTCCGGCGGTTCCTCGAGGTCCTTGCTCAGCAGCTGGTGGATTTGCACCCGGTCCAGCAGCAGGTCGCCGCTCTGCTCGGTGTCCGGGTCCCACAGGGCTTCGGCGACAAACACCAGGCGGCCGCCGGCGCGGGTCCAGTCCAGCACTTGGTCGACCTGGCGCGGGCTCATGTTCGTGCGCTCCCCCAGCAACAGCAGGCTGTTGCCGACGGGTTTCAGGGTGGCCAGCACTTCCAGGCCATTGGCGTGGTCTACCTTGAGGCCGCGCGCGCGCATGAACATTTCTGCCGCCAGGTAGGGGTTGGCACGGGCTTCGGGAGAAGGGCCGTGGTCGACCATTTCCTGGTAGGGCGTGGCCTGTCGGTACAGGTAGTAGCCGCTTGCACCCAGGATCAGGGCCAGCAGCAACGCCAGGGCGCCCCACAGATAGCGCTTCATGATTGCGCTCCCGGGCCGAACAGGCCGCGCCAGCCATTGCACAGTTGCTGTTGCAGTGCGCTGCCCGGTACCTGATGACCGTAGGCCATGTTCTGCCAGTGACGGGTCAGGCTGACGCTGAACGCTTCCAGTTGCGGCTGTTGCAGGTCCTTGATCCGCTGCAGTACCTGGCCTTCGGTATCGGCCACGCCGAGGGGCAGGTGATAGTCCTCCAGCAACCGGCTGAGCAGCGCTCGGTACAGCAGGCCCAGGGCCTCCCGGGGCTGGCTGGCCCAGAGCTCTTCGGCGCGGGCTGCGACATCGGCGGGCAGGCTTTCGCTGCTGACTTCCAGGCCGAACAGTTGCTGGGGCCTGGCCGCGGGGCGCTTCTGGCGCGGTCGTGGCCGGCGGCCGACAAAGGCCTGCAGCCAGTCGCGATAGCGCCAGATCAACCAGCCCAGAGCGCCGAGCAGCAGCCCCCAGAGAAGGATTTCCAGGCCCTTGGCGAAACCGCCGAAACTGTCCTGGCCGAGGCGTTCCAGCAGGTTCTTGAGCCATCCTGGCGGCTTCTCTTTGGCATCCTTGTTCGGTGGTTGTTCATCGCCAAAACGATAGCGAGTCACCGACTCCTGATTCTTGAACGGCGGGGCGTCCAGGATGCTCTGGATGCTTTCCTTTGAAGCCTTGCTGGTCAGCGGTTGCTGCAGCAAGCGTGGGGCTTCGGGGCCGGCCACCGAACTGCTGGGCGTTGCCGCCCAGAGCGACTGGCTTGGCGCCAGCAGCATCAGGCCTGCCACCAGCACCAATGCGGCGGCACCTGCCAATCGCTGGCGCAGGCGCCGGAAGACCAATTCGATGTCCCAGGCTTCCAGTTCGGTTCGGCGGTTGAGATACAGGCTGAAACCGCAGGCCACGTAGATCGGCTCCCAGATCACCAGCACCAGGGCATAGAAGACGTTGGTCAGGTGTTCCAGCCATAGCCAGTCCTGTTGGGCCGCGAGTATCAGGGTCTGCCAGTTCCAGTCGAGCTCGATCTGCTGGGGCAGTAACAGGTAGAACAGCACCAACAGGCCGATCCACAGTGCGCCCTCCAGGTGCATGCCGATCAGGGTCAGCCAGCGCGCGCCTCCGGCATTTCTCTGCAGCAGCACCGCCAGGCGCTGTTGCCGGGCGTCGCCGCCGAGGCCTTCGAGCTGGACCACCGGCATGATGAAGCTGCGACTCATGCTCAAGCGTCGCCAGGTCAGGCTGGCCAGCAACTGGGGCCTGAGCAGCCGTGGCCATTGCCTCAGGGCCTGGCCCAGGCTGGGTGTTTCGCCGAACAGCGCCTTGGACAGGATGTACAGCGGCAGTCGTTCGAATGCCGGCTTCAGCCACCAGAACAGCAGCACCGCAAGCGTCGGGGATTCCCACAGCAACAGGCTGAGCAGGGCGAACACCGGCAGGCTGACGATGGCCCAGCTGGTCATCAGCAGTCGGCGATGCTGCTGGCTCAGGAGTATGCCCAGGTCCATGGCCTCCCAGGAGCTGCGTGGGCGGATCACGACGCTGGCATCACTCAGGCGCATGGGTATCTCGTCCGGCCAGGGTCAGGTAGGCGATCACCAGGCTCCAGAGCGCAGTGCCGATGCTGTATTTGATCCACGGTGCTGGCCAGGTCAGGGAGGACCAGTAGGCTTCGACAAAGGCGGCGATCAGCAGAAACACAATGACCCCGTAGATCAGTTGCACGCTGACCCGCGCCGCCTGCAGCAAGGCTTCTGCGCGGGTCAGGCGGCCGGGGGCGATCAGCGCCCAGCCCAGTTTCAGCCCGGCGGCACCGGACAGGGCGATGGCGCTGAGTTCAAAGGCGCCATGGCCGATGACGAAGGGCCAGAAGGTCTGGCCGAAGCCGATCTGGGTCAGGTGGCCGGCGATGGCGCCAATCATCAGGCCGTTGAAGAACAGGAAAAACACGCTGCCCAGGCCAAACAGCAGCCCGCTGGCGAAGGTCTGAAAGGCGATGCCGATGTTGTGCATGATGTAGTAGCCGAACATCACCCAGTCTTCGCTCGAGGCGCGCTCGGCGGCCCGTCCCAGGCGCCCCGCGGCAGGGTCGTACATGCTTTGCATCTGTGTCAGTTGCTGGGAGTCCACCAGGCTGTAGATCAGGTCGGGGAACAGGTACACCAGCACACCGATGCCCAGCAGGCTGCCGAAGAACAGCAGGCTGGCAATCAGCACCAGGCGCCATTCCTGGCGCACCACACGGGGGAAACCGGCCAGCACGAAGCCCAGCAGGTTGGCACTGATGGCCGTGCGCTGGCGGTACAGCTGCTGATGGCCGCGCAAGGCCAGTTGCTGCAGCGGGTCAACCAGGTAGCTGCTGTAGCCTCGCTCCTGGGCCAGGGCCAGGTGCTGGCACAAGCGCCGGTAGTCCTGGACGAAGGTCTGGCAATCCTCGGGTTTGGCCCGGCGGCGTTCCAGTTGCTCGAGCAGCTGCTCGAAGTGCTGCCATTGCGCCTGGTGCCGGCTTTCGAAAAGGCTTTGCTTCATGTCGTTCCCAGTAGGCCGCGGGCAATGCCATTGAGTTCGGCAACGGCTTGGTCGCCGGGCACGTGCAAGGGTTGCGCGAGGATGTTCGCCAGCTCCTGGGCCCGCTCGCTCGACAGCTGGCCCTGGCGTTCGGCGAAACCGAGGATCGCTCGTTGTTCATTCAGGCTCAGGGCGAAGGGCGCGGAGCGGGGGACGGCGGGCGGCAGGTCCGGTCGCTTGACCGGTTGCTCGCGATAGATCACCAGGGTGCCCGCGGCCAGGTCGCCGAGGCGCTTGAAGGTCGGATGCTGCAGGCAACTGATGGCGCCGAGGAAATAGCCGAACGGCAGCATGTCGGCAAAACGTAACAGGTTGCGGGTCAGGGAGGCGCTCCAGCCGATGGGGGTGCCGTCGTCCTGCACGACTCGCAGTCCCATCAGTTGCTTGCCGGGAGAGCGGCCCTGATTCAGGACTTCGAACAGCACCATGTACCACCAGCTGACCAGGAACAGCAGGATAGAACCGATACCGACGCCGATCTCGCCGAAAAAGCCGAGGACGATAAACAGCAGGCCGAGCACCAGAGCGCGGACGCCCAGGTCGAGGCTGAAGGCCAGGCTGCGCACCAGCAATCCTGCCGGCCGCAGGGGCAGATCGATGCCCTCGGGGGTTTCCACCTGATACCGCGTATCCAGCGGTGGGTGCAGCGGTGCGTTCCTTGGCGTTGCTGTCATTTCAAGCATGGGGGAGGTGTCGGCTTGACCTGGTAGAAAAAAATCCAGCGCCGATGCTAGCAGTGTCCGGGGGGCAAACGACATCATTAACTACGATTTAAACCGCCCCTGCCGCCGGGTACGGGCACGCGCGGCTGGCCCTGGCAGCGCTTGAGCGCCTAGACTGCGGCGGTCTTTCAGTTCAGGAACAGGCCGTGACCTCCATCTTCTGGTACGACTACGAAACCACCGGCATCAATCCGCGCAGCGATCGACCGCTGCAAGTGGCCGGTATTCGCACCGACCTGGCACTCAATGAAATCGATGAGCCGGTCAACCTCTATTGCCAGCCCAGCGACGACATCCTGCCGCATCCGGCAGCCTGCATGATCACCGGCATCACCCCGAGCCGGTTGGCCGAGCAAGGCCTGGGTGAGGCCGAATTCATGACTCGGGTGCACGCCCAGCTGGCGCGCCCGGGAACCTGTGGTGCCGGTTACAACACCCTGCGCTTCGACGATGAAATGACCCGCTACAGCCTGTATCGCAACTTCTTCGATCCCTACGCTCGGGAGTGGCAGGGTGGCAACAGTCGCTGGGACCTGATCGACGTGGTGCGCACCGCCTATGCGCTTCGCCCCGACGGCATCAACTGGCCGCAGGAGCAGGGGCAGGTGACCTTGAAGCTGGAGCGGCTGACGGCGGCCAATGGCATCGACCACGGCCAGGCCCACGATGCCCTGTCTGATGTCCGGGCGACGATCGCCCTGGCGCGGCTGATCCGCGAGAAGCAACCCAAGCTCTATGACTGGCTGTTCCAGCTGCGCAGCAAGCAGCGGGTCATGGATCAGGTTCGCCTGCTGCAACCCATGGTGCATATTTCCGGGCGTTTCTCTGCGGCGCGGCACTACATCGGGGTGGTCTTGCCCCTGGCCTGGCATCCACGCAACCGCAATGCCCTGATCGTCTGCGACCTGCACCTGGATCCGCAAGGCTTGCTCGACCTGGATGCCGAGAGCTTGCGCCAGCGTTTATATACCCGCCGGGACGACCTGCTCGAGGGCGAGTTGCCGGTGCCGTTGAAACTCATCCATATCAACCGCTGCCCGGTGGTGGCGCCATTGAACGTCTTGCGTGACGAAGATCAACAGCGGCTGCACTTGGACATGGAGCTGTATCAGCGTCGAGCGGTGCTTCTGAGGGAGGCTCAGGAAGTTTGGCAGGATAAACTTCCAGTGATTTATGGGCCCGATGAATTTGCTGCCAGCGAAGACCCGGAGCAGCAGTTGTACGACGGCTTTATTGGTGACCGTGATCGGCGCTTGTGTGAGCAAGTACGCGAAGCTGATCCGCTGCAGTTGGCCCGTGAACAATGGCCATTCGATGATGAGCGCTTGCCTGAACTGCTCTTTCGCTACCGGGCTCGCAACTTTCCGGCAACATTGAGTAAGGCCGAGCAAGAGCACTGGCTGGGCTTTTGTCAGCAGCGTTTGCTTGATCCGCAATTGGGTGCGCCCAATACCCTTGAAAGTTTCCGGCAGGCGCTTGAGCAAGCGTTGTTAAATGCCGACCCGATGCAGCGCCAGATTCTGGATGAGTGGCAGCAACATGTTGCTGCCCTGGCCCAGCGCCTGGCTCTTTGAGCGCGCGCCCTGGCCCTTGAACAGATGGCCAGGGCATAAAAAAACGCCAGCGAACTGGCGTTTTTTCTGCCGGGCGGCAAGAGCCCGGGCGCTCAGCTGTGAGGCTTAGCCCAGAAGGGTTGCCCAGCCTTCAACCACATCGCCACCCCACTTGGCTTTCCACTCTTTCAGAGTCTTGTGGTTGCCGCCCTTGGTTTCGATGACTTCACCGTTGTGCGGGTTCTTGTACTGTTTAACTTTACGCGCGCGCTTGGTGCCGGTGGTTTTTACGGCTGCGCGAGGCGCTTTAACTTTCGAGTCCGGATCCAGCAGGGCGATGATGTCGCGCAGGGACTTGGAATACTCGCCCATCAGAGTGCGCAGTTTGCCTTCGAACTCCAGTTCGGCTTTCAGTTTGTCGTCTTGGGACAGGTTCTTCAAACGCGCTTGCAGTTCTTTGATTGCTTCTTCTGTAGCACGGTATTCGTTGATCAGGGACATGAGGACTACCTTATTGGGCGCTGAGTGGCGGGGTGACAGTGTCGCAATAATAGTCAGGGAGTTTGAGCAAGTAAACATAATACCGATGTTTTATTTGTCTCTCTTAGTGTGTTTAGGCGTAGAAATCATTTCGCTATTTAATAGGTGGGCGTACAGCATTGCGATATTCGCAAATTAGTTAAGCGCTATTTGCAAGTCGCGACCTGTGCGCGGTGAGTCGTGCTCGATAAGCCGGTTTCGGGTGCGCTGCCAGTCTAACCAAGGCATGGGGGCGCAATGAATACTGCAGTTTTTTCCCGTAATCGCTAGAATGGCGACCTTTGCGAAGTTCTGGAGTTTCCCCCTCATGCGCACCTTTCGGTTGGTGATTTCTTGCCCTGACCGCGTTGGCATCGTTGCCAAAGTCAGTAACTTTCTGGCCTCCCACAACGGTTGGATCACCGAAGCGAGCCACCACTCGGACAACCTCAGTGGTTGGTTCTTCATGCGCCACGAGATTCGTGCCGACTCGCTGCCTTTTGGCCTGGAGGCGTTTCGCGAGGCATTCGCGCCTATCGCCGAAGAGTTTTCGATGGACTGGCGGATCACCGACACTGCGGAGAAAAAGCGCGTGGTGCTGATGGCCAGCCGTGAGTCCCATTGCCTGGCGGACCTGTTGCACCGCTGGCACAGCGACGAACTGGACTGCGAGATCGCCTGTGTGATCTCCAACCACGACGATCTGCGCAGTATGGTCGAATGGCACGGCATTCCTTACTACCACGTACCGGTCAATCCGCAGGACAAGGAGCCGGCGTTCGCCGAGGTGTCGCGCCTGGTCAAGCAGCATGACGCCGAAGTGGTGGTGCTGGCGCGCTACATGCAGATCCTGCCGCCGGAACTGTGCAGCGAATATGCCCACAAGGTGATCAACATCCACCACAGCTTCCTGCCGTCCTTCGTCGGTGCCAAGCCTTACCACCAGGCATCCCTGCGTGGCGTGAAGCTGATTGGCGCCACCTGCCACTACGTCACCGAAGAGCTGGACGCCGGTCCGATCATCGAGCAGGACGTGGTGCGGGTCAGCCACAGCGACAGCATCGAGGACATGGTGCGTTTTGGTCGTGATGTGGAGAAGATGGTCCTGGCCCGTGGCCTGCGCTACCACCTGGAAGACCGCGTGCTGGTGCACGGCAACAAGACCGTGGTGTTCTGATAAAGCTGCCGGGAGCGAGGTTTCAATGCCCCGTTCCCGGCTCTTAACTTGATGAGGTCAGCCTGATGACCGATCCGCTGGACAAAGCCACTTCCCAAGCGCCCGCCACCCTCGGCGAAGGCTGTCTGAGCCGTTACGACCCCGATGCCCTCGATGCCGAGGACGGCACCGAGTTTCCTGGTGCTGCCGAACTGTGGCAGCAATTGCAGCAAGAGCCGGCACCGAAGCCGGAGCCGCAATGAATCGCGGGCTGACAACGGGCGCCTGAAGCAGGGGCCCATTGCCGGCTGAAGCTTGCGCAGCGCTCCCTCAGATCCGGAAACTGCCCACCAGGTGTTTCAGGCGCGTGGCCTGCTGCTCCAGATCTGAACAGGCCCGCAGGGTGGCCTGAAGGTTTTCCACGCCTTCCTGATTCAGGGTGTTGATCTCGGTGATGTCCATGTTGATGGACTCCACCACCGAGGTCTGTTCCTCGGTGGCGGTGGCCACCGACTGGTTCATGCCGTCGATTTCACCAATGCGCTGGGTCACGCTGTTCAGTCGTTCCCCGGCCTGGTTGGCGATTTCCACGCTGTCCTGGCTATGGCGCTGGCTGTTGCTCATGGTGCTGACCGATTCGCGGGCACCCACTTGCAGTTCCTCGATCATGGTTTGCACCTGCTGCGCCGACTCCTGGGTGCGGTGAGCAAGGTTGCGCACTTCATCGGCGACCACGGCAAACCCGCGACCGGCTTCACCGGCCCGGGCCGCTTCGATGGCCGCGTTGAGCGCCAGCAGGTTGGTCTGCTGGGAAATGCTGGTGATGACTTCGAGAATCTGCCCGATGTTCACGGTCTTGCTGTTGAGGGTCTCGATGTTGCTGCTGGAGGCGCTGATCATGTCCGACAGCTGGTTCATCGCCTGAATGCTGCGATCCACCACTTGCTGGCCGTCTTCGGCCAGGTTGCGGGCATCACTGGCCTGTTGCGAGGCCTGGGCGGCATTGCGGGCGATTTCCTGGGCCGCGGCCCCCAGTTGATTGATTGCCGCAGCCACGCTGTTGGTACGGCTGGCCTGCTCGTCGGAGTTGAGCATCGACGAGTTGGAAGCGCTGACCACCCGCAGGGCCACTTCGTTGACGTGCTCGGTGGCCGAGGATACTTCGCGGATCGAGCCGTGGATGCGCTCTACAAAGCGGTTGAAGGCGGTGCCGAGGATGCCGAATTCGTCCTGGTTATGGATGTTCAGCCGCCGGGTCAGATCACCTTCGCCGTCGGCGATGTCCTGCATGGCCCGGGTCATCACATGCAGCGGCTGCATCAGCAGGCGGATCAGCAAGCCCAGCAGAGCAATGGTCAGGGCCACGGCCGTCAGGGTGGCGATGAGGGCCGAGGTGCGGAATTCGCTGAGCATGGAGAAGGCCTTGTCCTTGTCCACTGACAGGCCGATGTACCAGTTCACCGAGGACAGGCCCTTGATCGGCGTGAAGGTGACAATGCGGGTCTTGCCGTCGACGCTGACCTCGCTCAGTTCACTGTTGATCTTCGGGGTGTCCTGGGGATAGACATCCTTGAGGGTCTTCATCACCAGGTTCTTGTCCGGGTGCACCAGGATCTTGCCGTCGGCACTGATCAGGAAGGCGTAGCCCATGCCGTCGAAGTCCAGGGCATTGATGCTGTCGGCAATCACTTGCAGGCTCAGGTCGCCACCGACCACGCCGATCTTCTGCCCGGCCTTGACCACGCTGTCGACGATGGAAATCACCAACTGGCCGGAGGCAAGGTCGATGTAGGGTTCGGTGAGGGCTGAGCCGCTGGTGCTTTCGGCGCTTTTGTACCAGGGGCGCGCGCGTGGATCGTAGCCGTCGGGCATCTTGCTGTTCGGGCGGATGATGAAGGTGCCATCCTGGTTGCCCAGGTAGGCGCCCATGAAGGTCGAGCTCACCGACTTCTGTTCCAGCAGGTTGCTGACATTGGCCGGATCGGTGTTGAGGGCCACCGACTGCGAGATGTTTTCGATCAGCAAGGCGCGGCCGGCGAGCCAGGTCTGAATATTTTTTGCCGTGACGTCGCCCATTTCCTGAAGATAGTTGTCCAGATCATCACGAATGGCGTTGCGTTGCAGGTAATCGTTGTAGAGCGTGAATAGTGCAAAGGCAGCTATGACGATCAGCGAGGCGGCAAGCAGGATCTTGTGGCTGAAGCGCAGATTTTTGTTCATGGCTTGGGTGTCCGCTAAGGTCTTTGAGTCCAGGGCATCGGGTTGGAAGGGCGCGCAAAATAGGCGGTGTTATAAGTAAGCTGATATCTCCATCTATCCCAAGGGAATTACCTGACCTTTATTTCAGATACTTCTGATCCATCAATTCTTAATATCGACCGTGTAAGGCCAAAGATTAACCAGGGGTGACAAAATGCCTGACTCATTGCAACTCGTTATCGGTGCCGATCTCAACGGTCAGCCGATCGCCCAGGCCATGCGCCTGGCCAACCGCCACGGTCTGGTGGCGGGCGCCACCGGCACGGGCAAGACCGTCACCCTGCAGCGCTTGGCGGAAGCCTTCAGTGATGCCGGGGTGGCGGTGTTCGCCGCGGACATCAAGGGTGACCTGTGTGGGCTGGGGGCCGCGGGCAATCCCCAGGGCAAGGTGGCCGAGCGGATCGCCGGCATGCCTTGGCTCAAGCACCAGCCTCAGGCTTATCCCGTAACGCTGTGGGATATCCATGGCGAATCCGGTCATCCCTTGCGCACTACCTTGAGTGAAATGGGCCCGCTGTTGCTGGGCAGCTTGCTGGAGCTTACCGACAGCCAGCAGTCGGCTTTGTATGCAGCGTTCAAGGTGGCGGACCGCGAGGGCCTGTTGCTGCTCGACTTGAAGGACCTCAAGGCGCTGCTCAATCACCTGCGGGACAACCCGCAGCTGCTGGGGGATGACGCAGCGCTGATGACCACTGGTTCCAGTCAGGCGCTGATGCGGCGCCTGGCAACCCTGGAGCAGCAAGGGGCTGAGGCGCTGTTCGGCGAACCGGCACTGCAACTGGAGGACATCCTGCAACCGGCCGCCGACGGCCGTGGACGGATTCATCTGCTGGATGCCAGCCGTCTGGTGCACGAAGCACCGAAAGTCTATGCGACCTTCCTTTTATGGCTGCTGGCCGAATTGTTCGAGCAACTGCCGGAACGAGGCGATGGGGACAAACCCCTGCTGGCGTTGTTTTTCGATGAGGCGCACTTGCTGTTCGCCGGTACGCCCAAGGCCCTGCAGGACAGGTTGGAGCAGGTGGTGCGGTTGATTCGCTCGAAAGGCGTGGGGGTGTATTTCGTCACCCAATCGCCAGGGGACCTGCCCGACAGCGTGTTGGCGCAGTTGGGGTTGCGGATCCAGCATGGCTTGCGGGCGTTCACCGCCAAGGAGCAGAAGTCCTTGCGCGCCGTGGCCGATGGGTTCCGTCCGAATCCGGCCTTTGACGCTCTGGCGGTGCTCACCGAGCTGGGGATTGGCGAAGCGCTGGTGGGAACCTTGCAGGACAAGGGCACCCCGGAGATGGTCCAGCGGGTACTGGTGGCGCCTCCACAGTCGCGCATCGGGCCCTTGACCGACGCCGAGCGCAAGGCGCTGATTGCCAGTTCGCCGTTGCAGGGGCGTTATGACAAGCCGATTGACCGGGAGTCCGCCTATGAAGTGCTGATGGGGCGCAAGGAGCTGGCGCCGGAGGCGGTGCCAGGCAAGCCGGTCGCCGAAGAGCCGAGCCTGGCCGACCGCGCCGGCGAGTTCCTCGGCACTGCGGCCGGACAGGCCTTGAAGTCGGCCATGCGCCAGGCTGCCAACCAGCTGGGCCGGCAGTTGATGCGGGGCCTGATGGGGTCGTTGCTGGGCGGCAGCAAGCGCCGCTGAGTCAGTCCCGGGGCTTGGCGTGACGAGCCAGGCGTTCCAGGGCTGCGCGCAGGTTGGGGTCGGCAATGCCGTCGGCGGTGGCCTGGATGGTCTCGGCGGCGTTGCTCGACAGGTCCATGGTGTGTCCCGCGGCGCCTTGCTGGACGGTGGGGGGCTGGACCTTGAACAGAATGCGCGTGAGGTGGCTGAACTCGTTGAACTCCTGCAACTGACGCTGCAGGCGCTTTTGTTGATAGCGCAGGCGGGTGGCCCAGTGGCCGTCGGTGACAATCAGCAACAGGCTGCCTTCGCGCCAGGAGGCGACGTGGCAATGTTCGCGAGCCGCCGGTTGCAACTGGCTCTCCAGCAGGCGCTGCAGATGTGCCAGGCGCTGAGCGTGGCCGAGTATGGCTTTCAGAGGCTTGGCTTCGCGAAGAAGAACGGCTGGAGCGCGTGCCGTAAGGGGGCGAAATGCCATGATCAGAAACCTGAAGTTACAGAGGCGCCATGGTAGCAGAAAGCGCCAGGGCCACCTGAGACATCGTTTTTCGTACTGGGCCTAAATCTGCCGCTTTGCTGATCGCAATCATTAACTTCTGTGGTGAATGGGCTTGAAGTTCAGCCAAAAGCCCTTATTTTAGGTGAGCCCCGTCACAGCGCTGTGCCAGCATCGTGGAATAACGCCACTTTCCTCACCATCGTTTCCGGGTAGAATGCTCGTTCGCATGCGGCCATGAGGGCTGCTCGGGCGACTCACGGGGCCGCCCTCCAACCCTATGTGTGGAAGATCCTGCCGATATGTTTGCGCCTTTGTTAAAGAAACTTTTTGGAAGCAAGAACGAGCGTGAAGTCAAACGCATGCTCAAGACGGTACAGATCGTCAATGCCTTCGAAGAGCAAATGGTGGCCCTTTCGGACGATCAATTGCGTGCCAAGACTGCAGAGTTCAAGGCTCGTATCGCCAAGGGTGAAACCCTCGACAAACTGCTTCCCGAAGCCTTTGCGGTCGCCCGCGAAGCCGGCAAGCGGATCATGGGAATGCGTCACTTCGATGTGCAACTGATCGGTGGCATGACCTTGCACGAAGGCAAGATCGCTGAAATGCGCACCGGTGAGGGCAAGACCCTGGTCGCCACCCTGGGCGTGTACCTCAACGCGTTGTCCGGCAAGGGCGTGCACGTGGTGACGGTGAACGACTACCTGGCGCGTCGCGACGCCAACTGGATGCGTCCGCTGTACGAGTTCCTCGGCCTGAGCGTCGGCGTGGTCACGCCGTTCCAGCCGCCTGAAGAGAAGCGTGCCGCCTACGCCGCCGACATCACCTACGGCACCAACAACGAATTCGGTTTCGACTACCTGCGCGACAACATGGCTTTCAGCATGGAAGAAAAATTCCAGCGCGAGCTCAATTTTGCCGTGATCGACGAAGTCGACTCCATCCTCATCGACGAAGCCCGTACGCCGTTGATCATTTCCGGCCAGGCCGAGGACAGCTCCCGCCTGTACACCGAAATCAACAAGCTGATCCCGCGCCTCGAGCAGCACATCGAGGAAGTCGAAGGCCAGGTCACCAAGGCCGGCCACTTCACGGTCGACGAGAAGACCCGCCAGGTCGAGCTCAACGAAGCTGGCCACCAGGTGATCGAAGAGATGCTGACCCAGGTCGGCCTGCTGGCCGAGGGTGAAAGCCTCTACTCGGCGCACAACCTGGGTCTGCTGACCCACGTCTATGCCGGCCTGCGTGCCCACAAGCTGTTCAATCGCAACGTCGAATACATCGTCCAGGAAGGCCAGGTGGTCCTGGTGGACGAGCACACCGGTCGTACCATGCCCGGCCGTCGCCTCTCCGAGGGCCTGCACCAGGCCATCGAGGCCAAGGAAAACCTCAACATCCAGGCCGAAAGCCAGACGCTGGCGTCGACCACCTTCCAGAACTACTTCCGCCTGTACACCAAGCTGTCCGGCATGACCGGTACTGCTGACACTGAGGCCTTCGAGTTCCATCAGATCTACGGCCTGCAGGTGATGGTGATTCCGCCGAACAAGCCACTGGCGCGCAAGGACTACAACGACCTGGTGTTCCTGACCGCGGACGAGAAGTACGCCGCGATCATCAATGACATCAAGGAATGCATGACCCAGGGCCGTCCGGTGCTGGTGGGTACCGCGACCATCGAAACCTCCGAGCACATGTCCAACCTGCTCAACAAGGAAGGCATCGAGCACAAGGTACTGAACGCCAAGTTCCACGAGAAGGAAGCGGAAATCATCGCCCAGGCCGGTCGTCCCGGCGCACTGACCATTGCCACCAACATGGCCGGTCGGGGTACCGACATCCTTCTGGGCGGCAACTGGGAAGTGGAAGTCGCGTCCCTGGAAGACCCGACTCCGGAACAGATCGCCCAGATCAAGGCCGACTGGCAGAAGCGCCACCAGCAAGTGCTGGAATCGGGCGGCCTGCAGGTGATCGCTTCCGAGCGCCACGAGTCCCGCCGTATCGACAACCAGCTGCGTGGCCGTGCCGGTCGCCAGGGTGACGCCGGCTCCAGCCGTTTCTACCTGTCCCTGGAAGACAGCCTGATGCGCATCTTCGCCTCTGATCGGGTGAAGAACTTCATGAAGGCTCTGGGCATGCAGTCCGGCGAGGCGATCGAGCACCGCATGGTGACCAACGCCATCGAGAAGGCCCAGCGCAAGGTAGAAGGCCGCAACTTCGATATCCGCAAGCAACTGCTGGAATTCGACGACGTCAACAACGAGCAGCGTAAAGTGATCTATCACATGCGCAACACGTTGCTGGCCGCCGACAACATTGGCGAGACCATCTCCGATTTCCGTCAGGATGTGCTCAACGCCACCGTCAGCGCCCACATTCCACCCCAGTCGCTGCCTGAGCAGTGGGACGTGGCGGGCCTGGAAGAGGCCATCCAGAGCGGTTTCGGTGTGAGCCTGCCGATCCAGCAATGGCTCGACGAAGACGATCACCTGTACGAAGAGACCCTGCGCGAGAAATTGCTCAACGAGCTGATCGCCGCGTACAACGAGAAAGAAGACCAGGCCGGTGCCGAAGCCCTGCGCAGCTTCGAGAAGCAGATCGTGCTGCGGGTCCTGGACGACCTGTGGAAAGACCACCTGGCGACCATGGATCACCTGCGCCACGGCATTCACCTGCGTGGCTACGCGCAGAAGAACCCGAAGCAGGAGTACAAGCGCGAGTCCTTCACGCTGTTCTCCGAACTGCTGGATTCCATCAAGCGCGACTCGATCCGGGTACTGTCCCACGTTCAGGTCCGCCGTGAAGATCCGGCCGAGGAAGAGGCGCGCCTGCGCCAGGAAGCCGAGGCACTGGCCCAGCGCATGCAGTTCGAACACGCTGAAGCCCCGGGCCTGGATCATCCGCAAGCCCTGGAAGAAGGCGTTGATGTCGACGTGGCCCTGGCCTCTGCGCCGGTGCGCAACGAGCAGAAACTGGGTCGCAACGAGCTGTGCTACTGCGGCTCGGGCAAGAAGTACAAGCACTGTCACGGCCAGATCAACTAAGATCCCCGCCAGACACTGAAATACCCGCGCCGTGACGGCATCAGCCGTCGCGGCGTTTTTCCATTTGCGACACCGTCTTTCATGACGACGGTGCGGATATCTGCTAAGAGGAGCGCTTTCATGGCTGTTGGTCTTGGTCCTTTGCCAACGTTGCACCCGGTTGCCGGTTTTGAGCTCGGCATCGCTTCAGCCGGCATCAAGCGCCCGGGGCGCAAGGATGTAGTGGTCATGCGCTGCGCCGAAGGCTCCACCGTGGCGGGGGTGTTCACCCTCAACGCGTTCTGCGCCGCGCCGGTGATCCTGGCCAAGCAGCGCGTGCAGGGTGCGGTGCGCTACCTGCTGACCAACACTGGCAATGCCAACGCCGGTACCGGCGAGCCGGGCCTGGCTGCCGCCGCCCGTACCTGCGCCAGGCTGGCGGAGTTGACCGGGGTCGATGCCAGCGCCGTGCTGCCGTACTCCACCGGGGTCATTGGCGAACCGCTGCCAGTCGAGAAAATCGAAGGCGCACTGCAAGCCGCCCTGGATGACCTGTCCGTGGACAACTGGGCCGCTGCGGCCACAGGCATCATGACCACCGACACCCTGCCCAAAGGGGCCAGCCGCCAGTTCCAGCACGATGGCGTCACCATTACCGTGACCGGCATCAGCAAGGGGGCGGGGATGATCCGGCCGAACATGGCGACCATGCTGGGCTACATCGCCACCGACGCCAAGGTTTCCCGCGATGTGTTGCAGAACCTGATGCTGGACGGTGCCAACAAGTCCTTCAACCGCATCACCATCGATGGCGATACCTCGACCAACGACTGCTGCATGCTGATCGCCACCGGCCAGGCCGACCTGCCGGCCATCACCGAAGCCTCGGGCCCACTGTTCAATGCCCTGAAACAGGCAGTGTTCGAGGTCTGCATGGAGGTGGCCCAGGCCATCGTCCGCGACGGTGAGGGCGCGACCAAGTTCGTCACCGTGGAGGTCAATGGCGGTGCAAACCATCAGGAATGCCTGGATGTTGGCTACACCGTGGCCCACTCGCCGCTGATCAAGACCGCACTGTTTGCCTCTGACCCGAACTGGGGGCGAATCCTGGCTGCAGTGGGACGTGCCGGCGTGCCCGACCTGGATGTCAGCAAGATCGACGTGTTCCTCGGAGACGTCTGCATCGCCAGCCGTGGTGCGAGGGCGGCCAGCTACACCGAAGCCCAGGGCGCAGCGGTGATGCAGCAGGAAGAAATCACCATCCGTATCGAGTTGGGCCGTGGTGCGTGCAGCGAAACCATCTGGACCACCGACCTGTCTCACGAGTACGTGAAGATCAACGCCGAATACCGTACGTAACGCGGCGTCCAACAACCGGTTCTGCCTGCCCGCAGGACCGGCTCGCCTTTACGGCGATCATCTTTCAAGGAACAGCCCCCAAGGGCTGGCCTAATGCCGGATCAGAGGAAGCAGTGCGGTGAAACGAGTACATGTGGCTGCGGCCGTCATCCGGGATGCCTGCGGCAAGATCCTGATTGCCCGGCGTGCCGATACTCAGCATCAAGGTGGCCTGTGGGAGTTTCCCGGGGGCAAGGTCGAGGCCGGGGAAACCGTAGAGGCCGCCCTGGCCCGCGAGCTGCAGGAAGAGTTGGGAATCACCGTGCAGAGCGCACGTCCGTTGATCAAGGTGCAGCACGATTACCCGGACAAGCAGGTACTGCTGGACGTCTTCGAGGTGTCGGCCTTCAGTGGCGAGCCTCATGGCGCCGAAGGGCAGCCCCTGGCCTGGGTCACGTCCCGTGGACTGGCGGGCTACGAGTTCCCTGCGGCGAACCAACCGATTGTCGATGCGGCGCGGCTGCCGGCGCATTATCTGATCACTCCCGAAGGCCTGGAAACCCCGGCCCTGCTGCGCGGCATGCAGAAAGCCATTGCCCAGGGCTGCCAACTGGTCCAGTTGCGCGCTCCGGGTGGCTACGATCCGAAATACCGTGACCTGGCGGTGGATGCCGTGGGCCTGTGTGCCGGCAAGGCGCAACTGATGCTCAAGGGGCCGTTCGAGTGGCTGGGGGATTTTCCTTCGGCAGGTTGGCACATCACTTCGGCGCAATTGCGCAAGTACGCCAGTGCCGGACGGCCCTTCGGCAAGGAGCGCTGGTTGGCGGCGTCCTGCCATAACGCCGAGGAGTTGGCCCTGGCGCAGCAGATGGATGTGGATTTTGTGACCTTGTCCCCGGTGCAGCCGACCCAGACCCATCCTGATGCGCAGCCTCTGGGCTGGTCACAGGCGCAGCAGTTGATCAGTGGTTTCAACCGGCCGGTGTACCTGCTGGGAGGCGTGGGGCCTGCCGACTGTCAGCAAGCCTGGGAAGCCGGTGCTCAAGGGGTGGCCGGTATCCGCGCTTTCTGGCCGCAGGACTGAAGGCCTCCTTAGTGGCAGCGCCGGCTTTGGCTGGGCGCTGGCCCTGTACAGGCCGGTTTGCCTGCGAAGGTGCGCGCAAGGCTTGCCGGCGCTTTCGCCGGCAAGCCGGCTCCTACGCAGAGGGAGTGGGTTTGGCGGCGGCCTGCCAGAGGATTTCGGCGATGCCCTGGCGTTTGGCGATCAGTCGCGCGGCGACAAACAGAAGGTCTGACAGGCGATTGATATAGGCCAGCCCAACTCCCTGCAAGGGTTCGATGGCATTCAACTGCTGGCAGCGACGCTCGGCGCTGCGCGCCAGGCTGCGGCAGACGTGGGCCTGGGCAATCAACACCGAGCCACCCGGCAGAATGAAGTTTTCCAGGGGGCCCAACTCCTCGTTCCACACATCGATGGCCGCCTCCAGGCGCTCCACTTCGCTGCTGTTGAGGGCCTGATACACCGGCATCGCCAATTCGCCCCCGAGATCGAACAGCCGATGCTGGCAAGGCGTCAGTACCTCGATCACTTCCTGGAGCCCGGGGCAGGTCGCGCCGTGCTCGGCCAGCCCGGCCAGGAGCAGGCCCAACTGGCTGTTCAGCGTATCGACCTCACCAATGGCCTCTACCCGGGGGTGATCCTTGGGTACCCGACGGCCGTCTCCCAGCCCGGTTTCGCCTTTGTCGCCAGTGCGGGTGTAGATCTTCGACAAACGAAAACCCATGCTTAGTTCTCCAGTGGTAGAGGTTCTTGAACCAGGGGCTGGCTGCTTGCCAGGGGGAGGCGCAGGGTGAAGCAGGTGCCCTGGCCACGGGTCGACTGCACTTCCATCTGGCCCTTGTGGTTGTTGGTGATGATGAAGTAGGACACCGACAGCCCGAGCCCGGTGCCCTGGCCGATTTCCTTGGTGGTGAAGAAGGGTTCGAAGGTGCGCTTGCGCACGTTCTCGCTCATGCCGACGCCATTGTCCTCCACCTGGATTTCCGCCCAGGGCGGATTCAGGCGGGTTCGCAGGATGATGCGTCCCGGCTCGCTGTCATCGTCGCGCTGATGTATGGCCTGGGCGGCATTTTTCAGCAGGTTGAGCAGCACCTGTTCCAGTTCGTTGGCGGTGCCGGGGACCGGTCCCAGGTCTGGGTCGAACTGGCGCACGATCGCCTGGCCCTTGAAGTCGAAGCCGATGGCCAGGTCGAAGTCGTTGCTGGCGATTTCCACTGCCTGGTCGATCAGTGCCGGCAGGTCGCAAGGAGCCATCTGCCGAGTGCTGCGTCGACTGAAACTGAGCATGTGGGTGACGATCTTCGCGGCCCGGGCGCCTGCCTGTTGAATGCCGTCCAGCAACAGTGGGACTTCCCGGCTTTCCAGGTAACGGTTGACGGTTTGCAGCTCGACGCCGACCTGTTGCGCGTGTTCGAGGTTTTTCGGCAGCTCGGGAGACAGTCGGCGACGGATGTTCTGCACGTTGTGCAGGATCGCCCCCAGGGGGTTGTTGATCTCGTGGGCCATGCCGGCTGCCAGGCCGCCGACCGAGAGCATCTTCTCCGACTGCACCATCATTTCTTCGAGGGACAGGCGCTGGGTGATGTCGTCGATACGGATCACCACCCCGCGTCCGGCGCCACCCATCAGCGGATAGAAGGTCAGGGCATAGTGGCGTGCTTCCTCATCCTTGAGCCAGGTGACCCGCTCGACCTTGGTCACCGTGTGCTGCTCGACGGTTTCCTTGAGCTGCGGCAGGAACGGCTTGAGCGGTTCGAAGGCGAGGAAGATCGGCTGGTTCAGGGCTTCGTCAAGGCGAGTGCCGGACAGGGCGCTGGCCTCCTGGTTCCACTGGGTGACATACAGCTGTTCATCCAGGGCGATCAGGGCCGAGGGCATGGAGTCGATGATGCTGTTGAGGTAGTTCTGGAAACCGGTGAGTTTTTTCTCGATTTTGCTGCGCACCTGGACTTCCAGCTCCAGCTTGCGGTTGGTGTGACGGGTTTCCTCGGCCAGGCCCTGGGCCTGGTCATAGGCGGCCTGGGCGTCGTCTCGGGCGCGCTTGAGCTGCTGCTCCCGGGCCTCGATACGCGACAGCATGGTGTTGAAGGCTTCGGCCAGGCTGCCGATTTCATCATGGTTGCCTCGTGCGGCGCGCAGGGAATAGTTTTCCTCGCGGGTCACCTGGCGGGACAGCTCCTCGAGCTGGTGAATCGGCTGGGTGATCAGGCGCTTGATCTGCCGGGCAATGACCAGCCACAGCAGCACGCTGAAAATCAGGATGCCGAGGCTTGCGGTGAGGGTGCCGGTATAAAAGGCCATGGGCAGCTCGCTGGTAGCTACCAGCAGCAGGTGCCCCGGTGCCTGTCCCGGGCGGGGCAGGGTAATCACCTGGTTGCTGCGGAACTCGGTCATTTGCCAGGCTTCGATGTGGCGATAGCGCTCGGGCAGCTTGAGGTGTTCCCCGTGTTGCAACTGGGCCACGCGCTGGCCTTTGCCATCATAGAGCGCGGCAGCCCGCAGCGGGCTGTAGCTGTCGAGTTCGTCGAGCAGCTTCTGCGCATCCTCGGGCGAATTCAGGGCCTGGATTGCCAGGGACGGGTTGGACACCAGGCGGCCGATGGTCTGCAGCGCCTGGGGCGCCATGCTTTCCTGGGATATCCAGTAGGCGGCGCTGATAAAGGTCAGGTTGGCGACCAGCAGTACGGTGGTCAGCAGGACGAGCAGGGCGGCCAGGAGCTTCTGGCCCACGGGCAGGTTTTCGAGGCGCTGGCGCAATGGCATCGGCTATATCGCTGAAAATGAGCAAGTGGGCAGCGTAGCCGCTGCTCAGTCGCTGGGCAATCCGCGCAGGCGTAGCTGGTTCACTAGGCGCTGTTGCACTTGTTGCAGATGGGGCAGCTGCAGGCGGTGACGGGCGGCCGCCTGGCAGGCATAGCCCAGCAGGTAGCTGATCTCCGTACGGCGCTGGCTGGCCACGTCCTGGTACATGGAGGAGTAGTTGGCGGCGGTGGCCTGAATCACCCGCTCGACCTCCTGTTGCAGGTTTTGTGCTGCGGCGGGTTGTCCGCAGCATTGCAGCAATTCGCTCAGTTCGGCACACAAGGTCGCCACTTCGCACTGGTGTTGCTGCAGGCCGCCATTGCGACAGTCGTGCAACACCGTCAGTGGGTTGATCGCGCAGTTGAGCGCCAGCTTGCGCCAGAGCCGGGTGAGGATCTGGGTGCTCCATTCGTGAGGAATGCCACTGGCCGTCAGCTCGTCTAGCCAGATGGGCGGAGTAGGGTGGCCGGAGTCGCCCAGCCAGGTATAGCCGTGGCCGGCAAAAACCACGCGCCAGTCACCATCGCGGAACGCACCCTCGGTGCTGGAGGCTGCAATGCAGCGTGCCAGGGGCACCCTGGCGGCTACGGCGTCCTGACTGCCGAGGCCATTTTGCAGCAGGATCAGTTCGGCCCCGGGCTTCAAGCGTGGGGCGATGCGGGCCACGGCGGCCTCGGCGTCATAGGCCTTGCATGCCAGCAGCAGGCGCTGGATCGGCTCTGTGCCCTCGCAGGTTTCGCCGGGGATCGCCAGCAGGTTGCTCCGGCCCTGCTCTACCAGGGTCAGGCCACCGGCGGCCTGATAAGCCCGCAAGCGAGCTTGGTCCCGCAGGATCAGGCGGACCGGCAGCCCGGCGCGGGCCAGGCGAGTGGCCCAGAGGGTGCCGAGGCTGCCGGCGCCGAGAACATGCCAGGTAGTGGACATCAGCTTTTTGCTCTGTTTGGCAGGCCCGGGAAGGGCGCGCAGTGAACGAGGGGAAAGACCCGTTATAATGAGCGCGGATTTTAACCGCAAGCCGGGCGTGTTCGATGTCTTGAACAGCGCCCCTTTTTATTTGGAGAGATTACATGCCGTCGTTTGACGTGGTATCCGAACTGGACAAGCACGAAGTCACCAACGCGGTGGAAAACGCCGTCAAGGAACTGGATCGCCGCTATGACCTGAAAGGCAAGGGCAGCTTCGAGTTCAAGGACAAGGACCTGGCTGTCAACCTGACTGCCGAGGCCGAGTTCCAGCTGGAAGCGATGATCGAGATCCTCAAGCTGGCCCTGGTCAAGCGCAAGATCGACGTGCAGTGCCTGGAGGTCAAGGACGCCTATGCCTCGGGCAAGCTGATGAAGCAGGAGGCGGTGCTCAAGGAAGGGATCGATAAAGAGCTGGCGAAGAAGATCGTCGCGCACATCAAGGATGCCAAGCTGAAGGTGCAGGCATCCATCCAGGGCGAGCAGGTACGGGTCACCGGCAAGAAGCGTGACGACCTGCAAGAGGCGATCGCCGCCTTGCGTGCCAAGGAGTTCGGCATGCCGCTGCAGTTCAACAACTTCCGCGATTGATCGATTTCTCCGGGAACCTCTAGAGCTAATTGGCGTCCGAGGCCGGAGGAGTGGCAGAAACGATTGAGCGCCAATGGAGCCGGTCGTTCTGCCTGTCAGTCATGCACGCCGCAATCCCCGGAATCTGGAGAAATAGATGGATTTGAACGCTGAAGTAGACAACCTGGTCCGGGCCTCCCAGGCCTGGATTCCAATGATCATGGAATACGGCAGTCGGGTACTGCTGGCCGTGATTACCCTGGCCATTGGCTGGTGGCTGATCAACAAGCTGACCCACAAAGTGGGCAAGTTGCTGGCGCTGCGCAATGCCGACCTGGCGCTGCAAGGGTTTATCAGCAACCTGGCCAACATCGTACTCAAGGTGCTGCTGATCGTCAGCGTGGCTTCGATGATCGGGGTCGAAACCACCTCCTTCGTCGCCGCGATCGGTGCCGCCGGCCTGGCCATCGGCCTGGCATTGCAGGGCAGCCTGGCGAACTTCGCCGGTGGTGTATTGATCCTCCTGTTTCGCCCGTTCCGCATCGGCGACTGGATCGAGGCCCAGGGCATCAGCGGTACCGTGGACAGCATCCAGATCTTCCACACTGTGCTGCGTACCGGTGACAACAAGACGGTGATAGTGCCCAACGGCAACCTGTCCAACGGCATCATCACCAACTACAACCGTCAGCCGACCCGCAAAGTGGTGTTCGATGTTGGCGTGGATTACGACGCCGATTTGCAGAAGGCCCGCGAGGTGCTGCTGGAACTGGCCAAGGACGCCCGCGTGCTGGCCGATCCTGCACCGGTGGCGGTGGTGTCCACCTTGGGAGACAGCGCGATAACCCTGTCACTGCGGGTGTGGGTCAAGACCGCGGACTATTGGGATGTTTTGTTCCAGTTCAATGAACTGTCTCGTGATCGCTTGAAGGCCGCGGGAATTGATATTCCCTTTCCGCAGCGGGTGATTCGCGTGGTTCAGGAAGCGGCGGTGCAATAAACCGGTTTCATGACCTGGCCGTTCGGTCAGCTATGTTGTTCAAGACAAGGGGCTATCAGCCCCTTGTTTGTTTTAATTCCCATTCAATGGCAACTAACACACCTGCCTGGGAGAGCTGAGAGCAACTACCGACATGAGCTATGTTAGTTAGCTTGCTATTTAATTGTCTTTTCAATGTTGCATTTCAGCAGGCATAAAAAAACCGTCAGCCTGATACCAGGTGACGGTTTTTATTAGAGCTGCGTGTTAGCGCATTAACTGGGCACTAAAATTACAAGATGCTCAGCGGGTACTCTACGATGATACGAACATCGTTGTTGTCTGCGGTGTAATCCGCGTTGTAAGCACCGTTTGCACGGTACACAGCGCTACGCAGGCGGAACGACAGGTCCTTGGCTGGACCTTCTTGCATCACGTATTTGGTTTCGAAGTTGAACTCGTTTTCCTTGCCCTCGGTATTGGACGAGGTGCTGATGTTGTCACCCTTCACGTAACGAGCCATGAAGCTCAGGCCAGGAACGCCCAAGGTTGCCATGTTCAGGTCGTAGCGAGCCTGCCAGGAGCGCTCGTCCTTGCCGATGAAGTCGGAGATCTGGATGGAGTTGGCAACGAAGACGGTGCCGTTACCGTCAACACCGTACAGGTAGTTGGTGTCGCCAGTAGAGCGCTGGTGGGCGATGGTGAACTTGCTCGCGCCGATGCTGTAGGCAGCCGCAAGGCTCCACAGTTTGTTGTCCAGCTTGCCGTACAGTTTCTTGCCGTCGTCTTCGGTACGGTAGCCGTTGAAGTCGAGGTTCAGCGACTGGTTGTCGGCGATCGGGAAGGTGTAGTTCAGGTTGATGTACTGCTTCTTGAAGTAGTCATCGACCTTGGACGCCGCCACGCCACCGACGAAGTTGTCGGTGAACTGGTAGGTGGCACCGGCGAAGTCGGCAGAGGTCAGGCCTGGGTTTTTCAGGCCGTCACTGTTGCGACCGTTGATGC
The DNA here is from genome assembly GCF_000633395.1 of Pseudomonas sp. PH1b. GTDB lineage: Bacteria > Pseudomonadota > Gammaproteobacteria > Pseudomonadales > Pseudomonadaceae > Aquipseudomonas. Next base: position 49,104 of record NZ_AYMU01000002.1, read on the forward strand.
TGTCGTTGTACTGACCGGTCTGCGAGCGCAGGGCGGTGAAGTGACCAGCGTTCAGTTCCAGGCCCTTGATCTCCTTGCTGGTGATCATGGTACCGGTGGCGACTTCTGGCAGCAGACGGCTGTCGTCGGTGGAGAACACTGGGCTGGCAACCATCTGGTCGCCGTACTTCAGTACGGTATCGGAGATGCGGAACTTGACCGCGCCGCCTACAGCCGACGAGTCTTTTTCTGGCTGGCCGAAGCGGTTGTTGGCTGCCAGGCCGTTGCCGGAGCGACCTGCGCCGCCGTCAAGCTTGATCACGCCCATGGCGAACGCGTCAACGCCGACGCCCACGGTGCCTTGGGTGAAGCCGGAGTTGTACTGCAGCAGTTCACTCAGCCCGGTATCTTGGCGATAGCCGCTTTTGTAGCCGCCGTCGTCACGTGCGTGGTTGCCAGCACCGTTCTTGAAGTCGCGGTTCATGTACTCAAGACGGGTTTTGGCGGTCAGGGTGCTATCTTCGATAAAGCCCTTGGAATCGTCCTGGGAGGACGCGATTGCGAACTGCGAGGTGCCTGCTGATACAGCCAGGGCGATCATGCTCCACTTCATCACGCGCATCGTGATTTGCTCCTTTGGTTTTTAGAAGAGTACTGCCGTCCCACCTATTTTTTTATCTGGGCGGCTCTTTCTTTTTGTGTCGGCGCAAACTTATATCACGCTGACAATGTTGGCGATACTTGCCAATCTATCCTTTCGGCTTCTTTACGAGCCTGTCGCAAACTGCTTGATCAGTGTCGCAATTGTGCAGCCTGATGGTGTCCAGACGGACAACTAAAACAGTGTTCTTCGAAGGGGCGCAATGCAGGAATTAATCCCCCCATGCAGACACTCTACAAAGCACTTTCGGGCAACCCTGCCACTATTATCATGAGTCTTTAACGTCCACTTTCGGTGGGGCGTTGCAGACGATGTCGGGTGTGGATGCAACAACCGTGCACAAACTGCAAGTGCTCGTTGATTTTTCTTCAGTGGCGTGTGCCGGTCTGTAAAAACCGCATAAAACCCTTGTTCCAAGCGTCTTTTTGTTTGGCTTGACTCGAAGGTTTCCATGGTGCAGGGCTGTGCAATAAGTTGCACAGCCTGGCGAAATGTTACCGGTCCACACTGTGAAGTGAGTAAACGGCGGATGCTTGAGGTATCCAGCGTAGATGGCTTGTACGATTCTGGTGCAGTTTTTTTGCAGCGCTGTGCACGGTTCCTGCAATCGTCTGCAGGACGGCCGAGGCGCGACGGGGCCTGCCAGGCCGCTTTCTGCGGATTTCCAGCCAATTGTGCGCAAGTGGTGCAAGGCTCGGGAAAGTGTCCTGCCGTGGGGCATGTCGGCTGCATGAGGGGGCGGCTCCTTGCCGGGTCTCGAGGGCTCTGGCTCATTGGTCATGAAGCACGGGGCATTCGCAGGTATGCTGGGCATCTGTCGCCTGGCAAGTGTCTGTGATACTGAACGCCGGGCTGGAATGAGCTGAGCGGGAGCAAACACGGTGTTTACTTTAGATTCACGGCTGCAACAAGACACATTGCCCATCGGGGATTTCCCCCTCTGCCGGTTGCTGCTGTCCAATGACGCCAATTATCCCTGGTTCATCCTGGTGCCGCGTCGCGAGGATATCAGTGAGTTGTTTCAACTGGATGTCACCGATCAGCTTCAGTTGTGGCAGGAAACCACGGCATTGGCCGAACTGCTCAAGGACTCCTTCGATGCCGACAAGTTGAATGTCGCGACCCTGGGCAACGTGGTGAGCCAGCTGCACATGCACGTGATCGTGCGCAAGCGTGATGACGCGGCATGGCCTGCGCCGGTCTGGGGCAAGCATCCAGCTACGCCTTACCGGCCCGAGCAGGTCGCGGCGATCCGTGAGCGGCTGCGGGTCGTGTTGACCGATGATTTCCAGTTTCTGGAGGGTTGATCCATGAGTCTGGAAGAGCGTGTAAACGATCTGGAGAGCCGTCTGGCATTCCAGGACGACACCATTCAAGCCTTGAATGACGTGCTGGTGGCGCAACAGAAGGTACTGGAGCGCCTGCAGCTGCAGATGGCGGCACTGCTCAAGCGCCAGGAGGAAATGGTCGGGCAGTTCGACTCTTTCGAGGAAGAGGCGCCGCCCCCTCATTATTGAGGCATGACGACTCGAGCTGCAGAGCAAAAAAAACCGCGCCAAGGCGCGGTTTTCTTTTGGGCGTGTATCAGCGGCGTGGCAGTGCGGCAATCACGTCTTCGGCTTGCAGGCCCTTGTCACGGTTCATCACCGAGAACTCCACGCGCTGGCCTTCCACCAGTACGCGATGGCCTTCTCCACGAATGGCGCGAAAGTGCACGAAGATATCATCGCCGGAATCCCGGGAGATAAAGCCGAAGCCCTTGGAAGTGTTGAACCACTTCACCGTGCCGGTATCGCGATTGCTCATGTCGTAGGTCGTGGCGGCGGAGGCGGCTGGCGATGAGCGGTAGAGGCTGATGGCCAGGTGCAGAACCACGGCGGCCAGTGCGGTCAGCAGGCTGACCAGTACCGCCGGTTGGCCACCGATCACTGGCATGGGCGCCAGCAGGGTGAGGGTCTGCAAGACCACGACCAGCACCAGCAGGGCGCTGACCAGGTTTTGCAGGTGTTGGCGCGGGCCTTTGTTCCAGTACGGAATAACGGGGGCCAGGATCAGGTTGAGCAGGCCGAAAAGGGCCAGGTAAATAGCATCGGATTGTTGCAGGTAGGGAACCGCGTCAGATCTAAGACTCGGAATCAAGGACAGCAGCAAGGCTGCAATGCCTGTCAGCAGGTGGACGATTTTCAACATTTTGATTAACTCACGTTAAGAAGGGTGCACAAGGAAGAGCTGGTCACGCACGGTTCGCTTCTGAACAAATAGGTGAGGCGGTGGTTACGTACGCGGGATCAGCCTATGCGCGCTGGCCGAAGAAATAGGCAACAGCGACACGGGCTCTATTTAACAGCAAAGCCCAGGCCTACTCAAATCAGCAGCGGTGTTCGGCGGGGCAGGGCAAATGGCCGGCACCATGGGACGGATCCGGAGCATCGGGCAAAGGCCCGTTCTAGACAGATGGCCGTATTATTTCCAAGGAACGTTGGGTTTTCCCGGCGGTCAGATCCGGCTCGAACTCAGCGTTTTGCATCCCTGGCCGGGCCACGGGACAATCCACCGCAGGCTGATCGATGATCCGGGGCGGCGGTGGCGCGGTACTCTTGCTAGAGTGGTCCGGCAGCTGATTGGGTGAATCCATCCCGTTAACGGAGAGAAACATGGCAATTGATATCGGTATCAGCGAAGAAGATCGTAAATCCATCGTCGACGGTCTTTCCCGTCTGCTTTCGGACACCTACGTGTTGTACCTGAAAACCCATAATTTCCATTGGAACGTCACCGGCCCGCAATTTCGTACCCTGCACCTGATGTTCGAGGAGCAGTACAACGAACTGGCCCTGGCGGTCGACCTGATTGCCGAACGCATTCGTGCCCTGGGCTTCCCAGCGCCTGGCGCCTATTCCATCTATGCCCGGTTGTCCTCGATCAAGGAGGAGGAAGGCGTGCCGGCAGCTGAAGAAATGATCAAGCAGCTGGTCAGTGGCCAAGAGGCGGTGACCCGCACGGCTCGTGGGATCTTCCCGCTGCTGGACAAGGTCAGCGACGAGCCGACGGCGGACCTGTTGACCCAACGCATGCAAGTGCACGAGAAAACCGCGTGGATGCTGCGTTCCCTGCTGGAACATCGTTAACCCCACCAGGGCGAATGGCGCTCTGGTGCGCCATTCGCGCCGTTTGGCCAGGCCTGCCCCTTGATGATTTTCGCGCCGGGGCAAGCTGCCGGCCATGATCCGTTCCCCGCGGACGACGGATTGGTCGTGATGTGCCTGACCGCCGGCAACCTCCGCTATATGGTCATACGGCTGCACAGGGCCGATTTAATGGATATAATCCCGCTCTTTGCTAAGTAGCCCGAGCTTTGGCGTGGGCTCTGGCTGTAGTTCAAGCAGTAATCTGGATTGCCGAGACGCCCCCATGCCCATGTACGACTATCAATGCGCTTCCTGTGGTCATCAGTTGGAAGCCATTCAAAAGATCAGCGCCGCGCCGCTGGTCGACTGCCCTGCCTGCCAGGCGCCTGAACTGAAAAAGATGCTGTCCATGCCCGGCTTCCGCCTCAGCGGCAGCGGCTGGTACGAAACCGACTTCAAGACCGGCGCCAAGAAGAACCTGGCCGGTGGCGACAAAGCTGACTAAGTTGAACGACACGCGCGAGTTCTTGCACTATCCGGCACCCTGAGGTGCGCAAGGCCTCCATCGAATTTCGAATTACGAGAAGTGAAACCACTACCATGATGCGCAGCCATTATTGCGGCCAACTGAACGAAAGCCTGGAAGGTCAGGAAGTAACCCTTTGCGGATGGGTCCACCGTCGCCGTGACCACGGCGGGGTGATTTTCCTCGATATCCGTGATCGTGAAGGTCTGGCCCAGGTGGTGTTCGACCCGGACCGCGCTGAAACCTTCGCCGCCGCCGACCGTGTGCGCAGCGAATACGTAGTCAAGATCACCGGCAAGGTGCGCCTGCGCCCAGCCGGTGCCGGCAACGCCAACATGGCTTCGGGCATGATCGAAGTCCTGGGTTACGAGCTGGAAGTGCTGAACGAAGCGGAAACCCCGCCGTTCCCGCTCAACGAATATTCCGACGTGGGTGAAGAGACTCGCCTGCGCTATCGCTTCATCGACCTGCGTCGTCCGGAAATGGCCGAGAAGCTGCGTCTGCGCTCGCGCATGACCACCAGCATCCGCCGCTTCCTCGACGAGAACGGTTTCCTTGACGTCGAGACGCCGATCCTGACCCGCGCCACCCCCGAGGGTGCCCGCGACTACCTGGTGCCGAGCCGTACCCACGCCGGCAGCTTCTTCGCCCTGCCGCAATCTCCACAGCTGTTCAAGCAACTGCTGATGGTGGCCGGCTTCGACCGCTACTACCAGATCGCCAAATGCTTCCGCGATGAAGACCTGCGCGCCGACCGTCAGCCTGAGTTCACTCAGATCGACATCGAGACCAGCTTCCTCGACGAAAAAGACATCATGGGCCTGACCGAAGGCATGATCCGCAACCTGTTCAAGGAAGTGCTGGGTTTGGAGTTCGGTGAATTCCCCCACATGACCTTTGAAGAGGCCATGCGTCGCTACGGTTCCGACAAGCCGGACCTGCGTAACCCACTGGAACTGGTGGACGTTGCCGACCAGCTCAAGGAAGTGGAATTCAAGGTATTCAGCGGCCCGGCCAACGATCCGAAATGCCGTATCGCCGCCTTGCGCGTTCCTGGCGGGGCGAGCATGCCGCGCAAGCAGATCGACGACTACACCAAGTTCGTCGGCATCTACGGCGCCAAGGGCCTGGCCTACATCAAGGTCAACGAGCGCGCCAAGGGCGTTGACGGTCTGCAATCGCCAATCGTCAAGAACATCCCGGAAGCCAATCTGAACGTGATCCTCGATCGCGTTGGCGCAGTCGATGGCGACATCGTGTTCTTCGGCGCCGACAAGGCCAAGATCGTCAGCGAGGCCCTGGGCGCGCTGCGTATCAAGCTGGGTCACGACCTGAACCTGCTGACGTGCGAGTGGGCGCCGATGTGGGTTGTCGACTTCCCGATGTTCGAAGAGAACGAAGACGGCAGCTTCACCGCGTTGCACCACCCGTTCACCGCGCCCAAGTGCTCGCCTGAAGAACTGGAAGCCAACCCGGCTACCGCTCTGTCGCGCGCCTATGACATGGTTCTGAACGGCACCGAGCTGGGTGGCGGTTCGATCCGTATCCACCGCAAGGAAATGCAGCAAGCGGTGTTCCGTCTGCTGGGTATCAGCGAAGAAGAACAGGAAGAGAAGTTCGGCTTCCTGCTGGACGCCCTCAAGTACGGCGCGCCACCCCACGGTGGCCTGGCCTTCGGCCTGGACCGCCTGGTGATGCTGATGACTGGCGCCCAGTCGATCCGTGAAGTGATCGCTTTCCCGAAAACCCAGAGCGCGGCCTGCGTCATGACTCAGGCACCGGGTCTGGTGGATGCCAAGGCTCTGCGTGAGCTGCACATCCGCCTGCGCGAACAGCCTAAGGCTGAATAAGCCGGCCCGATAAGGCGCACCTTCGGGTGCGCTTTTTCTATGGGTCGAGTTTTGTTGCCTGCACCCGTCATGCGGCGTGGGCAATGTTTCAAAGAGAATTTGGAGCAAGTTATGGCAGGTCATTCCAAGTGGGCGAACATCAAGCACCGCAAAGAGCGTCAGGATGCCAAGAGAGGCAAGATCTTCACCAAGTGGATTCGTGAGCTGACCGTCGCCGCCCGTCAGGGCGGCGGCGATCCCAACTCCAACCCGCGTCTGCGTCTGGCCCTGGACAAGGCCCTGGGCGCCAACATGAGCCGCGACATCATCGATCGGGCCATCGCCCGTGGCACCGGCGCTGCCGGCAGCGACGATGTGGTCGAGCTGACGTATGAAGGTTACGGTCCCAATGGCGTGGCGGTGATGGTCGAATGCATGACCGACAACCGCAACCGCACTGCGGCGGCTGTGCGCCATGCATTCAGCAAATGTGGTGGCAACCTGGGCACCGATGGCTCGGTGGCCTATCTGTTCGAGCGCAAGGGGCAGATCACTTTTGCCGAAGGCGTCGATGAAGACGGGCTGATGGAAGCGGCCATGGAGGCAGACGCCGACGATGTGGTCAGCAACGAAGATGGCTCGATCGACGTATTCACCTCGTTCGCCGGTTTCTACGGCGTGCGTAACGCTCTGGAAGCGGCTGGCTTCACCGCCACGGACGCGGAAATCGTCATGCTGCCCACCACCAGCGCCGAACTGGATCTGGACGGTGCCGAGAAGGTCCTCAAGCTGATCGACATGCTGGAAGACCTGGATGACGTGCAGAACGTCTATTCCAACGCGGATATTCCCGAGTCGGTGGCCGAGCAGCTCGGCTGATCCAGCTGCTTTACTCTTGAAGCCGGACGTACAACGCCGCGATGATTGCGCGGCAGGGTGCTTCCGGCTTCTGCCTTTTCGCTGTTCCGGTCCAGGCCGGCAGGCATCTCCCTACAAGCAGCAGGCGTTATGACACTTATTCTTGGCATCGACCCCGGTTCACGCATTACCGGTTATGGTGTGGTCCGCGACACCGGCCGCGGTTGCGTCTACGTGGCCTCCGGCTGCATTCGCACCGGCGGCGGCGAGCTGCATGAGCGGCTGCAGATTGTCTACCGAGGGGTTCGCGAGGTCATTCAGACCTATGGCCCGGTGACCATGGGCATCGAGAAGGTATTCATGGCGCGCAACGCCGATTCGGCCCTCAAGCTCGGGCAGGCGCGAGGCGCGGCCATCGTTGCCGGTGCCGAGGAGAGCCTGGAGATTGCCGAGTACACCGCGACCCAGGTCAAGCAGGCCGTGGCCGGAACCGGCGGCGCCAATAAAGAGCAGGTACAAATGATGGTCATGCACCTGCTCAAGCTGACCACCAAGCCGCAGATCGACGCCTCGGACGCCCTGGCCATCGCTATCTGTCACGCCCATACCCGTTCCAGTCTGTTGCCCCATGGCCTGGGTACGGCACGCAGTCGTGGCGGTCGCCTGCGTCTCTGATAGCATCAGCGCATTCAATTTAGCAGTGGACGTTGCGCGCCTGTGTATCCGGCCCGGACGCCTGTTCAGTGAGTTGCCAGCCCGGGGCTGGCCATCGTCTAAGGATTTGAAACGTGATTGGACGCCTGCGCGGCACTTTGGCTGAGAAACAGCCGCCGTACCTGATTCTTGATGTAAACGGGCTGGGCTATGAAGTCGAAGTGCCGATGACCACCCTGTATCGCCTGCCGTCGGTCGGTGAACCCCTGACCTTGCATACCCATTTGGTCGTGCGCGAGGACGCGCAGTTACTCTACGGTTTCGCCAGCAAGCGCGAGCGAGACTTTTTTCGCGAGTTGATCCGTCTCAATGGTGTGGGGCCGAAACTGGCCCTGGCCTTGATGTCCAGCCTTGAGGTGGATGAGCTGGTGCGTTGCGTGCAGGCCCAGGACACGTCGGCCCTGACCAAGGTGCCTGGGGTCGGCAAGAAGACTGCCGAGCGCTTGTTGGTCGAACTCAAGGACCGTTTCAAGGCCTGGGAAGCGGTGCCGAGCATGTTCGCCCTGGTGCCGAACCAGCCGGATGCGCCGGCGCCGGTGGCCAGTGCCGAGTCGGACGCGGTCAGCGCGCTGATCTCCCTGGGCTACAAGCCTCAGGAAGCCAGCAAGGCGGTCTCCGCGATCAAAGACAAAGGCTTGAGCAGTGAAGACATGATCCGCCGAGCCCTGAAGGGAATGATTTAAGTGATTGAAGCTGATCGTCTGATCGCCGCCACGGGTCCCCGTGAGCGCGAGGAAATCCAGGACCGGGCGATTCGTCCGGTCAGCCTGGCCGACTACATCGGCCAGCCCAGCGTGCGCGAGCAGATGGAGCTGTTCATCCAGGCCGCCCGTGGGCGCAACGAATCCCTGGACCACACCCTGATCTTTGGCCCCCCGGGGCTGGGCAAGACCACCCTGGCCAACATCATCGCCGAGGAAATGGGGGTGTCGATCAAGAGCACTTCCGGGCCGGTGCTGGAGCGTCCTGGTGATCTGGCGGCGCTGCTGACCAATCTTGAGCCCCATGACGTACTGTTCATCGACGAGATCCATCGGTTGTCGCCCATCGTCGAGGAGGTGTTGTACCCAGCGATGGAGGATTTCCAGCTCGACATCATGATCGGCGAGGGGCCGGCGGCGCGCTCGATCAAGCTGGATCTGCCTCCATTCACCCTGGTGGGGGCCACGACCCGTGCCGGGATGCTGACCAACCCGTTGCGCGATCGTTTCGGTATCGTCCAGCGCCTGGAGTTCTACAGCACTGCTGATCTGGCGACCATTGTCAGCCGTTCCGCCGGTATTCTCGGTTTGCCGCTGGACCCGGAAGGCGCTTTCGAGGTCGCGCGCCGCGCCCGGGGCACTCCGCGGATCGCCAACCGTCTGCTGCGTCGGGTACGGGATTTTGCCGAGGTGCGGGCCAAGGGGCACATCACCAAGCCGATCGCCGACCTGGCGCTGAACCTGCTGGACGTCGATGAACGTGGCTTTGACCATCAGGACCGACGTCTATTGCTGACCATGATCGAGAAGTTCGACGGCGGTCCGGTAGGGGTCGACAGCCTGGCTGCGGCCATCAGTGAAGAGCGCCACACCATCGAGGATGTGCTGGAGCCGTACCTGATCCAGCAGGGCTATATCATGCGCACCCCTCGTGGTCGCGTGGTTACCCGGCATGCCTATTTGCACTTTGGTCTTAACATCCCGTCACGAATGGGGGAGCTGCCCGTGGTAGACGAATTCCTCGATGCCGTGGACGATTAATAACCTGCTTTTTGTCGATTTATTCGGGGTTTGTGCTGTCCTAGGGACTGGCATCGTTAAATCTTCACGAAAAGTCGTTCAAGAATGAAAAAACAGTTGCCTGGCCGGATTGGCAACCTGAGGAGTAAGCACTAGAGTATGCGCGCGCAAAACGGGCTTGAGTCGTTCGCACATCGTTGTCGCGTTTATTACGAGGACACCGATGCCGGCGGCATCGTGTATTACGTTAATTACCTTAAGTTTATGGAGCGGGCTCGAACCGAGCGGCTACGACACCTGGGCTTTGCCCAATCGCAGCTGGCAGGGGAGAACCTGTTATTCGTCGTGCATTCCAGCGAAGCGCGCTACCACGCGCCGGCGCGACTGGACGACGAGCTTCTGGTCAGTGCCCAGGTTACCGAATTGAACCGGGTCAGCCTGCGTTTCACTCAGCAGGTCAGGCGATCCACAGACAATGCGCTGCTCTGCGAAGGGCAGTTTTTGGTGGCCTGTGTGCGCGCCGACACTTTCAAACCCCGCGCCATTCCAGACGCTCTGCGTACGGCCTTTGTCGACGAGAGCAGCGCGGGTACACACTCAGAGCAGGAGATAAAGCGTGGAAGCTAACGTCGTCGACCATTCCTCCATGTGGAGCCTGGTCAGCAATGCCAGCGTTGTAGTGCAGTTGGTAATGCTGACCCTGGTTGCCGCATCGGTGACTTCATGGATCATGATCTTTCAGCGCAGCAACCTGCTGCGCGCCGGTCGACGTGCCCTGGAGAGCTTCGAAGAGCGCTTCTGGTCCGGTATCGACCTGTCCAAGCTGTACCGCCAGGCGGGCAGCAACCCTGACCCGGATTCCGGTGTCGAGCAGATCTTCCGTGCCGGCTTCAAGGAGTTCTCCCGTCTGCGCCAGCAACCGGGTGTCGATCCGGAAGCGGTCATGGAAGGTGTGGCCCGGGCCATGCGCGTAGCAATCTCCCGTGAGGAAGAAAAGCTTGAGCAGAGCCTGCCGTTCCTCGCCACCGTCGGCTCCGTCAGCCCGTACATCGGTCTGTTCGGTACTGTCTGGGGGATCATGAACTCCTTCCGCGGCCTGGCTCAAGCCCAGCAAGCGACCCTGGCCACCGTAGCCCCGGGTATCGCCGAAGCGCTGATCGCCACTGCCATCGGCCTGTTCGCAGCCATCCCGGCGGTGATCGCCTACAACCGCTTCGCCGCTCGTGGCGAGACGCTGATCAGCCGCTACTACACCTTCGCCGACGAGTTCCAGGCGATCCTGCACCGTAAAGTGCACACCAGCGAAGAGTGAGCAGGTAAACCCAATGGCCCGAGTTCGCCACAAACGCAAGCCGGTTGCCGAGATGAACGTGGTGCCCTACATCGACGTGATGTTGGTACTGCTGGTTATCTTCATGGTGACCGCGCCGATGCTCAACCAGGGCGTGAAAGTTGACCTGCCCAAGGTTTCCAGCGAAGCCTTGCCCCAGGACAACAACACCCAGGTGCTGACCATCTCGATCAAGTCTGACAAGACCTACTACTGGAACCTTGGCAGCGAAGTCGACACCGAAAAGCAACAGGACAAGGCGATGACCTTGCCGCAGATGACCGACGCGGTGACCAAGATCATCCGTGCCGGCAATGAAGGCGGCAAGCACACCCAGGTGTTCATTCGCGGTGATAAATCCGTCGACTACGGCGCCGTGATGGGTGCCATGGGCGGCCTGCAGAAAGCCGGAGTCGGTAACGTTGGCTTGATTACCGAGGCGCCCTGATGCACCAACAGCGAGAGCCGTCCGCCTCGGAAAGCTACTTCTGGCCTAGTGTCTGGGCAATTGCCCTGCACGTGCTGGTGTTTGGCATGCTGTTCGTCAGCTTTGCCATGACCCCGGAACTGCCCCCGGCCAAGCCGATCGTTCAAGCGACCCTGTACCAGCTCAAATCCAAGAGTCCGGCAACCACCCAGACCAATCACAAGATTGCGGGTGAGGCGAAGAAATCCGCCGCGCGCCAGACCGAAGCCGAGCAGCTGGAGCAGAAGAAGGTCGAGCAGGAAGAGATCAAGGCCGCGGAACAAAAGAAAGAAGAGGCTGCTCAAAAGGCCGATGAGGCCAAGAAGGCTGACGAGGCCAAGAAAGCCGACGAAGCGAAGAAGGCTGATGAAGCCAAGAAAACCGCCGAGGCGAAAAAGGCTGAAGAGAAACAATTGGCTGATATAGCCAAGAAGAAAGCCGAAGAAGAAGCCAAGAAAGCTGCTGAAGAAGAGGCCAAGAAAAAGGCCGCTGAAGAAGCGAAGAAGAAAATCGTCGAAGACGCGAAGAAGAAAGCCGCGGAAGACGCGAAGAAAAAAGCTGAAGCAGACGAGGCGAAGAAAAAGATCGCCGAGGATGCCAAGAAGAAAGCTGCTGCCGACGCCGCGAAGAAAAAGGCCCAGGAAGCAGCGCGCAAATCTGCCGAAGAGAAAAAGGCCCAGGCCCTGGCGGACTTGCTGTCCGATAAGCCAGAGCGTGAAGCCACGAAGTCGGATGAGGTGGGTGACAGTGTCGCGGGCAGTTTCGATGACCTGATTCGTATCCGTGCGGCGGAAGGCTGGGCTCGTCCTCCTTCGGCGCGCAAGGGCATGACGGTGGAACTGCGGATTGGCATGTTGCCCGATGGCACGGTGACCACGGTCAGCGTGATCAAGTCCAGTGGTGATGGTCCGTTCGACGCTTCGGCGGTGGCGGCAGTCAAGAACATTGGGCGTTTGACAGAAATGCAGGGGTTGAGTCCGAAGGATTTCGCTCCCTATCGTTCATTCAAGATGACATTCACACCTGAGGATCTAGCCTTGTGAGAAACCTTCTTCGAGGAATGCTTGTCGTTATTTGCTGTATGGCAGGGATAGCGACAGCGGATGAAAAAAACATTCTGGTCACCAGTGGCAGTGACCGGGCAACGCCCATCGCGGTAGTGCCGTTCGGTTGGCAGGGCGGCAGCGTGCTGCCTGACGACATGGCCCAGATCATCGGTGACGACCTGCGCAACTCCGGTTACTACGCGCCGATTCCAAAGCAGAACATGATCAGCTTGCCGACCCAGGCCAGCGAAGTCATTTTCCGTGACTGGAAGGCCTTGGGCGCCCAGTACGTGATGGTCGGCAGCATTGTTCCGGCTGGCGGTCGCCTGCAGGTGCAGTACGCCCTGTTCAACGTCGCTACCGAGCAGCAAGTGATGACCGGCAGCGTGTCGGGCAGCGTCGATCAACTGCGGGATATGTCGCACTACATTTCCGACCAGTCCTTCGAAAAGCTTACCGGCATCAAGGGCGCGTTCTCGACGCGTCTGCTGTATGTGACGGCTGAGCGCTTCTCGGTGAACAACACGCGCTACACCCTGCAGCGTTCCGACTATGACGGCGCTCGCGCGGTGACCCTGTTGCAGTCCCGCGAGCCGATCCTGTCTCCGCGTTTCGCCCCCGATGGCAAGCGCATCGCCTATGTGTCGTTCGAGCAGAAGCGCCCGCGCATCTTCGTTCAGCACATCGACACCGGGCGTCGTGAGCAGATCACCAACTTCGAAGGTTTGAACGGCGCGCCGGCCTGGTCCCCGGATGGCAGCCGCCTGGCGTTCGTGCTGTCCAAGGACGGCAACCCGGACATCTATGTGATGAACATGGCGTCCCGGCAGATCAGCCGTGTCACCAGTGGCCCGGGCATCAATACCGAGCCGTTCTGGGGCAAGGATGGTTCCACCATCTATTTCACCTCCGACCGTGGTGGCAAGCCGCAGGTCTATAAAAGCAATATCAACGGTGGTGGTGCCGAGCGTGTGACCTTTATTGGTAACTACAACGCCAACCCGAAACTTTCTGCTGACGAAAAGACCCTGGTCATGATTCACCGCCAGGACGGTTTCACCAACTTCCGGGTGGCGGCTCAGGATTTGCAGCGCGGTAGCGTAAAAATCCTTACAGACACCAACCTTGATGAGTCAGCTACTGTTGCGCCCAACGGCACCATGGTAATCTACGCCACCCGCCAGCAGGGCCGGGGAGTCTTGATGCTCGTGTCCATTAATGGACGTGTGAGGCTCCCGCTTCCTACCGCTCAAGGCGAAGTCAGAGAACCGTCCTGGTCCCCTTACCTGAACTGACGCGGCGCTACAATGTTTCACTTAACACACTGGGGTTCATTAGGAGTTTCACGATGGAAATGTTGAAGTTTGGTAAGTTTGCTGCGCTGGCTCTGGCCATGGCTGTGGCTGTAGGTTGCTCCTCCAAAGGTGGCGACAACGCCGGTGAAGGCGCTGTTGATCCAAACGCTGGTTACGGCGCTAACACCGGTGCTGTTGATGGCTCCCTGAGCGAAGAAGCTGCTCTGCGCGCAATCACCACCTTCTACTTCGAATACGACAGCTCGGACCTGAAGCCAGAAGCCATGCGCGCTCTGGACGTTCATGCCAAAGACCTGAAAGCAAACGGCGCTCGCGTTGTTCTGGAAGGCAACACCGACGAACGTGGTACTCGTGAGTACAACATGGCACTGGGCGAGCGTCGTGCGAAAGCCGTTCAACGCTACCTGGTTCTGCAGGGCGTTTCCCCAGCTCAGCTGGAACTGGTTTCCTACGGTAAAGAGCGTCCAGTTGCTACTGGCCACGACGAGCAGTCCTGGGCTCAAAACCGTCGCGTCGAACTGCGTAAGTAATTCGTCATGCGAACGTGCCGTCGTGCTGTAACTATTTTGGCTCTCAGTCTCACGCCGCTCGCGGCGTGGTCTGCGGTTCCTGTGGTCGATAACAACTCCGGCTATAACAATAGCGGGAGCAGTTATCCGCCAGCGGGTTATGGCACGAACGGCGCCTATGCCGGGGGAGGGGTTTCGACCCCTGTCTCGGCACAGGGCGAGCTGTTCCAGCAACTGCAGCAAATGCAGGAACAGATTGCGCGCCAACAGGGCGTGATCGAGGTTCTGCAAAATGATGTAGCGCGCATGAAGCAAGAAAGCCTGGAGCGTTACCAGGATCTTGATCGGCGCATAGGCAGCGGTGTTGCACCTGCCGCGAGTCCTGAGAATTCTTCTGCCGGTGGTGATGCGAATGCCGCCGGTGCCGCAGCTGGAGCTGCTGCTCAAGCGCCAGCCGCCAGCAGTGAACCGGGTGATCCGGCGAAGGAAAAGCTCTATTACGATGCAGCCTTCGACCTGATCAAAGCCAAGGATTTCGACAAGGCCAGCCAGGCTTTCTCGGCTTTCCTGCGCAAGTACCCACAAAGCCAGTACGCCGGAAATGCCCAGTACTGGTTGGGCGAAGTGAATCTGGCCAAGGGCGACCTGCAAGGCGCGGGTCAGGCTTTTGCCAAGGTTTCCCAGCTGTATCCCAAGCACGCCAAGGTGCCGGATTCGCTGTACAAGCTGGCTGATGTGGAGCGTCGTCTCGGTCACACCGACCGGGTCAAGGGCATCCTGCAGCAGGTGGTGGCCCAGTATCCGGGTACCTCCGCCGCTCAGCTGGCACAACGGGATCTGCAGCGCATGTAAGTGCCCTGACCCCGGTTACAAGAAACCCGCGCTTGTCGCGGGTTTTTTCGTTAGAATCCACGCCCATTTTATGAAATACGCTTCCTGGGATCACCGTGTTTGCGGGGTTTCTCGAAGTGCCTGACGGAGGCGGACAGCCTGTTTAGCTGTTACGCCCGTGGCGACTATGCAAGACACATTGAGAATTACCGAAGTTTTCTACTCGTTGCAGGGGGAAACTCGGACTGCCGGGCTGCCCACGGTTTTTGTGCGCCTCACCGGTTGTCCGCTGCGTTGCCAATACTGCGACAGTGCCTACGCGTTCAGCGGCGGCAGCCAACGTACCCTCGACAGCCTGCTCGAGCAGGTAGCCGGGTTCCGCCCCCGCTATGTCTGTGTCACCGGCGGAGAGCCGCTGGCACAGCCCAATGCCATTCCCTTGCTCAAGCAACTGTGTGATGCCGGTTATGAGGTGTCGCTGGAAACCAGCGGCGCCCTGGACATCTCGGCGGTGGACACCCGCGTCAGCCGAATCCTTGACCTGAAGACGCCTGGTTCCCAGGAGGCGCAGCGCAATCGCTACGAGAATATCGAGCTGCTGACGGCCAACGATCAAGTCAAGTTCGTCATCTGTTCTCGCGAGGACTACGACTGGGCAGTGTCCAAGCTGATCCAGTACGGCCTCGAACGACGTGCTGGTGAGGTGCTGTTCTCGCCGAGCCACCATGACCTGAGCGCGCGGGACCTGGCCGATTGGATCGTGGCTGACAACCTGCCGGTGCGCTTGCAACTGCAGTTGCACAAGTACCTTTGGAATGATGAGCCGGGGCGCTGAGATGGCTGGGCGCTCACAGAGCCAAGGGGCCGCTGAAAAACGTGCCGTGATCCTGCTGTCCGGTGGCCTGGACTCGGCCACCGTGGTGGCCATGGCCCGCGCCGAAGGCTATCGCTGCTACACCATGAGCTTCGATTACGGCCAGCGTCATCGTGCCGAGCTGCAGGCCGCCGAGCGCGTAGCCCTGGACCTGGGCGTGGTGGAGCACAAGGTGATAGGCCTCAACCTCAATGGCATGGGCGGTTCGGCACTGACCGACAGCTCCATCGAGGTGCCCCTGGCGCCGAGTGACGGTATTCCTGCCACATACGTGCCAGCACGTAACACAGTGTTCCTGTCCCTCGCCCTGGGCTGGGCGGAAGTCCTGGAGGCGCGGGACATCTTCATCGGCGTCAATGCGCTGGATTACTCCGGTTATCCGGATTGCCGGCCCGAGTTCATCGAGGCGTTCGAGCGCATGGCCAATCTGGCGATCAAGGCCGGTGTCGAAGGGGGGAGGTTTCGGTTTCAGGCTCCCCTGCAGAACCTCAGCAAGGCCGAGATCATTCAAGCGGGTCTGCGGCTGGGGGTCGATTACAGTCTGACTGTCTCGTGCTACCAGGCGGATGATCAGGGCCACGCATGCGGTCAATGCGACAGCTGCCGCTTGCGTGCAGAGGGCTTCAGTGCGGCTGGCGTAAGCGACCCAACCGTTTATTTTTGATTATTTTCAAATAGGGTGTTGAATTCCCGTTAGAAATCAGTATTATACGCGCCACCACACAGCGGGTCGTTAGCTCAGTTGGTAGAGCAGTTGGCTTTTAACCAATTGGTCGTAGGTTCGAATCCCACACGACCCACCATATTTGGCGGTTTAGAAAATCCGGAAGGCCCACGAAAGTGAGGATTTCCGGGTTTTTTTTTGCCTTGCAAAAAACCTGATCTCGCCACTCAGCTGCTCAGCTTGTCTTCCTTTCACTGCTCAAATATCAACTCTTCTACAGAGGCTGGCCTTTTGCCGGTAGCCGGACTCCTCTCTAAAAACCTTGATAAATTCAGGGGCTTTATCTGAATTCCCTCTTTTTCTCAGGGGTTATCGCTTTAAATTCAGAATAAGTGCGGGTCTCGTTGACAGTGCAAATGCCTCCCGCGTAAATCTTGCCGCCATTGCAAACAGGGGTTGCGTCCCTGGCAAGGAGAACACATACCAGGGTCGGTAACTTCGCAGTCAGCAGGGCTTTGCCCTGCCTGTACGAATCTGTCCCTGAGTCTGTGCGTGAGTCACAAGCCCGGCTTACTCAAGGTGACAGGATGTTCACAGAAGCAGTTGCAATATCCGTTAGGCGCAGTGCCCCCTCCAGCCCTTCCGTCATTCGTGGCAAGGGATGCTTTCTCTACGATGAGCAGGGCAAATCCTTTCTCGACATGTCCGGTGGCAGCGGTGCCGCCAACCTGGGTTATCAGCGCGATGACCTGGTCGAAGTCCTCAAGCGTCAATCCGAACTGCTGATCCATACCGGTTGGAACATCGACAACCCGCAGCGCCATGAGGTGGTGGCCAAGCTGGCGGGGCTGGTGCCCTATGCGCAGGCTTCGGTGTTTGCCGCGGTCACCGGTGCCGAGGCGATCGAGGTGGCGCTGAAAATCGCCCGTGCCGCAACCGGACGCCAGGGCGTGGTGTATTTCCACAACTCCTTCCATGGCAAGACCCAGGGCGCCTTGTCGGTGACCTCCAACAGCGGCTTTCGCAAGCACCTGGCCGGTGACAACCTGCAACTGACCGCTCTGGCCCTGGATTACGCCGCCGATCAGGACCCGGCCCGCGCCACCCTCTGGCGCGAGCAACTGGCCGAGCACCTGCAACAGGCGCAGCAGGCCAATCGCTTGCCGGCGGCGCTGATCATCGAGCCGATCCAGGCCGCGGAGGGCATGTACCCGGTGCCCCTGGCGCTGCTCGAAGCGATTGTCGAACTGGGCAAGAGGTTCGGCGTGATCACCATCTTCGATGAGATCTACACCGGTTTCGGCCGCACTGGCACACCGTTTTTCAGCAACCCGCAGCTGCTGCCGGACCTGCTGGTCCTGGGCAAGGCCCTGGGCAACGGCTTGCCGATTTCCGCAGTGGTGGGTCGCCCGGAACTGGTGGACTGCCTGGGTTATGCCGAGCATTCCTCCACTTTCACCCTGATGCCGCTGGCCTGCGCCGTGGCCTCCAAGGTGCTGGATATCTACCACCAGGAACAACCCTGGCAGTGGGCGGCGAGCAACGGTGGCTATCTGCGCCAGGCCCTCGAAAGCTTCGGGGAGGAGGACTCGCGGGTGGCCAATGTGCGCGGTCGCGGCATGATGCTGGCCTTCGATTTCGAGGGCACTGGCAAGGGCGGTGATGTGCTGGCCCTGCGCAACCGCTTGCTGGAGCACGGGGTGATCGTGCGCACCGGCGGGCGTAACCCGGCGACGGTCAAGCTGACCCCGCCACTGTGCATGTCCCAGCAGGAAATCCAGGCATTCATACAGACGCTGCAGGGCGTTTGCCGCTCCCTCTAATAACAACAAGGCAGGGATATCATGTTGCAGGCTTTTACCCGCATGGCGGGTACCGATGTTGCAGTTGCAGGAATCATCGATGTCCAGGGCCGCCTTGGTTTTGCCGAGCTCGACCAACTGCGCGAGGCGTTCAGCGTCGAGCTGGAAAGGCTGCCGGAGCCGGTGGTGGCGCTGTATGCCAGCCACGGCCGGGCCATGTATGCGGCGTTGATCGCGGCCTTGTCCGCTGCCCGGCGAGTGGTGTTCATCGACCCGGCGAGCAACCTCGACGAGCTGATGCCGGTGCTCCAGCACCTGGGCGTGAACCTGATCCTCAATGGCACAACCCGGCCCGGAGCGCAGCTGACCAGCTCCTTGCCGGTGCTCGACCTGCTGCAGCTGCAACCCCGGCCCGTAGCCCCCGGCCGCGAATACCCGCTGCGATGCCAGGACTACGTGATCTTCACCAGCGGCTCTACCGGCGAGCCCAAGGCCATAGTCCAGCGCATCGAGGCCCTGGGCCGGCACATCGACAACTACATCGGCTATGTCGGTATCGGCCCCGGGCAGCGCGTGCTGCAACTGGCTTCCGCGGGCTGGGACGCCGGCCTGATGGACCTCTTCGCCAGCCTGAAGACCGGCGCTACCTTGTGCAGCCTCAATCCCCGGGAGCATGACTTCGCCGCGGTCGAGGCGCTGATCGCCGAACATGACATCGATGTGCTGCACATGACCGTGCCGTATCTGCGGGCCTTCTACAGCGACGCCAGCCCCACCTATGCCGAGCCCAAGCAACTGGTGATCGGCGGCGAGATCATCCACCCCTCGGACATTCGGCGCTTCAACCACGCCTTTGCCCCAGGCTCGCAGCTGTTCAACGCCTACGGGCCGACCGAGTGCACCACCGCGCTCTACGCCCGCATCGACCAGGGGCAGAAGCTGCAGGACCCGACCTGGGCCCTGGATCGGCCGGTGGAGGGTGTGACCCTGGAGATTGCCCAGGAGCCCGGGCAGCCCTACGGTGAAGGGGTGGGTGAACTGCTGCTCTATTCCGCCATGGTTGCTCGGCGCCTGGACCCGGCCAGCGGACAGATCGTCGAGCTGACCCAGCCCAGCCCCCTGGACCCGCAGCGCCAGTGCTATGCCACGGGCGACTTGGCGTGCCGCCAGCCCGATGGCGCCATACGCCTGCTGGGACGCAAGGACTCCATCGTCAAGATCAACGGGCAGAAGGTCAGCCTGGTGCAGGTGGAATCGGAGCTCAAGGCCCTGTCCCAGGTGCAGGAAGCCTGCGTGATCGCCCATCAGGCGGGTGACAACGTGGCCCTGGTGGCCTTTGTCATTGCCGGTGACGCCAGCCTTGGCGAAGACCTGCTGCGTCAGGCCGCCAGGGCCGCACTGCCGGCGCATCGAGTGCCGGCGCGTTTTCTGCTGGTGGAGCGTTTTGCCCTGAACCGCAACAACAAGATCGACCGGCAGGCGCTGGCGCAACTGGCCGCCAGTGCCATGGTGGCAGTGGAGCCGGCACAGGCCGCCCCGACGCCTTTCTGGCAAGCCATCGGTCAGGTGCTTGGCGGGCAGAGCCCCGACCCGGCCAAGAGCTTTATCGATAATGGCGGTGACTCGCTGCGAGCCTTGCAAGTGGTCGCCACGCTGAAGAGAAAGGGCCTGGTGCTGGACCTGGAAGCGCTGCTGTCGGATGAGACTCTGGGGCAATTGCAGGTGCACGCCGCGGCGGCCAAGGCCCGCCCCGGAGTTTCCCGGCCACAGGTCGATGGCCTGCCCAATCGACGCTTCCTGCTGAGCCGTGGTATCAGCGACCTGGATCACTGGAATCAGGCACTGGTGCTGGATGTAGCCAGCGGCCAGGAGCCGCAGCGAGTCAGCCAGGCGCTGCGGGCGATCTTCAGCCATCACTTCATCGAGGCGGGCGTGCAGGATCTAGGGCTGCAGCCGGCCACGATGGATCTGCAGCAAGCGGTGCAGCGGACCTGCGCAGCAATCTCCCTGAGCCAGGGGCAACTTTTCTGTTTCAGCCAGCAACAGGACGCCGCTGGTCACCACCTGATCATTGCCGGGCACCAGTTCCAGGTCGATCGCTACTCCTGGATGCTGCTGGTGTCCGAGCTGGACGAGTGCCTGGGGCAGGGCCTGGAGTGCATGCAGCGCTGGCCCCGGCCGACGGCGTTCGCAGAGTGGCAGCAAACCTACCAGCGCGAGCATGCCGCTGCCGCCCATGAGGGGTTCTGGGAGGCGCTGCCCTGGAGCCGCTGCGCGCCGTTGACCGAGCAGCACCCCGAGTTTCCCCGGCGTGAGGCCTTTCGGCGTGCCGAGCTGTCCCTGGGGCAGGTCCGCGACTTGCCGCAGTGGGCCCAGGGCGTGGCCGAGACCAGTCAATTGCTGCTGGCGGCCATCCTGCGCACCATGAGCCAGGGCGATGACAACCCGTTCCAGAAAGTCCATTTGCTGGACCACGGCCGGGCCCTGGACAAGAGCGGCGCCGAGCTCAACAGCGTGTTTGGCTGGCTGACGGTGATCTACCCCCTGGTGCTGCAGGTGGCCAGCCTGGACCTGCAGCAGATCGCCAGGGCGATCAAGGCCGGCCAGCACGCCAGCCAGGGCATCGCCCACAGTTTCGGCAACCGCTATTTCGCCACACCCGACGCCGAGCGACTCAAGGGGCAGTTCGATTGCGGCTACAGCTACAACTTCCTCGGGGCCGTGGAGAACCCGCCCGGGGCCCGGGTCAGCGTGCATCCCTTGAGCCTGCAATTGATGCAGGGCAGCCCCAGCCATCACCTGGAGTTCACCGGCTACCTGGCCGCGGGCGAGTTGCTGCTGAAAATCGACTATGACCCACAGGTCTTCGGCGACGAACGCCTGGAGTCGCTGCTGACTGGGATCACCGCCACCTTGAGCTAGAGAAACCGCCATGAACGCCATACCCGATAACAACAAGAAACCCCGTTCACTGGTCGCCGTGCTGATTTTCCTCGGCTGCCTGCTGATCTGGTCCACCAACTGGATCGCCATCTCGCTGCAGGTGGAACACAGCGACGTCGGCTCTTCGCTGATGCTGCGCTTCCTCATTGCCTACGGGGTGCTGTGGCTGTGGCAGCGGCTGTTCGCCGGCCCCCGGCAGCCGGTGACCCGCAAGGCCTACCTGCTGATGGCCGGGGTGGGGGCGGTGTACTTCTATGCCGGCATCGGCCTGGCCTACCTGGCCACCGCCTACCTGGGCAGTGCGCAGATGGCCTGCCTCAGTGCCTTCGTGATTTTCTACATCATCGGCATCAAGCGCCTGTTCCTGCATGTGCCGGTTGCCCTGCACAACCTGCTCGGCGCGCTGGTGAGCATTGCCGGGCTGGGGCTGTTCATGCTCGGCGACCCGGGGCGGCCGCTGTCGCTGGCCGGCGTGGCCCTGGGGCTGAGCTCCTTTCTGGCGGTGGCCATCGGCTCGGTGCTTTCGGAACACATCCAGAAGACCTGCCAGCTCGGCACCTTGCACATCAACAGGGTGGCGGCCGGCTGGGCCTGCGCGCTGTACGCCGTCAGCCTGCTGCTGGGCGGCCATGGCCTGCAGCTGCCCGGCACCCTGGCCGACCTCGGCATCCTGCTGTATCTGGGGGTGGTGTGCTCGGCGCTGGTGTTCGTGCTGTTCATCGACCTGATCAAGCGCATGGGCGCCGAGAACGCCGGCTATGTCGGCGTGCTGTACCCCATCGGCGCCAGTTACCTGTCGGTGTGGCTGGGGGAGACCCCGCTGAGCCTGCACCTGATGCTCGGCAGTGCCCTGGTGATGCTGGGCAGCCTGATCAACTTCAAGTTTCGCTACCACCCCGCCCCCAAGAAAGTGGAGTTCAGCTGAATGAGCAATGTACGGATACGCCAGGCAACCACGGACGATCTGATCGGTATTTTCGAGGCCCACCGCAACTCGGTAGAGCGCCTGTGCACCTCTGAATACAGCGATCAGCAGATCCGCATGTGGCTCGATGGACGCTCCCCGGAAACCTACCGGGAGGCCGTGGAAAAGGGCTCGCTGTGGCTGGCCGAGGGTGAGCGGATTGAGGGTTTCGTCGAGCTCGACGGCAATGAGGTCAGCAAGCTGTTCATTCGTGGCGACGTTGCCAGGCGCGGCCTCGGCAGCCGTCTGCTGGAGGTGGCGCTGGCCCGTCTGCGTGCCAGCGGTGCCAGCTCTGCCTACCTGGAAGCAACCCTGACAGCCGAAGGCTTCTACGCCTACCACGGTTTCCAGAAGATCGGTGAGGGCACCTTCAGCCGCGGCAACAGCCCGGTGTCCATCGAGATCATCAAGATGGAACGTCCGCTTTGAGCTGACCGTCAGCGGCCACTTCAGCACTGCAGATCTTGCCCGTCCCCGGTTCACGGGGGCGCGGCCGGCTGCACCCGGAAAACGGCACACGAGGCTTATCCAAGATGACAGGGATGCTATTGAAACTAACGGTGCTCGATCAGAACCTGTGCGCCGGTTGCGGCGCCTGCGCCCTGGTGTGCCCGCCGCAGGTGATCAGCTTCGACCCGGAGCGGGTGGTGCCCCTGCTGGAAGGCATCGGCGACAGCTGTGAAAGCTGCAGCGAGTGCCTGGCGGTGTGCCCGGGGCTGCAACCGGACACCGATCGCGCCGAGCTGGAACTGTTCGGCCGTACCCGCCGCGCCGATGAGCGCTGGCTGGGGATCAGCCGCCAGGCCATCGGTGCACGTTCCACCGACCCGCAGATAGTCCGGCGTTCGGCCAGTGGCGGCACCGCTACCACCTTGCTGCTCGCCGCCCGGGAACACTTTGACGTGGACCTGACCCTGACCATGGGCCGTCACCCCGAGCAGGGCTGGCGCAGCGCCCCGCAGTTGGGCAGCGCCGCGGCGGCGATCATCAACAATGCCCAGTCCACCTACCAGTTGGCGCCTTACCTGAATGCCCTGCGCGAATGCTACGAACAGCAGCCGGAGGCGCGCATCGCCCTGGTGGGGCTTGCCTGCCATGTCCAGGCGATCCGCAAGTTGCAACGCCGGGATACTGCCATCGGCCGTTGGGCTCGCAGCCAGATCGTCTGCGTGATCGAGACCGCCTGTTCCTCCAACACCTTGCCGGCCGGCACCCGCAGCATCATCACTGACGTGCTGGGGCAGGACCCGCAGCAGGTCAGCGACATCAAGTACCGCGAAGGCGATTACCCCGGGCGGCTGCAAGTCACCCTGCTGGACAGCCAGACCTTCGGCATCGATTTCTGGGAGATTCTCGGCAAGCTCAAGGACAACAAGACCTTTCGCTGCCTCAGCTGCGGTGACTGGATGAGCGGGTTGGCCGACGTCAGCGTGTGTGACGGCGACCCCAACATCTTCGAAGCCAGCCTCAACGGTTCCGAGGAACAGAAACACGGCCGCGCGCTGATCCGTACCGAAAGGGGCCAGGCCCTGGTGGACAGCGCCATCGCCCACGGCCGTCTGGAAAGCTGGGAGGTCGACCTGGGTGGCTTCAACCTCGGCCTTGAACGCAAGAAGAACCGCCGACGCTTCTACGAAACCCAGCCGCTGGTGTTGCCCGCTGGCCCCGGCGTGGGCGACCACTTCGAGGACGAAGCGCTGGTGGACGACGCCGAACTGATCAACCCCGCCAAATACAGGAGTAGCCCATGATCGATTACCCGGACCGGCCCATCGATTTCACCCTGGACCGTGAACAACAGGTCTGGGCCAACATCGACGGCTACCTGCCGTCGGACAAGTCCATCAGCCATCGGATGATCCTGTTTGCCGCCCTGGCTCGGCACCCGGTGCGCCTGCGGGACCTGAACCGGGGCAAGGCCGTGACCCTGTTGCTCGATGCCCTGCAGCAGTTGGGGCTTGAGGTGACGCCGGGGCAGGCGCCGGAAACCCTGGAGATCAGCGGTGAGTTCGCCCAGGCAACCCATGAGCGGCGGGTCGACCTGGGCCCGTCCAGTGCGGCGGCGCGGCTGTTGATCGGGATGCTGGTGGGGCTCGATGTGCCGTGCATCGTCGATGGCGACGAAACCCTGCGCAATCGCCCCTTCGACTGGATCGTCGAGCCCTTGAACCAGATGGGCGCCCACCTGGAATACCTGGGGCGCCCGGGCGCGCTACCGATCCGCATTCATCAGGCTGCGTTCCGCGGCGGCGCGGCACAGATCCACATCGGCAGCGCCCAGGCCATCAGCACCTTGCTGTTTGCCGGGGTGGCGGCGCGCAAGCCGATGTCGATCCGCTACCCGGTGGTGGCCCGGGATCACACCCAGCGCATCATCAACAGTTTTGGTGACCGGCTGCAGGACGAGCAGTTGCAGATCCACTACCAGCCCCGGGACTGCGCGATTCCTGAGGAGATCAGCATCCCTCGCGACCCCTCGGCCATTGCCTATCCTGCGGCGCTGTTCCTGCTGTGCAACCGCCACCAGGAGCAGCAGCGCCTGAGCTTCGACAATGTGTGCCTGAACCCGACGCGCCTGGGCTTCTTCAACTGGTTGCTGGCCTGCGGTTTCAACCTGACCCTGGAGGTGGACAGCATTCGCCATGGCGAACCGGTGGGGCGCTTGCTGCTGCGCGGTGGCGGCCAGCCCCGGGCCCACGACTTGCGCGACAAGCACCAGTTCCACGCGATGATCGACGAGGTGCCGCTGGCCCTGGCCATCAGTTGCGTGCTGCCCGGCAGCGCGACCTTCAGTGACCTTTATGAGCTGACCTTCAAGGAGTCGGACCGGATCGCCGCCACCCGCAGCATGCTCAATGCCCTGGGCCTGGACTACCAGGTCGAGGGCTACGACGTGCACGTGACCGGCGGGCAGACGCCGCAGGTGGAGGGTGCCATCCCGACCTTTGGCGACCATCGCCTGTCGATGACCGCCCACGTCCTGTTGCTGGCCCACGGGCTCAAGGCCACGATCCTCGAAGGGCATTGCTACCAGACTTCATTTCCAGGGTTTGCCCAGTGCCTGGATCGCCTGACCGGACGGGAGGCCTGATGACCAACAGCCGATACACACTGACCGCCTGTGGCAGCGATGGGGTGATTGCCGTGCATGAACCGCTGGCCGCACTGGCGGCCACTGAAGTGCGGGTGGCGGTGGACTATTCCATGGTCAGCCCGGGCACCGAACGTCACTACCTGCAGCAGGTTCGCGAGACCGGTGAACACCTGCCCCTGGGTTACTGCGCGGCCGGGGTGGTTCACGCCGTAGGGGCCGAGGTGGCAGGCGTGCAGCCGGGGGACCGGGTGGTGGCCATGGGCTGGAAGATCGCCACCCATTCCAACTGGATCCAGGTGCCCCAGCGCCTAGTGTGCAAGGTGCCGCAGACGCTGACCCAGGACCAGGCGATTCTCGCCACCTTGGGCGCTACCGCGGTGCATGCGGTGGACCGTGGGCAATTGCAGGCGGAGGAGCGGATTCTGGTGGTGGGCATGGGCCTGGTGGGCAAGATGCTGAGCCTGGTGGCGGCCTGTCATGACGCGCAGATCTGGGTCGCCGACCTCAACCCCGCCGCCATCGATCCGGGCCTGCCGGTGCAGGTGCTCGACCTTATGGCCGAGCCGGGGGCGATGGCCGGGCAATTCACCCGGATCTTCCTGTGCATCGACGCGGATATCAGTGCCTTGTTCCCGCGGCTGCTGGCCTTGCTCAGCCCCGAGGGCAACGGACTTGGCCGTTCGCGGCTGGTGAATGTCGGGCGGGTCAGCCTGACCCTGGAGCTGTCGCCGCAGATGGGCAACATCGACATCGTCAACGTGTCCCGCTGCGGCAACGGTTACCGCGACGATGCCTACCATCATGGGCTCAAGAGCGTGCAGTGCCCGGCGGGGGAGGCCACCGTGGAACGCAACATCGCTCGTTGCCTCGATTACCTGGTGGTCGCCAGGCAATGGCTGGAGCATTTGCAGCGGGTCGAAATGGACCCGGATCAAGCCTTGCAGCACTACAACTGCGCGGGGTTCTTCGCCCCTGGAATCAACCTGATCAAGCACAGGGAAGAGTGACGGCATGGGTCATCTATCTATTGCTTCGCGCCTGGATGAAGTTTTCGCCCGGCACGCCACCCAGACCGCGCTGAGCTGCAACGGCGTAGTGCTCAGCTACCGGGAACTGGAGCTGCGCTCGGCCGAGGTGGCGGCGCGTTTGCTGGGCCTTGGCCTGAAGCCCGGCAGCACCCTGGGCCTGCAAGTGCAGCGCTCGATCGAGCAATTGGTGCTGCTGGTGGGCATGGTCCGGGCCGGCCTTTCGTACTGCTATCTGGACCCTGGCAACCCGCCCCAGTGGAACCAGTCGGTCTGTGAGCGCAGTGGTGTGCATTGGCGGGTCACCCAGGAAGCTGCGGGCGGCCCGGGGTACCTGGCGCTGGACGAGTTGCTGGCGCCAACCGACGAGGTGCCGTGCTGGCCGCAGCTGACCGGTGCCGAGCCGGTGTACGTGAACTTTTCCAGTGGCACCACCGGCGCGCCGAAGATCATTCCCTGCACCCATCGCGGGGTGTTGGGCTTTTGCGATCGCCCGCGCCACTTTGCGCTGCAGCCGGGCTTTCGCATGCTGTACGCCTCGAACCTGACCTTCGATGCCTCGCAGTTCGAGATCTGGACCGCGCTGCTCAATGGCGGCGAGTTGCATATCCATGTTCCAGGCCCGCTGACCCTTGAGCACCTGCGTCGTTACATCCATGACGTCGGGGTCGACAGCCTGTGGCTGACCTCGACCCTGTTCAATACCTTCATCGACATCGATCGTGACTGGCTGCGGGGCGTCAGGCGGCTGATGGTCGGCGGCGAGGTGCTGTCCGCGGGGCATATCCGCCAGGCCTATGCCGCCTCCGAAGGGCTGGTGCTCTACAACGGCTATGGCCCCACGGAAAACACCATGGGCACCTGTGTCTATGCCATTCCCCGGGACTTCGACAGCCGCCGGGAGATCCCCATCGGCCAGGCCGTGGACGAT
The DNA here is from genome assembly GCF_000633395.1 of Pseudomonas sp. PH1b. Classification (GTDB taxonomy): domain Bacteria; phylum Pseudomonadota; class Gammaproteobacteria; order Pseudomonadales; family Pseudomonadaceae; genus Aquipseudomonas. The sequence continues at coordinate 76,315 of NZ_AYMU01000002.1, forward strand.
GCCACTCTGTTGCTGGTGCGCGCCGATGGGCAGCCGTGCGAGGTGGATGAGCCCGGCGAGTTGCTGATCGCCGGGGGCGGCCTGTCCCCGGGTTATCTCGGGGATGCCGAGCTGACCCGGGAGCGCTTCATCGACCTGCCGTGGCAGGGCCAGACACTGCGTTGCTACCGCAGTGGCGACCTGGTTTCCCGGGATGGCCAGGGGCTCTATCACTTTCATGGTCGCAGCGATGACCAGATCAAGCTGCGTGGCCAGCGCCTGTCCCTGACCGAGGTCGCCGCCGCCTTCAAGCGGTACCCGGGGATGCTCGATTGTGCCGTGCTGCTGGATGACCAGGGAACCGAGGCGCAGTTGCTGCTGGTGTACCTCAAGGCGCCCGGGGTCGAGCCCCGGGCGCTGGCCGAATATGGCCGGCAAGGCCTGCCGCCGTTCATGGTGCCGCAGCGTTTTGTCGAGATTGAGCGCTTTCCGTTGCGGGCGTCCGGCAAGCTGGATATTGCCGAGCTGAAGCAGCGGCTGTGCCACGGGCAGCCGGCCGCGCAAACCGATGACTCGCCGGCAGGGCGTTTTCTCGCGCGTTTTGGCGTGTTGGTTCATGACCTGCAGCGCAGTTTCTTCGACAACGGCGGCAACTCCCTGGGGGCGATCAAGCTGGTGGGCATGGTGAACCGGCACCTGGGCTGGGAGGGCCTGGACCTGGAGCAGTTCTACCGCATGGCCACCCTGGGCCAGTTGCTGGACTGGCTGCAGGCCCAGCCCGGCCTGGCATCCCTGCTGGAAAACGGTGCCGAGGAGTACCACGTGATGGCGACGCAGCAGCAGTCCCTGGCCACAGCCCAGGCAGGCTTTTGCATCAACACTCACCTGGGGCGTTTTGCCGTGGTCCGCGCCACCTCCGCGCACCAGGCCGAGGAAGCTTTGCGCAGCGGTTCCGGGGCGTTGTCGGGGGCCGGCGACAGTCGCTGGATCGGCTTGAACAAGAGCCAGTTGTCGATGGTGTATGCCGAACTGTTCAGCAAGGATCTGCGGGCCAACAACGTGCTCTACCTGTTCCGGCCCGAGCAGTTGCCGGCCGCCGGGCTGGACCTGGAGGCGCTGGCCCGAGGTTTGAAGCAGCGCTATCCGCTGGCGGGCTGTCGGGTGGCACGGGTCGAGGGTGAGTACTGTTTTGACCTGGCGCCCGAGCCGCCGGCGCGCCTGTGGCTGGAGGAGGTCGTGGAGTTTCCCACCCAGCAGGCCTGCGTGGAGCATTTCCTGCAGCGGCCGCTGTCGCTGTTCGAGCAGGACCTGTGCAGCCTGTTCAAGGTGCGCATCGACGGCACCCTGCACCTGGGGCTGTGGCTGCATCACATCCTTGGCAACCATGTCGGCCAGTTGAGCCTGCTGCGCAGCGTGGAGCAGTTGGCGCTGGATTCGCATTCGCCTGCGGTGGCGGACTTCTCCTTTGTTGGCAACAACCTGATGCAGGCCGAGGCATATGAGCGTCTGGCCGATGCCGGTACCGAGGCCTGGGAGCAGGAGGCCGAGGAGTACGCACCGCTGGCCGATATCCCGGCGCCGACGGCCACAGCCCAGGTGGTGCAGTTTCGGGCGGCACTGGCCATGAACCCGTTGAAGCTGGCCTCGCCGCAGCGTCTGTTCCACCTGTTGCAGGCCTTCCGCCAGGGCTGCGCCGAGGGCCTGGGGATAGAGGCTCCGATCGTCAATCTGCTGTTCGCCTGGGCCGAGCGTTCGGTGATCAGCGGGTTCTCCAGCTACACGGTGCCTGTGCCGCTGACTCCCGGGCGCTTTGCCGAAGGCGGCGAGCCTCAGGCCGGCATGGATTACCTGAATACCAAATTGGCCCGGGCGGCCCTGGGCTATGAGGAAATACTCGCGGCACTGGGCTTGTACGGCTTTGCCCCGGCGTTCCTGTGCAACTTCGTCGAACTGCCGGCCAGTGATGCCCAGTGGCTGCAAACGCGGGTCGCCAACCCGGTCACCGAGTGGCCCAAGACCCTGCTCGACCTGACAGTGATCAAGTCGGCCCAGGGTTGCGAAGTACTGCTCAACAGCTATCTGCCCGAGCCGCGGGCCCGGGCTTTTCTCGAATCCTTTGTCGCGGCGGGGCAACGTCAATGAAGCTGATCTGCTTTCCCGACTTTGTCGGCCATCCGATCTGTTTTTCCGCCCTGGGTCGGGCGCTCAAAGGGCAAGCGTCGCTGGTACAGGTCAACTACAGCGACTACTGGCCCTATTCCAGTGTCGAGGCCCTGGCCCGGCAGATCGCCGAAGAGCATGACCTGACGGCGCTGGATGCGGTGCTCGGTTACTCCTTCGGCGCCTATGTGGCGGCCTGTTGCGTGGCCCGGAGCACGGCGCCCGGCAGGCCGCTGCTGCTGGTGGACCCGCCACTGTTGGCCGAGCTGCGAGGGCTGGCCCCTGACGCCATTGCCCGGCGCCTGGCGGCCGATCCGCAGTACGCCTATGTCGATGATCTGGTGGACGCGCAATTGGTCAGTCGCGAGTGCGTGCATGGCAACATCCTGCAGCTGTCTCAATGGCAGGCCGTGCCGCTTAAGGGCGTCGCGGTGGATGTGCTGCTGTCCGCCGGGCGCAGCACCGAGGGGCTGGCCCCGGGCCTGGGGCTTGATCCGAGTCAGGACAATCGCTACTGGCGGGATGAGCAGCGCCACCATGGCTCGGTGATCAACAGCCCTGATGTGCTCACCTGGCTGCTGAACCCGGGGGCCTTGCAGCGCATTGCCTGGTGATCGACGCTGGCCCGTTCGAGGTGCCCTCGGTTCCAGCCAAGTTTTCCCTAGTAGCCTCTGCCTTGCGCCAATACTCGCGCAGCTATGGAGAGGCATCCGATACAGCCGCTGAGCAAGACCGATTGGCTGAACAAGGTTCCGCAGGTGACGCTGGCCTTCCGGATCATCCAGGAAGACCTACTGACCCTGGTGAAAACCTGGTGGGCATATACCCCTCCAGCAGGGCAGGTGGACCTGTCTGTGGCCCAGGTGCAGGACGAGATCCTGCTGCAGGTCCGCGACTCGGAGACGGGTATTGCCTTGGCCGAGCGCGAGCGGGTGTTCGATCCTTTCCAGCGCCGGCCGGGCAGCGATGAAGTGGGCTACGGGCTGAGACTTGCCATCGTCAAGGCGATTACCGATCGGCATGCCGGCCGGGTCAGGTTGGATTCCGCCGACCAGCGGGCCAAATGCGGGTTGTGCGTGTCAGTGGCTTTTGCCCGGGTGCAGGTTGCGCCGGCGGGGCAGGGCGCGGTTGTTGGACAGAATAGGCTTTTGAATACCCTGGATATTCTGTAGCCTTGCGCGGCTCCAATGTTGTCCGTACCTGATGAACTCACTCTCCCGGCGGGGCCCTTAAGCGGTCCGGAGCCGGTGGTATACTCGACTTTCGCGCCTAAGCGCCTGCAGGTCTTGCGAACATGACGCAAATTTCTGAACGCCTTCTGGTCCAAGCCCACCTCGATGCCAAGCAGCCCAAGCCTTTGAGCGCTGCGCAAGAGGCCCATCTTCGTGCTGCCATTGCTGCCGAGCTCAAGGCTCAGGACGCGGTGCTGGTTGCGCATTTCTATTGCGATCCGGTGATTCAGGCCCTGGCCGAGGAAACCGGCGGTTGTGTCTCCGACTCCCTGGAAATGGCCCGCTTCGGCAATGCCCATCCGGCCAAGACCGTAGTGGTCGCCGGTGTTCGCTTCATGGGCGAGACGGCGAAAATCCTCAATCCGGAAAAACGTGTGCTGATGCCAACGCTGGAGGCCACCTGTTCCCTGGACCTTGGGTGCCCGGTGGAGGAGTTCTCGGCCTTCTGCGACCAGCATCCGGAGCGCACCGTGGTGGTGTATGCCAACACTTCGGCGGCGGTCAAGGCTCGTGCCGACTGGGTGGTGACCTCAAGCTGCGCCCTGGAGATCGTCGAAAGCCTGATGGATAACGGCGAGACGATCATCTGGGGCCCGGACAAGCACCTGGGCACCTATATCCAGCGCCAGACCGGTGCCGACATGCTGCTCTGGGATGGTGCTTGCATCGTCCACGAGGAATTCAAGTCCAAGCAGTTGGAAGACATGAAGGCGCTTTACCCGGATGCCGCCATCCTGGTGCATCCGGAGTCCCCCAGCTCGGTGATCGAGTTGGCCGACGCGGTGGGTTCCACCAGTCAGTTGATCGCTGCCGCGCAACGGCTGCCGAACAAGACCTTCATCGTCGCCACCGATCGCGGCATTTTCTACAAGATGCAGCAGTTGTGTCCGGACAAGGTCTTCATCGAAGCGCCTACGGCCGGTAACGGTGCGGCGTGCCGTAGTTGCGCCCATTGCCCGTGGATGGCCATGAACACCCTGGAGCGTACCCTGGAGTGCCTGAGGACGGGGAGCGGCGAGATCAGTGTCGACCCGGCCTTGATTCCCAATGCGATTCGTCCTCTCAAGCGCATGCTGGATTTCACTCAGGCCGCGCGCATGAAGCTTGCCGGCAACGCCTGACCGATTGTTTTCCGGCCCATAAAAAACGCCCCGATCTGTCGGGGCGTTTTTTATGGGCGTGTATTACTTCTTCCGCTTGGGAATGCGCACCAGTTGGGTATTGGAGTAGATGTCGTGCCAGCTGCGTTTCTGCTTGTCCACCAGCACCCAGAAGAAACCCAGGCCGGCGCACAGCCAGGAAGCGATCGAGACCATGAAGCGCAACAGCGCCTGCCACAGGCTGATGCGGCTGCCATCGGCGTTCTGCACGCGAATGCCCCAGACTTGCATGCCCAGGGTCTGGCCGGTATGAGTCCAGAATTTGGCGAAGAAGCCAAATAGCACGAACAGCAGTACCGTGGAGTACAGCGGATCACCGTCCAGGGCCCCGGCTTCGGTCAGGGTGCGCATCCGGGCCTCGCCGATGATCTGCATCTGGATCAGCTTGTAGATGCCTCCCGTAACGATCAGCAGGGCAACGCACAGCAGGAAATCATAGAACATCGCTGCCAGGCGACGACCCAGGGTGGCGGCGGGAAACTCGCCTTGGGGGCTTAGCAGATGTTTCGACATGGCAGGCTCTCGACTGGAAAAGAAAGCCATTTTACGGAATTGCGCGCACAAAAAAGCCCCTGATGTCAGCATCAGGGGCTTTTTCGTTACAGACGATTAGGCTTCTGCTTGTACTTCGTCAGCCTGCATGCCTTTCTGGCCTTGCACAGCGATGAAGGTCACTTTTTGGCCTTCTTTCAGGCTCTTGAAGCCGTTGCCCTGAATGGCGCGGAAGTGTACGAACAGATCCGGACCGCTTTCTGGAGTGATAAAACCAAAACCTTTCTCGTCGTTAAACCACTTGACGGTACCGCTCTGACGTTGGGACATTTCTTATTTCCTTTGACGCTAAAAAATTAATGACAGTCTCTTCCTCGTGAAAGAGTACTGGGCTGGGTTGCAGGAAAGTAAGAGGCGTCGAACGGGTTGTAGCAAACTTGTTGGCTACTGCCCAGGTCACGATTCCAAGCGACCCATGCAAACACAGTGGGGAAACTCTACGCCAACTACGGGAGAAAAAACAAGCCCTGCGAACCCCCGGTATTACGCCGCTTGCCAAGGTTTGGCGGAACTAGCGTTCAGGGCTTATTCGATAGAGTCGTTCAATTGTTTTCGGATGTTATAAGTGAAGTTCAGTATCGAAGATGTGCACTGTTTTATGGCGGTTGCGTTACAGATTAGTGCACTTTTAACGCAACCGCGTTACTTATAGAAACAGTCCCTCAGCCGCGGTAATAGCGTTGTGGGACGAATGGCATTTTGCTTACAAGCATTGGCACCTTTTTCCCACGAACTATTGCTGAAACTGGTGTGTCGAGTGCGCAGTGCTCGATATCGAGGTAGCCCATGGCCAACGGGCCGCCCAGGGTCGGGCCAAAACCGCCGCTGCACACGTTGCCGATAACCTTGCCTTCGGCGTCGACGATCTCTGCTCCTTCCCGTACCGGTGTGCGTTCCTGGGGCAGCAGGCCGACGCGCTTGCGGCTGACGCCGGCTTGCTGCTGGGCGAAGATCACTTCGGCCCCGGGAAAGCCACCCGCACGAGCACCGTCGGCGCGGCGTACTTTGGAAATGGCCCACAGCAGGCTGGCCTGGATCGGCGTGGTGTCACTGTTCATGTCGTGGCCATAGAGGCACAGGCCGGCTTCCAGGCGCAGGGAGTCACGGGCCCCAAGGCCAATGGCTGCCACCTCCGGTTCAGCCAGCAGAGCACGGGCGAGGCGTTCTGCCTCGGCAGCCGGGATCGAGATTTCGAAACCGTCTTCACCGGTGTAGCCCGAACGGCTGACAAAGCACTCCGCTCCCAGCACGGTCACAGGCTTGAATTGCATGAAGGTCATCTGCGCCACTTCTGGTGCCAGGCGCGCCAATACAGTGACGGCGGCCGGGCCTTGCAGGGCCAGCAGGGCGCGCTCTTCGAACAGCGGCTGAATGTCGCACTGGGTGCCGATGTGCTGGCGCAAGTGGGCCAAGTCCTGGTCTTTACAGGCGGCATTGACCACCAGGAACAGTTGGTCGTCACCCAGGTTGGCGACCATCAGGTCGTCGAGGATGCCGCCTTGCTCGTTGGTGAACATCGCATAGCGTTGCATGCCCACGGGCAGGTCGATGATGTCTACCGGCACCAGGGTTTCCAGGGCCTTGGCGGCCTGGGCGCCGCTCAGGCGGATCTGACCCATGTGGGATACGTCGAACAGGCCGGCCTGCTCACGGGTGTGCTGATGCTCTTTCATCACCCCCAGCGGGTACTGCACCGGCATGTCGTAGCCGGCGAAGGGCACCATGCGTGCACCCAGTTCCAGGTGCAAGCTGTGCAGTGGGGTCTTCAACAGTGATTCGGTGGACATGGGCAACTCCTGATAAATCGGCTGCTACGCCATTGGCGCGTCAGCACTCGATAATGTTCACGGCCAAACCGCCACGGGCGGTTTCCTTGTATTTGCTTTTCATGTCGGCGCCGGTCTGGCGCATGGTGCGAATGACCTTGTCGAGGGAAACGAAATGCTGCCCGTCTCCTCGCAGTGCCATGCGCACTGCGTTGATGGCCTTGACCGAACCCATGGCGTTGCGCTCGATGCAAGGCACTTGCACCAGGCCGCCAATCGGGTCACAGGTCAGTCCGAGGTTGTGTTCCATGCCGATTTCCGCCGCGTTCTCGACCTGCTGCACGCTACCGCCGAGTACCTCGCACAGGGCACCGGCCGCCATCGAGCAGGCGACGCCCACCTCACCCTGGCAGCCGACCTCGGCGCCGGAGATCGAGGCGTTTTCCTTGTACAGGATGCCGATCGCGGCAGCGGTGAGGAGAAAGCGCACCACGCCGTCCTCGCTGGCTCCAGGAATGAAGCGCATGTAGTAGTGCAGCACTGCGGGGATGATTCCGGCTGCGCCATTGGTGGGAGCGGTGACCACGCGTCCGCCGTTGGCGTTTTCTTCGTTGACGGCCAGGGCATAGAGGTTGACCCAGTCCAGCACCGATAAAGCGTCGCGCAGCGCCGCTTCCGGGTGCTTGCACAATTGCCGGTGCAGGGCGGCGGCGCGGCGCTTGACCTTGAGCCCTCCAGGCAGGATGCCTTCGTTGCGACAGCCGGCGTCGACGCAGTCTTGCATCACTTGCCAGATATTCAGCAAGCCTGCACGGGTTTGCGCTTCCGGGCGCCAGGCGCTTTCGTTGCTCAGCATCACCTGGCTGATGGTCAGGCCGTAGGTGCTGCAATGCTGCAGCAGTTCCTTGGCGTTCCTGAAGGGGAAGGTCAAGGGGGTGGTGTCTTCAACGATCCGGTCGGCTCCGGCAGCGTCTTCATCAACGACGAAACCGCCACCGACGGAGTAGTACTCGCGGCTGCGAACCTGCAGGCCGGCGTTATCCAAGGCACGAAAGATCATGCCATTGGGGTGATAAGGCAGGGGTTTGCGGATCATCGCCAGGTGTTCTTTCTCATTGAACACGATGGAGTGTTCGCCGAGCAGGCTGAGGCGTCCGCTGCTGCGTATTTCCTGCAGGCGAGCGGCAATGTTTTCGGTATTAACGGTATCCGGGTGTTCACCTTCCAGGCCCAGCAGGACAGCCTTGTCGCTGCCGTGGCCCTTGCCGGTGGCGCCGAGCGAGCCGTACAGCTCGACCTTGACGCAGGTGATTCCCGTCAGCAGTCCGTCACGGCGCAGGCCTTCGACGAACCGCGCAGCGGCACGCATCGGGCCAACGGTGTGGGAGCTGGAGGGGCCAATGCCAATCTTGAACAGGTCGAACACGCTCAGGGACATGTGGGTTCTCCGGTTTCTTATTATTGAGAGTAGCGGCAAGCCACAAGCTGCAAGCAGCAAGAAAGAGCCGATCGGCTGTTAACTTGCCGCTTGCCGCTTGAAGCTCACCACTGCTTCTCAGGCATAGCTTTCGATGGATGGGCAGGCGCACACCAGGTTGCGGTCACCGAACACGTTGTCGACTCGGCCCACCGGCGGCCAGTACTTGCCCTCCACCAGGGACGCCACCGGGTACACCGCCTGTTCGCGGCTGTAGGGGTGGGTCCATTCGCCCACCAGTTCCGCCGCGGTGTGCGGGGCGTTTTTCAGCGGGTTGTCGTCCGGGTCCAGGGCGCCGCTTTCCACTGCGCGGATTTCTTCGCGGATGCGGATCATCGCGTCGCAGAAACGATCCAGTTCCTGCTTGGACTCACTCTCGGTGGGCTCGATCATCAGGGTGCCGGCCACCGGGAACGACATGGTCGGCGCATGGAACCCGAAGTCGATCAGGCGCTTGGCCACGTCGTCGACGCTGATGCCGCTGCTGTCCTTCAATGGGCGCAGGTCGAGGATGCATTCGTGGGCCACCAGACCGTTGCTGCCGGTGTAGAGCACTGGATAGTGTTCTTCCAGGCGCCGCGAGATGTAGTTGGCATTGAGGATCGCCAACTGCGAGGCACGCTTGAGGCCGGCGCCGCCCATCATGCGGATGTACATCCAGGTGATCGGCAGAATGCTGGCGCTGCCGAACGGTGCGGCACAGACCGCGCCCTTCTTGTTTTCCAGGGCCGCGTGCCCCGGCAGGAACGGCGCCAGGTGCGACTTGACGCCGATCGGGCCGACACCCGGGCCGCCACCGCCGTGGGGAATGCAGAAGGTCTTGTGCAGGTTCAGGTGCGACACGTCGCCGCCGAACTTGCCCGGCGCGCACAGGCCGACCATGGCGTTCATGTTGGCGCCATCGATGTACACCTGGCCGCCGTGGTCATGGATGATGCCGCAGATTTCGCGGATGCCTTCCTCGAACACGCCGTGGGTCGAAGGGTAGGTGATCATCAGCGCCGCCAGGTGCTCGCGGTGCTCGATGGCCTTGGCTCGCAGGTCCTCGATGTCGACGTTGCCCCGGGCGTCACAGGCGGTGACCACCACGCGCATGCCGGCCATGTTGGCGGTGGCCGGGTTGGTGCCGTGGGCCGAGGACGGGATCAGGCAGATGTCGCGGCGCTCCTCGCCACGGCTCTGGTGATAGGCACGGATTGCCAGCAGGCCGGCGTACTCGCCCTGGGAACCGGCGTTGGGCTGCAGGGACACGGCGTCGTAGCCGGTGGCGGCGCAGAGCATCGCTTCCAGCTCGGTGGTCAGTTGCTGGTAACCGGCGCTTTGCTCAGCCGGCGCGAAGGGATGCAGCGCGCCGAACTCGGCCCAGGTGATCGGGATCATCTCGCTGGCGGCGTTGAGCTTCATGGTGCAGGAGCCCAGGGGAATCATGGTGCGATCCAGGGCCAGGTCCTTGTCCGCCAGTTTGCGCAGGTAGCGCATCAGCTCGGTTTCCGAGTGATAGCGGTTGAACACCGGGTGGCTGAGGATCGCCGACTGGCGCTCCAGGGCCGCAGGGATGCTGCTGGTGACTGCCGCCGCGAGCGCGGTGAAGTCTGGCGTCGGCTTGCCGTCGGCCAAGAGGTTCCACAGGGTTTCAACGTCGGCCTGGGTGCTGGTTTCGTCCAGGGACAGGCCCAGACGCTCGGCGTCTATCACCCGCAGGTTGATGCCCTGGGCACGGGCCTTGTCGTGCAGCGCGGCGGTGCGGCCAGCGGTGTGCAGGCTCAGGGTGTCGAAGAAGTTTTCCTGCTCCACAGCCAGGCCCAGCTGGCTCAGGCCCTTGGCCAGGATCGCGGTCAGTTGATGGACGCGCCGGGCAATCTGTTTCAGGCCTTCGGGGCCGTGGTACACGGCGTACATGCTGGCGATATTGGCCAGCAGCACCTGGGCGGTGCAGATGTTGCTGGTGGCCTTCTCGCGGCGGATGTGCTGTTCGCGGGTCTGCATGGCCAGGCGCAGGGCCGGCTGGCCGAAGCGGTCCACCGAAACGCCTACCAGGCGGCCGGGCATGTCGCGCTTGAAGGCGTCACGGGTGGCGAAATACGCCGCGTGCGGACCGCCAAAGCCCAGGGGTACACCGAAGCGCTGGGCGCTGCCGATGGCCACGTCGGCGCCGAATTCCCCCGGTGGGGTCAGCAGGGTCAGGGCCAGCAGATCGGCGGCCACCGCCACCAGGGCGTTGGCGGCATGGAAACGCTCGGTGAGTGCGCGGTAGTCGAACAGGTCGCCGTTGCTCGCCGGGTATTGCAGCAGCGCGCCGAAGAACGGGCTGACGTCGCTCAGCTCGCGTTCATCGCCCACCACCACCTCGATGCCCAGGGGCTCGGCGCGGGTGCGCAGCACATCCAGGGTTTGCGGGTGGCAATGCACGGACGCGAAGAAGGCGTGGCTGCCCTTGTTCTTGCTCAGGCGCTTGCAGAAGGTCATGGCCTCGGCGGCGGCGGTGCCTTCGTCGAGCAGCGAAGCGTTGGCGATCGGCAGGCCGCTGAGGTCGCTGATCAGGGTCTGGAAATTCAGCAGGGCTTCCAGGCGGCCCTGGGAGATTTCCGGCTGGTACGGGGTGTAGGCGGTGTACCAGGCGGGGTTTTCCAGGAGGTTGCGCAAAATCGGCGACGGCGTGTGGCAGCTGTAGTAGCCCTGGCCGATGAAGGTCTTGAACAGCTGGTTGCGACCGGCGATGGCCTTGATCGAGGCCAGGGCCTGGGCTTCGCTCTGGCCCTGGCCCAGGTCGAGCACGCTGGTGCCCTTGATGCTGTCGGGGATCACGCTGGCGCTCAGGGCTTCCAGGGAGTCGAAGCCGAGGCTGTTGAGCATGGCTTGCTCATCGGCCTGGCGCGGGCCGATGTGGCGTGCAACGAATTCGTTGGCGGTGGTCAGGTTGATGGTCATGGCGGGCTCCTCAGGCTTCGGCGCTGGCTTTGATCAGGCGATCGTAGGCGTCCTGGTCCAGCAGTCGAGCGACGGCGCCGGCATCCGCAGGCATGAAGCGGAAGAACCAGCCTTCGCCCAGCGGGTCTTCGTTGACCAGTTCCGGACTGTCTTCCAGGGCCGGGTTGGTGGCGACCACCTCTCCGTCCAGGGGCATGTATACGCCACTGGCAGCCTTCACTGATTCCACGGTGGCGGCTTCCGCGCCCTTTTCGTAGTTCTGCAGTTCAGGCAGTTGCACAAACACCACATCACCCAAGGCGTTCTGGGCGAAAGCCGTGATACCCACGGTGACGCTGCCATCCGCTTCGCTACGCAGCCATTCGTGATCTTCAGTAAAACGCAACTCGCTCATGGAAACTCCTCAGGGGCCAGATTCGTCTGGTGGACGCGATTGAATGCTCGTGCAGGGCCGAGCCGAATGGCAATGTCCATAGCAAGAACACGGCCAATATTGATTTAATCGTTATAAATCAATGCCTTGAGTGTGTTGGGTGAGGTCTTGAATGTATTCTCTGTAGCGAAATCGCTACAGTCGGCGCCGTGGAAAAAAGGCTATGAGGATCAAAGCCTTGCACTGCCGCGATTATAGGCTTCTGTAGCGAAATCGTTCCACTGTAGCGCTTTCAGTACAGACAGAGGTCGTTTTCAGGTGCGCAGATGGGGCGGCCGGTTCTTCCCGCGCGCTTGAGGCCCCGGTAGCGGCTACCGGGGATGAATGTTGCGCCCGCTGACCTTCAGGCCTTGTTGGGAATGCCGTACTTGCGCAGGCGATGGGCGATGGCGGTGTGGGAGGTCTGCAGGCGGCTGGCCAACTGCCGGGTCGAGGGATAGTTGATGTAGAGGTCTTCCAGCAGGGCTTTCTCGAAGCTCTCCACGGCCTGCTCCAGGCTCTGGACCTCGACGTCGTTCTGGCGCGCCACCGAGGTGCCGGCAATGTCCAGGTCGCCGATGTCCACCAGGTTGCTTTCGCAGATCGCCGCCGCGCGAAAGATCACGTTCTGCAACTGCCGCACGTTGCCTGGCCAACGGTTGCCCAGCAGCGCCGGGTAGGTGCCGGGAGTCAGGCGGCACACCGGGCGCTGGATCTGCGCGCAGGCCTGCTGCATGAAATAACGGGCCAGCAGGAGGATGTCCTGGCCCCGTTCACGCAGCGGCGGCACTTCCACATTCAGCACATTGAGGCGGTAGAACAGGTCTTCGCGGAAGGTGCCTTCGCTGACCATTTTCTCCAGGTCACGGTGGGTGGCGCTGAGGATCCGTACATTGACCTTGATCTCGCGGTCGCCGCCGACCCGGCGGAAGCTGCCGTCATTGAGAAAACGCAGGAGCTTGGCCTGCAGATAGGGCGACATTTCGCCGATCTCATCGAGAAATACCGTGCCCTGGTTGGCCAGCTCCATCAGGCCCGGCTTGCCCCCGCGCTGGGCGCCGGTGAAGGCGCCCGGGGCGTAGCCGAACAGCTCGCTCTCGGCGAGGTTTTCCGGCAGGGCGGCGCAGTTCAAGGCCAGGAACGGCGCATTGTGGCGCGCACTGATGGCGTGGCAGGCACGGGCCACCAGTTCCTTGCCGGTACCGGTCTCGCCCTGGATCAATAACGGCGCATCCAGCGCCGCCACTCGTTGCGCCCGGGCCTTGAGGGTGCGGATGGCCGGTGATTCTCCCAGCAGTGCATCAAAGCCTTCGGCATGGTCATGGTGCAGGGCAGAGAGTCGCTCGCCGATGCGGTTGGGTTGATACAGGGTCAGCAGGGCGCCGGCGTCGGTGATCGGCGTGGCATCCAGCAGCAGGGTCTGGCCGTTGACCATGACCTCCCGCAGCGGCAGGCGAAAGCCCTGTTCCAGCAAGGCCTCCAGCAACGCTGGATCGGCAAACAGTTCGGCAACGCTTTCGCCCGCCGGCTCGCGGCCATACAGGGCAATCAGCGCCGGGTTGGCCAGCAGCACCTTGCCGGCACTGTCCAGGGCCAGCACCGGGTCGGTCATGGCGGCCAGCAGGGCGTCCAACTGCAAGTGGCGGCGTTGGCCGGGAAGGATGTCGACCACCGTCACCGCCTGCACGCCCTGTACGTTGAACAGTGCATCACGCAACTCTTCCAGCACCTGGGGACTCAGGGTCGGAGCGTCGATGTAGACGTTGGGCGGGACCATTTCCACCGCATCCAGGTTGAGGTTGCGTCCGCCCAGCAGGGCCAGGACTTCCTGGGTGATGCCGACGCGGTCGATGAAGCTGACGTGGATACGCATGGGGCGACTGAAGATTCTGGGAAGCGGAAGGGCGCCAGTATGCCTTGGCGCGGGGGCTTAGTCGAAATCGTCACCCATGCTGCAGGAGCCGGCTTGCCGGCGAAGGCGGGCCTGGTACCTGTGCCGGGCGTTGGGCAGTTCGCCGGCAAGCCGGCTCCTACAGAAGATGGGGGCTTATGCCAGGTGCTCGGGTTTGACCGGGTCGCCGGGCTTTACATTGAGTTGTTTGCGCACGTCCTCGAACATTTCGTCGTAGTACTTGTGCATGGTGGCGATGCTGGCGTTCTTCGGCAAACCGTGTTGCTGGGCAATGCGGGTGGCGTGGCGGGCGAAGTCGAAGGCCAGGTCCTTGGCCAGGAAGAACTGCTCCTTCAGCGGCTGGCCTTCGATGGTGCCGTGCAGGGTGAACTGCATGCCCTTGCCTTCCTTGGGATCCTGGGCGACTTCGTAGTCGATGCACAGGTTGTAGCTGAAGTCGTCCTTGTTCAGCGCGTGGCGCTCGATATGCAGGTGACCGGGCTCGAACTTGGCCATAGGCGTCTCTCCAAGGCGTTGAAATGAGGGCAGGCTGCGGGCCTGCCCCAGGTTTTCACCAGCAGCGTCCTACAGGTAGCTGATGCCGGGTTTGGCCGTGCTGATGCGGGTGCCGGCCTTGCCCTGGACGATGGCTTCGATGTCCGAGAGTGAACCGATCACCGCGACTTTGCCAGTGTGCCGGGCGAACTCGCAGGCGGCCTGGACCTTGGGCCCCATGGAGCCGGCCGCGAAGCCGAGCTTCTCCATTTCATCCGGGTGGGCCTGGGCAATGGCCTTTTGAGTGGGCTTGCCGAAGTCGATGAACGCCGCGTTGACGTCAGTTGCGATCACCAGCAGATCGGCTTCCAGTTGCTCGGCCAGAAGCGCCGAGCACAGGTCCTTGTCGATCACCGCTTCGATGCCCCGCAGCTTGCCATCCTCGCCATACATGGTGGGGATCCCGCCGCCGCCAGCGCAGATCACGATGCTGCTCTTTTCCAGCAGCCACTTGATCGGACGGATCTCGAAAATGCGCTTGGGTTTCGGGCTGGCCACCACGCGACGGTACTTGTCACCGTCCGGGGCAATGGCCCAGCCTTTTTCCTTGGCCAGTTTCTCGGCTTCTTCCTTGCTGTACACCGGGCCAATGGGCTTGGTCGGGTTCTTGAAGGCCGGGTCCTTGGCGTCCACTTCGACCTGGGTCAGCAAGGTGGCAAATGGCACCTCGAAGTCCAGCAGGTTGCCCAGTTCCTGTTCGATGATGTAGCCGATCATGCCTTCGGTTTCGGCACCGAGCACGTCCAGCGGGTAGGGTGAAACCTGGGTGTAGGCGGCCGCTTGCAGCGACAGCAGGCCCACCTGCGGGCCATTGCCGTGGGCGATCACCAGTTGGTTGCCGGGATGGACCTTGGCGATCTGTTCGGTGGCGATGCGGATATTGGCGCGTTGATTGTCCGCGGTCATGGGTTCACCACGGCGGAGCAGGGCGTTACCGCCCAGTGCAACGACGATACGCATAATGCAGTCCTTCTAGAGGCTCTGCGGGAGCCGGCTGACCGGCTCCCGAGAGAAGGGGAGGGGTTACAGGTCGGCCAGGGTCGATACCAGGATCGCCTTGATGGTGTGCATGCGGTTTTCCGCCTGCTCGAAGGCGATGCAGGCTGGGGACTCGAACACGTCGTCGGTGACTTCGATGCCGTTGGCCAGGTGTGGGTACTGTTCGGCAATCTGCTTGCCGACCTTGGTGTCGCTGTTGTGGAAGGCTGGCAGGCAGTGCATGAACTTGGTCCGTGGGTTGCCGGTGGCCTTCATCAGTTGGGCATTGACCTGGTACGGCAGCAGTTGCTCGATGCGTTCTGCCCAGGCTTCCACGGGCTCGCCCATGGAGACCCAGACGTCGGTGTGGATGAAGTCCACGCCCTTGACCGCAGCTTTCGGGTCTTCGGTGAGGGTGATGCGTGCACCGCTTTCCTCTGCGTACTTCTTGCAGCGCTGCACCAGGTCGTCATGGGGCCACAGCGCTTTCGGCGCGCAGATGCGCACGTCCATGCCCAGCTTGGCGCCCACCAGCAGCAGCGAGTTGCCCATGTTGTTGCGGGCGTCCCCCAGGTAGGCGTAGCTGATCTCGTGGATCGGCTTGTCGGCGTGCTCGCGCATGGTCAGCACGTCGGCGATCATTTGCGTCGGGTGGTATTCATCGGTCAGGCCGTTGAATACCGGCACCCCGGCGAACTTCGCCAGTTCCTCGACGATTTCCTGCTTGAAGCCGCGGTACTCGATGGCGTCGTACATGCGCCCCAGAACGCGGGCGGTGTCCTTCATGCTTTCCTTGTGGCCGATCTGCGAGGAGTTGGGGTCGATGTAGGTGACGTTGGCACCCTGGTCATAGGCCGCCACTTCGAAGGCGCAGCGGGTGCGGGTCGAGGTTTTCTCGAAGATCAGGGCGATGTTGTTGCCCTTCAGGTGCTGCTGCTCGGTGCCGGTGTACTTGGCGCGCTTGAGGTCGCGGGAGAGGTCGAGCAGGTAGCGCAGCTCACGTGGGGTGTGGTGTTCCAGGCTGAGCAGGTTACGGTTGTGGATATTGAAAGCCATGATGGATCTCCTTTGATTTCGGTCGTCCACTTGCCGAGGCCCTTTGTGGGGGCAACGGCAAGCTGCTATGTCGGATAAGGGGCGCTTAGTAGTCGATCGGGTCGCGGATGATCGGGCAGGTCATGCAGTGACCGCCCCCGCGACCGCGGCCCAGTTCACCGGCGCTGATGGTGATGACCTCGACCCCGGCCTTGCGCAGCAGGGTGTTGGTGTAGGTGTTGCGGTCGTAGCCGATGACCACGCCCGGCTCCACGGCCACCACGTTGTTGCCGTCGTCCCATTGCTCGCGCTCGGCGGCGAAGCTGTTGCCGCCGGTTTCCACGACGCGCAGGGTCTTGAGGTTGAGGGCCGCGGCCACGGTGTCGAGGAAGCTGGTTTTTTCCTGCTGGATATCGATGCCGCCGGGCTTGCTCTCGTCAGGACGCAGGGTGAAGGCGACGATCTGGTTGACCACTTCGGGGAAGATGGTGACCAGGTCGCGATCGCAGAAACTGAACACGGTGTCCAGGTGCATGGCCGCACGGGATTTCGGCAGGCCGGCGACGATGACGCGCTCCACAGCCTTGTGCTTGAACAGGTTCAGGGCGAGCTGGCCGATGGCCTGGCGGGACGAGCGTTCGCCCATGCCGATCAGCACCACGCCGTTGCCGATCGGCATCACGTCGCCGCCTTCCAGGGTGGCGTTGCCGTGTTCCTGGTCGGGATCGCCATACCAGATCTGGAAGTCGGCGTTGGTGAACTCCGGGTGGAACTTGTAGATGGCGGTGGTCAGCAGGGTTTCCTGACGTCGCGCCGGCCAGTACATCGGGTTCAGGGTCACGCCGCCATAGATCCAGCAGGTGGTGTCGCGAGTGAACTGGGTATTGGGCAGTGGCGGCAGGATGAAGCTCGAGTGGCCGAGGAAGTCGCGGAACATCTCGATGGTCTTGCCACCGAAGCTGCTCGGCAGGTCATCGGCCGACACGCCGCCGATCAGGTACTCGGCAACCTTGCGTGGCTCCAGGCTGCGCAGCCATGAACCGACTTCGTTGACCAGGCCCAGGCCGACCTGGTTGGCGGTGATCTTGCGCTCCAGAATCCAGTCCAGGGCTTCGGGGATGGCGACGATGTCGGTCAGCAGGTTGTGCATCTCCAGCACATCGATGTCCCGCTCACGCATCTTGGTCACGAAGTCGAAGTGGTCGCGTTTGGCCTGGGCCACCCACAGCACATCATCGAACAGCAGTTCGTCGCAGTTGTTCGGGGTCAGCCGCTGATGGGCCAGGCCTGGGGAGCAAACCATGACTTTGCGCAGTTTGCCGGCTTCGGAATGGACGCCGTACTTAACTTTTTCCGTGGTCATTACTGTGATCCTCCAGAGACAAAACAATCAGGGGTGTTGCTTTCAAGGCAGAGCTATAGGGTCAGGAAGCCGTCGTAGAGTCCGTAGGCCGCCACCAGGGCGCCTATGACCACCGCGGCAAAAATCAGCTTCTCGACGTTGGTGAAAATCGGTTTGTGCAGTTCCATCTTGGCCTTGGCGAACAGCACCACGCCGGGGGCGTAGAGCAGCGCCGAGAGCAGCAGGTACTTGACCCCGCCGGCGTACAGCAGCCAGATCGCGTAGAGCAGGGCGATGCTGCCGATGATCAGGTCCTTCTTGCGTTCGGCCAGGGCCTGTTCATAGCTTTCGCCGCGCACCGCAAGCAGTACCGCGTAGGCCGCCGACCACAGGTAGGGCACCAGGATCATCGAGGTGGCGAGGTAGATCAGCGACAGGTAGGTACTGGCCGAGAACAGGGTGATGACCAGGAAGATCTGCACCATGGCGTTGGTCAGCCACAGGGCGTTGGCCGGTACGTGGTTGGCGTTCTCGCGGCGCAGGAACTCCGGCATGGTGTGGTCCTTGGCGGCGGCGAACATGATCTCCGCACACAACAGCACCCACGACAGCAGGGCACCCAGCAGCGAGATGATCAGGCCGACGCTGATCAGCACCGCACCCCAGTGGCCCACTACGTGCTCGAGCACGGCGGCCATGGACGGGTTCTGCAGCTTGGCCAGTTCCGGCTGGGTCATGATCCCCAGGGACAGCACGTTCACCAGCACCAGGAACAGCAGCACGGTGATGAAGCCGATGACGGTGGCCTTGCCCACGTCCGAGCGCTTTTCCGCCCGGGAGGAGAAGATGCTCGCGCCTTCGATGCCGATGAACACCCAGACGGTGACCAGCATCATGTTGCGTACCTGGTTCATCACGCTGCCCAGGTCAGGGTTCTTCACGCCCCAGATGTCGGCGGTGAAGATGTCCAGCTTGAAGGCGAACAGGGCGATCAGCACGAACAGCAGCAGCGGCACCACCTTGGCGACGGTGGTCACCAGGTTGATGAAGGCGGCCTCCTTGATTCCGCGCAGGACCAAAAAGTGCACGGCCCACAGCAGCACCGAGGCGCCGATCACCGCGGCCGGGGTGTTGCCCTCGCCAAAGATCGGGAAGAAATAGCCCAGGGTGCTGAACAGCAGGACGAAGTAGCCGACGTTGCCCAGCCAGGCGCTGATCCAGTAGCCCCAGGCCGAGGAAAAGCCCATGTAGTCGCCGAATCCGGCCTTGGCGTAGGCGTAGACGCCGCCATCCAGGTCAGGCTTTCGATTGGCCAGGGTCTGGAATACGAATGCCAGGGTCAACATGCCGACTGCGGTAATTGCCCAACCAATAAGAACAGCACCGACATCGGCACTAGCGGCCATGTTTTGCGGCAGGGAGAAGATTCCTCCGCCAATCATGGAACCCACTACCAAGGCGACTAATGCGCCAAGTCTTAGTTTACCGGGGGATTCAGACATTGCATGACTCCAATGCAGGAGGAGAGAGACGTCAGAATAAATCTGCCTGGACTACGAACAGCTGACTCAGATCAGTTCATTGCTGCATTCCGTTGTGAATGAATGACTTAAGATTTATTGCGGGAGGTAGAATGCTGCCCGGAGAGGGCCATTCCAGAGGCGTTTCTTGCTCCTTGTCAGTAGCGGTTCTGATTGTCGACGTCGATTGACGCTAGACTGTTTTGACGAATGTGCAAATCTCTCTGGGTGTTTAGTTAATCACTTGGTAGTGATGGCACTTAGTACATCTCCTTAACAAAACAGTCGGTTATTCAGTGCCTTCTGCCGGGTGTCTCGGGTGTTGCCGCAGCAAGGATGGTTAATTGACTGTTACTGTTAGACGCAAATTTGTAGAAGTTATTTAATAAGCTGTAGCTTTATCGCCAGATCGGCTCACTGAATGCAGAGGTAGGGATGTCACAACCGGCGCAGAAGCTTCAACTCGGTGCACTGATCGCGCTGGTAGTGGGGTCCATGATTGGCGGGGGAATCTTCTCCCTGCCGCAAAACATGGCGGCCCGCGCCGATGCTGGTGCGGTGCTGATCGGCTGGGGGATCACGGCGGTCGGCATGCTGACCCTGGCATTCGTGTTCCAGACCCTGGCCAACCGCAAGCCGGAACTCGATTCCGGGGTCTATGCCTATGCCAAGGCCGGCTTTGGCGACTACATGGGATTCTCTTCCGCCTGGGGCTACTGGATCAGTGCCTGGCTGGGCAACGTCGGCTACTTTGTCCTGCTGTTCAGCACCCTGGGCTATTTCTTTCCGGTGTTCGGCCAGGGCAATACGCCGATAGCCATCGGCTGCGCCTCGTTGCTGTTGTGGGCCGTGCACTTTCTGGTCCTGCGCGGGATCAAGGAAGCCGCCTTCATCAACCAGCTGACCACGGTCGCCAAGATCGTGCCGCTGGTGATGTTCATCGTCATTGCCGCCGTGGCCTTCAAGGCGGATATCTTCACCCGTGACATCTGGGGCCGCAGCAATCCGAACTTCGGCGGGGTGATGGACCAGGTGCGCAACATGATGCTGGTCACGGTGTTCGTGTTCATCGGCATCGAGGGCGCCAGCGTTTATTCGGCCCGGGCGCAGAAGCGCGCAGACGTCGGGCGAGCCACCGTGATCGGTTTTATCGGCGTGCTGGCGCTGCTGGTACTGGTGAACGTGCTGTCCTTGGGGATCATGAGCCAGCCGGAACTGGCCAAGCTGCAGAACCCGTCCCTGGCGGCGGTGCTGGAGCATATCGTCGGGCCCTGGGGGGCCTTGCTGATCAGCATTGGCCTGGCGGTGTCGCTGCTGGGGGCGCTGTTGTCCTGGGCTTTGCTGTGCGCGGAAATCCTCTACGCCACGGCCAGGGACCGGACCATGCCGGCTTTCCTGAAGAAGGAAAACGCCAACCACGTGCCGGTCAATGCCTTGTGGCTGACCAACGTGATGATCCAGCTGTTCCTGCTGATCACCCTGTTTTCCGCGGGCACCTACACCAGCCTGATCTACCTGGCGTCATCGATGATCCTGGTGCCCTACCTGTGGTCGGCGGCCTATGCGGTGCTGCTCAGCGGTCGTGGCGAAACCTACGAGCAGGCCTCTGGTGAACGGATGAAGGACCTGTTCATCGCCACCGTGGCCCTGAGCTACGCGATCTGGCTGCTGTATGCCGGCGGCTTGAAGTACCTGCTGCTGTCGGCCTTGTTGTATGCGCCGGGGGTGATCCTGTTCGCCAAGGCCAAGCATGAGCAGGGCGAGCCGTTGTTCACCCCGCTGGAAAAGCTGATCTTCGCGGCTGTGGTCATCGGCGCCTCATTGGCGGCCTATGGCTTGTACAGCGGCCTGCTGGCGCTGTGATTCATCACCTGCCCTACCAGGGCGCCTACGACTGGCCGGCGATGCTGGGCTTTCTCAGGGCCCGCGCCATCGAAGGCCTGGAGGTGGTGCAGGGCGATACTTATGCCCGCACCTTCGCGCTGGAAGGGGGGCAAGGCATCTTGAGTGTCTGCCCGGGGCCTGCCGGCCATTTGCAGGTGCAGTTGCAGATGGCCGAGCAGGCCCTGCTGCCCCAGGTGCTGGTGCGCTTGCGCCGGCAATTCGATCTGGACGCGAACCTGCCCCTGATCAACCGCCATCTGGCCCGTGATCCGCTGCTCGCGCCATTGCTGGCGGCACGTCCGGGCCTGCGAGTGCCCAGGGCCTGGGACGGTTTCGAGCTGGCCATTCGCGCCGTGCTGGGCCAGCAGATCACCGTGCAGGGCGCGATCCGCTTGGCGGGCAAACTGGTGGCGGTGCATGGCCGGTTGCTGGCCAGTCCCGACCTGCAGTGGCCCGCTTTGACCCACCTGTTTCCCACTCCCCAGGTGCTGTCCACTGCCAACCTGGCCGACCTGGGAATGCCCCGCAGCCGGGCACGCACGCTGTCTGCCGTGGCCCAGGCCTTGCTCGACGATCCACTCCTGCTCGAACCCAGGGCCAGCCTGCAACAGGGGGTGGAGCGCCTGTTGCAATTGCCGGGAATCGGCGATTGGACCGCGCAATACATCGCCCTGCGCCAGTTGTGCGAGAGCGATGCCTTTCCGGCGGCGGACGTAGGCCTGTTCAACGCTGTGGCACGTCTGCAGGGGCTGCGGCCCAATGCCCGCCAACTGCTGGCCCAGGCCGAGGCCTGGCGGCCGTGGCGCGGTTATGCGGCGCAGCATTTGTGGGCGGCCATGGGCTGAAACTGTTCGCTGGTCCCTGGAGGAGCCGGTTTGCCAGCGAACCGGACCTTGAGCCTTGTGCGCCCCTGGGGCTTTTTCGCTGGCAAGCCAGCTCCTACGGGATCAACTGGCAGCCTAGGCCTTCACCACCATCTGGGGCGATGGGCGCCCAGGGCGGTGGCCGGGCAACTCCACTGCATCGGCGTTCCATTGATGTGCAACGGCACCCGCAGGCGCCGCGCCGGCCCCCAAGGGGTCTGCTCCAGCACCAGCCCCTGATCCTCGTGGTCTTCGGGGCGCAGTGGAATTTCGGCGGTCGCTGACGGGGAATGATCAACCAGCAACTGGGCGGTACGGGCCAGGGACAGGCGCGCCGATGCGCCCTGGTCGCCGCTCAGGGACCGGGTCAGTGCCCGCAGGGCGCTGGCTGCCATCAGGTAACCGGTGGCGTGATCCAGGGCTTGGACCGGCAGTGGCACAGGCCTGTCCGCGGCTTTCCAGGCCATGCCGGCTTCGGCGATGCCGCAGCTCATCTGCACCAGGCTGTCGAAGCCCCGGCGGTTGCGCCAGGGGCCGCTCCAGCCGTAGGCATTGAGGCTGACTTCGATCAGCCCCGGAGCGATTTTCTGGCGTGCCTGGGCGTCATAACCCAGGTGTTCCAGGGCATCGGCGCGGTAGCCATGCAGAAGCAGGTCGGCCTGCGCCAGCAGGCCTTCGAACAGGGCACGCTGCTCAAGGTCGTGCAGATCGAGGCGCGCGCAGCGTTTGCCCAGGGTCACCTCCGGCTCCAGGGCCGGCTCGTTCCAATGTGGCGGATCGATGCGCAACACCTCGGCGCCCAGCCCCGCCAGCAGGCGGCTGGCCACCGGTCCAGCCAGGACCCGGGTCAGGTCCAGTACCTTGAGCCCGGCCAGGGGCCGGTCGACGCGGCCGCTCCAGGCCTTGTGCCGCTGATCGGCCTGGGGCAGCCAGTGCACCAGGGGTTCGCTGTTTACAGCCTGGCCCTGGGGGTGGGCCTGCCACTGCGCCCAGCTGCGCATCTGCGCGGCACAACCGCCCTGGTCGACTATCGCCTGCTCCAGTTCCAGGGCGTTCCAGGTGGCCACCTGGGCAGCCATGGCCGAGCGTTCGGTCACCGCTCCCAGCACCCGTTCGGCGGCGGCCCGGTGCTGAGGTGCGTTGGTGTGCAGGCGAATCCAGCCGTCGCGGGTGGCGTAGTCGCCGGCAATCGGGTCCCAGGGTGATGGCAGGCTCCAGCCCTGCGGGCGGATCGAGCTGGCGAACCAGAACGAGGCCAGGCGCCGGTCGACGCTGACCTCTGGCAGGCGTCCGGTCTGGTTGTACAGGAGTTCAGCGACTGCCTGCCCGGCAGCGGTAATGCTGGCGCTGGCCAGGTCGGTCACGGCGAAGGCCGAGGGCAGGGCGCCCTGGCCGGTTTGCCGGAGGCTTGATGACGCCAGGCCCAGCGCGGCCTGGATGGATGTGAGTAATTCGGTCATGGCCCACTCCGCGGATCAGAGGAAGGCATTGCACCCTGAAACTGCCGCGGCTGTCGATCACCCCTGGTCATCGGCCGCGGCTGGCGCCGGAGCAGCGTTTACACGCGGAACTGATCCATGAGTTTCATTTGCTGGGTGGCCAGGGCATTGAGCTGGCTGCTGACCTGGGCCGACTCACTGGCCTGTTCGGTCAGGGTTTCGGTCACGCTGCGAATCGCCGAAACGTTGCGGTTGACCTCCTCGGCCACGGCGCTCTGCTGTTCGGCGGCGCTGGCGATCTGCAGGTTCATGTCGCTGATCACCGTGACCGCATCGCTGATCTTGCCCAGGGCCTGGACCGCCTGCTGGATCTGCCCGGCGTTGTTCTGCGCCTGGTTCTGGCTGGCGTGCATGGTGGTGACCACATCACGGGTGCCGCTCTGGATCCGCTCGATCACCACGCGGATTTCCTCCACCGAGTCCTGGGTACGCTTGGCCAGGTTGCGCACCTCATCGGCCACCACCGCAAAGCCGCGGCCGCTTTCACCGGCACGGGCCGCTTCGATGGCGGCATTGAGGGCCAGCAGGTTGGTCTGTTCGGCAATGCTGCGGATCACCTCCAGCACCGAACCGATCTGCTCGCTGCTCACCGCCAGGGCTTCGACTTCGCTCACCGCCTTGCTCACCTCATCGGCCAGCAGGCTGATGTCCCGGGTGCTGCGTTCGATGATGGTCAGGCCGTCCTTGGCCGACTGGTCGGCGCCGCGGGCTGCCTGGGCGGCGTTCGAGGCGCTGTTGGCAACGTCGTGGGCCGTGGCGCTCATTTCGTTGGAAGCGGTTGCCACCTGGTCGATCTCGCGGAACTGCACTTGCATGCCTTCGCTGGTCTGACGGGCGATTTCCGAAGACTGGTCGGCGGTGCCGCGGGCTTCGATGATGCTCTGCTTGATCTGGGCAATGGTCGGCTGCAGCTTGTCGAGGAAACGGTTGAACCAGCTGACCAGTTCGCCCAGTTCATCTTTCTTGCTGTAGTCCAGGCGTTGGGTCAGGTCGCCGTCGCCGCTGGCGATGGCCTTGAGCATCTGCGCCACGCTGTTGATCGGCCGGGTCACGCCCGAGGCGCTGAGCCAGATCAGCAGCAGGCCCAGGAGGCC
This sequence comes from Pseudomonas sp. PH1b, assembly GCF_000633395.1. GTDB lineage: Bacteria > Pseudomonadota > Gammaproteobacteria > Pseudomonadales > Pseudomonadaceae > Aquipseudomonas. The sequence continues at coordinate 100,642 of NZ_AYMU01000002.1, forward strand.
GGCGCCGATGGCCACCAGGACGGTTTTCAGGGTGCCGCTGGTCTGGGCTTCATCCAACAGGTTCTGCAGCTTCACCGAGTCGGCCAGCAGCACCTGTTGCGGCAGGTCGATGGTGATGCCCCAGGGCTTGGCATCGGCAATCGGGCTGAAGGGATAGACCGCACGGATCAGTTCGCCCTGGCGCAAAACCTTGCTCTGGCTGCCGGTGAGGACCGCGAGGATGTCCTTGCCCGGGGCCCCGAGGGTTTCACTGATGTTCTTGCCGACCTGGCTGGCATCGGCGCCCACGGCTGCCAGCAGACCGCTGCCGGCGACGATCATCATGTGCCCGGCACCGTCGAACAGGAAGCGCTGGGATTCACCGGCGGCGGCCTGCAGGGAGTCCAGGGCGATGTCGACGCCGATGACCCCGATCACCTTGCCGTCTACCAGCAGCGGCAGGGAAATGGTGGTCATCAGCACCTGCTTCTTGTCCTCGCCGATGGTGTCGGCGTAGGGGTCGAGCAGGCAGGTCCGGCGGCTGTCGCGGGGGCAGGTGTACCAGACGTTGTAAGGGGTGCCGCTGAGGTTGAGGGTGGTCTTGGTCAGGTCGTCTTCCACCATCACGGTGTTCAACTGCTGGCCACCGGAGCGGCTCCAGTAGGTCGCAAAGCGCCCGCGCTCGTTGGAAGCCCGGCGCGCGTCGTTGAGAAATTCGCTGTCCTTGCCATCCAGGGCATTGGGCTCATAGGCGAGCCAGATGCCGAGCACCTTGGGATTGCGCTCGAAGGCGGTCTTCAGGCTGTGGTTGAGTTCTTCGCGCAGGGCCGCGGCGTCCAGGCCACGCTTGCTCGCCATGTCGCGCAGGTCGCGTACCTGATCCGCCAGGGCGGTGATCACCAGGTTGCTTTCACCGAAGGTTTTCTGCACGCGCACTGCCTGGTCGGCAGCCTTGGCCTGGAGCAGCTCTTCGACCCCGGCGGTCAGCATCCGGGTGCTCGAGGCATTGACCAATTGGTTGTTCTGCCGGCTCTGGTACAGGTTCATGCCGACGATCAGCGCCACCACACCCAACAGGCACAGTCCGGACAACAGCACGATTTTCAGGCGAATGGAGAGAGAGTCGAACATGGGGGGCGATCTCGCGAAAGGACGGGTGAAAGCACGGGGTCGGATGATCCCGGTCGCCAAATCCATTCAGCGCCATGCCCGGAACATCGGCTCGGAAGGTCTTTGCGTGAGGTGCTGCCGACGAACGGTCATGACCTTGACATATATGTCCTCGGCGCAGAGGGCATAGCTGCCAGGAGCCGGGATTCAGGAGGTGTGCGGCAGGGCTTCGGGGCGTGACCAGATCCACAGGTTGCCCAGGGTCATGCCGGCAATCGCGGCGTACAGGGTCCAGTGATGGTTGAGCAGGGTCAGCATCAGGCCGGCACACAGCAGCATGCTGACGGTGGCGCTGACCTTGGCCTTGCGGCTGATGATCCGGCCGTTGCGCCAGTTGCTGAGGATCGGCCCGAACAGGCGGTGGTTTTCCATCCAGGCGCTGAGGCGGGGCGAGCTTTTGGTGGCAGCCCAGGCGGCCAGGAGGATGAACTCGGTGGTGGGCAGGCCCGGGACGACGATGGCGATCAGGCCGATCGCCAGGCTGACATAGGCCAGCACGCCGAACAGCAGGCGGGAAATCTTTGACGAGGAGGGGCGGGTGCGGGTCATGGTTTCGATGATGAGGTAACGCGCCGAGCGGCTCAATGCACCGACCGACAAAATGCCGCTGCGAACCGGGTGGCCGCTCTAGCCTGGCCCCCCGGTTCGCAACTACGCGGGTCAGGCCGGTTGTGCATCGCTGGCGTAAGCCTGTTCCAGCAGCACGGTGAAGCGGTTGAAGGCATCCAGGGCGCCTTTTTCAGCGGCGGCTTCTTCTTCGGCAGTGAACTCCAGGCCGTCGAGGATGCGGGTGAAGGTTTTCCAGCCTTCGGCACGGCCACCGGCCGGCTCGCCCAGGTGACGGGCACCGAAGGTTTCGCTCATGCCCAGGTTCACCGCGCGCTTGATCAGGAATGCGGCGCCGAGCTTGGAGCCCTCAGAGACGAAGATCCAGCCCAGGGCTTCGGCTTTACTCGGGTTGTTGACGGCGCCGGCTACCGGTGCCGGGATCTCGGTTTCCAGGTCGGCGAGGTCGGCCTTGGCCGCTTCGGCGCGGCAGCGCTCGGCCAGGTCCGGAACGATCTTGATCAGTTCGGCATCGTTGTACAGGCTTACCAGTTCCGACTGGAACAGGTACTGGGCGACCACGAAGCGGGCGAACGCACCCTGGGTTTCAAAGGGCGCGTGGGCCTTGACCAGAGCGTCGAGCTTGGAGTGCGGCTCGTGGGTGATCTGGTTCAGGCGTTGGGAGCGCAGGTGGTGACGCTGGGCGGAATCCTGGGAGGTCATGCAGATGTCCTTGAGAATGAGAGGCACTTAGTGACTAGACGAACAAGAAGACGCGACACAGTAAAAAATCCTCACTGCCCTGGATGAAAAAGAGCAGTGAGGCGCTGGCGCATCAGATATCCCAGACCAGATTGACCGAGAAGTTGCGGCCCGGCTGGGTCAGGCGGTCGAGGTTGGCGGGGGCGGTCTGGCCGGCTTCACCGACGCTGTCGTAGCCGCGCACGTCGTCCCAGTTCCAGTATTTCTTGTCGGTCAGGTTGTACAGGCCGGCATTGACAGTCAGGTCATCAGTGACCTTGTAGAACCCGGTCAGGTCGAGGATGCCGAAGCCCGGAGTCTTGAACTGGCTGCTGGTGGTGCGGCCGTCCGGAGCCTTGAAGGTGCTGTCGTCGACACGGTCCTTGCGCTTGACCAGGGTCCAGCTCAGCAGCGCGCCATAGTTGTCCTGGTCGTAGCCCAGGCCGAACACGCCCTTGAGCGGGTTGACGCTGTTGATCGGCTCGCCGTTGTCATTATTGCGACCGTAGGCATAGGCCACCGAGCCGATGCTGTACAGGCCTTGTGGAGCACCGAAGGCGTCGAGGTTGAGGCGACCCTTGGCTTCGGCGCCCTTGATGGTGGCGTGCTTGATGTTGTTGCTCTGGATGACGGTCTGCAGGGCACCGGCGGTAATCGCGTCTTCGTTGATGAAGTCGCGGTACTGGTTGTAGAACACCGACACATCGAAGTTGCCTGCGTCGAAATTGCCGCGCAAGCCGGTTTCATAGCTCTTGCTGGTTTCCGGCTTGAGGTTGGCGTTGGGCTCCACGATGTAGCCGGTGGCGATGTTTTCAAAGCGCCCGTACAGCGCCTTGGCCGACGGCGTGCGGAACCCTTCGGAGTACTGGCCATAGCCGGTGTAGTGCTCGTCAAAGGCGTAGGTCAGGCCGAACTTGGGCGAGACACGGTGCCAGGTCTTTTTATCGTCACTGACCGGGAAGGCGCCGGTGGGGTTGGCGACGTTGAGGAACTCCTGGGTCAGCTTCGGCTTGAGCTGGGTGTAGTCGTAGCGCAGCCCGGGAGTGAAGGTCCAGGCGTTCCAGCTGATCTGGTCCTGGGCGAACAGGCTGTAGGTGTTGATGGTCGGGTCCGGGAAGTCGCTGGACTTCTTCACGCTGTCACTGGCGGTCGGGCTGGGCGCTCCGACGGCCGTGCAGCCGGCACCGACTGTCAGGCACGTAGCGGTGCCGAACCGCGAGCCGGTGACTTTCTGCTGCTTGAGGGTGGTGCCGTAGGTCAACTGGTGATCGGTATTCCCCAGGGCGAAAGCCTTTTCCAATTGCGCGTCGAACACCCATTGCTTTTCTTGGTACAGCGTCTGGCGTTCACGCAGTACGTCGCGGGCCACCGGGGAGAAGACCGATACCGGGTTGTAGCGTTCGGAGGTGGTCTGGTCGGTCTTGGCGATCTGGTAATTCAGGCTCCACTTGATCTGGTCTGCAATGGGCGAGTTCAGGGCGAAGCGGTTTTCCAGGCCGAAACGTTCCCGGGTAATGGTGTCGTTGCCGACTCGCGAGCGATACCAGTTCTGCCCTACGCCATTGAGGAACAGGCCGCCCACCGCGCTTTTCTGGTTGGTGTCGCGGTCATCCTTGTACTTCTCGTAGGTCAGGCCCAGACGTGCGTCGTCTGCATAGTTCCAGCCGAGCTTGGCCAGCACGTTGGTGGTGCGGGCGTCTTCCGGGTTGGCTGCGGTGCGATTGAGCCCGGTGCCGTTGTTGCTGCCGTAGGATTCGGTTTCATGACCGTCACGCTGGCTCAGGTGCAACTGGCCGTCGAATTCGCCGACACGCCCGGCGAAGGTGCCGGATTTCAGCCAGCTTTCGTCAGCCGAGCTGTAGCCAGTCTTCAGCCGGGCGCCGAAATCCTGGCCCGGCTTGATGATGTCGTCGGCGTCCAGGGTGTAGTAGCTGACGGCGCCGCCAATGGCGCTGCTGCCGTAGAGTACCGAGGCCGGGCCGCGAAGGATTTCCACGCGCTTGACGATTTCCGGGTCGACATAGTTGCGATTGGTCTTGGCGTAGGGGCCACTGAAGAAATGGTCGGGCACTTCGACGCCGTCCACCTGGGTGAGGATCCGGTCGCTGTCGATGCCGCGGATGTTGTAGCCGCTGATGCCTGCGCGCTGTCCGGCGCCGCCGACGGAAACCCCCGGTTCATAACGCACCAGTTCCTTGATTGTGTTGACGTTCTGGCGGTCCAGTTCTTGTCGGGTGTGCACGCTGACGGTACTCGGTACCGAGCTGACGTCCTGCTCCTGGCGGGTGGCGCTGATGGTCACCTGCTGCAGGTTCACTACGTTCGCAGCGCTGCGTTTTTCCAGCACGATGTTGTTGTTGCCCAGCTTGCGGTAGCTCAGGCCGGTGCCGCTCAGCAGTCGATCCAGGGCCTTCTCCGGGGGCAGCGAACCGCGCACGCCCGGGGAGGCGACGCCCGTACCCAGCTCGGCAGGCAGGCCCACTTGCCAGCCGGTGACGGCGGTAAAGGCGTTGAGCGCCGAGACCAGCGGTTGCTGGCCAATGGCGAAGCTGTAGTTGCCCATGCGCTGGCTGGACGGTGCCGGGGCGTCGGCGGCCATGGCAGACGTGGCGTGGGTACCGGCCAGCAGAATCGCTGCGGTGAGCAGCGACAGGGTGCAGTTCTGCAGGCGGGCAGCGGAAACAGAGGATCGGCTGTTGAGGCGAGGGGACATCGAAAGCGCTCCGGGTCGCACGAAACTTTTATAGGTGCAGATGCGCATACAAAATGCGAATCAGTTGCATTGGCTATAACGAGACGTACGACCTGCCGCTATCGCGTAAAAATAATTATTCTCAGTTGAGGATCACCAGCGCGGGGAACTCCGACAAGCGTGCCGAGGTGATGTGGGCCAGGGAGCGCACCACGTCCAGGGGCTGGTCCAGGCGGTAGTTGCCGGTCACCGCGACCTGCGCCAGGTGCTCGTTGTTGTTGACGATCCAGCCAGGGTAATAGCGGCGCAGTTCGGCCAGCACCTGGCTCATTGGGCAGTTTTCGAATACCAGGCGGCCCTGGACCCAGGCCAGGTCCTTGGCGGCATCGAGCTTGGCCGGGCGATCGAAGCCCTGGGGGCCGACGCGCACGCTTTCCCCGGCCGACAGGCGCAGGCGCTGGTCGGCGTGGGTGGCCCGAAGGTCGATGTCGCCGCGCTGCACCTGGACCTGGGCGACGCCGTCCAGGTAGCGCACGGCAAACGTGGTGTCGCGCACGCTGGCGCGGACCGGGCCGGCGTCCAACTCCAGAGGCAGCTCGCGGCTGGCCGGTATCTCGAAGAAGGCTTCACCCTGGTACAGCCGGGCTACCCGCTGGTGATCGTCGATATCGCTGGAAAACGCCGAGTTGGTGTTGAGCAGGACTTTCGAACCATCCTCCAACTGCAAGCGCTGGCGTTCGCCGACCTGGGTCAGATGGTCGGCCTGCAGGCGCAGGGGCAGATTGCTGAAACTGAACAGCCCGAGTAGCAGCATCGCGGCGGTCGCCAGGGGTTTCCAGTGGGGGCGCAGGCGGGCCAGGCGCGAGACCTTGGGTGGCGGGGAGGCAAGTGCCAGGGCGCATTGCGCCACCTGGGGACCATCCCACAGGGCCTGGGCTTTTTCGAAGGCTTGGGCGTTGAGTGGCGAAGCGGCCAGCCACTGGTGGAATTGGCGCACCTGCTCCTCGTTCGGATGTTCCAGCTCGATCAGCCAATCCAGCGCCTGATCCATGGCAAGGTTGCTTGAGTGCGAGCCGGCAGCGGTAGGCGGCTCGGCGCTGTGAAAATCCGTCACGGGTGTTCCTCGGCTGTGTCTGTGCACAGCTGTTTTTTCAAGAGAGAGCGAAAGCCGGCCAAGGTTAACAAAGGCATGGCGCTGACGCAGTCATTCTGATTAGCCGTTGAGACTCACTGACCGTCGAGACGTTCGGCGACGCCAATGCAAATCGCCATGATCAGTTTCAGTTCCTTCTGCACCGTGCTCAGGGACACTCCGAGTTCATCGGCGATTTCCTGGTAACTATGGCCGTGCAGGCGGCTGAGGATGAAAATCTGCTGCTGGCGCGGGCTGAGCTGGCCGAGACTGAGGTTCAGGCGTTCCAGCAGTTGTTCGGCGTGGGCGGCATCTTCGGCGCTGCTGACCGGGGCGGCGATGTTTTCCACCACGTCTGCCGGTACGTCTTCGAGCAGCATGCGGCCCTGGATGCGTCGGGCGCGCAGGTGATCGAGCGCCAGGTTGCGCGCAGTCTGGAATACAAAGGGCTCAAGGTGGGTGATCGGCCGTTCGGTGAGGGCGCGGGTCACCCGCAGATAGGTCTCCTGCAGCAGGTCTTCGGCGGTGCTGTGGTTGTTGACCATCCGCTCCAGCGTTCGCAGCAGAGAAATCCGTTGGGTGAGGAAGACGTGATTGAAGTGCGATTGACTCACAGCAAGGCCTGATCCAATTTGTGCAGCAGATGATAATGATTGTCATCTACACCAATGGTCAAGCCCTGTGTGAATTATCCCCGGCCGGCCAGGTAGGCCTGATAGTCGGGAATCCGGTGTTCGTGGGCCTGGTTCATCAGCGGGCTGCTGAGCAGGTAGTCGGCGCTGCATTCATTGCAGGCCACAGGAATGTTCCACACCGCTGCCACTCGCAGCAGGGCCTTGATGTCCGGATCGTGGGGCTGAGGTTCGAAGGGGTCCCAGAAGAACACCAGCAGGTCGACCCGCTGCTCGGCGATCTGCGCCCCCAGTTGCTGATCGCCGCCCAGGGGGCCGCTGATCATGCTTTCCACCGGCAGGCCCAGGTGCTTACTCAGCAGCAGGCCGGTGGTGCCGGTGGCAACCAGTTGATGTTCGGCGAGCCGGGACTTCTGGCGTTCGGCCCACTCCAGCAGAAAGGCCTTGCAGTGGTCATGGGCGACCAGGGCGATGCGTTTGCGCGCCGCCATGGTCTTGTGCGTGAAACTGATACCGATCATCGACGACCGTCCGTTTTATTCCGCGTTGCACAGGGCCAGGCAGTTATCCAGCATGCGGTTGGAGAACCCCCACTCGTTGTCGTACCAGGCCAGGACCTTGAGCAGGCGGCCGCCGCTGACCTTGGTGTGGTTGGCGTCGAAGATCGACGACAGCGGGTTGTGGTTGAAGTCGCTGGAAACCAGCGGCAGGGTGTTGTAGCCGAGGATCTTCGAGTGCTGGCTGGCGCTCTTGAGCAGGGCGTTGACTTCCTCGACGCTGGTGTCGCGCTTGAGGGTCACGGTCAGGTCCACCAGGGAGACGTTGATCACCGGTACCCGCACGGCCATGCCAGTCAGTTTGCCCGCCAGTTCCGGCAGCACCAGGCCCACGGCTTCCGCGGCGCCGGTCTTGCTCGGGATCATGTTCTGGGTCGCCGAGCGGGCGCGGTACGGGTCGGTGTGGTAGACGTCGGTGAGGTTCTGGTCGTTGGTGTAGGCGTGGATGGTGGTCATCAGACCGTTTTCGATACCCAGTTCGCGGTGCAGCACCTGCGCCACCGGCGCCAGGCAGTTGGTGGTGCAGGAAGCGCTGGAGATGATCTGGTGCGACTGGCGCAGGATGTCGTGGTTGACTCCATAGACCACGGTGGCATCGGCACCTTTGGCCGGGGCCGAGATGATCACTTTGCGGGCGCCGGCAGTAAGATGGGCCGCGGCCTTGGTGCGCTCGGTGAACAGGCCGGTGCATTCGAACACCACGTCGATCTTTTCCGCGGCCCAGGGCAGGTCGGCCGGGTTGCGGATGGCGCTGACGGCGATGCGGTCGCCATTGACCGTGAGGCTTTCCTGATCGTGCTCGATCTGAGCGTCGAAGGTGCCGTGGACGGTGTCGTATTTGAGCAGGTGGGCATTGATCGCGCTGTCACCCAGATCGTTGATGGCGACGATCTGCAGATCCTGACGATAGCCTTGGGTATAGAGTGCGCGCAGGACGTTACGGCCGATGCGGCCAAAACCATTGATTGCGATTCGAAGAGTCATGTGCAAACGCCTGTCGTTAAATTTGTTGTTGGAATTACAAGATTATTCGCATAGAAATAGAAAACAAGCCTTTTTAGTGGCAATATTTTGTTTTATCTACAACGAGTGACCTGAATCAACTGGTCCAAATGGTCAGGAATCTCCTCCGTTCTTCCTGGGCGGCGGTGCTTCTGACCAGCATAGACAAACAGGTCGCCACATCCGTTAGCCTGGAGTTCTACACATGCATCCCCGCGTTCTTGAGGTCACCGAACGGCTTATCGCCCGTAGTCGCGCCACTCGCCAGGCCTATCTCGCACTGATCCGCGATGCCGCCAGCGATGGCCCGCAGCGGGGCAAGCTGCAATGTGCGAACTTCGCCCACGGCGTGGCCGGTTGTGGCACCGACGACAAGCACAACCTGCGGATGATGAATGCGGCCAACGTGGCAATTGTTTCGTCATATAACGACATGCTGTCCGCCCACCAGCCTTACGAGGTGTTTCCCGAGCAGATCAAGCGCGCCCTGCGCGAGATCGGTTCGGTGGGGCAGTTCGCCGGCGGCACCCCGGCCATGTGCGATGGCGTGACCCAGGGCGAGGCCGGCATGGAACTGAGCCTGCCGAGCCGCGAGGTGATTGCGCTGTCCACGGCGGTGGCCCTGTCCCACAACATGTTCGATGCCGCGCTGATGCTGGGGATCTGCGACAAGATTGTTCCGGGCCTGATGATGGGCGCCCTGCGCTTCGGCCATCTGCCGACCCTCTTCGTGCCGGGCGGGCCGATGGTCTCGGGGATTTCCAACAAGCAGAAGGCCGATGTGCGCCAGCGCTACGCCGAAGGCAAGGCCAGCCGCGAGGAGCTGCTGGAGTCGGAAATGAAGTCCTACCACAGCCCCGGCACCTGCACCTTCTATGGCACCGCCAATACCAATCAGCTGTTGATGGAGGTCATGGGCCTGCACTTGCCTGGCGCCTCCTTCGTCAACCCCAACACCCCTCTGCGCGATGCCCTGACCTTTGAGGCCGCGCAGCAGGTCACTCGCCTGACCAAGCAGAGCGGCCAGTTCATGCCCATCGGCGAGATTGTCGACGAGCGCGTGCTGGTCAATTCCATTGTCGCCCTGCACGCCACCGGCGGCTCCACCAACCACACCCTGCACATGCCGGCGATTGCCATGGCCGCGGGCATCCAGTTGACCTGGCAGGACATGGCCGACCTTTCCGAGGTGGTGCCGACCCTGTCCCACGTCTATCCCAACGGCAAGGCCGACATCAACCACTTCCAGGCGGCGGGGGGCATGTCGTTCCTGATTCGCGAGCTGCTGGAAGCCGGCCTGCTGCACGAAGACGTCAACACCGTGGCCGGGCGTGGCCTGAGCCGCTACACCCAGGAACCCTTCCTCGACAACGGCAAGCTGGTGTGGCGCGAAGGGCCGATCGAAAGCCTCGACGAAAACATCCTGCGGCCGGTGGCCCGGGCCTTCTCGCCGGAAGGCGGGCTGCGGGTCATGGAAGGCAACCTCGGGCGCGGGGTGATGAAGGTTTCTGCCGTGGCCCTTGAGCACCAGATCGTCGAGGCTCCGGCCGTGGTGTTCCAGGACCAGCAGGACCTGGCCGACGCGTTCAAGGCCGGCCTGCTGGAGAAAGACTTCGTCGCAGTGATGCGCTTCCAGGGCCCGCGCTCCAACGGCATGCCCGAGTTGCACAAGATGACCCCGTTCCTCGGCGTGTTGCAGGATCGCGGTTTCAAGGTGGCACTGGTCACCGACGGGCGCATGTCCGGTGCCTCGGGCAAGATCCCGGCAGCCATCCATGTCAGCCCCGAAGCCCAGATGGGCGGCGCGCTGGCCCGGGTGCTGGACGGTGACATCATTCGTGTGGATGGCGTAAAAGGCACCCTTGAGCTTAAGGTGGACGCCGCCGAGTTCGCTGCCCGAGAACCGGCCCAGGGCCTGCTGGGCAACAACGTCGGCAGCGGCCGCGAACTCTTCGCCTTCATGCGCATGGCCTTCAGCTCGGCAGAGCAGGGCGCCAGCGCCTTTACCTCTGCTCTGGAGACGCTCAAGTGAAACTGGCCCTGGTCGGTGATATCGGTGGTACCAACGCGCGGTTCGCGTTGTGGAAGGATCAACGGCTGGAGGCGATCCAGGTCCACGCGACGGCGGACTATCGCTGCCCGGAGGACGCCATCAAGGCCTACCTGCAGGAGCAGGGCCTGGCCCTGGGCTGCATCGGCTCGGTGTGCCTGTCGGTGGCGGGCCCGGTCAGTGGGGACGAGTTCCGCTTTACCAACAACCACTGGCAGCTGAATCGCGAGGCCTTCTGCCAGGCCTTGCAGGTCGACCGGTTGCTGCTGGTCAACGACTTTTCGGCCATGGCCCTGGGCATGACCCGTTTGCAACCCCATGAGTTTCGCGTGGTGTGCGAGGGGGTCGCCGAACCCTCGCGTCCGGCGGTGGTGATCGGCCCGGGCACGGGCTTGGGGGTGGGTACCCTGCTGAATTTCGGCGAGGGGCGTTACATGGCCTTGCCGGGGGAGGGCGGCCACGTCGACCTGCCCCTGGGCAGCCCGCGAGAAACCCAGCTCTGGCAGCACATTCACGATGAAATCGGCCATGTCAGCGCCGAGACGGCCCTGAGCGGCAGCGGGTTGCCCAGGGTCTACCGGGCGATCTGCGCCGTGGACGGCCATGCGCCGCAACTCGACACTCCGGAGGCCATCACCGCCGCCGGGCTGGCGGGCGACCCGATCGCCCGGGAAGTGCTGGAGCAGTTCAGTTGCTGGCTGGGTCGGGTGGCGGGCAACAACGTGCTGACCACCGGGGCCCGGGGCGGGGTGTACATCGTCGGCGGGGTGATTCCGCGCTTTGCCGACTTTTTCATCCACAGCGGCTTTGCCCAGAGCTTTGCCGACAAAGGCTGCATGAGCGACTACTTCAAGGGCATTCCCGTGTGGCTGGTCACCGCGCCCTATTCCGGCCTGACCGGTGCCGGCGTGGCTCTGGAGCAAGCCTCGGCCTGACCTGGCCGGTCAGGGTGGAGGTGGCCTGCCCCGCAGCGATTGCCCGGGCAGGCCCGCCAACACAATCTGCGGCTTTGGCGCCAGGCTGCTTATAATCGCGCTCCCTCCCCAACCATAAGGACGGCCCCGGTGAGTTCAGTCAGTAAGTCGATTTTGTTGGTTGACGATGATCAGGAAATTCGCGAGCTGCTGGAAACCTACCTCAGCCGCTGTGGTTTCCAGGTGCGCAGCACCGCCGACGGCGCCGGCTTTCGCCAGGCCCTGAGCGATGCCCCCAGCGACCTGGTGATCCTCGACGTGATGCTGCCGGATGAAGACGGCTTCAGCCTGTGCCGTTGGATACGCCAGCACCCGCGGCGCAGCCAGGTGCCGATCATCATGCTCACCGCCAGTTCCGACGAGGCCGACCGGGTCATCGGCCTGGAGCTGGGGGCCGACGATTACCTGGGCAAGCCCTTCAGCCCCCGTGAACTGCAGGCGCGGATCAAGGCCCTGCTGCGGCGCGTTCAGTTCACCCAGGAACGGGTCGCCGGTGAAGTGTTGTGCTTCGATGAATGGCGCCTGGATGTGGTCAGCCACCGGTTGTTCCACGCCGATGGCGAGGAAGTGATTCTCTCCGGGGCCGACTTCGCCCTGCTCAAGCTGTTTCTCGACCACCCCCAGCAAATCCTCGATCGCGACACCATCGGCAATGCCACCCGCGGGCGCGACCTGATGCCCCTGGACCGTATCGTCGACATGGCGGTGAGCCGCTTGCGCCAGCGCCTGCGGGACACGGAAAAGCCGCCACGGCTGATTCGCACCGTGCGTGGCAGTGGTTATCAGCTGGCGGCCAATGTGGTTGCCGGCAATGGTCACTGAAGCCTTGCGCGCAATGCTGCGGCGGGTGCCGGTGCCCCGTTCGTTGCTGGGACGGATGCTGCTGATGACCCTGCTGGCGGTGTTGTTCGCCCAGGCGTTGTCCAGCGTGATCTGGGTCTCGCAACTGCGCGCCACCCAACTCGAAGGGCTGGTGACCAGTGCCCGCAGCCTGGCCCACTCGATGACCGCCAGCGTCAGCTACCTGCGCTCGCTGCCGGTGGCCTACCGGCCCCTGGTCCTCGACCAGTTGCGCAGCATGGGCGGCACGCGGTTTGTCGTGACCCTGAACGACAAGCCCCTGGGCATGCAGGTGCTGCCGGCCACCCCGCGCAAAGAGGCGGTGCTGCAGGCGGTGGAGCAGGTGCTGCGCCAGTCCCTGGGCAATGACGCGGATATTTCCGTGACCTTTGTCAGCCCCGATGACCTGCGGATCTTCAATGGCGGCCTGAAGCTCGACGAATTGCCACGTTCCTGGGCCCATTACGCCCTGACCCTGGAACCGGTGAATCCACCGGTGCTGGTGACCCAGATCCAGATGGCCCCGGGCGAGTGGCTGTACATCGCCTCGCTGCTGCCCGAGCCTTACACCAGCCTTGAAGAGCAGGGCCTGCCGGCGCAGCAGGTGTGGTTCATCCTGCTCACCAGCGGTTTCCTGCTGTTGTTCATCGGCCTGCTGGTGCACTGGCAGAGCCGGCCCCTCAAGCGCCTGGCCCGGGCGGCCCGGGACATGTCCCTGGGGGCCGATGTCGAGCCGGTGGCGGAGGGCGGCGGCAGCGAGGTGGTGGAAGTGGGGCGCGCCTTCAACAGCATGCGCGAGCGCATCAGTCGCTACCTGACCGAGCGCAGCCAGTTGTTCAGTGCCATCTCCCATGACCTGCGCACCCCCATCACCCGCTTGCGGCTGAGGGTGGAGCTGCTGGAGGACGAGCAACTGCAGGCCAAGTTCGGTCGTGATCTGGATGAGCTGGAGCTGCTGGTCAAGGGGGCGCTGCAGTGCGTCAAGGACACCGATATCCACGAGAACATCGAGCCGGTGGACCTGAACCATGTGCTGCATTGCCTGGTGGAGCCCTACCTGGCACCCAACGGCAACGGCCGGGTGACCCAGCAGGGGCAGGCCCTGGCCAGCTACCCGGGCAAGCCCCTGGCGCTCAAGCGCTGCATGGGCAACCTGATCGACAATGCCCTCAAGTACGGACAGAACGCTCACTTGCACATCGAGGATGATGACAACGGTTTTGTCCTGCATGTGGACGACGAAGGCCCCGGAGTGCCGGAGCAGCGACTGGAGCAGGTGTTCGAGCCGCATTTCCGCCTGGCCGGGCAGCAGCAGGGTTATGGCCTGGGCCTGGGCATCGCCCGCAACATTGCCCATAGCCATGGCGGTGAAGTCAGCCTGCAGAACCTGCGCGAAGGCGGCCTGCGAGTGACCCTGTACCTGCCCCGGACCTTCGATTGAACGACCGGCGCTGACTTGCGTAGGAGCTGGCTTGTGTAGGAGCTGGCTTGCCAGCGAATGCGTCTTCCAGGGCAGCACAGGACCCAAGGGCCTCTTCGCCGGCCAGCCGGCTGCTACGGGGTGGTGAAATGTCACCGGTCAGTGACATTGTGCTGGTCCTTCGTTACCTGCGGTTGCCGGCCGCTTGATTAGACTCAAACCTTCGATAAAAAAAACAACGGGTCGCCCATGAGCTCTTTTCCCCAGCCCTTCAGCAGTTGGCTGAACACTCCCGCCCATCATGCCTGGCTGGCCGCCGAAGGCCTGCGACTGCTGGATTTCGCCAAGGCTTCGCGGCTCGCCGAGGGTTTCGGCAACCTGGACGCTCAAGGGCGGCTGGCGGCCGATGCGCACGCTGAAACCATGAACACCGCCCGCATGACCCACAGCTTCGCCATGGCCCATATCCAGGGCCTGCCGGGTTATGCCGGGCTGGTGGATCATGGCATCGCGGCCCTGGCCGGCCCCCTGCGCGACGCCGAACACGGTGGCTGGTTCGCGGTGGCCGGGCAGGGCGATGGCAACGACGGCAAGGCCGCCTACCTGCATGCCTTTGTCGCCCTGGCCGCGAGCTCTGCCGTGGTCGCTCGACGTCCTGGCGCCGATGCCTTGCTGGCGGAGGCCATCCGTATCATCGATGCACATTTCTGGCGCGAAGAGGAGGGCGCCATGGCCGAGTCCTTCAACCGCGACTGGAGCGAGCAGGAGGCCTATCGCGGGGCCAACAGCAACATGCACGCCACCGAGGCCTTCCTGGCCCTGGCCGATGTCACCCAGGACCCGCGCTGGCTCAATCGCGCCCTGCGCATCGTCGAGCGGGTGATCCACATCCACGCCGCCGACAACGACTTCATGGTGGTCGAGCATTTCGACTTGGCCTGGCAACCCCTTCGCGAGTACAACCGGGCCTTTCCCGCCGACGGCTTTCGCCCCTTCGGCACCACCCCGGGACACGGTTTCGAGTGGGCGCGGCTGCTGTTGCACCTGGAAGCGTCCCGGGGCCAGGCCGGCATGCTGACTCCCGGCTGGCTGGCGCTGGATGCCCAGCGACTGTTCCAGAGCAACTGCCGCAACGGCTGGAATGTGGACGGCGCTCCGGGCATTGTCTACACCCTGGACTGGGACAACCGGCCAGTGGTCCGCCAGCGCCTGCACTGGACCCATGCCGAAGCCAGCGCCGCGGCCAGCGCCTTGCTCAAGCGTACTGGCGAAGCGCACTACGAAACCTGGTACCGGCGCTTCTGGGAGTTTTGCGAGGCGCATTTCATCGATCGCCAGCACGGCAGCTGGCACCACGAACTGGGACAGGACAATGCTCCCAGTGCCGAGATCTGGGGGGGCAAGCCGGACCTCTATCACGCCTGGCAAGCCGTGCTGATTCCGCGCCTGCCGCTGGCCCCGAGCATGGCTTCGGCCCTGGCCCAGGTGTCTGTTCCGGGGCTTGTGTAACCATGTGGTGACATTTCACCGTCGCTTCGTTACCTGAAGGTTCGACTAGGCTGTTTAGACTCGTTTGCAGCGCAAGCACCAGACTTGCATGCATAACAACAAGAAAGGTACTTCAAATGAATGCGATTTCTCGCCTCGCCACGGTCATTTCCCTTGCCTCTCTGTTTCCCCTGAGTGCCCTCGCCGCCGACTCCAAAGGTTCGGTGGAGGTTGTTCACTGGTGGACGTCGGGTGGCGAAAAGGCCGCGGTCGATGTGCTCAAGGCCCAGGTGGAAAAAGACGGTTTCACCTGGAAAGACGGCGCCGTGGCCGGCGGTGGCGGCTCCACCGCGATGACCGTGCTGAAAAGCCGCGCGGTGGCCGGCAACCCGCCTGGTGTCGCGCAGATCAAGGGACCGGACATCCAGGAATGGGGCAGCACCGGCCTGCTCAGCACCGACACCCTCAAGGACGTGGCCAAGGCCGAGAACTGGGACAGCCTGCTCTCGCCCAAGGTGGCCAACACAGTCAAATATGAAGGTGACTACGTGGCTGTGCCGGTGAACATCCACCGGGTCAACTGGCTGTGGATCAACCCCGCGGTGTTCAAGAAGGCCGGGATCGACAAGGCCCCGACCACCCTCGAAGAATTCTATGCCGCTGGCGACAAGCTCAAGGCCGCGGGCTTCATCGCCCTGGCCCACGGCGGCCAGCCGTGGCAGGACAGCACTGTGTTCGAAGACGTGGTGCTGTCGGTAATGGGCGCCGAAGGCTACAAGAAAGCCCTGGTGGACCTGGACCAGAAAACCCTTTCCGGCGCGCAAATGACCAAGGCCTTCACCGAGCTGAAGAAACTCACCGGCTACATGGACCCCAACCGTGCCGGGCGCGACTGGAACATTGCCGCTGCTGATGTGATCAATGGCAAGGCCGGCATGCAGATGATGGGCGACTGGGCCAAGAGCGAGTGGACCGCGGCGAAGAAAGTCGCCGGCAAGGACTACCAGTGCGTGCCGTTCCCGGGCACCGACAAGGCCTTCACCTACAACATCGACTCCCTGGCGGTGTTCAAGCTCAAGGCCGACCGCAAGGGTGACATCGCCGCGCAGCAGGACCTGGCCAAGGTCGCCCTGGGCAAGGACTTCCAGAAGGTCTTCAGCATCAACAAGGGTTCGATCCCGGTGCGTACCGACATGCTCAACGACATGAGCGCCGAAGGTTTCGACTCCTGTGCCCAGGCCGCCGCCAAGGACTTCCTGGCCGACGAGAAGACCGGTGGCCTGCAGCCGAGCATGGCGCACAACATGGCCACTTCCCTGGCGGTGCAGGGCGCGATCTTCGACGTGGTGACCAACTTCATGAACGACAAGGATGCGGACCCGGCCAAGGCCAGTGCGCAACTGGCTTCGGCGGTCAAGGCCGCGCAGTAAGGTCCGGCGCCGCAGGTTCGCCTGCGGCCCCTTGTCCACCTCTCCCTGTGTAGGAGCCGGCTCGCCGGCGCAGCGCTGTGCCCGGCACAACGTGTCGTGCCGTTCGCCGGCAAGCCGGCTCCTACAGGCAGAGGCTCCATTTCTTCAACTGGGTTATTCCGATGAGCTCTGTGGCGGTTTTCAGCAAAGCCTCGCCGTTAGATGCACTGCAGCGCTGGCTGCCCAAGCTGGTGCTGGCGCCAAGCATGGTGATCGTGCTGGTGGGGTTCTATGGCTACATCATCTGGACGTTCATTCTGTCCTTCACCAATTCCAGCTTCATGCCGAGCTACAAGTGGGTCGGCCTGCAGCAATACCTGCGCCTGATGGACAACGACCGCTGGTGGGTGGCGAGCAAGAACCTTGCGCTCTTCGGCGGCATGTTCATCGGCATCAGCCTGGTACTGGGGGTGTTCCTGGCGGTGCTGCTGGACCAGCGCATCCGCAAGGAAGGCTTCATCCGCACCGTGTACCTGTACCCCATGGCGCTGTCGATGATCGTCACCGGCACCGCCTGGAAATGGCTGCTCAACCCAGGGCTGGGCCTGGACAAGATGCTCCGTGACTGGGGCTGGGAAGGCTTTCGCCTGGACTGGCTGGTGGATCAGGACCGGGTGGTCTACTGCCTGGTGATTGCCGCCGTGTGGCAGGCCTCGGGTTTTGTCATGGCGATGTTCCTCGCCGGGTTGCGCGGTGTCGATCAGTCGATCATCCGCGCCGCCCAGGTGGACGGCGCGAGCCTGCCGACCATCTACCTGAAGATCGTCTTGCCGAGCCTGCGCCCGGTGTTCTTCAGCGCCTTCATGATCCTGGCGCACATCGCCATCAAGAGTTTCGACCTGGTGGCGGCGATGACCGCCGGGGGCCCCGGCTACTCCTCCGACCTGCCGGCGATGTTCATGTATTCCTTCACCTTCAGCCGTGGCCAGATGGGCATAGGTTCGGCCAGCGCCATGCTGATGCTGGGCGCCGTGCTGACCATCCTGGTGCCGTACCTGTATTCCGAGCTGCGAGGCAAACGTCATGACTGATTCGCTGCTCAAGCCGCGGCTGAATATCAGCCGGGTCGCGATCTACGCCACGCTGCTGCTGGCCGCGGCGGTGTACCTGATCCCTCTGGTGGTGATGCTGCTCACCAGCTTCAAGACCCCGGAGGACATCCGCACCGGCAACCTGCTGAGCTGGCCCCAGGTGGTGGACGGCATCGGCTGGATCAAGGCCTGGGACACCGTGGGCGGCTACTTCTGGAACTCGGTGAAGATCACCGTGCCGGCGGTGCTGATCTCCACCTTCATTGGCGCGATGAACGGCTACGTGCTGTCGATGTGGCGCTTTCGCGGCTCCCAGCTGTTCTTCGGCCTGCTGCTGTTCGGCTGCTTCCTGCCGTTCCAGACCGTGCTGCTGCCGGCGTCCTTCACCCTCGGCAAGTTCGGCCTGGCCAATACCACCACCGGCCTGGTGCTGGTGCACGTGGTCTACGGCCTGGCCTTCACCACGCTGTTTTTCCGCAACTACTACGTGAGTGTGCCGGATGCCCTGGTCAAGGCCGCGCGGCTGGACGGCGCCGGGTTTTTCACCATCTTCGGCAAGATCCTGCTGCCGATGTCGGTGCCGATCATCATGGTCTGCCTGATCTGGCAGTTCACCCAGATCTGGAACGATTTCCTCTTCGGCGTGGTGTTCGCCAGTGGCGACGCGCAACCGATTACCGTGGCCCTGAACAACCTGGTCAACACCAGCACCGGGGCCAAGGAATACAACGTTGATATGGCAGCGGCGATGATCGCCGGGCTGCCGACACTGCTGGTCTACATCTTCGCCGGCAAGTATTTCCTGCGCGGGCTGACGTCCGGCGCGGTCAAGGGGTAAAGCATGGCAACTCTCGAATTACGCAACGTCAACAAGACCTACGGTGCCGGCCTGCCGGACACCCTGAAGAACATCGAGCTGAAGATCGACGACGGTGAGTTCCTGATCCTCGTCGGCCCGTCCGGCTGCGGTAAGTCGACCCTGATGAACTGCATCGCCGGCCTTGAGAACATCAGTGGCGGGGCGATCCTGGTGGACGACGCCGACATCAGCGGCATGAGCCCCAAGGACCGCGACATCGCCATGGTGTTCCAGTCCTACGCGCTGTACCCGACCATGAGCGTGCGCGACAACATCGCCTTCGGCCTGAAGATCCGCAAGATGCCCACTGCCGACATCGATGCGGAAGTGGCGCGGGTGGCCAAGCTGCTGCAGATCGAGCACCTGCTGGGGCGCAAGCCGGGCCAGCTGTCCGGCGGCCAGCAGCAGCGGGTGGCCATGGGCCGGGCCCTGGCGCGGCGGCCGAAGATCTACCTGTTCGACGAGCCGCTGTCCAACCTCGACGCCAAGCTGCGGGTGGAGATGCGCACGGAAATGAAGCTGATGCACCAGCGCCTGAAAACCACCACGGTCTACGTCACCCACGACCAGATCGAAGCCATGACCCTGGGGGACAAGGTGGCGGTGATGAAGGACGGGATCATCCAGCAGTTCGGCACCCCGAAGCAGATCTACAACGACCCGGCCAACCTGTTCGTGGCGAGCTTCATCGGTTCGCCGCCGATGAACTTCATCCCTCTGCGCCTGCAACGCAAGGACGGCCGCCTGCTGGCCCTGCTGGACAGCGGCCAGGCCCGTTGCGAGCTGCCCATGGGCATGCAGGACGCCGGCCTCGAGGATCGCGAGGTGATCCTCGGTATTCGTCCGGAACAAATCTCCCTGGCTTCGGCCGAAGCCAATGGCCTGCCGAGCATTCGTGCCGAGGTCCAGGTGATCGAGCCCACCGGTCCCGACACCCTGGTGTTCGTCACCCTCAATGGCACCAAGGTCTGCTGTCGCCTGGCGCCGGACCAGGCCCCGGAGGCGGGGGAAACCCTGACACTGCAGTTCGATCCGGCCCGGGTCCTGCTGTTCGACGCCCAGAGCGGCGAGCGCCTGGGGAAGGCCGGCCTGCCGGCGTCTGAGGCACGCAGCGGCAACGTGGCGCAGTTCAAGGGGCGCTGAATCCGTGGCGGATGGCCTGTCATCCGTCGCAACGGCTGTAAACCGCGTTAGGCAAATCGTTAATAACAATAAAGACGAGGATGTAGGGATGAAAAACAAGAGCACCAACGCACGCTTGATCTGCCAGTTATCAGCGATTGCGGCGATGACCCTGGCCGGTGGCGCCCACGCTGACGATGCCTTCAGTTCCGAGTCGAAGTGGATGACCGGCGACTGGGGCGGCGAGCGCACCAAGCTGATCGAGCAGGGCATCGACATCAAGGCCGACTACGTCGGTGAAATGGGCGCCAACCTCCACGGCGGCTACAACGACGACAAGACCGGGCGCTACAGCGACCAGTTCGGTCTCGGCGTGGCGTTCGACCTGCAGAAACTGCTGGGCTGGGACAACACCCAGGCCAAGGTCCAACTGACCAACCGTAACGGCCAGAACATCTCCAATGACCGTATCGGCGACCCGCGTGCCGGCACCTTGAGTTCCTCCCAGGAAGTCTATGGCCGTGGCCATATGGTCCGCCTGACCCAATTGTGGATCCAGCATCAGTTCCTCGACGGCAAGCTGGACGTCAAGGCCGGCTACTTCGGCGAAGGCGAAGACTTCAACACCTTCCCTTGCGACTTCCAGAACCTGGCGTTCTGCGGCTCTCAGGTGGGCAACTGGGCCACCGGCATCTGGTACAACTGGCCGGTCAGCCAGGCGGCGCTGCGCATCAAGTACCACATCACCCCTGAGCTGTATGCGCAGATCGGCGCCTACAACCAGAACCCGTCGCAACTGGAGCACGGCAACGGCTTCAAGCTCAGCGGCAGTGGTACCAAGGGCACCGTATTGCCGGTGGAACTGGTCTGGTCGCCCAAGCTCAATAGCCTGCCGGGCGAGTACCGCGTCGGTTACTACAAGAGCACGGCCGATGCCAATGATGTGCGCAAGGACGTCAATGGTCAGGATGCCGCGGACACCGGCGACGCCTATCGCGTGCACAACAGCAAGCACGGTTACTGGTTCGTCGGGCAGCAGCAACTCACCACCCACAACGGCGACGCTTCCCGGGGTCTGAACATCGCCGCCAACGCCACCTTCCACGACAAGGACACCAACGTCGTCGACAACTACCAGTCGCTGATGTTCGTGTACAAGGGGCCGTTCGATGCGCGTCCGAAAGATGACGTCGGCATCGGCTTTGCTCGGATCCACGTCAACGACGATGTGCGCAAGAACGCCCAGCTGATCAACGAGGACAACGGCATCAGCAACTACGACAACCCGCTGTACATGCCTTTGCGCGACACCGAATACAACTATGAGATCAACTACGGCTTCCACGTCACCAACTGGCTGACGGTACGGCCCAACCTGCAATACATCACCCATCCCGGTGGCGTGGACCAGGTCGACAACGCCCTGGTGGCCGGCTTGAAAATTCAGTCGGTGTTCTAACGTTGTTGCGATAAGCTCCTTTCTCTGTGCGCATATTGCGGATGGCCCTGGCTGTCCGCTTTTTTTTGGGACGCGCCGGACCAGGCCAGTGTCAGCCGACACTAACGTGCATGGGTACCCCATGATTTTCAGGACCGCGGCACATGCATGAGCATCCGCTACAACGCTTTTTCAAATCCCTGCGCGAGCGCCCGGTGTTTGCATGGGAGCGCTACCAGATGCGCGACGTGCTGGTGATCGACCATCCGCTGTGCCAGGCGGTATTCAGTCGCCAGGGCGCGCAGTTGCTGCACTTTCAGCCGACCGGGCAGAAGCCGTGGTTGTGGTGTGCCTCGAAGTGGCCGCAGGTGGGGGCGATCCGTGGTGGGGTGCCGGTGTGCTGGCCCTGGTATGGCCGACACCCGAGCGAAAACGCCTGGCCCTCCCATGGCTGGGCACGCCTGCTGGACTGGAAACTGCTGGACAGCAGCAATGATCCGGACGGTGTGCGCTTGCACTGGCAATTAGAGTTGTGCGACTGGCAGGTCGAGCTGCATGCGCACCTGGGCCAGGGCATGGATCTGCGCCTGAGCACCGAGCATCAGGACAGCGAACCCTGCCAGTTGAGCCAGGCTTTGCACGCCTATTGGCGTATTGGCGACGTGGGCGAGGTAGCGCTGTCTGGGCTCGACGGCGCTCAAGGTTACGACCAGTTGAACCGCCAGGCCTGCGAGCAGAAGGGCGAGTTGCGGGTGCAGGGTGGCTGCCAGCGGGTGTTTCAGCACGAAGGGGAATTGCAGCTCAAGGACCACGCCTGGCAGCGCGAGCTGTGCATCGATACCGGGGAGGATGCGGATACCGTGGTCTGGCACCCGGGCACCCGGCCTTTGCTGGGGGTGAGCTGGAACGAGGTGTCGCGCTTCGTCTGTGTCGAAGCGGCTGCCGGGGGCACCGACAGCCTGTGCTTGGCACCGGGTCAACAGGCCCACCTGAGCTTGCAGGCGCGGGCGGCAGGCTAGGTTGCTGTGCCGCCCGGTCGGCTGCCGATGGCGCTGGCTGGTTCAGTTGAACTCGTCGCCCACCGGATAACGGCTGGCATTGAGGCTTTCCTTGATCTTGCGCAGGTGTGGCTGGAAATCCACGCCGCGGCGCAGGGTCATGCCGGTGGCCAGCACGTCGAGCACCGTGAGCTGAATGATCCGCGAGGTCATCGGCATGTAGATGTCGGTGTCTTCCGGCAGCGGGATGTTCAGGCTCAAGGTGCTGGCCTTGGCCAGGGGCGAGTTTTCTGCGGTCAGCCCCAGCACTGAAGCGCCGTTTTCCCGGGCAATGCGCGCCACCTCCACCAGTTCGCGGGTACGGCCGGTGTAGGAAATGATCACGAACAATTCGCCGGTGTGGGCCACCGAGGCAATCATGCGCTGCATCAGCACGTCGGCATGGGCGGTCACGGCCAGGTTGAAGCGGAAAAACTTGTGCAACGCATCCATGGCCACCGGGGCTGAGGCGCCGAGGCCGAAGAAGTGGATCTGCCGCGCCTGGATCAACAGGTCAACGGCCTTGCTGATCAGGTTCGGGTCCAGGGCCTGGCAGGCGCTGTCGAGGGAGGCGATGGCGCTGCCGAAGATCTTTTGCGTGTAGGCTTCGGGGTTGTCGTCGGCTTCCACCGCGCGGCTGACATAGGCCGCGCCACTGGCCAGGCTCTGGGCCAGTTGCAGCTTGAGTTCCGGGTAGCCGCTGACGCCAAAGGAGCGGCAGAAGCGATTCACCGTCGGCTCGCTGACCGAAGCGGCCTGGGCCAGAGCAGCGATGCTGAAGCGAGTCGCCTGCTGCGGGTTGAGCAGGATGACTTCGGCGACTTTACGTTCCGCCTTGTTCAGTTCTTCAAGGCGGTTCTGGATCTGCTCCAGAAGATTTCGCACTCGGTCCATTCAGGTTTCCTAGATCGGCTAGACAGGCGTTGAGGGCAGAAGCGGGAGGCGGGCAATTCAGCCGGGCGGGAAGGGCAGAGGACGCTGGAGCGTCGGTTGCTGCCTTCCAAGCTTGCGGTGATTGCGCTGCGTGCCGGGTCGGTACCGTGCCTGCAATGCGAAGTTGAGAGGTGGCCTATCCTACTGATGGCCCGGATCGACCACCACCTGGAATCTGTATTTTGTAAAAATGTTGTGTTTATTACTACATTTTTCCTTGAGTGATGCCTTGAAAAAAGGTATTTGTAGCTTAACTTGATAAAAGAACAAACATCATGCCTTCGATTACGGTTGAACCCTGCACCTTTGCCTTGTTCGGCGCGCTGGGCGATCTGGCGCTGCGTAAGCTGTTTCCTGCCTTGTACCAACTCGATGCCGCCGGCTTGCTGCATGACGACACGCGGATCCTCGCCCTGGCCCGTGAGCCGGGCAGCGAGCAGGAGCACCTGGCCAATATCGAAGCCGAGCTGCGCAAGTACGTCGGCGACAAGGACATCGATGCCGAGGTCCTGCGGACCTTCCTTGCTCGCCTGAGCTACCTGCACGTGGATTTTCTCAAGGCCGAGGACTACATCGCCCTGGCCGAGCGCGCCGGCAGCGAGCAACGGCTGATTGCCTACTTCGCTACCCCGGCGGCAGTCTACGGCGCGATCTGCGAGAACCTGTCCAGGGTCGGGCTCAACCAGCACAGTCGCGTGGTCCTGGAAAAACCCATCGGTTCGGACCTGGACTCCTCGCGCAAGGTCAACGACGCGGTGGCGCAGTTCTTCCCGGAAAACCGCATCTACCGGATCGACCACTACCTGGGCAAGGAAACGGTGCAGAACCTGATTGCCCTGCGCTTCGCCAACAGCCTGTTCGAAACCCAGTGGAACCAGAACTACATCTCCCACGTGGAAATCACCGTGGCCGAGAAGGTGGGCATCGAAGGTCGCTGGGGCTATTTCGACAAGGCCGGCCAACTGCGAGACATGATCCAGAATCACCTGCTGCAACTGCTTTGCCTGATTGCCATGGACCCGCCTGCCGACCTTTCGGCCGACAGCATCCGTGACGAGAAGGTCAAGGTGCTCAAGGCCCTGGCGCCCATCAGCCCGGAAGGCCTGACCACCCAGGTGGTGCGCGGCCAGTACATCGCCGGGCACAGCGAAGGCCAGACGGTGCCGGGCTACCTGGAGGAGGAAAACTCCAACACCCAGAGCGACACCGAAACCTTCGTCGCCCTGCGTGCCGACATTCGCAACTGGCGTTGGGCCGGGGTGCCGTTCTACCTGCGCACCGGCAAGCGCATGCCGCAGAAACTGTCGCAGATCGTCATCCACTTCAAGGAGCCGTCGCACTATATCTTCGCCCCCGAGCAGCGCCTGCAGATCAGCAACAAGCTGATCATCCGCCTGCAGCCGGACGAAGGCATTTCCCTGCGGGTGATGACCAAGGAGCAAGGCCTGGACAAGGGCATGCAGCTGCGCAGTGGTCCGCTGCAGCTGAATTTTTCCGATACCTATCGCAGTGCGCGGATCCCCGACGCCTACGAGCGCTTGTTGTTGGAAGTGATGCGCGGCAACCAGAACCTGTTTGTCCGCAAAGATGAAATCGAAGCCGCGTGGAAGTGGTGTGACCAGTTGATCGCTGGGTGGAAGAAATCCGGTGACGCGCCCAAGCCGTATGCGGCCGGGTCATGGGGGCCGATGAGCTCCATCGCACTGATCGCGCGGGATGGGAGGTCTTGGTATGGCGATATCTGATTTGCAACTGCCGGCGGGCGTGCGCGCCCATGAATTTCGCAACCCGGCGCTGTTGGCCGAGGGGCAGGCCGTGAAGGTCGCCGAGTTGCTGCGCGAGGCCATTGCCGCGCGGGGTACTGCGACCCTGGTGGTTTCCGGCGGGCGCAGCCCGGTGGCGTTCTTCCAGGCGCTGGTGCAACAGCCTGTGGATTGGTCCAAGGTGCTGATCACCCTGGCGGACGAGCGTTGGGTGCCGGTGGAACACGCCGACAGCAATGCCGGCCTGCTCAAGCGCTACCTGCTTCAGGGGCCCGTGGCCAAGGCGCGCTTTCTCAGCCTCTACAGTGCTGCGGCGAGCCTTGAAGAGGCTGCGCTGCAGGCCGACCGGTTGCTCGGCGAGTTGCCGGGCATCGATGTGCTGGTGCTGGGCATGGGCGATGACGGGCACACCGCCTCGCTGTTTCCCAACAGCCCGAACCTGGCCGAGGCGCTCAAGCTCGACGGCAGTCGCCGTTGCTGGCCAATGCTGGCGCCGAGCGTGCCGCACCAGCGCCTGAGCATGAGCCGGGCCTTGCTGGCATCGGCCCGCCATAGCCTGTTGTCGATTTCCGGTCAGTCCAAGCTGACCACCCTGAGTGCGGCACTGGCGGGTGACATTGTCGCCGAAATGCCGATTCGCGCCTTCCTGCAACCCCCGTTAGAGATTTACTGGTGCCCATGAGCCAAGGATCAGCCGCTATGACAAACCTCGCCCCGACCGTTTCCATGGCGGACAAAGTTGCCCTGATCGACAGCCTCTGCGCCAAGGCGCGGATCCTGCCGGTGATCACCATTGCCCGTGAACAGGACGTGCTGCCCCTGGCGGACGCCCTGGCGGCCGGCGGCCTGACGGCCCTGGAAGTGACCTTGCGTTCGCAGTTTGGCCTCAAGGCCATCCAGATCCTGCGCGAGCAGCGTCCGGAACTGCTGACCGGTGCCGGCACCGTGCTCGACCCGCAGATGCTGCTGGCGGCAGAAGCGGCAGGTTCGCAGTTCATCGTCACCCCGGGGATCACCCGTGACCTGCTGCAAGCCAGCGTGGCCAGCCCGATTCCGCTGTTGCCGGGGATCAGCAACGCCTCGGGAATCATGGAGGGCTATGCCCTGGGGTATCGTCGCTTCAAGCTGTTCCCGGCGGAAGTCAGTGGCGGTGTAGCGGCGATCAAGGCCTTGGGCGGTCCGTTCGGCGAGGTGAAGTTCTGCCCGACTGGCGGTGTTGGCCCGGCCAATATCAAGAGCTACATGGCCTTGAAGAATGTGATGTGCGTGGGCGGTAGCTGGATGCTGGATCCGGAATGGGTCAGGAACGGCGACTGGGCACGGATTCAAGAGTGCACGGCAGAGGCCCTGGCCCTGCTGGACTGAAGGTTTTACCCGATTCGTTGGTGTGTTCTACGGCTTTACGGTGCGCTTGGTCGGTGCACCGTTTTTTTTTGCCTGGAGAAAGTGCCGAGGGATCCTGCTGGCCCGGGCAGGCGTCCTGTCGCCGCCGTTTTGGGGCGCGGCGACAGGGCGCGGTCTCTACTGGCTCGCCAGTTCGGTCAGGGCCTCGACCAGTTGTTGCATGTGCCCAAGGGGCGTTGCCAGCCCAGGCGTAATGCGGATGCAGGGGCCGAAGCCGGCGCCGTTGCGGGCCACGGTGAACAGGTTGTAGTCCCGCAGCAGACGATCCACCAGGGCTTGTTGATCCGGGTGCCGAGTGAAGCGCAAGGCACTGATGGCGCAGCACAGGCGTGGGTCCTGCGGGGTCATGACCTCGATCCCGGGGACCTCGCGCACGGCCTCGGTCCAGGTTTCCCGCAGGTAGTTCAGGCGCGCGCCCTTGGCCGCCGAGCCGCCCATGGCGCGGTGCTCTTCAAACACCTGGGGCAAGGTCATCAGCGCGGGAATGTTGGGCGTGCTGTAGGGCGTGCGGGCGCGGATATCGTCGGCCGGGAAGTGGAATTCGCCCATGTCCGGGTCAATGTCGTGCAGGCGGTCCGGGTGGATATAGAGAAAGCCCAGGCTCAGGGGCGCGCCTATCCACTTGTGCAGGTTGAACCCGGCAAAGGCGATGCCCAGTTGCGGCAGGTCGAAGTCGATCTGCCCCAGGGCGTGGGCACCGTCGAGAATGATATCGACCCCGAACTCCCTGGCCACTGCGGCGATCGCCTGGACCGGCATCACCAGGCCGCTGCGGTGGGTGACATGGGTCAGGGGCATCAGCCTGATTCGCGGGTGACGCTGCAAAGCCGTTTTATAGGTGTCGACAAGGCTGTCAAAACTGGCGGGGTGCAGGTGCTGGATTTCTATCACCTCGACCCCACGCTGACGCGCCAGCCAGCGCATGGCGCTTTTTACCGTGTCGTATTCCAGGTCGCTGAGCAGCACCTGGTCCCCCGGTTGCAACCGGTTGTAGTTGCGGATCAGGGATTGCAGGGCGTCGGAGGCGCAGCGGGTGAGGGCTACGGCATTCTCCGGTGCCTCCAGCAGCTCGGCCAGTTGTCGGCGGATCTGCAGCGCCTCGGTCTGTTCGAAGCGCTGGCGCACATGTACCGAGTTGCTGCGGTTGACCCACTGGAGGTTGTGTTGATAGGCCTCCAGCACCTTGCGGGTCATGCGCCCGAAGTAGCCATTTTCCAGGTTGATCGGCCCGGGCTCGATCTCGAATTGCCGGGCGATGCCGTGCCAGTGCTCTTCATCACGGGCGAGTGTTGCGGCTGTCCTTGGCATGGCGGAGCTCTTTATTAGTGGCGGGGTTTGGGTTTGCCGTGCTTGGCGCGCAGCGGGTCGAGCAGGTCGGACAGGCCGTTGTGGTCGATCTCCTGCATCAGGGCCAGCAGGCCGCCGAGCTCGCCCTTGGGGAAGCCCTCGCGAGCGAACCAGTTCAGGTAGGGCCCGGGCAGGTCGGCGAGGATGCGGCCCTTGTACTTGCCGAAGGGCATTTCCCGGGTGATCAGCAGTTCAAGTGTTTCAGGAGTCATGGCGATCGCCGTGGTGTGATTCGAACGTCCTGGAAAATACAGGCATTCTGCATGCAGGCCAAATGACAGATCATGCAAATAACGCGGATACAGATGGTTCATTAATTTTTAACTTATTGAAAAATAAGTAATATTTAAAAATTTCAGGTCTGGCATGGCGGGTGCAACAGTTAACTCAACTCTCGCAACCCGCAAGGAACCAGAAAATGACTGACTTGAATAAAGAAGCGATTTCGGTACTCAACAGCCTGATCGAGACCAGCAAGGACGGCCAGGAAGGGTTCAAGACCTGTGCCGAAGACATCAAGCATCCTGAGCTCAAGGCGCTGTTCATCAAGCGCTCCACCGATTGCGCCACTGCCGCGGCCGAACTGCAGTCGGTGGTACGTTCCATGGGCGGTGATCCAGAGACCTCCACCAGCGTCAGCGGCGATCTGCACCGTCGCTGGGTCGACCTCAAGTCGCTGGTGACCGGCAAGGACGAGGAGGCGGTGCTCAACGAAGCCGAGCGTGGCGAGGACCATGCACTCAAGGCTTATAAAGAGGCCCTGGAGAAAATCAACAAGCACAACCTGGTGGGCATCCGTGATGTGGTAGAGCGCCAGTACCATGGTGTGCAACGCAATCATGACCAGGTGAAAGCCCTGCGTAACCAGGCTCGTGCTCGTTCGTAACGACTAGAGCCTGTCAAAAACGCCAGCCAGTCTGGCGTTTTTTTATGGCCGCGATTTAGTGCTGGACGACATTTAGTTAGCTAATAATTAGCCTGTGCCCGCCCGTGGCCATCGCGACTATCGTTAATTCGTCCCTCCAAGAGTCTCAGTCCGTGCCTATAACCCTGCAGGCTTTGCTTGCTCCCAATCGCTCCGCGCTGCAATTCGCGATCAAGACCCTGCTCGGCGGTGGTCTGGCATTGTGGCTGGCATTGCGCTGGGGGCTGGAGCAGCCTGCCTGGGCACTGATGACGGCGTTCATCGTCGCCCAGCCGCTTTCCGGGATGGTGCTGCAAAAAGGCCTGGCGCGGCTGCTGGGGACGCTGATCGGGACCATCATGTCGGTGCTGTTCATGGGGCTGTTCGCCCAGACGCCCTGGTTGTTCCTGCTGGCCCTGGCGTTGTGGCTGGGGGTGTGCACCGCCAGTTCCACCTTGCTGCGCAGCGCCTGGTCCTATTCCTTCGTGCTGGCCGGCTACACCGTGGCGATCATTGCCTTGCCCGCCATCAGCCATCCCCTGGGGGTATTCGACCAGGCGGTGGCGCGTTGCACGGAAATCTCCCTGGGGATCATCTGCGCCACCGCCAGCAGCGCGCTAATCTGGCCGATGCGGGTCGAGCGCCAGCTGGCCGATCAGGCCCGTGCTGCCTGGCAAAGCGGGATGCAGGCAGCCCGCGCGACCCTGGCCGGCGATGCCCTGGCACGCAAGGGGCTGCTGGAGATACTCGGACGCATCGTCGCCGTGGATTCCCAGCGTGAACATGCCTGGTTTGAGGGGCCGTCGGGCCGGCAGCGGGCCCGGGCCATCAGTGGCCTGAGCCAGAAACTGCTGATGCTGTTGCGGATCTCCCGTTCGGTACGGCGCCAGTGGAAGCAACTGGACGCCGATGAGGCCCGGCAGCTGCAGGGCTGGATGGCGGAGGTACAGGAAACCCTGGCCGCCGCCGAGGGCTCTGGCCTGCAGGCGCTGCGCTCGCGTCTGCTGCAGGCGTCCCGCGATCCGTCGATCAGCCCGGCGCAAGGTTTTTGCCTGGCGCGATTTGCCTTGTTGCTGGACACCGCTCTGGCGGCGACCCAGGCCCTGGATGCGGTGCAACAGGGGCGGGCACCGCTGGAGCAGCCGGCGACCCTGACCCCCCACCGTGACCTGTCGTTGGCCCTGGTGTTCGGGGCCCGCAGCGCCCTGGCATTCCTGACGGTGGCCAGTTTCTGGATGGCCACCGCCTGGCCTGCGGCCTCGGGAGCGATGCTCCTGACCTGCGTGGTCTGCAGCCTGTTTGCCAGCCGTGAGAATGGCGCGCAGATCGGCATGAGCTTCATGCGCGGGATCTTCCTGGCGATCCCGGCAGCATTCCTCGTGGGAGAGATCCTGCTGCCCCAGTGGAGCGGCTTTGGGATGCTCGCGATGGCCATGGGCGTACCGCTGTTTCTCGGTGCCCTGGGCATGGCCAACCCGAAGATAGGCGCTACGGCGACCTCGTTCTGCCTGCACTTCATCGTGCTGATCTCACCGATGAACCGCATGAGTTTCGATGTTGCCAGTTTCTTCAACAATGCCCAGGCCATGGTCCTGGGAGTGGGCGCCGCGGTGCTGGCCTTCCACCTGCTGATCCTGCGTAACCCGGCCTGGCATGGCCGGCGCCTGCTGGCGGCGACCTTGAGCGACCTGGTGCGCCTGACCCGGCGCAACCTGCGGGGGGCGGAAAGCTGGTTTGGCGGACGCATGGCCGATCGCCTGCTGCAATTGGCCCGGCATTACCCGGAACTGCCGGAGCCGGCCCGCAGCCGTTGGGACGATGGTTTGCTGGGCCTGGATATCGGTGACGAACTGATGCACCTGCGCCTGAGCCTGGCGGTGGCTCAAGTTCCGGTCAGTGCGGCTCAGCGGGCGTATTTCGAACACTTGCAGCGCACCCTGGAACAAGGCCCGGCGGGCAGTCGCCAGGATGCCCTGGTCGCGCCCAGTGCCGCCTTGCTCGAATCCCTCGGGCAGCAGCCTGCCAGTGATGCCCTGAAGCTGGCCCAGGGTGCGGTGCTGCAATTGCAAAACAGCTGGCGCAGTTGGTGCCGGCAGCAGGAGGAAAGTCATGGGGCTGCGTGAGTGGTCGTTGGGCGGGGTGCTGCTCAGCCCGTTCCTGATTTATGTGGTGCTGGCGCTGGTTGTCACCGGTGTCTTGCGCGTGTTGGTGCGTTTTGCCGGGCTAGGTCGCTGGATCTGGCACGAGGCACTGTTCGATTGTGCCCTGTACGTCTGCGTGTTGACGCTGATCACGGTCGTTCTCGGACCTTTATGAGGAGTTGATTATGCGTACACCCGTACGTGTCGCTTTTACCCTGTGCCTGGTGGCGGTGGCGATCTTTGCCGGCTATCACCTGTGGCAGTACTACATGCTGACTCCCTGGACCCGGGACGCGCGGATTCGCGCCGACGTGGTGATCGTGGCCCCGGATGTGTCCGGCTGGGTGCGCGAGCTCAAGGTGGCGGACAACCAGCAGGTCAAGGCCGGTGACTTGTTGCTGAGTATCGACCGCGAGCGCTTCGAGGCTGCCGTGGAAAAAGCCCAGGCGGTGGTGCAGACCCGCCAGCAGCAATTGAGCCTGCGTGAGCACGAGGCCAGCCGCCGTGCGGCCCTCGGGCCCCAGGCCATCAGCGCCGAGCTGCGGGAGAATGCCCAGATCAATGCTGGTATCGCCCGGGGTGAACTGCGCCAGGCCCAGGCCGAGGCCAAGGTCGCCGAATTGAACCTGGCCCGCAGCCAGGTGCATGCCCCCCGTGACGGGCATATCACCAACCTGCGACTGGCTGAGGGCAACTACGTCAATGCCGGGCAGCCGGTGATGGCGCTGATCGATGATTCGACCTTCTACGTACAGGCGTATTTCGAGGAAACCAAGCTGCCGCGGATCCAGGTCGGTGATCCGGTGAAGGTCTGGCTGATGAGCGCTGGCGATGCCTTGCAGGGGCATGTGGAAAGCATCAGCCGCGGGATCACCGACCGTAACGCCACGCCGGATGGGCAACTGTTGGCGGAAGTCGAGCCGACCTTCAACTGGGTGCGCCTGGCCCAGCGGATTCCGGTACGGATCAAGCTCGACAAGGTGCCCGAAGGCATCAACCTGAGCGCCGGCATGACCGCCAGCGTTCAGGTGGAGGAGGGCGGTCGGCTGTAGGAGCTGGCTGGCCAGCAAGGGTGCTGCAAGGTTCAAGGCCCGAGCGCCGGCAAGCCTACTCCCGGGGGATTCAACCGATGGTGATGGCCGGCAGGGTCGGCAGGGTCACGGTCTGTTGCTTGCGCGGGGCGAGGATCTCGGCTTCGCCGTCCACCACCAGCTCGTCGCGCTGGTTGAACACGCGGGTGGCGATGCGCACGCGGAATTTCGGCAGTTTTTCGAGGATTTCCAGGCGCACGGTCAGGGTGTCGCCAATCTTTACCGGCTTCTGGAAGCTCATCTGCTGGCCGATGTAGATGGTGCCCGGGCCGGGCAGTTCGCAGGCCACTGCGGCACTGATCAGGGCGCCACTGAACATACCGTGGGCAATGCGCTCCTTGAACATGGTGGTGGCGGCGAACTCCGGATCCAGGTGCACCGGGTTGTGGTCGCCGGACATGGCGGCGAACAGCTGGATATCACGCTCCTCGACGGTCCTGCTGTACTGGGCGGTCTGACCGACTTCCAGGGCGTCGTAAGGGGTGTTGGTAACCTGGGTCATTGTGCTGAAATCCTCTGGCAGGTAAAGGAGCGTACTGACCCTTTGGTGCTTCACTCCGCCCGCGGCGGCCGGCGGTGTTGCAGCGCCTGTTCGAGCCAGGCCAGTACGTCGTGGGTCACTTGGTCACGGTTGCTTTCGTTGAACAGCTCATGCCGTGCCTGCGGGTAGATATTGAGCTGCAGGCACTGGCTGCCGGCCTCGCGCAAGGCGCTGGCCAGATCCTTGAGACGCTTGCCATCGCTCACCGGATCACATTCGCCGCCCATGACCAGCAATGGCAGCCCCGGATCGATCTGCTTCAGGTTGGAAATCTTGCTGATCTGTTGCAGGCCGCCCAGCAGGTCGATCCACAGTTGATTGGTGCAGCGATAGCCGCATAGCGGGTCATTGACGTATTTGTCGACCTCCTGCGGATCCCGGCTGAGCCAGTCGAAGGCCGTGCGGTTGGGCTTGAAGGCTTTGTTGAATGAGCCAAAGGACAGCCACTCGATCAGCGCGCTGCGCCCCTGGCCGCCCTGGCGCCAGCGCTCGAAACGGGCAATCAGGCTGGCGGCGCGGTACAGGGCCAGTGGCTGGAAATTCGAGCCGCTGAGAATCGCCCCGTGGAGGCTGGCGCTGTGGTGCAGCAGGTAGGCCTGGGCAATGTAGCTGCCCATGCTGTGGCCCAGCAGCACGATGGGCGTGCCGGGGTGCTGCTGGCCGATGTGCTGGTTGAGGCTGGCCAGGTCGCCGACCACCTTGCTCCAGCCGTTCTGGTCTGCGTAGTGCCCCAGCACTCCCTGTTCCGCCGTCTTGCCGTGGCCGCGCTGATCGGGGGCGTAGACGGCATAGCCTGCGGCGCACAGGGCCTGGGCCAGGCGCCCATAGCGCCCACTGTGCTCGGCCATGCCATGGGACAGCAAGACCACCGCCTGCAGCGGCGGCTCGGGCATCCACCGGTTGACGAAGAGGCGCTGCTGATCGCTCGTGGTCAACCAGAATGTGTCGTGGGTCATGGCGATTCCTTTGCGCGAAGACGCTGCACTTTATAGCGCATCGACGCTTGTGCGTCTGATTCGCGCGCCTGTTGGAAGCAAGATTCATAAAATTAATGACACACTTGCGCATATTTGCCTGGATCGCCAGAGCTGCTAACGTCCCAGGAGCTCCGCCCCTGATAGCGTTACAGTGGCGGCCCGGACAGCTCAGGTACAAAAAGAGGACAAGAATAATGCAGCCTGATTTCTGGAATGATAAGCGCCCCGCCGGCGTCCCCAATGAAATCGACCTGGGGGCCTTCAAGTCGGTGATCGAGGTGTTTGAGCGTTCCTGCAAGAAATTTGCCGATCGCCCGGCCTTCAGCAACATGGGAGTCACCCTTACTTACGCCGAGCTGGAACGCTACAGCGCGGCCTTTGCCGGTTATCTGCAAAGTCATACCGACCTGGCGCCGGGGGATCGGATCGCGGTGCAGATGCCCAACGTCCTGCAGTACCCGATCGCGGTATTCGGTGCCTTGCGGGCCGGGCTGGTGGTGGTCAACACCAACCCGCTGTACACCGCCCGTGAGATGCGTCATCAGTTCAAGGACTCCGGTGCCCGGGCCCTGGTCTACCTGAATGTCTTCGGGCAGAAGGTCCAGGAGGTGCTGGCGGACACCGATATCCAGTTCCTGATCGAGGCCCGGATGGGCGACATGATGCCCACGGCCAAGGGCTGGCTGGTCAATACGGTGGTGGACAAGGTCAAGAAGATGGTCCCGGCCTACCACCTGCCCCAGGCCATCTCCTTCAAGAGCGCCCTGCGCCTGGGCCGTGGCCAGGGGATCAAGCCGCTGCAAGTGGCCCTGGACGATGTCGCGGTGCTGCAGTACACCGGTGGCACCACCGGTCTGGCCAAGGGCGCGATGCTGACCCATGGCAACCTGGTGGCCAACATGCAGCAGGCCCGCGCCTGCCTGGGGCAGCATGGGCCCGACGGTCACACCCAATGGCGTGAAGGCCAGGAAGTGATGATCGCGCCGCTGCCGCTGTACCACATCTATGCCTTCACCGCGAACTGCATGTGCATGATGGTCACCGGCAACCACAACGTGCTGATCACCAACCCGCGGGACATCGGCGGGTTCATCAAGGAATTGAAGAACTGGCGCTTCTCGGCGCTCTTGGGCCTGAACACGCTGTTCGTCGCGCTGATGGATCACCCGGAGTTCAAGCACCTGGACTTCTCCAACCTCAAGCTGACCAACTCCGGCGGCACGGCCCTGGTCAAGGCCACAGCGGAGCGCTGGCAGACGCTCACCGGTTGCCGGATCACCGAAGGCTACGGCTTGACCGAAACCTCGCCGGTGGCCTGTACCAACCCTTACGGCGATCGTTCACGCCTGGGCACTGTCGGCCTGCCGGTGCCGGGCACTACCTTGAAAGTCATCGATGACCAGGGTGTCGAGCAGCCTCTGGGCGAGCGGGGCGAGCTGTGCATCAAGGGGCCGCAGATCATGAAGGGCTACTGGCAGAATCCCGAGGCGACTGCCGAGGTGCTGGATGCCGAAGGCTGGTTCAAGTCCGGAGACATTGCGGTGATCGATCCGGACGGCTTCGTGCGTATCGTCGATCGCAAGAAGGACATGATCATCGTCTCGGGCTTCAACGTGTACCCCAACGAGATCGAAGACGTGGTCATGGCCCATCCCAAGGTCGCCAACTGCGCCGTGATCGGCGTGCCGGACGAACGTTCCGGGGAGGCGGTGAAGCTGTTTGTGGTTCCCCGTGAAGCGGGCGTCAGCCTCGAAGAGCTCAAGGCCTACTGCAAGGAAAACTTCACCGGTTACAAAGTGCCCAAGCACATCGTGCTGCGTGATTCCCTGCCGATGACCCCGGTGGGCAAGATCCTGCGTCGCGAATTGCGCGACATCGCCTGATCCCTGGCTGTTTGAGCGCGCGGGCAAGCCGGTTGGTACAACGAGCTTGCCCGCGCTTCGTTTGCAGGGCGCAAAGCCCCGGGCTAGAGCCTGATTCGTAGTTATAGAATCTTTGCTCTAAAAATGACCATTAAGATGTCTTGAGTCACTTAAGTGACTATTCAGGCTTTCTTTGGCCCTAGGCGGCCTTTTCCAAAGCTGCTACTCTCGGCGCGCTTTGTGACTTCTCGGCCTACGTAAACAGCCAGACTCACCAACAAAAAGACACCAATAAAAAACACACACCAATAAAAATCGCATCAAATGCGGTGATGAATTCGCGTTGCTGAGGAGTGGGCTTCCATGATCGAAGACTTTTGGAAGGATAAGTACCCAGCTGGGATTGCTGCCGATATCAATCCTGACGAGTATCCGAATATTCAGGCGGTGTTGAAGCAGTCCTGCCAACGTTTTGCTAACAAACCGGCCTTTAGCAACCTCGGCAAGACAATCACCTACGGTGAGCTGTACGAATTGTCGGGCGCCTTTGCCGCGTACCTGCAACAGCATACCGATTTGCAGCCCGGCGATCGAATCGCTCTGCAACTGCCCAACCTGCTGCAATACCCGGTCGCGGTATTCGGTGCGATCCGCGCCGGCCTGATTGTGGTCAACACCAACCCGCTGTACACCGCGCGGGAAATGGAACACCAGTTCAACGATTCCGGGGCCAAGGCCCTGGTTTGCCTGGCCAACATGGCCCACCTGGCAGAGACCGTGGTGCCCAAGACCGGCGTCAAGCACGTGATCGTCACTGAAGTGGCGGACCTGCTGCCGCCGCTCAAGCGCCTGCTGATCAACAGCGTGGTCAAGTACGTGAAGAAGATGGTGCCGGCCTATCACCTGCCCCAGGCCGTCAAGTTCAACGACGTGCTGAGCAAGGGCCATGGCCAGCCGGTGCAGGAAGCCAACCCTGCCAGCGGCGACGTGGCGGTGCTGCAATACACCGGCGGCACCACCGGGGTGGCCAAGGGCGCGATGCTGACCCACCGCAACCTGGTGGCCAACATGCTGCAGTGCAAGGCGCTGATGGGGTCCAACCTCAACGAAGGCTGCGAGATCCTCATCACCCCGCTGCCGCTGTACCACATCTATGCCTTCACCTTCCATTGCATGGCCATCATGCTCATGGGCAACCACAACATCCTGATCAGCAACCCGCGAGACCTGCCGGCGATGGTCAAGGAACTGTCGAAGTGGAAGTTCAGCGGTTTTGTCGGCCTCAACACTCTGTTCGTTGCCCTGTGCAACAACGAAGCCTTCCGCAAGCTGGATTTCTCCGCGTTGAAAGTCACCCTTTCCGGGGGCATGGCCTTGCAACTGGCAGCGGCCGAGCGCTGGAAGTCGGTGACCAATTGCCCGATCTGCGAAGGTTACGGCATGACCGAGACCAGCCCTGTGGCCACGGTCAACCCGATCCAGAACATCCAGATCGGCACCATCGGCATTCCGGTGCCTTCGACCCTGTGCCGGGTGATCAACGACGCCGGTGAAGAACTGCCCCTGGGCGATGTCGGCGAGCTGTGTGTGAAGGGGCCGCAAGTGATGAAGGGCTACTGGCAGCGCCAGGACGCCACCGACGAAGTCCTCAGCAGCGAAGGCTGGTTGAAGACCGGTGACATTGCGCTGATCCAGCCCGATGGCTACATCCGCATCGTCGACCGTAAGAAGGACATGATCCTGGTCTCGGGTTTCAACGTGTACCCCAACGAGCTGGAAGATGTGCTGGCTTCGTTGCCGGGCGTCCTGCAGTGCGCGGCGATCGGCGTGCCGGACGAGAAGTCCGGCGAGACCATCAAGATCTTCATCGTCGCCAAGCCCGGCGTGACCCTGACCAAGGAGCAGGTGATGGAGCACATGCGAGCCAACGTCACCGGCTACAAGGTGCCCAAGGCCGTGGAGTTCCGCGACGCCCTGCCGACCACCAACGTTGGCAAGATCCTGCGCCGCGAGCTGCGGGACGAAGAGCTGAAGAAGCTTGGCGTGAAGAAGTAAGCGCTGGCTCCAATAAAAAGCCCCGCCAGTGCGGGGCTTTTTATTGGTCTTCAGGCCGTTACGGCCAGCCTGTCGAGTGCTGCGGGAAGGCTATTGCTGGAACTGGGTGAAGCTTACGCCGGTACCGGCCGGGCGCACGTCCTTGAGGAACGAGTCCTTGTCGGCGCTGAGCTCCAGGCTCAGGGCGGCCTTGCGCTTGCCTTCGTTGCGAATCACCAGGCCCTCGAGTTTTTCCCGCAGGAACACGGTGGGCACTTTGAGGTGCAGCAACTGATCGGTGTCCGGGGTGTGCAGCAACAGGTGCACCCATTCGTACTGACCAATGGCCAGGCGGGTGACCAGGATATCGAACCACCAGATGTTGCGGTTGCGGTTCAGCTCCGCGAAATGGCAGTTGTTGACGCCCAGCACCGCACCGCCCAGTTCCTGGTTTCTACGGGCGATGGCCTGCTTTTTATCGAGTTTCATAACATTCCTACGGGGATTGGATCTTCAGTGCTTGGCCTGAACAGGCCGAGCATTCTCCCGGGTTGCCCGGCAAACATAAAGCGCAACCTCGGATCGGCGATGAAATGCCGGAAAAATAATTGAAACTCTGCGCGAAGACCGCGGGTCAACCTTGGGTAACGCTAAAACCCCTTTGTTCGATCAATGAATGTTCTACGGAGAAATACCATGGGCAGCACAGCGGATAAGGCAAAAGGTCTGGCTAACGAAGCCATCGGCAACGTCAAGCAGGGCGTCGGCAAAGCTACCGACAACACCAAGCTGCAGGCTGAAGGCAAGCTGCAGGAGAAGAAAGGCGAAGCCCAGCAAGCAGTGGGCAAGGCCAAGGATGCGGTGAAAAAGACCATCGACAAGGCCTGAAAACAGCGCGCTCGATGATGCACTGCAGCGGCCATCCTCGGATGGCCGTTTTCATGTGCGCCGGCAGGTCTGGATCGGGCAATCAATCAATGGAAATGGTTGCGAGTCGCCAACTAGGCTAATTTGTTGTAGAAAACGCCCCCTGAGTCGCCATCGACTTCTGACCTTTTTGCGGCGAAAGGAGACGCTATGATTTTTCCGGACCTCAAAGGTTTGCCCCTGCACCGTGTACTGATCCGCACGGTCAATGAGTTTATCGCGGACGAGATGTCCACCTACGCTTCGGCTCTGGCCTACCAGATGCTGTTCTCGCTGTTCCCCTTCATTCTGTTTCTGATCGCCCTGATCGGTTTCCTGCACCTGCCGGACTTCTTCACCTGGCTGCGCCTGCAATCGGAAATGGTGCTGCCCCCGGAGGCCCTGGAGCAAGTGAATCCGGTGATCGACCAGTTGCAGCAATCCAAGGGCGGCCTGCTCTCCATCGGTATCGTCATCGCCCTGTGGACGGCCTCGGCGGGCGTGCGGCTGATGATGAGCGCGATGAACGCCGCCTACGACGTGGTCGAGGGCCGACCGATCTGGAAGCGCTTCCCGCTGTCGGTGTTCTATACCGTGGGCATTGCCGGCATGCTCCTGGCTGCCGCGGCGCTGATGGTGCTGGGGCCGCAGGTGATGACCTGGCTGGCGGGGCAGGTGGGCCTGGAAGAGTTCATCGTCACCCTGTGGACCGTCCTGCGCTGGCCGGTGATCGTGCTGCTGATGATGGTGGCCGTGGCGCTGATGTACTACGTGATGCCGGACGTGAAGCAGAAGTTCCGTTTCATCACCCCGGGGTCGGTGCTGGCGGTGGTGGTGTGGATCGTTGCCTCCCTGGGGTTTGCCTACTACGTGAAAACCTTCGCTAACTACAACGCCATGTATGGCAGTATCGGCGCGATCATTGTATTGCTGCTGTACTTCTACATCTCCGCAGCGGTGCTGTTGCTGGGGGCGGAGATGAATGCGGTGATCGAGCACATGTCGGTCGAAGGCAAGGATCCTGGCGAAAAGGACTTTGACGGGCCCGGCGACAAACAACACGTTTCGGGACTGGGCCGGGATCACTCGCCCCAGCCGAGCACAGACGAAGCCTGAACATGATCCGTGAAATCCTCAAGATGGGCGATGAACGCCTGCTGCGCATCGCTCCCCCGGTCCCGCCGGAGATGTTCGACAGCGCCGAGTTGTGGCAGTTGATCGACGATATGTTCCAGACCATGGAAAGCGTCGGCGGGGTCGGCCTGGCGGCGCCGCAGATCGGCGTCGACCTGCAGTTGGTGATCTTCGGGTTCGAGCACAGTGAACGTTACCCGGACGCTGAAGCGGTGCCCCAGACCATCCTCATCAACCCGCTGATCACTCCCTTGAGCCCGGTGCTGGAAGAGGGCTGGGAAGGTTGTCTGTCGGTGCCCGGGCTAAGGGGCGTGGTCGAGCGTCATCAGCACATACGCTATGAGGGCTTCGATCCCAAGGGCGAACCCATCGTGCGTGTGGCCTCGGGTTTTCATGCCCGGGTGGTGCAGCACGAGTGCGATCACCTGATCGGCCGGTTGTACCCGTCGCGGATTACTGACTTCAGCCGGTTCGGTTTCAGCGAAGTGCTGTTCCCCGGCCTCGACCCCAACGCCGACGAGTAAGCCCGCCAGCGTGCCACGCCTGGATCAAGGTTGCGCCGGGGCGCAGGCGGTGCCCATGGCCAGTAGCGGCTTGCTGCGTCGGTAGCGGGCCAGGCGCTCGACCAGAGCCGGTGGCAGAACGGGATCGCAGAAAAACCCCATGGCCTGATACAGGTCCTTCAGGTCCGGATGGCAAAACAGCCAGACCGGGCCTTCGACCTGGTTCCGGGCTTGGGCCACCAACTGGGTGGCCAGCCCCTGGCCGCGGCAGGTCGGGGCGACGAACAGACCGGTCAGCCAATGCCCCTGGGCGACCGGGGTCAGGCTCATCCCGGCAATGATTTGAGGATTGCGGGCGACCCAGAGTTGCCCTTCGGCTCCTGCGCGCATGGGGGACCGGTGCTGGCGATAGAACTTGTTCAGCAAGGGACGAGAGGCCTCGGCAAGCAGGCTGAACTGGGGGCTGGGCATGGGCATTCCGGGGCGGTGGCACAAAGCGGCAGATTATAAAGGAACCCCCGAGTGCCTATCGGTGCTATACCTCAAATCTGTTCCCGTCGCAGTGGAGTGAGCATCATGTCCAAAGGTATGAATGCGAAGAAAAACGCCAAGAAAAAACCGGCAAAGAGCGCTGATGAGAAGCGTGCCGAGAAGAAGGCCCGGAAAACCGAAGTCAACGTCTTCGGCCATTGATCCTCCGGCCCGGACAAAGCCCGCCTTGCGGGCTTTGTTTTTATCCCTCCGAAAGGTTTGACGGCATGAGGTCGGCCGCGGGGTGGCTTGCCGCAGCTTGCGCCTGGGCTAGGCCAGCTCGATGGCCAGTGCCTGCTGCACCGTCGGGCGTTGCTCGATCCGTGCCTGGAAGCGCAGCAGTGCCGGCCAGGAGGCCAGGTCGATGGCAAATGTCGCGGTCCAGCGCAGCACGGTGAACAGATAGGCATCGGCAATCCCGAAGCGCTCGCCTTGCAGGTAGTCCTGTCGCTCGAGTCTCTGCTCGAGCAAGGCAAGGCGCTTGAACAGCTTTTGCCGGAACAGCGCTTTCACGGATTCATCGAGTTGTGGATTGAACAGCCAGCCCATGGTGCCGTGAACTTCGCTGCCGATGAAGTTCAGGGTTTCCTGCAGCCGCACCCGCTGCCAGCTGCCGTTGACTGCAGCAAGACCGGCCGCGGGCTTGAGGTCGGCGAGGAATTGCAGGATCGCCGGGCCTTCCGTCAGCACTTCGCCATTGTCCAGCTGCAGGGCGGCGACGTAACCCTTGGGATTGATCTCGAGGAAGTCCCGGCCGTCGGCCGTACGCTTGCTGCGGTTGTCGACCCGGATCGCCTCGAAGGGCAACTGCAACTCCCGCAGCACGATATGGGCGGCCAGGGAACAGGCTTGAGGGGCATAGTAGAGTTTCATCGGCAGCTCTCTGGTGAAGGTGCTGGCCAGTGTCGGCGGCAAGCGCGGTATGGGTAAAATTAATCTTTCAGATCCATGCCATAAGGACAGCTACTGCCATGATGAACCTGATGCATTGGCGCCTGCTGGTGGCGATTGCCGAGTGCGGGACCATTACCCGTGCCGCTGAGCAGGTGGGCATGACCCAGTCCGGGGCCAGCCAGGCGCTGGCGCAACTGGAAGACATGCTCGGCGTGCAGTTGTTCGTTCGGGAAAACCGCCAGGCGCTGCCCACGGCAATCGGCCTGCGGGTGCTGGAGCAGGCGCGGCTGATGCTCGGGGCCCTGGCGCAGATCCGCCGTCAGGTGGACACGGCGCGTGGCATTCCCCAGGGCAGCGTGCGCCTGGCGGGTTTTCCCATGGTCCTGGCGAACTTCCTGCCACCCTTGCTGCGCCGTTTCAATCAGCTGTACCCAGGGATCGAGGTGATACTGCTGGAGGTCAGCGACGATGAAGTCGAGGCCTTGCTCGATGCGCAACTGGTGGACCTGGGGGTGGTGCTCAACCCGCCCGCCGAGCGCCGCTCCTGGTTGCTGGGGCGTGACTCCTGGGTGGCGGTACTGCCTCAAGAGCATCCTTGGCAGACTCCGACCATCGATCTGCAAACCTTGCTCGCCCAGCCCTTTGTCCTGGCCACCGGAGGCTGCTCAGTGAACGCGCGCAGCCTGGCGGCCGATGCCGGCCTGCAGTTGGCGGATGTGCGGGTGCAAGTGCGTGAGTGGAACAGCGCCTTCAGCCTGGTGCGTGAGCAATTGGGGGTGACCCTGGTGCCGCAGAGCACCTTGCCCAAACAGCGCCAGGGGCTGCGGGTACTGCCCCTGAGTACGGCAATCGAACGCGAGTTTGCCCTGGTGACAGCCCCAGGGCGTGAACCGGACGCGTTGGTCCTGGCGTTTCTGGAGGTGCTTGCCCAGCGGTAGCCTGACGCTCGGCGCAGACCCGGGATGCGCAATGTTTATGTCTTATTTGATACTTATCGCGATTGCGTCCAATGCTCTTTAAGTTGTGAAAACGGACTGACTGGTGGTCTTGCATAGAGTCGATGGCTGGCTATGCTCAATTGTGAAAAAGCGTATCGACTGCTTTATGAGTGGTGTCCGCAAAAAGCTTTTCGCCCTTGTAACCAGTAGCGTGCAACCCGCAACAGGGGCAACAACGAAGTCATCAATAAAGGTGAGAGTGCGCAACTAGAGGCACCAGTTGTTCAGGAGCATTTAATTAGATGGAGTTTCTTTGTTAGGTCGGGCCCGCAAGCGGGTCATCAAGAAAAGGATGGCTTGATAAGAGCGTTGCAACATGGACTCTCCGATTAAACATCATTTATCACCTGACACTTCCTCTCTCATCTGGAGGGAGGCGCTTGCCATGTTTCATGGAACGTTGTGGTGGATCAGTTGAAAGACTAGAAACTTCCGTCAATCAAAAGACAGCGTTGAAGGTGATACAACCATGTTTAACCTACATCACAAGGCTGACCTGCTTGAGATCGAGCGATTTAATTGTGCGCTGAGCGAGGCCAACGCCAAGTTGGCGGCGATCAGCTGTTCCATGGCCATGATCGAGTTTTCGCCTGATGGCATCGTCCTTGAAGCCAATGATAATTTTTGCCAGGTCATGGGGTATTCCGCCGAGGAGATCCGCGGCAAGCACCATCGGATTTTCTGCGAAGAAGAATTCTATCGCAGCGAGGAGTACACCAAGCTGTGGCGCGACCTGGCCCGGGGCGAGCCCATCAGCGGGACGTTCCTGCGGCTGGACAAGCGCGGCCGGGAGATTTGGCTCGAAGCCAGCTACATGCCGGTGTTCGATGCCGAACGTCGGGTCAGGAGTGTGATCAAGGTGGCCTCGGACATCTCCGAGCGCATCCATACCGAGCATGAGAACCAGAGCCTGTTGAATGCCATCGGCCGTTCCATGGCGGTCATCGAGTTCAGTCCGGACGGCAAGATCCTGGGTGCCAACGACAATTTCCTCAAGACCATGCAGTACTCCCTGAACGAGATTGTCGGCCAGCACCACAGCATGTTCTGTCACCGGGCCGAGGCCGAGTCCAGTGAATACAAGCAGTTCTGGGCCTCATTGAACCGTGGCGAGTACCATTCCCACCGTTTCGAGCGGGAAAACAAGTACGGCCAGACGGTATTCCTCGAGGCCTCCTACAACCCGTTGTTCGATGCCAAGGGCCGTCTGTACAAGGTGGTCAAGTTCGCCAGCGATATCACCAACCAGATGACCACCCTGCAGTCCGCCGCCGAGTCGGCCCACAGCACCTCGGTGCAGAACGACGCCTGTGCGCAGAAAGGTTCGGAAGTGGTGCAGCAGACCGTGGAGATCATCCAGCAGATCTCCCATGACCTGAACGAAGCCGCGCGCAGCATCGATGCGGTGAGCAAGCAGTCGGAGATCATCGGCAGCATTGTCCAGACCATCCGCGGGATTGCCGATCAGACCAACCTGCTGGCGCTCAATGCGGCCATCGAGGCGGCGCGGGCCGGCGAGCATGGGCGGGGGTTCGCGGTGGTGGCGGATGAAGTGCGCAGCCTGGCGGCGCGGACCAGCCAGGCGACGGTGGAGATCGTCGAGGTGGTGCGCAAGAACCACGACCTGTCCATGAGCGCGGTGACCAGCATGCAGTCGAGCCTGAGCCGTACCGGAATCGGGGTCGAGCTGGCGAACGAAGCCGGTGAGGTGATCCTGGAGATCCAGCAAGGCTCACGGCATGTGGTGGATGCCATCAGCCAGTTCAATTCGACCTTGCAGTTGCAGTAAGCGGATTCTGCCAGGCACAAAAAAGGGTTCCTCGCGGGAACCCTTTTTCGTTGGGCGTCATTACAGCGAGGCGAGGAATTTCTCGTCCACCGGTGTGGTGCCTTTCTCTTGCTGGGCCAACTGCATCTTGTCCTGCAGGCGCTTGGCGATTTCCTGGTTGATTGCCAGTTGCCGCTCGGGCGGCAGGCTCTTCAGGTCTTCCTCGGTCAGGCCCAGGTCTTTCAGGATGCTGTCCCGCAGGCGCTGTTCCGGGGTCTTGCTCATGTAGTCCTTGAATTCGCTCAAGGCGCCGGTCTCCGTGGCGCTGGTGGCCTGGGGAGCGCTGGTGACAGGCGGTGTGGCCTGGAGCAGGACGCGGGTCTTGGCGAAGGCCGCATTGACGTTGTCGTTCACGGTACTGGCCTGCTGGCTGGCCTGGGACGCCGGAACGGTCACGGAGTTCTGGGCCTGCTGCAGCATGCCACTGTACAGCGCGCTGGCGGCTGCGGTGGTCGGGTCCATATCGGTGCGCGAGGTGGGCTGCACCGAAACGGATTTCTGGGCGTTGACCAACATGATCGGGAACCTGTGTAAGGGAACTAGGCTGATGATTTAGCAAGTTCCGTGCCGATAATTAATTCTTTATATATCAACGGGTTGTCTTGCCGAC
Source organism: Pseudomonas sp. PH1b (assembly GCF_000633395.1). Lineage (GTDB taxonomy): Bacteria > Pseudomonadota > Gammaproteobacteria > Pseudomonadales > Pseudomonadaceae > Aquipseudomonas. The sequence continues at coordinate 145,222 of NZ_AYMU01000002.1, forward strand.
CCATTTCGGAGCGGCAGAAAGCGGACAAGTCTTGCCGCTTTCTGGCAATCGAGAGGTCATCGGCATCCGGCAGCCGGATCAGTAGGTGATGGGAATGCCGAAGTCCTCCTGGAAGGCATCGTCCACCGGTTCATAACCCAGGACCCGGGTGGTTTCGCTCAGGTCCAGGCGCTTGAAGCGATTGTTGGAGATGCCATGGCCGATCAGGTATTGCACCCCGGGGGTTTCCACTGCTCGTTGCAACAGTTGCACGGCATCCCGCGGGCTGAGCCAGGCGCTCAGGTCGCGGGTGGTGGTCAACTCGTGGCGGCGCGGGTCCTCGAATGCGCCGATGCGCAGGGCAATGCAGGACAGCCCGCGCTTGCCGGCATAGAAGGCGCACAGGGCTTCGCCGTAGCATTTGCTCACGCCGTACAGGTTGGCCGGCATCACCGGCATGCCTGGGGTGATCTGTCGGTCCACCGGGTAACCCTCGATGGTCTGGGCGCTGCTGGCGAAGACCAGGCGCCGGCAGCCGACGTTTGCCGCCGCCTCGAACAGGTAGGTGGTGGCGAGGATGTTGTTGGGCAGCAATTGGTCGAAGCTGGCGCTGGCGTGGGGGATGCCGGCCAGATGCACGATGACGTCGATACCCGTCAACAGGCGGCTGATGGCCTGCGGGTCGTCGAGATCCTGGCGCACGAAGCGGTGCGGCTCGGGAATCTCGAAGTCCGGTTCCACGCGGTCGGTCAGGGTGAAGCGATAGCGCTCCTTGGAGCCCTGGAAAAATACCTTGCCGATTCGGCCACAGGCGCCGGTCAACAGTATGTTGAGTCCATTCATGTCGAGTCTCTGTTGGGGAAGGGGGAGTCAGGGTGTGTTGTTGCGTCCATGCAGGAGGAAGCCCGGCCGTTGACTGAGACGCTCGTAGTAGGCGTTCACGGCCGGCAGGTCCGGGTGCTCCATGGGGGTCATCTTCCAGCGGTTGACCGAGAGCCCAAGGACGACATCTGCCAGGCTGAAGTCTGCTCCGAGAACGTAGGCGCCGGAGCGTTCAAGCTGCTGCTCGAGGATCTGCATCTTGGCGTTCCAGGCCAGGAGGCTGGCGCCGATGCGCCGGCTGTCCTGGCAATCTGCATGCTGGCGGACCAGCCCCATGAAGGCGTAGCTCCAGGAAGGGTTGAGCTCGGTGGCCTGCCAGTCCATCCATTGCTCCACCAGGGCCCGGGCGCGGGGCGCGATGGGTAGCAGGCCGCTGCCGGGGTGCTGGTTGGCCAGGTAGCGACAGATACTGTTGGATTCCCATAGCACGCCTGCATCATCGATCAACACCGGGACCTGGGCGTTGGGATTGAGGGCCAGGAATTGGGCGCTGTGGGTTGACTGAAAGCCGCTGCCCCAGTCTTCCTGTTGATAGGCGAGTCCAAGCTCTTCACAGGTCCACAAGACTTTCCTGACATTGATGGATGAGGCTTTACCGAGAATTCTGCAGAGGGTTCCCATGACGCTTCCTTGTTCGTCGTACAGGTTGGCCCGGTGAATCTAACAGTGTGGCGCGTGCGCGGCGACGATCAATTTGCCCCGCGGCAGCTTGCGCGATGTTCAGGCCGGATCGGGCAGGGCCGATGCCGGCAGGCCGAAGACGCGGTCGAACAGCCAGTTGAAGGCGAAGGTGTAGCAGGGAATGAACAGGATCAGCGCCAGGTCGAGGAGAAAGGCCTGGACCAGGCTGATGTGCATCCACCAGGCGATCAGCGGGATCAGGAACACGATCAGTGTCAGTTGAAAGCCCACGGCATGGGCGATGCGCCGCTTGACCGTGCGGGTGCGTGACGGCTGGCGGCTTTCCCAGCGCTCGAACAGGGTGGTGTAGATGAAGTTCCAGGTCACCGCGATGCTGGTGATGACCACGGCCAGCGGCCCGGTACTGCTGGGGGAGGTGCCGCTCAGCAGGGCCAGGCCCAGGGCCGAGAAGGTCATGCCGAACACCTCGAACAGGGAGACATAGACCAGTTTGCGTTTCACGCCTTGCATGGGAATTCCTCATTATTGAATGCACGCGGCCAGCGGCGGGGCTGGCGAAGGAGGGCGAAGATAGCTTCAATCTAGGTGACAGAAAAAGTCAGTAGCTTTCAGTTTTTCTGATAGGTTGGCGGCCATGAACTTTTCCAGCGACAGCATCCAGTTGTTTCTCGCCGTGCTTGAGCGCGGCTCCTTTTCCGCGGCGGCCCGCTCTTTGGGCAAGGTGCCCTCGGCCGTGAGCATGGGCATCGCCAACCTGGAGGCCGAGCTGGGGTATGCCCTGTTCGATCGTCGCCATCGCGAGCCGGTGCCGACGCCGTTGGCCCTGTCCCTGGCGCCCCATGCGCGGCTGATCGCCGACCAACTCAAGCAGTTGCAGGTGCATGCCATCGAGCTGTCCCTGGGGCTGGAGAGCAAGCTGTCGATCGCGGTGGTCGATGACATCGACAAACGGCGCGTGCTGGCCGCCATCAAGCTGATCGCCGAGCGCTATCCGTTGCTGGAGGTCGAGGTGCTCAGTGGTCCCCAGGATGACGTGCTGCAGTTGCTGCACAGTGGCCGGGTGAGTGTCGGCGTGGCCTTTGCCGGCCTCAGCGTCAATGTCCTGGAGTACTTCCAGTACCTGGGCAGCGAGCAGGTCGTGGCCTGTATTTCGCCCCGGCACCCGGTGTTCCAGGCCTGCGATGGCTCCTTGTACCTGGAGGAATTGATCAAGGTGCGCCAGGTGGTGGTTGCCAGCCGGGACCTGCCCATCAGCGATACGCGGCCGTTGGTGGGCGAGTCGCTGTGGCGCACCGACAGCCTGGCCATGGCCCTGGACATGGTGGAGGCGGGCATCGGCTGGGGCAATTTTCCGATGTCGGTGATCGGGCCGTTGCTGGCAAGGGGGCGGCTGCAGCGCCTGAAGTTCAAGAACATCGACAACGGCCTGTTATTGCCGGTGCATGCGGTGTGGTTGAAGAACCAGCCCCTGCAGAAGGGCGCCCTGGCCCTGGTGCAGTTGCTCAGCGGCGAGGACCCGGCGCTGGGGCCGCTGGCCCCGCCCGCCTGAACTCTTACGGCAGGGCTTGCCGGCGTAGCCAGTGCAGCAGTTTTGCGGTTGCCGAATCCGGGTCCACGGCCTGGGGGGAGAGCAGGTAATAGGCGCTGCCATCGGCGACAAAGCCGAAGGGGGCACCCAGCAACCCGCCGGCCAGGTCATCACGCACCAGTTGCCAGGGGGCGATGGCCAGCCCCAGCCCCGCCACGGCCGCTTGCAGGCTGAAATAGAAGTGTTCGAAGACCTGCTCCTGGGCGCTTGGCGCCCCCGGTAATTGCTTGAGTTGCAGCCACTGTTCCCAGGCCTGTGGCCGGGTGGCGCTGTGCAGGCGCGGGGCCTGTTCCGTCAGTGATGGCGTGCCCTTGGGGGCGGGTGTCCAGTCGGCCTGACGCTCGGGGCGGCACACCGGGCCTATGGCTTCGTCGAACAGCCAGTGGGCCTGGGTCTCGCGGCTCCAGGCAAAGTCGTTGCGGCGGATCGCCAGGTCGATCCCGGCATGGAACGAAAAGGGCCCGCCACCGGCGAGCAACTGGATCGCGACCTCGGGGTGCTCGGCATAGAAGCCCGGCATGCGCGGAATCAGCCAGCGCATCAACAGGGTCGGCTCGCAGGACAACACCAGCGGCGCCTCGGGAGCCGGGGCCCGCAGGCGGCTGGCGGTGTGCTCGATCAGGTCCAGGGCCTGGGTCACGCTGTGCAGCAGTTCGGCTCCGGCGGCGGTGAGAAAGACCCGCTGGCTACGGCGCTCGAAGAGTGGGGTGCCGAGGTCTTCTTCCAGGGCGCGCACGGCACGGCTGATGGCGCCGTGGGTCAGGTGCAGGGTTGCCCCGGCCTGGGTGAAGCTTTCCAGGCGTGCAGCGGCTTCGAAGCAGCGCAAGGCGCTCAGCGGGGGCAGGCGTCGTCGCGCGAGCTGTGAGTTTTTATCACCATGAGTGTCAGTTTTCATCGTTATCGGCCTGGGCAAGGGTCCCAATACAGTAGCGCCTGATTCTATAGCCTAGGCGTATTCAACGTGACTGAACTGTTACTCGTTATCACCATTACCATTCTCGCGGTACTCAGCCCCGGGGCCGACTTTGCCCTGGTCACCCGCAACAGCCTGTTGCTTTCCCGTCGCCACGGAGTGCTCACGGCCCTGGGGATCGGGCTCGGGGTCATGGTGCATATCGGCTACAGCCTGCTGGGGGTGGGGGTGCTGTTGCAGCAGTCGCTGCTGTGGTTCAACGGGCTGAAGATCGCCGGGGCGCTGTACCTGATCTACCTCGGTATCAAGCTGTTGCGCAGCCCTGTGCGGCGCCCGGGGGAGGAAGGGGCGGCAGAGCTCGGGATGTCGGCCTGGGGTGCGTTGCGCAGTGGCTTTCTGACCAATGCCCTGAACCCCAAGACGATGATTTTCGTCCTCAGCCTGTTCATGCAGGTGATCCAGCCGGGCACGGCCCTGCCGGTGCAGATCGGCTACGGCGCGATCATCGTCCTGGCCCACGTGCTGTGGTTCGTGCTGGTGGCGCTGTTTTTCTCGGCGCCGGCGATTGCCGGCCGGCTGCTGGCCTACAAGCGCCGGATCGATCAGGTGTTCGGTGTCGTGCTGGTGGGCTTCGGCCTGTTGCTCAGTGTCCTGAGCATCAGGCCCTGAACGGGGTCAGGTGCTTTCCCGGACTCGCAGTTCGAAGCCCATGTCCACCACCGGTTCGGCCACGCTGTTGCCCGCCAGCAGGGTCAGCATCTGTTCGGCGGCGCGGCGGCCGATGGCTTCCCGTGGGGTACTGATGCTGCTCAGGCGCGGCACCATGTGCTCAGAGGCGGGCAGGTCGTTGAAGCCCAGTACCGCCACTTGCTCGGGAACCTTGATCCCGCAGCGCATGGCTTCGAGCAGTGCGCCATGGGCCAGGTCGTCATTGCCAAAGAAGATCGCATCCACCTGGGGCTGGCTCTGCATCAGTTGCAGGAACAGCTCCGCGCCCAGGCCGACCGACGATGGGCGCGGGGTCAGCAGCTCCAGGTCGGGGTTGTACAGCCCGGCTTGCTGCAGGGCGCGGCGGAACCCCTCGCCGCGCAGCAGGGTGCGCTGGTCCAGCTGGGCGCCGACGTAGGCCAGGTGCTTGCGCCCGCGGGAAATCAGGTGCTGGGCGGCCGTCTCGCCGGCGTTCAGTTGCGAGAAGCCGACACAGTTGAGCCCGGCGCCGGAGTCCAGGTCCATCATGTAGACGCAGGGAATATTGTTCGCCTCGATCATCCGCCGGGCGCTTTCGGTGCGGTCGAAACCGGTCAGCAGCAGGCCCCGCGGCTGATAGGTCATATAGTTGCGCAGCAGGTTCTCTTCTTCGTCCCGGGAATAGTGGCAATTGCCGATCAGCACTTCGAAGCCCTTGGGCCGCAGGACCTGATGGATGGCTTCCAGGGTCTCGATGAACAGCAGGTTCGACAGCGACGGCACCAGCACCACCACCGACTGGCTCTGGGCCGAGGCCAGGGCGCGGGCGGCGGAGTTGACCACGTAGTTCAACTCCAGCGCGGCCTTCTGCACCTTTTCCACCAGGTCGGTGGCCACGCTGCTGATGCCGCGCAGGGCCCGGGAGGCAGTAATCGGGCTGACGCCAGCCAGGCGTGCCACTTCATTGAGGGTGGGGCGCCCCGTGGTGCGGGTGTTTTTGTCGTTTTTATGAGTGGTCATCAGACGGCTTGCCAAACAAAATTCAAGTCACTAAGGTAGCGCTGTCCTGAGACAGCTGCAATGCGTGAGCGAGGTGTGCCTGACCCTCGCTCTTTGGTTTGGCGGACTATATACGCGGCAACCCACAAAAATGACAAGAAGGCGTCGGCAGACACTGTTTTTGTACTAGAACTAGAACTAGCGAAGGTAGCGCTGTCTGCGCGCTGAGGTGTTACATGAGTCAATCGATTACCGCCCTGGTCATCATGGGTGTCGCCGGCTGCGGCAAGTCCAGCGTCAGCCAGGCCCTGTGCCAGCGCAATGGCGCCACGGCCATTGAAGGCGATACGTTCCACCCTGCCGCGAACATCGCCAAGATGAGTGCCGGTATTCCCCTCGACGACGACGACCGCGCCGGCTGGCTCGACAGCCTGTGCGATGAACTGCGTCGTGCCCTGGCTGCCGGCCAGCGTCCGATGCTGACCTGCTCGGCATTGAAGCGCAAGTACCGCGAGCGCCTGCGCACTGCGACGCCGGGCCTGGGCTTCGTGTTTCTCGAACTGACGCCCGCCGTCGCCGCCGACCGCGTGGCGCATCGGCCAGGGCATTTCATGCCGTCGACCCTGATCGACAGTCAGTTCGCCACCCTCGAATCCCCGGTGGGGGAGCCGCTCACCCTGGCCCTGGATGCCAGCACCCTGAGTGTCCAGCGCCTGGCCGAACTGGCCGATCAATGGTGGCTGGAGCATGACTCTGAATCTTCACATTAAGTGCTGGCTGGAAAAAGGTAGCGCTATCCCACTCGGCCCTTGTTTTTAACGCTTTAATAAAAACAACAAACCGGAGGCACCCCCCATGTTTGGCATGTCCCAAGAGACCTATCTGCTGGTTGATGCAGTGGTCACCATCATCGGGCTGATCGTACTGATCACCCGTTTCAAGCTGCATCCCTTCATTGCCCTGACCATTGCTGCAGGCTTTCTCGGCCTGACTTCGGGCATGCCGGTGGACAAGATCATCAAGGCGTTCCAGGACGGCTTCGGCGGGGTGCTGGGTTTTGTCGGCATCATCCTCGCGCTGGGCACCATGCTCGGCAAGATGATGGCCGAGTCCGGTGGCGCCGATCAGATCGCCCAGACCCTGATCCGCTCGTTCGGCAAGGAGCGGGTGCAATGGGCGATGATGTTCGCCGCGTTCCTGGTGGGCATCCCGCTGTTCTTCGAGATCGGTTTCGTCCTGCTGATCCCCCTGGTGTTCATCGTGGCCCGGCGCACCGGTGTCTCGATCATCAAGATCGGCATCCCGCTGCTGGCCGGCCTGTCGGCGGTGCACGGCCTGGTTCCGCCGCACCCGGGGCCATTGCTGGCCATCGGCGTGTTCGGCGCCGACATCGGCAAGACCATTCTCTATGGCCTGATCGTCGCCCTGCCGACCGCGATCATTGCCGGTCCGATCTACGGCACCTTCATTGCCAAGTACATCCCGGGCCACCCATCCCAGGAACTGGTGGACCAGCTGGCGCGGGAAAACGAGAACACCAACCTGCCAAGCTTCAGCGTGACCCTGGCCACCGTGCTGCTGCCGGTGTTCCTGATGCTGCTCAAGACCTTCGCTGACGTGGTGCTGCCCGACGGGCATTTCTTCCGCATCTGGATGGACATGATCGGTCACCCGATCAGCGCACTGCTGCTGGCCTTGCTGTTGTCGCTCTACACCTTCGGCCACAAGCAGGGCATCGGTTCCAAGCAGATCCTCAAGCTGCTGGACGCAAGCCTCGCGCCGACTGCGGCGATCATCCTGATCATCGGCGCCGGCGGCGGCTTCAAGCAGATGCTGGTGACCAGCGGCGTGGGCGACGTGATCGGCCACATGGCGGTCAACGCGCAGATCTCGCCGATCCTCCTGGCCTGGCTGGTAGCCGCGGTGATCCGTATCGCCACCGGTTCGGCCACCGTGGCCACCATCACCGGTGCCGGCATCGTGGTGCCGGTGGTGGGGATGATCCCCGGGGTCAACCGCGAGCTGCTGGTGCTGGCCACCGGCGCCGGCTCGCTGATCCTGTCCCACGTCAACGACGCCGGTTTCTGGCTGGTCAAGCAGTACTTCAACATGACCGTGGCCGAGACCTTCAAGACCTGGACCGCGATGGAAACCATCCTCTCGGTGGTGGGCCTGATCTTTATCCTGCTGCTGTCGCTGGTGGTGTAAGGCTCACCGCTGCAACACGGGCACAAAAAAACCGCATGGCTGCGGTTTTTTTGTGCCTGGTCATCGGCGCTCAGGACGTCTTGCTGACCAGCCCATCGGCGCGGAACATGCCACGGATACCGCGCACGGCCTGACGAATGCGGTCCTGGTTCTCGATCAGGGCGAAGCGCACGTGATCGTCGCCGTATTCGCCGAAACCGACGCCCGGCGAGACACAGACCTTGGCCTCGGCCAGCAGCTTCTTGGCGAACTCCAGGGAGCCCATCGCGGCATAGGCCTCGGGGATCTTGGCCCAGACATACATCGAGGCCTTGGGGTTCTCGACCATCCAGCCCAGCTCGTGCAGGCCCTTGACCAGCACATTGCGTCGTTGCCGGTACTGCTCGGCGATGTCCCGCACGCACTGCTGATCACCTTCCAGGGCAGCAATCGCCGCCACCTGCAACGGGGTGAAGGTGCCGTAGTCGTGGTAGCTCTTGATCCGCGCCAGGGCGTTGACCAGCTCCGGGTTGCCGACCATGAAGCCGATGCGCCAGCCGGCCATGTTGTAGCTCTTGGACAGGGTGAAGAACTCCACGGCGATGTCCTTGGCCCCCGGCACCTGCATGATCGACGGGGCTTTCCAGCCGTCGTAGACGATGTCGGCGTAGGCCAGGTCGTGGATCACCAGCACGTCGTACTGCTTGGCCAGGGCGATCACCCGTTCGAAGAAGTCCAGCTCCACGCACTGTGCGGTGGGGTTGGACGGGAAGCCGAGGATCATCATCTTCGGCTTGGGGATCGAGCCGCGGATCGCCCGCTCCAGCTCGGCGAAGAAGTCCACGCCGGGGATCAGCGGCACCGAGCGCACCTGGGCTCCGGCGATCACCGCGCCGTAGATGTGGATCGGGTAGCTGGGGTTGGGCACCAGCACCGTGTCGCCCTGGTCCAGGGTGGCGAGCATCAGGTGCGCCAGGCCTTCCTTGGAACCGATGGTGACGATGGCTTCGCTTTCCGGGTCGATGTCGACCTCGTAGCGGTCCTTGTACCAGCGGGAAATCGCCCGGCGCAGCCGCGGAATGCCCTTGGAAGTGGAGTAGCCGTGGGTGTCTTCGCGTTGGGCGACGGTGACCAGTTTCTCGACGATATGCGGCGGCGTGGGGCCGTCGGGGTTACCCATGCTCAAGTCGATGATGTCTTCGCCGCGCCGACGCGCAGCCATCTTCAGCTCGGCAGTGATATTGAAAACGTAGGGGGGGAGTCGATCAATGCGCGCAAAGCGGCGCGGCGAACCTTGTTCGGCCATTGTTGCCTCGAAAAGACGTAAGCGCCCGGAACCGTCCGAGCGACGTTGGCCACTGCGGTGGCCTGCGGGGCAGACGATAAGGGCGCCGGCAAGGGCTTGTCCAGAGGCCCTGGAAAATATTCTGCCGGGCACCGGTGGTGGCGCCGGGGGATTTGCGAGCCCGGGGGCTTTGCCGATATAACGTGCACGCTTCTTGCCTGCACCGGCAGCGACGATCCTCTGCCCGTGGCCTTTTCGGGGGGGCAACGGGTCGCCACCTCTTCGAACAACAACCTCAAACGGGATGAATGATGGAGTTTTCCAGCGGCTTTCTGCTGAGCCTTTCACTGTGCCTGGACATCGGCGTGGCCAATATCGCGATGATCACCCTGGCCATGCAGCGGGGCTATTTCCAGGGTTTCTGCCTGGGCCTGGGGACCTGCGTCGGCGACCTGGTCTATGCCGTATTGGCCCTGGCCGGAATGAGCGTGCTGCTGCAGTACGACAGCGTGCGCTGGGTATTGTGGATCGGTGGATCGGCGCTGCTGGCGTACTTTGCGGCGAAGATGATCTACGCCGCGATCCACCACAGTGCGGTGCTGGCCGAGGCCGGCGAGGTGGACCACGGCTCGCCACGCAAGGAGTTCTTGCGCGGGATCTTCCTGGCCATGTCCTCCCCCAGTGCGATCCTCTGGTTCGCTGCGGTGGGCGGCACCCTGATTGCCCGATCCGGGGGCGGCTCGATCGCCGATTCCGGGCTGTTCCTGGCCGGTTTCTTCAGTGCCGGGCTGGTCTGGACCATGGGCCTGTGCCTGGTCGCGACCCAGGGCGGCAAGCTGCTGGGAGATAGGCTCTTGCGCTATTCCTACCTGGCATCGGCGGCGATCTTCTGCTATTTCGCGGTCTACGTGATCCTATCCGGTTATCAGGAGTTCATCGTTGGCGCCGGGGTAGCGGACCTTCCGGCGCTCTGATCCTGGGATTGGCGATTGGCTTCTATACTCTGTGCCGAACCTATCTTTCAGCGGCAGGAGTGGCTTTCATGGATGAGCAAAAACAGGGCGCCGGTCCGCAGCCGCGCTTCGAAAGGGAGCGTTTTCTGCTGATTGCCGGCCTTGGCCAGCGGTTTACTCCAGAGACCCGCCAGGACATCGGCCTGCTGTGGCAACGTTTCATTCCCCACATCGGCAAGGTGCCGGGACAGGTCGATGAAATGACCTACGGCATCTGCTGCAACCCCGACGACCAGGGTGGTTTCGAATACATCGCCGGGGTCGAGATCAGCAAGCTCGACGACCTGCCCGAGAGCTATCGCTGGATCGAAATACAGCCGCAGCACTACGCCGTGTTCGAGCACAGCGGTGCCCTGCAGGACCTGCCCCGGACCTTCGACTACATCTGGAACACCTGGCTGCCTCGATCCGGTCGCCAGGCCGTTGATGCGCCGGGGTTCGAGCGCTACAGCGCCGACTTCAACCCGGACACCGGCAGCGGAGTGCTGGAGATCTGGCTCCCGCTCAAAAGCGACTGACGGCGCCGGGGGCGTTGGCCCGCCCCCGGCACTTTGCCTGGCGCGCCATACCCTGCAACAGGCCCGCGCAGTTCCCCCTTCTATACGCCGTCTTAATACCGCCCCCCGCAATCAGTGCCCGACCTTGATGCGCCGTCACCTAACCTGCGTGGCGCAGAGAAGCGTGGCGCCATGCCGGCCACGCTTCCCTGGCGGCGCCCCTTTGCGGGCGCCCTGAACGGCTGTGCCCGTGACCGCTGTCGATGGTCCAGGCGCGGCCCTAATGGATAAAGGGGAACTGCCTTGCTGACACTGCAATTCATCTATGGCGCCTGTGGTTTCTGCGCCGTGCTGCTGTTCGCCTACCTGGGTTACGCGCTGGTCCGTGCCGAGCACATCTGATGAGCGCACGCCGTGTTTTCCCTGCCGCTGCATTCGCCCACCCGGGCTTTTTCGAGAAAGGAAACCCGCCATGTACGACTTGATCTTCGTGGGCCTGTCCCTGGGGTTCTTTGGATTGACGGCCCTGGTCATTGTCGCCATGGGCAAGATTTGAACGGAGCATCGACATGTTGAGTACTGTGCTGGAATACGCGGTGATTCTCGGGGTGATGACCGGGCTTACCGTGCTCATGGGCAAGTGGCTGGCCCGGGTCTTCAGCGCCCGCACCCACGCCCTGCCGGAGCGGGCCACCTACCGCCTGCTGGGCATCGACCCCGGCGAAGGCATGGGCTGGGCCCGTTATGGCTCGGCGCTGTTGCTGTCCAATGCGGCGATGATGCTGCTGGGCTACCTGCTGCTGCGCCTGCAAGGGCTGACGCCCCTCAACCCCCTGGGGTTGGCGGCGCAGACCCCGGACCTGGCGTTCAACACCGCCGCGTCCTTTATTACCAACACCAACTGGCAGGCCTACTCGGGGGAGAGCAGCCTGTCGAACTTCAGCCAGATGGCGGTGATCACCTTCCTGATGTTCGTCGGCGCTACCGCAGGCGTTGTCGCCGCGGCCGGCTTCATTCGCGGCCTGAGCCGTTCCAGCTCGGCCGATATTGGTAACTACTGGGTGGACTTCACCCGCGTCCTGTACCGGGTAATGCTGCCGCTGTGCCTGGTCATGGCCCTGGTCTATGTCTGGCAGGGCATGCCCCAGACCCTGAACTCCGAGGCCCTGGCCACCACCCTGGAAGGCTCCCGGCAGCAGTTGATCGTCGGCGCGGTGGCCAGCTTCGAGTCGATCAAGCACATCGGCACCAACGGTGGCGGCTTCTTCAGCATGAACGCGGCCCATCCGTTCGAGAACCCGACGCCGCTGACCAACGTCCTGCACATCCTCAGCATGCTGCTGATCCCTGCGGCGCTGACCTACACCTTCGGTAGCATGCTGTTGCGCCGGCGCCAGGGCTGGGTGTTCTTCGGCACCTTCCTGGTGATGTTCATCGGCTTCCTGGCCATCGTGTTCAGCGCGGAGCAGGGCGGCAACCCGCTGCTGACCCAGGCCGGTGCCGACCAGCAACTCTCGGCGACCCAGAGCGGCGGCAACATGGAAGGCAAGGAGCTGCGCTTCGGCATCGCCGACACCGCACTGTTCGTCACCACCACCACCGGCGCCACCACCGGCTCGGTGAACGCCATGCACGACTCGCTGACCCCCATGGGCGGCTTCGTGCCCCTGGCGCAGATGATGCTCAACTGCGTGTTCGGCGGTGACGGTGTGGGCTTTATCAACCTGATCCAGTACGCCCTGCTGACGGTGTTCCTGGTGGGCATGATGATCGGCCGCAGCCCGGAGTTCCTCGGCAAGAAGATCGAGGCACGGGAGATCAAGCTGGTGATGCTCTCGGTCCTGGCACACCCCATCTGCATCCTCGGCTTCACTGCCCTGGCGGCGCTCTGGCCGGGCACCCTCAACAGCCTCAACAACCTTGGCCCCCATGGCTTCAGCGAGGTGCTCTACGCCTACGCTTCGGGCACCGCCAACAACGGTTCGGCGTTTGCCGGCCTGAACGCCAACACGCCGTTCTTCAACACCACCATCGGTCTGGCGATGCTCATGGGGCGCTTCTTCACCATGCTGCCGATGCTCGCCGTGGCCGGCTCCCTGGCGGCGAAAAAGAACATCCCGGCCGGGGCCGGCACCATTCCCACCGCGACGCCGCTGTTCATGTTGCTGGTGGTGTTCGTGGTGCTGGTGGTCGGTGGCCTGACCTTTCTGCCGGCCCTCGCGCTCGGCCCGCTGGTGGAGCAACTGCAGTTGCTGGCCGGCCAGACCTACAAGTAAGGGGTTGTGATGACGACGCAAATGCAAAGCCAAGGCACCCGCACGGTGCTGTTCAAGGGCCTGTTGCGCCCGGTGCTGGTGGCGGCGGTGTTCTTCATGCTGCTGACCGGCGTGGCCTACCCGCTGGCCACCACCGTGCTGGCCAACCTGCTGTTTCCGTTCCAGGCCCAGGGCAGCCTGGTGCAGCGTGATGGCCGGGTCGTGGGCTCGGCGCTGATCGGCCAGGCGTTCGACCGCCCGGAGTATTTCCAGGGCCGTCCGAGCATGACCCTGGGCAGCGATCCGCTGGACCCGAGCAAGAGCGTGCCCCAGCCCTACAACGCCGGGGCCAGTGGTGCCAGCAACCTGGGGCCCACCAGCCAGAAGCTGCTGGACAGCGTGGCGGCGCGGGTCAGCGCCTACCGCCAGCTCAACGGCCTGGCGGCGGACATGCCGGTGCCAGTGGACGCGGTGACCGCCTCGGCTTCCGGCCTGGACCCGCACATCTCCCTGGCCAACGCCCAACTGCAACTGAACCGGGTGGCCCGCCTGCGGCACCTGCCCCGGGTAGACCTGGAAGCACTGCTGCAGGACCACAGCCAAAGCCGCACCTTCGGCCTGTTGGGCGAGCCCCGGGTCAATGTGCTGCAACTGAACCTCGCGCTGGATGCCTTGGCACCCGTGCATGCCTCGCCGCTTGCGGCCAGTGAGTAAGAGACAGCGATCATGAGTAATAACGCTCGTACACCTTTGTTCGACCGTGGGCTGCTGCTCACGGCCTGCCTGGACTCAGTGAAGAAACTGCTGCCCCAGGCGCAGTGGAAGAACCCGGTGATGTTCGTGGTCTACCTGGGCAGCCTGCTCACCACGCTGTTGTGGCTGCAGTCCCTGGGTGGCGAGGGCGAGGCCTCCAGTGGCTTCATCCTGAGCATTGCCCTGTGGCTGTGGTTCACCGTGCTGTTCGCCAACTTCGCCGAGGCCCTGGCCGAGGGCCGCAGCCGGGCCCAGGCCGCGAGCCTCAAGGGGATGAAGCGCCAGACCCTGGCCAAGCTGCTGCAACAGCCCCGCCATGGCGCGGCCTGGCTGCCCATGGCCGCCAGTGAACTGCGCAAGGACATGGTGGTGCTGATCGAGGCCGGTGACCTAGTGCCCCTGGATGGCGAGGTCATCGAAGGCGTGGCCACGGTCGACGAGAGCGCCATCACCGGCGAGTCGGCACCGGTGATCCGCGAGGCCGGGGGCGATTTTTCCTCGGTCACCGGCGGCACCCGGGTGCTGTCGGACTGGCTGGTGGTGCGCATCAGCGTCAACCCCGGCGAGTCGTTCCTGGACCGCATGATCTCCATGGTGGAGTCGGCCAAGCGCCAGAAAACCCCCAACGAGGTGGCCCTGACCATCCTGCTGGTGGGCCTGACCCTGCTGTTTCTGCTGGTGATCGTGACCCTGAGCCCGTATTCGATCTTCGCCGTGGCCATGAGCGGCACCGGCAGCGTGATCAGCGCCACGGTGCTGGTGGCCTTGCTGGTGTGCCTGATCCCCACCACCATCGGTGGGCTGCTCTCGGCCATCGGCGTGGCGGGCATGAGCCGGATGATGTCGGCCAATGTCATCGCCACCTCCGGGCGCGCGGTGGAGGCGGCGGGGGACGTGGACGTGCTGCTGCTGGACAAGACCGGCACCATCACCCTGGGCAACCGCCAGGCCAGCGCCTTCCTGCCGGCTCCGGGGATCAAGGACAGCGAACTGGCGGACGCCGCGCAACTGGCTTCCCTGGCGGACGAAACCCCGGAGGGCCGCAGCATCGTGGTGCTGGCCAAGCAGAAGTTCGACATCCGTGGGCGCGACGTAGAGGCCCTGGGCGCCAGTTTCGTGCAGTTCACCGCCCAGACCCGCATGAGCGGCGTCGACCTGCCGCACGGCCGCAGCATCCGCAAGGGTGCAGCCGATGCCATCCGCCGGCACATCGAGGCCCTGGGTGGCAGCTTCCCGCCGGCGCTGCAGGCCAAGGTCGATGAAGTCTCGCGCCGCGGCAGCACGCCGCTGGTGGTCAGCGACGGCGCCCAGGCCCTGGGGGTGGTGGAGCTCAAGGACGTGGTCAAGGGCGGGATCAAGGAGCGCTTCGCCGAGTTGCGACGGATGGGCATCAAGACCGTGATGATCACCGGCGACAACCGCTTGACCGCCGCGGCGATTGCGGTGGAGGCCGGGGTCGACGATTTTCTCGCCGAGGCCCGGCCCGAGGACAAGCTGCAACTGATCCGCGACTACCAGGCCCAGGGCAAGCTGGTGGCCATGACCGGCGACGGTACCAACGATGCTCCGGCCCTGGCCCAGGCCGACGTGGCGGTGGCCATGAACAGCGGCACCCAGGCGGCGAAGGAAGCCGGCAACATGGTCGACCTCGACAGCAACCCGACCAAGCTGATCGAGGTGGTGGAAGTGGGCAAGCAGATGCTCATGACCCGCGGCGCCCTGACCACCTTCAGCGTGGCCAACGACGTGGCCAAGTATTTTGCTATCGTACCGGCCGCGTTCGTCGCCACTTACCCGCAGTTGGGGGCGCTGAACGTGATGCAGTTGCACAGCCCGAACTCGGCGATTCTCAGCGCGGTGATCTTCAACGCCCTGATCATCGTGTTCCTCATCCCCCTGGCGTTGAAAGGGGTCAAGTACCGGGCCATCGGCGCTGCGGCGCTGCTCAACCGCAACCTGCTGATCTATGGCCTGGGCGGGGTGCTGGTGCCCTTTGCCGGGATCAAGCTGATCGATATGCTGCTGGCCGGCCTCGGCCTGGTTTGACAGGACTGAAGCAACGCGGCGCTTTTCAAGCGCCGCGTTGTGCATTTAAGGACGCTCATGGCTGTGCACGATGCTCAACACCCGCCCCGCGACGGTCGTCCCGACCCTGACGCGTTGCTGGAAAAACTGCACCAGGATGAACAGGCGGCCCGGCGCGGCAAGCTGCGCATCTACTTCGGCTCCAACGCTGGGGTGGGCAAGACCTGCGCCATGCTCACCGCTGCCCGCAGCGAGGTGGACCTGGGCCGCGACGTGGTGGCGGGGGTGGTGGAAACCCACGGACGCCGGGAAACCGCCGAGCTGCTGCAGGGGCTGGAGGTGCTGGAGCGCCATAGCCTGATGCACCGCGACTGTGCCTTGCCGGAGTTCGACCTGGACGCCGCCCTGGCGCGCCACCCGGCGGTGCTGCTGGTGGACGAACTGGCCCACAGCAACGTCCCTGGTTCACGCCATCCCAAGCGCTGGCAGGATGTGGAAGAGTTGCTGCGGGCCGGCATCGATGTCTGGACCACCCTCAACGTCCAGCACCTGGAAAGCCTTAACGACATCGTCAGCGGGATCATCGGCATCCGCG
Source organism: Pseudomonas sp. PH1b (assembly GCF_000633395.1). Classification (GTDB taxonomy): domain Bacteria; phylum Pseudomonadota; class Gammaproteobacteria; order Pseudomonadales; family Pseudomonadaceae; genus Aquipseudomonas. The sequence goes on from NZ_AYMU01000002.1 coordinate 161,522, forward strand.
TGCGCGAGACGGTGCCCGACCACCTGTTCGATGAAGCCCACGAAGTGCTGGTGATCGACCTGCCGCCCGATGACCTGCTGCGCCGCCTCAAGGACGGCAAGGTCTACATGGGGCCCCAGGCCGAGCGTGCTTCACGCAATTTTTTTCGCAAGGGCAACCTGCTGGCCCTGCGTGAGCTGACCCTGCGCCGTACCGCCGACCGGGTCGATGCGCAGATGCGCGATTACCGCCGCGAACGTTCGATCAATGCCCTGTGGCCGGCCCGGGAGCGGCTGCTGGTGGGCGTGGCCGGCGATCCGGCGGACGAGCGCCTGGTGCGTGAGGCTGCGCGCCTGGCACAGAAGCTTGAAGCCGACTGGATCGTGGTGCACGTGGCTTCGGCCCAGCGCCGTGGCGCCGGCGCCAGCCGTTATGCCGCGGCGATGAAGACCCTGGCCCTGGCTGCCGAGTTCGGCGCCGAGACCGCGACCCTGCCCGGTATGGACGTGGCCGAAGCCCTGGTGGCCTGCGCCCGCGAGCACAACGCCAATCGCCTGGTACTGGGGCATTACCCGCGCAAGGTGTGGCAGCTGTGGCATCAATCGGTGGGCGACCGGATCAGCCGCCAGCATCCGGAAATCGATCAGATCGTGATCGCCAACGGCCCAATGCGTCGTAGCCCGCGGCTGGCGGACAAACCTGAAGCCAGCCTGCCCGTGAGCCGTGCGCCGGCCTACCTGTGGGCCAGCCTGGCATGCTTTGCCTCCACGGCGGTGGCGGCGTTGCTGCTGAAGGTCTTCGACCCGGCCAACGTGGTCATGCTGTTCCTGCTCACCGTGGTCCTGGTGGCCCTGCGCTTCGGACGGGGCCCGGGTGTATGGGCGGCGATGCTGGCGGTGCTGTGCTTCGACTTCTTCTTCGTCCAGCCGGTGTGGTCGTTCACGGTCAACGACACCCAGTATTTCTTCACCTTCGCCCTGATGCTCGGCATTGCCCTGATCACCGGCCAGCTCACCGCGCGCCTGCGCCATGAAGCGCGCACCGCCGCCGAGGGCGAGCGCCGCGCCACGTCCCTGGCCGGTCTGGCGCGGGAGTTGTCGGCGGCGCTGACCGAGGAGCAGATCTGCGCCATGGCCCTGCGCACCTTCAGCGGGGTGTTCGAGGCCCGGGTCGGGCTGGCGTTGCCGGATGCCGACAATCGCGTCCGGGCCCTGAGTGCCAACGCCCTGGCCATCGACGAGAGCATTGCCCAGTGGGCCTATGACCACGCTCAGCCGGCGGGGCAGGGCACCGACACCCTGGCGGCCGCCAAGGGGTGCTACCTGCCGCTCAAGGCGCCGATGCGCGTGCGTGGAGTGCTGGTGCTGGAACTGACGGACGCCGAACGGCTCAAGGCCCCCGAGGAACAGCGCCTGCTGGAGGCCTGCATGAGCCAGCTGGCGATTGCCCTGGAGCGGGTGCACTACGTCGAAGTGGCCCAGAGCACCGTGGTGCAGATGGAGGGCGAACGCATGCGCAACACCTTGCTGGCGGCAATCTCCCACGACTTGCGCACACCGCTGACCACCATCATCGGTGCTGCCGAGGCCGCGCTGCGCCACGCTTCAGGAGACCCCCTGACCCAGTTGCTGGGGGGCATCCACGACCAGGCCTCGTCCATGCAACGCCTGATCGAGAACCTGCTGGACATGGCGCGGATGCAGGAGCGCGGAGTACGCCTGAATCGCCAATGGAACTCCCTGGAAGAGATTGTCGGCAGTGCCCTGCGCCAGTTGCGCGAGCCTCTGGCCGAACATCAACTGCGAATCAGCATGGCGCCGCAACTGCCCCTGGTGGAGGTGGACGCCTTGCTGTTGGAACGGGTGCTGGTGAACCTGCTGGACAACGCCGCCAAGTACACGCCTGCCGGGACCCTGGTGCAGATCACGGCGCGCCAGGTCGATCAGCAGATCGTCCTGCAGGTCAGCGACGCCGGCCCGGGCTGTCCCAAGGGCAGTTCGCCGCAGAGCCTGTTCGACGCCTTCAGCCGGGGGCAGCAAGAGTCCGCGGTGGCCGGTATCGGCCTGGGGCTGGCCCTGGCCAAGCGTATCGTCGAAGCCCATGGCGGGCGCATCGAGGCCCAGCCTCATGCCGATGCCGGGCTGAGTTTTGTCATCACCTTGCCGGCGGGCCAACCGCCTTCGATGGAAGTTCTATGAGCAGCGCACGCATCCTGATTGTCGAGGACGAAGCCAATATCCGCCGCTTTGTCGGCATCGCCCTGGAGGACGAAGGGTTCCAGGTGTTCGAGGCCGACAGCGTCAAGCGCGCCCTGATCCATGCCGCCAGCCGCCAGCCGGACCTGGTGATCGTCGACCTGGGACTGCCGGACGGCGACGGCAAGCAACTGATCAGTGAGCTGCGCGGCTGGCTGGCGGTGCCGATCCTGGTGCTATCGGCCCGGGACCGCGAGGAGGAGAAAGTCGCGGCCCTGGATGCAGGGGCCGACGATTACCTGGCCAAGCCATTCGGCGTGCCTGAATTGCTGGCGCGGATTCGCGCGCAACTGCGGCGCCATGGCCAGAGCGGTGCCGCGGCCGCCACCAGCAAGGTGGCCTTTGGCGCCATCGAGGTCGACCTGGCCACCCATGAAGTGCGCCGCGAGGGGCAAGCGGTGCACCTGACGCCCATCGAGTACCGCCTGCTCTGCGCGCTGATCCGTGGCCAGAGCCGGGTCCTGACCCATCGCCAGCTGCTGCTGGAGGTCTGGGGCCTGGACTATGTCGACCGTGCCCATTACCTGCGGGTGCACATGGCCCACCTGCGGCAGAAACTCGAAGCTGACCCGGCCCAACCCCAGCATTTGATCACCGAGCTGCAGGTGGGCTATCGCCTGGTGGGGCTGTGAGCCCACTCCGCCAAGGCTCAGGGGCAGGGGGCGTCAGCGGTTCTTGCGGTCACGGCGCTCATGCAGAAAATCGATGTACAGGGTGATGCAACCGAAGGCGCTGATGCCGAACAGCAACAGCAGGCCGATCTGGGTATTGCTCATGGTGCAGGTCCTTTAGGCAAGACGCGCAGGCCGGACGCGCGGGCGCCGGGGCGTCGGGACCTGATAGATAAGCCCTTGGCGTTGCCGGCGCCAGGGCTTATATGCAAGCTTTACGGACGCCTCGGCGATCCCTATGCAATGCATACGCAAGTCCGCCCCGGGACGCCGCTGCTGATAGAATCGCCCATCGTTCACCGACCTCAGGTTCGCGCTCATGACCGCTTCCACCCCACTGATTCGCACCGTCCTGCCGAGGGACCTGGACCGCTGCTTTGCCATCGAGACCCAGGCCTATGAGGGGGATGAAGCCGCGACCCGGGAGAAGATCGCCACCCGCATCGCCACCTGGCCCGAGGGGTTCATCGTTGCCGAAGTGGCAGGCGTGGTGGCCGGTTTCATCAACGCCGGCGCCACCTTCGAAGTGCAGATGGCCGATGAAGCGTTCAAGGAACTGATCGGCCACGATCCGGCGGGGTCCGAGGTGGTGATCATGTCGGTGGTGGTGCACCCGGACCATCAGGGCACGGGCCTGTCCCGGCAACTGCTGCTGGCCTTCATCGCGCGCATGGCCTCGCTGGGCAAGGCGCGGATCCACCTGATGTGCAAGGAACGCCATGTGCCGCTGTACCAGCGTTTTGGTTTCGTCTACCTCAAGGCCTCCGAGTCGGACCACGGCGGCATGGCCTGGCACGAAATGATGCTCAGCCTGGTTCGGCAATGATCCAGAGGCCACAGCTGCTGGGCTTTGTCCATGCCGGTGAATTGGCCAGGTGTGGGCTATCGCTCGCCAGGGCCCGGGCTCAGAACACCAGAGCCATCCTGCGCTCATAGCCGACCCGGCCCCTGTAGGCATCGCCGCTCTCGACCCAGCCCAGCTTGAGATAAAGCCCCAGCGCTACCTGGTTGTCGCGATCCACCGCCAGCATCAGCCCCTTGAGCTCCGGCCAGAACTGCCGTGCGGCGGCGGGCAGGGCTTGCAGGCAGGCACGGCCGAACCCCTGCCCCTGGACCTTTCGATCCACTTGCAGGGCGTGCAGGGTGGCGCTGTCGGCATCGGCCCAGGCCGGCAGGCAGGGCGGACGCTTGAGCAGGAGGAAGGCCACCGGCAGTTCGTCAGCGAGCAGGGCCAGGCCTTTGACAGCCCCTTCGGGCGCATTCATCAGGGTATGCAGGGCGCCGTGAATATCCCCGGAAAAGGCCTGTTGTCCAGGCTGCACTTGCAGCTGCAGCAGGCGTGCGTGCTGCAGGCTGTCGAGTTGTTCGTAAGGCACGAGACGAGTGGCCACGGGGGAGCGCTGTCGGGTGAGGGGAGAGGGCGAATTCTAACGATTTTGCCGGACTGGAAAATATTTTTGTGCAGGCTGTCGAAGGGGCCTGGGCCCAGACGACTAAGGGTGAACTGAGTACTTTCAGCGCCCCATGGCGGGGACGGCTCAGTCCGGGTCCATTCCACTCTCGAGGAGTTTCGCCATGCTTAGCCGATCCAATGAAACCCAGGTGCGTGCGCTGATCGACCAATGGAAACAGGCGGTGATCGCCAGGGATATCGAGCGTATCGTCAGTCACTACGCGGATGACATCATTTCCTTCGACGCTGTCGGCGCCCTGCAATTCAAGGGCAAGGCGGCCTACCGGGCGCACTGGGAAGCCTGCATGCAGGTCTGTCCCGGGGCGGGGATTTTCGAGTTCGAGCAATTGCGGGTGGTGGCCGGCGAGGAGCTGGCGTTTGCCCACTGGCTGGCCCATTGCGGGGGCACCGATGCCCAGGGCGTGACCAAGGCCTGCTGGATGCGGGTGACCGTCGCCTATCAATGCCGCGATGGCCAGTGGCAGGTGGTGCACGAGCATTGGTCGGCGCCCTTCGACATGCTCACCGGAACCACCCGCTTCGACCTGCAGCCCTGAGCGTCGGACGGTTCGCCAAAGTGGCAAACAGCAACCATAGTTGATCAGCTCGTTTTTCGGAGAAGCCCATGAAATACCTCTGCCTGGTCTACAGCGACGAACAGCTGTTGCACAGCCTGCCCGACAGCCCCAGGGATGCCGAGTGCCAGGCCTACGCCGAAGCGGTCCAGGGCAGTGGGCGGATGCTCGCCGCCGAGGCCCTGCAATCGGTGCAGACCGCCACCACGGTGCGCATGCGGGGCGGCAAGCTGGCGATCACCGATGGCCCGTTCGCCGAAACCAAGGAGCAACTGGCCGGCTTCTACCTGATCGAGGCCCGCGACTTGAACGAAGCGATCCAGCTGGCCGCCGGCATCCCGGCGGCCCGGGTGGGCAGTGTTGAAGTACGTCCGGTACGTGAATTGAATCCCTGATAACAACCACAAGCAGGAGTTTCGCGATGACCTTCCAGACTGCGGGCCGGGTGCCCGCCGAGCATGAACTGTCCATCAGCCAACTGATCGACGCGCCCCGCAGCAAAGTCTTCCGCGCCTGGACCGAACCGGCCCTGCTGGTGCAATGGTGGGGGCCCCATGGCATGACCACCCCGGAATGTGTAATGGACCTGTGGGTCGGTGGCCAGTTTCGCACCCTGATGCGGGCCCCGGACGGTGCCGAGTACCCGACCATGGGGGTGTTTCTGGAGATTGATGCGCCGTCGCGACTGGTGTTCACCGACGCTTATGTACCCGGCTGGATTCCTTCGGGCAAACCTTTCATGACCGCCGAGGTGACCTTCGAGGAGCAGGGCGGCAAGACCCTCTACACCGCGCGGGCGATGCATTGGACCGAAGCCGACCGGCAAGCCCACGAAGCCATGGGCTTCCATGAGGGCTGGGGGCAGAGCCTGGAGCGCCTGGTGGCCCTGGTGACCCGGGGCATGCCCGACTGATGCCGGGGCCATCCGGGGCGGGGCTGACGGCGTTGGTGGAGCAGGTCTACCGCGAGCAATCGCGGCGGATCCTCGCCACCCTGATTCGCCTGCTGGGGGATTTCGACCTGGCCGAAGAAGCCTTGCACGAGGCCTTCTTCGTTGCGGTGGAGCGATGGCAGGTGGATGGCGTGCCGGACAATCCCCGGGCCTGGCTGGTGTCCGTCGGGCGCTTCAAGGCCATTGATGCCCTGCGCCGGCGGGCCCGTTTCGCTGCTTCCCAGGCGGCCCTGGCCAGCCAGTTGGAACAACTCGAACAGGACGACTGGAGCCTTGAGGATGTGCAAGACGATCGCCTGCGGCTGATCTTCACCTGCTGTCACCCGGCGTTGGCGGCGGATGCCCAGGTGCCCCTGACCCTACGGGAGATCTGTGACCTGAGTACCGAGGAAATCGCCCGGGCCTTCCTCGCCAGCCCCACCACCATTGCCCAGCGCATCGTGCGCGCCAAGGCGAAGATCCGTGATGCCGGGATTCCCTACCAGGTGCCGGCGCTGAACGAGTTGCCCGAGCGCCTGGACAGCGTCCTGCGGGTGATCTACCTGGTGTTCAACGAGGGTTATTCGGCGTCCATGGGCCCGGAGTTGACCCGTGAGGACCTGACCCGCGAGGCAATACGCCTGGGGCGCCTGCTTCTGGAGCTGCTGCCGGAGCCCGAAGTGATGGGCCTGCTGGCGCTGATGCTGCTGCATGAGTCGCGGCGCGAGGCGCGGATTGCCGACGACGGCGAGCTGATCCTGCTGGATGAGCAGGACCGCTCGTTGTGGCAATCGGCATTGATCGACGAAGGCTGTGGGCTGGTGGAGCGGGGCTTGCGCGGCGGGCGCGCAGGGCCTTATTGCCTGCAGGCGGCGATTGCCGCGGTGCATGCCGAGGCGCCCAGTGCCGAGCTTACCGACTGGGCGCAGATCGTCGGCCTGTACGATGTCCTGCTGAGTCGCCAGCCTTCCCCGGTGATCGAACTCAACCGCGCAGTGGCCCTGGCCAAGCGGGACGGCGCGGCCGCCGGCCTGGCGCAGGTGGAGCTGATCCTGCAGCGCGGTGATTTGCAGGATTACCACCTGGCCCATGCCGCCCGTGCCGATTTCTGTCGGCAATTGGGGCAGGTCGAGGCCGCCAGGGAATCCTATCAACGCGCCTTGGCGCTGGCCCGGCAAACCACCGAGCGGCGCTTTCTCGAACGCCGCCTGGCCCAGCTCGACGCTCGTTAGACGCCTCAGGCCTGCTGGCGCGTGGCCGCCAGGACGATCTCGCGGATGCACACCTGCTGCGGTTGCTGGTAGGCGAAGGCAATGGCCGCGGCCACCTCCTCGGCGCTCAGCACGGTGCCGCCCATGTCCTGTTTCCAGGCCTGGTAGCCGGCCTTGATGCTGTCGTCGGTGGTGTGGCTCAACAGTTCGGTTTCCACCGCGCCGGGGGCAATGGTGATCACCCGCACATTGTGCGGCGCCAGTTCTTCACGCAGGTTTTCCGACAGGCCATGCACTGCGAACTTGGTGCCGACATAGGCCACGTGGTTGGGGAAGGTCTTGCGTCCGGCCACCGAGCTGATGTTGATCAGCGTGCCGTGGCGGCGCTCGATCATGCCGGCCACCACGGCGTGCACGCCGTTGAGCAGACCCTTGAGGTTGACGTCGAGCATCTGTTCCCACTGCTCGGGGGCCTGCTGGCTGATCTGCCCCAGGAGCATGACCCCGGCGTTGTTGATCAGGGCATCGGCCGGACCGAACTGCTGCTCGGCTTCCTGCACCGCGGCCACCAGGGCGGCGCGGTCGGTGATGTCGACTGCGCGGCTCAGGCTGTTGGGCAGGTTCAGTGCATGCAGGCGATCGATGCGTCGGGCCAGCAGCAGGAGCGGGTGGCCGGCCGCCGACAGCAGGCGAGCGGTGGCTTCGCCGATGCCTGAACTGGCGCCGGTGACGATGACAAGAGGCTTGCTCATGAAGGGACTCCAGGAATAAGAAAAACGGATGGCTGTGCTTGGGGGGAAGTATATTTAGGCCGAAACTCTCTGAAAAATGCCTTATTTCTCTGTCTGTCATCGGTATTTCCTATGGATATTCGCCATCTCAAGGCCTTTCTCGCGGTGTTCGAGGAGCGCAACATCACCGCGGCGGCTCAGCGCCTGTGCATCAGCCAGCCGACCCTGTCGGTGACCGTCAGGCAACTGGAGGAAGAGCTGGGGGCGCAGTTGTTCCTGCGCCAGCCCCGGGGAGTGGAGGTCAGCGCTGCGGCGCGGGTGCTGTATCCCCAGGCGCGGCGCATGGTGGCCGAAGCCGAGGTCATGAGCCGGCTGTTTCGTGAAGACCACACCCGGGTCGCGCTGGAGCTGGGCGTGGAAGGCGATATTGCCGACAGCCAGATTGCCGCCTTTGTGCGCATGGCTCACCAGGCGCTGCCCAACCTGTTGCTGACCCTGCAGCAAGGCTGTGTCGGCGATGCGCGCCTGGCGGTGGAGGAGCTGTGCTGCGAGGACGAGCTGTTCCTGCCGCTGTGGGAAGAACCCTATGTGCTGGCGGTGTCGGTGGATCACCCGCTGGTGGCCGATGCCAGTGCCCAGCCGCGGGCGGAAGACTGGATCACCTGCCCGCAACATGCTTCCCACCAGCGGCTGATGGCGCTCTATGGGCGCTCGTCGCAGGGCCCGGCGGGGCACGCCGGCAGCTTGCAGCAGGCGCTGAACATGGTCGCGGCGGGCATTGGCGTGGCCATGTTGCCGGCCTCCCTGGTGCAGGGGCGGGCGGGGGTGGTGAGCCGGGCCCTGCCACTGCCGGCGCCGAGCCGGCGCATTGGCCTGTGCTACGCCGCGCAGGCGCTGGAGTCGGCAGCCCTGCGGACCTTGCACGAGTATTTCCAGGCGCACCGGTTGCAGGTCTGATCGGCGGCTCGGCGGTCGTGCTCGGCGATAGTGGGCCGTCTTCGAGGCGGCGCGCTGTCGAAGGCCATGGCAGGCGGCTCGAACGCTCTCACTCCAGCATCCGTTGCAGCAACCAGCTGCCCGCCGGCCCTGGTGGGTGCAGGCGCGACCAGAGTGCGTCGACCACCACCGGGCGTGGCCAGCCGCGGATCTTCAGCTCCTGCAATTTGCCTGCGCCAAAGCCTTGCACCAGCCAGCGCGGCAACGGCGCCCAGCCGAAGCCGCCCTGGGCCATTTCCAGCAGCATCAGGTAGCTGGGGGCCGACCACACCCGGCCCTGGGTGCGGCTGTCGTAGGGGTTGAGCACCGTGGCCAGGCGCAGTTCCCGGTGCTGGCGCAGGGCTTCCTGATCGACGCGGGCCAGTTGGGCCAGGGGATGCTTGTGGGAGACGAACAGGGAGATTTCGCCTTGTTCATCCATGGTCCGGTGATCCAGGTCCGCCGGGTAGTCGGTCTGCATCTCGGCAAAGGCGATCTGCGCCCGACCACTTTGCACCAGGGCGATCAGGTCCTCGCATTCGGCGATCAGGCATTCCAGCTCAAGGTCCGGGTAGCGTTGCTCGAAGGCGCTCAGGCAGCTTTCGAAACGATCCGACTGATAGGTGTCGGACAGCGCCAGGGTGAGTTTTGCCTCGACCCCCTGGGACAACTGGCTGGCGGCCATTTCCAGGCGGCTGGTGGCGGCGAGGATGTCTTCCGCGCGCTGCAGCAGCACGTGCCCGGCCGGGGTCAGCGCGGGCTTGCGGCTGGCGCGGTCGAAGAGTTGCACATTGAGGTCGATTTCCAGGCTGGCCACCGCCGCGCTGATGGTCGACTGGCTCTTGCCCAGCTTGCGTGCGGCAGCCGAGAACGACCCTTGGGTGGCGGCCTGGACGAACGCTAGCAGCACTTCATGTGAGGCCATGAACTATCGCCTTGATCGATGGTTATTGATTATGAAGTATCGGCCTGCTGCTGGATGATTGCCAGCATCTTCACTCAAGGAGCAGGCCATGAGCCTTCAAAAATCCCTTACCGAACGTGTCTTCCAGGCTGTAGGTTTCGAGTTGCTGGCGGTGCTGATCTGCACCCCGCTGCTGTCCTGGATCATGGACAAGCCCATGGCCGACATGGGCCTGGTGACCATCGGCATCGGCCTTCTGGCCCTGGCCTGGAACGTGGTGTTCAACGGCTTGTTCGATCGTCTGCTGAGCCGTTTGCAGCTTGCGCGCAACGGCTGGACCCGGGTCCTGCATGCCCTGATGTTCGAAGGCGGGCTGGTGGCCTTCGGGGTACCGCTGATTGCCTGGTGGCTGAACATCAGCCTGCTGCAGGCGTTCATCCTGGACATCGGCGTGCTGTTGTTCTTCCTGCCGTACACCTACGTCTACCACTGGGGCTACGACGTCCTGCGGGACAAGTGGCTGCAACAGCGGCTGGCCCACTGAGGGCCGGCTTCAGACCTGGGGGTGCAGGCGTTCGATGGCCTCCAGGTAGGCCTCCAGGGCGCGGGGCACCTCTTCCAGCAGCAGCGCCCGCTTGAACTGCGGATGCTCCTGCGCCCGCTGGAACAGGCCAATGGGCAGCCCGAGCATCGCCAGCCCGTAGGCTTGTCGTTGCAGAGCGCTGGCCTGGGGCATGCGCACCGCCAGGATCCGCTCATAGGCGCGGTGGATCTGCGCCTGCAGGTCGGGGGCCTTGAGCGGGCCCAGGGCAAACCCCGGGTTGATCATCTGCAACAGATCCGGGTGCTGCTCGAGGTACTCCAGAATCGGCAACATCATCTGCTCGATCACCTCTCGGGAACTCAGGCCCTGCCAATGACTCTCATCGACCGCCTGCAAGGGCTCGACGATTGCGCTCAAGGCGGCGACATGGCACTGGCCCAGGGCTTCCAGCACCTGCTGCTTATCGTTGAAGAAGTGATAGAGCGAGCCAATGGAGGTGCCGGCCTCCCGGGCGATGCCGTGCATGGTCAGGCTCGACGCGCCCTGGCAGATCAGCAGGCGTGCGCAGGCCTGGAGAATCGCCGTGACGCGCTGGCGGCCACGGATCTGCTTGGGGGTGCGCTGGAGTCGGCTGGAGGAGGGCGTGGAGTCGATCATGGTCGGCGAAGTTTCCCGGGGGCGCCTATTATGGCGTAGATGGTTGTATCCAGTCCTCGGATAAAACTAGACACAATCCTCTACTTTTGCTGAAAATGCCCGACGGTGAGAGCCTTCCTCAGTGCTCACCGACTTTCCTACTCTTTAAAGGCCATGACTATTTCCCGCGACTGGATCATTTGCGAACACTGCGATTCGGTGTACGAGCCCGTGCCGCTCGCCAAGGGCCAGACCGCTCAGTGTGCCCGCTGCGGCGCCGTGCTGGCGCGCGCGCGGCACTTGAACGTGCAGCAGTTGCTGGCGCTGTCGATCACGGCAGGGGTGCTGTTCGTCTTCGCCAACCTGTTTCCCGTGATCAAGATCAGCCTTGAAGGCCTGAGCAACGAGGCGACCCTCTGGCAGTCGGTGGAAGCCCTGGCCCAAGGGCGCATCAGCCTGATCGCCGCGGTCACCGGCCTGACCATCATCCTCGCGCCCTGCCTGCAGATCATCCTGCTGTGCTGGGTGCTGGGGTTTGCCTGCATCGACCGTGCGGCGCCGGGTTTCAAGGCCTGCATGCGCGCCCTGGAACACCTGCGTCCGTGGAGCATGCTCGAGGTCTGCCTGCTGGGCATCCTGGTGGCGATCGTCAAGCTGGCCGGCATGCTCGATGTGCACCCGGGGCTGGGGTTGTGGGCCCTGTCGATGTTGACGGTGCTGATCATCCTGATCTCCGGCAAGGACATCCGCCGCCTGTGGGAAGACCTGGAGGGCCGCTACTGATGAGCGCACCGCCCTATGCCCGAGACCTGCAATTGATGCTGTGCCACACCTGCGGCCGCGCCTGCGAGTTGTCGGAGCACCGCTGCCCGCGCTGCGATTCACCGGTGCATGAGCGCAAGCCCAACAGCCTGGCTCGGACCTGGGCCTTTCTGCTGGCCAGCCTGATTTTCTATATCCCGGCTAATCTGCTGCCAGTGATGCACACCAGCATTTTTGGCAGTGCCAGTGAAAACACCATCATGAGCGGCGTGGTGGAGTTCTGGAAAGCCGGCGCCTGGGACATCGCCCTGCTGATTTTCATCGCCAGCGTGGTGGTGCCCTGCATCAAGTTCTTTGTCCTCGGGACCTTGCTGGTGACCTGCCAGCGCCGTAGCCGCTGGGCCCAGCGCGAGCGTGCACGGCTCTATCGATTCATCGAACTGATCGGCTACTGGTCGATGCTCGATGTGCTGGTGGTGGCGGTGGTGGCGGCCCTGGTGCAGTTTCGTGCCCTGAGCTCCATCGACCCGCGCATGGGCATTCTGTTTTTTGGTTTGGTGGTGGTGCTGACGATGTTGGCGGCCATGAGTTTCGATCCCCGGCTTATCTGGGATGCAGAGGTAGAAGATGTCTGATCATCCAGGTTCCAACGCTTCAAGGGCCCCCGCCGCACCGGGCAGTCCGGCGATACGCAACCGGCGCTTCAACGTTTCCCTGGTCTGGCTGGTGCCCATAGTCGCGGCCCTGGTGGGGTTGTCGATGGTGGTCCACAACTCGCTTTCCGCGGGGCCGGAAATCTCCATCAGTTTCCAGACCGCCGAAGGCCTGGAAGCCAACAAGACCCAGGTCAAATACAAAAACGTGGTGATCGGCAAGGTGACGGCGATCGCCTTGAGCGACGACCGCAAGAAGGTGATTGCCAAGGTCGAGCTGGATCAGTCCGCGGAACCCTTCACCGCCGAGGACTCGAACTTCTGGGTGGTGCGTCCACGCATAGGCGCCAGCGGTGTTTCCGGGGTCGATACCCTGCTGTCCGGTGCCTTTATCGGCGCCGATGCCGGCAAGGCGGACAAACGCAAGGACCGCTTCAAGGGCCTGGAAACCCCACCGCCCATCACCTATGGCCAGAAGGGCAAGCGCTTCATCTTGCACACCGACGACCTGGGCTCGCTGGATGTCGGCTCGCCGCTCTACTACCGGCGCATCGAGGTGGGCCAGGTGGTGTCCTACCACCTGGCCAACAACGGCAAAGGGGTGGACCTGGAAGTCTTCGTCAACTCGCCCAATGACAAATACGTCACCACCGACACCCGTTTCTGGAATGCCAGTGGAGTGGACGTGACCCTGGGGGCCGAGGGCCTCAAGGTCAACACCGAATCGGTGTCGACGATTCTCGCGGGGGGCATCGCCTTCGTCGAACCCAAGTACAGCCCCAATGCCAAGCCGGCCGAGGAGAATGCCGAGTACACCCTGTTCACCGACCAGGACACCGCCCTGGCGCCACCTGATGGCGAGCCCTATTACATCCGCATGCGTTTCGACCAGGCCTTGCGGGGCCTGGCCCTCAATGCACCGGTGGAGTTCCTCGGGGTGAAGATCGGCAAGGTGGTGTCCATGGACCTGGACTACGACGAGCAGCGCAAGTACTTCCCAACGGTGGTGGGCGCAGTGATCTACCCCGAGCGCCTGGGCAAGGCCCATGAAAAACTGGTCAAGCAGGGCGGCGGCAGCGAGGAAAACGGAACCCGGTTGATCGGCGCCTTCGTCAAGAGCGGCCTGCGGGCTCAGCCCCGCAGCGGCAACCTGTTGACCGGCCAGTTGTTCATCTCCCTGGACTTCTTCCCCGAAGCCAAGCCGGCACCGTTCAATGTCACCGCGCGTCCGGTGGAGATCCCCACGGTGCCGGGCAGCATGGACAAGCTGCAGGAGCAACTGCAGGCCGTGGTCGACAAGATCAGCAAGCTGCCGATCGACAGCATCGCCGCCAATCTCAATGGCAGCCTGGTGGAAATGCAGAAGACCCTGAAGCAGGTCAATGGCGAAGTGCTGCCGCAGATGCGCGACACCCTGGAGCAGTCGAAGAAGACCCTGGCCAATGCCAACGAAAGCTTCTCCGAGGACTCGCCGCAGCGCCAGAAGCTCAGCCAGGCCATGGAAGAAGTGCAGCGCACGGCCCGGTCGGTACGGGTGCTGACCGATTTCCTCGGGCGTCATCCTGAGGCGCTGATCCGTGGTCGCCTGAAAGACAATCAACCGGATGCCTACCAGTCGCCGTCCACTTCAGTTCGTCCTTCCGCAGCGGAATCCCAGCCATGAAAACCCGTGCCCTGATGTTGAGCCTGACCCTGGGACTCGCGGCTTGCAGCTCCGCGCCGACCCATTACTACACCTTGATGCCGCCAGTGAGCGCCGGGGCCAGCGCGACCTCGCCGCCGGCGTTCCAATTCGAGATGTCGACGGTGCGCATCCCGGTTCAGGTCGACCAGCCGCAATTGGTGGTACGCCAGGACAGCGGCACCTTGGCGATCCTCGAGACCCAGCGCTGGAGCGCGCCGCTGGTGGATGAGTTCCACGATGCCCTGGCCAGCCAGCTGGAGTCGAAACTGGGTAGCCGCAACCTTGAAGGTTTGCCCAAGCAGCCCGGGCGCCCGGTGCTGGCGGTGCAGACCGATGTCCGGCGCTTCGAGTCCCTGCCCGGGCAATACGCATTGATCGACGTGGTCTGGAGCCTGCGCCTGCGGGAGGAGGGCAAATCGGCCCGCAGCCTCACCTGCAGCAGCCAGGTCCGCCAGCCGGCAGGTGTCGAGCTGAGCAGCCTGGTGCAGGCCCACCAGCAGGCCATTGGCCAACTGGCCGAGCAGATGGCCACCAGCGCCCGGCGCTGGAGCTGTCCTTGAGCGATGAGCCCGCATCCGTAGCTGCCACCGCGGGCTGTGAGCGCGCGGTGCGCAGGGGGGAAGACGATGAGGCGCGTCGCGGATAGCCAGGCAAGCTCCGGCGAGCCTTCCTCGACAGCCGCTAGCGGAGCCGGCTCATCTGCCGCTATCAGCGCCGGGCGCTGAGCTGCTGGGGCGCCAGAAAGGCGTCGTGAAAGTAGTCCCGCAGGGCCTGCATCGCCGGGGTGAAGGCCCGCTCGCGGTGCCAGGCCAGGCCGACGCTCATGGGCGTGACCGCATCGCTCAGGCTCAAGGTCTCGATGCGCTTGCCTTCCAGGGACCAGGGCCGGTGCACCAGGTCCGAGAGGATCGCCACGCCGCTGCCATTGGCCACCATGCTGCGCACCGCCTCCACCGAGCTGGTGCGCACCCGCACCCTGGGCTGCTGGCCGGCCTGCTCCCAGTAGCGCATGGCGCTTTGTTCGGCTTCATCGACGGTGAGCAGGATAAAGGGCTCCTCGGCCACGTCCGCCAGGCTGACACTGGCCCGTTCGCACAGCGGATGGTGCGCCGGTAGCCACAGCCGGCGTTCGGAGTTGAACAGGGTTTCCGAGACGATGTCCGGGTGCGTGAGGTTGGCGGTGAGCACCACGGCCATGTCGATGCGTCCCTCCAGCAAGCCCTGCTCGATGGCCTGGCGCTCCTGTTCATGCAGCTCGATGGTGACATCCGGGTGCCAGTGTTCCAGGCGCTGCAGGTGGTGCGGCAGGAAGTAGCCGATCACCGTATAGCTGGCCGCCAGGTGCAGCACGCCGCTGGCCCGGTAGTCCGGCAGCGGGCTGTTGAGCGCATCCTCGACACTGCGCAGGATCACGTAGGCGCGGTTGAGAAAGTGCCGCCCGGCATCGGTCAGGTTCATGCCCTGGGCCGAGCGCACGAACAGTTGCACGGCGAGCATCGCCTCCAGTTCCTTGATCGCCGTGGTCACCGCCGACTGGGAGATATTGAGGTGGATCGCCGCCTGGGAAATCTGTCCGATCTCGGCGGTGGCAACGAAGTAGCGCACCTGGCGCAGGGTCAACGACATGGAATCATCCTCGGCGCGCGCGCCAGCATCAGGTGAGCAAACGGCCCCCGCCGCTTTGGTGGAAAGTGGCCGACGGGCGCACCGCCTCGGTTGGAAAACCCTCTCTGCAGCCAGACGATCCTGGGTCTTGCTTAGCCGCCTGGGGCAATGTTTTCAGCTTAGTTATCTGTTTTTCAGAAGATGCTCTATCTGATAATAGATCTTCCCAAGGGGTCAAGAGGGTTCTAATTTCCGTGGCACGAAGTCACGAAAGTTGGAGCAACAGTGATGCAGGCAGTGGATTTCAATTCGGACATGGGCGAGAGCTTTGGCCCCTGGACCATCGGCGATGGCGTCGACGACGAGCTGATGGGCTTCATCAGTTCGGCCAATATCGCCACCGGCTTTCACGCCGGCGACCCCAGCACCATGCGCCGCACCGTCGAACAGGCCAAGCGCCTGGGCGTGGCCATCGGCGCCCACCCGGGGTTTCGCGACCTGGTGGGTTTCGGCCGTCGACACATCAATGCACCGGCCCAGGAGCTGGTGGATGACATGCTGTACCAGCTCGGTGCCCTGCGTGAGCTGGCCCGGGTCCAGGGCGTTGCCCTGCAGCACATCAAGCCCCACGGCGCGCTCTACATGCACCTGGCCCGGGATGAGGAAGCGGCGCGCCTGCTGGTGGAGAACCTGCGTCGCCTGGAACCGGAACTGCTGCTGTATTGCATGCCCAACTCGGTGATCTGGCGCGTTGCCCGGGAGCTGGGCCAGCCGGTGATCGGCGAGTTCTACGCCGACCGTGACTATGACCTCAGCGGCTCCATTGTCTTCACCCGCCAGGTACGGGCCCTGGACCCGGCGGCGGTGGCGGCCAGGGTGCTGCGGGCTTGCCAGAGCGGCCTGGTACGTACGGTGGAGGGTGAAGACCTGGCCATCGAATTCGATTCCATCTGCCTGCACAGCGATACCCCGGGGGCCCTGGCCCTGGTGGAGGCCACTCGCAAGGCCCTGGACCAGGCCGGCATCGAGGTCCGTGCGCCGCGCTGAAGCGCCCGATCTGAAGCACTGCGCCTAGATGCAGGTTTCACCCAGGTTTGAATTTTTTGCCTGCCTTTCTACAACTATTCCAAGAGGAACAGACATGGCCGAACACAACGTCATCACCCCTTTGCCCGGCACGTTCTATCGCAAGGCGACCCCTGAGTCGGCGCCCTTCGTCGAGGTCGGCGACACCGTCAGCGCCGACACCGTGATCGGCCTGATCGAGGTCATGAAGCAGTTTTCCGAACTGACCGCCGGGAGCGCGGGTCAGGTCCGCGCCTTTCTGGTGGAAGACGGCGACCCGGTGGAGCCGGGCCAGGTCGTCGCGACGCTCGCGCAGTGAGGGCCGGATCATGACTCAATCCATCAGCAAGCTGCTGGTTGCCAACCGCGGCGAGATCGCCGTGCGCATCCTGCGTGCCGCCAAGGCCCTGGGGATTCCCACCGTGGCCGCCTGCAGCGAGGCGGACGCCGACTCCATGGCCGCACGGATCGCCGACGAGGTGCAGATCATCGGCCCGGCCCGGGCCGACAAAAGCTACCTGAATGTCCAGGCGCTGCTCGGCGCCCTCCAGGCCAGCGGTGCCAATGCGGTGCACCCCGGCTACGGCTTTCTTTCGGAGAACGCCGACTTTGCCCAAGCGGTGGTCGATGCCGGGGCGATCTTCGTCGGCCCCAGTGCCGAGACCATCCGCCGCATGGGCGACAAGGCCGAAGCCCGGCGTACCGCGCAGGCCGCAGGCGTGCCGGTGGTGCCGGGGTCTGCCGGTGAGCTGTTCGATCTTGCCGCGGCGCTCGACGCTGCCGAGGCCGTGGGTTTTCCACTGCTGATCAAGGCCAGCGCCGGCGGTGGCGGACGAGGGATTCGCCTGGCCGAGAATGCGGCGCAGTTGGCCGAGGAGTTTCCCCGGGCCCAGCGTGAAGCCCAGACCGCCTTCGGCAATGGGGCGGTCTACCTGGAGCGCTTTATTGGCCGGGCCCGGCATATCGAGGTCCAGGTCCTGGGGGACGGCAAGCATGCGGTGCACCTGTTCGAGCGCGAGTGTTCGCTGCAACGGCGGCGGCAGAAGATCTTCGAGGAAGCGCCATCGCCGGTGCTCGACAGCGTCCAGCGCGAACAACTCTGCAGCAGCGCCGTGCGCCTGACCGAGGCCCTGGGCTACCGGGGCGCCGGCACCCTGGAATACCTGTATGACGACAGCACCGGCGAGTTTTTCTTCATCGAGATGAACACGCGGATCCAGGTCGAGCATCCGATCAGTGAACTGATCACCGGCATCGACCTGGTCCAGGCCATGCTGCGCATTGCCGGGGGCGAGCCCCTGGGCCTGCGCCAGAGCGATATCCAGCTCAATGGCGCGGCCTTGCAGATGCGCTTGAACGCCGAGGACCCGACGCGCGACTTCTTTCCCAGCCCGGGCACCGTCGAGCAGTTGGTCTGGCCGCAAGGGGCCGGGGTACGGGTCGATAGTCACCTGTACCCGGGATATTCTGTGCCGCCTTACTACGACTCGCTGCTGGCCAAGTTGATCGTGCACGGCCGTGATCGTGGCGAGGCGTTGGCCCGGGCGCGAATTGCCGTGGAGCACACCACCCTGACCGGCATGGCCAGTACCTTGCCCTTGCACCGCGAGCTGTTGGCCGAACCCTGGCTGCAACGGGCCGACTTCCATACGGGAACCCTGGAAACCTGGCTGGCCGAGCGCCGCGCCGGAGGTGACGCATGAGCCAGCCGATTCGCTACAGCTTTGGTGCCGACGAGCATCTGTTTGCCGAGGTCAGCGACAGCATGTCGCTGCAGGCCTTCTTCAAGGGCATGGCGGTGACCCGCGCCGTGGAGCGCCTGGAACTGGACGGGGTGCTGGACATCTGCCTGGCCAATGCCTCGTTCCAGATCCGTTTCGACCCTGACCGCATCGCTCCACAGGACCTGCTGGAGGCGGTGCAGCAGGCAGAAGCGGGGGCGGTGGCCGAACGCAGCCTGCACACCCGGATCATCGAGATCCCGGTGCTCTATAACGATCCCTGGACCCATGAGACCCTGATGCGTTTTCGCGATCGCCATCAGGACCCCAGCGCCACCGACCTGGAGTACGCGGCCCGGATCAACGGCCTGGCCGACGTCGAGGCGTTCATCGCTGCCCACAGTGGCGCGCCCTGGTTCGTCTCGATGGTGGGGTTTGTCGCCGGCCTGCCGTTCATGTTCCAGATGGTCGAGCGTGAGCGCCAGTTGCAGGTGCCCAAGTACCTGCGGCCACGCACCGACACCCCCAAGCTGACCCTGGGCCATGGCGGCTGCTTCGGCTGCATCTACTCGGTGCGTGGCGCCGGTGGCTACCAGATGTTCGGCGTCACTCCGGCACCGATCTACGACCCGCAGCAGCAACTGGCCTACCTCAAGGCGCACATGGTGTTCTTCCGCCCGGGCGATATCGTGCAGTTCAAGCCCATCGACCGCCAGGCCTATGACCAGGCGGTGGCCGAGGTCGAGGCCGGGCATTTCGACCTGCGCATCCGCGAGGTGGAGTTTTCCCTGGATGCCTTTCTTGCCGACCCGGTCGGCTATCCCAAGTCGTTGCAGGAGGTGCTGGCATGATCAAGGTCATCAAACCCGGCCTGGCCACCTCGGTGCAGGACCTGGGCCGCGAAGGTTTCTATCACCTGGGCATTCCGCCGTCCGGGGCCCTGGACCAGTACGCCCTGAGCGCCGCCAATCAGTTGGTGGGCAACCCGGCCGGGGCTGCGGGGCTGGAGTGCACCCTGCTCGGGCCGGAGCTTGCATTCACCCGGGACGCCCTGGTGGCGGTCTGCGGGGCCCACATGACGCCCAAGCTCGACGGCGTCGACCAGCACCTGGATACCGCGTTCGCGGTGAAGGCCGGGCAGGTGCTGCGCTTCGACTTTCCCAAGGCCGGTGCCCGGGCCTACCTGGCCGTGGCCGGTGGCATCGACGTGCCGTTGGTCCTGGGCAGCCGGTCTACCTACGCCCTGGGCGCCCTGGGGGGATCCCAGGGCCGGCGGCTGGTGGCCGGCGACGAGTTGCCGGTGGGTGCCGACAGTGGCAAGGGCCGCGCCGGCGCCAGCCTGCCCATGGCCCTGCGTCAGACCCTGGGCGGCGAAATCAGCCTGCGGGTGGTGCCCGGCCTGTACTACGAGCGCCTGAGCGAAGCGGCCAAGCTCAGCTTCTTTGCCGAGCCCTGGACCGTGGGCTCGGAGGCGGACCGCATCGGCTATCGCTTCAAGGGCGGCAGCGCCCTGGGCTTCCAGCCCCGGGAACAGCCGTTTGGCGCCGGTTCTGATCCGTCGAACATTGTCGACAGCTGCTACCCCATCGGCTCGATCCAGGTGCCGGCCGGGCTGGAGCCCATTGTCCTGCACCGGGATGCGGTGTCCGGTGGTGGCTACGCGATGATCGGCACGGTGATCAGTGCCGACCTCGACCTGATCGGCCAGATGCAACCCAACCAGAAGGCCCGCTTCATTGCGGTGACCCTCGAAGAAGCGCTGGAAGCCCGGCGCTCCTATAAGAAGAAACTGGGCTGCCTGAGCAAGCTGCTCTCTTCCTGATTCTGCCCGCCGCATCGCGCGGGCCCTGCCAAACGGCAAGCCAACGCCGCACCTCGGTGCGGTGGCGGCTGCCCGCGCTTCAACCTATGACTGGTTCTGGAGTTCACGCATATGGCAGCTTTATCGCAATCGCAGCAAACCGGCCAGGCCCCGGCCAGCGTCGCCGTTCCCAGCGCCGCGCGCATGGGCCGGCTGTCCCTGACCATGGCCTGGTGGGCGGTGTGCAGCGCGATGTTCTACATCGTCGTCGGTGCTTCCCTGGCCCTGTCCTACGGCGCCCGCAATGCCCTGATCGGCATGTTGCTGTCAGTGCTCAGCTACGGTCTGGTGAACAGCGTGCTGAGCCGCTTCGCCATGCGCAGCGGGTTGTCCGTAGCGCTGTTTTCGCGGCTGCTGTTTGGCAGCACCGGGGCCTGCCTGGCGATCCTGATCTTCTTCTCCACGGCGATCTACTACGCAGTGTTCGAAGGCTCGGTGATCGCCGTGGCGCTCAACCATCTGTACCCGCAATTGCTCTATCCACTGGCGGCGCTGCTGGTGGTGCTGTACAGCGTGCCGCTGATCCTGGGCAGCGTGCAGCACTGGCTGGACAAGCTCAACGGCGTGCTGCTGCCGGTGTACCTGGGCGGCCTGCTGTTTGCCGTGGGCCTGTCCATCGCGCGTTATGGCTATCAGCCGCAGTGGCTGGATTTCGGCCCGGCGAGCCCCAGTGCCTGGGGATGGTGGGACTGCTTCGTGGCGTACATGGGGGTGTGGATCCTGATGCTGTTCACCTTCGACTACGCGCGTTTCGGCAAGCCCGAGGATGCGGCCTACCACGGTCGCTGGAATTTCGGCATGCCGTTCTATGCCGTGACCTTCCTGCTCAACGGCGCGGCGGGCATCTACCTGGTCAGCAGCATTCCCCATGAGGGGGCGTTGAACGAGGTCTCGGTGGTGATGGCCATCCTGCAGTTGATGGGGCTGTGGGGGCTGCTGTTCGTCTGGGCCACCCAGACCCGGATCAACACCGCCAACTACTACCTGGCGACCCTGAACATGCAGGCGTTCTTCAGCCGCTTCGGGATTCGCGGCTCGTACCTGATGTGGGCGGTGGCGGTGGGGATCATCGTCTACGGCCTGATGCTGGCGGATGTGTTTGCCTACCTGCTCAAGGCCCTGGCCTACCAGGGGATCTTCGTGGTCGCCTGGGTCGGCGTGGCCCTGGCGCAGATCCTCCTGGGGCGCACCCGGAGCGATGGGATCGAAGGCGCCCCGGCGTTCAATCCGGTGGGGCTGACGGCCTGGTTCGGCGGCACTGCCCTGGGTCTGCTGCTGATGTGGGCCGGGGGCGGCCTGGCGAGTTTTTCCGCACCGCTGACCGGGCTCCTGGCGTTTGCCTTGCAGGCCGGATTGTCCAGCGGTCTTCGCGCCGGGCTGCCGGAGTCGACCTGAGCCGAGGGTGGCAGAGGGGCGGGGCAGGATGGCCCTGCTGCGCTGCCAAGCGTTGGTGCCGAGGTAGGGGGCGGATGGAGGCGCCGGCCTGGGCCGTGCCATCGAGGGTCTTTCCAGGCCCTCGATGGCCACCTGGCGATCAGAACAGTTGGGTGAACAGCCAGTACAGGCTGCCCGACAGCAGGATCGCCGCCGGCAGGGTCAGCACCCAGGCCATGGCCAGGTTGCGGATGGTGCGCATCTGCAAGCCGCCGCCGTTGGCCACCATGGTCCCGGCCACCCCTGACGACAAGACGTGGGTGGTCGATACCGGCAGGCCGAACATGTCGGCGGCGCCAATGGTCAGCATCGCCACGGTTTCCGCCGATGCGCCCTGGGCATAGGTCAGGTGGGTCTTACCGATCTTTTCGCCGACGGTCACCACAATGCGTTTCCAGCCGACCATGGTGCCCAGGCCGAGGGCGATGGCCACGGCGATCTTCACCCACAGCGGGATGAAGCGCGTGGCGTTGTCGATCTGTTGCTTGAACAGCTGCAGCTTGTCTTGGGTGTCCTGGTCGAAACGGCCGACCTGGCCCTTGTCCATCAGGCGGATGGTTTCGCTGGTCAGGTACATGTCGTTGCGCACGTTGCCCATGGCTTCGGCGGGAACCTTGGACAGTGAGCCGTAGCCTTTCACTTCAGTGCCGATGGAGCCGGTCAGGGCGGCCAGTGCCGGAATCAGCAGCGGTGTCGCCTCCTTGCTGCGCACGTACTCCGAGAGCACCGGGCGCGGGTCGGCCGGGGCCGGTTGCGGGGCGTATTTCACCAGCGCCTGCTGGGTGACTTCAGCCACGGCGGCGAACTGCAGCGCCTGGTCGGCGGGCATGGTGCGGTTCAGGGCATAGGCCATGGGCAGGGTGCCCACCAGGATCAGCATGATCAGGCCCATGCCTTTCTGGCCGTCGTTGGAACCGTGGGCGAAAGACACCCCGGTGCAGGTCAGGATCAGCAGGCCGCGAATCCACCACGGCGGCGGGGCATCACCCTTGGGCGCCTTGTACAGTGCGCGGTTCTTGACGAACAGGCGCAGGGCCAACAGCAGCAGGGCGGCGAACACGAAACCGATCACTGGCGAGAACAGCAGGGCGTAGCCGACCTTGGTCGCCTGGCTCCAGTCCACGCCGCTGGTGCCGTCGCGCCCGTGCATCAGCGCATTGGCCACGCCGACGCCGATGATCGAGCCGATCAGGGTGTGGGAAGACGAGGCGGGCAGGCCCAGCCACCAGGTGCCGAGGTTCCACAGGATGGCCGCGATCAGCAGGGCGAAGATCATCGCGAAACCGGCTGAGGAGCCGACCTGCAGGATCAGCTCCACCGGCAGCAGGGCGATGATGCCGAAGGCCACCGCGCCGCTGGACAGCAGCACCCCGAGGAAATTGAACAGGCCGGACCAGACCACGGCGAACTGGGGCGGCAGCGAATGGGTGTAGATCACCGTGGCCACGGCGTTGGCGGTGTCGTGGAAACCGTTGACGAACTCGAAGCCCAGGGCGATCAGCAAGGCCACCCCCAGCAGCAGGAAGGGGGTCCAGGTGGTGACCGTGGTGCCCAGCTCGTGCATGTCGTGCACCAGGCTGTAGGCGGTGAAAAGCAGGCCCATGGCCAATACCGCGAAGAACATCACCAGGGTGAAGGGGCCGGGTTTTTTATCCAGCTGCGGTTTGGCGTCGAGGTTGGGGGAGGTGGCAGTCAGGGAAGGGGTGGCCATTGCTGGACAATCCTGTTGCTGGAAGGAGTGTCGCCCATGATCGTTGCCAATTGTTACAAGGAGACTGCCTCAAGTCATGGTTTGCGCGATTGAGTGGCTCCGTTGATCCGTTCGCGCCCGCCGCCATCATTGCGGCCATCGCAATCATCGCAATCATCGCAATCATCGCAATCATCGCAATCATCGCAATCATCGCAATCATCGCAATCATCGCGTAGGAGCCGGCTTGCCGGCGAAGAGGCCCTTGAGTCTTACATCGCCTGGACGGGCGCCTTCGCTGGCAAGCCAGCTCCTACAGCGGGCGTTTCAGTAGTCCTGACGCTTGCGGAAGGCCCAGCGTCCGGCGATCACGGTGAAGGTGGCCACCAGCGCCACGAGGATCCAGAAGCCTTCCGGGTCGCCGGAAAAGGGAATGCCGCCGACGTTCATGCCGAAGAAGCCGGCGATGATGTTGATCGGCAGCGCCAGCACCGTGACCACGGTCAGGGTGAACAGGGTGCGGTTGGTCTGCTCATTGACGTTGGCGGCGATTTCTTCCTGCAGCAGCTTGATCCGCTCCCCCAGCACCGTGAGGTCGTTGATGATCAGGGCGAACTCCTCGGTGGACTTGCGCAGCTCCTTGACGTCTTCTTTCTGCAGCCATTGCGGCGGACGGTTGAGCAGGCGCAGCAGGGAGCCCGGCTCCAGGGCCAGCAGCCGTTGCAGGCGCACCAGCACCCGGCGCATGGCCCCCAGTTCGGCACGGTTGGTGGATACCCGGGCGGCCAGCAACTGGTCTTCGATCTGGTCGACACTGAGGCTGGTCCTGCGCACGATCTGGGTCAGCACCTCGCCCTGGTCGCGCAGCAGGTGCACCAGCAATTCCAGGGGCGAGCGAAAGCGCTCGCCGGCCTTGACCGAGGAGCGCAGCTTGTCCACCGAGTGCAGGGGCTGCAGGCGGGCACTGACGATCAGGCGGCTGCGGACGCAGACCCACAGGGTGGAGATGTCCGAGGAGACCATGCTGCTGAAGTTGAACACCACGTCGTTGACCACTGCCAGCAGGGCCGCGTCCACGTGTTCGATGCGGGTCGAGCGCGAGCCTTCGTGCAGCGCCTCGAAAAACTCCTCGGGCAGTTGCAGGTGCGCCTTCATCCAGCGTTCGCAGGCCGCGTGGGCCAGGTTCAGGTGCAGCCAGAGAAACTCACCGTTGTCCTCGGGTTGCTGCAGGGCTTGCAGGGCCTTGGCGGAATCCAGTTCGCGGCCGCGTTCGCCGGGGCGAAAGCTGAAGCCGTAGAGCAGGCCGAACAGGTCGGCGTCACGGTGACTCTGGTCGATGCTGTGGTTCATGGGGTCTCGCCGGAGGGGGCAGTGCCTGGCGCGGGTTTCACAGGTTCACTTGTGCCCCATCATGGCAAGGCTTTTTGACAGTTTTGTGACGTTTCAAAGTGCACAATCCGCCGTGATATACCGACGGTCGGCGGCGCTAAAGATTGTCTGGCCAAAGCCGATCACGCTCACATGCAATACGCATTCGACCTTCTTCGAATGCACCTGACAGGGAAGTCCGGACCTACGCATGCCCCCAGCGGGCCTGCTCTATCCCTGCCATGAGATCCCCTCGATGTTCTTGCAAAAATCCCTGAGAGCGCAAGTCCTTGCCCTGCTGAGCGGTAGCCTGCTGGCGATGCTGTTGATCGCCCTGGCGAGCTTTCATCTGCTGTCTGGCGGCGTGCAGAATTACCGCGAATTGATCGAAGGCCCGCTGCACAGTTCGCAGTTGATCGATGAAGCCAACCTGCAGTTCAAGAGCCAGGTTCAGGAATGGAAAAACGTCCTGTTGCGCGGCAAGCAGCCCCAGGAAATGAACAAGTACTGGCAGCAGTTCGAGGACCGTCAGCGGGATGTGCAGAACATCCTCGGGCAGTTGGCCCAGACCCCGGGACTGGACAGCGCGCTCAAGAGCCGGGTCCAGCGCCTGGCCGAAGAGCACCGCTTGCTCGGCGCTTCCTACCAGAAGGGGCGTGACGCCTACGTGGCGGCGGGCGCCGACCCGAGTGCCGGGGATGGGGCGGTCAAGGGCGTGGACCGGGCCACCAGCGAACAGATGAGTGAGCTGGTCAGCGAGTTGCGCAAGCACGGCGACCAGCAATCCTTGCAGATCAGCGCAGCGGCCGATCGCACCGTCTGGCTGGGGATTCTGGTTATGCTCGGGTCCGGCCTGCTGATCGGCCTGCTCAGCCTGTGGCTGGTCAACCGCAGCCTGGTGCAGCCGATCCGCCAGTTGATCGACTATGTCGCCCAGCTCAGCCGTGGCCAGTTTGCCCAGCGGGTCGCCAGCGAGCGCCAGGATGAACTGGGCAAGCTGGCGATGGCCGCCAATACCCTGCGTGATTTCCTGGCCCAGACCTTCAGCAGCCTGCAGCGCAGCGCTTCGGACCTGGACAGCTCCAGCGGTGAGCTCAACGCCATCGCCACCTTGATGTCCCAGGGCACCAACGAACAGTTCAGCCGCACCGACCAGGTGGCCACGGCGATGAACGAGATGTCCGCCACCGCCCAGGAAGTGGCCCGCCACGCCGCCGATGCTGCCCGCGCCGCCGACGATGCCGACCAGTCGGCCCAGCAGGGCGAGCAGGTGATGCAGAGCACCATCCACAGCATTACCCAGATGCGCGGCGAGATCGCCAACACCGCCACGGTGATCCGTCGCCTGGAAACCGACAGCGGACGCATCGGCAAGGTCCTGGAAGTGATCCAGGGGATCGCCGAGCAGACCAACCTGCTGGCGCTCAACGCGGCCATCGAAGCGGCCCGGGCCGGTGAAGCCGGGCGCGGCTTTGCCGTGGTCGCCGATGAAGTGCGCAGCCTCGCGCAACGCACAGCCGCTTCCATTATCGAGATCAACCAGATCATCCAGAGCGTGCAGACCGGCGCCGTGGATGCGGCCCAGGCGATTGAAAGCGGCCAGTCCCGCAGCGAGCAGAGCGTGCAGCAGGTGACCGAGGCCGGGGCCATGCTGGAGCGCATCACCGAAGCGGTGGAAGCGATCCGTGACATGAACCGTCAGATCGCCACCGCCGCCGAAGAGCAGACGTCGGTGGCCGAGGACATTTCGCGCAACCTCACCGAGATCACCACCATCGCCAGTACCAACATGGACAACGTCCAGCGCACCGAGGCGGCAAGCCGCAACCTGCATGGTCTGTCGGGGCAGCTGAACGAGGTCACCTCACGCCTGAGTGCCTGAGGCTGCTGAGTCGGTATCAGCTGGCTTACCAGGCTGATACAGGATCACTCTCAAGTGGCCCTGGTGGGTGTCGATGACCGGGTATCTTCCCGTCATCAGGACACCCATCATGGTCAGCATCAGTTCCCTCTCGATCAACCAGGCCCAGGTCAGTTCGAGCAAGACCCGCATCGCCGACAGCCAGGACAGTGTGGCCGGCGAGACCGCCGCGCCGCCCTCCAGTGCCGCCACCAGCGATTCCACCAAGGCCCCGGCTGCCGGTGGTGCGGCTGCGGGCGAGAGTTCCGGCAGCGATGATTCCAGCAGCGATACGGTGAAAGCGCTGCGCAAGCAGATCGCCGAGCTGCAAAAGCAGTTGCAGGAGCAACAGCAGCAGTTGCAGGCGGCGCAAGCCAAGCAGGAAAGTGCCGATGCCAAGGCGGCGCAAGTGGCCGCGGCCCAGGCTCAGGTGGCCAGCACCAGTGCCTCGTTGCAAACGGCCACTGCGGCCTTGCTCCAGGCCTTGCAGGACTCCAACGGCAGCGCCGCGGGATCGCTGGTCAGCACCACGGCTTAAGCCGCCGGGCCCAGGGGCAGGCTGAAGCTGAACACCGTGCCTTGCTGCGGGTTGGAGATCACTTGCAGTTGCCCGCCATGGGCGCTGGCAATCTGTTGGGCGATGTACAGGCCCAGGCCGAGCCCGGCCTGGGGCGTATCGCTGGCCGGGCGCGAGTAGGGCTGGAACAGCTGGGGCAGGATGTGCCCGGGGATCAAGCCCTGGTTTTTCACCCGCAGCACGAAGTGTTCGGGCTGTTGTTGCGCCTCGACCTCCACCACGCCATCCGCGGTGCCATGGCTGATGGCGTTGGCCACCAGGTTGGAGAGCAATTGGGCGAGGCGCTGGTGATCGCAGCGAATGCCTTGCAGCTTGTCGATCCGGCACTGGATGGAGCGCTGCGGGTGCACGTTCTGCACTTCGGCGATCACATGGCGCAGCACCGGTTCCAGGTCGGGACAGGGCGCCAGGTCCAGGGCAATGCCCGGGCCCAGTCGGCCTCGGGCAAAGTCCAGCACGTCTTCCACCAAGCGCGAGGCGCGGTTGCTGCAGGTCAGGATGTGCCGGACCAGGGGCTCGGTGTCGGGACTTGGGTACTTGCGCAACAGGCGCTCGGCGCCCACCTGGATGGCAAACAGCGGGTTGCGCAGGTCATGGCCGAGCACGGCGATGAACTGTTCGCGCAATTGCCCGGTATGCCGTTCCTGCTGCAGGTCCGCCTCGGTCTGTTGCAGGTTTTCCTCGGCCTCGATCTGCAGGGCCAGCACCCGGGCAAAGGCTTCCATGGTGCTCTGGATGGCACTGGCCTTGAGCGCCGCCGGGCTGGGGTCGAGGGCACAGATGGTGCCGAAGAAACGTCCGTCGGTGCGAAACACCGGAACCGAGATGTAGCTTTCGAAGCGATACAGGCGTGGAGTGTGATGGTCGCGATAGAGCGGGTCGTCGCTGGCCTTGTCGATCACCACCGACACATGGGCGGCACGAATTTCGTGGCACAGGGTGGTCACCACATCCAGTTCGCCGCCGACCTTGAGGCCGAAGTCCAGCTGATCGAGCACGGCGCAGGCGTGCCAGGACGTTTCGGTGACCCGGGCCACCGCGGCAAAGCGCAGGCCGGTCATTTCGCGGATGACCTGAAGCATCGCCGGAACTGCACTGATCCGGCCAATGGTGGCGATGTCGGCTGCTAGAAGGTCCATGTCAGTCTCTGCCTTGGCACTCGACGCCCTGGCGCGTCGACTGCCGGAGATTCTAACGAGCCGGGGGCCTCTCGGGGGCAGATACCTGCGGCGGATGGAAAATTTGTTGCCGGCGACGGTTTTCCTGCCCCCACGAAAAGGCCGCGCCCCCTGGAAAGGGGGCGCGGCCGTGTGTGCCGTGGGGCTTACTTGTCTTGCTTGTTGCTCAGGACCTTGCCGGTCTTGGCGTCCAGGTCCACGTCCCACTCGATGCCTTTGCTGTCACGCAGTTCCACCTGGTAGACGTAGGCGCCGGTGGCGGTCTGCTCCAGCTCGGTGTCGGTGATGTTGGCGGCGGTGGTGCCAGGGTGCTGGGCCAGGGCGGCCTGGTTGAGTTTTTCCAGGTCCATGATGGCACCGGATTTGAGCAGGCCCGGGATCAGGTCCGGGCGGACATCGGCTTGGGCCAGGCCTGCGGTCAGGGTCAGGGCGGCAGCGGCGAACAGAGCGGAGAACTTGGTCATGGGTTGCTTCCTTAGGGTGATGGCTTTCGATGGACACAGGTTAGACGTTGCAACTTAATTCACCCTTAATACAGGTCACGCTTTGCGCCGTTTGTTCAATCCGGGTCCATGGATTGTGTCGCACGCTCTGTTTTCCCTTTAGGAGACAGAGCAAATGAAACGAGTGCTTGGATGGTTGTATGCCCCGGTGTTTTTTGCCGGGTTCATTGGTGCCGGTGTGGGAGTGATGGAGGCCGGGGAGGGGGCTTGGGGCGGGTTGCTGCTGCTGTTCGTGGCGGCGCTGGGGGTGTCGTTCCTGGCGGAATGGAGCCTGCCCTATGAACTCGCCTGGAACCGCCCCCAGGGCGATCGGCTACGGGACATTCTGCATGCCCTGGTCAATGAGAGCCTGAATGCCGTGGGCCTGCTGGCGTTGCCGGGCCTGGTGGCGCTGCTGGCCCACGACGGGCTGTGGCTCCAGGCTTGGCCGCTCTGGGGGCAACTGCTGCTGGCGATCGTGATTGCCGATTGCGGGGTGACCCTGGCCCATTACGCCAGCCATCGCTGGGCCTGGCTCTGGCGCCTGCATGCGGTGCACCACAGCGTGGTGCGCCTGTATGGCTTCAATGGCCTGCTCAAGCACCCGTTGCATCAGTTGCTGGAAGCCTCGGCGGGATTGCTGCCGCTGCTGGTACTGGGCATCCCGCTGCCGGTGGCGCAATTGCTGGCCCTGGCCATCGCCATCCAGTTGCTGCTGCAGCACTCCAATGTCGACATGCGCCTGGGGCCGTTGCGTTATGTGTTTGCCTGGGCGCCGGTGCATCGCTTCCACCACATGAAGTACGGCCGCGCCGGGGACGTGAACTTCGGCCTGTTCTTCAACCTCTGGGACTGGCTGCTGGGGACGGCGTTCTATCGTCACGACTACTCGATCCGCCAGGG
Organism: Pseudomonas sp. PH1b; assembly: GCF_000633395.1. Classification (GTDB taxonomy): domain Bacteria; phylum Pseudomonadota; class Gammaproteobacteria; order Pseudomonadales; family Pseudomonadaceae; genus Aquipseudomonas. Next base: position 191,270 of record NZ_AYMU01000002.1, read on the forward strand.
CGACCTGGGCATTGGCAGCCGTCCGGACTATCCCGTCGATTACTGGCCGCAGTTGCTGGAGCCGTTCAGGACCCAGCGCTACAAGGCTGAGCCCAAGGTTCCCGAGGCCCTGCGTCGCCCGGTCAATCCAGCAGGCGGGGCCTGAGGGATTTCAGGGCCTGGCTGGCGGTGACACCGAACAGGCTCTTCAAGGTGCGGGAGAAGTGCGCACTGTCGGCGAACCCCGCACCATGGGCCGCTTCGGTTATGGCCCGGCCCTCCAGCAACAGGGCCATGGCCAGGCGCAGGCGCCGCCACAGCACCAGGCGGCGCACGGGCAGGCCGACGTCACGGGCGAACAACCGCTCCAACTGGCTGAGGGAGACATTGGCCTGGGCCGCCAGTTGGGCGGCCGGGACCTTGCCGCCCAGGGCGGCATCCAGTGCCGCCAGCGCCCGGGCAACCCGGCGGTCGGCAAGCGGCTGGCGCGGGCAACGGCGCAGTGCCGCCTCCAGGCCGGGCAATGAGGGCTCGCTGCAGCTGACGCTCCGCTGCAGGCTTGCGGCGTCCATCAGCAGGGGTTCGGCGTAGACCGTGAAGGCCTGGCCTGGCGCCTGGATGATCGCGTGCTGGCGCAGGGCTTCGATCAACAGGTAATGGCCGGTGTGGCGGACGCCGTCGAGTTCCACGGTGACCGGCTGCTCAGGGGCGATGATCAGTTGGTGGGCATAGTGGGCATGGGGCGCGGTGGGCCCCATGGCACCGTGGATCAGGCCGAAGTCATGGCCCAGCCAGAGCTCGCCTTGCCAGTGCACGGCGGGCATTCAGTACCCGCTGGCCTCCAGCAACTGGCCAACGCTGGCGCTGGCCGGGCGCTTGAAGTACTTGAGCAGCTCGGCGCTGCGGTTGGTGAAGATGCCATCGACCCCGGCGTCCATGGCCTTCTTGAAATCCACTGCTTCGTCGAGGGTGTAGACGTGCACCAGCAGGCCCTGATCGTGGGTGTATTGATTCATCCAGGGCTGCACCAGGTCCGCATAGCTCTGCTCGCCGCCTGCGGTGAGTGCTGCGGAAGGGCCGGTGCCGATGGCCCCCTGAGCCTTGGCGAAGTCGACCCAGCGCTTGAACTCGGCCGGGTCCTTGGGTTGCTGCCTGGCATAGAAAGCCGCCTTGTCGGTTTCGCCGCTGCTGGCAAAACTCTGGCCGGAGGCCGGCTCGATACTGCCCGGGGCCACCCACAGCAGCAGGACCTTGGGCACTTTGGGCATTTCCTTGTGCAGCAATTCCAGGCTGTGTTTATCGAAGGTCTGCAGCACCACCTTGCCCTTGCCCTGACCCACCGCCAGCTCGCTTTTCGCCAGGGTGGAACCGGCCGGGCTCAGCCAGCCGCGGTCCTGGAGTTTTTCCTTGAGGTCGTGCTCGATGCCGGGGAACAGCTGGGGCTCCTTGGTCTCGATGTAGAGCCCGGGCTTGTGTTGCGCATTGCCCTGGGCGATGTCGATGATCTCATCCAGGGTGAGGATCTTCAGCCCGGCAAACCCCGGCCGCGCCCGGTCCGGATGGGCCTGGTTGAACCAACTGCCGGCGTCGAGGGTTTTCAGCTCGGCCATGGTGAAGGCCGTGGCCGGGCTGTCCTTGCGCTCGGGGAATTTTTGCGCCACGTCGGTGGTGCGTTGCAGGTTGTTGTCGTGCAGGGCGAAGAGCACACCGTCCTTGCTGCGCTGCAGATCCATCTCCAGGTAGTCGGCTCCCAGGTCACGGGCCAGGCGATAGGAGGCCGCGGTGGATTCGGGGGCATCGAAGGACGCGCCGCGGTGGGCGATCACCGCCGGCTGCGGAATCCCCTGGCGAGCGGCCAGGGCGTCTGGGTCAGGCTGTTCGGCGGCCTGGGCCAGGCCGCACGCGAGCATCAGGCCGAGCATCAGGGTACAAGGGGTGAAGGTCGCTGGCATGCTCGAGATCCTTTCGTGGGGGCGGGGGCTAGGAGGTATCTTTTAACAACTCGATGACGCTTGTGCTATCTGCGAAGCGACATAAATCTCTCTCATTTGCAGGTTTGAGGGTTTTTTCCGGCGCTTTGCAGTACTCTTGGGCGCTGCAGTTTCCCCGTCAGAGGGAAGCCTGAAAACACCCCTTTCCTTGCCTCGCGTGTAGACCATCGATCACAAGTCCTGTGGGACCTACAGTGAGGTTTACCATGAGCATCACCTCCGAACTCATCTGCCAGGCTGCCGACCAGCTCAAGGGTTTTGTCGGCTTCAATCGCAAGACCGGCCGCTACATCGTGCGCTTCAGCGAAGACTCCTTCGGCATGGATGTGGCCGATGACGCCATAGTGCCGGCCAATGAATTTGTCTGGGCGCCGGTTTCCGACCAGGCCATGAGCCTCAAGCGCGAGCAGATCCAGTTGCTGCTGGACCAGAACATCGACGACCGGATCAACATCAGCGAACCGCTGCGGGTATACATGCGCCGCAGCGACCTGCCGGAAATCCAGGCCGTGCGCAGCCTGCTGGCGGCGCAGGGCTGAGGGACCGCGGTCCTGAGCGGCTGTTCACGGCCGTTCAGGGCATCTATCAGGATGACCTTCAGTCGCCAAAGCTGTAGGCCCTTTCAACCTTGCTCACCCGGGTGTGAAAGTGCTGATACCAGTCGCTACGTCCGCGCTCCCGGATTGCGCGGTGTTCGGCATGCTGCTTCCAGGCAACGATCGCCGCTTCACTGCTCCAGTAGGACACGGTGATACCGAAGCCGTCCGCTCCCCGTGCCGATTCGACCCCGAGAAAACCCGGTTGCTGGCGGGCCAGATCGACCATGTGCTCGGCTGCCTGATCGTAGGCTGGGTCGGCTTTGCGGCGCTGGGAGCTAAAGATCACCGCGTAGTAGGGCGGGGCAGGCGTCTGGCCGATCATTGCTGCACCTCCAGGCAGGCCTGGAGCAAGGCGCTGACCAGGGGCGGCGTGCGCCCTTGCAGGGCGGCACGCTCGGGCTGGAACAAGGTGGCGACGAAGAACGGATGGCCATGCAGCTCTACGGCGCGCAGGTCTCCGGCGCTATCCCGCCCGCAGGGGCGCAGGGCGCCGCTGAGCAAGGCGCTGGCAAAGTTCGGGTTGACGCCATAGCGGCAGCGATAGCCTTCCTCGATGCTGTGTGTGCCGTAGGCCTGGGCGATCCGGCTGCCGGCGTGCAGTTCAATGCTGTCGCGCTCTTCCACCAGGGCACAGCTCAAGGGGGTCAGCAGCGCGCGCTTGGCATCGGGGGCGGTCTCTCCGTGCTCGGCATCGGCCCAGCCCAGGACATGGCGGGCGTATTCCAGCACCGCGTGCTGGAAGCCGCCACAGGTGCCGAGGAAGGGCCGCTGCCGCTCCCGGGCGATGCGGATGGCCAGCAAGGCACCGTCGATATTGCGGTAGGGGCTGCCGGGGACGCACCAGATGCCGTCGAAACCTTCGAGCTGTTCGGCGTGAGTCAACTGCTGGGTGGCCAGCCACAGGTATTTCACCTTGGCCCCGATGTCGGCCGCCGCCCGCTCCAGGGCTGGGGGAATCGCCTGGTGCGCGGTGATCTGTGGGTCCTGGTCTCCCACCAGGGCGATGCGAAGGGTTGGTGCGTGCATGGGGCTCTCCGGTGATGGCAATGCCTTGTCGCCTGCCTGGGGCCACTATAGATTGGCGTCTGCGCAATCAATATTGGCGTTTACCCAAGTGATCAATGCACCGCTGCACTATCAGCTGGACTATCCCGACCTGTCGTTGATCCTGGCCCTGGTCCGTGGCGGCTCCCTGGCCCGCGCCGCCGCCCTGCTCAAGGTCGATGTCTCGACGGTGTTTCGCGCCGTGCGCCGACTGGAAGCCGGGCTCGGCCGGCAGTTGTTCGACAAGAGCCGTGCTGGCTACCTGCCCACCAGCCTGGCCCAGGCCCTGGCACTGCAGGCCGAACAGGCGGAGCAGGCCCTTGAGGCGGCGCGCATTGGCGTGGCCCAGGGCGGCGAAGTGATCAGCGGCACGGTGCGCCTGACCTGTACTGACTCGGTGCTGCAAGGCCTGTTGTTGCCGGCCCTGGCGCAGTTCATGCCGAACTACCCGGCCCTGGTCATCGAGCTGTGCACCTCCAACGACTTTGCCAACCTCAACCGGCGCGATGCGGACATCGCCCTGCGTCTGACCGCGTCACCACCGGAACATCTGGTAGGGCGCTGCCTGGGAAAGGTGGCCTATCGAGTCTGTGCCAGCCCGGTCTATCGGCAGCGGGTGGATTGTGCCGATCTGTCACGGGTGGCCTGGGTGGCCCCGGATGACTTTCTCCCCGATCACCCCACCGTGGCCTGGCGCCGTCAGCAATGGCCCGGCGTGCAGCCCAGCTACCGCTGCAACAGCATGCTCTCGGTGAGCGAATTGGTGCGGGCCGGCCTCGGGGTTGCCGCACTGCCGGATTTTCTCATCGGCCAGGGTGGGCTGGAGCCCTTGAGTGAACCGCTGGGGCATGACACCGCCCTGTGGCTGCTGACCCGCCCGGACTGCCGGGCCCTGCGTTCGGTGGTGACGCTGTTCGATGAACTGGCGTGCCATCTGCGCTGGCCCTGAAGGCCTCAGGCCGGTGGCTGTTCCTTGTGCACGAAGTGGGCGTGCATCTCGCTGGTGAGGTTTTCGATGCGTTCCGTCAACTGCTTGGTCATTTCCGTCAGGCGAGTGTTCTGTTCCAGCAGTTCGAGCAGTTGGCTGGTGGTCTGGGCCGCCTGGGCCTGGCGCTCGCTGTTGGCGACGGCCAGGGCCTCACGGTGCTGTGCATCGGCGTCTGCCTGAGCCTTGTCTCGCGCAGCCTGGCGAGTCTGGGCCAGAAGAATCAGCGGCGCGGCGTAGGCTGACTGCAGGCTGAAGGCCAGGTTCAGCAGGATGAAGGGGTAGACGTCGAAGTGAGTCACCCCGGTCAGGTTCAGGGCGACCCAGACCAGTACGATCAGGGTCTGTGCGCCGAGAAAGGTCGGAGTGCCAAAGAACCGGGCAAAGGCCTCGGCCTTCAGGGCAAAGCTGTCGTTGCCAAAGGTCGGTGCCAGGTGGGCGTGGGCGCGGTGAAAGCGCAGATGGTCGATGACCGGGGTGGTTTTCTTCGAGGTGTCGCTGGAACTCATGATGGCCTCCGCCAGGCGCTTGGACGTCAGGCCACTATAGCTTCCAGGCTTTCGCCCGACGCCAATGTCGACGTCGGGAAAATGCTCCCTCAGAGTGCGCCGCGATCACTGGCGAACATGCTCACGGCCTGCACCGCCTCACTGGCACCGTCGCGAATCTGCAGGATTACTGTGCCCGCCTGGTCGGCCAGTTGCACACCCATGGCCGCGCGTTCGCGAGTACCGTCCATGCTCTTGATGGCCTGCAGGGTCTCGGTCTGGATCATCTCGATCATGCTGGATATTTCCGCTGTCGAGCCGCTGGTGCGTGCCGCCAGCTGGCGCACTTCATCGGCCACTACGGCAAAGCCGCGACCCTGCTCGCCGGCCCGGGCCGCTTCGATGGCCGCGTTGAGGGCCAGCAGGTTGGTCTGGTCGGCAATTGCACGAATGGTGTTGACGATGGCGGTGATCTGCTCGGATCGCTCGCCGAGCCGGGCAATCAGCGACGAGGAGTCCTCGATGTTGCTGGCGATCTGGCGCATTTCGCTGGCGGCCTGCTGGATCACCCCGGTGCCTTGCTCGGCGACTTTACGGGTCTGGACCGAGATGTGATAAGCCTGGCTCGCGCTCTGGGCGTCCTGCTCGTGTTTTTCCACTTGCGAGGTGACATCGGCGGCGTACTTGACCACTTTGCACAGGCGCCCGCTGGCGTCGTACACCGGGTTGTAGTTGGCCTCCAGCCACAGCGTGCGGCCATGCTTGTCGACTCGCTCGAACTGGCCGTTGAAGAACTCGCCCTTGTTCAAGCGATTCCAGAAATCCTGATAGGTGCTGCTGTTGGCCTGCTCGGGTTTGCAGAACATCCGGTGATGCTTGCCCTTGATCTCGGCCAGGCTGTAGCCCATGCGGCTGAGGAAGTTCGAGTTGGCACTGATGATGCTGCCGTCGAGGTTGAACTCGATCACCGCCATGGCCCGGTCGATGGCCTCCAGCTTGCTTCTGGCCTCCACCTCCTCCTGCACCCTGGCGGTGACGTCGAGGGCGTACTTGACCACTTTGTACACGGCACCGGAGTCGTCACGGATAGGGTTGTAGCTGGCCTCCAGCCACAGGCTCTGGCCATTGCTGCCGATGCGCTCGAAGGTACCCGATTCGAACTGGCCGCTTTTCAGGCGTGCCCACAACTGCTGGTAGTCGCTGCTGCGGGCATAGTCTGCGGTGCAGAACAAACGGTGGGACTGGCCAAGCACCTGCTCTTCGCGATAGCCCATGGTCTTGAGAAAGTTGTCGTTGGCTCGCAGCACGCAGCCCTGCAGGTCGAACTCGATCACCGCCATGGAGCGGTCAATGGCATCCAGAAGGCGGGATTGTTCGGCGATGGTCTTTTGCTGGGAATCGATGGTTTTGTTATGGCGGTTGAATAGCATGTTGGCTGGTGCCCTATGGGAGAAACGTCGCGTCGATCCCTATTGAGTGCGCCGGTATGCCGAATGCTCCCGGCATTCGGCACTATCTGCTCAATGTCAGCGTTCCATGACTGACAGATAAATCCGCAGTGGTGAGGCGGCCAACGCTTCGGGCGAGCGTCAGTGGCCGTATCAACAGGAGACGTGGCAACTGCGAATCGATTTAGTTGGGTTGATTGGCTTCGACGGCAGCGTGGCCCGGGGTGCTTTTGCGCTGCGCCGAAGTGGCGGCATTATGATGTCAACTACGAAAACAAAGCCAAATAAACTTGTACAAAAATGTTTTTTACTTCCTTTTTGTATAAGTTTTTTGGTTCCTTATGCCATTTGCGTTCGTGAAACACGAAGTGGCCCATCGTTGCTGGCGATCCGATTGCGCCCGGTGTTTTTTGCCTGGTACAGGGCCTGGTCGGCGGCGTCGAGCCAGCTTGACGGTTCCTGGTAGACCGGGTCGAAGGTGGCCAGGCCGATGCTCAGGCTGGCTTTCAGCTCAGGTACCTGCGGGTGGCGATACTGACTGAAAACTCGACGCAGGCGCTCCATGACGTCCAGCGCCTGTTGCGGGTTCATGCGCGGCAGGATCACGCAGAATTCGTCGCCACCGTAGCGGCCAGCAAGGTCATCGTGGCGCAGGTTGCGGCGCAATTCATTGCTCAGGTGGCGCAGTACCGCATCGCCGATGATGTGTCCGTAGGTGTCGTTGATCGCCTTGAAGTGATCGATATCGATCAGGGCGATGCAGGCCTCCATTTGCCGCTGCTGGCACTTATGGAACTTGATGTGCAGCAGGTCTTTCCAGGAACCGTGGTTGAGCAGGCCGGTGAGGCTGTCGGTGCGGCTCAGGGCGCTCAGGGCTCGCTTGTGTTCGGACAGCTTGATCGCCAGTCGATAGCAGACCATGCCCACCGCCAGTGGGTAGAGGGTCAGCATCGGCAGGCAGGCATAGATCTGCAGCGCGCTGATCTGGGTGTTGAAGTGCGCTCCGAACAGCAGCCATGAGGCCAGTATCCCGATGCCTTGGGCAAGGCTGCCGCGAATGAACAGGCGCAAGCCGCCCGCCGCCACGTTGTTCATGGCCATCATCGACAGGATGGTGACCGCCGGCAGGGGATTGAACTGCAAGGTAGCGGCCCAGAACCCGCCCAGCATCGAGTCGTACAGCAGATTGCGGCGTTCTGCCTGGTAGGGAAAGGCCGAGCGGGTGGACAGCTGATAGGCCAGATGGGGCCAGAGCAGACCGTGGAACAGCAGCAAGGCCCAGGTCCAGCCTGGCAGTGCGAGGGGATAGAGTGCGGCGAAGACACTGATTCCGCCGATACCCAGGCCGATGATCCTTGGCCAATAAATGCGTCGGGCAAATGACAGCCCTTTGCCGCGTTGGTTTTCCATAAATTCCTGCACCAGGTTCTGTACTGAAACACCTTGTGGTGTTTTTACGGCTCGGCCGTTTATCGGATCAGTCTGGTGAATATTGTCATTTATTCCAGTGAGAATAATCACTGGCCTTCGAAGCCATTTCACAGTGGCCGAAAGCGCCGGACCGGTGGCTCGAGGAATCTGCCAGGCTGGTGGCCAGCGAGGCCGGTGCCGGCTCAAGCCTGGTAGTGGGGGAGGAACATGTCCAGAGCCGATTCGATGACCCGGATCTGCATGTCCGGTTCCAGAGGCGGTTGGCCCAGGGTGATCTGTGGCCAGAAGGCAAAGCCCTTGAGCAGCCCGTGCATTTGTTGGGCCGCGAACTCCGGGTCCACCGGCTTGAGGCGCCCATCGGCCTGGGCCGCGCGAATCCACAGGATCAGCCCTTCTTCCCGTTCGCCCAGGCGCGCCACCATGTTCTGCGCGCGCTCCGGCGAGTGGATGGCTGCTGCGATGGCGACCCGCGCCAGGTCGAGGAAGTTGTCATCGGCAAGCAGTTGCAACTTGGCCCCGAGCACCTTGCCCAGTTGTTCGCGCAGGGGCAGGTCGCTGCGGTAGACGATGTCTGGCTGAGCACTGATGCTGGCCCAGAGCTTGTGCAGGATTTCGGCGAACAGCTCTTCTTTGCTGGGGAAGTGGTTGTACACCGTGCGCTTGGAAACCCCGGCCGTGGCGGCAATCTTGTCCATGCTGGTGACTTCGAAACCACTGCTGCGGAATTCGTTGATCGCCGCCTGGATGATGGCGTGGCGCTTGCGGTCGGTGAGGCGCTTCGGAGCTGTCATAAGTTGGGTTCGGTGAGGGTGGGCGGTGAAAACACTCGGCAGTCTACTTCGTCTTAATTCTGTTGCAATGTAGAAACTACACTGTGTAGTGTAGTTCATCTTGAAAACGACGATTGGCGGCTGATGCTTGCGTGCCTTGGCCAATAGATCTTCTTGCAGAACAACCTAGGAACCTTGCCGCGTTCCATGGAGTCATTTCAGTCATGGCCACTATTTCGTCCCGAGCCGCCCAGGCTCCCCGCCCGCAAACCTCTCGCCAGGAGCAGGGGGCCTACCGCAATCATGCACCGGTGAGTCGTGCAGGTTTTGGCAAGACCCTGCGGATCTTCTGGAACATGCTGTTCCACAAACCACGCAATACCCGTCCGGCGGGCGCCATCCCGGTGCAGCCGCTGACGCGCGAGCAGTTGCTGGCAGCTCCCAATCACAGTGTCTTCCGCCTGGGGCATTCCACGGTGTTGCTGAAGATGCGCGACAAGTTCTGGATCACCGACCCGGTATTTGCCGAACGCGCGTCGCCGGTGCAGTGGGCCGGGCCGAAACGCTTTCATCAGCCGCCCATCAGCCTGCAAGCACTGCCGGAGATCGAGGCGGTGATCCTGTCCCATGATCATTACGATCATCTGGACCACCAGACGGTGCTGACCCTGGCCAACAAGACTCGGCACTTCCTGACCCCTCTGGGGGTGGGAGATACCCTGATCAAGTGGGGGGTGCCGGCAGCCAAGGTCCGGCAACTGGATTGGTGGCAAGGCTGTGAAGTCGAAGGCGTCTGCTTTGTCGCCACGCCGTCGCAGCATTTCTCCGGGCGCGGCCTGTTCGATGGCAACCACACCCTGTGGGCGTCCTGGGTCATGATCGATGGGCCGACACGGATCTTCTTCAGTGGCGATACCGGTTACTTCGATGGTTTCAAACGCATTGGCCAGCAATACGGGCCGTTTGACCTGACCCTGATGGAAACCGGTGCCTACAACGTCGAGTGGCCCCATGTGCACATGCAGCCGGAGCAAACCCTGCAGGCCCATATCGACCTGCAAGGCCGCTGGCTGCTGCCGATCCACAACGGTACCTTCGACCTGGCGATGCACGCCTGGCATGAACCCTTCGACCGCATCCTGGCCCTGGCCTGGGAGCGCAGCATCAACATCACCACGCCGCAGATGGGAGAGGCCTTCAGCCTGGCACAGCCTCAGCGGGGAGGGGCCTGGTGGCTGGAGGTCGAGGGGGCACTGGAGCAGGCGGGCGTCGAGTCCGCTTGATCCTGCTTGCAAGCTTGTGCTCTGGGCAAGGATCGGCCAAGGCTGTAGAAGTCTGATGGACGTTCTCTGCCACGGAGCTGCCTCATGGCCAACAGAGTTCATATCTTCGGTGCCTCCGGGTCTGGAACCACGACCCTGGGCCGGGCGCTAGCCGAGCACTTGCGTTGTCGGCACTTTGATTCCGACGATTTCTACTGGCAACCCAGCGCCCAGCCCTTCAGTTGCCGGCGACCCCGGGATGAACGGGTCCACGGGTTGCAGACCCAGGTGCTGGTGGAGCCGGACTGGGTGTTGTCCGGCTCTCTCTGTGGCTGGGGAGACCTGCTGATTCCCAGCTTTACCCTGGCAGTCTTGGTGCAGCTGGACCCTGAGGTCCGTTTGCAACGCTTGCGTGCGCGTGAGTTTCAGCGTTACGGCGCGCAGATCTTCGAAGGCGGCGAGCGGTTTGCCGCGACCCAGGCTTTCCTCGACTGGGCGGCAGGTTACGACGCCGGGGGCCATGGGACTCGCAGCCTGCGTCGCCATGAAACCTGGATCAAGAGCCTGGTTTGCCCGGTCATCCGCCTGGATTCGACCGACCTTGGTGTGCGGGCCCTGCGTGAGCAACTGCTCAAGGCGCTGGATCACTCGAGCATGGCGTAGTCGGGGCGCTCCATAGGGTTGGGGGTGGCGCCCTTGATGTTCATGCCCCGGCCAGGCGTGAAGCCGGGGAAGAACACCAGGCCCTGGGCTTCAAGACAGAATGCCAGGGCCAGTCGGGTGACATCGCGGACCTCGTAACCGGCCTCGAAGCGCTGGATGGCTTGCACCGAGACCGCCGACTCGCGGGACAGTTGGTCCATGTCCCAGCCCAGCATGTCGCGGGCCTGGCTACAGTGCTGCGGGGTGAACTGATAGAGGGCGATACGTTCCAGGGTGATTTTCATCGCTAGAGACGCCATGGTTTTCTCCGGGAGGGTGGGCAATGCAATGGGTTTGTACTGGTTATTTGTACAGTTGTTTGCGTCCCGGATCAAACTCATTTTTTGCCTTTGCGGGGGCCTTTGGTCACAAGGTTTTGCCCCGGCCAGGGTCCGCCTGACTCAAGTAGGTGCTGGGGGAATGCCCCAGCACGCGACGAAACATGGTGGAGAATGCCCCGGGGCTGTCATAGCCGAAGTCCAGGGCGATTCGCGTCACCGGTTCCGCCGCCGCCAGCCGCGCCAGAGCCAGGATCACGCAGGCCTGTTGTCGCCATTCAATGAAACTCATGCCCGTGTGCTGGCGAAACCAGCGGTTGAAGGTGCGCACACTGATGTGCAGCCGGTCTGCCCAAACTTCGGGGGACTGGTGGATATTCGGTCGTTCGAGAAAGGCCTGGCACAGCTCCAGCAGGGGGCCGGCAGCAGGCAAGGGAATGTGCAGCGGCAACGGGGTGCTGCGCTGCAGTTCGTGCAGCAGCAACGCCACCAAAACCCCGTCGCGCCCGTCCTGATCGTATTCCAGAGGCATCTCTACCGCCTCCAGAAGCAGTTGGCGCAGCAACGGCGAGACGTTGATGACCCGGCACTGGCTGCTGTCCAGAGGCGCTGCGACAGGCTCGATGTACAGGCTGCGGGTGCTGACCCCGAGCATCAGTACCTCATGCTCCACCCCGGGCGGGATCCAGACCGCACGTTGTGGCGGCACCACCCAGTTGCCCTGATCGGTGCCCACTTGCATGACGCCGGTGGCGCCATACAGTAACTGCGCCCGTCGGTGGCGATGGCGTGGCAGGCGCTGCCCGTCGGCATAGTCGGTGCCGATGGCCAGCACCGGGCGCGGAGTCTGGTCCAGGTGTTCGATGGAGATATTGCGCATGCCGACAGGGCTCCTACCTGGCGTAAACGCAAACATTATTGGCTAACTTGCTGAAGTCGGCCAAGCGCAGGCGTTCTATTGTGGGCAACCTTTTCCCCGACGGACGCTGCTCGATGTTCTATCTGCTGCTGGCTCTCTTTGGTTGCATGACCGGTATTAGCGCCGTGCTGTTCGGTTTTGGCGGCGGCTTCGTGGTGGTGCCCTTGCTGTACTGGATGTTGCTGGGCAGCCAGGGTGTTGATTCGGCAGCGGGACAGTCGGCAATGCACATCGCGGTAGCCACCTCGACGTGCGTGATGATCGTCAATGCCCTGGTCGCCAGCCGTCGGCACCAGCGCGCGGGTAATCTCATTCGTCACTACCTGTGGCCACTGGGCGGTTACATCGGCCTGGGAGCAATGCTCGGCGCGGCGGTGGCTATGTGGGTCAGTGGTGAGGTCATCCGCCATGCCTTTATCGCCTACCTGGGGGTCACCATTGTCGATTGCCTGTTGCGTCGTGGCTTTCTTGAGCAGGCTGAAGGGCGGACGGCGCGTCGCCTGGGGGCCCGGGAAACCTGCTTGGGGGGTACAGGCATAGGCTTGGTCGCCACCTTTCTCGGCGTGGGTGGCAGCGTCATGACCGTCCCGTTACTGCGCCGCTGTGGCCTGAGCATGACCCAGGCCACCTCCATGGCCAATCCCTTGAGCGTGCCGGTGGCCCTGGCGGGAACTGCCACCTACATGGCCCTGGCGAGTTTCAGTCGATTCGATCTGGGGCCCTGGTTCATCGGTTACGTCGACCTGCTGGCGTTCTCGCTGCTGACCCTCGGCTCGTTGCTGGGCATACGCCTGGCCACGCCCTGGATCGGCCGTATTCCTGACCGCGTGCATGCTCGGGTTTACGTCGGCCTGTTGTTGGTGGTGCTGCTGTCGATGTGCCTGAAATGATAGGGGCGTCACGGTGGGCGGCTCGATTGTCGCGGATCTGCGGTTCATAATTGTCCAGTGCTTGCGCAAGGCCCTGGCTTCGCTGGCGGCGGTGCCGACTTTTCAGTCAAGGGAGTTTCCATGTTCAAAGGATTGATGCGCCAGATCGTCGGCGTCCTGCTGTTCTCGGCCCTGCTGTCGAGCGTACAGGCCTCGTCCTCGCAACAGGTCTTCAGCGGCACCCTGGGCAAGATGCCGATCGTGCTGGAGATCAGTCGCGGCGATGCCCAGCAGGTCACCGGCCGCTACTTCTATCGCAAGTATCACCGTGACCTGGCGCTCAACGGCCTGCGCCAGGGACAGTCGCTGGCGTTGCGTGAGGGGAACGAATCTTATGGCGAGCATCAGCCGCAGCTGCCCACGTTCACCTTGCAGCAGACTGCCAATGGCTGGCAGGGCCAGTGGCAAAGCCCCAAGGGCAAGACCCTCGATGTCCAGCTGTCGCCGGCCCAGGCCGAGGTGCCCCAGCCTGATGCACCGCCGTACCTGGTGCGTTTGTATCAGAGCGACTTGTACGAATACCTGCGTTTGCAAGGCTTGCCCCTCAAGCCGGGCAAGCAGCAGAAGTTCATGGGTTACACCCTGCAATGGTGGACCGAACCCGAGTCCAAACTGTCGATGTTCAAGGTCACTGACGGCTACCCCGAGGCGCAACAGCAGCAGCTCAATCTACTGCTGATGGAGCGTTTGTGGGGAGACGTGACGGCCTACCACGAATGCATGCTGGGTGCGGGCTCTCAGGAAGGGGAGTTCATGCAGACAGTGAAGCCGCAGTTCTTCTCGTCGGCGGTACTCAGCGTCAACATTGCCACCAGCTATTCCTGTGGTGGTGCCCATCCGGACTTTGGTGATTCGCCGCTGAATATCGATGTGAACAGCGCTCACCCACTGTCCCTGACCGATGTGCTGTGGGTCGGGCAGGGCAAGCCGATAGTGCACAGCGACCGTACCACCCAGGGCGACCCAAGCCTCACCGAGACCGAGCGCAAAGCCCTCTTTGCCTACAACCGGGAACAGTTGTCGCCATGGCTGGTCGAGCAATTTACGGCCCTGTATCCCAATGAGATGCGCGAGCCGGCCAGCCCGGAGGATGGTTGCAACTACAGCGACGAAAACGTCTGGGGCGATAACAGTTGGTACTTCACCCCCAAGGGGCTTTTCATCAAGGCTTACTTCCCTCGAGTGGAAAGGGCTTGCGACGGCCCGGACTGGGCACTGCTGCCTTATTCCATCATCAGCAAACACCCCGGAGCCGTGGCCCTGGAGTTGCCCAAGCGCTGACGCCGATCACTGTGCATCGAGCCCTGGTGCTTCACGAATGATCAGGTGATCGAGGTTATCGATATTGGCGCTGAATACCCCGAAGGTGGCGTCGGGGTTTTTCTTGCTCGGTACCTGCTTGAGCGCCGGGGTGACGCCATAGAAGAAGCAGTACAGAGCCTTGTCGCTGTCGATGGCGTTCTTGATCTCCATCAGGAACGCCTTGTGCTTGCGGTAGTTCTCGATCAGCTTTTTGCTCAGGTAGACATTGACCGAATAGGGCTTCTTCCTGGATTCGCCGTCTGCCTTGAACCAGACCTTCTGTTCGAAATCGATGCGAAAGCTTTGGGTGTAATCCTTGATCTCCTTGATCTTGCCCCAGTACACCAGCCCCTTGTTGTCCTGCAGGTACTCGATCTTCTTGAAGAACGAGGCATAGGACGCCGTGTGCTCGCCGATCTTCAGCGGCATGCGCTTGAGCAGTTCCTTGTCGTCGATATTCGACACAAAGCATTCCACCGGATGGGCGAAGACGCTGGTCTTGTCCGGGGTGCTGTCGCGCCCCGCGTGGGGCCCATGAGTGCTGGGGGCGCCGATGGGCGGGGTGTCCCGCGGTGCGTCCGGCGCGTTTGTCGGGCTGGCGGGTTGGCGTACGTACTCGCGGCGGATCAGCAGCAGTTCCGAAGGAAAGTGCTCCTCGCGATCATCCTCGGTCAACCTGCCTTCCGCGCTGCCGGGGCCTTTGCTGACGCCATAGGGGCAACCTTCTATATGAAGCGTCCCTGGCAGATTCTTGAAGTGCGGTGTACGGATGTAGTTGACGTTCTTGGCATTGAAGGTGCCCAGGCCATTGCTGGCAGTGAACGCCGCACGGCATTCATCGTTGGGGCACTGGAAGCTTTCCCTGGCTGAATCGAAGACCACCGTCTCATCGAAATTCAGATCCCGCACGTCATAGATCGACAGCTTGTCGTCGAGGCTGATGCAGTAGGCGGTATCGAATTTCATGGGGGCTTGGGTCCCTGAGCAGAGAAAGGGTCTTTATAGCGGTCGGCCTTGATGCCTGTACATATTATTTATGCAGGCCTGCCAGCTGCAGCCGCGCCTTGATCAAGGCAAGCCTCCAGTCATTATTACTGTTCAAGGTACTTGTCGAGGGTAATAAGTTCGTGGGGTTAGGTACTAATTCTTTAGGTTTTTACGAAATTTCTTACAGGCTTAATTAATATAACTCTCATGATTTAGATAGGAGTCCTACATAATCCCGAGGCTGAAAATACAGCCCCGTTTAACCCTGGAAATAATGGCAGAGAGCGTCATGCCACTGGCAAGGAGGGACAAGTAAGCTTTGCAGAAATGGCTGATAAAGAGGCGCCGGAGTGATGGATAAAATCCGGCGGGAATAGACGCCACGACTATTCCCCTCACTATAACGAGGACCTCGATATGCCTAGTGTGATGCGCTCAGTACTGTTGTTCATGGCCTTGTGTTGTTCAGGGCTGGTGCTGGCGGAGCCGGCAACGCTGCCTTATCTGCCGGCCGATCGGCTTCTGCTTGTCGACTACCTGCCGCCGCCACCGGCCGGTGATTCGCCACTTCAGCAGAGGGATCTGCAAGCGGTCCTGGCAGCCCAGGCGGTGCGCAGCAGCGAACAGGTGCGCCAGGTTCAACAGGATGACGAGTGGCAGGACAGCGTGTTTCATTTTGCTCGGGAAGCCCTTGGGGAAGGCTTCAGTGTCGAACGTCTGCCTTTGACCCAGGCCTTCTTTCGTCGGGCACAGGAAGATCTGGTGCAGTGCCTGATGCCGGCCAAGCGGGCTTATGGTCGTCCGCGTCCCTATGAGGCGTCGTCTCTGGTCAAGGCTGTATTGCCTCCCCCAGAGGGCGACTCCTACCCCAGTGGCCACTCGATGAATGGATACCTCAATGCAACCTTGCTTGGCATGGCCTTGCCGGAAAAACGCAGCGCCTTGTTCCAGCGTGCACAGGTCAATGCGCAGAGCCGGGTGATCGCCGGAGTCCATTTCCCCAGCGACCTGGAGGGTGGGCAAATAGGCGCGGCGGTGCTGGTGGCAAGGTTGCTTGCTGACCCGCAGGCTGCTCTGGATTTTGAACGGGTGAAGGTTGAGCTGCGCAGCAACCTTGTTGTGGCGCAGTGAACGGTTGCACGGGGTGGCCTGGGTCGGGATCTTCGGTTTTGTGCGTTCTGCCGAGTGACGACTACCTGAATGAGGCCAGCAAGGCCGGCTTGTCCCGAGAGCCGTTCGCGGCGTTTGCAGAACGACACAGGTGGGCGCCGTGCACGGTTGGCCTCAGGCCGCCTGGGGGAGGGGCATCTGAAGCCAGGAGACAAAAAGCTCCCTAGGCGCAAGGCAGGCTGCGGATGTTTCTTTCGTCCAATAAAAAGCCCTGACCAGGTCAGGGCTTTTTCAGCTGGTTCGCCCATTCACTCATGAATGGGGAGTTCGCAGATCAATCCCAGCTCAGCGCACCGCCAGTCTGATACTCGATCACGCGGGTCTCGAAGAAGTTCTTCTCTTTCTTCAAGTCCATGATCTCGCTCATCCATGGGAACGGGTTGGTGGTGCCCGGGTACTCTTCCTTCAGGCCGATCTGCGACAGGCGACGGTTGGCGATGAACTTGAGGTAGTCCTCCATCATCGCGGCGTTCATGCCCAGTACACCGCGCGGCATGGTGTCGCGAGCGTATTCGATTTCCAGTTGAGTGCCCTGGAGGATCATCTGGGTCGCCTCTTCCTTCATCTCGGCATCCCACAGGTGCGGGTTTTCGATCTTGATCTGGTTGATCACGTCGATACCGAAGTTCAGGTGCATGGATTCGTCGCGAAGGATGTACTGGAACTGCTCGGCAACGCCGGTCATCTTGTTACGGCGGCCCATGGACAGGATCTGGGTGAAGCCGCAGTAGAAGAAGATGCCTTCCAGAACGCAGTAGTAGGCGATCAGGTTGCGCAGCAGTTCCTTGTCGGTGTCGACGGTGCCGGTTTCGAACTTCGGATCAGAGATCGAACGGGTGTACTTCAGGCCCCAGGCAGCTTTCTTCGCGACCGATGGAATCTCGTGGTACATGTTGAAGATCTCGCCTTCATCCATGGCCAGCGATTCGATGCAGTACTGGTAGGCGTGGGTGTGGATCGCCTCTTCGAACGCCTGGCGCAGGATGTACTGGCGGCATTCCGGGTTGGTGATCAGGCGGTACACGGCCAGTACCAGGTTGTTGGCAACCAGGGAGTCGGCGGTGGAGAAGAAGCCCAGGTTGCGCATGACGATGCGGCGCTCGTCGTCGGTCAGGCCTTCCGGGTTTTTCCAGAGGGCGATGTCGGCGGTCATGTTGACTTCTTGCGGCATCCAGTGGTTTGCGCAACCGTCCAGGTACTTCTGCCAGGCCCAGTCATACTTGAACGGCACCAGTTGGTTGAGGTCGGCGCGGCAGTTGATCATGCGCTTTTCATCAACCGCGACGCGGGCGGAAGAGCCTTCCAGCTCGGCCAGGCCTTCGGCGATGTCGAGCTGGTCCAGAGACGCCTTGGCGCGGGCCACGGCAGCGGAGTCGTTGGCGGTCACGGCGCGGGCTTCGAGAGCAGCGGCACCGCCGGCACTGTCGAGGCGGTCCATGTTGGCTTCAGAAGCGTGGCCGGCGTTGGCGCCCTTGACTGCAACTTCGCCTTCTTCTTTGTCGAATTCGTCCCAGCTCAGCATGACGTGTCGTCTCCTGCTTGAGGGCCAGATGCCCGTGTGAAAACTAAAGGGTTGGCTTTTCACACGGCGCTACCGGCCGCGTTAAATCATAAGAAATCGTTTGTTGCAGCAGTGAACGCAGGCAATAAACAGAAATTCGTGTCCGGGAGCCCTGCGGCTGCTGTCGGGCGGAGCTGAGGCTATCGGCTCCTGCGCGGAATTCAGCAGGTGGTTTGCATCCGGTAAGGGAATGTTGCAGGCCCGTTTTGAGGACGCATTATAAGGATATTTTCAGGGCCGTGGGGCGACCGATGGGCGCAGGCAGGCCCGAGAAGGGGAGGGACTGAGGGCAGAGCGCGGGTTTACAAGGCTTTGGCCGTCGAAGATTTTTTTTTGCCCTCGAAAAAAAATCCCAGAAATGGCCAAAAAATAGCCAATTTTACTAGATGTTGTGTTTTTGCAAGCGGTTTTCCTGTTTTTGACACAAGTCAAATCGGCCGAATTCGAGCCCTGGAATTGCCATGAAGCGTGCCCTAATGGGGGCGGGTTCGAGACAGGCGAGGTCGTTGCTGCTGATGCTCATGCAGGCGTCAGTTCGCTGCGTGGGCGCATCGAGGATCCGAGGAGTGAGTGCGTGCGATTGCCGTGGTCGCACGTCGATGGAGGGATGCCCAGGCCAGTCAAATGTAGGGGCGAGTGTCGGGGCATCTTTGCCGCAAGAGGGATTTCTTGCGGCCGGCAGTCATCAGGGGCTGTGCAATGAACTTCGGTATCAGCCGTTAGAGCAACCGTTACCCATGACGCGGTATTGAAGAATATGCCGCTGGCCTTGGGAGTCTTCATATTCCATGCGGGCTGGTACAACTTCACAGACTTCTGGAACTTCGCTCATGGAGATAACTTTGGCGATATCCAGATCGGTGGAGTAAGTGTATTCCTCTACCGGTACTTGCTGGTTGGCGACATCAGTCGGGATCTCGTCAGCCATTGCTGTAACGCACAGACTGCTGAGGGCCAGAACTAATAAAGCTTTCATTTGCTGTTTACCTTTCTAAGGTCGTGTGGGGTCACGCAGCCTTTGTGGGGCTGCGTGTGGAACTTGAGTAGAAGTTTGATTAACGGCCTTCGTGGGGGCTGTAACCTGGTTAATCAGTTTGCCTGTTTGGCGGAGCTGATTTTAGGCCTGGGGGCGGCGCTCATATAGGCGTGGTTTTGATAAACACCTTTGACAGTTTTTGTAACAATCGCCGGAAAACCACTGAAAAAGGCGGGTACGGAACATTTTTGTTGGTGGCGAACAATGCTGTAAGCGGCGTGCTTGAAGGGCTGCGACAAATACCGAGGCATTTTGTAGGGGGTTGTTACTACCATCGTCGAATGGTTCTATAGGCGCCCCCCGGCTACAACGGGGTCATACAAAAACAACTATGTCACCGAGGTAAGAAAGATGAGTGCGGCTTCTCTGTATCCCGTTCGTCCCGAGGTTTTGGCCAATACGCTGACTGACGAGGCGACCTACAAGGCCATGTACCAGCAGTCGGTCGTGAACCCGGACGGTTTCTGGCGTGAGCAGGCCAAGCGCCTCGACTGGATCAAGCCTTTTACCACGGTGAAGCAGACCTCCTTCGACGACCATCATGTCGACATCAAGTGGTTCGCCGATGGCACCCTGAACGTCTCCTACAACTGCCTGGATCGCCATCTCGCTGAACGTGGCGATCAGTTGGCGATCATCTGGGAGGGCGACGACCCTTCCGAAAGCCGCAACATCACCTACCGCGAACTGCATGAAGAAGTCTGCAAGTTCGCCAACGCCCTGCGTGGTCAAGACGTGCACCGCGGCGACGTGGTGACTATCTATATGCCGATGATTCCCGAAGCCGTGGTGGCCATGCTGGCCTGTACCCGTATCGGCGCGATCCACTCGGTGGTGTTTGGCGGTTTCTCGCCGGAAGCTCTGGCTGGCCGCATCATCGACTGCCGTTCGAAAGTGGTGATCACCGCGGATGAAGGCATCCGTGCCGGCAAGAAGGTCCCGCTCAAGGCCAATGTCGACGACGCCCTGACCAACCCGGAAACCAACAGCATCCAGAAGGTCATCGTGTGCAAGCGCACCGGTGGCAACATCAAGTGGAACCAGCATCGCGACATCTGGTACGAAGACCTGATGAAGGTGGCAGGCAGCGTTTGCGCACCGAAAGAGATGGGGGCCGAAGAGGCGCTGTTCATCCTCTATACCTCCGGCTCCACCGGCAAGCCCAAGGGGGTGCAGCACACCACCGGCGGCTACCTGCTGTATGCGTCGCTGACCCATGAGCGGGTGTTCGACTACCGTCCGGGTGAAGTCTACTGGTGCACCGCCGACGTCGGCTGGGTCACCGGCCACACCTATATCGTCTATGGTCCGCTGGCCAATGGCGCCACCACCGTGCTGTTCGAAGGCGTGCCCAACTATCCGGACGTGACCCGGGTGGCGAAGATCGTCGACAAGCACAAGGTCAACATCCTCTACACTGCACCGACCGCGATCCGCGCCATGATGGCCTCGGGCACTGCTGCCTGCGAAGGCGCCGATGGCAGCAGCCTGCGCCTGCTGGGCTCGGTGGGCGAGCCGATCAACCCGGAAGCCTGGGACTGGTACTACAAGAACGTCGGTCAATCCCGTTGCCCGATCGTCGATACCTGGTGGCAGACCGAAACCGGCGCCACCCTGATGAGCCCGCTGCCGGGTGCCCATGCCCTGAAGCCGGGCTCCGCTGCCCGTCCGTTCTTCGGCGTGGTGCCGGCCCTGGTGGACAACCTGGGCAACATCATCGAAGGCGCGGCCGAGGGCAACCTGGTGATTCTCGATTCCTGGCCGGGCCAGGCGCGGACCCTGTACCGTGACCATGATCGTTTCGTCGACACCTATTTCAAAACCTTCCGCGGCATGTACTTCACCGGTGACGGCGCCCGTCGCGATGAGGACGGTTACTACTGGATCACTGGCCGCGTCGACGACGTGCTCAACGTTTCCGGGCACCGCATGGGCACCGCCGAAATCGAGAGCGCCATGGTTGCCCACCCGAAAGTCGCGGAAGCGGCGGTGGTGGGGGTGCCTCACGACATCAAGGGCCAGGGCATCTATGTCTATGTAACCCTCAATGGCGGTGAGGAGCCGAACGAAGCGTTGCGCCTGGAACTGAAGAACTGGGTGCGCAAGGAGATCGGTCCGATTGCCTCGCCGGATGTCATCCAGTGGGCGCCGGGCCTGCCGAAAACCCGCTCCGGGAAAATCATGCGCCGAATCCTGCGCAAGATCGCCACGGCGGAGTACGACGGTCTGGGGGATATTTCCACCCTGGCCGACCCGAGTGTGGTCCAGCACCTGATCGATACCCACAAGACCATGAACGTCGCCTGAGGCGCGTTCGGAGTCGTCGAGCCCCGCCCGGCCTTGTGCCGGGCGGGGCTTTTTTATGGCGCCTTGGAAGGATTGTTTCAGTGACGACTGCCCGTGGCGTGGGCCAGGTCAGGCCCAGTGAAGTGTCGGAGGGGGCTCTAGCGCGCCCACTGCAGAGGGATCACCCAGCTCGATCGCAGCCCCGGGTGGCGACAGCAACGGGCTTGCAGCAATAAATAAATATCGGATTTGTCCCGCAGGCAGGTCTGAATGTTACCGAAGCCATAGACGGTGACACCGCCCGCCCGTTTTCGGGGCAATGGGAAACGCCAGGCGCCATCTCAGGGCTTTTTATACCCCTATGAAAAATAAGTCATCACGCTGCGCTTGCCGGGATAGAAGGCTTTGCCAATAATAGGCCCGCAATTTGCAGCATAGATCGGTTCACTGTCTTTTGCTCTTGCATAAAACTCAAGAGCTGTCAATGTGCTGGCCCGGCATTCTCGATGCTTCTGTAATTTGTTGTCGCATTGAGGAAATATCGGCTTCCAGCCTGTCGTTAGAATGCCGGTCACTCGCTTGTCGTTGCCTGTGTGTGAACCCTTCACGGGCTTCCCGGGACGCAGCGCCGCTATTGCTGTTCCACTCACTCGCATATTGGGCAGTCGCTCACTTTGCCGTTTTCGCCCTTTACCGATGGAGTTCTAAGATGAAGAAACTCGTGCTTCTTGGCGCCCTGGCACTGTCCGTGCTCTCCCTGCCGACTTTCGCCGATGAAAAGCCCCTGAAAATTGGTATCGAAGCGGCTTACCCTCCGTTTGCCTCCAAGGCCCCGGACGGCAGCATCGTCGGTTTCGACTACGACATCGGCAACGCCCTGTGCGAAGAGATGAAGGTCAAGTGTGTCTGGGTCGAGCAGGAGTTCGATGGTCTGATCCCGGCACTGAAAGTGCGCAAGATCGACGCCATTCTCTCGTCCATGTCGATCACTGACGATCGCAAGAAGTCCGTGGACTTCACGGGCAAGTACTACAACACCCCGGCGCGCCTGGTGATGAAGTCCGGCACCCAGATCAGCGACGGCCTGGCCGAGCTCAAGGGCAAGAACATCGGTGTGCAGCGCGGCTCGATCCATGAGCGTTTCGCCCGTGAAGTCCTGGCGCCCCTGGGGGCTCAGATCAAGCCTTATGGCTCGCAGAACGAAATCTACCTGGACGTGGCCGCCGGTCGCCTCGACGGTACCGTGGCGGACGCTACGCTGTTGAATGACGGCTTCCTGAAGACTGATGCCGGCAAGGGCTTCGCCTTTGTGGGGCCGGCCTTCACCGACGTCAAATACTTCGGCGACGGCGTAGGGATCGCCGTGCGCAAGGGCGACAAGGCCAATCTGGACAAGATCAACGCCGCCATCGCTGCCATTCGTGAGAACGGCAAGTACAAGCAAATCCAGGACAAGTACTTCGACTTCGACATTTACGGCAAGTAAAGCGTCGAAACAGTCAGTCCGAGATGGCGCAAGCAGCAGAATCTCTGAAGTTTGCGCCATTTTTTCATCCCAATTTTCGAGGACCTGAATCATGTTGAAAGGCTACGGGGCTGTCATCCTCGATGGCGCTTGGCTGACGCTTCAGCTCGCCTTGTCGTCCATGGCCCTGGCCATAGTTCTGGGTCTGATCGGGGTCGCGCTGCGCCTCTCGCCGGTGCGCTGGCTGGCCTGGCTGGGCGACCTGTATTCCACGGTAATCCGGGGTATTCCCGACCTGGTGCTGATCCTGCTGATCTTCTACGGCGGTCAGGATCTGCTCAATCGCGTGGCGCCGCTGCTGGGCTACGACGACTACATCGATCTCAATCCGCTGGCTGCCGGTATCGGCACCCTGGGCTTCATCTTCGGGGCCTACCTGTCGGAAACTTTCCGTGGCGCCTTCATGGCAATCCCCAAGGGCCAGGCGGAAGCCGGCATGGCGTACGGCATGAGCAGCTTCCAGGTGTTCTTCCGGGTGATGGTGCCGCAGATGATTCGCCTGGCAATTCCCGGCTTCACCAACAACTGGCTGGTGCTGACCAAGGCCACCGCGCTGATTTCCGTGGTGGGCCTGCAAGACATGATGTTCAAGGCCAAGCAGGCGGCAGATGCCACCCGCGAGCCTTTCACCTTCTTCCTCGCAGTGGCGGCCATGTACCTGGTGATCACCAGTGTCTCGCTGCTGGCATTGCGTCACCTTGAGAAGCGCTACTCGGTAGGCGTAAGGGCGGCTGATCTATGATCTTCGACTACAACGTCATCTATGACGCCTTGCCGCTGTATTTCAGCGGCCTGATGACCACCCTCAAGCTGCTGGCGCTATCGCTGTTCTTCGGCTTGCTGGTGGCCTTGCCTCTGGGTCTGATGCGGGTTTCCAAGCAGCCATTGGTGAACATGACGGCGTGGCTCTACACCTACGTGATCCGCGGCACGCCGATGCTGGTGCAGTTGTTCCTGATCTACTACGGCCTGGCCCAGTTCGAAGCGGTGCGCGAGAGTTTCCTCTGGCCATGGCTGTCCAGCGCGACCTTCTGTGCTTGCCTGGCCTTTGCCGTCAACACCAGCGCCTACACCGCTGAAATCATCGCCGGCAGCCTCAAGGCCACGCCCAATGGCGAGATCGAGGCGGCCAAGGCCATGGGCATGTCGCGCTACAAGATGTACTGCCGGATTCTCCTGCCATCGGCCCTGCGCCGGGCGCTGCCGCAGTACAGCAACGAAGTGATCATGATGCTGCAGACCACCAGTCTGGCGTCCATCGTCACCTTGATCGACATCACCGGTGCTGCACGTACGGTGAACGCGCAGTACTACCTGCCGTTCGAGGCCTACATCACTGCCGGCGTGTTCTACCTGTGCCTGACCTTTATCCTGGTGCGCCTGTTCAAGCTGGCCGAAGGCCGCTGGCTGCGTTACCTGGCGCCGCGGAAGCACTGACATGCAACGTATTGATCATCCATTGCCCTGGAATCACCTGGGCAGCGAGCGCAGCATCTCGGTGTTCCGTTTCGGCAGCGGCGAGCGCAAGGCCTATATCCAGGCCAGCCTGCACGCTGACGAACTGCCCGGCATGCGCACCGCCTGGGAGCTGAAGAAGCGCCTGGCCGAGCTGGAAGCCCAGGGCCTCCTCAACGGCGTCATCGAGCTGGTGCCGGTGGCCAACCCGCTGGGCCTGGGGCAGTTGCTGCAAGGCAATCACCAGGGGCGTTTCGAGGCTGGCAGCGGCAAGAACTTCAACCGTGACTTCGTCGAGTTGAGCGAGCCGGTTGGCCGGCGCCTGGAAGGGCGCCTGGGGGATGATCCGCACGCCAATGTGCGCCTGGTCCGCCAGGCCATGGCCGAGGTGTTGGCCGAGCTGCCTCCGGCGTCCAGTCAGTTGCAGGGCCTGCAACGTGTGCTCCTGGGGCATGCCTGCACCGCTGATGTGGTGCTGGACCTGCATTGCGATGCCGAAGCGGCCCTGCACATGTATGCCTTGCCGCAGCACTGGCCGCAGTGGCGTTCCCTGGCGGCGCACCTGGATGTCCGGGTTGGCCTGCTGGCGGAAGATTCCGGCGGCAGTTCGTTCGACGAGGCCTGTTCACTGCCTTGGCTGCGCCTGTCGCGACAGTTCCCCGAGGCGCAGATCCCCTTGGCTTGCCTGGCGACCACCCTTGAGTTGGGCGGCCAGGCTGACACTGGCCGCCCTCAGGCCGAGGCCCATGCCGAAGGCATCCTGGCGTTTCTGGCCGAGCAGGGGCTGATTGCCGGCGAGTGGCCGGCGCCCGGGCGTGAAGCCTGCGAAGGCATGCCCTTCGAAGGTACGCAACTGCTGTATGCGCCCCATCCCGGCGTGGTGAGCTTTCTGCGTCCAGCCGGTAGCTGGGTCGAAGTGGGCGAGCCGGTTTTTGAAGTGATTGATCCTCTATCCGATCGGGTCAGTACGGTGTGTGCTGGCACCAGCGGCGTGTTGTTCGCCGTTGAGCGGCTGCGTTATGCCCAACCCGGTTTCTGGCTGGCCAAGGTGGCGGGGCGCGAAGCGCTGCGTCACGGGCGCTTGCTCAACGACTGACTGTTTTTGTGAGAACCGACCGCATGTACAAACTTGAAGTCCAGGACCTGCATAAGCGCTATGGCAGTCATGAAGTGCTCAAGGGCGTGTCCCTGAAGGCCGCGGCTGGCGATGTGATCAGCATCATCGGCTCCAGTGGCTCCGGCAAAAGTACCTTCCTGCGCTGCATCAACCTGCTGGAGCAGCCTCATGCCGGCAAGATCCTGCTGAACAACGAAGAGTTGAAGCTGGTGCCCAACAAGGACGGTGCTCTGAAGGCTGCCGATCCCAAGCAGTTGCAGCGCATGCGCTCGCGCCTGTCGATGGTGTTCCAGCATTTCAACCTGTGGTCGCACATGACCGCGATTGAAAACATCATGGAGGCGCCGGTCCATGTGCTGGGCGTGTCCAAGTCTGAAGCCCGTGAAAAGGCCGAGCACTACCTGGCCAAGGTCGGCGTGGCCCATCGCAAGGATGCCTACCCGGGGCACATGTCCGGTGGCGAGCAGCAGCGCGTGGCGATTGCCCGGGCCCTGGCCATGGAACCTGAAGTCATGCTGTTCGACGAGCCGACCTCGGCCCTTGATCCGGAGCTGGTGGGCGACGTGCTGAAGGTCATGCAGGCCCTGGCCCAGGAGGGCCGGACCATGGTGGTGGTGACGCACGAAATGGGCTTTGCCCGTGAGGTTTCCAACCAGCTGGTGTTCCTGCACAAGGGCGTGGTGGAAGAGAGTGGCAACCCGCGGGAAGTGCTGGTCAACCCGCAATCAGAACGCTTGCAACAATTCCTCTCGGGCAGCCTCAAGTAATAGCTCCCGTTGTGCACCAAATTAGGTCATGCTGCGCACCGCGCGCCAGATGGTCTAATTTGGTGGCTGCCGCCCTTGGCCTCTCACACTGTTTTTGTTTCGGATTGCCCGCCATGACTGCCCATCGAATTGGTTTCCTGATTTGGCCCAGCACTAAAGCCTTGACGCTGGCGCTGGCCGAGGAGGCCTTGCGCGTTGCTCAGCGGGTGCACCCGGAAGTGGTCTACGAACTGGCCTTTCTCCAGGCCGAGGCAGCGGAGCCCGGAGCCTGGCAACTGCCGGGCGAGCCTTGGGCGGGCAAGCTCGAGGGGTGCCAGAAGCTCTTCCTGCTGGCGGATGAGCCGCCGGCGCCGATGAGCTCCGGCCTGAGCGCTGCCCTCAAGCAACTGGTGCGTGCCGGTTGTGTGATCGGCGGCCTGTCCGCCGGGGTATACCCCTTGGCCCAGCTGGGTTTGCTTGATGGTTACCGGGCGGCAGTGCATTGGCGTTGGCAGGATGATTTTGCCGAGCGCTTTCCCAAGGTCATAGCCACCAGCCACCTGTTCGATTGGGACCGTGATCGCCTGACAGCCTGTGGCGGCATGTCGGTCCTGGACCTGTTGCTGGCGGTGCTGGCTCGGGATCATGGCGCCGAGCTTGCCGGTGCCGTCTCCGAGGAGCTGGTGGTGGAGCGCATTCGCGAGGGCGGCGAGCGCCAGCGCATTCCGTTGCAGAATCGCCTGGGCTCCAGTCATCCGAAGCTGACCCAGGCCGTGCTGTTGATGGAGGCGAACATCGAGGAGCCGCTGACCACCGACGAAATCGCCCAGCATGTGTGCGTTTCGCGACGACAGCTGGAGCGGATCTTCAAGCAGTACCTGAATCGCGTGCCCAGCCAGTACTACCTGGAGCTGCGCCTGAACAAGGCCCGGCAGATGTTGATGCAGACCAGCAAGTCGATCATCCAGATCGGCCTTTCCTGTGGCTTCTCCTCGGGGCCGCACTTCTCCAGCGCCTACCGCAACTTC
Organism: Pseudomonas sp. PH1b; assembly: GCF_000633395.1. GTDB lineage: Bacteria > Pseudomonadota > Gammaproteobacteria > Pseudomonadales > Pseudomonadaceae > Aquipseudomonas. The sequence goes on from NZ_AYMU01000002.1 coordinate 218,308, forward strand.
TTTGGCGCCACTCCTCGTGAAGACCGCAACCAGCGGCGCAGCAGCAGTCCGTTCGAGCTGTCCTCGGTGCCTGCCGAGCGCGGTTGATGGCCGGTGGCCTGTCGGCCAGGCTCCGCTGTTCTATTTCTCGCCAGCCTTGCATGAGCTCGCGGCCATGGGCGCCGACATTCCTTCGATGTGAGTCGCATCCTGGCTGAGGCGCTAGTGCTTTCCGGCGGCTTGCAGGTTTCGGTGTTGCCTGTGGTAGGGGCACGGCTCGGCTGTTGGTCGGTGGCTGGCGGGCGAGGTGCAGCCTTTGCCACAGCTCATAACTATCCAGATCATTCATGCAATCAAATTCCCGGCAAACCTGCCGCTGGAGCGGTGCGCAGTTTAAACTGCGCCTTTGCGACGCTATTTGTCGCATTGCCATAAACCCGCTTGAAACCGGGGTTGGCGCTATAAGAAGTTGTCGCTTGGCGACAAGGCCGGGCACAAAACTGTCCTTACAATCCCTCCATCGCTCGCCAGTTTCCGGCGGGTGTTCCTCTTCAGGAGACTCCGATGTCCGTTGAGCAAGCTCCGGTGCAACGCGCCGATTTCGACCAGGTGATGGTTCCCAACTACGCACCTGCGGCTTTCATTCCTGTGCGTGGCGCGGGGTCTCGAGTCTGGGATCAATCGGGGCGGGAGCTGATCGACTTTGCCGGCGGCATCGCGGTCAACGTATTGGGCCATGCCCATCCGGCGCTGGTCGGTGCGCTGACCGAGCAGGCGGGCAAGCTGTGGCATGTTTCCAACGTCTTCACCAACGAGCCGGCCCTGCGCCTGGCCCACAAGCTGATCGACGCGACTTTCGCCGAACGCGCCTTCTTCTGCAATTCCGGTGCAGAAGCCAACGAGGCCGCCTTCAAGCTGGCCCGTCGCGTGGCTCATGACCGTTTCGGCGCCGAGAAGTACGAAATCATTGCCGCCCTCAACAGCTTCCACGGCCGTACCCTGTTCACCGTGAACGTGGGCGGCCAGTCCAAGTATTCCGATGGTTTTGGTCCGAAGATCACCGGCATCACCCACGTTCCCTACAACGATCTGGCGGCCCTCAAGGCTGCAGTGTCCGACAAGACCTGCGCTGTGGTGCTGGAGCCGATCCAGGGTGAAGGCGGCGTACTGCCGGCCGAGCTGGCCTACCTGCAAGGCGCCCGCGAGCTGTGCGACCAGCACAATGCGCTGCTGGTGTTCGACGAAGTGCAGACCGGCATGGGCCGCTGCGGCGAGCTGTTTGCCTACCAGCATTACGGTGTGACTCCGGACATCCTCACCAGCGCCAAGAGCCTGGGCGGCGGCTTCCCGATTGCCGCCATGCTGACCACCGAAGCGCTGGCCAAGCACCTGGTGGTTGGCACCCACGGCACCACCTACGGCGGCAACCCGCTGGCCTGTGCGGTGGCCGAGGCGGTGATCGATGTGATCAACACCCCTGAGGTGCTGAATGGCGTCAAGGCCAAGCACGACCGCTTCAAGACCCGTCTGTTGCAGATCGGTGAGAAGTACGGCCTGTTCAGCGAAGTCCGTGGCCTGGGCCTGCTGCTCGGTTGCGTGCTCAGCGAGGCCTGGAAAGGCAAGGCCAAGGACGTGTTCAACGCGGCCGAGAAAGAAGGCCTGATGATTCTGCAGGCCGGTCCTGACGTGGTGCGCTTCGCCCCGAGCCTGGTGGTCGAGGATGCCGATATCGACCAGGGCCTGGAGCGCTTCGAGCGTGCCGTGGCAAAACTGACTCAAGCCTGATCCAGGCGGCGGTACCCCTCGGTGCCGGCCTCTGACGGCCGGCGTCGAGCCTAATTCCTGTGCCGGGTTGTCCCGGCATTTTTTTCCCTGAGTCGGACGGTTTCCGACCTGTTTTAGAGTAAGGAGTGACACCATGCTGGTGATGCGCCCCGCGCAAATGGCTGATCTGGGCGAGGTACAGCGTCTGGCTGCAGACAGCCCGATCGGTGTCACCTCCTTGCCGGATGATGTGGACCGCCTGAGCGACAAGATCGCCGCCAGCGAAGCTTCGTTTGCCGCTGAGGTGAGCTTCAATGGCGAGGAAAGCTATTTCTTCGTCCTCGAAGACAGTGCCAGCGGCAAGCTGGTGGGCTGCTCGGCGATTGTCGCTTCGGCGGGCTATTCCGAACCTTTCTACAGCTTTCGCAATGAAACCTTCGTCCATGCCTCCCGCGAGCTGAAGATCCACAACAAGATCCACGTCCTGTCGCAGTGCCATGACCTCACCGGCAACAGCCTGCTGACCAGCTTCTACGTGGTTCCGGAGCTGGTGGGTTCGCCCTGGTCCGAGCTCAACTCCCGGGGCCGCCTGCTGTTTGTCGCCAGCCACCCGGAGCGCTTCGCCGACTCGGTGGTGACCGAGATCGTCGGCTACAGCGACGAACACGGCGACTCGCCGTTCTGGGACGCCATCGGTCGCAACTTCTTCGACCTCAACTACGCCGAGGCCGAACGCCTGTGCGGGCTGAAGAGCCGGACCTTCCTCGCCGAGCTGATGCCCCATTACCCGATCTACGTGCCGTTGCTGCCGGACGCAGCCCAGGAAGCCATGGGCCAGGTGCATCCGCGGGCGCAGATCACCTTCGACATCCTGATGCGCGAAGGTTTTGAAACCGATCACTACATCGACATTTTCGACGGTGGCCCGACCCTGCATGCGCGCGTCACGGGGATTCGCTCGATTGCCCAGAGCCGCGTAGTGCCGGTGAAAATTGGCGAGGCGACCAAGGGCGGCGGGCGCCAGTACCTGGTGTCCAACGGCCAGTTGCAGGATTACCGTGCAGTGCTGCTGGAGCTGGACTACGCGCCCGGCAAGCCGGTGACCCTGGACCTGGAGGCGGCCGAAGCCCTGGGCGTCGGCGAGGGTGCCAGTGTGCGCCTGGTGGCGGTTTAACGCCTGCTTCCACTGACTGGAAAGCAAGCCTGGAAACAGCGAGTTTCGCGGGGGCCGTCAGCGGCCTTCGTCTGAGGAGATAGCATGATCGTTCGTCCCGTACGCAGCAGCGATTTACCCGCGCTGATCGACCTGGCCCGCAGCACCGGCACCGGCCTGACCACCTTGCCGGCCAACGAAGAGCGCCTGACCCACCGGGTTGGCTGGGCGGAAAAGACCTTTCGCGGCGAAGCCGAGCGCGGCGACGCGGACTACCTGTTCGTGCTGGAAGACGACAATGGCCGGGTGGTGGGCATTTCCGCGATTGCCGGGGCTGTCGGCTTGCGCGAACCCTGGTACAACTTCCGGGTGGGGCTGACGGTCAGCGCTTCCCAGGAGCTGAACATCTACCGCGAGATCCCGACGCTGTTCCTGGCCAACGACCTGACCGGCAAGTCCGAGCTGTGTTCGCTGTTCCTGCATGCCGATTACCGCAATGGCCTCAATGGCCGCATGCTGGCCAAGGCGCGGATGCTGTTCATCGCCGAGTTCCCGCAACTGTTCGGCAACAAGATCATTGCCGAAATGCGTGGCATGTCCGATGAAAACGGTCGTTCGCCGTTCTGGGAAAGCCTGGGCCGACACTTCTTCAAGATGGAGTTCAGCCAGGCGGACTACCTCACCGGTGTCGGCAACAAGGCCTTCATCGCCGAGCTGATGCCCAAGTTCCCGCTTTACACCTGCTTCCTTTCCGAGGATGCACGCAACGTCATTGCCCAGGTCCACACCGATACCGAGCCGGCCCTGGCCATGCTCAAGAGCGAAGGCTTCAGCTATCAAGGCTACGTCGACATCTTCGACGCCGGCCCGGCGGTGGAGTGCGAGACCAGCAAGATCCGCGCGGTGCGCGACAGCCAGGCGCTGGTGCTGGCGATCGGCACACCGGGCGACGACGCCACGCCGTTCCTGATCCACAACCGTAAACGCGAGGACTGCCGCATCACCGCGGCGCCGGCACGCTTTGCCGCGGGTACCCTGGTGGTCGATCCGTTGACCGCCAAGCGCCTGCAACTCAACGCCGGCGACCAGGTCCGCGCGGTTCCGCTGTCTGCTTCCCGGGAGTCGAAATAATGAGCACGCTGTACATCGCCGGCCAATGGCTGGCTGGCCAGGGCGAGGCCTTTACCTCGGTCAATCCGGTGACCCAGGCGGTCATCTGGTCCGGTAACGGCGCCACTGCCACGCAAGTCGAGAGTGCCGTGCAGGCAGCCCGCCAGGCGTTCCCGGCCTGGGCCAAGCGTTCCCTGGAGGAACGCATCAGCGTGCTCGAAGCCTTTGCCGCCAGCCTGAAAGGCCGAGCCGACGAACTGGCCCGCTGCATCGGTGAGGAAACCGGCAAGCCCTTGTGGGAAGCCGCCACCGAAGTCACCAGCATGGTCAACAAGATCGCCATCTCGGTGCAGAGCTACCGTGAACGCACCGGCGAGAAGAGTGGCCCGCTGGGCGATGCGACGGCAGTGCTGCGGCACAAGCCCCATGGCGTGGTGGCGGTGTTCGGCCCCTACAACTTCCCCGGCCACCTGCCCAATGGGCATATCGTGCCGGCGCTGCTGGCCGGTAACAGCGTGCTGTTCAAGCCCAGCGAGCTGACGCCGAAAGTCGCCGAGCTGACGGTGCAGTGCTGGATCGAGGCCGGACTGCCGGCAGGCGTGCTGAACCTGCTGCAAGGTGCTCGGGAAACCGGTATCGCCCTGGCGGCCAATCCGGGGATCGACGGTCTGTTCTTCACCGGTTCGAGCCGTACCGGCAACCATCTGCATCAGCAGTTCTCCGGGCGCCCGGACAAGATCCTGGCCCTGGAAATGGGCGGCAACAATCCACTGGTGGTGGAGCAGGTCGCCGACCTGGACGCTGCGGTGTACACCATCATCCAGTCAGCCTTTATCTCCGCTGGCCAGCGTTGCACCTGCGCTCGTCGCCTGCTGGTGCCGCAAGGCGCCTGGGGTGATGGGTTGCTGGCGCGCCTGGTGGCGGTCAGCGCGACCCTCGACGTGGGCGCGTTTGATCAGCAGCCTGCACCGTTCATGGGCTCGGTGATTTCCCTGGGCGCCGCCCGGGCATTGATGGACGCCCAGCAACAATTGCTGGCCAACGGCGCCGTGGCCTTGCTGGAAATGACCCAGCCCCAGGCCCAGGCGGCCTTGCTGACCCCGGGCATCCTGGATGTCACGGCGGTGGCCGAGCGCCCGGATGAAGAGTTGTTCGGACCCTTGCTGCAGGTGATTCGCTACGCTGATTTCGATGGCGCGATCGCCGAGGCCAACAACACCCAATACGGCCTGGCCGCCGGCCTGTTGTCGGATTCCGCCGAACGCTATCAGCAGTTCTGGCTGGAGAGCCGTGCCGGCATCGTCAACTGGAACAAGCAGTTGACCGGTGCCGCCAGCAGCGCGCCATTCGGTGGCGTGGGGGCCTCGGGCAACCATCGGGCCAGTGCCTATTACGCGGCGGATTATTGCGCGTACCCGGTGGCGTCCCTGGAAACCCCGAGTCTGGTATTGCCCGCGGCGCTGACGCCGGGCGTGCGCCTGTCCTGATTTGAGTGTGCGGGGAGGCCCTTTGGGTCTCATTGCCGGCAGGCCAGCTCCCTTGGGGGGCGGTTGCCGGCGGTCGAGCGCTACGCGCTCGCGATGTGTGGAAACTGATGCCGATAACAACAGATTCGTGGAGCCTCGCTGATGAAATCCTATGAAGTCAATTTTGACGGGCTAGTGGGGCCGACCCATAACTATGGCGGTTTGTCCTACGGCAACGTCGCCTCCCAGAGCAACAGCCAGCAAGGCTCCAATCCCAGGGAAGCGGCGCTGCAAGGCCTGGCGAAAATGAAAGCGCTGATGGAAATGGGCTTCCAGCAAGGCGTGCTCGCCCCGCAAGAGCGCCCGGACGTGGCCGCCCTGCGCAACCTGGGTTTTGCCGGAACAGACGCCCAAGTCATCCAGCAAGCCGCCAAGCAGGCGATGCCATTGCTGGTTGCCAGTTGCTCGGCTTCGAGCATGTGGGTGGCCAACGCCGCCACGGTCAGTCCGAGTGCCGACACCGCCGACGGCCGCGTGCATTTCACAGCTGCCAATCTCAACTGCAAGTACCACCGCAGCATCGAGCACCCGACCACCAGCCGTGTGCTGGGGGCGATGTTCGCCGACCAGAAGCACTTCGCTCATCACGCGGCCTTGCCGGCGGTGGCGCAGTTCGGCGATGAAGGTGCGGCCAACCACACACGCTTCTGCCGTGACTATGGCGAGGCCGGCGTGGAGTTTTTCGTCTTCGGTCGCAGTGCTTTCGATACTCGCTACCCGGCGCCGCAGAAATACCCGGCGCGCCAGACCCTGGAAGCTTCCCAGGCGGTGGCTCGGCTGCATGGCCTGAGCGAGGAGGGCGTGGTCTATGCCCAGCAGAACCCTTCGGTGATCGACCAGGGCGTGTTCCATAACGACGTGATCGCGGTGGGCAATGGCGAGGTGCTGTTCTATCACGAGGACGCCTTCCTCGAGACCGAGAAGATGCTTGCCGAGCTGCAAGGCAAGCTGGGCAAGCGCGGCGGCAACTTCCAGTCGATCTGCGTGCCGCGCTCGCAGGTGACAGTGGAAGACGCTGTGCGCTCCTACCTGTTCAACAGCCAGCTGCTGTCCCGTGCCGACGGCTCGATGCTGTTGATCGTGCCGGAAGAGTGCCGGGGCAACGAACGAGTCTGGCAATACCTGCAAGGCCTCACCAGCTCCGGTGGCCTGATTCGTGAGGTGAAGGTCTTCGACCTCAAGCAGAGCATGCAAAATGGCGGTGGCCCGGCATGCCTGCGCTTGCGCGTGGCGCTCAATGAAACTGAGCTGGCCGCGGTCAATCCCGGGGTTATCATGACCGCGCCGTTGTACGACACCCTGACCCAGTGGGTCGGCAAGCACTACCGTGACCGCCTCAGCGAAAGTGACCTGGTGGACCCGCAGTTGCTGCTTGAGTGCCGGACGGCACTGGATGAACTGACCCAGATCCTTAAACTGGGCGCGGTTTATCCCTTCCAGATCAATTGAAAGCCCGCGCCCGGCGATACCGGGCGCGCAGCTTCACCCCAGATGAGAACTGACCCATGAGCGATACCCTGCAGCTGATCCTTGAAGACACCGACGGCACTCAGCTGGAAACTTCCTGCACCCGCTTCGCCGTGCTGTGGCAGGGCAAGGAAGTGTGGATCCAGCAGGACGGCCGCGGCCAACTGCTGATCGGCGTGGACGTGGAGGAGGGTGACGCGGAATACGCCAGCCTGCTGCTGCGCCCACTGGCGACCAACCTGGTCAGCCTGCAACTGGAAATGGAGCCGGCCGACGCCGGTGACGAAGATCACGTGCACGGCCCTGACTGCGGCCACGCTCACTAAGGAAGCCGCGCTATGCTCGCCCTCGGCAAACTGCTTGAACTGACCCTCGCCGGCCGCGAACCGGCAGAGAAGACTCAACTGACTGTCGACGGCGTGCGCATGCGCTGGCTGAGCGAGGGTGCGCTGGAAGTGCGGCCGCCCGAGGCTCGCGATAACGGCCTGGACCTGCTGCTGTCAGCGGGAATCCATGGCAATGAGACGGCTCCCATCGAGCTGCTCGACCGTCTGTTGCATGACATTGCCCGGGGTGATCTCAAGCCCCGCGCACGTATCCTGTTCCTGTTCGGCAACCCCGAGGCCATGCGCCGCGGCGAGCGTTTCGTCGAGCAGGACGTCAACCGGCTGTTCAACGGCCGGCATGAATCAAGCAGCGGCGCCGAAGCGCTGCGGGCCTGTGAACTGGAGCGCCTGGCGGCGAGTTTTTTCAGCCTGGCGGATCGTCAGCGGTTGCACTACGACCTGCATACGGCAATCCGTGGTTCGAAGATCGAGCAGTTCGCCCTGTACCCCTGGAAACACGGGCGCCAGCATTCGCGTCGTGAACTGGCCCGCCTGCGGGCAGCCGGCATGGAAGCGGTGCTGCTGCAGAACAAGCCGTCGATCGTCTTCAGTGCCTATACCTATGATCAGCTGGGGGCCGAGGCTTTTACCCTTGAGCTGGGCAAGGCGCGGCCTTTCGGGCAGAACCAGGGGGTCAATGTCGAGCGCCTGGAAACCCGTCTCAAGCAGATCATCGATGGTACCGAGCCGCCGGCCGAGCAGGACAGCCTCGAAGGGCTGAAGCTGTTCAGCGTGGCTCGGGAAGTCATCAAGCACAGTGACAGCTTCCACCTGCATCTGCCGGCGGACATCGAAAACTTTTCCGAGTTGGAAGTGGGCTACTTGCTGGCCGAGGACATCGCCCAGACCCGTTGGGTGATCGAGGAAGAGGGGGCGCGGATCATTTTTCCCAATCCCAAGGTGAAGAATGGCTTGCGCGCGGGGATCCTGATCGTGCCGACCACGGCCGACGGCCTGGCCTGAGTTTGCAGCGGCAGGATTCCCCTGTCAGGCAGGGGAATCTTGCTTCAGCGCTTAAATCGCGACCGCACGCTGCTCGTTGCGGCGTAAGGCGCGAGTCTTCTGCAGGGTGTCGGCGCAGGTTTTCGCCGCTTCCTGGCCCTTGTGCACAAAGTGCTCGAAGAAGAACTTCTGGTGTTCATCGCCCGCATGGAAGTGATGCGGGGTCAGCACCACGGAGAACACCGGCACTTCGGTTTCCAGCTGCACTTGCATCAGGCCGCTGATCACCGATTGGGCGACGAACTCATGGCGGTAGATGCCGCCGTCCACCACCAGGCCGGCCGCGACGATACCGGTGTAGCGACCGGACTTGGCCAGCAGCTTGGCGTGCAGGGGGATTTCGAAGGCGCCGCCCACTTCGAAGAAGTCGATATCGCTTTCCTGGTAACCCTGGGCGAGCATTTCAGTGACGAAGCCTTGACGGCTCTGATCGACGATTTCCTTGTGCCAGCAGGCCTGGATAAAGGCGACGCGCTCGTTGGGGTGGTGTTTGCTTTTGCTGTCGATTGCAGTGGGTTGCATCTGTTCTGACTCCTGTTTGTGTGAAAAACAGGGCGTATATGAATCGAATGGGATTTAAGGGTGCGCGCAGGACGGACGTGGATCTCCCACGACTGCCGGCCACGGCCCTTTGGTGCCAATCCCGTTCTCTCTTCATCCGGACTATGACCGTCGGCCCCGGAATCACACCGGGTCTGCTGACCTTGCCGTCACCTGCAGTCAAGCCGCAGGTATCGCCAAGCGCTCGCGGGCTATGCGCATTGCGCGCAATTACCGCCGGTGGGGAATTACACCCCGCCCTGAGAACGTATGCCTGCGGATTTTCCGCGGGCGGTGAGTTTTTAACACAGTTTGAGCGCAGGTGCATCGCGCCTTTTGGATAATTTTCATCGGATTTTTTCCAGTTTGCTGCAGGGTTTCCTACAGTTGTTGCTTGATTTATGGGGCATGCGACGGCAGTAATTCGTTTCCCAAGGGAATTCCCCTGTCTACCGCGGACCTTGCCGGTCCCGCAGCCGAGGCCAGATGTGATGAGCGTGATCGATCTTCGTAGTGACACCGTGACCCAGCCCACCCCAGGCATGCTCGATGCCATGGCCAGTGCTCGCACGGGGGACGATGTGTACGGTGAAGATCCGACGGTCAATCAGCTGGAAGCCGAACTGGCGCAGCGTCTGGGCTTTACCGAGGCTCTGTTCGTCCCTTCCGGCACCATGAGCAATCTGTTGGCGCTGATGGCTCATTGCGCCCGTGGCGACGAATACATCGTCGGGCAGCAGGCCCATACCTATAAGTACGAAGGGGGCGGTGCAGCGGTACTGGGATCGATCCAGCCGCAGCCGCTGGAAGTCCAGGCGGATGGTTCCCTGGACCTGGCCCAGGTGGCAGAGGCGATCAAGCCCGACGACTTCCATTTCGCCCGCACGCGCTTGCTGGCCCTGGAAAACACCATGCAGGGCAAAGTGTTGCCGCTGACCTACCTGGCCCGGGCGCGGGCCTTTACCGCTGAACGCGGCCTGGCCCTGCACTTGGATGGCGCGCGGTTGTACAACGCGGCGGTCAAGCTGGGGGTGGATGCCCGGATGATTACCGAGCATTTCGATTCGGTCTCGGTGTGCCTGTCCAAGGGGCTCGGCGCGCCGGTGGGTTCGGTGCTGTGTGGCTCTGGCGAGTTGATCGGCAAGGCGCGGCGCCTGCGCAAGATGGTCGGTGGCGGCATGCGCCAGGCCGGTAGCTTGGCGGCGGCAGGGCTGTATGCCCTGGATCATCAGGTGCAGCGCCTGGCGGATGACCATGCCAATGCCCAGCTGCTGGCAGAAGGGTTGCGCCAGGCGGGCTACAGCGTCGAGCCGGTGCAGACCAACATGGTGTATGTGCAGATGGGCGAGCGGGCCGAGGCGCTCAAGGCGTTTGCCGCCGAACGCGGGATCAGGCTCAGCGCCGCCTCGCGGCTGCGCCTGGTCACTCATCTGGACGTGGATCGTGGGCAAATCGAGCAAGTGGTGAGTGCTTTTACCGAGTTTTCCCGTAACTGACAGTGTTCTCCGTCCAATTGACTGTTTGTATCGTACAAACACGCTGTACCTAGTGATTAACGCCGATATAATGCGGCCCTTTGCCGTCGTTTCGTCTGTTGACGTTGCGCACAGGCCTTTGGCCGCAGTCTCCGTGGAAGAACCTAATGAAAAGCGCAGAAATCCGTGAAGCCTTCCTTCGCTTCTTCGAAGAGCAAGGCCACACCCGTGTAGCCTCCAGCTCTTTGATCCCTGGCAATGATCCAACCCTGCTGTTCACCAACGCGGGGATGAACCAGTTCAAGGACTGCTTCCTGGGCCAGGAAAAGCGCGCCTATACCCGCGCTGTCAGCAGCCAGAAGTGCGTTCGCGCCGGCGGCAAGCACAACGACTTGGAAAACGTCGGTTATACCGCCCGTCACCACACCTTCTTCGAAATGCTGGGCAACTTCAGCTTCGGTGACTATTTCAAGCGCGACGCCATCACCTTCGCCTGGACCTTTCTGACTTCCGACCAGTGGCTGAACCTGCCCAAGGAAAAGCTCTGGGTCACTGTCTACGCCAGCGATGACGAGGCCTACGACATCTGGACCAAGGAGGTCGGGGTGCCGGCCGAACGCATGGTTCGCATCGGCGACAACAAAGGCGCGCCTTACGCCTCCGACAACTTCTGGACCATGGGTGATACCGGCCCGTGCGGCCCTTGCACCGAGATCTTCTACGATCACGGCGCCGACATCTGGGGTGGCCCACCGGGCTCGCCGGAAGAGGACGGCGACCGTTACATCGAGATCTGGAACAACGTGTTCATGCAGTTCAACCGTACCGCCGATGGTGTGCTGCATCCGTTGCCGGCGCCGTCGGTGGACACCGGCATGGGCCTGGAGCGGATCAGTGCGGTATTGCAGCACGTGCATTCGAACTATGAAATCGACCTGTTCCAGAGCCTGCTGAGCGCATCGGCCAAGGCCATTGGGTGCAGCAACGATGCCCAGGCCTCGCTGAAAGTGGTGGCCGACCATATCCGTTCCTGCGGTTTCCTGATTGCCGACGGTGTGCTGCCTTCCAATGAAGGCCGCGGCTACGTGCTGCGCCGGATCATTCGTCGCGCTTGCCGTCATGGCAACAAGCTGGGGGCCAAGGGCAGCTTCTTCTACCAGATCGTCGCGGCCCTGGTGGCCGAGATGGGTGATGCCTTCCCTGAGCTGAAATCCCAGCAGGCGCATATCGAGCGCGTGCTCAAGGCCGAGGAAGAGCAGTTCGCCAAGACCCTGGAGCAGGGCCTGAAGATCCTCGAGCAGGACCTGGCCGAACTCAAGGGCTCTGTGGTACCGGGTGACGTGGTGTTCAAGCTGTACGACACCTACGGTTTCCCGATGGACCTGACCGGCGATATCGCCCGCGAGCGCAACCTGACCCTCGATGAGGAAGGTTTCGAGCGCGAGATGGAAGCCCAGCGAGTGCGGGCCCGCTCGGCCAGTTCCTTCGGCATGGACTACAACAGCCTGGTCAAGGTCGATGTGGCCACCGAGTTCACCGGCTATCACGCCACCAGCGGCTCGGCCAAAGTGATTGCCCTCTATAAGGAAGGGCAAGCGGTCGACGTGCTGAGCGAAGGCGAAGAAGGCGTTGTGGTCCTCGACCAGACGCCGTTCTATGCCGAATCCGGTGGCCAGATCGGCGATTGCGGGTTCTTGCAGGCCGGTGATGCGCGGTTTGATGTGCGCGACACCACCAAGACGGGCGGCGCGTTCCTGCACCACGGGGTATTGGCCAAGGGCAGCCTGACCATCGGCGCCCCGGTTGAAACCCAGGTGGACGCAGACGTGCGTCACGCCACCTCGCTGAACCACTCGGCCACGCACTTGCTGCACGCTGCATTGCGCCAGGTACTGGGCGATCACGTACAGCAGAAAGGCTCCTTGGTGGACAGTCAGCGCTTGCGTTTCGACTTCAGCCATTTCGAGGCGATCAAGCCCGAGCAGATCAAGGCGCTGGAAGACATCGTCAACGCCGAGATCCGCAAGAACACCGCGGTGGAAACCGAAGAAACCGACATCGACACCGCCAAGAAGAAGGGCGCCATGGCGCTGTTCGGCGAGAAGTACGGTGACAGTGTGCGCGTACTGAGCATGGGTGGTGATTTCTCGGTGGAGCTGTGTGGTGGCATCCACGCCAACCGTACCGGCGACATCGGCCTGCTGAAAATCACCAGCGAAGGTGGTGTCGCCTCCGGCGTGCGGCGTATCGAGGCAGTCACCGGTGCTGCGGCCCTGGCGTACCTGAATGCTGCGGAAGAACAACTCAAGGAAGCGGCGTCCCTGGTCAAGGGCAGCCGCGACAACCTGATCGACAAGCTGTCGGCAGTGCTCGAGCGCAATCGCCTGCTGGAGAAGCAGCTCGAGCAGTTGCAGGCCAAGGCGGCCAGCGCTGCCGGTGACGATTTGTCTGCGCAAGCGGCGGACGTCAAGGGCGTGAAAGTCCTGGCTGCGCGTCTCGACGGCCAGGATGGCAAGGCGCTGCTGGCGCTGGTGGATCAGTTGAAAAACAAACTCGGCCGCGCAGTGATCCTGCTCGGCAGTGTCCATGAGGAAAAGGTCGTACTGGTTGCCGGTGTGACCAAGGACCTGACTGGCCAACTCAAAGCCGGTGATTTGATGAAACAAGCCGCTGCGGCAGTGGGCGGGAAGGGCGGTGGTCGTCCAGACATGGCCCAGGGCGGTGGTGTTGATGCCGCTGCGCTGGATGCCGCACTGGCCCTGACCGTGCCATTTGTCGAGCAGGGTATTTAAGGCGCCGAGCCGGGCCCGTCGTCTAGTGGCGGGTCCTTCGCTGTGCAGTTTGATTGATTAACGGGCGCCCCTTTACGGGCTGAGGCGGCTTAGAAAATGGCTTTGATCGTACAGAAATTTGGAGGCACTTCGGTCGGCTCTGTCGAGCGGATCGAGCAAGTCGCCGACAAGGTGAAGAAATTCCGCGAAGCCGGCGACGACCTGGTGATTGTGCTGTCGGCGATGAGTGGCGAAACCAACCGCCTGATCGAGCTGGCCAAGCAGATCAGCGGCGAAGACAAACCGGTTCCCCGTGAGCTGGATGTGATTGTTTCCACCGGCGAGCAAGTGACCATTGCCTTGCTGGCGATGGCGCTGATCAAGCGTGGTATTCCGGCGGTCTCCTACACCGGTAACCAGGTACGGATCCTCACGGATAGCGCTCACAATAAAGCGCGAATCCTGCAGATCGATGATCAGAAGATTCGTGGCGATCTGAAAGCCGGTCGTGTGGTCGTGGTCGCCGGTTTCCAGGGCGTTGACGAGCACGGCAACATCACCACCCTGGGGCGTGGCGGTTCCGACACCACTGGCGTAGCGCTGGCCGCGGCCTTGAAGGCTGACGAGTGCCAGATCTACACCGATGTAGATGGCGTCTACACCACCGACCCGCGTGTGGTCCCCAAGGCTCAGCGCCTGGACAAGATCACCTTTGAAGAGATGCTGGAAATGGCCAGCCTCGGTTCCAAGGTGTTGCAGATCCGTGCGGTCGAGTTTGCTGGCAAGTACAACGTTCCGCTGCGCGTGTTGCACAGCTTTCAGGAGGGTCCGGGCACCCTCATTACTATTGATGAAGAGGAATCCATGGAACAGCCGATCATTTCCGGCATCGCCTTCAATCGCGATGAAGCCAAGCTGACTATCCGTGGCGTGCCAGACAATCCTGGCGTGGCCTTCAAGATTCTTGGCCCGATCAGCGCGGCGAACATTGAAGTCGACATGATCGTGCAGAACGTTTCGCACGATAACACCACCGATTTCACCTTCACCGTGCACCGCAACGACTACCTGGCAGCCCAGACCGTGCTGGAAAACACCGCGCGTGAAATCGGTGCCCGGGAAGTGGTGGGGGATACCGATATCGCCAAGGTTTCGATCGTTGGCGTCGGCATGCGCTCCCACGCGGGTGTTGCCAGCCGCATGTTCGAAGCATTGGCTAAAGAGAGCATCAACATCCAGATGATCTCCACCTCCGAAATCAAGGTTTCGGTAGTGATCGAAGAGAAGTACCTGGAGTTGGCAGTACGTGCACTGCACACTGCGTTCGAGCTTGACGCTCCAGCCCGACAGGGCGAGTGATAGGTGTTTGAAAGGGGCGCGGTCTGACCGCGCCCTTTGTGTTTTTGATTGGCATGGGCGCAAAACTGTTCTTTTGCCCGTGCTAGTCAATACTTAGGCGTGTAGGACTGCTACCGATCTGGTTGTAGGCCGACACCCTTTTTTTTGCAGACTGTTGTCCCTGAAAATGTAATGCGTGAGGAGAAAGGTATGCTGATTCTGACTCGTCGGTGTGCAGAAAGCCTGATCATTGGTGATGGCGAAATCACCGTGACCGTGCTCGGCGTCAAAGGTAATCAAGTGCGGATTGGTGTCAACGCCCCCAAAGAAGTGGCGGTTCACCGTGAGGAAATCTACCTGCGGATAAAGAAAGAGAAGGACGAAGAACCAAGCCATTAATTTTTATCGTTTTTTTTGTTTGCAAACGGGGAGAAAGCTGGTTAATATACGCCCCGTGTTGCGGAGAGCTGGCCGAGTGGCCGAAGGCGCTCCCCTGCTAAGGGAGTACACCTCAAAAGGGTGTCGGGGGTTCGAATCCCCCGTTCTCCGCCATTATTTGTTTAGTACGTTGTAATCTGGCTTCTTCTGTAAGTTGTTGAAATTACTAGAAAAAGTGCTTTACAAAAAGATTTAACGGCCTATAATGCGCGGCAACAAATGCACTCGTAGCTCAGCTGGATAGAGTACTCGGCTACGAACCGAGCGGTCACAGGTTCGAATCCTGTCGAGTGCACCATTTAAGAGTTGGTTGTAGTAATACAGTTAACTTGGCTTCAACCAGTTGTGGTCTGGTCTAAAAACACAAAATGCACTCGTAGCTCAGCTGGATAGAGTACTCGGCTACGAACCGAGCGGTCACAGGTTCGAATCCTGTCGAGTGCACCATACATCAAGAAGCCCGCATCGAAAGATGCGGGCTTTTTGCTTTCTACTTTATCTCTCCTTCTGATGCGCTCAACTGGAACGGCCTCGTTCCGATGAAGTCGAATGCCTGTCTGGGCGCTTGCCTTCGGACTTTTTTCTTCGGGCGTGTGTTTTCTTTTTGCGCAAGGGCGTCGCAGTTTCATAGATTCGGGCGCTGCTCAGGTTTGTGCCGCAAGCGCTTGTTCTTGCCGCGATTTTTAGCGTTTAAAAGCGTCAGGCGGTGTATCATTGCGCCCGTCAGCCCCGCCGGGGCTTGTGGAATACCTCCATGGACTTACCCAGTAGTTACTCAGTATCCCGTTTTCACAATCATGAACTGACTGATTGATCCTTCCGGCGTGCTCCTCTGCTGGGAGTGGAGTTCGCCTATGACCGAAGTAGAAGTAAAGAAAACGCAGGAAAGCCTGCAGGACCGCCTCGCTCAAGTTGTTGAGCTGCTGCAGCGCCAGCGGGTGGTCGAAGACCTGACGCACCGTCAGGAAGGCCATCATCATGACCGGGTCGAGAACCTGGTCCATCGGCAGAACCTCGTCGAATTGCAACGCAAGCTCGATGACCTCCACTCCGCCGACGTTGCCTATATCCTTGAAGCCTTGCCTCTGGAAGAGCGCCTGACCGTATGGCAGTTGGTCAAGGCTGAGCGCGACGGCGATATTCTCCTCGAAGTATCCGATTCCGTACGTGAAACCCTGATCGCCGACATGGACGATCACGAGCTCCTGGCGGCTGCCAAGGAGATGGACGCTGACGAACTTGCTGATTTGGCCCCCGAGCTGCCGCGAGACGTCGTCCATGAGCTGATGGAGGCTCTTGACGGTCAGCAGCGTGAGCGCGTTCGCTCCGCGCTGTCCTACGACGAGGAGCAGGTCGGCGCGCTGATGGACTTCGAGATGGTGACCATCCGTGAGGATGTCAGTCTTGAAGTGGTGTTGCGTTACTTGCGTCGGTTGAAGGAGCTGCCGGGCCACACCGACAAACTGTTCGTGGTGGATTACGACGGCGTGCTCAAGGGCGTGCTGCCGATCAAGCGGCTTTTGGTCAACGATCCGGAGAAGAAGGTCGCGGACGTCATGGCCAGCGATCCGGTGAGCTTTCATCCGGATGAGGACGCCTACGATGCGGCCCAGGCATTTGAGCGTTACGACCTGATTTCGGCTCCGGTAGTCGACAAGAATGACAAGCTGATCGGGCGTTTGACCATCGATGAAATGGTTGACCTGATTCGTGAAGAGAGTGAGACCGAAGTCCTCAACATGGCCGGTCTGCGCGAGGAAGAAGACATCTTCGCTTCGGTGTGGAAATCCCTGCGTAACCGTTGGGCTTGGCTGGCTATCAACCTGATCACCGCTTTTGTGGCATCCCGGGTGATCGGTCTGTTCGAGGGTTCCATTGAAAAGCTGGTGGCGCTGGCAGCCTTGATGCCGATCGTTGCTGGCATTGGAGGTAACTCGGGCAACCAGACCATCACCATGATTGTCCGGGCAATGGCCCTGGACCAGGTCAGTACCGGTAATACATCGCGCCTGATGCGCAAGGAGTTGGCCGTGGCCTTGATCAACGGCCTGGTGTGGGGCGGTGTGATCGGTGTGGTGGCCTACATGCTGTATGGCAGTTGGTCGCTGGGGGTGGTGATGACGGCCGCCATGACCTTGAACCTGCTGCTGGCAGCGCTTATGGGGGTGCTGATCCCGATGACCCTGGCGCGCCTGGGGCGCGATCCGGCAATGGGTGCCAGTGTGATGATCACTGCGATGACCGACAGCGGCGGCTTCTTCATCTTTCTGGGGTTGGCGACGATCTTCCTGCTCTGAGCGGAACCTGATGTCGGATTTGCCCGTGAAGCGCCTTAATGGCGCTTCAGTGCTTTATGGCAGGCAAAAAAAAGCCAGCGGCTAGGCTGGCTTGAGCTTGCAAGATGGAATCAGGTGGCGTCTGCGGCCATTTCGGCGTCGTGGGCGATCAGCGAAACCAAAGCGTTCTGCTGGCGATGTGAAAGTTGGCGGAAACGTTGAAGCAGTTCGCGTTCATGCAAGGACAGTTCGGGGCTGTCCAGGCGCATGCTCAACTCTTCACCCAAGGCGCCTTCCTGAATAAGACTCTGTTCCAGGCGCGCGATGATTTCGGAGTTCATGCTGCGGTGATGATTGCGAGCCACCTCGGCAATGCGTTCACGCATCCCGTCGGGTAGACGTACGACGAACTTGTCAGCCGTACGGCTGGAATAAATTGCCTGTTTCAATGGGCGCATATATTTAACCGGTTAGTTCAGGGGAGCGGTTCTCGGAATTGGCCGCGGGCTGTCTTTTAGGACAAGCCTGAATGCCAAATGTTCAACCTGAATTGCTAAGAGGCCCGCATCATGCCTCAAAGTTGCCAGATCATTGGCGTCAATTCTGTGACAAATATTGAACTGGATAAAGGCGTTATGCCAGCACCAATTATCAGAAATGCGGACTGGTTTGAAAAGATCGCCAGGCCCGCGTCGTTGGCTGCATTCTCCCATCCGACGGGAGTGTCAGTGCACTGGCGAAGGTGCATGCTATGCAGATGAGTAGTGTGATCCCTGCCTGTTAGAGGATAGTGGCAAATGGCCGATTTACTAGTTGTGCTGTCCGTGGCGGCGCTCCATGCCGGGTAGACTTATTTATCTGATGGGGCCTTCAGGGGCCGGCAAGGATAGCTTGATTGATGCCGCCAGACAGCCTTTAAGTGTGTTGGGCTGTGATGTTGCAAAGCGCGTGATCACCCGTTCAGCCGAGTCAGTGGGCGAGGCGGCGACGGAGGTCACTGCCGAGGAGTTCGAGCAGAGGGTGCTGCGAGGGGATTTCTCCCTGTTCTGGCGGGCCAATGGCCTGGGCTACGGCATTCCAGTCGAGATCGACAGCTGGCTGGCCCAGGGGCGCCATGTCCTGGTCAACGGTTCCAGGGGGTATTTGCCCCAGGCGCGGGAACGTTATCCCGATCTGATTCCGATCGTCCTGACGGTCGATACAGAAGTCTTGCGTCGTCGTTTGCTGCGACGAGCGCGGGAGAGTCTGAACGAGATCGAGCATCGCCTCAGGCGCAATGATCAGTTCGCCAATGCAGCTTGGCTTGATGAGGAGCATGTCCTGCGGTTGGACAACTCGGGTGCGCTGGAAGTGACTCTGGTGGGGCTGTTGGCCATATTGCGTGAGCAGGGAGTCAGCGCAGTACCGGATCGAACTTGATCTTGCGCCCGGCGAATAGCGCCAGCAGGAACACAGTCAGGCATGAGCCAAAAATGATCGGTGGAACATTCCCGAGGGTATTGTCAGGCAACGCCAGCACGGCGATACCGCTGAGCACTGTCATGACAAGCAGGCTTTTGGCTAGGGTGGACATAGGTGGCTCCTGAGGTCTTTCTCAAAATACCCAGCTCTCGGTGGGCAGGGGGGCGGGTTGCGATGGGGTCGATCCCTGGGTTACTTGGTTCACCTTTCCAGGCTGAACCTGGCTGTTCATTACGGCTAACTGCGGTGTCTGGCGCTGGCTGTAGTGGGCGGTGGAGGATTCTGTAGGGGCAGCGTTATCTGCCGGTTGAAAGTGAAAGGCCACCAGCACGGCGATGGCTGCCGCATTCAAGATAAGCAGGGCGCTGGTCATGGGCATCATCTCCGTGGTGTTTACCCCTGACAAAGCAGCTCCCGTGCCAAGAGTGTAATGGCTAATAAAGTCTTTAAAAACAACAAGTTAAATTGATTTTGTGTGACGGGAAAGTTGCATTTTGCAATGGTGGCTTTTTGCAGTGATGCAATTTGCACGACTCTGTCTTGGAAAGAGGGTGAGGGCTAGCGCTGCTTCGTGCAAAAAGCCCTATGGATGACATGACAAATACAGCCTCGGCCGTTAACATGCACGCCGTCGTTTGCGCCGTGGCGTATCCGACATCCGCTGTCTTGTCTCAGTAGCTCAATTGGATAGAGCATCCCCCTCCTAAGGGGAAGGTTGGCAGTTCGAACCTGCCCTGGGACACCATATGTTCTGCCTCTTGTCGCCCGTTTCCTGGCAGGTCAGCTTCTTGTGACCTCAGGCAGGCCGACAGGGCAAAAAAAGCCCCGCCGAGCAATGCTCGAGCGGGGCTTTTTTGTTGGCGCCTGCGCATCCCTAGATTGGCTTGCTGTCGTGCAGTGCCGCTTCCTGGCGCAGGTGCCGCTATCCGTTTCCTTGTCGGTGCCGGGTTGGACGTCGTTGATTCATAACGTTGTCGGACGCCTCCAGCATGACTTGATGAGTTCACCGGTCCGGGGGATCAAGACGAGGATAGCAAGTGCCCATAATCTGCCGTCGGGCAGGTCTGAGCAGTGCTAAATGGGTACGGTCATCAGCATTCTAGTGGTGTTCATGGGTTCTCCTGTGCTTCTGTCTGGCATGAAAAAGCTCCAGGCATTGCGGGTGCCTGGAGCTTGTTCGGTGAGGTCGTCTGACTTGTTCTATCTAGCATGCAACTTAAATGGCTGAACCCTCTGCCGGAGCATTTGAGCGTTCGCTGTACTGTTCTGGCCTTTAATCGTCCCATGCCGCCAGGTTATTTCTCCATCGCTGCTCAGCTTGCCGTTGGAGACAGTGCAGGCAGTCCTCGCCAGGTGAGCTCACCCCAGCTGCCGCCTTGAGGGGCCAGCAGGCGCTCCAGGCTTGCCTCATCGAACTGTTTTCCCAGGGCGTCGGCCCTGAACGCTGCTACCCACTGCTGACGCCCGAGCATGAAGGCCCTGCCAAAGTCCTCCCAGCTGTTGAAGCAATCCTGGGCGCGTTGGGCGTTGAGCAACATGACTCGCCACCCGATCTCGGGTTCGACCCAGCCCATCAGCATTGCACAGCGGATAAAGAAGGCGCTGCGCACACAGGCAAAAGCCATGGCCGCGCGAGGGTCGTCGGTGGCGCTCAGCCCGTGTAGATCGACTCGAAACCACTGCTGTTCCAGGGTGCTGTTCAGGTGCCGGCTGACATCTTCGTCAGTAGCGTTGTTGCGCAAACCGATCTGATGCAGCAACGGTGTTCTGAGGGAGTCTCTTGCCTGATCCATGAAGTGGGTGGTGTCCGGGTCGAAGAATCCGGTCATCCCTGTGGCATCGACCATCGGTTGGGCCAGTCTCAGTGCCCAGCGTTTGCGGGGGGTGAATACCACCAGGGAGGTTGGCGGCTGGCGGTGCAGGTAGCGCCAGACCAGCCAGGCGCCGATGAGCAGTGCAATGATCGTCATCATCTGGGCTTCACCGTTCCCTGGCCTGCCAGGCGGTGATTTCCTCCGCCAGGGGAGAGGACATGCCTTTCCAGGGGACGCCTTCGGTATCGAAGAGCGGGCTGTCAGCCGGCTGTGGGTGCCCAGGGTGTTTTTTGAAAATGTGGCGGGTGGCGTACTTCACCGACGGTGCCTGGGGTGGGACCTCGAGCAGCAGGTCCGACTGGCGGGCTGCCACCAGCCACTCGACCATGGCTGAGGGCGCATCCAGCCGCGAGAACAATTGCGGGTAGCGGGCCACCAGGCGAGTTTGGGCCTCGGGATCGCTGACGGCCTCGATACGCAGCCAGCCGGCCTCGGTACGCACGATACCTATGGCGATACAGTCGGCCGGTGTCTGTGAGTCGGTGTCCAGGGTGTTGAGAAGCAGCAGCAGGTCCTGGAAGTAGCGTTCGACCGGCGGTCGGTTCTGTTTGCCTTTGACTTGTTCCACGGTGAGTGATCCGCCGTCCTGGATGATCAGGTTTACGGTGATGTGGGGTTGGCCCTGGGCATCACGCAGACTGAACACACGCATGCCCTGTTGTTCCACTGCTTCGGCATAGCGCTCGCCGTAGCCGCCAGTCAAGGCGCGGCGGTTGGCGAACTGCCCCAGGCAGTGGCGCATCACGTAGCTTTCAAAGGCCATTTCGGCCCGCAGCAGCGGGCTATCCGGGCGCATCTCGACCCAGGTGTGCTCGGCGCAGGTCACGGCAACCCTCAGGGCTTGGTCCGAACTCTGGCGCCAGCCCTGGTCGACCCGGGCGGCCATCTGTGCATGTTCCTTCGCCCACAATGCCAGGGCTTGCGGGCAAGTGATGCGATCAAGCTTGCCTTCCAGTGCCGTGCCTTTGCGCGAAGTCAGGAATTCCACAAACTGGGCTTCCTGGTGCAGCAATTGCGGATCCTGAGGGTCAACCCAGACCAGCGGGACCGTCGCCGTCATGGCGTCCTCGGCCTGTGCCTTGGCGGCCGCGCTGAAATACCCGCTCACCCAGGCCGGCAAGAGGTCGGTGCCCATGGCCGCGGCAGCCTCTTCCTGGGTCAGGATCCGCCGCGCGGGTTCGAAGTTGCCTGCCAGATGTCGATAGAAATGATTCAGCAACCAGCTCTGCACCGGCCCCTCGTCCGTCCGCTCCTGGCTGCGCTGGCTGATGCCACGTTTCAGCTCATCGGCATTGAGCAGGTTGCGTGCGGCATAGCTGGAGGTGCGCAGGTCGACATTTACTTCCATATCTGCCACCAGCTTTTCTTGCCGGCGGGTTGCTCCGGTGATTGGAGCTCCAGCAGGATCTGTTCGGTCCTGGACCGGCACTGCACATCGTAGTCGTCGTCCGGACTGCACAGGGCCAGGGTTCGGGCGCAGTAGTCGATGGCCTCGGCGGTGCGTCCACGGGCTTTGAAGAAGTCCACCGCGCTGGACATGACCGAGACTTCGTTCATTTCCAGTACTAGGGGCTCATAGCGTTGCCAGAGGCTGTCGGCGTTGTCCGGGTAGGCGTGGGCCAGGTAGCGTGCCACCTTGATCCGGGCGAACAATGCCGAGCTGTCCAGTTGCTGGTCGCTGACACCTTGTTCTTGCTGCCACTTGAGCAGGCGTTCGAGCCAGATGAGAATCTCGCTGTCACGATCCAGCGAATACAGGGCGTAGACCACGGAGGTCATGTAGTCATTCGGGTCGTGACGGCTGTAGCCGAACTCCATCGAGTAGTGCCACAGCTGCTCTGCGGCTTCGACGATGCCGGCATGATCGTCCAGACGGATGCGGGCACTGAGCAAGCCGTTGTAGTGCTCGGCGAACGAGCTGGCGGCGATGCCGCGCTGGTGCAGGTCAATGGCATCCTGGAAGCGGTTCTGCTCGTTGTAGCAGCGGTAGTTGATCGCCAGGTTGTTGCAGAGCATGGAATACAGGTGTGCGCAGGCATCGTACGGATGACCGCTGCCGGTGGCGAAGTAGCGCTCCATGTGCGCCTGGCCCTGCTCGTAGGCGTCCCGCTGTGCTTCGTACAGCAGCGAGTAGGCTTCGTTTCGGGCTGCCGCCGGCAGCTTGTCTGCCTCGGCCTCCACCAGGTCATCAATGGTCAGGGCGTAGTTGTAGGCTTGCAAGCCGCTGGCCAGGATCGGTTTTGGCAGCTTCAGGGTTTCGATCACCCCAAGGCTTTCGACCCGGGCGGCAAACAGCGAAAAGGCACTGCGGTTGTCCTGCATGCGGCCAGCCTGGATGGCGTTCTGCAGCAGGCTGGCTTCGCTGGCAGCGTCGATCAGACCGCGCTCGGCATCGTGCACCGCGGCCAGGCGGTTGATCCAGGGATGCTCAGGGCTGCGACGCAGGGCTTCGGCCCGGGCTTCGGCAAACAACTGGTCCAGGGATTGTTGCTCGTCCATGACTGCATAGAGGCTTGCCAGCAACGCCGTGGTTTCGGACTCGATCGACTCGACGGTCGGCAGGGCCGAGATAAAGCTCTGCAGCACCTCTTGGTTGATGCAGGCGCGCATCACGCAGATCGGCCACCAGGCGCTGCGGTCTTCAGGATCTTGCAGTCGATGGAGGATCAGTCGCGCGGTGGCCGGCCAGATCTCGGTCTGCCGGTCATAGACATCGATGAAGGCTCGATGCCCGGCCTCTTCGATGCGACCGGCTTCCACCAGCCAGGGCAATTCATATTCGATGAAGTTGTTGCCACCGTCGGAGTCCAGGCTCAGGGCTGCGGCGTTGCGGATATTCAAGGCCCCGGCCAGGTCGCCCTGGGCATGCAGGGCGCGGGCCGCAAGGCGCGCAGTGCGTACTTCCCACTCACGGCGCTTGGGCAAGGAGAGATTAGCGGTCAATTGGGCGATGGGCTGTTCGAACAGCGCCAGGCGCAGCGGGATGATCTCGATCAGCGAGTTGCCCAGCCACAGCCAGTCGCCTTCATCGATGTCCTGATCGGGGCCGGCGGTGCGTACCGCGTTGACCGCCTCCAGCGCCGCATTGCGAGCTTCCTCATCACGTTCATGGAAGGCCAGGACCCGGGCGCGACGTCGATGCTGGTCGGCGGCATCCCAGGCTCGCAGCAGCGCCCGGGCGGGGTTGATCAGGGTCAGGGTGTAACGTACTTCGATGGTTTTCAGCGCGACTTCAGCGCTGCCTTGTTCCAGTTCGTCGAAGATCCGATAGCGGCGGTAGTGCTCGATGTCGAAGTCCAGGGGGGCGGTTGCCATCTGTTGGAGCTGTTCGAGCACTTCCAGAAGGGCCGGAACGTCGTCGAGATAATGAGCAACCCGCAGGCGCAGGATGGCCAGGTTCATTTTCAGCTCGGCGCGGGCCGACGGCTGCATGGCTTGCAACAGGGCCTCGCCATCCTGGTCGATCACCGCCCTGGCCGCGGCCGGGTCACCGGCCTGCATCCACAGCACATGCAAGCGATCAATGGAGGCCAGGGAATCGGCTTGCAGCGGTTGTGCCTGCAACTGGCTCAGCAGCGTGTCGTTCTCCTGCTCCTGCTGTTGTGCCTCAAGGCGATCCATGAACTGTTCCAGTTCAATTGCGGTAATCGCTTTGCTGTTATGTGCCATCGTTAACTCCATTTGATAATGACCTGCGCATCGCGAGATGCACTGCCTGGCAGATCGGCACACGCCGTCGTCAGCTGTCATGCCGATCCGTCGACACCTGGGTCGCAGGCTTGTGAGGCCTGCGATGGATGGATCATTTGCCGATTGGCCGGCCTTGTGTGCGGCGCGGGCAGTGCAACAGAAACGATCGAGGTTGTAAGGCGCGCACGCTATCAGGTGATGTTTCAGAATCCAAGATATCAACGCGCGGCAGAGGCATTTTCAGCGGGTGTTTTCAGACTCAAGCCGAGGCTGGCGGCCTCTTGCGGCAAATGCTGGTCGAACTCTATAAGGGAATGCCAAACCCGGCCGATAACCTCAGTGGACAATTGTGTTCCCGGGTGGCGACGCGCATTGCGGCCTATGGGAAAGTGCTTGATGGCCCGTGGCCAGCAGTTATGATCGGCGCGCCAAAACCGGCTGTGATGCCGGCGGGTCCTTGTGTATATGGACTGATCTTCTTACTTGCCTGGAATCTTCGATGCTGGCGTATCACCAAAAGAGCTTTTTGATCGTCGATGATTTCTCGGACTTCCGCAGTTCGGTGCGTTCGATGCTGCGTGAGCTGGGCGTCAAGGATGTGGACACCGCCGACACCGGCGAGCAGGCCCTGCGCATGTGCGCGCAGAAGCGCTACGACTTCATCCTCCAGGACTATCACCTGGGCGACGGCAAGAAAAACGGCCAGCAGGTGCTGGAAGACCTGATGCTGGAAAAGCTCATCAGCCATGAAAGCGTGTTTCTCATGGTCACCGCCGAGAGCAGCCAGGCCATGGTGCTCAGCGCCCTGGAGCACGAGCCCGACGCCTACCTGACCAAACCTTTCAACCGCTCCGGCCTGGCTCAGCGCCTGGAGCGCCTGCAGCAGCGCAAGACCCTGCTCAAGCCGATTCTCCAGGCCCTTGATCGGGGCAAGCCGGTGGAGGTGCTCAATGCCTGCATCGCCCTGTGCAAGCAAGATCCACGCTATGCCCCGCTGTGCCTGCGCTATCGGGCGGATGCCTTGCGTGACATGCATCAGAACGAGGCCCTGGAGCGCCTGTACAACAGCATCCTGGCGGACCGGCCACTGCCGTGGGCCTATGTCGGGCTGGGGCGGCTGCTGTTCAAGCGTGGGCAGGTAGGTGAGGCCAAGGCGGTGTACGAAAAGGCCCTGAAGGCCTTCCCGATGATGCCGGGGCTCTATGACGGGCTGGCTGAAGTGCTGGTGGCCGAAGGCGACAACAAGCGTGCCCAGCATGTGCTGGAAGAGGCGGTACGGCTGTCGCCCCTGGCGGTTCGACGTCAGGCGCTGCTGGGCAAGCTGGCCATGGCCAACGAGGACTTTGACAGTGCATCCAGGGCCTATCGCCAGGCGGTATCCCAGGGCGCGCAGTCACGCTTCAAGGACCCGGAAAGCAACCTGGGCCTGGCCCATGCGCTGATCAGCAAGGGCAGTGAGAAGGGCCTGGACACGCGCACTCGCCTGGAGATCAACCAGACCCTGAGCGCGGTGGCCAAGGAAAACCCCACCGACCCGGGCCTGCAGATTCGCGCGCGGCTGATGAAGGCCACCAGTCTGTTGCTCAATGATGCGGAAACCGCAGAGAAACTCACCGAGCAGGCGTTGATGCGACTGGACGGCATGGAGCAGTTCATGAGCCCTGAAGCCGCCTTGCTGGTGGCCAAGCAGTTGCAGATGCTCGGCCAGGCCAGTGCCGGCGCGTCGATGTTGAAGAACTGTGCGGAAATCTACGGTGACGATCCGAAGGTGATGCAGAACATTGCCAAGCTGACCGACGATCCGACTATCCTCAGTTCTTCCAATGCGGCGGCCGACATCAACCGACAAGGCGTGCGCAGTTACAAGGGGGGCAATCTGGTCGAGGCTCGGGAATTGTTCCGCAAAGCCCTCGCCATGCAACCGAAGAACATCAGTATTGCCCTGAACATGGCGCAGTCGCTGCTGCATGGCGCGGACGCCAATCCGGATGCGGCACTTCTGGAGGAATGCCAGACGTGCCTGAAAATGGTCGGGATGATGCCCGATACCGATGCGCGCTACCCGCGCTACCAGAAGCTGCGAAGCAAGGCGTTTGGCCAATGATCGAAGAGCAACAGGCGCTCGACTTTTCCACGGTGATCGCCTCCACCGTACATGACATGAAAAATTCCCTGACCATGCTGATGCAGGCTCATGCGCAGTGGCTGGCGCGCGTGCCAGCAGAGCAGCAGGCGCCGGAGCAGGGCGTGATCGAGTTCGAGTTTGCACACCTCAACGGCATGCTGGTGCAGCTGCTGGGTCTGTACAAGCTGGGGGTCAATCAATTGCCACTGCAGCCGGCCTACCATGAGCTGGACGACTTTATCGAAGCCCAGTTGGTGAGCCATCAGGACGTGTTCAAGAGTCGCGGGATTTCCGCCACCTATGAGGTCGATCCGCTGAGCCCCCTGGGCTTTTTCGATCGCGAGCTGATTGCCTCGGTGCTGGCCAACTGCATCAACAATGCGATCCGTTATGCGCGCAATGCGTTGTTGATCACGGTCAGTGATGAAGAGGGGCAGGTGGTCCTGTCCATCAATGACGACGGTGAGGGTTACCCTCAGGCGATGATCGAGCGCCAGGTCGACTATGTGCAGGGCATCAATCAAAGCAGTGGCAGTACCGGGCTGGGGCTGTACTTCGCCGGGCGCATTGCCGAGCTGCACCAGCGTAACGGTGTGTGCGGGCACACGCGGATCAGCAATGGCGGCCCCTTGGGCGGTGGGTTGTTCAAGCTTTACCTGCCCTGAGCCGCTTTTTGCCGTCGGAGTCGATGAGCCCGCGGCTGTCCTGGTGCAGGCGCGCCGCCGAGCTGCGGTCTTTGTTGGTGTTGTCCGGCCTTTGTCGCTCTGCAACTGGCGGGAATGGGAGGGCTGTCGGGCAGGCCGGGGCGGTGTTGGGGATTTTATTCTTGTCTGCTTGAAATCTTGAACGGGTGGTGCGTATTTTGTACGGGTCGCCGTTCGCGGCTCGTATAACAACAAGGATTGAGTCATGACAACCGATGGCCACAGTTCACTCGCCGAGCGATTGACGGGCATTGATGAGATTGAGTGTGTCACTGCGGATTTGAATGGCGTGCCGCGGGGCAAGGTAATGACTGCCGAGGGCTTCCTCGAGGGGCGGCGCCTGCAGATGGCACGTGGGGTGCTGCTGCAGTGCATCATGGGCGGTTATCCGCCCGCGCGTTTCTACGGCAGCGACGACGGCGACCTGGCACTCAATGCCGACCCCCGGCAGATTCATCGCCTGCCCTGGAGCCAGACGCCACGGGCGCTGGCCATCTGTGATGCGGATGAACTCAGTGGCGAGAGCTCGCGGTTGTCTACCCGTGGCCAGCTCAAGCAGGTGATCTCCCGTTATGCGGCCCTGGGCCTGGCGCCAGTGGTGGCCACCGAGCTGGAGTTCTTCGTGTTCGCCGCCAACGCAGACCCCGCGCACCCCTTCCAGCCGCCGCTGGGCCTGGATGGTCGACGGGAAGAAGGTCATTCGGCGTTCAGTGTCAGTTCCAACAACGGGCTGCGACCGTTCTTCAAGGAGGTCTATGAGTGCATGGCGGCCCTGGGCCTGCCGCGCGATACCTTTATGCATGAAATGGGTGTCAGCCAGTTCGAGATCAACCTGTTGCACGGCGATCCGCTGCTCTTGGCAGACCAGACCTTCCTGTTCAAGCACCTGCTCAAGGAAGTGGCACTCAAGCATGGCCTGATCGTGGTCTGCATGGCCAAGCCCCTGGCCCACACGCCGGGCAGTTCCATGCACATTCACCAGAGCCTGGTGGAGATTGGTAGCGGCCGAAATGTTTTCAGTGACGAGGCCGGGCAGCCCACGGCGATGTTCCGTCATTTCATCGGTGGCCTGCAGGCCGGGCTGGCGGACTTCACTGCGTTGTTCGCCCCCAACGTGAACTCCTACCAGCGCTTGTGCCATCCTTACGCTTCGCCGAACAATGCGTGCTGGTCCCATGACAATCGGGCGGCCGGGTTGCGTATTCCGGCCAGTTCGCCAGTGGCGCGGCGAGTGGAAAACCGCTTGCCGGGGGCAGATGCCAATCCCTACCTGGCGATTGCCGCGAGTCTGGCGGCGGGCCTGCACGGTATCGAGAACGAGCTCGAGCCGGGGGCGGCGATCCAGGGCGAGTTCGAGGTGCCGGACAATTTGTCCCTGCCCTGTACCTTGCATGCGGCACTGGAGCGTCTCAAGCGTAGCCAGTTGGCCAGGGAACTGTTTGGCAGCGAGTTCATCGAAGGCTACATCGCTTCGAAGACCATGGAATTGACCAGTTTCTTTGATGAAATCACTCCCTGGGAGCGGCGTGTTTTAGCGGCCCAGGCATAACCGACACGTCGCTGGTCGGGCCCTGTCTTGCCAAGGGGCCCGACTCCTCATTCAAGGAGCCGCTCGGAACGCCGATGCGCCAAATCTGGAAATCCTTTCGAGCGCTTTATTTCGCTTCGCTGATGATGCTGATCGGCTCCGGCCTGCTCAGTACTTACCTGGCCTTGCGCCTGGCCGCCGATCATGTCGATGGCTTGTGGGTGGGGGCCTTGATGGCGGCCAACTATTTCGGCCTGGTTTTGGGGGGCAAGCTGGGGCACCGGCTGATTGCCCGGGTCGGGCATATTCGTGCCTATGCCACGTGCGCTGGGATCGTCGGCGCGGCGGTGCTCGGGCACGGGCTGGTGGACTGGTTGCCGGCCTGGCTGGTGCTGCGGATGATTGTCGGCCTGGGGATGATGTGCCAGTACATGGTCATCGAAAGCTGGCTCAACGAGCAGGCCGATGCCAATCAGCGTGGGCTGGTGTTCAGCGGCTACATGATCGCCTCCTACCTGGGGCTGGTTCTGGGGCAGTTGATTCTGGTCATGCACCCGGCCCTGGGGCTGGAGTTGCTGATGCTGGTGGCACTGTGCTTTGCCCTGTGCCTGGTACCGGTGGCCATGACTCGGCGCATTCACCCGGCGCCCTTGCATCCCGCGCCCATGGAACCGCGGTTCTTTATCAAGCGGGTGCCGCAATCTCTGAGTACCGTGCTGGGCTCCGGATTGATCGTCGGTTCGTTCTACGGCCTGGCGCCGCTCTATGCATCGCAGCAGGGGCTGAGTACCGAGCAGGTGGGCCTGTTCATGGGGAGCTGCATCTTTGCCGGGCTGGTGGTGCAGTGGCCATTGGGCTGGCTGTCCGACCGTTACGATCGGGCGTTGCTGATCCGCTGTTTTGCATTGTTCCTGGCGGTTGCCGCGTTGCCTCTGGCGATTCTGCCTGAGGTGCCGTTGGAGGTGCTGTTTGTCCTTGGCTTCCTCTGTTCCCTGGTGCAGTTCTGCCTCTATCCACTGGCGGTGGCATTCTCCAATGACCACGTCGAAGGAGACCGGCGAGTGTCGTTGACCGCGATGCTGCTGGTGACTTACGGCGTGGGGGCGAGTATCGGCCCGTTGGCGGCGGGGGTGCTGATGAAGCTGTTCGGCAGCCAGATGCTCTATGCCTTCTTCAGCTTCTTCGCCGTGGTCCTGGTGTGGCGGATACGGCCGAAGGCGGTGACCAATCTGCACCAGGTGGACGATGCGCCGCTGCAGCACGTGGCGATGCCGGACAGCATGTCCAGCTCGCCCCTGGTGGCGGCTCTTGATCCGCGGGTGGACGAGCAGGTGGT
This sequence comes from Pseudomonas sp. PH1b, assembly GCF_000633395.1. Classification (GTDB taxonomy): domain Bacteria; phylum Pseudomonadota; class Gammaproteobacteria; order Pseudomonadales; family Pseudomonadaceae; genus Aquipseudomonas. Next base: position 248,251 of record NZ_AYMU01000002.1, read on the forward strand.
GCAGGATCAGATGCAGACCACTCCAGGCCCAGACGCTGCGCCGGCTACGGAATCTACGCCAGAGGGCGATCAGGTGCCGGATGAGGTGCCGCCGGAGGACCCGGCTAGCGCAGATTTCAGTGGCGCCAGGCCCTAGTGGCAAAAAAAACGGGCAGTTGCCGCAAGGCACTGCCCGTTTTCATTGGCGCCTGATGATCACATGTCGTCTTTGTCGAAGCGCCGTGCTTCACGCTGCAACTGATAGACGAAGCGCTCGACCTGGCGTTGTACCAGGCCGCTCATGTTGTGGAAGCGTACGCCGGCAAAGGTGGTGTCGATTCGTTCCTCGTGGTGCAGGTAACGCAACTCGACCGGCGCTGTCATGCTGCCGAAGGGCAGGGCGGCGATAAAGCGCTCATAGACCTGGCCCAGTTGCAGGCGCGAGGAGATGTCGCCGTCGAAGCGCAGTTTGCAGCCGGTGGCGGAAATATCCAGCAGCTTGCCGGTCAGGGGCGACTTGAGCTTTTCGCCGCCGAGTTCGATATCCACCAGCTGCGCCAGCTTCAATGCCGCGCGGAAGGCGTTGCGGCGCTGGTGGTAGACCACTTCGTCCGGCAGGGTGGTGCGATAGCACCGGCCATTGTTGGATTCGTCGAGAGTGGGGACGCCGTTGCTTTCCCAGGCGATGCGCACGCCTTCGTGAAAGCCTTCGACGCGAAACGGTTCCCCCGCCAGCATGAAGCGCTCGCCGTCGCGAGGAATCATCTCGTCAAGGGCGATCATGTTGCTGTCGCGGTCCACTTCCACCAGGTAGCTCTGAAAACGCTGGCTGCGCTCATGGAAAGTGATGATCAGCGGGTCGTGACTCTCTTGCAGCAGCCGCAGGTTGGAGGAAATCTCCAACGCAGTGGTGAACACCTTGGGTGGCTGCGGAGCATCTTCCGCGTTTGTGGCATTGAACACGGTTCATCAGTCTCCAGACAAAATACAACTACACGCAAAAACTGGCATTTTGCCAGCATGTTTCACGGCTGGGTAGCACGCTCTCATTTTTGAGGCTCAAGCCTGACTGAGTGGGCGTGGCTTCGCAAGCATCGAGGTAGAGCCGCGGGCGTCGTATAGCGCAGGAGGTTCGCCACCGTTGAGGATCTTCAACTGGTTGGCAGTGGTGGCTTGTTGAATCTGGATCGAGCGGCCATTGAGTTCGTTGGCGGCTTGGCAATCGGCGAGCAGTTGAGTCAGCGTGCTGCCTTGCTCAAGCAGTTGCTCGCCCAGGCTCGAGTGGCTGGCCAGTTGCTCGAGGCCCTTGCGATTGGGTGGCAGGTCCAGGCTGGCAAGGATCTGCGTGCGCTTGCGGCCATGCTGTTCCAGCAATATGACCAGGGCTTGCTTCTGCGCCAGGATATCCTCCAGCAACGGCATGTCGCGGCCGTGCAGGGCAATGGACTCCGCCCGCAGCAGCTCCAGCAGCTGTTGCGCTGGAGCTAGGTCATCGTTGATCAGTTGCAGTAGGTTGGTGTCGTGCATGGCTGGCCTTGGGGATTAAGCGTCCAAAAGCCTGGCGCGAGCCTGGGGCTAGCGCTGGGCTTCGAAGTTGAGCAGTTTGCTGGCTATACGGTTGCTGTCGACCTTATAGCTGCCATCGGCAATGGCTTGCTTCAACTCGGCCACTCGGGCTTTGTCGACAGCAGGCTGATCGCGCAGCTTGTCAGTGATTTTCTGCAACTGTTGAGCCTCATTGCTGAGGTGAACCGATTCCCCGCTTTTGCTGGTCTCGGCGGCGCTTGCCAGCGGTGCGGACTTGTCGGCATCGCCGATATCCTTGCTGGTGCTGGTGCTGGTGCGCGTGCTGCCTGTCAGTGAAGGGGAGCTGTTTAAACGGCTGAAGTCGATGACCATGATGAAGAAAACCTCTGGGTATTTGGACGCTTGCCATGTTTTCGGCCATACCCTGAAAAACTTTAGGCTCAATTGTCGACAAGCCAGCTCAGGTATCTGCGACCCTCTTTCGGCCACAGTTTAGGGAACGAGCGGGGGGAGCGCCAGTCATCTACATGGCGACTTCCACCTGTCCGGGCGCGGTAACTCGGGCCTTGATCACCCGCTGCGAGTTGAGGTTCTTGACTCGGATCTGCTCGCTCATGCCGCCGTTGGACAGTGCTTCGCCGGGCATCCGCACATTCAAGGTGCCACTGCGGGCCGAGATCACCACCTGATCGCCTTTGCGTACGACTTCAGCCTGCTCCAGGTGGGCTAGGGTGATGAGTTGGTCGGCGACCATTGGTCGGACAAGTTTCTGCCCAATGGCCTGGTCCACCGAGGTCAGGTAGCCCTGGTTGCTCAGGCTGATGTCCCGTTCCCGGAGTACCACGTCGTCGGGTTCGATGATGCCGGCGCGCTTGAGCGGGCGCGAAGTGGTGACCACTTCGCGAAACAGCTTGACCTGGGCCGGCACGAATACGGTCCAGGGAGAGGTGCCTTCGCAGCGTACCTTGACCGTGACCCGTCCCAGCGGTTGTGCCGGGCTTTCCAGGCTCGCTGTCAATTCCTTGTCGCACGCAGGCATGCGCATGCGAGGATCCAGCTGGTTGACCTGGATTTCATAGCGACCTTCCGTTTGACTGGTTGCCAGGTAGTCTTCTACCGTGAATTCAAGAAACCCTTGAGTGACGCCGATAAGTAGATCAGGCAGGGTGACCGAATCAGCAACGGCAGGGCCGCCAGGGTTTAAAATGCACAACGCCGACAGCCCGCAGAGCAATGCGCGGTAGGGGGATGTCAGGCGTCGGAAAAATGTCGTTTTGGCGTTCATAACAGTTAAAAAGCAAGCCTCGTGCCGTTTAGCATTTAACGGGCGTCGGATCTTAAAGCTTTGGGGAGTCTGGGCATGGCTGGTGTAATGGATTCGGTAAACCAGCGCACGCAATTGGTTGGGCAGAATCGCCTGGAGCTGTTGCTGTTCCGTCTGGACGGTGGGCAGCTCTACGGGATCAACGTATTCAAGGTTCGCGAGGTGCTGCAATGCCCCAAGCTGACTTTGATGCCCAAGTCCAATCCTGTCGTGTGCGGTGTCGCGAATATTCGAGGGGCGACCATTCCGATCCTGGATCTGGCGATGGCTACGGGGTCTGGCGGGTTGCAGGATCAGAGCAATCCGTTCGTCATCATCACGGAATACAACACCAAGACCCAGGGATTCCTGGTGCGCTCGGTGGAGCGTATCGTCAACATGAACTGGGAAGAAATCCATCCGCCGCCCAAGGGCACCGGACGCGATCATTACCTGACGGCAGTGACCCGGGTCGATAACCAGTTGGTCGAGATCATCGACGTGGAGAAGATACTGGCCGAAGTCGCGCCCACCTCCGAGGCGATCTCGGTGGGCGTGGTGGATCTCGAGACCCAGCACAAGGCTGTTTCCCTGCGGGTGCTGACCGTCGACGATTCGTCGGTGGCACGCAAGCAGGTTACCCGTTGCCTGCAGACGGTGGGGGTCGAGGTCGTGGCGTTGAATGATGGCCGGCAGGCGCTGGACTATCTGCGCAAGCTGGTGGATGAGGGCAAGAAGCCGGAAGAGGAGTTCCTCATGATGATCTCCGACATCGAAATGCCCGAAATGGATGGCTACACCCTCACGGCCGAGATTCGTAACGATCCACGCATGCAAAAGCTGCATATCATCCTGCATACTTCGTTGTCAGGGGTGTTCAATCAGGCGATGGTGAAGAAGGTCGGTGCCGATGACTTCCTTGCCAAGTTCCGTCCTGATGACCTGGCATCCCGGGTAGTCGACCGGATCAAAGCAGCAGACCATAGCTGAGGGCATCAGCCCCTGGCGAACATAGATTTAAGAGGCGGCAGCATTGTCTACGGGTAATTTGGATTTTGAACAGTTCCGGGTCTTCCTGGAAAAAGCCTGTGGTATTTTGCTCGGGGAAAACAAGCAGTATCTCGTCTCGAGCCGTCTCAACAAACTGATGGAGCAGCAAGGCATAAAGTCCTTGGGTGAGCTGGTTCAGCGTATTCAGACCCAGCCACGCAGCGGTTTGCGCGAGATGGTCGTGGATGCGATGACGACCAACGAAACCTTGTGGTTTCGTGACACCTATCCGTTCGAGGTGTTGAAGAACAAGGTGCTTCCCGAAGCCATCAAGGCCAATCCCAACCAGCGTTTGCGGATCTGGTCGGCGGCTTGCTCCTCGGGGCAGGAGCCTTACTCGTTGTCGATGTCCATCGATGAGTTCGAGCGCAGCAACATGGGCCAGTTGAAGATGGGCGTGCAGATCGTTGCCACTGATCTGTCCGGAACCATGCTCAACAATTGCAAGACTGGCGAATATGACAGTCTGGCGATTGGCCGTGGCTTGTCGGCCGAGCGTCTGCAGCGCTATTTCGATCCCAAGGGGCCGGGGCGCTGGGTGGTCAAGGCGCCGATCAAGAGCCGGGTGGAGTTTCGCTCGTTCAATCTGTTGGACAGCTACGCCAGCCTGGGCAAGTTCGACATCGTGTTCTGCCGCAATGTGCTGATCTACTTCTCGGCCGAGGTCAAGAAGGACATCCTGATGCGTATCCACAGCACCTTGAAGCCAGGTGGTTACCTGTTCCTGGGAGCTTCCGAAGCGCTCAATGGCTTGCCGGATCACTATCAGATGGTGCAGTGCAGTCCTGGGATCATTTACCAGGCGAAGTAACTGTCACTTGCCGCAATGCAAAAGGAGGCCTTCGGGCCTCCTTTTTTGTGCGCGACATTTCATCCTGGGCAAGTGGAAGGCGGCAGGGTGATTGCCGCTTTGCCGGCGTTTTGCGGAAATCCATTGCCGCTTTTCTGGCATTGCCGCCGGGCGGACCGTCAATAACCCCTTGATTTATGGGCTTTGGTGACTTGGCACGAGGCTTGCTATATCCAGATTACGAAAAATCAGGTCACCCGAAGGTTTCCGACATGAGCATCAGCTTCGATAAAGCGCTCGGCATCCACGAGCAGGCTCTTGGCTTTCGCGCCAAGCGTGCCGAAGTATTGGCCAACAACATCGCCAACGCCGATACCCCGAACTACAAGGCTCGGGACCTGGACTTCTCTGCCGTGCTCGCCGAGCAGAACGACAAGGCCAAGAACGGCTCTTTCGCGTTGAACATGACCAATAGCCGGCATATCGAAGCACAGGGCTTGAGCAGTGGCGATGAGTCGCTGCTGTATCGCACGCCGATGCAACCCTCGATTGACCAGAACACCGTGGACGCGCAGCTCGAGCAATCGAGCTATGCGCAGAACTCGGTGGACTTCCAGGCCAGCTTCACGCTGCTCAACAGCAAATTCAAAGGGCTGGTTTCAGCCCTGCGCGGAGAGTAATCCATGTCCCTTGCCAGTGTTTTCAATATTGCCGGTAGTGGCATGAGTGCTCAGACCACCCGCCTGAACACCGTCGCCAGTAACATTGCCAACGCCGAGAGCGTGTCGTCGAGCATCGACCAGACCTATCGCGCCCGTCACCCGGTATTCGCCACCATGTTCCAGGGCGCGCAGAGCGGTGGCAGCGATTCGCTGTTCCAGAACCAGGATGCTGCCGGTCAAGGCGTGCAGGTGCTGGGTGTGGTCGAGGATCAGAGCAACCTCGAAGCCCGTTACGAGCCTAACCATCCGGCCGCTGACGCCAAGGGGTATGTCTACTACCCCAACGTCAACGTGGTGGAAGAAATGGCGGACATGATTTCTGCCAGCCGCTCATTTCAGACCAATGCTGAAATGATGAACACCGCCAAAACCATGATGCAGAAAGTCCTGACCCTCGGTCAGTGATAAGGGGCGAATCCAATGAGCGTTACTGATACCACCAACGCCCCATCCCTCAAGGATATTCTGGCGAACTCGTCGAAAAAGACGAGCAACACCAGTCCCGACGGCTTGGCGGCGGCGACCAACAGCGCTACCGGCAAGCAGGCCCTGGGCAAGGACGCGTTCCTCAAGCTGCTGGTAACCCAGCTGAACAACCAGAACCCGCTCGATCCTCAGGACAACAGTGCATTCGTTGCCCAGCTGGCGCAGTTCTCCACGCTGGAGGGGATCACCACCCTCAACACGTCGGTGAACTCGATCACGGGCAACTACAAATCGTCCCAGGCCCTGCAGGCTTCGTCCCTGGTCGGTCGTTCGGTAATCGTCCAGACCGGTACCACCCAGGTGGACACGAGCAAGAGCATGAACGGTTCGGTCAGCGTTCCGTCCAGCGTGAGCTCGGTCAAGGTGACGATCACCGACAAGGATGGCAACACCATCAAGACCATCGACATGGGCAGCCAGAAGGCCGGCAATGCCAGCTTCGTCTGGGATGGCACCAAGACCGACGGGACCAAGGCCGATCCTGGCAACTACACCTTCAAGGCCAGCACCAGCATCGATGGCAAGGGCACTGACCTGATCACCTATCTGCCGGCGACGGTCAACAGCGTCACCATCAGTCAGACCGGGGGCGAGTTGATGTTGAACCTGGCTGGCCTGAGCAGCCCGATTGCCCTGTCCAAAGTACAAACTATTGGTATCTAGAGCCGACTAACCGGCACAAGGAGTGGAATATGTCTTTCAATATCGGCCTTAGCGGTCTCTATGCTGCCAACAAACAGCTCGACGTTACCGGCAACAACATTGCCAACGTTGCGACCACTGGCTTCAAGTCTTCCCGTGCGGAATTCGCCGACGTGTACTCCGCTACCAAGCTGGGCAGCGGCACCCAGGTGGTGGGTAACGGCGTGCGCCTGGCCAACGTTTCCCAGCAGTTCACCAACGGTGAAATCAACAACACGGGCAACGTGCTGGACATGGGTATCCAGGGGCAAGGTTTCTTCGTGTTGAGCACCAATGGCTCGCTGACCTACACCCGTGCCGGTACCTTCAAGACCGACAAGGAAGGCTACATCACCAACAGCGATGGCACTGCGCGCCTGCAAGGCTATGCCGTGGACGCCAACGGCAAGATCATCAACGGTGTGCTGACCGACCTGCGGATCGATACTTCGAACCTGGCGCCCAAGCCTACCGACTCGATCTCGTCGACCATCAACCTGGACTCCAACGCTGATGTGATCAATGTGGCTTCGACCTCGCCTGCGTACGTGTTCAACCCGAACGACAACACCACCTACACCAAGCAGTTCAGCACCCCGGTCTATGACAGCCAAGGCAACAAGCACGTCATGGACCAGTACATGATCAAGTCGGGCCCCAACACCTGGCAGACCTACACCCTGATCGAGGGTCGTAATCCGGATGGCACGGCGTTCAGCATGAGCAACCAGGCCCCGATTACCATGACCTTCGACTCCTCGGGCAAGCTGAAGACTCTGGCTGCGCCAACTCCACCTGCCACCAGCCAATTCACGGTCAGCGGTAACAGCATTGTCATGTCGGCTGCTGCCTGGACTCCGGGCTCCGTCGTCAACGGCGTCTTTACTCCAAACGGTGCCAAAGGCGCGGCGAACGGTGTCAGCATCGACATGACCAAGACCGGTTCGGTATTCGGCGACAGCAACCGTTCGGTGATCGCGCAGAACGGCTACTCCACTGGCCAGATCAGCAGCCTGACCATCGACGGTACCGGCGTCATGCTGGCCAACTTCAGCAACGAGCAGACCAAGCCGATCGGTCAGATCTCCCTGGCCAGCTTCACCAACGAGCAAGGCCTGCAGCCGGTAGGCGGCACCAGCTGGAAAGAAACCTACGCTTCCGGTATCCCGGGTTATGACGCGCCGAAGACCGGCACGCTGGGGGCGATTGCTTCCAACTCCCTGGAAGAGTCCAACGTCAACCTGACCAACGAGCTGGTGAACCTGATCAAGGCCCAGAGCAACTATCAGGCGAACGCCAAGACCATCTCCACCCAGAGCACCATCATGCAGACCATCATTCAGATGACCTGATGCGGGATCGCTCAAAGGCTGTGCAGAAAGCCCCTCGATGAGGGGCTTTTTCATGGGCGGTCAGAAAGTGCCGCCCAAGCGACTGTCATGCTGCCGGGTGGAAGTGGGAGAGGCGTAGGGGATTGGTAAGCCGCTGCATTTGCAGGAGGCGGCCTGGATCGGGCTGGTGGTGTTGCAAGGTGTGGATGGCCGTATCTCAAGGGCTTGGTATGACGGGATAGAGGCGGGGCAGAAGTGCTTGGCGGCGGCAGCCAGGCAAAAGAAAACCCCCGGCAGATTGCGCTTGCGCGAAACCTGGCGGGGGTTGCAGTCAGCACGGATGTGCTGACCGGCTCAGCTTATTGGCAAGCTTCGCAATCCGGCTCGTCGATGGCACAAGCCTTGGGTACTGGAGCTGGACCTGCAGGAGCTGCCAGGACCGAGTCGTCACCGTGGTTGCCGCCGCTGGAAACAGCGTTCAGCTTGCCGGTGTTGATGGTCGACTTCTCGGTGCTGGTGGCGGCCAGGGCACGGAGGTAGTAAGTGGTTTTCAGGCCGCGGTACCAAGCCATGCGGTAGGTCACGTCGAGCTTCTTGCCCGAGGCGCCGGCGATGTACAGGTTCAGCGACTGAGCCTGGTCGATCCACTTCTGGCGACGGCTGGCGGCGTCAACGATCCACTTGGTGTCCACTTCGAATGCAGTCGCGTAGAGCTCTTTGAGTTCTTGCGGGATGCGCTCGATCTGCTGCACGGAACCGTCGTAGTACTTCAGGTCGTTGATCATGACCGAGTCCCACAGGCCGCGAGCCTTCAGATCACGAACCAGGTACGGGTTGATCACGGTGAACTCGCCCGACAGGTTCGATTTCACATACAGGTTCTGATAGGTCGGTTCGATCGACTGCGATACGCCGGTGATGTTGGCGATGGTGGCGGTCGGTGCGATGGCCATGATGTTGGAGTTGCGAATGCCTTTCTGCACGCGGGCACGTACCGGCGCCCAGTCCAGGGATTCTTTCAGGTCAACGTCGATGTACTTCTGGCCACGGGCTTCGATCAGGATCTGTTGCGAATCCAGTGGCAGGATGCCCTTGGACCACAGCGAGCCCTGGAAGGTCTCGTAGGCGCCGCGCTCGTCGGCCAGGTCGCAGGAGGCCTGGATCGCGTAGTAGCTGACCGCTTCCATGGACTTGTCGGCGAACTCGACGGCAGCGTCGGAACCGTAGGCGATGTGCTGCAGGTACAGAGCGTCCTGGAAGCCCATGATGCCCAGGCCAACCGGACGGTGCTTGAAGTTGGAGTTCTGTGCTTGTGGCACCGAGTAGTAGTTGATGTCGATCACGTTGTCGAGCATGCGCACGGCGGTGTTCACGGTGCGTTGCAGCTTGGCGGTGTCCAGCTTGCCGTCGACGATGTGGTTCGGCAGGTTGATCGAGCCCAGGTTGCAAACGGCGATCTCGTCCTTGTTGGTGTTCAAGGTGATCTCGGTGCACAGGTTCGAGCTGTGGACTACGCCCACGTGCTGCTGCGGGCTGCGCAGGTTGCACGGGTCCTTGAAGGTCAGCCATGGGTGGCCGGTTTCGAACAGCATGGACAGCATCTTGCGCCACAGGTCTTTGGCCTGGATGGTCTTGAACAGCTTGACCTTGCCTGGGTACTCGGTGAGGGCTTCGTAGTACTCGTAGCGCTCTTCGAAGGCCTTGCCGGTCAGGTCGTGCAGGTCCGGTACTTCGGATGGCGAGAACAGGGTCCACTTGCCGTCATCGAAGACACGCTTCATGAACAGGTCGGGGATCCAGTTGGCGGTGTTCATGTCGTGGGTACGACGACGATCATCACCAGTGTTCTTGCGCAGCTCGATGAACTCTTCAATGTCCATGTGCCAGGTTTCCAGGTAGGCACATACAGCGCCTTTGCGCTTGCCACCCTGGTTCACGGCTACGGCGGTGTCGTTCACCACTTTCAGGAAGGGCACGACGCCCTGGGACTTGCCGTTGGTGCCCTTGATGTACGAACCCAGGGCGCGTACTGGGGTCCAGTCGTTGCCCAGGCCACCAGCGAATTTGGACAGCATGGCGTTGTCGTGGATCGCGTGGTAGATGCCCGACAGGTCGTCCGGCACGGTGGTCAGGTAGCAGCTCGACAGCTGCGGACGCAGGGTGCCGGCGTTGAACAGTGTCGGGGTCGAGGCCATGTAGTCGAAGGACGACAACAGGTTGTAGAACTCGATGGCACGGTCTTCGCGTTGCTTCTCTTCGATCGCCAGGCCCATGGCCACGCGCATGAAGAAGATCTGTGGCAGTTCGAAACGCACGCCATCCTTGTGGATGAAGTAGCGGTCGTACAGGGTTTGCAGGCCCAGGTAGGTGAACTGCTGGTCGCGCTCGTGGTTGATCGCCTTGCCGAGTTTCTCCAGGTCGAATTCAGCCAGCACCGGGTTCAGCAATTCGTACTCGATGCCCTTGGCGACGTAGGCCGGCAATGCCTTGGCGTACAGCTCGGCCATCTCGTGGTGAGTGGCGCTCTCGGCGACTTCGAGGAAGCCCAGGCCTTCGGCACGCAGGGTGTCCATCAGCAGGCGGGCGGTGACGAACGAGTAGTTAGGCTCGCGCTCTACCAGGGTGCGGGCGGTCATCACCAGGGCGGTGTTGACGTCTTTCAGCGCTACGCCGTCATAGAGGTTCTTCAGGGTCTCGCGCTGGATCAGGTCGCCGTCGACCTCTTCCAGGCCTTCACAGGCTTCGCTGACGATGGTGTTCAGGCGGCCCATGTCCAGGGGCGCGAAGCTGCCATCGAGGCGGGTGATGCGGATCGACGGGTGAGCTTGCACCGGCTCGTCGCTGGTGGTGCGGGTGGCGCGTTCTTTGGCGCGCGAGTCGCGGTAGATCACGTAGTCGCGAGCGACTTTCTGCTCGCCGGCACGCATCAGGGCCAGTTCGACCTGGTCCTGGATTTCTTCGATATGGATGGTGCCGCCCGAAGGCATGCGACGCTTGAAGGTTGCGGTGACCTGTTCGGTCAGGCGCGCCACGGTGTCGTGGATGCGCGACGAGGCGGCGGCGGTGCCGCCTTCAACTGCGAGGAACGCTTTGGTGATTGCGACAGTGATCTTGTCATCGGTGTAGGCAACGACAGTGCCGTTACGCTTGATCACGCGCAATTGGCCCGGTGCGGTGGCAGACAGATCCTGATTGGAATCGGCGGCCTGCGGCGCATTGGCCTGCGAGTTCTCGCGAGTTGTGTCGGTTTGCATGGGTGTCTCCACGTTCTCTATGTTTGTTTGGGCACCTTTTGGGTGCCCACCGTTCCGTCCTGAAGCACTACAACCGGCCAGGGCCGGGCATAACGACTTCGGGACAGTTCAGGAAGGGGGGCTATAGGCGCCGCTTCCATGCCGAAGTCATGGGCGTCGAGCCTGAAGCTCGGCACCTTGTTCCTGGTGGGTGACAGTCATGTTGCTGCAACACCCGTACCGCTTTCTCCTGGACAGGGTGGAAAACGATGCTATCCGCACGCGCGGTGAATTGGTCTTCTGAAACAGCGATTGGTTCCACCAAACGGGGCAAGAATAGGGCTTGAGTTTCTTGTCTGAATTGTGTTTGGTTTTTTGCACAAAACCCTAGATATAGGGTTTTTTAGCCGCCGGGCTACAAGATAATGCGTTTTTGGGGCTGATTGCAACGTGCTGCCTGTGGATAAGGTTGTGCGTAAATTGTGTATGAACTGGGTAAAACTCACGCAACCCGCAGTCCCAGTGCTTGGAACCGTTTGTCACTGTTTATTACCGCCGAAAATTGCCTTGGGCGGATTTTTGCGGGCGCGAACCCTATCACAAAAAAACGCCCTGACCGAGTCGTTTTAGCCGCTTGTGTTCAGGTCGGCGCCGGTTGCTACAATCCGCCGCGATCGACAGGGGATTCCCCTCCTTTCGCAGGGCAAGTTATCCGCCTTTTTCATGACAAAAAGACGGGGGCTTGCGTTCCGCCCGTGTGCTTTCAATAAGAAGAAGAGGTCAAGCATGGAGCAAGAAGCCTGGCAGATACTGATTGTCGAGGATGACCAGCGTCTGGCTGAGTTGACCCGTGAATATCTGGAAAGCAATGGCTTGCAGGTGGCGATCGAGGGCGACGGTGCCCGGGCAGCGGCAAGGATCATTGCCGAACAGCCGGACCTGGTGATCCTTGACCTGATGCTGCCCGGAGAGGATGGCCTGAGCATCTGTCGCAAGGTCCGGGATCGCTATGACGGTCCGATCCTCATGCTGACGGCCCGCACCGATGACATGGACCAGGTGATGGGCCTGGACCTGGGGGCCGACGACTATGTCTGCAAGCCGGTGCGGCCGCGGTTGCTGCTGGCGCGGATTCAGGCCTTGCTGCGGCGCAGTGAAGCACCGGAACCTGCGGCACAGAAATCCCGACGCCTGCAGTTTGGCCCCTTGGTAGTGGATAACGCCCTGCGTGAAGCCTGGCTGAGCGATGCCGGGATCGAGTTGACCAGCGCCGAGTTCGACCTGTTGTGGCTGCTGGTGGTGAATGCCGGGCGGATTCTGTCCCGGGAGGAAATCTTCACCGCATTGCGCGGCATCGGCTATGACGGCCAGGATCGCTCCATCGATGTGCGGATCTCGCGTATCCGGCCCAAGATCGGCGACGACCCGGAACACCCGAGGCTGATCAAGACCATACGCAGCAAGGGCTATTTGTTCGTTCCCGAAGCTGCCACCGATATGCCCTCGTGAACTCGATCTTCCTGCGCATCTATGGCGGCATGTGCGCTGCCCTGGTTTTGGTGGCGCTGCTGGGGGTGCTGGCCCTGCACCTGCTCAATGAAGTGCGCAGCGAGCAGTACCGCGAGCGGCTGGCCCACGGGACCTTCTCGTTGATGGCTGAAAACCTGCAGCCGATGAGCGAGATCGAGCGCCGCCGGGCGTTGGCGGTGTGGGAGCGGCTACTGGGGATTCCCCTGAGCCTGAAGACATTCAGCCAGACCGATCTGGACAGCAGCCAGCGCAGCCGGGTGCTGCGTGGTCAGGCGCTGGTGGAGCAGACCGGTCCCTTCGCCGCCCGGGTCTATCGCCTGGTCAGTGAGAAAGAGCAACTGCTGCTCAGTGCCGAGGTGCAGCAGATCAGCGAGCAACTGGCCCGGGCGACGATCTATCTGCTGGCCGACGAGCTGGTGCGTTACCCGGTGGCAGAGCAGCCCCAGCGCCTGGCGGATTTGAAACAGGCCAAGGGTTTTGGCTTCGATATGCACCTGTCGACCCTCGATGCCGCCGACATGGATGAGGATCAGCGCCGGCGGGTGGCCGAGGGCGATACGGTGATGGCCCTGGGCAAGGGAGGCGATTCGATCCGAGTGTTCGCCGGGTTGGTAGGCACTCCCTGGGTGCTGGAAATCGGGCCGTTGTACCAGATGAATCCCTATCCGCCGCAATGGCTGGTGCTGATCGCCGTGCTGGGCCTGAGCCTGATTGGCCTGATCGTCTACCTATTGGTGCGTCAGTTGGAGCGCCGCCTCAGTGGCCTGGAGTCGGCAGCCACGCGCATTGCCAAGGGCAGCCTGGAAACCCGGGTGCCGGCCCGGGGCGCGGATTCGGTGGGGCGCCTGGCGGCGGCCTTCAACGGCATGGCCGAGCACCTGCAGCGGTTGCTGGCGATCCAGCGCGAACTGGTGCGGGCGGTGTCTCACGAGTTGCGTACACCGGTGGCACGCCTGCGCTTCGGCCTGGAGATGATTGCCTCGGCAAGCACTGACCAGGCGCGGCAGAAATACCAGGACGGCATGGATAACGATATTCAGGACCTCGACCGGCTGGTGGACGAGATGCTGACCTACGCGCGTCTGGAGCAGGGCTCGCCGGCCCTGAACTTCCAGCGCATCGACCTGGACACCCTGATCAACCAAGTGATCAGCGAACTGGCGCCGTTGCGGGCCAACCTCAAGGTCCAGCGCGGCTTGTGCCTGTCCGCTGCCGAGTGTGATGGCGCCTGGGTCGAGGCCGAGCCACGTTATTTGCATCGGGCGCTGCAGAATCTGGTGAGCAATGCCATGCGCCACGCCGAGTCCCAGGTGACTGTCAGCTATCAGGTGGGGCAGTTGCGTTGCCGGGTGGATGTGGAGGATGACGGTCCCGGGGTGCCGGAAAGCGCCTGGGAGAAGATCTTCACACCCTTTCTGCGACTGGATGACAGCCGTACCCGGGCGTCTGGCGGGCATGGCTTGGGATTGTCGATCGTTCGCCGGATCATCCACTGGCACGATGGCCGGGCCCTGATTGGTAAAAGCAGGAATCTGGGCGGCGCCTGCTTCAGCCTGAGCTGGCCGCGGCACCAGGAGCCTCGCTGACTGCGCGGCTGGCTCAGGCCTTGATGGCAACCAGGCTCAGTAGCTGATCATCCTCGACTGCAAATTGCCCCTCTAGCTCACGTCCCAGGTGCCATTCTTCGCTGAGTTCGGTCAGCAGGCGCATCCGCACCCTTCCCTCGGGGGTCCATTCCAGCACTTCGGCGTGTTCGAAATAGAAGCGTTTGAGCACCAGCGGATACAAGGCCTTGAACAGGCTTTCCTTGATCGAGAAGGTCAGGGTCACTGCCAGGGCCTGTTGTTCGAGGGGGAGCAGGTCCCGTCTCTGGAGTTCCGCAGGCGTGAGGATGTGGTCCGCCAGGTTGGCCGCGCGCTCGCTGGCGAGCAGGTTTTCCAGGTCCATTCCCAGGGCTTGCCAGTGCTGTTTGTCGGCGACGATGGCAGCGGCGTGTCCGGTGCTGTGGGTGATCGAGCCGCTGATATGAGATGGCCAGATCGGTGCCCGGTCATCACCGATGGGGGGGACCCAGTCCAGTTGCTGCAGTTGCCACAAGGCCGCCCGGGCACACAGGCGCCCGGCGAGGAATTCGCTTTGGCGCTTGGCCACCGAGCGCTGGATGCTCGGTGGCGCGACGATGCCGCTGCGCTGGAAATCATCTGCGCTCAGCTGCCCGGGGTTGAACCGGGTGCTCCGCCAGCAAGTGTGGGGCAGGGCATCCGGCAGCGGCCAGGATGCATTCAATGGGGTGCAGCAAGTGGGGAGGGGAGGGAGAGCATTCATGGTCGCTAGTGTGCCGGGTTGCCGACTTCGAGGGTAGTCGTGCGTTACGCAATAAGCCTCTGGAGCGAGTGCCTGGGCGCGATGCCGGCGAGGAAAACCGGCGAATGTTTTCATCAAGCTGGTTCAGGCGAGGTTAAGGGTGTGTTCAGGGGGAGTTCAGGGCGGGCTGTTTACTCTAGCCCCGTACCCAAAAAGCCAATAGCGCAAAGGAAGCTTTCCTATGACTTCGTTGAAAAAACTGATCCTCGCCTTTACTGTTCTCGGCGCCAGCGCCGCTGCCCAAGCCGCTGACAGCAACTTTGCCAGCCTGACGTTCGGTCAAACCAGCGACAAGGTTAAAAAATCCACCCAGCTCAATAGCAACCTTGGCCATCCGAACGCCGATGGCGTGATTGGCAAGGACAACACCTGGGGCATACGCGCTGGTCGGCAGAACGACCAGGCTCGCTACTACGCCACCTACGATTACGTTTCCGGTTCCCACAATGGCATTAAACTGCGTCAGCAGAACCTGCTGGGCAGTTACGATATGTTCCTGCCGGTGACCAGCAGCACCAAACTGTTCGGCGGCGGTACCGCCGGCCTGACCAAGTTGACCCAGGAGTCCCCGGGGTTCAGCCGTGACAGCGATATCGGTTACGCGGTAGGGGTGCAGGCTGGTGTCCTGCAACAGGTTTCACAAAATACCTCGGTGGAGCTCGGCTACCGTTACCTGCGCAGCAATGCCGGGACCGAAATGAGCGAGCGTGGTGGCAGCAAGCAGGGTTCGCTGAGTCTGACCAGCAGCGCCCAGACCTACCTGTCGGCCAACTACGCTTTCTGATAAGCGGCCTGGCCTGACCCGCGCCGGATCGTGCCTTGGGCACGGTCCGGCGTTGGCGCATTAATCATCCGGGCGCAGGAGCGCCCTCGGAGATGTCGAATTTTGCCTGGGAGAGCGTTATGAAATTGCTGGTTGTCGAAGATGAGGCGCTGTTGCGCCATCATTTGCAAACCCGCCTCACTGACAGTGGTCATGTCGTCGAGTCCGTGGCGAATGCCGAGGAGGCGCTGTATCAGACCGAGCAGTTCAATCATGATCTGGCGGTGATCGACCTGGGTTTGCCCGGCATGGGCGGACTGGACCTGATCCGTCAGTTGCGCGCCCGTGGCAAGACGTTCCCGATCCTCATCCTCACCGCTCGCGGCAACTGGCAGGACAAAGTCGAAGGCCTGGCCGCCGGTGCCGACGACTATGTGGTCAAGCCGTTTCAGTTCGAGGAGCTGGATGCGCGCTTGAATGCATTGCTGCGGCGCTCCAGCGGGTTCACCCAGTCAACCATCATCGCCGGCCCGCTGCTGCTGGACCTGAACCGCAAGCAGGCTTCGCTGGAGGAACAGCCCCTGGCCCTGACCGCCTACGAGTACCGGATTCTCGAGTACCTGATGCGCCACCACCAGCAGGTGGTGGCCAAGGATCGGCTGATGGAGCAGTTGTACCCGGATGACGACGAGCGCGATCCGAATGTCATTGAAGTGCTGGTGGGGCGCCTGCGGCGCAAGCTGGAAGGGCCGTCGGGCTTCAAGCCGATCGATACCGTGCGTGGTCTGGGCTACCTGTTCACCGAGCGTTGCCGATGATTCGATCGCTGCGCCTGCGGTTGATGCTGGCGGCCACCACGCTGGCGGTGCTGTTCATGCTGGCATTGCTGCCGGCCATGCAGGGGGCGTTCAGCCTGGCGCTGCAGGACTCCATCGAACAGCGCCTGGCCTCCGACGTCACCACCCTGATTTCGGCGGCGCGGATCGAGAACAACCGTTTGCAGATGCCGGCGCAGTTGCCGGACGAGCGTTTCAATCTCGCCGACAGCCGGCTGCTGGGCTATATCTACGACCGCGAAGGGCACCTGGTCTGGCGCTCCCGGGCGACCCAGGAAGAGAACATCAACTACCGCCCACGTTACGACGGGCGCGGTAACGAGTTCGCCAGGATCCGTGAAGCCAATGGCCAGGAGTTCTTCGTCTACGACGTCGAGATCAAGCTGCTGGGGGGCAAGAATGCGGCCTTCAGCATCGTGGCGCTGCAACCGGTGCGCGAATACCAGCAAACCCTGGAAGGGGTCAGGGAAAACCTCTACCTGGGTTTTGGCGCGGCGTTGCTGGTGCTGCTGGCGCTGCTCTGGCTGGGGCTGACCTGGGGCCTGCAGGCCCTGCGCCGCTTGAGTCAGGAGCTGGACCAGATCGAGAGCGGCACGCGCCAGAGCTTGAGCGAGGAGCATCCGCGGGAATTGCTGCGCCTGACCGGTTCGTTGAACCGCCTGCTGCAAAGCGAGCGTGAGCAACGCAGCCGCTACCGCGACTCCCTGGATGACCTGGCCCACAGCCTGAAAACCCCGTTGACGGTGTTGCAGGGGGTGAGTGAAGACATGGCGCAACGGCCCCAGGATCGCGAGCAGGCCTGGGTCCTGCAGGCGCAGATCGAGCGCATGAGCCAGCAGATCAGCTACCAGCTACAGCGTGCCAGCTTGCGCAAGAGCGGCCTGGTCCGCCACCAGGTGCGCCTGCGGCCGGTGCTGCAAAGCCTGTGCGACACTCTGGACAAGGTCTACCGCGACAAGCAGGTACGGGTGTCGTTCGATTTGCCCGAACGCTGCTATTTGCCGATCGAGCATGGAGCCCTGCTGGAGCTGCTCGGCAACCTGCTGGAGAACGCCTACCGTCTGTGCCTGAGCTCGGTGCGCATCAGCGTGCGCGAGACGCTGGATGGCGCGGAGCTGTGCGTGGAAGACGATGGGCCTGGCGTGCCGCCGGATCAGCGGGCGCGGATCCTCCAGCGCGGCGAGCGTCTGGATCGCCAGCACCCGGGCCAAGGCATTGGCCTGGCCGTGGTCAAGGACATCATCGAGAGTTACGGCGCGCAACTGACCCTGGGCGATTCGGCCCTGGGCGGCGCGGCTTTCCGGATTCACTTCCCAGCGTTGTAAACCTCACTGTTCCTGGGCGCGGTAGGCGCCCGGGGTCAGGCCGGTCCACTTCTTGAAGGCCCGATGAAAGGCCGAAGGCTCGGAAAATCCCAGTTGCTCGGCGATCTGTTGCAAGGACAGGTCGGCGCGGCCCAGGTGGTAGATGGCAATGTCGCGGCGCAGCTCATCCTTGAGTTGCTGAAAGCTCGAACCCTCCTCCCGCAAATGTCGACGCAGCGTCTGCGGGCTGACGTGCAGGTGCTGGGCAACGCTTTCCAGGTCGGGCCAGCGCTCACGGTCCCGGCTGAGCAGGCGCCGTAGCTGGCTGCTGAGGCTCTCGCCCTCGTCCGGACGGGACAGCAGGTCGGCGGGTGAGCGCTCCAGGAAGTGCTTGAGGGTGCGTTCATCCTGCAGCAGCGGCATGTTCAGGTAGCGGCTGTGGAACAGCAGGCTGCTGCGGGTTTGCGCGAACTGCAGCGGGCAGGGGAAGAGCAGGTCATATTCCGCACCGTGCTCGGGCTTCGGGTAGCTGAAACAAGCCTGTTCCAGGCGAATGCGCTGGCCGATCAGCCAACTGCCCAGGCGATGCCAGATCACCAGCAGGCTTTCGCTGAGGAAGTGTTCGGGGTCCCATAGCTCGGAATCATCCAGGCTCAGGCGGGCCATTTCTCCCTCTCGCGTTAGACTCAGGCGCGGGGCTTGCGCAAACAAGCTATAAAATAATAAGCCTCGATTGAGCGCTTTTTCCAAGGTGCGGCAATGGATCAGAGCGTGACACATCATGGCGAAGGTCCCGCGCTTGCTGGGGCCCTGGCCGAAGCCCAGGTACTCATCGTCCAGCTCCAGCCACAGTTGCTGCAGCAGGAGGGTGAATTGCTCGGGGGCGATGCGGGCTTTGGGCTGGCTCAGCAGCTCGGGGCTGATGCCCAGCGTTTGCAGCAGCGGCCGGTAGTCGTAGCCGCGCCGACGTGCTCCGCCCAGGGCGGCACGGGCAAAGTGGCTGGCGATGGTGCGTTCGCGCATGCAGGCTGATCCGTCCATTGAAGGGCGGATGTTAGTCAGCCCCCAGGATGGGGGCAAGGCGGATATCCGCCAAATTGTAGGACGAGACTCGGTGAAAGGGCGGAAATCCGCCAGGTGCACCGTGCGCAACGGAAGCAAAGATCAGCTCGGGACCCTGATGTCTAAAGGCCTGTAGGGCATTTCGACAAGGTGGCACGGGCTTTGCGATAGAGCCGGAAGATCTGCCAGCACGCAGCTCGACACAACAAATCCCTCCAGCGCAGGAGGGTTCGCACTTTAGGCACCGCATGCATCGACGGAACTTGCATGCCGGGGCTCTTGAGGAACTTTGCAATGACGACTCGTCAGCCACTGTACAAATCCCTGTATTTCCAGGTGATCGTTGCCATCACCATCGGCATTCTGCTCGGGCACTTCTACCCGCAGACCGGTGTGGCCCTGAAGCCTCTGGGTGACGGGTTCATCAAACTGATCAAGATGGTGATTGCCCCGATCATCTTCTGCACCGTGGTCAGCGGCATCGCCGGCATGCAGAACATGAAGTCGGTGGGCAAGACCGGCGGTTACGCGTTGCTGTACTTCGAAATCGTTTCGACCATTGCCCTGCTGATCGGCCTGGTGGTCGTCAACGTGGTGCAGCCGGGCGCCGGCATGCACATCGACGCCTCGACCCTCGACGCTTCCAAAGTCGCCGCCTACGTGACCGCGGGCAATGACCAGAGCATCGTCGGCTTCATCCTCAACATCATCCCGTCGACCATCGTCGGTGCCTTCGCCAACGGCGATATCCTGCAAGTGCTGATGTTCTCGGTGATCTTCGGCTTCGCCCTGCATCGCCTGGGCGCCTACGGCAAGCCGGTGCTGGATTTCATCGATCGCTTCGCCCACGTGATGTTCAACATCATCAACATGATCATGAAGCTGGCGCCCCTGGGTGCGCTGGGTGCCATGGCGTTCACCATCGGTGCCTACGGTGTGGGCTCCCTGGTGCAACTGGGCCAGTTGATGATCTGCTTCTATATCACCTGCGTGGTGTTCGTCCTGGTGGTCCTGGGCGCCATCTGCCGCGCCCACGGCTTCAGCGTGATCAAGCTGATCCGCTACATTCGTGAAGAGCTGCTGATCGTGCTGGGAACCTCTTCCTCGGAATCGGCCCTGCCACGCATGCTGATCAAGATGGAGCGCCTGGGCGCGAAGAAGTCGGTGGTCGGTCTGGTGATCCCAACCGGCTATTCCTTCAACCTCGACGGCACCTCGATCTACCTGACCATGGCCGCGGTATTCATCGCCCAGGCCACTGACACCCACATGGACATCACCCACCAGATCACCCTGCTGCTGGTGTTGCTGCTGTCCTCCAAGGGCGCCGCTGGCGTGACCGGCAGTGGTTTCATCGTTCTGGCCGCCACCCTGTCGGCCGTGGGGCACTTGCCGGTGGCTGGCCTGGCGCTGATCCTGGGTATCGACCGCTTCATGTCCGAAGCCCGCGCCCTGACCAACCTGGTGGGCAATGCCGTGGCCACCGTAGTGGTCGCCAAGTGGGTCAAGGAGCTGGATGAAGACAAGCTGCAGGCCGAATTGGCTTCCGGCGGTCGGCCGATTACCGACACCCGTGAGACCGATGACCTGGGCGTGGCCGAAGGCCCGGCGCCGAGCATCAAGTAAGCCCTGCTGATGATAGAAAACCCGCCTCGGCGGGTTTTTTATTGCCTGGCAATTGAGCGCAACGGTCAGTCCGGCTGACCGTTGTGGTAATTGTTGGGGCGGTTGCGCCTGCCTACTCTGTGGGCAGTCGATCAAGAGCAGAGGAGGGCATATGCAAGGGCCATTGGCGTCACTCAAGGTACTGGATTTCTCTACCCTGTTGCCGGGGCCGTTCGCCTCGTTGCTGCTGGCCGACATGGGCGCGGAGGTGCTGCGCATCGAGTCGCCGACCCGTATGGACCTGGTACGGGTACTGCCGCCCCACGATGCCGGGGTTTCCGCCAGTCACGCCTACCTCAATCGCAACAAGCGCAGCCTGGCCCTGGACCTCAAGCGGCCCGAGGCGCTGGAGGTGGTCCGGCAGTTGGTGCGCGAGCATGACATTGTCCTCGAACAGTTCCGCCCGGGGGTGATGGAGCGCCTGGGGCTGGGGTATGAAGCCTTGAAGGCGATCAACCCCCGACTGATCTACGTCTCCATTACCGGCTATGGCCAGACCGGTCCCTACCGCGATCGTGCCGGGCATGACATCAACTACCTGGCCCTGGCCGGGTTGGCCAGCCAGACCGGGCGCCGTGACCAGGGGCCGTTGCCCCTGGGGATTCAGGCGGCGGATATCGCCGGGGGCTCCCTGCACGGGGTGATCGGCCTGCTGGCGGCAGTCATCGCTCGCCAGCACAGTGGTCAGGGCCAGCACCTGGATGTGAGCATGACCGACTGTGCGTTCAGTCTGAATGCCATGGCCGGCGCCGGTTACCTGGCGTGTGGAGTGGAACCGGAGATGGAGCAGCAAATGCTCAACGGTGGCAGCTTCTATGACTACTACCGCAGCCGCGATGGCCGCTGGTTATCCGTGGGCAGCCTGGAGCCGGTGTTCATGCAGCAGTTGTGTCAGGCCCTGGGGCGGCCGGAGCTGGCAGCCCAGGGCCTGTCCCCTCGTCCCGAGCAGCAACAGGCTCTCAAGCACGCCTTGCAGATGGAGTTCGAAAAACACGACTTTGCCGAGCTCTGCCAGTTGTTCGCCGGGTTGGATGCCTGTGTCGAGCCGGTCCTGAGCCTGGCCGAGGCGGTGGATCATCCTCAGTTACAGGCCCGTCAACTGGTCAGCCAGGTGCCCCGTGATGACGGCAGCCTGCAGGCACAGATCGCCTGCCCGTTGAAGTTCTCCGCAGGTTTGCCTGCGCCTCGGCATATTGGCGCCCGGCTGGGGGCGCACTCCGACCAGGTGCTCGCCGAGCTGGGCTACAGCCCGCAGAGTATCGAGGCGCTAAGGCGCAACGGGGTCGTTGGCTAACTCAAATGCCGCCTCGGCGTCCCGATGAGGCCTGGCCTCGGGTCACTCGATCCGGGTTTCCCCGCTGTAGACCAGGGTGTGCCGACAGCGTCGGCACAGGTAGCGGCGCCCCTGGGCCACCAGCTTGTGGCGCTGCGCCGAGAAGGGGAAGTCGCTGTCGGCACAGGGGCAGCGGTAAATGTAGCGAGTCACGCTGCGCCGCTTGATTTCATAGGTGTGGCAGCGATTGGGCGGCAGTTCATACACCCCGCGCATGATCAGCTGCCATTCCTCGCCATGGGGCTGAATACGTTCGCCGAACAGTTGGTGGGCGATCAGGTGCGCGACTTCATGGGCCACGGTCTGCTTGAGAAAGTCCTCGGTGTTCTCCCGGTACAGCTGCGGATTGAAGCGCAGCAGGTTTTCGTGCAGGTGAGCGACCCCGGCTTTCTGGCCGCGCAACTTGAGGCTGACCACCGGGCGTTTGAAAGGACGTTTGAAAAAGGATTCAGCGAGTAGGAAACAATCTTCGACGCGGGTATTGAGTTGCTCGGGCATGCTTAGCGGCTCTCCAGAGAGGGGGAGTATGCCGCAAACAGGGGGAATTCCGAATCGCCCAGGCGCCGAATGGTCATCTGGCGGGTACACATAAGAAGGCCGCCTTGCGGCGGCCTGTGCTGGCAGACAGAGGATTATTATTGGTGCGGCGTCAGTTGGTGTACACGGGGCCGACGCCCAGGCCCCAGACAATCACGGTGAAGGCCATGATCGCCACCAGTACCACCAGCCCTACCGCCAGGACTGAGCTGGAAAACAGGAATCCCTCGTCCGATGGGATGTTCATGAAGGTCGGCAACCCGACATAGAGCAGGTACACCGTGTAGCAGATGGCCGCCGTGCCGACGATCATCCCCAGCCACATGTGGGGATACAGCGCCGCCAGGCCGCCGACGAACAGCGGTGTCGCGGTGTAGGTGGCGAAGGCCACGCAGCGTGACAGGCTCGGGTTGGCGTCATAGGTGCGGGCCATCCAGTGGATGAAGGCGCCCATGACCGCCACGCCGCCGAGCATCGCCAGGTACGACATGATGGTCATCCACAGGGCGCTTTCCATGGTCAGCATCACCGGCGCGCGGCTGCCGATGACCCAGCCGACCTGGGTCGTGCCGATAAACGCCGAGATGGCGGGGATGGCCGCCAGGATCAGCGTGTGGGTTAGGTACATGTGGCTGATGCTTTCCTCGGCATCGCCACGGATGTCTCGCCATTCCTGATCGGGGTGGGTGAAGAGTCCTACGACATGATGAATCATGGTCAGTCACTCCTTTATTGTTGCCATCGCCCCCCAACGGAGCGCTTACAGCCAAGTGGCACAGTCAGTATAGGTCTATGTGCGCGTGCGATCTTATGTCGCAGTATAGGGAGGAGTTTTCCTCAGATGGGCGCACCTTTAGAGCAAATTGCGCTGTAAAGCCCCGGGTTAATCGCCGTCGCGTCTGTCATTGCACGCCTGGCGGACGGGGCTGGCGATGCTTTCGCGGGGCTGGGGTTTTTGCGTAAAATGTCCGGCTTTTCGTCACACACCTCGCGGATTTCAAGCGCCATGGGCACTCTTACGGTCAACCAGAACAAACTGCAGAAACGCCTTCGCCGACTGGCGGGCGAAGCGGTCGCCGATTTCAACATGATCGAAGAGGGCGACAAGGTCATGGTCTGCCTGTCCGGCGGCAAGGACAGCTACACCATGCTCGACGTGCTGCTGCACCTGCAGAAGGTGGCGCCGATCAAGTTCGAGATCGTCGCGGTGAACATGGACCAGAAGCAGCCGGGTTTTCCCGAGCATGTGCTGCCGGCCTATCTCAAGGAGCTGGGGATCGAGTACCACATCGTCGAGAAGGACACCTACTCGGTGGTCAAGGAGCTGATCCCGGAGGGCAAGACCACCTGTTCGCTGTGCTCGCGCCTGCGCCGCGGCACCTTGTACACCTTTGCCGACGAGATCGGCGCGACCAAGATGGCCCTCGGTCACCACCGCGACGACATCGTCGAGACCTTCTTCCTCAACATGTTCTACAACGGCTCGCTCAAGGCCATGCCGCCCAAGCTGTTGGCCGATGACGGGCGCAACGTGGTGATCCGTCCCCTGGCCTATTGCAGCGAGAAGGATATCCAGGCCTATTCCGACCTCAAGCAGTTCCCGATCATTCCCTGCAACCTCTGCGGCTCCCAGGAGAACCTGCAGCGCCAGGTGGTCAAGGAGATGCTTCAGGAGTGGGAGCGCAAGAGCCCCGGGCGTACCGAGAGCATCTTCCGTGGCCTGCAGAATGTCATCCCCTCGCAACTGGCGGACCGCAAGCTGTTCGACTTCACCCAGTTGCGTATCGATGAGAGCGCCGCATCACGTTTCGTCAATGTGCTGAATCTGTGATGCGCACACGGCGGCTCAGGGTCGCCGCGCCGCTGTTTCAGCAGCGCAGCGGCGCAGCTTTCAGTCGCTCGGTGCCCGCGGGATAAAGGCCACGCTACCTTCTGCGGATTTCCTGGCCAGCCGTTCGCCGTTGGTCGGCGTGGTGCGGATCAGTTGATGATCGCTACCCAGATAGCCCAGCAGCAGCGGTTCATCCGGGGTCTGCTGCACGAAGATCAGGGTGCGCTGGGGATCCCAGTGCTGGCCGCTGGTCTTGTCCAGCCAGGCCATGAAGTCTGCGCTGCTGCCGGCTCTTGGAAAGTCCTGGGTTTGCGCCACGTAGTAGAACGGTGCGCCCTGATTCTGCAGGTACATCGGCAGCTTGTTGTCGACCTCGACCATCACCATCCGCCATTGATTCCAGGGGGCTATGCGGCTCGCCTCGGTCTTGACCTGTGCGCTGAATCCGATCACGCCTCCACCACCGTTGCTCCAGGGGTAGGCGACTCCCAACACCAGCAATAGCAACGCCGCAGCGCTGGCAAAGCCAATGGCCCAGCGTCGGTCGCGGCCCTTGCCGCTGTCGCGTTTGTGCTGCAGGTAGCGGTTCAGCCACCAGGCCCCCAACAGCTGGGCAAAGGGCACCATGGGCAGTACGTAATAGCTGCGTCGGCTGCCGCTGGCGGTAAAGAACAGGAACAGCAAGGCCAGGGCCCAGACCAGCCAGCGCTCGTTGGGTTGCAACTGGCGCCAGTGCCGAAGGGCCAGCCACAGGCCGAGGATCCAGCAGGGCGCCCAGGGCAAGGTATAGGCCGGCAGATAGATCAGGTAGGTGTAGATCGGTCCGACGTGGTCGAAGGGATCGAAGAAGCGTACGACGTTCTCGCGAAACACCAGGCTCAGGCCACTTTCACCGTAGGTTGGCGCGCCATACAGATGGGAAAGCACGAAAGGCACCATGTAGAACCCCGCGGCAATCACCAGCGCCAGGCACAGGCGCAGATTCAGATGGCGTTTCCAGCGCCCCTGGCTGACCAGGTGTGGCAGCAGGATCAACCCCGGCAGGACAAAACCGATCAGGCCCTTGAGCAGCGAGGTCGCGGCCAGCAGCAGGAAGAACACGCTGTAGCGTCCCAGGCGCGTGTCCTCGGGGCCGCGCCAGTACCACCACACCGCGGCCAGCACGCCGCAGACGGTCAGGATGTCGGCGGTGGCCACTCGGGCCCAGAACGCGAAGTAGAAGGTCGTGGCCAGCATCCAGCCGGCGATCAGCCCGGTGCCCTTGCGAAACAGCTGTTCACCGATCAGGTACACCAGCCAGATGCTCAACCACGCGGCGAGTACCGACGACAGGCGCAGTGACCAGGGCCCCAGTCCGCCCATCAGCCAGGCGCAGGCGCTGATCAGCCAGTAGGACGGCAGGGGCTTGTCGTAGTAGGGGCTGCCCTTGAGGTAGGGATCGAAGTAGTCGCCGCTCTGCAGCATCTGCAGGACGATATTGGCCCAACGGGTTTCTGCTCCCCATAGCTCACGGGAGCCCAGGCCGAGCAACAGGATCAGGGCGGACACGCCAAGAAGCAGGGCCAGGGCCCTGCGCTCAGAATTGTGGCTCGTCATGGTGGGGTTCCGGAAGACAAGGGTGCAAGAGTGGCGGGTTGTCGCCACTCGAAGGGTTGAGGAGTAGTGCCCGCCTCAATCGCAGTTGAGGCGGACGTTGCCGGCTGTGCTGCTCAGGTCAGGGCTGTGCCGCTGGCAGGATCAGGATCAGCAGGTTGTCCTGCACATAACGTTTGCCTCCAGGTGGCAGCAGCGCGACTTCCTGGTTTTCCAGGACATCCTTGACCCGCATGACCACCCCGACCGAGCCCTGTTTGCGTGCATCGCTCAGCCATTGGCCAACTTGCGCCATGTCAACCTTGCGCTGGGCCGAGTCAGGATAGGCCAGGCCATATTTCAATTCGCCCTCGGTGTTGTACAGCGTCACGTCTGTGCGCTTCAGGCGCCAGGCCAGGGCCGAGGCAGCCCCCAGGTCATTGCTCAACAGCGACTGGGTCTGCTGGAGTTCTTCAAGGTGTTCCTTGATGAACTGGTCCGGCATCTTGTTGTGCACGATCACCCCCGGCATGCCCGCCGGCAGCAGGGCCACCAGCAGCCAGATACCCAGGGCCGGCGCCGCCCAGTAGCCAAGAGGGCGGGAGGCAGACAGCAGGTTGGCGATGATCCAGCCCATGAGCATGATGAACACCAGTGACAGGCTGAACATCTCATCATGGCCGTAGACCGGGCGGGTGATCTGGATAACCACCAGGGCGATCAGCGCACTGACGCCGATCAGCAGGTTGAGCAGGCTATTGACGCGGATCGCCCGGGTCTTCTGAGCGTTGATCCGATCGATCAGGGTGCTGCCCATGAGCACCGCCAGTGGCAGCAGGCACGGCATGATGTAGGTCGGCAGCTTGCCGCGACTGAGGCTGAAAAACACCAGGGGCAACAGGAACCACAGCAGCAGGAAACCGGTGTTGGCCTGGCGTTTGTCCTTCCAGCCCTGGATCAAGGTGCCCGGCAGCAGCGCCGCCCAAGGCAGGCTGGAGGCGACCAGCAGTGGCAGGTAGAACCACCAGGGGCGGGTGTGCTGGGCGTTCTCGGCGGCGAAGCGCCGAATGTGTTCATGCCAGAAGAAAAAACGCCAGAAGTCGGGCTCATGGGCATGAATGCTCAGCACCCAGGGCAGGCTGATAACGATCGCCACCAGCAGCGCCACCAGGCCAAAGCGCAGCAACTCGGTGAAGCGCCGCTGCCAGAGCATGTAGGGCAGGGCGATCAGCACCGGCAGCAACCAGGCCAGAAAACCCTTGGTCATGAAGCCCATCGCGCAGGCCGCACCCAGTGAAGCCCAGGCCAGCAGCCGGGCACGCAACGTCTGGCTGTCCAGGGCAAACCAGAGTGCTACCAGGCTCAGGTTGACCCACAAGGTGAACTGGGGGTCGAGGTTGGAGTATCCGGCTTGGCCGGCAATCAGGCCAAAACTCATGTAGAGCAAGGCTGCGGCAAAGCTCTTGCGTGGGTCGTTCCACATCCGGCGAGTAATCAGGTAGGCGAGCAGCACGCTCAGGCCGGTGCTCACGGCGGAGGCGATGCGCACGCCAAACAGGTTGTCGCCGAACACGGCCTGGCCGATAGCGATCATCCAGTAGCCGGCAATGGGTTTTTCGAAGTAGCGGATGCCCATGAAGTGCGGGGCAACCCAGTCTCCCTTGAGCAGCATCTCCTGGCCGATCTGCGCGTAGCGGGTTTCATCCGGAATCCACAGGCCGTGGCTGGTCAATGGCAGCAGGTAGAACAGCCCGAAGGCCAGCAGCAGAAAGGGTAGTGCCCAACGCTGTATCAGCTCGGCTGTACTCCCACCCACGGTGTAGCCAGAAGGCGTGGCGCTTGTTCCATAAGCTTGGGGCGGTAAAGTGCGGTGCATTTCTATCCTCGAGGTCATGTGCCGATAGCGGTGGGTCGTTACTTTGATCAAGTGCTGCTGATGAACGGTCAGTGTTGTCGAATATGCGGGTTTCTCAAGTCGCGGCATGTTTTTGGATGAGATGCCGGACTGCTTGCAGGCTTTATTGGCAAAAACAGGGATAGGTCTTGCAACTAGCGCATAACTTGTCTAGCCAGCTAGTTGGCCAATTAGTTTGTCTGTTCGAACAATAAAGTCTGTTGGTTTGTTGTTAAAAATAGTTACAACTCAAGGGCGCAGCTGTTCAAGTGTCCGTGGCCAGTTTCTGGCATTGACGATTCCCAGTATTTGCAAGGAACCGTCCCCGTTCAGGGTGACAAACAATGAGCTGGTGTATTCACTGGCCAGAGCATGTTCATAACCCAACTGACGTTCCAGATCGCTGATGCAGTCGCTGTGGGTAACCAGGACCAGATTGCGCTTCAGGGATTTGTGCGCCTTGATCACCTGTTCGAAATCATCCCCGCAGTTGGCCAGCCAGTCCTGGGTCTGTACCGGTTGCTGGAACATGTATTCCGAGGTTTGCCGGGTGCGGGTGGCCGGGCTGCTGAAAACATCGGTCGCGGCCATACCCAGGCTGCGAAAGGCCTGGCCCACTTCGCTGGCGGTGCTGCTTCCGTCCAGAGTGATGCCATCCTCGGGCCCCAGGCAGGGTTTCTCGGAGCGGTCGCAACGCTCGGCATGACGTACCAGGGCAATCACCTCGCCGCCTTGCCAGTGGCGGTAGGCACCCGACTGCTGCATCTGGTTGCCGACCCCCAGGTCCAGCGGCGTGCCAGGCCACAGGACGAAGCCGCTGACCAGGATCGTCAGGACTGTCGCGCTCACTCCGAGCAGGACCTTTCGCGATCGGGGCATTCGGGGTTTCTCGCCGCCAGTGCCTGTTTCAGCAGTATTGACCACGTCGCTTACCTGAATAAGTTTTTGATAGGGACTGCCTAAAGGGGTGGAACTGATGTTTCTCGACAGACCGGCATGTGCACACCGGGGCCAGCGCTGCAACTGGGGCCAATGTAGGTCGGGCCAGGTGGGCGGAGGGTGAAAGCAATGTGAAAAAAACGAATGGGTGACGACCATTCTTTTAAAGTCAGACAGCCTGTGTTCAGGTTATTGGCCTGATCAGTGCTTTGTTATCCGCTTGTAAATGTTTAATGGCTTTAGCGTGCCGGCCGCAGCAACTTTTTGCCGCGCGTCTTAACCCGATAGAGCGTGCGGGGTGAACTCTAGCCGATAAGAAACAGCGAATGAAAAAACCTCGCGTTTAGTTCAGCTTATTGTCAGCTTGGATGCGCTGACGACTTGAGGAGGGGGAGGCCGCCCTGCCGGTTATGGGGGCAGGGCGCAAGGTTTGGAGAGGCAGGGTTCAGTGGTTGACCGTATAGGCCAGCATTGCCGAGAGCTGGCACAGCGGCCGGCCGCTTTCCTGCTGCCAGTGGTTGAACACTTCCTGTACCAGGGCCTGGTCGCGCTTGCTGCTGGGAACCTTGTCGATGATGCCCTGGGCATTGAGGGCCGCCACCACGTCCCAGGTAGGAATGAAGGTGTCCTTGCCCACCATGCGTAGAAAGCGCGGGGCTGAAAGACCGCCCATCTGGTTGCCGTGCTTGGCCAGGTACTGCCAGAGCCCGGTGATGTCCTGGACCGGCCAGTCGGCAATGAACGCGCCGAAGCTGGCGTGCTGCTTTTCCACATCGAGGATCATCTGGGCGTTGCGCGGCACGCTCTTGAGCTTGCCCAGGTGGCGGATGATTCGCGTGTCCTGCATCAGCCGCTCGAGATGCTCGGCCCCCATCAGCACCACTTTTTCCGGATCGAAGCCGAAGAACACCTGTTCGAACGCTGGCCACTTGGCATCTACCAGGCTGTGTTTCAGGCCCGCGCGAAAGACGCGCAGGGCCAGGGTCGACAGGTAGCGGTCAGCGCTCAGGGAGCGCAGGTAGTCGTTGCTGGCCGGGGTCGGCAGTTGGGCTTCCAGGGCCGCGGCGGAACCAAAGCGGTTGAGACAGTATTCGTTCAGCCATTTGTAATCGTGCATGCCTGCTCCGGGAGGGGTCGGGAGTGTCGGTCGATGAGTCTGTTGACCAAGGTTGGGGCGCGAAGCGCGGATGCAAGTTCCCCGGGGTGCTCACGCGCACTCCGGGAATCCTGGGGCACCGGAGTCAGGCCGGGCTGGCACCTTCGCCCGCGAGCCGGCGATTGAGTTGGAAGCGCCAGCGTACGTAGAGCAGCGCCGAGCTGAATACGGCCAGGCTGGCGAGCATTTCCAACAGGCCGAACACCTGCCGATTTGGATCGTAGGCGGCCAGCGCGCCCTTGATGAAATACAGGTTGACCACGAAGCACATCCACGAATGCCCGCGAGCGCTGCCGCTGAGCATGCCGGGCGCCATCAACAGCAGGGGGGCCAGTTCGATCAGCAGGATGACCCAGGGCCGGGCGCCGTGCAGGTCAGCGATCAGCAGGTAATACACGCAGAGCAGGCCCACCAGGCCAAAAAAACAGACCAGGCTGAGGATCCGGGTCACCCGGACTCGGGGCTCCAGCCATTCCACCGCCGGCAGGATCTTCGGCTTTTTAGCCACGGTCGCTCTCCAGTCGCTGGGCGGTTTTCGCCAGGCGCAGGCCCAAGGCCCGGCACAAGGCGATCTCGTGTTCGTCCAGCGGGCTCTTGCCGTCCGCCCCGGCATGATGGCTGGCGCCGTAGGGGGTGCCGCCGCCTCGGGTTTCCAGCAGGGCCGACTCGCTGTAGGGCAGGCCGGTGATCAGCATGCCGTGGTGCAACAGCGGCAGCATCATCGACAGCAGGGTGGCTTCCTGGCCGCCATGCAGACTGGCGGTGGAGGTGAACACGCCGGCGGGCTTGCCCACCAGGGCGCCGGTCAGCCAGAGGTTGCTGGTGCCATCGAGGAAGTACTTCAGCGGGGCTGCCATGTTGCCGAAGCGGGTAGGGCTGCCCAGGGCCAGGCCCGAGCAGTTCTTCAGGTCGTCGAGGCTGGCGTAGAGGGCGCCGCTGTCGGGGATGTCCGGGCTTATGGCTTCGCATTCGGCGGAAATCGCCGGGACGGTGCGCAGGCGGGCTTCCAGGCCGGCCTGCTCGATGCCCCGGGCGATCTGCCGGGCCATCTCGTTGGTCGAGCCGTTGCGGCTGTAATACAGGACCAGGATGTAGGGCGTGCTCAAGGCAGGATCTCCAGCACGTTTTCCGGTGGCCGGCCGATGATGGCCTTGTCGCCGGCTTCGAGAATCGGCCGTTCCATGAGTTTCGGGTGCCGGGCGATGGCGGCAATCAATTGCGCTTCGCTGAGGCTGCTGTCTGCCAGGTTGAGGTTCTTGTACTCGTCCTCGCCTGTGCGCAGCAACTGGCGCGCGCTGAGGCCCAGCTTGTTCAGCAGGCTGCGCAACTGGGCCGCGTCCAATGGGGTTTCCAGGTAGCGGACCACGGTCGGAGCCAGGCCGCGTTGTTCCAGAAGTTCCAGCGCACCGCGGGATTTCGAACAGCGCGGGTTGTGATAAAGCGTCAGATCGGTCATGTGCGGGTCGCATCTTGCGTAAGGTGGCGGCTATTCTACCCGCGCGGCGGGCTCTCCTGAACCTTGAGAGTCGATAGGTCGCAGCGACTGTGGGCTCGCGAACACTTTCAAGACATCTTTCAATACAGGGAACAGGGCATGGCACGGCAATTGGCAGCGGCATTGGCGATCTTCACCACCTTGCTGCTTGGTGGCTGCGGCAATGACTATGGGGTCGACCAGTATGGCCAGAAAGTCGCCGCCGAACGCCTGGACAAGCAATGGCTGGTGCTCAACTACTGGGCGGAATGGTGTGGCCCCTGCCGCACTGAAATTCCCGAACTGAACGCCTTGAACGAGCAGCTCAAGGGGCAGTCGGCGACGGTACTGGGCGTCAACTTCGATAATGTGCAGGGTGACGAGCTCAAGAGCGCCAGCGAGAAGCTGGGAATCAAGTTCACCGTGCTGGCGCAGAATCCGGCGGAAATCTTCGACCTGCCACGCAGCGAGGCGCTGCCGGTGACCTACATCATCGACGACAAGGGCAAGGTGCGTGAACAACTGCTGGGCGAGCAGACCGCGGCGGGCGTGCTGGAGAAACTGCAGGCCCTGCGCGGGCATTGAGACGAATGGGGCGGCTGGTGCGGGTTGCACCCGCGCCTGGCGGTGAGGCAGATGGGCGACCCAGGCGGGCCGCCCTTGGCGCCTGCAGGGCTATCAGCCTTCTTCCAGCCACCAGCGTAGCGGCTTGCCTTCGGCGGGCCAGAAACGCACTTGCTCGATCGGCGAGACATCCCAGCGCTGGACAGTCTCCAGGGCCTGGAGAAAACGCCGCTCCTGTTCCATCAGCGCCGGCGCGCAGAGCTTGCGAGTGCTGCCGACCTTGCCGAAGCTGAGTTTGTCGCCTTCCAGGGTGTAGGGCGCGAACCAGTGGTTGCAGCCACCATTGCCATAGGCCCGGCCATCCTCGCCAAGGGTGATGGTCAGGTGGCTGTAATCGATCAGCGGACGCTCACCGATCCATTCCAGGACGTAGCTGCGGTCCTGTTGCAGCTTCAGCGGTTCGGCGGCGCAGCCCATCAGGCCGGCCCCCAACGCCGCGAGCAGCACCAGGGATTTCATTGGCTGGCCTGCTGGCATTTCGGGCAGAGGTGGCGCTCACCTTCGCTGGTCCAGCCCAGTTCGGCTATTCGCGCACTGGCAGCCGGCTTCTGGGCCTTGTTGCCGAGCTTGGCGTCCACTGCGAACTCGAAGGCGAGTTCGGTCGCGCAGCTGTCGCAGTTGACTTGCCACTGATGAATCGCCAGTTCGCCGAATACCGGGCCGCGGGCCACCGCGACCCATTGGCCGAGTGGATTGATCAGGTGGCGAACGGTGTCCACGGTCAGGCGCATGGAAAGGTCCTTGCTGCCCTTGAGGGTCACCAGCAGTACGTCGTCGGCGCGGATCGAGCCACCATTGCCGGTGACCTGATAGCGTCCCGGTACCAGGGCGCGGCATTCGATCAGGGTGTGTTGCGGGCTCATCAGGGTGTAGCGGAAATCGTGTTCGACCATGGGTCCTCCAAATATGCCGCGTATGCTAGCACGGGCCCTGGCCCCGCAGGTTGCAGGCGGGTGACCTTCGATCAGCCCGCGGCGCGGGGTTCAGCCCTGGACCTGATTCTGCGGCTGGCCCGCAGCCCAGCAGGCAATGTTGTGCAAGGTGGTGTCGGCGATGGCTGCCAGGGCTTCATGGGTCAGGAAGGCCTGGTGTGCGGTGACTATCACGTTGGGAAAGGTCAGCAGCCGGGCCAGTACATCATCCTGCAGTGGCAGGTCGGAGCGGTCTTCGAAGAACAGCTGGGCTTCCTCTTCGTAGACGTCCAGGCCCAGGTAACCCAACTGGCCGCTCTTCAGGGCTTCGATCAGCGCCGGTGTATCCACCAGGCCGCCGCGTCCGGTGTTGATCAGCATCGCCCCGGGCTGCATGTGCGCCAGGCTGTCCTGGTTGATCAGGTAGCGGCTGTCTTCGGTCAGTGGGCAGTGCAGGCTGATGATCTGTGCCTGGGCCAGCAGTTGCGGCAGGCTCAGGTAGCGGGCGCCCAAGGCCTCGACGGCGGGATTGGGGTAGGGGTCGTAGGCCAGCAGTTGGCAGCCGAAGCCGGCCATGATCCGGGCGAAGGTGGCACCAATCTGCCCGGTGCCAACGATCCCCACAGTCTTGCCCACCAGGTCGAACCCGGTCAGTCCGTGCAGGGTGAAGTCCCCTTCACGGGTGCGGTTGTAGGCCCGGTGCAGGCGCCGGTTCAACGCCAGGATCAGGGCCACGGCGTGTTCGGCCACTGCATGCGGAGAGTAGGCCGGCACTCGCACCACATCCAGGCCCAGGCGCTTGGCGGCTGGCAGGTCGACATGGTTGTAGCCGGCCGAGCGCAGGGCGATCAGGCGAGTGCCGCCGGCAGCCAGCTGTTCCAGCACCGGGGCACTGAGGTCGTCATTGATGAAGGGGCAGACCACTTCATGGTGTTCGGCCAGAGCGGCAGTGTCCAGGCTCAGCCGGGCGGCCTGGAATTGCAGTTCGATGCCCGCGGGCAGCGAGGTGCCGAGAAAACTCTCGCGGTCATAGTTCTGGCTGCTGAAAAGAATCGTGCGCATGGCTGCATCCTTGTTCGGGGCGCCCAGCATGATGGCTGGACGCCGGGCACGTGTTGCCCTGGGTCAGGCGTTGATCCGCGCCTCGCTGGCCAGGCGGCCAATGGCATGGTCGAGTTCATCCAGGGCGGCAAAGGCCTTGGCATCTTCCTGCTTGAGCAGGGTTTCGCTGCGCTGGCAGGCCGCCCGCAACTGTGGCACCCCGCAATAGCGGGTGGCGCCGTGGAGACGATGGACCCGCTCGATCAGCGCACTGTGATCGTTGGCCGCGCGGGCGGCGTTGATGGCTTCGCGATCGGCTTCCAGGGACGCCAGCAGCATGGCCAGCATGTCTGCCGCCAGATCGGCCTTGCCAGCGGCCAGGCGCAAGCCTTCTTCCTGATCCAGAACCTGCAGTTCCAGACCCAGCTCCGGGCGCTCGCTGGCCCGCTCCGGTCCTTGGTTGCGCAATGCCAGCCCGGTCCATTTCAGCACCACCTGGGCCAGTTGCCGTTCACTGATGGGCTTGGTCAGGTAGTCGTCCATGCCACTTTGCAACAGGGCGCGCTTTTCGTTGGCCATGGCGTGGGCGGTCAGGGCGACTATGGGCAGCGGCGTGCCGTGGCGTTCGCTTTCCCACTGGCGGATTGCCTCGGTACTTTGTCGGCCGTCCATGCCGGGCATCTGCACGTCCATCATCACCAGGTCGAAGGGCTCGTTCTGGATCGCATTCAGCGCCGCGTAACCGTTATCCACCGCCAGCACCTTGGCACCCATGTCCTCGAGCAGGGTCTGGATCAGCAGCAGGTTGGCCGGGTTGTCATCGACACACAGGACTCGCGGTGCACGGCTGGAAAGGCTTTCCTCCGGTTCGCTGCGGGCCCGGCGCGGGGTGACCAGGTCGGACAGGGCACGGCGCAGTTTGCGGGTGCAGGCCGGCTTGGCCTGCAACTGGCTGTGGGGGTTGGGCACTGACAGATGGAACAGCGTCTGCTCGGTGGTGGGGCACAACACCAGGACCTTGCAACCCAGGTGCTCCAAGTCCCAGATATGCTGGCTCAGGCGTTCGGGAGACATGTCGTTGGTGGTGATGCCGAGCACCGCCAGGTCGATCGCCTGATCGCTCTGGTGGACGCCGGTGATGCCATTGGTCAGGGCTTCCAGGGTGTTGAATGGAGTCACTTCCAGGCCACAGTCTTCCAACTGGTGTTGCAGGGCCTGACGCGCCAGTTCGTGATTCTCCAGCACCGCGACCCGTCGCCCCAGCAACGGCGGGCCGGGCAGGTCCTCGGCATCGTCGCGGGTTTTCGGCAGGCTCAGGCTGATCCAGAACTCCGATCCTTCGCCGGGGGTACTGTCGACGCCGATTTCACCGCCCATCTGCTCGATCAGGCGCTTGGAAATCACCAGCCCCAGACCCGTGCCACCAGGCTGGCGGGACAGCGAGTTGTCGGCCTGGCTGAAGGCCTGGAACAGGGCGCGCACGTCCTGGTTCGACAGGCCGATGCCGGTGTCCTGAATGCTGATGCGCAGCTGCACGCTGTCTTCGTGTTCTTCTTCCAGCATGGCCCGGGCGACGATGGTGCCTTCGCGGGTGAACTTGATGGCATTGCTCACCAGGTTGGTGAGGATCTGCTTGAGCCGCAGCGGATCGCCTACCAGGGACAGGGGCGTATCGCGATAGACCAGGCTCACCAGTTCCAGCTGCTTGGCGTGGGCCGCCGGGGCGAGGATGGTCAGGGTGTCCTGCAGCAAGTCCCGCAGGTTGAAGGGAATGCTGTCGAGCACCAGCTTGCCGGCTTCGATTTTCGAGAAGTCGAGGATCTCGTTGATGATTCCCAGCAGGCTGTCGGCGGATTTCTCGATGGTGCCCAGGTAATCCAGCTGGCGCGGCGTCAGCTCGCTTTTTTGCAGCAGATGGGTAAAGCCGAGGATGCCGTTGAGCGGCGTGCGGATTTCATGGCTCATGTTGGCCAGGAACTCCGACTTGATCCGGCTGGCTTCCAGGGCCTCCTTGCGGGCCAGGTCCAGCTCGATGTTCTGGATCTCGATGGTTTCCAGATTCTGGCGCACGTCCTCGGTGGCCTGGTCGATGCTGTGCTGCAGTTCTTCCTGGGCATTCTGCAAGGTACTGGCCATGCGGTTGATGCCCGAGGCCAGCTCGTCCAGCTCCTGGCTGCCCAGAGGCGGCAGGCGGGTTTCCAGGTTGCCGTCCTTGAGTTGTCCCACGGCCTGCTTGATCTGCCCCAGGGGATTGTTGATGGTGCGCCCCATGCGTACGGCCAGCAGAGCGGTGACGGCCAGGCCCGCGGCGATCAGCAGCAGGCTGGCGAACAGGCTGCGGTAGCCGCGCAGCAACATGCCGCTGTGGGACAGCTCCAGTTCCACCCAGCCCAACAGACGGTCGGACTCATCGGGGATCAGGTCGCCGGCGAGGTTGCGATGCCGGCCGAAGACCGGCAACTGATAGCGGGTCGCGTCATTGCCGGTACGCTGCATCATGTGGGTGCTGTTGCCCGAGGGTGCCGGGTTGAGCATGCTCGGCCCGGCGTGGGCCAGGAGAGTGCGGTCGGGGGCGAGCAGGGACACCGCGCGCACGTCCTGTTGTTCCAGGGCCTGGGTGGCGATGCGCTCGAGCATCGGCGCGTTGTGATTGCCCATGGCCGGAGCCACCAGGGAGGCCAGTTGCTCGGCGATCATTTCGCCGCGCTGCAGGAGCTGGGTCTGCAGGTCCGAGAGCTGCATCCAGGTGAAGTAGCCACCCAGCACCAGGGCCATCAGGCTGGTGGGCAACAAGGTCAGCAACAGTACGCGGCCTTTGATTCCCAGTTTCTTGAGCACGCAACTCTCCTGCTTCCACGCTGTTTTGAAAGGTCGACGGGCACGTCCGTGATGCGCCACCTGCGCAGTGTAACGATTTGCCCGGGGCTGATCTCGGCAAATTGTGGCGGGGCAAGCGACGGCCGGGCAGTTGAGCAGGAGGCTGCGACCAAGGCATTGGTTGCCGTGATCCGGGCAATCTTGAATAATCGCCCAACTGAGAATGACTTGCAGAAGCTAATGACTCCCGTAGCTGTTGAGCCGCCCCGCATCCTGACCATTGAAGACGACCCGGTGCTCGGTGCCTATGTGCACGAGCAACTGGGGCGTTGCGGCTTTGCCGTGACCTGGTGCCAGAACGGCCAAGAAGGCCTGGGGATCGCCCGCCGTGAAAGCTTCGATGTGGTGCTGATGGACATCCTGCTGCCGGGGATGGACGGCCTGGCGCTGTTGACCCACTTTCGCCAGAGCCACTCCACGCCGGTGCTGCTGATGTCGGCCCTGGGGGCAGAGGCCGATCGCATCAGCGGCTTTCGCCTGGGCGCCGATGATTACCTGCCCAAGCCGTTCAGCATGGCCGAGTTGCGGGTACGCATCGAAGCCATTCTGCGCCGGGTGGCGCTGGATCGGCGACCGATGCCGCCGGTGCCCAGCAGCTCTGTGCAGAGCCTGCGTTTTGACGATGAACTGTGCGATGTGTTCTTTGCCGAGCAATGGGCCGGCCTGACCCGCAGCGAGTACCGTCTGCTCGAGACCTTGCACCGCAATGGCGATGAGGTGCTGAGCAAGGCCTTCCTTTATCAGCATGTGTTGCAGCGAGGCTATGCGGCCCACGATCGCAGCCTGGACATGCACGTCAGCCAGATTCGCCGCAAGCTCAAGGCACTTGGCTACAGCGAGCGGGAGCTGCGCACGGTGTGGGGCAAGGGTTACGTGCTGGGCGCCTTTGATGAGCTGGCCTGATCTGCCCGGGCGGCACTCGTTGTTCTGGAAGCTGGCCTGCCTGCTGGTCGCCTTCTGCCTGTTGATGATCTGGCTGAGCTGGTCCTGGGGCCGCTATGTGGAGCAGAAGAACCTCTACCTCTCCGATGAGGCACGAGCCACCCTCGGCAATTATGCGCGGGAGGCCGAGCAGGCCTGGAAAAATGGCCAGAATGCCGGCGTCGATGCCTGGATCCAGCAGGTGGCCAGCCGCGAGAGCAGCTGGATCGGGGTCATCGGCAGTGACCTGCAATCGCTGAGCAGCTACCCGCTGACCTCGCGGGAGGCCCAGCACCTGACCTTCCTGCGGGGCGCCGACTGGCCGGTCAGTCGCCATGCCCAGGGTTTGCCGTGGCTGAAGATTGCGTTTCCCGATGATCCGTCCCTCGGCAGCCTGGTCATCGAGTTGCCGCAACGTTTCATGCCCGGGCGCTACCGGGCGTTCTGGCGGGTGATCACCAACGGTGTGATCCCCGGTCTGTTCACCTTGCTGCTGTGCGTCGGTCTGTACCGCTTGCTGGTGGTGCCGCTGAACCAGTTGCGTGAACAGGCCAATGCCTGGCGGGCGGAGCAGTTGAACGCTCGCCTGTCTTCGCAGACCACTCAACGCAAGGATGAACTGGGAGAGCTGGGACGGGCCTTCGACCAGATGTCCGAGCGCCTGCAGAGCACTGTGGCGGTGCAGCAGCAGTTGCTGCGGGACCTGTCCCACGAGTTGCGCACGCCCCTGAGTCGCCTGCGGGTGGCTTGTGACAGTGAACAGGACCTGCCAGCGTTGCGTGACCGCCTGGCCCGGGAGGTCGACGGCATGCAGCGGCTGGTGGAGGACACGCTGCAATTGGCCTGGTTGGACACGGAAAGAGCGCCCTTGCCCGATGAGCAGATCCAGCTCCAGGCACTGTGGGAAATGCTCTGCGAAAACGCCTGTTTCGAAAGCGGCTGGCCCTCCGAACAGCTGCGCTGCGAGCTAGGAGGGGAGTGCTGGGTGCGTGGTCATCTCAATACCCTGGCCCAGGCCCTGGAAAACATCCTGCGCAACGCCATTCGACATTCGCCCCCCGGGGCCCTGGTTACGCTCGATGGGCGGCGCGACGGCGAATACTGGCATCTGTGGCTGGATGATCAAGGCCCGGGTGTGGCCGAAGAAGAGCTGGAACGGATCTTCGATCCTTTCATCCGTCTGGACGGTTCGCGGCCGGGGGATGGGGGGTTCGGCCTGGGCCTGAGCATCGCGCGCAATGCGGTGTGGCGCCAGGGCGGGCAGTTGTGGGCACAGAACACCGGCCGCGGGCTGCGCATTCATCTGCGTCTGTTGGGCGCTTGAGCTCCGGGATTGGTGGCCTTATATCAATAAGCCATAAGCCCCGCACTTTGCGTGATATGGCGCTCGGACGTTTGCCGGTATGATAGGCGCCCCCGCAGTCTGGATTGCGAATACGCCATGACCTTGCAGTACCCAACCATCGCCGATTGCGTCGGCAACACCCCGCTGGTTCGTTTGCAGCGCCTGCCTGGCGTCACCAGCAATACCCTGCTGCTCAAGCTTGAGGGCAATAACCCGGCGGGCTCGGTCAAGGACCGTCCGGCACTGTCGATGATCACCCGCGCCGAGTTGCGCGGGCAGATCCAGGCCGGCGATACGCTGATCGAAGCGACCTCGGGCAACACCGGGATTGCCCTGGCGATGGCGGCGGCGATCAAGGGTTACAAGATGATCCTGATCATGCCCGACAACTCCAGCGCCGAGCGCAAGGCGGCGATGACCGCCTACGGTGCCGAACTGATTCTGGTCAGCCAGGAAGAGGGCATGGAAGGTGCCCGTGACCTGGCGGAGCGGATGCAGGCGGAAGGTCGCGGCAAGGTGCTCGACCAGTTCGCCAATGGCGACAACCCGGAGGCCCACTACACGGGAACCGGTCCGGAAATCTGGCGCCAGACCCAGGGCAGCATCACCCATTTCATCAGCTCGATGGGCACCACCGGCACCATCATGGGCACCTCGCGCTACTTGAAAGAACAGAATCCTGGGGTGCAGATCATCGGCCTGCAGCCCATGGAAGGCTCGGCCATTCCCGGCATCCGCCGCTGGCCCGAGGAGTACCTGCCGAAGATCTACCAGGCCAGTCGGGTCGATCGGATTGTCGACATGGCCCAGAGCGAAGCCGAGGACGTGACCCGGCGCCTGGCCCGTGAAGAGGGCATCTTCTGTGGCGTGTCTTCCGGCGGTGCGGTGGCAGCGATGCTGCGCCTGTCCCGGGAAGTGGAAAACGCGGTCATGGTCGCGATCATCTGTGACCGTGGCGATCGTTACCTGTCGACCGGCATTTTCGATGCGCCCAACTGATGGCTAAGCACGAGAGAGGCCTGCGCTTCCAGCCGGCGGGTGGCAGTCGCGCCCCGCAGGTTCCGGTTGGCAAGAAGCAGCGCCTGAACATTCAGCGCCTGGCCAATGATGGTCGCGGCATTGCCTTCATCGACGGACGCACCTGGTTTGTCAGTGGTGCCCTGGCCGGTGAAGACGTCGAGGCTCGGGTGCTGGGGGCTCACGGCAAGGTCGTGGAGGCCCGTGCCGAGCGCATCTTCAACGCCAGTGACTTGCGCCGTCCGGCGGCCTGCGCCCATGCCGGGCGCTGTGGCGGTTGCAGCGTCCAGCATCTGCCCCATGAAGAACAACTTGCCCTGAAACAGCGCATGCTCGCCGAGCAGTTGTCCAGGGTCGCCGGTGTCGAGCCCGAGGCCTGGGCCGCCCCCTTGAGTGGCCCGGAGTTCGGTTACCGGCGTCGTGCCCGCGTGGCGGTACGCTGGGACATGAAGGGCAAGCAACTGCAAGTGGGCTTTCGCGCCGCGGGCAGCCAGGACATCGTCGCCATCGATGATTGCCCGGTGCTGGTACAAGCCTTGCAACCGATCATGAGCCGCTTGCCGGCGATGCTCCGACGCTTGAGCAAACCCCAGGCGCTGGGGCATGTGGAGTTGTTCAGCGGTTCGTCCCTGGCCGTGCTGCTGCGGCACATGGCGCCGTTGTCTGAAGCCGACCTGGGCATCCTCAAGGATTTCTGCGATTTCCATCAGGCGCAATTGTGGCTGCACGGTGAAGGCGAGCCGCAGCCCTTCGATCCATCGAAGACCCTGGGCTACCGCCTGGAGTCGTGGGATTTGCACCTGGCGTATCGACCGGGGGATTTTGTCCAGGTCAACGCCGGAGTCAACGAGGCGATGGTGGCCCAGGCACTGGAGTGGCTCGCGCCGCAAGCCCATGAACGGGTCCTGGATCTGTTCTGCGGCCTTGGCAACTTTGCCTTGCCCTTGGCCCGGCAAGTGCGCGAAGTGGTGGCGGTGGAAGGCGTGGCAACCATGGTGGCTCGGGCGGCGGAAAATGCTGCCAGCAACAATTTGCATAACACCCGCTTTTTTCAAGCCGATTTATCCCAACCCCTGAGCACTGCCGAGTGGGCCGGTGAAGGCTTTTCTGCGGTACTCTTGGACCCACCCCGCGACGGTGCTTTCGAGGTGGTCCGCACGCTGGCGACCCTGGGTGCCAAACGGTTGGTGTACGTGTCATGCAATCCGGCAACACTGGCGCGTGACACGGTCGAACTGATCAAGCAGGGCTATCGGTTAAAACGTGCCGGGATTCTCGATATGTTTCCTCAGACGGCGCATGTCGAAGCCATGGCGTTATTCGAAGCGAGCTAGGATGGCTTGTCTAATCCGACTGGCCTTTCAGGCATCGCTCGCTGGCCCTGCGAGTCTTGCCTGGGGATTGAAGGTCAGCGATTTGACGCACTGAATGTGCGTCGTAGGGAAGGTAAAGCAAGATGGTACAGGTGAGAGCGCACCAGCCGATCAACACCGACGGCAGTATCAATCTCGAGGCGTGGCTCGATCATACGGTCAGCGTCGACATGGCACTGGACCGTGAAGCCTTGAAGGAAGCCTGCGAGTTCGCTCGCGAGGCAGAGCTGAAACACAGTGCGGCGAAGAGCCTGGGTGCCGAGGACGTGTCGAGTTTCAGCACGGGCCTTGAGATCGCCGAGATCCTCGCCGATCTCAAGCTGGACCAGGATTCCCTGGTCGCCGCCGTGCTCTACCGCGGCGTCCGCGAGGGGCAGATCCAGCTGCCGGCGGTCAGTCAGCGTTTTGGTCCGGTGGTGGCCAAGCTGATCGATGGCGTGCTGCGCATGGCCGCGATCACTGCCAGCCTCAGCCCTCGTCAATCTTTGGTACTGGGTACTCAGGCGCAGGTGGAAAACCTGCGCAAGATGCTGGTGGCCATGGTCGACGACGTGCGGGTGGCACTGATCAAGCTGGCCGAGCGGACCTGCGCCATTCGTGCGGTAAAAAGTGCCGATGAAGAGAAGCGCAACCGGGTCGCCCGGGAAGTCTTCGACATCTACGCGCCCCTGGCTCATCGCCTGGGGATCGGGCATATCAAGTGGGAACTGGAGGACCTGTCCTTCCGTTACCTGGAGCCCGAGCAGTACAAGCAGATCGCCAAGTTGCTGCATGAGCGGCGCCTGGATCGCGAGCGGTTCATTTCCGATGTGATGAACCAGTTGCAGAACGAACTGCAGGCCACCGGGGTCAACGCCGATATCAGCGGGCGGGCCAAGCACATCTATTCGATCTGGCGCAAAATGCAGCGCAAGGGCCTGGAGTTCAGCCAGATCTACGATGTGCGCGCAGTGCGGGTGCTGGTGCCGGAGATGCGCGATTGCTACACCGCGCTGGGCATCGTGCACACCCTGTGGCGGCACATCCCCAAAGAGTTCGATGACTACATCGCCAACCCGAAGGAGAACGGCTACCGCTCGCTGCACACCGCGGTGATCGGCCCCGAGGGCAAGGTGCTGGAAGTGCAGATCCGCACCCACGCCATGCACGAAGAGGCCGAGCTGGGGGTTTGTGCCCACTGGAAGTACAAGGGCACCGACGTCAAGTCCGGCTCCAACCATTACGAAGAGAAAATCTCCTGGTTGCGCCAAGTGCTGGAAT
The DNA here is from genome assembly GCF_000633395.1 of Pseudomonas sp. PH1b. Classification (GTDB taxonomy): domain Bacteria; phylum Pseudomonadota; class Gammaproteobacteria; order Pseudomonadales; family Pseudomonadaceae; genus Aquipseudomonas. Next base: position 290,982 of record NZ_AYMU01000002.1, read on the forward strand.
GGCACGAGGAGCTGGGGGATATCGGCGGCCTGGCCGAACAGCTGCGGGTGGATATCGAGCCGGACCGGGTGTACATCTTCACCCCGGATGGCCACGCCATCGACCTGCCCAAGGGCGCCACGCCGCTGGACTTCGCCTACCGGGTGCACACCGAGATCGGACACAACTGCCGTGGCGCGAAGATCAACGGGCGCATCGTGCCCCTCAACTACAGCCTGCAGACCGGCGAGCAGGTGGAAATCATCACCAGCAAGCACGGCACGCCGAGCCGCGACTGGCTGAACCCCAACCTGGGCTATGTCACCACGTCCCGCGCGCGGGCGAAGATCGTCCACTGGTTCAAGCTGCAGGCCCGCGACCAGAACGTCGCGGCCGGCAAGACCCTGCTGGAGCGCGAGCTCAACCGTCTGGACCTGCCCCAGGTGGACTTCGACAATCTGGCCGACAAGGCCAACATGAAGACCGCCGAGGACCTGTTCGCCGCCCTGGGCGCAGGCGACCTGCGCCTGGCGCAACTGGTCAACCTGGCCCAGCAGCTGGTGGAGCCGGAACGTGGCAACGAGCAGCTGGAACTGATTCCGCGCAAGGCGACGGGCTACAAGCCGGGCAAGCGTGGCGATATCCAGATCCAGGGCGTAGGCAACCTGATGACCCAGATGGCCGGCTGCTGCCAGCCACTGCCTGGGGATGCGATCGTTGGCTACATCACCCAGGGGCGGGGCGTTAGCATTCACCGCCAGGATTGCGCTTCGGTGCTGCAATTGGCCGGTCGTGAGCCAGAGCGGATCATCCAGGTCAGCTGGGGCCCGGTGCCGGTGCTGACCTACCCGGTGGACATCATCATTCGCGCCTACGACCGTTCCGGTCTGCTGCGTGACGTGTCCCAGGTCCTGCTCAACGAGCGGATCAACGTGCTGGCGGTCAACACTCGCTCGAACAAGGAGGACAACACCGCGCTGATGTCCCTGACCATCGAGATTCCGGGGTTGGACGCATTGGGGCGGCTGCTGGGGCGGATTTCCCAGTTGCCGAACATCATCGAGACCCGGCGCAATCGCACCCCGTGATGCCGGTATGAAATGGATGAACTGATGTACAGCCTTGAAGACCTGCTCCACCTGATGGCGCGCCTGCGGGACCCGCAATACGGTTGCCCCTGGGACATCAAGCAGAACTACGCCAGCATCGTCCCCCACACCCTGGAAGAAGCTTATGAAGTAGCCGACGCCATCGAGCGCGGCGACTTCGACCACTTGCAGGGCGAGCTGGGGGACCTGCTGTTCCAGGTGGTGTACTACAGCCAGCTGGCCCGGGAAGAGGGACGTTTCGAGTTCGACGGGGTGGTGGACAGCATCACGCGCAAGCTGATCCGCCGCCATCCCCACGTGTTTCCCACCGGGGACCTGTATGCGCCGCTGGACATCCCGCGGCTGGATGAAGAGCAGGTCAAGGAGCGCTGGGAGCAGATCAAGGCCGAGGAGCGTGCGGAGAAGTCCGACGCCCCCCAGCAGTTGTCCCTGCTCGACGATGTGCCGGCGGCATTGCCGGCCTTGTCCCGTGCGGCCAAGTTGCAGAAGCGTGCGGCCCAGGTCGGTTTTGACTGGCCCGAAGCCCTGCCGGTGGTGGACAAGGTCCGTGAAGAGCTGGATGAAGTGCTGGAAGCCATGGCAGATAACGACGCGGCAGCGATCACTGATGAAATCGGTGACCTGCTGTTCGTGGTGGTCAACCTGGCCAGGCACCTCAAGGTCGACCCGGAAACCGCGTTGCGCGGTGCCAATGCCAAGTTTGACCGGCGCTTTCGATTTATCGAGCAGGCATTGCGCGACACTCGCCGTCCCATGGAAGATTGCACCCTCGAAGAGTTGGACGCCCTGTGGGGCGAAGCCAAACGCCAGGAAAAGAATTTGCCCAGCTGCGGCTGAGGCCGTTGCCTAAGTGAGTAAGCACCATGAGCCTTTCCCTTCGCGACCAGTTGCTCAAAGCAGGGCTGGTCAACCAAAAGCAGGCCAAGCAGGTCAGCAAAGACAAGCAGAAGCAGCAGCGTCTGGCCCACAAGGGCCAGATCGAGCTCGATGACTCTCAGCAGCGTGCCGCCCAGGAGGCCATGGCCGAAAAGGTCAAGCGCGACCAGGAGCTCAACCGCCAGCAACAGGAGAAGGCTGAGCAGAAGGCCCGCGCCGCGCAGGTCAAGCAGTTGATCGAAGTCTCGCGCCTGCCGAAGCTGACCACCGAGGACTACTACAACTTCGTCGACGACAAGAAGGTCAAGCGTCTGTCGGTGAACACCCTGATGCGCAACAAGCTGAGCAGCGGCTCCCTGGCCATCGTCCATCACGGCGGTGGTTATGAGGTGATCCCTCGCGAGGCGGCGCTGAAGATCCAGGAGCGTGATCCGCGCCGGATCGTGCAGCTCAATACCCCCACCGAAGCGCCGGACGAGGATGATCCGTACGCGGCCTACCAGATCCCTGACGATCTGATGTGGTAAGCCTGCACTGACGACAAACCCCGCTCATGGCGGGGTTTGTCGTTTATGGGGGGAGGCCGGTGATCCGCGTTGAGATCCCGGTGCTCCGGCGCTGGCCTGGAGTCAGGAACTCTGGGGGGCGCGGTTCTGTTCGAGGATTTCCAGTTCGGCCTTGTAGCTGTGGGCGTCGCTTTCGGAGTGGAACATGCCCACCAGCATGTCTTGTTGATGTACATCCCAGATCCGTACACCCGCGGCTACGCCTTCATGGGACATGTGTGAATCGTCGCGTTCAGTTACTTTTACAGTCATCTGCTAGCTCCAATCTCTGTTGATCTGCAGCAAGGCGTGTGCAGGACTCTTTTATATATTTTGTTAGCTTGCTAAGTAAATTGCCTGAGTCTGCAACAGACCTTTGCAGGATTGAAGACAATCCTGCAGCCCGCGAAAACCGTGACATTTCGCCGCAGGGCGGGATGTTTCATGACAAAAGTTTCATCTTCGCGGCCTTGCACTGGCCGTTGCAAAGAGACCGGGTGCATGAATTGCGAGCCAAAAAAAGCCCCGCATTGCGGGGCTTCGTTCGGCTGCTGGCTTAGCTGCCTTTGACCGTCTTGCCGGCGACGGTGCCGTTGAGGAGCATGATGTTGTACTCCTTGCCGTCGGTTTCCACCTGTTGCAGGCGGACCAGCAGGTAGTCCCAGTCCTTGGCGAACCACATCACCGTGGTGCGCTTGCTTTGTGTCGGGTCGCGCACGCGCTCGACCTTGATCGCATCGATCTGGCCGGCCTTGGTGTCGACTTTTTCGGCGCCCAGCACGCGGAAGTCGTAGGTGTCGACTTCACCGCCATCGACCACCTGGTAGCTCATGGTTTTCTTGCCGGCGGCCACGTCATGCTGCAAGGCGAGCTGGTAGGTGGATTTGTCCACCATGCCGGTGTTCAGCTGCAGCTTGACCGCATCACCACGGTCGGTGCCGGTGACCATCTTGGCGGACCAGTCGAAATCCAGGTCGGCTTTCTTGGCCTTGCCCAGACCGCCACGCTCGAAGTGATAGGACTGGGGCACCAGGGTGTCCTTGTCCAGGGTCAGGGTGCTTTCTTCCGTCAGGCTGGCAATCATCATCGAGGCCTTGAAGCTGAGCTTCCAGGCACCATTGGCGGTTTTTTCCAGGCTGCGTTCAGCAGTGCCGCTCATGGGCAGCTGCTTCCAATCGGCGGTGTAGCTGGCGGAGAACGGTTGAAGGTCTGCCGCCTGCACAGCCGGCAGGGCGAACAGAGCACAAGCGAAGAGCAGGGCGCGACGCATAAAATCTCCTAGGTTCGAATCAAATAGCCGCTGGCGGCCAGCAATTGACCATCCAGTAAAGCACCCTGGTCGCCAAGCGTCAGTCGATCTTCGGCAAACCAGCGTACGGCCATGGGGTAAATCCGGTGTTCCTGAACGTGCACTCGCTGCGCAAGGCTTTGCGGCGAGTCGTGCAACTCTACCGGGATCACAGCCTGTACGACCAGAGGCCCGCCATCGAGTTCCTCGGTGACGAAGTGCACACTGCAGCCGTGTTCCGTATCTCCGGCCTCCAGCGCCCGCTGATGAGTGTGTAACCCTTTGTATTTGGGCAGCAGCGACGGGTGGATATTCAGCAGGCGACCCTGATAGTGGCGGACGAAGCCGCCGCTGAGGATGCGCATGAACCCCGCCAGGACTACCAGTTTGGGCTGGAAGGTATCGATCAGCTCGATCAGCCCGCGGTCGAAGGCCTCGCGGCCCTCGAAGGTGGTGTGATCGAGGAAGCGGGTGGGGATTCCCGCGTCCTTGGCGCGCTGCAGGCCGTAGGCATCAGCACGGTTGGAAATCACGGCAGCGATGCGGACCGGGCTGTCGCCGGTCTGCACGCTGTCGATCAGGGCTTGCAGGTTACTGCCGGTGCCGGACAGCAGCACCACAACATCACAGGTCGGCGACATCCGCTCTTGCATCAGTGAGCCTTGAGGTTCTTCAGCTCGACCTGGGCTGCGCCTTCGGCAGCGGTGGCGATCTGGCCAATGACCCATGGCTGTTCGCCAGCGGCGCGCAGGGCATTCAGGGCGGTTTCAACCTGATCCTGAGCCACGCAGATGACCATGCCCACGCCGCAGTTCAGGACGCGGTGCATTTCGTGCTCGTCGACGTTGCCTTTCTCCTGCAGCCAGTCGAATACCGCCGGGCGCTGCCAGCTCGCCACGTCGACCACTGCCTGGGCGCCTTTTGGCAGCACGCGCGGGATGTTGTCCAGCAGGCCGCCGCCGGTGATGTGGGCCATGGCCTTGACCGCGCCGGTGTCCTTGATCAGCTTGAGCAGCGGCTTGACATAGATGCGGGTCGGGGCCATCAGCAGGTCGGTCAGGGGTTTGCCGTCCAGCTGGATGTTCTCGATATCGGCGCCCGAAACTTCGATGATCTTGCGGATCAGCGAGTAGCCGTTGGAGTGCGGGCCGGAAGAGGGCAGGGCCAGCAGGGCGTCGCCGGCAGCCACTTTCGAGCCGTCGATGATTTCCGATTTCTCCACCACGCCAACGCAGAAGCCGGCCAGGTCGTAGTCTTCGCCTTCGTACATGCCGGGCATTTCAGCGGTCTCGCCACCCACCAGGGAGCAGCCGGACAGTTCGCAGCCCGCACCGATGCCGGTCACGACCTGGGCCGCGGTATCGACGTTGAGCTTGCCGGTGGCGTAGTAGTCGAGGAAGAACAGTGGCTCGGCACCGCAGACCACCAGGTCGTTGACGCACATGGCCACCAGGTCGATGCCGATGCTGTCGTGCTTGTTCAGGTTCAGGGCCAGGCGCAGCTTGGTGCCGACGCCGTCGGTGCCGGAAACCAGAACAGGTTGCTTGTAGCCGGCCGGGATTTCGCAGAGGGCGCCGAAACCGCCCAGGCCGCCCATGACTTCCGGGCGCGCAGTGCGCTTGGCGACGCTCTTGATGCGTTCGACCAATGCTTCACCGGCGTCGATGTCTACACCGGCGTCTTTGTAGCTCAGGGAGGGTTGCTTGCTCATGATCCAGGCCTTTAGGGGGGATTCAGGGGTATCGACCGATCCAGTGAGACTGCCCAGGCACTGTGAAAGTGTTTCAGGGTGCCCAGCTGATGCCGGTCTGCGAAGGCGCGCGATTTTATCAGGCTTGAGGGGCAGCGGCCATCCTCGGGCCGACGGGTAGAGGCATATCCGCTTAAAAAAACCGCCATTGGCCGTGTTGGTGGTCCTGCTCATGTCTGTATAAGGTATAGCGTTCAAGTGGCTATCGTTATGACAGTGCGAAAACAATCGGGCGCGAGGTGAATGTTTTGCCGGGGCTTGTGGTCACAGCCTTGCTCGCCGTGATGGATGCGTGCTGTTTCAATCTTTTTTTGTCGTCGGGAATCTTCCATGCGTCTGGGTAAATTTCTGTTTGTGGGCTGTCTGTCATTGATCAGCCTGGCGAGTCATGCCGAAACCCTCAATGGCCTCTATCAAGTACGTGAACCGGTCAGCAGCCAGTCGCCTGAAGAGCGCGACCAGGCGACCCAGCGCGCGCTGGAAATCCTGGTGCTGCGTCTCACCGGTGACGCCAAGGCTGCTCAAGGTCCCGGGCTGGCGGCGATCCGCAAGGACCCGCAGCAGATCATCAGCCAGTACGGCTATGACGCCGGCCCGCCGGAAAGCCTGCAAGTGGACTTCGATCCGGTCAGTACCGATCGCGCCTTGCGCCAGGCGGGATTGTCGCTGTGGGGCAACAACCGGCCTTCGATCCTGAGCTGGTGGCTGAACGACTCCACCGAAGGCTCGAGCCTGGTGGGAGATGGCCAAGCCAGTGCGGCTCCGCTGCGGCGTGCGGCCCAGCACCGTGGGCTGCCCTTGCGTTTGCCCCTGGGGGACCTGAATGAGCAGATCGTCGCTACGGCGCCGAATCTTGAGGGCTCCGACCCGGCGCCGCTGCGCGAGGCTTCGGAGCGCTATGGCGCTGACGCGCTGCTGGCGGTGCATGCCCGGGAGGAGGGTGGCCAGTGGCAGGCCAAGTGGCGGCTGTGGCTCGGCGATCAGAAAGAGCAGGGTTCGGTTCAGGGCGCGGACACCGCAGCCTTGGCCGATGCCGTGCTGTTGGCGGTGAGCCAGCGCCTGGCGCCGCGCTTCGCCACCCGTCCAGGCACCTCCAGCGAGCAGTTGCTGGAAGTCCAGGGCATGAATCTTGAGCACTATGCGGCGCTGGGGCATCTGCTGGAGCCGTTCGGTGCGCAGTTGCAGAGTGTCGAAGGGGATCGGATCGTTTATCGGGTCAACGGCAGTGCCGAGCAGTTGCGGGCGCAGTTGTCCCTGGCCAGGTTGCAGGAGATTCCTGCCGGTGAGGCGCAGGCGCCGGTGCAGGCGCCGGTGCAGGCTGGCGAAGGTGCGGTTCCGGCAGTGGCGCCGGCAGCGCAGCTGCGTTTTCGTTGGTAGCAGGTTGTTTCCTTCTATATAGAAGCTGGAGTGGTGTATGGCTGACACGCGTCGTTGGGTCTGGTTGGGTGGGGTCTTGCTGGCCTGTGGGTTTGTCTACCTGCTGCACCCGATCCTCAGTCCGTTCCTGGTGGCGCTGTTGCTGGCCTACCTGTTCGATCCGCTGGTGGATCGCCTGGAGAAGTGGGGCTTGTCGCGAACCTGGGGGGTGGTCACGGTGTTCGCACTGTTCACCCTGATCGTGATGACGCTGTTGCTGGTACTGGTGCCGATGCTGGCCAAACAATTGGTCAGGCTCTATGAGCTGGCGCCGCAGATGCTCGACTGGGTGCAGCACACCGCCATGCCCTGGGTGCAGTCCCGCCTGGGGCTGGCAGACGGATTCTGGAAGTTCGACAAGGTCAAGGCGGCCATCAGCGAGCATATGGGCCAGACCACCGATATCGTCGGCGTGGTGCTGAGCCAGGCCACTGCCTCGGGTTTGGCGCTGATCGGCTGGCTGGCCAACCTGGTGTTGATCCCGGTGGTGAGCTTCTACCTGCTGCGGGACTGGGACCTGATGATGGCCAAGATCCGCAGCCTGCTGCCGCGCAACCGCGAAGAGCGGGTAGTGGCGCTGGCGGGTGAGTGTCATGAGGTGCTGGGAGCGTTCGTGCGCGGGCAGTTGCTGGTGATGCTGGCCCTTGGCGTGATCTATGCGGCAGGCCTGATGCTGGTGGGGCTCGAGCTGGGGCTGTTGATCGGCTTGATAGCGGGGCTGGCGGCGATAGTGCCGTACATGGGCTTCGTCATCGGCATCGGTGCGGCATTGGTTGCCGGGCTGTTCCAGTTCGGTGGTGATCTGTACCCCATGATTGGCATCGTCGCAGTGTTCATGGTCGGGCAGGCGCTTGAGGGAATGGTGCTGACGCCATTGTTGGTGGGGGATCGCATCGGCCTGCACCCGGTGGCGGTGATTTTCGCGATTCTTGCCGGCGGCGAGCTGTTTGGTTTCACTGGGGTTCTGCTGGCGTTGCCGGTCGCCGCGGTGATCATGGTGCTGGTGCGTCATGTGCATGACCTGTACAAGGACTCGGATCTTTACAGCGGTGCTGAAGACCCCGATCTGTAAGGGCGGCGCAGGGGGCGAGGCGCCATGCACTCTGAGTGGATGTTCAGTCGTGAGCTTTGGCCTTCGCTCCCCCAGGCTGTCAAAGATCCCCCCTGGCTGGCTCTCGGCTGACGCAAACCTTTGATTTTGCTTGTGGTCTGCTGCATTGTGCGCTCGGCGTCACGGGTATAAACTTTGCAAACTTTACACAGAGGCCACTAACGGTTCCTTTGGAACTGTTCAGTCAGCATGAAACCGATTCAGCTGCCCCTAGGTGTGCGTCTGCGTGATGACGCCACCTTCATCAACTACTACCCAGGCGCCAACGCCGCTGCACTCGGCTATGTCGAGCGCCTATGCGAAGCCGACGCCGGCTGGACCGAGAGCCTGATCTATCTCTGGGGCAAGGATGGTGTGGGGCGCACGCACTTGCTGCAGGCGGCCTGCCTGCGTTTCGAGCAGATGGGCGAGCCGGCGGTGTACCTGCCTCTGGCGGAGTTGCTGGATCGCGGGATCGAGATTCTCGACAACCTGGAGCAGTACGAACTGGTTTGCCTGGATGATCTGCAGGCGGTGGCCGGCAAGGCCGACTGGGAAGAGGCGCTGTTCCACCTGTTCAATCGCTTGCGTGACAGTGGCCGGCGCCTGCTGATTGCGGCGTCGACGTCGCCCCGTGAATTGCCGGTGAAGCTGGCGGACCTGAAATCGCGCCTGACCCTGGCGCTGATCTTCCAGATGCGCCCGCTGTCCGATGAGGACAAGCTGCGTGCCCTGCAGTTGCGTGCATCCCGTCGCGGGTTGCACCTGACCGACGAAGTTGGACATTTTATTCTGACCCGCGGTACGCGCAGCATGAGTGCCTTGTTCGATCTCCTTGAGCAGCTCGATCAGGCGTCACTGCAAGCCCAGCGCAAGCTGACCATCCCGTTCCTGAAAGAAACCCTGGGTTGGTAAAATCAAGGCCTGCAGGGCTTTTGCGAGCGGCTCTCGGCATATTTCAGGCGCCAGAAATCGTACCTTTGGAAGGCTTTCCAGAGGCAGGTGGACTTAAAATGGGCTTAAAGCCTTAGATGTACTCAAGAAACTCATAAGTCACATTCTGATCGATTGAATTTGCAAATGAGGGCGATAGAAGGCATAGTCGCGTCTTCTTTTATTTCAAGCCACGGTCGTGCCCATGCTAAATCGCTTCGCACCCCTCGTGCCTCTCGCACTCGTCACCCTGTTGTTTGGTTGCGCTTCACACACTCCGGTGTCCCAGCAGCAGCCCGTGCAACAGACTCAAGTCTCGGTAAAAAACCAATCTTCCGCTGTTGATCAGGAAGAGCTGGCAACTGAAAAGGAACTGGCAGAGTTTTCTGACAGCAAGCCTTACCAGTTGCCAGTTCTGGCCGACAGCATCCTCGAGCGCGGCATGTCCCTGATCGGTACCCGTTACCGTTTCGGCGGTACCTCGGAAGCCGGCTTCGATTGCAGTGGTTTCATCGGTTACCTGTTTCGTGAAGAGGCGGGCATGAACCTGCCACGCTCCACTCGCGAAATGATCAACGTCAAGGCCCCTCTGGTGGCGCGTAACAACCTCAAGCCGGGTGATCTGCTGTTCTTCAGCACCAACGGCCGCGGGCGCGTCAGCCACGCTGGGATCTACCTGGGGGATGATCAGTTCATCCATTCCAGCAGCCGTCGCAGTGGCGGTGTGCGGGTCGATAGCCTGGGCGACAGCTACTGGAGCAAGACCTTCATTGAGGCCAAGCGTGCACTCGCCATGGCTCCAACCGTGGTCACCGCGCGCAAATAAGCGGACTATTTGTAGGGCGAAGTTAAAGTCTTACTTGAAGTTTGGCGTGTAGACGCTAGAATCCTGATCTATTGTTGAAACTAACCGCGTGAGCCCTGCTTACGCGGTTTTGTTTTCAGTGTCACGGCAGAGAAAGCCGCATCCCGATCAGGATTGTTCAGCTTATGTCGACCTCAGCCCGCATCATCCTCATTGCCTTCGCAGCGCTGCTCAGCGCTTGTGCCAGCCGTACCCCGCCACCTGCGCCTGTGGTACGTGCTCCGGTATTCAACGCCCCTCAAGCCTTTTCTCCGGTTGCCGAAGACGTGCTGTTTCGTGCATTGGGTCTGGTGGGAACGCCTTATCGCTGGGGTGGCAATACCCCGGATTCAGGGTTCGATTGCAGCGGCCTGATCGGTTATGTCTACCGTGATGCGGCAGGCATCTCGCTACCGCGTTCGACCCGGGAAATGATCGGTATGCAGGCGCCTGACGTGGGCAAGGGCTCACTGCAGACCGGCGACCTGATCTTCTTTGCCACCAATGGCGGCTCCCAGGTCAGCCATGCCGGGATCTACGTCGGTGAAGGGCGTTTCGTGCATGCGCCGGCCACCGGTGGCACGGTGAAGCTCGATAGCCTGTCCAAGGCCTATTGGCAAAAAGCCTACCTGAGCGCCAAGCGCGTGCTGCAGCCGGAACACCTGGCGCACAATCCGTAAGCCAACCTGATCGAGGTGCCCGTGACAGCCCGTACGCTCAACCTCGATGACACCCTTTACCAATACCTGCTGGACGTCTCCCTGCGCGAGACGCCCTTGCTGCGCCGTCTTCGGGATGAAACCCAGGCCTTGCCCACCGCTCGCTGGCAGGTGGCGCCCGAGCAGGGGCAGTTTTTGGCGTTGCTGGTCAAGCTGATCGGGGCTCGTCGTGTGCTCGAAGTGGGGACGTTCACGGGCTACAGCGCCTTGTGCATGGCCCAGGCACTGCCTGAGGATGGTTCGCTGACCTGCTGTGATCTTCCTGGCGATTACAACGCGACGGCCCGTCGTTACTGGCAGGAGGCCGGTCTCGATCAGCGTATAGAGCTGCGCTTGGCGCCTGCGCTGGAGACGCTCGTCAAGCTGGAGCGAGCGGGGCAGGGCGAGAGCTTCGACTTGATCTTTATCGACGCCGACAAGGCCAATTACCCGGTCTATCTGGAGTACGCATTGCGCTTGCTGCGGGTCGGAGGGTTGGCAGTGTTCGATAACACCTTGTGGAGCGGTCGAGTGCTGGAGGTCGATGCGCAAAGCGAAGACACCCGAGCCATCCAGGCGCTCAATCGCGCCTTGAAGGATGACTCGCGCATCGACCTGTCGTTGCTGCCTTTGGGGGACGGCTTGAGCCTGTGCCGCAAGCGCTGAATCTATTGTGTCTTGGCAGCGGAAACTCGCCAGATCTTGTTGCCGACGTCATCGGCGACCAATAGATCGCCTTGCTGATCGATCACCACACCCACCGGGCGGCCCATGGCGTTCTCGTCGCTGTCGAGGAAGCCGCTGAGCACGTCGATCGGCTGTCCCTGGGGTTTGCCTGCACTGAAGGGGACGAAAATCACTTTGTAGCCGCTGTGGGGCTTGCGGTTCCAGGAGCCGTGCTGGCCGATGAAGACGCCCTCGGTGAACGGTGCTGGCAGCTTGCTGCCTTCGGCGAAGGCCAGCCCCAGCGACGCCGTGTGCGGGCCGACGGCGTAGTCCGGAGCGATCGCCTTGGCCACCAGGTCGAGGTTCTGGGGTTTGACCCGCACATCCACATGTTGCCCGTAGTAACTGAAGGGCCAGCCATAGAAGGCGCCGTCCTTGACCGAGGTGATGTAGTCCGGCACCAGGTCACTGCCGATCTCGTCCCGCTCGTTGACTGCGGTCCACAGTGCGCCGCTGGTGGGTTCCCAGGCCAGGCCGTTGGGGTTGCGCAGGCCGGTGGCAAACAGGCGGTGCTTGCCGCTGGCGCGATCCAGTTCCCAGATCGCCGCCCGACCCTGTTCCTTGTCCAGACCATTTTCGCCGACGTTGCTGTTGGAGCCCACGGTGACGTACAGCTTGCTCCCGTCCTTGCTGGCGATGACGTTCTTGGTCCAGTGATGGTTGAGGGGGCCGCCGGGCAGTTCGGCCACTGTGCTGGCAGCTGCGCTGATCCGGGTGTCGCCGCTCTGGTAGGGGAAGCGCAGCAGCTTGTCGGTATCCGCTATGTACAGGTCATTGCCCACCAGGGTCATGCCAAAGGGCGAGTTGAGGTTCTCCAGGAGTACCGTGCGGGTTTCCGCCACGCCATCGTGGTCCTGATCCCGCAGCAGGGTAATGCGGTTGGCGCTGGGTACTGCGGCGCCGGCCCGGCCCATCACCTTGCCGGCGATCCAGCCGCGAATACCCTGGCTGTCATCCGGCTTGGGCGGCGCATTGGTTTCTGCCACCAGTACGTCGCCATTGGGCAGCACATAGAGCCAGCGCGGATGGTCAAGGTTTTCGGCGAAGGCATTGACCTGGGTGCCGGGCGCGGCCACGGGTTTCGCCCCCTGAGGCCATCCAACGGCCGGGGCAATGTTGACCGTCGGAATCAGCGTCGGATTGGGCTCCGGCAGTTTGGGGGTCGGTCCGGTGCCGTCCGAAACCTGCAGGCTGGAGGTTTCGCCGCAGGCCGTGAGGCTGGCGGCAATGGCGATAAGCAAGGCGTGGCGAGCGTTGAGCATGCGAATTTCCCTATGAGTGCACGGGCGTCGTAGTCATAGAGGAGCATAGCCAGTGGATGGTTCCGCCCGATCAGCGTGCTTCCTTGAACAGTACGGCGACCCCGGGGTGATAGTTGCCGGCGTCGTTGCGCAGCTTGCGATAGGCGTAGGGGAAGTACCAGGCCACTGCGCAGCAGTGTTCCTTCTGCAATTCATCCAGCATGTCCTGGAGTTCTTCGGGAGTGGCGCTGTGCTGGGCCTTTTGTGGGGCCACGAACAGGCAGCCGAGCTTCAAGTCGCTGGCGTAGCTGATCTTTTTCGCGTCGCTGGCGATGTCCAGCAGTGCTTGGGTCAGGTGCAGGCTGTTGACCCGTGGCCAGCGTTGGGTGACCTGGAGATAGGCGCGCTCCTCCTTGGTGGCCAGGTACAGGTCGGTGCGGGCATTGCGAGCGCCTTCTTCCTGCTGCTTTTTGCTCGGGCTGTGTTCCAGGCTGACCATCTCGGCCATCCAGGCTGCTGCGGAGAGCAGTCCCAGGTTGGCCTGTTCGTCGAACCAGTACGGGGTTTCGTTATCACCGCGAATCGCGTTGTAGCGGTCAATGCAATCGAACCAGCGTTCCAGCATCGGGCGCATAAATTCCAGTTTTGGATTGCTGATGATCATGCCTTGCATCGAACTCACCCCTTATTGTTGTGTGGCTGGACTTCATGTCCGGGAATGTGGCTATTTGATATCACCGCTCTGAGTGTGGCACAAGATTGGCGTCAGTTTGTTGATGCAGTGCAGTTTTGTGCGGTGAGCGACAGCCGGCTTTAATTGACGCTCCACCCCCAACCCTCTAACCTTCGCGACTTGTTTCAGGTGCTCTGTGGCCGGTGGCCGACAGAGTGAAACAGGGAAGCCGGTCAGGGCCTGTTCCAGCGATGGAATGGGCGACGATTCCGGCGCTGCCCCCGCAACGGTAGATGAGTCAAGACTGCGTTGGATGCCACTGTGTCGATCACACGGGAAGGCGCGCAGTCCGGCAGCCATGCCCCTCATGAGCCCGGAGACCGGCCTGATCCATCCAACGGCATCACGGTGGGCGATGCCAGGCTGACGCCATCTGTTTGTTTTCCTGCCCGCCGTTCCCCAGCCCCAACGGAGAGCTGCCCCATGAGTGAATCCCCCGATCGTGACGAGCGCCATCTGGCGCGCATGTTGCGCAAAAAAGCCGTGATCGATGAGCGCATTGCCAACGCGCCGAATGAATGCGGGCTACTGCTGGTGCTGACCGGCAATGGCAAAGGCAAGAGCAGTTCGGCCTTCGGCATGCTGGCGCGTTCCATGGGGCATGGCATGCAGTGCGGCGTGGTGCAGTTCATCAAGGGCCGCAACAGCACGGGCGAGGAGTTGTTCTTCCGCCGTTTTCCAGAGCAGGTGCGGTTTCATGTGATGGGCGAAGGCTTTACCTGGGAAACCCAGGATCGCCAGCGGGATATCGCTGCTGCCGAGGCCGCCTGGGCGGTTTCCAGGGAGCTGTTGAGCGACCCGGCCATTGGTCTGGTGGTGCTCGATGAGCTGAACATCGCCCTCAAGCACGGCTATCTGGACCTGGATCAGGTGCTCAGTGACCTGCAAGCCCGTCCGCCCATGCAGCACGTGGTGGTAACCGGGCGCGGCGCCAAGCCGGAAATGATCGAGCTGGCCGATACGGTCACCGAAATGGGGGTGGTCAAGCACGCCTTCCAGGCTGGCATCAAGGCGCAGAAAGGTGTCGAGCTGTGAGTGTGAATTCATGACCGACATTCGTCATTGCCCCGCGGTATTGATTGCCGCACCGGCCTCCGGCCAGGGCAAGACCACGGTGACCGCAGCCCTGGCTCGCTTGCACCGTAATCAGGGGCGCAAGGTGCGGGTGTTCAAGTGCGGCCCGGACTTTCTCGATCCGATGATCCTAGAGCGCGCCAGCGGCGCTGCGGTGTACCAGCTGGACATGTGGATGGTTGGCGAGCAGGAAAGCCGGCGCCTGCTCTGGGAGGCTGCAGGCGAGGCCGACCTGATCCTGATCGAAGGCGTCATGGGACTGTTCGACGGCAGCCCCTCCAGCGCCGACCTGGCACGGCATTTCGGCGTGCCGGTGCTGGGGGTGATCGACGGCACGGCCATGGCCCAGACCTTTGGCGCCTTGGCCCTGGGATTGGCGCGCTACCAGCCGGACTTGCCGTTCGCCGGAGTGCTGGCCAATCGGGTCGGCACCTTGCGCCACGCACAGTTGCTTGAGGGCAGTCTCACCGAAGGCTTGCGTTGGTACGGCGCCTTGTCCCGGGAAACCGGGATCGAGCTGCCGAGTCGTCACCTGGGGCTGGTGCAGGCCAGTGAGCTGAATGACCTGGACCTGCGCCTGGATGCTGCCGCCGAGGCCCTGGCTGGCAGCTGCGAAGTGGCGCTGCCGCCGGCGGTGGCGTTTGCCCCGCCGCAGCCTGCAGCCTGCGAGCCGTTGCTTGAAGGCGTGCGCATCGCTGTGGCGCGGGATGAGGCGTTTGCCTTTACCTACGGCGCGAGCCTGGACCTGTTGCGGGCCATGGGCGCGCAATTGAGCTTTTTCTCGCCGATCCACGATCGGCAATTGCCCGAGGCAGACAGTTTGTACCTGCCGGGTGGCTACCCCGAGCTGCACCATCTGGCGCTGGCGCAGAACACTCCGATGCTGGAGGCCATCCGCGCTCACCATGGCGCTGGCAAGCCATTGCTCGCCGAGTGTGGCGGCATGCTGTACCTGCTGGATGGCCTGACCGACGTCGAGGGCCAGCGTGCGCAGTTGCTCGGCTTGCTGCCCGGTGAGGCGGTGATGCAGAAGCGCCTGGCTGCCCTGGCCCTGCAGGCAGTGGAGCTGCCGGAGGGTAGCTTGCGTGGTCACACCTATCACCATTCACTGACCAGTACCGAGCTTGAGCCCATAGCCCGGGGCCTGAGCCCCAACGGTGGCCGCGGCGCGGAAGCGGTGTACCGCAACGGGCGGATGACCGCCTCTTATGTGCACTTCTACTTCCCGTCCAATCCGGCGGCGGTGGCGGCGCTGTTCCTGCCCGACGGGGCTGTCGGTGCTGAGGGTGTCGCGGGTGACTGATCAGGCTTTTTCTGCGGCCGAGCGCGACGCGGTCTACCGCGCCATTGCCGAGCGGCGCGACATGCGTCACTTCGCCGGCGGCAGTGTCGAGCCGGCGCTGTTGCAGCGCCTGCTGGAAGCGGCGCACCAGGCACCGAGTGTTGGCCTGATGCAGCCCTGGCGCTTTATCCGTATCACTGACCCTGAGCTGCGAGGGCGGATCCAGCGGCTGGTGGAGGAGGAGCGGGTGCGCACCGCCGAGGCGCTGGGCGAGCGTTCCGACGAGTTCATGAAGCTCAAGGTCGAGGGCATCAATGACTGCGCCGAGGTCCTGGTAGCGGCATTGATGGACGGGCGTGAACGGCATGTGTTCGGCCGCCGGACCCTGCCGGAAATGGATCTGGCCTCATTGTCCTGCGCCATTCAGAACCTCTGGCTGGCTGCGCGCAGCGAAGGCCTAGGCATGGGCTGGGTGTCGCTGTTCGAGCCCCAGGCCCTGGCCGAGCTGCTGGGGTTGCCGGCCGGTGCCAAGCCTGTGGCGGTATTGTGCCTGGGGCCGGTCACCGAGTTTTACCCGGCACCGATGCTGGCGCTGCAAGGCTGGGCGCAGCCACGGCCGTTGACTGAGTTGTTGTATGAGAATTACTGGGGAGTGAGTCAATGAGTGTGGCGTTGCTGAGTGTCGCCGGGGTGGCGCTGGATGCGCTGCTGGGCGAACCCAAGCGCTGGCATCCGCTGGTGGCGTTCGGCCGAGTGGCGGATCGTATCGAGCAACGTTTCAACGCTGCCGGCCGTGGCTGGCGCAGCCACGGAGTGACCGCCTGGGTCCTCGCGGTGCTGCCCTTGACCCTGCTGGCGACGGCACTCTCCTGGCTGCCCTACATCGGTTGGCTGGTCGAGGTCCTGGCGCTGTACTGCGCCCTGGGATTGCGCAGTCTCGGCGAGCACGTCGAGCCTGTGGCCCAGGCCTTGCGCAGTGACGATCTGGATGAGGCTCGGCGGCGAGTGGGGTTTCTGGTGAGCCGCCAGACCAGTGAACTGGACAGCACTGAGGTGGCCCGTGCGGCCACCGAGTCGGTGCTGGAAAACGGCAGCGACGCTGTGTTTGCCGCCTTGTTCTGGTTTGCCGTGGCCGGTGCGCCAGGAGTGGTGCTCTATCGTCTGAGCAACACCCTGGATGCGATGTGGGGCTATCGCAACGAGCGTTTCGAGCGCTTCGGCTGGGCGGCGGCGAAGATCGACGACCTGCTCAACTTCATTCCGGCGCGCCTGGTGGCCCTGACCTACGCCCTGCTGGGCAAGACCCGCCTGGCATTCAAGTGCTGGCGCCGCCAGGGGCCGACCTGGGACAGCCCGAATGCCGGTCCGGTGATGGCCGCCGGCGCGGGCGCCCTGGGCGTGGAACTGGGTGGCGCGGCGATCTATCACGGTGAGCTGCATCAGCGTCCGCCCTTGGGCGAAGGCGAGCCGGCAAGTGCCGGTTCCATCGATCGCGGTTGGCAATTGGTGCAACGGGGTGTGTGGCTGTGGCTGCTGATTCTTTGCCTGGGGGCTGAGCTTTATGCTTGAACACGGTGGAAGGTTGCGCAAGGCGGCCCGGGAGTACGGGATCGCCGAAGAGGCCTGGCTGGACCTGTCCAGCGGACTGGCGCCCTGGCCCTTTCCGCTGCCGGCCATTCCCTTGCGTGCCTGGGCGCGCCTGCCGGAAACCGATGACGGGCTCGAGCAGGCGGCTTGTGCCTATTACGGTGCCAGCGAAGTCTTGCCGGTGGCCGGTTCCCAGGCGGCCATCCAATTGCTGCCGCGCCTGCGGCGCACGGGCAAGGTCGGGGTGCTGTCGCCCTGTTACGCCGAGCATGCCGAGGCCTGGCGCCGCAGCGGTTATCGGGTGCGCGAAGTACTGGAACAGGAAGTGGACTTCTTTCTCGACAGCCTCGATGTGCTGGTGGTGGTCAACCCCAACAATCCCACGGGCCTGAGCCTGACGCCGGAACGCCTGCTGGACTGGCATGCCCGGCTGGCCCAGCGCGGTGGCTGGCTGGTGGTGGATGAAGCCTTTATGGACAACACGCGGGACCTGAGCCTGGCCCGGCACGCCCATCAGGTGGGGCTGATCGTGCTGCGCTCGTTCGGCAAGTTCTTTGGCCTGGCCGGTGTGCGCCTGGGGTTTGTCCTGGCTGAGCGTCGACTGCTCAAGTTGCTGGCCGAGCAGGTCGGGCCCTGGGCGGTCAGCGGGCCCACCCGGGTGGTGGGACAGGCCTGCCTGCGGGACGTCGAAGGGCATGCCCGGCAACGGCTGCGCAGCGAGGCGGCGAGTCAGCGGCTGGTGGAAGTCCTCGACCGTCATGGGTTCAAGCCCCAGGGCGGTTGCGCACTGTTCCAATGGCTGATCACGGCCGAGGCCGAAGGCCTATACCAATTCATGGCGCGGCGCGGCATTCTCCTGCGGCTGTTCCCCCACAACAGCAGCCTGCGTTTCGGCCTGCCCGCCGACGAGGCTGACTGGGCGCGCCTGGAGCAGGCATTGCAGGCCTATCGCAAGGACCACCCATGACTACGCTGATGGTGCAGGGCACCACTTCGGATGCGGGCAAGAGCACGCTGGTCACCGCGCTGTGTCGCTGGCTGCTGCGCCAGGGCGTAAGAGTGGTGCCGTTCAAGCCGCAGAACATGGCGCTCAACAGCGCCGTGACGGCAGATGGCGGCGAGATCGGCCGGGCCCAGGCGGTCCAGGCCCAGGCGGCCAACCTGGCCCCGCACACCGATATGAACCCGGTGCTGCTCAAGCCCAATAGCGACACCGGTTCCCAGGTCATCATCCATGGACGTGCGGTTACCAGCATGAACGCGGTGGCCTATCACGACTACAAAGCCATTGCCATGCAGGCCGTGCTGGCCTCCCACGAGCGCTTGCGGGACGCTTATCAGGTGGTGATGGTGGAAGGCGCCGGTTCGCCGGCGGAGATCAATCTGCGGGCCGGTGATATCGCCAACATGGGCTTTGCCGAGGCGGTGGATTGCCCGGTACTGCTGATCGCCGATATCAATCGCGGTGGCGTGTTCGCCCATCTGGTGGGCACCCTGGAACTGCTGTCCGCCAGTGAGCAGGCTCGGGTCAAGGGCTTCATCATCAACCGCTTTCGTGGCGACCTGGCCCTGCTGCAACCGGGGCTGGACTGGCTGGAAGCGCGCACCGGCAAGCCGGTGATCGGTGTGCTGCCCTATGTCATGGACTTGCACCTGGAGGCCGAGGACGGCATCGACCAGCGCCAGGCCGACAAGGTCGAGCAACTGCTCAAGGTGGTGGTGCCAGTGCTGCCGCGGATCAGCAACCACACGGACTTCGACCCACTGCGCCTGCATCCCCAGGTCGACCTGCAGTTCATCGGTCCCGGGCAGCCAATCCCCTCTGCGGACCTGATCATTCTGCCCGGTTCGAAAAGCGTGCGTGCCGACCTCGACTACCTGCGGGCCAACGGCTGGGACCGGGCGATTGCCCGGCACTTGCGCTATGGCGGCAAGCTGTTGGGGATCTGTGGTGGCCTGCAGATGCTCGGTGAGCAATTGCACGATCCTTTGGGGTTGGAAGGTGCCGCTGGCTCCAGCCCCGGCCTGGGCTTGCTGGCTTTCGAAACCGTGCTCGAAGAACAGAAGCAACTGCGCAATGTCAGTGGGCGCCTGAGCTTGGAGAATGCCGCGATCAGCGGTTATGAAATCCATGCCGGTGTGACCCGGGGGGCGGCCCTGGAACGGGCCGCCGTGCAGTTGGACGATGGTCGCAGCGACGGCGCCTGCAGTCTCGATGGGCAGATTCTCGGCACCTACCTGCACGGTCTGTTCGAGACGCCGGCCGCCTGTGGCGCGCTGTTGCGCTGGGCTGGTCTGCAGCAGGTGCAGGAAGTGGATTACCACGCCTTGCGTGAACGTGACATCGAACGGCTGGCGGACCTGGTGGAGCGTCACCTGGACACCGGCGCGCTGCGTCAGCTCTGCGGCCTGTAGGTCCGGTCGACCATTTTTTCAAAGGTGCCCAAGCATGTTGCAACTGATTCTCGGCGGTGCCCGTTCCGGGAAAAGCCGCCTGGCTGAAAAGCTCGCCGGCGACAGTGCTCTGGCGGTGACCTACATCGCCACTAGCCAGCCGCTGGATGGCGAGATGAATCAACGTATCGTTCATCACCGTGAGCGTCGCCCGGCACACTGGGGGTTGATCGAAGAACCGTTGGAACTGGCCCGGGTGCTGCAGCAGGCGGCCAGCGTCGAACGTTGCCTGCTGGTGGATTGCCTGACCCTGTGGCTGACCAACCTGCTGATGCTCGAAGACGAAGCTCGTCTGGCGGCGGAACGCCAAGCCTTGTTGCAGTGCCTGGAAACCTTGCCGGGCGAGATCATTTTTGTCAGCAATGAAACCGGAATGGGCGTTGTGCCCCTGGGCGAATTGACTCGCCGCTATGTGGATGAAGCCGGCTGGCTGCATCAAGCCCTGGCCGAGCGCTGTCAGCGAGTGGTGCTGACGGTGGCGGGCCTGCCCCTGACTTTGAAAGGAACCGCGTTATGAGTAACTCCTGGTGGCTGAACCCGTGCAAGGCGATCGACACCCAGGTGGTCGAGCAGGCGCTGGCCCGGCAGCAGCAATTGACCAAGCCGGCCGGTTCCCTGGGGCGACTGGAGCCACTGGCGGTGCAACTGGCGGGCTTGCAAGGGCGACTCAAGCCCAGTCTCGATTCCGTGTGGATCGGGATTTTTGCCGGTGATCATGGCGTGGTGGCCGAAGGTGTTTCCGCCTACCCGCAAGAAGTGACCGGGCAGATGCTGCTGAACTTTGTCAGTGGCGGTGCGGCGATCAGCGTGTTGGCCCGGCAATTGGGGGCAGCGTTGGAGGTGGTGGACCTGGGAACGGTGACGCCTGGGTTGAGCTTGCCCGGTGTGCGGCACTTGGACCTGGGAGCCGGCACGCAGAATTTTGTCCAGGGTCCGGCCATGACCCGGGCCCAGGGAGAGCTGGCATTGCAGGCCGGTCGCGACAGCGTGCTACGGGCTCGCGCGCAGGGGGCACAATTGTTTATCGGCGGTGAAATGGGCATCGGCAACACCACGGCTGCCAGTGCCATCGCCTGTGCCTTGCTGGATATCCCCGTGGTGCAACTGGCCGGGCCCGGCACCGGGTTGAATGCCGAAGGGGTCAGTCGCAAGGCCCAGGTGATCGAGCGCGCCCTGGCAGTGCATGCCGCTTCCCGTGGCGATGCCTTGCAGACCCTGTTCAGCCTCGGCGGTTTTGAAGTGGCCGCATTGGCGGGGGCTTATCTGGCCTGCGCCCAGGAGGGGATCGCGGTACTGGTGGATGGTTTTATCTGCAGCGTCGCGGCGCTGGTGGCGGTACGCCTGAATCCGGCCTGTCGTCCATGGCTGCTGTTCGCCCACCAAGGCGCCGAGCCCGGGCATCGGCATGTGCTGCAGACGCTGCAAGCCGAGCCGCTGCTGGATCTCGGCCTGCGCCTGGGCGAAGGCAGTGGCGCCGCGTTGGCGGTGCCGTTGCTGCGGCTGGCCTGTGACCTGCACGGGCAGATGGCAACCTTTGCCGAGGCGGCCGTGGCTGATCGCCCGGCATGACCTTGCACCTGGACCTTTTGCGCCACGGTGAAACCGAGTTGGGCGGTGGTCTGCGTGGGAGCCTGGACGACAGGCTGACCGAGTTGGGTTGGCAGCAGATGCACGAAGGCGTTCGCGAGCGCGGGCCTTGGGATCTTGTGGTCAGTTCGCCGTTGCAGCGTTGTGCGCGTTTTGCCGAGGTGCTGGCGGCGCAGCTTCAGCTGCCCCTGGCCCTGGAGCGCAATCTGCAAGAGCTGCATTTTGGTGCCTGGGAAGGGCAAAGCGCGGCGGCCTTGATGGAAACCGATGCCGAGGGGCTGGGGCGTTTCTGGTCCGACCCCTATGGGTTCACGCCGCCTGAAGGTGAGCCGGTGGCCGCGTTTTCCCAGCGGGTGCTGGCGGCGATTGACGGGTTGCTGCAGGCCCATGTCGGTCGGCGTGTGCTGCTGATCAGCCATGGAGGGGTGATGCGCCTGCTGCTCGCCCGGGCTCGCGGCTTGCCCAGGGAGCAGTTGCTGAATGTCGAGGTCAGGCATGGCGCCTTGTTCAGCCTGAGCGTGGCCGCCGATGGTCAATTGAGCGAAGAGGGCTGAGATGCTGCCGTTCTGGATTGCCCTGCAATTTCTCAGCAGCCTGCCGATCCGCCTGCCGGGGATGCCGCAGCCTGAAGAGCTGGGGCGCTCGCTGTTGTTCTATCCGCTGGTGGGGCTGTTGTTCGGCCTGCTGCTGTGGGGCTGCCATGCGCTGCTCGGTGGTACGCCTTTGCTGGTGCACGCGGCGCTGTTGCTGACGGTCTGGGTTCTACTCAGTGGCGGCCTGCACCTGGATGGGCTGGCGGACAGCGCCGATGCCTGGCTGGGCGGCTTCGGCGATCGGGAGCGGACCTTGAGCATCATGAAGGACCCCCGTAGCGGACCGATCGCCGTAGTGACCCTGGTGCTGCTGTTGCTGCTCAAGTTCACCGCCCTGGTGGCAGTGATCCAGCAGCAGCAAGGCTGGGCCTTGCTGTTGCCACCGTTGATCGGGCGAGCAGCCTTGCTGGGGCTGTTCCTCTGCACGCCGTATGTGCGTGCCGGAGGGTTGGGGCAGGCCTTGGCCGATCATCTACCCCGGCTTGCGGGGCGCCAGGTGCTGGGTTTGAGTGTGCTGGCCTGTTTGCTCTTGGGTGGCTACAGCGGGCTGTGGGCGGTGCTCCTGGCAGTGGTGGTGTTCTTCTGGTTGCGGCACTTGATGATGAAGCGTTTGGGCGGCACTACTGGAGACACCGCGGGCGCCTTGCTGGAGTTGTTGGAGACCGTCGTCTTGTTGGGGCTGGTGGTGTTTTGAGCAGTGTCTGGGTTTGGCGAATTTTCTGAAAAATCTTGCCTTGGGTTAATCACGGGTATATACACGCATCATGCTTCCCTCTCAGTGTTTGTGCACCAACCTGCGACGCGCCGCCCGCGGCGTCAGCCGCTACTACGACGGCGCCCTCGACGGCTTCGGAATCAACGTCGCCCAGTATTCCTTGCTGAACAACCTGCTGCGTCTTGATCAGCCGAGCATTTCCAGCCTGGCTGAAGCCATGGGCCTGGACCGCAGTACGCTGGGGCGCAATGTACGGGTGCTGGAGGGCGCTGGGCTGGTCAGGCTGATGGAAGGTGATGATCAGCGTAATCGTCTGGTGCAGTTGACCGAGGCCGGACACGAGCGGCTGGTTGCGGCCTTGCCGGCCTGGGAAGCGGCCCAGCAGCGGTTGATCGATCGCCTGGGTGTGGAAAAGCGTGAAACCTTGTTGGCCTTGCTGAACGAACTGGCTTGAAGCCATTTCGTTCGACTATAAGCGGGTATATACCCGTAGCTGGAGAATAAAATGTCATCGAT
Organism: Pseudomonas sp. PH1b; assembly: GCF_000633395.1. GTDB lineage: Bacteria > Pseudomonadota > Gammaproteobacteria > Pseudomonadales > Pseudomonadaceae > Aquipseudomonas. The sequence continues at coordinate 314,018 of NZ_AYMU01000002.1, forward strand.
GTGGCGTACCAGCGGCTGGGTACTTCTGGGCAGTGCACTGATTCTGGCGTTGTCATTGGGCATCAGGCACGGTTTCGGACTGTTCCTGCCGCCCATGAGCGCTCAGTTTGGCTGGGGGCGTGAAGTTTTCGCTTTCGCTATCGGCCTGCAGAACCTGATCTGGGGCCTGGCCCAGCCGTTCACGGGGGCTTTGGCCGACCGCTTCGGTGCTGCCAAGGTGGTGCTGGTTGGTGCAGTGCTGTACGCCGTCGGGCTGGTGTTCATGGGGCTGTCGGATTCGGCCTTGTCACTGTCCCTGAGTGCCGGCTTGCTGATCGGAATCGGTTTGTCCGGTACTTCGTTCTCGGTGATTCTCGGCGTCGTTGGCCGGGCGCTGCCACCAGAGAAACGCAGCATGGGCATGGGGCTTGCGAGCGCTGCGGGCTCTTTTGGTCAATTCGCCATGCTCCCTGGGACCCTGGGGCTGATCGGCTGGCTGGGCTGGTCGACGGCGTTGCTGGTGCTGGGGCTGTTGGTGGCGCTGATCGTGCCGCTGGTGAGCATGCTCAAGGACAAGCCGTTGCCGGTATTGGGCCATGAGCAGAGCCTGTCGCAGGCACTGCACGAGGCTTGTTCTCACTCCGGATTCTGGTTGCTGGCGTTCGGCTTCTTCGTCTGTGGCTTCCAAGTGGTGTTCATCGGCGTGCACCTGCCGGCTTACCTGGTGGATCAGCATCTGCCCGCCACTGTCGGGACCACGGTGCTGGCACTGATCGGCCTGTTCAATATCTTCGGTACCTACACGGCCGGATGGCTGGGGGGGCGGATGTCCAAGCCGCGCCTGCTGACCGGTCTGTACCTGTTGCGGGCGGTGGTGATCGCGCTGTTCCTGTGGCTGCCCGTGACCCAGACCAGTGCCTATCTGTTCGGCATGGCCATGGGCTTCTTGTGGCTGTCCACAGTCCCTTTGACCAACGGCACAGTGGCGACCTTGTTCGGAGTAAGAAACCTCTCCATGCTCGGCGGGATTGTCTTCCTGTTCCACCAGCTGGGATCTTTCCTTGGTGGCTGGCTCGGGGGCGTGGTGTATGACCGTACCGGGAGTTACGACTTGATCTGGCAAGTGGCGATTCTTCTCAGCCTGTTGGCTGCGGCCCTCAACTGGCCGGTACGCGAGCGCCCGGTGGCGCGCTTGCAGGCGAGTGCGGCGTGAAGCCATTGATCGGTTGGGCAGCCGGCCTGAGTGTCGGCATCCTGTTGTTGCTGTTGGCCTGGTGGGGCTGGCACCGCGGTGGGCTGGCCCTGATGCAACTGGGCATGGGTGCTTGCTAGGGCGGGGTGCAGACGAGTAACGTCGGTGCCTGACGACTTTTCAAGGACGCTGGGCATGGTTATGCGCTGGTTTGCTGTTCCTGCTTTACTCGTGGCGTTTACAGGTTCTGTCTGGGCGGCGGACTGTCCATCACTGCTGCAGGGCTCGCTGCCAAAGCTGCACGCCAAGGAATCCATCGACCTGTGCCAGCGTTTTGCCGGCAAGCCGCTGGTGGTGGTCAACACGGCCAGCTTCTGCGGCTTCGCTCCTCAATTCAAAGGCCTCGAGGAGTTGTACCAGCGCTACAAGGACCAAGAGCTGGAGGTGCTGGGTGTGCCGTCCAATGACTTCAAGCAGGAGTCCAAGGATGCTGCACAAACCGCCAAGGTCTGCTACGTCAATTACGGTGTGACCTTCACCATGATCGAGCCGCAGAAGGTTAGGGGAGCGGATGCGGTGCATCTGTTCAGGGTGCTGGCCGAGCAGAGCAGTGCGCCGAAGTGGAACTTCTACAAGTATGTGGTGGATCGCCAAGGCAATGTGATTGCCAACTTTTCCAGCCTGACCAAGCCGGATAATCCGGAGTTCATTGAAGCGGTGGAGAAGGCGTTGGCGTCGAAGCCCTGACTCGGTTCATTCAATGGCCAATAAAAAAACCCGCATGTGCGGGTTTTTTATTGGCTTGAAACTGCGCGATCTACCGTTCGTTAGAACTTGTAGGTAGCGCCCAGGCCATAGCCCCATGCGCTGTTCTGGTAGGTAGCGCTGTAGGCGTTGCCTTTGCCGGTTCTGTTGACGTTGACGTCTTCTTCCTTCAGGTAGGAAACCGCCAGGTCCAGGGTCAGGTCATCAGTCGGGCTGTAGCCGGCACCGAAGCTGATTGCCTTACGGTCACCGGTAGGGATACGTACGGAACGGTCGGTGTTGTTGGTTGGCGCCTGGTCAACCGAGAGGCCGCTGCGCAGAACCCACTCTTTGTTGACCTTGTAGGAGACACCTACAGCCGAGGCCCAGGTATCGTGCCAGTTCTGTGGCTCGGTGATGGTACCGACCGGGCCCCTGGAGCCGCCGAGCAGCGCAGGAACGCCTTCGTTGTTCACGGTGATGTCTTTCAGGCGGCTCCAGCGAGTCCAGGTGCTACCTGCGTAGACGGTCCACTGGTCATCCAGCTTCTGGGTGACCGAGAAGTCGACGACTTCCGGGGTGGTGATGTCCAGCGAAGCATCGTAACGGCCGCCGTTGAACGGACCAAAGCCCGGGCCGGCAATGTTGGTGTGGCCTTCGAGCTTGTACTTGACCTTCGAGTGGTAAGTCAGACCCAGACGAGTGGTCTCGGTAGGCTGCACGATAATACCGACGTTGTAGCCGATGGCGGTATCGTCACCCTTGATCTTCACGCTGCCGTCATTGCGGCCGAAGAGCGCAGGGTTTGGAAATGGGGTAGCAGAAGTCAGTTCACCGCTCAGGCGGTTGATGGTCGGACCAAAGCCGATCGACACCATGTCATTGAAGGCATAGCTGACAGTCGGTTGCAGAGTGACAACCTTGACTACGCTCTTGTCGCCGTAATAACGGCTGGCAGAGCTGGACTCATAGTTGGTAACCAGACCGAAGGGTGCATAGGCCCCCAGACCCAATGCCCAGCCGTTACCCAGTTGCTTGACGAAGAAGCCCATTGGAACCGTGGTGAACGGGACCATGTCGCCATCGCTGGTGCCGCCGGGTGGGCCGCCCTTGACGTTTTTCAGGTTGGTCTTGGCATCGATTGCTGCCACGCCGACAGTTACCTGGTCGCGTTTGAGCAGGGACATACCGGCAGGGTTGCCGTATACAGTGCTGGCATCTTCGGCAGAAGAAGAACGACCCGCGAAGCCGGTACCCATGCCGCTGATGCTTTGTTCGTTAAGAGCAAAGCCGCTGGCGAAAAGTTGGGTGGAAGCAAGTGCAACCGCGAGACTTATGGTGGATTTGAGCATTACTTTTTTCATTATTAGAACTCCTGATGATCACCGAGGCGAAAATTACCAACATTTCGGTCTCGGCGCTATAGGCTGCAACAGTTGATTTAGAGCGGTTTTGTAGGACAATCCGACCAGAATCGGCTTCTTTCTCCGATTTTGTAAAAGTCGTGGTCAGCAGGCGACCTGGCTTAACGGGGCAATACAGGTTTGCCAGGCGCAGGCGAAATCTCTTAAACGTCCTTGTGGTTGAAAGGTCTTCCTCCAGATACGGGCCATGCCGAGCAGATCGTCGGCAGCAGGGAGCGGGGTGTGTTGTTCTTCCACCAGCAACCAGGCGATTGCGGTGGCGTAGCGCAGATTGACGGTCAGTTCCAGGTGTGGACCGCTGAGGAAGGCGTGCTGGCTGGCCAGCCCGCGAACCAGGCTGGCCCGTTCGGGATCCAGTGCCAGGTATTGATCCCAGAGGGCTTGGTGTCGTATTTCGGTGATGCGATACAGGCCGTGACCGCGGCGATCGTGCAGGGCCGAGCCCAGCCCGGACTGGCTGGCGGCAATGCCCAGTAACAAGGCTTCAGCGGTTTTGCTATGGCTGCCCAGGTACATCAATGTCGGGCGGATGACATAGCGGCACAACTCGCTGGCGGCGATACCCATAAAGCCCTCGAGGATTGAAATGGCCGGCGAAACCTGAAGGGAGCTTGGCAGCGAGGAGAGGATCAGGTTTGCCGGAAGCGGCTCAGGCCGCTTGAGTTGAAGTGTAGTGTCATATCTGTGCTGTAAAGGATTGTTTTTAAAATATTTCTGTTCCCTTGTTATAAGCCTTATACCGATTGGTACTTTGGCCCGGGTGGCCGGCTGGCAAATAACGGGCAATAAAAAGCCCCGCGATCAAGCGAGGCTTTTGAGGTTTTCAACGCTTTGGCGTATCAGGCCACCAGGGCCTGGCGCGTGCGCTCGATCACCGCCTGCAGCGGTTCAGCGCTGGAGTACTGGTCGGGGTACAGGCGTTCGCTGTGACGAGCGATGCCGTGTTCGTTGACCAGGGTGAAGCTGAAGCAGCCTTTGCGAGTGGCCATGATCAGGCAGTTCAACGGAGCAAAGGCGTGGGTTAGGGTGCGAATGGCATCCTGAGTCTGGATTTGAGTAGACATAATTATTAGGTGTTCCTACAAATGACACGGTTAAGAACCGTGCAACGTTAAAACGTTCCAGTAACGTCGACCACCATTGGTCAAACGAAGAACCCGACTGGAACAAAGCAGCCAGTTGCAGCGCTTTAATTAGGTTGCGCTAGGGCTGGCAGGTAGGTACTTAGGAGGGCAGGCAGCACAGCAAGGGCAAAGGTTCTGGGCCCAGGGTGGAGATCCTGATCAATTTGCAGGTTGGTTCGGTCAGAGTAAGTCATCACACTGCCTTTGAATTCGTTTCAAGGGCGGGATTGCGTTGAGTTTTACCTGGAAACCATCGAGGTGGTCGGTCCTTTAGGTTCGGCGTTATTCTCGATTCGAGTAACTGCCGATGGGACTTTTTCGACCAGAATTGACTTTCAGCTTGGTACTAACGGCGAGGATTCTATTGAGTTGAACGGAAGAATGCAAGTGTGCTAGGAAAAAATTGTCAGAGGGAGGAACCCGCTCGTGTCGAGTATGTAACCTGCACTGCTGTAGCGTGTACGAAAACGGTGCGTTACCGACGTTTGTTTCCGCGTGTTTGTGCACACTTGTTGCGCAGCGTGTCACCGCCTTGTCACCTTCCTTCCTGCAGTCCCTCTAGCCTGTCTCGAGAATTTAAGTCAATGATAAACATCGCTTTTTTTACTGGTGAAAAAATCGTCAGTTTGACTGAAAGGCCCGTCTCATGGGCCTTTGGGAGGGTTGTGGAGGGGTTGTCCACTGAGTTATCCACAGCTTCTGTGGATTGTCCCAAGCGCTTGCTCTAGGACGGGCGTGCTGGCTCTTTTGGGCTTTACCCGTGCGAAAAAAGGAGTAGAGTGGCGCGCCTTCCGATCTGCCCCACAGTGCTTTATGAAGTTTCGCTCAGTATCACCTTCTGTTACCGCTCCCCCTGCCAGTGTTACCGAACCCAAGCGCTTTTCCCTGCGAGTCGCCCTGTGGCTGCTGGACAGTCCGCGTCTCGGAGATAACCCCAACGTCAAGCACTTTGCCGGACGCTTGCTCAAGCAGCCGGCCCGGGAAGGCGTGGTCGCGGCGCAAAGTCGCCTGGGCCAGTTGATGTGCCGTGAGTGTGGCAACGCCCGGGACCGGCGCATCGGCCATGATCTGCTGCGCCAGGCCGCCCGTGCCGGCGATCGTCGCGCTCAGCAGGAGCTGGGCCGGATCGAAGACTGAGCTGTCCAACACTCGGTGGCTTGGTTAACCTTCATTTCTTCTTTCGATGACAGGAATCGCTATGGCTATGGACTTGACCAGCATGCTGCTTGGCCTGGCGGGAGCGGCATTGCCGCTACTGGTACTGGCCTGGCAACTGCAGCGTCGTGCCAATTCCTACCAGAATGAACTGTCTTTGCTGGAAGAGCGCCTGGCCACGGCTCAACTGGCCCAGGAAGGGCTGGCAGCGCAATTGGACGCCAGTCGCGATGAAGTCAGCGACCTGAGCCAGGCCAATGCCCTCAAGCAAGCGGACCTGGCGGCCTTGGGCCGGGAAGTCGAGTTGCTGCAGGTCGAGCGGGACAATGCTCGCGATGCCGCCCATGCCTGGAACCTGGAACGCGCGGCCAAAGAAAACGAGTTGCGCCGCCTGGATGCCCTGGCTGCTTCACTGCATGCCGAACTGCGCGAACAGCAGGAAAGCCACCAGCAGCGCCTGGCGGATTTGCAGGGTTCCCGGGATGAATTGCGTGCGCAGTTCGCCGAGTTGGCGGGCAAGATCTTCGATGAACGCGAGCAGCGCTTCGCCGAAACCAGCCAGCAGCGCCTCGGGCAGTTGCTCGACCCGCTCAAGGAACGCATCCAGTCCTTCGAGAAACGTGTCGAGGAAAGCTATCAGGCCGAGGCTCGGGAGCGTTTTTCCCTGGCCAAGGAACTGGAGCGCCTACAGCAGTTGAACCTGCGCCTGAGCGATGAGGCCACCAACCTGACCCGCGCCCTCAAGGGGCAGAAGACCCAGGGCAACTGGGGGGAACTGATTCTCGAGCGGGTGCTGGAACATGCGGGCCTGGAGAAGGGCCGCGAATACCAGACCCAGGTCAGCCTCAAGGGGCCGGATGGCGAGCGCTTCCAGCCCGATGTGCTGATCATGCTGCCCGGCGACAAGCAGGTGGTGGTGGACTCCAAGGTCAGCCTCACGGCCTATCAGCAATATGTCGGCAGCGACGATCCGCAAATCGCCCAGGCGGCCTTGAAACAGCATGTGCTGTCCCTGCGCAATCACGTCAAGGGCCTGTCCGATAAGGACTACAAGCGCCTCGAAGGTTTGCACAGTCTCGACTTCGTCCTGCTGTTCGTGCCGATCGAGGCCGCGTTCTCTTGCGCCCTGCAGGCTGAGCCCAACCTGTTCCAGGAAGCCTTTGATCGGCATATCGTGATTGTCAGCCCCACTACCTTGCTTGCGACCCTGCGGGTGATCGACAGCCTGTGGAAGCAGGAGCGGCAGAGCCAGAATGCCCGGGAAATCGCCGAGCGTGCGGGCTGGCTCTATGACAAGTTCGTGCTGTTCATCCAGGACCTGGATGAAGTCGGCAACCGCTTGCAGCAACTGGACAAGGCCTATTGCGCGGCACGCAATAAACTGACCGACGGACGCGGCAACCTGGTCAGCCGCAGCGAGCAGCTGCGGTTGCTCGGTGCGCGTGCCAGCAAGAGCTTGCCGGCGGACTTGCTGGAACGTGCCATGACCGATGCTGAAGGGCGGGAGCTGGAGCTGCCGGAGTAGGCGGTTGCCTGGCCATCATCCCAAAGGCAAGTGCCGACTGAGCAGGGCGCGCAACGCCGCGGGCTTCACCGGCTTGGCCAGGTAGTCCAGGCCCGCGGCATGTACCTGGGCCACCATCTCGGGACGCCCATCGGCGCTGATCACCACCCCGGGCACCGGTTCGCCCAGCTGTGTGCGTAACCAGGCCATGACCTGGGTGCCGGTTTCACCGTCATCCAGGTGATAGTCCACCAGCGCCAGCTGCGGACGGATGCCTTCCTTGAGCAGCGCGGCACATTCCTCGCGGTTGCGCGCGGTCCATACCTGGCAGCCCCAGCGGGTGAGCAGGCTGTTCATGCCGATCAGAATGCTGTCTTCATTGTCCACGCAGAGCACTTGCCCACCGTTGAGCGACTGGCCGTTGGCTTCGGCGCTCTTGCCGGGAGCGACCACGCTGGTACGGGCGAGAGGAATGCTGACGCTGAACACGCTGCCTTTACCGGGCCAGGAGCGCACCTGCAGGGGGTGGCCGAGCACGCGACAGAGGCCATCGGCGATCGCCAGGCCCAGCCCCAGGCCTTTTTCGGCGCGGGTCTGGTGGCTGTCCAGGCGCTTGAACTCTTCGAATATCACCTGCTGCTTGTCCAGGGGAATGCCCGGGCCTCGATCCCAGACCTCCAGGCTCAACGAGTCGCCTCGACGGCGCACCCCCAGCAGCACCGGGCCTTTGGCGTAGCGGAAAGCGTTGGTCAGGAAGTTCTGCAAGACCCGTCGCAGCAGCTTGCTGTCGCTGTCCACGCGCAGGCGGCTGCCCCGTACGCGAAATTGCAGGCCCTGCTCCTGGGCCAGGGCCTTGAATTCGGCGCCCAAGGTGTCGAACAGCTCATTGAGGGCAAAGGGCTTGCGGTCAGGGGTGATCTTGCCGTTTTCCAGGCGCGAAATGTCCAGCAGGTCGCTGATCAGGTCTTCCGCTGAGCGCAGCGAACTGTCCAGGTGCTGCACCAGTTGCTGGGCTTCGGCGGACAGGCCGTCGTCCTGGTGGGACAGGGCAGCGGAGAACAGGCGTGCGGCGTTCAAGGGCTGCATCAGGTCGTGGCTGACCGCGGCCAGAAAGCGCGTCTTCGACTGGTTGGCGGCTTCCGCCGTACCCTTGGCTTCGGTCAACGCCGCGTTGAGTTGGGACAGCTCGTGGGTGCGTTCTGCCACCCGTTGTTCCAGGCCTTCATTGGCCTCGGTGAGGGCTTGTTCGGCTTCGCGGAATGGGGTGATGTCGGTGAAGCTCATGACGAAGCCGCCACCGGGCATCGGGTTGCCGATGAGTTCGATGACCCGGCCGTTGGGGAACAGTCGCTCAGAGGTGTGGGCGCGGCCCTGGCGCATCCAGTGCAGGCGCCGGGCTACATGGACTTCGGCCTCGCCGGGACCGCACAGGCCGCGTTCGGCATTGTGGCGGATGATGTCGGCTATCGGCCGGCCGACGCTGATCAGGCCTTCGGGGTAGTTGAACAGTTCCAGGTAGCGTCGGTTCCAGGCCACCAGTTTCAGCGACTGGTCGACCACGCTGATGCCCTGGGTGATGTTTTCGATCGCCCCTTGCAGCAGGGCACGGTTGAACTGCAGCACTTCGGAAGCTTCATCGGCGATGCGCACCACGTCTTCGAGCTGCATTTCCCGGCCTTCGATGGCCGCCTTGACTACTGCGCGGGTCGAAGAGGCGCCGAGGACGCCGGCCAGCAAGCGTTCGGTGTGGGCGATCCATTCGCCGTCGGCGTTCTGGTTCGGGTTGAAGCCTTTGCCCTGGCGGTAGGCGAAGCGGATGAAGCTCTGGCGCGCGCGTTCTTCACCGACAAAGCGCGCGGCGAGCTTCAGCAGGTCGTCGATCTGCACCGAGAGCATCGAGCGGGAGCTAAGGCGGCTGCTGATTTCCTGGCCGATAAAGCGTCCGGCCTGCCAGTGTTCCGAGACCCGGGTGCGTGACAGCACCGAGACCCAGGCAAACAGGGTGAAGTTGCCGGCCAGGGACAACACCACGCCTTGGGTCAATGGGGTGATCGGCAGGCCCAATGGGTTGCCGTGCAGCCAGGCCAGGCCCGGGAAACTGCTCAGGGACCAACCCAGGCTGTGGGCCGCGATCGGCAGGACCAGGGTGTAGAACCAGATGAATGTGCCGGCCGCGAGTCCGGCGAATACACCACGGCGGTTGGCCTGTTTCCAGTACAGCGCGCCGAGCATGGCGGGGGCTAGCTGGGTCACGGCAGCGAAGGCGATCTGGCCAATCGTGGCCAGGCTTGCGGTAGAGCCCAGCAGGCGATAACTGACATAGGCCAGCAGCAAAATGACCACGATGCTGACCCGGCGCACCGAGAGCATCCAGTGGCGGAACACTTCGAAGGGCCGCTCGGCATTCTTGTGCCGCAACAGCCACGGCAGCAGCATGTCGTTGGAGACCATGGTCGACAGCGCCACGCTGGCGACGATCACCATGCCAGTGGCGGCCGAAGCGCCGCCGATGAAGGCCAGCAGGGCCAGGGCCGGATGGGACTGGGCCAGGGGCAGGCTGATGACGAAGGAGTCCGGCAGTACGCTGCTGGGCAGGAGCATCTGCCCGGCCAGGGCAATAGGCACGACGAACAGTGCGGCCAGGGCCAGGTAGGCGGGAAACACCCATTTGGCCAGGCGCAGGTCCTGGGGTTCGATGTTCTCCACCACGGTGACGTGGAACTGCCGGGGCAGGCAGATGATCGCCATCATGGCCACGCCGGTCTGGACCACCATCGACGGCCAATTGATGGTTTCCTTCCAGTACTGCTCCAGACGGGGAGCGAGCATGGCCTGGTTGAACAGGTCGTCGAAACCGTCGTACAGGCCAAAGGTCACGAAGGCGCCGACGGCGAGGAAGGCAAACAGCTTGACCAGGGATTCGAAGGCGATTGCCAGCACCATGCCCCGGTGGTGTTCGGTGGCATCGAGGTTGCGGGTGCCGAAGACGATGGTGAACAGCGCCAGGATCAGTGACACGATCAGTGCAGTGTCCTGGGCCCGCGTACCCATGGCGTCGGCGCCGGCGCCGATCAGCAGGTTGACCCCGAGCACGATGCCCTTGAGCTGCAGGGCTATATAGGGCAGTACCCCCACCAGGCAGATCAAGGCCACCACTACGGCCAGGGACTGGGACTTGCCATAGCGGGCAGCAATGAAGTCGGCGATGGAGGTGATGTTCTCCTGCTTGCTGATCATCACCATTTTCTGCAGCACCCAGGGGGCGAGTACCAGCAGGAGGATGGGGCCGAGGTAGATCGGCAGGAAGGCCCAGAGTTGTTCGGCGGCCTGGCCGACCGCGCCAAAGAAGGTCCAGCTGGTGCAATAGACCGCCAGCGACAGGCTGTATACCCAGGCACGCACTCGTGGCGGCAGTGGCGTGCTGCGACGGTCGCCGTAGAAGGCGATGGCGAACATGATGGCCATATAGGCTAGGGCAACGGCGGCAATCAGCCCGCTGGACAACGACATGGCAACTCCGAAACAAAGACACCGGGCACCTCAGCCCGGCCAGACAGTCTGGCACGATGTCGAGTTGGCGTCAGTGTCGACCAAGGTATCAGCGCGGCCTGATGTCGCAGGTCGAGGCGTGGCCTCAGGGTGATGGCTGCAGGGCCAGTTCGATCAACTCATGTAGCTCTTGCACCGGAAGGGGCGTGGCGGCAAACAGGATCCGGAACACGGAAGGGGCCACCAGCAGGTTGAGCAGGCGGTCGATACTCGGTAGTGCGGTTTCGGTGCCCTGATACCGCTCAACAATGACCTGGAGCTGTTCGCTGAGAATGCTCACGCAATAACCCGGTGTGGCACTGCACTGCACATCACGCATCATGTTGCGCCCAGGCTCCGAGCTCATCTCGTCCAGGTATTGCTCGGCCCAGGCCTGCAGGTCGCCGCGCAGGCTGCCGGTGTTGAGCGGCTCGCTGTCGGGGCGCATGCGCGCCAGGGCAACATCGGCCAACAGCGCCGACAGATCACCCCAGCGACGATAGATGGTGGAGGGCGTGACGCCGGCCCGGGCAGCAATCTGCGGCACCGTCAGGGTCGAGCGATCCTGCTCTTCGAGGAGCTCGCGGATTGCCGAGTGAATGGATTCCTGGACCCGGGCGCTGCGGCCGCCTGGGCGTAAACCTTCTTTAATAGCCATGGGATCGAACCTTAACACAAAGAATTTGCTTTAAGCGCTTGGCGGTAGCACACTCCGCAAAAGCAAAATATTAGCTTTAGCGGAGCGTGCTTATGCCTGGTGCCATCGACACTTGCGTGTCCAAACGTCGCAGTCTGGTGTTTCTGGCCGTGACCCTGCTCAGTTTTCTGGCCGCCTCCAGCGTGCCGACTCCCTTGTATCACCTGTATCAGGAGTCCCTGCATTTCTCTGCGGCGGTCCTGACCCTGGTATTCGGAGTCTATGCCCTGAGCCTGCTGGCAGCCTTGCTGACGGTGGGGTCGCTGTCGGACCACCTGGGGCGGCGTCCGGTGATCTTCGTTGCCTTGGTGCTCAACATTCTGGCGATGTTGCTGTTTATCAATGAAAGTGGCGTGCAGTGGCTGTTGGCGGCGCGGGTGATGCAGGGGTTTGCCACGGGCATGGCCACCAGCGTGCTCGGTGCTGCGTTGCTGGACACCGATCGTCAGCAAGGGCCGCTGGTCAACAGTGTTGCGCCGCTGCTGGGCATGGCATGCGGTGCCATGGGAGCGAGCCTGCTGGTGGAGTTTGCACCGCTGCCGCTGCAACTGAGTTACTGGCTGCTGCTGGGGGTGTTTGTGGTCCAGGCCCTGTATGTCTGGCGCCTGCCCGAGAGCGTGAGCCGGCAACCCGGTGCCTGGACGTCGTTGCGGCCCACGCTGCATGTGCCGCCGCAAGCACGGCGAGCCTTGTGGTTGGCCTTGCCGGTGGATGTGGCGGTCTGGGCGGTGGGTGGTTTCTACCTGTCCCTGGCACCTTCCCTGGTGCGCGCGGCCACCGGCTCCACGTCGAACCTGATCGGGGGAGGGCTAGTGGCCGTGCTGACGCTTAGTGGCGCACTGATGATCTTCACCTTGCGCCAGCGTCCAGCGGACAAGGTCTTGCGCCTGGGGGCCGGACTGCTGGCCTTGGGGGTGATGTTGATTCTCGGTGCGGTGCACAGTGCCAGCCTGACGCTGTTCTTTTTCGGCACTCTGGTCCTGGGCAGCGGTTTTGGTGGCGGTTTTCTCGGTGCGTTGCGCAGCGTGGTGCCCCTGGCCTTGCCCCACGAGCGTGCGGGCTTGATGTCGGCATTTTATGTGTTGAGTTACCTGGCTTTTTGCCTGCCGGCGTTGTTGGCAGGCAGCCTGACCCGCAGTTTCGGCCTTATTGCCACGACTGATGGTTATGGGGTGGTGCTGATCCTGTTGTCATTGGGGGCTCTGCTGGTCCTGATGCGTCGGCGTCCGGCTGCGGCCTGTGGCGCAGCGCCGGGGCTCTGAGCCAGGGCACTGGAGAGGGGGGAATTGTGCTCGATAGGCCGAAGGGGAGAGGCGCAGTGTGGCGTTGAAACACTGGCGCATGGACAGGGCACTGGCAAAGCCTGATTCCGCGGCAATGGTTTCGATGCTCAGTGGGCTGGTTTCCAGCAGTCGCTGGGCCTGGCTCAAGCGCCGGTCCTGTAGCCACTGGCCGACGGTGGTGCCGGTCAGTTGGCGAAAGTGGCGGGTGAAGGAGCGCCGGCTCATGGTCACGCGTTCCGCGAGCGCATCCAGTGAGTGATCGCGGGTGAAGTTCTGTCCCAGCCATTGCAGGAGCTGCCCCATGCGATCCTGTTCGCCCGCTTGGGGCATGGGGCGTTCGATGAACTGTGCTTGACCGCCGCTACGGTGGGGAGCGATGACCAGGCGGCGAGCCAGCTTGTGGGTGCTTTGGGCGCCGCACAGTTGTTGCAGCAGGTAGAGGCAGCAGTCGAGCCCGGCGACTGTGCCGGCGGACGTCAGCAAGGTCCCCGCTTCGGCATACAGCACTGTGGCATCCAGGGCTACCCGCGGGTATTTCTCGGTAAATGCCTGGGCCCAGTGCCAGTGAGTGGTGGCCTTGTGGTCGTCCAGCAGCCCGGTCTCGGCCAGGACAAACGCCCCCAGGCACAGTCCCACCAGACGAGCGCCCCGTTGATGGGCATTGCACAGTTCGTCGAGCAGCGCCTGGGGCGGGCGCTCCAGGCTGTCGCGCCAGGAGGGCATGATGATCACGTCGGCGTCGCGCAGCTCACTCAAGTCGTGATGCACAGTGATATCGAAGCCGGCGGAGGTTCGTAGCGGGGGCTGCTCGAATGCGCAGACTCGCACCTGAAAGGATGGCAAGCCGAGATCCTGGCGTTGTTCATCGAATACCAGCAACGGCACCGACAGATGAAAGGGGCTGATGCCATCGAAGGCGATCACCGCAATGCGCAAGGGCGGATCGGCTGGGTTGTGCATGGCTGTATCTGCTTGAGGATCTGGCCCGATTTTATCGAAACATGGCTATCGGGCCACTTATTAAAATCACCGACTCTGTCCACCATGCGGGCTCATTCTCGGTGCTCAAGGAGCCTTCCATGTCCTCGCTATTTCATCGCCTTCTGATCGGCCTTGGCCTGTGCCAGAGGGAGGGACATTCTGCCCCGTTACGGGATTGTCAGTCCGGTGCTTGTGTCGAGCGGCCAGACATTACGGAGTCAGGCATTGAGGTGGTTCGCAGTGCAGATTTTGTCGCTGAGCGAGCCTGGGCGGCTCTGGATATCGCCAGCATGAACGGTATCACTACGCGCCTGCACTGGACCGACCAGCCCTATCAATGGCACATCAACGACGGCCAGGAAGTGTTCGTGGTGCTCAGTGGCCAAGTGCGGATGGGCTATCGCCACGCGGGGCGGGAGCAGGCAGTGTTGCTGGAGGCTGGAGATATTTTCCATGCCGGCATCGGCGCCGAGCATATGGCCTGTCCTCTCGGCGTCGCCAGGGTGTTGGTGATCGAGTCCGAGGGCAGTGTGTAACTTTAATATTGGTGAAATAGATAACAGATAGAGAAATTACCCGTTATATAGATATTCGATCAGCTTCTATCATGGGCTCTACCTCAACAGAGGACAGGAGACACGACCATGACATGCCCCAACAGCGTTAAAACCGGCTATCGGCCCTTGAGTCATTTGCAGCATCCGCGCGAGGCCATTCGCCAATTCACTCCCAACTGGTTTGCCGCCACCATGGGCACCGGGGTCTTGGCCCTGGCCCTGGCCCAGTGGCCGGCCGAGGTGCCTGGCCTGCGCCTGGTGGCCGAAGGGTTCTGGTGGCTGACCATCGTCCTGTTCCTGCTGTTCACCGCGATGTATGCCGCACGCTGGGTGCTGTTCTTCGACGAGGCGCGGCGGATCTTCGGCCACTCCACGGTCTCGATGTTCTTTGGCACCATTCCCATGGGCCTGGCGACCCTCATCAATGGCCTGTTGCTGTTTGGCATTCCTCACTGGGGCGACGCAGCGGTGCAGGTTGCGCAGGTGCTGTGGTGGCTGGACGTGGCCATGTCCCTGGCGTGTGGGGTCCTGATTCCCTACATGATGTTCACCCGTCAGGAGCACAGCATCGATCAGATGACGGCCGTCTGGCTGCTGCCGGTGGTGGCGGCCGAGGTGGCCGCGGCCAGCGGCGGCTTGCTGGCGCCTCATCTGCAAGACGCACATGGGCAACTGGTGATGCTCAGCACCAGCTACGTGCTGTGGGCCTTTTCGTTGCCGGTGGCCTTCAGCATCCTGACCATCCTCCTGTTGCGCATGGCGCTGCACAAACTGCCCCATGAAAGCATGGCCGCCTCGAGCTGGCTGGCCCTTGGGCCCATTGGCACTGGCGCCCTGGGCATGCTGGTACTGGGCGCCGATGCGCCGGCGATCTTCGCTGCCAACGGCCTGCCGGGCATGGGTGAAATCGCGGCCGGCCTGGGCCTGGTGGCCGGGCTCACGCTCTGGGGCTTCGGTTTGTGGTGGATGCTGATGGCGGTGCTGATCACCCTGCGCTACCTGCGCGAAGGCATTCCATTCAACCTCGGCTGGTGGGGCTTTACCTTTCCCTTGGGCGTCTATTCCCTGGCCACCCTGAAATTGGGCAGCATCCTGCACTTGGGCTTCTTCAGTGTGTTCGGTGCGGTGCTGGTCGCGGCACTGGCGGTGCTCTGGCTGATCGTGGCCAAGCGCACGGTACAGGGCGCTTATAAAGGTGAGCTGTTTGTTTCGCCGTGCATTGCGGGCTTAGGGAAATAATCGCTAAAGATAGGTAAGGTTGTGGCCTGGATCGATATTCGACATTCCAATAACAGTATCCACGCCACTCAGGGACATGGACGATGAGTCATCCTTCGCAGTTCACCTTGCTTCGCAAGCGGCGGTTTCTGCCGTTTTTCATCACGCAGTCCCTCGGTGCCTTCAACGACAACATCTTCAAGCAGTCGCTGATCCTGGCCATCCTCTACAAGTTGAGCATCGAGGGCGACCGTTCGATCTGGGTCAATCTTTGTGCCTTGCTGTTCATCCTGCCGTTCTTCCTGTTTTCGGCCCTGGCCGGGCAGTTTGGCGAGAAGTTCGCCAAGGACTCGCTGATCCGGCTGATCAAGCTGGGGGAGATCGTGATCATGGTCGTGGGGGCGGTGGGGTTCGCCTTCGATCACCTGTCGCTGATGCTGGTGGCGTTGTTCGCCATGGGCACCCACTCGGCCCTGTTCGGTCCGGTGAAGTATTCGATCCTGCCCCAGGCCCTGCATGAAGAAGAGTTGGTGGGAGGCAACGGCCTGGTGGAAATGGGTACCTTCCTGGCGATCCTGGCGGGCACCATTGGTGCCGGGATCATGATGTCCTCGGCGCATTACGCACCTATCGTCTCGACCGCCATCATTGGTGTCGCGGTACTGGGCTATCTGGCCAGTCGGGCGATCCCCCGGGCTGCCGCGGCGACTCCGCAAATGCGCCTGAACTGGAACATCTTCAGTCAGTCCTGGGCCACCTTGCGCCTGGGCCTGGGGCAGACTCCGGCAGTGTCGCGCTCGATTGTCGGCAACTCCTGGTTCTGGTTTGTCGGAGCGATCTACCTGACCCAGATTCCGGCCTATGCCAAGGAGTGGATGCACGGCGACGAGACGGTGGTGACCCTGATCCTCACGGTGTTCTCGGTGGGGATCGCGCTGGGCTCGATGCTGTGCGAGAAGCTTTCGGGGCGCAAGGTGGAGATCGGTCTGGTGCCGTTCGGTTCCTTTGGCTTGACGGTGTTCGGCTTGCTGTTGTGGTGGCATTCCGGCGGTATTCCAGAGAGTGCCACGGGACACGGCTGGCTGCAGGTGCTGGGTTTTGCACATGCCTGGTGGGTGCTGTTTGATGTGCTGGGTTTGGGAGTCTTCGGTGGCTTCTATATCGTGCCGCTGTACGCCCTGATCCAGTCCCGCACTCCGGAAAACGAACGGGCTCGGGTCATTGCTGCCAACAACATCCTCAATGCGCTGTTCATGGTGGTGTCGGCGATCGTCTCCATCGTGATGCTGAGCATGGTCGAGTTGACCATTCCCCATCTGTTCCTGGTGGTGTCGCTGCTCAATATCGCGGTCAACGTCTACATCTTCAAGGTGGTGCCCGAGTTCAGCATGCGCTTCATGATCTGGCTGCTGAGCCATTCCATGTACCGCGTCGAGCATCGCAATCTGCAACTGATCCCTGACGAGGGGGCAGCCTTGCTGGTGTGCAACCATGTGTCTTTCGTCGACGCCTTGCTGATCGGTGGCGCGGTGCGTCGGCCCATTCGCTTCGTGATGTACTACAAGATCTACAACCTGCCGGTATTGAACTTCATCTTTCGCACCGCTGGGACCATTCCCATTGCCGGCCGGCATGAAGACCTGGAAATCTACGAAAGGGCGTTCAAGAAAATTGCCGAGTACCTGCGAGATGGCGAACTGGTATGCATCTTTCCAGAGGGCAAGCTGACTGCCGATGGCGAGATCAACGAATTCAAGGGCGGCCTGACGCGGATTCTGGAAGAAACCCCGGTGCCGGTGATTCCCTTGGCCTTGCAGGGGTTGTGGGGCAGTTTCTTCAGTCGCGATCCGAGCAAGGGCTTCTTCCATCGCATCTGGTCGCGGGTGACGCTGGTGGCTGGGCCGTCGATCGCTGTGGAGGCGGCGCAACCCGGACATTTGCAGGCTGTAGTGAGTCAGTTGCGAGGAGATGCTCGCTGACTCCGAGTGCAAATGAAAACGCCCGCAATGCTGCGGGCGTTTTTGTTTTTGCCAGGAAGTGGTTCAGCTGGCACTGACCTTCAGGCCCACAAGGCCGGCAATGATCAGTGCCACGCTGGCCAGGCGCACCAATGCCATGGATTCGCCGAACAGAATGATGCCGGCAATCACGGTGCCGATTGCGCCAACCCCGGTCCAGATCGCGTAGGCGGTGCCCAGGGGCAGCTCCTTCATCGCCAGGCCCAGCAGGCCGAGACTGATGGCCATGGCGATGACCGTCAGGGCGGTGGGTAGCGGGCGGCTGAAGCCATCGGTGTATTTCAGGCCGACGGCCCAACCCACTTCGAACAAACCGGCAAAAAACAAAATGATCCAGGACATGCTGACCTCATCGGTTGATGGGGTCGTCCCCAGGATTGGTCACTCTAATGAGTGCGAGGTCGTCCTCGCATTGCGCAGTATACTGCCCAAAATATCCGGTGCACGGGATTTTTTGTTCAGTGATGCGGGGGCAATGTTTCCAGTTTTTGCTCGGGCTGATCCTGCATGCGCCGGAAATAAGTCGAGAGCAGGGCTCCGGAAATATTGTGCCAGACGCTGAACAAGGCGCTTGGCACCGCCGCCAACGGCGAGAAGTGGGCGCTGGCCAGGGCGGCGCCCAAGCCGGAGTTCTGCATGCCGACTTCCAGGGCCAGGGATTTGCGCTGGGCCAGGGGCAGCTTGAACAGGCGGCCGGTGAAATAGCCCAGCAGGTAGCCGAAGCTGTTGTGCAGCATCACCACGGCCATGATCAGCAAGCCGGACTCGGCGATTTTTACCTGGCTGGCGGCCACCACGGCCGTCACGATAATGACGATGCTTACTACTGATACCAGCGGCAGTACATCCACCGCATGGTGTACTCGTTCGCCCAGCAGGCGCTGGGCAACCACTCCCAGCACGATCGGCAGCAGCACCACCTGCAGGATCGACCAGAACAGCTCCATGAAGGACACCGGCAGCCAGGCCGAAGCCAGCAACCAGATCAGTGCCGGGGTCAGCAGGGGGGCGAGCAGGGTAGTCACCGCGGCAATGGCCACTGACAGCGCCAGGTCACCCTTGGCCAGCCAGGTCATCACATTGGACGAAGTCCCGCTGGGGCAGCAGCCGACCAGGATTACCCCGACGGCGATTTCCGGCGGCAGCTGGAAGGCTTGGCACAGCACCCAGGCCACGCCGGGCATGATCACGAAGTGGGCAACCACACCCAGGGCCACGCGCCAGGGGTGGCGGGCGACTGCGGCGAAGTCCTCGAGCTTGAGGGTCAGGCCCATGCCGAACATTACCAGGCCCAGCAACGGCACGATGGCGCCCTTGAGCCCGACGAACCAGGCGGGCTGGAAGAATGCCAGCACGGCAAAGATCAATACCCAGTAAGCGAAGGTGTTACCGACGAAACGACTCAGTGCAGCCAGTGCGCGCATGATCTGTTCCCGATTATGTGAAAACGCCACCTGTTGCGGTGGCGTCTAGTTGCAGGAGGCGGCCCGCCGGCGGTGATTGTGCGGGGCCCTGCAGGTACTCTCTGGAGCGGGTGGATCAGATCCCCTGGGGGATTTCCTCGCCGCCCAGGGCTTCGAACAGCGCCGGCAGGAAATCGCCGAAGGTCAGCATCATCAGAGTGAAGCTGGCGTCGAGCTGGCCCAGGGCCTCATCCCCACCGTCCTGTTCGGCCTGATCCTGCAGCAGGTCTTCGAACTTCAGGCGCTTGACCGTCATCTTGTCGTCGAGCATGAAAGACAGTTTGTCCTGCCAGGCCAGGGACAGTTGGGTGACCACTTTGCCGGTGCTCAGGTGCAGCTGGATTTCTTCACTGGTCAGGTCCTGGCGCTTGCAGCGCACGATACCGCCGTCTTCGTGGGTATCGCGCAGTTCGCATTCGTCGAGGACAAAGAAGTCGTCGGCGGCTTTCTGGGTCTTGACCCAGTCGGTCATGATCGCGGTCGGTGCGATCTTCACGGTCAGCGGGCGTACTGGCAGGGTGCCGAGGACTTCGCGCAGGGTGGAGAGCAGGTCTTCGGCGCGTTTTGGGCTGGCCGAGTTGACCAGGATCAGGCCCTGTTTCGGGGCGATGGCGGCGAAGGTCGAGGAGCGGCGGATAAAGGCTCGGGGCAGGAACGCCTGGATGATTTCATCCTTGATCTGATCGCGTTCCTTTTTATAGACCTTGCGCATTTGCTCGGCCTCGATCTCTTCGACCTTTTCCTTGACCGCGTCGCGTACCACGCTACCGGGTAGGATACGTTCTTCTTTGCGCGCGGCCACCAGCAGGAAGTCCTGGCTGACGTGGACCAATGGCGCGTCTTCACCTTTGCCGAAAGGGGCGACGAAGCCGTAAGTGGTCAACTCCTGGCTTGCACAGGGGCGCGCCAGTTTGGTCGCCAGTGCAGTTTCCAGCGCCTCAGCATCAAAAGGCAGATCTTGGGTCAGGCGATAGATCAGCAGGTTTTTGAACCACATGGGGTGAATCTCTCCTTTATACAAAGGAGAGCATTATTCTCCGCGCAGCTGCTCAGGCCAACCCTTCCTAAGCCTTTGGAAGGCCTGAAAAAATTATTATAAAAAGTGCTTGCCAGAGTAGAGACTGCTCCGTAGAATGCGCGCCACACCGAACGTGAAGGGTGATTAGCTCAGCTGGGAGAGCGTCTGCCTTACAAGCAGAATGTCGGCGGTTCGATCCCGTCATCACCCACCATTCGCATTCAGTGTTACGCGCAGCGGTAGTTCAGTCGGTTAGAATACCGGCCTGTCACGCCGGGGGTCGCGGGTTCGAGTCCCGTCCGCTGCGCCATATTCGGTAACCTGGAACACTGAACGCCAGGTCACCACGGAAAGCCCGCTAACGCGGGCTTTTTGCTGTAAAGAGTTACGTGGGTTGTGTTGATGTTCATGGAAATTTGGTTTTTTTAATAAAATTATTAATTAAATCAACACTTTAAGAATTTCTGTGGCATAATGCGCCCCGCAACGAAGGTAAAGGGTGATTAGCTCAGCTGGGAGAGCGTCTGCCTTACAAGCAGAATGTCGGCGGTTCGATCCCGTCATCACCCACCACTTACTTTCAACGCTACGCGCAGCGGTAGTTCAGTCGGTTAGAATACCGGCCTGTCACGCCGGGGGTCGCGGGTTCGAGTCCCGTCCGCTGCGCCATATTCGGTAACCTGGAACACTGAACGCCAGGTCACCACAAAAAGCCCGCTAACGCGGGCTTTTTGCTGTCCGGGGTTTGGTACTGTCCATACCTTGCACCCAAAGAGAAAGCGGCCATCAGGCCGCTTTTTTCGTTTCTGGATTACTGTTCGGCGTTACGGCTGTGCCGGTAGTCGCTGACCGCTTCGTACACCGCCTTGCGCAGGCGGTTGATGCCGCCGATGGGGCGGTGTGCTTCCAGGCCGAACCAGGGATTGAAGGACTGGTTGTCGCAGGCCAGGTTCTGTGCCGGCGTGTCGAAGTCCTGGGCGGGAATGGTCATGCGGGCGACGGTCTCGAAGGGCGCGTCGCTTTCTTTCCATTCGATGCTGGTGTCTTCGATCGGCATGAACCGGCTTGGGTCCTGACGCTGGATCTGCAGCACAAAGCAGGCCGCTATCCGGTCGGTGGACAGCTGCTGGGTCAAGGCGCTGCGCAGGAAGTTGGGCAGGTCCCGGTTCTGCGTCGGCAGGTTGTAGGACGGGCAGCTGTCCGGGTCCGGCATGACGCGGAACTTGGCGTTGGCGTTGCCGAATTTGTAGGGTGAGACCGAGAAGTAGGTGGTCTGGGTCGGGCTGGCCGGTGCCGGGGACAAGGTCGCCAGGGCAATGAACAGGTGCCGCACTTGCCAGCTGCGTGGATCCCAGCCGGGGAAGAAGGCAGTGACTTTCTTGCCGTCGGCCTGGGCCGCGATGTTCTGCTGATACTCGGCTACATCACTGACGAAGAAGTTCGGATGATTGAACATCACGAAGTCCTGTTCCTGCCGTGCTGATTCGGATGGCAGCAGTTGCTGCCCGGGAACATCCAGCAGCTTGATCGCCATGCCCCGGGCATCGCGAATGCTGTCGAACTGCGGGTAGGCATTGCCGTTGGACAGGCGCACGGTCGCCTGCCAGGTCTGGCCGGGGCTGGCGAACACTCCCTGGCGCAGTTCCGGGCTCAAGTCCTTCAATACCTGAACTTGCGCCTTCACGCAGCCGTGAGCCTTGGCGTGGGCATCGCGCAGGTAGCGAGTGCCCTCGCGGTGCTGATCGACAATGCGCACTGCGGTCTGAATGATGTCCTGGGTGCGTTCGGCTTCACCGGCGGGGATCTGCTCCTGCACGGCCACCGGGCCGCGGTGTTGCCAGGCGAACCAGGCGCTGGCCAGGGCCCAGCCCACCAGGCCGAGTAACAGCAGCACCAACAGAGTATTGCCCAGCAACGCGCCGAGGCGCAGCCAGAGTCTGCCCAGCAGGGACGGTCGTTTTCTTGCGAGATCGAGTTTCATGGCAGTTGCGACTCCAGCGGTCCGCCCAGCACTTTCAAGTATTCCAGCAACGCCCAGCGCTCTTCAGGTTGCAGCAGCGGACCGATGACGCCGTTGCCACGCTGGCCGGCGCGGAATTCGTGGCCACTGTTGTGGTTGCCGCTGATGCGAGTGTCGAATTCGAAGCCGTTCTTGAAGGCTTCCGGTCGATAACCCAGGTGCTTGGGGTCGTACTCGAAGGTGCCGCGATAAAAGGTGATGGCACGTTCTGATTGCGGGGACAGCAGTTGATACAGGTTGGGTACCGAGCCGTTGTGCAGGTAGGGCGGGGTCGCCCAGACGCCGGCCAGGGGACGGGCTTTGTAGGCCCGCAGTTCACGTACGCCGATCGGTAGCCCGTAGCCGTCCAGGCGCGGTTGCTCTTCGGGGGTGACCTTGGCGTCGCGGTAGGCACGCTCCTCGACGAAGGCCGTGATGTAGGCAAGACCCTTGGCGGCCGAGAGTTGGCGCAGATCCAGCGGCTCGGTGGGCGTTGGGTGCAATTCCACATTGGACTTGGCGAGTTCCGCGGTGTCCCACTGCAGGGGGCTCAGGTCGTAGCGCAGGTCGGCGATATTGTTCGCCGAGTTCGGGTCGGTGCCAATCACCGAGACCGGCAGCATCTTCAGTTGCTGCACCGGCCGGCCGTTGCTTTCGCTCACGGTAGGGACGTGGCAACCGGCGCAATGTTCGGTGAACAGCGTGCGTCCCTTGGCGGCGAGGGGTTTGTCGATGCTGCCCAAGAGTGTTTCCGGCCAGGTCGGCGGCTTGAGCCGCTGCAGGGTTTCCTCGATGTGATTGAGGTCGCGAACCCGAACGCTGGAAGGGTAGCGGGCGTCGCCGGTCAGTGGCTGGCCGTTGGCGTCGAACAGGTTCAGGGTGGCGCCAACTCCCAGGGCTTCGCCGATATTGCGCGCCATGGGTTGCTGCGCCGAGCCGTTCCACTGCACCCAGTCGAAGGTCCAGATGTCCCACAGCTGCGGATAGTCCACCGGAGCGTTGGCGATGCGGTAGTTGTCCGGGGAAATGGCGTCGCCGAAACTGGCGTTGGCAATGCGCCCGAAGGCATCGGTGCGCCCTGGGCCTTCCAGAGTGGGGTAGAGACCACGGTGAGTGTCGTTCCAGGCCACCTGCAGGAAGGTGTCCAGCGAGGCCTTGAAGTCCTTGCGTAGCTGTTCATGTTGCGCGTCGTAGTCCGCTCCCAGCACCTTGCGGGCGAAGCGCTCGAATTTCCACGGGTTGTAATAGGTTGCAGCCAGGCTGGCCACCAGGGCCTGGCCAAAGCTGCCGCCGCGCAAGGTCGGCACGCTGGAGGGCAGCACGTGTTGTGCAGAGCCACCGTCGATGCGCAGCGCCTGATGGTTGAAGCGCAGTTCCCCGGTGTGACAGGCGGCGCAGGTGATGTCCAGGTACTGCTCGGAGCTGCCAGGGTTCTGATGGCGGGCGAATCCGACCGGCAGGTTGCCGGGGTTCTGGGTAGTGGCCTTTTGTCCGGGTTCTACCAGGAAGCCGAAGCGTGCCAGGTATTCGGGCGCGGCGAAGGGCTGCTCGGAGAAGGGCAGTTCCAGAGCGCCGAACCATTCATAGCGCAGGCCTTTGACCTGGGTCCCCTGGGGGGTGAAATAGTAGGTCTGGCGGTCGGCGGCGTCCCACTGATCCAGGTAGTGCACCTGCTCGGCAGGTACATAGTCGGGAAGTTTCGGGTTGGCGATGTAGTACAGGACCACGGCCAGGACAATGCCGATCAACACGGCAATCAACAGCAATACACGGTAGATGAGGCGCAAGATGTACTTCCTTGTCGAATTTCGCTTCCTTATGCCTGAGCCCATCTGGCGCGGCAAGTAGCCATTACTTGCGCTATGGTTATTTGCGCTCTTTCAAGCGCCTCGGCCATTTGCCTGAACGGGGCGTATCCCAGACACAAAATGCGTTTAAAGACGTGAACTTATCAGCGGTTTACTGCTCTTATGCCGGTAGCCATTGGTCGTGGCCGCCTGATAAGCTCGCGACTTTATTCGATTGCCCTTTAGGCGCATGAACAAGGAAATAGCATGAAACAGCATCGGTTGGCGGCGGCGGTGGCCCTGGTTAGCCTGGTACTTGCGGGTTGTGACTCGCAGACCAGCGTAGAGCTGAAAACCCCGGCGCAAAAAGCTTCCTACGGTATCGGCCTGAACATGGGCAAGAGTCTTGCTCAGGAAGGCATGGATGACCTGGATTCCAAAGCGGTAGCCCAGGGCATCGAAGATGCCGTCGGCAAGAAAGAACAGAAGCTGAAGGATGACGAATTGGTCGAAGCCTTTGCCGCGCTGCAAAAGCGTGCTGAAGAGCGCATGGCCAAGATGAGCGAAGAGTCGGCTGCGGCCGGCAAGAAGTTCCTCGAGGAAAACGGCAAGAAAGCCGGTGTAACCACCACTGCTTCCGGCCTGCAGTATGAAGTGGAGAAGAAGGCCGACGGCCCTCAGCCCAAGCCGACTGATGTGGTCACCGTTCACTACACCGGTACTTTGACCAACGGCACCGTATTCGACAGCTCGGTTGAGCGTGGCAGCCCGATTGACCTGCCGGTCAGCGGCGTGATCCCGGGCTGGGTTGAAGGCCTGCAGTTGATGCATGTGGGTGAGAAGTACAAGCTGTTCATTCCTAGCGATCTGGCCTACGGCGCCCAAAGCCCAAGCCCGTCGATTCCAGCCAACTCGGTGCTGGTATTCGAACTGGAACTGCTGGGTATCAAGGATCCAGCCAAGCAGGACGCCGCCAAGTAACCTGCGTCAGCGCCTGAAGCGACAACGCCCCGTTCTTACGGGGCGTTGTCGTTTCTGCAGGGTAGGGCGGGTAAAAAATCCGAACTGACGGCACCGTAGGCAGTCTGAACAGAGTATCGGTGGTAGGTAGTCGTTGAAGGCTGCCAAGTCAATGAAATTATGGGTTTTTTTATGTGAGTAAAAAACGCCCGATCTGAGCTCAGCCCTTATGAAACGGGGCTTTCAGCCGTGAAAAATAGCTCTGTTCACAAGGTTATCCACAATTTGTGTGGATAACATTTCAGTGGGGTGATGATGAAAGCACCGTGGAACTTTGCCCGCTTCCTGCCCCTGGCGGGGCGGTTGCTGAGTCGAGGTCGCTTGCCGACGCTGCTGTTCGCGGTGGCCAGCAAGGGCGCCAGCCAGGGCGGCCGCCTGGGCCAGGTCAAAGACGACCTGCGCCTGCTGCAGGCGTTGTGCCTGGCCTATTGGCGAGGAGAGTACCGGGCCATTAGTCCCAAGGCGCTGCTATCGGTGGTGGCGGGCTTGATGTATTTTCTCAGCCCGGTGGATGCGATCCCCGATTTCATCCCGCTGTTCGGCATGCTCGACGACATTGCCGTGTTGGCCTGGTTGATGAAAGTCCTGGATGACGAACTCAGTGCATTTCGCGCCTGGCGCGACCGCCAGGTGCCGGAAAAGCTCGCGGTGGTCGAACGCCTGCCCGAGACCGCGGAGCAACTGCAATTGGAAGCTCCCCGGAAAAACTGAGGTGATTCACCGTCTGCCTTAACAATCATGCTCCCCGCGACCGTTGCCGCTGTTAGGATTACACTTCAAGGGAAAAGTCCGACTCGCTAAGTGTCGTTGTCCTACGGGGTAGTAATGGATATTCAGATTATTGAACGCAATGGCGAACCCGAATATGCGGTTCTGCCGTGGGCTCAGTATCAAGCTTTATTGTCAGCCGCAGGCCTCACCGATCAATCACCGCAAGCTGCCGCAACGCCTCAGGCAGCTACACCGGCCCAGAATCTTCCAGGGCTGGATCAATTACGCAATCTGCGCGAAGGGAAGGGCATCGCCATCGAGGCGCTGGCTCGCAAAGTAGGTATCAGTCCGTCTTACCTGGCCCTGATTGAAAGTGGCGAGCGTCAACCCGACGCTGCAATTCGCCGCAGCCTGGCCTGGGAATTGACGGTGCCGGGGTGGAGGGAACAATCGTGAGTGTACGGATCAGTCGTCAGCACTGGGATGGGCTGTTGGGTGAGCTGGATCAGGCCCGTCGTCAACGTCATCTTTTAACCTATCGGGCGCTGCTTGAGCGATTGCAGCTGCCCACGCCGGCCATGCAGACCCTGACCGCCGCGCTGGAGCATCTGGCGGCCCTGGATGCACGGGCCGAGCAGCCGTTGCGCAGCTCCCTGGTGATCAGCCAGGGAGCCAGTCGCCTGCCGCGCACTGGCTTCTTTGAATGCGTGGAGCGCCTGGGGCGTTTCTCCGGGCCTTCCGATGGTGTGGCGGCGGCTTCATGGCACGCCTCGGAAGTGGTGCGTGTGTTCGAATACGAGTACCCCGAATCAGCGGAGGCTTGAATGTTCCTGCGACTCAAGGCAAGGGTCAGTTACTGGCTGGCGCGACGGTTGTTTCATTGGCCGTGGTTTGTCCGCGAACCCCGCAGCTGGCGCTGGATGGAAGGGCAGTTCGCGCGAATGGCCAACCTGGGCGATGTCGACGCGCAAAGTTTCTACGGGCACATCCTGACCTTTCGCGGCCAGGGGCTCGGCGCGCGGGAAGAAGGTATTCGCCTGCTGCGCCTGGCCGCGTTGGCGGGAGATGGCAAGGCCGCCTATCAACTGGGGGTGATCAGCCTTGCAGGCTCTGCCAGCAAGGCTCCAGACGTCGCTGAAGCGGCTCGTTGGTGGACGCTTTCGGCCAAGGCCGGGCATCCTCTGGCGGACCTCAAGCTGACGCAGTTAAATCAGTCGGCGGATCCCGATCCCGCACCGGTTCATTGAGGGGGGCGTCCCCCAGGCGGGCTGCCGCTTCCAGGCTGTCGATCACATGGATGCTGTAGCCCTGCACATTCTTGGCGTGGTGCTTGGCTTGAGAGGCCAACTCCGCCAACTGGCTGGAGTCCAGTTGCCCACAGGCCTGTGGATGTAAATGCACCACACCGATGGACAACGACAGCAGGGGGAATTCCTGGCGCTGGCCTTGTCGGTTGAGTGCGATGAAACACCCCGCCTCCAGGTGTTCGCTGCGATAGAAGCGTCGGCACTGGCTATGGAAGTCATCCAATAGTTGATTCAGGCGCTTGCGCCAGTCGTGCGGCCCGAGCACCAGCAGAAAATCATCACCGCCGATATGCCCGACGAAGTCGCGGCTCGGGTCCACCCGATCGTTCAGGCATTGCGCCAGACACAGCAGTACTTCGTCGCCACGGCCATAACCGTAGATATCGTTGAAGGGCTTGAAGCTGTCGATGTCCACGTAGCAGATCACCGATTCCCGTCCTTGCTGCAGCAGGCGGGTCAGGCACTGCTGGATGGGCACGTTGCCCGGTAGCAGGGTCAGCGGGTTGGCGTAGCGGGCCTGCTGGATCTTCAGCTCGGTAATCAGCTTGAGCACGTCGATTACCCGGCCCAGCCCCAGGTAATGGCCGTCGAGGGTGATGATGAAGTCTTCCTCGATGCGCTGCCGGGCGCGGCTGGTGATCAGGCGACTGACCTGCTGCAGGGATTGGCTGAGTTCGACGGCGAGAAAATCATCGTTCATCAGGCGGCTGATGGGCTTGCGGGCGAACAGGTCGGTGGCGAAAGGCTTGAGCAGGGCATCGGAAAGTGAATGCCGATGAACGATCCCGCAGGGCTGGCCCCGCTCGTCGAGGACCGCCAGGGAATTGAGGTTGGCCTGTCGACGGAAGGCTTCCAATACATTGGCCGTCGGCGTGTTGCGGGCCACGGCCGGCTGCTCGTTGAGCAATGCGCTGAGGTCGCTGCCCTCATCGTTGAGTACCACGCAAGTGCTGTCATGTTTGGGCATCATCGCCCGGGCATCCCGGGGCGGTTGTTCCTGGGGGCGGCACAGCAGGTAGCCCTGCATCAGATCGACCCCCATCTCGGTGAGTACCGCCAGTTCCTCGACCCTCTCGATTCCTTCGGCGATCACCTGGGCGCGGGAGGCCTTGGCGATCTGCAGGATCGAGCCGACGAACTCGCGCTTGAGCGCGTCCTGGTGGATGCCGTCGATAAAGTGCCGGTCGATCTTCACATAGTCCGGGCGCAGCTCGGACCACAGGCGCAGGCTGGAATAGCCGGCGCCCAGATCATCCAGAGCGATGGAGAAGCCCATGTCGCGGTAGTGATGCAAGGCATTCTGCAGCAGTTGGAAATCATCGATCGGTGTCTGCTCGGTGAGTTCGATCACTACCTGGCTGGGCGGAATACCGAAGTCTTGAAGCAGTTGCAGGGTGCGTCCGGGCTGGTGAGTCGCCTCCAGCAGCGACTCTGGAGAGACGTTGAGGAAGAGCTTGCCGGGCAGTTGCTGCTCATTGAAGCGTTTGCAGGCGCTATGGCGGCAGGCAATCTCCAGCTCGCTCAGGCGACCGGCCTGGCGGGCCACGGCGAACAGCGCCACGGGTGAGTGCAGCGGGCTGTTGGAGGGGCCCCGGCTCAAGGCCTCGTACCCCAGGATGCGCCGCTCGGAGACAGAGATGATGGGCTGGAACAGGCTGTGCAAACCGCTTTGAGCCAGGATTGAACTCAATGCACTCAGCTGTTCGGTCGTGGTCATGGCAATCTCTGTCGATAAAAAAAGGACCGGGCGCGGCTCTGGTGAGAGAGCGGCGCCCGGTCCTTTATTTCACGACAGAATGATGACTGTTTAATGACGATCCGAGGAGCGATCGAATTAAATTGCCATCATCTTCAGTGCTTGGCCACCGAGGTGTTGAGCTTCAGATAGTCCAGCAGGATACGCCCGGTTTCGCTCAGGTAGGCGTCGTCTTCCGGCTTGGTCTTGTCCGGTTCGGCAGCGGCCAGTGCATCCTCGTCTTCTTTCTTCAGCTCTTTGAGCGGCTCTTCGCCCTTGGCCTTGCGACGGGCGTTTTCCAGGGCCAGTTGCTTGGCTTCGATATCGGCATGCTGGGCACGGCGGTCGGCTTCGTTGAGGCTGACGGTTTTTTCCGCCATCAGCTTCTGCGCCAGGGCCAGCTTGTCGCGGATGAACACGAACTCCGGATCTTTCGCCGAGCGGCTTTCATGTTCGGCCTTGAGCTGGGCCAGGAACGGCTTGAACGGATCCACCGCCGGCTTGATGGCCGGGCGGATGGTGTCCCAGGGCATGGCTTCAGGCAGCGCGCTTTCGCCGATTTCCTTGGTGTCGATGATCGACGGGTAGCCGATATCCGGCAGCACGCCCTGATGCTGGGTGCTCTGCCCGGAAACCCGGTAGAACTTGGCCAGGGTCAGTTTCAGCTCGCCATGATTGAGCGGTTGAATGGTCTGCACGGTGCCTTTGCCGAAGGTCTGGCCGCCGATGATCAGCGCACGATGGTAGTCCTGCATGGCGCCTGCGAAGATTTCCGAGGCTGAAGCCGAGAGACGATTGACCAGGAGGGCCATCGGGCCCTTGTAGAAGGCGCCGGGGTTTTCGTCTTCCAGCACGTCCACGCGACCGTCGGCGTTGCGCACCAGCACGGTGGGGCCCTTGTCGATGAACAGGCTGGTCAGCTCGGTGGCTTCCTGGAGGGAACCGCCGCCGTTGTTGCGCAGGTCGATGACCACGCCGTCGACCTTGTCTTTCTGCAGCTCGGTCAGCAGCTTCTTCACATCGCGAGTGGTGCTCTTGTAGTCCGGGTCACCGGCACGGAAGGCCTTGAAGTCCAGGTAGAAGGCCGGGATCTCGATCACCCCGAGCTTGTAGTCCTTGCCGTCCTGCTTGAGGTTGAGGATCGACTTCTTCACCGCCTGATCTTCAAGCTTCACCGCTTCGCGGGTGATCGGCACGATCTTGCTGGTCTGGTCGTTCGGCGCATTGCTGGCCGGAATCACTTCCAGGCGCACCAGGGTGCCTTTCGGACCGCGGATCAGCTTGACCACTTCGTCCAGGCGCCAGCCCACCACGTCGACCATTTCCTTGTTGCCCTGGGCAACACCGATGATCTTGTCTGCCGGGGCCACTTGCTTGGTCTTGTCCGCCGGGCCTGCCGGCACCAGGCGCACGACCTTGACCTGGTCGTTGTCGCTCTGCAACACGGCGCCAATGCCTTCCAGCGACAGGCTCATGTTGATGTCGAAGTTTTCCGCGTTATCCGGTGACAGATAATTGGTGTGCGGGTCGTAGGACATGGCGAAGGTGTTGATGTAGGCCTGGAAGATGTCTTCGGCACGGGTCTGGTCCAGGCGCGCCAGCTGGTTCTTGTAGCGCTTGGTCAGGGTTTCCTGGATCTGCTTGGGATCCTTGCCGGCGATCTTCATCCGCAGCACTTCGTCCTTGACGCGCTTGCGCCACAGGTCGTCGAGTTCAGCGGTGGTCTTGAGCCAAGGTGCGTCCTTGCGATCGATCAGCAAGGTTTCCTTGGTGGTGAAGTCGATCTTGTCGACACCCTTGTTGAGCTCGGCCAGGGCGAAATCCAGGCGGGATTTGACCCGGTCCAGATAACGTTTGTAGATGGTGAAGCCGGCGTTCAGGTCGCCGCTTTTCAGGAAGTCGTCAAACTGGGTTTTCCATTTGTCGAACTCCGCGATATCGCTGGCCATGAAGTAGCTGCGCGATGGATCCAGCAGCTTCAGGTAGCTGTCGTAGATGATCACCGAGCGTGCATCATCCAGCGGCGGCTTGCTGTAATGGTGACGTTTGAGCAGTTCAACAACATTGAGGCTGGCAATTACCTCATCGCGATCGGGCTGAAGATTGTCCCAGCTATTGGCTGCGAACGTATTGGTCGACATCGGCAGGAGGCCGAGACCAATGAAAAGAGCGAGGGCGGTGCTGGGGAACAAATGCTTCATGCTGATTCGACGCGGGGGCAATTGATAACGCATATTAGGCCGTCTTTGAAGTCGCCGGTTCCATAAGGACCGGTCGCATAATGCAAAAAGCCCGGTGCTACCGCTCCGGGCTCAGTCCAGACTCACTATGGAGGCACTGTGAAAGCATTGCAAGGCGTTGAAGGTCATGTGGAGTGGGTTGAAGAGCCAAGTCCTGCCTGTGATGTAGGGCAGGTTCGTATCCGCGTGGCGGCTGCGGGCCTCAATCGGGCCGATCTGTTGCAACGCGCAGGGCTCTATCCTCCACCTCCGGGAGCCAGCCAGGTACTGGGCCTGGAATGCTCGGGGGTGATCAGCGAAGTGGGCCCGGGTTCGTCCTGGCAAGTCGGTGACCGGGTCTGCGCGTTGCTGGCTGGTGGCGGCATGGCCGAAGAAGTGGTGGTGGATGCGCGTCATGTGCTGCCGGTGCCCGAGGGGCTGTCCCTGGCGCAGGCGGCGGCATTGCCTGAGGTCTACGCCACGGCCTGGCTGAACCTGTTCCAGCTGGCGGCGCTCAAGCCAGGGGAAAAGGTGTTGCTGCATGCCGGGGCCAGTGGTGTCGGTTCCGCCGCCATCCAACTGTGCAAGGCCTTTGGCAACCCGTGTTGGGTCAGCGTTGGTTCGGCCGAGCGGCTGGCCTATTGTGAAAGTCTCGGCGCGCAGGGCGGCGTGATTCGCGGCGATGGCCTGGAGGCCCTGCGGGACTTCGGTCCTTTTGATGTGATTCTCGATCCGGTGGGAGCCAGCTACGCCGCCGATAACCTGAAGGTGTCGGCCCTGGACGGGCGTTGGGTGCTGATTGGCCTGATGGGCGGGCGTACCGCACAACTGGATCTCGCGCAGGTGCTGGCCAAGCGCATCCAGTTGCTGGGCTCGACCTTGCGCAGCCGCAACGAGCAGTTCAAGGCCGACCTGCTCAGCGACCTTGGACAGAATGTCTGGCCGCTGTTCAGTGAAGGGCGCTTGAGCCCGCAACTGGCCAAGACCTTCCCGATCCTGGAGGCCGAAGCGGCTTTTGCAGAACTGGCGACCAATCAGGTCTCGGGCAAGCTGGTTCTGGTGATCGACGCCAGTCTGGCGTAACCCCTGGCGGAGCCGGCATGCCGGCTCCTGCCGTGCTCATTTCCAGTGATGGATCGGCCAGCCGGCCTTTTGCGCGTGCTCGCGCAGGACCGGGTCCGGGTTTACCACCTGGGGGTGATCCACCCGCAACAGCAGCGGCAAGTCATTGCGCGAATCGGAATAGAAGGTTGCGCCCTCCAGGTTCTCTTCCTCGGCATCCAGCCACTCCAGCAGGCGGGTGATCTTGCCTTCGCGATAGGTCAGGGTGCCCAGGGTCTGGCCGGTGTAGACCCCGTGCCGGACTTCCAGCTCGATCCCCAGCACTTCGTCGATGCCCAGGCGCGCGGCAATCGGCTTGACCAAATGGGTGCCCGAGGCAGAGATCACCAGGATCCGGTCGCCGGCCTGGCGATGGGCGGCGATGGCTTTGCAGGCGTCGCTGAAGATGATCGGCTCGATCACGTCCTCGACCCAGGGCTCCACCAGGTGCGCGACTTCCTCCGGGGTGCGGCCGGCCATGGGTTCCAGGCTGAAGGCCATGAACTCTTCCATGGCCAGCTTGCCGTGGCTATAGGCGTCCATCAGTTCGTGGTTGCGGCGCATGAACGACTCGCGGTCGACCCAGCCCAGGCGGCCCATCTGCTCGCTCCAGAGGGTGGCGCAGTCGCCGTGGATCAGGGTCTCGTCCAGATCAAAGATTGCCAGGGCCATCAGTGCAACTCTCTCTTCAAGTTCAATCGTGTCAAAGGCATCAGGCTACCTCACACAGGGCCGTCGGATCGATGGAAAGTGCCAGGCGTTGACCGTCGGCGTGCAGATCGCCGGCGGAGCGGTTCAGCACATCGACCACCAGTTCCACGCCGCGGGCCTCGACCCGGTAGCGAATCACGTTGCCCAGCAGGCTGTGGCTGCGGACAAGGGCGTCGAGCTGGCCTTCCTTGCTCAGTTCGATGGCTTCCGGGCGAATGGCGATTCGACCGCTGACCGGTCGCTGCAGCAGCTTGCTGGCGCTCTCGGCATCGAGCAGGTTGTAGTTGCCGATAAAGCCTGCGGCAAACACATCCACCGGTGCGGTGTAGAGGGTCTCGGCGTCGCCGCTCTGGACGATCTTGCCCTGGTTCATCAGGAAGATCCGGTCGGACATGGTCAGGGCCTCTTCCTGATCATGGGTAACGAAAATGGTGGTCAGCCCCAGCTCCCGCTGGATATTGCGGATCTGCTCGCGCAGGTGCTTGCGGATTCGCGCATCCAGGGCCGACAGCGGTTCGTCCAGCAACAACAGGCGTGGCCGGGTCACCAGGGAGCGGGCCAGGGCTACCCGCTGACATTGGCCAC
Organism: Pseudomonas sp. PH1b; assembly: GCF_000633395.1. Classification (GTDB taxonomy): domain Bacteria; phylum Pseudomonadota; class Gammaproteobacteria; order Pseudomonadales; family Pseudomonadaceae; genus Aquipseudomonas. The sequence goes on from NZ_AYMU01000002.1 coordinate 347,078, forward strand.
CGGACAGTTGGTGCGGGTAGCGGCTGGCGAAGTCATTGAGCTCCACCAACTGCAGGGCTTCCAGCACTCGTTTGTGGCTGTCGTCGGTGTTGACCTTCTGCATGCGCAGGCCAAAGGCGACGTTCTGCTCCACGGTCATGTTGGGGAACAGTGCATAGCTCTGGAACACCATGCCGATCCCGCGTTTCTGCGGGCTCAGGGGCACGATGTCCTGGCCATCGAGGAGGATCTTGCCGGCATCCACCGGGGTCAGCCCGGCGATGCAGCGCAGCAGGGTCGACTTGCCGCAGCCGGAAGGGCCGAGCAGGGTAACGAACTCGCCCTTGTGGATCTCGCAGTTGATGTCGCTGAACACCGCAGTGCCCGCGTAGTGCTTTTGCAAGTGTTGGACGCTGACGAAGCTCATTGGCTTTTGTCCTTGTTCAAGATGTTGGCGGCCCAGGTCAGTAGCAGCACGAAGAAGAAGTAGGAAATCACCAGGGCGCTGGTGAAATGGCCGCTGCTGTTGCGCATGTTGTTCAGGTAGACCTGCAGGGTTTCATAGCGGGTGCCCACCAGGATGTTGGCGAACACGAACTCGCCGAACAGGAACGAGAAGGACAGCAGCAAAGCCACCATCAGGCCCTTGCGCAGGTTCGGCAGAACCACCAGGAACGCCGCCTGCCAGGTGCTGGCGCCCAGCAGCTGGGCGGCGTCCATCAGGTCCCGCAGGTTGATCGCCTGCAGGTTGTTGGTGATGGCCCGGTACATGAAGGGCAATGCCACGGTGAAGTAGCAGCCGATGAGGATCCATGGCGTGCCGACCATGGCGAAGGGCCCCGAACCATAGAGCTGCAGCAGGCCCACCGAGGACACCACCGGCGGCACTGCGAAGGGCAGCAGGATCAGGATGTTCATCAGCGCATCGAGCTTGGGGAAGTGGTAGTGCACCACGAACAGCAGCGGCAGGATCAGCACCACCGAGAGCACCAGCGCACCCACGCAGACCAGCAGCGACTGGCCGAAGGCATTGAGAAAGCGCGGGTCGCTCCACAGCTGCAGGTACCACTTGAAGGTGAAGCCGCTGGGCAGGATGGTCGCCGACCAGCTGCTGGCGATGGAGTAGACGAAGGTCCCCAGCAGGGGCAGCAACAGAATGGCAAACAGCAGGTAGACCACCACCCGGTGGTAGAGCACGGCGGAGCCTTGTTCAGCGCGAGACATGGTAGCTCCTCTTCAACAGCAACTGATGGACGATGGTCACCAGGGTCATCAGTGCCACCAGCACCACAGCCAGGGCGCTGGCCATGTTCGGATCCAGGGAAATATCCCCGGAAACCATGGCGGCGATGCGGATCGGCAGCACGTTGAAGTTGCCGGTGGTCAGGGCATACACCGTGGCATAGGCGCCCAGGGCGTTGGCCAGCAGGATGACGAAGGTGCCGAGCAGCGCCGGGGTCAGCACCGGCAGGCCGATATGCCGCCAGAACTGCCAGCCGCTGGCCCCCAGCAGTGCGGCGGATTCGCGCCAGTCTTCGCGCAGTGCATCGAAGGCCGGGTAAAGCAACAGCACCCCCAGGGGGATCTGGAAGTAGGTGTAGAGAATGATCAGCCCGGTCTTGGAGTACAGGTTGAAGTCCTGAATGATCCCCGACTGCTTGAGCATGATGGTGATGGTGCCGTTGAAGCCCAGCAGGATGATGAAGGCAAAGGCCAGGGGCACCCCGGCGAAGTTGCTGGTCATGTTGGCGAAGGCATTGACGAAGTTGCGCAGGCGCGAATCCACCCGGCGCAGGGAATAGCTGCCCAACACCGCGATGATGATGCCGAACACGCTGGACCAGAAACTGATCTCCAGGCTGTACTGGATGGCCTGCAGGTAGAACTTCGAACTGAAGATCTTGGTGAAGTTGGCCAGGCCCCAGCCGAACTCTTCCGATTGCAGGCTGTTGATCAGTACCCACACCAGCGGGGCGATCTGGAACACGATGAAGAACAGGGCAAAGGGCACCAGGCACAAGGCCGCCAGCCATTTGCCGCGGGTGACTGAATTCACTTCAACAGCTCCCGGCAGAAAGGTTTGTCATGGGCCGCGCCCAGCAGTTGGCAGACGGTGCCGCACAGTTCGGTCTGTTTCGGCGCGGCAGCGGGATCGAGGCTGAAGGCGTTGCCGAACACGAACAGCGGGACTTCCCGCTCCTCGGCCAGCAGGCCGTTGTGTGAGCGGTCGTTGTTCATGCCGTGGTCGGCCGTCACCAGCACCTGGTAGCCGGCATCCAGCCAGCCTTGCAGGTAGTCGGCGAGGATGATGTCCGCCGAGCGCGCGCTGTTGCGATATTGCGAACTGTCCAGGCCATGCTTGTGTCCGGCGTCGTCGATGTTCATCGGGTGCACCAGCAGCAGGTTGGGCTGATGGCGCAGGCGCAGGTCTTCGGCGTCGGCGAACAGGTGGGAATCGGGGTAGTGATCGCTCCAGTAGAAATGGCCGTACTGGATCGGCAATTCAGGGTTGGCAGTGTGCCGGTCTTGCGCGGCATTGAAGGGCGAGCGATTGTACAGCTCGCTGACCCAGTGGTAGGCCGCGGCAGCAGTGGTCAGGCCGGCATCGCGGGCGTAGTGGAAGAGGCTGCGCTGGTTGGACAGGCGCGAGACCTGGTTGTGCACGATGCCGCTGTCGATCGGACGCACGCCCGTGAGGATGCATTCGTACAGCGGGCGCGAGAGCGCGGGTAGTTCGCATTGCAGCTTGTATAACGCAGCACGGCCGGCGCCGACGTGGGCCTGCAAGTGCCCCATGGCGTGTCGGGCGACTTCGTGGTTGAGGCCATCGAGCACCACAAGGATGACGTTGTGCTTCATGAGGTGGAGGGCTCCGGGATCGGGTGTGTAGGCGCCAGCTTGCCGGCGAGTGGCTTGTGTGCGCTTGTCTGGGCAGCGCTTTTGAGCCATTCGCCGGCAAGCCGGCTCCTACAGGGATGCAGCATTACTGCATGTTGATGATCACTTCTTCCTGCCACTTCTGCGGCAGGGCCTTGGAGGTTTTCTCCCAGGCATCGGCATCCTTGATCGGCGTTACGTGCTTGTACTGCTCGTTGGGCAGCAGGTTGGCCTGGACTTCGGCCGGCAGGGTCAGGTGCTCGGCGCGGATCGGCCGCGCGTTGCCGCGAGCCAGGTTGGTCTGGCCGGCGTCGCTGAAGATGTATTCACGGGTCAGCTTGGCGGCGTTGGGGTGCTTGGCGTACTTGTTGATGATGGTGGTGTAGCCGGAGATCACCGAGCCGTCCGATGGGATCAGCACGATGTAGTCGTCCTTGTTGACCATCTTGTTGCGGTAGCTCAGGCCGTTGAAGTCCCAGACCACGCCGACTTCCACTTCACCCTTTTCCATGGTGGCGATGGTCGGGTTGGCCAGGGACAGGCGGCCCTGCTTGGCGATCTCGGCGAACATCAGCAGCGCCGGCTGGATGTTCTTCTCGTCACCGCCCTTGGCGATGGCTGCAGCCAGTACGCCGTTGGCGGCCTGGGCGGCGGTGCTGACGTCACCGATGGAGACCTTGTACTTGCCTTTTTCCAGGTCGGCCCAGCTTTTCGGTGCATCGGAGCCGTGCAGCAGCTTCTTGTTGATGATGAAGGCGATGGTGCCGGTGTAGGCCAGGGCCCAGTTGCCGTCCTTGTCCTTGGCCCAGTCCGGGACCTGGGCCCAGGTGCTTGGCTTGTAGGGTTGGGCCACGCCCTGCTTGACCGCGATCGGGCCGAAGGCGGCGCCAACGTCGCCGATATCGGCGCTGGCGTTGTCTTTTTCGGCGGCAAACTTGGCGATTTCCTGGGCCGAACTCATGTCAGTGTCGATGTGCTTGAGACCGTAGGTCTTGGCCAGGTCCTCCCAGGTGCCTTTCCAGTTGGCCCAGTCATCGGGCATGCCGACGCTGTTGACCGCACCTTCCGCCTTGGCGGCGGCTTCCAGGGTTTTCAAATCGTTGTCAGCGGCCATGGCGGCGGTGCACATGGCGATGGTCGAACCTAACAGTGAGGCCAGGAAAAGCTGTTTCATCCGAAGCTCCTTTGGGCGTGTGTTCAACGCAGCGTTGTTATCGATGGTCTTGCGATGAGTTGGTCTAGGTCAGCAATACCTGAGCCAATCTAGGCCCCTTGGATGACACTTTGATGTCGGTGTCGGCGCCGAAGGCAGCAAACGGGCTGCCGATTGGCCGTCGCGGGGTAAGCGTAGTTCATCGCCAAACACCCGTAATGCAAGGGGCTGGCGGGTAATTTGCAGGTGTCGAGGGCTGCCGTTCGGCAGCGCTGTCATCGGACAGTCACACGCATTGCCTAGGCTTTTGCTGATCGGCAGGGGGCTATCGAAGGCCTTCGGATGCCCTGAAACAGTGCTGGTCTAGTCCAGATAGGTAACGTTGATGCGTATTGAGGCAACCAAAGCGGTGACAGCCATCGGCCAGGTCCTGCAGGAACAGATCGCCCATGGCCTGCTGTCACCCGGGAGCAAGCTGCCTGCCGAACGCAAGCTCAGCGAGTTGTTCGACACCACCCGGATCACCGTGCGCGAGGCACTGCTGCAACTGGAGGCCCAGGGCCAGATCTACCGCGAGGAGCGTCGTGGCTGGTTCATCTCGCCGCCACGGCTGGCCTACAACCTGATGCAGCGCAGCCACTTCCACGCCATGGTCAGCGCCCAGGGGCGAGTGCCTTCCACCGAGGTTATATCGGCGCGGCTGTTGCCGGCGTCAGCGGCGGTGTGTGCGTGGCTGCAGCTGCCGGCGCTGTCCAGCGTGATCCAGATCTGTCGGGCACGGCGCATCGATGATCGACTGGTGCTGTACGTCGAGCATTACCTGAATCCGCAGTATTTCCCGAAGATCCTCGAACTGGACCTGAACCAGTCGATCACCGAGCTCTACGCGCGGCACTACGACCTGCATTACGGTCGGGTGCGCTTTGAAATAGTGCCCACCTCATTGCAGCCTGAAGCGGCCGCGGCCTTGAAGGTGTCGGTGGGCAGCCCGGGGTTGCGCATCGCTCGGGTCAACTACGATCAGCACGAGCGGCTGATCGACTGTGACCTGGAGTTCTGGCGCCATGATGCGATCCATGTCGGCGTCGACGTGGCCTAGGAACCGGTTGCCGGCTCCTGGGCCGTCTGTGCACCGCCGCCGGCGGTGATCACCTGGATGCTCATGCGCGGTGTGGCCAGGTCCAGCCCGGCCTCGTCGAGATGGCGCTTGAGGGACAGGTTGAAGGCCCGGGACACTTCCCACTGCTTGATCGGCGCGGTCTTGAACCGGGCCCGCAGGATGGCGCTGCCGGACTCGAAGCTCTCCACGCCCTGGATCTCCAGCGGCGACCAGATATTGCGCCGCTGCAAGGGGTCGGTGCGCATCTTCTGGCCGACATCGCGCATCAGCTTGATCGCGTCGTCGATCTCCATGTTGTAGGGGATCGCCACCCGGAAGATCGCGTAGCCGAATTCCCGCGAGTAGTTCTTGATGCTCTTGATCTCGCTGAAGGGAATGGTATGGACGATGCCGTCGATGTCCCGCAGGCGCACGGTGCGGATGGTCAGGCCCTCGACGGTGCCGAGGTGGCCGCCGACGTCGACGTAGTCGTCGATGGCCAGGGAGTCTTCGATGATGATGAACAGACCGGTGATCAGGTCTGCCACCAGGGACTGGGCGCCAAAACCGATGGCCAGGCCGATGACACCGGCACCGGCCAGCAGCGGCGTGACGTTCATGCCCATGTTGGCCAGGGCGACGATGGTGGCAATGATGAAGATCGCCACGAACAGCACGTTGCGGATCAACGGCATCATGGTCTGTGCGCGAGCGTTGGCCAGGCCCTTGCGCGAGCGGGTCAGGGCATGGTGCACCGCGGTGTCGCTGAGGATCCAGATCAGCCAGGCAAAGATCAGCGTGCCACCGAGGCTGAACAGCTTGACGCTGACTTCATGGCCATCGCCTTCGGTGAAGCGGATCAGCGACAGGCCCCAGACCCGCAGGCCGAGTTCGATGAACGCCAGCCAGACCATCAGGTGGGCCAAGGTATAGAAGAAGCTTTTCAGCCGCTCGGAATACAGCGCGTGGCGTTTGTGCCCGCGCTGGGGCTTGAGCGCATGGCGGCGCACCAGGCCGTTGATCACCATGCACAGCACCAGCAGCACCGTGCACAGCAGCGACTGGCGCAGGGCGGTGCTGGTGTCGCCGGCAGAAACGAAGGTGGCGAACAGCGAAATCCCCACCAGCACCAGGGCCGGCAGGTACCAGAAGGTGCCGATGATCTCGATGGTGTCGCTCAAGGCCCGGCGGGTCAGGCGCCGTGACAGCGGCTGGTTGCGGATCAGGTGGGCGATGGGACGGCGGAAACGCAGGATGAACACCCCGGTGGACAGCGCCGCCATGACATTGGCGAAGGTCGCCGCGGTATGGGCCAGGTGCTGGCCCAGGCTGGCCACCATGCGCGGGTCGCTCAGGGCCTCGCCAAAGGCGGCGAAACTGCCGATCCACCACAGCGGACGGAAGGCCTGGCGTCGCAGGATGTACAGCGCACGATGGCGGTGCGGGCCGTCGAGCACGGAGAAGGCCACCACGCAGATCGCCGAGAAGCAGGTGCCGACCACCAGGGCGTAGGCCAGGACCATGGCCAGGTCCTTGCCCAGGGACGAAGGCAGGGAGTAGGTCATGTAGACCGTGATCAACAGAGCGATCAGCCAGGGGCCAAGCTTGCGCAGGGCAAAGCGCAGCAGGTCCCAGGTCTTGGGATGCTGAGGCAGGTCTTCGGTGAGGCCGAAGCGCAGGCGTACCCGGTGGCTGAGCCAGATCAGCGCCGCCGCCAGCAGGCTCCAGACCATGAGAATCAAGGCGAAGGCAAAGATGATCGGCAGCCATTGGCTGGCCGGCAGCATCAGTGCCGAGAGTTCTTCCTGGGCCAGGTCGAACTCGTCGGACCAGCGGGTGACCGGGCTGTCAGCACCGGAAAATTGTTTTTCCAGGTTCGACAGGGTGCCGCCAATCAGGCCGAGCACGCCTTCTTCGGGAGTGGGCTGGGCTTTTTTCGTCGCGTCGCGCAGCTTCTTCAGGTCCGCCAGCAGCTTGGCCCGTTGCTGGTCGTTCTCCAGGGACTTGATCACTTCGTCCAGGGATTGTCCCAGGGGTTCCTCGGCCTGGGGCTGCGCCTTGGTCTGGTTGCCCAGTAAACCAGGCAGGCCCACTGCCTGAGCGCTGCCTAGGGGCAGCAGGGTCAGCAGGCAGACAAGCACATAGCAGGGCAGGGCAAAAAGACGAGCGAACACTGGGCGGTCAACCTCGGGGGAAAATGGATCGACCGAGTGTACGAGGCCGCCAAATTCAATGCGAGGGTGAGTGCTGCATTTATTCCGCGAGCTTGGCGAGGATCTTGTAAACCACGGTGCCGAGAATCAGCAGCATGCCGATCCACATGCTGAACACGCCGAGGTTCTTGTCCCGGAAGTTGAAGCCGATGGCCAGGAGGATCATGCCCGTGAGGATCGGGATGAGCATGGAGTGGAACGAAGACATCGAGATCATGGCGACAGCCTTGTCAGGAGGAGTACTCATAAGTCTAGGTCGCTTTGTCGCAACCCGGGTTGATGTGCATCAGAAACCGGCGGTGGTTGGCCGCCGGAGTCCTTGCCGCCGCTGCCGCGCTCAGGAATCGCCACCCTGGCAATGTCAGCGTGGCTGATAATCCCCCGCGCAGTGGCGGCAGGTGGATCAGGGCAGCTCGTGGCTGGCGTAGAAAGCGCTCAGCACTTTCACCAGGTGGGCCAGGTCATGGCTGCCGCAGAGCTCACGGATCGAATGCATGGCGAAGGTCGGCAGGCCGATGTCCACGGTGCGCACCCCCAGGTGGCTGGCGGTGATCGGGCCGATGGTCGAGCCGCAGCCCATGTCGCTGCGCACCACGAAACTCTGCACCGGGACCTCCTCGGCCATGCACAGGTGGCGGAAGAAACCGGCAGTTTCGCTGTTGGTGGCGTAGCGCTGGTTGCTGTTGACCTTGATCACCGGGCCGGCGTTGAGCTTGGGCCCGTGGTTGGCGTCGTGTTTGTCGGCGTAGTTGGGGTGCACGCCATGGGCGTTGTCCGCGGAAATCAACAGGGATTTCTGGATGGTACGCACGAATTCGTCGCCTTCGGGCAGCAGGCGGCGCAGGGTCTGTTCGAGCATCGGGCCATCGGCGCCGCAGGCCGAGCAGGAACCGACTTCTTCGTGGTCGTTGCACACCAGCACGCAGGTTTCTTCGCTGTCGGCCGTCAGCAGGGCTTGCAACCCGGCGTAGCAGGACAGCAGGTTGTCCAGGCGCGCACCGGCGATGAAGTCGCCGTGCAGGCCGATCACCGCGGCGCTCTGGGTGTCGTAGAAGCTCAGTTCGTAGTCCAGCACCACGTCGGCATTCAGGCCGTGTTCGCGGGCCAGTTGGTCTGTCAGCACGGCGCGAAAATCCACCCGCTCGTCACCGGCAAACTGGGCCAGGATCGGCGGCAGTTCGTTCTGCGCGTTGATCGCCCAGCCCTGGTTGGCCTCACGGTTGAGGTGGATGGCCAGGTTGGGAATGATCGCGATCGGTGCCTTGAAGTCGATCAGCTGGCTTTCCACCTTGCCGTCGCGGCGGAAGGTCACGCGGCCGGCCAGGGACAGGTCGCGGTCGAACCACGGGGCCAGCAGGGCGCCGCCATAGACTTCCACACCCAATTGCCAGAAACCCTGGCGCTGCAGTTCCGGCTGCGGCTTGACCCGCAGGCAGGGGCTGTCGGTATGGGCACCCACCAGGCGGATACCGCCCTGCAGCGGCGAATGGCGGCCGAGCTTGAACGCCACGATCGAGGAGTCGTTGCGGGTGACGTAGTAGCGACCGTTGGCTTCGGTGGTCCAGGTCTCGCGTTCGTCAAGGCGTTGATAGCCGGCCGCTTCCAGGCGTTGAACAAGGCTGGCGGTGGCATGGAAAGGGGTAGGGGAGGCCTTGAGGAAATCGATCAGGCCTTGGTTCAACTCTTCGCGCATAAGTAGCTCCAGACAGCAATGGCGCGAGTTTAACGTATTGGCTCAAGGCAATGGGCAAGAGCATGCGCTGCTCTTTGCCCGATGCCTCAGGAGCCGGTTCAATCGATTAGTGGCGCCAGGTTGCTGCGCAGGTAGGCCAGGATGGCCTGTTGGTCCTCTGGCTTGCTGGGCTTGGGCAGGGCCTCGGGCCAGGCGCCATGATCCTGGCTCAGAAGCTTGAGCAGATCCTGCTGCTGTTGCCGGTCCCAGCGGCCAATTTCACGGGAGGCATTCTCCCACCATTCGTGTCGGCAAGCCGAGTGGTAGGGACTGTCGGAGAGTTCACTGCCGTAGAGGAGGTCGCGGCCAATCTTTTTGAACCCTCCCTTGAGCTTGCGCAGGCGCCATTTGATTTGAAGTCGCTGCCAGCGCTGGGGAAGTGGTCTGCGTCTTGGCATCTCCTGGCACAGGGCGAGAAGTTCGCCCCGATAATCTTCTCCGTGTTGGTTGAAGAAGTGCGCCTGCATCGCATGGAAGAAGCGTTTTTCGCCGAAGTAGTGATAAACGTGCTTCTTTGTCTCCTGCACCGTCTTGTCACGCATGGCGAAGGACAGGGCGATCTGCTCGATGGTGTGGATATCGAACGAGCTCTCGGTCCATTTGTCGATGAAACCTATGGAGGCTTCCAGCAGGGGTGGGTCACTGTCGGTCAGGCCGCACAGGCCGCTGTTGTAGAGCTTGAAGTCGCTATCAGGCTTCACGCCATGGGGGCGCAGGCAGTCGCCGAGCCTGAGGTAGGTCTGGCGCGTGCTGACGTCCCGCCAGTGGTATTCGAAGCTGTCCATCAGGTAGTGCTGAGGGCGGATCTTCTTCAACAACAGGTTTGGGCAGGCCAGAAACAGCGTGTCGGTGTCCGCGAAGAGGGTCTTCTGTGCCAGAGTCAGCCCATAGGCCATGGCACAAGCCTTGCGGCGATGGTGGTAGCCATTCTCGCCCTGCCATTGCTGCAAGGTCATTTCACACAGTGGCACGGTGTCTACTGGCCAGCCTGCGTAGTCTTCAGGTCGGTCGGTCATGATCCTGATGCACAGCGGCTCATCGCTCTTCAGTTGGCTGAGAGCGGTGAGAATGCTGAATTTCACTTCGCGTCGATAGACATCGTTGTTGCCATACACCAGGTAGAGCAACTGCTGCGGTGTTTTCTCCAGGGCATGAGGGGCAGGTACTGCTATGCACGTCATTGGGGTTGAGTGTCCTTACTGAGGGAAGCGCTGGTGGAGCTGATGAGGGTCAAAAAGGGGCGGTGCACTCGAAGCGCAGGCGTTCGCCGGTCTGCGGATGGGTGAAACTGAGCATGCTGGCGTGCAGGCACAGGCGTGGCCAGGCTGCCAGGGCTTGTGGATGGGCGTAGAGACCATCTCCCAGCAGCGGGTGGCCGATGGACAGCATGTGCACCCGCAACTGATGGGAGCGGCCGGTGATCGGCGTCAGTTCGACCCGGCACCAGTCGCCGCAACGCTCCAGCACACGCCAGAAGGTCAGGGCATGTTTGCCGAATTCGTGGTCCACCACGTGTCGGGGTTTGGTGGGCGGGTCGTAGCGCAGGGGCAGATCGATGCTGCCGCTGTCCAGTTCCGGCTGGCCCCAGCACAGTGCGGTGTAGGCCTTTTCGGTTTCCCGGTCATGAAACTGCCGAGACAGCTCGCGATGGCTATCGGCATCACGGGCAAGGAGGATGATCCCGGAGGTTTCCCAGTCCAGGCGGTGGACGATGCGGGCTTCCGGATAGCCGTTTTCCTGCAGGCGGGTGATCAGGCAATCCTTGTTGTCATCGGCACGACCGGGGACGGAGAGCAGCAGGGTGGGTTTGTTCACCACCAGGACGGCGGCGTCCTGATGCAGGATGTGGATATTCGACAACGGCATTAAAACAGCCTCGTAACAAACGCCAACGGCGGCTCGCCGACCTCGATGCAAGCATGAGGTCCGCGAGCCGCCGTGGCTCCCACCGGATCAATCAGCGATCAGGCAGGGTGATATTGAGTTCCAGGATCGAGCAGCTGCCCTGGTTTTCCAGAGCGACGTGCACGTCGTCGGACCCGATATTGACGTACTTGCGGATCACTTCCACCAGTTCCTTCTGCAAGGCGGGCAAGTAATCGGGGGTGCTGCGCTGGCCGCGTTCATGCGCCACGATGATCTGTAGACGCTCTTTCGCTACCGACGCGGTGCTGACCTTTTTGCTGGCACGAAAGAAGTCAAAAAGATTCATTATCTACCTCCAAACAGGCGCTCGAAGAATCCCTTCTTCTCGACATCAAGGAACCGATGTTCCACGGTTTTGCCCAGCAAGCGGTCGACCGCATCGCTGTAGGCCTGGCCAGCATCACTCTGGTCGTCGAGAATTACCGGCACGCCCTGGTTGGAGGCCTTGAGCACTGCCTGGGATTCCGGGATGACGCCCAGCAAAGTCACAGCGAGAATTTCCTTGACGTCCTCGACGCCGAGCATTTCGCCGTTGCTGACGCGTTCCGGGTTGTAGCGGGTGAGCAGCAAGTGCTCCTTGATCGCATCTTCGCCTTTTTCGGCGCGACGGGACTTGCTGGCCAGCAGGCCGAGCATGCGGTCGGAGTCACGCACCGACGATACTTCAGGGTTGGTCACGACGATCGCCTCATCGGCGAAGTACATGGCCAGGTGAGCGCCTTTCTCGATACCGGCAGGGGAATCGCAGACCACGAACTCGAAGGTTTCCTTGAGTTCCATCAGGACCTTTTCCACGCCTTCAAGCGTCAGCGCGTCTTTGTCGCGGGTCTGGCTGGCGGCCAGGACGTAGAGGTTTTCCAGGCGCTTGTCTTTGATCAGGGCTTGCTGCAGGTTGGCTTCGCCGTTCACCACATTGACGAAGTCATACACCACGCGACGCTCGCAGCCCATGATCAGGTCGAGGTTACGCAGGCCGACGTCGAAGTCGACGATAACTGTTTTGTGACCACGCAGAGCGAGGCCGGTACCGATAGCGGCGCTGGTGGTGGTTTTACCCACACCACCCTTGCCGGATGTAACCACGAGAATCTTGGCCAAGGTGTTTCACCCCTAAGGAAAAAGGACTTTTAGCCCCTGAAAAACATCTCTTGAAAACTACTGCAGTCGGACAGCCTTGGCTGGAGCTCGGTCAGCGGCAGGGTTTATGTTCGATAAACGCTGCTGATTGCCAATTTCCTACTTCGTTTGAGCCGTTTTCGCTACGTTTTAGAGATGCTTGGAAAATGCGGCAGTATCCGTTAAAGACGTGTGATGTTCAACACGTCACCCGACAGGCTGACCTGGACTCCCGAGCCCCACAACGGGTCGCGTCGCAGGTCTTCGGAGACCTTGTACTGGCCGGCGATGGAGATCAGCTCGGCGCTCAATTGCTGGCAGAAAATTCGGGCCTTGGTGTCGCCCTTGACGCCCGCCAGGGCCCGGCCACGCATGGGGCCGTATACATGGATATTGCCATCGGCGAGAAGTTCCGCACCCGGGCTGACCGAGGACACCACTACCAGATCGCCACCCTGGGCATAGATCTGCTGTCCGCCGCGTACTGGCGAAGTGATGATTCGGGTCGGCTTGACCGTGGGCTCCGGTGGTTTCTCCGGGGCTTTCTTGACCTCGCTTTCCGGCGGGTCGAGCGGCCGTTCCCGGGCACCGGACGGTGGCAGCACCGGCAGGTCGACGGCAATTGCCGCGGCAATGTCTTCAATGCGGCTGGCGCGAATGGCCAGGGTGCGCAGGCCGTGCTGGCGGCAGACACGCATCAGTCCGGGCAGATCCACCGAGCCTTCGCTCGCCGGCAGCTTGTCCAGCGCCAGCACCAAGGGGGCGTTGCTGAAGAAGTTCGGCGCCTGGGCGACCTTCGCGGCCAGTTGGCGATCGAGGCCTTCGAGGTCGTTGCGGGCCAGTTCCAGCACCGTGATGGCGAGCATGCTGCCCTTTAACTGGAACACAGGATCTTGGTCTAGCGATTCGGTTTGGCTCATGGTCTGCAGAAGGCGGCTTGTCACTAAAAGTGCCGAGACTTATAACGAGATCGCCCGCGGGCCGCAAGCCAGGTCGAACCGATGTAGAATGCGCGACCTTGTTGTCTGTCCCGGAATCTGTAATGGATCGCCCGCGTTTTCGAGCTGCATTCTTGTCTCCACGTTTCTGGCCGCTGTGGCTGGGGCTTGGGGTGTTATGGCTGATCGTCCAGCTGCCTTATCCCGTACTCCTGAAAATCGGCCGTGCCCTGGGGGCCGTGATGTACCGGGTCGCCGGCGAGCGGCGGCGGATTGCCAAGCGCAATCTGGAATTGTGTTTCCCGGAAAAAACCCCTGCGCAGCGCAAGCGCCTGCTCAAGGAGAACTTCGCTTCCACCGGGATTGCCTTCTTCGAGATGGCGATGAGCTGGTGGTGGTCCAAGCCGCGCCTGGCGCGCCTGGCCCACATCGAGGGGTTGGAATACCTCAAGCAGGCCCAGCGCGAAGGGCATGGGGTGATTCTCATGGCCCTGCATTTCACGACCCTGGAGATCGGCGCGGCGTTGCTGGGGCAGCAGCACACCATCGATGGCATGTACCGCGAGCACAAGAATCCGTTGTTCGACTTCATTCAGCGCCAGGGGCGCGAGCGGCACAACCTGGATTCCCTGGCCGTGGAGCGCGAGGACGTGCGGGGCATGCTCAAGCTGTTGCGCTCCGGACGGGCGATCTGGTACGCACCAGACCAGGACTACGGCGCCAAGCAGAGCCTGTTCGTTCCGCTGTTCGGCATCCAGGCCGCGACGGTCACCGCCACCAGCAAGTTTGCTCGTCTGGGCAAGGCGCTGGTGGTGCCCTTTACCCAGGAGCGGCTGGCCGATGGCAGCGGGTACCGGCTGGTGATCCATGCTCCCTTGAAGGATTTTCCAGGGGCCACTGAAGAGCAGGACTGCCTGCGGATCAACCAATGGGTGGAAAGTGCGCTGCGTGAGTGTCCCGAGCAGTACCTCTGGACCCATCGGCGCTTCAAGAGCCGGCCTCCGGGCGAGCCCAAGCTCTACAAGAAGCGCGGCTGACCCCCAGGCATCGACGACCGGCCCCTAGTGCGCCACGGATGGAGTGATGTGATGAGTGCGAAGCAACCCGTCACGGGTTTGATACTTTCCGGTGGTGGGGCCCGGGCGGCCTATCAGGTGGGCGTGCTGGCGGCCATTGCCGAGCTGTTGGGGCCAGGGGCACGCAACCCGTTTCCGGTGATCGTCGGCACCTCGGCCGGGGCTATCAATGCCGTCAGCCTGGCCAGCGGTGCCACCGATTTTTCGGCGGCGATCCAGCGCCTCACCGCATTCTGGCGGAGCTTTCGCAGTGACCAGGTGATGCGCAGCGACTGGCCCGGGGTGATTCGTCAGGCCAGCCGCTTTGTCGGTCACAGCTTGCTGGGCCTGGGAGGCCAGGTGCCGGTGGCACTGATCAACAATTCGCCGTTGCGTGAGTTGCTCAACCAGCACATGCACCTCTCGGGCATCAACGAGGCCATCTCCCAGGGGCAGTTGCACGCCGTGGCGGTAACGGCCTTTGGCTATGAGTCGGGCCAGGCGGTGACCTTCTATCAGGGGGGCGGGGTGATCGAGCCCTGGTTGCGTCATCGACGGATCGGCATTCCCACGCACCTGACGGTCGACCACTTGCTGGCCAGCGCGGCGATCCCGCTGCTGTTCGCGCCGGTGAAGCTCGATCAGGAGTACTTTGGCGACGGCGCGGTGCGCCAGTCCGCGCCCATCAGCCCGGCCTTGCACCTGGGGGCCAGCCGGGTGCTGGTGGTGGGGGTCAGTGGCAACCCACGGGGCACCGATCCGGACAATGCGATGCTGCGGGCTTATACCGGGCAGGAACCGACCCTGGCGCAGATCGGTGGGCACATGCTCAACAGTACTTTCATCGACAGCCTGGAAAGCGATATCGAGTTGCTGGAGCGCCTCAATCATTTCAGCCGGCTGTTGCCCGACAGCGCGGCGGATCGACGTCTGGGGATCGCCCCGGTGGAGGTGCTGGTGATTGCTCCGAGCCAGCCGATTGACGAGATCGCGGCCCGCCATCGCCAGGAACTGCCGGCGGCCTTGCGGCTGTTCCTGCGAGGGCCGGGTGCAACCCGTACCAGCGGTGCCGGAGTCTTGAGTTATTTGCTCTTTGAAGCTGCGTACTGCAGTGAGCTGATCGAACTGGGGCGCAGTGATGCCCTGGCCAAGAGCGAGGAACTGGCCCTGTTCCTGGGGTTGCGCGAGCGTCTGGAGCCGGCCTGACAGGTTTCCCGGGCCGATCCGCACCGATCTGCAGGTGCGAATCGCCCCAGGAAGGCTGGCGACCGTTGCTCACGCGGTCAGCTTGTCATCCCGAAAGTCGCGCAGTGCCTGTTCGATCTCTTCCCGGGTGTTCATCACGAAGGGCCCGTATTGCACCACCGGCTCGGCCAATGGCTTGCCCGCGATCAACAGGACCCGGGCACCGTCCTGGCTGCTCAACCGGATCTCGCCCTCATCGGACAAGCGCACCAGCCGGCTGCTGGCCACGCTCTGTGGATGACCGGGCAGCTCGACGGCGCCTTCGTAGACGTACAGCAGGACCCGGTGTCCTGTTGGCAGGCGTGGGCTGATGGCAGTACCGGCGGGCAGGTGCAGGTCGAAATACTGCGGTTCAGTGTCGGGGCGCTGTACGGCGCCGCTCTGCTGGTGCTGGCCATCATCGAAATGCCCGGCGATCACCACCACCTCGATGCCAGCGGCCGTAGTCAGGCGCGGGATGTCCTGGGGCTGGATGTCCCGGTAGCTGGCAGGGTCGAGCTTGTGCTTGGCCGGCAGGTTCAACCACAGCTGGAAGCCACGCATGACGCCTTCCTCCTGCTCCGGCATCTCGCTGTGGATGATGCCTTTGGCGGCCGTCATCCACTGCACGCCGCCGCCCTGCAGCAGGCCGACGTTGCCCAGGTGGTCTTCATGGCGCATGCGCCCTTCGAGCATGTAGGTCACGGTCTCGAAGCCACGGTGTGGGTGGGGCGGGAAGCCGGCGATGTAGTCGTCGGGGTTCTGCGAGCCGAACTCGTCGAGCATCAGAAAAGGATCGAAACGTTCGACGCCCTGGCCGCCGAAGACCCGGGTCAATTTCACCCCGGCACCGTCGGAGGCAGGTTGGCCGCTATGGACACTGAGCACTTTGCGTAGTTGAGTCATGGAGTAACGCCTGATCAAGTGGGAATGAGCGCCATGCTATGCCGGCGAGCTTGATCGATGGGTGCAAAATATTCAGGGTTCCTATCGAATTTCAAGATGATTCGTACGGGCCCGTGGGGTGGGCCCGACGGTCTCGAGGGCTGGCTCAGCGTGGCGGATAGTCCTGGATGAACTGCCGGATCACGCTGACAAATTCCTTGTCGGCGGTAAAACCCAAGGCCTGGGCGTATGGCGCACTGAAGGACCCTGGCCAGGAACCGACGATGCGCTCGATGGCTGGGTCCGGGCGCATCTGGATACGTTGTGCCACCTCGTCGCCAGCCACTTCTCGCAGGGCGTCGATCATCTGCTCGACCGTCAGCGACAGGCCGGGCAAGTTGATCACTCGGCCCTTGCCCAGGCGTTCCCCGGCCAGCTCATGGCCATGGATCAGGTTGGCAATGGCCTGGGCGGGGGACATCAGCCACAGCCGGGTGTCCAGGGCTACCGGGCAGACGCTGGCCTGGCCATTGAGCGGCTCGCGGATGATGCCGCTGGCAAAGCTGGAGGCCGCCAGGTTCGGCTTGCCCGGGCGCACCACGATGGTCGGCATGCGCAGGCTGCGCCCGTCGACGAAGCCACGACGGCTGTAGTCGGCGAGCAGCAGGTCGTTCATGGCTTTCTGGGTGCCGTAGGAGCTCTGTGGCGCCCAGACCTGATCATCGTCGACGGTGTCCGGTAGTGCGCCGCCGAACACGGCAACGGAGCTGGTCATCACCCATTTTGGGCAAGTGCCCAGCAGGCGAACCTGTTCCAGCAGGCGTTGGGTCGCACTGAAGTTGACGCGCATGCCCAGTTCAAAATCGCCTTCTGCCTGGCTGGAGACCACTGCGGCCAGGTGAAAGATGCTGTCGGTGTCGGCATCGATCAGGCTGGCCAGCACCTGATCGTCGGTGATGTCTCCGCCCTTGACCTGAACCCTGGGGTCATCCATGCCCTGCAATGGTTCCCGATCGAATGCAATGATCCGGCTGATGGGGCGCAATTGGCCATGACGATCGGTCAGGGAGCCGAGTTGCAGCAGGGCTTCGATCAAGCGCCGTCCGAGAAAGCCGGCCGCGCCGGTGACAAGAATATTCATGAGTGACTCCAGCTATTCAGCGATTGACGAGTTTTCCGGGAATCTTGAAGACCAGCAGGGCGCCGATGAACAGCGCGCTGGCCATGACGTACATACCGATGGTGGTGCTCTGGGTCAGGTCTTTGAGAAAACCCATCAGGTACGGCGAAACGAAACCGGCGAGGTTGCCCCAGGAATTGATCAGGGCGATGCCGGCCGCCGCTGCCGTGCCGCCGAGGAAGGCCGTTGGCAGGCTCCAGAACAGGGGCAGGGTGCTGAAGGCGCCCATGGCGCCGAGGGTCAGACCGATCATCGACACGGTGAAATTGTCGCTCCAGGTGGCCGATACCATCAGGCCGATGCCGCCAAGCACCGCGGTCAGTGCCAGGTGCCAGCGACGTTCGCGCAGGCGGTCGGCGCTGCGGGATATCAGCACCATGGTCAAGGCCGCGGCAGCATAGGGAATGGCGGTGAGCATGCCGACTTCGAAGACGTCGCTGACCCCCGCCTGACGAATCAGTGACGGCAGCCAGAAACCGACGGTGTAGAAGCCGGCGATCATGCAGAAGTAGATCGCGGTCAGCAGCCAGATCCTTGGCTGTCCAAACACCTGGCGGATGCCATGCACCTGGTGGCTGTCGGCCTCGGCATCGATCCGGGTCTGCAGCAGGCTCCTCTCATCGGGGGTCAGCCAGCGGGCATCGGCGATGCGGTCGCTGAGGCAATAGATCACCAGGCCGCCGACCAGAACCGATGGCAAGCCTTCGAGGAAGAACATCCACTGCCAGCCGGCGAACCCATGGTGGCCGTTGAGGGCGCTCATGATCCAGCCGGACAGGGGCGCGCCGATCAACCCCGAGAGCGGTACCGCCGTGGCGAACAGGGCGTACATCTTGCCGCGGCGGTGGGAGGGGAACCAGTAGGACAGGTAGAGAATCACCCCCGGGTAGAACCCGGCTTCGGCGATGCCCAGCAAGAACCGCATGACATAGAACGACGTGGGGGTGCTGACGAAGGCCATGCACGAGGAAATGATGCCCCAGCTGATCATGATGCGGGCGATCCACAGGCGGGCGCCGACCCGATGCAGCATCAGGTTGCTGGGGATCTCCACCAGGAAGTAGGCAATGAAGAAGATCCCGGCGCCCAGGCCATAGACCGCCTCGGAAAACTGCAGGTCCTCGGACATCTGCAATTTGGCGAAGCCGACGTTTACCCGGTCCAGGTAGGCCACCAGGTAGCACAGCAGCAACAGCGGCAGGATTCGCCAGGCGACTTTGCGGTAGGCCTGATCCTCGAACGAGGCAGCGGTACTAGGGGCAGCAGTTTGCGACAGTGATTCAGACATGCCTTTACCCATCCTTGTTTCTTGTATTTGGGTGGTTTTGTTTTTATCGGACTCGCTGAGGTGTCTTAGATATCATAATACATCATACGAATTCAATGGCCGGACGGTGAACGGGACGGCGTGCCTGAAATACAGTACCGTTAGCCGATTTGAATACAGGGATACCCATGTCCAAGCCAGATAACACTTCCCGCGCCGTTGATTCGCTGACGTCGCTCAAGGATTCGGCCAAGGGCACGCTGGCGGATCAGGTGACGGCGGCACTCAAGGCCCACATCGCCAGCGGCGAAGCCCTGCCGGGTTCACGGCTGCCTACCGAACCTGTGCTGTCCGAGCGTTTTGGGGTCAGCCGCACGGTTATCCGCGAGGCGGTATCGCGCCTGAAATCCGCCGGTCTGGTGGAAGTGCGCCAGGGCAGCGGCACCGTGGTCTGCGAGGGCGCGCATATCAAGGCGTTCACCATCGACCTGGACGTGCGCGGATCGATCGAGGCGGTGCTCAGGGTGACCGAACTGCGCCGCGGTATTGAAGGCGAGGCGGCGGCGCTGGCAGCTCAGCGGCATACCGCGGAGCAGTTGCAGGCGATCCACCAGGCGTTGCAGGCCATCGAGGTGGCCGAGCAGGCGGGCCAGGATGGCGTGGAGCAGGACCTGGCTTTTCACTTGTCGATATCCCAGGCCACGGGCAACCCTTTGTACCCGTCCCTGCATGAGTTCATTGCGCAATTCATCAAGGAGGCGATCCGCATCACCCGCTCCAATGAAGAGCGTCGACGGGACCTGACGCGTTTGGTGCACGACGAGCATTTCGCGGTCTATACGGCGATTGCGGCGCGGGATGTCGAGGGCGCACGGCAGGCGGCACTGAGCCATATCCACAATGCGGTGGAGCGGCTCAAAAGTGCTGATCCAGCGTTCTGGCGGGATCCGAGCGTGCGTCTTGGCTGATGGATGGCGGTTGCCACATCCGCTTGAGAAGCCAGCCTGCTCCCATCAAGGGATGGGAGCAGGTTGAGTCACGCCGCTATCAGAAGTGGTACTTGACCAGCAGGCTCGCGGTGTCCTGGTTGGTCTCGAAGTTGCGGGAGTCCTGGATGCCGTACTTGTTCTTCCAGTAGTCGTATTCGAAACCGACATACAACTGCTTGGCGCCCCAGTTCAGTGCCTTGCCCAGGTCGTATTTGACTTGCGGGTTGAAGTGCAGGTTGGCGTGGTAGGTGCCCTTGGCGTTCTGGTCGTTGTCCACGACCCAGTCCATGTAGCCGTCGATGAGAATGTCCGAGCGGCCCACGGGAATGGTGTAGGACCAGACCGGGGTGATCTGCCAGACGTTGTCGCCCGGGCGGCTGCCTTCGGTGTGGCGCTGGTAGAAGTTCAACTGGAAGTAGTCGAACCCGGGAATGGCCAGGTCGAAGCCCGGGCCGATCAGGTAGGACTCGTTGTCGCCTTCGCCGAACTCATAGGTCATGGCCAGGAGCACGTCCTTGATCGGACCGAACTCGAGCTTCTGATCGAGGATCTTGCCCAGGGACAGGCGCGGAGTGAACTCGCCGTAGTAGGTATCGGGTCCGACGTTGCCGTCTTCCTTGCCGTTGTAGAAGATCCGGTCGAGGAAGAAGAAGTTGTCGCCGTACTTCCAGGCGTCGGCATGTTCGAAGGTGACCGTCTGCTGGATCTGCGGGTTAACTTCGAAGTTCTTGCCGTACAGGTAAGTCAGGCTGTTGTTCTGCCATAGCAGCAGGTCACCTGCCACGGCCTGCCCCCCGGCGAGCAGGGTGGTGGCCAGCATCAGGCTTTTGCACATCGGTTTCATTCGGTTGCTCCCAAAATTGGTGTTTCCACGTTGTTTTTTGGCTCGGCGCTCTGGTTTGGCGCCTTTTTCATTGCTGTAAAAACCATCCGATCGGTCAGCTTTGTTGCTGTTAGCAAGAGCTGAGCCAAGGCGGAAAAAAGCAAAAAACTCCCGTTCGGCTGTGTTGATACAGTCGAACGAGAGTTTTTCAGCCGTAATTTCGTGCGCCTTGATAGCTGCCTGAGCCGGGATAAGTTGGCTTTCAGGTCAGGTTTTTCATCCGGGCTTTTTTTTAGACCAGATTTACGCGGCCGCGGAGAATACTGGCTCCCACGGCGGGGCTCAAGTGCTCTGCAATAGAGCACGTGAAGCAACTTTGGGGCAGGAGGGGCGAACATCTCAGCCTGGCATCCGCAGAGGGCAGTCAGGCGTGCGCAGCGACTGCAGAGCGTCGTCGCGCAAGGAATCGACAGGCACCGCTGGGGCACCCGTGGGTAAGCAAGCCTGGGTTGGCTGCATGGTTGTTGCTCCCTGTTTATTTTTATTTTCAAGGCGCAGCGTGTAGCCGTCGGCCCCGGTCATGGGGACGCGACCTGATGTCAGTGGTACGGCACTGACCCGGGCGTCGCAGCGGCGCCCGGGTCAGGCTTCAATGCTGATGCGCGTGGCGTGCGTTGTTGGAGGCGCGCTCGGCACCGCCGAGAATGTTGAACAGCAGGTTCAGCAGCAGGGCACTGAGGGTCGCCATGGCGATGCCGCTATGGGTGATCGGGCTCATCCACAGTGGCAGGTGGGCGAAGAACTCGGGGCGTACCACCGGGATCAGGCCCATGCCGATGCTGACGGCTACCAGCAACTGGTTGCGACGGTCGGCAATGTCGGCTTCCTGGAGGATCTTGATGCCGGTGGCGGCGACCATGCCGAACATCGCGATCGCTGCGCCGCCGAGCACGGCGGCCGGGATCGAGGCAACCAGGAACGCGGCCTTGGGCAGCAGGCTGAGGACGATCAGCAGGCCACCGGCCACCATGGTCACCGAACGGCAGCGTACGCCGGTCATCTGCACCAGGCCGATGTTCTGGGCGAAGGAGGAGTGGGTGAAGGTGTTGAAGAAACCGGCCACGAACGAGGCGCCGGCATCACACAACAGGCCACGCCGCAGCATCCGTGGGGTGACCTCCTGGCCGGTGATCTTGCCCAGGGCAAGGAACATCCCGGTGGACTCGACAAAGATGATCACCACCACCAGGCACATGGAAAGAATCGGCGCCAGGTGAAACTCCGGCATGCCGAAATGCAGCGGCGTGACGATCTGCAGCCAGGGCGCCTCAGATCGACCATGCCGATCAGGCCGCACAGCAGGTAGCCCAGGCCCATGCCGATCAACACCGAGATATTGACCCAGAAGCCGCGCATGAAGCGGTGGATCAACAGAATGGTGCCCAGTACCAGAGCGGCGATGCTCAGGTAGATGGGGGAGCCGAACTGAGCGACGTTGCTGCCGCCGCCGGCCCAGTTCACGGCTACGGGAAACAGTGACAGCCCGATCGAGGTGATCACCGTGCCGGTGACCAGGGGCGGGAAGAAACGCACCACCTTGGACATGAATGGCGCGATCACCATGCCGAAGAAGCCGGCAGCGATGGTGGCGCCGAAGATCCCGGGCATGCCGATGCCGGGCATGCCAGCCATGGCGACCATGCTGCCGACCGCCGCGAAACTGGCGCCCATCATCACTGGCATGCGAATGCCCATGGGGCCGATGCCCATCGACTGGACGATGGTGGCGACACCGGCTACCAGCAGGTCGGCATTGATCAGGAAGGCGATTTCCTCACGACTCAGGCCTGCGGCCTGTCCGATGATCAGCGGTACCGCAATTGCACCGCCATACATCAGCAGAACGTGTTGCAGACCGACCAGGATCAGTTGCAATAGGGGCAAGCGCTGAATGGCTGGCGCATCGGGGACGCACTGTTCGGATGACTCGGACATGCAACACCTCGGATCTTTTTTATTCTTGTGATTTAACAGCCGTATGGCTGCCTGCAGCTTCTACATCGGGCGAATCTTCGGGGCTGATGGCGAGCAAGCCCGCTTCTACAGTGCCCATGCAGTCCTGTAGAAGCGAGCTTGCTCGCAAGGCAGCCGGTCAGCGGCCAGTGGTCAGTTGACCTGGGCTCCCTGGGCAATCCAGGCACCGATCAGGTCACGTTCCTGCTGGGTCATCTGGGTGATGTTGCCCAGCGGCATGATCTGGCTGGCGACAGCCTGGGCCTGGATGCGAGCAGCCTGCAGACGGATCTGCTCGGGCGTATCGAACATCACCCCGGCCGGTGCCGCGCTGAACAGCGAGCTGGTGGGTTTGGCCGAGTGGCAAACCGCGCAGCGTTCCTGGATCACGCTGTGCACCTTGTCGAAGGACGCGCCGGCGGTGGATGCCTGTGCCGGTGCGCTTGCCGGTGCCGCAGGGGCTGCCGGTGCAGCCGGTGCAGCCGGTGCCTGCGAGGATGCCGGCTTGCCGCCCAGGGCCGTTTCCGGCTGGGGCTGGTACTCGATCTGAGCGGGAGCCTTGGCCACTTCCGGGGTGCTCGGGGTGGGCGTCGGACCGGTGACGTAGGCCAGGCAGATCATGCCCAGTGCCGCGACGGGCAGGGTCCAGGCGAACTTGTGGCTGTCATGACGGGTGTTGAAGTAATGACGGACCAACACCGCCAGCACCGCGATCCCGGCCAGGATCAACCAGTTGTACTGGCTGCCGTAGGTGCTCGGGAAGTGGTTGCTGATCATGATGAACAGCACCGGCAGGGTGAAGTAGTTGTTGTGACGCGAACGCAGCAGGCCCTTGGCCGGCAGGGTCGGGTCCGGGGTGCGGTTTTCCGCGATGGCCGCCACCAGCGCACGTTGCGCCGGCATGATGATGCGGAACACGTTGCCCACCATGATGGTGCCGATGATGGCGCCGACGTGCAGGTAGGCCCCACGACCACTGAACACCTTGCTGAAGCCATAGGCCGCAGCGATCAGCAGGACGAACAGGATGAAACCCAGCAGGGCGGGTTTCTTGCCCAGCGGCGAGTCGCAGAGGAAGTCGTAGACGAACCAGCCGGCGATCAGCGCACCGATGCCGATGGCTACCGCTTCAGGGCCGCTCAGGCCGCTGCCGGGAGCAACCAGGTAGAGCATCGGGTTGAAGTAGAACACCAGGCACAGCAGGGCAATCCCCGACATCCAGGTGAAGTAGGCTTCCCACTTGAACCAGTGCAGGTTCTCCGGCATGGAAGGGGGGGCCAGCTTGTATTTCTCCAGGTGGTAGATACCACCGCCGTGAATCGCCCAGAGGTCGCCGGACAGGCCGTCCTTGGGATTGACGCGGTTGAGGTTGTTCTCCAGCCAGACGAAGTAGAACGACGCGCCGATCCAGGCCACGCCAGTGATCATGTGTATCCAACGCACGCTCAGATTGAGCCATTCCAACAGATGTGCTTCCACAGTCTTTACCTCTCGCCTGTCACTCTGTCGTCGAGTGATCAGACCTTCTCTTATTGGTGGGGGGCGAGGATCAAACACTCATCCTCTTTGAAGAAATGCTCATCGCAGTTATTGCCAGTGCCACTGCGATCAACCACCAGGAAGTCATCCCGCTTTTCGATCGTCAGCACCGGGTGGTGCCAGACGCCGCGATGGTAATTGATGCCCTGCCTGCCATTACTGACAAAGGCGCGGACCAAGCCTGATACAGGTGCATCGCCAATGGGCGCGACCACGATCAGAAAGGGGTGGCCGAGCAGCGGGATGAAAGCCTGGCTGCCCAGCGGATGGCGTTCCAGCATGCGGACGGTCAGCGGCATGTCCTGCGCGTCGGCGCGGAAGATGCTGATGATCGCCTTGTCTTCTGGCGTGGCGGTTTCCACCGTCGCCAGTTTGTGAAAGCGCATGGTCGAACCGTTGTTGATCATGAAGTGGTCGCTGCCGTCGGTTTCGATCACGTCACCGAAAGGGGCGAAGGCTTCTTTGGTCAGGGGCTCAATCACTAATGTGCGCATGCTGTTCTTCTTAAATTCTCAGGTTCGTCATTGATCCCGCACGTCACGGCGCGCAGGAGTGTGCAGGAACCCGGCGGGCCGGGGCCTGGATGTTCGATATCACGGGGAAGCGTGGCCGTTAGTCAACGGGTGACTGCCAGCATTCTGCTGACGACCGGACGCCGGCGCGCGTTGCAGAGTGCCTTGGGGCCTGGCCGATGACAGAAGGGATTTGCAGAGGAACCAGCGGTCGCTACCCGCACGTCTGATCGAGCGCGGCGCATCCAGGCGGCAAGCGTCGGTAACGATTTCAGCGACGGCCGAGACGCTGCAGTGGTCCGGGCGGACTTCGGCCATGTTGACGAAGTGCTGGGGGGCGGCGGCGTAAGTTCTCATTATTCTTATCTGCCTTGCTCAGTGGCTGGGTGTGCTTACAAGGCCCTGGGAACTCCGGCTCTCACCGGGGTTCTCGGGCCAGGCTCGCTACAGAGTCTGCAAGCGAAACAGGGCGATCTTGTTGATTTCCGCCAGCGCGCACTTGAACTCGGTGTCTACCGAGTTGTGGATGCGGGTTTCGAAGGCGGCCAGGATCTGATGTCGATTGCTGCCCTTCACCGCCATGATGAAGGGAAACTTGAACTTGGCCTTGTAGGCATCGTTCAGTTCGGTGAAGCGCTGGAACTCTTCGGCGGTGCATTGATGAATGCCGGCACCGGCCTGTTCGTTGGTACTGGCCTCGGTCAGTTCGCCCTGGACGGCAGCTTTGCCGGCCAGGTCCGGGTGAGCGTTGATCAAGGCCAACTGGCTGGCGTGATCGGCGCTGAGCAGGATATCGCTCATGCGCTGGTGCAGGGTTTCGATCTGGTCGACGGAGGCATCCAGGCCCAAGTCGTAGGCCTTTTCAGCCACCCAGGGCGAATGCTCGTAGATGTCGGCGAAGGCTTTGACAAAGGCGTCGCGGCTCAGGGTCGAGGGCTTGAGGCTCTGGAATGCAGTCATTTGGCTGCTCCCTGGTACGGATGGGTGTGTTGCCAGTGGCGGGCGATATCGACCCGACGGGTGAACCAGACCTGCTCGTGACCCTTGACGTACTCGATGAAGCGCTTGAGTGCAGCCAGGCGGGCCGGGCGGCCGATCAAGCGGCAGTGCAGGCCGATGGAAAGCATTTTCGGTGCCTCGGCGCCTTCGGCGTAGAGCACATCGAAGGCATCCTTGAGGTACTGGAAGAAGTCGTCGCCCTTGTTGAAACCCTGCACCTGGGTGAAGCGCATGTCGTTGGTGTCCAGGGTGTAGGGGATCACCAGGTGCGCCTTGCCGGTGGGGTTGTTGGGTTCCCAGTAGGGCAGGTCGTCGTCGTAGGTGTCGCAGTCATAGAGGAAGCCGCCTTCCTCCATCACCAGGCGCCGGGTGTTCGGGCCAGTGCGGCCGGTGTACCAGCCCAGGGGGCGTTCGCCGGTGATTTCGGTGAGGATGCGGATCGCTTCGAGCATGTGCTCGCGCTCCTGGGCCTCGTCCATGTACTGGTAGTCGATCCAGCGGTAGCCGTGGCTGCAGATTTCGTGGCCCGCCTCGACCATGGCGCGGATCACGTCCGGATGGCGTTGGGCTGCCATGGCCACGGCGAAGATGGTCAGCGGAATGTCGAATTCCTTGAACAGCTTGAGGATTCGCCAGACACCGGCACGGCTGCCATATTCGTACAGCGATTCCATGCTCATGTTGCGCTCGCCCTGCAGTGGCTGCGCCGAGACCATTTCCGACAGGAAGGCTTCCGATTCCTTGTCGCCGTGAAGGATGTTGCGCTCGCCGCCTTCTTCGTAATTGAGCACGAAGGACAGTGCGACGCGGGCATTGCCAGGCCAGTGAGGGTGAGGAGGGTTGGAGCCGTAACCGATCAGGTCACGAGGGTAGTCAGCGCTCACTGCAGTCTTCCTTCTTATTCGTGATAACGGTGGCGTGGCGGGACCTGGAAGCTGGAGCGCCAGGTGAGCGTCACTGCGATGGAATGATTGTATACAACTTTATATTCACTTTGTAAGCCCGTTTTTTTGCATTTTTCTCCTTTTGTCACTATGTGTCGCACCTGCAAGAAACTTGCCCGGATGGTCAGCTAATGAATGGCAAGTCGTCTGGTGCCATGGGGTTGGGCTCAATTCGCCGATGGATGGGGAGCCCTGAAGTCGGCAGAATAATTGTGATTATTATTGTGTACAATTTTTTTGAAAAGTGTCTTAATCGTGCTCTTGACGCAGCCTTTCATCCATCGAATCGCTGCATCGCCCTATCAATCACTGACTCCGGGAGGCGCGAGGCCTGAACGCTTGAGTCGCGACAGGTCCGCGGAATCAATGGGACGTTTGACTACACACGTGTTGGATGCCGCACATGGCTGCCCTGGCAGCGCTATCAAGGTCGAGCTGTATCGGGTCGAGGGAGCACAGCTGGAACTGGTCGCCAGTACCCTGACCAACAGCGATGGCCGTTGCGATGCGCCGCTGCTGCAGGGCGATGACTATCGTTCCGGTGTGTACCAGCTGCATTTCCATGCCGGTGACTACTACCGTGCCCGTGGCGTGCAGCTGCCGCAGCCGGCCTTCCTCGATGTGGTGGTGCTGCGTTTCGGCATCAGCGCCGAGCAGGATCATTACCACGTGCCGCTGTTGATTTCTCCTTACAGCTATTCGACCTACAGAGGAAGCTAGGACGTTCCCCCAAGAATCCTGCGCAAATAGCTTCTTTGGTCTTTGCCCGCTCACACTGCGGGCTTTTTTATGCCTGGAGAAAAGCCCGCCACCTGGCACCGACTGTCCCTGGCGGCGCGAGCCTGGGCTGCGACAGTGGCTCGAGTGTTGAGGGGTATGCACCCGGGCAGTGCGGGCCGGGGCGTTATCGGTGCGGCTTGAGTGGGGGGAGGGTGAGTGGCTGGAGCCAGGCTACTCAAGAAGGAAGACGCGGCCGGGGCTATCTGCAGCGTTGCAGTAAAAAGCCCCATCCGCGAGGGATGGGGCGATTGCTGCGAGGAGGCTTACAGGAAGATGAACTTGGCGATGAAGATCGCGCACAGCACATACAGGCTGATGGAGATTTCCTTGTACTTGCCCGTACCGGCCTTGAGCACCACGTAGGTGATGAAGCCCAGGGCAATGCCGTCGGCAACGGAAAAGGTCAGCGGCATCATGATTGCCGTGACGATGGCCGGAATGCTGTCGGTGGCTTCGTCCCAGTTGATATGGGCCATGCCGCCCATCATCAGCATGGCCACGTAGATCAGTGCGCCGGCGGTGGCATAGGCGGGAATCATGCCAGCCAGCGGGGCGAAGAACATCGCGGCAATGAACAGCACGCCCACGGTGACGGCGGTCAGCCCGGTGCGACCACCTGCGGCGACGCCCGCGGCGCTTTCCACGTAGCTGGTCACCGGTGGCACGCCCACCACTGCGCCGAACACGCTGGAGGCACTGTCGGCCTTGAGCGCCCGTGACAGGTTCTCGATCTTGCCGTCGGCGTTGACCAGGCCGGCGCGCTGGGCCACGCCCATCAGGGTGCCGGCCGTGTCGAACATGTGCACGAAGAGGAAGGCCAGCACCACGCTGATCATGCTGACGTTGAACACTCCGGCAAGGTCCATGGCCATCCAGGTCGGCGCCAGGCTCGGCGGCGTCGACAGGATGCCGTTGTAATGCACCAGGTCCAGGCCCCAGCCGGCCAGGGTCACGGCAATGATGCTGATCAGGATTGCGCCGAACACCCGGTGGTAGCTGAGCACGGCAATCATCAGAAAACAGATCGCCGCCAGCAGCGGGCCGGGTTCACGCAGGGAACCGAGCTTGATCAGGGTGGCCGGGCTGTCGACGACGATGCCGGCGGTTTTCAGGCCGATCAGGCCGAGAAACAGCCCGACCCCGGCCCCCATGGCGAAACGCAGGCTTACCGGGATGCTGTTGAGCAGCCATTCCCGCACCCGCGACAGAGTCAGGAACATGAACAGCACGCCGGAGACGAACACCGCGCCGAGGGCGGTTTCCCAGCTGTAGCCCATGGTGCCGACCACGGTGTAGGTGAAGAACGCGTTGAGCCCCATGCCCGGCGCCAGCCCCACCGGCCAGTTGGCATACAGGCCCATCAGCAGGCAACCCAAGGCGGCGGCGATGCATGTGGCGACAAAGGCTGCGCCATGGTCGATACCGGCATCAGCCATGATGTTGGGATTGACGAAGATGATGTAGGCCATGGTGATGAATGTGGTCAGACCGGCAATCAATTCGGTTTTCACCGTGGTGCCATGCAACCTGAGTTTGAAGATGCGCTCCAGCCAGCCGCTGTTCAGCGAGGGCGAGAGGTCCAGCGACGAGGCTTCGGATTTTCGGCTTTCCACAGCGAGTACTCCTCAAGAGTTTTATTGTTTTTTCCAGAACCGGACACGCGAGGGTGGGCAGCGGCTCTTTGAGGCAGGTAAGGCTTGCGGGTTTGTTGACCTATAGGTCAAGAAATCACACGGGGCGATTATGCTTTTGTATACAAAGAAAGCAAATAATGTTTTTAGTGCTGTGTGCGAAAAATCCGCTGGCGTGGCTATATCGGCGTTCGCGCTGAGGTCAGGCGTGCCATAGGGAGGGAGCAAAGGAGGGGGTGACGGATCAGGGCACCGAATTGCAGCTGCCACACGCTACTGGTCGGCGTTTTTCCCCGCGAGGGCTTGATTCACCGCGAGCCAGCCATTGACCGCGTCCTCACCTGCGTCGGCGAAGGCCCGTTGCAGCAGCTTGACCTGCTCCCGGCGCAGGGACTGTTCGAAGCGCACGCCATCGGCCGTCAGTTCCAGCAGGCGTTTGCGCTTGTCACTCTCTGGCGCGAGGCTTTCCACCAGGTGCATCTCCAGCAACTGGCGCAAGGGTGTGTTCAGCGCCTGCTTGCTCACCCCCAGCAGGTTCAGCAGCTCCTTGACGCTGAGCCCGGGATAGCGGGCGATGAAAAACACGATGCGCTGATGCACTCGGCTCAAGCCGCGGCGCTCGAGCATCTCGTCGGCCTTGGCGGTAAACGCCTGGTAGCCGAAGAAGAAGGCTTCCATGGCGGCTTGTTGCGAGTTCTGGTTTTTAAGGTCAAGCATATTGACGTATCTGCTCGGGGCGGCGTAATTTCGGTCAAGTAGTTTGACGTATTTCCCTCAGCCTTCGCTAGCGGTGGTCCCCATGGCTTTCTCCGAACTTGTATCGCGCCTTAAAAGCTCCCTGATCCGTGAAATTCTCGCCGCGGCCCAGCGCCCGGAAGTGATGTCGTTCGCCGGGGGGCTGCCTGCCGAAGTGATGCTGCCTCCGGTGCAGTGGCAGGACATGCCCCTGTCCATGGGGCAGTACGGCATGAGCGAAGGAGAGCCGCAACTGCGTGAAGCCCTGGCAGAACAGGCTCGCCAGCTGGGTGTGCCCTGCAGCGCCAGCCAGGTGCTGGTGGTCAGCGGCTCGCAGCAGACCCTGGATCTGGCGGCCAAGCTGTTCATCGACCCCGGTACCGAGGTGCTGCTGGAGGCACCGACCTATCTGGCCGCCCTGCAGATCTTCCAGTTGTTCGGCGCCGCCTGCCTGAGCGTGCCGCTGGAGGCCGACGGTCCGGACCTGACCCGGCTGCGTGCACGCCTGGAGCAGCATCGGCCGGCCTTCATCTACCTGATCCCGACCTTTCAGAATCCCTCGGCAGTGCGCTACAGCGAAGCCAGGCGTGATGCCGTGGCGTCCTTGCTGGACGAGTTCGGCGTGACCCTGATCGAAGATGAGCCGTACCGCGAACTGTCCTTCGATGGCGGCAGCGCCACGCCTATCGTCAGTCGTCTGCAGAAGGCCAGTTGGATCTACACCGGCACCGTGTCGAAAACCCTGCTACCCGGACTGCGGGTTGGCTACCTGATCGCCAGCCAGGACCTGTTCCCGCATCTGCTGCGACTGAAACAGTCCGCGGACCTGCACACCAACCGCGTCGGCCAGTGGCAGGCCATGCAGTGGATCGGCACCACGCAATACCAGCAGCATCTGCATGAGCTGCGCGGCTTCTATCGCCAGCGCCGCGATGCCTTCCAGGCGGCCCTGGAAACCCATTTCAGTGATCTGGCGCAATGGCAGGTGCCCCAGGGCGGGCTGTTTTTCTGGTTGAGCTTGAAACAACCGCTGGACACCCGCACCTTGCTTGATTCAGCGTTGGCACAGGACGTGACGTTCATGCCCGGTGAGCCCTTCTTTAGCGAGCCTGAGCGCAACCTCGGCCATTTGCGGCTGAATTTCAGCCATATCGATCCAGCCCGGTTGGACGAAGGCCTCAAGCGGCTGGCCACCGTGATACGTCAAGCACAGGCTGCACAGGCAGCCTGAGGGGAAGGCCATGTATAAGGTTTACGGTGATTACCGTTCGGGCAATTGCTACAAGATCAAACTGATGCTCAATCTTCTGGGGCTGCCCTACCAATGGCAGGCGGTGGATATTCTCGGGGGCGATACCCAGACCGAAGCCTTCCTGGCGAAGAACCCCAACGGCAAGATCCCGGTGCTGGAGCTTGAGGACGGTACATGCCTGTGGGAGTCCAATGCGATTCTCAACTTCCTTGCCGATGGCTGCGAGTTCCTGCCCAGCGAGCCGCGCCTGCGCACCCAGGTCTTGCAATGGCAGTTCTTCGAGCAGTACAGCCATGAGCCCTATATTGCCGTGGCGCGCTTCATCCAGCAGTACGAGGGCTTGCCCGAGGAGCGTCGCGAGGAATACCTGAAGTTGCACAAGCGCGGCTACAAGGCATTGGAGGTGATGGAAAAGCAACTGAGCCGCACGCCTTACCTGGTGGGCGAGCACTATTCCATTGCTGACATCGCACTGTTTGCCTACACCCATGTGGCCCATGAAGGTGGTTTTGACCTGGCCCGTTACCCGGGCATCCAGGCGTGGATTCAGCGGGTCCAAAGCCATCCGCGGCATGTGGCGATGTTTGACTGAGCAAGGTGGTTGATGCTCGCTGAACCGGCTTTGTGCCGGTTCAGTGCTTTTGCGCATCGTTGCCTGCTGGACGGGGTGTCGACTCTCTTCGGCAGCTGTTCAAGGGGGATACCTGCAGCTTTGCCTGGGAGCCGGGCGCTGATGGGGCATGACGCAGCGGTCAATGCTCGGGCCTTGAATGGGGCCTGGCCGGGGTGTCCTGCATGACGACCTGACCCGCTCACGGGTGCTGGGTGCCCAGGCCCCGTGCCTCGGGGGCCTGCAACTGATCCGCGGCCGCCCGTCCGATGGGGGGCTTCAGGCCGCCGAGAACCGCTGGTTCAGGTAGTCGATGATCACCTTGGATTCGTACATCCAGGTGGTCTGGCCATTTTCTTCGATGCGCAGGCACGGCACCTTGATCTTGCCGCCCTGCTCCAGCAGGGTCTGGCGGTCCTGCTCGTTGTTCTTGGCATCACGCAGGGCTACCGGCACGTTCAGGCGATGCAGGGCGCGGCGGGTCTTCACGCAGAAAGGACAGGCGTGGAACTGGTACAGGGTCAGGGACTTGGCGTCCTGCTCGACCTGGGCCTGAGCGGCAGTGGGGCGCTTCTGTTTGCCCGGGCGGGTGATGAAGTCGATGAAAACGATGAGTTGGCCCAGGCCGACTCGCAGTGCTTTGACGATCACGGTATTGCCTCTTGCCCATGAATGAAGGGGCGGCAGCTTACCTGATTTTTGCCGGACGAAAAAAAACCGGCGATCAACGCCGGTTTTTTTCAGGTGCAGCCCGTTACTTGATCAGGCTGAGGAACTCGCTGCGGGTCGCGGCGTTCTCGCGGAACTCACCGAGCATCACCGAAGTGATCATCGACGAGTTCTGCTTCTCCACACCGCGCATCATCATGCACATGTGCTTGGCCTCGATCACCACAGCCACGCCGAGGGCGCCGGTCACTTGCTGGACCGCATCGGCGATCTGCCGACTGAGATTTTCCTGGATCTGCAGGCGGCGGGCATACATGTCGACGATGCGCGCGACTTTCGACAACCCCAGGACCTTGCCGCTGGGAATGTAGGCGACATGGGCCTTGCCGATAAATGGCAGCAGGTGGTGTTCGCACAGCGAGTAGAGCTCGATGTCCTTGACCAGCACCATTTCGCTGTTGTCAGAGCTGAACAAGGCACCGTTGGTGACTTCTTCCAGGGTTTGGGCATAACCGCGGCAAAGGTACTGCATGGCTTTGGCGGCGCGCTTGGGCGTGTCGAGCAGGCCCTCGCGGGAGACGTCCTCGCCCAATTGGCCGAGGATCGCGGTGTAATTCTGTTCCAGGGACATGAAACTACCTGTGGGATTTTACGCAAAGGGCAAGGGTACGGTGGCGGACACGGCGCTGCAAGCGTGATGCTGCGGCTTTATTCGTCGCGCCCTTCCATCATGGTGCGTTTGAGCATCACGTACAGCGCCCCGGTGCCGCCATGCCTGGCCTGGCAGGAGGTGAAGCCCAGGACCTGGGGATGCTGGCGCAGCCAGGTGTTGACATGGCTCTTGATCATGGGGCGCTTGCCGTCCAGGCGTACTGCCTTGCCGTGGGTGACACGCACGCAGCGGATCTCGAACCGGGTGGCCTCGGCGAGGAACGCCCAGAGGGTTTCCCGGGCCTTCTCCACGGTCATGCCGTGCAGGTCGAGGCTGCCCTCGAAGGGGATCTGTCCGACCTTGAGCTTGCGCATCTGGCTTTCCTGGACCCCGTCGCGGGCCCACATCAGATCGTCTTCGGGCCCCACGTCGATGACGAACTGGTCGGACAGTCCATCCACGGTGGTGGTTTCAGTGCGCACAGTGGCGACCTGGCGCAGTTTGGCGATCTGCGCCCGGTCGGTCTTGGGTTTGCCTGTCTCGGCGCGATCGTGCTTGATCGGCTTGACGCCGCGGATCTCGTTCTTGAACAGGGAAAAATCGTCGTCTTGCATGTCAGCCTCCGCGAAGGGCGGCTAGTTTACCGAACTCGGAAGGGCTTCAGGCGCGCAAATCGCGCCGGTGGCGATCAGTCGTGCTTTTTCATCAGGTGCGGGGCCATGTTCAGAGCCAGGGGTTCACGCATGCGCCGCCGACAGCGACGCCACAGGCGCACCCCGACATACAGCAGGACCAGGCCAATCAGCAGGATCACCGCTGAGCCTGGGGCACTGGCGTTGATTTCTCCCAGCGCTGGGGCTCGCCCCAACAGGCTCGCGGCCCCGGCCATTGCCAGCAGCACACCGAAGGCCGCGAGCAGTGCGGAAAATGCCGCCCCCAGGCGCAACCGCCAGTTTCGCGGGCTTTTGGGCCGCAATCGGCGTGCGTCAAAACCATCGGATATCTTCATTCCGACCTTCCTCAATGGGTATCGGCCCTTCGACCGGAAGTTGACCGGGTGGTTCCTGAGGCTAAGGCAATTGCTGTACAGGCGAGGGGTTTATGGATGAGCGGCCCGCCAGCCGCTCACCTGGGCTGATCAGATCAGGCTTGCGGTCTGGGCGAGGGTGGCGAAGTTGTCGGCCATGATCGCCATTTCGGTTTGCTGGACATGCTCGGCGCTGAGAATGCCGCCCTTGTAGGGCAGGTCGCGGGTGGCGCAGGCGTCTTCCACCAGGGTGCAGCGAAAGCCCAGGTTCTTCGCGGCGCGAACGGTGGTGCTGACACTGGAGTGGCTCATGAAACCGGCCACGATCAGGTCCAGGGAACCCAGGTCCTGCAGGCGTTTTTCCAGCTCGGTGCCGTGGAAGGCGCTGGGCAGCAACTTGCCAATGATGGTTTCGTCACCCTGGGGCTCGACCCCGGGGATGAACTCACCGCGTTCGCCCTGGGGGTCGAACAGGCCGCCGACGGTGCCGAGGTGGCGCACATGCACGATGGGCCGCCCGGCTGCCCGGGCCGCGGCCAGCAGGCGCTGGATGTTGGCCACTGCCGCGTCCATGCCGGACAGGGCCAGTGGACCGCTGAGGTACTCTTTCTGGGCGTCGATGATCACAAGGGTCGCGTGGCTCAAATTGGCCGCTGCGTAACCACGACCGCTGAGTTGAAACATCGTCTTTGGAACGGACATTCTGGGGCTCCTGTGAGTGGGGCTTTTGCGACATTGTCCTCTGGCCGAGCGGTTCTGTGAATCGCTACTAACGTAAGGTGCGCCGTTATTGGCCTACAGGCTTGTCAAGTGGGGCAAGGTAGGGGAGTTGAAAGCTAAAAGCCAGTCAGCAGGACGATTGCGTGGTGCGGGGGTTTCATTCGTCGTCGGCAGGCGTTTTGGCTGTTAGAATTGCCGGTCGTTTTGTCAGGAGTCTGTCCCGTGATCACTTCCCGCCTTCGCACCTTGCGTGACCATATCCGCTGGGCCGTCAGCCGCTTTCATGGGGAGGATCTGTTCTTCGGCCATGGTACCGACAATGCCTGGGACGAGGCCCGCCAACTGGTGCTCGGTGCCCTGCACCTGCCTTGGGAAATTGCCGACAGCTATCTGGATTGCGCGTTGGAAGACGACGAGCTGGTCCATCTGCAGCATCTGCTCAAGCGTCGCATCAAGGAGCGTGTGCCCACCGCCTACCTGTTGGGCGAGGCGTGGTTCTGCGGTATGTCGTTCATTGTCGATGAGCGTGTGCTGATTCCCCGTTCGCCGATTGGCGAGCTGATCGAGAAACGCTTCGAACCGTGGTTGGCCAACGAACCGGCGCGGATTCTTGATCTGTGCACCGGCTCCGGCTGCATCGGCATTGCCTGTGCCTATGAGTTCCGCGATGCCGAAGTGGTGCTGGCGGACCTGTCCTTCGAGGCCCTGGAAGTGGCCAACCAGAACATCGAGCGCCACGGGGTCGATGAGCGAGTGTTCACCGTGCAGGGTGACGGCTTCGAAGGTTTGCCAGGGCAACGCTTCGACTTGATCGTGTCCAATCCGCCCTATGTCGATGCCGAAGATTTTGCCGACATGCCGGACGAATACCAGCACGAGCCGGAGCTGGGCCTGGCCTGTGGCGACGATGGCCTGAACCTGGTGCGGCGGATGCTGGCCGAAGCTGCCGATCACCTGACCGAGAAGGGCTTGATGATTGTCGAAGTGGGCAACAGCCAGGTGCATGTCGAGGCCCTGTACCCGGAAGTCGACTTTGCCTGGCTGGATTTCGAGCGTGGCGGCCACGGAGTGTTCATGCTGACCGCAGAGCAGTGCCGCGAGCATCAGGCGTTGTTCGCCTCGCGCGTCTGAAGAGCTACGGGCCCGCGCAATGCGGGCCTTGAACCGCCAGGGCGCATGCCTTAGCGGTGAGTGGCAATCCAGATCAGCAGCCCGGCCTGGAACACGGCAAAGGCCACCAGGCAGGTGATGGTGAAGCGCAAGCCGGTGTCTTCACGCTTGTACTTGGTTACTTTTTCTTCCTGCTTGCGCAGTTTGACTTCCAGTTCTTCGAGGTTCTGTTCGGCCTGCTGGAGCATCTGCGCTGCTTCCAGTATCTCCACGAACTGCAGCTTCTCGGTGTTCCACTGGCTCAGCAGGTCGCCTACCTGGACCTCCTTGACACTGCCTTTGAGGTGCTGTGCGTCGGCGTAGACAACGTCAAAACCCTGGGTGCGCAGCACGTGATCACGGCGCAGGCGGGTGTCTTCGTTGAGGGCATCCTTGTTGGCGAGCTCGAAGCCGTCCACCCGGTAGTGGGGCCATTTTCTTTGCGCCCACTGTGCGCCCTGGGCCAGCAGGAAACGGCCGATGCCACGGTTCAGGGGTTCGACCTGCAGGCCGCTTTCGGGAGTGAAATGCACCCGGCGAGTGTCGTGCTCGACCCACACATCCAGGTGGTTCTGCTCTTTGCGTACCCGCTGGCCGGGCAGGCTGATGGTCAGGCGCAGCAGGCTGTGCTCCTTGCTGCTGCGTTCGGCATAGCCGAATTCGACAAAGCGCAGGGGGCGTCCGCCGGTGGCGCGATCAGTCTGCAGGGGCGCCAGGCGGAGCATCTTGTGGTGTTCGGCCTGGACGTCCGCCCAAGGCAGTACGGCCGCTTCCGGGGTGGCGGCGTCCTGCTCTGTAGCGGGTGAATTCGGGGTATCAGTCATAACGGCGAGATCCTGTCCAATCGCTGCGCGCCGACAGCAATCGAACGGCCGGCAAAGGCTTATCGGCCGTTTTTTTCAGGACTGGAGGGTGAAAACAGCCTAACGGGTGTGAAGTCCGTCAATAAAACTGATGATTGCGCTGCCCAGTTCCGCCGCCAGGGGCAATTGCGGGTCCTTGTAGGACGCCAGTTGGCGCTTGAGGTCGTTGGGCACGATGCGCATCACATGGTTCATGCCGTCGATCAGGGTCAGCCGGGCGTCCGGCTTGGCGGCCTTGAGCACTTTGGCGTCGTCCACGCTGACCTGGATGTCATTGCTGCCCTGGATGATCAGCGCGGGCATTTTCAAGCGGGCAAAGGCTGCCGCCGGGTCTTCACGGAACAGGGTGATCAGGTAGGGCTGCACGCTGGGGCGGAAGATCACCTGCAGCGCCGGCGGCACGTCGGTATCGACCTGGCCGGCCTTCAGGCTGTCCAGCAGCTCGTTGCTGCGCACCATCAGCGCTGGAGGCAGGCGGTAACTCAGTTGCTGGCGCAGCACCTGGTCCACCGGGCGGGCGGTGCCGGAGATGGAGATCACCCCGGCGGCATCCAGTTGCGGTGCGGCGAGGCTGGCGATCAGCGCGCCCTCACTGTGACCCAGTACGATCAACCGGCCCAGGCGCGGGTCGTCCTTGAGCTTTTTGCCCCAGGCCACCGCGTCGGCGACATAGGCGTCCAGGGTCAGGTTGCGTTCATCCGGGGTTGCCGCGAGGCTGGCCGCCACGCCGCGCTTGTCATAGCGCACGCTGGCGATATTGTGCCTGGCCAGCACCCAGGCCAGGCGCTTGAGGCTGTCATTGCGCCCGCCGTCGGGATTGTTGCCGTCGCGATCGGTGGGGCCGGAACCGGAAATGATCAGTACCACCGGCACGGGCTGCTCGGATTTGGGCAGCAGCATCGAGCCGTACAGTTCACCGTGGCCGGTATCCAGGCTCACGGGACGTTGCAGGACGGTCGCATGGACCAGGCCGGTGAACAGGGAAAGGCTCAAGAGAAGAACTCGCAGCATCATCACGCCATCATGAATAAAAGGTGCCGGTTGGACTCAGGCAGGGGCAGAAGGTTCGAGGATGAACTAGTTGGGTAGCCTGCGTATACTGGCGCACGCGTTAATCCAGATAGAGTTATTTCGGCTGATTTCACGGAGCACCCTGCATGTCCGGCAATACCTACGGCAAGCTGTTCACTGTCACCACCGCGGGCGAAAGCCATGGGCCGGCGTTGGTCGCCATTGTCGACGGCTGCCCGCCGGGCCTCGAGCTGTCCCTGGAAGACCTGCAGCGTGACCTGGACCGGCGCAAGCCCGGCACCAGCCGTCACACCACCCAGCGCCAGGAGCCCGATGAAGTCGAGATCCTTTCCGGGGTGTTCGAAGGCAAGACCACGGGCTGCTCCATCGGCCTGCTGATTCGCAATACCGACCAGAAGTCCAAGGACTACTCGGCGATCAAGGACCTGTTTCGCCCGGCCCACGCCGATTACACCTACCACCACAAGTACGGCATTCGTGATTACCGCGGTGGCGGTCGCAGCTCGGCGCGGGAGACTGCCATGCGCGTGGCGGCCGGGGCCATCGCCAAGAAATACCTGGCCAGCCAAGGCATCGTGGTTCGTGGCTACATGAGCCAGCTGGGGCCGATCGAGATTCCCTTCAAGACCTGGGACTCGGTGGAAGACAACGCCTTCTTCAGCCCTGATCCGGACAAGGTGCCGGAGCTGGAAGCCTACATGGACCAGTTGCGCCGGGATCAGGATTCGGTGGGCGCGAAGATCACCGTGGTTGCCGAAGGCGTGATGCCAGGCCTGGGCGAGCCGATCTTCGACCGCCTGGATGCCGAGCTGGCCCATGCATTGATGAGTATCAACGCGGTCAAGGGCGTGGAGATCGGCGCCGGTTTCGCCAGTGTCGCTCAGCGCGGCACCGAGCACCGTGACGAGCTGACCCCGCAAGGTTTCCTCAGCAACAATGCCGGCGGCATCCTGGGTGGCATTTCCTCGGGGCAGCCGATTGTCGCCCACCTGGCACTCAAACCGACCTCCAGCATCACCACCCCGGGTCGCTCCATCGACATCGACGGCAACCCGGTGGACGTGATCACCAAGGGCCGCCACGACCCGTGCGTGGGCATTCGTGCCACCCCGATCGCCGAAGCCATGATGGCCATTGTGCTGATGGATCACCTGCTGCGTCATCGCGGCCAGAACGCCGACGTGCGCGTCAGCACGCCGGTGCTGGGCCAGTTGTAATGGCGGTCCTGCCAGTCGCCACGGTCTGATGGCCGTGGCGGCGCTTCCTTATTGGCGGCTCTCGAGTTTCTATCTGTTCTATTTCGCGCTGCTGGGGTCGACCGCGCCGTTTCTGGCGCTGTATTTCGATCACCTGGGGTTTTCCAGCGCGCGGATTGGCGAGCTGGTGGCGATTCCCATGCTCATGCGGTGCGTGGCGCCCAACCTCTGGGGCTGGCTCGGTGACTACAGCGGCCGGCGTCTGGCCATCGTGCGCTTTGGCGCGGTCTGCACGCTGCTCTGCTTCTCCCTGATCTTTGTCAGCAAGAGCTACGCCTGGCTGGCCATGGTCATGGCCCTGCATGCGTTTTTCTGGCACGCGGTGCTGCCGCAGTTCGAGGTCATCACCCTGGCACACTTGCAGGGGCAAACCTCGCGCTACAGTCAGATCCGTCTCTGGGGATCCATCGGCTTCATTCTGACGGTGGTGGCCCTGGGGCGCCTGTTCGAATGGCTGAGCCTGGATATCTATCCGGTGGCGCTGGTGGTGATCATGGGCGGCATCGTGGTCAGCAGCCTGTGGGTGCCCAATGCCCAGCCTTCGACCCAGGGCGTGCGACTGTCCGCAGAGGGATTC
The DNA here is from genome assembly GCF_000633395.1 of Pseudomonas sp. PH1b. GTDB lineage: Bacteria > Pseudomonadota > Gammaproteobacteria > Pseudomonadales > Pseudomonadaceae > Aquipseudomonas. The sequence continues at coordinate 386,494 of NZ_AYMU01000002.1, forward strand.
CTCGAACAGTTGCGTGCGCCCGGCGTACTGGCGTTCTACCTGTGCGTGGCGCTGATGCAGATGAGCCACGGTCCGTATTACACCTTCCTGACCCTGCACCTGGAACGCCTGGGTTATACCCGCGGCCTGATCGGCATGCTCTGGGCCCTGGGGGTGGTGGCCGAGGTGCTGATGTTCCTGGCCATGAGCCGGATCCTCGCGCGGTTTTCCGTGCGCCGGGTGTTGCTGGCGAGTTTCCTGCTGGCGGCGTTGCGCTGGTTGCTGCTGGGCAGCCTGGCGGAGTTGCTCTGGGTGTTGCTGCTGGCCCAGGTGCTGCACGCGGCAACCTTTGGCAGTTTTCACGCTGCCGCCATTCATTTCGTACAGCGCAGCTTTGGCGCTCGCCAGCAGGGCCAGGGCCAGGCGCTGTATGCGGCCCTGGCCGGTACCGGCGGCGCCTTGGGGGCGTTGTACGCCGGTTACAGCTGGAATGCCCTGGGCGCCACATTGACCTTTAGTATTGCCAGCGTCGCAGCGCTGGCAGCAGCCGTTATCATTGCCACGCGCATGGGGGAGACGAGGCCATGAGTCAGGGCATCAACCGCTTGCCGCGCCGCTCAGCGTCGCTGCGCCTGGTACGGCCTGGCGTCCCCCCAACCATTTTCACGGCTTGCTTCGCTTGAAGCAGCCATTGCCTGATGCCCGGTATTGCCTGAGGGGGCCAAAAACCCCGGGGCGACGCTGAACCGAGGAGTTGCCGTCATGAGCAGCCTGTCTGTCTACCACGTATCCAGCCCCGACCTGCCAAACAAGGTCTTGACCCATTTCGAGGATATTGCCGCGACCCTGGCTGAACAGGGCATCCACTTTGATCGCTGGCAAGCCACAACCCGGGTCGAGCCCGGCGCCAGTGAGCAAGAGGTGATCGGCGCCTATCAGGAGCAGATCGACCGGCTGATGACCGAGCGCGGCTATGTCTCGGTCGACGTGGTCAGCCTTGATGGCAACCATCCGGACAAGGATGAGCTGCGCGCCCGGTTTCTCGATGAACACCGCCACGCGCAGGACGAGGTACGGCTCTTCGTCGCCGGTCGTGGCCTGTTCTCCCTGCATATCGATGATTACGTGTACGCAGTGCTGTGTGAGAGAAATGACCTGATTTCCCTGCCTGCAGGCACCGCTCACTGGTTCGACAGCGGAGAGAACCCGTATCTGGTCGCCATCCGCCTGTTCAATAATCCCCAGGGCTGGGTCGCCAGCCCCACCGGCGACGATATTGCCAGCCAGTTTCCACGACTGGATGACTGAGCAAGCGCCGACCGCCTGAGGGCTGGCGCTAGGGGCGATGAGTGCGGGGGCTTGGCGGGAATTCAGCGGTCCCTAACGCAGTCGGGCCGGACCAACGCAAGGTTGGTCCGGCCCGGACAGCTGACCTCGGAGCGCCTTATGCGCTGTGATAGGTCGGCAGGGCAAAGCGGTTCTGGCTTTGCAGCATGGAGATCTGGGGCAATTCGCTGGCCTGTTCCGCCAGGTCACGACGAATTGCGCTGATGACCCAGGACAACTGGTCTGCAGCATGCAGTTGGGCGTAGGAAATCGAACGCTTGAACTGTTTGCCCTCGCTGTTGCGCAGCGTGAGCAGGATGCCGCCATCGGGACGGGCTTGGGTGATCACTTCGAAGTTGGAGAACAGGGATGAAAATTTTTCTTGGATCAGGCTCATGTCTATCAGCTCCGTTAGCTCTTGAAGGGCAAGCGTGGAGAGACAGTTGCAGCGATTGTGCCAGTATTGTTTTTTTATAAAATCGTTATAAATCAATAAGTTATAAAATAATCAAAATCACTGCTTCGTGCAAAATGCATGAATGGCCATCGTGCATCCTGCATTTTGCAGGTTGCTGGGGGCGAGTTTGGCGGGGGGGATGCTGTTCTGACCGCGGGTGCAGGGGGAAAATTCAATCACTGTTAGCGCAGTGAAGGCGCTCTTCAAGGCAGCGGGCAGGAGATACAAAAGTTTGCAAAAACTCCGTGTACAGCCCAGTAACGGCTGACGTATTTTCCAGCCAGTCACACCGTACCAACCCGGCCCGGGCAGCCTTGTTCGGAGCGCTTGAAGCGGTGTCTCGGCGACATGGAATGTGTTGTGGCGTGATCTTGCGATCCTGCCCGACGGATAATAAGAACATAGGACGCCCTCCATGAACGATCCCTGCGCACTACAGCCGCTGCTCTCAGCAGTGTTGCGTCTTTCCTGCCGTTGCTCCGTCCTGGGGCGTCGTCGCCATCCTTGTCCTGCCGGTGCCGAACCCAGGGTCGCCACTCCCGGTTGAGCCTTGTGCCATCTGTTGCCAATGCCCGGCCAGCCTGGCCCGGGCAAAGACCCTCGTCTTTACACCGGAGCAACCATGAACAAGCACAAGAGCGACATGATCACCTGGGGCATGATGCTGCGTAAGGTGCCCTCCATCGCCAAGGCATTGCCGCGGGTGGTGCGGGGCATGAAAGCCGGGAACATCGACAAGCCGGACCAGCCTTGCGGGCTTGGCTGGAGCTTCGAGCAGGCGACCCTGCGCAATCCCGACGGACCAGCCCTGCTCTATGGCGATCGGACACTGAGCTATGCCCAGGTCAACCAGTGGGCCAACCGCATCGCCGCCTACCTGCAGCAACAGGGCATCGGCAAGGGCGACGTGGTGGCGATCTTCATCGAGAATCGTCCGGAGCTGCTGGTCACGGTATTGGCGGTGGCCAAGCTTGGCGGGATCTGCGCGATGCTCAACACCGCGCAGACCCAGGGCGTGCTGGTGCATAGCCTGGAGTTGGTCAAGCCGGTGGCGATCATGGTTGGTGGAGAATTGCTGGCAGCCTATTCGGCGGTGCGCGATCAGGCGGGCATCGACCCCGGGCGTACCTGGTTCGTCGCCGACCAGGACACTTATATCGACCCCGGAGCGACCCCGGATGGGTGGCTCAACCTGATGGCCGAGAGCGCCGGTTACCCGGGGCACAACCTGGCGCAGACCCAGCGAATCTTCCTGGATGATCCCTGCTTCTACATCTATACCTCCGGCACCACGGGCTTGCCCAAGGCCGGAATCTTCAAGCACGGGCGCTGGATGCGAACCAGCGCAGGCTTCGGCACCATCGCCCTGGATATGCAGCCCGAGGACGTGGTGTATTGCACCTTGCCGCTGTATCACGCGACCGGCCTGTGCGTGTGCTGGGGCTCGGCCATTACCGGCGCCTCGGGGTTCGCCATTCGCCGCAAGTTCAGCGCCAGTCAGTTCTGGGATGACGCACGGAAGTTCAAGGCGACCACCATGGGGTATGTCGGCGAGCTGTGCCGCTACCTGATCGATCAGCCTGCCAGTTCCCTGGACACCGAGCATGGTGTCAGCAAGATGATTGGCAACGGCTTGCGGCCGGGTGTCTGGAGCGAGTTCAAGCAGCGTTTCGGTGTCGCTCATGTCTGTGAACTGTATGCGGCCAGCGACGGCAATATCGGCTTCAGCAATATCCTCAACTTCGACAACACCGTGGGCTTCTCGCTGATTCCCTGGGCGTTGGTGGAGTACGCCCACGACAGCGGTGCACCGCTGCGCAACAGCCAGGGCTTCATGCAGAAAGTGGCCAAGGGCGGACAAGGCCTGTTGCTGGCGAAGATCGATGAGAAGGCGCCGCTGGATGGCTACACCGACCCGGAAAAGAACCTCAAGGTGATCCTCAAGGACGTGTTCGAGAAGGGCGACTGCTACTTCAATACCGGGGATTTGCTGCGCGACATCGGTTTTGGCCACGCGCAGTTCGTGGATCGTCTGGGCGATACCTATCGCTGGAAGGGCGAGAACGTTTCCACCACCGAGGTGGAGAACATTCTCCTGGGCCATCCACAGATTGCCGAGGTGGTGGCCTATGGGGTGGAAATCCACAACACCAATGGCCGGGCGGGGATGGTGGCCATTACCCCGGCCGAATCCCTGGCGACCCTGGATTTCAGCGAGCTGTTGCAGTTTGCCCGTCAGCAATTGCCGGCCTATGCGGTGCCGCTGTTCCTGCGGATCAAGGTGAAGATGGACACCACCGGGACGTTCAAATATCAGAAGAGCCGCCTCAAGGAGCAGGCATTCGACCTTGGGCTGATGGGTGACGACCCGGTCTACGCCTGGCTTCCCGGGGCTGATACCTATGTGCAACTGACCCCGCAGATTCTCGCGCAGATCCAGGCCGGGCAACTGCGTTATTGATTCTGCCTATGGTGGCTCTTGGGAAAAAAGGGATGACAGCCCGCCGTCGGCTTGGGGACACTAGCGGCTTTCCGATTTGCCGAACCTGGAGTTTCCGATGACCGACAAAAGCCGCCAGATGACCGAAGACGAGGCCGCCCAGTTTGTCGAACAGGTGTTCAACGTGGCCCGCCAGGGCGACGCTCAGATGCTCGACAAGCTGGCGGGCAGTGGCCTGCCGATCAACCTGCGCAACCACAAGGGCGATACCCTGCTGATGCTGGCCGCCTATCACGGGCATGTGGACGCCGTGCAGGTGCTGCTCAAGCACAAGGCCGACCCCGAGATCCGCAACGACAATGGCCAGAGCCCGATTGCCGGTGCTGCCTTCAAGGGCGATCTGGCGGTGGTCAAGGCGCTGGTGGAGGGCGGCGCGCAGGTGGAGGGTTCATCCTTTGACGGGCGCACGGCGCTGATGATGGCGGCGATGTTCAACCGTACTGAAATCGTCACGTACCTGATCAGCCAGGGGGCCGATCCGAAGGCCCTCGACGCCAATGGTGTCAGCGCCTTGGACGCAGCCAAGACCATGGGCGCGATGGACACCACCGCGCAGCTGGAAAAACTCCTGGCCTGAAGCGCCAAGATCCGAGCGGGCGAGGGCCAGGCCCCTCGTCACGGCAATAGGTTCGGGCATGGACTTTAGGCTATCCTTCGCGCCCTCGAAATTTCCTCGCCTTCAGGATGCGCCCATGAAAAACGCCCTTATCGAACTCATCAGCAAAATCAGCTCCGGGTGCATGGGCGAAACCGAGATCCAGCAGATCGCCGATGAGGCATCCCAGGCTTATGCCGATCCCCAGGCATTCCTCGCGGCCAATCCGGACATCAACTACGACGACAGCTTCCCCATTACCCTGGGTGAGTGGGTGGTGGTTGGCAGCCTGCCGGAGACCGTGCTGTTTCAGGCCGACACCTACGTCGACCTGTTTGCGCAGATCGTTGCCTCCTTTGGCAAGGACGTAGCCTTCAACTTCAAGCCCAAGCAGTTGGCCAAGATCGAGGCTCTGACCGCGCTCAATCGCATCCAGATCCAGATGGGCAGCATGAACCCGGAAAACGGCGGTTATGTGCTGATGAATTTCAGCCAGTTGCTCGATGACGAACTGCAGATGGTGCTGGTCTATGGCAACGATGTACCACGGGTGCTGGAGCTGTGTGCCGAAGTCGGCATTGCCGCAGCACCGGCCCTGGAGGCGCTGAAGATCGCGGTGCATGTCTGAGGCTTGCGTTGCAATAAAGCGGAACCCTGGTGCAGCGCGACTATCCTAAAGAGGCACGCCATCATTTGGGAGCGACATCATGGGTTCCACTTTCAATGGCCTGGTTGGCCTGATCATTCTTGCCCTGGATATCTGGGCCATCATCAATGTGCTGAAAAGCGGCGCCGAAACCGGGATGAAGATCCTCTGGGTGCTGCTGATCATCTTCCTGCCTGTACTGGGGCTGATCATCTGGGCCATCGCCGGCCCTCGCGGCAATGTGCGGCTCTGAACGCTCTGGGGGCGAAGCTCGCCTGAGTAGTTCTGGCCAGTAGTGATCGGGGCGCATTGCCCGGTACTGCCCGGTACTGCCCGGGTTTGGAGCCGGGCAGGCGCCAGGCGGCTCAGGGTTCACTCCGGTGTCGGGTGAATATCCCGCCGGGCAGTGATTGACCCACGCACGATGAACGAGGACCTCAAGGTCCTTTTTTGTGTGACTAAACATGCGTTGAACGAAATTTTCACAAAGTCTCTAAGACAATTCGCCGGCGCTTTTCTCCTCGGTGTAAATCCCTGCAATCTCTTGGTCCAGAGCCGTCGGTGGTGGGTTTGACAACACAACCTACTAATCAATGGCAATGCCTCCAGTGATCGTGCAACATTTGCGCACCGCGTATTCCCCAGCCGCCCTGGTGGCAACAAGAGGGCAGAACGCAGCTGTATCTTTGCAACTTAAACTTCCAATGGGTCCTAAAACGACATGGCAAACTCGGATGCCCTGAGTCAGCAGCGATCCTCGAATCGCCTGCTGCAACCGACCGTTAAATCCCATCTGGCCTACACGCTGCTATGCGCGCTGGTCATGATGGTGATGCTCTCCCTGTTGCGCGTCGCGCTGCTGATCTACAACCGCGAGATGATCCTCGACACCCCGGCCTCGACCTTCCTCGAGGCATTTGCCAACGGGCTGCGGTTTGACCTGCGGCTGGTGGTCTATCTCAGCGTACCCCTGTTGCTGGCGCTGTTCAGCGCCCGGGCCATGGCGGCTCGCGGGCTGCTGCGCTTCTGGCTGACGGTGACGTCCAGCATTGCGCTGTTCCTTGGCCTGATGGAAATGGACTTCTACCGCGAGTTCCACCAGCGCCTCAACGGCCTGGTCTTCCAGTATGTAAAGGAAGACCCGAAAACCGTGATGAGCATGCTCTGGTACGGTTTCCCGGTGGTCCGCTACCTGCTGGCCTGGGCCGTGGGCACCTGGATTCTCAGCCTGGCGTTCAAGGGCGCCGATCGTGCGACCCGGCCCCGTGGCCCGTTCAGCGGTGGCAACGTCGGGACCCGGCAGATTGCTCCCTGGTATGCGCGCATCGCGGTATTCGTGGTCTGCCTGCTGATCTGCGTAGTGGCCGCTCGCGGCACCCTGCGTCAGGGCCCGCCGATGCGTTGGGGTGACGTCTACACCACCGAATCGAACTTCGCCAACCAGTTGGGCCTCAATGGCACCCTGCAATTGATCGCGGCCGCCAAGGATCGCCTGTCCGAAGATCGCACCAATATCTGGAAGGCGACCTTGCCCCAGCCCCTGGCGCAGCAGACCGTACGCGACATGCTGCTGGTGCCGAGCGACAAACTGGTGGATGCGGACATTGCAGCAGTGCGTCGCAACTACACGCCGGATGCGGACAAGACCCTGCCGATCAAGAACGTCGTGGTGATCCTGATGGAGAGCTTCGCCGGGCATTCGGTCGGCGCCCTGGAGCGTCCGGGCAATGTCACGCCGTACTTCGACAAGCTGTCGAAGGAAGGCCTGTTGTTCGACCGTTTCTTCTCCAACGGCACCCATACCCACCAGGGCATGTTTGCCACCATGGCCTGCTTCCCCAACCTGCCGGGCTTCGAATACCTGATGCAGACCCCGGAAGGCAGCCACAAGCTGTCCGGCCTGCCGCAGTTGCTCAGTGCTCGCAAATATGACGACGTGTATGTCTACAACGGCGATTTCGCCTGGGACAACCAGTCTGGGTTCTTCAGCAACCAGGGCATGACCAACTTCATCGGCCGCAATGACTTCGTCAATCCGGTGTTCTCCGACCCGACCTGGGGCGTGTCCGACCAGGACATGTTCAACCGCGGGCTGGAAGAGTTGAAGGCGCGCGAAGGCAAGGAGCCGTTCTATGCTCTGCTGCAGACCCTGTCCAACCACACGCCGTATGCCCTGCCGACGCCATTGCCGGTGGACAAGGTGACCGATCGCGGCAGCCTCAATGAACACTTGACGGCCATGCGCTACTCCGACTGGGCACTGGGCCAGTTCTTCGAGAAGGCACGCAAGGAGCCGTATTTCAAAGAGACGCTGTTTGTCGTGGTTGGTGACCATGGTTTCGGCAATGAACAGCAAATCACCGAAATGGACCTGGGGCGTTTCAACGTGCCGCTGCTGCTGATCGGGCCGGGCATCCAGGAAAAATTCGGCCAGCGTGATCACACCGTGGGCACTCAGATCGACATCGTGCCGACCATCATGGGCCGTCTCGGCGGCGATGTGCTGCACCAGTGCTGGGGCCGCGACCTGCTCAACCTGCCGGAAGGCGATAAGGGTTTCGGCGTAATCAAGCCTTCGGGCAGCGATCAGACCGTGGCGCTGTTGACGGCCGACCGGGTGTTGGTATTGCCCAAGGAGATGCCGGCCAGGTTGTACAAGTACGAACTGGGCGCGACACCGGGTGGTGAGCTGATTCCCGAGGCTGCCGATGAGGCCGAGCTCAAGCAGAAGCTGGAAGCCTTCCTGCAGACCGCCACCAAGAGCCTGATCGATAACACCGCCGGCGTGGTCAACGGCAAGCCGGATTGATTCCGGCCTTCCCTCCAGCCCTGTTCAACGGGCTGGCGGGAGCGATGATTCGCACTACAACAGAACACCCCTCCATGAGGGGTGTTTTTGTTTCTGTTGGAACACAGCGCGGGGCGGTCTAGATCCTGCCGAGCAACAGCAATACCAGCAGCACGACCAAGACCACGCCAATAATCCCTGAGGGGCCGTAGCCCCAGCTTCTGGAGTGAGGAAAGACTGGCAGGCCGCCAATCAGCAGCAGAATCAGGATGATGATCAGAATAGTGCCCATGGCTGTTTCCTTGTTGGAATAGGTTGAACAACGCCGTTGTTCAAGGACTGGTTCGTTTTATGGGAAGAACGAACCGCTTAATGATTCCGACTCGACGGCGCGAGGGAAAATTCCAAGTTTTTTTAAAGTTTTCCGCTTCCGGGCTTATTTCGTTTGCCGCAGGGAAGTGGCTGCTCCAATCCCCTTTGGAGGGCGACCGGGCCAGGGGTTTGCCTCGGGCATTCAGCACCCTGATGGTGCGTGGGTGCTGCGGGGGCCTTCGCTACACTGCGGCTCATCTTCCCCGGAACAACAAGGCAACTCTCCTATGCAAAATCGCATGATGATCACTGGTGCCGGCTCCGGCCTGGGTCGCGAAATCGCTCTGCGCTGGGCCCGTGAAGGCTGGCGGCTGGCCTTGTCCGATGTCAGTGAGGCGGGGCTGCAGGAAACCCTGAAACAGGTACGCGCAGCAGGTGGCGAGGGTTTCGTGCAGCGTTGCGATGTGCGCGACTACAGCCAGCTGACGGCTTTTGCCCAGGCCTGTGAGACCCAGTTCGGTGGCATCGACATCATCGTCAACAACGCCGGGGTGGCCTCGGGCGGGTTCTTCAGCGAGCTGTCCCTGGAAGATTGGGACTGGCAGATCGCGATCAACCTGATGGGAGTGGTCAAGGGCTGCAAGGCCTTCCTGCCGCTGCTGGAACAGAGCAAGGGCAAGATCATCAACATCGCCTCCATGGCGGCGTTGATGCAGGGCCCGGCCATGAGCAACTACAACGTGGCCAAGGCCGGGGTGGTGGCGTTGTCCGAGAGCTTGCTGATCGAGCTGGCGCAGCAGGAAATCGGCGTGCATGTGGTTTGCCCGTCGTTCTTCCAGACCAACCTGCTGGACTCTTTCCGTGGGCCGACCCCGGCCATGAAGGCCCAGGTGGGCAAGTTGCTGGAAAGCTCGCCGATCAGTGCCGCCGACATTGCCGACTATATCCATACCCAGGTCAATGCCGGCCAGTTCATGATCCTGCCCCATGAGCAGGGGCGCATGGCCTGGGCCCTCAAGCAGCAGAACCCCCAGGCGCTGTACAACGAAATGACCCTGATGGCCGATAAGATGCGCGCCAAGGCCAAGCAAAGCGCCAATTGAGCTTGCCCCGGGGTGGCTGCCTCGTCAGGATTGCCGGCAACTGGCAATCCTGACGAGACCTTGCATGCTCAACTACCTGTGGTTTTTCCTCGCCGCGCTGTTCGAGATATTTGGCTGCTACGCCTTCTGGATGTGGTTGCGCCAGGGCAAGAGCGCCCTGTGGATCCTTCCCGCGTTGATCAGCCTGACCCTGTTCGCACTGCTGTTGACCAAGGTCGAGGCGACTTACGCCGGGCGCGCCTACGCGGCCTATGGCGGCATCTACATCATTGCCTCGATTGGCTGGCTGGCCGTGGTCGAGCGGGTCCGTCCGCTGGGTTCGGACTGGCTGGGACTGGGGCTGTGCGTGATCGGCGCCAGTGTGATTCTGTTTGGCCCGCGCTTCGCCAACAGCTGAGTACCCCGGCCTGGTGACCCGGGCCGGGTGGCGGGATCAGTCGAACAGTTCCTTGGGCACGTCGTGCTTGAGCATCAGTTGGCACTGTTCGCTGTCGGGATCGAAGACGATCACCGCCTGGCCCTTGCTCAGGGCTTGACGCACCCGCAAGACTCGGGTTTCCAGCGGTGTTTCGTCGCCGTTGTCGGTGCCTTCGCGGGTGACGAAGTCTTCGATCAGGCGAGTCAGGGTGTCGACTTCAAGTTGGTCGTGGGGAATCAGCATGGGGGCCTCCGGCAAACAATCCCGGATGCTACTGTGCCCGGGGCTGTGCCGCCAGCCGCGGCGTGCACAAAGCCCCGGGTCGATGTTCAGGATTTCTGGCCCACCAGGCTGTCCACCGAGGGTACCCGGGTGTCGCTTTCCATCTGCGCGTCATGTTCGAGTTGATGGCTGAAACTGTCCAGGGAGCCCTGGGCCGGTTGCGCGTCGCTGGCGAATACCGGTGGGCTGAGTATGTAGGCCCCCAACAGGCGACTGAGGGCCGCGAGGCTATCGATATGGGTGCGCTCGTAGCCGTGGGTGGCATCGCAGCCGAAGGCCAGCAGCGCGGTGCGGATGTCATGGCCGGCGGTTACCGCGGAGTGGGCGTCGCTGAAGTAATAGCGGAACAGGTCGCGGCGTACCGGCAGCTCGTGCTCGCCGGCCAGGCGCAGCAGATGCCGGGACAGGTGGTAGTCGTAGGGGCCGGCGGAGTCCTGCATGGCCACGCTGACCGCGTGTTCGCTGGAGTGCTGGCCCGGGGCGACCGGCGCGATGTCGATGCCGACGAATTCGCTGACGTCCCAGGGCAGGGCCGCCGCCGCGCCGCTGCCGGTCTCTTCGGTGATGGTGAACAGAGGGTGGCAGTCGATCATCAGGGGGGCGTCACTGTCGACAATCGCCTTGAGGGCCGCCAGCAGGGCCGCGACCCCGGCCTTGTCATCCAGGTGCCGGGCGCTGATGTGGCCGCTCTCGGTGAATTCGGGGAGTGGGTCGAAGGCGACGAAGTCGCCCACCCCAACTCCCAGGGATTCGCAGTCGGCACGGGTGGTGCAGTAGGCGTCCAGGCGCAGTTCGATGTGGTCCCAGCTGATGGGCAGTTCGTCCACCGCGGTGTTGAAGGCGTGCCCGGAGGCCATCAGGGGCAGCACGCTGCCGCGCAACACGCCGTTGTCGGTGAACAGGCTGACCCGGCTGCCTTCGGCAAAGCGGCTGGACCAGCAACCCACCGGGGCCAGGGTCAGGCGGCCGTTGTCCTTCACCGCGCGCACGCTGGCACCGATGGTGTCCAGGTGCGCCGAGACGGCCCGGTCCGGGCTGTTCTTCTGGCCCTTGAGGGTGGCGCGGATGGTGCCGCGACGGGTCAGTTCAAAGGGAATGCCCAGCTCCTCAAGACGCTCGGCAACGTAGCGCACTATGGTGTCGGTGAAGCCGGTGGGGCTGGGAATGGCGAGCATTTCCAGGAGGACCTTCTGCAGGTAGGCGAGGTCCGGTTCGGGAATCTTGCGGGTCATGGAAACTCCTGATGAGAAACGGCCATCGATGGTTTCGATGAAAGAGTGAGGGGCCTGAAGAGGGCTTTCGCTGGCAAGCCAGCTCCTACAAGACGGTAGGAGCCGGCTTGCCGGCGAAGGCTCACGGCGCCGGTTGGCTGTGGGGAAACAGCAGGTCGACAAAGCGTTCGGCAGTGGGTTGTGGTTCGTGGTTGGCCAGCCCGGCGCGCTCGTTGGCTTCGATGAACACGTACTCGGGCTGATCCGCAGCGGGCACCATCAGGTCCAGGCCGACCATGGGAATGTCCAGGGCCCGGGCTGCGCGGATGGCGGCGTCGGCCAGGGTCGGATGGAGAATGCCGGTGACGTCCTCCAGGGTGCCGCCGGTGTGCAGGTTGGCGGTACGCCGCACGAACAGCCGCTGGCCGGGCGGCAGCACGGTGTTGTAGTCGTAGCCGGCAGCGTGCAGGGTGCGCTGGGTCTCCTGGTCCAGGGGGATCTTGCTTTCGCCGCCGGTGGCCGCCTGGCGCCGGCGACTGCGGGCCTCGATCAAGGCGCCGATGGAGTGCTGGCCGTCGCCGATGATTTCGGCGGGACGGCGGATGGCTGCCGCCACCACCTCGAAGCCGATCACCAGGATGCGCAGGTCCAGGCCCTCATGGAAGCTCTCCAGCAGCACCCGGCTGTCGAAGCGACGGGCATTGTCGATCGCCTGCTGCACTTCTTCGATGCTGCGCAGGTCCACGGCCACCCCCTGGCCCTGTTCACCGTCCAGGGGCTTGACCACCACCTGCTGGTGTTCGTCGAGAAATTCCAGGTTGTCGTCGGCATTGCCCGCCCGTTGCTGGGCCGGCAGGTTCAGCCCGGCATTCTTGAGCACCTTGTGGGTCAGGCTCTTGTCCTGGCACAGGCTCATGCTGATGGCGCTGGTCAGGTCGCTCAGGGATTCCCGGCAACGCACCCGGCGGCCACCATGGCTGAGGGTGAACAGGCCGGCGTCGGCGTCGTCCACCTGCACGTCGATGCCCCGGCGATGGGCTTCCTCGACAATGATCCGGGCGTAGGGGTTGAATTCGGCCTGGGGCCCGGGGCCAAGGAACAGCGGCTGGTTGATCCCGTTCTTGCGCTTGATGGCGAAGGTCGACAGGGTGCGAAAACCAAGCTTGGCGTAGAGGTTCTTGGCCTGGCGGTTGTCATGCAGCACCGACAGGTCGAGATAGCTCAGGCCACGGCTCATGAAGTGCTCGATCAAGTGGCGCACCAGCACCTCGCCCACTCCTGGACGGCTGCAATCCGGGTCCACGGCCAGGCACCACAGGCTGCTGCCATGTTCCGGGTCCTGATAGGCCTTGTGGTGGTTGAGGCCCATGACGCTGCCGATCACCGCGCCGCTGTCCTCGTCTTCGGCCAGCCAGTACACCGGCCCACCCTGGTGGCGAGGAGTCAGGCGCTGCGGGTCGATCGGCAGCATTGCGCGGGCCTGGTACAGGGCATTGATGGCCTGCCAGTCGGCCTCGCTCTGGGCCCGGCGGATGCGAAAGCCGCGAAATACCCGGGTGGCTTGGCGATAGTCGCTGAACCACAGGCGCAGGGTGTCGGAAGGGTCGAGGAACAACTGCGCCGGCTCCAGGCCCAGTACCTGTTGTGGCGCCGCCACGTACAGGGCGATATCACGCTCGCCGGGGCATTCGTTGAGCAACTCCTCGGCAAGGCGAGTGGGGCTGGGAAAGGTATGGCCGATCAGCAGCCGGCCCCAACCGCAATGCACGGCGATCGGTTCGCCGCCGGGCTCGCTGCCGTCTTCGGCGAAGCGCGCCTGCAGGCGTTCATAGGAGGGTGCCTGGCCGCGCAGCAGGCGTTGGCTGTAAGCCGTGGCATGAGCTTTCATCGGTCAGATTCCTTGTTCGCTGAGCCACAGGTTCAAGGCTGCCAGTTGCCACAGCTTGGAACCGCGCAGAGGCGTGAGCTGGCCCTGGGGATCGGTCAACAGGCGGTCGAGCATGGCCGGGTTGAACAGGCCGCGATCCTGGCTCGGGTCCAGCAGCAGTTCGCGGACCCAGTCCAGGGTAGCGCCCTGCAAGTGCTTGAGGCCCGGCACCGGGAAGTAGCCTTTCTTGCGGTCGATCACTTCGCTGGGGATCACCAGCCGCGCGGCTTCCTTGAGCACCTGCTTGCCGCCGTCGGGCAACTTGAAGCGCGCCGGCACCCGGGCCGAGAGTTCCACCAGGCGGTAGTCGAGGAACGGCGTGCGCGCCTCCAGGCCCCAGGCCATGGTCATGTTATCCACACGCTTGACCGGGTCATCCACCAGCATCACCGTGCTGTCCAGGCGCAGGGCCTTATCCACAGGCGCGTCGGCGCCGGGCTGGGCGAAATGCTCGCGGACAAAGTCCCCGGCGGCATCGTTGGCGGTCAGCCATTGCGGTTGCACGGTGGCCGCGTAATCGTCGTAGCTGCGGTCGAAGAAGGCCGCGCGGTAGGCGGCGTAAGGGTCGCTGGCGCCGTCCACCTGCGGGTACCAGTGGTAGCCGGCAAAGAGTTCGTCGGCGCCCTGGCCGCTTTGCACCACCTTGCAGTGCTTGGCCACTTCCCGGGACAGCAGGTAGAAGGCGATGCAGTCGTGGCTGACCATCGGCTCGCTCATGGCGCGAAAGGCCGCCGGCAGCTGTTCGATGATCTCGCGCTCATCGATGCGCAACTGATGGTGCTGGGTGTGGTAGTGCTTGGCGATCAGGTCCGAGTACTGGAATTCGTCACCGCGTTCGCCACCGGCATCCTGGAAGCCGATGGAGAAGGTCGACAGGTTGTCCACCCCGACCTCCCGCAGCAGGCCCACCAGCAGGCTGGAGTCGACACCGCCGGACAGCAGCACGCCGACATCCACCGCCGCTCGTTGGCGAATGGCTACTGCCTCGCGAGTGCTATCGAGCACCCGGTCGCGCCAGTCTTCCAGGGTCAGCTCGGCTTCATCGGCGCGAGGGCCGTAGGGCAGGGTCCACCAGGTCTGCTGTTCGGTGCGGCCATCGGCCTCGATGCGCATCCAGGTGGCCGGCGGCAGTTTTTCGATGCCTGCCAGCAGGGTCCGCGGTGCCGGCACCACGGCATGAAAGTTCAGGTAGTGGTTGAGCGCTACCGGATCGAGCAGCGGGTTGATGTCGCCGCCCTTGAGCAGGGCCGGCAGGGCCGAGGCGAAGCGCAGGCGCTGGCCGGTGCGCGACAGGTACAGGGGCTTGACCCCGAGGCGGTCGCGGGCGATGAACAGGCGCTGGGCGTCCCGTTCCCAGATGGCGAAGGCGAACATGCCGTTGAGCTTGGGCAGCAGGTCGGCGCCCCAGGCGTGGTAGCCCTTGAGCAGCACTTCGGTGTCGCCGCCGGAATAGAAGGCATAACCCTTGGCTTCCAGTTCGGCGCGCAGTTCGGGGAAGTTGTAGATCGCGCCATTGAAGGCCAGGGACAGGCCCAGCTGGCTGTCGACCATGGGCTGCGCCGAGCCGTCCGACAGGTCCATGATTTTTAGCCGTCGATGGCCGAGGGCAATCGGGCCCTGGCTGTGAAAGCCCCAGGCGTCGGGGCCGCGAGGGGCCAGGTGGTGGGTGATTCGTTCAACCGCTGCCAGGTCGGCAGGTTGATGATCAAAGCGTAATTCGCCAGCTAGTCCGCACATAAGTCCTTACCGGTTTTTCCGTTGGGGAGGGGTCAATCCGTAGCCGCCAAAAGGGCGGCTACCTGGAAACTGACCTGTGCATAACTCCGGAGTTTTAGATCGATCGGTTATAAGTAGTGCAGCGGGGCCGGACAGTTGGATGGAGTCAGGGTAACTGGCCAACTGCCATGGGCGGCGCTGAAAAGTCGGCGCCGCCGCTCTGCTTCAAGCCTTGCCGCGAATCAAACGACGCAGGGCAAAACGGTTCGGATGGCAGGCCTCGGCCACGCTTCGGGGCAGTGGCAGGGGTTCGTTTTCCAGCCAGGCGGCCAGCAGCTCTCCGGACAACGGCGCGGTGATCAGCCCGCGGGAACCATGGCCACTGTTGATGTACAGGCCATCGAGCCAGGGGCAGGGCAGGTCCGGCACCTGGCGCGCGTCCTTGCCCAGGGCGGCGTAGGTGTCGGCGAAGGTGGCCGGGTCCGCCAGGGGGCCGACGATGGGCAGGTAGTCCGGGCTGGTGCAGCGAAAGGCCGCACGACCTTGCAGGCTGTCCAGGGGCAGTTGCTCGGCGTTCAGGCGGTGCAGCAGGTCGCTGGAGATTTCCCGCAGCATCTCCAGGTTGCCGGCGTGCTCGGTGCTGGTGGGCGTCAGGTCCTGGCTCTTGAAGTCGAAACTGGCGCCCAGGGTGTGTTCCCCCAGTCGCGGCGGGGCGACATAACCTTCAGCGCAGACCACGGTGGCCAGGCTCTGGCTTTGCGCGGTCTGCGGCAGGCGGGTGATCTGCCCGCGAATGCGTTTGAGGGGCAAATCGGCGCTGGCCGGGAAGCGTTTGATCTCGGCCGCACCGGCGAGGATCACCACCGCCGCGCTGGCCAGCATCCGTTCGCCGTCCCAGGCCTGCCATTGCTCATCGACCTGGCGCAGATCCAGGACTTCCTGGTGCGCCAGGACCCGAATTCGCGGGTGGCCGGCCTGCCATTGGCACAGGGCCGGTGGATGCACCCAGCCACCTTCGGGGTAGAACAGGCCGCCGTGCTCCAGGCCGATACCGGCGCGAGCCTGGGCTTGGGGCTGATCCAGCAGGTGCAGCAGGTCGGCGGGAAAGGCCGCGGCCAGTTGCGCCTGGCGCTCGGCTTCCTTGGCATTGAAGGCCAGTTGCAGCACGCCGCAGCCATCCCAGTCCAGGCCGCGCTGCAGGTGCTCCAGCTGGCGCCGGGTGTAGCCGAAGCCACTGAGGATCATCTGCGACAGGGCGGTGCCGTGGGCCGAGAGCTTGAGGTAGAGCACGCCCTGGGGATTGCCCGAGGCTTCCTGGGCCAGCTCTGCATGACGCTCCAGCAACTGCACCTGCCAGCCGCGGGCGGCCAGGCTGGCGGCGCTGGCACACCCGGCCAGCCCGCCGCCGATCACCAGGGCGGTTTTCTCTCGGGCCGCGGGGCGGGCGAACCAGGGTTTGGCCCTGGCCGGCGCCGGCGCGTCCTCCGGCCAACCGAGGAATTCGCCCCGCAGCACTTCCCATTTATGGCCGATGCCCGGGGTGCGCTTCATCTTGAAGCCGGCAGCGTTCAGCAGCCGGCGCACCCAGCCAGTGCTGGTGAAGGTGCTGAGGGTGGAGCCCGGCGCGGCCAGGCGCGCCAGTTCGGCGAACAGCTCCGCGGTCCACATGTCGGGGTTCTTGGCCGGGGCAAACCCGTCGAGAAACCAGGCATCGACCTGGGCGTCCAGTTGCGGCAGTTGCTCCAGGGCATCGCCGATCAGCAGGGTCAGGGTCACCCGCCCGCCTTCCAGCACAATGCGCTGGAAGCCGCCGTGCACTGCCACGTACTGCGCCAGCAGCGGTGCGCTGAGGCTCGCCAGTTCCGGCCACAGGGCCAGGGCCCGTTGCAGGTCGGCGGGGCTCAAGGGGTACTTTTCCACACTGACGAAATGCAGCCGGGCGCCGGCTGCAGCCTGCTGCTGGAACAACTGCCAGGCGCAGAGAAAGTTCAGCCCGGTGCCGAAGCCGGTTTCACCGATGACAAAGCGTTCGCCGGCGCCCAGGGCGGCAAAGCGTTCGCGCAGGCGGTTCTGTTCGATGAACACGTGACGGGTTTCATCCAGGCCCGATTCGCTGGAGAAGTACACGTCATCGAAGACCCGCGAGCGCGGGCGTCCTTGGTCGTCCCAGTCGAGCTGGGCGTGGGGCAGTTCAGGGGTCATGTTCGGCTCTTGTTGCGCAAGGCGGCCATTCTAGCCGATCGCGCCGCCAGCGCTTGATCCATGGCAAGGCGCCGCAGGTTCGGGGATTTGTTTTCCCTGGCCGAGGTCGATCCGCTAGTCTTGGAAAATTCTTGGAAGGGAGCAACCCATGTTCGAATCCGCTGAAATCGGTCACGCCATCGACAAAGAAACCTACGATGCCGAGGTGCCGGCGCTGCGCGAGGCCTTGCTCGAAGCCCAGTTCGAGCTGCGCCAGAAGGCCAGCTTTCCGGTGATCGTGCTGATCAACGGGATCGAGGGCGCAGGCAAGGGCGAGACGGTCAAGCTGCTCAACGAATGGATGGACCCGCGCTTGATCGAGGTGCGCACCTTCGACCAGCAGACCGATGAAGAACTGTCGCGGCCACCGGCCTGGCGCTACTGGCGGATGCTCCCGGCCAAGGGCCGCATGGGGGTGTTCTTCGGCAACTGGTACAGCCAGATGCTGCAGAGCCGAGTACATGGCGAGATCAAGGACCCGCGGCTGGACCAGGCGATCAATGGCGCCGAGCGCCTGGAGAAGATGCTTTGCGATGAAGGCGCGCTGATCTTCAAGTTCTGGTTTCACCTGTCCAAGAAACAGATGAAGGCCCGGCTCAAGGCCTTGCAGGACGACCCCCTGCACAGCTGGCGCATCAGCCCGCTGGACTGGCAGCAATCGGAAACCTACGACAAGTTCGTCAAATACGGCGAGCGGGTGCTGCGCCGGACCAGCCGTGACTATGCCCCCTGGCACGTGATCGAAGGGGTCGATCCGCATTACCGCAGCCTCACCGTGGGGCGGATCCTGCTGGAAGGCTTGCAGAGCGCGCTCAACCGCCAGCCCTTGAAGCCTGCCCAGGTCAGCGCCGCGCCGCTGCCGACGGCCGTGGACCAACTCAGCCTGCTGGACAGCCTGGACATGACCCAGCACCTGGACAAGGACGACTATGAGGAGCAGTTGATCACCGAGCAGGCGCGCCTGGCCGGCCTGCTGCGGGACAAGCGCATGCGCAAGCATGCCCTGGTGGCGGTCTTCGAAGGCAACGATGCGGCGGGCAAAGGCGGTGCCATTCGCCGGGTCGCGGCCGCGCTGGACCCGCGCCAGTACAGCATCGTGCCAATTGCCGCGCCCACTGAAGAAGAGCGCGCGCAGCCTTATCTCTGGCGGTTCTGGCGGCATATCCCGGCCCGCGGCAAGTTCACCATCTTCGATCGCTCCTGGTACGGCCGGGTGCTGGTGGAGCGGATCGAGGGGTTCTGCAGCCCCGCCGACTGGCTGCGAGCCTACAGCGAGATCAACGATTTCGAGGAGCAGTTGGCCGATGCCCGGGTGATCGTGGTGAAGTTCTGGCTGGCCATCGACAAGGACACGCAGCTGGAGCGTTTCCAGGCTCGGGAGGAAATTCCCTTCAAGCGCTTCAAGATCACCGAGGACGACTGGCGCAACCGCGACAAGTGGGACGACTACCGCGCCGCTGTCGGCGACATGGTGGATCGCACCAGCACCGAAGTAGCGCCCTGGACCCTGGTGGAGGCTAATGACAAGCGCTGGGCCCGGGTCAAGGTCCTGCGTACCATCAACCGGGCCCTGGAGGCCGCGTTCGAGCGATCCGACAAGCACGACAAGAAAGCCAAGAAGTAGGTCGATGGTCGCGCATACGCCCAGTGAATGATTGTCGCGGCCGGGGAGCGGAGGCATCTATGCTCGATGCTCTTCCAGCCGACAACAACAACGAGGTGCGTCATGCGTGAAGTGGTGATCGTCGACAGCGTACGGACCGGCCTGGCCAAGTCCTTTCGCGGCAAGTTCAACCAGACCCGTCCGGATGACATGGCCGCTCACTGCGTCAATGCGCTGCTGAGCCGCAACGGTATCGACCCGGCCAGTGTCGAGGACTGCATCGTCGGCGCCGGCTCCAATGAGGGCGCCCAGGGCTTCAATATCGGTCGCAACGTGGCGGTGCTCTCGCAACTGGGCACCGGGACCGCGGGCATGACCCTCAACCGCTTCTGTTCGTCAGGGCTGCAGGCGATCGCCATCGCCGCCAACCAGATTGCCTCCGGCTGCAGCGACATCATCGTTGCCGGTGGCGTCGAGTCCATCAGCCTGACCATGAAGAGCGTCAATACCGACCACCTGATCAACCCGTTGCTCAAGGAGCAGGTGCCGGGCATCTACTTTCCCATGGGCCAGACCGCCGAGGTGGTGGCGCGCCGTTACAACGTCAGTCGCGAGGCCCAGGACCGCTATTCCCTGCAGAGCCAGCAACGCACTGCCCAGGCCCAGGCGGCCGGCCTGTTCAATGACGAAATCGTGCCGATGACGGTCAAGTACAAGGTCGAGGACAAGAACACCGGGCAGGTGCAGATACTCGATGGCGTGGTGGATCGTGATGACTGCAACCGCCCCGACACCACCCTGGAGAACCTCGCGGCCCTCAAGCCGGTGTTCGCCGACGACGGTTCGGTCACGGCGGGCAACTCTTCACAGTTGTCCGATGGCGCCTCCATGACCCTGGTGATGAGCCTGGAGCGGGCGCTGGCCCTGGGGCTCAGGCCCAAGGCTTTTTTCCGCGGTTTTACCGTGGCCGGCTGCGAGCCGGACGAGATGGGCATCGGCCCGGTGTTCTCGGTGCCCAAGCTGCTCAAGGCCAAGGGCCTGCGCGTCGCTGATATCGACCTGTGGGAGCTCAACGAGGCTTTTGCTTCCCAGTGCCTGTACGCCCGCGATCGCCTGGAAATCGACAACGCCAGGTACAACGTCAACGGTGGCTCGATCTCCATCGGCCACCCGTTCGGCATGACCGGTTCGCGCCAGGTGGGGCACCTGGTGCGTGAGTTGCAACGGCGCAATCTGCGCTACGGCATCGTCACCATGTGCGTGGGCGGCGGCATGGGAGCAACGGGGTTGTTCGAGGCCGTGCGCTAGGTTGATCGGCAGGCGCCATGGCCGGTTCCTGCGCGGGACCGGCGGTGGCGTTTGCGACCTGCACAATCCTGATTGCGCTTCGTCGCCAACTGTCCCTGTGTCGGCCCCGACGGCAGGCATAGAATGCGCACCTCGCAGGTCAAGCATTGTGGGGTTCGCATGCACGTTTCATCCGGTCGCTGGGTTTATGGCCTGTTTCTCGCCTTACTGACCGCGTTGCTGTGGGGCATCCTGCCGATCAAGCTCAAGCAAGTGCTGCTGGTGATGGACCCGGTCACCGTGACCTGGTTTCGCCTGATGGTGTCCGGCGGCTGCCTGTTGCTCTACCTGACGGCAGTGGGGCGCTTGCCCCGCTGGCGCCTGCTCGGCCCCAAAGGCATCTGGCTGGTGCCGATCGCGGTCTGCGGGCTGGTGGGCAACTATGTGCTGTACCTGATGGGCCTTAACCTGCTGAGCCCTGGCACTGCGCAACTGGTGGTGCAGATGGGGCCGATCCTGCTGCTGGTCGCCAGTGTGTTCGTGTTCAAGGAGCGCTTTAGCCTGGGGCAGGGGCTTGGGCTGCTGGTGCTGTTGATCGGCTTCGGGCTGTTCTTCAATCAGCGCCTGACCGAACTGCTGACATCCCTCAGTGACTACACCGCCGGAGTCTTGACCATCCTGGCCGCATCGGCGGTCTGGACCTTTTATGCCCTGGGTCAGAAGCAGCTGTTGAGCGCATGGAATTCCTTGCAGGTGATGATGGTGATCTACCTGTCCTGCGCACTGCTGCTGACTCCTTGGGTGCATCCGATGGAAGCGTTGCAGTTGAGCCCATTGCAGGCTTGGCTGTTGCTCGCCTGCTGCCTCAATACCCTGGTTGCCTATGGCGCCTTTGCCGAGGCCCTGGCCCATTGGGAGGCGTCGCGGGTCAGTGCGACCCTGGCGATCACGCCGCTGGTGACCTTTGCCGCAGTGGCTTGGGCAGCCTGGGCGTGGCCGGAATATGTGCAGGCTGAAGAGATCAATGGCCTGGGCTATGGCGGGGCGTTGCTGGTGGTGCTGGGCTCGGCGCTGACCGCGTTGGGCCCCTCGCTGATGGCCGGGCTCAAGGCCCGGCGCCAGCGTATTGCGGTGGGTTGAGAGGCTCTGGCAAACCGGCTCCTGCACAAGCGCTGTCACTGTGCAGGCAATGGCTGCCGGCGAGACACGGTCGCCTCAACTCTGCTTTCCGGCCTCCAGCATGTTCTCCGGGCGGACCCAGGCATCGAACTGCTCGTCGGTCAGGTAGCCCAATTCCAGCGCGGCCTCGCGCAGGGTCAGGTTCTCGGCGTAGGCCTTCTTGGCGATCTCGGCGGCCTTGTCGTAGCCGATATGGGTGTTGAGCGCGGTCACCAACATCAGGCCTCGCTCCAGGTGCTCGGCCATCTGCACCGGGTCAGGTTCCAGTCCGGCAATGCAATGCTGCTGGAAGTTGCTGCAGCCATCGGCCAACAGGCGGATCGATTGCAGCAGGTTGTGAATGATCACCGGCTTGTACACGTTCAACTGCAGGTGGCCCTGGCTGGCGGCGAAACCTATGGTCACGTCGTTGCCCATGACCTGGCAGGCAAGCATCGACAAGGCTTCGCATTGGGTCGGGTTGACCTTGCCGGGCATGATCGAACTGCCAGGTTCGTTGGCCGGCAGGCGCACCTCCGCCAGCCCGGCCCTTGGGCCCGAGCCCAGCAGGCGCAGGTCGTTGGCGATTTTCATCAGGCTCACCGCGAGGGTCTTCAGGGCACCGGACAGGGTGGTCAGGGGCTCATGACCGGCCAGGGCGGCGAACTTGTTCGGCGCGGTGACGAACGGCAGGCCGGAAAGGGCGGCCAGTTCGGCGGCGATTGCCTCGCCGAAGCCGTGGGGCGAGTTCAGCCCGGTCCCCACCGCGGTCCCGCCCTGGGCCAGTTCACACACCGCTGGCAGGGCGCTGCGAATGGCCCGCTCGGCGTACGCCAGCTGAGTGATGAAGGCCGATACCTCCTGGCCGAAGGTGATGGGGGTGGCGTCCATCATGTGGGTGCGCCCGGTCTTCACCAGCTTCATGTGCCGAGCCGCCAGTTCCGCCAGTCCGCCGGACAGTTCGGTGATGGCCGGCAACAGCTGGAATTGCACGGCCTGGGCCGCAGCAATGTGCATGGCGGTGGGGAAACAGTCGTTGGAGCTCTGCGAGCGGTTGACGTGGTCGTTGGGGTGCACCGGGGTCTTGCCGCCCCGGGGGTTGCCCGCCAGTTCATTGGCGCGCCCGGCAAGCACTTCGTTGACGTTCATGTTGCTCTGGGTGCCGCTGCCGGTTTGCCACACCACCAGGGGAAACTGATCGTCATGTTCGCCTGCCAGGACTTCATCGGCGGCTTGTTCGATCAGCCGGGCGATATCGGCGGGCACATCGCCATTACGGTCGTTGACCCGGGCGGCGGCCTTCTTGATCAGTGCCAGGGCATGCAGCACCGACAGGGGCATGCGCTCGTTGCCGATGGCGAAGTTGACCAGCGAGCGTTGGGTCTGTGCACCCCAATAGGCTTCTTCCGGGACTTCAACCTGGCCCAGGCTGTCGGTTTCGATTCGATTCATCGTGGCAATCCTCCAAGTCTGACTGGCCAGTTTAGGCCGTGATCCGGGGCAGGGGTTCCCTGAAGGGGATATTTCCCCGGGGGGGCGGGCAAAACCGCGAGGTGTCCGGGGGTGGGGTTGAGGGACGCGGATTAATAGGCGCAGAATGGGCGCCCTTGGGGTTCTACCTCGCCTGCTAGATAAAGGAAACTCGATGACCCGTTTTCGTGCCATCTGTACCGCGGTTGTTCTGGTATGTGCCAGCGGCCAGGTTCTTGCCGATACCGCCAGCCACAACGCCAGTGCCGAGGCCTTCCTGACCCTGGCCCATGCGGACAAGCTCGGTACTCCGGTGTACATGCAAGTGCAGCAAATGTTCGCCCAGCGTTTCGAGCAGACCAAGGCCCCGGAATCCAAGCGTGCCCTGCTGGAAACCTACCAGGCCAAGGCCAACGCCGCCCTGGACCAGGCCATTGGCTGGAACAAGCTGAAACCGGACATGGTCAAGCTCTACACCAGCAATTTCAGCGAGTCCGAGCTCAAGGACTTGGTCGCCTTCTACCAGTCGCCACTGGGCAAGAAAGTCCTGGAGAAAATGCCCCAGCTGACCCAGCAATCGGCGCAGATGACCCAGGGCAAGCTGGAAAGTGCAGTACCTGTGGTGAACAAGCTGCTGGCCGACATGACCGCCGAGCTCGAGCCTAAAGCAGCACCTGCGAAGAAGAAGTAAGCGGAGCCTGCAATGACCATGCAACAACGTATCGAATCGGCGCTGGGGGCGTTGCAGCCCGAGCACCTGCAAGTGCTGGATGAAAGCCACATGCACAGCCGTGGCCAGGAAACCCACTACAAGGCGGTGCTGGTCAGCGAGCAGTTCGAAGGCCTCAACAGCGTCAAGCGCCATCAGAAGGTCTACGCCACCCTGGGTGAGCTGATGAGCCAGTTCCATGCCTTGGCGCTGCACACCTATACACCGCAAGAGTGGTCGAAGATCGGTGCGGCCCCGGCCTCGCCGACCTGCGCCGGAGGTGGGCACTAGTAGTCGCCCGTGGCTGGCCGTAACACTCCTTGGTGTTCGGCTTGCCGCTTGAAGCTTGGAGCTGGAAGCTGCCTTCCTGTTACAATCGCAACGCGCCGCTTATGCCGGCGCGTTTTTTTGCATCCGGTTCACCCTTTGCGAGGGTAGCCACCTGGAGATTACCCATGACACAACCCATTGTCGTGGCGGCACTGTATAAGTTCGTCACCCTCGAAGATTACGTCAGCCTGCGCGAGCCCCTGTTGCAGGCGATGCTCGACAACGGCATCAAGGGCACCTTGCTGATCGCCGAAGAAGGCATCAACGGCACCGTGTCCGGCACACGTGAAGGCATCGATGGCCTGCTGGCCTGGTTGAAAAACGATGCGCGCATGGTCGACATCGACCATAAAGAGTCGTACTGCGACGAGCAGCCCTTCTACCGCACCAAGGTCAAGCTGAAAAAAGAGATCGTGACCCTGGGCGTGCCCGGCGTCGACCCCAACAAGAAGGTCGGGACCTACGTCGAGCCCCAGGACTGGAATGCCCTGATCAGCGACCCGGAAGTGCTGTTGATCGATACTCGTAACGACTATGAGGTGTCCATCGGCACCTTCGAAGGTGCGATCGACCCGAAAACCACCAGCTTTCGCGAGTTCCCGGACTACATCAAGGCCCATTTCGACCCGAGCAAGCACAAGAAAGTGGCGATGTTCTGCACCGGCGGCATCCGTTGCGAGAAGGCTTCGAGCTACATGCTCAGCGAAGGCTTCGACGAGGTGTTTCACCTCAAGGGTGGCATCCTCAAGTACCTCGAAGAGGTGCCGCAGCAAGAGAGCAAATGGCAGGGCGACTGCTTTGTGTTCGATAACCGCGTCACTGTTCGCCACGACCTGAGCGAAGGCGACTACGATCAATGTCATGCCTGCCGCACTCCGGTGAGTGTCGAGGATCGTGCATCCGAGCACTACGTGCCGGGTATCAGTTGTCCCCATTGTTGGGACAAATTGAGCGAAAAGACCCGTCGCAGTGCCATCGACCGCCAGAAGCAGATCGAGTTGGCCAAGGCCCGCAACATGCCGCACCCGATTGGTTTCAACTACAAGCAATCATCTTCCGAGGCTTGAGCCATGTCTGCCCGCCTGCTCTATGTGATGGACCCGATGTGTTCATGGTGCTGGGGGTTCGCCCCCGTGGCCCAGGCTCTGGCGGAGCAGGCCCAGGCCGCCGGGGTCGAGCTGCACCTGGTGGTGGGAGGCTTGCGCACCGGCAGTGGCGCGGCGCTGGAGCCTAACACCCGACGCTATATTCTCGAGCACTGGCAGGCGGTGCATCAGGCCACCGGCCAGCCGTTCAATTTCGAAGGCGCCTTGCCCGATGGCTTTGTCTATGACACCGAGCCGGCTTGCCGGGCGATTGTCACCGCCCGCGGCCTGGCGCCCGATTGTGCGTGGAAGCTGCTGGGGCTGATCCAGCGGGCGTTCTACGTCGAAGGTCGCGACGTCACCCTGGCCAGTGTGCTGGTGGAGTTGGCAGAGCAGGCCGGGGTGCCGCGCATCGAATTCGCCGAGGCGTTCGACCGTGCCGAGCAGCATGCGGCCACGGCCGCGGACTTCACCTGGGTCCAGGACCTGGGGATTGCCGGGTTCCCCACCTTGCTGGCAGAACGCAATGGCCAGTTGGCGTTGTTGACCAACGGCTACCAACCGTTGGATGAGTTGTCGCCACTGCTGGGGCGCTGGCTGGAGCGCGCCGCCTGTGCCTGAGCCGGTCGATTCAGGTGCGCCTGCCAAGATTGTCGATCGCCTGAGCTGGGCGGAAATCCGCCGCCTGGCCCTTCATCACAAGAAAGCCCTGTGGATTGCCAACGGCGTAGCGGTGCTGGCGACCTTGTGCAGTGTGCCGATTCCGCTGTTGCTGCCCTTGCTGGTGGACGAAGTGTTGCTGGGGCATGGCGATGCGGCGCTGCAGGTGATGAATCGCTTTCTGCCGGCAGGCTGGCAAAGCGCTGCCGGCTATATCGGGCTGATGCTCCTGGTGACCCTGATCCTGCGGTGCTCGGCCCTGGTGTTCAACGTGGTCCAGGCCCGGCTGTTCGCCGGCCTGGCCAAGGACATCGTCTATCGCATTCGTGTGCGCCTGATCGAGCGGCTCAAACGCATTTCCCTTGGCGAGTACGAAAGCCTGGGTGGGGGCACGGTCACCACGCACCTGGTCACCGACCTGGACACCCTGGACAAGTTCGTCGGTGAAACCCTCAGTCGTTTCCTGGTGGCGATGCTGACCCTGGTAGGCACGGCCGGGATCCTGATGTGGATGCACTGGAAGCTGGCCTTGCTGATCCTGCTGTTCAACCCGCTGGTGATCTTTGCCACGGTGCAGCTGGGCAAGCGGGTCAAGCACCTGAAGAAGCTGGAAAATGACAGCACCTCGCGCTTTACCCAGGCCCTGACCGAAACCCTGGAGGCTATCCAGGAAATTCGTGCCGGTAATCGCCAGGGGTTTTTCCTCGGTCGCCTGGGCCGGCGCGCCGAGGAAGTCCGTGACTACGCGGTGGCCTCGCAGTGGAAAAGCGACGCCTCGGGCCGGGCCAGTGGCCTGCTGTTCCAGTTCGGCATCGACATCTTTCGCGCCGCAGCGATGCTCACGGTGCTGTTCTCCGACCTGTCCATCGGCCAGATGCTGGCAGTGTTCAGCTACCTGTGGTTCATGATCGGCCCGGTGGAGCAGCTGCTGAACCTGCAATACGCCTATTACGCGGCGGGCGGGGCCCTGACCCGGATCAACGAGTTGCTGGCGCGTGCCGATGAACCGCAATACCAAGGCGGCGTGGACCCGTTCCTCGGCCGGGAAACCGTCGGTATCGAGGTCCGTGGCCTGAGCTTCGGCTATGGCGACGAGCGGGTGCTCGACAACATGAACCTGTCCATTGCCCCGGGCGAGAAGGTGGCGATCGTCGGGGCCAGCGGCGGCGGCAAAAGCACTCTGGTGCAGTTGTTGCTGGGGTTGTACACGCCGCAGTCCGGCACGATCCGGTTTGGCGGCTCGACCCAGCAGGAGATCGGCCTGGAGACCGTGCGGGAAAACGTCGCCGTGGTGCTGCAGCACCCTGCGTTGTTCAATGACACCATCCGCGCCAACCTGACCATGGGGCGCGAACGCAGCGACACTGCCTGCTGGCAGGCCCTGGAAATCGCCCAACTGGACGCGACCGTACGTGCCTTGCCCCAGGGGCTGGACAGTGTGGTCGGTCGTTCCGGCGTACGTCTGTCAGGCGGCCAGCGCCAGCGCCTGGCCATTGCGCGCATGGTGTTGGCCGAGCCCAAAGTGGTGATTCTCGACGAGGCCACGTCCGCCCTGGACGCCGCCACCGAATACAACCTGCATCAGGCGCTGACCCGTTTCCTGCAGGGGCGCACTACGCTGATCATTGCTCATCGACTCTCGGCGGTAAAACAGGCCGACCGGGTTTTGGTGTTCGATGGCGGGCAGATTGCCGAAGATGGCGACCACCAGCAGCTGATTGCTGACGGCGGGCTTTACGCCAAGCTTTACGGGCATTTGCAGCAGGTTCGATAGTCTTGAGTTTTGTCCGGCTTTCTGTGCTTAGTGCTTGAATTTCCTGGGACAAAAACCGTTTGGCGCGAGAGGGCGGCCGTTTGTTCCTGGAGGGCTGATCCGGCGGCTGTTCGCCCGGCGCCCGACCCGTGGAAATTAGCCTAATCTCTGCTGTCTGAGGCGGAACTACTGGGTGTTTATTTGGCAGTGCGCAAGCAAGGACCCTCATGAAGCAAAAGCGGACTTTCACAACGCCGCGGTTGTTGGGCATCGTCTGGCCCTTTATCGCCGTGGTGTTATTTCAAGCGCTGTTAGGTGGCCTCAGCCTGTACGTACTCTCGGCGGTGCGTGGTTATGTTGCCGGTGAAAGCCTGTGGTCCAAAGGCCAGAAAGACGCCATCTACTACCTCAATCTCTATGCCGACAGCCGCGACGAAGGCACTTTCCTCAAGTATCAGAACGCAATAGCAGTGCCCCAGGGCGGGCATGAGCTGCGGGTAGCCCTGGACAGCCAGCCACCGGACCTGGAGGCTGCGCGCCTGGGCATCCTCAAGGGGGGCAATCATCCCGACGATGTTTCCAGCCTGATCTGGCTCTACCTCAATTTTCGTCACTTCAGCTACCTGGAGAAGGCGATCGATCGCTGGACCGTGGGTGACAGCTACTTGCTGCAGCTCGACACCGTGGCTCGGGAGATGCATCAGGGGATCAGCAGCAACAGCGCCAGCGAGGCCGATCTGCAGCGCTGGAAGAGCGAGATCTTTGCCATCAACGACGGTGTCACTCCAGCCGCCAAGGCGTTCAGCGATGCCCTGGGCGAAGGTTCGCGGGTCATCCTGCGGTTGCTGCTGATCACCAACCTCGCCACCGCGCTGATCCTGATTGCCCTGGCGTTGCTGCGCACCCACAAGTTGCTCGCCCAGCGCCATGCCTTTGCCGATGCCCTGCAACTGGAGAAGGAGCGGGCGCAGATCACCTTGCAGTCCATCGGCGACGGGGTGATCACCACGGACGTCGAAGGCGCCATTGCCTACATGAACCCGGCCGCGGAAGAGCTGACCCGCTGGAAGGCCGAGCAGGCGGTGGGGTTGCCCCTGGCGGCCTTGTTCAACCTGCTGGATGAAAATGCCCAGGCCGACGGCTTTACCCTGATCGAGCACATTCTCAACGGTGAGCTCAGCGGGGGCAGCGAGCATTCCAAGCTGATCCAGCGCCTGGACGGCAGTACGGTTTCGGTGACCCTGGTGGGGGCACCGATCCGCAATGCCGGGAAAGTCAGCGGGACGGTACTGGTGCTGCATGACATGACCCAGGAGCGGCAGTACATCGCCAATCTTTCCTGGCAGGCGACCCATGATGCGCTGACCGGCCTGGCCAACCGTCGGGAATTCGAGTTCCGCCTTGAGCAGGCCCTGAATGGGTTGGCTCGTCAGCCGGCCAGGCATGCACTGATGTTCCTCGATCTCGATCAGTTCAAGCTGGTCAACGACACCTGCGGGCATGCTGCCGGTGATGAATTGCTGCGCCATATCTGTGCGCTGCTGCAATCGGGCCTGCGCGAAAGCGACACACTGGCCCGACTGGGCGGGGACGAGTTCGGCATTCTCCTGGAGAACTGCTCGCCCGAGGCTGCGGAGAAGATTGCCGAGGGGCTGCGCCAGACCGTGCAGAACCTGCATTTTGTCTGGAAGGGGCGGCCCTTCGTGACCACCGTGAGTATTGGCCTGGTACACATAGCCCATACCCCGACCACCCTCGAAGCGTCGCTGCGGGCAGCGGATATGGCCTGCTACATGGCCAAGGAGAAGGGGCGCAACCGGGTTCAGGTCTACCATGCCGACGACTCTGAGCTTTCCCTGCGTTTCGGCGAAATGGCCTGGGTCCAGCGCCTGCACATGGCCCTGGAGGAGAATCGTTTCTGCCTGTATTCCCAGGAAATCACCGCCCTGGGGCATGTCGAGCGTGACGGCGGGCATGTAGAGATCCTTCTGCGGCTGCATGACGAGGCCGGTCGGATGATCTTGCCGGACAGCTTCATTCCGGCGGCGGAGCGTTATGGCCTGATGACCTCCCTGGATCGCTGGGTGGTGCAGAACGTATTCAAGATCGTTGCCCAGTGCATCGCCGAAGGCCGCGAAGGGCCAATGGCCATGTGCGCGATCAACCTGTCCGGCATCACCATCGGTGATGATGAGTTTCTCGACTTCCTGCGGGAGCAGTTTGTCGCCTATGGCGTGCCGCCGAAGATGATCTGTTTTGAAATTACTGAAACCAGTGCAATTGCCAATTTGGGCAGCGCGATCCGTTTTATAAATGAACTCAAGGGTTTAGGTTGTCACTTCTCTCTGGACGACTTTTGCGCGGGAATGTCGTCGTTCGCTTATCTCAAACATTTGCCTGTAGACTTCCTCAAGATCGATGGAAGTTTCGTAAAGGATATGCTGGACGACCCGATTAACCGCGCCATGGTCGAGGTCATCAACCACATCGGGCATGTCATGGGTAAGCGCACGATTGCCGAGTTTGTTGAAACACCGCAGATCGAGCAGGCATTGCTCGAAATCGGCGTGGATTATGCTCAAGGCTACATAATTGAACGCCCGCAATTGTTCACCTGTGACAGCTTGCAGTGTCGACCTGTACGGCCACAGCCCCTGCTGTTCAAGGCGCCCGGCACGTTCCGTTGAAACCTCTTTTGGATCCGCACATCACAATCAAAAGGAGCCCGACAGTGATCGACACATTCAGCCGAACCGGCCCGCTCATGGAAGCTGCCAGCTATCCCGCCTGGACCCAGCAATTGATTCAGGACTGCAGCGAGAGCAAGCGCCGTGTGGTGGAGCATGAGCTGTACCAGCGCATGCGTGATAACAAGCTCAGCGCCAAAGTCATGCGCCAGTACCTGATCGGCGGCTGGCCGGTGGTTGAGCAGTTTGCCCTGTACATGGCACAGAACCTGACCAAGACCCGTTTTGCCCGCCACCCAGGCGAAGACATGGCGCGCCGTTGGCTGATGCGCAATATCCGCGTCGAGCTCAATCACGCCGATTACTGGGTGCATTGGAGTCGGGCCCACGGCGTGACCCTGGAGGACCTGCAAGCCCAGCAAGTGCCGCCCGAGCTGCATGCACTGAGCCACTGGTGCTGGCACACCAGTTCAGCGGATTCGCTGATCGTGGCCATTGCTGCCACCAACTACGCCATCGAAGGGGCGACGGGCGAATGGTCGGCCCTGGTCTGCTCCAACGGGATCTATGCTGCGGCGTTCCCAGAGGAAGACCGCAAGCGCGCCATGAAATGGCTGAAGATGCACGCCCAGTACGATGATGCCCACCCCTGGGAAGCGCTGGAAATCATCGTCACCCTGGCGGGGTTGAACCCGAGCAAAGCCCTGCAGGTTGAACTGCGCCAGGCCATCTGCAAGAGCTATGACTACATGTACCTGTTCCTTGAGCGTTGCATGCAGCAGGAAAAAACCACGGTTACCCGCGAGCGCCTGGCGCTGGCAGAGGGCTAGGCCGGGGTTGTACCGGGGGGATTGCCACAAGCGGCAAGCGCTTGTGGTGATGGGATGGCCCGTGAGTGACGGGCATGGTGGGCGCGGTTCTGTGCTCAGCCCGCCATTGCCAGGCGATTGCGTCCTTCGCGCTTGGCCACGTACAGCGCACTGTCAGCGCGTCGCAACAGGCTCTCAGCCGACTCTCCTGGCAACAAGGTCGAGCAGCCCAGGCTTACGGTGAGTTCGATCAGGTCGCCATCGGCCCAGTACTCGTTTGCCTGGGCAGCATGGCGCAGGCGCTCCCCCACCATTGCCGCAGCGTCGCGTCCGGTATTGGAGAGCAGGATCAGGAACTCTTCCCCGCCATAGCGAAACACCATGTCCACATTGCGCAGTTGCCCCTTGATCGCGGCAGCAACGGCCTTGAGCACTTCATCGCCGGTGCTGTGGCCGTGGCTATCGTTGATGCGCTTGAAGTGATCGATGTCCAGCATCAGCAGCGACAACGGCAACAAGTGGCGGCGAGCCATTTCGATTTCCCGCTGCAGGGTCTGGTCCATGGCAATGCGATTGCCAGTATCGGTCAGCGGGTCCCGCAGGGCGCTGCGGGTCGCGGCGCGGTACAGCAGGGCATTGCGCATCGGGTACAGCAAGGTCGACAGCAGTGATTCCAGGTAACCCTGTTCGGTGTCGCTGAAGCGTTGGTTGCGGCGGAAAATCAGCTCGCCCATGGGTTCGCCTTCATGGCTGAGGCTGTAGCTGATGGAGTGATGGCCGCGCTGGCCGAATTCCAGGCGCAGGTCGCTGGGGGCATGGCGGTAATGCAGGGCGTCGAGGGGGACCAGGCGCTGCACTTCACGAAAGAACAGGCCGAGGATACGTTGCGGCTCAAGGCTGGTCTGCAACTGCAGCCCCAGTTGCTGACGCAATTGTCCGAGGCTGACGGGCTGCCTGATCAGCGGTGACTGCTGGCCAAAGCCCAGGCGTTGCAATTTGGCGCTGTCAAAGTCAATTGCGTTGGTCTGGGTCGGTGTTTTCATCTGAGCGTGAGCCCCCTGGGCACTGTGTACGGACTTACTGCCTGGGTGAGAGCGGCTCAGAGCTGCGCGTCGTACTGTTCCATCAGCCCCTTAGGACTTTCGCGCCTATTTTATGCCGCTTCGCCTTTGGCCTTAAAGCCCTCGGCGCATGCCGTTTTTCACAGTGTCAATGCACTGTGTATTGAGTGTTTTTAGAGCGAAACTCGTGCCATTCGGTTCATCACGATAAAAGTTGTTCTAATTCAATTGGTTGGATTTTTCACAGAAACTCTTCTGCCGACCAATGACATTTGTTTGGCAGCAAATCCAGGAGTGGCGAATGGCGCGGAGGTGTCGCGACGGTATTCCGTCGCGACGAACGGGAGGCTGTTTATTGAGCGTCGAAGGCCTGGCCGTTGATTCCAGCACTGTCCGGGCCCATCAGGTACAGATAGACCGGCATGATGTCTTCCGGTGCCGGGTTGTTGCTGGGGTTCTCACCCGGGTAGGCCTGGGCTCGCATGCTGGTGCGGGTGGCGCCGGGGTTGATGCTGTTGGCGCGAACCGGAGCCACGCTGTCCAGTTCGTCGGCCAGGGTTTGCATCAGGCCTTCGGTGGCGAACTTGGACACGCCATAGGCCCCCCAATAGGCGCGGCCCTTGCGTCCGACGCTGCTGGAGGTGAAGACCACCGAGGCGTCCTGGGACAGTTTGAGCAGCGGCAGCAGGGTGCTGGTCAGCATGAACATGGCGTTGACGTTGACTTGCATCACCCGCATGAAGTTTTCCCCGGACAGCTGCTCCAGCGGTGTGCGGGGGCCAATGATCGAGGCATTGTGCAGCAGGCCGTCGAGGTGGCCGAATTCGGTTTCGATCATCGCTGCCAGCTCGTCGTACTGGTGCGGCAGGGCAGTTTCCAGGTTGAACGGGATCACTGCGGGCTGCGGGTGTCCGGCGGCTTCGATGGCGTCGTACACCTCGCTCAGGTTGGCTTCGGTCTTGCCCAGCAGGAGCACGGTGGCGCCATGGGCGGCGAAGGTCTTGGCGGCGGCGGCACCAATGCCGCGGCCAGCGCCGGTGACCAGGATGACCCGGTCCTTGAGCAATTCAGGGCGAGCGGAGTAATCAAACATAAAAGGCCTCAACAGAAATTGGATCGTTCCCGGCAGTCAGCCGGAAATCCCGCGGCTCAGCAGCTGCACAATGCGTTATCCAGCACCTGGCGCAGTTCCAGCGGATGGCTGACCACTACGTCGGCGCCCCAATGGCGGGGGTTGTCATCCGGATGGATGTAGCCATAGGTCACGGCGGCGGTCTTGGTGCCGGCATCGCGGCCGGATTCGATGTCTCGCAGGTCATCACCGACGAACAGCACGGTGGACGGATCCAGGTCGAGCATCTTGCATGCCAGGATCAACGGCTCGGGATCGGGCTTGCTGCGCTTCACGTGGTCGGGGCAGATCAGCAGCGCCGAGCGCTCGGCCAGCCCCAACTGCTGCATGATCGGCTCGGCGAAGCGCAGCGGCTTGTTGGTCACCACGCCCCAGACCAGGTTGGCTTTCTCGATATCGGCCAGCAACTCGGCCATGCCGTCGAAGAGCCGGCTGTGCACTGCGCAGTGCGCCAGGTAGCGCTCGAGAAACTCCAGGCGCAATTCCTCGAAGCCCGGGGACTCGGGGTCCATGGAAAAGGTCACGGCCACCATGGCTCGGGCACCGCCGGAGATTTCGTCGCGAATGTGCTGGTCGGCGATCGGTGGCAGGCCGCGGTCACGGCGCATCCCCTGGCAGACCGCGATAAAGTCCGGTGCGGTGTCGAGCAGGGTGCCATCCATATCGAAAAGAACGGCTCTGATGGCCATGTCTCACTCCTCTCGCAGGGTCTGGATCATGTAGTTGACGTCCACGTCCGATGCCAGCTTGTAGTGCTTGGTCAGCGGGTTGTAGGTCAGGCCGATGATGTCCTTGACGGTCAGGCCGGCGGAACGGCTCCAGGCGCCGAGCTCCGAAGGGCGGATGAACTTCTTGAAGTCATGGGTGCCGCGAGGCAGCAGCTTCATGATGTATTCCGCGCCGATGATGGCGAACAGATAGGCCTTCGGGTTGCGGTTGATGGTGGAGAAGAACACCTGGCCGCCGGGCTTGACCATGCGGAAGCAGGCGCGAATCACCGACGAAGGATCCGGGACGTGCTCGAGCATTTCCAGGCAGGTGACGACGTCGAACTGCTGGGGCATTTCCTCGGCCAGGGCCTCGGCGGTGATCTGCCGGTACTCGACGTTCACGCCCGACTCCAGCTGGTGCAACTGCGCCACGGCCAGGGGGGCTTCACCCATGTCGATGCCGGTCACGGTGGCGCCACGTTGAGCCATGGCCTCGCTGAGGATGCCGCCGCCACAGCCAACGTCGAGTACCTTCTTGCCTGCCAGGCCGACGCGCTCGTCGATCCAGTTGACCCGCAGCGGGTTGATGTCGTGCAGGGGTTTGAACTCGCTTTCGCGGTCCCACCAGCGGTGGGCCAGGGCTTCGAACTTGGCGATTTCAGCGTGGTCGACGTTGCTCATGGGTAATGCTCCAAAGCTAAAGAATTCTCTGTAGGGCCTCAAGCTGCTGCTCAAGGCCCGGGTTATTGGGTGTGGCCGCTGATGCGCCGGCCCCAGCCGCGGGCGGTTTCGCCAAGCTGCTGTTCATCCATGCGGGTCAGGCGGCGGTCATCGAGCAACTGCTTGCCGGCAACCCACAGGTGCTTCACACAGTCCCGGCCGCTGGCATAGATCAATTGCGACACTGGATCGTAAATCGGTTGCTGGGCCAACCCAGAAAGGTCGAAGGCCGCCAGGTCCGCGGCCTTGCCGATTTCCAGGGAGCCGACTTCATTCTCCAGGCCCATGGCCCTGGCGCCATTGAGGGTGGCCATGCGCAAGGCGCGGTGGGCGTCCAGCGCGGTTGCCGAGCCGGCCACGGCCTTGGCCAGCAGGGCCGCGGTGCGGGTTTCGCCCAGCAGGTCCAGATCGTTGTTGCTGGCCGCGCCATCGGTGCCCACGGCAACATTGATCCCGGCCTGCCACAGTCGCTCCACCGGACAGAAGCCGCTGGCCAGTTTCAGGTTGGATTCCGGACAGTGAATGACGCTGGTGTTGGTTTCTACCAGTAAAGCCAGGTCGTCATCGCTGATTTGGGTCATATGAACGGCCTGGAAGCGCGGGCCCAGCAGGCCTAGCCTGGCCAGGCGAGCCAGCGGCCGTTCGCCGCGCTGCTCCAGGGACTGCTGCACCTCGAAGGCTGTTTCATGCACATGCATATGGATCGAGGCGTCGAGTTCTTCGGCGATCATCCGAATTTTTTCCAGGTTTTCGTCGCCGACGGTGTAGGGTGCATGAGGGCCGAAAGTGATCTTGATCCGTGGGTGATGCTTGAGTTCGCCGAACAGCTCCACGCCCTGGCGGATGGCCTCGTCGGCGTCGTGGGCGCCGGGGATCGGGAAATCGAGGATCGGCAGGGCGATCTGCGCGCGGATGCCGCTGTTGTGGACCCGCTCGCTGGCGACCTTGGGGAAGAAATACATGTCGGAGAAGCAAGTGATGCCGCCCTTGATCTGTTCGGCGATGGCCAGGTCCGTGCCGTCCCGGACAAAGGCCTCGTCCACCCACTTGGCTTCGGCGGGCCAGATGTGGTTCTCCAGCCAGGTCATCAGCGGCAGGTCATCGGCCAGCCCGCGAAACAGGGTCATGGCCGCATGCCCGTGGGCGTTGATCAGGCCCGGGCCCAGCAACATGTCGGGCAACTCGCGGATTTCGCTGGCCGGGTACTTCAGGGCGTCGGCCCGCGGGCCGATGAAGGCGATGCGGCCATCGCGGATTCCCAGGCCATGATCCTTGAGGGCAACGCCGGCTGGCTCCACCGGTACCAACCAGGTCGGTAGCAGCAGCAGGTCAAGCGCAGCGTGATGGTTCGGCATCGAATATCGGTCCAGAGCTTTATATAAAGGATGGCGAAGTATACCCGAGCGTCCTGGCAGGGGGATCGCTATAATCGGCGGCTTTTGTTCATGAGTGCGGGGTGAGGGATGCGCGATCGTCTGTTGGCTGCGGAGAAGGTCAAGGCCATTGATTGGCGAGATAGCGCTCTGTATCTGCTCGATCAGCGGGCTCTGCCCTTCGAGGAAACCTGGATCGCCCATCACAGTGCTGCCGAGGTGGCCGAGTCCATTCGTTCGATGGTGGTGCGCGGAGCCCCAGCCATTGGCATCAGTGCCGCCTATGCCGTGGTCCTGGCGGCGCGGATGCGTTTCGCCGCTGGTGGCGACTGGGTCGCAGCCCTGGAGGAGGACTTTGCCTTGCTGGTGGGCTCGCGTCCTACGGCGGTCAATCTGTTCTGGGCCCTGAATCGCATGCGCGAGCGCCTGGAGCGGGTCAAGGAGCATGCCGATCCGCTGGCTGCCCTGGAAGCCGAGGCGCTGGCGATCCATGAGAGCGATCGCGAGGCCAACCTGACCATGGCGCAACTGGGCGTGGACCTGATCCGTCGGCATCAGGGCAATCCGCAGGCGCTGTTGACTCATTGCAATACCGGTGCCCTGGCCACTGGCGGTTTCGGCACGGCGCTGGGAGTGGTTCGCGGCGCCTGGCTGGAAGGCATGGTGGAGCGTGTGTATGTCGATGAAACCCGGCCCTGGTTGCAGGGTTCGCGGCTGACTGCCTGGGAGCTGGCCAACGAAGGCATTCCGGTGATCCTGAATGCCGACGCCGCTGCCGCGCACATCATGAAGACCAAGGGCGTGACCTGGGTGGTCGTCGGCGCCGACCGAATCACCGCCAATGGCGATATAGCGAGCAAGATCGGCACCTACCAGCTGGCGGTCAATGCCATGCACCACGGTGTGCGCTTCATGGTGGTGGCCGCCAGCTCGAGCATCGACATGAGCCTGGCCAGTGGCGAGGACATCACCCTTGAAGAGCGTGAGGCAAGCGAACTGCTGGAACTCGGCGGCACGCCTGTCGGGGCGCAGGTCGAGGCCTTCAATCCGGTGTTCGATGTCACGCCGGCCGATCTGATCGATGCCATCGTCACGGAAAAGGGCATTGTGGAGCGTCCGGACAGCGCCAAGATGGCGCAATTGATGTGCCGCAAGCGCTTGCATTGATGTGGTGGCAGGGAAGCGCTCGATTATTGCTTCCCTGGGCGACGGCCAAGTCAGTAAAAACCACCTGCACGGGTACGAATTTGGCCTCTGAGCTTCTCAGGTGCCTTATCAGGCTGTCACCGGTCAACTAACTATGCTCCATGCCCATCAGGGGGATAGGTGCGTGGCGGCGATTGTGATAACATCCGGCGGTTTCCAAGGCGGTCCGATGCGGCTGCCTTTACTGCGCAAATCCATGGCATAACTTGTTGATTTGTCGTAAGTCGGTGCATGGCACTAGGCCTGCAGCGGCGAGCTTCGTTCGTCCCATATGGATGTGACGAAGTTTCACCAGAAAAAGGAATCAGGCTTCTCATGGGCGAACTGGCCAAAGAAATCCTCCCGGTCAATATCGAAGACGAGCTGAAACAGTCCTACCTCGACTACGCGATGAGCGTGATTGTCGGGCGGGCACTGCCTGATGCGCGCGATGGCTTGAAGCCCGTGCACCGGCGTGTGCTGTACGCGATGAGCGAGCTCGGTAACGACTGGAACAAGCCGTACAAGAAATCTGCCCGTGTTGTCGGTGACGTGATCGGTAAGTATCACCCCCACGGTGATACCGCGGTGTACGACACCATCGTTCGTATGGCCCAGCCATTCTCCCTGCGCTACCTGCTGGTAGACGGCCAGGGTAACTTCGGTTCGGTCGACGGCGACAACGCGGCGGCCATGCGATACACCGAAGTGCGCATGACCAAGCTGGCGCACGAGCTGCTGGCCGACCTGCACAAGGAAACCGTGGACTGGGTGCCGAACTACGACGGCACCGAGATGATCCCGGCGGTCATGCCGACCAAGATCCCCAACCTGCTGGTCAACGGTTCCAGCGGTATCGCCGTGGGCATGGCGACCAACATTCCGCCGCACAACCTCGGTGAAGTCATCGACGGTTGCCTGGCGCTGATCGACAATCCCGAGCTGACTGTCGACGAGCTGATGCAGTACATCCCCGGCCCGGACTTCCCGACCGCGGCGATCATCAACGGTCGCGAAGGCATCATCGAGGCCTATCGCACCGGCCGTGGCCGCATCTATATGCGCGCCCGCTCGATCATCGAAGACATCGACAAGGTCGGTGGCCGCCAGCAGATCGTCATCACCGAGCTGCCTTATCAGCTGAACAAGGCCCGTCTGATCGAGAAGATCGCCGAGCTGGTGAAAGAGAAGAAGCTCGAAGGCATCACCGAGCTGCGCGACGAGTCCGACAAGGACGGCATGCGCGTGGTCATCGAGCTGCGCCGTGGCGAAGTGCCGGAGGTGATCCTCAACAACCTCTACGCCCAGACCCAGTTGCAGGCGGTGTTCGGCATCAACATCGTGGCGCTGATCGACGGCCGTCCGCGGATCCTCAACCTCAAGGATCTGCTGGAAGCCTTCGTTCGCCACCGCCGTGAAGTGGTGACCCGGCGTACCGTGTTCGAGCTGCGCAAGGCGCGTGAGCGTGGCCATATCCTCGAAGGCCAGGCGGTTGCCCTGTCCAACATCGATCCGGTCATTGCCCTGATCAAGGCCTCGCCAACGCCATCGGAAGCCAAGGAAGCGCTGATCAGCACCCCTTGGGAGTCCAGCGCGGTGATGACCATGGTCGAGCGCGCCGGTGCAGATTCCTGCCGTCCGGAAAACCTCGATCCGCAGTACGGCCTGCGTGAAGGCAAGTACTTCCTGTCGCCGGAGCAGGCACAAGCCATTCTGGAGCTGCGCCTG
This sequence comes from Pseudomonas sp. PH1b, assembly GCF_000633395.1. Lineage (GTDB taxonomy): Bacteria > Pseudomonadota > Gammaproteobacteria > Pseudomonadales > Pseudomonadaceae > Aquipseudomonas. The sequence continues at coordinate 425,455 of NZ_AYMU01000002.1, forward strand.
CACCGCCTGACCGGCCTGGAACATGAAAAACTGCTGGCCGAGTACCAGGAGATTCTCAACCAGATCGGCGAGCTGATCCGCATCCTCAACAGCGCCACGCGCCTGATGGAAGTGATCCGCGAAGAGCTGGAAGTGATCCGTGCCGAATACGGCGACGTGCGCCGCACCGAGATTCTCGATGCCCGCCTCGACCTGACCCTGGGCGACATGATCCCGGAAGAAGAGCGGGTAGTGACCATTTCCCACGGCGGCTATGCCAAGACCCAACCGCTGGCTGCGTACCAGGCCCAGCGTCGTGGCGGCAAAGGCAAGTCGGCCACTGGTGTCAAGGATGAGGACTACATCGCTCACCTGCTGGTCGCCAACAGCCACACCACGCTGCTGCTGTTCTCCAGCAAGGGCAAGGTGTACTGGCTGAAAACCTACGAAATCCCGGAAGCTTCCCGTGCTGCCCGCGGTCGTCCGCTGGTCAACCTGCTGCCGCTGGATGATGGTGAGTACATCACCACCATGCTGCCGGTAGAGGAATACACTCAGGGTCACTACATCTTCATGGCCACCGCCAACGGCACCGTGAAGAAGACCCCGCTGGAATCCTTCAGCCGTCAGCGCAGCGTTGGTTTGATCGCTCTGGAACTGGACGAAGGCGACGTGCTGATCAGTGCTGCTATTACCGATGGCGAGCGCGAAGTCATGCTGTTCTCTGACGGTGGCAAGGTCACTCGCTTCAAGGAGTCCGACGTTCGTGCCATGGGCCGTACCGCCCGCGGCGTGCGCGGCATGCGTCTGGCCGAAGGCCAGAAGCTGATCTCCATGCTGATTCCGGAAGAAGGCAGCCAGATCCTTACCGCTTCCGAGCGTGGTTTCGGCAAGCGTACTGCTATCGGTGAATTCCCCGAGTACAAGCGTGGCGGTCAGGGCGTTATCGCCATGGTCAGCAACGAGCGTAACGGTCGTCTGGTCGGCGCGGTTCAGGTGCTGGATGGCGAGGAAATCATGCTGATTTCCGACCAGGGCACCCTGGTTCGTACCCGTGTCGATGAGGTTTCCAGTCTGGGCCGCAACACTCAGGGCGTGACCCTGATCAAGCTGGCCAGCGATGAAACCCTGGTGGGCCTGGAGCGGGTGCAGGAACCATCGGAAATCGAGGGCGACGAGTTCGACGATGAAGAGGGCGCTGAGTTCGAAGGCACCGTGCTGGATGCGGCCGCCGATCCGGATGAAGCAGCCGATGGCCAACAGGCAGACGCCGCAGGCGAAGAAGAGTCGCAAGACTAAATAAATCGTAGCAGGGCAGAGTGTTTGCTCTGTCCGCTACCGTGAATGCATAGCGAGAGTGGATGTGAGCAAACGAGCCTATAACTTCTGCGCAGGTCCCGCTGCGCTACCTGAAGCTGTCCTGTTGCGTGCCCAGGCCGAATTGCTGGATTGGCATGGCAAGGGCCTGTCGGTCATGGAGATGAGTCATCGCAGCGATGAGTTCGTCTCCATTGCCACCAAGGCCGAGCAGGATCTGCGTGATCTGCTGAATATCCCCTCGAACTATAAAGTGCTGTTTCTGCAAGGCGGCGCCAGCCAGCAATTTGCCCAGATTCCACTGAACCTGCTGCCAGAAGGCGGCCAGGCCGACTATATCGACACCGGTATCTGGTCGCAGAAGGCCATTGAAGAAGCCTCCCGCTATGGGCAGGTGAATGTGGCGGCAACTGCCAAGCCTTACGACTATTTCGCAATTCCCGGTCAGAACGAATGGCAACTGTCGCAAGACGCGGCCTACGTGCACTACGCGCCGAACGAAACCATCGGCGGCCTGGAATTCAGCTGGATCCCGGAAACCGGCGACGTTCCCCTGGTAGCCGACATGTCTTCCGACATCCTCTCGCGCCCTGTGGATATCTCCCGTTTCGGCATGATCTACGCCGGTGCGCAGAAGAACATCGGCCCTAGCGGCATCCTGGTCAACATCATTCGCGAAGACCTGCTGGGGCGCGCCCGCTCACTGTGCCCGACCATGCTCGACTACAAGGTCGCGGCAGACAACGGCTCGATGTACAACACCCCGCCGACCCTGGCCTGGTACCTGTCCGGCCTGGTGTTCGAATGGCTCAAGGAGCAGGGTGGGGTGCAAGCCATCGCCAAGCTCAATGACGCCAAGCAGCGCACGCTGTATGACTTCATCGACGCCAGCGGCCTGTACAGCAACCCGATCAACAAGACCGATCGCTCCTGGATGAACGTGCCGTTCCGTCTGGCCGATGATCGTCTGGACAAGCCGTTCCTGGTGGGCGCCGAGGCTCGCGGCCTGTTGAACCTCAAGGGCCACCGTTCGGTGGGCGGCATGCGCGCCTCCATCTATAACGCCGTGGACATCAACGCAGTCAATGCGCTGGTGGCCTACATGGCGGAGTTCGAGAAGGAACACGGCTGATGTCTGAGCAAGAACTCAAGGCCCTGCGCCTGCGCATTGACGCTCTAGACGAGAAGGTTCTGGAGCTGATCAGTGAGCGTGCGCGATGTGCCCAGGAAGTCGCCCGAGTCAAGATGGGCTCCCTGGCCGAAGGCGAAGTGCCGGTGTTCTACCGTCCCGAGCGTGAAGCCCAGGTGCTCAAGCGGGTGATGGAGCGTAACCAGGGGCCGCTGGGCAATGAAGAGATGGCGCGTCTGTTCCGCGAAATCATGTCTTCGTGCCTGGCCCTGGAGCAACCGCTGAAAGTGGCCTACCTCGGTCCTGAAGGCACCTTCACCCAGGCCGCGGCCATGAAACACTTCGGCCACGCCGTGATCAGCAAGCCGATGGCGGCGATCGACGAAGTGTTCCGCGAAGTGGCGGCTGGTGCCGTGAACTTCGGTGTGGTGCCGGTGGAAAACTCCACCGAGGGTGCGGTCAACCACACCCTCGACAGTTTCCTCGAGCACGACATGGTGATCTGTGGCGAAGTCGAGCTGCGCATCCACCATCACCTGCTGGTGGGCGAGAACACCAAGACCGACAGCATCAGCCGGATCTATTCCCATGCCCAGTCCCTGGCCCAGTGCCGCAAGTGGCTGGATGCGCATTATCCGAATGTCGAGCGCGTTGCGGTGTCCAGCAATGCGGAGGCGGCCAAGCGGGTCAAGGGCGAATGGAACTCGGCGGCGATCGCCGGCGACATGGCTGCGGGCCTGTACGGCCTGACCCGTCTGGCCGAGAAGATCGAAGACCGTCCGGACAACTCCACGCGCTTCCTGATGATCGGCAGCCAGGAAGTGCCGCCGACCGGCGACGACAAGACTTCGATCATCGTCTCGATGAGCAACAAGCCGGGTGCGCTGCACGAATTGCTGGTGCCGTTCCACGACAACGGTATTGACCTGACGCGGATCGAAACCCGGCCTTCGCGCAGTGGCAAATGGACCTATGTGTTCTTCATCGACTTCGTTGGTCACCACCGTGATCCATTGGTCAAGGGTGTGCTGGAAAAGATCAGTCAGGAAGCCGTAGCACTCAAGGTGCTGGGGTCCTACCCAAAAGCGGTTCTCTGAGGCTTAAACAATGAGTGGCGACTTCCTCGCACTGGCGCAACCAGGCGTGCAACAACTTTCGCCTTACGTTCCGGGCAAGCCCGTGGACGAACTGGCCCGTGAGCTGGACCTCGATCCGGCCACCATCGTCAAGCTGGCGAGCAACGAAAACCCGCTGGGCGCCAGCCCCAAGGCGTTGGCGGCGATTCGCGATGAGCTGGCCGAGCTGACCCGTTACCCCGACGGCAACGGTTTTGCCCTCAAGACCCTGTTAGCCGAACGCTGTGGCGTGGAGATCGGCCAGGTGACCCTGGGCAATGGCTCCAACGATATCCTGGAGCTGGTGGCGCGTGCCTATCTGGCACCCGGCTTGAATGCGGTGTTCAGTGAGCACGCTTTCGCCGTCTACCCTATCGTCACTCAGGCGGTTGGTGCTCAGGCGCGTGTGGTTCCTGCCAAGAATTGGGGGCACGATCTGCCGGCGATGCTCAAGGCCATTGATGGGCAAACCCGCGTAGTGTTCATCGCCAACCCGAACAATCCGACCGGAACCTGGTTCGGTGCCGAAGAGTTGGACGAGTTTCTTCAGGACGTACCGGCCCATGTGCTGGTGGTGCTGGACGAGGCCTATATCGAGTACGCCGAGGGCAGCGATCTGCCGGACGGCCTGGATTTCCTTGCGGCCTACCCGAACCTGCTGGTGTCGCGGACCTTCTCCAAGGCCTATGGCCTGGCCGCCTTGCGAGTGGGTTACGGCCTTTCGACTCCGGTGGTGGCGGATGTGCTGAATAGGGTGCGCCAGCCCTTTAACGTCAACAGCCTGGCCCTGGCTGCCGCCTGCGCTGCTGTACAGGACCTTGACTACCTGGCTGAAAGCCGTCGCTTGAACGAGGCGGGCATGCAGCAGTTGGAGGCAGGTTTTCGCGATTTGGGTCTGAGCTGGATTCCATCCAAGGGCAATTTCATTGCCGTTGATCTGGGGCGCGAGGCTGCACCGGTGTTCCAGGGGTTGTTGCGTGAAGGGGTGATCGTGCGTCCGGTGGCGAATTACGGCATGCCTAACCATTTGCGCATCACCATCGGCTTGCCGGCGGAAAACACTCGTTTCCTTGAGGCTTTGGCCAAGGTCCTGGCCCGTGGTTGATGTCATTCCAATGCAACCTGCTGTGCCTATGATCGGTCGCCTGGTGGTGATCGGCCTGGGATTGATTGGTGGCTCCTTTGCCAAGGGGCTGCGTGAAAGCGGTGTGTGCGGTGAAGTGGTGGGCGTCGATCTGGATCCCCAGTCGCGTCAGTTGGCCGTCGATTTGGGTGTGGTGGATCGGTGTGAAGAGGATCTGCGCCTGGCCTGCCAGGGCGCGGATGTGATTCAGCTGGCGGTGCCTATTCTGGCCATGGAGAAATTGCTGGCGTTGTTGGCCGGGATGGATCTGGGGCGAGCGGTGCTGACGGATGTTGGCAGCGCCAAGGGCAATGTGGTGCGGGCGGCTAAAGAGGCTTTTGGCGGCATGCCTGCGCGCTTTGTGCCGGGACATCCGATTGCCGGCTCGGAACAGAGTGGTGTCGAAGCTTCCAACGCTCAGCTGTTTCGCCGGCACAAGGTGATCCTTACGCCCCTGGAGCAGACCGACCCGGCTGCGTTGGCGTTGGTCGATGGGCTCTGGCGCGAGCTGGGGGCCGATGTCGAGCATATGCAGGTCGAGCGCCACGACGAAGTTCTGGCGGCGACCAGTCACTTGCCGCATCTGCTGGCCTTTGGCCTGGTCGATTCCCTGGCCAAGCGCAGTGAAAACCTCGACATCTTCCGTTACGCTGCGGGCGGTTTCCGCGATTTCACGAGAATCGCCGGTAGCGACCCGGTCATGTGGCACGACATCTTCCTCGCCAATCGCGAGGCGGTTCTGCGCACACTCGATACATTTCGCAACGACCTCGACGCCCTGCGCGACGCGGTCGATGCAGGGGACGGGCATCAGTTGTTGGGCGTATTCACTCGCGCCCGGGTTGCCCGCGAGCATTTCGGTAAAATCCTGGCCCGCCGGGCCTATGTGGACGCTATGAACTCCAACGATCTGATTTTCCTGGCAAATCCTGGTGGCCGCCTGACTGGGCGGATTCGTGTACCAGGCGACAAGTCGATTTCCCACCGTTCGATCATGCTCGGCTCCCTGGCTGAGGGCACCACTGAAGTCGAGGGTTTCCTCGAGGGTGAAGATGCCCTGGCGACGTTGCAGGCTTTCCGTGACATGGGGGTAGTGATCGAAGGTCCGCATCATGGTCGCGTGACCATTCACGGGGTGGGTTTGCATGGTCTGAAGCCGGCGCCCGGCCCGATCTACCTGGGCAACTCCGGTACCTCGATGCGTCTGCTTTCCGGCTTGCTGGCCGCGCAGAACTTCGACAGTACCCTGACTGGCGATGCGTCGTTGTCGAAAAGGCCAATGAATCGCGTGGCCAATCCGCTGCGCGAAATGGGTGCGGTCATCGAGACTGCAGACCAGGGCCGGCCTCCCATGGTGATTCGTGGTGGTCACCCGCTCAAGGGGCTGAACTACACCTTGCCGATGGCCAGCGCCCAGGTGAAGTCCTGCCTGCTGCTGGCGGGGTTGTATGCCGAGGGCAAGACCTCGGTGACCGAGCCGGCACCGACCCGCGATCACACTGAGCGCATGTTGCGTGGTTTCGGCTATCCGGTGAGTGTTGACGGCGCAACGGCAGCCGTTGAATCGGGTGGCAAGCTCAAGGCGACCCATATTGAGGTGCCTGCGGATATTTCTTCCGCGGCATTTTTCCTGGTGGCGGCATCCATTGCTGAAGGTTCCGAGTTGGTGCTGGAGCACGTGGGAATCAACCCGACCCGTACCGGTGTGATCGATATCCTGCGTCTGATGGGTGCTGACATCCGCCTGGAAAACCAGCGTGAAGTCGGTGGTGAGCCGGTTGCCGATCTGCATGTGCGTGCAGCCAAGCTCAAGGGGATCGAGATCCCCGAGGAACTGGTGCCATTGGCGATCGACGAATTCCCGGTTCTGTTCGTGGCCGCTGCCTGCGCAGAAGGACGTACCGTGCTGCGCGGTGCGGAAGAGTTGCGGGTCAAGGAATCCGATCGCATCCAGGTAATGGCTGATGGTTTGCTGGCGCTCGGCGTCAAGTGCGAGCCGACAGCGGATGGCATTATCATCGATGGCGGTCAAATCGGTGGTGGCGAGGTTCATGGCCACGGCGATCACCGCATTGCCATGGCGTTCAGCGTTGCCTCGTTGCGCGCCAATGCGCCGATTCGCATCCATGACTGCGCCAACGTTGCCACGTCGTTCCCGAACTTCCTTGGGCTGTGCGCGCAAGTGGGGATTCGTGTTGCACAAGAGGCTCAGTCGTGAACATCCAGGCGCCTGTGATCACCATTGATGGGCCAAGCGGTTCGGGTAAAGGCACCATTGCTGGCAAGCTGGCCAGGCACCTGGGGTGGTGCCTGCTGGACTCCGGTGCCCTGTACCGGTTGTTGGCGTTTTCCGCGCGTAATCATGGTGTTGATCTGACCAATGAAGAATCGCTGAAGCTGTTGGCGGCTCACTTGGATGTACAGTTCCTTGGTGCCACTGAAAATCATCCGCAGCGGATCATTCTCGAAGGCGATGATGTGACCGACGACCTGCGCAATGAGCAGGTCGGCGCCTGGGCCTCCCAGGTAGCAGCGCTGCCTGCGGTGCGTGATGCCCTATTGCAGCGCCAGCGCGCATTCCAGGAGCCACCTGGGCTGGTGGCGGATGGTCGTGACATGGGGACGGTAGTGTTTCCTGATGCGCCATTGAAGATTTTCCTGACGGCCAGCGCCGAGGAGCGTGCTCGCCGGCGCTACTTGCAGTTGAAGGGAAAGGTCGATGGTGTTAGTCTGTCGAGTCTGCTAGATGAGATCCGTGCGCGTGATGAGCGCGACACCCAGCGAGCGGTAGCCCCGCTCAAGCCGGCGGCCGACGCCATACAGCTGGATTCCACGGAGTTGTCCATCGATCAGGTGTTGCAACGCATTCTGAGCGAGATCGCCATTCGCGATATCGCCGGGTGAACAAGAAAGATTGCAGGGGACCAGTCATAGTCCTGCGGTCTTTCTTTTATATGAACGTAACCCACGTCGTCTGGGATGTGGCAGATGGGCGGATTCTTCGCCCTTATCAACAGGAATTAAAATGAGCGAAAGCTTTGCGGAACTCTTTGAAGAAAGCCTAAAAACCCTGAACCTTCAGGCAGGCTCCATCATCACCGGTGTTATCGTCGACATCGACTACCAAGCGCGTTGGGTTACCGTACACGCTGGTCTGAAGTCTGAAGCACTTATCCCGCTTGAGCAGTTCTACAACGATGCTGGCGAACTGTCCATCAATGTTGGTGATGAAGTTCACGTTGCTCTGGATTCGGTTGAAGACGGTTTCGGTGAAACCAAGCTCTCCCGTGAAAAAGCCAAGCGCGCTGAATGCTGGATCGTTCTGGAAGCAGCCTTCGCAGCTGAAGAAGTGGTCAAGGGCGTTATCAACGGTAAGGTTAAAGGCGGCTTCACTGTCGACGTTAACGGCATCCGTGCGTTCCTGCCAGGTTCTCTGGTTGACGTCCGTCCAGTGCGCGACACCACGCACCTGGAAGGCAAAGAGCTCGAGTTTAAAGTCATCAAACTCGATCAGAAGCGCAACAACGTTGTCGTTTCCCGTCGTAGCGTCCTCGAAGCCGAGAACTCCGCTGAGCGTGAAGCTCTGCTGGAATCCCTGCAGGAAGGCCAGCAAGTCAAAGGTATCGTCAAGAACCTCACCGATTACGGCGCATTCGTCGATCTGGGTGGCGTCGATGGCCTGCTGCACATCACCGACATGGCTTGGAAACGCATCAAGCATCCTTCCGAAATCGTCAACGTTGGCGACGAGATCGATGTCAAGGTTCTGAAGTACGATCGCGAGCGCAATCGTGTTTCCCTGGGCCTGAAGCAACTGGGCGAAGATCCATGGGTTGCTATCAAAGCCCGTTACCCAGAAAGCACCCGCGTTACCGCTCGTGTAACCAACCTGACCGACTACGGCTGCTTCGCTGAGCTGGAAGAAGGCGTTGAAGGTCTGGTACACGTTTCGGAAATGGACTGGACCAACAAGAACATCCACCCTTCGAAAGTCGTACAAGTCGGCGACGAAGTGGAAGTTATGGTTCTGGACATCGACGAAGAGCGTCGTCGTATCTCCCTCGGCATCAAGCAGTGCAAGTCCAACCCATGGGAAGACTTCTCTGGCCAGTTCAACAAGGGCGATAAAATCTCCGGCACCATCAAGTCGATCACCGATTTCGGTATCTTCATTGGTCTGGACGGCGGCATCGACGGCCTGGTTCACCTGTCCGACATCTCCTGGAACGAAGTGGGCGAAGAAGCCGTACGTCGTTTCAAGAAGGGCGACGAGCTGGACACCGTTATCCTGTCTGTTGATCCAGAGCGTGAGCGTATCTCCCTGGGTATCAAGCAGCTGGAAAGCGACCCGTTCTCTGAGTACGTACAAGAGAACGACAAAGGCGCAATCGTTAAGGGTGTTGTAAAAGAAGTTGACGCCAAAGGCGCCATCATCACCCTGGCCAACGATATCGAAGCTACTCTGAAAGCCTCTGAAATCAGCCGTGACCGCATCGAAGATGCGCGTAACGTTCTGAAAGAAGGCGAAGAAGTTGAAGCCAAGATCATCAGCGTTGACCGTAAGAGCCGTGTAATCCAGCTCTCGATCAAGTCGAAAGACGTTGAAGACGAGAAAGAAGCTATCCAGAGCCTGCGCGACAAGCCAGCTGCTTCGGATATCGCTGCTGGTCCTACCACTCTGGGCGACCTGTTGCGTGCACAGATGGAAAAGCAGAACTAAGTTCTGTCAGACCATAAAAAGGGCGACTTCGGTCGCCCTTTTTTATTGTCTGAAGAAAGCCAGGGAGGATTTTGACCAAGGAAGAAACCAACACATGCTACGGGCTGTCTCTTTCATAAGTGAGCTGATTGCACATTAAGGTCTAGGCTTCCCCTGAGTGGTGCACCATTTGAAAGGCAGTAACTGCCATAAGGAAGGGAATGAGCAGGTTGAGTGTGAGTGTTTTGATTGTTCTTTTTCTGGCTGGGTGTACCACTAGCGTAAAGACCCACGTGGTCCGTGGGGTTAGCGGTATAGAGGTCGATTGTTCAGGCTTGGGTTCAGATTGGGATAAGTGCTACAAGCGTGCCGCGCGCGAGTGCGGCGTTAATGGCTATAAAGTCATTACTAGGTCCAGTGATGCTAAGGAGGAGGAAGGGGATTACCCTTTTGGTTGGAATCCGGCAGGTTATCTGACACGAACGATGCTGGTGATGTGTCGACAGGGCAGCTGAAGTTTTTTCTTGTGGTGTGCCCGAGATGAGGGGATAGAGTTTGTTTCAGCAAGTCGCCGCTTGGGCTGTTCAAAACCTTCAGAGCATGCTAAAACCTTTGGAGCACTGACCTAGCTGCTTGAAAAAGAAGGGAAAAATATGACGAAGTCGGAGTTGATCGAACGAATTGTCACCCATCAAGGGCTGCTGTCATCCAAGGATGTGGAGCTGGCCATCAAGACGATGCTTGAGCAAATGTCGCAGTGTTTGGCTACCGGTGATCGAATTGAGATCCGAGGATTTGGTAGTTTTTCTTTGCATTATCGTGCTCCACGTGTTGGGCGAAACCCAAAGACTGGTCAATCTGTAAGTTTGGATGGCAAGTTTGTACCGCATTTTAAGCCCGGAAAAGAGCTTCGCGATCGTGTCAATGAAGATGATGAAACTCTATGATCCCCGTAAAACAGATTTAATACATGATTTTAGATGATTGAAATACGTTATTTTCGAGCGAGTTTTTTTCTTTTTTTCAATAGCTGATTTCTTGAATATTCAGTTAGAGGATTGAGAGAATAAGGTCTGATTTTGATGTGAGGGGTGACTTATTCTTGAATGTTGTTTTTATAAAAATATAATATATGTTTTAAGATTTATGACCTTTTGCATTTTTTAGAAAATTGGATATTGCCAGATTTTCGCTATTGCGTTGATCTGGTTTTTGGTTTCGTGGGACGGGTAGGTACAGTAGATTTTTAATATATTTCTTGCAAATACTTTCCTCTTTTTGCTTTTCCCTCAGTTGAGATTTTAGGTTTTAGTGTCAGGTGGAGGTTGATTGCTAGTTGTGAACAAAGATTTGGGGCTGGTTGGTATGAGGTGTGTGGTGCGCGAAGCAATGTCAGTTGCTGTGGCATTTTTTGCTAAAGTTCGAGCTCGCTACTTTGAGTATCATGATGTGGGCTCTGCTCTTTGAGTGTCTAGAAGAGTCAGTAAGCTAAGCGGGAGGCAGAAAATGCTCAAATTGATAGCTGTGGAGAGGGTGGGGTGAGGCGGTTATTCAAAAATATGGGAGTGCTTTTTTTTGCACAATTTTTTTCCTATATGGTTCCTATACTTGAAATCCCGATACTTGCGCGAAGCTTGGGTGTACAAGAATATGGGAAGGTAGTTTTAATACAGTCTATCGCATTATTATCATCTTTGATCGTAGAGTACGGGTTCTCCTTAAGTGGGTCTCGACAAGTGGCTGTGTCTAGAGATGATGTAGGTGCCCTAGTTAAAATATACGGAAGTGTATTGTCTGCTAAGTTGATGATCTCTTCTGTTGTATGTGTTTTCGGTGCGGTACTTTTTTTTATATTTGAAAAAGAGAGTTATAATGTAACTTTGATAGTTTTCGGGGGGCTGTATTTTTTGGCTTTTGGATTTAGTCCATTTTGGTTTTTTCAGGGGCTTGAAAATATAACTTTGGTCGTCGTCTTTGAGGTGGCTCTTCGCTTCATAAGCCTCTTAGCTCTTTACGTCTTCGTACATCATAGTGGTGATGCTGTACTTGCTCTTGGTATTATGTCTGGGTTGGCGCTTGTTAATACCATTTTTGGGAATTTATTATGCTATCGTCTACTTGGCAAAGCAGTACTGAATTTTGCTGAAGGAGTTGGGCAGTTAAAGTTAGGGTTTCATGTTTTTCTTTACAAGAGCTCTAATAATATTTTACTAAGTGCAGGGCCTTCTTTGGTTGGAATGATGTTAGGTAGCGTTGCAGTAGCTTCCTATGTTCCTGCTGAAAAAATTATTCGAGGTTTTGTAGGATTTGTTAATCCTGTTCTTATAGGGTTTTATCCCTATCTGAATCGCCAATTCCTATCCGCTAGAAGTGAGGCAAAAAAGCTTTCCTGGTGGGTTGTGATTGGCATGTTTGTTTTTGGGCTGGCGGCTGCTGGGACTTTTTATATATCGGGAGAGTTTCTAGTTGTCAATATCTTGGGCGAAGGTTTTACTGTAGCCAAGGATGTATTAAGAGTGTTTGTATGGATAATTCCTTTTCGCCTTGCCAATCAAGCCTTAGGTTTGTGTGTTTTGATTCCTATGGGAAAAGATAAGGCTACTAGTTTTTGGATGATGACTTTTTCTATATTGTCGATGTTGACGGCAGGGTTAATGTCTATTTGGTTTGGGGTCGCTGGTGTAGTATTTGGTTTTGTATTGGCTGAAATATCGCTGTGTATGGTGCTGTTGGTTGTTGCTTTTAGGGGCGGTCGAGAAGAAAGTGCAGGGGGAAAATTGTGATAACGGTATTAACTCCAACCTACAACCGGGCAACGACGCTTTCTCGTCTTTTTCAGAGTTTATGCGCACAGAGCAGCATGTCATTTGAGTGGCTCATTGTTGATGATGGTAGCACTGATGGCACATTTGATTTAATTAATGAATTTGCTATTTGTGCACCATTCAATATTCGAGTTATTCGACAGGATAACTCGGGTAAGCATGTGGCTCTTAATAACGGATTTGCTGAAGCATATTCGCCGTGGGTTTTTATTGTTGATAGCGATGACGCACTGGTTTTGACTGCGGTAGAGGATGTTGAGTGTGCGCTATCTGAGCTTGATAGCGAAAATTTAGTAGGTATCTGTTATCGGCGAGCATATTTTAATCTTAATGTAATTGGTCGTAATTCAGGTTTGAGCAGTTCCCCTATTGTTATGAGTCCTACAGAGGCTGGGCATTTTTTTAAAGGTGATCTTGCTTATATTTTTAAAACTGACGCATTGTTAAGAAATATTTTTCCTGTTGTGAGCGGGGAAAAGTTTGTTCCTGAATTATTTGTTTGGAATAAAATTAGTGATGAGGGGGATATATATTTTTTTTGTGATAAAGCTATTTATCTCTCTGACTACCTTGATGATGGGTACTCTAAAAACTTCTCTTCGAACTTGAGAAAAAATCCCACAGGCTTTTTGATCTTTTACTGGTCCCAAATATTTAGAGAGAAAAAAAATATATATAGGCTTAAGAATTTTTTGCGTGCAATTCAATGTTTTTATTATAAGTTGCTTAACAGGTTTCTATGAAGATTCTATTTTTTATTACCAGCTTGGATGTGGGAGGAGCGGAGCGGCAGGTTTTGGATTTGGCTCTGCGTCTGCAGATACTTGGTCATAAGGTTAAAATAGCCTACTTGACGGGTGACGGCGCCTTATTGTCCGATGAGGTTTCAGTTGATACTGTAGGTTTTCATATAAAAAAATCTGTCTTGGGGCTTCTCAAAAGCCTTTTTCTACTTAGGCGTATTATTAAAGATTTTGCGCCAGATGTGCTGCATAGTCATATGGTTCACGCAAACTTGCTAGCCCGCTGTGTAAGAGTTGTAACTTATATACCGAAGTTGATTTGTACCGCACACAATACTAATGAGGGCGGCAAGCTCCGAATGTTAGCTTACCGACTCACGGGCTCTTTAGCGGATATAACTACTAACGTAAGTCATGACGGAGTAAAAGTATTTGAGGCTAAAGGTGCTGTCAAGTCCGGTTCGATGTTGGCAGTACCTAATGGAATAGATACAGATAAATTTCAATTTGATGAGTCAAGACGCTCTTTTATTAGAAATAGAGAGTGCGTTTTAGCTTGTGAAAAGGTCGTGCTGGCTGTTGGTCGGCTTGTTGATGCAAAAGGATATCCGGAGCTTTTGAGGGCCTTTGCTGTAGTCAGTGCGGAGGAGCAAAATACAAGACTATGGATTGTTGGTGAGGGTGCTTTAAGGGAAAGTTTAGTTTCTTTAACTGAAAGTCTGAAAATATCTCATAGAGTTACATTCTTTGGAGTGAGAAGCGACGTTGCAGACTTTTATAACGCTGCTGATCTTTATGTACTTTCTTCCTTGTGGGAGGGTTTTGGCCTTGTTGTTGCCGAAGCCATGGCTACAGAGCGGGTTGTCGTAGCAACTGACTGTGGTGGTGTCAGAGATGTGGTTGGCGATCAAGGGATTCTGGTTGAGCCTGGTGATGTAAGAGGACTTGCGATTGCAATGCGCGAGGGGCTTGACATGGATATTTCTGCTGCTCGAAGGCTGGGGAAACTTGCGAGGCTGAGGATTGTTGAAACTTATTCCCTTGAGAAAATTGTGATGAGTTGGATTGATCTTTATTCGTCTGGTTCCGACGCTCTGGATAGGTAGCTTCTTCGAGAGTGGCTCTATGGTTTTTGTTTTTTAAAAAGTCAAGATTGTACGATGGTTTTTTTGTTTGTGTATTCGATGTATCATTACGTTGTTTTTATAAAACTATGATATGGCGTGGCTTGGTGGAAATTAGCATTGATGAAGATAGCATTAATTGGCACTACAGCGGCTAGTGTTCTTGGATTTCGTACGGATCTGATCATGGCTTTGGTCAAGGAAGGCTATCAAGTATTTGCTTTTGCCCTCGACTACAATGCAGATTCACGAGCTAAGGTTTCAATGTTGGGTGCAGAACCTGTGGATTATGAGTTTAGCCGTACAGGCCTGAATCCACTAGGTGATATTATTAATATGTTAAAACTATCTAGGCAGCTTAAAAAAATTGCTCCTGATATTGTTTTTAGTTATTTTTCAAAGCCTGTAATATTTGGAACCTTAGCTGCGCTATTGGCTAGAGTCAAGAGAAGAGTTGGAATGTTGGAAGGGCTTGGCTATGCTTTTACAGCTCAGCCGAAAGGCATTACGATTAAGGGATTTCTCTTAAAGCGAATTCAGGTGTTCTTATATAAAATATCTTTTCCGTTCCTTGAAAGAATCATATTTCTAAATGATGATGATCGTTTGGATTTGGTAGATAAATATAACTTAAAGGTTTCGTGTGTTAGTGTTTTAGGTGGCATAGGTCTGAAGCTCTCAAGTTACCCTTATTCTAAGCCTCCGAAAGTAGATATCAGCTTTATATTTATCGGTCGACTTCTTGCTGAAAAAGGTGTCAATGAGTTTATACAAGCTGCTCGTCTAGTGAGAGATAGATTCTCAAATGTCAAGTTCATTATGCTTGGTGGGCTTGATGAAGGTAATCCTGGAGGGTTGACTTCTGATGATGTCAATGAGCTTACGCGTCAAGGATTGGTTGATCATCATGGTCATGTTGATGATGTTGTTAATTGGATTAAAAATTCAAGCGTATTCGTTCTACCTTCCTATAGGGAAGGAGTTCCTAGAAGTACCCAAGAGGCCATGGCTATAGGACGGGCAGTTATTACGACCGATGTCCCCGGGTGCAGAGATACAGTTATTGATGGAGTGAATGGCTTTTTAGTACCAGCATGGTCACCTGAGGCTTTGGCTGAAAAAATGATGTACTTCATCAATAATCCAGAAGAGATTGAAACGATGGGACTACAGAGTCGTAAGTTAGCTGTTTCACATTTTGATGAAGAGGTTGTTAATGCACGCCTCATTCGCTATTTTTCTGTATCGCCATGAATATTTTTATGTTAGTTGTCGTCGTTTTGTAAGTAATGTTTTTGCAATTGACTTTTCAGGTTTTTAAGGTGCTAAATGATGTTCGTCGTGAGTTTATTAAAGCCAACAGATGAGTTCGGGGTTGCTATTTGCTACTCAGTAAATTCAGCTTTCCAATCATGCTGAGTCTTATGGTGTTTAAAAACATAAGATTTAGTATGCGGGAAGCAGCAGATCGTTTTTTAGATTTGCTTACGGTCGATGTAAATTGGACTTATGACCTTTTGGATTGGATCCTCTCTTCTAGTGTTGACGGTGCGTTGAAGAGTGAAGTTGTATATTGTCACGGAGCCCGCTAGCATGATTGTTTGGTTTTTATTGCCTGCTGTCCTTTTATGCGCATTTCTCATGACTGCAAAGTTGCGAGCTTATGCGTTGTCGAACCACCTGATCGATGTCCCAAATAGTCGAAGCTCTCACTCTGTTCCAACTCCACGCGGAGGAGGTGTTTCCATCGTTTTGAGCTTTATTCTATTCTTGCCTTTATTGCTTGTTCATAACACTATTTCATCTGCTTACGTCTTTGCACTTTTAGGTTCTGGTTTACTCGTTGCTGTTATTGGATTTCTAGATGATCATGGCCATATTGCTGCTCGTTGGCGATTACTGGGACACTTTGTAGCGGCAGCTTGGAGCTTGTATTGGGTTGGTGGAGTGCCGTCATTGACGGTGTTCGGCTTACAATTGAATTTGGGTTACATTGGCTATGTAGTTGCAGCTTTTTATTTGGTTTGGATGCTCAATCTCTATAATTTTATGGACGGTATTGATGGTCTCGCGAGTATTGAGGCTATTACCGTCTGCCTAGGAGCCGCACTGTTATACTGGGTAACTGGATTTAATGAGCTTATCGGCCCCCCTTTGTTGCTTGCTTTCGCAACACTCGGTTTTTTATATTGGAATTTCCCTCCTGCTCGAATTTTTATGGGGGATGCTGGGAGCGGGTTTCTGGGTGTTATTCTGGCGATTTTCTCTTTACAAGCTGCGGCAGTTTTTCAGAATTTCCTGTGGGGATGGCTGATTCTTTTAGGAGTATTTATTGTCGATGCAACTTTTACCTTGATTCGCCGCCTGCTAAGAAGAGACAGGATTTATGAGGCGCATCGGAGCCATGCCTATCAGTACGCGTCAAGAGAGGTCGGTCGGCATCTACCCATCTCCCTGGCAATCGGGGGGCTTAATATTATTTGGTTGTTGCCGATGGCTTGGCTGGCTGTGACATCTAGGCTAGATGGTTTTGTTGCCTTGATAATTTCCTATATCCCATTGATTTTTCTAGCGATAAAATATAAGGCGGGAGCACTAGAAATCCGTTAGTGACCTGTGTTTTATTGAGTGGTCTGTTTGGGCACTCACTATGTATGCGTACAATGGCAGAGTCGGTAGTCTAGTAAGGGGCGGTAAGGTGTTTAAAGGCTTTATGGATCGGCTGAGAGTTTTTCTCCTGAGCATGCCACGTCGATACAAGCGACTGTTACAAGTGCTTGTCGATATAACACTGATTTGGCTGGCGTTGTGGATGGCGTTTGTTGTCAGGCTGGGTTTTGAGGATTTGAATAACCCCGTTATTGTTCATCTCTGGCTCTTCCTTAGCGCACCGACTGTTGCCATACCTCTCTTTATTCGGTTTGGAATGTACCGGGCGGTAATGCGTTATTTTGGCAATGATGCATTAATAATTATAGTAAAAGCAGTAAGTCTATCTGCACTTATTCTAGCGCTAGTGGTCTATTTATATAGTAATCATCAGACGCTTGTGCCTCGCTCGATTGTGTTCAATTACTGGTGGTTGAGTCTGGTTTTGCTTGGCGGTCTCCGTTTGGCGATGCGTCAGTTCTTTTTGGGTGACTGGTTTTCAGCTACTCAGCATGTTCCCTTTGCTAGTCGTGACAATAATTTGCCAAAGATTGCAATTTATGGCGCTGGTGCTGCAGGTAATCAACTCGTCGCTGCTTTACGCATCGGAAAGATGATGCGACCAGTTGCGTTTATTGATGATGATAGTGGCATCGCGGGCCGAGTTATTTCTGGGCTGCAGGTTTACAAGCCAAAACATATACAGCAAATGATTGACGAGACAGGAGCTAGCGAAATCCTCCTGGCCATTCCCTCTTCTAGCCGTGGGCGCCGTCGTGAAATTCTCAACGCTCTTGACGGTTTTGCTCTTCATGTGCGTAGTGTTCCTGGATTCATGGATTTAGCGAGCGGTCGGGTGAAAGTTGATGATATTCAAGAAGTTGATATTGCCGACTTACTTGGACGTGATACTGTTCCGGCACAAGAAAGCCTTCTGAGACGATGTGTTAGAGGATGCACGGTTCTTGTTACTGGTGCAGGAGGCTCTATCGGATCTGAACTTTGTCGTCAGATTTTACCACTACGGCCTACAACGTTACTCTTGTTTGATCATAGTGAATTTAATCTCTATAGTATTTTATCAGAGCTTGAAAGCTATATTTCGAGAGCTTCCTTGACGGTGAGGCTGGTTCCTATTTTGGGGTCGGTGCGTCATCATGAGAAACTGTTGGATGTAATGACTGTTTGGGGGGTGGACACTGTATATCATGCTGCGGCTTATAAGCATGTTCCTATTGTCGAGCATAATATTGCGGAAGGAATACTGAATAATGTGATGGGCACTCTTAATGCTGCGGAAGCTGCATTGCAAGCGGGTGTGACGAATTTTGTACTCATCTCTACGGATAAGGCCGTACGCCCTACTAATATTATGGGGAGCAGTAAACGCCTTGCTGAGTTGACTTTACAAGCATTAAGCAAAGAGTCTTCACCTATTCTGTTCAATGATGCTAGCACAACATCACCAATCAATAAGACCCGATTTACCATGGTTCGCTTTGGTAACGTGCTAGGTTCTTCTGGTTCTGTAATTCCACTTTTTCACAAGCAGATAAAATCAGGCGGTCCATTGACCGTAACCCATCCTAAGATCACTCGCTATTTCATGACTATTCCTGAGGCAGCGCAGTTGGTTATTCAAGCAGGCTCAATGGGGCTGGGGGGGGATGTCTTTGTATTGGACATGGGAGAGCCGGTGAAAATTGTCGAGCTTGCAGAAAAGATGATTCACCTCTCTGGCTTGAGTGTACGTTCAGAAAAAAATATTCATGGTGATATCGCCATTGAGTTCACCGGTCTTCGTCCTGGCGAAAAGCTTTACGAAGAGTTACTTATCGGTGATAACGTATTAGGTACCGAGCACCCGATGATCATGAGTGCCAATGAGGAGCATTTATCTTGGGAGAGCTTGAAGCTCAAACTCGAGGAGTTACTTGACGCTGTTGATAAGGATAACTATGTGAGGGTACGTCAACTACTCCGAGAAACGGTAAGCGGCTATACCCCGGAGGGTGAAATAGTCGATTGGATCTACCGGCAGCGCCGACGCGACTCTTGATTCTACACAACCAGTAACCCTCTCATCTTTGACTTGCTCCCTGCATCATCTAGGTTTGAGAGGCAGCTTTGGAAAAGCTGCTTTCCTTACTTGATGTCATGGAGCGTCACTATGCGTAACTCTTATTTCTCCTCTCTGATCTTTGCCGTTCTTGCCAGCCTGGCATTTGTCACTCATGCGGCGCCGACTCCCAAAGCGCAGGCCAGTCCTGCGGTAGTGACTGAGCACGCAACGGTGCAAACAGGCAAAGTCGACCTCAATACCGCAGATGTGTCTGTTTTGCAGCGCGAACTCTTTGGTGTGGGGACGGCGAAGGCCAAGGCAATTGTCGCTTACCGTGAAGAAAACGGGCCATTCGCTTCTGTGGATGAGTTGCTTGAGGTCAAGGGTATTGGCAAGAGCATCCTGGAGCGTAATCGGGACAAGCTCGAGGTCAACTGACTCGAATCAATAGCGTTCAAAGGCCGGTCCCTGGCCGGCCTTGTTGTGGCTCATTATTCCTGGACCACTCTGTAGGAGTTTCAACCTAAGGAAGCATCATGGGATTTCGGGTCGTTACCGCTGAAGAAAAGGCTGAAGCCATTCGCTTAGTTGTGGAGATGAATTACTTAGTGCCCAAGGGATGTGAGCAGACTGGCTTTGGGCCCACGGCCCTGTGCCGCTGGGTAGCGAGATGGCGCAAGGAGCATGAAGGAGCCTCGTAGCCCACGCGTCCTCAGGACCAGGAGCTGATTGATTCACTGTATGCCAGGTTGGCTTTGCTGGAAGCCGAGAACAGTGTCCTAAAAAGCAGTTGCCCTCTCATCTGAAGGTGCTGTTCAGCCGAATCAAGTGATCGAGGGTTTGAAAGGGCCGCTCTCTATCCGGCACGTTTTCCGACTTCTAGGCGTGCCTCGCAGCAGCTATTACGCCAAGCCTGTGGCCCGACCTGAGCATCGGGTTGAGCGACATCTGGAGAAGACAATACGGTAACTGCACCGCGAGCATCGGGGCGCTCTGGGGGCCCGGGGGTTTATCTGGGCGCTCAAAAAACAGGTCGTCGTGATTGGGCACCACCGTATAGGTCGCCTGATAAAGAGTCTTGGATTGGTCAGGCGACGAGCCCTTTACGCCCACTATCGTCGTGCCAGCAAACCTGCCAAGGCCGCAGCGAATGTCCTTGATCGTCGCGTTAATCCCTCATCGCCCAACACCTTTTGGCGGGCGACATTACTTACATCCGGGTCGGTGGTAGTTGGTTGTACCTGGCGATCGTCATGGATCTTTTTCACGTCGGATTGTCGGCTGGGCTTTTTCCAGGACTGCCGATGCAGAGCTGTCGCTCAAGGCCCTGCGGCTGGCTGTTGGAATACGTCGACCCGGTTCAGTGCTGGTGTTTCACTCGGATCAGTGCTGCCAGTACACGGCGGATCGTTTTGTCGAGTATCTGGCTGAGAAGCAGATAGTGCAGAGCATGAGTCGACGCACAAACTGCTGGGGCAATGCCGTAGTGGAGCGTTATTTCCGAACACTGAAATACGATTGGTCGCCTGAGAATGGCTACCAGAATCACTTCGAGGCCCAGAAGGATGTGATGGATTTTATCGCCCATTACAACCAGCGGCGTTGTCACTCTGCCTTGAACAATCTGCCGCTAGCTGCTTTTGAAAGGCTGGCGGCCTAATGTCCCTACAGGACGGTCCAAAAAAACTAGACCACTACACCTTTCATATTTCAAGGGAGGGAGAGCCGACAGTAACGCTGCATCGCCTGGATAGATTTTTTTCATGAAATGCAGTAAATATTATGATTATAATATTTATCGCCGGATGTCTTAATCCCAAGGCGTTCATTCCTTTCATGCAATGTCAGGAGTCCAGCCATGAGTTCGGTTCAGTCCCAAGGTACAGCAGTGGTCACGGGTGCTTCTTCCGGAATTGGTGCGGTTTACGCCGAGCGGTTGGCGGCACGCGGTTTTGATTTGTTGTTGATTGCGCGGGATGAAGCTCGCCTAAACACGGCAGCCAAAGCCTTGAGCAGCAAGTATCAGGTTCAAGTGGAAGTATTGAAGGCGGATCTGACGCTCAAGGACAATCTGTTGAAGGTTGAACAACGCTTGCGCGACGACTCCCGTATCAGCCTGCTGCTGAATAATGCAGGGGTGGGAGCCAATGGGCCTTTGGTGGGCGCCGATCTGGACCAGATGGAGCGCATGATCCAACTCAATGTGCTGGCATTGACTCGCCTGGCAGGCGTGGCGGCAGCGGTTTTTTCCGCCGCGGGGCGAGGAGCGATCATCAATATCGCCTCGGTGGTAGCCTTGGTCCCGGAGCGTTTCAATGCGACCTACAGTGCTACCAAGGCTTACGTGCTGAGCCTGACACAGTCACTGCACGCCGAATTGAAGGGCAGTGGGGTTCAGGTCCAAGCGGTCTTGCCCGGAATGACACGAACTGAGATCTGGGAGCGCTCAGGCCTGGATCTAACGCATATTCCGGCGGAAATGGTAATGGAGGCGGGAGAGATGGTCGACGCGTCGTTGAGTGGTTTCGATCAGGGGGAACTGGTCACGCTTCCTTCATTGCCTGACGCAGCAGACTGGCAGGCCCTGGTGACGGCGCGCATGGCGTTGGGCCCCAATCTTTCAAGAAGCAGTGCCGCTGTACGTTACAAGTAAGCGGCAGACAGGAGCGGATGGTCTCATCTCTGCTCCTGTTCCTTCAGGCCTTCACGCACAGTCTGGAGTATCTGCGTGCCCAGTTGGGGATCTTCCACACTGCGTGAAAGTAACAGCGCGCCCACCAGAGTCGACATGATCATCAGGCTGCGGCGAGCCTTATTGTCGCCCTCCAGGGCTGCTGCCACTTGTGCCAGCCTGGCATTGAGTACGGCATCGGTAGTGGGGCTGGGTTGGCCACGCTGGCCGAGCTCTGAACTCATGGTCGGCAGCGGGCAGCCTTGATGAGGTGAGTTCTGGTGCCATTCGCTGAGGTAGTTATCGATAAACGCTTCAAGAGGGTGTTCTTGCGCAAACAGCGTGGCGCAATGAGCGTCCAAGTCTTCTGCGGCTACGGAGAGTGCCTCCTCCACCAGTTCATCCTTGGATTTGAAATGGGAGTAAAAGCCCCCATGGGTCAAGCCCAGGGCCTTCATCAAGGGTTGCAAGCCTGTTGCACCTATCCCATCACGACGAAATCGTTCCGAAGCTTCTTTGATAATGCGTTTGTGTGTCTGGGCTTTATGGTCTGCTGAATAACGCACTTGAGAAACCTCCACATCTAGATCGCCATTTTAACCAAGGATCGGTAGAACATGCCCCTACTTCTCGGCGGGTTTTATCCGCAGTTACAGCATCCCGACAGCTGTCCATGAGCTGATTGAGCTCGTTGGGGTTGGCACGATAAGTGATTAAAGATTGATCATGAGTTGTTGAACAATCTTGAGGCTCTCCATGGACAACGGTTTATCCCTGGCAGATCACATTACGTTGGAGCTGCGCGCGGACATCATTGGCGGTCGCCTGCTACCTGGGATGCCGTTGGTGGAGAGTGCGTTGGTCAATGCCTACAACGCTTCACGCAATACCATTCGTGAAGCGCTGCACCGCCTCGGGCAGGAAGGCCTGACCCTGTATGTGCGCAATAAGGGCGTAGTGGTTCGGCGTCTGGACTGTGACGACGTGCGGGATCTGTTTCGGGTACGCCGGACCCTGGAGCTGCAAGCGATTGCCAGCGCCAGGCCGCTGCGTGAGTACCAGTCCGATCGCATGCTCGATGCCATCGAAGCCACTGAGTTGGCGCGTTCGCGTGAGGATTGGCGTGCGGTGGGCACTCACAGTCTGAGCTTTCACCAACACGTAGTGGGCTTGTTGGGCTCGCGCCTGTTCGATGAGTTCTTCACCAATATAGTGGCGCAGTTGCGCCTGGTGTTCTGCGCCGCTGTGGATGAGGCAGCGTTTCAGGCGCCCTGGCTGGTCCGCGACCGACAGATTCATGAGTGGTTGCTGGAGGGTGACAAGGAGTCTGCCGGCGCGGCCATGGAGCTGTATCTGGATGACTCCGAGCGTCTGCTGTTGAACATACTCAGCCAATCCTTCCGTCACTGAGCGAGGGCGTTACCCATGTACAAAGATTATCCAGCGGCCTATCAGGTCAGCAAAGGTTCGGCGCTGCAAGTGGATACGGCTTTCTACCAGCGTATTCGCGACACCCCGGCGCAGCGCGAGTTGATCGAGCAGTTCGAAGTGCCGATTCGTACCGGTCGGGCCTGGAAGGTACCAGCCGGGCATGTGTTTCGAGTGACCACGCCAGTGGGGTCGCAGGTGGGTGATTTCAACGTCTGGAATGCCCATGACCCCCGGGAGCGTCTTTGGGCGGCGCGTACCCGGCA
Organism: Pseudomonas sp. PH1b; assembly: GCF_000633395.1. GTDB lineage: Bacteria > Pseudomonadota > Gammaproteobacteria > Pseudomonadales > Pseudomonadaceae > Aquipseudomonas. Next base: position 448,585 of record NZ_AYMU01000002.1, read on the forward strand.
ATTACAGGGAGCTCATGTCAGTACCCATGATCGGCTCTGGTCGAACCTGCCTTTTCTACGACCGCTGGTCACCATCACCGATGACAGCCTGGCGCACTACGGGATCGATGAGCATGGCGGCCGCTTGCATGACTTGCTGGGAACCCGCTGTGATCCCTATGTGAATCGCATGCTTACCGGAGAGGATTTTCATCATCACTGCCACTCCAACCTGACGCGTGCCGTACTGCCCCATGGGCTGACCGAGTTTGACGTGCATGATGTGTTGAACATCTTCCAGTGCACTGGCCTGAACCACGATGACATGTATTTCATGAAGGCCTGTCCGGCGCAGAAGGGCGATTACCTGGAGTTCTTTGCCGAGATCGATCTGCTCTGTGCACTGTCGACCTGTCCGGGAGGAGACCTGTCCTTGCCGATGTGGGGCCCCGAGGCCCAGGATCCGCTGAGCGTGTGCCGCCCGCTGGGGGTTGAAATCTATCGGCTCGAAGCGTCATTGCTCGAGGGCTGGAGCCAGCCGGAGCGGGCAGCCTATAAAGGCCAGCATGGCTTGCACATCGCCAAGGCCGAGTGGGAGCGCTAGGGCTGACTGACAGCCCCTTGGTCCAGGGACGAAGGGGCTGGCGGGGTCAGCGATCTCGCGCTTCCTTGGCATCCATTTCCGCGTTGCGCTCGGCTACGCGTTTACGCTGCTCATCGGTCAATTCCACCTTGTTGGCGGTGTCACGCAGCATCATCAAGCCGCCGACGATTGAGCCGATAGCAACCACCAGGATCAACCAGGCATACCAGGGCATAGGATTCTCCTTAAGGGGCAACTTGCCGGAGGCGAAGGTTCGCCTTCGGCGCTGCCTATAACGCTTTGAGTTAAAGCTTTTCGCATGGGTTCCATTGTATGCCTGATTGGTGACCTGGGTAGCGGTGTGCAACCTAACGTCCGGTGAGCATGGCGTCCGCGGGGGCATTGGCTCGAAGTTGTCCGGTGAGTTGGAAGTAGATGAAGCCGAGCACCATGAAACCGAGGAAGATCAGCCCGATCAGGGCGTTGAACCAGGCCATTGCCAGCAGGCAGATCGTTGCCAGTACCAGGGCGATCGCCGGGATCACTGGGTAGCCGGGGGCGCGGAAGCTGCGTAGCAGATTCGGTTCGGCCTGTCGCAACTTGAACAGGCTGAGCATGCTCATGATGTACATCACGATGGCGCCGAACACCGCCATGGTGATCATCGCTGCGGTAAGAGTCATGCCGCCGAGGTTGATCAGCCCATCGCTGTAGATCGCGGCGATGCCGATCAGGCCTCCGGCGATGATCGCCCGATGCGGTGTCTGGAAGCGCGACAGTTTGGCCAGGGAGGTGGGCAGGTAACCGGCCCGGGCCAGAGCGAAGAACTGCCGCGAGTAGCCGAGGATGATCCCGTGGAAGCTTGCCACCAGACCGAACAGGCCGATCCACACCAGCATGTGCAGCCAGCCCGAGCTGTCGCCGACGACGGTCTTCATCGCCTGGGGCAGGGGGTCGTTGATGTTCGACAGGGTGCGCCAGTCACCCACGCCACCGGCAAAGAACATCACCCCCATGGCCAGCAGCACCAGGGTCAGAATGCCGCTGATATAGGCCTTGGGAATGGTGCGTTTGGGGTCCTTGGCTTCCTCGGCGGCCATGGCTGCGCCTTCGATGGCCAGGAAAAACCAGATAGCAAAGGGGATGGCGGCAAACATCCCGGCAATCGCCGGGGCACCGAAGGCGTCGGCGCCGGCCCAGCCATTGAGGGCGAAGTTGCTGAAGCTGAAGGCCGGGGCCACCACGCCCATGAACACCAGGAGCTCGGCCACCGCCAGCACGCAGACCACCAGTTCGAAGGTGGCTGCCAGTTTCACTCCGAGAATGTTCAGGCCCATGAACACAATGTAGGCACCGACCGCGGCATGTTTCGGGTCCAGGGCCGGGAATTGCACATTCAGGTAGGCGCCGATGGCCAGGGCGATGGCCGGAGGGGCGAAGACAAACTCGATCAACGTGGCCAGCCCCGCAATCAAGCCGCCTTTTTCACCGAAGGCGCGGCGGCTGTAGGCAAATGGTCCTCCTGCATGGGGAATCGCGGTGGTCAGTTCGGTAAAGCTGAATATAAAGCAGGTGTACATGGTCGCGACCAGTAGTGAGGTCACGAGAAAACCCAGGGTTCCAGCCACGCCCCAGCCATAGCTCCAGCCGAAATACTCCCCGGAAATCACCAGGCCGACGGCGATACCCCACAAGTGCAGCGTGCCCAAGGTGGGTTTGAGTTGTGTGTTCATCGGTTGCTCCCCGAACGATTGGAAATGCTCGGGATTGGCTTGTGCAGCGCTCATGCCAGCGTCTCGATGTCCGTCGTAAAGCATTGAAAGCTGTCGTATCGAGGATGTTTCGCGGCTTTTGGCTATTGGCGGTGCTCAGGGCCGTGCATCAGCGCGCCTCCCATTGGGGCAGGCCGAGCACTCACGCCACTGCTCTTTTCGCACCAGGTCACTCCAGGTAAAGCCAGTCTTTACGCTTTCTTTATGGGGCCCCCACCCCGTCGATCTCGCTCCTTTACAGGCTCCCTGCGGACAATGGCGGCATTCGCGGCAAGCGCCGTACCTCGGAGACATTCCATGAGCATTCTGGATGCAGTGTCGCTGCTGTTGGCGGTGGGCCTGTTCGTTTATCTACTGGTTGCGCTGTTGCGCGCGGATCGGAACTAGGAGCTGCGGTTATGCACAGTTATGACTATTGGCTGATCCTCGCCTTCTTGGCATTGGTATTGGTGCCTGCACCCTGGCTGGGACGTTTCTACTACAAGGTCATGGAAGGACAGCGAACCTGGCTGACCCCGATCCTCGGACCGGTGGAGCGCGCCTGCTACCGGGTGGCCGGTGTCGATCCCCAGGTAGAGCAGAGTTGGAAGAAGTACGCCCTTGCGCTGCTCGCCTTCAACTTGGCCGGGTTCGTCCTGTTGTTCGCAATCCTGCTGTTTCAGGGCGCTCTGCCGCTCAACCCGCAGCACCTGCCCGGACAGGAGTGGACACTGGCGTTCAACACCGCAGTGAGTTTCATCACCAACACCAACTGGCAGGCCTATAGCGGTGAAGCCTCCCTGAGCTACCTCAGCCAGATGGTCGGCTTGACGGTGCAGAACTTTGTCAGCGCCGCCACCGGCCTGGCCGTATTGGTTGCCCTGTGCCGGGGCATTGGCCGGCGTTCGGTACGTACCCTGGGCAACTTCTGGGTCGACATGACCCGTGCCACCCTCTATGGCCTGCTGCCGCTGTGCCTGTTGCTGGCTCTGTTCCTGGTCTGGCAGGGCGTGCCCCAGACCTTTGCCCACTACGTTGATGCGCTGACCCTGCAAGGCAATGACCAGGTGATCCCCCTGGGGCCGGCGGCCAGTCAGATCGCGATCAAGCAGCTGGGGACCAACGGCGGCGGCTTCTTTGGCGTCAACTCGGCGCATCCCTTCGAAAACCCTACCGCCTGGAGCAACCTCTTCGAACTGGTGTCGATCATCCTGATACCGGTGGCCCTGGTGTTCACCTTCGGTCACTACGTCAAGGATCTGCGACAGAGCCGGGCCATCGTTGCCTGCATGTTCGTCCTGTTCCTGATCGGTGGTGCCACCTCGCTGTGGGCGGAGTACCAGCCCAATCCGGCGCTGCAAAACGCTGCTGTTGAGCAGACCGCGCCGCTGGAAGGCAAGGAAGCGCGTTTTGGCACCACGGCCACGGTGCTCTGGGCGGTCACCACCACGGCCGCTTCCAACGGCTCGGTGAACGGCATGCATGACAGCCTGAACCCTCTGAGCGGGATGGTGGCGCTGATCAACATGATGGTGGGCGAAGTGATCTTCGGCGGCGTCGGTGCCGGTCTCTACGGCATGCTGCTGAACGTGTTGATCGCGGTATTCCTGGCTGGCCTGATGATCGGCCGCACTCCGGAGTACCTGGGCAAGAAGCTCCAGGCCAGGGAAGTGCAGCTGCTGGTGCTGACCTTGATGGTGATGCCCATTGGCGTCCTGGTCCTGGGGGCCCTGGCCGCCAGCCTGCCCGGGCCTGCCGGTGCCATCAGCAACCCGGGGCCCCACGGTTTCAGCCAGTTGCTGTACGCCTATACCTCGGCCAGTGCCAACAACGGCTCGGCATTTGGTGGCATGGGGGCCAACACACCGTTTCACAACCTGATGCTGGGCCTGGGCATGTTGATCGGGCGCTTTGGTTACATCCTGCCGGTGCTGGCCCTGGCCGGCAGCCTGGCGCTGAAGAAGGCCGTGCCCATCGGCCAGGACAGCTTTCCCACCCACGGCCCGTTGTTCGTGGCCTTGTTGAGCGTGACCATCTTGCTGGTGGGCGGCCTGACTTTTCTGCCGATCCTGGCGCTGGGCCCGATTGCCGAACACTTGAGCATGGGCTTCTGAGGACCTGATGATGAATATGCATGTTCCTGCCTCGAACAAGACCGCTGATGCGGCCGCCAAGGCCACGCATTCCCCTGTGCAGTCCTCGGGTACCGCGATCTCGGCGCTGTGGCGTCCGGCGCTGATCCAGGCCTTCGTCAAGCTCGACCCACGCCAGTTGCAACGCTCGCCGGTGATGCTGGTGGTCGAGTTGACGGCGATCCTGACCACCGTGCTGTGTTTTGTCCCGGACAACGCCGTACCAACCTTCGTTGCCGGGCAGATTGCCCTGTGGCTATGGTTCACCGTGCTCTTCGCCAACTTCGCCGAAGCCCTGGCCGAGGGCCGAGGCAAAGCCCGGGCTGACAGCCTCAAGGCCGGCAGCGAAGGCCTCAGTGCCCGGCGCAGAACGGCAGAGGGCGCCTACCAGGTAGTGCCGGCCACCAGCCTGCGCAAGGGTGATGTGGTGCGCGTTGCCGCCGGAGAAATGATCCCCGGCGACGGCGAGGTGATCGAGGGCATCGCTGCGGTCAACGAGGCGGCGATCACCGGTGAGTCGGCACCGGTGATTCGTGAGTCCGGCGGTGATCGTTCGGCGGTGACCGGCAATACCCGGTTGGTCTCCGACTGGTTGCTGGTACGCATCACTAGCAACCCTGGAGAGTCGACCCTGGATCGGATGATTGCGCTGGTGGAAGGCGCCAAGCGCCAGAAGACCCCGAACGAAGTCGCCCTGGATATCCTGCTGATCGGCCTGACCCTGATCTTCCTGTTGGTGGTGGTGACCCTGCAGCCGTTCGCTCATTTCGCCAATGGCAGCTTGCCGCTGGTGTTCCTGGTCGCGTTGCTGGTGACCCTGATTCCCACCACCATCGGCGGATTGCTGTCGGCCATCGGGATTGCCGGGATGGATCGCCTGGTGCGCCTGAACGTGATTGCCAAGTCCGGGCGTGCGGTGGAGGCCGCAGGGGATGTGCACGTATTGCTGCTGGACAAGACCGGCACCATCACCTTCGGCAATCGTCGCTGCAGTGCCATTCACCCGGCCCCCGGGGTGACTCCGCAGGAGATGGCCGAGGCTGCGCTGCTGGCGTCCCTGGCGGATGACACCGCCGAAGGCAAATCCATCGTCGAGTACCTGCGTGAACGTTATCCACAGCCCGAGCCCGGTAGCGAACTGCTGACTGCCGTGCCCTTCAGCGCGCAAACCCGTCTTTCTGGCGTCGACTACCAGGGGCGAATCTATCGCAAGGGCGCAGTGGACTCGGTGCTGGGTTTTGTCGGCCTCCAGCGCGGCGACCTGGCGCCGGCCCTGTCCCGGGAGATCGACCGGATCGCCCAGAGCGGTGGCACTCCGCTACTGGTGTGCGCAGAGGGCCGGTTGCTCGGAGCCATTCACCTCAAGGACGTGGTCAAGCCGGGTATCCGCGAACGTTTTGCCGAGTTGCGCAAGCTGGGGATCCGCACTGTCATGGTGACCGGCGACAACCCGTTGACTGCTGCCGCGATTGCCGCGGAGGCCGGGGTCGACGATGTGCTGGCTGAAGCCACGCCGGAAAAGAAACTGGCGCGCATCCGCCATGAACAGGACGACGGGCGCCTGGTGGCCATGTGCGGTGACGGCGCCAATGACGCCCCGGCGCTGGCCCAGGCCGATGTCGGCATGGCAATGAACGATGGTACCCAGGCGGCACGCGAGGCGGCCAACATGGTCGATCTGGACAGCGATCCGACCAAGCTGCTGGACGTGGTACAGATCGGCAAGGAACTGCTGGTGACCCGTGGCGCCCTGACGACCTTTTCCATCGCCAACGACGTGGCCAAGTACTTTGCCATCCTGCCGGCGCTGTTCGCGGTGATTTATCCACAACTGGGGGTGCTCAACATCATGCACCTGGCCAGCCCGCAGAGCGCGATCCTCTCGGCGATCGTGTTCAACGCCTTGATCATCGTGGTGCTGATTCCCCTGGCGCTGCGAGGGGTGCGGGTGCAGGCGGCGAGCGCTGCGCACCTGCTGCGGCGCAACCTGCTGATCTACGGCGTGGGCGGAATCGTGGTGCCCTTTGTCGGGATCAAGCTGATCGACATGCTGCTGACTGCCCTGCACCTGGTGTAACGCCCCTGGACGCGGGGCCGGGGAACCGGCTCCCGCAGGACTGAACGAACCGAGGAACTGATGATGAGCACTGTATTGCGTCCGGCCCTGAGCCTGATCGTGTTGATGACGTTGATCACCGGAGTGGCCTATCCGCTGGTGGTGACCGGGGTGGCCCAGGTGGCGTTCCCGGAACAGGCCAACGGCAGCCTGGTGCGTGACGCCGAGGGCAAGGTCCGGGGTTCGGCGCTGATCGCCCAGGATTTCACCGGCGATGCCTGGTTCCATCCACGGCCTTCGGCGGGTGCCTTTGCCACGGTCTCCAGCAGCGCCAGCAACTTGGCTCCGAGCAATCCGGCGCTGGCCACGCGGGTGATCGACGATGCCAGCAAACTCCTGGTACCCGGCCAGGGGCCGGTGCCGCTGGCGTTGCTGACCACTTCGGGCAGCGGTCTCGATCCGCACTTGCCACCGGAGGCAATTAACTATCAACTGGCGCGCGTTGCCGCGACGCGCAATCTGCCGCTGGCCAAGGTGCAGGCACTGGTGGACGCCCATATCGAACGCCCTCTGGTGGGGCCGCCGGTGGTCAATGTGCTGGCCCTGAACCTGGCGCTTGAAAGGCTTTGATGGGCTCGGTAAGAGGTTTTGCCCATTGTGCCCGGCACATCGGGTTGCCGTTGCGAGTGGCTGCTGCCGTAGTTGCCGCCATGATTGACGCTTGGCCGACTGCCGCTGTGGTAGCGGCTACAGTGTGCTCGTCAGACTGTTCAGCCCAAGAGAGATCCGCCCATGAGTGATTCCGGCCGCGCCGATGCGCTGCTCGCTGACCTGCCCCGCGATGGCCGCGGCCGGCTCAAGGTCTTTCTCGGCGCCGCACCTGGCGTCGGCAAGACCTACGCCATGCTCCAGGCCGCCCACACGCAATTGCGCCAGGGGGTCAAGGTCCTGGCTGGGGTGGTGGAGACCCATGGTCGTGCCGAGACCGAGGCGCTGCTCGGTGGCCTGCCGCAGCAGCCTCTGGTGCGTTCGGAATACCGTGGGGTGATGCTGGAAGAAATGGACCTGGACGGCTTGCTCAAGGCCGGGCCGAAGCTGGTGCTGGTGGACGAACTGGCCCACAGCAATGCCCCGGGCAGTCGGCACGCCAAGCGCTGGCAGGACATTCAGGAGTTGTTGGCGGCAGGCATCGACGTCTTCACTACGGTCAATGTCCAGCACCTGGAAAGCCTTAACGATCAGGTACGCGGCATTACCGGCGTCCAGGTTCGCGAGACCTTGCCCGACTGGGTGCTGCAGGAAGCCTACGAACTGCTGCTGGTGGATTTGCCTCCCCGCGAGTTGCTGGAGCGCTTGCGGGACGGCAAGGTCTATGTGCCGGAGCAGGCGCGGGCGGCGATCGACGCGTTCTTCACCCAGACCAATCTCACCGCCTTGCGTGAGTTGGCGATGCAGACCGCAGCGGCCCAGGTGGACAACGATCTGGCTCAGGGCTATCGCCAGTTGGGGCAGGCGGCACCAGCGGTGCGTGGGCGTTTGCTGGTGGGCATCGACGGCGATGCCCAGGCCGAGCGCCTGGTACGCCACGCCAGTCGAGTGGCCCAGCGTCGACATCTGCCCTGGAGCCTGGTGCATGTGGACAACGGGCGGCTGCGTGACGAGCAGTCGCGATTGCGACTGCAGGCAGCCCAGCAACTGGCCGAGCGCCTGGGCGGAGAGGTGGTTCAACTGCGGGCTGGCGAAGTTGCCAAGACCCTGATTCAGCACGCCTCAGAGCGTCGTGCCAGCTTGTTGCTGGTGGGGCAGTCCAGCCGTGGCTGGCGCCGTCGCTGGTTGGGGGGCGGATTGGCCGCGCGCCTGCTGCGCAATGCCGATGGCTTGGAGATCAACGTCCTGGACTGCGAGCCACAGCTCCATCAGCCGGGCGTGCGGGTCAAGCACTCGTTGGCGTGGTTTGACTATGGCCTGGCGGTGCTGGCAACACTGTTGGCCAGTGCCCTGGCCTGGGGCGTGGCCAGTGTTTTGCCGTTACCGAACATTTCCCTGGTGTTTCTCGCTGCGGTATTGCTGGTGGCGGTGCGCAGCAGCCTGGGGCCGGCGCTGGCCTGCGCCGCGTTGTCGTTCCTGAGCTACGACTTCCTGTTCATTCCACCGAATTTCTCCCTGTCCATCCAGCGTGAAGAAGATGTGCTGACGCTGCTGTTCTTCCTGCTCATGGCGGCGCTGACCGGCAACCTGGCGGCGCGCCAGCGGCGGCAGTTGCAGGCGTTGCGCGATACCCAGGAGGAAACCGGCGAACTGCTGGACCTGTCGCGCAAGCTCACGGCGGCCACCGACCGGCAGGCAGTGATCAGTGCCGCAGCGCAGCACCTGCATGGAGGGGACGAGTTGCGTATCTGCCTGCTCAACCGCGATGGGCAGGGCGACTGGAAAGTCGAGACCGGTGGTACGCTACAGTTCTCCGAGGCTGAGCGTGCGGCGGCCGACTGGGCCTGGCAGCATGATCAGCCGGCAGGGCTGGGAACTGGAACCTTGCCCTTCGGTCGTTGGTGGTGGTGGCCGTTGTCGGTGGAAGACGGTCCTCTGGGGCTGCTCGGTGTCTGTCCTCGGGAAGGTGCGGTCTTCAGCGGCCAGCGCCGACGCTTGCTCACCGCCCTGAGCCAGCCGCTGGCCCAGGCCCTGGCGCGGGCACGCCTGGCCGAGGACCTGGAAGCGGCGAGACTGCATGGTGAAACCGAGCAGTTGCGCAGCGCCTTGCTGGCCTCGGTGTCTCATGACCTGCGCACACCACTGACGTCGATGCGAGGCAGTATCGATAGTCTGTTGGCGTTGGGTGAGGCGATTCCCCTTGAGGATCGTCGTGAGTTGCTGGAGGGGACCCGCGATGAGGCCGAGCGCCTGGATCGCTATATCCAGAATCTGCTGGACATGACCCGGCTCGGCCATGGCGCATTGAAGCTGGCCCGTGACTGGGTGGCGCCGGGGGACATTGTCGGCAGCGCCCTGAACCGCCTGCGTGCTGTGTTGGCCCCCTTGCGGGTGAGTACCGATCTGCCGTCAGACCTGCCGTTGCTGCATGTGCATGCGGCCTTGATCGAGCAGGCCCTGGTCAATGTGCTGGAGAATGCGGCGCGTTTCTCGCCGGTCGAGGGCCGGCTGCAGCTAAAGGTCAGTGCCGACGAGCGGGAGTTGAGCTTCGCCGTCAGCGATGAGGGGCCTGGTATTCCCGAGGAGGAGCGAGCAAAGATCTTCGATATGTTCTACACCGCGGCCCGCGGCGATCGAGGCGGGCAGGGCACGGGCCTGGGGCTGGCCATCTGCCAAGGCATGGTCGGAGCCCACGGTGGGCGTATCAGTGTGACCGAAGGCATCGATGGTCACGGTACGTGCATCACCCTGCATCTGCCGTTGCCGACCCAGCCGGAGCTTGAGGATGAATAGCTGTAGAGTGCGGCGCTGTCTTGCCGCGCATGGAGCCCTCGGGACTCGGCATGCCTTGAGCTACTCTTTTGCCTCTTACTGATCTTGAACTGAAACCATGAGCCAGACCGCGACCATCCTGGTCATCGACGACGAACCGCAGATCCGCAAGTTCTTGCGCATCAGCCTGGCGTCCCAGGGATACAAAGTGATTGAAGCCGGTACCGGCAGCGAGGGCCTGGCCCAGGCGGCGCTGAACCAGCCCGACCTGCTGGTGCTCGACCTGGGGTTGCCGGACATGGACGGCCAGCAGGTCCTGCGCGAGTTCCGCGAGTGGTCGGCGGTGCCGGTGCTGGTGCTTTCGGTGCGTGCCAGCGAAGTGCAGAAAGTCGAGGCCCTGGACGGTGGGGCCAATGACTACGTGACCAAGCCTTTCGGGATCCAGGAGTTTCTCGCGCGTATCCGCGCCCTGTTGCGTCAGGCGCCAGGCGGAGAGGTGCAGGAGGCGGCGCTGCAAGTCGGGCCGCTGACAGTCGACTTGGCGTACCGCCGGGTGCTGCTGGACGGTGCCGAAGTGGCATTGACCCGCAAGGAATACGCAGTGCTGGCGCAATTGGCGCGGCATCCGGGGCGGGTGATTACTCAGCAGCAACTGCTCAAGGATATCTGGGGCCCGACCCATACCGAGGACAGTCACTACCTGCGGATCGTGGTCGGGCATCTGCGTCAGAAACTGGCCGACGATCCGACCCGGCCACGCTTCATCGTCACCGAGGCGGGTGTCGGTTATCGCCTGGTGGGCGCCGAACCTTGAGCCCGCCGGGTCATGGTTTCAGATACTACAGCTGTTCCTGTTCATAACGATCCAAGGTATCGCTGGCGATTTCGCGGCCCAGGGCAATCAACTCCGGCGCCTTGTAGAACTCGAAGAACCGGCACACGCGTTTTGGCACGTTGATCAGGATATCCGGCGGATAGCCGGCGATCTTGTACTGAGCCAGAGAGGTCTGCATGACCTCGAAGCTCTGGTTGACCAGATCCAGCAGCGAGGCCGGGCCGACGTTGTCGATGATGAACGAGCCGCTGGCGGATTTGGGCGCGCCATCGGCTTGCGGTGCCGCAGCCGGTTGCTGGGACTCGGGCTCCGCCCCTTCGACCCAGGGGTTGATCTCCGCGGCCTCGCTCTTGAAGGCCTCTTGCTCGAGCAGCAGCAGTTGTTCGGCCTGTTTGCGGCGGAACGGCAGGTGCGAGCCGAGGGAGTTGATCAGGCTGTCGAAGCGGCTCTTGAACGCCGGCGGGCGCTGGATCACGGGCAACTGATAGTGGCGCTGGTTGGTCGAATTGAGGTTGACCGCAATGATCAGGTCGCAGTGGCTGGAAACCACCGGCACGATCGGCAGCGGGTTCAGCAGGCCGCCGTCCACCAGCATCCGGTTGCCTTGCATCACCGGGGTGAACAGGCTGGGGATGGCGGCGGATGCCCGCATGGCTTGATGCAGGCAGCCTTCCTGGAACCAGATTTCCTGTTGATTGGTCAGGTCGGTGGCCACCGCTGTATAGGGAATGCGCAGGTCTTCGATGTTGATCTCGCCGACTATCTTGCGAATCTGGCCAAAGACCTTCTCGCCACGAATCGCCCCCAGGCGGAAGCTCACATCCACCAGGCGCAGCACATCGAGGTAGTCCAGGCTTTCGATCCATTCACGGTACAGGTCGAGCTTGCCCGCCGCGTAGATACCGCCCACCACCGCGCCCATGGAACAACCGGCCACGCAGGCAATGTCGTAACCGCGTTTTTCGATTTCCTCGATGACGCCGATATGGGCATACCCGCGGGCGCCCCCGGAGCCCAGGACCAGTGCAACACGTTTGTTCATGATTCGTCCCTTCGACAAACAGGCTGCAACAATGCACCCATAGCGCCCCAGGGTTCAATTGCTGATGCTGTCGGGTGTTTGCGCGCGGTTTTTTCTAGGGCCTTGCAGGCTGCGCGGCTATGCTCCTGCGGCTATATTTTTCCAAGGTGGGGGGCCGGCACTTTTTTCCGTCGCTACCGTCTTAACCTGTACGACTGTTTCTCTTTTTGAGGTGTGATTGATGAAAGCCTGGATCTGCTTGCCCCTGATTGCCCTGGTCCTCACCGGTTGCGCTGGCAAGACTGCCTATCGTGACAGCTGCGGTACTCAGCTGGACGCCGCCTGGCATGAACTGGACCTGGCCAAGGCCGAGGGGTTCGCCGGAACCGTGAGCTACTCCAAGGCACTGTCGCTGTTGACTGGAGCCAAGACGCAACAGCAATTCGAAGCCTTTGAAGGCTGCACCAACAAGGCCGAAAAGGCACGTTTCTACATTCGCGAGTCCCGTGCCGGGCGTTGATCCGCGCCAGCCGCTACGCTGCTGAGGCAACAATCATCACCTTGGGCCAATGACCTGACGCAATGCCGGTTACGGGCCCTCGGTACCATTCTTGAACTGGATGAGCCGAAGCTGGCTTGTAAGTCGTGTTGGGGAATCCGTGATGTCTGTCCTGGTTGATCGTTTGGTGGCTCAGATCCTGGGCCTGGAAGTGCGTTTGCTGGCTTGTCAGGCGCGCCTGGCGGCAGCAACGGATGCCGAGGCCCTGCACGATCTGCGTATTGGCGTACGGCGCTTGCGCAGCCTGTTACGGCCATTGCGTGGCTTGCCCGGGGTCGAACAGCTGGAGGCCGCAGCCAGCGAGGTGGGGCGTATGACCACGCCGATCCGTGATCGCGAGGTCCTGGCCGCCTATTTGCACCAGCATGGGCTGCATGCTGCTGCCGATCGACGCACCGCCCAGTTGGCCGACGAGTATTCGCAGGTAGCGTCGGGATCGCAGCTGGCGCAATTGTTCCTGGTGCTGGATGCATTCCCGCGGTTCCTCCGCGCATCGGCGCGTCAAGGCTTGCTCCAGGGGTTGCGCGGACGGATCGAGAAGCGTTTGGCCAAGCAGTGGAGCGCCCTGGGCGAGGCCTTGCAGGATCCTGCCCACGACCGCCATCGTCTGCGCCTGTTGATCAAGCGCGTGCGCTATGCCGCCGATGCTTATCCCCAGTTGGATCGCTTGCCGTCCCAGGCGATGAAGCGTCTCAAGGCGGCTCAGGGTGCGCTGGGTGATTGGCATGATTGCTGGCAGTGGCTGGCGCAGGCCGAACAGCAGTCGGATCTGCGGCCCTGCGTGGCGGTCTGGGAAAGCACCATGCTCAAGGCCCAGGCTCGCGCTGATGAGGTGCTGGACAAGCTGCACCGAGATTGCTTCAAGGGGTGACGGCTGCGCAGCGGCCTTTCTGTCCGCTGCTTTGGCCGGAATAGTTGCTGTAGGCCTCTGCGACGCTGGTTAAGATCCCTCAGTCAACTTTTCTTCCCCGAGGTGCTCATGCGTTTCTACGATTTGCTCGAAGCCGTTCGCAGCCAGCCCCAGGCACTGACCATCCCGGCAGAGTGGGCTCAGGGGCGCGCCAGCTTCGGTGGCCTGGTGGTGGCCCTGCAATATGAGGCAATGCGGGCCAAGGTGCCGGCGGACCGTCCAGTACGGTCCCTGGCGATCACTTTCGTCGGTCCGGTGGCGCCCGATGTAGCGGTCAGTTTTGAAGTGGATGTACTGCGCGAAGGCAAGGCCGTCAGCCAGGTGCTGGGTCGGGTCATGCAGGAGGGCCAGGTGGTGACCCTGGTACAGGGCAGCTTCGGCGCCTCTCGGGAGTCCTGTGTCAGTGTCATTGCCCAGCCTGCGCCCGAGATGAAGCCTTGGGATGATTGCCAGGAGTTGCCCTACATCAAGGGCGTGACACCGGAGTTCATGCGCCACCTGGCGATGCGCTGGAGTATCGGCGGCTTGCCATTCACCGGCAATCGCTCCCGGGAAATGGGCGGTTGGGTACGTTTGCGCGGCGACGTGAAGGAAGAGCCACTGACCGAAGCGCACATCCTGGCGCTGGTGGATGCCTGGCCGCCTGCCTTACTGCCACACCTGACCAAGCCTGCCGCCGGCAGCACCTTGACCTGGACCATCGAGTTCGTCCAGCCGCTACTGGAGCTGAGCACCCTGGACTGGTGCCGGTATCGGGTGGAAATCGAGCACGCCCGCGACGGCTACGGGCACGCTGCCGCCGCGCTGTGGAGCCCCGATGGGCAGTTGATCGCCTTGAGCCGGCAGACGGTGACCATCTTCGCCTGAGTGTTCAGCGTCGGTGGCGTTGTCGCCAGGCCCGCCACCAGGCACCGCTGAGGACAAAACGCGGGAAGGTCACGAACTGCTCGACCAGCAGGCGTTGCACTGCATCCTTGCGATCGCTGAACGGTTCGGAAGCTTGGGTTTCCAGGCTATGGCCGTGGCGCTGCAGGCCCAGGGCGGCGAGGACGCCGATCACTCCGATTGCCAGGTTCAACAGGTTCAGGGAGAACACCCCCGAGGCGATCAGCAGGAAACCGACAATGAACAGCGGCACGGCAATCAGGTGCAACACCAGGTTGGTCGGGTGCTGGTGGCTTTGCGGGTAGACGCGCCACTGCCAGGCGGGAAGGTTGGGGTGACGTTTGCCCATGTTGATCATCCTTAGTGCTTGAAAACTCGTGAACCAAGGATAGGACGCGGGCGGTGGGTCGGCGAATCAAGGCTGGCTATGGGGCCGATAGCCAGCGCAAAGGGGGTCAAAGGGGGGCGAGGTGCTCCGGTGCGAAAGACAGGAGCCGGCTCAGAGCTTCAGTTGGCCAATGGCCTTGCTCAACTCGCCCGCCAGGGTAGCCAGCTCGCCACTGGTGGTGGCAGAGGAAACGGTCTGCTGCACGGTGTTTTCCGTCACGTCGCGAATACTTACCACGGCGCGGTTCATTTCTTCCGCCACCTGGCTTTGCTGTTCCGCAGCGACCGCGATCTGGGTGTTGCTTTCACGCATCTGGGCCACGGCACTGGTGATCTCCGCCAGCGCCGCCCCGGCTTCCTGAGCCTGCTGCACGCAGTCGTCGGCCTTGAACGAGCTCTCCTGCATAAAGTCCACCGCATCACGGGTGCCAGCCTGCAGGGCGGAAACCATGCTGGTGATTTCGTCGGTGGAGGCCTGGACACGCTTGGCCAGGTTGCGTACTTCATCTGCGACCACGGCAAAGCCTCGACCCATTTCACCCGCTCGGGCGGCTTCGATGGCGGCGTTGAGCGCCAACAGGTTGGTTTGCTCGGCGATGCTGTGGATAACGTTGACCACGCCGTTGATCTTCTGGCTGTCCTCGGCGAGCTTCTGAATCATCTCGGCAGTCTGCTGCACGCCGTTGGACAATCCGGCGATGGACTTCTGCACCCGTCCGACCACTTCGTGCCCGGTGCCGGCCAACGTGTCGGCTGTCTGTGACAGATCCCGGGTCGCCCCGGCATGCTGGGCAATGTGGTAGACCGTGGCGGACATCTCATTGATTGCGGTGGCGGCCTGATCGGTTTCACTCTGTTGGCCGAGCATGCCGTGGCGTACATCGTTCATGCTCGACGCCAGGCGAGCAGCGCCCTGGTCCAGTTGCCGAGCGGTATTGGCCACGGTGTTCACAACTCGCTGGTAACCGGCTTGCATGGCATTGAAGGCGCTGGCCATCTGGCCGACCTCATCCTTGCAGGACAGGGGGACGCGAGCAGACAGGTCGCCGGTTTTCTCCACGTGCAGCATCACGTCCTTGAGGGTGTTGAGCTGACTGAGAAGAAAGCGGATCAGCAGTTGCGAGGCGCACAGCATGGCGAACATCAGGATGAATACGGCGACCGCGTAGTTGGTGAAGCGATCGCTGAAAACCTGCGCCAGGCTGGGGGCGTAGGCCAGAACCGCAAGTTGCTGGCCATCGGCGCGCTGGATGACCTGTGCGCCCAGCAATGGATTGTCACCGAACAGTGGCAGGTGATTGATCTCGACCCAGCCATTGGCGCCGCTGAGTTGCGGCAGTGGTTGCTGGTCGAGGCTTGGGGTCTGTCCCTGGGTAAAGGTCAGCAGGTGTTCGACGCTGGGCAATGGCTGGCCGGGCGGCCAGGCGTCGAGCAGGCGAGCCTGGGCCTGGGCGCCAGCTTGTGCTGCCTGGCCACGTGCCTGTTGCTCCAATTGCACCGCATACAGCACCAACAACAAGGTGGTGACGAAGGCGACCGCATTGACTGCCCAGAATTTATATTTCAGCGAGATGTTGCTAAGCCAGGCACCCATAGAAGGTCTTCTCTGATTGAGCGAAACAGTATTGGCAAGGTGCCATTATTGTGCCGCTATGATCTCGGAAAAATCTTGATATGGGTCAAGCAATTTCTGACAAATTGAAGAAGGCTCTGGAGCAGGCGGTACTGTGGCTGGCCAGGTCTTCCGGAGTTTCCTCGCGGTGCCGTGCCACTTCGCGCAGCACCTCCGGCAGGTAGGCCGGTTCATTGCGACCGTTTTTGGGTTTTGGCCGCAGGCTGCGCGGCAGCAGGTACGGTGCGTCGCTTTCAAGCATCAGGCGCCCGCGGGGAATGTTGCGGACCAGGGGATGCAAGTGGGTACCGCGGCGTTCATCGCAGATCCAGCCGGTAATGCCGATGTGCAGATCCAGATCCAGGTAGCTGAACAATGCCTTTTGTTCACCGGTGAAGCAGTGCACCACAGCGGCCGGCAGACGGTCACGAAAATCTCGCAGGATGTTCAGCAAGCGCTGGTTGGCGTCGCGTTCGTGGAGGAACACCGGCAACTGCAGTTCGGCAGCCAGGGCCAAGTGTTCTTCCAGGACCTTCTCCTGTTGTGGGCGAGGCGAGAAATCCCGATTGAAATCCAGCCCGCATTCGCCCACTGCGCGGATTCGTGGGTCGTTGAGCAGGGCCCGCAAGCGGCGGGCGCTGTCGCTGTTCCAGTCGCTGGCGCAGTGTGGGTGCAGGCCCGCGGTGGCAGCCAGTCGTTGTCCACCGGGATCCAGTTGCTGGCACAATTCCAGGGCCTGCTCGCTGCCCTCGACACTGGTTCCGGTCAGGACCAGTTGGCAGACGCCGGCGGCATAAGCCCGATCGAGAACGGCCTGGTGTTTTTCGGCAAAACAGGGATTGGTCAGGTTGACGCCGATATCGATGAGTTGCATGGTGCTTTATCTCCGCCTGCGGCTGGAAAGCATATCAGAGCTCCAGATTTATAAGAAAAATCAAGAACTACAACGAGTTAAAGCTGTCTTTTGCTGCCGGAAGAACGTTGCGACCAGGGCTGTCTCCGTCGTTGCGCTTATCTTTCGCACCTTGCCAGCGCTCAAAGCGCTCTGTTTCTGTCGATCAATTCTTCAAAAAGCGACGAAGGGTTGAACAGCACCCTTTGCGGAGAACGGATGACCCGATCCTCGATATTGCTCGCACTGTGCCTGTCGTTGCTGTTGCCCTTGCCGGCGATGGCACGCTTGGCCGGGCCGCCGGAAACCCATGCCTCCGGCAAGGTGCGGGATCTGGCGGAAATTCGTGGCAGCCAGGTACTGCGGGTGCTGGTCAATCAGAGCCGCAACAGTTCCGGTGAAGTCCAGGGCCAGCCCATAGGTGTCGAGTACCATCGTCTGCGAGCATTCGAGCAGTACCTCAATGGCCATGCCCGTGACGGCCAGGAAATCAGCCTCAAGATCATTCCCAAAGCCAAGGATCAGTTGCTGGGCGCCTTGCAGCGTGGCGAAGGGGACCTGGTGGCTCCCGGCGAATTGCTTGAAGCCCAGCCCGGGCACGCCGTCAGCGCCAGCGATCCGATTGTCAGCAACGTGCCGTTGCTGCTGGTGGGGATCAAGGGCGAACGCCGCTACACGCGGATCGAGCAGTTGTCAGGCAAGACCCTGACCCTGACCACCGGCAGCGCGGCGGGAGAGGCGGTGAGCCAGATCAATCAGAAGCTGGCGCTGCACAAGCTGGCCCCGATCAAGGTCGAATGGGTCGATCCCAGCCTGGCGGTGGAGGATGTGCTGGAGATGGTCCAGGGTGG
The DNA here is from genome assembly GCF_000633395.1 of Pseudomonas sp. PH1b. Classification (GTDB taxonomy): domain Bacteria; phylum Pseudomonadota; class Gammaproteobacteria; order Pseudomonadales; family Pseudomonadaceae; genus Aquipseudomonas. Next base: position 466,458 of record NZ_AYMU01000002.1, read on the forward strand.
GATTTTTCACCTGACCATCGTCGAACAGCCGATAGCCGAGCGCTGGAGCAAGATCCTGCCCAAATTGCGCTTCGATAAGCAGTTGAAAATCAGTGAGCCGGGTGAAGAGCACTGGTTTGTCCGGCGCGATGCGTCGATGCTGCGGGCCAGTATCGATCGATTCCTCAAGACCTATAAGACCCCGTCCGATCAGGACGTGGCCTTCCTGCGCATCTATCGGCGCCAGTACCAGGTGCATTACCCCCTGGCCCGAGCCGATCGCCAGCGCCTGGAGAAATTGCGCCCGGTGTTGCAGAAGCACGCCGGGGAGCAGGGCATGGACTGGCTGAACCTGGCGGCCCTGGCATTCAAGGAATCGGCTTTGCAACCCCATGCCAGGAGTGGCAGCGGGCCCACCGGCTTGATGCAGATCACGCCGTCGGCGGCGCAGCGAGTCGGGGTCAGCAACATCCAGTCCGTGGACAGCAATGTGCAGGCCGGGGCCAAGTACCTGGCGTTGATTCGGCGCAAGTTCTTTTCCAGCCCCAAGCTCAACGAGCGCGAGCGCATGGCGTTTGTCCTGGCGGCTTACAACATGGGGCCGGAGCGGGTCCAGGGGATGCGCAGCGAGGCCCGGCGGCGGGGGTTGAATCCCAATCAGTGGTTCTTCCAGGTGGAGCGTATCGCCATGGAGCAGGTGGGAATGGGGGCGGTCAGCTATGTTAATAGCGTCAACAAATACTACCTGGCCTTTGACCGTGAACGAGACTCCCTGGAGCCTCGGGAGCGGAAAGTTGCGTCACGGAAATAATCGAAAATATTGATTGTTATCTAGGATTATTTCCGCTTTTTGTCAGCTAAAAACTGATTAATATGGCGACCAACTTCCCCACCTTACACAGGACTACACAGCATGAGCACACTGATCAAAAACCTACTGGGCACCCGCGCAGGCTATGGCTTGACTGTTTTGCGGATATTTGTCGGCATCATTTTCGCTGCCCACGGCTCACAGAAACTCTTCGGCTGGTTCGGCGGCGGCGGCCTGGCGGGAACGGCTCAGTGGATGGAAAGCATCGGTCTGGCCCCTGGCTACCTGATGGCACTGTTGGCGGGGGGCACGGAGTTCTTCGCCGGCCTGGCACTGGTCATTGGCCTGCTGGCACGTCCAGCGGCGCTGGGCCTGTCGTTTACCTTGCTGGTGGCGATCTTCTCGGTGCATATCAGCAATGGCCTGTTCATGGCCAATAATGGTTACGAGTTTGCCCTGGCACTGTTGGGCGGTACTGTCGCTGTTCTGTTTGAAGGCGCTGGCAAGTTGTCGCTGGATGCAACTATCGCCAAGTAACTCCAGCTGTTTGCTCCAGGCAGTCGGGAACGTCCCGCAGGCTCTGGATCAGCTACCGGAAAGAGTTCCAAGGCCTGCGAATGCAGGCCTTTTTCGTTGCAGCTGAATCTTGACACCCAGAGGCTGGCTTCTCTAGGATGCTGCTCATGCGCCGATTTAAACAGCTACTTGCGGGGCGCCAGGTGAATCGAAAGATCACTGATAGAAGCTATAGTCAGGCTTCGAAATACCGCTAAAGCGCTGGTTCGGTGTTGCCTCTCACCTGCCCGGCAGAAACTTGAGGCAGAGACACATTAAGATGAATGCACCACGCCCCCTTGTACGTCTTGCGCCGATCACGGCGAGCCTGTCCCAGCGCAACCCGAAAATCCTCCTCGGTGGTAAACACCAACCTACCTTGCTGCGTTACCTGGACGGCTGGCCACGACGCAGCCCGGGCCCGGCGGCGTTTCTGATTCAATTTGTCGAAGACGGCGAATCCCTGGCGCGTTTTGCCAGCGACAGTTTTGACCTGGCGGTCATTCCCGCGCCCAGTGCCGAAAACGCCGCAGAAGTCATCAAGCAACTGACCCGTGTCGCCCGCCAAGGTTTGATCATCCGCCGCTAGTGGGGCAACCGGGACAATGGCGCTGTACAAGCGGTCGCTGAGCTGCGCGCCTCTCAGATCATCTCCCCAATGAACAGATTCCGACCGGCAAGACTGGCTGCAGCGGCTGCCTGTGCAGTGCTGGCGGCATGCTCCTCAAACCACAGCATTGCGTTTTGCCAGTTCAGCCAGGGCCACCAGATTGGAAATATTGAAGCGCTTGAGCAAACGAACCTTGTAGGTGCTGACGGTCTTGTGGCTGATCAACAGCGCATCGGCGATCTGTTGGTTGTTGAGGCCGGTGGCCAGTAGTTTCAACACCGTTATCTCGCGATCGGTAAGGCGGGAAATCAACACGCTTTCCTGGCTGGCGGCATTGGTGTTCTGCTGCAGGATGTTGATGGTGTCTTCCGGGAAGTAACTGTATCCGGAGAGGATTGCCTTTACCGCATTGGCCAGTTCGTGAAGGTTTTCGGTCTTGCACAAAAAACCCGCCGCTCCGGCTTGCAGGCAGCGTAGGGCGAAGTTCTTCGAGTCGCTGGAGGTGAGTACCAGTGTTTTGACGTGTAGCTCGGCGGACTTGATATGGGCAATGACCGAAAAACCGTCGAGGTTGGGAATACCCAGATCGAGGATCAACAGGTCCGGCATGTGTTTGCGCACCAATTGGACGGCGTCCGCTCCGTTGTCGGCCTCGGCGATGATGGTGTGATGATGAGGTTCCAGCACTGACCTGATGGCCAGTCGGATCAGAGGATGGTCATCGACGATGATGATGTTGCCCATTTGGTACATTCCCTTTGGTTTTGTTTGCGGTGTAAGTGGTGGTCGGCAAGCTCTTTGGGGAGGTGGGTTTCAAGCGGTGAGATCGCAATGAGTGCAAACTGGGTTGCTGAAAATGTGTCCGAGGCCGTATGCCGCGGCTGTTTGGCCCTATGATTGGCTGACCTCTCTGAAATCTAAATCGGACAAATCTGATAGTGATATGCGCAGGAGACTAAGGAGGCGCGGTTTCACCGGCATGGCAGGGAAGGCCCCTGAATGGGGGCGGGGCACGCTTTATTGACCGGCCTGATGTTTGGGCTTTTTCGTATGGCAGGACAGCGTGTAGAAGGCTGGGAGGCGATTAGCCAATTGAGTACCAAACTCATCACACAGGATGGTTACGACGCTCTGAAACAGGAGCTGGATTATCTGTGGCGGGAAAAGCGCCCGGATATCACGCAGAAGGTCACTTGGGCTGCGTCCTTGGGCGATCGGAGTGAGAATGCGGACTGGAAGGAAGAACCCCAAGCTTGTGTACTATTCTGTCATACACAATGATTTTGCTGGTTTTTCGGAATAGTACTGTACTTTTGCGTTGTACTATTCATTGTCGGCCATCACTGCATCTGGTCTTGACATAGTGGTGGCTGATTTGGAGGCGCCTCAGGGTTTAATGACCCGGGGTGCGTCTTCCGCCTCACAGTACTCAATTTCGGTCACTTCCCAGTAGGCATCACCAGTTGGAGTCCGTACAACAATATCATCACCTGCACACTTACCAATACATGCGCGTGCCATCGGAGAGTCGATTGAGATAAAGTCTTTTCTATCGTAAATTTCATCAGCACCTACAATGCGGAATTTCTTGCTTGTATCTTCCTCGTTGACAATAGTTACCCAAGCCCCAAAAAATACTTTGCCTTCCTGAGTAGAAGAATAAGGAACTACCCGAAGATCTTCGATACGCTTACGGAGGTATCTTACACGCCGATCTATTTCCCTTAGCCTCTTTTTATTGTACTGGTAGTCAGCATTTTCACTTCTGTCGCCCAAAGACGCAGCCCAGGTTACTTTTCTGGTGATCTCCGGCCGCTCTTCGCGCCAGAGCCAATCTAGTTCATCCTTCAACGACTGATAGCCAGCTTCAGTGATGAGATTAGTATTCATTTTTGCCTGTTATTGATTCAAGGACCGATCACAATGCCCTTAGAGCCTTCTGTATCGCATCAAGTGTTCCTGGGCGAAACACCTTTGCTCCCTTCTTGTCAATCAAGTCGCCGTGCTTGCCCAGTGTGCAGCCCCATTGTAGCCTGAACTCTTCTGACATTAAATACAAAAGAGCTCTGCGTTCTATCTCTGATAATTTATTCTCGGATGAAAACGGAGTGCGATCATCAACACGGATCTCGAGATTAGGCGGCGTAATTTCTCTTAGGAGGCTTCGGAGGCGGTGGTTCTCAGCCTCTTGGGCACGCGCTAAGAATTTAGCCTTACCATCTTTTATCGCGTCTATCCAATCTGACGGTGCTCGGTCATGGTGTGCTGGGCCTGCCGCTTCTTTAAATGCTTGTATTAGCACGCGATATACTTGGCCCGAGTTATTTCGCATGCTTTGAGCGTTTGGTACACCACAATCAATTCCGAGGCGTGCAATAGCTGAAAATGAAAAGTTCTTTTCACCGTTCGATAGCATCTTAGTGCATACCTCGTACACTGCGTCTAGAGTCCGATTTTTTTTTAAGCTGCAGTTCTGCTTAAGTTTATTCAGTGTTTCAGATGGCGTCATGATTTTAAACCGGAGGCAAATTTTTTCTGTTGCTTGTAAAAGCGTCACTAATTTCCTTAAGGGAGATGCTCTCAAGTCCAATCAGTTCGGCTAGCCTAAATTTTCCTTCAATTAGTGAGTCGATACGTTCCCAGCTTCTGAGTCGTGATATCAACAGTCTTGCGATCTGATTGCCAACCAAAAGCTGCTGCTCCTTGTTGAGCCTGAACATTCGTTGCGGAGAGTTATTGTCTTCAAGCATTTTGTCCAATAGCTGGGATCTTGCGGTCAAGGCGGAGTGGGCAGAGGCGCATTCATAAATCTCGGCATTTTCACAAATCTCGCTTAATTGATGGAAGTGAGTGGTTTCTTCTAGCGCGAGCCTGAGTTCATGACCCTCTTGCACAATAAGCATAAGTGAGCCTTGAGGCTTGGAATTGGACTTTGTAAGGGTCGCCTGCTCGATTTGTTTTATAAGGCTTGCGCTTGCCTGTACATCACAAATCAAAACATCAAGCTTTTTAGCTGCGCTCTCAGCTTCGGCCAGCAGTTTTCTATGCTTAGCTTCTAGACCTGGATCTCGGCTTTCAAAGTCTTTTCCGCATTCATTTAACTCATACTCCCGCTCATCACGATTGTCAATTTCGGATCTCAATTCTTCAGCTTTGGCTTGGAGGTCGTCGTATTTTGTGAATTGAAGATTCACTTCTAAAGATATTTCATTGCCTAGAGCTAGTAGGCCACCTATGAATGCGGGACCGGTTACGAAGTGGCGACATCTTATACAGTTCTGACTGCCTAGATACCCACCTACCACTGGCAACCAAACATCACCTTTGCCGAGCGATCCTCCGTCATCACACCTAGCACCTGCGTATGGACAAAAACCGTAATCTCGAAACAAATAGCTACCAGGAGATTTTTTCTTATATATAAAGTCGAGCGCATCTTGGTTATTTGCGACTAGCTGCCCCTGAATTTGATCGATTCTGCCTTGTTCGATCATGCTCTGTGCAACAAAGACTTGATTCTGGAGCGCGCGCTTCTCACCTTCTGAAAATCGACGTTGAAATTCAATGCTGCCGATCTTTACATAGTACAAATTCATTACGATTGAACTGTGCCCAGCAATCTTCATGGTAATTTCAATGGGAAGCCCGAACTCATGGACGTATGCCGTGATAAGGCTTACCCTCATGCTGTGTGGAGTATATATAGACGAATAGCAACTTAGTTTTTCTCTGGGGCCTGTCAGCGTTGCTAATGGTAAGTCCCGAGGCTGTGAGTAATATAGTGCGGCTGCCAGTCGGGGGGTTAATATATTTGTTGGCGATCCAGGCTCTTCAGCTCCGAAGAGTCGAAACAAGAAGCAATTAGTACCTTTGGCTTGACGCTGGCTTTCATTTAGGTTAGTGCGAATACATTCAATCCATGGCATTGGGCGAATTATTGGATTATATTTTTCCTGCCACTGACGGAGCTTAATGATCCATCGGACCAAATGAGGGGGTATCCATGGCACGCTGTAACCTCTATATCCAATGCTGGTTTTATTGCTCGTAACAAACATGCCGCAATTGTCACCAGGGTATCGCTTTATGAAGCCTTGGTTTTTGGTTGTGCCTGAAAGTGGAGTTTCATTTTTAGTCCATACGACCTTGCAGTCATTATGTATTGGGATGTACTCATCGCCTTCCCCAGAATCGCAGTATGCAATTTGTCTACCTCTGGCTGGCACAGAAATTAGGGTAAGTACCTGTATCCAATACATTGGAAACCACGCTTTAAATTTCCCGCCAACCCAGCGTGTGACGAGATCAGGATCGTTGTGGTCTAGCTTAAAAATATTTAGATCGATCTCTACCCAATCAGCGTCGAAATGATGGAGATGGATTAAGTCAGAGAAGCTGGTTGCAGTATCAGGGACTACCCATTTCTGCATGGCTGCAACATATTGATAGGCCAAAGCTGGTTTAGATGTTTCGCCTGGGCCGCTATTACTTGTCGTGCCTGAGTATTCTATTTCGCTGCCGCGTAACGGATTGCTTATTCCGTCTGCGATTATTAATTCACCAGTCTCGTCATCTTCAAGCGTGAATTGTTCTCGGATAATGAATCGCATAAATTCGTTAATGGCCATGACGAAGCTTCGTCTAAGATATTCTGGGGTCGTGGCTGTTACGTAATTTTTGAAATTTTGTAACTCTATAGAGTTGTTTGAGAGGAACTCTAACGGTGTGGTGCCATATGCGTTTGGCTGCACATAAGTTGCCAAAAAACGGAAAATTGCTAGCTGTTTTCCCCGTCCGCCACGAGCCTCTTTCATGAAACTATTCAGATCTTCTAGCCACTTCGAATGGTCAGCATTTATCGAGTTTTCTGAAAATGGCTCCGTCTTTCCGAGAAATGCATACGAGGTGGTCCAGTCTCTGTAATATACTTTATCCGGACTGTACGGTAATCTACCGTCTCCTGAGGATTTCACATGTTCTCTATATTCTCTTAAGGAGTTAAAGTTAAGAGGTTGAATGAGTTTTATTGTTTCATTGAAAGTGTAGAATGTTCTGATGGAACATAAGTCATACCAGCTTTTCCATTCGTCTCGGAATACCCGTTCAGGGTGGGCTGGCAATGGAGGGTAGAGTTTATAGCGGTTGCGGTAATCTTGACTGTCTTTTATGTCAAGCCGAGTTACTGCTATTCTAAGGTCATCGAGGCAAATGTAATTGACGGGTAAGAGAAAGTTGATCCACGACTTCCATTCATTTTTGAATTGTTCCGGGTTGCTTGGAAGGCGTGGGTCGTTGTGGTAATTTAGTTCATACTGTCGCTTTGTGGTGATGCCTAATCTCTGTGCAGCTATACGCACTTCATGTAGCGTGTCATATTGCTCTGTTAGGTCTAAATAGTCCTTCCATGACGTCCATTGATTCGTGTAAGCACTTGTTGGATCTTTGCGTAGACGCCAGTCCTCCTTAAGCCTTATATAGTAATCTTTTCGTGACTTGCATTTCAGGTTGCGGGCTGCAGCTCTAGCCTCTTCAAAAGTCTCATAAGCTTTTCTAGTTTTACCAGGGTGCAGGAAATTTACCCAGCCCACCCATTGTTCTTTGTAGCGGGTCTGGGGGTGAATAGGTAGTTTCGGATCTTCCTCTCGGCGAGTGAAGTATTCACGTGAATGTTGGATTCCTAAGGATATGGCGGCTGTAGAAGCCAGCTCGTAACTTTCATAAACCGGAATTGAATGATTTGTCCCGAAAAAATGCTTCCAACTCTGCCAGTCTGGATAGATGGTGCTAGGGTTTGCAGGCAGTTTTGGGTCTGCTTTGTATCTTTTTAGCGTTGTGTATTGGTGGTAGCTATTGATACCTAGCGCAAGCGCTGCTCTACTAGCTTCGCGGAGTGATTGATAGAAATCTTTATATGTGCTTTTTCCAATAAACTTTGGCCACCCTTTAAAGTCCGGGTAAAAGCGCAAGTCGCCTGGGAGCTTTGGGTCTTTATGGTGATCAGTTGAATACTGTGCCACTGTCCATATGCCGAGGCGAGCTACAGCCTCACGTGCCTCTGCAAGTGTCAGATATTTCTCAATTGGCCTTTCACTACCACAGAGGTCGTACCATGAGTGCCAGTCGCTGGCGTAATCAATATAAGGGTTGGCCGGTAGCCTAGGATCTTCTTGCCAGCGAAGTCTGTAGGCCCTGCTATTCTTTATTCCAAGCTTTCTAACTGCGGCTTTAACTTCGAGTAAGGTTGAGTATTTTCTTTTTTCTGACATGGGGCTCACCTTAAATCCGCAGCAAATAATGATTCAGTGTAGGCTGATTTTGTCGATTGTTGACATTTTTTGTCGTATCTCTTCATGTGTTGGCTGAATATAAACTAAGCATGAGTCGGGGCTTTTATGATGCATGCATTTTTGTATTTCAATTTGATTGAATCCATTTTCTCTAAGCCTATATCCATAGCTATGCCGATGCCCGTGTTCACTTGTGCCAACTATTTTTCGGTGCAGTAGGCCAACTCGTTCCACAGCCGATTTATGTAGGCGTTGGGCGTTTTTTAGAGTTTCAGGCTCTCCCTTTGAGTTGGTGAATGCATATGGGTGGTCGTGTGCTAGATCTGGGTCAGTGCGCTGTTTTTTGAGGTAATTAATCCATACGCTTAAGAAATCTGCCGCTTTATGGGGTGGGAAAAATTGAACTGAAAAGTAACCATCTTTGTTGTCAAGTACTGGGTTTTTCCATCCTAAATGAAGTCGCTCTGTTTTCAGGTATTCAGTTCGGGGTAATAGCCCGTAATGTATTGCTAGAAATTGCTTTCTGGTAGGGTATTGCTCGTCAGGTGACTTCCCGTTAGACGGATGATAGACCCTTACAATGGCCTCGTTATTTTTATCGTCTAGAATAATGTCTGATAAGTAAAGGTGCAGTGCTTCTGACTTGCGTAAGCCACCATAATGCATGAGCAGAGTTAAGGCTTGACCTTTGTAGTCAGGTGTCGATGTACCGGGATGTTTGGTGTCCGGGATGACGAAGCCCCGTTTTATTAACAGATCAATTTTGTCTTCAGGGAATCTTTTTGCTGGGGCAATATTTGAAGGGGGGCGCTGTGGTCCTTTTACTTCGCGAATGGTGCTTAACGCTTCGGCGTGTTTGTCCGGATCCACAAGGTGATTCAGGAAGATTCTATTTCGCTTATGGTGGAAGGCGCACCAGTTCATCCGCTGTTCCGTAGAGGAGGCTTGCCTGAAAGGGTTGGCAGGCTTTATTTTGAAGTCACTTTGACGTGTAAGCCAGTCCGTATAGTTTGTTATTAGGAAAAGGAGATCTGAGCAGTGTTCGCTAGATCTTGGTAGCCAAAAGAGGTGCGAGGGATCTTTTAGGGTTCTTGGATCTACGGTACCTTCTTCTAATGCTCTTGCAAATGATGCGAGAAGCTTTGTTGTCTGCCTAAATAATCCCGCGTTTGCATTGATGTACTCTATTAGTAGCTTAACAGCTTGTGTAGACTTCTCTTTCCAGGATGAACTCTTCTTACTGTTGTCAGCAAGGTAGCGAAGGTGTGAAATTAATAGTCCGCTTTCGGTAAATAATGCAGGGAGCTTTAGAAATCGGCCGGTTTGGTCGTTTTGGTAGCGAGCTTTAATCTTTATGATGTAGGCCATTGCAAATATCTGGCAGGTGTCGTTTGGATCGTAAGCAGGTTTGTATCGCGGTTTTCTAAAGCTTCTTGAGAGAGGGTGTGCACAGAACAGTGTCCATAGTCTAGACTATATCTTGATGTGTGCAATTGAGTTGGCTTGATTTGCTTTAAATATTCGGTCTCATATATGGCTATAAGATTTCCAATAGCTCGGATCGAAACTGAACCGCCCCGGGCATCTCGGAGACTCCAACCTTTGAGGGGATGGCGCAATGAAGGCATCAACGAAGTATTCCTCAGAAGTCCGTGAACGGTCCGTCAGAATGGTGTTCGAACACCTGGCTGAATATGAATCGTAGTGGGCTGCCATCAATGCCATAGCCCCCAAGATCGGCTGTACGCCGGAAACATTACGCCTGTGGATCCGGCAGGTTGAGCGCGACAGTGGCCGGCGTGATGGACTGACCACTGCCGAGCGCGAACGGATCAAGCTGCTCGAGCGTGAGAGTCGTCAGCTACGACAGGCCAACGAGATCTTGCGCAAGGCCTCCGCCTATTTTGTCCAGTCGGCACTATTAATCTTTCGACTTCGGTGAGTTTGTACTCTCCCGAACCGCGGGCTCAAGCGGCAACTCATGCAGGGAAGCCTTGATGCACTGCCGATCCAGGAGTGGCTACAGCATTGCGGATTGGCTGTTCAGTCGCACATCTGAAAGTGTTTTATTTAATTGACATTGAATGTAGTGGCTTATTAATGTCACGCTCCTTTTTTGAGCCTTGCCGCTATTTCGAAGGACCGAACATGTATTTTCCTACCCTCGGGATGAGGTTGTGTTGTGTGTTGTCCTGCCTGGTGTTTTCGCCCGGCTCACTGAACAGTGCTTCTGCTGCCCCGCTGAACAATCCTGGTGACCAGGACCTGATCCGCGACCGGCAGAACCGCCTGCTGCAAGAGCAGCAGCGGCGCCTCGAAGAACTCAAGGAGCTGCCCGGCAAGAGCGCTGCGCCGGTGGCGCCCACGGCCCCGACCGACAGCCGCTGCTTCCCGATCAAGGACATCCAGCTCAAGGGCGCCGATTCGCTGTCCGCCAGCGAGCGTGACAGCCTGCTCAAGCCCTACATCGGCCAGTGCCTGGGGGTGGCCCAGCTCAACGAATTGCTCAAGGTCATTACCGACCACTACATCGCCAAAGGCCTGGTCACCAGTCGTGCCTACCTGCCGCAGCAGGACCTGTCCCGCGGGCACCTGCAGGTGCTGGTGGTGGAGGGCCGCCTCGAAGGCCTGAAGGCGGCCGAAGGCAGCAAGCTCACGGCGCGCGAGCTGGACATGGCGTTTCCCGGGAGTGTCGGGCAACGGCTCGACCTGCGGCAGATCGAGCAGATGGTCGACCAGCTCAACCGCCTGCCGTCGAACCAGGCACAGATGGAACTGGCCCCCGGCCAGGCGGTGGGCGGCAGCGAGGTGCTGGTCAAGAACACCCCGCAAAAGCCCTGGCGGGTCGGTCTGTCCCGCAGCAACGACGGGCAGAAGAGCACCGGCGAGCAGCAATGGGGCAGCTCCTTGGAATGGGACAGCCCCCTGGGCCTGGCCGACCAGCTGGTGCTGCGCGGCGGCCACGACGCTATCAGCGACCACCAGAAGACCTCGCGCAATGCGATGCTCTACTACAACCTGCCGTTTGGCTGGTGGAACCTCAGCTACAGCTACAGCCAGAGCGAATACCGCTCCCTGGCCCAGGGCCAGGGCTTCAACTTCAAGCAGACCGGCGACAGCCAGAACCACCAGTTGCGCCTGGAGCGGGTGATCCATCGCGATGCCCTGAGCAAAACCTCGCTGAACAGCGGCCTGAGCTACCTGCGCACCAACAACTACATCGAAGACAGCAAGCTCAGCAACAGCAGCAACCGCCTCAGCGAGGCGCAGTTCGGCATCAACCATGGCCGGCGCATCGGCAGCGGCTTTCTCAACCTCGACCTGGGGCTGCAGGACGGCATCGGCGCCTTCGATGCCCAGCGTGAAAACCAGCGCGACCGTTTCGGCAACCGCCAGGCCAACGCCCGTTATCGCAAGTACAGCGCCACCGCCAGCTACCTGCAGCCGTTCAAGCTGTGGGACGAATCCCTGGTGTTCAGCAGCCTGGTCACCGGCCAGCGCAGCGAGGACCTGCTGTTCAGCTCGCAGCGCATGAGCCTGGGCAGCCAGTCTTCGATCCGCGGCTACAAGGACCAGAGCCTCAACGGCGACAGCGGCTACTACTGGCGCAACGACCTGCGCTGGACTCGCCCGGTGGGCTGGGACTGGCTGCGCCCGGTGTTCGCCGAGTACGGCACGGGGCTGGGCTATGACTTCGGCGCGATCCGCAACGACCGCTACAACGCCGAGCAGCATGGCCGGGTGTCCAGCGACTCCATCGAGCTGTTCGCCCGTGGCAAGCACCTTGCTGCCAGCGTGACCTTCGCCCATTCCCTCGAGCGGCCAGATGCCCTGAGTGAACGCGAAGCACCGATCTACTTCCGCCTGGATCTTTTTCTCTAATTTCGCTCTTTACCCGAGATAAACGACATGGACGTTCGTCAGTTTGCCTTCCTGGCCCGCCAGCCTTCCGCAACCCTGCAACCGCGTGATTCGTTCTGGGGCCTGCCCAAGCGTGGCCTGGCGTTCATCCTGGCGAATGCGATGTTCTGGCAGCCGCTGCTGGTCATGGCCGATGGCATCGTGGTCAACGGCAGCGGCACCACGCTCGGCCAGGCGGGTAATGGCGTGCCCATCGTCAACATCGCCACGCCCAATGGCAGCGGCCTGTCCCATAACACGTTCAGCGACTACAACGTCGGCCAGCAGGGCGTCATCCTCAACAATGGCATCGACCGTACCCAGTCCACGCAACTGGGCGGGATCATCCTTGGCAACCCCAATCTGGGCGGTCGCGCGGCCAATGTGATCCTCAACGAAGTCAACGGCGGCAGCCCCAGCCAGCTCAAGGGCTACACCGAAGTGGCCGGGCAGTCGGCCCATGTGATCGTCGCCAACCCCTATGGCGTGACCTGCAACGGCTGCGGCTTCATCAACACCCCGAAAGCCACCCTGACCACCGGCAAGCCGGTGATCGAGAACGGCCAGATCCAGCGCTACCAGGTGGACCAGGGCAGCGTTGCCATCGAAGGCGCGGGCTTGAATGCCAGCAATATCGACCAGTTCGAAATCATCACCCGCAGTGCCAGGATCAACGCTCAGATCCAGGCCAAGCACCTGGCGCTGGTCGCTGGCGCCAACGACGTCGACGCCAAGACCCTCAAGGCCACCGCCCGGGCCGCCAACCCAGCGGATGCCCCGCAACTGGCCATCGACTCCTCGGCCCTGGGCGGCATGTACGCCGGGGCGATCAAGCTGGTGGGCACCGAGGCCGGGGTGGGGGTGAAGCTCGACGGCAAGCTGATCGCCAGCGGTGGCGATATCCAGCTCGACGCCAACGGCCAGTTGCGCATGGTCGACGCCACGGCCGAGAAGGGCGCGGTGGCGATCAAGTCCCAGGGCCTGGAGGCCCAGGGCGCGGTGTATGCCGGAACCGAACTGAAGGTTGAAACCCAGGGCGATCTGAATAACCGCCACAACCTGGTGGCCCGGGATCGCATCACGCTCACCAGCGGCGGCGCCCTGAACAACCAGGGCATCATCGAGGCTGGGGTCAATGCCGACAACAGCCGTAATGCCCAGGGCGACCTGACCCTGCGAGCACAGAGCCTGGACAACGCCGGCAAGAGCCTGGTGGCCAGCCGTGATGTGAGCGTGACCACGGTGCAAACCCTGGACAACCAGGGCGGCACCCTCAGCGGGCAGCGCCAGGTGACGATCAACGCCGGGACTCTGGATAACCAGAACAAGGGCCGCGTGCTCAGCGCCGGTAACGCCGACCTGACTGCCGGCCAACTGCGCAATGCCCAGGGTGGGCTGGTCAACAGCGCCGGCCAGTTGAACGTCCGGGCCGCAGCCCTGGACAACCGGCAGGGCGAACTCTCGAGCCTGGCCGGCCTGAAGCTGCAAGTGGCGACGCTGGACAACGTCGCCGGGCTGGTCACGGCCGGTACCCAGTTGCACCTGAACGTCGACGGGGCCCTGAACAACCAGGGTGGCCAGCTCACCAGTTTGCAGATCCTGGACCTCAAGGCCGGGCAGGTGGACAACCGTGACGCAGGACGCATCGCCAGCAACCACAAGCTGACGGCCAGCGTCACGGCGCTGGACCAGCGCAACGGCGGACGCCTGACCAGCACCACGGCGCTGGACCTGGATCTGAACCAGGGCTTTCTGAACAATCAGGATGGCTTGATTCGTGGCCCGCGCCTGGTGCTGAACAACCTGGCGCAGGTCAGCAACCAGGACGGCGAGATCTCCAGCGCCCAGGCGTTCACGCTGAACGCCCAGGGCCTGGATAACCGCGGCGGCGAACTGCTGAGCGACCAGGGCCTGACCCTGCGCCTGGATCAGGCCCTGAACAACGTCGGCGGCCTGATCTCGGCCAAGGGCCTGACAGTCCGGGCGGCTGCGCTGGACAACAGTTCCGGCACACTCACCAGCCATGACGCGCTGAACCTGAACCTGGACGGCGCCCTGACCAACCACGAAGGAGAGCTGTCCAGCGGCGCCGATGGCGAACTGCACGTGGCCAGCCTGGACAACCACGCCGGTAAGCTGATCAGCGAAGCGCGCCTGACGGCCATCATCGCCGGCCTGCTGGACAACCAGGGCCAGGGGCAAATCAGTGCCCAAGGAGCACTGGCGATCCAGGCGGGCAGTTTTGACAACCGTCAAGGCCACCTGATTGGCCAGGACCTGCTCACTCTCGACAGCGCGCTACTGGACAACCGCCACGGCAAGGTCAGTGCCGGGCAGCGCCTGCAACTTAACGTCGGCCATCTGGATAACCGTCTCAACGGCCTGCTGCTGGGGCGCTCGGCGGTCAACTACCTGGGCACGACACTGGATAACCGGGGCGGCTTGCTAAGCGGTGCCGGGCCGGTACAGCTGGATGCTGCGCTGGTGGAAAACGCCGGTGGCCGGGTGGCTAGCCAGGCAGACCTGAACGCCAATGTCGAACGTTTCAATCAGCAAAAAGGTGAGTTGGTGGCCCAGGGCAACCTGAGCCTGGCAGGTCGTGTCCTGGATAATCGCGAGGGCGGGCTGGTCGGCGCAACAAAAGCGCTGGAACTCAAGGTCGATGACATCGACAACCAAAGCGGGAGCCTGTCTGGTTCCACCGGGGTGAAGGTCAATGGCACGCGCCTGGACAACAGCAGCGGCAAGTTGCTGACCGACACGGACCTGACGCTGCAGGTTGCGCAACTGATCAACCAGAGCCAGGGCCTGGTCTCCGGCAAGGGCCAGGTGACCGTGCAAGGCCAGCGCCTGGATAACCGCGAAGGCACCGTCTCCGGGGAGAAGGGCCTGGCGCTGTACCTGAGTGGCAAGCTGGACAACACCCGGGGCGTGCTCACCACCGAAGGCGCCTTGGGGGCCAGGGCCGCCAGTGTGGATAACTCCACCGGCAAGTTCTCCAGCGCCGGCGCCCTGACCCTGGCCAGCAGCGGAGCCCTGGACAACCGGCAGGGTTCGATCAGCAGTGCCGGAGGCCTGGGGCTGGACAGCTCCAGCCTGGATAACCGCCACGGCCTGCTCGATGCCAAGTGCCCGGCAACGGTGACCACCGGAGCCTTCGACAACACCGTCGGCGGTCGTCTGGTCAGCCTCGACAGCCTCGAACTCAAGGCCGGGCAAGTCAGCAATGGCGCCGGCAGCCGCATTGTCAGCGATGGAGCGCTGACGGCCAGCGTCAGCGGTTTCGATCAGCAGGGCGGCCAGCTGTTCAGCAAGACCTCGCTGAGCCTGGACCTGAACAACGGTCAGTTGAACAACCGCCAGGGGCTGATCAACGGCCCGTTGCTGATGTTGAAAAACCTCAATGGCGTCGACAACCGCAACGGTGAGATCTCCAGTAGCCAGGCCTTTGTCTTGGCCGCCAACACCCTGGATAACAGCGCCGGCAAACTCATCAGCCAGCAGGCCCTGACCCTGCGTATCGAACAGGCCCTGGTCAACCTCAAGGGCCAGGTGTCCGCGGCGGCCTTGCAGGTGCGCAGTGCCAGCCTGGATAACCGCGACGGCATGCTCAGCAGCCGTGGCACGACGACAGTGGCCGTCGATGGCGCGTTGCTCAACCAAGGCGGCAGCCTGATTGGCGATGGCCTGACCCGGCTCGATGCCGCCAGCCTGGATAACACCCATGGCCAGGTTTCCAGCAAGAGCGATGTGTTAGCCCGGGTGGGGCAAGCCAGCAACCACAACGGCCTGCTGCTGGCCGATGGTTCGCTCACGCTTGAAGGCGCCGGCCTGGACAACCGCAACGATGGACTGGTCCGAGCGACCCAGGGCGTGGAGCTTAGGGTCGCCGAGATCGATAACCGGGGCGGTGAAATCTCCAGCAAGGCGAATGTGCATCTCAAGGGGCGGCAACTGGATAACAGCGATGGCGGCCAGGTGCTCGCCGGGCAGGCCTTGGACCTGACGCTGTCCAGCATTCTCAACCGTCAGCAGGGCAAGCTGCAGGCGCAGACCGCGCTGGCCGTGAGCGGGACCAGCCTGGACAACACCGGCGGCAGCTTGAGCAGCCAGGAAGATGTTACCCTGGAGCTTGCCGGGGACCTGCTCAACGATCAGGGGTTGTTGAGCAGCGAGGGCCGGTTGACGGTCAACACTGCCAATCTGCATAACAACCAGGGCGTGCTGTCCAGCGCCGGGCAGCTGGGTATCACCAGTCTTGGCCTGGTGGACAACCGAGGCGGGCAACTGGTGAGCGATGCTGGCCTGGTCTTGTACAGCGCCAGCCTGGATAACACTCGACAAGGAACCTTGAGCAGCGCCCAGGCCCTGCGGATCACCACCGGGACGTTCGACAACAGCCAGGACGGCCATGTCAGCGCTCGCGATACCCTCGATATTCAGGCCGGCCAGCTGAGCAACCGCGATGGCGGCCAGCTCACCAGCAACCAGGCGCTGAGCGCTACGGTCACTGGCCTCGACCAGCAGGGTGGCAAGCTGTCCAGCAACAGTGCTGTGACGCTCGACCTGAATCACGGCCAATTGAACAACCAGGGCGGCCTGATCAACGGCCCGCTGCTGAACCTGAAGAACCTCAAGGGCGTGAACAACCAGGGGGGCGAGATCTCCAGCGCCCAGGGCTTTGTCCTGACCGCCGAGCACCTGGACAACGGTGCTGGCAAGCTGCTCAGCAACCAGGCCCTGACCCTGCGCGTCAGCCGGGAACTGAACAACCTCAAGGGGCTGATCGCCGCCCAGTCCATCGATGGCCGCGCCGCCAGCCTGGACAACAGCGGCGGCACGCTGACCAGCCGCAGCGACCTGCTGCTGAACATCGATGGCCAGTTGGGCAATCGCCAGCAAGGGCTGATCAATGCCACCCGTACCCTGACGCTCGGCAGTACCGGCCTGGACAACCAGCAGGGCACCTTGACCGCCGCCGCCATTGGTCTCGACCTCGGCGCCGGCGACCTGAACAACAATTCGGGCCTGATCAGCAGCACCGGTGTCCTGACCCTCGAGCACCTGCGGGACCTTTACAACCGCCAGGGTGAAATATCCACCACGCAGCAGCTGCAGCTGGCCGGGCGCCGGCTGGACAACGACGCCGGCACACTGATCAGCCACCAGGGCCTGAGCCTGAACGCCGGCCAGATGAGCAACCGTGGCGGCCTGATGTCTGGCTGGCAAGGGGTGAAGATCGATGCCGCGAACCTGGACAACCGCAACAACGGTACGGTCTCCAGTCGCTACGGCAAGCTCGAGGCCCATGTCGCCAACGACCTGCTCAACCGTGACGGCGGGGCATTGGTCAGCCAGCAGGACCTGAGCGTCAGCGCCGCCAACCTCGACAACAGCGAGCGCGGCGTACTCTCCAGTGCGGGCGGACAACGCCTGAGCGTCAGCGGGCGACTCGATAACAGCCAGGGCGGCCTGATCGACAGCGGCGCCGACCTGGACCTGCAGGCCCAGACCCTGGTCAATGCCGCAGGCACGATCAACGCGCAGCAGCAACTGAGCGTGACCGGCACCCACCTGGATAACAGCGCGGGCACCCTGGCCAGTAATGGCGCGGTGACCCTCGACCTGCTGGGTGCCCTGGTCAATACCCGGGGCAAGCTGGCCAGCGCCGAGCAGCTATTGCTCAAGCGCGCCAGTCGGGTCGACAACCAGGGCGGCGAGCTGATCAGCCAGGGGCTGCTGAGCCTCGCCGCCGGCAGCCTGGACAACCGCAACCGCGGTACTGTCGCGGCCAATGGCGCCTTGCTCCTGAACATCGACGCAGCCTTGCAGAACAGCACCGACGGCTTGCTCCACAGTCGCAACGCGGACGTGAAGCTCAAGGCCGGCAGCCTCGACAACGTGGCCGGTATGATCCAGGGCCAGACGGCCCTGGACCTTGACGTACTGGGCGCCTTCGATAACCGGCGCGGCAAGGTCATCGCCGAAACCGCCGACCTGAGTCTTGCGGCCGCAACCATCGACAACCGTGGCGGCACGCTCTCCAGCCTCAAGGGCGCCTTGCAAGGCAAGGCCCTGGGGGGCTGGCTGCGCAATGACTTCGAGCAGGACAACCCACGCCAGGGCGGAATCATCCAGGCCCAGGCGCTGAGCTTGAGCAGCGCCAGCCTGAACAATCATGGCGGTCGTCTCGCGGCGCAAAGTGGCGACACGACCATCACCACCGGGGATTTCGACAACCGCGACGGCGGCGTGTATGCCAAACAAACGGTCAAGGTCAACGCCGCCAGCTTCGACAACAGCGGCGATGTGCGTGGCCAGGTCGCGGGCAACCGGATCGACTTCGACCTCAGCGGTGCGCTGAACAACCAGCGAGGCATCCTGGAAAGTGCCCAGACCCTGAACATCCGCGCCGCCAGCCTGGACAACCGCGGTGGGCAACTGCGGGCGCTGGGCGCAGAGGGCCGCACCGGCTTGCAGATCGCCGGGGCATTCGATAGCCGTGCCGGCAAGCTGGAGACCGCCAACCGTGACCTGACCCTGGATGTCGGCAGCTTCCAGAACCAGGGTGGCAGTGTCTTGCACGCCGGCACCGGCACCTTCGATATCAGCACCGACAACCTGACCCGGGCCGGGGGCAACCTCGTGACCCGGGGCGGCCTGACCCTGGACACCGACACCTGGACCAACAGCAGCGTGATCCAGGCCGGCCGCCTGACCCTCAACGTCAACACCCTCAACCAGACTGCAGAAGGCCAGCTGCTGGCGTCCGAAAGTCTGGTGGGCCGCGGCGGCAACTGGTCCAACGATGGTCTGATCGCCAGTGATGGCAGCCTCGCCCTGACCCTGGCTGGGAGCTATGGTGGCAGTGGCCGGACCAGCAGCCAGGGCAGCCTGGACCTGAGCGCCGCACAGTTGAACCTGACCAGTGCCGGCAGCCTGGCGGGTGGCGGTCGGACCTCGATCGACGTACTCGGGCAAATGAGCAACCTGGGGCGCGTGACCTCTAGTAGCGACCTGCACATCAAGGCCGACACCGTGCTCAACCAGGGCACCCTGGCCGGCGCCCAGGGCTTGACGGTGAAGGCCCGCAGCTTGAGCAACGGCAGCCTGGAAACCAACGGTGGCGGGCTGCTGTTCAGCGGCGCCGACATGGACCTGCAGGTTACCGAGCTGACCAACAACCGCAGCGACATCTACAGCCTGGGCAACCTGGTGGTGGCTGGCCGTGACAGCGCACGGGCCGCCAGGATGGAGAACATCTCCGGCACGCTCGAATCCCAGGGCAACATGCAGCTCGATGTCCAGGAGCTGATCAACCGCAAGGAAAAAATCGACTACAACAAGGAGTTCGTCTCCGGAAACATCACCGTCTCCAACTACTACTCGGGGAGCAAGCACCGGCAAACCAACTACTACGCCCGGGAGACCTTCCGCAACGTCATCAAGGAGGACTCGCCGCAGTCCCTGCTCCACGCAGGAGGCAACCTGATGGTCCGGGGCGGCGACATCACCAATACCAACAGCACCCTCAGTGCGACGGGGAACATCAGCATCGATGCTGACAACCTCCTCAACAAGGGCGACGTAGCTGGGGAATCCGTCCGTACCCGGATGTGGTATTCCGGTTGGGCCAAGAAAAAGAGCGATTACGCCTTCAGTGGCGGCTACGTTGCCTCCTACAACGCGCAGACGACCCCGACGCCTATCTCCGAGCAAGCGTTCAACAACTACACCTCCGCCTGGGGCGGCGGCCTGGTCAGTGACGTCACCACCGATTCGCAGGTCGTGGGAGGCGCGATCTCCCCGGCCATCATCCAGGCAGGCGGGGCGATCTCGATCAAGGCCAGCCAGACGCTGGTGAACAGCTCGGTGACCGAATCCAAGCGCCCTGACCGAACCTCGCAGCCCGGGGCCGATACTTCGGTGCGCGGTGGTGTCGAACCGGTGGTCGTGAAGCTCAATGCACAACTGCCGCCAGACCTGGCCCAGCAGCAGGTCAACCCGCTGACCCTGCCAGGGTTCAGCCTGCCCTCGGGCCAGAACGGCCTGTTCCGCTTGAGCCAGCAAGACGGCAGCACCGCCACGGGGACCGCGCCCCAGCAGTGGAGCATGGGCAGCGCCCAGGTCAGCAATGTGCAGCACCAGAAGGCCGTGCCCACGGGCGTGGAACGTGAGGTGGCGATCACCGGCCCGACTCAGCTCCAGGCCCAGGCGCTGGAGTCACTCCAGGCCAATCGCCAGAAGGGTGAGCGCGCGACCGGCGCCACGGCGATCACTGTCGCAACGCCCGGTATCGAGACAGGTCCGCTGGGGCGGACCACGGTTGCCGATAGTCAGGCAACCGCGGCCTTGAGCAACCAGGCCTCCGACCCTGGCTTGCTGAACATCAACCGCGTGCAGGGGTTGCCGGAGCGCTCCCCGGCGGCTCAGCCGCACAAGTACCTGATCGAAACCAACCCGGTGCTGACCGACCTCAAGCAGTTCATGAGCTCGGACTACCTGTTGTCCAACCTGGGCTACAACCCCGATGAAAGCGCCAAGCGCCTGGGCGACGGTTTCTACGAACAGAAGCTGATCCAGCAAGCGGTAACCGCCCGCACCGGCCAGCGCTTCATCAATGGTCAGGACACCGACGAGAAGCTGTTCAAGTACCTGATGGACAACGCCATCAAGAGCAAGCAGCAGCTCAACCTGGCGGTGGGCGTGAGCCTGACCTCCGAGCAGGTGGCGGCCCTGACCCACGACATCGTCTGGCTGGAAAGCACTGAAGTGAATGGCGAGCAGGTGCTGGTGCCGGTGCTCTACCTGGCCCACTCCAACAACCGCCTGGCGCCCAATGGCGCGCTGATCGCCGGCAGCGACCTGAACCTGATCGCCGGGAAGAACCTGGACAACGCCGGCACCCTGCGGGCCACCCACAACCTCTCGGCCCAGGCCGGGCAAGACCTGGTCAACAGTGGTCTGATCGAAGCCGGCCAACGCCTCGACCTGTTGGCCGGCAACACCCTGGTGAACAAGGCCGGTGGCATCATCGCCGGGCGTGACGTGAGCCTTAGGGCCAGCCAGGGGGATGTGATCAACGAGCGTACCGTTACCGGCCTCGATAGCGGCATTGGCGATCATCGCTTCCACAACGATTTGCTCGACAGCAGCGCACGGATCGAAGCGGCCAACCAGTTGAGCGTGGATGCCGGTCGCGACCTCCTCAACAACGGCGGCAGCTTGAAAAGCGGCGCCGACCTGAGCCTCAAGGCCGGTCGTGACATCCGTATCGCCTCCGTCGAGAAAATCGACAGCGCTAACCAGGGCGCCCATCACCGCAGCCAGACCATCGCCCAGTCCGGCTCCACCGTGGAAGCCGGACGCGACCTCAAGGCCCAGGCGGGCCGTGACCTTACTGCCATCGCCAGCCAGATCGAGGCCAAGCGCGACATCAACATGACCGCTACCGAGAACCTGACCCTGGCCTCGGCAGCCGATGAAGAACACGCCTATAGCAAAACCAAAAAAGTCACCCGCCAGCAAGACCAGGTCAAGCAAGTGGGAACCAGCGTCAAGGCGGGTGGTGATGTGAGTTTGGGGGCGGGACAGGATTTGGCCCTGATTGCCAGCCGGGTGACGGCGGGGAATGAAGCTTATTTGTATGCCGTGGGTGATGTGAACCTGGATGCGGCCCAGAACAGTGACTACAGCTACTTCAGCAAAACCAAGAAGTCTTCGTCGAGTAAGAAGTTTCGCCTTGATGAGACCGAGAGCATTGCCAATGTGGGTAGCTTGGTTAGCGCAGGCACTAACAGTGTCTTGGTGGCCGGTAAAAACTTGCAATTGCAAGGCAGTACGGTGATTGCTGAAAAAGGAAATGCAAAATTGGCAGCGGGCAAGGATGTCCAGATCCTTGCTGTTACCGACTCAGAGAGTGATCGGCATGAGCGTAAGCAAAGCAAGAGCGGTTGGGGCGGTCTGAAGTCAAGTAAAGTTGAAGATAAAGTCAGCGAAATTCGTACTACTTCTGTCGGCAGTATGGTGTCGGGCGATACCGTCAGCGTCACTGCCGGCAGGGATACGACTGTTACTGGCTCTTCGCTGGTCAGCACGGGTGACTTGAGCGTATTGGCTGTTCGGGACCTCACTATTGACGCTGCGGCCAATACCTTCTCGCGCACAGAGATGCATAAGCAGAAAAATCGTGACCTGACAGGCATATTGACTGCCAACAAGCTAGGTGTGGACGACATCACCGGCAATCAGCATCTTTCCATCAGCAGTCGGAAGCACAATGGTACCGCTCAGGAAACGACCCTTGCTGGCACTACCATCGGCTCCAGTGCCGGGAACGTAAATCTGAATGCAGGACGTGAGCTCAAAGTTGTTGCCAGTGACTTGGTCAGTACCAAAGATATGTCCTTGAGTGGGGCAGATGTCACCATTGCGGCGGGTATTGAGACGGCCAGACAAACCAGTACAGATAGTGCGAGAAGCCTGGCAGTGGGTCGGGTCGTTGGCGGTGCGTTGGTTGACACTGCGAGAAGTATTCGTGATGCGACCAAGGCCGCCAAGGAGGCCGATGATTCACGACTCAAAGCCGTGAAATTGGCTCAGGCTACCCTTGCGGCCTACAACTTTGGGGGGCAGGCTTCCGATGCAAACGGGCAGAGTACTGGATTCCATGACAAGCAGGGGGGGAGTCCCAGCAATGGCTCGTTGATCAAAATCGGCACTGAGTTGGCGAGTGTGCATAGCAAAAGCAGTAGCGAGTACAACAGCCAGACTGCCAAGCAGAGCACCCTTAAGGTAGGTCAAGAATTATCCATTACAGCCTCGGGGGCGGTCGCCGGTTCTCGTGGCGATATCCAAGTAGTGGGTAGCAGCCTTGAGTCAGGCAACACCTTGTTGTTGGCAAAAAACGATGTGCTTTTGCAAAGTGCTCAGGATACCAGTGACCGTAAAAACAGCGGATCAAGCAGCAAAACAGCTATTGGCGCCAGCTTCAATATTGGCGAACAAAATGGCTTTACCCTGGACTTGGGCGCTCAGGGGGCCAAGAACAAGGGTAGCGGAAGCTCTGTCACACAGGTCAACACCACGCTGAAAACCAAGGAGTTGGTGCTGCAAAGCGGGCGCGATACTGCTCTTGCCGGAGCACAAGTACAGGCTGACGTTATCAAGGCGAAGATCGGTGGCGATCTTAATATCCAGTCTCGTCAGGACACCGAATCGAGCGACAGCAAGCAAAGCAGTGGTGGTGTTGGAGCAAGCATTTGCATCCCGCCATTCTGCTACGGCTCGATGGTGACTGGTTCGGCCAATATCGCTGCTGGCAAGACGAAGAGTGACTATAAGGCTGTAACTGACCAGAGTGGTTTCTTCGCGGGCACGGGTGGTTACGACATCCATGTAGGCAAGAACACCACGCTTGATGGGGCAGTGATTGCAAGTGAGGCATCTGCTGACAGGAACCATCTCAGCACTGATCGTTTGCTTGTCAGTGATATCAAGAACACCAGCGAGATACAGAGCCAGTCGGCAGGTATCGGCATTTCATCGAGTAGCGTTGGTGGTAGTTCCCTGGGTGGCAGTATTCCGGTAGCGCTTGCGGAAAAAGATCGTAGTCACACTCGTAGCGCCGTGAGTGACGGCACGATCGTGATTAGAAGCCCTGAGGGCGACAAGGACCTGGTAGGGCTCAACCGCGATACCAACAATGCTAACCAGCATCTGGACCGACCCGATGAGAAGAAGATACGTGAACGCATAGATCTGATCCAAAGCTCGGCACAATTGGCCAGTGGGGTCATCAGTGCAGTAGCCAAGGCTAAGTCCGACGAAGCCAAGAAACTTGAGCAGCAAGCCAAGGAGCAGGCCAAAGCAGGTTCTCCGGGTGCCGAAGCGACGGCACGGGCTGCTGATGCTTCGTATGCTGAAGCGCAGCGTTGGCAGGTTGGTGGTGATAAGAAACTGATGGCGGATATCGCATCTGGCCTTATTGCGGCGGGCCTGGGTGGTGCTACTGGTGGTACTGCGGTGGGGATCGTTGCCAATACTTCATCCAGTGACATCTTCAATAGGATCGGTACTTTTGCCGACGCTCAGAAGAATCGTGAAGGCATTGATAGCGCTACTAAAGCAGCCTGGGAGGAAGGAGGCGCAGCACGTGTCTTGTTGCATGCGCTGGCAGGAGCCGCTATCGGTCTTTCCAGTGGTAACGCACAGAGCGGAGCCTTAGGGGCGGGAACCTCGGCGGCGCTGATTCCATCGCTCATACAAGCGTTAGCTGACAGCGGGATGAAAGAGGCCGATCAAAAAGCTATTGCTTCGTTGGTCGCCGCGGGTGTCGGCTCGGCGATAGGGGCTGGTGGTGGTTCGACTGGTTCGATTGTTGCCGGAGGGACTGCTCTGGGAGTTGAGAAATACAACCGCCAGTTACATCCGGATGAAATCAAGTTTGCTTCCGAAGATGAGCGCGTCAAGCGTTACGCCAAAGAGAGAGGCATTACTGACGAACAAGCTCGCATGGAGCTTCTGCGAACCGCCGCAGCAATGGTTGATCGAGGATGGAGCAACGTGCTGGGGGTTGGAGAGGGGAACAGGCCTGAGGCTGTTAGATTTCTGCGTACGGAGCTTTCGCAATCGAAGAGTACTGATCTTTTTCAAGTAAGTTTGGCTGACTATAACAACGAGCGATTGGGCTTGAGCCGGCTGATGAAAGATCGGAAGTCAGTTGAAAGTCTGGTCAAGTACATTGAGTTGGTCGATCCATATACATATCTGCACGATCCTAAAAATCAGGCTGAAATCCTTAGCGCGAAAGGACAAGGTAGCGCCGAAGGTTTTGCCAATGCAGTAGAGGGAGCTGCCAGTTTCGCGTCTAAGACGACTCTTTGGTTAATGAGTACGGCAAACTGCCCGAGTTGTGGCGGGCGCCAGTTTGCTGCGGCCTTGGAGGCTGTCCAGAACTTGCCGGAGGAGTATAGGCTCAAGGGCTACCTGGACACGCTGCATATCATGCAAGGGTATGGTGCTGATGTTCTCCGGCAGAATGAAGCCGGTGCCACGTCTGCGGGTGTAGGGATTGGTCTGGGTGGCTTGGGAGCGGGCAGCGCAGGGGTAGCGGCCACGCGCTTGACGGGCGAGCTTGCTGAGGTAGTGGGAAGACGCTTTACCGGCATACTCAATGAAGCCTCCGAACAAGCATTGATCAAGAGCGGTGGCATTTTTGGTCCTGATGGCAAGCCAGTGATGGATCTGGGGATTTTGACCAGAGAGCAAAAGGGTGTCATGGGGGACTTGTTTGGTGAACGTTCTGTACAAAAGATCGTTCCCGATGGGCAGAAGCTAGCTCGGGTGCCAGGTGTAGGCGAAACTGGGATCGATGATCTGTACAAGGTCAATCGCTCGGATGTCGACTTTGTCGTTATCGAATACAAGTTCATTGGTGACAATAAAAAGTCTGGTGCTTCGGGGCTAGGTAGTACTCGGGATGGCAAGCAGGGCTCTATGGCATGGACGCTTGGGGGGGATCGTTTATTGCGAGCAGTAGGAAGAGATCAGACTCGTGAAATTCGGACAGCAGTTGAAATGAATCGTACTGAAACTTGGGTAGTAAGAACTCGACCAGACGGCTCTACAGAAGTAGAGGTGCTAGACGCGCGTGGTAAAGTCAAAGCAGTAGATACCTCAAAAATATTACCTTCCAAGAATTTGAGTGGAGCACTTCCATGATTCGTGCACCGTTGGGCGATAAAAACTATTGGGACAACCGTAGAGCAAAGGATCTGGAGTGGATTGAACGTGCCAGTAAAATCTTGGCAGAGCCCTCAGAAAATCCGATTTATAGGCCTCAATTTGCGTTCGATTTTGCTAAAGATAACTTGACCTCAGGAGTCAGGGGCTATTCGCAGGGAGGAAGTGTGCTGGAGATAATCACCTACTTTCCTCGCCTTTTAGATGCATGGGAGCTTTCCAATCGAGTCTCTGCTGAAGTTTGTGCCGAGTACGACCTTCAGACTTGTCGCGATTGGGTCTTTGAGCTGGCTGATTTGAATCACTACATCTGGTGTTTCTGGTTGGTGGGACTGGCGCTCGCCCTGGAGCTTCCCGATGACCAATGGCTACGACTGGTGACGCTGATAGGTGCGGAAGGCCAGGATATTCTATTGGATCGGATCATTGCCTTTCGTCAGCCTGGGCGAGTGATTGGAGAACAGCTGTTGCATGCCAAGCCCTACGCCCGGCTGCTCAGGGCCATAGATGCGCCAGTAGCTCAGCAGGCTGGTCTGTTACGTGCATTTGTTGAGCATTGGTACCCAGATTTGAATCGACGGGGCCGGCAGCAGCCCTGGTGGTATCTCTATGGGGACCCGGTAAAGCATCCTCTTGAGATGGGAGGGTATTTTGGTCGCTGGAGCTTCGAGGCGGTTGCAGCGGTGAAGGCGTTTGGGATCGACGATAGTGCCTGTATAGGGCATGAACACTACCCTGGTGATCTATTGCACCCGCGTGAGGCGGAAGCGGTCGCAGCCAACCCAGGTATCAAACTTGGATGGTGGTCGCGGCTTCTCGGGAAGTGAGGGCAAGAGAGGGTAGCTATAAGATTAATTTAGGTGAGAAATACTACATTGAAGCCTTCTGCTACCTAATTTCGTTTAAATTCGGATTCTTTGTCAGAGGCTTTTTTTCAGGGGATTTAGTCTATCTTTGTCGAGCATCGTTAGTTATGAAAGAAAGTATCCTTGTTTCATTGGGCTTGGCCATTGTCTTGACGGGATGCCACTCCAATATCAGGGACTCTTCTCCAAGTTTTCTCAAAGATGGCATTCAGTTGCAGCAAAGTAAGTTCGCCATCGACGCGGAGCATGCCAAGATCATTATGAGTGCAACGGGTTTTACCTACCCAGTACAGTTCTCTTTACGGCGTAGTAGCGATACCGACCAGCGTCCAGAGATCTTGGGGACTGTAGTGGACTCTGGTCGAGGCAAGGTTTTTGGCTGGATTGCAAAATTGGGGACTGTCAGAAATTTTGTGTTCGGGCATAACATGCGAAAAAAGGTGCATGTATGCCGACTAAGGATGGTCTGAAGTAATCCGATATTTTTGATCGACTTCCGAACCTGCCGTTTTTGAAAGCAGGGAGTCGATCTAAAACGACCAAATCACCCGCTCACTTCTGTGTTTTTAGCCGCCGCGAGCACCTCGCGACGGCTAATACCTGCATCACCGGCACATCTCTCCCGTATTCGTCAGCAAGTGCCGGCGCGCCATCCACAGATTTGAAAGAGCGAATAGCGTGACCAACTGCGCGGTATTTTTTGGGTTATCGGTTTTTCGTGTTGGTGCAGGCAAAGCGCAGCGTTAAACCATATTGGCATTAGCTTCAGTTTTACGTGTTGTTACACTGTAAGCGTCCGCCCGACACCCTCTTGTTGATCAGGCCTTCACCTGCTTCTTCAGCCATTGGTTGACCCACTCGCAGTCAAATGCCGTCGGATCAAATCCATCATCCCCATACCACTCCGACATTGCTTCATGCTCAGGGTGATTCGGATCCACCAACGCCGCCAAAAACTCTTCATACCCAGGCGCACCACCAACGTCTTCCGGCGGACGTGCATTGGCCCCTTCAATGCAACATGGCACTTGCGGGAAAATAATCGCAGGCAAAGTTTTCTCGACTTTAATACGCAGCTCCCAGTTGTCGCCGAAGTCATAGACATAACGAAACGTCTTCTTCCCGTACAACACGCTGATCAGCTTTTTGCGCTGCTCCGAAATCACCGGCGGGCCCCAATCCGGGTCCGGCACACCATAACTCTCGCCATCGATTTCAAACTCGTGCAGGTGCGTGTCGCTCCAGCCAAAAACAGCCTGGATCACGTGATGCAACTTGCTTAAGGTGATGTTTTCAGGCACCGCCACCCGACGCCAGATCGAAGGTTTTATCCATTTAAATTCGATGTGCAGTATTAGGACACGGTCGATTTCTACTACGGACAGATGAGATGTTTTTTGCATGGATCAAGCAGCCTCGCAGTGTTCGATAGGATTAAGAGAAACGTTCCAGGGCAGCAGTTCATCCACCCGATTGATCGGATGGTCGGCGATCCGCTCCAGCACATGAGTCAAATAGGCTTGTGGGTTCAAGTCATTGAGTTTGGCTGAACCCACCAGGCTATAAATCGCAGCAGCACGCTCTCCACCGGCATCGGAACCGACGAACAGATAATTTTTTCTGCCCAAGGCAACGGCGCGCAGCGCTCGTTCGGCAGCGTTGTTGTCGATTTCGATCCGCCCATCATCGCAGTAGCGCACCAGAGCCTGCCACCGATTAAGGGCATAGAGAATCGCGCCGCCCAAGGCCGATTTTTTCGACAGTTGAGTCAGCGTTTGGTTGAGCCAGGTGTGCAGTTGCTCCAGCAGCGGGCTAGCTCGGCTCTGCCGAGCCGCTTTTCGCCGGTCAGGCGGTTGGCCGAGAACCTCGCTTTCAATGGCGTATAGTGCCGCGATTCGTTGCAGCTGCATCGGCAGCGAGCGGTGAAGATTGGTCTTTGTACACGTCGTAAAACTTACGCCAAGCGTGAGCCCAGCATGCCGCTTCCTGAACACTGCCCGAGCTATACAGTTGAGCGAAACCAGCGTAGCCGTCCGCCTGCAAGATCCCGCTGAAGTTTTCGAGGTGAGTACGAGGATGCAACCCTTTGCGATCCGGCGAGTAAGCAAACCACACCGCCGCCGGCGTCGTGTAACCGGCGGGCCGGTCGTCGCGCACATACGTCCACAGTCGCGCCGTTTTGGTTTTACCGATGCCGGGTGCGAGTGCACCAATCGGCGTGTCGTCGGTATGGACTTTATGGCCACTCATGACGTGGCTTTTGAGGGCGTTGATCAACGGCCTAAGCAACTGGCTGCTCTGGCCGACCCAATCGGCCAAGGTCGAGCGCTCCAGATCCACGCCCTCGCGGGCGTAGATCTCGGACTGCCGATACAGAGGAAGATGGTCAACGAACTTGGAGACCAGTACATGGGCCAGCAGCCCAGGCCCAGCCAAGCCCCGAGCTATCGGACGGCTTGGTGCAGGTACTTGAGCAATGTGCTCGCAGCAGCGGCACACCAGCTTGGGGCGAACATGGCGAATCACCTTGAAACGCGCCGGGACGTACTCCAGCACCTCAGACACATCCTCCCCCAACTGGCGAAGCGTCCCACCACAACCGGAGCATTGCGGTTCGGGCTGATGGACATGAATTTCGCGAGGCAGATGTTCAGGCAATGGCTTACGACGGGAAACGGTACGCGGTGTTGGCTCAGCGACTGCTGTCGCTTCAGCCTGGCTGACCTCCAGTTCTTCAAGGCTCAACTGGAGTTGATCGATCATCGCATCCAATTGCTCGGAACTGCGCCCGAACTGCGTGCGACGCAGTTTGGCGATCATCATTTTCAGGCGCTCAATCTCTGCCCGCTGGGCAGAGACCAGCGCCTTCAAGGCGTGAAGATCATTCGGCAAGGAGTCGGTCATGTGAGTCATGGCCGAATGTTACTAAGGATTTTCAGCGCGTAAAGTCAGACCGCAAGGACGGGTGCTGTACGAATTGGCCTGCGCCAATCAATGCCTTCCAACAGCATCGACAACTGCGCCGCCGTCAGCGCCACGCGGCCATTGGTTACTTGCGGCCAGATGAAGTGACCTTGTTCCAAGCGTTTGCAGAACAGGCACAACCCGTCGCCGTCCCACCACAGCAATTTGATCCGATCACCGCGCCGTCCGCGAAAGGCAAAGATCTGGCCGGAGAAGGGATCGGCTTCCAGCTGTGTTTGCACCAGTGCCGCCAAACCGTCGAAGCCACGGCGCATGTCGGTGACACCGGCGGCGATCCAGATACGGGTTCCAGCAGGAGGGGCAATCATCGCAGGAGCTGCTGCACGATAAGTTGCAGGGTTTGTGGATCAGGTGTGCCGGTGATACGCAGTTTGGCTTTTCCCACTTCAATCACGATCTCGGAATCACACGCTGGCTGTGGTTGAACGACTGGCGGCAGCTCCATTGGTGTTTCGATCACCTGGACTGGCAAAAACGTTGCACTCTGATCAACCGGGCCAAACGCCCCTTCCTGATATTGCTGCCGCCAGCGAAAGACCAGGTTGGCATTGACGTCATGCTCGCGAGCGATCAGTGACACGGAGGTGCCAGGCTGAAAGGTGGCTTCGACGACCTTGCGTTTGAACGCTAGCGGGAAGTTGGGGCGGCGACCGGGTCGACGGGGTGGCGCTGTATCCAAGATAGTGTCCACTAAAAAATGATGGACACTATTTTTGCTAATTCTGGAGGCTGTCAGGAGTGGGTACTGGCCGGACGGTTACGTTACACTGGGGCCCCAACGCTAGTTTTTGAGGTGCTTGATGAGCGCAATAATCAGTCCATGCGGAAGATACCGTTACCGTCTTGAACGCGAGTTCGGCATGCCGCTGGAGGGGAGCAAAACGTTCGCCTTTTTCGGGCTTAACCCAAGCACTGCAGACGCCATGATCGATGACACTACAGTGCGGAAGTGGCACGGCTTCACGATCCGAAACGGCGGACACCGCTTCATCGTGGGCAACATTTTCGCTTACCGCTCTACGGACCCGCAGGCATTGACCCTTCAAGACGACCCATTTGGTCCTGAGTGGCTGCCGAACCTGAATCTGATCATCGCCGACGCAGATGTTCTCGTGCCGTGCTGGGGGAGCTTGTCCAAGATGCCGCGTGACCTTCGTGGTGCGCCAGCGCAGGTCCTGGCAAGCCTGGTGCGTAGCGGCAAGCCAGTGATGCACTTCGGGGTAACTAGCTGCGGCCAACCCAAGCACCCACTTATGCTGGGTTACGACACGCCGCTCGTTGAATGGCCCGCCCAGGGAGGTGCTCAGTGAGCCTGTTTCAGTGCTATGAATGCGGCTGTTGCGGATTCCACGGCATCCGGCCACCCGTTCCACGCTCATCCGGCCAGGCAGTCGGAGCGCAGCGACGCAGGTTTGCATTGTTAGTCTGAAGCCCCTACCGCCGTCAATTTCGTTGCTCGCCTACGCATCGATTCACCCTTCAGTTCGATCCGATAGGCGTTATGCACCAGCCGGTCGAGGATCGCATCGCCCAGGGTCGGGTCGCCGATCAGTGCATGCCATTTGTCCACCGGCATCTGGCTGGTCACCAGCGTCGAGCGGTTGCCGTAACGGTCGTCCAGCAGCTCAAGCATGTCGCGGCGTTGCGCAGCGGTAAACGGTGCCAGGCCCCAGTCGTCCAGGATCAGCAGATCGGTCTTGGCATAGCCGGCCATCAGCTTGGCGAAGCGGCCGTCGCCGTGGGCTAGACCCAGTTCCTCCATCAGGCGCGGCAGGCGCAGGTAGCGCACGCTGTAGCCGTCCGGCATGCCTTGTGGGCCAGGGCACAGGCGAGCCAGGTTTTGCCCACTCCGGTCGGGCCGCCGATGATCAGGTTCAGGCCGTCGCGCAGCCATTGGCCGCTGCCCAGTTGCAGGATCAGGGACTTGTCCAGGCCGCGTGGGCTGCGGTAATCGATGTCTTCCAGGCAGGCGTTGTGGCGCAGTCGGGCCGCCTTGAGGCGCGTGGTCAGGCGGGCATCCTCACGTTCGGTCAACTCTCGATCGACCATCAGGCCGAGGCGTTCGTCGAAGCTCAGGTCGTTGATGTCGGGCGTTGTATGTTGCTCGCTGAGCGCTTTGATCATGCCATGCAGGCGCAGGGTTTGCAGCTTGTCCAAGGTCGGGTTCGGTAGCATTTCGATGTTCCTTCGTCTGGTCAGTGGTAGTAGCCGGGGCCACGCAGGTTGATGTGCTCGTCGGGCAGCAACGGCAGGTTTTGCTGGGCCAGCGGCAGGCGCTCCAGCCCTTGGCGCAGGATTGATTCGAGACTTTTGTAGCTGCATGCGCCCAGTGCCAACGCACGCTGGCACGCGGCTTCCAGCCGCGCTTCGCCGTGCTGTTTGCTCAGGCGCAGGATGCCCAGACAGACGCGGAAGCCGTGTTGCGGATGGATGCGGCGTTCGAGGATGTAGGCGATAACACCAGCAGTGTTCGGCCCGGTCTGCTCGGTCCAGCGGATCAGCCGTTGCGGTGTCCACTCGGCGTGCTCGCGGTGGCTCTTGGGCATGTGTTCGGTTTGCGTGGTGTGGTGACCTTTGTGCTGCGAGCGAAGGTGGCTGGCCACGCGTTGGTTGGCGTGGAAGCACTCGACGGTCTGGGCTGTGAGCCGCACTTCGAGTTGATGCTTCACCAACTGGTATGGCACCGAGTAGAAGTGGCCATCGACTTCGACGTGGTAGTCGATGTGCACCCGTACTTTCTTCCACTCGGCGTAGACGTAGGGGGGCTCTGGCAGCGCTTGCAGCGCCGGTTGGTCAATGCTTTCGAAGGCTGACCGGCGCGAGCCGGGCAGCTTCTTGAAAGGCTTTTGGTTGAGCCGATCCAACAGCAGGGCGATGGCGGTGTTGAGTTCGTCCAGCGAGAAGAACTGGCGGTTGCGCAGTGCCGCCAGGATCCAGCGCTCGACCACTTGTACACCGACTTCGACCTTGGCTTTGTCCTTGGGCTTGCGCGCGCGGGCCGGTACGACGGCAACGCCGTAATGCTCGGCCAGGTCGCGGTAGCTGGGGTTGATGTCGGGCTCGTAGCGATGCGCCTTGGTGACGCCGCTGCGCAAATTGTCGGGCACCAGGAGCTGTGGGGCACCGCCGAAAAAAGCAAGGCAGCGGGCGTGTGAGCCCAGCCAGTCGGGCAATGTCTGCGACCAGGTGGCCTCGGCGAAGGTGTAGCTGGAGGCGCCGAGGACGGCGACGAAAATCTGCGCTTGGCAGATTTCCCCGGTCTGCCGGTCGATGACGGGCGCGGTCTGGCCGGCGTAATCGACGAAGAGCTTTTCGCCTGCGCGATGCTCCTGGCGCATGGCCACATCGACCTTGGCGGCCCAGAGGTGGTAGTGCTCGCAGAACCAGCTGTATTGAAAGCCCTGTGAGTGAGCGAGTCGGTACTCTTGCCAGAGCAAGGCCAGGGTCACGCCGGGACGGCGTAGCTCGGTGTGAGCCCATGCCCAGTCAGGTTGTGGGCGCTGCTCGCTGGGAACAGCCGGCGGCGGGAAGAGGCACCGTTGCAGCTCGGCGTCGGTAGAAGTACAGGGCCAGATCAGCCCGCTAGCAGCAAAGCGATTGAGGTAATCGCCGATGGTTGCTCGCCATACTTGCAGGCTGACAGCGATCTGGCGTGCGGACAGGCCGACCTCAAACTTGAGACGTAACATTTCCCTGATTTTACGCATGGATAACCGCTCCACGACGACCTCTTCGCTTCGAAAAAAGAGGCCGATGGTAGTGATATTTTCCTGCGTCGCTGCCTGCCTTAGGGGTGGCCGGATGGTCGTGGAATCCGCAGCTGTCGTGAGAACGGGTTCTACCCCCATTCCAATAGACATTTTCCGACCTCAAAGGCAAAGAGGTGTCTACGAAACCCGGGGTGATTCACTAAGCCCTGTGAATAGTATGTTTTGGTCTGGGGCCCTAATATCAGTACAACAAGAAGCTCCTGCGGGAGATCGACCGTCGAGTGCGTTACATACGCAAGCGCCTTGAAGACATGAAAGTGGTGTCCTACGCACCGGAACAGGAGGGCCGGGTGTTCTTTGGCGCCTGGGTCGAGGTCGAGAACGAGGCCGCTGAAATCAAGCGCTTTCGTATCGTCGGTTATGACGAGATCTACCAGCGCAAGGATTACATCTCCATCGACTCACCCATGGCCAGGGCGTTGTTGAAGAAGGAAGTGGGCGACGAGGCGGTGGTCCACACTCCGGCCGGCGAGATGTGCTGGTGGGTCAACCAGATCGACTATGTGAAATAGGCTCGCCAGCGAAGGGCGCGCGCCTGCCGTCTTCAGCCTTCGCGCAGTACGCTCAACGGGCTGGCGTTCAGCGCCCGACGAGTGCCGAACACTCCGGCCCCGCCCACCAGCAGTGCGCCGATCAGCGGCAGTAGCAACAGCCCCGGGTGCGGGTGCCAGGGCAGGTCGAAGGCGAATTGATAGAGCACCAGGCTGATCAGTTCGCAACCTACTGCCGCCAGCAACCCGCTGACCGCACCCAGCAAACCGAACTCGATCCTGCGTGCCTTGACCAGCAACTTCCGTTCCGCACCCAAGGCGCGCAGCAGTGCACCTTGGCGGATGCGCTCGTCCAGAGTGGCTTGCAAGCCGGAAAACAGCACCGCCATTCCCGCCGCCAGAACAAACAGCAATACATATTCCACCGCCAGGGTGACCTGGGCGAGGATGCTGCGCAGCTGTTCCAGCAGGGCCTCGACCTGCAGGATGGTCACCGCTGGAAAGGCCCTGGACAGTTCCACGATCTGCTGGTCGTGCCCCGGGCTCAGGTAGAAGCTGGTCAGGTAGGTCGCAGGCAGGTCCTTCAAGGTGCCTGGTTGGAAGATCATGAAGAAGTTTGGCTGGAAGTTGTCCCAGTTGATGCTGCGCAGGCTGGTGACTCGGGCTTCCCGATTGACGCCGGCAACCGTGAAGGTCAAGTGGTCCCCCAGCTTCAGCTTCAGGCTTTGCGCCACTTTGGATTCCACCGAGACGCCAGGCAGAGGGTCGTCAGTGGGGGGCGACCACCAATGGCCTTCGGTGATGCGGTTGCCGGTGGGCAAGTCGGCGGCCCAAGTCAGGCTCAAATCACGCTGTACTGCGCGATCACCGCTGGAGTCCTTGCTGACAATTTCCCTCACAGGTTCGCCGTTGATGCTGACTAGGCGTCCGGGAACCACAGGGTACAAGGGCGCAGAAGGTGCAGAGAGTTGCACCAGGCGTTCAGTGAAGGCCTGTTTATCGGCCGGCAGAATGTTCAGTGCGAAGTAGTTGGGGGCATTTTTCGGCAATTGATTCTGCCAGGTGTCCAGTAGCTCGCCCCGCAGCAAGGCAATCAGCGCCATGGACAGTAGTATCAGGCCGAATGCCAGGGATTGTCCGGCCGCTGCCAGGGGATGGCGCAGCAACTGGCCCAGGCCCAGGCGCCAGGGCAGCGAAGAGCGAGCCAGCAGGCGGCGCAGGCTTTGCAGCACCAGCAGTAACAAACCGCCCAAGGCCAGCGCCGCTACCAGGCCGCCGCCGAGCAGGGCGAAGGTCAGTACCAGGTCCAGGCTCAGGCGCCACATGATCAGGCCCAGGGCCAGCAGTGCGGCACCATAGATCATCCAGGTGCTGGAAGGCATCGGTAGCAGGTCGCGACGCAGCACCCGCAACGGCGGCACCCGTCCCAGGGCGGCAAGGGGCGGCAAGCCAAACCCGGCCAGGGCAACCAGGCCTGTGCCGATGCCGGCAATAGCGGGCAACAGGCCTCCGGGCGGCACGTCGCTGGGCAGCAGGTCGTGCAGCAGATAAAACAGGCCAAGCTGGGCCAGCCAGCCCAGCAGTGCTCCGCTCAGGCTGGCAAGCAGCCCAAGCGCCGCCAATTGCACGCTGAACAGCAGCAGGGCTTCTCGGCGCGACAGGCCCAGGCAGCGCAGCAGGGCGCTGGCATCGAAACGCCGGGCGGCAAAACGGTTGGCCGAGAGGGCTACGGCGACTCCCGACAGCAGCACGGCTACCAGGCTGGCCATGTTCAGGTAGCGTTCGGCCTTGCCCAGGGCGCCGCCGATCTGTTGGTTGCCATCCCGGGCATCCTGCAGGCGCTGGTTGGCCGCCAGGTCTGGCTTGATCTGTTGACGATAGGCCTCAAGCGAGGCGGCGGGGCCGCGCCAGAGCTCCTTGTAGCTGACCCGGCTGCCAGGCTGGACCACGCCCGTGGCTTGCAGGTCATCCAGGTTGATCAGTACCCGGGGCGTCAGGCTGTAGAAGTTACCGGCCCGATCAGGCTCGTAGGTCAGCACCCTGGCCAGGCGCAGGGTCTTCATGCCAACGTCGATGCTGTCGCCGATCTTCAGGTCCAGGGCGCTCAGCAGGCGTGGCTCGACCCAGGCCTCTCCAGGTTTGGGCCCGCCCCCGGGTTCTTCAGTGCCATAGGGTTCGGCGGCGCTCTTGAGTTGCCCGCGCAGCGGGTACGCCGCGTCGACCGCCTTGATGCTCGAGAGCTGGATGCCATTGTCGGTGGCGATGACGCTGGAGAACTCGACGATGCGTGCATGCTCAAGCCCCAGCTTCTGCCCGCTGCCGAGTTGCTCCGGGCGTGCTGGCGAGCTGCCTTCCAGGAGCAG
Source organism: Pseudomonas sp. PH1b (assembly GCF_000633395.1). Classification (GTDB taxonomy): domain Bacteria; phylum Pseudomonadota; class Gammaproteobacteria; order Pseudomonadales; family Pseudomonadaceae; genus Aquipseudomonas. The sequence goes on from NZ_AYMU01000002.1 coordinate 502,818, forward strand.
GTCGGCACCGAGGAACTCGGTGGCGCGCAGCAGCATGGCGCCGTTCAGGCGTGCGCCGAAGTAGCCGATGGCGGTGCTCGCCGCGACGGCTACCAGGAGGGCAAAGAACAGTACCCGCAGCTCTCCGGCGCGGGCATCGCGCAGCAGTTGACGCAGGGCGAGGCTGAACAGGCGCAGCAGCGGCAAGCGTGCCATCAAGGCTCCAGAGGGGCGACCAGCAGGCCCGCTTCAAGACGGATCAGGCGCCGGCAGCGATGGGCCAGGCGTTCATCATGGGTCACCAGCACCAGAGTGGCGCCGCGTTCCTTGTTGAGTTCGAACAGCAGGTCGCTGATGCGTTCACCGGTATGGCTGTCGAGGTTGCCGGTGGGTTCGTCGGCGAACAGTACATCGGGTTCGGCGGCAAAGGCCCGGGCAATGGCCACTCGTTGCTGTTCGCCGCCGGAAAGCTGGCGGGGTGAATGGCTCAGGCGCTGTCCGAGGCCGACCCGTTGCAGCAGCTCGGTGGCACGTTCGCGGGCATCGCGACGGCCGTCCAGTTCGAGGGGTAGCATGACGTTTTCCAGGGCATTGAGGCTGTCGAGCAATTGGAAGGATTGAAAGACGAATCCCACGTGCTCGGCCCTGACGCGTGCCCGCTGATCTTCATCCAGTTGGCTCAAGGCCTGGCCGGCGAGGGTGACTTCGCCGCTGCTGGGCAGGTCGAGTCCGGCAAGCAGCCCGAGCAATGTGGATTTGCCGGAGCCGGAAGCACCGACAATGGCCAGGCTGTCGCCCTGGTTAAGCTCCAGGCTGAGTTCATGGAGGATGGTCAGTTCACCTTCCGCGCTGGGAACCACTTTGCTAAGGTTCCGCGCAGTGAGAATGCTTGCGCCCATGGAGAATCCGATGCGTGTATGGTTTTTGAGTGCCGGCCTGGCCTTGATGTGCATGGCCCAGAACGCAGCGGCGGGTACGATCCTGATCGTTGGCGATAGTATCAGTGCGGCTTTCGGCCTGGATACCCGCCAGGGGTGGGTAGCCCTGCTGGAGAAGCGCCTCAAGGACCAGGGTTTCACCGACAAGGTGGTCAATGCCTCGGTCAGTGGAGATACCAGTGCCGGAGGCCTGGCGCGGCTGCCGGCGCTGCTTGCAGAGCATCAGCCAGAAGTCATGGTCCTCGAGTTGGGGGGTAATGATGGCCTGCGTGGTCAGCCGCCCCAGCAATTGCAACAAAATCTTGCGTCGATGATCGACAGCGCCCAGGCCGGTGGTGCCAAGGTCCTGTTGCTGGGCATGCAATTGCCACCCAACTATGGGGTGCGCTATACCAAGGCTTTTGCCCAGGTCTATGGCCAGTTGGCCAGTGACAAGCAGGTGGCCCTGGTGCCGTTTTTTCTTGATGGGATCGGTGGCCATCCGGAGCTGATGCAGGCCGACGGTCTGCACCCCGCAGCGGCGGCTCAGGGCAAGTTGCTGGAAAATGTCTGGCCGACGCTAAAACCGCTGCTTTGACGCTTTTCTCGTGGCAGTGTTTCGGCTAATGTGGCGCCCCCGATTTGGAGCCCCCGATGCCGCGTCCCGCCTGGTCCCTGTTTGCCTATCAACTGATCGAGCCTGATGAACAGCTTGACCTGTTCGCCTGCCAGGAAGTTAAGGTGCATCTGGTGACGCGTCAGCTGGAGTTGGGGGGCTCCGCCGACCGGACCTTGTGCGGCACCTTGCTGCCCGCACAGCCGCGCTGGTCGAGTGTGGATCGAACGATTTTCCAGGACCAGCGACTCTGCCCGTTGTGCCGGGCGATTCTGGAGTCGCAAAAACGTGGTACTCCGCCGATCTGGCCTGAGTTGCGTTTCGAGCTGTAGACGGTTGATAGCGGACCGTTTCGACAGGGATTTCACATGTCTGCGCTTGTCTCCCTTGCCTGGCTCCCGTAGCCAGGGGGCGGGGTGTACAATCGTGCTTCTTTCATTCGTTGTTCATGCGAAGGATTATCCGGATGTTGCCGCGTCTCCCCGTCGTCACCCGCTGCCTGACACTTGCCGCATTGTGTGTGGCCGGTCCCGTTGCTGCGTTGGAACTGCCTCTACCGCCGCCTGGTGAAGACATCGTTGGCCAGGTGCAGGTGATCAAGGCCAAGTATGAGGACACCTTCGCCGACCTGGGCACCGCCTATGACCTGGGTTACCTGGAGATGGTGGCAGCCAACCCGGGTGTCGACCCCTGGTTGCCCGGAGCGGGCACCGAGGTGGTCCTGCCCACGCGCTTCATCCTCCCTCCGGGGCCTCGCGAAGGCATCGTGATCAACCTCGCGGAGTATCGCCTGTACTATTTCCCCAAGGGCCGGAACGTGGTCTACACCTTCCCGCTGGGTATTGGCCGTGAAGGCTGGGGATCACCGATCGCCCATACCAGCATCACCGCAAAAACGCCTAACCCGACCTGGACACCTCCGGCGTCGATCAAGGCCGAGCACGCGGCTGATGGCGATCCGCTGCCGAACGTCGTCCCTGCAGGGCCGGATAACCCGTTGGGGCCCTTCAAGTTCACCCTGGGCACACCGGGTTATCTGATTCACGGCTCGAACAAGAAGTTCGGCATTGGCATGCGCACCAGCCATGGTTGTTTCCGCATGTTGAACAACAACGTGCTGGAAATGGCGGGCATGGTTCCGGTAGGGACTTCTGTGCGCATCATCAATGACCCGTACAAGTTCGGCGTCAGTGGCGGCAAAGTCTATCTGGAGGCTCATACGCCGTTGGATGACAAGGGCAATCCTTCGGTGGTCGACAAACACACAGCGGTGATCAATGCCTTGCTCAAACGGGAAGATCTGGCCAACAACCTGCGCATGAACTGGGATGTGGTGCGTGATGTAGTGGCGGCCGAAGACGGCTTGCCGGTCGAGATTGCCGTGCCGACGGCAACGCCTGCGACCTCACTGTCCAGCACACCTTTCGATCTGCAGCAGTAAGCGCTGCAACTGAACCCGCGGATACCGCTTGGCATCCGCGGGTTTTTTATTGTCGGTGGAAAACACCGGGCAATAAAAAAGCCGACCCATAAAATGGGGCGGCTTGATAACAATCCCGAGGGACTATTACTTGCGGCTAGCTTTTTCCAGCATACGCAGAGCGCGCTCGTTAGCTTCGTCAGCAGTCTGTTGTGCTTTTTGAGCAGCAGCCAGAGCTTCATCAGCTTTACGATAGGCTTCGTCTGCACGAGCCTGAGCACGAGCTGCTGCGTCTTCAGTAGCAGTCAGACGAGCTTCGGTTTCTTTGGATACGCTGCTGCAACCGGTAGCCAGAACTGCGGCCAGAGCCAGAGCAGAGAATTTCAGAACGTTGTTCATCGTGTTCCCCTTCAAGGACTTTCTATTAGTAGCTATCACCTCAGAGTGAGGAAATAGCCGGCGTACATACTACCCATTACTTGTAGTAAGTAAACTGACGTAGCGCAAGAAGCAAAAAAAATTCTAGGCGTTGAATCTTTTTCGAGCAACTTTTTAGCAGGTTGTATAAAAAATATTCAGCGGCAAGGCCCTGCCAGGGGAATGCTGTTTGTTTGCCAGCATGGCTCTCGGACTTTTCCAGGCACTGTTTCAGAGTCTAGGCTAAAGTCGATCTATATTGTGTCAGTGACACTTTTCTTCAGATTCTCTGCAGGCCCAAGCCTATCTTTGTCCATCTTGGCGGTGACTTTAAAAGGCGGCGTTCGTCTCAAGTTTCAGCATCCGGCGATGTATAGCCTCAGGGCCTTCTTGCCTTGATCGTGGCGACGCTTCCTCAAGCGATGCGGGGGGCATAGCTGCTGATCTGTGACGAGCGTAGCTTGAGCATTTATGCCAATGGCGCCTACTATTTTGTAACGTGCTCATGGTGCAAGAGCGAAAGCAGTTGCTTGGCGTCAGACAGGCACGAGGTGGCGTAAGTTGTTCCTTCGCCGGAAAAACATCGGTAAGGTAGGGGTCGGTATTCCAGACCCGCAAGGAGTAGTGATGAGCGAGGCGTTGTCCATCCACCATGACCAGGCTGGTCATCAGTTCGAGACCAATGTGGACGGTCATCGTGCCTACCTGACCTATATGGACCTGGGTAAGCAGACCCTGGATATCTACCGCACCTTCGTGCCCAACGCTTTGCGTGGGCGTGGAATTGCCGCGGCACTGACCGAGCAGGCACTGGAGTACGCCGAACGCATGGGCTACACAGTGATTCCGTCCTGCTCCTACGTTGAGCGCTACATGGAGCGTCATCAGCGCCACGCCGCGAAACTCTGACTGGGGCGACCATAAAAAACGCCGGGCTTGGCCCGGCGTTTTTGTGTCCGTCGAAAACAATCAGCTGCGATTGCGTTTCGGCAGAACGTCCTTGAGCTTGGCATGCATGCCACGCAGGGTCTTCTCGGTGCTTTCCCAGTCGATGCAGGCATCGGTGACCGAGACGCCGTACTGCAGTTCCGAGAGGTCCTTCGGAATAGCCTGGCAGCCCCAGTTCAAGTGGCTCTCGACCATCAGGCCGATGATCGACTGGTTGCCTTCGAGGATCTGGTTGGCGACGTTCTCCATGACCAGAGGCTGCAGGGCCGGATCCTTGTTGGAGTTGGCATGGCTGCAGTCGATCATGATGTTCGGCTTGATCTTGGCCTTGGTCAGCGCCTGCTCACAGACCGCGACACTGACCGAGTCATAGTTGGGCTTGCCGTTGCCGCCCCGCAGCACCACGTGACCGTAGGCGTTGCCTTTGGTGGTGACGATCGACACGCCGCCCTGTGGGTTGATCCCGAGGAAACGGTGCGGGCTGGAAACCGACTGCAAGGCGTTGATCGCCACGGTCAGGCCACCGTCGGTGCCATTCTTGAAACCTACTGCCGAGGACAGGCCCGAGGCCATTTCCCGGTGGGTCTGGGATTCGGTGGTACGCGCGCCAATGGCCGACCAGCTGATCAGGTCCTGCAGGTACTGCGGGGAGATCGGGTCCAGCGCTTCGGTGGCGGTGGGCAGGCCCATGTCAGCCAGGTCCAGCAGCAGTTGGCGGCCGATGTGCAGGCCGTCCTGGATCTTGAACGAGTCATCCAGGTAGGGGTCGTTGATCAGGCCTTTCCAGCCGACAGTGGTCCGGGGCTTTTCGAAGTAGACCCGCATGACCAGGTACAGGGTATCGGACACTTCCGCCGCCAGGGCCTTGAGCCGCTCGGCGTATTCGTGGGCCGCCTTGATGTCGTGGATCGAGCAGGGCCCAATGACGATGAACAGACGATGGTCGGTGCCGTCGAGGATATTGCGAATGACCTCGCGACCCTTGGTCACGGTGCGCAAGGCGGTGTCGCTCAGCGGGATGTCTCGTTTGAGTTGATCAGGGGTGATCAGGGTCTCGTTGGAGGCGACGTTAAGGTCGTTGATCGGTAAATCAGCCATCGTGTTACTCGTCAGGTCACGGGTGCCGGCCGCCAGCGATCCCCGCGCGGCGGAGCACAGCGGATTTGAGCGCGTCGGGGAGCGGAACCTTAGCGCGTTACCCGGTGACTCTACAATGGGCAGGCGGCGGTTTTATTGGGCTATGGCTGCATAAAAGCCTGGTGCACGCTGTCTTCGGAATAGTCCTGGGCATGCTGCTCGACCCAGTCCAGGGCCAGTGCTTCGATGCATTGCTGTTCGCTTTGCGGTTCATGCAGGCGACAGTAGCGGGCGATCTGGCACACCTGCTCACCCATGCGTGCCCCGAACAGGGTCTGCTCATCGACGAAGGCGATGCCCACCAGGTAGCCGCGCTTGCGTTTCAGGCACCAGGCGACATAACCGTTGTAGCGGGCATTCTCGCCCAGCGTCGGCATATAGACCTCCAGCGCCGTGCCGCGGCGCCAGGCCCGATGGTAATTGCATGCCATACCGCCGAGGCTGATAGTGTGCAACCGCTGGTGCGAGATACAGGCGTACTGGCGCAGAGTCAGTTCAACCGGAACATCATCAGGATGAGGCAGAAAACGTCCCATGACCGCAGGCTCCAAGTGTCGTCCAATTGACATTGTCTCCCCCAGTATAGTGGTCGAATTGGAACTGACCGACTTCGATATCGACCAGCAATTGCTGAGCCTGGACGGCGTTTCTCTGGTGGTTTTCACCAGTATTGGCTGTTCCGGCTGTCGTTGGGCGCGGGCGCAACTGCCCGCTCTTGAGCTGCCGGTCGATCGTTTGTGCTGGATCGATGCGGGCGAGAACGGCGGTGCGGTGGAGCGTTATCAGGTATTTCACCTGCCCGCCCTGTTTGTGGTGCGCAATGGCGAGTTTCATGGCGCTCTGCAGTCGCGGTTGACGCAAGTGGAGCTCATTGCAAACTTGCGTCAGGCGCTTAACCGAATACCAGAGGAGTTGCCTTGATGGATGCAGGCCGTAAACCGCGTGTGGGCATTATCGGGACCGGAGCGATCGGAGGTTTTTACGGCGTGATGCTGGCCCGAGCCGGCTTCGATGTGCACTTTCTATTGCGCAGCGAATATTCGACCGTGGTCGAACAGGGCCTGCATCTCAACAGTGCCCAGCATGGGGCGTTGAGCCTGAAGCCGGTGCAGGCCTATGCCCGTGCCGAAGACATGCCGCCCTGTGACTGGCTGTTGGTGGGGGCCAAGACCACCAGCAATGTCGAACTGGCTCCGGCGCTTATCCAGGCAGCGGCCCCCGATGCCAGGATCCTGGTATTGCAAAACGGCCTGGACGTGGAGGACAGCCTGCGTGCGGTGCTTCCCGAGTCGCTGCACCTGTTGGGAGGGCTGTGCTTTATCTGTGTGCATCGCGCCGGTCCGGGGCAGATCGAGCATCAGGCCCTCGGAGCTGTGAACCTGGGCTATCACAGCGGTCCAGCCAGCGCAGAGCCGGGTCTAAGCCAGGCCATTGTCGAGGAGGGCGCGGCACTGTTTCGCGAGGCCGGGATCGCTTCCCAGGCCATGAACAACCTGCATCAGGCTCGTTGGCAGAAGCTGGTGTGGAATGTGCCGTACAACGGTTTGTCGGTGCTGCTCAAGGCCAGCACTACGCCGCTGATGGCTGATCCCGGCAGTCGCGAGTTGATTCAGGACCTTATGGAGGAAGTGCTGCAGGGCGCAGCGGCCTGCGGCTACGAGATCCTGGCGGTGTATGCACAGCAGCTGTTCAAGTCCACCGAACAGATGCCCGACTATTGGCCGAGCATGTACCATGATTTTCTGCACCAGCGGCCCCTGGAGCTGGCGGCTATCTATGCCGCTCCTTTGGCGGCGGCGCGGGCAGCAGGGTGTGAGTTGCCGAAAATCCGGGCGCTGTACCAGGCCTTGAGTTTCATCGACCGGCATCACGCTTGAGCTGAGCTCATCACCTGAAGGGGACGGAATATGGCCAAGGGCCTGGATGGCAAACTGGTGGTGGCGATTTCGTCACGGGCGCTGTTCGACCTGAGCGACAGCCACAAGGTCTATCTAGCCCAGGGGGTCGAGGCCTATCGGCAGTACCAGATCGAACATGAGGAAGAGACACTCGAACCGGGCGATGCATTTCCCCTGGTGAAAAAGCTGCTCAGCCTGAATGCCAGCCTGGGGCGAGCACGGGTCGAGGTGGTGCTGGTGTCGCGCAACAGTGCCGACACCGGCTTGCGGGTTTTCAACTCGATCGAGCACTACGGCCTGGCCATTTCCCGCGCCGCGTTCGTTGGCGGGCGCAGTCCCTACCCTTATCTGGCGGCTTTTGGCTGCGACTTGTTTCTCTCCACGCATGCTGAAGATGTGCGCAGTGCGCTGGAGGCCGGGTTCGCCGCCGCGACCATCCTCTCCGGCGGCGCTCGGCGTGCCGAGAACGGCGAGTTGCGCATTGCCTTCGACGGTGACGCCGTACTGTTCTCCGATGACTCGGAGCGGGTCTACCAGTCGGGCGGCTTGGAAGCCTTCCAGGCCAGTGAGCGGCAAGCCGCTCGGGAGCCATTGCCGGGCGGACCGTTCAAGGGATTCCTGGCGGCGCTCAACCTGCTCCAGGGCGAGTTTCCCAACGACGCCTGCCCGATCCGCACCGCCCTGGTCACCGCGCGCTCGGCACCGGCTCACGAGCGGGTGATCCGCACCTTGCGCGAGTGGGATATCCGCCTCGACGAGTCGCTGTTCCTTGGCGGGCTGGAAAAGGCCGCCTTCCTCGAAGCCTTCGCCGCCGATGTGTTTTTCGACGACCAGGCTGGTCATTGCGAATTGGCGCGCGAGGTAGTCGCCACCGGTCATGTTCCCCACGGCATCAGCAACGAAGCCAGAACCTGAGCCTTCAAGTTCAGGGGCTGGCGTCGAACCTCCCACAGTTCCAGGCACTGCTAAGCTGAATCAATCTCCGCCGTATTGGCAGTTGAGGAGGTCATATGATTCGTTCGATGCTGTATGCCACCGACCTCGGTCTGTATGCGCCTTTTGTAATGCAGCATGCCCTGGAACTGGCTCGAACGTTCAATGCCGACTTACATGTAGTGCACGCCGTGGAACCCATGGGACTGTTCGCCGAATCGGTGCTGCAGAGCTACCTGGATGAGCAATCGCTGAACGAGTTTCATCGCCAGGGGTTGAGCACGGTGATGGCCAATATCGAGCAGCGGGTGCTGGACAGCTTTCGCGAAGAGTTGGGGGAGGGCTTGCAGGACCTGACCTTGATCCAGTCGGTGCGGGTCCTTCAGGGGGATCCGTCCCAGGTGATTCTGGACCAGGCGGCGAAACTCTCGGTGGATTTGCTGATCGTAGGAAGTCACAGCCACGGGGTCGGAGCGCAAACCCCTTTGGGGCGTACGGCAGCGCGGGTTTTGCAGCTGGCCAAAGTGCCGGTTTACCTGGTGCCTCTGGTACAGCGTCGACGCCAGGAGGATGTCTGAAGGCGGAATGGAAAATTCTGAATAAAAGTTCTAGATTTATTCTCCTGACCATTAATATAGTTATATACCGTCGCTGATACCCGTGGCGTCTACCTGCTTTGAGGGATTCATATGAAGCTTCAACAATTGCGCTACATCTGGGAAGTGGCGCACCACGACCTCAACGTCTCCGCTACCGCGCAAAGCCTTTACACCTCGCAACCGGGTATCAGCAAGCAGATCCGTCTGCTGGAGGACGAGCTGGGGGTCGAAGTCTTTGCCCGCAGCGGCAAGCACCTGACCCGCGTGACCCCGGCAGGTGAGCGGATCATCACCACGGCAGGCGAGATCCTGCGCAAAGTCGAGAGCATCAAACAGATTGCCCAGGAGTTCTCCAACGAGAAGAAAGGCACCCTGTCCATCGCCACTACCCACACCCAGGCAAGGTATGCGTTGCCGCCGGTGATCAGCAGCTTCATCAAGCAGTACCCGGACGTGGCCCTGCACATGCATCAGGGCTCGCCGATGCAGATCGCGGAAATGGCCGCCGACGGCACGGTGGATTTCGCCATTGCCACCGAAGCACTGGAACTGTTCGGTGATCTGGTGATGATGCCCTGCTACCGCTGGAATCGTTGCGTGGTGGTGCCTCAAGGCCACCCGCTAACCAAGTTGCCGAAGCTGACTCTGGAAACCCTGGCTGAGTACCCGATCGTCACCTACGTATTCGGTTTCACCGGTCGCTCCAAGCTCGACGAAGCCTTCAGTCATCGCGGCCTGACGCCCAAAGTGGTGTTCACTGCCGCTGACGCCGACGTGATCAAGACCTATGTACGCCTGGGCCTGGGCGTAGGCATCGTGGCCAAGATGGCGGTCGATACCAAGCTCGACAGCGACCTGGTGGTGCTGGATGCCAGTGAGCTGTTCGAGTCGAGCATCACCAAGATCGGTTTCCGTCGCGGTACTTTCCTGCGCGGCTTCATGTGCGACTTCATCGAGAAGTTCGCCCCGCACCTCACCCGCGAAGTCATGGCCAAGGCAATTCAGTGCCATAACAAGCAGGAGCTGGAAGAACTGTTCGACGGTGTCGAACTGCCGGTCCACTGATACTGCCCTCGATTACCGGACCTCGGTGACAGTGAACTGTTGCCGAGTGCCGGCCACCACGATCTCCACCTCATCCTCCTCGAACTTGCCCAGCAGGCTGTTGCCCAGCGGGGAGCGCGGGGTGATGACGGTCACCAGTTGGCCCACCACATGGACTTTCAGTCCTGCTCCATCGGGCCCCAGGAACAGCCATTGCTCGTGGCCGTCTGCATCTTCCAGCCCCAGTAGCGTGCCGACTTGAATCCCGGATCGAGCGTCGTAGGGACGCAGGGGCAGATTTTGCCAAAGATTCAGGGCCAGGCGGATTTCCTCCACCCGCCGAGCCTGGCCTGCCGCCAGGTAGGAAGCTTCCAGTCCTAAGGTGTCGTACTTGTTCTCGGCAATATTCTCTTCGTGAGTGGCGGTTTCGTAGGCGGTCTTGGCGGCGCGCACGGCAATCTCCAGGTCATCCTGAAGCTGTTGCAGAATCAGTTGGCAGACAGACTGTTTATTCATGATCAATTACAGAATTGCAGGACATTGGCCCGGCTCTTGTCGTTGGGTGCCGTCTGGTCCTGCTGCAGCCAGAACTGGCACTTGGGATTGTTCAGGTTGCGCGGGTTGCTGCGGGCGTTCTCCAGAGATTGCGCCTCTTCGTTCTTGCGCAGGTTTTCCTGATACTGCTCGAACAGTCGGTTGGGCGGTTCTGGCGTGGCCACTGGCGGTTTGGCCAATTGCTGCACGGCCTGGGTCACGGGCGCCAATTGCTCGCTGAAGAGAAAATGCATGGCCAGCCAGCAGGTCAGGGCAATTGCCAGAAAGCCCAGCCACAGGCCCAGGGCGATGCTGGCACAGAGCGCCAGGGCATTGAACCTGATGCGCAAGGGGCGACGGGCGGGCGGGCGATGGGGCATGGTTGCCTCCGGGCGGGCAGTAGTGGGCGAGGGCTGATTGTCGCACGAAGATTAATCGAGGTTGGCCCTTCTGCGCAGGCGCATTTATGCGGACAATCGGCGCCTTTGCCAATCGAGGACTGGAATGAAAGCCTCCTGGGACATTTTTTGCAGCGTGGTCGATAACTTCGGTGATATTGGGGTGACCTGGCGTCTGGCTCGTCAACTGGTGGCCGAGCATCAGTGCGTGGTGCGCTTGTGGGTCGATGACCTGCGGGCTTTCGAAAGGATCTGCCCGCAGATCGATGCCCGGCAGGCACGCCAGTTCCAGGATGGCGTCGAGGTGCGGCACTGGCCCGCCGAGTGGCCGGCTGAAGCGGCTGCCGATGTGGTGATCGCCGCTTTTGCCTGCCAGTTGCCCCATGGCTACATGGAGGCAATGGCCGACCGTGAGCGTGCGCCGTTGTGGTTGAACCTGGATTATTTGAGCGCAGAGGACTGGGTTGGCGGGTGTCACGGACTGCCTTCGGTGAAGTTTCGCGGGGTGCAGAAGTACTTCTTCTTTCCCGGATTCAAGGCCGGTACGGGAGGTTTGTTGCGCGAGGCTGGACTGCTCGAGCAGCGGCGGAATTTCCAGGCTGATCGCCAGGCCCAGGTGGACTTTCTCCAGGGGCTGCGGGTCGCGCCCGCCGCCGGTGCACGGCTGATGTCGTTGTTCGCCTATGAAAACGCCGGCCTTGGCAGCTGGCTCCAGGCCCTGGCGAGTGACGTCCAGCCGACTCACCTGCTGGTGCCCGAAGGACGCATCCTGGGTGATGTCCAGCGTTGGCTGGGCGTCGAGTCGCTGGCCGTTGGCAGCCTGCAGGTGCGCCAGTCCCTGACTGTCCAGGTCCTGCCTTTTGTGCGCCAGGAGGATTACGACCGCTTGCTGTGGTGCTGCGATTTCAATGCGGTGCGGGGGGAGGATTCCTTCGTGCGGGCACAATGGGCCGGGCGGCCGATGCTCTGGCATATCTATCGCCAGGACGAAGACACCCACCTGGACAAGCTCGAAGCCTTTCTCGCGCTGTATACCCAGGCTCTTTCGCCCGCTGCCAAGGCCGCGGTTCTGGCCTTGTGGCGGGCCTGGAATACCGAGGCGCAGATGGCCGAAGCCTGGAAAAACCTGCTGCAGCACTGGCCGGAAGTCTCCGCACACGCCGAACAATGGTGTCTGGAACAAGGCTTGCAGGCCGATCTTGCCGCAGCGCTGGTGCAGTTTTACCTAAATTGGATATGATACGCGGCCTAGATTTTTGTAAATCCCATCCAAATTCGGATATTCGCAATGAAAACTGGTAAAGAACTCAAACCCGGTACCGTGATCCGTATCGACAACGATCCTTGGCTGGTTCAGAAAGCTGAATTCACCAAGTCGGGTCGTAACAGCGCGATCATGAAGACCAAGCTGAAGAACCTGCTGACCGGTTACAAGACCGAAACCGTTTACGGTGCGGACGACAAGCTGGACGACGTGATCCTGGATCGCAAAGAAGCGACCCTGTCGTTCATCAGCGGCGACACCTACACGTTCATGGACACCACTGACTACACCATGTACGAGCTGAACGCTGAAGACATCGAAGCGGTTCTGCCGTTCATCGAAGAAGGCATGACTGACGTTTGCGAAGCCGTGTTCTTCGACGACCGTCTGGTTTCCGTTGACCTGCCGACCACCATCGTGCGCCAGGTTGACTACACCGAAGGTTCCGCTCGCGGCGACACTTCGGGCAAGGTCATGAAGCCTGCCAAACTGAAAAACGGTACTGAGCTCAGCGTTGCTGACTTCATCGAGATCGGCGACTGGATCGAGATCGATACCCGCGAAGGCGGTTCCTACAAAGGCCGCGCCAAGGTTTAAACCTGGTTCGCCTTTGCAGATGAAAAAGCCCGACCTTGAGTCGGGCTTTTTTATGCCTGGGATTTGGCCTTTCAGACGCTGACGTGCAGGCGCACCTCGACATTGCCACGGGTGGCATTGGAGTAAGGGCAGACCTGATGCGCCGCATCCACCAGGCTTTGTGCTTCGTCCTGGGCCAGGCCGGGCAGGCTGACATGCAGGTCGATGTCCAGGCCGAAACCGCCAGGAATCTGGCCGATACCAACGTGGGCGGTGATCGAGGCGTCGTCCGGGATCTTGCGTTTGCTCTGGCTGGCGACGAACTTCAGGGCGCCGATGAAGCAGGCCGAGTAGCCGGCGGCGAACAGTTGTTCCGGGTTGGTCGCCTGCCCGCCGGCACCGCCCAGCTCCTTGGGAGTGGCCAGCTTGACGTCGAGGATGTGATCGCTGGAAACCGCGCGGCCGTCACGGCCACCGGTGGCGGTTGCAACTGCGGTGTAGAGAGTCTGCATGGTGGAAAACCTCGTGCTGGTGATTTTTGCGCTAATTGTTTGCGCGCCAAGTAAGTGCGAAATAAATGTATCGCGCTAATATTTAGTGCGCAAGATAAATGATTCGACAAAACTCGCCCTATGCTCAAAATCAAGGCCAGGTCGTTGATTTAAAACAAGATATTTTTTTGTTAAAGACGGCTGTCGTCCCTGGCGGGTGGAGGCGCCAGGGCTACCTCAGAGGCTGTCCTGCAAATGCCTACGCAGTACCTGCAGGTCCGCTTGCAACTGTTGCAGTTGCTCCACGCTCCGGCCGCTGGCGCCCAGGATGCACTGTGGAATATCCCGGGCCTGCTCGCGCAGAGCGCGGCCTTGTTCAGTCAGCTCGACGATCACTACACGCTCGTCCTCACGGCTGCGGGTGCGGCTGAGCAGGCCCTCGGCCTCCAGGCGCTTGAGCAAGGGGGTCAGGGAGCCGGGATCGGTCAACAGGCGCTGGCTGATCTCGCCGACCGTCAGCCTGTCCTGTTCCCAGAGCACCAGCATGGCCAGGTACTGCGGGTAGGTCAGCCCCAGCTTCTGCAGCAGCGGTTTGTACACCTTGGTCATCAGCAGTGAGGTGGAGTGCAGGGCGAAACACACCTGGTTGTCCAGCAACAAGTGATCGCAAGGGGGCTGGGAAGACTGCTCGGTGGTCATGGTAAATGCCTTGATCGTTGATGGTCATGAATCTAGCGGGCGAGTCTTTAATGCGCTAGACAATTTTCGTCCTGGGTTAGCCCATTGCACTCTGCAGTGCCAGGTCCCAGGGCGGAATCGGGCTGAAACGGCTCTTCAGGTATTCCAGCAGCAGACGGCTGCGAGCATTGGGGTGCTGCTCCATGCGCAGCGCATAGATGCCGGCGGTTTCCGGTTTGGGCAGGCCGGCGTCGCAGAACAGCGGTACCAGTTCCCCCCGCAGCAGGTATTCGCTCACCAGCCAGGTGGGCAGGTGGGCGATGCCCAGGCCGGCCAGAGCCCCGGAAAGCAGGGCTTCGGCATTGTTGGCGCCAAGGCGGATGCGTTGCGGGCGATGGCTTTGCACTTGGCCGTCGAGTTCAAAGCGCCAGGCGAACAGAGGGGCCAGGCCGTCCCAGTCGAGGCCATCGTGCTGGCTGAGTTCGGCAGGGTGAGTCGGGGTGCCACGGCTTTTCAGGTAGGACGGGCTGGCGCAGGCGATCCGCACGATGCTGGCTAGGGAGGTGGCGACCATCCGGGTATCTACCCGCTGCCCGGCGCGCAGCACCAGGTCGACCTTGCCCAGGTGGGAGCCCTGCATGTCGACGAAACTGTCGATCAGGTGCAACTGCACATCCAGGCCCGGGTAGAGCGCCAGGAAATCGGCAATGGCCGGCGCCAGGTGGCGGCGGCCGAAGGCGGCCGGGGCGTCGATGCGGATCAGGCCTTCCGGCGCATGGCTCAAGGAGACGGCCTCCGCCCGGGCCAGTTGCAGTTCGGCGACGATGCGCCGGGCTCGTTCGGCAAATGCCTGGCCGGCCGCGGTGGCCACCACGGCGTGGGTGGTGCGCATGAACAGGGTGGTGCCCACGGCGCTTTCCAGGCTGTCGATGCGCCGGGCCACGGCCGAAGGAGTCAGCGGATGACGGCGAGCCGCGGCAGAGAAGCTGCCCGACTCCAGTACATCCAGAAACAGCCCAAGTTGTTCGGTGAGGGTATTGGGGTTCATGGTCAGCTCGCTTGTGCGAAATCGGCAAAGCCATTGTGCGCTGCTGTGCGTTTCCGTGCCAGGGCGGACTGCGTAGCATGCAAGGCCTGAGGTAAGGAGAGCGGCTTTGATCGAGTTGATGATGTATCTGTTGTTGGGCGCGGCCCTGGGCACGGTCGGTGGGTTGTTCGGTATTGGCGGCGGCCTGATCGCGATTCCGGTGCTGGGTGTGCTGTTCGGCCTGGACCAGCAGATTGCCCAGGGCACGGCGCTGGTGATGGTGGTGCCGAATGTGATGCTGGCGCTGTGGCGCTATCACCAGCGCAACCGTATCGAGTTGCGCCATGCCTTGCCCTTGGCGCTGATGGGTTTCTGTTTTGCCTGGCTGGGGTCGATCTGGGCCGTGGGTATCGACGCGCAGAAAATGCGCATCGGTTTTGTCGTCTTTCTGCTGGTGCTGTCCGCCTACAACTTGTTGCGCATGTTCATCGCCAGCGCCCCGGCCAGTGCGCAGATGCGTTATCCCTGGCCGTGGCTCGGGGTGCTTGGCGCTGCGTCCGGGGCCATGGGCGGGCTCTTCGGGGTCGGTGGTGCGGTGGTGGCAACGCCGGTGCTGACCAGTGTTTTCGGTACTTCCCAGGTAGTGGCGCAAGGCTTGTCCCTGGCATTGGCCCTGCCCAGTACCGGCGTGACCCTGGTGACCTATGGCTTTCACCATCAGGTGGACTGGATGATCGGCCTGCCCCTGGCCGCAGGTGGCCTGTTGAGCATCAGTTGGGGAGTGAAGGTCGCCCATGCCTTGCCCGAGCGACTGCTGCGTGCCTTGTTCTGCGGTTTTCTGGCGATCTGTGCGGTGATGCTGGCCTTCAAAGTTTGAAGCCTTCGACAATATGTTCCGCCAGACACTCGGTGATCGGCGAAGGGGTGTTGAGGTTGCGCAGCAGCATGATGCTGGCTTCCGGCAACTGGGGCAGCCCTTCGTTCTCGCCGAGAATGCGCATGTCCGGGGTGATCAGGCTTTCCAGTTGCGCGGTAACCGCCAGCCCAGCGCTGACCACCGCCATGATCGCCGCCAGGCTGGAGCTGTTGTAGGCAATCCGATAGTCGAGGCCGGCGGCGTCCAGGGCATTGCAGGCCCATAGCCGGCAGAAGCAGTCGCTGTTGAACATCGCCAGGGGCAGGGGCGTCTGTTCATGGGGAGTGAAGCACTGGGCCACGGCCCAGACGAAGCGCTCCTTGCGCAGCAGTTGGCCGATTTCGCTGCCCGGCTCGCGGGTGACGATCGACAGGTCCAGGTCCTGGCGCTGCAGCAACTGCTTGCTCGACTCGCAGTGCACCTCGATCTGGATCAGCGGATAGCTCTGGGCAAAACGCGAGAGGATCCCCGGCAGAAAGCGCATCACGTAGTCATCCGGCGTACCGATGCGTACCAGGCCCACCATGTGCGGTTCGCGCAGGGTGTTGAACACCTCGCTGTGCAATTTCAGGATGCGCCGGGCATAGCCCAGCAGCACCTGCCCCTCGGCGGTCAGCTTGACCTGGCGGCCATCGCGCTGGAATAGCTGGCGCTGCAGCACATCCTCCTCCAGGCGCTTCATCTGCATGCTCACCGCTGACTGGGTGCGGTTGACCCGCTCCCCGGCCCGGGTGAATCCACCTTCATCGGCAATGGCGACGAAGGTGCGCAGCACTTCGGTGTCGATGCTGGGGAACTGGGACATTGATCAAATCCTGAGATGCATGAGGTGGAAGGTATTCCTGGGCTTGATCTTATTCCCCGAAGGATCGCCGCGTCACCCTTATCCTTGGGCCTGCAGCCAGGCCAGCACCTGCCGGGCATTCTGGTCCGGTGGAAACACCGGATAGAACAGCTGTTCGACCCGCCCCCTCTTGAGAATGAGGGTCAGGCGTTTCAGAAAGCGGCTTCCGTTCAACTCGAATACCGGCAACGCCAGAGCCTCACTCAGTTGCCCCTGGGCATCGGAGAGCAGGGCGAACGGCAGGTGCAGCCGCTCGACGGCTTCGCGCTGATAGGCGCTGTCCTGGTTTGACAGGCCGAACAACTTGTCCACCCCGGCTGCTGCGAGCTCTTGTGTCAGGTCGCGAAAGCCACAGGATTGCGGAGTGCAACCGCGGGCGCCGGGCGTCATGTCCCAGCCCTCCAGCAGTGGCAAATCCGGCCGTCCCATGCGCGGATAGACATACACCAGGGTTCTGCCGGGCAAGGCCGAAAGGTCGACCGCTGCACCCGAGGTGGAGGGCAGCAACAGCCTGGGTAAGTGCAGGCCTTGCAGGTGGCGGGCTGCACCATCGTCCTGGGGAGCCGGGATACGCGACCAGTCCACGCTCAGCATGTCTCTCATGACGCTTCCTCCTGATCAGTAGCATTGGGCAATTGCAGCAGGGAGTGCTGGATACACAGAGTGTCGGTAGTGCTCATCCAGTTCAAGTAGTGGGGTGGGTAATTGATGCTCTGCCTGCTAATGAATGATCTCAGGTTTATTGGTTTGCTCTCTAACTTTTATTGCGGATGACGTATTGGTAATAAGAGTTATCGGCGATGGCTATAAGTTGTTGGAAAGTTTGCCGGTTGTTGGCTATAGATTGCCGATTGCTAATTTCGCTGCGCGATAAGAATGCCTGAATATCCCATATGCCGATTAATGGTCAACTTTATGGTTGTTTGAGTTTGCCTAAAGAAACTTCCGATACTAGTGTTGCGTTTGCCATGTACAGATGGTCTGTACTGGGATTGTGACCAACTTTGGAGGGTCCTTTCATGAACGTGAAAGCGGAACACAGTGAGCCAACCACCGCCGAGCTGACACAGCTCAAGACCAAGCTCAAAGCCGGCAAGCTGGCGCCTGAAGACCTCAAGGCGCTGGTAGGCCTGGTGGAGCGCACGGAGAAGGCGGCGAAGCAACTTAGGGCAGCCATCGTCGAGTAAATAACGCTAATACTTTGGAGGGCAGGATCAGAAATGGACCTCACTACTCGAACTAATCATATCGATATATCTGAACCGTTGCGCAGCCCTCCATTTTTAGCGCGTAGTACTATCGGTAACCACTCGATACTGCTGCTGGGGTGTCTGGAAGCCCCCGTTTCGACACTCAGTGATAACGCTTTCATTGTCGAGCGCATAGCCCAGAGTCTCAACTTGTCGACACTGGGAAGCCAATTTACGGCGGAGGAAGTTATCTTTCTGCTGAACGAGCAATATACCGCCGCAGAAGAGTTTGTTTATGGTCACCCGATCTGGAGAAAGATAAGAGAGGGCGATCAAGCCGCGTTGTATGCCTATATCCTGGAAACCCGGCATTACCTGGCTGCCGCGGCGTCGAGGATGTGCCCCTCGGTCAGTCCGGGCATAGGGTTGTCGCCGATTTCCCTGATGCTGTCCAAGCATGCGCTGGAGGAGTGGGACCATGCGCAGTTCTTCAATGAAGCCCTGGACCTGATCGGCTGTTCCGGCGACATGGTCAGGCTGGCTCGGCCCTTGCCCGCGACCCTGGAATGGATTCACCTGTCCCGGCAGATCGCGGCCATGGGCGAGCTGGTGTCGGCGGCCTGCTCCGGTTTCATGGAGCATTCCTCGGTGGAACAGGAGGCGGTGCTGGGCTGGCATGAACTGCTGGTGGGCCACAACCTGTTGAGCCGCAAGGCCACGGACAAGGTCCTGGGCCATTTCGCCACCGACCTCGAGTACGGGCATTCGGACAACTGGAAGAAGGCAGTGCGCACCCAGGATTGTCACCCCGCGCCGGCGGTGGCCACTGTGCTTAATGCCGTCTGCAGCCTGAGCGAGATGATCTACCGTTGGCTGTCCGCGCTGGAGCAGGGGTGTGCCAGCTCCATCGTCACCGCCGCGCAACTGGTGGCCGAGGAGGGGCTAGACCCGCTGTTGCACGCTGTCGATTCACCCCAGGAGGTGGAGATTTTCCAGGGCTTGCCAGTCTGGCCCTCCAGCGTGATGAGCCTGATCAACGGCGAGCGGTCCGGCGATGACAACCCGGCGGATACCGTCGTCGCGTCCTGCTATGCCCTGGGGCAGCGGATGTCGCAACTGGTCATGAGCCCGACGCCTTTTGGCGCGCTGATCAGCCAGGTCCATGAGCAGTTGCTCAACGGCCAGAGCTTCGGCGCCGACAGTGTACTGGCCATCGAGCAGATGACCACCGACTGGCTGGTGTCGGTGGACGGCCACGCCCTCTGGCAGCAGATGACCGATGGCTGCACGGATGAGCTGATCATTGGCTACATGCTGGAGAACTATCACTACCTGGCTTCGGCTACCCGGCATGTCAGCCCGGCCATCGCCGCCTGCCAGGATGCGCGAATCCGCCAGAACCTGTTGCAGCACTTGCAGGATGAGCTGACCCACTGCGATATCCTCAAGCCCAGGTTGCGCGAGCTGGGAGTTCGGCGCCCGCAAGCGATGCGGCCCTTGCCGACCACCACGGCCTTTGTCGGTTATCTCAGCGACCTGGCACGGCATGACTGGAAGGGCTACCTGATCGGTTCGACCTACCTGCAAAAGAGCCTGAGCGAATGCCGTGGCGATGATCGTCACTTGCGTTTCTACTCCCAGGTTTCCGCCAACAACCCGCGTTGCGCAGCGTTGCTGCGGGCCATGGCAGCCCATGATGAACTGGATGACGAACTGGGCCACGATCAGCGGCCGTCGCTCAATATCGAGTACCTGCTGGCGCGGGGCGAGGTGGGCCACGACTCGGTGGCCCGCGCGGCCATGTTGCCATCGCTGGCCTGGAGCTTTCTGGATGGCATTCGCCAGCACTATTGCACCGGCAAGGACGCGGTGCTGCAACGCCAGGGCTGGAGCGCAACATGAACCAGCCCTATTTCCAGAGCCTGGAGCCCCTGGCGCCGTTGCACCAATTGCTGTTCGAACGTGATGACTTCGAGGCCCTGGCCCGACGCTTGCCGGAACCCAGGATGGCCCTGGAGAAATGGCGCGATGTACTGCACAGCGAGCTCCTGTCGCTGTTTCGCTGGGGGCTGATTCGCGCCAAGGAGAGCCTGGATGACCAGGGGGCGGTCCACGGCTATGGCCAGGAAGTCCTGTGCCTGCTGCCCTATTACGGCTTTTGCCTGCATGCAATCCGCCGTGCCGCGCCCTTTGCCTTGATGGGCATACCCACCACGGTGTCGGTGCGTGACGACCGTTATCAAGAGGCCAGTGCAGTGATTGCCGAGTTGGCGGCCGTGCTTGGCGTACAGGACTGGCTGCGGGTCAGCGAGGAATCCTCGGCAGAGCTGGTGCGGCAGTTTCATGGGCGCGATGGCCTGATTGTGCTCACCGGCAAGCAGTCCACCTACACCAGCCTGCGAAACCACTACCCGAATGCGCGGATCATTGCTGCAACCGGTTGTTGCGGGGTGGTCCTGTCGGTGGAGGAGCAGCCGGCCCGAGTCATCGAGGAACAGCGCCAGGAACACCGATTGCCGGTCAGTTGCAGCAACCATGGCTACACCGTCCTTGCCGAAGCCCTGACCCCGCAGGCGGCGGTGCTGGCCATCAACGGCGCCCGGCCCGCAGTCAGCAGCACGGTGCAAGAGTTGCTCGGGCAACTGCACCCGTCCATTGTGCTGACCCCTCCTTCGGCTCTGCCGCTACCCGATGATCTTGGCGGCTACAGCCTGCTGGCCTGTGAAGAGTCGGCGGCGGCCAGCCTCGATGGTTTCGGTCGCGACCCACTGGGCGGCTGGCCGGGGGATTACCGGATCTGAAAGCGCACCCTGGAAACGTCGGCGAGGAATCAAGGCATCAAAACCTGAGATGTATTGCATAAGAAACATTCGTTGGATTGATCCTTGTTCGGGGAAGAGACTGTGTTCATCCCCACTGGAGGACAGGATCATGAAAGCGCAAAAGGGTTATCTGCTGGTTCACAAACTGCCAATTCAGGCGTTGTCGTTACGTGCACTATGGCGCCAGGTGGTCCGCTGGCACGCGTTGGCGCAGGAGCGCCGGATGCTTGCCGGCCTGAGCGATTCGGCCCTGCATGACCTGGGGCTGAGCCGGGCGGATGTGGAGCATGAAGCGGTCCGCCCGTTCTGGGACGACCCAATGCACAAATAACCCGTTGGCCACTACACAAGCCGGGCCAGGGTGCGCTAGCGTGCGGGCAGACAAGGAGACGCCCATGCCCGCACTACCTTCTTTCTCGCTCAAGCAGGCACGCCGGCTGGCGCTGGCCGCCCAAGGCTTCGGCGGGCGCCAGCCGCCGGCCTCTATCAAGGCCTCCCGACTCAATCAGCAGATCGAGCGCCTGGGCTTGTTGCAGATCGATTCGGTCAACGCCCTGGTGCGCGCCCATTACTTGCCGCTGTTTTCCCGTCTTGGCAGTTATCCACAGCAGTTGCTCGATCAGGCCGCCTGGAGCCAGGGGCGCCAGCGCACCTTGTTCGAGTACTGGGGGCATGAGGCCTCGCTGCTGCCGATGTCCATGTACCCCTTGATGCGCTGGCGCATGCAGCGCGCACGCCAGGGGCAGGGTATCTACTCGCAACTGGCGCGTTTCGGCCAGGAACGCCAGGCCACTCTGCGCCGGGTGCTGGCGGCCGTGGAGGAGCAGGGCGCGCTGGGGGCCGGCAGCCTTTCCACCCGCGAACAACGGGCCGGCCCATGGTGGGACTGGAGCGATGAAAAGCATGCCCTGGAATGGCTGTTCGCCGCCGGTGAGGTGACGGTGTCCGGCCGTCGCGGTTTCGAGCGCCTGTATGACTTGCCGGAACGGGTGATCCCGGCGGCGATCCTCCAGCAGATGCCGTTGGAGGAAGCCCAGGCCCAGCGCCGGTTGCTGCTGCAGGCGGCCGGGGCATTGGGGGTGGCCACGGAAAAGGACCTGCGGGACTACTTTCGCCTCGATCCCGGCGATAGTCGCGCGCGGCTTGCCGAGTTGTGCGAGTCCGGCGAACTGATGCGTTGTGAGGTCCAGGGCTGGAAGCAAAGTGCCTATTGCCTGCCCGAGGCGCGGGTGCCGCGCAAGGTCGAAGCCAGCGCGCTGTTGTCACCTTTCGATTCCCTGATCTGGGAGCGCAGCCGCACCGAGCGGCTGTTCGATTTCCGCTACCGCCTGGAGATCTACACGCCTCAGCACAAGCGGGTCTATGGCTATTACGTGCTGCCGTTTTTGCACAACGAGCGGATTGCCGCCCGGGTCGACCTGCGGGCGGAGCGGACCCAGGGGCGTCTGGCGGTGCATGCGGTGCATGAAGAGCCATTCGGTCTGGACGAAGAGGGCGTCCGGGCATTGGCCCTGCAATTGCGAAAGATGGCCGACTGGCTGGGGTTGGAACAGATTCAGCTCAATTGCCAGCGTGATGGTGCGCAACGCCTGCGTGAGGTGCTGGGGTGAAGAGCGTTGCGGGCAAGCCCGCTCCTACATCCGCCTGGTAGGAGCGGGCTTGCCGGCGAAAGCGTGCTTAGCGCTTGACCTGTTTCAGGGTCTCGGCAATCAGGAACGCCAGTTCCAGCGACTGATCGGCATTCATCCGCGGGTCGCAGTGGGTGTGATAGCGGTCCGACAGGCCGTCTTCGGTAATAGGTCGCGCCCCGCCGATGCACTCGGTGACGTTCTGCCCGGTCATCTCGATATGGATACCGCCGGCATAACTGCCTTCGGCCTGGTGCACCTGGAAGAACTGCTTCACCTCGGTGAGGATCTGCGCGAAGTCCCGGGTCTTGTAGCCGCTGCTGGCCTTGATGGTGTTGCCGTGCATCGGGTCCGAACTCCAGAGCACTTGCTTGCCCTCGCTTTCCACCGCACGGATCAGTCGCGGCAGATGATCGCCCACCTTGTTGGCGCCCATGCGCACGATCAGGTTGAGGCGGCCTGGGTCGTTGCTCGGGTTGAGGATGTCGATCAGGCGGATCAGTTCCTCGGTGTTCATGCTTGGGCCGACCTTGACCCCGATCGGGTTGTGCACCCCTCGCAGGAACTCCACATGGGCGCCGTCCAACTGCCGGGTACGGTCGCCGATCCAGAGCATGTGGGCGGAGCAGTCGTAATAGTCGTTGGTCAGGCTGTCACGGCGGACAAAGGCCTCCTCGTAGTTGAGCAGCAGCGCTTCGTGAGCCGTGAAGAAGCTGGTCTCGCGCAGTTGCGGCGCAGTGTCCAGGCCGCAGGCGCGCATGAAGGCCAGAGTCTCGTCGATACGGTCGGCCAGTTGGCTGTACTTTTCCGCCAGGGCCGAGTTGGCGATGAAGTCCAGGTTCCACTTGTGCACCTGGTGCAGGTCGGCGAAACCGCCCTGGGCGAAGGCCCGCAGCAGGTTGAGGGTGGCGGTGGCCTGGTGGTAGGACTGCAGCAGGCGGTCCGGGTCCGGCCCCCGGCTTTTCTCATCGAAACCGATACCGTTGACGATGTCGCCGCGGTAGGCCGGCAGAGTCACGCCGTTGATGGTTTCGTCGTTGGCCGAGCGCGGCTTGGCGAACTGACCGGCCATGCGGCCAACCTTGACCACTGGGCAGCCGGCGGCAAAGGTCATGACAATGGCCATTTGCAGCAGCACCTTGAAGGTGTCGCGGATCTTTGCCGCGGAAAACTCGGCGAAGCTCTCGGCGCAATCGCCGCCTTGCAACAGGAAGGCGCGGCCCTGGGTCACCTCGGCGAACTGACGGCGCAACTCTCGGGCTTCCCCGGCAAACACCAGGGGCGGATAGCTGGCCAGGGCCTGCTCGACCTGTAGAAGGTGCGCTGCGTCGGGGTAGTGGGGTTGTTGCTGGATCGGCAGGGCGCGCCAGCTGTCAGGGCTCCAGGGTTGGCTCATCACGGACTCGAGTGCTTTACGGTGGGAGGGGCATGTTAGCAGTAAATTAGTACGTGACCTGCTCCTCTTGCTTGGCCGACAATCGCGCCTTTCCCGCTCGCTGCCGAGTGGTTGGTTTCTCGCGCCGGCAAGGTTCTTGGCTTGCGCGACTAGGAGATGAAATGACTGAGGAGCGCGTCGAGCGTGTGCTCGCCGAAGTTCACGACGAGTTCGGCATGATCCGGGTATTGGAAGTGGCGGATTACCGCTTTCTCGAATTCGGCGATGCCATCGAGCAAAGCTGCGTGTTCACCGCCGACCCCAGTTGGCTGGAGTACGACTACACCCGGGCGATGCTGATCGGGGCCTTGTGCCATGAGGCCCCGGACAGCGC
Organism: Pseudomonas sp. PH1b; assembly: GCF_000633395.1. Classification (GTDB taxonomy): domain Bacteria; phylum Pseudomonadota; class Gammaproteobacteria; order Pseudomonadales; family Pseudomonadaceae; genus Aquipseudomonas. The sequence goes on from NZ_AYMU01000002.1 coordinate 526,863, forward strand.
GCTGTTTCTCGGTCTGGGGGCCGGGACCCTGACCCAGGCCTGCCTGAAGTTCCTGCCCCTGGAAGATGTCGAGGCCATCGAGTTGCGTCCGGATGTGCCGCGCCTGGCCATCCAATACCTGGGGCTGGATGACGATCCACGGCTCTATATAAGAGTCGGCGATGCCCTGGAGTTGCTGGACAGTGCCGAATCCGCCGACCTGATCTTCGTCGACCTGTACACCGATGTCGGTCCGGGGGTCGGGCATCTGGCCTGGGGCTTCCTGGAAAACTGCCAGAAACGCCTCAACCCCGGCGGTTGGCTGGTGATCAACCAATGGGCCACCGATGACGGCAAGCCCCTGGGCGCGGCGTTGTTGCGCGGGCTCTTTCACCGCCATTACTGGGAGCTGCCGGTAAAGGAGGGCAACGTGATCCTGATCATCCCGGCCGACCTGGACCAGGAGCTGGACCTGCCGGCGCTGATTGATCGCGCCGAGACGCTGGCACCGCGCCTGGGGTATTCGCTGCAGCCGCTGATCAAGGCGCTGCGCCCGGCGACCTGAGCCTTTGCAAGCCTGTTGCCGCCCGATTCCGGCGTCGGCGGCAGGCGATGGGGGCAACCGGCTAGCCGCTGGCTCAGCAGCCCTTGAACTCCCCCGGGCGTTTTTCCTGCATGGCCCGCACACCTTCCCTGGCGTCGTCGCTGTTCATCAGCTTGTGCACCAGCGCTGGCAGGCCCTGAGCCGCCACGGTTTCCCCCTCCAGCCGCGCCTGGCGTGCCGACTGCAGCGTGGCCTGGACCCCAAGTGGCGCCTGCCGGGCAATGCGCTCGGCCAGTTCGATGGCTCGCGGCAGCAGGTCTTCGCTGGCCATGACTTCCTGCACCAGCCCCAGGCGCAGTGCCTCATGGGCATCGAACTCATCGCCGGTGAGCAGCCAGCGCATGGCGTTGCCCCAGCCTGCCAGTTGGTGCAGGCGCAAGGTTGCGCCGCCGAAGGGAAAGATCCCGCGCTGCACTTCCATCTGGGCAAAGCGGGTGTTGCTGGCGCAGAGGTTGATGTCGGCGGCCAGCATCAATTCGATACCGATGGTCAGGCAGTAGCCCTGCGCCGCGACGATCACCGGCTTGCTCACCCGTGGCCCGGCGAACACGCCCCAGGGATCGCAACCGCCGGGTGGTGCCTGCCAGCCCTGGGCCAGGGCGGCGCCGACATTGGCCAGGTCCAGTCCGGCGGTAAAGTGCTCGCCATGGGCGAACACCACTGCCACCCGCGCTTGGGGGCTGGCTTCGAATTCGCCGTAGGCCAGGCTCAGTTGATTCAGCAGTTCAAGATCGAAGGCGTTGCGCTTGGCGACCCGGTCCAGGCCAATGAGAAACAGATGACCGAGTGCTTGGCGACTGACACAGTTGGCATTGGGCGGATTCATTGAGACTGTCCTCGGCTAGCAAAGGGGGCGTTTGCAGGAGCGGTTTCGAGAATAAAGGTGAACCGTTTAAGCGTTCTGACCCGCAGTGCCGGGCCTGAGCAAAATAGCGCGCCGCCCAAGTCTCTGCAAAGCCCGTGACAATCGGCTGTTCAGCGGACTTTTCCGATAAAAAAAACTCCCTTTTTTGAGTAATTCCGGTATAGTGCGCGCCGGCCTTTAGCCAGGCCTCGTTTAGGTGATGCAATTCCCCGAAGTCAGCTTCGGCTGCTTGTCCGCTGCGCGGACTATCCTTGACGTTCATTTCTTTCAATCGTTTTCGCAAATCCCCGCCGACAAAGCTGCCAGGGTGACTCTTGAGTCTTACACGGCATGCGCAGCTTTGGAGCATGGGTCTTTGCGGATGCACTTAGAGGCAGACCCATGACCCAGGAAATCGGCGGCTTCGCCGCTCTTGAACTTCATCCCAATATTGTCGCTGCAGTAGTCGCTACCGGCTATGAAGAGCCTTCGGCCATTCAGCAGCAGTCGATCCCGATCATCCTTGCCGGTCACGATATGATTGGCCAGGCGCAAACCGGTACCGGTAAGACCGCTGCCTTTGCCCTGCCTATCCTGCACCGCATCGATCCGTCCAAGCGCGAGCCGCAAGCTCTGATCCTGGCCCCAACCCGTGAGTTGGCGCTACAAGTTGCAACCGCTTTCGAAACCTACGCCAAGCAAATGCCGGGCGTGACTGTTGTGGCTGTCTACGGCGGCGCGCCGATGGGCCCGCAACTGAAAGCAATCCGTAATGGCGCACAGATCGTTGTCGCCACTCCGGGCCGTCTGTGCGACCACCTGCGTCGCGACGAAAAAGTCCTGGCCACCGTGAACCACCTGGTTCTCGACGAAGCCGACGAAATGCTCAAGCTGGGCTTCATGGATGACCTGGAAGTCATCTTCAAGGCCATGCCTGAGTCGCGTCAGACCGTACTGTTCTCGGCGACCCTGCCGCAGTCGATCCGCGCCATCGCCGAGCGTCACCTGAAAGACCCGAAACACGTCAAGATCCAGAGCAAGACCCAGACCGTCACCGCGATCGAGCAGGCTCACCTGCTGGTTCACGCCGACCAGAAGACCTCTGCCGTTCTGAGCCTGCTGGAAGTTGAAGATTTCGACGCCCTGATCATGTTCGTGCGCACCAAGCAAGCGACCCTGGACCTGGCCAGCGCCCTGGAAGCCAAAGGCTACAAAGCCGCTGCGCTGAACGGCGACATCGCCCAGAACCAGCGTGAGCGCGTGATCGACTCCCTCAAGGATGGCCGTCTGGACATCGTTGTGGCGACCGACGTAGCCGCCCGTGGCCTGGACGTACCGCGCATCACCCACGTGTTCAACGTGGACATGCCGTACGACCCGGAATCCTACGTGCACCGTATCGGCCGTACCGGCCGCGCCGGTCGCGAAGGCCGTGCGCTGCTGCTGGTGACTCCACGTGAGCGCCGCATGCTGCAAGTGATCGAGCGTGTAACCGGTCAGAAGGTTGCCGAAGTTCGCCTGCCGGACGCCCAAGCCGTTCTCGATGCGCGCATCAAGAAGCTGACCAACAGCCTGTCGCCGCTGGTGGCTGACGCCGAAGCGACCCACGGTGATCTGCTGGATCGTCTGACTGCCGACATCGGTTGCAGCCCGCGTGCCCTGGCCGCGGCCCTGCTGCGCAAGGCCACCAACGGCCAGGCGCTGAACCTGGCGGCGATCGAGAAAGAGCGTCCACTGGTGCCGAACAGCGCCCCGCGTGGCGATCGTCCAGAGCGTTCCGGTGATCGTCCTGATCGTGGTGACCGTGAGCGTCGTGCGCCAATGCCGCTGGGCGAAGGCCGTGCGCGTTGCCGCACTGCCCTGGGTGCCCGTGACGGTATCGCTGCCAAGAACCTTCTGGGGGCGATCCTCAACGAAGGCGGCCTGGCCCGTGAAGCGATCGGTCGCATCCAGGTGCGTGATAGCTTCTCCCTGGTAGAGCTGCCGGAAGATGGCCTGGAGAAACTCCTGGCCAAGCTGAAGGACACTCGTGTTGCCGGTAAGCAGTTGAAGCTGCGTCGCTATCGCGAAGATTGATCGGCCCTCGGGCTGATTGATCAGGCATAAAAAATCCCCGACTGGTTCGGGGATTTTTTTGCCTGCGATATTTCAGTCGAAGCGATAGATGTCCATGCCCAACGCGCCCAGGGTGAAGCCCTGGTGGGCGACGCTGAAGTCCCCACCCGCTCCCCGGGCGAAGTACAACGGCAGCAGGTGTTCATCGCTGGGGTGGCTGCGCACGGCGTGGGGTGCCTGGTGGCGATAGTCGTGCAGGGCTGGCTCATCGTTGGCCGCCAGTTTTTCGATCATCCAGTCACGAAAGGCCTTGGCCCAGGGCTCGACGCTCTCCGGGCCGGCGTGCCAGTCCAGTTCTCGCAGGTTGTGGGTGATGCTGCCGGAGCCGATCAGCAACACACCCTGTTCCCGCAGGCTGGCCAGGGCGTGGCCGATGCGGGTCTGCAGGGCTGGCCCCTGGCGGCTGGGCAGTGACAGCTGAACGACCGGGATGTCCGCCTGCGGGTACATCAGTGACAACGGCACCCAGGTGCCATGATCGAAAGGCCGTTGGTTGTCGAGTTGTGCCGGCAGGCCGTCGGCCTTGAGCAGTTGCACCACCTGCGCCGCCAGGTCGGGGTTTCCCGGGGCTGGGTATTGCACGGCGAACAGGGCCGGCGGAAAACCGCCGAAGTCGTGCCAGGTTTGCGGGTGTGGGTGGGCGCTGACCCGCAGATCCTGGCTTTCCCAGTGGGCCGAAACCACTAGGATCGCCTTGGGGCGGGGCAGTTGCGCTGCCAGGCGAGCCAGTGCCGGGCCGCTTTCACCGGGTTCCAGGGCCAGCATGGGAGAACCATGGGAAATGAACAGGCTAGGGAGCATGAAGGGCGTCCTGAAGGTTAAGATGCGCCATCTTCAATCAGATCATTGATCTAAATCTAATATAAGTTTTAGCGCTTTTTGATCGAAATTTAAGGACAACTCATGCAAGCGGACTTTTGGCACAAGCGCTGGGAACGCGATCAGATCGGCTTTCACCAGGCAGAGGTGAATCCCTACCTGCAACAGTACTGGCCGGCTCTCGGCCTAGCGGCGAATAGCCGGGTGCTGGTGCCCTTGTGCGGCAAGAGCCTGGATCTGCTCTGGCTCGCCGACCAGGGGTTCAGGGTGCTGGGCATCGAGTTGGCGGAAAAGGCCGTAGAGGATTTCTTTCTTGAGCACGGTCTGCAGCCACGGATCAGCCAGCAAGGGGTCTTCAAGGTCTACGCCCATGGTCGAATCCAGCTTTGGTGTGGCGATTTCTTTGCCTTGACCGCCGAGGACATTGCCGATTGCACGGCGCTGTACGATCGTGCGGCGATGATTGCCTTGCCGCCAGACATGCGCCAGCGCTACGCCGCCCATGTGAATAGCCTGCTGCCCGAAGGCAGCCAGGGGCTGTTGATCGTTCTGGACTACGATCAATCCAGGCTGGACGGACCGCCGTTTGCAGTGCTCGACGATGAGGTCGAGCGGCAATTTGGCACTCATTGGCAGCTGACTGTCGAGGTTGAGCGCGACATTCTCGACGAGAGCTGGAAGTCTCTTCAGGCCGGGCTCACGCGACTGGTGGAGCGGGTCTATCGGCTGGGTAGGAAAGGCGTCCGCTAAGCGTACGTTTATCCGTGGCCATGCAAAAGGGCGACTCGCGTCGCCCTTTTGGGTGTTGCCTTATGGCTGGTCAACCGCGACGACGCAGGGCGTCGATACGCTCTTCCAGCGGCGGGTGGCTCATGAACATGCGAGCCAGGCCCTGCTTGATGCCACCGTTGATGCCGAAGGCATTCAGGGTGTCGGGCATGTGTACCGGCAGGCCCTGTTCCGAACGCAGGCGCTGCAGGGCGCCGATCATCGCGTTGGTGCCGGCCAGGCGGGCACCGGCTTCGTCGGCACGGAACTCGCGTTTGCGCGAGAACCACATGACGATGGCGCTGGCGAGGATGCCCAGGACCAGTTCGGCGAAGATGGTCGCTACGTAGTAGGCCATGCCCTGGCCTTCTTCGTTCTTGAAGATCACCTTGTCGACGAAGTTGCCGATGATCCGCGCGAAGAACATCACGAAGGTGTTCACCACGCCCTGGATCAGCGCCAGGGTCACCATGTCGCCGTTGGCGACGTGGCCGATCTCGTGAGCCAGCACCGCTTTCACTTCATCGGGTGAGAAGCGCTCCAGCAGGCCCTGGCTGACCGCCACCAGGGCGTCGTTCTTGTTCCAGCCGGTGGCAAAGGCGTTGGCCTCGTAGGCTGGGAAAATGCCCACCTCGGGCATCTTGATCCCGGCTTCGCGGGACAGTTGCTCAACGGTTTGCAACAACCACTGCTCATGGCGGGTGCGCGGTTGAGTGATGATCTGCGTGCTGGTGCTCATCTTCGCCATCCACTTGGAGATGAACAGCGAGAACAGCGAACCGGCAAAACCAAAGACCGCACAGAAAATCAGCAGCTGATTGAGGTTCAGATCAACCCCATTGGCCGCCATGAACCCGTTGAAGCCGAAGAGGCTCAGGGTAATGCTGGCAATCAGCACGACCGCAAGGTTAGTGGCCAAAAACAGCAGGATTCGCATCATGGTTGTAGAAATCTCCTCAAGCTAAAGATGTCGCGTACTGCGGGGTATATAAGGTGCGGCAACGGGCTATTCAATACGGCTTCTATTTCAAACTGTGTCGCATAGGCCGAGTCTAGACGCTTGCATTGCAGCGTCATGACCAATCGCGAGACGCCGTCATCCCCTGGCTGCCGTGCAGACCTTGTGACAGTGGGGTGGACGGAAAGTGCAAGCTTATAGAAGGGGGCTGGGGCAGGGCAGCGAAGATGTGTTGCTGAATTAATCGCAGTGCGATCGTTCAAGGATCGCACTGCGATATCGGGGCTATTGGCGGTAGGACTTGAGGAAGCTGCCGATCCGGCCGATGGCCTGCTCCAGGTCATCCACCCGCGGCAGGGTGACCACGCGGAAGTGGTCCGGCCACGGCCAGTTGAAGGCGGTGCCCTGTACCACCAGGAGTTTTTCCGACAGCAGCAGGTCAAGGACGAATTTCTCGTCGTTGTGGATCGGACAGACCTTCGGATCGATCCGCGGGAAGGCATACAGCGCGCCCATGGGTTTCACGCAGCTGACGCCGGGAATGTCGTTGAGCAACTCCCAGGTGCGGTTGCGTTGCTCCAGCAGCCGGCCGGGCGGCAGCACCAGGTCGTTGATGCTCTGGTAGCCGCCCAGTGCAGTCTGGATTGCATGCTGGCTCGGCACGTTGGCGCACAGGCGCATGTTGGCCAGCATGTCGATGCCTTCGATGTAGCTCTGGGCGTGGTGCTTGGGACCGGAGATCGCCACCCAGCCGGAACGGAAACCGGCCACTCGATAGGACTTGGACAGGCCGTTGAAGGTCAGGCACAGCAGGTCCGGGGCCAGGGAGGCGGTGCAGATATGCACGGCGTCATCGTAGAGGATCTTGTCGTAGATCTCGTCCGAGAACACCACCAGGTTGTGCTGGCGGGCCAGTTCCAGCATGCCCAGCAGCACTTCCTTGGGGTACACCGCACCGGTGGGGTTGTTCGGGTTGATGATCACCAGGGCCTTGGTGTTCGGGGTGATCTTGGCCTTGATGTCGGCCAGGTCCGGCCACCAGTTGGCCTGCTCGTCGCACAGGTAGTGCACCGGGTTGCCGCCGGCCAGGCTCACTGCCGCGGTCCACAGCGGGTAGTCGGGGGCCGGGACCAGCACTTCGTCGCCATTGTTGAGCAGGGCCTGCATGGCCATCACGATCAGCTCGGAGACGCCGTTGCCCAGGTAGATGTCTTCAATGCCGATGCCTTCCACCTGCTTTTGCTGGTAGTACTGCATCACGGCCTTGCGCGCACTGAACAGGCCCTTGGAGTCGCTGTAGCCCTGGGCGGTAGGCAGGTTGCGGATCACGTCCTGGAGAATCTCGTCCGGCGCTTCGAAACCAAAAGGCGCCGGATTGCCGATGTTCAGCTTGAGGATGCGATGGCCTTCCTCTTCCAGGCGTTTGGCGTGCTTGAGCACTGGGCCGCGAATGTCATAACAGACGTTGGCGAGCTTGTTCGATTTGCTGACCTGCATGGCAATGTGTTCCCGAAAATGAACGATCCAGGCGGAGGATGAACTACCGTACTGGGAATCCTGCCGTGTCACACCGGCGTGTAGCCCGCACCGGCTGCGGCAAAATCCGTTTGAATGGGTGTAACGCGGCTGCCAGACTGACGTCTGACGAGGCGCAATCATACGTGCCGCCCGATCCGTGGAAAAGACACAGATCGGGCTTTTTCCGTTGCAGAGGAAGGACCATGGAAAAGCTGGAAAAAACCCTGGAAGAATGGCGGGCGATGCTCGATCCGGAGCAGTACAACGTCTGCCGGCTCAAGGGCACCGAACGGCCCTTCTCGGGCAAGTACAACGGCACCAAGACCGATGGGGTCTATCACTGCATCTGCTGCAATGAGCCGTTGTTCGACTCCTCGGCCAAGTTTGACTCGGGCTGCGGCTGGCCGAGCTTCTACCAGCCCATTGCCGACAGCGCGATGATCGAGATCCGCGACATCAGCCACGGGATGATCCGTACCGAAGTGGTCTGCGCCAAATGTGATGCCCACCTGGGCCACGTATTCCCCGATGGCCCGCCACCCACCGGCTTGCGCTACTGCATCAACTCGGTGTGCCTGGACCTGGTGCCTCGCTGAGGCGGAGGCGACTCTTGGGAGTCGCCTTTCGTCCATTTAAATTGCACACAATCTAATTGGGCGCTATTTTTGTTGCCTCTTTCCACGAATGGAGCCGCTGCCATGACCGATGCCCTGCTGACTATTCCCTGCACCACCATCAAGGGTGAGCACAAGACCCTCGCGGACTTCGCCGGCAAGGCGGTGCTGGTGGTCAATACCGCCAGCAAATGCGGCTTTACCCCTCAATACAAGGGGCTTGAAGAACTCTGGCAGACCTACAAGGACCAGGGACTGGTGGTGCTGGGCTTCCCCTGCAACCAGTTCGGCAAGCAGGAACCGGGCAATGAAGGGGCGATCTCCGAATTCTGCGAACTGAACTACGGCGTGAGTTTCCCGCTGTTCAAGAAGGTCGAGGTCAATGGCAGCGATGCCCACCCATTGTTCGTCCAGTTGAAGAAGCGTGCCCCCGGGGTCCTGGGCTCCCAGGGCATCAAGTGGAATTTCACCAAGTTCCTGATCGGCCGGGACGGCCAGCTGGTCAAGCGCTTCGCTCCGGCCACCAAGCCTCAGGACCTGAGCCGCGAGATCGAAGCCCTGCTCAAATGAACAGCGTGTCCGTGGATGCCCTGAAGCTCGATTCCCAGCTGTGCTTCAAGCTGTACGCTGCCTCGCGGGCGGTGGTCCGGGGCTACAAGCCGATGCTCGATCGCCTGGGCCTGACCTACCCGCAATACCTGGTGATGCTGGTGCTCTGGGAGTGGCAGGCAGCGCCGCCGACGCTGCCTACGGTCAAGGCCCTGGGCGAGCGCCTGGCCCTGGACTCCGGCACCTTGACGCCCTTGCTCAAGCGCCTGGAACAGCTGCAGTTGGTGCAGCGCCGGCGTTCCGGGCGCGATGAGCGCGAGGTGCACCTGAGCCTGAGTGATGCCGGCCTGGCCCTGCGCGATCAGGTGCCGCCGCTCAAGGCGGCGCTGCTGTGCGAAAGCGGGGTCGACCTGAACAGCCTGGACCAGTTGCGTGACGGTCTCGATCACCTGTTGCAACAGATCAGAGCCTTGTCGTAGTCGGCACCCACAGGTCCAGCAAGGCAATCAGCTCTTCACGGCGAAAGGGCTTGGCCAGGTAGTCGCTCATGCCGGCGGCGCGGCAGCGCTCGCGCTCTTCGGGCATGGCGTTGGCGGTCAGGGCAATGATCGGCAGGTCCGGCCAGCGTCCACTGCGGCGGATCTGCCGGCTGGCCTCGTATCCGTCCATGACCGGCATGTTGCAGTCCATCAGCACCAGGTCGAAGCCATGCTGCTCCAGCTGATTGAGGGCCTCTGCACCATGGGCGGCGACGGTCACCGCGCAACCGAGCTTGCTCAGCATGCCCTTGGCCACCAGTTGGTTCACCGGGTTGTCCTCCACCAGCAGGATGTTCGCCCGACGCAGCGGCGTCGGCATCTCCAGCTGCGCGTCGTTGAGGGTCACGGTCTGTCCCAGCAGCGAGCGCCGCAGGGTCTGGTACAGGGCGTTGCGCGCCAAAGGGCGGGCCTGCTGCTGCAACGGTGCCAGGGCGCTGGCTTCTTCGCTGGGCAGGAAACTGCCATAGGCGGTCACCAGCAGGATCGGCGCGGCGATGGCCGGGCGCAGGCCGAACAGGCACTCCGGGCAATCGGTGATCAGCAGGTCGGGGTTGATTCCGGCCAGGGAGTCTTCAATGTCGCAGCGCTGATAGTCGAGGCCCCAGCTGGGCAGCAGGCTGGCCAGCAGTTCGGCCAGGCCGCTGCCCACGTCAGTGATGGCGATGACCTTGCCGGACAGGGCAGGCGGGCTGGCCGCGGGGGTGTGGCACGGCAGGGGCAGGTCGGCGCAGAACTGGCTGCCAAAGCCGACTTCCGAACTGATGCTCAAGCGGCCGTTCATGGCTTCGCAGAGATTGTAGGTCAAGGCCAGGCCCAGGCCGGTGCCACCGTATTGGCGGGTGATGCCGGCGCCCGCCTGGGTATAAGGCTGGAAGATTCTGACCTGGGCCTCCTGGGCAATGCCGATGCCGGTGTCGCAGATCTCGATGCGCACGCCGTCGCCCAGGGTGCTCAGACGCACGTCGACGCGGCCGAAGCGGGTGAACTTGAGGGCGTTGGACAGCAGGTTGCTGACGATTTGCCGCACCCGCATCGGGTCGCCCAGCACCAGTGCGGGAAAGTCCGGGGCGATCAGGCAGGTCAGCTCGACACTGGCTGCGGCGTTTTGCGAGAGCAGGTTGGCGGTGTCCTCCACCAGCACCCCGAGGTCGAAGGGGATGCGCTCCAGCTCCAGCTGCCCGGCATCGAACTTGGACATGTCGAGAATATCGTTGAGCAGCTCCACCAGGACCTTGCCGGAGTCGTGGGCGATGGACAGCTGCTGGCGTTGCTCGGGGTTCAGCGGGCTGTCCAGGGACAGGGCGATCATTCCCAGCAGGCCGTTGAGCGGGGTGCGGATCTCGTGGCTCATGTTGGCCAGGAAGGCGGCACGGGCCTGGGCCATGTCGAGGGCGGTGCGTCGGGCGATTTCCAGTTCCTCGTTGGACTGGCTGAGCCGGGCATTGCTGGCCTTGAGTTCGGTGGTGCGGGCCGAGACGATGTTCTCCAGCTGCCCGAGGTACTCGGTCAGGCGGTTCTCGGCGTTGCGCCGCTGCTGGATTTCCGTGGCCATGATGTCGAACTGTTGGTTGGCGACCTTGACCAGCACCCCGACCTCGTCGTTTTCGTGGCCGGGGGGACAGTCCAGCTTGGCCTGTTGCGGGCTGCGCGGGTCACGACTGCTGAGTTCGCGGATCACCCCCACCAGGGGCTTGGTCAGCATCACGTAGAACAGCGCCAGAAGAATCCCGGTGAGGATCAGGCTGCGGGCGAAGCCGTTGATCAGGGTGATTTCGGCACGTTTGAGAAAGCGGCTGCCAAAGGCGTAGGTGTCGACATCCAGGTGCAGGGTGCCAAGGGACTCTTCAGGCAGGTGGCTCAGATACAGGCGGTCTTCGAATTGCCGGTCGGCGCCGAACAGGAAGTCGCTGATGGCGCGGTAGCGGCTTTGCTGCGCGGGCCGTTCGACATTGGCCAGCAGGGTATTGTTGTTGTCGATCAGTTGCGCGCGAATGATCGCCGGGGAGCGCAGCAGGCCCAGGGTCAGTTCCTGAGCCAGCTCGGAGTCGATGTTGTAGGCAATGCGCGAGGCCGGGTTGTGGCTGATTTCCAGCAATGAGTGGATTTCACGATTGATGGAGGCGTCTTCGCTGGCATAATCGATGCCGATTTGCAGCAGACTGAGCGCGGTCCCCAGAATGAAACCCACCAGCACGGTGAGCCGGGCCTGTTTATAGGACAGGCGGTTGGTGAACTTGATATCCATGGGGGGCTGAACCACTTTCGTTTCCCTTCGCTGCGCAAGCATAGCTGATCATCTTTGGTTGCCGGCCTGGCCTGGCAGCAGCTGATAAGGCGATAGACCCTGGGATCAGGACTGCGTTTCGTCTGTGTGCCGCATCATTACCCTGAACGTGCCTGAGGAAAAGTCGTGGATGCCCGATTGATTGCATTTCTTGAACGTGCCGATGCGGTCCTGGCCCGGATCGAACCCCTGTTGCCTACCCAGCGCCAGACCATCGACTGGGACCAGTGCCTGGCTGCCCGCTGGCAGCGTGAGGGGCGCAACGGCTTCCTGTTGCCTCTGGAAGTCAGCCTGGACATGCGCCTGAGCGACCTGATCGGGGTCGACAAGCAGCGCGAGCAACTGGCACGCAACACTCAACAGTTCCTCGACGGCATGCCGGCCAACCATGCCTTGCTCTGGGGCTCGCGTGGCACCGGTAAATCCTCCCTGGTGCGCGCCTTGCTGGCCGAGCATGCCAAGGGCGGCCTGCGCCTGATCGAGATCGAGCGTGACCACCTGGCGGACCTGCCGCGGGTGGTGGAGCAACTGGTCAAGCTGCCCCAGCGTTTCGTGCTGTTCTGCGACGACCTGTCCTTCGAGTCCGGCGAGGGCGATTACCGGGTACTCAAGAGCGTGCTCGACGGTTCCCTGGAGCAGGCACCGGAGAATGTGCTGCTGTACGCCACCTCGAACCGTCGGCACCTGGTACCGGAGAAGGAGAGCGACAACGAGAACTGGAAGCGTGTCGACGGCGAACTGCACCCCAGTGAGGCAGTAGAAGACAAGATTGCCCTTTCGGACCGTTTCGGCCTGTGGCTGTCGTTCTATCCCTTCACCCAGGAACACTTCCTCAACGTGGTCGAGCACTGGATCGGCGAGCTGGCGAGCAAGGCCGGCCTGAGCTGGCAGCGTGACGAGGCGCTGGACATCCTGGCAGTGCGCTGGGCCACCGGGCGCGGCAACCGCAATGGCCGGTGTGCCTATCAATTTGCCCGCTACTGGGTGGGCCTGCAGTTGTTGGAGCAAAAAGCATGATCGATCTGAAACACGCCGGCCAAGGTCTGGACGGCTACGGGCTGCTGTGTGCCCAGCTGGAGTCGCTGTTGGCCGACGAGCGCGACTTCATCGCCAATGCCGCGCAGTTCTCGGCCTTCCTGTTCAGCCAACTGGATCACCTGAACTGGGCCGGGTTCTACCTCAACCGCAACCAGGAACTGGTGCTCGGCCCCTTCCAGGGGCAGATTGCCTGCGTGCGGATCCCCTTCGGCCGTGGGGTTTGCGGCACGGCCGCGGCCACTCTGCAGACACAGCGGGTGGACGACGTGCATGCCTTTGCCGGGCACATAGCCTGTGACAGTGCGTCCAACAGCGAACTGGTGGTGCCGCTGGTCAAGGACGGTCGCTTGATTGGCGTGCTGGACCTGGACAGCCCGGAGCTGGCCCGCTTCAGCGAAGTGGACCAGGCCGGGATCGAACAGTTGGCGGCGATCTTCCTGCGCTTGAGCGATTGCTGAGTCCCTTCAGGTGGTCAGTCCGGCCTTTTTCAGCAGCGCTTGCTGATCCACCGGATCGATCTGTTGTGGCGTCAGGAAGCCCTCGGCGTAGCGCTGGTAGATCCGCTGCTCGATGAACAGCGCGAACAGTTGCGGATCGATGTGGGCGTCGCGGCACATCATGGCCATGATGTTCAGCGCTTCGCTCAGGGTCTTGCCCTTCTTGTAGGGGCGGTCCGCGGCGGTCAGGGCCTCGAAGATGTCGGCGATGGCCATCATCCGCGCCGGCAGGCTCATCTGCTCGCGCTTGAGCTGTTTCGGGTAGCCGCTGCCGTCCATTTTCTCGTGATGGCCGCCGGCGATCTCCGCCACGCTCTGCAAGTGGCTGGGGAAGGGCAGGTGTTCGAGCATGATGATGGTCTGCACGATGTGGTGGTTGATCACATAACGCTCTTCGGCGGTGAGTGTGCCGCGAGGGATGCTCAGGTTGTAGAGCTCACCGCGGTTGTACTTGTGCACCGGCACCTGGAGCTTGAAGCCCCAGGGGTTGTCGGGGGCGAGGACGTCCACGGCGCTGCGCTCCAGCAAGTGCTCGGGCCTGTCGGCCAGTAACGGTTCGAGTACCGGCAGGCTCGGTGCCGGGGTGCGTTGCTGGCGCTGATGTTCTTCCCAGGAAACCCCCAGGCGATCATCCAGGGTGCGGCTCCAGGTACGCCGGGCGATGCTCTGCAAGCGCTGCAGGTCGGCCTCGGCCATGAACTCCGTCCCCAGGTTGCAACGGGCGACAAAGGCAAAATCCTCATCCAGGGCCTGCAGGCGCGCCGTACGCTCGGCCGCCTGCTGCTCTTCCTCGGCGCCTTGGGCCAGGGCCTGCCAGTAGTCGATCCAGACGTCGCGCTTGAGCACCTCGAAGCGAGTGCGGATTTCGTGGATGCGGTCGTTCAGGGTTTCCAGCTTGGTGGCCTTGTCCACCACGTATTCCGGGGTCGTGACCTTGCCGCAATCATGCAGCCAGGAGGCTATGTGCAGGGCTTCCCATTCGTCCTCGGTGGGCTGGTAGTCGGCGAATCCTGGGGCCTGGCTGTCGGCGGCGGCCTGCGCCAGCATCAGCGTCAGGGCCGGTACCCGTTGGCAGTGCCCGCCGGTGTAGGGACTCTTGGCGTCGATGGCCCCGGCCAGCAACTGAATGAAGGAGTCGAGCAACTGCTTCTGCTTGTTCTGCAGGCGCTGGCTCTCGATGCACAGGGTCGCGGTCGCGGATACCGCCTGGATGAAGGCGATGCGGTCCGGGCTGAGCTTGTCCAGGTCGGCCTCGGCGCCACTGTCCACCAAAAACAGCAGGAGCATGCCCACGGTCTCGTGGTGCCGGTTGCGCAGGCGAATACCCACCAGGTGCGTGCTGGGACTGTCCAGGGCCAGCAGGATGCCTTGCAGGTCGCCAGCCTGGTCGAATCCCAGGGTGGTGACCACGCTGTCGCCACGGGTCAATTGCTGCAACCACTCGGGGGAGTCGCTGCTTGTCAGCCCCAGGGTCTCGATGGCAAAGGCGCTGAGGTCCTGGGGTTGCCCGTCGATGATCAGCCCGTGGGGCTCCAGGTGCGTGCCCTTGCTTTCGCAGAGGTAGATCAGGCCGGCCTGGGCCTGGGCGATCTTCACGGTTTCAAACAGCACCCGTTGCAGCAGCGGATCGAAGCGGGTCTCGGCGGAGAGGCTGGCGTTGATCTCGAAGAAGCTGGCCAGGGTGTCCTTCATCCGGGCCATGGACACACTCAATTGATCCACTTCCAGTACTGGCGAGCGGCGCGATACCGGGTAGTTGAAGTCGAAGCTGCGGATGGCGTCGGCTTCTTGCACCAGGGTGTGCAGCGGCCGCACCAGGATGCGTGAGATCAACCAGCCCAGGGGCAGGCACAGCAGCAGGGTGGCCAGGGTAATCAGCGCGCCTCGCCAGCGCAGCCGGTAGGCGTCGGCCAGCAGTTCGTCCTCGGGCACCAGCAAGGCCAATTGCAATCCGCCAGGACCGCCCTCGGCGATATGAGTGCTGGCAACGATCCAGCTGCGGTCCTGGACCTGCAAGTGGCCGTCCACGGTCTGGTCATGCAACAGCGCCGCGAGCATCGGGTTCAGGTCATTGCCCTTGATCAGGCGCGCGGTACGCTGCTCGGTCAGCAGCCTGCTGCTGTCGGGGTAGGCCACGACGTTGCCCTGATCGTCCAGCAAGGCCACTTCGGTGGTGGGGGTGACCCGGTGCTTGGCCAGGGTGGCGGACAGTTGTTCGAGGGTCAGGTCGGCGGCGAGGACCGCCATCTTGCCGCTGCGTCGGGCCAGGGTCGTGCCGACATTGAGGGTGGAATAGAACACATAGGGGCGGGTCGTGATCTGGTCGGTGTCACCCCGGGCGTTGACGAACCAGTCGCGGGTTCGCGGGTCGTAGCGCTCGTCGGGATGTTCCAGGTGCCCGACCTGCTGCAGGTCGATGTCATAGAACAGCGACTGTGAGTGCACCTGGCCGGTGCTGGCGTCGCGCTCGATGCTCCAGACTTCGAAGGCACTTTTTTCCGGGGCCTGGCGCTTGTCCCTGAGCTGGGCGGTGCGCAGGGGGCGCACCATGAAGAAGTCACCGTCGGCATAGCCTAGGTACAGCGAGGCCAGGTCGGGGTTGTCTGTCAGCGACTGGCTGAAGGGCTTGAGCAGTGCCAGGCGCTCAGCCAGGTTCGGCGCCTGGGCCGGCTGGGCGTGTGCCAGCAGGCTGAGCAGATGACGGATGGGTTCATAGGTGGATTTAAGGTCACTGCGCACATCCTGTTCGATGCGCTGGAAGAGTTTTTCACTGCTGCCGAGGATGATGCGGGTGGTCTGCTGGTAGTTGTAGATGCCCAGCACCACACCCGTCAGGAGCAGCAGCAGGGTGAACATCGCACTGATGTGGATGTGGAGAGGAAAGCGACGTTGTACGGGCGCTGGCGTGCTCGGCATTCCAATTCTCTCCAAAGGCACATGAGGCATGGCTCACGACCCAAGCATAGTTAAGCCAGGCACTCCCTGCCCTGACCTTGACTGGAGGGCAGGCCGGGCAAGCCATGGACGGGAGCTGCGGGGGTGGGGCGTGGCGATCAGATACTGGCCTTTTGATATTGATCTGGCAAGAGGGCCACATCATCCTCGATTGGTGGGGTTGGCGAGCCTTGCCGGGACGGCTTCAGGCAAGGCGCCAGGTACCAGATCGGGCGGTGGATGGGCCTCGATGTGCCGGTGCAGGGACTGGATGAACTGCACCAGGGCCAGGTCCAGCGTGCGGGTTGCGTCATTGATCTGTTCTGCCGCGGCCGGGTCCAGGCAGGCCAGTTCCAGGGATTGGCAGCCACGCTGCAGCGGGCCGGCGCCCACCATCAGTGCCGCCCCCTTGATCTTGTGGGCCAGTGCCGCCAGTTCTCGAGGGCTGTCACGGGGTGTGCGGCCCAGCAATTGTCGATCTTCGTGGCTGCACCTCAGCAGTTCCTCAAGCATGCGCAACCCGAGGGGTGGAACGCCCCGAGTCAGGGTGCGCAGGGCGTCAATGCTGAAACTGTCCGTTCTGGGCAGGGGGGCCAGGGACATCAATTGCTGGCTCAACAAGTGCAGGCCCAGAGGCTTGGACAGGCAGTCGAGCATCCCGGCCTCCCGGCAGCGCTGGACCGTGTGCGCAGCGGAGCAGGCGCTGCACCCTAGCAGGGTGACGGCGGGGCGCTGTTGCAGGTTTTCGCTGCGGCGTATGGCCCTGGCCAGTTGGTAGCCATTCATGATGGGCATGTTGCAATCGATGATCAGCAGGTCGAAGTCGCCGATCTTCCACAGCCGGTATGCGAGCAGCCCGTCCTCGGCACAGGTGACCCGATGCCCGAGCTGTTCCAGTTGTCCCTGCAGCAGCATCCGGTTTGCGGGATGGTCGTCCGCCACCAGGATATTCAGGGGCAGGTGCGGATGCGCCGGCAAGGCTTCCTTGGTGGGGATGGGGGGCATCACCTTGCCGGCCAGCGCCAGCCGGACCCGCGCTTCGCTGCCAGGGCCGTCGCGCCCGTGCAGGCTCAGGCTGCCGCCCATCTTCTGGCACAGGTGATGGCTGATGGGCAGGCCGAGCCCGGTGCTGTCCCGTGGAGACTGGTTTGCCGCATCGACCTGGGCGAAGGGGTGCAACAGAAGGTGGTGTCGCTGCTGCTCGGGGATGCCGATCCCGGTATCCAGCACTTGCAGGAGCAGGCTGAAATACCCTGGGTGTTCCTCGGGCAGCAATTGCAGCCTGATGCACACCTCTCCCTGGCGGGTGAATTTGATCGCGTTGCTCAACAGGTTGGACAGCACCTGTTTGAAGCGCAGGGCGTCCAATAGAACCAGGGGCTCGGGATCAGGCATCTCGAGTTCGAGATCGAGCCGGAGGGCTTTCTGTTGCGCCAGCACCTGGAACCTTTCCATCACCGAGCGGACGCTTTCTCCCAGGCTGGTCCATTCCTGCTTCAGCGACAGTTGCCCCGACTCGATCCGGGTGAGGTCCAGCAGGTCGCCCAGCAGCTCCCGCAGATCCCGGGCGGTGCCCAGGGCCAACTCCAGGGCCGAGCGATCGTCAGCATTCGCCGGGGTGCGTTGCACTACCCGTTCCAGCAGGCCGATGAAGGCATTCAGCGGGGTGCGGATTTCATGGCTGACAGTGCCCAGGAACTGGTTTTTCACTTGGTTGGCCTGCTCGACCTGCTGCTTTCCGGCCTCCAGTGTCTGCAGCACCCGGCGTGCGCTACGCAATGCCCGTTCCTGTTGGCGCAGCTGTCGGTACAGCCAGGCCAGGCCGAGCAAGACGGCCAATAGCGAGGCACACAGAGCGATCATGGCGGGTTGCAGGAAGATGTCCGTCATGACCGGCAGCCCCGGAGCGGCCTGGTGAACAGGGGTGGACCCTTCATATCAGCTCATTGCGCTTGGCCATATCCACCAGGACACTCATGGATGTGGTCGCCAGTTTCTGCATGATGCGCTTCTTGTAAGTACTGACCGTCTTATGGCTGAGAAACATGCCGCTGGCTATTTCCTTATTGGTTTGCCCCATGGCGAAAAGTTGCATGATCATCAACTCTCGATCATTCAGCGAGTTGAACTGGGCCAACTCCAAAGTTGCCCCGGGCGCTGCCCGAGTAGCGTGCAATGCCTGGCTGGGGAAGTAGTTGTAGCCACTGCAGATGGCCTTGATGGCGCTCAGTAACTCACTCAGGTCTTCCTGTTTGCAGACATAGCCGCTGGCCCCGGCGCGCATGCAGCGGTTGGCGAACAGCGCCGCCGACTGAGCCGTCAGGACCAGGGTTCGCAAGGGTTTGGGCATATTGCTGAAACGCTCCAGAAGCTCCATGCCATCGAGCTTGGGAATGCAGATGTCGAGAATGATCAGGTCCGGTTCGCACTCGCGGACCATTTGCAGCGCGTCAACTCCGTTATCGGTTTCTCCGATGATCTTGTATCGCTCGTGTTCCAGCAGAATACGGATGGCCAGACGTATGACGGGATGATCATCAATGATAAATACCGAGTGCATGCGGGCCTCTTGCCAACCGATAGAAAGTTCGAACAGTAGCCCAGCTGTTGGAGAGGAAATAGTTGCGAAAGTACTGATGAGGACAATCTAAGACAGGTCCTACATCGAATAAGGGGAGGTATTACAGTTGGTCGTAATTAATGGAAGTCAATTAAGGCCAGAGGGCTGTTTTCCGTGGACGAGAACCGTCCCGGAAGGGGTTCAACAAAGGCCGCCCTCGGGGGAGGGCGGCCGGGGTCTCATGGAGTTTTCTGGTCGATGCCGGCTTGCAGCAACGGGCTGTCACTGTGGCCGCCGACACGCAGCGGGCCCAGATTGAACAACTGGTCCTTTTGCGTGGCGTCGTCCTGTTTGCGGGTCAGCTCGGCGCCGCTGCCCAGGGCCAGGTTGACCGGTGACTTGGACAGGTTGAGCCCGGCGTCGAGGCGCAGGTCAGAACCGGCCAGGGCCGTGCTGCTGACCTTGGAACCGCCCAGGTCGACCGCGCCCTGGCTGGCGCTGATGCGTGCGCCGGTGAGCCGGGTCTGCCCACCCACTTGCAGGTTGACGCCCTGCTGGCCACTGATGCCCGAGGCCTGTTCCACGCTGTCCTTGCGGGTGTGGCTCAGGTCCAGGTTCAGGGTCGGGGTGTAGGTGGTGTTGCCGCTCTTGTCGCCGAACAGCACGCTTTCAGCGGTGTCGGCCACTTTGCTGCCAGTGGTGTTCTTCTCGCTGACCGAATAGCTGTCGCTGGTCTTTGGCCAGAAACGCTGTTTGAGGTCCGAGAGCCGATTGCCCAGCGCATCGGCCTGGTCGGCCAGGTAGTTCTTGGCCTTGTCCACGCCGCTGCCCAGGGCGCCGCGAGGCTCCGGGTTGACGTCGTAGCTGCCACTGCGGCTGAGCTTTTCCCCCAGGCGTTCCTTGGCGTTGCTGGCCTGGCTGAGCACGCTGTCCTTGGCCGAGCCGAGCTTGTCGACGCCCTTGTCGACCGCGTTTTCCAGCTTCTCCCGATGTTTTTCGAAGCCTTTCTCGGCCTTGGCCTGCAGGTTGTCCTTGAGGGGGCCGGCCGGCTTGGCCAGTTTGCTCACCAGGCCTGGTTGGTTCTTCTCCACATCCAGCTTGGCGTCGATGTTGACCTGGGTATTGCGCAACTGGTCCTGGCGGCTTTCGATGAGCAGGTCGCCACCGATGGTCCCGTCGACCCGTTGCGCGTCGATGCGAGCACCGGCCAGGTGCACATCGGCGGCACTGTTGAGCACCACCTGGTCGGCCTTGATCAGGCTGTTGTGCTGGGTCGTGTCTTGGCGCCGGTCGACGTCGACCTTGGCCCGGGCATTGATCCCGCGGTCGATCTTCGGCGAGTCGTGCTCACCGGCATCGGCCAGGGTGGTCTTGCCCAGGTTGGCCCCGGCACCCAGGGTCAGGCCCCAGTTGTTGTGAGCCTGGGTGGACTGTGCCGATTCCTGGAAGACACCGCCCTGGGCCGCGTCCAGAACCACTTTGCCGGCATCGATCCGTGTGCCCTGCAGGTGAATCGCGCTGTCGCCGCTGGCCTCGCTGCCCAGCAGCACCTGGCCCTGGCTGTAGAGCTGGGCACCGCGTTGGCTCTGGTCCGTTTCGGCGACCCGGCCAATGTTGAAGTTGGCACTGAGGTTGGCTTTCTGGGCACTGCTCTGTTCACTGCTGGTCTTGCCGCCACCGACCGTGAGGCCGCCGCCGAGGTTGCTGCCCTGGCTGCTGTGGGTGTCGCTTGCGGCTTGCAGGTCGAGCTTGCCGCCGGCCTTGAGGCTGATATCGCCAGCGGGGCGCGCGGCGTTGCCGATCTGCGTGCCTTGCAGCGTCAGGTCGCCGCCGCTGTTCAGCTGGATCGGTCCCTGGCCCTGGAGGCTGGCGACTTGCGCCTGGCTGTCCTGCTGGTTGAGGGTCTTGTGGTCCAGTTGCACCCCGGCGCCGACATTGAGATGGGTGCCGCTGGCCCCCGGTGTGCTGGCCAGGCTCAGGGACGCATCGCCGCGCAGGCTGGTGTTGCTGCTGGCTTGACGGTCATTGGCCTGGTTCAGCGCCAGTTCACCGCCGGTCTTGATGCTGATACCGCCCTGGCCGCCATTGAACTGGCTGCCTTCGAAACGGCCGTCGCCTCCGAGCTGGATATCCACCCCCTGGCTGCCGGCGTAACTGCCGACCTGGGCCTTTTCCTGGGTGCTGGTGACGCTGCTGCTGCCGCCTGCACCACTGCCGCGGATGTTCAGGTCTTCACCGGTATTGGTGTAGACCCGCACGCCGGCCTTGGCGTCCAGGGCCTGCTCGCTGCTGCTGTGGGTATTGCTGGCAGCACTGGCCAGCAGGCTGTCGGCGCTGATCTTCACGGCGCCGTCGGTGGCGCGGTACTGGGTGCCCTGGTCGTGCAGTTGCCCGGCGGTCCTGACCTCGACCTTGCCCCCGCTCAACTGGCTGACCACGGCCTTGCTGCTGCTTTCGGCAACCTGGCGATTCTGGTGGCTGACATCCACATCCAGGCCGACATTGGGCTGTTCCAGGGCATCGAGCACCCCGGGTTGATGGAACTTGCGCTGGGCCACGCCTTGGATGGCCTTTTCGATCGGCCGGGTGACGCCCTTGTATTCCACGTTGGCACCGACATCCACTGCCCAGTTGTTCTCACTGTGCTGGCTGCTTTCGCTGTTGCGCGCGGCTTTGTTGTCGATCTCTCCAGCGTTCACCGCAAGCGTGCCGCCGGCCTTGACCTGGGCGCCTTCGGTGCTCAGGCGCTTGCCGGCATTGAGGGTCAGGTTGCCGCTGGCGGCGATGCTGCTGGTTTGCGCAGTCGTCTTGCTGCTGCTGTCCTGGCTGCTGTTGTGGGCCACTTCCACGCCGTTGCCGGCCCGGTCCAGGCCGCCGGTGTAGTAGAAGCCGCCACCGCTGGTGGTGCTGTCGCTGTGTTTTTCCTGGGTGTTGTCGGCCGCCAGCAGCTGGATATTTTTCCCGCTCAGGCTGGCGTCGCCGGCGGTGGCCGCAAGGTCGCTGCCCTCGATGCGCAGGTCGTTGCCAGCGCTGACCGCCAGGCTGCCGCCACTGAGGCTGGACGCCTGCTGCCGAGTGCTGTCGCTGCTGTCGTTGCGCTGCTGGTCCTGGTAGCGCACACCGGCCCGGTACTGGGTGGTGCCTGGCGCATTTTCCTTGGCGTAGGCGTCGAAGCCGCGCTCCTGGGTGCTGGTGCTGCTGTGCTGGGTATCCTGCGCTGCGGCGACCTTCACCGAGCCCTTGGCATTGACGTCCAGATGCCCCTGGGCAGCCACTTGCGAGCCGCTGATGTTCAGGTCCTCGGCGCTCTGCAACTTGAGGTTGCTGTCCGAGCGTACCTGGCTGCCGACGGTGGTGCTGTTCTTGCTCTGCTGGCGGCTCTCGTCCTTGGCGATGCCGAAGAACTTGCTGTCCTTGCTGTGGTTGTTGCTGTGGGACGTATCCTGCACGCCGTCGATGGTCAGCGAACCCTCTTGGCTGATGACGCTGGCCTGGGTCCCGCCACGGGCCTGGCTGCCACTGATGCGCACCCTGTCGGCATGCACGATCAGCTTGCCGTCGGCATTGACCTTGCTGCCCTGGTTCTCAGTCTTGCCCTGGTCGCCGTCGGCATTCTTGCCGAAGAAGCCACCGCCCACCAGGTCGCCGGAGTAGCGCTGGTTGCTCTGGCTTTGCTGGCGACTGGCGCTGTTGATGTCCACATCCTTGGCAGCCAGTTGAATGTCGCCCTTGCTGTGCAGTTCGGCACCCTGCAGTTGCAGTTTGCGCTGGCTGTCGAGCGCCAGTTGCTGTCCGCTCTTGAGCCGGCTGGTGACGCTGCGCTGCTCGCTGCTGGCGGTCTCCCAGTGCTCTTTCCACAGGTGCTTGCGGTGCTGGCCCTGGTCACGCTGGGTGTGGGTCTCGGTGGCAGCGGTCAGGCGCAGGTCGCCGCCGCTGGTGGCTTTCAGGCGATTGCCGGCCTCGATACTGCTGCCCTGGATTTCGGTGTCGGCGCCGGAGTTGAGTTCGGCATCGTGCTGGGCCACCACCTTGTTGCCGTGCTGGCGTGTGTCGCTGTCGGTCTCGGTGCGGTCGTAGGTTTCCCAGGTGATGCCAATGGTGCTGTTTTCCCACTGCTGGCGCTTTTCCTGGAGTTTGCGGCTTTCGATGCTGCTCAGGGTCAGGTTGCGCCCGGCATCGAGCTTGACGTTGACGCCACTGACGTCCGTGGCTGCCAGGGTCAGGTCCCGGGCCCCGTGCAGGTCGATGTCGCCCTCGCTGTGAACCCCGGCGCGCACAGCGTCGAGGCTGTTGTCCAGGGCCTTGCCACGGATGTCCAGGTCACCGGCGGAGTGCAGCTTGACCCCGTCGCGGCCATTCACCTGGACTGCGCCGACTCGTACCCCGGCACCTTCGGCGGTGCTGACGATATTGATCCGCCCGGCCAGCATGGCGCCGAACAGGTTGGCGTCGATGCGTTGTTCCTGGGTACGGCTGGCGGGGTCGACCTTCAGGACCTTGCCGCTGGGGTAGTCGAGCTGGTTGCGGCCGACGGTCAGATTCAACTGGTCGTGGGCCTTGAGCTGGCCCAGGCTGTCGATGCTGGGCGCGATCAGGTTGATCGAGCCCTTTTCATTGAGCAGTCCGCCGCCGTGGATATCCAGCCGGCCTCCGGCGTTCTGGGTATTGAGCCGTTGCAGCTTGTCGCCCTGGAGTTCCGGGCGACCCACCACCAGGCTGGCGTTCGGGGTGTTGATGAAGCTGCCACCGTTGACCGAGATGCCATTGGGGTTGGCCAGCACGAAGTCGGCCGGGGTGCCGAAGATTTCTTGGGCGCCATTGAGTTGCGAGGCATTCTGGCTGATCACTTCGTTGAGGATCACGCTGGCCGCCTGGCCCTGGAACTGCGCGTTGGCCGCCAGTTGTCCGGCCAGTTGCGATGGCCCGTCCCGCAGGGCGTTGTTCAGCACCACGCCCTGCTGCCCGACGTTGTAGTCCAGGAACTGGTTGTGGGACAGGCCGCCGGCATTGGGCGCGACGATATTGACGATGGGCACGCCGCCCTGGTTCAGCAGTTGCGGAGTGCCACCGGGGCCTTCGACCACGGTGATGCCATTGGCGAGGGCCAGGGGCAGGTGGGCCGCCAGCAGCAGGCCGGCGATGGTCCAGCGCAATGTGCCCTGGGGTGAAAGGTGGAACCTATGAGTGTTGTCCGGCATGAGAACCTCGTTCTAAGTGGGTGAGCCGGGCGTTGCTTTATCGGGTGCAACGGCGCGTGGTGCTCAGGTTCATCGGGTACTTCAGGCTAAATGTCGGTGGATCAGATCTGCAGGCTGATCCTGGCCAGCCAGACTTCCGGTTCCGTTCGAAAGCGCTCCGGAGTGTTCAGGCTGCGTTGGTAATCCAGGTCCAACTGGAGGTTTTTCCAGGCCAGGTTGAGCCCTGCGCTGGCGCCGCTCAGGTGCTGGCTCTGGGCACCGTGCCTGGCCTTGATCCAGCCGTCGTCCAGGCCCAGGCGCGGGGTGATCTTCAGCGGCAGGTCGGTGCTCAGGGGCAGGCGCAGGGTGTTGCGCCAGATCCCGCCGATGGCCCCCGAGGCACTGTTGACGCGGTAGCCGCGAACCGCCGAATCATCGGTCCCCAGCAGTTGTTCGATGGCCGGCAACGGGTCGGGGCTGTACTGCAGGTTCAACTGGCTCTGCCACTGCCAGCGCTGCTGGCCCCACTGGCCGTTGCGCCACTGGCTGAGCCCGGCGCGATACTTGCGAAACTGGGCCTGGGGCAGGTTGCGCTGCACTTGCTGCGAGTCGCGGTCGGCACCGAACCAGGTCAGCCCCTGGGCGTAATTGACATCCAGGTTCCATACCGCGCTGTTGAGCCAGAACAGATTGAGCCCGGCCTCGGCCACGGTCAGGGTTGGGCTCTGGATCTGCAGATGAGCCTTTTGCAGGTAGCTGTCGACGTCCTTGTAGGCCAGTTGCAGGTTGGCACTGAGCTGGTGGCTCTGATCGCGCCACAGCACCCGGTCGGCGCGGCCGCTGACCATGTCGGTACGCCCGCTGTTGTACAGGGTGGTGCGTGCCAGCTTGAGAGGGGCACGGTACTCGGCGTGGCTGGCGAACAGGCTGTAGGTCCAGTAGCCGTAGGGCACCGAGTAGAACAGGCTGCTGCTGCGGCTGTAGCGCGGGCCGTGGTTGAGGGTGTCGCTGTAGTTGAGGTTCAGCGCGTCGTTGATTTGCAACGGGCTGTCGAGGTTGAGGTTGATCGACTGGCGATCACGGCCGGTGCCGGCGCTGCCGAGATTGTCCACCCCCAGCCCGAGCCCCCAGCGGGCCGCCTTGCTGCGCGAGCGCAGGATGATCCGCGAGGCGCCGGGCTGGCTGCCCGGGGCGATGTCGGCGGTCAGGTCCACGGAACGCAGGCGGTTCAGCTGGTCCAGGCCCTGCTCCAGGTCGCGCAGGTTCAAGGGGTTGCCGAGCATTCCCGGGAACGCGCCGCGCAACGACACCGGCAGGCTCTGGTCGGCCAGCTCGATGGCTTCGACATAACCTTCCTCTACCAGGATATCCAGGCTGTGGCCGGCCGCCGGGGCACTGGCCAGGTACGGGCGACTGGCGATATAGCCGGCGTCGACATAGAAGCGGGTGATCGCCGCCAGCAGTTGGTTGATCTGATTGACCCCCATGCAGGGCGCCAGGTACGGCTTGAGGTAATCGTTGAGCCGGGCCTTGTTGAACAGGCTGACACCGCCGATGCGGGTACCGCTGAGGGGCCAGCATTGATTGTCGGTGACGCCTTGCTCCGGCAACTGGGGCGTGGCCGGGGCGCCGCCGAAGCTGCCCCGCTGCATCTGCCGCTGGCGCTGTTCCAGTTGCAACTGTTGCAGGTCCCGCTGCTGTTGCTGCTGCAGGCGCAGGGCTTCCTGCCCGGGTTGCAGGTCATCGGCCAACGTCGGCGTCAGGTACGCCAGGCCCAGTACCAGTCCCAGGCAGCCCCAGCCGGTACGGCTGAGAAGGGAACGATCAGTGCGTGATGGATAGGGCACTTGGCATCCTTACTTTAAGAAGAGGAAGTGACGAAAAGCCGACCGCGCAGGCTCAACTAATAGCGTCGCTTCTAGTTCAGTTTTGTGAACCTGAAATACCGTCGACTTGTATGTCGACAGCGAGTGTTCAAGTTCTCGAAAGTGACAGTTCCTGAGTAAGTTCCGAGTCGAGCAGTGCAACGTCAGGTATGACAAAAGTCTTGAGTAAGATGCAATGAAAACGTTACAGCGCAGGGTGCAATTAATTTTTCCGGGGAGGGCCAGCGGGGAAAATTCCTGTTGAAATCGAGACTATCCGAAACCTGAAAACCGATTTGTACGTAAATTGTAAATGCATAGAAGGCTAACAGTTTTTTACTTACGGCCTTGATTGGCAAGGGGTGTGGCGATGAGCGCGAAGATTTCCAGGTAGGAGGCTTATTTGAGGGGCTGCTGAAATGTTCGGTTTCTATGAGCCTGTCCGGCGATACCGGCCAGCCATGAAGAATGTTCTTTGTTAGTTTCAGTTGTTAATCGAGTAGTTGCTCTATTTTGAGTGAGCAAGATTGGCTAAGGGTTTTCCTTATATCGGCCTGCCGGAACTAGTGCTGATCATTCACAAGGCACTGCAGTTGCTCGGCGCCTATTGCCCCGACCTTTCCTGGGCGCTCGGTCCGGAATGCGCGTAGGGGAATCCCTTAGTTGCCGATTGGATGGTGCAAGTCATATCAAGCGCCTGTTACTGCTGGCAGGCGCTTGATCGGCGCGGGTTATTGCGGGCTTGAGCGCCCGGTCATTTCCCGGGCCATTTCACTGGCGTAGCTGTCGGTCATGCCGGCAATGAAGTCGATCATCCGCAGGAACGAGGTATGCAGCGGCCAGTGCGGGTCCGGTGCATTGTTGCCCAGCAGGTCGAGGATCCGCCGGTTCTTGAACGACGGGGTCTTGCCACCGTGTTGCTCCAGCGCCGCGCCGCAGAAGGAGTTGAGCAGGATCTCCAGGGTGGTGTAGGCGCCGATCTCGTGCAGGGTCTTGCGCTTGTCCTGGAAGATCTTGCGGCGCGCCACGTCCTTGGCATTGAGCACGCAACGCTTGGCCGGGCCGTGCATGTGTTCCACCAGGTCGCCATGCAGGGTGCCGGCCAGCAGTGCGTCCTGCTGTTCGACGAAAGCCCGGGCGGCGGCGTTGGTCAGGTGTTCGATGGCCTTGCCCCGAAGGATCGCCAGGCGCCGTCGGCGAGAGTCCCCCGGACCCAGCTGGCGATAGGTTTCCGGCAGGTCGTCGCCCACCAGGCCCAGGAGCAGGGCTTCGACTTCGGCGTACTCCAGCAGGTCCATCTCCAGGCCGTCCTCGAGGTCGATCAGGGCGTAGCAGATGTCGTCCGCGGCCTCCATCAGGTACACCAGCGGGTGGCGGGCCCAGCGCTGTTCTTCGAGCTGTGGCAGGCCCAGTTTGTGGGCGATCTGCTCCAGCAGCGGCAGCTCGCTCTGGTAGCAGCCGAACTTGTGTTTCTTGTAGCCCAGGGAGTCGGCGTGGCGAGCGGTCCAGGGGTACTTGAGGTAGGTGCCGAGGGTGGCGTAGGTCAGCCGGGTGCCGCCGTCGAACTGGTGGTATTCCAGTTGGGTGAGGACCCGGAATCCCTGGGCATTGCCTTCGAAATTGAGGAAGTCCTGGCGCTCGGCCTCGCTCATCGCGTCCAGCCAGCCACGCCCGGCAGCCTGCTGGAACCAGTGGCGGATGGCGTCTTCGCCGGAGTGGCCGAAGGGCGGGTTGCCGATGTCGTGGGCCAGGCAGGCGGACTGCACCACCATTCCCAGGTCGCTGGGTTCGCACCAGTCGGGCAGGGCGCTGCGCAGGGTTTCGCCGACGCGCATGCCCAGGGAACGCCCGACGCAACTGACTTCCAGGGAGTGGGTCAGGCGGGTGTGGATGTGGTCGTTGCTGGACACCGGGTGCACCTGGGTCTTGCGCCCCAGACGGCGGAAGGCGCCGGAGAAGATGATGCGGTCATGGTCTTTGTGGAAAGGGCTACGGCCGAGTTCTTCCGGGCTGTGCACTGGCTTTCCGAGGCGTTCGCGGTTGAGCAGGGTCTGCCAATCCAAGGCGGGTCTCTCCGAAAAAAAACTGAGGCGCCCAGCTTCCGGGTTCCCGGGCAGGGCTGCAAGAGGGGCGCTGCGCCGGACTGCAAGTAATTGCGTCCGCAACGGGCGAGCCGGGTGGCCGGGGCCAGGTGCCGGTGTTGTCAGCGCCTGCGCCAGCCCTCCCGCGAAGGCGATACAGGCTCAAGGGTTACAGGCCGGCGGCATCGATATCGATCAGCAACAGGCGCTGGCCGTTTGCAAAGAACTGCCCGGCCGTCAGGCAGTATTGGTTGCTGGTGGCGTCGCGGTAGGTGCTGGAGAGGATCAGGCGTCGTTCCTCCCAGCCTTCGGCCAGCAAATGATAGAAGTACGGGCGCCACGACCAGTTGTGGCCGACGTAGCTGTTGTCGGCCTGCCAGCCGTTAGGGCGCCATTCCAGGTTGGGTGTCAGTTGGGTGCCATGCCGGTCGCACTGATAGAAGCGCAACAGCCAGGGAAAGGCCTCGACCTCGGGCAACTGGCTGATGGGCGCCTGGGCCTGGGCCCAGGCCTGGAGCAGGCTCATCAGCTGGACCAGTTGCTGGCGCATGCGCATCAGGCGCAGGCGCTCGTCGAGCTTGTGTTGCACATAACGCTGGCGCAACCGAGCAAAGGGCTGGACGAAGGCGTCGCTGGCGAACAGTGGCTCCTGGGCCTGGGCAAACAGGAAACCCTGGACATAGCGCGAACCGCACTCCAGAGCGAAGCTCAGCTCGGACTCGGTTTCCACCCCTTCGGCGATGATCCAGCAGCCGGTCTTTTCCGCCATCTGCGCCAGGGCCCTGACCACGTCGCCGCTGGGACCGCCCCGGGCGGCCGCCTGGAACAGGCGCATGTCGAGCTTGAGGATGTCCGGTTGCAGGGCCAGTACCCGGTCGAGTTGCGAATAGCCGGCGCCGAAGTCGTCGATGGCGATCCGCGCGCCCGCCTGGCGGTAGCGCGCCACCACTTCCGCCAGGCGCTGATTGTCGCCCCCCAGCTCGGTGATTTCGAAGACGACACGCCGTGGATCGACCTGGTGCTGGTGCAATTGCTTGAGGCTCGGCAACGGCTGCCCTGGGCGCAGCCGGCTGATCCAGCGCGGCGAGATGTTCAGGCTCAGGAACCAGTCCGCCGGCGCTTCGTGCAAGCGCCGCAAAGCGTCGGCGCGGACCAGGCGATCAAGGCGGCGCAGGGCGCTGAAGGGGGTTCGCGGATCGCTGAACAGCGGCCCCACGGATTTCAATTGGCCATTGCCCTGGCGCAGCCGGCCAAGGGCCTCGACGCCGGCAATGCGCCCGGTGGCGGTATCGATGAATGGCTGGAAGCAGGCGAGCGGTTGCCCGTCGATCACAGGGCCTCCTTATCAGAGTCTTGTTGGAGTGAGCGCCTGGGTTGCCGGGTGGCCAGGCAGGCGTCGGCCCCTGGGGAGAGGGGCCGAGTCCGGTTGCTTAGCAAGAATGCAGCCACCTGCGCGGCTGATGGAGAAGGAGCGACCGGAGTCGGCCGCTCAGGGTTTGCGCGAAGCGCCTTGCATCGCCAGGCGGATCAGCGGCAGCAGACTGGTGCCCAGGCGCACCAGACGCGTGAGGCTGCTGACGCCACCGCTCTTGGCGCCCTTGCCGGTGATGAATCCCAGCAGGGTCACCACCGCCACGCCCCAGAGCGGTGCGTGCTTGAGGCCAAAACCTTCCTGCCAGCTTTGGCCCAGGCCACGCACCCGTTGCAGGGGCTGCAACAGTTGCTGGGACTCGTGGCGGATTTCCTGGCGGTGCATTTCCATGCGCAGGCGGATCAGGACCTTGCGCATTTCTCGGCGCGAGGTGTTCTGCGGAACTTCAGGCAGCTTCATGGCAGCAGGCGCTCCCGATCATTGGCCAGTTCTTCAAGGGTGGCATGGAAGGGCGAGGACTCGTCGAAGATCGCGGCCTTGAGGCGCAGGCCGCAGAAGATCGCCGCCAGGGTGTAGAACAGGCACAGGCCGATGATCCCCGCCAGGCGGTAGCTGTCCCACAGCAGGATCAGCACCAGTGCCGACAGCCCCACCAGCAACAGCAGGGCAAACACCAGGGCCAGCCCGGCAAACAGCAGCAGGCTCACGGTGCGTGCTTTCTGCTCCTGCAACTCGATGCCGAACAGTTCGACGTGACTGTGCAACAGGCCCAGGACCGCCGCCCCGAGGCGCCGCGAAGAAGCGCTCGGACCGCTGCCGGACGCCGTGGATTCACCGATAGCCATATCAGCGCCGCGTCGCCAGGAGGCCGATCAGGAAGCCCACGCCGGCGGCGATCCCAACCGATTGCCAGGGGTTGCTCTGGACGTAGTCCTCCGCCGCGGTAACGGCCGCCTGGCCGCGCTGGCGCAGGGAGTCTTCGGTCAGTTGCAGGGTTTCCCGGGCCTTGAGCAGGCTGTCGTGGATTTGCTCGCGCAGTTCATCGGCCTGGTCGCCAGCCAGGGTCGCGGTGTGTTCCAGCAGACGCTCCGTGTCACTGACCAGTGCCTGAAAATCCGCCATCAGTACTTCTTGAGCCGTCTTTGCCGTTTTGCTGGCCATGGGTCTATCTCCGTAGTGGCTTGTGAGAGCTATGAGTGTGAGCCTCGGGTGAAGGTTCACTGTAATTGCCTGGTACAGCTTTTGCTTTGTGCTGGTGCGCAGGCTGGCAAGCCTGCGCTGAAAACGAGCGAGGGGCACGCGGTAGACCGCGCAAACCCTGGCCGAAAAAACTCAACCTCAGGTCATTCATGTTCATGCGCTGTCGCGTCCGGGTCCTGGCGCGCCAAAACGGTTCACCGATCGCGCGTGCTGCCACGCCTCGGACCAATTTGGTGCAAGGCCGCCGGCGTGCGTGACGCAGGAATGATGATGGCCGATTCCGGATCTGCCTACTCCATGGAAAATCTGCAAAGCGCTGTAGACACCCTGGTCCACGGTTCCAACACCCTGTTCATCCTGATCGGTGCGGTCATGGTCCTGGCCATGCACGCCGGTTTTGCCTTCCTCGAAGTGGGCACCGTCCGGCAGAAGAACCAGGTCAATGCGCTGTCGAAGATCCTCAGTGACTTCGCGGTCTCGACCCTGGCCTATTTCTTTATAGGCTATTGGATCTCCTACGGCGTCAGCTTCCTGCAGCCGGCGGCGGTGATCAGTGCCGATCATGGCTATGGCCTGGTGAAGTTCTTTTTCCTGCTGACCTTCGCCGCGGCGATCCCGGCGATTATCTCCGGTGGCATCGCCGAGCGCGCGCGTTTTGTGCCGCAATTGTGCGCCACGGTGCTGATCGTGGCCTTCATCTATCCGTTCTTCGAAGGGCTGGCGTGGAACGGCAACTTCGGGCTGCAGGCCTGGCTGGCCCAGCGTTTTGGCGCAGGCTTCCATGATTTCGCCGGGTCGGTGGTGGTGCATGCCATGGGCGGCTGGCTGGCGCTGGCGGCGGTGCTGTTGCTGGGGCCGCGCAACGGCCGGTATCGCGACGGCAAGCTGGTGGCGTTCGCGCCATCGAGCATTCCCTTCCTGGCCCTGGGATCGTGGATCCTGATTGTCGGCTGGTTCGGCTTCAACGTGATGAGCGCCCAGACCTTGCAGGGTGTCAGTGGGCTGGTGGCGGTGAACTCGCTGATGGCCATGGTGGGCGGCACGGTGGCGGCGTTGATTGTCGGGCGCAATGACCCGGGCTTCTTGCACAACGGCCCGCTGGCCGGGCTGGTGGCGATCTGCGCCGGCTCGGACTTGATGCATCCGGTGGGGGCGCTGGTCACCGGGGCGATTGCCGGGGCCCTGTTCGTCTGGTGCTTCATTGCCGCCCAGAGCCAATGGAAGATCGACGACGTGCTCGGGGTCTGGCCGCTGCACGGTTTGTGTGGCGTGTGGGGCGGTATCGCTTGCGGGATCTTTGGCCAGAGTGCCCTGGGCGGGTTGGGCGGTGTCAGCCTGATCAGCCAGTTGATCGGCACCGGCCTGGGGGTGGCGGTGGCGCTGCTGGGAGGCTTTGCCGTGTATGGGGTGATCAAGGCCTGCTGCGGGCTGCGCCTGACCCAGGAGCAGGAGTATTACGGCGCCGACCTGTCGCTGCACAAGATCGGTGCGGTGAGCCAGGACTGACGCTCCACGGTAGGGGCTCAGGGCCCTGGCCGCTTGATGGCCAGGGTCGATGCCGAGGGCGTTCAACCGGCCTGCAGGCGCGTTTCGCAGGCTTCGACGGCCTCCTGTGAGCCGGACACCAGCACCCGGTCGCCGGCCTGCAGGCGCGGGGTCGGGTTCAGGGGCAGGTCGCTGCCATTGCGCTGCACGGCGCGTACGTCCACGCCCAGTTGTTCCAGGGCCAGTTCTTCCAGCAACTGGTTGCAGGCGCGGGCCCCGGCATCGAGTTTCACCGCATGCATCTGCACCGCAGCGGGCTCACTGTTGTCCAGTGGGGTGCTCTGGGCTCCGAGGTAGAAACCATGCAGCAGGCGATAGCGGCTGTGGCGCACTTCATCCACCGTGCGCTGCACCCGCTGCTCCGGCAGGCCCAGCATGATCAGGGCGTGGGAGGCGAGCATCAGGCTCGACTCCAGCAGTTCGGGCACCACTTCATTGGCGCCGGCGGCCTTGAGCTCGGCCAGCTGGCTGTCATCGCGGGTGCGCACCAGGATCGGCACGGTGCGGTCCAGGCGGCGAGCAGCCTTGAGTACATTCAGGGCGATGTCGGTCTTGTCCACCGCGATCACCAGCAGCCGGGCCCGTTCCAGGCCGACGGCCGCCAGCAGGTCGCTGCGCCGGCAGTCGCCATAGTGCACGCAGCTTTCCGCCGCCGAGGCTTCCTGGACCCGGACCGGATCATCGTCCAGGGCGATGTAGCGCAGTTGCTCGTGACGCAGGAAGCGCCCGATGGACTGGCCGACCCGGCCATACCCGCAGATCAGCACATGGCCTTGCAATTGCGCGTTCTGCGCGCTGATTTCCTCCAGTTGCGCGGCCTGGTTGGGCTTGCGGTGCAGGCGCGCGGTGATCAGCGGTGCGGCCCGCAGCAGCAGTGGCGTCAGCAGCATGGAGCAGAAGGTGGCGGCCAGCAGCAGGCTGCTGATCTGTGGTGGAATCATCTGGCTGAGTTGCATTTGCGCCATCAGCGCGAAGCAGAATTCACCGCCCTGGGCCAGGGCCAGGCCGCTGCGCCAGGCAGTCTCGCCGTCGCTGCCGCGCAGCTTGAGCAGGGCGGCCACCACGCTGCCCTTGATCAGCAGCAGGGCCAGGGTCAGGCCGAGAATCAGCAGGCTATGGTCGAGGAACAGTTGCAGGTCGATGAGCATGCCGATGCTGACGAAGAACAAGCCCAGGAGAATGTCGCGGAACGGGCGGATGTCGGCTTCGATCTGGTGCCGGTAGTGGCTTTCCCCCAGCAGCATGCCGGCGAGGAAGGCCCCCAGGGCCGGGGACAGGCCCAGCAGGTGAGTGAGCCAGGCGGTCAGCAGGACGATCACCAGGGCCAGCAACACGAACAGCTCGGCGGAGTGGGAAGCGGCCACTTCGTGGAACAGCCGCGGCAGTAGCCAGCGGCTGGCCAGCAGCAGGCCAACGAACAGCACCAGGGTCTTGCCCAGGGTTGCGGGCAGGGCCCAGTACCAGGCCTGGTCGCTGTGGCCGGCAAAGACCGGGACCAGGGTCAGCAACAGCACGGCCACCACGTCCTGGAACAGCAGCACGCCGATGGCGTTCTGGCCGTGGCTGCTGAAAATCTCGCCGAGGCTGGTCAGCTCCTTGCTGACGATGGCGGTGGAGGACAGGGCCAGGCCCGTGCCGAGCATCAGTGCCGAGGTCAGGGACATGCCGAACAGGGCCAGCAACAGACCGAGGATCAGGCCGCTGCACAGCACCTGCAGGCTGCCCAGGCCAAACACCACGCGGCGCAGGGCGAGCATCTTCGACAGGGAGAATTCCAGGCCCAGGGAGAACAGCAGGAACACCACCCCCAGCTCCGCCAGGTCCGGCAGGTCTTCACTGTCGTTGACCCAGTCCAGGGCGGTGGGCCCGACCATCAGCCCGACGGACAGGTAGCCCAGCACCGGGGGCAGGCTCAGGCGCCGGAACAGCGCGATGACCACCAGGGACGAGGCGAGAATGATCAGTAGATTGGCAAACAACGGGCATCTCCGGACAAGGGGCAGGCAGGGCAAAGACTAGAGGCAAAAAGGCGGGGAGGATTACCCGGGCGACGGAAAACGGCCCTGACTCACGTCATTCTTTATCGAGAATGTCTCATCTTCACGAGCCTTCGCTATGCTCAGGGTCTGTTGAAAAGGCTGTGCTCGAGCAGTTTTCACACAACCTGCCGGGCTGCGGTTTTATCCACAGGACCCTGCCAGTGAGGAGCCGGAGAGGTTTATGGAGCGTCTGTATTCTCTGCAAGGGCTGCGTGGTGCCGCGGTGCTGGGAGTGGTGCTGTTTCACATGATGTCGGTGGAGATCAAGTATTCCGGCGGCGACATCCTGCTGCCGGTATTCCTGAACTTTTTCCAGCTCGGGGTCGACCTGTTCTTCGTCATCAGTGGCTTCGTGATGGTGATCGTCAGTCGCGGGCGCTTTCAGAAAAGCCTCGAGACCCAGCGCTTCCTGTTCAATCGCCTGTCGCGGATCTACCCGACGTACTGGCTGTATTTCTTCATCACCCTGGGGGTCTACCTGTGGCAACCCGGGCTGGTGAACAGCAGTCATGGCGGCTCGAACCTGTGGCTGTCCTTCCTGCTGTTGCCCAATGACCGGGTGTTGCTGGTGATGGTGGCCTGGTCGTTGCTTTTCGAGCTGTGGTTCTACCTGATGTTCACACTGTTCCTGTTCTTCAAGGAAAAGCGCCTGCCGCTGATCCTGCTGTTATGGGCGCTGGGTATCGTGCTGTTCAACCTGGTGCAGAACTGGCAGGACTATTCCCCGGCGTTGAAGATCATGCTGCATCCCTATGCCCTGGAGTTCATCGCCGGTAGCGCACTGGCGCTGTTCTTCTACGGTCCCCACAGCGCCAAGGTGCCCACGGTGCTGGTCTGGGCGGCATTGGCGGCGGTCTTTCTGCTGGGGATTCCGCTGATCTACGCCTACCAGCTGTTCTTCACCGAGGGGTTGCCGAGAATGCTGGCGGTGGGGCTAACCTTCGGCACCCTGGTGCTGTCCCTGGCCTTGCTGGAGCGACGGCAACTGATCCGGATACCAGCGTTTCTTACCGCCACCGGAGACATGTCCTACACCATCTACCTGTCCCACCTGCTGGTGCTGGGGGTGGTGGGGCGAGCCTGGCAGGTGATCGGTTCCTGGCCCGGCAGCTATGTGGACAACCTGGTGTTCTGCCTGCTGATGATGACCGCGGTGGTCTGCTATGGCTGGGTCGGCTATCACTTCTACGAGAAGCCGATCCTCGATCGTGCCACGGCCTACTGCAAGCGGCGCTTCAGTTCTGGCACAAAACGCAAACATTACGACCCGGTGTAATACCCGGATTCTTCCTGTTCATTCGGGTGGTCATCGATGCCGAAAGTCCTCAATGCGAACCTCGACGCCCTGAAGGTCCTGCTGGCGGTAATGGTGGTGCTGCTGCACTGCAAGCTGCTGGGGGGCAATTACACCTGGGCCGGCTACCTGCTGTGCAACGGCCTGTTCCGGGTCGCGGTACCGACGTTTTTCATCATCAATGGCTACTACCTGTACCAGTCCCTGAGCGGCGGTCATTCCTTTGCCCAGTGGTTCAAGCGCTGCCTGTTGATCTACCTGTTCTGGATGCTGGTCTACAGCCCGCAGTACGTGGATCCGGCGACCCTCCTCAGCCTCGGCGGGGTGCTGGGGCTGTTGAAGAAACTGCTGATCGGCTATTTTCACCTGTGGTACCTGCTGGGCATGCTCGGTGGCGGAGTGATGCTGCTGGTGCTGCGCAACTGGCGTTCGAGCGCCCTGATCGGCCTGGTCCTGGTGACGTTCCTGAGCGGTCTGTGCCTGCAGTACGCACGGGTTTACTACGAACTGCCCAACGTGTTTCTCCAGCACTTCAACCAGAACGACTACACCGCACGCAACTTCCTGTTCATGGGGTTTCCGTTCATGGCCATCGGCTTTCTCTGCGCACGCCATCGCCTGGAACAACGCATCAGCCGGCGCAGCCTGTGGTGCTGGCTGATTCTCGGGCTGGGAGCGATCCTGGCTGAGGCCGGGCTGAACTTCGCCCTGCGGGCCGACGTCGAGCAGAACTTCGATTTTCTCGCGTCATTGCTGGTGCTGACCCCGGCGCTGTTTCTGTTGCCGATGGTGTATGTCCGGGGCAGCGAGAGCAATTTCGCCGCGAAACTGTCGTCCGCGGTGTATTACGTGCACCCCTGGTTCATCTTCGCAGCCCTGTCCCTGGGACTGGCCTACGGCAACCTGATGGCGGGGCTGGTACTGGTGCTGGCCTTTGGTGTGGCGCCGTTGCTGATCCTGGCCAGCCGTCGAGTCCGCTTCATTCTGTGAAGGCTGCCTGGTCGACGGCTTTTTCTCACCGGCCTAGAATAATCACCGGTTCTTTTATGGTTGCCCTGTCATGCCCCCTGAATGTCAATTGTTCGGCACCCTTGGTTGCCACCTGTGCGAGCTGGCCGAAGCCGAGTTGATGCCACTGGTGGAGCACGGCCTGATGGTCGAGCTGGTGGACATCGCCGAGAGCCAGGAGCTGTTCGACGCCTACGGCCTGCGCATCCCGGTCTTGTGCCGGGTGGACACCGGCCTCGAGCTGAACTGGCCCTTCGATGCAGAGCAGGTGGTGGCGTTCCTGCGCTGAGACGGGGCCCGGCCCGAAGCGGCCTCCGCCTGTCGCTCGCGACGGGAATTCGTTGGCGAGATCCGTCGATTCGGTTACTGTATGCATATACAGCAATCGAGGAATCTCGCCATGTCTCTCACTTTCCTGACCGGTACCGAACGCTCGCAACCGTTGCCAGCCCGTTTCCTGAATCCGGTCGACAGCGACGGCGTCTCTTTGACCTCAGGCCCCACCGGCAGCGGTTTTTCCCTCGACCGGACCCTGGGGCTGGGCGCTCCGGGCATCCATGGTCTGCTGGTGGATGACGACAACCTGCTGGGGTTCGGCATCTATCCGGGCGATCGGCTGATCGTCGATCGCTCGGCCACGCCGGTGGTGGACCAGTACTTGGTCGTGCGTCCCCGAGGCTGCGACGAATATTCCCTGCGCCTGCTGGCCCCCGATCCACGTGGCGGCCTGCTGCTCAAGGCGGCGCGGCCTTCAATCCCTTCCATTGTTCTGGATGACCTGGGCTCGATCGAGATCTGGGGAGCGGTGCTGTGGGTGGTCAGTTATGTAGGGCGCAAGCAGCCTTGATGGGATGTGGCGGACGATTCAAACCGTTAAAGGAATAAATGATGGTCAATGTCGAACAACTGAAAAACAGCGTGAACAGCATGTCCACCGATGTGGTCCGCGAGGCGGTGCTTGAGCTGCGCCTGGATGGCCTGGTCACCGAGGGCAAGACACCGTTCAACAAGCTGCACTTCAACACCTGCTTTGCCGAGATCGAGGCCTTGTTCCAGCGTGCCGGCTACCACCGGCAGCTGGATGTGGTGGGCTACCAGGGGTTGCTCTATGCACTCTATGATCCGGGCCGCTGGGAGGCCGTGGATGTGTTGCGCTGGCTGAAGGAATTCACCGAGGCGGCGGCCCAGGCCAAGCAGTCCTGCGCCTGAAGCAGGAGAAACTGCTCCTAGGTTCCTTGTGGCGGCTGTTGGATAATGCCGCCTTGCATTGAACCCTCGAGTTTTTGTATGCCTTCCGCGAGTTTTTCTGCTGCACAGCATCAGGCCAGTACCCTGTACCTGCCACCCGGTTCCTGGACCACAGTGCTGGATTGCCTGTGCGATCACTTCAAGGCCATCAGCCGTGAACAGTGGCTGGATCGCATTGCCCGGGGGCGAGTGCTGGACGGACAGGGCCAGCCCATCAGCCTGGATCTGGCGTACCGCGAAGGCCTGCGGATCCATTATTTTCGCGAGGTGCCGGACGAGAAGGTGATCCCGGTGCAGGAGACGATCCTGTACGCCGACGAACACCTGGTGGTGGCGGACAAGCCACACTTTCTTCCAGTGACCCCGGCAGGCGAGTACGTTGAACAGACCTTGCTGCGACGCCTGATCCGGCGTCTGGACAACCCGCACCTGGTGCCCTTGCACCGCATCGATCGGCATACGGCAGGGTTGGTGCTGTTTTCCGCCGATCCCGAGAGCCGCTCCGCCTATCAGGCATTGTTCCCTACCCGGCAGATCGAAAAGCGCTACGAGGCGATCGCCGGAGCCTTGCCCCACTTGAGCTTTCCCCGGGTGCACAAGAGCCGATTGGTGGACGGCGAGCCGTTTTTCCGCATGCAGGAAGGCGAGGGGCCGAGCAACACCGAAACCGTCATCGAGGTCAGGGAAACGCACGGTGAGTTGTGGCGCTATGCCCTGTACCCGGTCACCGGCAAGAAGCACCAGCTGCGGGTGCACATGAGTGCCCTGGGGGCGGCGATCTGCAACGACCCGTTCTATCCCGAGGTGCTCAAGGACGCCGAGGACGATCATGCCAACCCGCTGAAGCTCCTGGCCCAGGGGCTGCGTTTCATCGATCCGCTGACGGGGCAGGAACGGGAGTTCGAAAGCCGCCTCAGCCTGGCCTGGTGAATGGCCACAACCACGGCTGACTCTTCGCGTCCCACAAACAATAAAACCCGCACCAGGCGGGTTTTATTATTTGCGCAGCGCCAGCCGTCGGGCTTACAGCTCTTTGACGGTGCGTACTTGATCCTTGTTGATACGAGTCTGCTTGCCGTCCAACTGCTCGAACTCGTAGAAGCCGGAATCCTTATCGTATTTAGGGGTGTCAACGGCCTGGATTTCGCGACCGTCATTCAGGGTGATCACTGACGGCGAAGCGCAACCGGCAAGCGTGGCCAGGCCCAGAGCGAGCATGAAAGTGGCGAGGGTCCGATGAGTCATTGTGTGTCTCCAAAATGGGTACTTTTGAGTGCTGGTCTTCAGACGTATACAACGTCTGCAAGTTCCTTGGCCAGGGACATTCTGCCACGTTGTCGGATCGATCGCAGGCGTTCGCTGCAGCGGATCCACTGGCTGCGGGGCA
Organism: Pseudomonas sp. PH1b; assembly: GCF_000633395.1. Lineage (GTDB taxonomy): Bacteria > Pseudomonadota > Gammaproteobacteria > Pseudomonadales > Pseudomonadaceae > Aquipseudomonas. Next base: position 565,699 of record NZ_AYMU01000002.1, read on the forward strand.
TCGCTGGTGCAGCGCATCTCTCGGCGACCTGGCGTTCAAGGGCCGGAGCGGGGGTGATTGCCAGCCCCCGGGCGGCGGCAGGGCAGAGGGCTGTGATATAACAACGGGCTGTTTCTTCTACCACTGGATCGAGCCTATGAAAGCCAAGGCGGACGTACCCTTTGCCCCATTGAACATTGCGGTGTTGACCGTCAGTGACACCCGTACCCTGGAAACCGATACCTCCGGACAGGTCTTCGTCGAGCGCCTGGGCGCTGCCGGCCATCGCCTGGCGGCGCGGGTCCTGCTCAAGGACGACCTGTACAAGATTCGCGCCCAGGTCGCCACCTGGATCGCCGATGACGTGGTACAGGTGGTGTTGATCACCGGCGGCACCGGTTTCACCGGGCGCGACAGCACCCCGGAAGCGGTGTCCTGCCTGCTGGACAAGCAGGTCGACGGTTTCGGTGAACTGTTCCGGCAGATCTCGGTGGCAGACATTGGTACGTCCACCGTGCAATCCCGAGCCCTGGCCGGTCTGGCCAACGGCACCCTGGTGTGCTGCCTGCCGGGCTCGACCAATGCGGTCCGCACCGGCTGGGATGGGATTCTGGCCGAACAGCTGGACTCACGTCATCGGCCGTGCAACTTCGTCCCCCATTTGAAACAGGCCGCGCCCTGTGAATCCCGTGGGTAAGCCGGGCAAGCTCGGCGCCTTGATGCCGGTGGAAGAGGCGCTGGAGCGACTGCTGGCGATGGCCGAGGCGGCGCCCATTGTCGAACGTGAGCGGTTGCCCTTGGCAGCCACTCAGGGGCGGGTGCTGGCAGAAGCGCTGATTTCCAGCCTGGACCTGCCGCCCTGGCCCAACAGTGCCATGGATGGCTACGCCTTGCGCCTGGAGGACTGGAAAGGCGAGGCGCTGCCGGTCAGCCAGCGAATCTTTGCCGGGCAGGCCCCCGAGCCGCTGCAGCCGGGAACCTGCGCCCGGATCTTCACCGGTGCCCCGGTACCTGAGGGTGCGGACTGCGTTGAAATGCAGGAAAACGCTCAGGTCCAGGATGATCAGCGAGTGCGCTTCAGCGAGCCGTTGAAGGTGGGCCAGAATATCCGGCCTCAAGGCCAGGAAACCACCGTGGGCGAGGCGGTGCTGGAGGCGGGTACCCGTTTGGGACCGATCGAGCAGGGCTTGGCGGCTTCCCTGGGGTGCGCCGAGCTGGAAGTGGTGCGCCGAGTGCGGGTGGCGGTGCTGTCCACCGGTGATGAGCTGGTGGAGCCGGGCCAACCCCTGGGTCCGGGGCAGATCTACAACAGCAACCGGGTGCTGCTGTGCAGTTGGTTGCAGCGCCTGGGGTGCGAAGTGCTGGATGCGGGGATCTTGCCCGACGATCTTCCCGCGACCCGCCAGCGCCTGGCGGAGCTGGGGGATGTCGACCTGATTCTATCCACCGGCGGTGTGTCGGTGGGGGAGGCAGACTTTCTCGGCATCGCTCTGCGGGAGGCCGGCGAGCTGGCCTTGTGGAAACTGGCGATCAAGCCCGGCAAGCCTCTGACCTTCGGCCATTTTCGCGGGGTACCGGTGATCGGCCTGCCGGGCAACCCGGCCTCGACGTTGGTGACCTTCGCCCTATTGGCACGCCCCTACCTGTTGCGCCGCCAGGGCGTGCAGCAGGTGCAGCCGTTGCGCTTCCAGGTGCCGGCGGGGTTTGTCTGGGCCCAGCCCGGCAACCGTCGCGAATACCTGCGTGGCCGCCTGGAGGGCGGTCGAGCGATCATCTACCGCAACCAGAGTTCAGGCGTCCTGCGCAGTGCAGCCTGGGCCGAAGGGCTGGTGGAGGTGATGGAAGGACGAACCCTGGCGGAAGGCGACTGGGTGAGTTTCATTCCCTTGAGCGAAGTGCTGGACTGAGCATAGCGGGCCCGGTCGTCGGAGCGGGCCCTTGCTTTATGTCAGCGCAGCAGTAACAACAACAGCAGTCCGAAGCGGCTGTGGAAGCCCCAGGTCACCAGGCCGGCCAGCAACATCGCCGCGAGTGCCATCCAGGCAAGACGCCTGAGTGTCGGCAGCAACCTGGCGTGGCGTGACAGTGGCAGGTCGAACTCCCGGGGCGCCTGGTCAGTCCGCCAGGCACGATCTTGCATGTGGTCGAGCGGTGAATGCCCTTGTGGATAGAATCCCTTGTCGTTCATGACGGTGCACTTCCCTGTGTCAGGCGTCAGCGCCTGATAAGCACAGTCACTGATTGGCCTGTTAGGGTCAATTCAGGTGATTCTCATTCTTCGGTCAGAAAAATCACTTTATCTCCGGGCCCTTGTTCAAGCGTGCGGGCTGTCCCAATAACGCCTGTACATGCCCAGGTTTTTCTTCAAGCCCAGGGGCAGGTGGCGCTCCTGCTGGCTGAGCTTGTAGGCGAACAGTTTCAACGCGTTGCGTAGCAACGACCCCGGCCATTCCAGCAACCGCCGGGGGCCGAGGAAGCGCAATTCGGATTTGACGTAGCGCAAGCCCTCGCCCCCGGCACCACCGAATGCCTCGCGGATCCAGGGTTCGCGGGCATGGAACACGCCGATGTCAAAGTAGCGGCGAAACTCTTCCTTGAGGCTGTAGTTGTGGGAATGGCGGCAACAGGCGCTGCCCTCGTAGGCCACCTTCCAACCCGCCAGGAGCATCTTGGCGCCCACGTACATGTCTTCGGACAGGATCACGTGGTTGGGAAATCCGCCGACCTGCATCAAGGCTTCGCGTCGATAGGCACTGAAGGAATTGGACATGAAGGCCGTCTTGATACCCAGCACAGGCACGTCGGCGAGGCTTTTCACCTGGGAGGTCGGTGGGTAGTTGAACAGGCGCGCATGGGTGGCCAGGGGGCTGGCATTCAGGTGCGGCAGTTGGCGCCCGCACACGGCGCCCACTTGCGGGTCGGCGAAGGGCGCAACGATGTTGGCGATGCCCTCTGCATCCTCCAGGTAGGCATCCTGGGTCATGAACACGTACACGTCGTAATCGGCATTGCGTTGCACCATCAGCTGCCGGGTGCCGCCGTGGTTGAAGTCGCGGCTGTCGATGCGCAGCACATGGGGGCAGCGTGACACGGCCAGTTCATAGGTGCCGTCGCTGGAGCTGGAGTCGACGATCAGCGTATCGAAGTGCGCACGCTGGATGGCCAGGGAATCCAGTAGCCGCGCCAGGTCCTGGCGGCCGTTGTAGGTCGGGATCACACAGGCCACGCGCAGTGTCGACATAGTCGATGCCTCCGGTTCGGATCAGGTTCAGGTCAGGTTCTGACGCCAGGGGCGCAGCCACGCGGCGAGCACCAGCAACAGCAGCAGGCCGCAGGAACTGCTCAAGCCCAACTGCCAGGCGATCGAGGTCAGGGGGTGCAGGAACAGCGCCGCCAGCGTCATGCCGCCGATGCCGATCAGCCAATGGCTGCGCCACGGCACCTGCCCCAGCAGTTGCTGGCGGCGCATCAGCAACAGCCCTGTGAGCAGCACCCCGCAGATTGCTGCCAGGGCGATGCCGATCAAGCCAAAGAAATACGGCAGCAGGGCCAGCAGCAGCGCATTCAACAGGCTGCCGGCCAGCTCGCAGTTGAGGGGCATGCGGGTGTCACCTGCGGCGTAGGCATAACGTGCCAGCAGGGCGTTCCAGGCACCGAACAGCAGCGGCACCGAGAACCAGGCCAGCAACTCCGGCAGAGGGCTGCCGGTGGCCTGGTTGGGCAGCAACAGGTGCACCAGGGCCGCCGCCGCGCCGATCAGCCCGACCACCGCCGGAATGGTCAACAAGGTGGCGCTGCTCAGGCCCTTGCGCAGAAGATCCAGGCGCTGTTCGCCGGAGCTGCCGCTCATCAGCCCAAGCAGTACCTGGTTGAGGCTCATCAAGGCAATCAGCGGCAGGTTGATCAGCTTGCGCGCCAGGTTGATCCAGGTAACGGCCCCTTCACCCAGCAGCGACGCGGCCATGCGCTCGAGCAGGGCCAGGCCCTGGCTGGCGAGGTTGCTGCTCAGCAGTGGGCCGATGCGTTGCAGCAGCTCGCGCCCGGCTCCCGGCGCACCCTGGATGCGCCACGGCCGCCAGCCGTCCCGCAGCAGGCTCGGTAGCAGCGCGGTCGGCATCAGCAGGCTGCCCAGGACGCAGGCCGCCGCCAGCCCGGTGGGAGTGGCCGCGTGGTGCAGGCTGGCCAGGTAGAGCACCGGCGGCAGGTTGAACAGCAGCGAGCCCAGGCCGGCCAGGACAAAGCGCGAGCGGGCCTGCAAGGGCACACAGAACAGGCTGTGGAGAATGAACCCCGGCGCGCACCAGGCCAGCAGGTGCAGGCCGCCACCGGCCAGGGCGTAGCCGTCGTTGCCCAGGCCGGGGCCGATCAGGCGCACCCACAAAGGCGCGCCGAGGCTGAGCACGCTCGCCAGCAACAGCCCGCAGAGCAGCAGGCGTGGTGCCAGGGCACTGAGCCAGGCCTGCTGTTCTGCAGCCGAACGCTGCTGGTACAGCGGCAGCGCCGCGGCACTCAGCAAGCCGGCGGCCAGGGCCATGCGCAGGGCTTCGGGCAGGAACATCGCCACCAGGAAACCGTCGCTCTGGCCCCCGGCGCCCCAGGCCGCCACCAGCAGCCATTCCCGGGCAAAGCCGGCGGCCAGCCCGGTCAGGGTGGCGAGGGTCAACCACAGCGTGGCGCCGAACATGGGACGGCTTAGTGGAACAAAGTGAACAGGCCTTTGCCGCCCACTTTGTAGTTGAGGTTGCGGCAGCGTTCGCCCTTGATGGCCGCGTCCGGCCCGCTGACGATGGCGTAAGGCGGCACCGGCTTGGACACCACGGTCTGCCCGCCAACCACCGCGCCTTCACCAATGTCGGCACCAAAGGACAGTAGCGCTCGGCTGGCGATCCAGGCGTAGTCGCCAATGTAGATCGGCCCGCCCACGGCCCAGAATTCCGGCTCCTTGAGGTCGTGGCCGCCGGCGATGATCAGCACGTGGGAGGCGATGGTCACGTGATTGCCGATGATCAGCCCGCCCCGGGCATCCAGCTGGCAGTGCCAGGCCACGGTGCTGTCCTGGCCGATGCGCAGGCTGTCGACACCGAGCACCTCGGTGTTGCGCCAGACCGTGGAGCCCTTGCCGATCTTCGCCCCGCCAAGGCGCAGCCAGAGCAGGCGCAGGGTGTGGCTGGGGATCTTGCAGATGAGGATGTTGTAGATCTGTTCCCAGACCCGCAGCATGCGGTCGCGCAGGGTCGGCCAGTTGATCCCGTACATGGGGATCAGCGCGCCCTTCAGCTCGCGACTCAAGAGTTTGTAGAAGCGCCGTGGCAGGGGCGGCTCGATCTTCGACTCGATGTTCAGGTAGCTGACATAGGTCAGCACATTGCCCTTGAGCGGCTGTTCGAACAGCACGTCGTTTTCCAGCATCCACTGGTAGGCCGTCTCCAGTTCCTCCAGGCTCACGCCCATTTTCTGCGCATATTCAGGCAAGGCCTGCTTCAGGTTCTGCGAATGGAAAAGGCGATGTTTCATGGGCGGATTCCTGGGAGAGGGGAGTCATGGGGGAGCTCGGGGGCTTGGGCGCGGGCCTTGAGCCGCAGGCGCCTGGCCTCATGCAGATTGAGGCCCAGCAACAGCCAGAACAGAGCGATCAACACCTGGGTAAAACTGAAGTAATGGTCGAACAGGCCGCTGATCAGCGCAGCACTGAGACCGGCACCGCTGCCGAGCCAGAGCGCGTTGTCGCGGTTCAGCCTGACCCGTTTCTGGGGAGCCCGGGTTTCCCGCCACCAGCTCCAGATCACTGCGACGAACAACAGCATGCCGGGCACACCGATCTTGTAGATGTAGTTCAGCCAGAGGTTGGAGATGCCCCACAGGCCCGTGCCGGGCACCGGCGGATCGACCTTGAAGCCGATGCCGAAGGGGAACATGGCCATGGCTGCGGGGAAGTGCGAGTACTCGTCGACCCGCACGCTGGTACTGGCATCGTTGGAAGAGAACAACGTCAGCAGGCGGTCCTGCAGGGGCGGATAGGACATCAGTAGCAAGGCGCCCAGGACGAAGCCGCCCATCAGCATGCGCCCGGTGTAGGGCACCCGCTGGCGGGCCATCCAGATCAGCACCACTAACAGGCTCAGCAGGGCACCGCGGGAGCCGGAAAGCAGCAGCCCGATGACACCCAGCAGGGCCACCGCGAGCCCCAGCCGGCGCTCCCAGCCATTGCGGGTCAGGCCGAAGCAGAAGGCCAGGGGCAGCAGCAGGGCCATGGCCCCGCCGGTGACGTTGGGGTGCATCCACGGCGAACCCATGCGGTTGGCCAGGGCTGTGAGGCTGTCCCCCAGCACCGTGATGCCACCGTAGCCAAGCTTTTCCAGGATCGGTGTCATGGCGGTGGCGGTGCCGTTTTTCAGGAACACCGGGATCGACAGCAGCAGGAGCAGCAGGGTCCCCAGCAGCATGCCGCAGACCAGTTGCTCCCGGGCTTTGTATTCCTGGAGCAGGCGTGGCACCAGGAACAATGCCGAGAGGTTGAGCAGCCAACGCACCCAGTTCACCGGACCATTACCGTCGGCATTCACCGTCAACTGGCCGATGATGAACGGCAGCGTGCTGAAGGCCATCAGTGCCAGTAGCAGTTTCTCGGTGCGCAGCAACTTGGGCGCCTGCGGCAGGTTGGAGAACAGGTTCTGCAACAGGACGCCGGCCCAGACCAGCAGCAACAGTGCTTCCGAGACCGTGGTGCGCAGGCCGATCTGTACCGTGGAATAAGGCAGGAAGGTTGCCAGCACGGCGAACAGCAGCAACCCGCGCAGTGGCCGGCGGACCACCGTCACCGCCGCCGCGATGCCGACCATCAGTATCAGCACCTTCAGCGGTGGCAACAGCCAGACCAGCACACCGAAGAGCAGGCTGAAAAGTACCGCCAAGGGTAGCGCGATGGGCATTACTTGAGTTCCTCGAGCAGCTCATCGAAACGCTGGCGATAGGCGCTCTGCGCGTAGCCGGCGGCCCAGGCCTTGAGAGCCTCGGGATCTTCTGCCGGAGCGCTGGCCAGTTGCACCATCAGCTGGCTCAGGGCGGCGCTGTCGGTGGGCGAGAAGCGCGGGCTGGCGGCCGGAGTGATTTCATCCAGGGCCGAGCCGCTGGCCACTGCCACCGGGGTGCCGACACTCAGGGCCTCGATCACCGGCAGGCCGAAGCCCTCGGCGTAGGAGGGTTGCCACAGGCGCTGGGCCTGGCGGTAAACCGCATGCAGTTGGCTGTCGCTGATGTCACTGAGGAAATGCAGCCCGGGCAGGGCTCGCAGCTCGACGGGCAGGTGTTCCGGGGCGCCGACCAGCACCAGTTCCGGCACCTCGGGAGACTGCTGGCGCGCGGCCTGCCAACTGCGCACGAACCAGGGAATGTTCTTGCGCGGTTCGCGGGTGCCCACCGCCAGCCAGTAGCGCTCGGGCAGTTGCAGATCGCTGATGTCGGCGGCTTCACCGCTGAAGCCGCTGACCAGGTTGGGCAACACCCGGACCTTGTCCCGCGCCTCGGGAAACAGTTTCACCAGCTCATCGGCGGTGTACTGCGAAGGGGTCCAGATGCGGTCTGCCTGCTTGACCGAGTGGCCGATGGACAGCTTGTCGCTGAGGCCATAGACCCGTTCCTTGAGCCTGGAGCCGTGGCTGTTGGTCAGGGTCAGCTGGAACAGGTCATGCAGTTGCAGCACATAGCGCAGGCCCTGGGGTTTCTTGCCCAGTGGCAGGCCCATGTTGAAGTTGCAGATGTACAGTTCGACCTCTGCTTCACGCAGGGCGCCGGGCAGGAAGCCGCCCTCGAAACGCAGGCGCGTGGGCAACCTGTGCACGCCTTGCAGGGGCGCGCCCCAGCGTGGGCAATGCACCCGGCGACGCAGCGGATGATCTTCCGGGGCCACGCCGAACAATTGCAGGCTGACCTGGGGGTTGGCTCGCAGGGCGTCTTCCAGTGCCAGGTTCTGCCGGCCGATACCACTGTTGCTGTAGCCCGCGGCGGGGCGGTAATCCAGACCTATGCGCATACGGACACTTCTTCTTTGACAGAGGGGAGTTGCTGATAGACCGCTTCCAGCTGAGCAGCAGCGACGGTCCAGTCGTGTTCGGCCATCACGTAGTCGCGCCCGGCACTGCCGATGCGCTGCAGGTACCCGGGATCGGCCAGGGCCTCGGCGAGGATCTGGGCCAGGGCGCCGGGGTCTTCGCTGCCCAGGTAATGCCGACCGTTTTCCACTTGCAGCCCCGAGCTGCCCTGGGCGGTGGTCACCACCGGCAGGCCGGCGGCCATGGCTTCGAGCACCTTGAGCTTGGAACCGCCCCCCTGGCGCAGCGGGGCGAAGAACAGTGCCGAACGTCGCTGCAGGTCCCGCAGGTCAGGGACGAACCCCTGCCACTCAATGCGCGGGTCCGGCCAGCGCTGGCGGAAGCTGTCCGGCAGGGCGTAGCCGCAGATGGCGAAGCGCACCTCGGGATTGAGGGCCCAGAGCCGTGGCAGGATCTCTTCCAGGGCCCACTCCACGGCGTCCAGGTTGGGGCTGTATTCGTAGTTGCCGATGAACAGCAGGCGCTGGCTGGCCAGGTCCGGCTGCACCGCAGCGTAGTAGCCGCAGTCGACGCCGTTGACCACCACAGCCGCGGGCTTGCCGCTCAGGCGGGCCAGGGTCTGGGCGTCCTGTTCGGTCACTGCGACCACCCTGGCCGCCTGTTGGAAGACTCGGCGTTCCCAGCGCCGGTAGCGCCACTGGTCATACAGAGTGAAGGGTTTCGACCAGGCCGGCAGGCGGTCGTAGCTGGCCGCACCGAGGGCCGACTCGACGTTGTGCTCGGTGAGGATGAAGTCTTGCCGGTGCTGCTGCAGGGGCCGTTCGAAAGGCTGGAAGCTGTAGCTGTGCTCGATCTGGATCACGTCCCAGGGCTCGTGGAGCAATGCGTTGAAGCGCTCCTGCAACGGTTTGGCCAGGCCGTTCACATCGGCCAGCATGGGGTAGGGGGCGAACAGCACTGACATCAGGGTCTTGAAGCTGCGCAAGGGCCGCCGTGGCAGCACGATCAAGCGGTCCAGCCAGGGCTCCAGGGCGGCGCGGGCAGCTTCATCCAGCGGCGTCTTGGACTGCACCAGCAAGGTGATGCGATGGCCCCGGGCTGCGAGGGCTCGCAGCAAGTGGTATTGCCGGGTCTTGCCGCCGCTGGTGGCTGGCCAGGGCAGGTAGGGCAGGGTCCAGAGGATTTTCATGCTCACCACACCAGGAGTTGCAGGCTGGGTTTCAGCGGGACACTGATGCCCTGCTGTGCGCTCAAGTCGGTTCGGCTGCCGCTCAACGGGTCGTGCAGGGTGGCGGCGTTGAGGCCGGGAACCTGCAGACTGGCGCCGCTGGCACTCCAGAACATCCACACATGGGAGCCGTCGGGGCGAGTCCAGGCAATGCTGTACAGGTCGTCGGGGGCATTGGCCAGGGGCGGTGGGTCCGCGGGGGCCAGGCTGGGGCCGGTGGTGTCGAGGAAGTACTTGAGGGCGTTGTACACCGGCTTGGGTTCGCCGCTGAGGTCCACCAGGCCGTAGGACTGGTCACGGTTGCTGGCGCGGGCGTCGAGGTCACTGAGGTTGAACAGGAAGATCCGCTGATAGTCCATGGTCGCCATCAGGGCCAGGCGTCGCAGGGTGTAGTCGGCCTGGCCGTCGCGACCGATCATCGCCTGCATCTCGCGGGCACCGCTGGTGTAGCTCGACCAGCCCCACTCGGTGGCCCAGACCTGCTGCACGCCCCGGCTATGGAGGGCGCTGTTGAGAAAGTTGCCGCGCACCAGGAAGTCCTTGGCCGTGGCATCGTCGCCTTCCGGAAGTTCGGAGTAGGGATGGTAGGCAGCGATCAGATTCTCGCTGCCCAGGCCGTCTTGCAGCAGGTCCTCGAGCATCAGCCCCGGGGTACTGCGCATCTGGCTGTAGTAGGCCATGCCGGCAGTGGCCACGGGCTTGTCGGGAATGGCTGCGCGAATGGCCGTGGCGGTGGTGGTGAGCAGTCGGTCGTAGGCGTCGGGGTCTTCCTTGGGCAGCCAGACGATGTTCGGTTCGTTCCACACCTGCCAGGTGTTCACCTGGGGATAGCGCTGGGCGAGCATCTGCATGCGCTGGGCGAAGACGTTGTAGTCCTTGGGCGGGTACTGGTCGGATGGCGCGGCCCCGGCCGGTACCGCGGCGGCGAAGGGCGCTGAACCGACCAGGTAGGCGAGGATAGAGTACTGGCGCCCCTGCATGGCACTCATGGCGCTGTCCAGGGTATCGAGTTGCAGGTCGTTTTCAGTGGGCTCGATCATTGCCCAGTGAATGGCCAGGCGGACCCAGGTCAGGCCCAGGGCGTCGAGGCGGTCCATCTGTTTTTGAGAGACGCTGGGACTGAAATACTGGAACTGCGCGTTGCCCCCCAGAAAATCCTTCCACACCACCGGGTGTGTGCCGCGCAGGGTGTTGTCCGCCACTGCGGGCCAGGACAGGCAGGCCAGCACCAGCAGAAGAAGCCTGGAGCTACGTTGCATAGGCATGTGCGTTTCCTCCACAGGCATCTGCAAACACGCGGGCGAAACGCTCGGCGGTTTGGCTCCAGACCCGGCGGGTGCCGATCACGGCCGCGTGTTCGGCCCAGCGTTCCGCCAACTCCGGGCTGGCACACAAGTGGCTGAGCTCGGCGGCCAGGGCGGCGACATTGCCCTGGGGAAAGATCACCCCGTTGTCCTGGGCCACCTCTTCGGCGAATGAGCGGGCATCGGAAGTGATGGCGCCGCGACCGCAGGCCACCGCCCAGGACAGGGCGCCGCTGGTGCCCCGCAGCTTGCCCAGGAGCTTCAGTTTGCTGGACTCGCGGTAGGGCAGGACCATCACGTGATGAGCCTGGATCACCTTGGGAATGTCCATGGCCGGCAGGTCCAGTTGCCAGTCGATACTGTCCTGCAGGTTCAGGCGCTGGATATGCTGGCGCAGTTGATCCAGGTAGCTGCCGGCGCTACCGAAGGCCATTTCCGGTTCACTGCCTCCGGCCAGGGTCAGGCGCATGCGCTGGCGCATGCCGGGCTGCTGGGCGAAGGCCATGGCCAGCGCGTCCAGCAGGTCCTCGATGCCCTTGCCACGGTAGATGAAGCCGAAATACAGCAGCCGCAAGGGCGTCAGCGGTGGCAGGGGCTGGGCCGGGATGGCCAGGTTGCCATGGGGGATCACCACCATCTGTTCGGCGCGCAGGCCCATGCGCTGGCGCAGGCAGTCACCACCGGCGTGGGTCAGGGTGATCAGCCGGGTGAGGCTGCGGGCCAGTTGCTTTTCCTCATGCAGGCAAACGGGATCGCTCAGCACCGTGGCGATCTGCGGCAGAGGCGAGGGCAGGCGCGTTGCCAGCGATAATGGCCAGGGCAGTTGCGCCCGACGCCAGACCAGGCGCTCGGGATCATGCACCGTAGCGCTCAGGGGGAGCCTGGGGAAACGCTGGCGCAAGGCCTTGAGGGCGTGAAACTCCGCCAGGCGTCCACCCCCCAGTTCGGCATGGACCAGGTCGATGCCCTGCCAGTCGTATTGCGTCACCCGTTCGACGGCGCGCTGCGGGTCGTTGCCGACCCCCGCCAGCGGTGTACTGATCCGCAGTCCCTGGGCTTGCAGTGCAGCGCGCAGGTGCGCGGCATAGTCGGCGATACCGTTCTGTTCCGGGGGCATGGGGGCCAGCAGGGCAATGTGCATCAGCGATGGCTCCTGACCCGCGCCATGAAGTTCAGCACGTTTTCCGGGATGCCAAAGCGCCGGCGGTTGATGATGATGCCGTCGACCCGCTTGAACGCGGTGTTGAGGATCGACAGGGCGTTTTGCAGCACTGGCACCGTGGTGGTTTCGGCTTCGACAATCAAGGCGATCAGGTCGGCCTCGCGCAGGCTGACGAAGGCTTCCTGGTTGGAGAAGAAGCCCGAGGCCTCCAGCAGCACGATCTCTCCGGGGGCCGCCTTGGGAGCGCCATCGACTCGCACGTTATGGCCTCGCTGCTGCAGCAGGTCGCGCAGGTGCCCGGTGACGAAGCTCACGCCTTCACCGTGCCGGGCGGAGGTCAGGCCAATCACCAGCCCCTGTTCGGCCACCTGTTTGAGAGGCAAAACCCCGTACAGCCGATAGAGACTGGCAGTGAAGGCGCTGTTGCGCTGGGGCAGGTGGCTGTCCAGGTCCTGCAGGCTGGTCCAGACCTTGACCCCGAAGCGTTCCTCGATCTGGTCGCCGTCATGGATGCGCTGGTCCAGCAGATAGAAGAAATACAGGGCCAGCAGGCCCACCGCCAGGCTCAGGGGAATGGCCGCCAAGAGCATGGTCAGGCTCTTGGGGAATACCCGGCTGGGCTTGAAGGTGGCTTCCTCGATCACCGCGATGTTGCTGATCTGGCTCTGGTCCAGCTCGCGGTCGATCCGGGCTTTTTCGGTGCTGTCGCTGTACAGGGCAAAGCTTTTTTCCGCGGCATTGAGCTCGCGCTGCAGGCGCGCCAGCTCGGGTTCCAGGGCCAGGGCCTGGCGCCGATCCTGTTCCAGCTTGAACAGTTGGGCTTCTTGCTGGGCAGCCTGGGTCTGCAGGCGACTGAGGCTGGCCTGCTGGTCGGCGAAGCTGTTCTGCAGGCGGGTATAGACCGGGTTGGGTGCCAGGTTCTCGCTGCGCTGCACGGTGCCGTTTTCCGATTTCAACAAGGCTTGCAGGTTGGCGATCGCCGAGTCCATGGCCCGCACCGGCGGGGCGCCTTCCTTGAAGGTGCGGAGCATTTCCTGGCGTTCGATCTGCTTGGCATTGATCCGTTGCTGCAGGTCCTGGCGATCAGGGTTGAGGCTCATCTGGCGGCCAATGCTGATCTCTTTCTTCATGCTGTTGAGCTGCTTCTGGATGGTGTCCAGGCCGCTCTTGGTGGACGCCACGGCACGGGTGGTATTGAGGTGCTCGCCCTTGAGGTTGTTGAGATTGCGCGAAATATCGTTGAGGCGCTCTTCGATGCTCACCGCACCTAGCTGATTGAGGTAGTCGGTGATCTGCTGCTTGTAGCCGAGGATGCGTTGATTGGTGGTAGCGCTTTCGGTTTCATAGAAGGCATACAGGCTCTTGCGTCCCAGAGTCTGCGCGCGCTCCTGCTGGTACTGCTCGATCCAGCTCTTGACCACTGTCTGCGCCACTTCGGGATCGTTCCAGGTAAAGCTGACCTCCATCACCGAGGAGCCGGGGGAATGGGTGACGCTGAAGTTCTTCAGCATACGTTCGGTCAAGCGTTCGACGGGGGTCTGCTTTTCCACCAGTCCCACCAGTTGCAAGGTGCCGCGCAGCAGGTCGGCAATGCCTTCCACGGCCGCCTTGACCGCGCCCTTGATGCTGGCCAGCACGCCGCTGGGCTGGGGCTGTCGGGACAGATCGTCGAGGTACTTCTCGGCGACTTTGCGGGCAATGGGTTCGCCGCTCAGGATGCGCTCTTCGTCGAGAATCGGATCACGTTGCGCACTGGGAATCACCACCGCCTGGCGATCGGAAATCTCGATCGGCAAGGTGCTGGTGTCGCGGCCCGGCTTGACCAGCAGCAGCGCCGTGGACTCGAAGCGGTTGGGCAGCAGGAAGGCCCCCAGCAAGATGATGATGAAGGTCACCAGAACCGTGATCTTGACCTCGCGCTTGAAGATGAAAAACAACCGCAGCAAATCGCGAAAAGAACGGATATTGATCATAGGGCTGTCCTTGGCGATCAGTTGGCTGATTGGCGGTTGATTTCGTAACTCGCCCCGATGCCGATCGATTTAGTGAACGGAATCAACTGGTTGAGGTACACGTCCACCCATTCAATGCCGTTGCCGACGCTGGATTTGGGCACGAACACCACATCGCCGCGTTGCAACAGCACTGGAGCGGCCCCGGCATTGCCGGCGATCATGAATTTCCGATAGTCGAAGAAGTAGGTCTTGTAGCGCCCATCCTCGCCTTCGCGCAGCAGGGCGATGTTGCGGCTGTCGCCTACTGACAGCAGCCCTCCGGCGCCGACTATGGCCTGCTCCAGGGTGGTGGTCACGGTCACCGGGAGCGAGGCCGGATTGCGCACCGAGCCGCCGACGAACACGGTGTTGCCGGGAGCCTGGTTGATGTTCACGGTGAGCGCTGAATCCTGGTAGATGTTCTTCAGCTTGCTTTCCAGGACCTGGGTCAGTTGCTCGGGGGTCAAGCCTGCCGCCTTGATCTGTCCGGCGTAGGGATAGGCGAAGGTGCCATCGTTGAGCACGGTGAACAGCGTCAGCTCATAGATCGAGTTGGCGGTGAAGGCCGAGATCGACGGGGCTTCGCCGGTGTTGCGCACGATGCGCAGGGTGTCGCCAGGGCGGATCCGCTGGGGCGGCAAGGGCTTGCCGGCCAGGGCATCGCCAGCCTGGTGCCCGGCCTTCAGATCCTGGCCGGGGGGCAACTCCACCTTCGCCGGTATGGAACAGGCACAGAGCATGAAAATACTGGAGATCAGCAGGAGTTTTTTCATCGAACGGTCTTCCTGGCGTGCATAGTTACAACTCCCTGTAGGGCCAGATTGAGGCATGAGGCGTTGTTTCAGGGTTTGCTGGGCTCGGCAGGAACCCGTCCATAAATGTCGTTGAAGCGCACGATGTCGTCTTCGCCGAGGTACTCCCCGCTCTGCACTTCGATCATCACCAGGTCAATCACCCCTGGATTGACCAGCCGATGAGTGCGGCCGGGCTTGATGAAGGTCGATTCGTTGGTGTTGAGCAGGAACTCGTCCTCGCCATTGGTGACCAGGGCCATGCCGCTGACGACGATCCAGTGCTCGCTGCGGTGGTGGTGCATCTGCAGCGACAGCGAAGCGGCGGGCTTGACCATGATGCGTTTGATCTTGAAGCGCGGCCCCTCCTCGAGCACCGTGTAGGTGCCCCAGGGGCGGGTCACGGTGCGGTGCAGCTTGTAGGCGTCGTGGCCGATGCGCTTGAGTTCCTGGGCGATCAGCTTGACGTCCTGGCTGCGTGTGCCGTCAGCCACCAGCAGGGCGTCCGGAGTGTCGATGATGATCAGGTTGTCCAGGCCGACCGCCCCCACCAGGCGCTTGCGCGAATCGATGTAGCAGTTGGTGACGTCGCGCAGCACGGTTTCACCGTTGCACTGGTTGCCGTTCTCGTCGGCGGGAGTCAGTTCGCGCACGGCCTGCCATGAGCCGATATCGCTCCAGCCCAGCTTGCAGGGCACCACGGCGACCTTGTTCGAGCGCTCCATCACCGCGTAGTCGATGGAGATGTCCTGGGCCTGGGCGAAGCTGCCGCCGTCCAGTTCCACCTGCAATTCATGCTTGCCTTCCTTGCGGTGACTCAGTTGCAGGCACTGTTGGACGGCGGTCACCACATCGGGTACCAGTTCGCGCATTTCCTGGAGGATGGCGTCGGCGCGCATGCAGAACATGCCGCCATTCCACAGGTGCTGGCCGCCATCGACATAGGCCTTGGCGGTGGCGGCGTCGGGTTTTTCGACGAAGCGGCTGACCTGGAAACTCTCGGTGTTCAGGGCCTGGCCTTTCTCGATGTAGCCAAAGCCGGTCTCGGCATGGGTCGGCACGATGCCGAAGGTCACCAGCCAGCCTTGTTCGGCCAGTTGCCGGGCGCTGTCCACCGCGGCGGCAAAGGCCTGCACATCCTTGATCAGGTGGTCGGCGGGCAGCACCAGCAGTTGGGCATCCTCGCCATACAAGTGGCTGATGTGCAGGGCTGCGGCGGCGATGGCCGGCGCGGTGTTGCGGCCAAAAGGCTCGAGGATGAAATCCAGTTCGATGCGTGCCTTGTTCAACTGGCGGTAGTCGTCCAGGGTGCGGAAGAACACCTCGCGATTGGTCACCGTCAGCAGGCGCCCAACGTCTTTCAGGGCGGTGGCGCGGACAAAGGTCTTCTGCAGCAGGCTCTCGCCGTCCGGCAGGCGCATGAAGGGTTTGGGCATCGCTTCGCGGGATACCGGCCACAGACGGGTGCCGGCGCCGCCAGCAATGATGCAGGGAATGAGTGTGCTCATTCAGAAGGCCTCGCGGGTCATGATGACGGATGGAACCGTGCGGAACAGGATGTAGAGGTCAAACCAGACCGACCAGTTTTCGATGTATTCCAGATCGAATTCGACGCGTTTCTCGATTTTTTCCAGGGTGTCGGTTTCCCCCCGGTAGCCGTTGATCTGCGCCAGGCCCGTGATGCCCGGCTTGACCCGATGGCGCGAGGTGTATTCCTTGACCGCCTCTTCGAAGAGGATGCCGGCGGCCTTGGTTGCCGTGGCATGGGGGCGCGGGCCGACCATGGACATGCTGCCGCCCAGGACGTTGAACAATTGGGGCAGTTCGTCGAGGCTGGTCTTGCGGATGAAGCGTCCGACCCGGGTGATGCGCGGGTCGCCGCGGGTGGTCTGTTTCTCGGCGTTGGCATCGCTCAGGTGCTGGTGCATCGAGCGGAACTTGTAGACCTCGATCAGCCGGTTGTTGTAGCCGTAGCGCTTCTGCTTGAACAGCACCGGGCCGGAAGAGTCGAGCTTGATCGCCAGGGCCACCGCCAGCATCACCGGCGACAGCAGGATCAGGGCGACGCTGGACAGCACCATGTCTTCCAGTCGCTTGAAAAATGGCGACCAGCCTCGAAGAGGCACTTCGGAGGCGTTGAACATCGGCAGGTTGGCGACTTCGGTGATGCGGTTGTGGGCGTGCCTGAACGCCACCATGTCGGGTACCAGCAGCACGTTCACCGGCAGCCGGCGCAGCTCGCGAATCACGTAGGCCATGCGGTTTTCCGCGGACCAGGGCAGCGCCACCAGGACTTGGGTGACCTTTTCCCCGCGAATCAACTGCTCCAGGTCATTGGAGTTGCCCAGCAGCGGCAGATTGCACAGGGTCTTGGGCAAGCGGCCGATGCGGTCATCGATGAAACCGATGACCCCGGAACGAATGTCCTGGTGCTGCGCCAGGTATTCGGCCAGGCGCTGGCCGTTTTCCGTGGCGCCGAGGATCACGGCGTTCTGCAGAAACACCCCGCGTTGCATCAGTTGCTGGAACAGGGTCAGGAGAATCAGGCGCTCAATGCCGAACAGCAGGAAACTGCCGATGAACCAGGCCAGCAGCTCGGGATTGCTGATATCGCTGAATATCTGCATCGAGTGATGCATGAACAGCAATACGCAGAAGGACGATGCCCAGGCAAACAGGGTCAGCTGGAAGCGCAGCTTGTTGCTGAATATCGACTCGGCATAGACCCCCAGGGCCTGGAAGATCAGGACGCTGATGACACCGAAGAACAACAGGGTCGGCAGGTCGCTTTTCAACTGCCCCAGGTGGTTGTTCGACAGCAGGACCAGCAGCAATCCGGGAAGGATCGCGGTCATTCCATGGACCAGGCGGATGCCAAGGAGGAAGTACTCGACCATGCTGGGTCGGGTCAGTAACAGGCTGTCTACAGGTTGCAACCGCATAAGATCAAAATCCCTCGATCCAAGGCACACCGGTTGACTGGAAAGACTGCGAGGAAGTTCGTAACCATTCCTTCACTTTGTCCGTTCCCGACACCGAATAAAACCACGTCGACTCCTTCCCTGGCGTGGCTGGCATTCACTGGGAAAGCAGGGACTTGTGCCTACTCAAGAGGCTCCCCTGCGTCGGCCAGCGCGCTGGCCTGCACTTCCTCATCCAAACGACTTGGCTGAGTAAAGCTCATGAAACAGCGGCTGGCTAATCGAACGCTGGCCAACCGACAGAAGAAAATTTTCAGTGCCCCGCAGCCCCCTGCAATTGCTCGGGAGGGTGGGCCAGACCGGCTTCGGAAAAAAATAAAGCGTGACCACAGACTTTTTCCCTACCCTGCAAGGTCAACATCCTTGATGCAGTCACACAGGGGAGTCATGGCTGATGAGTAAGCGCAAGGCGCTATTGATACTGCACGGTAAACAGGCCCTCAACGAGGAGGTGCGCGCCGCGGTCGAGGCCAAGCGTGCGGCCGGCTGGGAGTTGGCGGTACGCCTGACCTGGGAGGCAGGGGACGCCCAGCGCCTGGTGGCTGAAGCCCTGGCTGCCGGCCATACCCAGCTGATTGCCGGAGGGGGCGACGGTACATTGCGTGACATTGCCGAGGCCCTGGCCAATGCTGCGGCCCCGGCCAGCCTGGTGCTGCTGCCGCTGGGTACTGCCAATGACTTTGCCCGGGCCGCCGGCGTGCCCCTGGAGCCCGCTGCAGCCCTTGACCTGCTGGATGTACCGGCGCGGGCAATCGACCTTGGAGAGGTCGACGGGCAGATGTTTCTCAACATGGCCACCGGCGGTTTTGGCAGCCAGGTCACAGCCAATACTTCGGAGGACCTGAAGAAAGTCCTGGGGGGCGCGGCCTATCTGTTCACCGGGCTGTCGCGTTTCGCGGAACTGAGTGCCGCCTATGGCGAGTTGCAGGGGCCGGACTTCCACTGGCGAGGCGAACTGCTGGCCTTGGGCATCGGCAACGGTCGGCAAGCCGGGGGAGGGCATGAGTTGTGCCCGGGGGCCCTGGCCGATGATGGCTTGCTCGATATCAGCATCCTGCCGGCGCCCCAGGAGCTGGTGGGCACCCTGAAAAACCTGCTGGCGGGGGGGCTGGGGATCGACAATCTGTTTGTCCGGGCGCGTTTGCCCTGGGTCGAGATCAAGGCATCGCGAGGGCTGGATATCAACCTCGATGGCGAGCCGCTGCAGGGCGACAGGCTGCGCTTCAGTGCGCGCCCGGCGGCCTTGCAGGTGCATCTGCCGGCGGATTCGCCCTTGCTCGGCGGGGGGCGCTGAGTCAGTCGTCGAGGCTGATGATGCGCTCGCGCACGGCGAACAGCACCAGCCCGGCCACATCGAATATCTGCAGGCGCTTCATGATCTGTGAGCGGTGGGTTTCCACGGTCTTGATGCTCAGGCCCAGTCCCAGGGCGATCTCCCGGGTGGATTTGCCGCGGACGATCAGGCGCAGGATTTCCAGCTGGCGGCCAGTCAGGTTGTGGTTCTCCACGGGCTGCGGCTGGCTTTTCTGGGCCCGGGTCAGGGCCTGGTTGATCACCGTGTGAGCGATGGCCGGGCTCAGGTAGCGCTCGTTGTTGCGCAGCGCTTCAAGTGCGTGTTCGAGTTCGGTAGCAGTGGTGTCCTTGAGCAGGTAGCCGTGGGCGCCAGACTCCAGGGCCTGCATGATCAGGTTCGGGTCGGTGTGCATGGAGAGAATCAGCACCTTGCTCTGCGGGTGCAGCGCCTTGAGCTGACGCAGGGCGTCGAGGCCGCCGGTGCGCTTCATCGACAGGTCCAGGAGGATAATGTCCGGCTGCAGCTCCTCGACCATGTCCAGTAGGTGAGCACCGTCATCGGCCTCACCGATCACCGCGTATCCGGGAATGTCCATGACCAGGGCGCGCACGCCAGCCCGGATGAGCGAGTGGTCATCCACCAAGAGTAAATTACAGGTCAATGTAAAACCTTATTCGTACTGGCCCGCTCCAGGGTGCGAGGGGCCCAGGGAAAGAGTGCTTCGATCTGGGTGCCGTGGTCGGCCTCGCTGGTGACCGTGAGGGTGCCCCCCAGCTGGCTGATACGTTCCTGCATGCCGGCCATGCCGCGCTGACCCTGGGCGCCAGGGTTGCTGGCCGGGGCAAATCCCAGGCCGTCATCGCTGATGAACAGGGAAAGCCCTTCCGGCAGGCGTTGTACGCGTACCAGCAGGTTCTTTGCCTGGGCGTGGCGCAGCATGTTGGTCACCGCTTCCTGGGTGATGCGAAATGCGGCGACGGCCATTTCCTCCGGGATTCCCGCCAGGCGCTGGCGGCATTCCAGGCTCCAGTGCACCGAGGTGTTCTCCAGAGTCTTGAGCAGATGGGCGCGCAGGCTGGCTTCCAGTCCGAGACTGGCCAGTTGCCGGGGATGAAGAATGGCGGAGACGTCACGCACCTTGGCCAGGGTTTCTTCCAGGGTGGTGCCGAGCACCGTGCAGTGTTCCTGCAGGTCATCCGGCAGGCGCCGCTTGAGCCAGTCGGTCTGCAGCTTGGCTGCGGTCAGCAACTGGCCGATGTCATCGTGAAGTTCGCGACTGAGGCGGTGGCGTTCATTTTCTTTGACTTCCAGCAGGCGCTCGGCGAGCTCCTGAGGCAGAAACCGGATGGACTTGCGCGAAGAGCCGTATTGCATCCAGATGCAGGCCAGGGCCGCTACATTGAGGGCCAGCAGTGCCAGGGGCAGGGGTTGGCCCTGGCAATAGACCCACACCGTGGCCAATGCCGAGCAGGAGCACAGCAAGAGGCTGAGCCAGCGAAGATGATCACGGGAGGGAGGCCAAGTGAAGAATGACTTGAGGCTGGCGTACATAGCGGATGGAGCCAATGAATGTTCGCTGCGAAGAGCCCGGTCCAACGTGGATGACGGGGCTTGTTTGAGTAACGCTGTATTTTGAATGCCCGGTTTCAATCAATACTCTCGGCCTATCTTGTAGTGGCGGGTAGTGATTGCCGACATTGAAATCAATGTGCCATTAAGTGTGTCCGTTTATGCGCGGCATAATACCACCGAAGATACCGTTGGTCGCGTTTATACGCACAGGTATATATGTCTTTAGAGTCAGGAATATGGGCCCGCGACACATGAGTCCTGTGCGCTCTATCCAGCCCCGGATGGTCGTGGAAAGCGCTATTAATCCGGGCTTCACGGGGCTGCATGTTTTGTAACTGCATGTCCCGGGCAGGGTCGAAGTTAGGGGGCTTTGCTCGGTGATGTCGCTCTTGGGTATGAAATATTCAATAACGACCGAAGGCTTGCCCGCCGGCCCAATTGCTTATTGATTTTTCACTGGTTGACCGGAGTTGTTATCT
This sequence comes from Pseudomonas sp. PH1b, assembly GCF_000633395.1. Lineage (GTDB taxonomy): Bacteria > Pseudomonadota > Gammaproteobacteria > Pseudomonadales > Pseudomonadaceae > Aquipseudomonas. The sequence goes on from NZ_AYMU01000002.1 coordinate 586,531, forward strand.
GTCACCTGGCAGGGGGAGTTACAACTTCTAATGATTGCAGGAGGGGTATGCGCAGGTGCAGTTCTGTGCCACCTGACCTGCCAGCTCTTCGATCAGCATGACCTGCTCGGTGTCATCCAGATTGAGCTGTCCGTTTTGCGGGTCGATCAGTTCCAGTTGCCAGGCCATCAGTGTCAGGCAGCTTTTCAGTGCATCGAGGAGGGTGTCGTTGAGGTCCAGCGGGTGCTCTGGGCGTTTGAGCAGGACATGGATGCGCAGGGAGAACTCGGACACCGGCTGGATGGCGCTGTGGGCTGCGGCCTGAGCCAGGCGTAGCAGGGTGTTGAGCAGGCAGTTGATGGCTTCCTCGTCATTCCTGATCAGATGCAGATGATTCAGGCAGTCCTCTGATTTGGCGAGCAGCGTCTGGGCTTCAAGCAAGAACTCGGGCAGGGGGGTAACGCACTTGTGGCCGTCCTCTAGCATGCTTATCTCCATGACGTCGTGTCCGATGGGGGGATAGGGCGTTGGCTGAACGGGTTTAAGGTAAAGCGCGATTTTTGCAATTGGATATAGGATAAATCTGTTTTCTTTGCAGCGACCGCAGGCTGTCGCGAAAGCTGATTTGGATTGTTTTCGAACGCTGCCCACGTGTCGGCTGCAGCACGGCGAAGCGTATGTGCCGGGGCTTGAGGGGCGTGGGGGTTTAGGCTTGAAAGGGTGCTGGGCCACCTTTCTGCGATCAAAAACAAAAGCCTGACTCCATTCATGCAATGAGAATGGCGTCACATTAATGGCTATTGGATATTGCGAATATCAGGCTGGTCCTGATTGTTGATAGGGGAATCCCCTAGGCGCAGGAACTTAGCGCCGAGATAGAGGTCTCGCCGTCGCAGGGTAGTGCTGCTGAATTGACCGCGTCAGTAAACCATGATGTTAATGTGACATCAATGGCATCGTGTGGCAATTTGCATGCGGGTCAAGATACGGCGCATCCGGCCGATATCAGTCTTTAGTGAATTCATCAGAACAAGCCCAGGAGTCATTAATGGCCGGCATTCTCGACACGGTAGATCAACGCACCCAGCTGGTGGGTGAGAATCGCCTGGAAATCCTCATGTTCCGCCTGGCCGGTCGACAGTTGTTCGCGATCAACGTGTTCAAGGTCCAGGAAGTCCTGCAACTGCCGAAACTGACCCTGATGCCCCAGCGCCACCCGTTCGTCTGTGGCGTGGTCAACCTGCGTGGCCAGACCCTGCCGGTCATCGACCTGTCCCAGGCCATCGGCATGCGCCCGCTGATTCCGGGGCCGAACAGCACCATCATCGTCACCGAGTACAACCGCTCGGTGCAGGCGTTCCTGGTCGGCGGCGTGGACCGCATCGTCAACATGAACTGGGAAGCCATCATGCCGCCGCCCACCAGCGCCGGGCGCCAGCATTACCTGACGGCGATCAGCAAGGTCGATGACCAGTTGGTGGAAATCATCGACGTGGAGAAGGTGCTGGCGGAAATCGTTCCCTACAACGCCAAGGTCTCCCGGGAAAAACTCGAGGACCCGGTCCTGGAGCGTGCCCGCGGCCGTGAGGTGCTGCTGGTGGACGACTCCAACGTGGCGCTCTCGCAATTGCGCGACACCCTGGGCCAGTTGGGGGTGAAGATGCACATCGCCAGCGATGGCCTCAAGGCCCTGAACATGCTCAAGGCCTGGGCCGATACCGGGGTCGAGATGACCGACAAGCTGCTGATGGTGTTCACCGACGCGGAAATGCCGGAAATGGACGGCTACCGCCTGACCACCGAGATCCGCAACGACCCACGCCTGCGCGGGCTCTACGTGGTCCTGCACACGTCGCTGTCCGGCAGCTTCAACGAATCCATGGTGAAGAAAGTCGGTTGCGACAACTTCCTCTCCAAATTCCAGCCGGACAAGCTGGTGGACGTGGTCCGCCAGCGCCTGATGCTCGATGAAGTCGGTGCCTGAGTGCTGCGCATGCCTGAGGCCGATCGTGCTCCTTTGTTTCATCGGAGCCCTGGTATAGGGTGAGCGCTTTGCCCACACAGGGAGCTGGACATGCGTCTTAGCGCGCTTTATCGATACCCGTTGAAATCCGCCCGGGGCGAAACCCTGCAACAGATCAGCCTGGACAAGCTCGGGCTGGAAGGGGATCGCCGCTGGATGCTGGTGGATGAGGCCAGTGGGCGCTTTCTGACCCAGCGCGCCGTGGCGCGAATGAGCCAGTTATCAGCCCTGTGGAATGACCAGGGTGGCCTGACTCTTGAGGCTTCCGGCTTCAATGCCCTTGATGTGCCGCTACCGGCTAGCGATGCCCCTTTGCGTGGCGTGACCATCTGGCAAGACACCCTGCGGGTGCCTGATGCCGGCGATGAGGCAGGAGAATGGGTGAGCCGCTTCATCGGCAAGCCGACCCGCCTGGTGCATGTGCCCCTGGAGCGGGCCCGGACCACCGCCGCTGGCTACGGCAAGGACGATGACCAGGTGGCGTTCGCTGATGGTTTTCCGTTGCTGCTGATTGGCCAGGCCTCCCTTGAAGACCTGTCGAGTCGGGTCGGACGGCCCCTGGAAATGCTGCGCTTTCGGCCCAACCTGGTGATCGAGGGCAGCGCGGCCTTTGCCGAGGACGGCTGGAAGCGGATCCGCATCGGCGAGGTCGAGTTTCGCCTGGTCAAGTCATGCTCGCGCTGCATCCTCACCACCATCGACCCGCAGACCGGCGAGCGCAGTGCCGATCGCGAGCCCCTGGCGACCCTGCAGAAATACCGGGCCCGGGAGGACGGTGCGATGTTCGGCCAGAACCTGGTCAACGATACGGCGGGCCGCTTGCAGGTGGGGATGGCGGTGACGGTCCTGGAATGACCCTGATGCCACCATGAAAAATGCCCGTCTCCTTGGAGGCGGGCATTTTTTTTGATGCTCAGGCAGCGGCTCGATCAGCCGCGGTACTCGCACAGGTAGGCGGTGTCCACGGCGACCTTGAGCTGGAACTTGCTGTTGGCCGGCACATTGAACTGGCTGCCGGCAGGAAAGGTTTCCCAGTCGGCGCTGTCGGGCAGCTTGACGGTCAGCGCGCCGGAGACCACGTGCATGATTTCCCGCTGCGCCGTACCGAATTCGTATTCGCCCGGGGCCATGACGCCAATGGTGGCCGGGCCTTCGGCCGTGCCGAAGGCAATCGACTTGACGGTGCCGTCGAAGTACTCGTTGACTTTAAACATGGGCGATTCCTCAAGAAAGGGTCAAAAAGGTCGGCCAGTATGCACAAGGCCCAAATGGCCGTCACCTGCTACTGGCGTAGATCAACCGGGAAGAATCAACGGTAATAAGCGCGCCGTATTGCGCGCATCCTCCAGGGCCCGATGCTGTTGCCCATTGAACTGCATGCCGGCCAGTTGCAGCGCGGCGTTCAGGCCCAGGGGCCGCTCCAGGCGCCGGGCCTTGGCGAAGCGCTGCTTGAGGTTCATGTGCGGGACATCGTTGAGCAGGCTGTGCAACTGCTGGTTGTGCCATTCCAGTTGCAGTTGCCGGCGGTCGTAGTCACCCCAGCTGGCCCAGCCTTCCAGGCGTGGCTGATGCTGGCCCAGCCAGCGTTCGAACAGCGCCCAGACCTCGCTCAGGGGAGCCGCGCTGTCGATATTGGCCTGAGTGATGTGGGTCAGTTCGCGGCAGAACGGTGTCAGCATGGGGCGGCGCAAGGGTCGGACGAAACGCTGGAAGTGGTCTTGTTCTCGGCCCTGGCGGTTGACCAGGGTGGCGCCGATTTCAATGATTTCCATCTCGCTCAACGGCCAGCCCCCTTCATCCGTCGTGGCTTCCAGATCTATTACCAGCCAGTGGGGCATCACAAATTCCAGCCTTCGACATCCTGATGAGGCTTGAGCGTAGCCAAAGCCGAGGCATCCGCCTAGGGGCTGTCGAGGTTTGTTGGCTGGCCTGCTTCGGCGCTGGTCGCGGAAAAATGCCGGGTCCCGGTCAGCGAGGTTGGCCAGGGGAGCGCAAGGCTGAGGCCACCGAGCTGGCGTCACGCCAGGCATGGAATGGCGCGGACGGCTCAGGCAGGGTCATGGGAGGCGCTTTCCAGCTCATTGAGCAGGGTGTCGGCCAACTCGATGTCGGGGCTGCCAGCTTGCCGGCCGGGCACATGAATGCCTTTTTCCGCCAGGCGCTGCAACTGCTCGCCCAGGCGTGTGGTGAAGTCCTGTGCCAGCAACTGCGGCTGCAGGGCGATGATCAACAACCCGGCGCCGGGGCTCTGGCTGCCATCGGTGAAGGAGGGGGCATCCAGCGACCAGTGGGCACCGGTCAATCCGGCAGCCAGCACTTCGACCATCAGCGCGATATTTGCCCCGCGCGCGCCGCCGAAGGCCAGCAGCAGGCCATTGATCGCTTCACGGGCATCGGTGGTCGGGCGGCCGTGGCGGTCCAGCGCCCAGTCGGGAGGAATCGGCGTGCCGTCCTCGGCGGCCTGGCGCAGGTTGACGAAAGCCGTGGCGCTGGAGGCCTGGTCGATCACCAGCGCAGAGTCGCCGCTGACCGGAGCGGCAAAGGACAGCGGGTTGGTGCAGTACACCGCTTCCCGGCAATGGCCGGTGCCCATCAGGGCCGGACCGTTGGTGGCGGCAAAACACACCAACCCGGCATTGGCCAGGCGTCGGGTGTAGTAGCCGAGCTCGCCTGCGGTATAGCTGTTGTGCTGGGCCAGCAGGCTGATGCCGTAGTGGTTGGCGCGATGGCACAGTTCATCGAAGGCCCGGTCGAACCCCAGTTGGGCGATACCGCCGAGGGCGTCCAGGCGAATCAGGGCCGGCGCCGGGAACTCCAGGCGCGGCTCGACCGTGGCGGCGATTCGTCCACAGCGCAAGGCCCCGAGGTAGTCCAGCAGATGACAGAAGCCCAGCGCCGGCCGCCCCGCGAGCTCGGCGGCTACCGTGGCGGCGGCCAATGAGTCGGCCACTGCAAGGCTGGCTCCGGCCCGCACGGCCAGGCGCTGTGCCAACCGATGGGCCTGTTCCGGGCTGTAGCGCATCTTCATACTCCTGCTGCCAGGCGCCGGCCGGAACGGTCGGCTCACCGCACTTCTATATAGCTGCTCCTTCGGGGAACCGCTCGTTCGATCGGGCCCTGGCGCCGGGTTATTCCACTTCCACGAGTATCTGTCGGTTCTTCACCTGGTCGCCCAGGTTGACCTGGACCCGGGTGATCACCCCATCGATCCCGGCCTTGAGCGGGTGTTCCATCTTCATCGCTTCCAGCACCAGCAACAGCTGGCCCTTGCTGACGCGCATGCCCTCGCTCACCAGCACGTCGACAATCGCCCCGTCCATGGGCGCCTTGAGGGTGCCGCTGTGAACTCCCTGCTGCCCCAGTACCGGGGCATGGGTGCGGTCCTCTAGGTGCAGGCTGCCGTTGGCGCTGTTCAGCCACAACTCTCCGGCCTCCAGTCGATAGGCGCAGTGCCGGCGAAGCCCATTGATCTCCAGCGTGGTCCGGCGACCGTCGGCCCCCAGTACCTTGAGATCGAAGCCTTGTTCTGCCTGCTGCACCCGCAACCGGCCCAATGCCTGAGTGCTCAGTTGCAGTGACCACAGCTGCTCATTCAGGCCGAGGCGGTAATCCAGCGGCACGCTGGCCGGGTTGCGCCAGCCGCGTAGGGTCGAGCCGTGAGCGCTGGCGCTATGGTGATAGAAGAGCGCAGCGGCGATGGCCAGCTCCTCGGCACTGGGGACCCGGGGTTGCAGGCTCGGATCATCGGCGAAATGTTCGGCGATGAAGGCGGTGCTGAATTGGCCGCTGGCGAACAGCGGATGCCTGAGCAGGTTGGCCAGGAGCCGGCGGTTGCTCTCAAGGCCCAGCAGCACACAGTCCTCGACCCCGCGCAGCAGCTTGCGTCGTGCTTCTTCGCGGGTGGCACCGTGGGCGATCAGCTTGCCCAGCATCGGGTCGTAGAACGGGCTGATCCACTGGCCCTCCTGCAGGCCGTGGTCGGTACGCACGCCGGGCGCGGGCTCCCAGCGCAGCACCTGGCCGGTCTGTGGCAGGAAGTTCTGCGCCGGGTCCTCGGCATACAGGCGCACTTCGATGGCGTGGCCTCTGAGCACGACTTGTTCCTGGGACAGCGGCAAGGGTTCGCCGGCCGCCACCTGCAGTTGCAGGGCCACCAGGTCCAGGCCCGTGATCAATTCGGTGACCGGGTGTTCCACCTGCAGGCGAGTGTTCATCTCCAGGAAATAGAATTGCCCACGGGCGTCCAGCAGGAACTCCACGGTGCCGGCGCCGACATAATCCACCGCGCGTCCGGCCTTGAGGGCCGCCTCGCCCATGGCCTGGCGCAGTGCCTCGGTCATCACCGGGCAGGGCGCCTCTTCGATGACCTTCTGGTGTCGGCGCTGGATCGAGCAGTCCCGTTCACCCAGGTAGATCAGTTGCCCATGCTGGTCGCCGAACACTTGCATTTCCACATGCCGCGGCTCGATCAGCGCCTGTTCCAGGATCAGCTCATCACTGCCGAAGGCATGCAGGGCTTCGGAGCGTGCCGTGCGGATGTGCTCCAGCAGTTGCTCCGGTTGATGCACCAGGCGCATACCGCGTCCACCGCCCCCGGCGCTGGCCTTGATCATCAACGGGTAGCCGATGCGCTGTGCCTCGCGCTGCAGGGTGAGATCATCCTGCGCTTCGCCCTGGTAGCCCTGGATGCAGGGCACGCCGGCTTCGAGCATGGCGAGCTTGGAGCGACGCTTGCTGCCCATCAATTCGATGGCCGCGGCGCTGGGGCCGATGAACACCAGGCCGGCGCTGTCACAGGCCGCGGCGAACTCGGCGTTTTCCGAAAGAAAGCCGTACCCCGGGTGAATCGCATCGGCGCCGCTGCGCCGGGCTGCGTCGAGGAGCGCCGCGCTGTTGAGGTAGGACTGTTGCACTGCCGAGGGGCCGATGTGCACGGCTTCGTCGGCCATCTGCACATGCGGGGCATCGGCGTCGGCGTCGCTGAACACCGCCACCGTGCGATAGCCCAGGGCCTGGGCGGTACGCTGGATGCGGCAGGCGATTTCGCCACGGTTGGCAATCAGGATCTTGGTGAAGGCGGGCATCGATGGCTCCCTGAAATCGGTGTGATGGCGACGCGGGCATGGGCCGCTGGCAGGCGTCAACCGGCCCAGGCCGGCTTGCGTTTTTGCACGAACGCCAGGGTGCCCTCGATGCCTTCCTCTGCGGTGACCGCATTGGCGAAGTCTTCGGCGGCCTGGTCGAGCAAGGGCCCCAGGGGCTGTTCGACGCTGGCCAGGAGCAGGGCCTTGGTGGCAGCGTTGGCTCCGGGTGCGCAGCGCAGCACTTGGGCCAGTTGCTGCTGCAGGCGTTCCTCCAGGGCTGGCGCGCCGTGTTCGACGAAGTGCACCAGTCCCAGGCGCTCGGCTTCGCGGCCATCGAAACGCACGGAGGTCAGGGCCAGGCGCCGGGCCTGGGTCAGGCCGATGCGCTGGACCACGAACGGGGCGATCTGCGCGGGCAGCAGGCCAAGGCTGGTTTCCGGCAGGCCGAATTGGGCCTGGGCGTCACTGATGGCGATATCGCTGACGCAGGCCAGGCCGAAACCGCCACCCAGGACCGCGCCCTGAAGCACGCAGATCAGCACCTGGGGCAAGCGTTGCGCCTCTTCCAGCAAGGTGCCGAAAGCCCGGTTCAGCGTGCGATGGGCACTGCTGCCATGGGCCCGGGCGGCGGCCATGTCCTTGATATCGCCACCGGCGCAGAAGTGCCCGCCGCTGCCGCTGATCAGCACCGCCCGCAGGCGGCGCTGGTCGCGTACGGCAGCGAATACTGCCCGCAGCTCGCCGACCATCTGCAGGCTCATGGCGTTGCGGCTGTCGGGGCGGTTCAGGGTAATGCGCAGGACGCCACCGGCGGCTTCCAGTAGCAGGGTTTCGCAGGAGGGCAGGCTGATCATTTTTTCTTCCCCGGCAGAATGCCCATGAGCTTGCAGATGATCCCCAGCATGATCTCGTCGGCGCCGCCGCCGATGGACACCAGGCGCACGTCGCGGTAGGCCCGGGCCACCGGGTTGTCCCACATGAAGCCCATGCCGCCCCAGTACTGCAGGCAGCTGTCGCTGACCTCGCGGCCCAGGCGTCCGGCCTTGAGCTTGGCCATCGAGGCCAGGCGGGTCACATCCTGGCCCCGCACATACTGTTCGGTGGCCTGGTACACCAGGGCCCGCAGGCACTCGATTTCGGTGGCCAGCTCAGCCAGGCGGAAGTGGATCACCTGGTTGTCGATCAGCGGGTTGCCGAAGGTCCGGCGCTCCTTGCAGTACTCGATGGTGCTGTCGACGCAGTACTCCAGGCCCTTGATCATGTTGGCCGCGCCGAACAGCCGCTCCTCCTGGAACTGCAGCATCTGCATCATGAAGCCGGCGCCTTCGTGGCCGATGCGGTTGCGCTGGGGCACCCGCACGTTGTCGAAAAACACCTGGGCAGTTTCCGAGCTGCGCATGCCGAGCTTGTCCAGGTGCGAGCTGAGGCTGATGCCGGGGGTGTTCATCGGCACCATGATCAGCGACTTGTTGACGTGGGGCTTGTCGTCCGAGGTGTTGGCCAGGAGGCAGATGAAGTCGGCGCTGGGGGAGTTGGTGATCCACATCTTGCTGCCGTTGATCACGTAGTCGTCGCCGTCCTTGCGGGCGTGGGTCTTGAGCCCGGCGACGTCGGAGCCGGCACCGACTTCGGAGACGCCGATGCAGCCGACCTGCTCGCCGCTGATGGCCGGGCGCAGGAACTCGTCGCGCAGCTCATCGGAGCCGAAGCGCGCCAGGGCCGGGGTGCACATGTCGGTCTGCACGCCGATGGACATCGGAATGCCACCGCAATGGATGGTGCCGAATTCCTCGGCGGCGACGATGGAATAGCTGTAGTCCAGGCCCATGCCGCCGAATTTTTCCGGCTTGGAGATGCCCAGCAGCCCGAGGTCGCCGGCCTTGCGGAAAATCTCGTGAATCGGGAAGCGCCCGGCTTTCTCCCATTCTTCGACGTGGGGGTTGATTTCGCGGTCGACAAAATTGCGCACCGTGCGCCGCAGTTCTTCGTGTTCCTGGGTGAAGATCATTATTGTTCTCCTGAAGTTGGGTCAGACCGCGTAAATCCCTGTCAAAAACGCGCCACGCCGAAACTGTTGGGCTGTAAGGTGCGCTGCTCGGCCTCGTGGCAGATGTCCAGCAGGTAACCGAGCAGGGTGCGGGTGTCCCGCGGATCGATCAGCCCGTCGTCCCACAGGTTGGCACTGCCGTACAGGGCGGTGGACTGGCTGTCGAGCTTCTGCGCGGTGACTTGCTCCAGCATGTCGAGCATCTTCGGATCGGCCTCCTGGCCGTTCTTCGCATGCTTGGCTTCGGTGACGATGCGCAGCACCTTGCCAGCCTGGGCGCCGCCCATCACTGCGGTGCGGCTGTTGGGCCAGGCGAAGATGAAGCGCGGGTCCAGGCCTCGGCCGCACATTGCGTAGTTGCCGGCCCCGTAGGAGCCGCCGACGACGATGGTCAGCTTCGGCACCCGGGCATTGGCCACCGCCTGGATCAGCTTCGCCCCGTGCTTGATCACCCCTTGCTGCTCCGATTCGGTGCCCACCATGAACCCGGTGGTGTTGTGGAAGAACAGCAGCGGGGTACGGCTCTGATCGCACAGCTGGATGAACTGCGCGGCCTTGCTTGCGCCCTGGGGAGTGATCGGGCCGTTGTTGCCGATAAAGCCGCAGGCTCGGCCCTGGATCTGCAAGTGACCGCAGAGGGTTTGCGCGTCGAACTCGCCCTTGAACTCCAGGAACTGCGAGCCGTCCGCCAGGCGGGCGACGATTTCCCGAGCGTCATAGGGTTTTTTCGGGTCGTCGGGAATCAGCCCCAGCAACTCGTCGATGGGGTACAGCGGTTCGTTCCAGGACCGCGGCGGTTGCACCGGCAGCTGCGCGTTCCATGGCAACAGGCTGACGATCTCGCGGACGATGCGGATGCCGTCGGCGTCGTTCTCTGCCAGGTACTCGGCGGTGCCGGCCACCTGGGCGTGCATTTCGGCGCCCCCCAGTTCTTCATCGGTGGCCACCTCACCGGTGGCGGCCTTGAGCAGCGGCGGCCCGGCAAGGAACAGCTTGGCCTTGCCACGCACCACCACCACGTAGTCCGAGAGCCCGGGCTGATAGGCGCCGCCGGCGGTGGCCGAACCGTGGACCACCGTGATCTGTGGCAGGCCCATGGCCGACATCCGCGCCTGGTTGGCGAAACTGCGTGCCCCCTCGACGAAAATTTCCGCGGCGTAGTTGAGGTTGGCCCCGCCGCTTTCCGCCAGGGTCACCGCTGGCAGCTTGTTCTCCATGGCGATCTGCTGCAGGCGCAGGGATTTTTTCAGGCCGCTGGGGGAAATGGTCCCGCCCTTGATCGCGCTGTTGTTGGCCACCACCAGCATGCGCACCCCGCACACGTAACCGATGCCGGCGATCAGGCCGCCGCCGGCCTGGCTGCCGTCCTTGTCGTCGTGCAGTTTGTAGCCGGCCAGGCCCGCCAGTTCGAGAAAGGGCGCGCCCGGATCGAGCAGCAGGTTGAGGCGTTCCCGGGGCAGCAACTGCCCGCGCTGGTCGAACTTGGCCTTGGCCTCGGCAGCCTTGTCCAGGAGGTTCTGCTGCAGGTGCTGCAACTGTTGCAGGCCCGCCAGCATGGCCTGGCGATTCTGGGCGAACTGTGGGCTGTGGGGGGCGAGTTGGGACTGGATCACCGGCATGGATTATTCCTCGCCCTTGAGTACGTCGGGCAGGTAGGCGCGGTGAAAGCCGTTGTACGACTCGCTGTGGCGCGCCTTGCCCAGGGGCCAGGCGCGGCTGCCCAGGCTGGCGGCGCCGTCGATGCGCAGGGTGCTGCCGCTGATAAAGGCTGCGCCGGGGCTGAGCAGGAAGACGATGGCCGCGCTGACCTCCGACTCGGTGCCGATGCGCTTGAGCGGCACATGCTCGCGCAGGGTGGGGATCACCGCCTTGAACGCGCCTTCATAGGTGTCCATGCCGCTGGAAGCGATCCAGCCCGGCGCCACGGCATTGACCCGCACCCCGGCATGGCCCCATTCGTAGGCGGCGGTCTTGGTGAAGTTGTCCATCCCCGAGCGCGCGGCGCCGGAGTGGCCCATGCCGGGCATGCCGCCCCACATGTCGGCGAGCATGTTGACGATGCTGCCGCCGTGCCGGCTCATGGATTGGTTGAACACTTCCCGGGCCATCAGGAAGCCGCCCACCAGGTTGGTGCGCAGCACGGTCTCGAAACCCTTCTGGTTGATCGAGGCCAGGGGCGCGGGGTATTGGCCGCCGGCGTTGTTCACCAGGCCATGAATCGGACCAAAGCGCTCGATCAGTTGGCCGACCAGGGCCTTGACCGCTTCCTCGTCGCGAATGTCGCAGGCTTGCCAGTCGGCCTTGCCGCCGTCCTCGGCAATCTCGCCGGCGACCTTTTGCAGTTTTTCCGCCTTGCGTCCCACCAGCAGCACCTGGGCACCCAGGGCGGCGAGCTCATGGGCGGTGCAGCGGCCGATGCCACTGCCGCCGCCGGTGACGAGGATGGTCTGGCCGGCGAACAGTTGCGCTTTGAAGATCGAGTCGTACACCACGGCAGCTCCTTTAGTTGACGGCGTCGGCGATGCGCTGGGGCACCGGGATCTGGATTTCCAGCAACTGCTGGGCGAAGGCCTTGCCCTGCGGGTCGATGCGCAGGCTGGCGACCCCCCCACCGCCGAGGGCGTTTTCCAGCAGGAAGTTGAGGCTGTGGGTGCCCGGCAGGTACCAGCGCTGCACCCGGCCGTGGATGGGGTCGAGCACATGCCCCATCCAGTCCACCAGCACTTCGGGGGTCAGCGCCTCGGCGATCCAGGGCAGGTAGTCGGGGTGGCGCGCCAGCACGCCGATGTTGCTGTGGTTGCCCTTGTCGCCGGAGCGCGCCACCGCCAGTTTCATCAGGGGCACGCTAGCATCCGGGCGGCCCTGGGGCGTGGGCAGCGGGTGCGCAGCGGGCAGGGCGCAGGCCTGCGTCTCGTGCTCCGCGGGCAAGGGGCAGGGGTGGCGCTGGCCGGCGAAATCGATCTCCAATCGGCAGGCGTCCTTGGCCAGCAGGAAGGAGAACAGGCGAATCACCGGGTACACCGTCGGCCGTCCGCCGACGATCCCGGTCAGCCCCGGGGCCATGCCAGTGGCGGCCTGGGCGATCTCCCGGGAAAACAGCACCAGGGCGGCCTTGTTCGGGTGGCGCACGGCGAGCTTGATCACCACTTCGCGGCTGTCCTGGCGCCGGCCATGGGGGCCATAGGTGGCCTCGCTGCCCAGCAACTCGATGTTCACTTCGCTGTAGGGACCCCAACCGCGCTGGGTGAACATTTCGCCGGTCTTGTCGATGATCGCCTGGCTGACCCGGCGCGCCTTGGCCACCGCGTCGATGCCGGCCATCAGGCAACTGGCAGTGCAGCGGAAACCGTCCGGGTAGGTGGCGCTGACCTTGTACTGGTGGCTGGGGGGCAGGCCCCGGGCGCCCTGGACGCCCACGGCATTCGGGCCTTGTTGATGCAGTTCAACCTGGGAAAAGTCGCACACCACATCAGGAAGTAGATAAGCCTGTGGGTTGCCGATTTCGTACAGCAGTTGTTCACCCACCGTCAGTGGGCTGATCAGCCCGCCGGTTCCCGCGACCTTGCTGACGACGAAGTGGCCGTCGGCGCCGACTTCCACAATGGGAAAACCTATGTGCTCGTAGTCCGGCACCTCGCGCCAGTCGGTGAAGTTGCCACCGCTGCACTGGGCACCGCATTCGATGATGTGCCCGGCGAGGGCGGCCTGGGCCAGGCGGTCGTAATCCTGCCAGGACCAGGCGAACTCATGCACCAGGGCGGCGCTGACCACGGCGCTGTCGACGCCGCGCCCGGTGATCACGATATCCGCGCCCAGGCGCAAGGCCTCGACGATGCCGGGGGCACCGAGGTAGGCGTTGATCGAGACGCACATCGGCGGCAGCGGTGCGCCGCTGAACATCTCCTCGATTGCGCCGTCGCTCAGTTGCTTGAACTGCGGTTGCAGGTCGTCCCCCAGCAGCACGGCGATCTTCAGTGGCACCCCGGCCTGCTCGCAGGCGGCCTGTAGCGCTCGGGCACAGGCCTGTGGGTTGACCCCGCCGGCGTTGCTGATGACCCGCACTCCCTGCTGATGGATCGACGCCAGCAGGGGCCTGAGCACCTCGATGAAGTCCGTGGCATATCCCTGAGCCGGGTCCTTCATGCGGGCCCCGGCCATGATCGACAAGGTGATCTCGGCCAGGTAGTCGAACACCAGGTAATCCAGGTGGCCGCCTTCTACCAATTGCCCGGCGGCGCTGCTGGTGTCGCCCCAGAAGGCGCTGGCGCAGCCGATTCTTACGGTCTTGGTCATGACAGGGCTCTCGAGGAAAGAACTGCGAGGAGGCTACCAAGCAAGCGCTTGGTTTGTAAATGGGCCAATGGATTCTTCTGCCCAAGCGCTTGCTTGGTGGCGGTGAGGGGCTTAAATTGCGCGCGCCATAGCCGGTATTGCGGGTTAGGCTCAGCTATTGATCGATGTGACTGTAGGAGAACACCGGTGGACGAGCAAAAAGCCTTGCAGGTCGTGCGCGAGCTGATCGCCAGCGGGCAAGTGACCGACCCCGAGAGTGCCCGGGGCAAGCTGTTGCAGACCGCCGCGCACCTGTTTCGCAACAAGGGTTACGAGCGCACCACGGTGCGTGACCTGGCCGGCGCGGTAGGCATTCAATCCGGCAGCATCTTTCATCACTTCAAGAGCAAGGACGACATCCTGCGGGCCGTGATGCAGGAGACCATCCATTACAACACCGCGCTGATGCGTGCCGAACTGGCCGAGGCTGGCAGCGTGCGCGAGCGGGTGCTGGCACTGATCCGCTGCGAATTGCAGTCGATCATGGGCGGCAGTGGCGAAGCCATGGCGGTGCTGGTCTATGAGTGGCGCTCGCTTTCGCCAGAGGGCCAGGCGGCGGTTCTGGCGCTGCGGGACATCTACGAGCAGATCTGGCTGCAGGTGCTGGGAGAGGCCAAGGATGCCGGGTTCATCAAGGGCGATGTGTTCATCACCCGGCGCTTCCTGACCGGCGCCCTGTCCTGGACCACCACCTGGTTTCGCGCCCAGGGCAGCCTGACACTGGAGCAGTTGGCACAAGAGGCCTTGCTGCTGGTGCTCAAGGAGCATTGACCGGCTGTGTAAATATGACCCGCTGCATTGTCGAAGCGCCTGAAAGCGCCTAGCTTTACGGCATTCCTTTTCATTTGTCCGAGGTGTGTTGCCTTGATGTTCCTGCCGCTGCGGTCAGCCTTGCGAATGCTCTTGCTGGCGCTGGCAACACTTTGGCTCTGTCCGGCCTCTTCGGCGCAACTGGTGCGGGTCGCCGCGGCGCATTTTCCGCCTTATACCGTGCGTCCTGAAACCGGTGCCGATACCGGTTTGCTGCCGCAACTGGTGGAAGCCCTGAACCAGTCCCAGGACGACTACCAGTTCGTTCTGGTACCGACCTCGATCCCCCGGCGTTTTCGCGATTTCGAACAAGGTCGGGTAGACCTGGCGATCTTTGAGAATCCGGCCTGGGGCTGGCAGAACATCGAGCACACCAGTGTCGACATGGGCCTGGAGGATGCAGAGATTTTCGTTGCCCAGCGCCAGCCGAGCCGCCAGCAGGACTACTTCAGCGACCTTTCCGGCAAGCGCCTGGCGCTGTTCAGCGGCTATCACTATGCCTTCGCCCAGTTCAATGCCGACCCCAAGTACCTGGCCGACACCTACAACGCCACGCTGACCTATTCCCACGACAGCAACCTGCTGATGGTGCTGCGGGGCAGGGCGGACATCGCCCTGGTGACCCGTTCCTACCTCAGCGACTTTCTGGCGCGCAATGCCGAGAGCGCCGACCGGTTGCTGATCTCCGAGCGGATCGATCAGGTCTACCACCACTTCACCCTGATCCGCCCCAAGTCGCCCATCAGTGCCAGGGACTTCGCCGGGCTCCTGCAAAAGCTGCGGGACAACGGTCAATTGCTGAAGATCTTCGACCCCTACCGCATCGTGGTCATGGCCGTGCCTCGCGCCTGAGGCCGGTTTCAACTTGCCCGCACGGCAGCGGGCTAAATTTCCCGTCCCGGCCCACGTCACTTGGTTGAATGCCTAACCGACGGTGAGCCTTGCCATGTCCCTTGTGAATCCGCTGAGTGTCGAGGCCCTGTCGGCCGGCCTGGCCGCCAGTGCCGATGGGCGCGCGGCGCGCCAGGTGCTGTTCGAACTGTTGGGCGTCAGGGGGCAAGCGGCGCCCATGGACCCCCAGGCCGTCGCAGCCGCGCACCAGGACCGGATGGCCTTCTGGCTCTCGGCGCAAGTGCACGCCCTGTATCTGGACCCGCCGGGTACCGAGTGGCCAAAAGCACTTACCCACACGCCGGCCTGTGCTGCTCATGACCGTTGTCGGTACTGCCAGCAGGAATTCGATCTGTCGCACAAACGCGCAGCGTTGCGGGTACTTGGCCAGAGTGGCCTGCTTGAGCTGTGAACAGCGTTCAAGCCGGTTGTTGCAGGGTGTCGCTGATCAGCGGCGGGCGAAGGTGTCGGGACGGTTGCCCGAAACTTTGCGGCAATGCACCAAGGCATCGCGGATCATGAAGTTCACCAGGGTCGGCGAGACCCCGAGTTCCTTGGCGATGTCCTTTTGCGGCACGCCGTGCAGGCGGTACATCTCGAAGGCATAACGCGTGCGGCTGGGCAGCTCGGTCAGCGCATCGGCGATGTTTTCCAGGGTCGAGAAATTCATGTGGGAGGTTTCAGGTGAGGCGCCGTGAATGACCACATTCAAGCCTTCCTCTTCAGTGCCTGAATACTTCTGTTCCAGTGCCTGCTTGCGGTAGTGGTCGATGGCCAGGTTGCGCACGATCTGGAACAGGTAGCTGAGCTGAGCCTTGAACGAGGAGGTGATCTGCGGCGCTGACTGCAGACGGAAAAAGGCATCCTGAACCACATCTTCAGCCCGGGATCGGCAGCCGGTAATTCGGGCCGCGATTTTGACCAGGATCAGGCGGTTGTCGACAAAGGCCTGGAGTAACGGTGAATCGCACCTGCTTGTGGATACTTGTTCCGTCATGGAAATCACCTTGTTGCAAAGAGGTAAGTGGGACGACAGAAAATTCAGATCCGTCCTACACATCGAGCGACAAATTAGGCTGAATGATAATGATTGTCAATTGAGAAAAAGAACTAATGCTCTCCGTTAGTGCAGATTGAGAGCGGCTGCTCGTTCATGGGCCGGATCAGGGCTTCAGGGCCAGGATGAGGACTAATTATTTCAAGACGTCATCCGTTCTCATTGGAGAAAGATTCCGGGCAGCAGGCCCGGCCACGGCGCCCTCCGGATGCCTGTGACGTTCTTATAACTATTTGATTTATCGATAGTTAATGACGTTATGGCAGAGCAGGGCCCGATCTCCATTGCATGCACTCTCCTGGCAGGAAACCCCATGACGGACGCGTTCGAACTCCCCAGCACCCTGGCCCAAGCCCTGCAACGCCGGGCGGTGCAGACCCCCGATAAAGTGGCCCTGCGCTTTCTTGCCGAAGAGCAGGATCAGAGCGTGGTCCTGAGTTACCGGGACCTGGATCTTCGCGCGCGTAGCATTGCCGCCGCCTTGCAGGCCAATGCTGCATTGGGTGATCGCGCCGTGCTGTTGTTTCCCAGTGGCCCGGATTATGTCGCGGCGTTTTTTGCCTGCCTGTACGCGGGCGTGATCGCTGTGCCGGCCTATCCACCGGAGTCCACCCGCCGTCATCACCAGGAGCGCCTGATCTCGATCATCGCCGACGCCGAGCCGCGCCTGCTGCTGACCAGCAGCGGGCTCGGCGATTCCCTGTTGCAGATGGACGAGCTCAAGGCCGAGGGCGCGCCGCAGCTGTTGTACGTGGACAGCCTGGACGCCGGTCTGGCCGCGCAGTGGCGCGCCGTGGACCTGCAGGACGACGACATCGCCTTCCTGCAATACACCTCCGGTTCCACCGCCTTGCCCAAGGGCGTGCAGGTCAGCCACGGCAACCTGGTGGCCAACGAACTGCTGATCCGTCGCGGCTTCGGTATCGACATCAACCCCGATGACGTGATCGTCAGCTGGCTGCCGCTGTACCACGACATGGGCCTGATCGGCGGCCTGCTGCAGCCGATCTTCAGTGGCGTGCCCTGCGTGCTGATGTCGCCGGCTTATTTCCTTGCTCGGCCACTGCGCTGGCTGGAAGCGATCAGCCAATACGGCGGCACCATCAGCGGCGGCCCGGATTTCGCCTACCGCCTGTGCAGCGAACGGGTCAGCGAGTCAGCCCTGGAACGCCTCGACCTGAGCCGCTGGCGCGTGGCCTATTCCGGTTCCGAGCCGATCCGCCTCGACACCCTGGAACGCTTCGCCGAGAAGTTCGATGCCTGCGGTTTTACCGCGGACAACTTCCTGGCCTCCTATGGCCTGGCCGAAGCCACCTTGTTCGTCGCCGGAGGCGTGCGCGGCCAGGGCATCCCGGCGCTGCACCTGGATGACCAGGCCCTGGCGCAGAACCGCGCCGAGCCAGGATCGGGTAGCGCGATGATGAGCTGCGGCTTCAGTCAGCCGGAGCACGCGGTGCTGGTGATGGATCCGCAGCAACTGAGCGAATTGCCTGACAACCACATCGGCGAAGTCTGGGCTGCTGGTCCAAGCATTGCCCATGGTTACTGGCGCAACCCCGAGGCCACGGCCAAGTCTTTCGTTCAGCACGCCGGTCGTACCTGGCTGCGTACCGGCGACCTGGGCTTCATGCGCGACGGCCAGCTGTACATCACCGGGCGCCTCAAGGACCTGCTGATCGTGCGCGGGCACAACCTGTATCCCCAGGACATCGAAAAGACCATCGAGCGCGAAGTGGAAGTGGTGCGCAAGGGGCGGGTGGCGGCCTTCGCGGTCACCGACCAGGGCCAGGAAGGCATCGGCATCGCCGCGGAGATCAGCCGCAGCGTGCAGAAGATCCTGCCCCCGGAGGCGCTGATCAAGGCCATCCGCCAGGCCGTGGCCGAAGCCTGCCAGGAAGCCCCCAGTGTGGTGGTGCTGCTCAACCCCGGTGCGCTGCCAAAGACCTCCAGCGGCAAGCTGCAGCGTTCTGCCTGCCGCACTCGCCTGGCCGATGGCAGCCTGGATTACTACGCGCTGTTCCCGGATGCATCCACCCGTGAGCCGTCCGGCACCGATCAGGCTGCTGGCGACGAACTGCAAAGCCTGATCGCCGGCATCTGGCAGGAGCAACTGCAATGCGCCTCGGTGGCGGGGGACGATCATTTCTTCCTGCTGGGCGGCAACTCCATCGCCGCCACTCAGGTGATGGCCCGCCTGCGTGAAGCGCTGGGCCTGGAGCTGGGCCTGCGCCTGTTGTTCGAAGCCCCGACCCTGGCAGCCTTCACCGCCGCAGTGGCCCGTCAGCAGCAGGACGGCGGCGTGGCCCAGGGCAGCATCAATGCGCTGTCGCGCCAGCAGGCCCTGCCGCAATCTTTGGCACAGAACCGCCTGTGGATTACCTGGCAACTGGACCCACACAGCAGCGCCTATAACATACCCGGCGGCCTGCGCCTGCGCGGCGAACTAGACGAAGACGCCCTGCGCGCTAGCTTCCAGCACCTGCTCCAGCGCCATGAAGCCCTGCGCACGCGTTTCTTCGAGCGCGATGGCCAGGCCCTGCAGCAGGTGGATCCGGCTGCTGAATTCAACCTGCAAGTCATCGACCTCAGCGACCTGCCCGCCACCGAGCGCGAAGCCCGGGCCCGGCAGATCCGCGAGGATGAAGCCCACACCCAGTTCGACCTGGAGCAAGGCCCGCTGTACTGGGCGACCCTGGTGCGCCTGGATGACGACGAGCACCAGTTGCTGCTGACCTTGCATCACATCATCGCTGACGGCTGGTCGCTGAATGTGCTGATCGACGAATTCTCCCGGCTCTACGCCGCAGCCGCCCAGGGCCAGGCCCTGGAGCTGGCGCCGCTGAGCCTGCAATACGCCGACTACGGCAGCTGGCAGCGCCAGTGGCTGGCCCAGGGCGAGGGCCAGCGCCAGCTGGATTACTGGAAGCAGCAACTGGCCGATGAGGCACCGGTCCTCAGCCTGGCCACCGACCATCCGCGTTCCGCGCAACTCAAGCACAGCGCGGCGCGCCACAGCCTGCGCCTGAGCGCGAGCCTCAGCGAAGCCGTGCGCCAGAGCGCCCAGGCCCAGCAGGCCACGCCCTTCATGCTGTTGCTGGCGGCGTTCCAGACCTTGCTGCACCGCTACAGCGGGCTCACCGATATCCGCATCGGCGTGCCCAATGCCAACCGCCCGCGCCTGGAAACCCAGGGCCTGCTGGGCTTCTTCATCAACACCCAGGTGCTGCGCGGCCAACTGGACTCGCGCCAGTCCTTCGCCGAACGGCTGCAACAGACCCGCACCGCCGCCCTGGGAGCCCAGGCTCACCAGGACCTGCCGTTCGAACAGTTGCTGGAAGCCTTCCCCGAGGCGCGCGAGCAAGGCCTGTTCCAGGTCATGTTCAACCACCAGCAGCGTGACCTCGGCGCCTTGCGCCGCTTGCCCGGCCTGCTGGCCGAAGAGCTGCCGTGGCACAGCCGCGAGGCCAAGTTCGACCTGCAACTGCACAGCGAGGAAGATCGCAATGGCCGCCTGAGCCTGGCCTTCGACTACGCCGACGAGCTGTTCGACGCCAGCACCATCGAGCGTTTGGCCCAGCACTTTGTCAGCTTGCTGGAACACGCCTGCCAACAGCCGGACAGCGCCCTGGGGGATTTGCCGCTGCTGGCCAAGAGCGAAACGGCACAGCTGCAGGAGTGGGGCGTGGCGCCTGGCGCGGTTGCCGAACACTGGCTGCCGTACCTGCTTCACGAACAGCTGCGCCAGACCCCGGAGCGCACCGCGCTGGTCTGGGAGGGCGGTCAGTTGAGCTTTGCCGAACTGCATGCCCAGGCCAACCGCCTGGCCCATTACCTGCGGGACAAGGGCGTGGGCCCGGACGTGTGCGTGGCCATCGCCGCCGAACGCTCGCCGCAACTGCTGATCGGCCTGCTGGCGATCATCAAGGCCGGCGGCGCCTACGTGCCCCTGGACCCGGACTACCCGGCCGAACGCCTGGCCTACATGCTCAGTGACAGCGGCGTGCAACTGCTGCTGACCCAGACCCACCTGCTGGCCCAACTGCCCGAGGCCGAAGGGGTCAGCGCCATCGCCATGGACAGCCTCAAGCTCGACAGCTGGCCGAGCCACGCGCCGGGCCTGCACCTGCATGGCGACAACCTGGCGTACGTGATCTACACCTCCGGCTCCACCGGCCAGCCCAAGGGCGTGGGCAACACCCACAGCGCCCTGGCGGAGCGTTTGCAGTGGATGCAGGACAGCTACCAGCTGCAAGCCGATGACGTGCTGATGCAGAAGGCTCCGATCAGTTTCGATGTGTCGGTGTGGGAGTGCTTCTGGCCGCTGATCACCGGCTGCCGCTTGCTGATCGCCGCCCCTGGCGAGCACCGCGACCCTCATCGCATTGCCCATCTGGTGCAGGAGCACGGGGTGACCACCCTGCATTTCGTGCCGCCGCTGTTGCAACTGTTCGTCGAAGAGCCGTTGAGCGCCGATTGCCACAGCCTGCGCCGAGTGTTCTCCGGTGGCGAGGCGCTGCCTGCCGAACTGCGCAACCGGGTGCTGGAGCAACTGCCCAACATCCAGCTGCATAACCGCTACGGTCCGACCGAAACCGCGATCAACGTCACCCACTGGCACTGCTCCACCCATGATGGCGAGCGTTCGCCCATCGGCCGCCCTCTGGGCAACGTGGTGTGCCGGGTACTCGATGCCGAGCTCAACCCGCTGCCGGTCGGCGTGCCTGGCGAGTTGTGCATCAGCGGCCTGGGCCTGGCCCGGGGTTACCTGGGCCGCCCGGCCATGACTGCCGAACGCTTTGTGGTTGATCCGCTGAGCACGCAGGGCGCGCGCCTGTACCGCACCGGCGACCGTGTGCGCTGGTGTGCCGACGGGGCCCTGGAATACCTCGGGCGCCTCGACCAGCAGGTCAAGCTGCGGGGCTTTCGCGTCGAGCCACAGGAAATCGAAGCCCGCCTGTTGGCCCAAGAGGGTGTGGCCCAGGCTGCGGTCCAGGTACGGCAGACCGTGGCCGGCGCGCAACTGATCGGCTACTACACCGCCAGTGCCGACGACGAGGAAGCCGAGGCGCAGAACCAGCGACTGAAAGCCGCCCTGGCCGCCGAGCTGCCGGAATACATGGTGCCGGCGCAACTGGTGCGCCTGGAGGTCATGCCCCTGAGCCCCAGTGGCAAGCTGGATCGCCGGGCCCTGCCGGAGCCGCAATGGCAAGTGCGCGAGCACATCGAGCCGAGCACCGAGCTGGAACAGCAGATCGCCGCCATCTGGCGTGAAGTGCTGGGCCAGCCGCGCATCGGCCTCAAGGATGATTTCTTTGCCCTGGGCGGGCATTCCCTGCTGGCCACCCAGATCATTTCCCGCACCCGCCAGGCCTGCGATGTCGAGCTGCCGCTGCGGGCATTGTTCGAAGCCAGTGAACTGGGGGCCTTTGCCGAACAGGTGCTGCTGATCCAGGAGTCCGGCGCGCGCAACCAGCAACCGCCGATTGCCCGGGTCGACCGCAGCCAGCCGGTGCCGCTGTCCTATTCCCAGCAGCGCATGTGGTTCCTCTGGCAGATGGAGCCCGACAGCCCGGCCTACAACGTCGGTGGCATGGCGCGCCTTTCTGGCGTGCTGGACGTGGGCCGCTTCGAGGCGGCGCTGCAGGCGCTGATCTTGCGCCATGAAACCCTGCGCACCACCTTTCCCAGTGTCAACGGCGTGGCCCAGCAACGGGTGCATGCCGACACCGGCCTGCGCATGGCCTGGAAGGATTTCTCGGCCCTGGCCGCCGATGCCCGCCAGAGCCGCCTGCAGCAACTGGCCGACAGCGAGGCGCACCAGCCCTTCGACCTGGAGACCGGTTCGCTGCTGCGCGCCTGCCTGGTCAAGGCTGGCGAGCAGGAGCACTACTTCGTCCTGACCCTGCACCACATCGTCACCGAAGGCTGGGCCATGGACATCTTCGCCCGGGAACTGGGCGCGCTGTACGAAGCCTTCCTCGACGACCGCGAGTCGCCCCTGGAACCCTTGCCGGTGCAGTACCTGGACTACAGCGTGTGGCAGCGTCAGTGGCTGGAAGCCGGCGAGCGCCAGCGCCAGCTGGACTACTGGACCGGGCAACTGGGCCGCGAACATCCATTGCTGGAACTGCCCAGCGACCGACCACGGCCGGCGGTGCAAAGCCACCAGGGCGAGCTGTACCGCTTCGACTTGAGCGACCAGCTGGCGGCCCGGGTGCGGGCCTTCAATGCCGAGCACGGCCTGACCCTGTTCATGACCATGACCGCGGCGCTGTCGCTGCTGCTGTACCGCTACAGCGGCCAGACCGACCTGCGCATCGGTGCGCCGGTGGCCAACCGCATCCGCCCGGAGAGCGAAGGGCTGATCGGTGCCTTCCTCAACACCCAGGTACTGCGTTGCCAGCTTGACGGGCAGATGAGCGTCGGCCAGTTGCTGGAGCAGGTACGCCACACCGTGATCGAGGGCCAGTCGCACCAGGACCTGCCGTTCGACCATCTGGTGGAAGCGCTGCAACCGCCCCGCAGCACCGCCTACAACCCGCTGTTCCAGGTGATGTGCAACGTCCAGCGCTGGGAGTTCCAGCAAAGCCGGCAACTGGCGGGCATGACCGTGGAATACCTGGTCAACGATGCCCGGGCCACCAAGTTCGACCTCAACCTGGAAGTCACCGACCTGGATCAGCGCCTGGGTTGCTGCCTGACCTACAGCACCGACCTGTTCGACGAGCCGCGCATTGCACGCATGGCCGACCATTGGCGCAACCTGCTGGAAGCCTTGCTCAATGACCCGCAACAGCGCCTGTGCGAGTTGCCGTTGCTGCAAGCCGAGGAACAGCAACAACTGCTCGACAGCTTGAGTGTGGAGCCCGGCGAGCAACGCCTGGACCAGTGCATCCACCACCTGTTCAGCGAGCAGGCCCTGGTTCGCAAGGACGCCCCGGCCCTGACCTTTGCCGGGCAGACCCTGAGCTACAGCGAGCTGGACAGCCGCGCCAACCGCCTGGCCTGGATGCTCCGCGAGCGCGGCGTGGGCCCGCAGGTGCGGGTCGGCCTGGCCCTGGAGCGCTCCCTGGACATGGTCGTCGGCCTGCTGGCGATCCTCAAGGCCGGTGGCGCCTACGTGCCCCTGGACCCGGAATATCCCCTGGACCGCCTGCACTACATGATCGAGGACAGCGGCATCGGCCTGCTGCTCAGCGATGCGCGGATGTTTGCCGCCCTGGGCGAGTTGCCGGCGGGTGTCGGTCGTTGGTGCCTGGAGGAGGACGGCGCGCTGCTGGCCGACTACCCGGCCAGCGAGCTGCCGTTCATCAGCCTGCCCCAGCACCAGGCGTACCTGATCTACACCTCCGGTTCCACCGGCCAGCCCAAGGGCGTGGTGGTGTCCCACGGGGAAATCGCCATGCACTGCCAGGCGGTGATCCGCCGTTTCGGCATGCGTCCGGACGATTGCGAGCTGCACTTTTATTCCATCAACTTCGACGCCGCCACCGAGCGTCTGCTGGTGCCGCTGCTCAGCGGCGCCCAGGTGGTGCTGCGGGCCCAGGGCCAGTGGGACGCCGAGGAAATCTGCCAGCTGATCCGTCAGCACCGCATCAGCATCCTTGGTTTCACCCCGAGCTACGGCAGCCAGTTGGCCCAGCATCTGGCGACCCAGCAGCAGACCCTGCCGGTGCGCATGTGCATCACCGGCGGCGAGGCCCTGACCGGCGAGCACCTGCAGCGCATCCGCGCGGCCTTCCAGCCGAGCCTGTTCTTCAACGCCTACGGCCCCACCGAAACCGTGGTCATGCCCCTGGCCAGCCTGGCGCCGCAGCAGTTGGCCGAAGGCGTGGCCAGCGTGCCCATCGGCAGCATCGTCGGGGCCCGGGTGGCTTACATTCTCGATGCCGATCTGGCCCTGGTGCCGCAAGGCGCCACCGGTGAGCTGTATGTCGGCGGCGCCGGCCTGGCCCAGGGTTACCACCGTCGTCCGGGGATGAGCGCCGAGCGTTTTGTCGCCGACCCGTTCACCACTGATGGCGGACGTCTGTACCGCACCGGCGACCTGGTGCGCCAGTGCGCCGACGGCCAGGTGGAGTACATCGGCCGGGTCGACCATCAAGTGAAGATCCGTGGTTTCCGCATCGAGCTGGGGGAAATCGAAACCCGCCTGCTGGATCATCCAGCGGTGCGCGAGGCGGTGGTGCTGGCCCTGGACACCCCGGCCGGCAAACAGCTGGCCGGTTACCTGGTGACCGAGGTCGCCGAGCAGAATGAAGTGCAACAGGCCAACCTGCGCGAAGCCCTCA
Source organism: Pseudomonas sp. PH1b (assembly GCF_000633395.1). Classification (GTDB taxonomy): domain Bacteria; phylum Pseudomonadota; class Gammaproteobacteria; order Pseudomonadales; family Pseudomonadaceae; genus Aquipseudomonas. Next base: position 611,045 of record NZ_AYMU01000002.1, read on the forward strand.
AGCAACAGCTGAAAACCCAGCTGCCGGACTACATGGTGCCGACCCACCTGATCCTGCTGGCCAGCATGCCGCTGACCGCCAACGGCAAGCTCGACCGTCGGGCCCTGCCATTGCCGGACCCGGAGCTCAACCGCCAGCACTACGTGGCGCCGAGCAACGCCCTGGAGCAGACCCTGGCCGGGGTCTGGGGCGAGGTGCTGAACGTGCAGCAAGTGGGCCTCAACGACAACTTCTTCGAACTGGGGGGCGACTCGATCCTGTCGATCCAGGTGGTTAGCCGCGCTCGCCAGCTGGGAATCCATTTCACCCCGCGTGATCTGTTCCAGCACCAGACCGTGCAGACCCTGGCGCGGGTCGCCAGCCACAGCCAGCGCATCAGCGCCGAGCAGGGCCAGCTCAGTGGCGAAGCGCCGCTGACGCCGATCCAGCACTGGTTCTTCGACAGCGCCATTCCCCAGCCCCAGCACTGGAACCAAGCCTTGTTGCTGGAGCCGCTGAGTACCCTGGATGCCCCACTGCTGGAGCAGGCGCTGCTAGCGGTAGTGGAGCAGCACGACGCCCTGCGCCTGCGCTTCAACCAGGTCGGCGGCCAGTGGCGCGCCGAGTACCTGCCGCTGTCCGATGCCCCGTTGTTGTGGCAAGTGCGGGTGCCGTCCATGGCCACCTGCGAGGCGCTGTTCGCCGACGCCCAGCGCAGCCTCGACCTGGAACACGGGCCGCTGCTGCGGGCCGTGCTGGTGGACGGCCCGGAAGGCGAGCAACGCTTGTTGCTGGCCATCCATCACCTGGTGGTGGACGGCGTGTCCTGGCGGGTGCTGTTGGAAGACCTGCAGAACACCTATCGCCAACTGCAAGCCGGGCAGGCCATGAACCTGCCGGCCAAGACCAGCGCCCTGCGCGATTGGTCGAGCCGCCTGCAGGCCTATGCCGGCAGCGAATCCCTGCGTGAAGAACTCGGCTGGTGGCAGCAGCAACTGGCTGGCCCGGCCGCACAACTGCCGGGCCTGAATGCCGCCGGCAGCCAGCAGCATCAGCAGGCCCGCAGCCACAGCGTGACCCTGGATGCCGAGCGCACCCGCCAGCTGCTGCAACAGGCCCCGGCGGCCTATCGCACCCAGGTCAACGACCTGCTGCTGACCGCCCTGGCCCGGGTGCTGTGCCGCTGGAGCGGGCAGCCTTCGGCCCTGGTGCAACTGGAAGGCCATGGCCGCGAAGCGCTGTTCGACGAGATCGACCTGACCCGCACCGTGGGCTGGTTCACCAGCGCCTATCCGCTGCGCCTGACCCCGTTGCAGGTGGAAGAAGCAGCCGGGCAGGGCGCCTCGATCAAGGCCATCAAGGAACAACTGCGCGGCGTGCCGCACAAGGGCCTGGGTTATGGCGTGCTGCGCTACCTGGCGGATGAAAGCTGCCGCGAGGCCCTGGCGGCGTTGCCGCTGGCACCGGTGACCTTCAACTACCTGGGGCAGTTCGATCAGAGTTTTGGCGCCGATGCGTTGCTGCGCCCGCTGGATGAATCCGTCGGCCCGGCCCACGCACCTGAAGCACCGTTGCCCAACGAGTTGAGCATCGACAGCCAGGTCTATGGCGGCGAACTGGTGCTGCGCTGGACCTACAGCAGCCAACGTTTCGATGCCGAGCTAATCGGCGAACTGGCCAGCGCCTACCTCGGCGAGCTGCAAAGCCTGATCGCCCATTGCCTGAAGGACGATGCCGGTGGCCTGACGCCGTCGGACTTCCCCCTGGCGCGCCTGACCCAGGCCCAGCTCGATGCCCTGCCGGTGCCGGCGGCGCAGATCGAGGACGTCTACCCGCTGACCCCGATGCAGGAGGGCATGCTGTTGCACACCCTGCTGGAGCCGGGCACCGGCCTCTACTACATGCAGGACCGCTACCGCATCAACAGCGAGCTGGACCCGCAGCGTTTCGCCCAGGCCTGGCAGGCAGTGGTGGCGCGTCACGAGGCCCTGCGCGCGTCCTTCTGCTGGAACGTCGGCGAAGACATGCTGCAAGTTATCCACAAGCCAGGCAGCACCCCGGTCGAGTTCCTCGACTGGAGCGCTGTACCCGAGGCCGAGCAGGAACCCAAGCTGCAAGCCTTGCACAAAGAGGAACGCGAAGCCGGTTTCGATCTGCTCAGCCAGGCACCGTTCCACCTGCGGCTGATCCGCGTCGGCGCCGCGCGCTACTGGTTCATGATGAGCAACCACCACATCCTCATCGATGCCTGGTGCCGCTCCTTGCTGATGAACGACTTCTTCGAGATCTACACCGCCCTGGGCGAAGGCCGCGAGGCGCAGCTGGCGGTGCCGCCGCGCTACCGCGACTACATCGGCTGGCTGCAGCACCAGAGCCTGGCCGAGGCGCGGCAGTGGTGGCGGCAGAACCTTCAAGGTTTTGAACGCACCACGCCGATCCCCAGCGACCGGCCGTTCCTGCGCGAACACGCCGGTGACAGCGGCGGCATGGTTGTCGGCGACTGCTACACCCGCCTCGATGCCCGGGACGGTGCGCAACTGCGCGAGCTGGCGCAGCAGCATCAGCTGACCATCAACACCTTCGCCCAGGCGGCCTGGGCCCTGGTGCTGCGGCGCATGAGCGGCGATCGCGACGTATTGTTCGGGGTCACCGTGGCCGGGCGCCCAGTGGAAATGCCGGAGATGCAACGCACCGTCGGCCTGTTCATCAACAGCATCGCCCTGCGGGTCAAGCTGCCGGAAGATGGCCAGCGCTGCAGCGTGCGCCAGTGGCTCAGCGGCTTGCTCGACAGCAACATGCAACTGCGCGAGTACGAGTACCTGCCGCTGGTGGCGATCCAGGAAACCAGCGAGCTGCCCAAGGGCCAGCCGCTGTTCGACAGCCTGTTCGTGTTCGAGAACGCGCCGGTGGAAGTCTCGGTGCTGGACCGTGCCCAGAGCCTGAACGCCAGTTCGGATTCCGGCCGTACCCACACCAACTTCCCGATTACCGCGGTGTGCTACCCGGGGGATGACCTGGGCCTGCACCTGTCCTATGACCAGCGCTACTTCGAGCAGGCGACCATCGAGCGCATGCTCGGTGAGTTCAAGCGCCTGCTGCTGGCCCTTATGCAGGGCTTCCATGGCGACATGGCCGAGCTGCCGCTGCTGGGCGCAGAGGAGCAGGACTTCCTGCTGGCCGGCTGCAACCAGAGCGCCCATGAGTACCCGCTGGAGCGCAGTTACGTGGAGCTGTTCGAGGCCCAGGTGGCGGCCCATCCGCAACGTATTGCCGCCAGTTGCCTGGATCAGCGCTACAGCTATGCCGAATTGAACCGCTGCAGCAACCGCCTCGGGCATGCCTTGATCGCCAACGGCGTGGGCTTTGATCAACCGGTGGCCTTGCTGGCCGAGCGCGGCCTGGAACTGCTGGGCATGATCATCGGCAGCTTCAAGGCCGGGGCCGGCTACCTGCCCCTGGACCCGGGCCTGCCGAGCCAGCGCCTGGGCCGCATCATCGAGCTCAGCCGCACGCCGCTGCTGGTGTGCACCGCGGCCTGTCGCGACCAGGCCCAGGCCCTGCTGGATGAATTCGGCTGCGCCGGCCGTCCGCGGCTGCTGGTCTGGGAAGAGCTGCAAGCCGCCGGGCACGCCGAGAGCAACCCGGGACGCTACAGCGCGCCGGACAACCTCGCGTATGTGATCTACACCTCAGGTTCCACCGGCCTGCCCAAGGGCGTGATGGTGGAGCAGCGCGGCATGCTCAACAACCAGCTGAGCAAGGTGCCGTACCTGCAACTGAGCGAGGCCGACGTGATCGCCCAGACCGCCTCCCAGAGCTTCGACATTTCGGTCTGGCAGTTCCTCGCCGCGCCGCTGTTCGGCGCCCGGGTGGACATCGTGCCCAACACCATTGCTCACGATCCCCAGGGCCTCCTGGCCCACGTCGAGGAGCAGGGCATCAGCGTGCTGGAAAGCGTGCCGTCGTTGATCCAGGGCATGCTCGCCCAGGACGCCATCGCCCTGGATGGCCTGCGCTGGATGCTGCCCACCGGCGAGGCCATGCCCCCCGAGCTGGCGCACCAGTGGCTGCTGCGTTATCCACAGATCGGCCTGGTGAATGCCTACGGTCCGGCGGAATGCTCCGATGACGTGGCCTTCTTCCGTGTCGATATGGCCTCGACCCGTGGCGCCTACCTGCCCATCGGCACGCCCACCGACAACAACCTGCTGTACCTGATGGACGACGCCCTGGAGCTGGTGCCCCTGGGCGCGGTGGGCGAGTTGTGCGTGGCCGGCACCGGGGTCGGCCGTGGCTATGTCAGCGACCCGTTGCGCACTGCGCTTGCCTTCGTGCCCCATCCGTTCGGTGCTGCGGGCGAACGCCTGTACCGCACCGGCGACCTGGCACGTCGGCGCAGCGACGGCGTGCTGGAATACGTCGGCCGCATCGACCATCAGGTGAAGATCCGCGGCTACCGCATCGAACTGGGCGAGATCGAAGCGCGCCTGCACGAACAGCCGGAAATCCGCGATGCCGCCGTAGGTGTGCAGGAAGGGGCCAACGGCAAGCACCTGGTGGGCTATCTGGTCGCCAGTGACTCAAGCCTGAGCCCGAGCGAGTGCCTGGAGCGAATCAAGCCGCGCCTGCGCGCCGAGTTGCCGGAATACATGGTGCCGCTGCACTGGCTGTGGCTGGAGCGCCTGCCGCTCAACGCCAACGGCAAGCTCGATCGCAAGGCCCTGCCGGCCCTGGAGATCGGCCAGTTGCAGAGCGAGGACTACCTGGCCCCGAGCAGCGAGCTGGAGCAGACCCTGGCGGACATCTGGGCCGAAGTGCTCAAGGTCGAGCGGGTGGGCGTGCGCGACAACTTCTTCGAGTTGGGCGGGCATTCCCTGCTGGCCACGCAGATCGCCTCGCGGGTGCAGAAGACCCTGCAACGCAACGTACCGCTGCGGGCCATGTTCGAGTGCAGCACGGTGCAGGAGTTGGCCGCGTACATCGACGGCTTGGCCGGGAGCGAGATCAGCGAGGAGAAGGTCGACCTGCTCAGTGATCTGATGGCCGAGTTGGAGGGCTTGTAAGCTTTTGCGGCGGGCGCAGCCACCCCAAAGGCTGCGCCTCACTCCTTCAGGAAGGTCGCGCATTCAGGCTTTACGGCCGCTGCATAACCGAGCGCTCTCTACAGGAAGCCTATACAGGGGGTGAAATAGAAAGGCAGTATTACGCCAAGGGTTTTTGTTTGCCCTTATGGATTGGACTGAGCATGAAGAAAAAATAACAGGGATGCATCGGATGAAAGCAGAGTTGCGAGGCGGCGAAAAAATCATCAAAGAAGGGCCGGCTAACCTTCAAAGAAATATTGAGACGGTGGGCGGAAGGCTTTTTCTGACGAACCAGCGTCTGCTATTTGTCGCGCATAAAATTAACTTCCAAAGCGCTCCTAACGAGATTGAAATTTCAAACATCCAGTCATTGCAACCGGCATGGACTAGATTTTTAGGTCTTATCCCCATTTTCCCCAACTCTTTATCTGTTTTTACAAAGCAGGGTATAGAGTCTCGATTTGTACTATTTGGCCGTGACGCATGGGCTGCTGCGGTTACTGCAACCATGAATGGGGCCAATGGCTAAAAAACCTTCAGTTTGAAATAGTCCGCCGCGCATTGCCCGACAGCAGCCCTGTCGGGCTTTGTCGTTTCAGACAGTTCAAGGACCGGAACCATGGCAGAGCAGCTTTACTGGCACGACATCGAAGACACCCTGGGCAACTGGAGTGGCCTCGGCGTCGAGGTCGAACCGGGCGCCACGGACAAACCGCCGCTGTACCTGCGCACCGGCGCCAATGCCCGGATCAAACTGATGCACCACGACACGCCGCTGTTCTGGGCCACCTCGGCCCGCGACTACGGCGGCGCCTGGCTGGTGCGCAATCCGCTGTCGGAGGGCGCCGAGTGCCGGCTGCTCGCCCCCATCGATTCGCCCACTGTCGAACAGCACGCCGTACTGGCGCCAGAGCAGCGGATCAAGGCCTGGAGCCGCTATTTCGTTTCTCGCCTCAGCGCAAGCGCCAGCCATTTTCTCACCCCCGGCCACTGGCTGGCCCAGGGCCTGCTGCCGGAGCCGTCGACTCGCACGCGCGGCCTGGACAAGTGGCGCTTCACTTCGCACAACGACCCTCTGAGCCATTTGCCCGGCTGGAACCTGTACGGCAGGGACGTCCCCGACAATCTGCAATTGCAGACCCTGGAGTGGATTGACTGGTGGCATGGCGGCAAGCTGATCGGCCTGCACCGCGTCGATCCGCTGGCCGGCCGCTTGAAGTGGTGGCGCAAGAAGGCCCGCGAAGACAGCCTGCCGCCGATCCTGCTGTGGTACATCCGTGGCCTGGATTCCTATGTGATCATCGACGGTCACTACCGCTTGCAGGCGGCCATCGCTGAGAACCTCGCGCCCTTGTTTATCGTCCTCAGCGCCACCCGCGAGCGCGCAGTCACACCGTGCCCCAAGCATCAGGAACGGGTGCTGGATTCGCTGCGCAAGCGTGGCGACGCGGTGCCGCGCAACAAAGTCATCAGCACCGAGCACCTGAACCAGGTGCTGATCCAGGCCTATGACGATCGCCCCGAGCTGCTCAGCGTGACTTATGCCTGGGCCAGCAATGATCCGGAGTCGCTGTGGTGCGAGGAGGTTCGCCGCTGCCTGGCCGGGCAGGGGCTGGAAGCCGAACTGGACGCGGTGATCGCCCGGCACGGCTAACCCGTCGAGCCCATTCGCTGGCCACAAGGTGCCCGGCGTCGCGCTGAGGGGGCTGCAGGAGGGAAGCTGCCGGCAGCCCCCCAGTCATGGTCCCTGCAAGAGGCGCTTCGGGGCGCTGCTGGGTTGGCGGGTGCAAGAGGCTTGGGTGTTTTTGTTATAGTCGCGCCCGTTCGCCGCAGGGCAGTTGCTGGATTAGGGACAATCGTGGATCAGATTTTCTGGCGTGATATCGAGGATTTGGCCGGCCACTGGAACGGCCTGGGGGTGGACGTCAAAGGTCCGGCCAGCGGCAAGCCGAACCTGCGCCTGCTCAGTGGCAACAATGAGCGCATGCAACTGGTGCTGGGGGACCAGACCCTGCTCTGGGGCACCATGTCGCGCTGCCTCTATGGTGTGTGGCTGGTGCGCAATGACCTGCTGCAGCAACTGCCGCAAACCCTGGTGGGCCCTATCGACTCGCCCCTGGTGGAACAGCATGCGCGCCTAGATCCGGCCCTGCGCCTCAAGGCCTGGAGCCGCTTCTTCGTCCAGCAGCTGATGCAGCACCAAGCGGATTTCTTCTACCCCGGTTACTGGCTGGTGCGGGCGCTGCGTCCGCAGTCCCAGAAGCCGCTGCGACCCCTGCTCAAAGGCGTTGACGCCTGGTACTTCAAGGGCGGCGAAGATGCCCTGAGCCGTATGCCGCAATGGGCGATCCATGGCCGCAACATCCTCGACAACCAGCAGCCCGGCGCGGCGCGCTGGGTCGAGCTGGGGGAGTACGGTGGCGCGGTGGTCGGCCTGCATGGCGTAGACCCGCATTCCGGTCGCTTGAAGTGGTGGCGCAAGAAAGCCCGCGAAGGCAGCTTGCCGCCGGTTCTACTGTGGTACGTCAGCGGCCTGAGCTGCTACCTGATTCTCGATGGTCATTACCGCCTGCAGGCGGCCATCGATGAAAACCTGCCGCCGCAGTTCCTGGCCCTCAGCTCGCCACGGTTGCGCCGCTATCGCCTCAACCCGGAGGAGCAACAGAAGGTCATGGGGGCGCTGCAAGTGCAGATCCAGCGCAAGAACCTGGACACCGGGCGCTTCAACCAGCTGCTGATCAGCACCTTCGATGACCGGCCGTATCACGGCTTTGGCAGCCAGTCCTGGGCGGGGATTGCTTCGGAGCAAGTGTGGATCGATCAGGTCAGCGGCATTCTCAAGGAGCGCGGTGACCTCAGCGATCTGGAGGAGCTCCTCGAACGCGAGGGGCCGGCGGAGTACTACTGAGCGCCACCCTCTGGGTTTGCCGTGGCAACTTGGAGTTTTGCTGCAGCGAACGTTGATTTCCGTGACCGGCAAACTGGATAATGATAACAATTACCATTAGCGCGCCGGTCTCGATGCACAGTCCCGTAGACACCAAAGCCATAGTCGCCAATCTATATAGCGAGAATTACCGCTGGTTGCGGGCCTGGCTGTATCGCCGATTGCAGTGCCCGCAGGACGCTGCGGACCTGACCCAGGACACCTTCGTGCGCACGTTGACTGCCGGCCAACTGGCCGATCTCGACGAGCCGCGGGCGTTTCTCGCCACCGTGGCCAGGCGCTTGTTGAGCAACCTGTTTCGGCGCCGCGCCCTGGAGCAGCAGTACCTGCTGGAGCTGGCCCGGATGCCGCAGGCCTTCATCCCCTCCGAAGAGGAACTGGCGCTGGTGCGCGAAGCGCTGGAGTTGATCGACCGACTGCTTGAAGGTTTGCCGCAACGGGTGCGCCACGGGTTTATCCTGCATCGCCTTGAGGGCCTGTCGCAGCCGCAGATTGCCGAGCGCCTGGGGGTTTCCCTGGCGACCGTTGAGCGCGACCTGCGACGGGCCTTTTTGCATTGCCTGAGCGAGTGCGCCGCATGAGCCGTATCGCCATTGATCAGGCCAATCGTGCCGCTGTGGACTGGCTGCTGAAACTGGAATCCAGCACGCCGGGTGATGCCGTGCAGCAGGCCTTTGCCCGCTGGCTGGCGCAGAGCGGCGAACACGCCGCTGCCTGGCAGCGGGTCAACGCCGTGCTCAGCCAGCCCTTGCAGCAACTGCAGAGCGCCGAGCAGGTGCAGGCGGCCAGCCGAGCCTTGCGTTCGCTGCCCTCGCCAGGGCGGCGCAAGGTGCTGGGTGGTGGCCTGGCGTTACTGGTGCTGGGGGGCGGTGCTGCCGGGTTGGTCAACCGCGTGTTGCCCTTGGGCCAGGTGCTGGCCGATCTGGATACCGCCACCGGCCAGCGCAAGTCCATGACCCTGGCCGATGGCAGCCGCATCCACTTGAATGCCCGCAGCGCCGTGGACATCCGTTTCGATGCCGGGCAGCGGCGCATTGTCCTGCGTGAAGGCACGGTGCAGGTCGAGGTCGCCGTCGACCCGGCGCGGCCGTTTATCGTCGACAGCGACGGCGGGCAGGTGCAGGCCCTGGGCACCCGTTTCATGGTCAGCCGCAACGACCTCGGCAGCCTGGTTTCGGTGCAACAGCACAGCGTATTGCTGACCACTCGCCAGGGTCGCCAGCAGCGGGTCGAGGCCGGCGAGGCCTTTGCGTTCAACGGGCAAGGCATCGAGCGCCAGGCGCCGTCGCTGCGCACCCGGGTGGACTGGCTCGACGGCCGCATCGATGTGCGCAACGAGCCTTTGGGCGAATTGATCGAACTGCTGCGGCCCTACCGCAGCGGCCTGTTGCGCATCAGCCCGGAAGCGGCGCGGGTCCGGGTTTATGGGGTGTTCCCCCTGGATGACAGCGATCAGGTGCTGCTGGCTCTGGGTGAAACCCTGCCGATCCAGGTGACCCGCTATGGCTTCTGGCTGACCCGCATCGAGCTGCGCTGATTTTTTTCAAAAAAAAACCGGCACGCTGAGGGGGTTGGGCTTTTCCCGTGTCCTGGTTATGGAAAGCCAACCTAATAACGAGCCCTTTCCATGTCCCAGATTATGTTCCGTCCCAGCTTGCTGGCGATGGCTGTCGTTCTGAGTTACGCCACTCTGCCCGCTGTTGCCCAAGCCGCGGTCGACCCTCAGCAGGCCCAGGCCATGCGAGCGTTCGATCTGCCTGCCGGTGACCTGGGCGAGACCTTGAGCCGCATCGCCCGGGACAGCGGTCGGGTGCTATCGGTGGCTCCGCAGCTGCTCAGCGGCAAGCGTTCCAGCCGGGTCAGCGGGCAACTGACCCCCGAGCAAGCCGTGCAGCAGGCCCTGGCGGGCAGCGGTCTGGGCCTGAGTATCACCCCCAGCGGCACCTGGAGCCTCTACCCGTTGCCCACGGGGTCGGCGCTGCAGCTGCAGCCGACCCATATCCAGGGCCAGAACCAGGAGCAGGCCTGGGGCCCGGTGGACGGTTACGTGGCCACCCGCAGCGCCACTGCGACCAAGACCGACACGCCGATCCTGGAGATTCCCCAGACCATCAACGTGGTCACCGCCGATCAGGTGCAGACTCAGGGAGCGCGCAATCTGACCCAGGTGCTGCGCTACACCCCGGGGCTGAGTGTCAACGGCTACACCGACCGCAACACCATTGCCGACGAGATCACCAGCCGCGGTTTCGCCCCGACCCCGCTGTACCTGGACGGCGCCTACCTGCCCTATGCCGGCAGCCTGGGCGGGGCGCCGCAGATCGATCCCTACACCCTGGAGCGCATCGAAGTGCTCAAAGGCCCGTCGTCGGTGCTCTATGGGCAGAACCAGCCCGGTGGCCTGGTCAACCTGGTGTCCAAGCGCCCCAGCAGCGCGCCGCAACATCAGGTCAAGTTCGGCCTGGGCAGCTACAACCGGGTCAATGGCGCCCTGGACAGCAGTGGCCCGCTGGATGATCAGGGGGAGTTCTCCTACCGCCTGATCGGCGTGGCGAAGAAGGGCAACGAGCAGGTGGCCCACACCAACAGCCAGCGCACCCTGCTGGCGCCGAGCCTGACCTGGAGCCCGAGCGACGCCACCCGCCTGACGCTGTTCGCGCAGATCCAGCGCGACGACGGCCTGGCCGACTACCAGGCCCTGCCAAAGATCGGCACCCTCGAACGCGGCCCCGACGGGCGCAAGATCGACCGGGATTTCTTCAACGGCGATTCGCACTACAACGATTACCAGCGCGACCAGTACATCCTCGGCTACGAGTTGAGCCAGGCCCTGAACGACGACCTGAAGTTCCGTTCCACGGCGCGCTACATCGACGTGCGCGACCGCTACACGGGCTTCTACCTGCGCGGCTTCGTCAGCGATGCTGGCGGCGCTACCGACTACACTCGGGCCACCCGCACCAAGCTCGATTGGCAACAGCACAACACCGCCTACACCCTGGACAACAACCTGGAGTACCGCTTCAACACCGGCGCCCTTGAGCACACCACCCTGGCGGGCGTGGACTATCGGCGTTTCAATCGCAAGTACACCGGCTACAACGCCTACGGGGTCTTGCCGGTAGACCTGTACGGCAAGAACAACTACGCCACCAGTAGCGTCACCCCCGACCTGACCACCCGCTGGGACAACACCGTCAGCCAGACCGGCCTCTACGCCCAGGACCAGATCAAGCTCGAGCAATGGATACTGACCATCGGTGGCCGCCAGGACTGGGCCGAAGTGGAAAACAAGGACCTGCTGGCGCGCAGCATCGTTGAACAGCGCGACCACAAGTTCACCGGCCGCGTGGGCTTGACCTACCTCACCGATTTTGGCCTGGCGCCCTATGTCAGCTACTCCCAGTCCTTCCTGCCGACCGTCGGCACCAGCGCCCCGGAGCGCGGTGGCAAACCCTTCAAGCCCACCGAGGGCGAGCAGTATGAAGTGGGGGTGAAATACCAGCCCTTCGACAAGACCCTGATGACCGCCTCGGTGTACCAGATCAAGCAGAAGAATGTGCTGACCGGCGACCTGGCCAATCTCGAGTACCAGATCCAGGAAGGCGAAGTGCGCTCGCGCGGGGTTGAACTGGAGATCAAGTCCAGCCTGGAGAATATCGACCTGATGGCGGCGGCCACCTACATCGACTCGTTCTACACCAAGAGCAACTACGCCGAGAAAGGCAACCGTAGCGAAGCCCAGGCCCCGGTCTCGGCCAGTGCCTGGGTCGACTACCACTTCACCCAGGCGGCGCTCAACGGCCTGACCTTCGGCGTAGGTGCGCGCTACACCGGCAAGAAGCCGGGGGACTCGGGCAACAGCTTCACCACGCCGGCCTATGTGGTGTACGACACCACGGTCAGCTACGACCTGGGCAAGCTCGACCCGAGCCTGCGCGGGCTGAAAAGCAGCCTCAACGTGCAGAACCTGTTTGACCGGGAATACGTCTCGGACTGCAACTACAACTTCGGCTGCTATTACGGCCAGGAGCGGGTGGCTGCGGTGGAAATGAGCTACGACTGGTAACGCCGGGCGGCAGCCCTTGAAATGTTTTTTTGTGGCGAGGGAGCTTGCTCCCGCTGGGTGGTGCAGCCGCCTCCATGGCAACCACGCCTCAGCCTCAGGCCTGCCTGCTCGCCGGCGTAAGCCATGAGCTGGGCGGAGCATGACTGGGGCGGCGGGCCTGCGCCGGCGGCACAAACCTGCCCTTGGCAGGCATCAGTCAAGAGCGGGCCGCCTGAGCTGTTTCTGACGTTGGCCCCAGGCTCCGGCAACAGCGATGGCAGTGATCCGGATGTCGTGGATAAGCTTCTGAAGGTGGGGCGTTTCGCTTTCTTTCGTAAGGATAATCCGAGACACTGCGGGCCGCTTGAATGCGCCTGGTGGGCGGGCTAGGGTGCTGGAGCTATCGCAAAATCGATGGCTCGGATGTGCAAGTCCGAATTCTGCAAGTGCGCAAAAATGCTCAGCTATACCTGGGCGTTTCATGTCCGCTGCGTTATGGCGGCCGTGCGCGGGAGATCTTCGGATCTGCCGGGTGTCCTTGCAGACTCGGTCTTGCACACCTGCGTACGGCTGCCACCCTATTCGTGTGCAAGCGAACGGTGTCGGCTCCTTTTATCTGTAAGGAGTTTGACCATGAAAAAGATCGTCCCTGATCCACCCACTTCCTATCGCGACCCTGAACTGAAAGCCGCCAACGCCACCCTGCGCGTGACCTTGGCCCAGCAACCGGTCGATCCGGCTCTGTTCCAGCGCAACACCCAAGCCAACCCTGTCTCCCCCGACTCCCTGTTCAGCGTGCGCCCCGGCATCAACGCCGAAGAAGCCCTGGTGCATGTGGCGCTGCTGCTCAAATGCGCCGAGGAGGTCTGCGATGAAACCACCCAGCAGGGCAGCGGTATCGAGCGCGGGCTGATCTGGTCCATGGTGCATTCGGTGGAGATGGCCCGGGCGGTGGTCGAGGCCTTGCTCGACGGCCCGCGCGAGCCTTGAGTCCGGGCATTTCCTGATACGTTTTTGTCGGTCGGGTCCGATTGACTGAACCGTTTTAGCGGCACAGTCTGTCGGACCTTTTTCGTTTTCCTCAGGAGACACTCGATGCCTTTCGCAACCCTCGACGGACAAACGCTGCACTACCTCGACCAGGGCCAGGGCCCGGTGGTGCTCCTGGCTGGCAGTTATCTGTGGGACACCGGCATGTGGGCGCCGCAGATCGAAGCGTTGTCGGCCCGGTATCGAGTGATTGCCGTGGACTTGTGGGGGCATGGCCAGTCAGGGGCGCTGCCTGATGGCACTGCGTCGCTGGATGATGTAGCGCGGCAGATGCTGGCCTTGCTCGATCACTTGCAGATCGAGCGGGTAACCCTGGTGGGCCTGTCGGTGGGCGGCATGTGGGGCGCGCGCCTGGCCCTGGCGGCGCCGCAGCGGATCGATGGCCTGGTGCTGATGGACACCTACCTGGGCGCCGAGCCGGAGCCGACCCGGCAGTACTATTTCTCGCTGTTCCAGCAGATCGAAGACAGCGGCCTGATTGCCGAGCCGCTACTGGATATCGTGGTGCCGATCTTCTTTCGCCCGGGCATCGATCGGCAGTCCGCGTTGTTCCAGGATTTTCGCGCCAGCCTCGCGGCACTGCCGGCCGAGCGTCTGCGCCAGAGCGTGATTCCCATGGGGCGCATCACCTTCAGCCGGGCGGACGTACTGGATCAGTTGGCGCATTTGGATGCACGCAACACCTTGCTGCTGTGCGGCGACCAGGATAAGCCGCGGCCGCCGGCGGAAACCATCGAGATGGCCGAACGCATCGGCTGCCCTTACCAACTGGTGCCCGAGGCCGGGCATATTTCCAGCTTGGAGAATCCGGAATTCGTGACCCGGGCCTTGTTGGCGTTTTTACAGCGCAATGGCTGATGCCTGATCCCTGCACCGCATGAACCGGCGTTGTAGAGGCTGGCTTTGTAGGAGCTGGCTTGCCAGCGAAGGCGCCCGCGAGCCAGGTGCTCGTCGCAAGAACGCTTTCGCCGGCAAGCCGGCTCCTACAGGAATGGCGAGGTGTTTACCTGCTGTCGTAGGAGCTGGCTTGCCAGCGAAGGGGCCCGTAAGCCAGGTGCTCGTCGCAAAAACGCTGTCGCCGGCAAGCCGGCTCCTACAGGAATGGCGAGGGGTTCACCTGCTGTTGTAGGAGCTGGCTTGCCAGCGAAGGGGCCCGTAAGCCAGGTGCTCGTCGCAAGAACGTCTTCGCCGGCAAGCCGGCTCCTACAGGACGGGCGAGGGGTTCACCTGCTGTTGTAGGAGCTGGCTTGCCAGCGAAGGGGCCCGCAAGCCAGGCGCTTGTCGCAAGAGCGTCTTCGCCGGCAAGCCGGCTCCTACAGGGGGGGTTATTTCGGGCCGAGGATCTGGGTCAGTTTGCCCGGGGCCGGGGCGCCTTGCTGCTGTTGCAACTCGCCCTTGTCGTCGAGGTAGAAGATCGCCGGGGTCGCCGACAGCTCCAGCTCTTCCATCAATTTCATGTTGGCGTCGAGCTTGGCCTGCACCGCCGCGGGAATGCTGGCCAGGGGCTTCAAGGCGCTGCCCTTGCCGGCCTTTTCATGATCTTCCAGGGCTTTCTGCGGGTCCTTGGCGGCCAGCAGGGCGGCGGATTTGCCCGGGCTGTCTTCGCGGATGATGCCCACCATGATGTGCCGCAGCTGCACTTTGCCGGCCTTGACCCAGGGCCGCGCCTGTTGCCAGAACATGTTGCAGTAGGGGCAGTTGGGGTCGCTGAACAGGTAGACGATGCGCGGAGCATCGGCCTTGCCGTCGGCAATCCAGTTGCTCTTGTCCAGGTTGCCCCAGACTTCCTTGGCCATGGGCGCGTACACCAGCTTCTGCAGCGGTTCGGCGCTCAGGTCCTTGCCGTCGGCGTCGTACAGGTTGCCCAGCAGCACGTGCTTGCCGTCTGGCGTCAGGTACAGGGTCATGCCGCGGTTCTGGTACTGCGCGGCGTAGCCCTTGAGGCCGTCGGGGGCGTCGAAGCTGCCGATGATCTTGGCGCCTTTCTCTTCGATCTTGCGGATCGGCGCGGGCAGTTCCTCGGCCTGCAGCAGCGGGGCGTTGAGTAACGCCGCGCCCAGGGACAGGCTCAGCAGATGGCGGATGAAGGGCATGGCGGTTTCCTTGAGGGGGCGACCGGAGTCGGGTGGATGCCGTCGAAACTTTCCAGGGCTCGGGCCAGGCTGGCCTCGGACAATTCGCCGAGATGGCTGCCCAGCAGGCGGCCGTCGGCGCTGTAGAACAGCGTAGTCGGCAGGGCCATGGAGCCCACGGCCTTGCCCAGGCGGCCACTGCCGTCGAACAGCACGTTGTTCAGGTTCAGGTCCTGGGTGGCCAGAAAGGTGCTGACGCTCTGCATGCTTTCGGCTTGGTTGACGAACAGGAAGGTCAGGTCCGGGCGCTGTTGCTGGGCTCTTTCCAGCACCGGCATTTCGCGCCGGCACGGTGGGCACCAGGTGGCCCAGAGGTTGATCACCAGGGGGCCGCCC
This sequence comes from Pseudomonas sp. PH1b, assembly GCF_000633395.1. Taxonomy (GTDB): domain Bacteria; phylum Pseudomonadota; class Gammaproteobacteria; order Pseudomonadales; family Pseudomonadaceae; genus Aquipseudomonas. The sequence goes on from NZ_AYMU01000002.1 coordinate 626,621, forward strand.
TGGTAGTCGGTGAGTTGCACGGTGTCGCCGGCGGCGTTGCGCAGGGCCACTTCCGGCAGACGGGTGCCCTGGTCGTAGAGGGTCAGGGACAGGGTCGCCAGCAGCCAGAAGGCCAGGCCGCTGGCCACCCCGGCGCCCAGCGGGCGGCGCAGGGACGGGCGCTTCCAGCCCCAGGCCAGGGCTGCCAGGAGCATCAGGATCACCCCCGGCCAGGCCAGGAAGCCGCCGTCGCGCAGGTCGATGATCATCCATGGGTCGTGCTGGTAGTGCTTCCAGTAGGCGAGGACGAAGCTGACCCGGGCGGCGAGCATGCCCAGCAGGAACAGCATGAACAGCACCGACTCGGGGTTGTCACCGCCGCGCTTGGCCACACGCCAACCCACCAGGGTGGCCAGGGCCAGGGCACTGATCAGCAACAGGTGGTTGAGGGCGATGGCAAAGGTGCCGATGGTAAAGGTCAGCATCAACGGGCTTCCCGGGTCTGGTTCCAGCGTTGCAGGAAGACGTTGGCATCCACTTCGCCGGTGATGCGCTGGCTACGGCGCTCGCTGCCGTCGGGGCCGATCCACAGCATGCTCGGTGGCCCCGGCACTTGGTAGCGGCTCAGGAGCTCGCGGCCGTCGGCGTTGTCCAGGGTTACATCCAGGCGCAGCAGGCGCACATTCTGCAGGGCCTCCAGGACCTGGGGCTGGCCGAACACGGTTTTCTCCATGATCTTGCAGGACACGCACCAGTCGGCGTAGTAGTCCAGCAGCACCCACTGGCCCTGGGCCTGGGCGCTGTCCAGGGCGCTTTGCAGGTCGGCGGGGGACTTCACGGTGGTAAAGGCATCATGGGCCGTGACGTTACTGGCCACTGCGCCACCCGTGTAGACCTTGAGTGGTCGCGAAGGGTCGTCGCTGCCCCCGGCAGCGCCCAGCAGCAGCATGCTGCCCCAGACGCCGAACAGCAGTGCGCTGGCACCGAACAGGTGCAGGAAGCGGCCGGTAATTACCCGTTGTTGCCAGGTGCAGTAGGCCAGTGCCAGGGTCAGGGCACCCCACAAACCCATCCACTGGCCGGCGCTCAGTACCGGGCGCAGCATGTAGATGGCGGTGCCGAGGAACAGGAAGCCGAACACCCCCTTGAGCAGGTTCATCCACGGCCCGGGCTTGGGCAGGAAGCGGTTGCCCACCGTCACCAGCAACAGCAGCGGCAGGCCGATGCCCAGGCCCAGGGCGAACAGCGCCAGGCCGCCGAACAGGGCATTGCCGGTTTGGGCGATGTACAGCAGGCCGCCGGCCAGGGGCGCGGTCATGCACGGGCCCACCAGCAAGGCGGACAGGGCGCCGAGGGCCCCGCAGCCAATCAGGCTGCCGCCCTGGCGCTGGCGGCTGGCGCCTTCCAGGCGGTCGCGCAGCAGGGCCGGCATTTGCAGTTCGAAGAAGCCGAACATCGGCAGCGACAGCAGCACGAACAGCGCGGCGAAGCTGCCCAGCACCCAGGGCTGTTGCAGCCAGGCCTGCAGGTTGCTGCCCAGCAGGGCGGCGATTACCCCCATGCCGGCATACACCAGGGCCATGCACAGCACATAGCTTGAGGCCAGGGCGAAACCACGGCGCGGGCCGGCGCCGCTGCCCACCACCATGCCGGCGAGGATCGGCAGCATGGGCAGGGAGCAGGGGGCGAAGGCCAGCAGCAGGCCGAAGCCGAAGAAGGCCAGCAGGCCCAGGCCCCAGGATTTCTGTTGCAGGTCATTGGCCAGCAACTGGTCCTGGGCCGAGCCCGTGCTGGTGGCTGCGGCATTGCCGGCGGCGCTGGCCGCGATTGCCGGCGCGCCGCCCAAGTCCACTTCCAGGGTTTGCGGCGGGTAGCACAGACCGGCGTCGGCGCAGCCCTGCCAGCCGAGCTTGATCTTGCCGCTGGCGGCCGCCGGCAGCTTCACTTCCAGGCCCTGGCGATACACCGTCTGCTGGCCGAAGAACTCGTCGCTGTGGTCTTCACCGGCCGGCAGGGTGGGTTGCAGTTCGGGGGGCACGCCATCGAACTTCAGGCGCTTCTGGTACAGGTAATAGCCGTCGGCGATCTGCCAGAACAGCTGGGTTTCCCCCGAAGGCAGGCGCTCGGAGGTGAAGGCAAAGGCCTTGCCCACCGGCAGGAAGTCGGGCTTGACCTCGAACGGGTTGTTGCCGGCGTGCGCCAGGGTGGTGAACAGCATGAACAGAACAATGAACAATCGACGCATGGCCAAGCCTTAAACCGGTGCAAGTGACGAGCACAATGGCGGGTCCTGATTAACCGATGATTAACCCTACTTGGCTTGTGGCCAGTGAGCGGCAGGCATAATGTCCGCTTAATCCGCTGCCGGCTTAATCAACGCCTTTGTTACAGGACCGACCATGCACGTACTTGTCTGTGAAGATGATGAGCTGATTGCCAGCGGGATAGTCGCCGGCCTCACGGCCCAGGGCCTGACGGTCGAGCACGTGGCCACCGCTTCGGCGGCGCGGGCCATGCTCGGCGTGGCCGATTTCGACGTGATGGTACTGGATCTTGGCCTGCCGGATGAAGACGGTTTGAAACTGCTCAAGCAGCAGCGCCAGCAGGGGCTGGAGATTCCGGTGCTGATCCTCACCGCCCGCGACTCGGTGACCGACCGGGTCGACGGCCTGCAGGCCGGTGCCGACGATTACCTGCTCAAGCCCTTTGACCTGCGGGAACTGGCGGCGCGGTTGCACACGCTGTTGCGTCGGGTCGCCGGGCGCAGCGTCAACCTGATCGAGCATGGGCGCCTGACCTATGACCCGAGCACCCGGGAAACCCTGCTCGGCGGCCAGCCGGTGGATCTGTCCCGGCGCGAGCAATCCCTGCTCCAGGCCCTGCTGCACAACCGTGGCCGAGTGCTGTCCAGCGAGCAACTGAAGGACAGCGTCTACGGTTTCAACGATGAGCTGGAAAGCAACGCGCTGAATGTGCACATCCACCACCTGCGGCGCAAACTCGGCAACGGCATCGTCGAAACCGTGCGCGGCCTGGGCTATCGCCTGGGCCCGGCGGATGGCGAGGAGACCCCGTAAGTGAGGAGCCTGCGCCTGCGCCTGAGCATGACCCTCGGCGCCGCCTTCATCCTGATCTGGGCCCTGGCTGCGGCCTGGATGCTCAGTGATCTGCGCAACCAGATGATGTTTTCCCTGGACCAGCGCCTGGTGGCTTCGGCGCGCATGGTGGCCGGCCTGTTGGAACAGATGCCGACGCTGCCGTCCCACGCCCCGGGTAATCAGATCAATAGCGCGGCCCTGACCATTCCCGGGGGCATGGCCTGCCAGGTCAGCTCCTTGCGCGGGCAGATCCTGGCCCGCAGCCACAGCACCCCGGAACACACCCTGGAAGCAGAGAAACTGGGCTTTCACGACCAGATGATCGATGGCGCACCCTGGCGCACCTTCACCCTGGTGCGCGGTGACTTGCGCATCACCACCGCCGACCGTCAGGTGGAGCGCGAGGCCCTGAACATGTCGGTGCTGCTCGCCGCTTCGGTGCCGGTGGGCGTGGCCCTGCTGGGTTGCCTGTGGCTGCTGTGGCTGGGCATTGGCCAGAGCCTGGCGCCGCTCAATCGCATTCGCGATGCGCTGATGCGCCGTAGCGCCGACTCCCTGGAACCGCTGCAGGTCCAGCCGATGCCCAGCGAGTTGCGGCCGCTGCTGGAAACCCAGAACCAGCTGTTCCAGCGCATCGCCAAGACCATCGAGCGCGAACGGCGCTTGACCGGCGATGCCGCCCACGAACTGCGCAGCCCGCTGACCGCGATCAAGACCCACCTGCAAGTGGCGCGCATGACCGAAGGCGCGGCCCGGGACCAGGCCCTGGCCCGGGCCGAAGAGGGCGCCGATCGCATGCACCGGACCCTGGAGCAGTTGCTGCTGCTGGCCCGGGTCGAGGGCAGCCTGTCGTTCGATGACGGTGTGCATTGCAACGCCGAGCAGGTGGCACGCCTGGCGATTCAGGACGCTGCCGTGGGGGCCCGGGCCCGGGTCAGGCTGCACCTGGAAGGCAAGGCCGGCGAAGCCCCGGTGGAAATGCCCTCGACCCTGGCCATTGCTGCCTTGCGCAACCTGCTGGACAACGCCCTGCGGCATACCCCGGACGAATGCCCGGTGGAGTTGAACCTGGAGAGGGTCGGTGGCCGTGTGCGCTTCCAGGTGCGTGACCACGGCACGGGGATTGCCGCCGAAGACCTGCAACACCTGACCCAGCGCTTCTGGCGTGACAGCCAGAGCAGCGGCTGCGGCCTGGGCCTGGCGATTGTCCAGGCCATCGTCCAGCGTTGCGGCTGCGACCTGCATTTCGACAGCCGCCCCGATGGCCTGCGCGTCGAGTTGACCCTGCCTGCCCAGCGCGCCTGACCCATCACCGGCCCCTGTAGGAGCTGGCTTGCCAGCGAAGGGGCCTGAACGATCGCCTTCGCCAGCAAGCTGGCTCCTACAGGGGCGATATGTGCAATTTCCCTGACCCTGGGTGTAAATCCCGACCGCGCTGGTGCGTTTCCAGAACAGGAAAACCTGTCAGTGCGCACCTTGCTTCGGCTGCGCATCCGGCCGGTGGCCGTTTTGCTTAAATTGCAGCGTGAGGGTTCGAGACATGTCAGCCGTTACCAGCCTTATGGAAGATCAGCCGGTGGGGGTGGCCCCTGCATCGGCGGAGCCCCTTTACCAGTTCGACGAGTCGCCCCTGCTGGCCCGTCAGAGCCGCCAGGAATCCAATGCCCGCAGCTACCCGCGACGTATTCCCCTGGCCCTGAAACGGGCCAGCGGCATCCACGTCGAGGACGTCGAGGGCCGGCGCTTCATCGATTGCCTGGCCGGCGCCGGGACCCTGGCCCTGGGCCACAACCACCCGGTGGTGATTGCCGCGATCCAGCAGGTGCTGGCCGATGAGTTGCCACTGCTGACCCTGGACCTGACCACCCCGGTCAAGGACCAGTTCGTCCAGGACCTGTTCGGCCTGTTGCCCGAGGCCCTGGCCGCCGAGGCCAAGATCCAGTTCTGCGGCCCCACCGGCACCGACGCCGTGGAAGCGGCGCTGAAGCTGGTGCGCACCGCCACCGGGCGCAGCACCGTGCTGTCGTTCCAAGGCGGTTACCACGGCATGAGCCAGGGCGCCTTGAGCCTGATGGGCAGCCTGGGGCCCAAGCGCGCCCTGGCCGGGCTGCTCAACAATGGCGTGCAGTTCCTGCCCTTTCCCTACGACTACCGCTGCCCGTTCGGGCTCGGCGGTGCCGAAGGGGTCAAGGTCAACCTGCACTACCTGGAAAACTTGCTCAACGACCCGGAAGCCGGGGTGGCCCTGCCGGCGGCGGTGATCGTCGAGGCGGTGCAGGGCGAGGGCGGAGTGATTCCGGCGGACCTGGAGTGGCTGCAAGGGCTGCGGCGCATCACTGAAAAAGCCGGTGTGGCGCTGATCGTCGATGAGATCCAGAGCGGTTTTGGTCGTACCGGCAAGATGTTCGCCTTCGAGCACGCCGGGATCATTCCCGATGTGGTGGTGATGTCCAAGGCCATTGGCGGCAGCCTGCCACTGGCGGTGATGGTCTATCGCGACTGGCTCGACACCTGGCAGCCGGGGGCCCACGCCGGCACCTTCCGCGGCAATCAGATGGCCATGGCCACCGGTTCTGCGGTGATGCGCTACCTCAAGGAGCACCGGCTGCCCGAGCACGCGTTGGCCATGGGCGAGCGCTTGCGCGAACACCTGCTGATCCTGCAGCGCGACTTCCCGCAACTGGGGGATGTCCGTGGCCGCGGCCTGATGCTCGGCGTGGAACTGGTGGACCCGGCCGGCGCGCCGGATGCCCAGGGCCACCCACCGCAGCATGCGCGCCTGGCGCCGTTGGTGCAGCGCGAATGCCTCAAGCGCGGGCTGATCCTCGAACTGGGCGGGCGCCACGGCAGCGTGGTGCGTTTCCTGCCGCCGCTGGTGATCACGGCCGCGCAGATCGATCAGGTGGCGGAGATCTTCAGCAAGGCGGTCGCGGCGGCGGTGGCCGGCCTGTAATTTTTCGCGGCCCTGCTTCGTTCCTTCTACACAACCGCCGCGCCTGGGGCGCGGCGTCCCTTATCAGCGATGGAGACAAGCAATGACTTCAGTATTCGACCGTGAGGACATCCTGTTCCAGGTGGTGGTCAACCATGAAGAGCAATACTCGATCTGGCCCGACTACAAGGCCGTGCCCCAAGGCTGGCGCACCGTGGGCAAGAGCGGCTTCAAGAAGGACTGCCTGGCCTATATCGAAGAAGTCTGGACCGACATGCGTCCGCTGAGCCTGCGCCAGAAGATGGACTCGCAGGCAGTGGCCGGCTGATCCTCGATCCGGGCACACAAAAGCCCGCTGAACCCTGGTGTTCAGCGGGCTTTTTCATGTCTCGTGCCTAGGTCCTGCGCTTGACGGCCTGCAGGGTGTAGCTCAGCGGCAGGCGCCACGGCGCTTCCTTGAGCCGCCATTCGCCGTGTTCATCCATTTCCATCTGCCCGGGCAGGGCCTCCCAGGGCAGGCTCTGGTGCTCCACCAGCCCGGTGATCTCCAGGCCCTGGGCCAGCAGGGCGCTGATGATTTCACCCAGGCCGTGGTTCCATTCGTGGGTCACCGTGGCCTTGAGGGGGCTGTCGGTGTCCACGTAGGTGTTTTCGTCATCCCAGACCAGGGGCTCGCTGTGTTCGAAGTAGGGATACTCGACCCGCAGCGAGTCCTGGTGATCTTCATTGAGGGCCCAGAGCATCGGGTGTCCCTCGCGGATGAACAGTCGGCCGCCGGGCTTGAGCAGGGTGCCGACGGTGCGTGCCCAGCGCTCGATGCTCGGCAGCCAGCACAGGGCACCGATGCCGGTGTAGACCAGATCGAAGCTGCCCTGGGGCAGGACCTCGGCGGCCAGGAACACGTCGGACTCGTGGTAGTCGATAGGCGTCTTGCAGCGTTGAGCCAGGGCCCGGGCCTCGGCCAGGGACGCCGGGGAGAAGTCCACGCCGCTCATCTGCGCGCCGAGGCGAGCCAGGGACAGGGTGTCGGTGCCGATATGGCATTGCAGATGCACCCCGCGCAGGCCGCGGATATCCCCCAGCAGGGGGCGGTCGAACTGCACCACATCGGAAAGATAGTCGCCGTCGTCGACAAAGCGTTGCACCGCATAATCCGCCGAGGCGGCGTGCAGGGGCGCGCGTTCGTCCCAGTTGGTCTTGTTGAGTTTCAGGTAGTTGCTCATGGCGTGGATTTCCTGTCTGGGCATGTTTGCGAAGCGCAGACTAGCACCGGGAAATGCGCACAATCTTGAGGGAATATGTAAGCGCTGCCGCCACCGAACGGGCGGCAGCGGCGACAGGGGGCGGGCTCAGCTTTTCGGGGCCAGGGCCTGGGTGACTTTCTGCAGGTTGCCTTCCAGTTCACTCAGCGGGTCGGCACTGTCGGTTTGCAGTACCAGCAATTGGCTGCCGCCGGCGCTGACCGCGGCTTTCAGGGCATCGGACGGCTGGCGATGGTGCAGGACAATGGCCACGTCATTGTCCTTGAGCCGGGCTTGCAGTTTCTGCAGTGCTTCGGGCGTCCATTGGTTGTCGGCGCGGGCGTCGACTTCCACCAGCTCCAGGTTCAAGCCGCTGACCAGGTAGCCAAAGTGCTCGGAGAGGCTCAGCACGCTGAGGTTGTCGGCCTCGGCCAGGCGCGCCTCGCTGTCGGCGTTGAGTTTCAGCAAGCGTTGTTTGAGCCCCGCCAGGTTGCTCTCGATCTGTGGCTTGGCTTCGGGGGCCAGGCGCGCAAGGTCCGCGGCCAGCACGTCGGCCATGCGCCCCAGGTTGTTGCTGGACAGCCAGGGCTGGGCATTCAGCCCGTCGCTCTTGCCCGGTTGCAGGGCCACCCCGGCCAGGGCGCCGTCCACCGGGCGCGCGGCGTCGATCTCGACGATGCGGATATTGCTGCGCCGGGCGTTGGGGTACAGCGGGTCGTCCGGCCAGATCGAGCGCAGGCCGATCACTGCGTCGGCATTCAGCGCCAGCTTGCTCAGGGCCGGGGCACCGCGCCCGGTGAAGTAGGCGGTCTGTCGCGAGCCCGGCAGGTTGGCCGGGGCTGCCCGTTCCAGCTGGACGTCGGTGCCCTGCAGCAGGATCTGCCCCAGGCCGAAGGTCACCGGCAACGAAGCCAGCACCGTCAGTGGTTTGCTAGAGGTGGCGCTGTGCAGCGCGGTATTGCCCATGCCGTGGTTGGCGACCACGCGCATCGGTTCGAAGTGGTCGCGCTCGGCCAGTGCCGGAGTGCTGATCAGGCCGCCGAGGGCCAGGGCCAGGGTCAGGCGACGCAGTGACAGGTGAGGCAATGAACTGTGCATTTATCCGATATTCCCTTTCAGGCTGGGGACCGTGCCACGGGCGATGGCGGCCAGGGCGAAGGCCACGCCGGCTACCAGGATGATCGCGGCGCCGGAGGGCACCGGCAGGTCGAAGACGATGGGCAGCAAGATGCCGCACAGGGTGCTGGCGGTGGCAATGCTCACCGAGATCCAGAAAAAGCCCTTGAGCGACTGGCTCAGCAGGCGCGCCGCTGCTGCCGGGATCACCAGCAGGGCGCCCACCAGGATGGCGCCGATGACCTTGACCGCGGCCACGGTGATCAGGGTCACCAGGATCACGAACAGGTAGTCCAGGGACTTCACCGCCACCCCGCGCACTGCCGCCAGTTGCGGGTTGAAGCTGGCCAGCATGATGCGGTTGTACAGCGGCAGGCTCAGGCCCAGCACCAGGGCGCCGACGATCAGCAGCACCAGGAGGTCGTTGCCGTTGACCGTGAGCACCGAACCGAACAGCACGTTCTCCAGGATGTGCACGTTGATCTTGCCGGCGAGGATCAGCAGCAGGCTGGCGCCCAGGGCCAGGGACACCGAGAGGAACACCCCGATCAGGGTGTCCGGAGCCAGGCCGGTACGGTTGCGCAGGTAGTTGAGGAGGATGCCGAACAGCAGGCAGTAGCCGAACAGGCTGCCGTAGGGGCCGGTGTAGGGTTCCCCCAGGAGAATGCCGATGGCCACCCCGGTCAGCGCCGCGTGGCCCACCGCCTCGGAGAAGAAGGCGAAGCGCTTGACCACCACCAGGGTGCCCAGGCCGCCGAGCACCGGGCCGATCAGCAGGCCGGCCAGCAGGGCGTTGACCACGAACCCGTAGGCCAGGGCTTCGGGCAGGTAGCCGGAAGAGGCCCAGCCCTGGACCATCAGGCGAAAAGCTTCATAACTCATCAGGCAGCACTCCCGCTGGCTGGGGCGGCGGCGCGCGGGTGGGTGGAGAACAGGCTCAGCAGGCGTTCCGGGGTCAGGGTCTGCGCCGCGGGGCCGTCGAACAGCACCCGGCGGTTGAGCCCGGTGACCCGGTCGGCCAGGCGGCCTACGGCCTCCAGGTCGTGCTCGATCCACAGCAGGGTGATGCCGCTCTGGCGCCAGTCGTGGAGCAGGCGCTCGAAGACATGGATCCCGGCCTCGTCGAGGGCCGACATCGGCTCGTCGAGCACCAGCAACTGCGGGGCCGGAATCAGCCCCTGGGCCAGCAGCACCCGCTGGCGTTCACCACCGGACAGGGCGCCCATGCGCCGCTTGCGCTTGTCCTGCATGCCGACCCGCTCCAGGGCCTCGCCAATGGCCTTGGCGTAGTGCCGGCTGAGGCCGAGGAAGGCCGGGCGGCGCTGGCACATGGCGGCCATGAAGTCGTCCACGGTCATGGGCAGGCCGCGGTCGAACTCCAGGGCCTGGGGCACGTAGCCGATGGTGCCCGGGGTGTCCGGCCATTGCAGGCGCAGCTGGCCCTGGTGCGGCATCTGCCCCAGCAGGGTCTTGATCAGCGAGCTCTTGCCGCCACCGTTGGGGCCCACCAGGGCGTGCACGCTGCCGGGCTGCACCTGGAACTGCACCCGGTCGAGAATGGTGGTGCGGCCCAGGGTCAGGCTGACCTGGTCGAACTCGATCGCCGGGCCCCGCAGCAGGGTTTCAAGAGCGGTCATGCCCCGGACTCCTGGATGGCCCGGACCACGGTGTCGAGGTTGCCTTTCATTTCCTTCTCGTACTTGTCGGCGCTGTAGTCGCCGTAGGAGATGTGCGACAGCGGGTAGAGCTTGACCCCGGACTCGCGCTGGATGGTCTCGACGTAGGTGGAGGGGAAGTCCATCTCGGAGAAGATCACCTTGACGTCCAGTTCACGCAGCTGGTCGATGGTCTTCTTCAGTTGGCTGGGGCTGGGCTCGATGCCGTGGGCCGGTTCCACCACCGCGGTCACTTGCAGGCCGAATTCGCGCAGCAGGTAGTCGTAGGCGGCGTGCACCGTGGCCACTCGCAGGTCGGCGTTGGGTGCCTGGGTCAGCTTGGCCAGGGCGTCGGCGCGCATCTGCCGCAGGCGCTTGCCGTAGGCGCGGGCGTTCTGGGTGTAGGCCTTGGCGTTGGCCGGGTCCATCTTGCCCAGCTCCCGGGCGATGTTGTTGACCTGGGCGATGGAGGCGCTGATGGACAGGAAGGTGTGCGGGTTGACCACCTTGCCGGCACCGCGGGCGGCGACGCCGGTGGCGGCCAGCAGCGGTACGTTCTGGTTGGCTTCGATCACCGGGATGTCCGGGCGCTCGCTGGCGGCGATCATGCGGTCGGCGAAGTCATCGTGGCCCACGCCGTTGAGTACGATCACGTCCAGGCTGCCGATGCGCTTGATGTCTTCGGCCCGGGGCTCGTAGGCGTGGGGGTTGAAGCCGGCCGGAATCAGCGGCACCACCTCGGCCTTGTCACCGACGATATTCGCCACGTAGCTGTAGTAGGGGTGCAGGGTGATGCCGATGCGCAGGCGCTTGGCTGGGTCGGCGCTGGCCAGGGGGCTGAGCATCAGGGCCAGCAGGCTGACCAGCAGCACCCGCAGGAAGGGGCGGCGTTGAGATGAAATAGGCATGGGCAAGCGGTCTTCTCTCGGGTGAATGCGAATGATCAGTGGCGATGCTGGCGGGTGACTCCGGCATCGAATTGCGCCACCACCTGCTGCCAGCCGGCGGCGATCAGTGGCGCGTCGCTCAGGTCGGCGGGCAGGGACGCGGAGGGGTTGCGGTTGAGCCAGATGTTGGCCTGGGAGTCATCCTTGGCGTCGATGCGCATCAGAAAGGAACCGGCCACCTGCGGGTTCTGGCTCAGGCCCAGGTAGGCCTGGTCCTGCAATTGCCAGACATGGCCGCCACGGCTCACCGAACTGGCGTCCTGGGCGAAGGGGGCGAAGCCTTCTGCGGCCAGCGCCTCGGGCGTTGGCAGGCTCTGGCTTTCGGCGCGCAGCAGGAGGATTTCGTCGAGGGTCACCCGCAGGTCGGCATAGATCCCTTGCTCGCCGGCGCTGAGGTCGCGGCGGGCGTCCAACTGGTGGCTGGCGATGCTGCCGGTCTCGGTTTTTTCGCCGCGCCACAGCACCACAGTGGCGGCCACACTCAGAATCAGCGCGCACAACAGCAGCACATAGAGGGTTTCGTGGCCGGCACCGGCGGGGCGCACGACCTGGGTGGTGGCTGCTTTCATGGGGCCTCGATATCCGCTTGGTCGATTTCCACCACGTGGCCGGGGCCGGCGTCGAACAGCACGTAGAACTCGGCGGAGGGCTTCTTGAAGGTCAGGGTCGAGTCGTCGCCGAGCTTGCCCGGCACCAGGATGGTTTCGTCATAGCCGATCACGTCCAGGGTTACCCCCGGCGCGCCGCTGCCATCGGAGAAACCGCCGGTGCAGCGGATCTGCTCGGCGTCGATGGCCTTGCATTCGCACATCGGGTTGTGGGCCAGGGCACTGGTGCTCAGACCGGCCCCCAGCACCAGCAGGACACTGGCACCCAGGTGCCGCAGGCGAAGCGTGGATACTGCGCGGATCATCATTTGCCTCCTTGTTTTTCGAGCCAGGCCACGGTGGCCGGAGAGGCCTGGCTCAGGGGAATGGCGGCCTGGTGCAGGCTGCCGTCCCAGCCTTCCATGGTGATCCACAGTTCGGCGTCGGCCCGGGTCTTTTCCGGGATCGGCAGGCTGGCGCCCATGCGGTACGGGCTGCCGAAGAAGATCACCCCGGCGGCCCGCAGGCTGCGCGGCTTGCCGATGCGCAGGTAGGTGGCCTTGACCGGGTCGGCGCAGGCCTGGCACAGGGCGGCGTTGAAGCTTTTCATGTAGCCGGCGGGACCGTCGCGGCGCGGTGCTTCGTTGCGCATTTCCGCCAGGCGCAGGCTCCAGGGGCCGACCTGGACTTCACCGATCTCCCGTTCGCCAAGGCCGCTGTCGCCGCGAAAAAGCGCGGTGTCGGCAAAGTACTTGGGCATGAACCCCAGGGGGATCAGCAACAGCAGGATGTTCAGGTGGAAGCGCCATTTGTGCCAGAGCCGGCTCAGGCCCGAGGTCGGGGTTGCGGTGCTGGTCTGGCTCACGAATGACTCTCCGAGGTTTCGATGCTCATGGCCGGCGCGGGCGCCGTTGCAGGTTTGCCGACGGGGCGCTGGCGGGTAGCCTTTTCCTCGCGCTTCAGGGCGTTGGCGGTGGCCAGGGCAGTGCGCTTGGTCCAGATCAGCAGGCCGCTGAGGACCATCATGCTGAGAATCAGGCCGAAGCAGAACCAGATCAGCTTGACCCAGATGCCGCCAAAGTCACCGGTGTGCAGCGGGCGCATGGATTCGGTGACGAACTCCAGGGGAGTGCGGTCGCTGAGCAGGTGCGAGGTGTCCAGGGAGCCGGTATAGGGGTTGATGTTGGCGGTCTGGTACATCAATGGATACCAGCCGCGGCCACCGACATAGAGGTGGCTGTAGGCGTTGCTGGGCAGGCTGACGAAGCTGATGTCGAAGCCGGGGATCTTCTGCGTGGCGATGTCGATGGCCTGGTTCAGGGCGATCATCGGCGCCGGGCTGCCGTCGGCGGTGGTCGGTACCTGTTCCCGGGCAATCACCGGGACTATGGGCTCGCTGGAGATGCTGATGTGGTTGTCGGCGAGGATCGCCTGGATCAGGAACCAGGTGCCGGTGATGGAAATCACCGCGATGAACCAGATCGACCAGATGCCGCTGAGGCGGTGAAAGTCGCCCCAGAAGATCCGCGCGCCATGACGCAGCCGCAGGGTCGGCTTGAGGAAGCCTTTCCAGAACTTCTTGTAGACCACCAGCCCGGTGACCAGCGAGGCCAGCATCGGCAGCCCGAGGATGGCCACCAGGTACCAGCCCCAGCTGTAGCCGTTGGTGAAGGGCACCAGCCACCAGCCGTGCAGGGCACGGGTGAAGGCCTGGAAGTTGAAGTCCGGGCTGGTGCCCTGGATCGCCCCGGTGTACGGGTTGACGTACAGCGTCGGAGAGCGGCCGTCGGGGCGGCTGACGCTGACGCTCAGGGCGAAGTGGCTTTCGTCCGGGGTGACGATGGTGTCCACCCGGGTCAGGGGTTCGGCGCGCTGGATGGCCTGGACGACCTGGTCGTAGTTCAGCGGCTGGGCATCATCCGAGGGTTTGCTGGCGCGGATATCCGGGTTGGCCAGCCACACGATTTCCTGGCTGACCACCGCCAGGGTGCCCGTCACGCAGACGATCAGCACAAAGAACCAGATGGGCAATGCCAGCCAGCTGTGCACCAGAAACCAGATTTTTGAACGGGACTTCTTCGACATTGAATGGGCGTCTTGATTCGAGGGGTGGAGCGGCACTGGAACCTCAGACCGAGGCCCGGGCTAAAAACGCCCGGGCATAGGCTTGGCCAACGCGGCCTGCTGCATCTAATTAAGACGAATGAGAATCGTAAATCCCGAAAGGCGATATGAAAGTAAATGTTTCCAAGCTGTAAAAGCTGGATAAAACCGGGTTTCTCGGGGCATGTTCTGGCCCCGCAGGAGCTGGCTTGCCAGCGAAGAGGCCGGCAAACCCGCCTTCGCCGGCAAGCCGGCTCCTACAGGTGCTAGGCGCAAGGCTCAGCCGGCCTGCTGCTGAAACATCTCCCGGGCTCGTCGGCTGATTTCCTCGGTGCTCAGTTCTTCCTTGCGGCTGGCCAGGAACCACACATGCCCGAAAGGATCCCGCAGGCTGCCGCTGCGGTCGCCGTAGAACTGGTCCTTGACCGCCGACACCTCGGTGCCGCCCGCGGCAATCGCCTGGGCAAAGCGGCTGTCGACATCTTCCACATACAGGTGCAGCCCGACTGAAGTCTTGTGGGCTTCCGGGCTGCCCATCGGGGTTTGTTCGCACGGGCTGCCGAGCATGATGGCCGAGCCGCCGATGCGCAGTTCGGCGTGGCCGACGCTGCCGTCGGGCATGTCCAGGCGCATGATCTGCACCGCGTCGAAAGCCTTCTTGTAGAACTCGATGGCCTCGGCGGCGCGCTGGATGCCCAGGTAGGGGGTGACGCCGCTGAAGCCTTCGGGAATGGGGTTGACGCTCATCGGGGTTCTCCTTGCTCTTGTTGTTGGGCGGGGATCGAGCAGGTTTCACTCTATACCCGGGATCCGGGGGCGCTTGAGCGGGCCGACGAGGTGTTGTCCAGGCAACAGCGGCCTGTTGCGGGCCCCTTCGGTGAGCCAGCTGGACCTGGCCTGGGTCTTCGCCAACCACGCCCTTAAAGCCGGGATCGATACCGACAGCGCGTTGATCGTGGAAAGCGCCAGGACCTGTACATCGCATGGCTGGTGGCGCGCCCGGGCAACCGCGACGGCTCGTGGATCCCCTGGCTGGCCAAGACGCGGGATTCGGACGCCGGGGGGGCGTTCATCCTGACCCGCTGCACAGGGCAGATAGCCTCGGGTCATTGAGGCACGTCAGCGCCGACGACGCCCTTGGCTCATGGGCTGGGCGTCGCGGGCGGTGGATCGGTTCAATGGCGTTGTTGCAGGGTCTGCCGCTGAACCTCGCGGTGGTCTTCCAGTTGCACTTCCTTGAGGGGCACGGCGCCCACGGCCAGGGCCTTTTCGATACTCAGGTCGTCTCCCTGGGCGGCCAGCAACTTCTGCAGGCGCTGGAATTCGCCGCACCAAATGGTCTCGATGTCCTGGTCGCGTCCCTGATCGCGCTGGGCGCTGAGGGCCACGGCGCGCACTTGCAGGCGACCATTGTCGGCGTTGCCTCCGACCTCCACGCCATAGCCCGGGGTGGCGCTCTTGCGCAGTACCACTCGGCCGTCCCGGGCCCAGGCGGTGGCCATGCCTTCGCGGACTTCATAGCCCAGGCTGCTCAAGCCTTCGAGCACTGCCTGGCGGCGGGCCAGGGCCGCTCGCTGTTGCAGCTCGCTCTCGATCATCGCGCTGAAACGGGTGATCAACGGCTCCACGGGCGCCATGTTGGCCAGGTTGCAGTGCTCGGCCTCGGCCAGCGATTGAGCGGCGGCATCCCCGAGCAAGGTCGCGGCTTCGCTCGCCAGTTCCTGGAGGCGGGCCAGGCGAGCGCGGCGTTGCTGGCTGTCACGGGTGGCCTGGGCCAACTCCAGCACCAGGCTGTCCAGCAGCAGGTTGCGCTGCTGGGTGCGAGTCTCGGCATCGATCTGGCGCAACTTGAGCAGGTAGGGTTCGGCGCTGGCCCGCTGGTCCAGGGTCAGCAACTGGGCAATGTGCTGCTCGATGCGCTCCAGCCGCGGTTCGGCCTGTTCATGGGCTGCCCGCCATTGCGCCAGGGACTGGGGCGCGGGATCTTCCTGCAGGCGCTGGGCCAGTTGCAGCTGGGCCTGGCTCAGGCCCGGTTGTTCGGTGGCGGCGCTGAGGCTGGCGAAACCCTGGGCGAGGATTGACTCGACCGCCTCAGTGGATTGGCCGTCGGCGATTTCCTGCAACTGCTGCCGCAACTGGGGGCTGATCGGCCTTGCCTCCAGGGCGCCCAGCAGGGTCGTGGCATTTTCCCGCTGGCGCCGGGCCAGTTGCCGCTGTTGCGTGGCCTGTTGGACTGCTCGGGTTTCCCGCTGCTGCAGGTCGTCCTTGAGAAACTCGATTTCGATCGGCACCTGGCGCTGCAACTCCTGCAGGCGATCGGCGTCGATCAGGCTGCGCAATTGCTCGAAGCGAGCCTGGGTCGCCGCCTGTTCCTCTGCGCTCAGTTGCCCCAGGCGCTGGCCCTGTTGTTCCCAGCGGGCAATCGCCTGTTCCAGGCGCCGCAGATGGCCGGCGCAGATCTCGAGGATTTCTTCGCGGGTAACGATACGCACCACTTTCGGGCCGCTCATGGGGTGTTCTCCGTGTCCAGCAGCGCTTGGGGTTGAGTCGCCGGCTCGGCACTGGTAGCCGGGCTCAGGGCTCGCTCGATGACCGCTTGCAGGCGGCTGCGCTCGGCTTCGCCGTCCTGGTACCAACCCTGGGACGAGACCCGGTGCAGGTGCGGGATGGCCCGGCCCAGCACCGACGGCCGCCAGATTTCCCGGGAGCGGGCGCGGGCCAGCAGGCCGTGGCGCGGGGTGTCGCATTCGATGCCCAGGGCATAGAGCCCGGTGTCGGGGTGCTCGATGGCAAAATCCAGGCCGAAGGCATCGCCTTCGTTGGCGCTGACCGGGTTCCAGCCCAGGGAGCGGATAAAGGCCGCCACCGCCTCGGTGAAGCCATCGCTGTGGGCGGTGTGCTGGGCACGCAGGTCCTGGCGCTCGGTGACCAGGCGCCCGAGCAGTTGCTGGCCGCTGCCGAACTCTCCGGCGGACAGGGCACGGGCGTACTCCAGGTAGCCTTGCAGGTAGTCCCGCGGGCTGGCGGGCGGGCGTTGGGTGGTGAGCATGTCGGAGATGTCGGCGATCGGCATCGAGGTGATCATCACCACCTTGCGCCGGGCGCGGGTCACCGCCACGTTGAGCCGGCGCTCGCCACCGGTTTGCCCCAGCACCCCGAAGTTGCGCCGGAAGCTGCCCTGGCTGTTGCGGCCGAAGGTCGAGGAAAACACGATGATGTCGCGCTCGTCGCCCTGGACGTTCTCGACGTTCTTGACGAA
Organism: Pseudomonas sp. PH1b; assembly: GCF_000633395.1. GTDB lineage: Bacteria > Pseudomonadota > Gammaproteobacteria > Pseudomonadales > Pseudomonadaceae > Aquipseudomonas. Next base: position 643,538 of record NZ_AYMU01000002.1, read on the forward strand.
CACCGACATGTCTTCGCCATCCTCGCTGCGCTCGCGCTCCTGGCTGTAGGCGGCGCGGAACACAGGGTCCTGCTCGGCACGCAGTTCCAGGCGTTCCTCGATCAGGTCGGCCTGCTTGCGGTTGAAGGTCACCACCCCCACTGACGGTCGCTCGGCGTACGGCGTCTGCCAGAGCCCGGCCAGGTAGTCCACCACCCGTTCGGCCTCGTCGGGGTTGATCTGTTGCTGGTAGACGCCGTCCACGCGGATCAGCTCCAGGGGCTTGATGGCGAGGATATTGGCCTGGGGATGACGCACCGGAATGCTCAGGCGGTTGCCATAGAACGAAGCGTTGGAAAAACCGATCAGCTCGCGGTAGGCCGAGCGGTAGTGGATCTGCAAGGTGGTGGCGGGCAAGGCGCTGCGGGCCAGTTGCAACAGGTCCGGGCAGTCCTTGATTTCCCGGCGGTTCCAGGTGTCTTCGAAGGCTTCGCGCTGTTCCTCGTCGGCCTCGGCATCCGGTTGTTCACCGTCGAACAGCTCGGCCTCGTCGCTTTCCACCCGGCTGGAGAAAAACGCCGTGGGCGGCATTTGCTTCTCGTCGCCGCTGACCACGGTGATCCGGCCCCGGTACAGGGTGGGCAAGGCGAACTCCACCGGCATCTGCGAGGCCTCGTCGTAGATCACGATGTCGAACAACCCGGGCTTGAGCGGCAACACCCGGCTGGCCACGTCCGGGTTCATCAGCCACACCGGCCGCAGGCTCATCAGCCCCAGGCCCGCGCCCATCTCCATGAATTCCCGCAGCCTTCGCGAACGGCGCCCGGTCAGGCGGGTGACGTCTTCCCACTGCTTGCGGGTGCCCAGGCGCGCCAGGTCGATGCCTTCGCTGAGCAGTTGACGGTTGAGGGCGCGCATCTGGGTGTCGGCCTGTGCCAGGCTGCTGATCTTCGCCGCGGTTTCGTTCTGTTCCAGCATCAGTTCCGGGCGCTGCTGCTCCATCTGGCGTTTCCAGCCCAGGCGCGCTTCGCGGTTGAGCATGCGCCGGACCGTCCCTTCCAGCTGCTCGGCAGGGATCGTATCCAGGGTGTTCTGGTAGTCCCGCAGCACCGCCAGCAGGTCCAGGTCTGCGGCCGACAACTGGCTGGCGCGCGCGCGGAAGGCCTGGTAGGCCGGCAGGCTCGGCAAGGCCTCGCGCAGTGGCTCGAGGGTCGGCTGATTGCCCTGGTTGAGGTCCACCCGTTGCTGCAGTTGGTCCAGCAGGTCCGGTTGCAGCCATGGGCTCAGGCGTTGCAGGGCGTTGCGGCTGTCCTGGCGCACGCTGTGGCGGATAAAGGCCGCGTCGTAACCGGCCAGCAGGCTGTCCAGGGACTGGCGTTCACCGCTCAGCGCCACGGCGTCCACCTGTTCGACCCGGGGCGCTTCGGCCAGGGCCAGGGCCAGGGCGCGGATCTCCTCCAGTTGGCCAAGGTCCTGGCGTACCTGGGGCAGCAGCCCGGGGCCGCAGTCATCGGCCACGGCCTCCAGGGCCAATGGCTGATGCAGCTGTTGCAACTGGCTGCGCAATGGCCGCCATTGGCTTTCCAGCAGGGCCGCCGCGAGCAGTGCGGGCAGGCCCGATGGCTCGGCGGCCTGGCCCTGTTCGGCGAGAAACCCCAGCAACTGGCGCTGGCGCAGCAGCCGCAAGGGGTTGAGGCGAGCCAGCCAGGAGCGGGCCTGGATCACCTTGCGGGCCCGCTGCTGCAGGGTGCGCAACTGGGAAGCGCTCAAACGGCTCAGGCCAGGGGCCAGGGCCTGTTGATGAACCGTCGTATCGCATGCTTCCAGTTGCTGCTGGAGCGCTTGCAGGGCCTGGATCAGCCCGTTGCCTTCAGCCGCTTGGCCGGGCTGCTGGCGAAACAGCGGCAGCCAGCGCGCCAGTCGCTGGCGGCGCTGGTCGTCCAGGCCCAGCAGGTTGTGCACATGGCGTTCGAGCCAGGCGCGATAAGGCGCGGGGTCGTCGACTTCAAAGCTGGCGGGGTGCGCCTGCAGGGTTTGCAGGCGCCGGGTTTCGCAGTCCAGCAGGCGCTGCAAGCCTTCGCTGAAGGCTTGCAGGGTCGCCGGGTCGGTGGGAAAGGCCTGGAGCCTGGCCAGGGCGCTGTGCTCGTAGCGGGCCGGCAGCCACAGGCGTATCAGCGGCGCGCAGGCTTCCTCCAGGCGGGTCAGGTCGGCGATGTCGAGACCGGCCAGATGCTCGCGCAAGACCGGGACATCCAGGGCCGGCGGGCCCTGTTCCAGGCCGATCAGTTCGCCGATCAACTGGCGATAGCTCAGGCCGCTGTGCTCATCGACCCGATGCAGGCTCTGGTGGAAGCGGTCCAGTTCCCCCTCCAGGGCCTCGATCCGCGCCGCCAGGCGCTCACGCTGACGCAACCAGGGTTGCTCGGGGGCCTCTTCCTTGAACAGGGCTTCGAGTTGCTCACGGACGCTGCGGATCACCGGCTCGCGGTCGCGGTTGATGTCGTTGAGCATCACCACCCGGTTGCCCAGGCCCTCGGCCACTAGGCGCTTGTGCACCACTTCCAGGGCCGCGTGCTTCTGGCAGACGATCAGCAGGCTGCGTTGGCGGCCGATGGCGTCGGCCACCATGTTGACGATGGTCTGGCTCTTGCCGGTGCCCGGAGGCCCCTCCACCAGCAGCCCGGGCGCCTGGCGGGCCTGCAGCACCGCAGCCTCCTGGGACGGGTCGCTGGCAACGGTGAAGAAGCGCTGCAGTTCCGGCACCGCTTGCGGCGCGTCGACACCGGCGCTGTCGCTGCCGGCCTGCAGGCGCAGGGCGGTCTCCAGCCCGGTGCCGCCAGGGGGCAAGGCCTTGAGCTGGCGCAGGTCCTCGCCGATGGCCTGGCCCATGAAGGCAACATGAAACAGCACCCCGGCACAGGCCAGTTGATCCTGGTAGGGCTGCACTTCGGTGGACGCCGCGGGCAGGTTGGCCAGTACCCGGGAACGCGGTGTCGCCAGCATGCCGAAGGCATCCATGACATCGGCGGCCTTGAGGGCCGAACGTCCCAGCACTTCATCGGCGGCCTTGCGCCAGACCTTGGCGGCGTCTATTCCCAGCAGGGTGTCGAGCCCCGGGTTGAGGCGCACTTCCTCGCGCTCGCTGTCGAACACCAGGGCCACTTTGCCCCGGCTGCCGACTTCCAGCACCAGCTTGATCGGCCACAGCAGCAGCGGGGCGATCCGCGTGCGGGTGGTGCCCCGCGGGTCCCGGGTCAGGAGGAAGGGAAACCCCAGGTACAGGCCGTCGATGCCGGTGTCGCGCTTGTACAGCGAGCTCTGCCGGTACAGGCTGTTGAGCCGCAGTTCCAGCTGCGGGTTTTCGCCGAAGCACGCAGGGTCGAGGCTGATGGGCTGGGCGTTGCGTGCGACCAGGTGGTCCAGCAGTGCCGGAGCCGGGCTGCGCTCACTGTGCAGTTCGTGGAGATCGACCCGGGCGGTGGTCTTGCCGATGCTCATGCGCACCAGGGGCCCGCGCAGCACCACGCTGGCGACCTTTTTCTCGAAGAAATCGAGAATCTGCGAAACATAGTGCTGCTTCTGCGGCTCCAGCCATTGCTCGGTGCCAATCGCCAGCAGCACCAGGGCCTTGGCCAGGGGCATGCGCCGCTCCAGGCGGAACTGCTCGGCCCAGTCATCGACAACGGGCACGCCGCAGCGGGCGAAACCGCTGATGCGCTCATCCACTTCCCGGTACAGGGCCGGGCGCGGCAGGCTCAGGAGGTTGCGGGCCGCCACGGGATCGAAGCTCAGGACCACGGCTTCCCGGGCCAGGGTCGCGGCCTCTTCGAGGATCGCGTCCACCGAGCGGAACTGGCCAATGGCGGCGCTGAGCAGCACGATCAGGTCTTCTTCGCTGATGGCGCGGCGGTCGGACAGGGACAAGATGCCGTTGTGCTCGCTGTCGGGCAGCAGGCGCTGGCGCTCTTGCCACTGGGCGGCCAGGCGCGCGCGGGAGCTGGACAGCAGGTAGATGCGCAGCTGGTCTTCATCCAGCTCGATGCCCTGGTGCTGGGCCCGCTGGCGCACCTGCTGCTCCCGCAGCTTGAGCCGGGACAGCCAGTGTTCGGTTTCCAGGCGTTCGAGCAGGTCCGGCGCCGGACCGCTGATCAACCGGTAGCCTTCCAGGGGATGTTCCAGCAACCAGCCGGGGGTGACGATTTCGCCGCGCAGGATCAGCGGCATTTCCGGGTTCAGCAGCTTCAGCGCCAGCATCAGCCGGGTGTCGTCCTCCAGCCCTTCGTGCTGGGCCACCTGGCGCAGACCCGCCAGTTGCCGTGCAGAGGCCCCGGCCTGTTCGGCCCAGGTGACGATCACTCCCCGCAGCAGATGATCCAGGGCCTGGGGCCAGTGTTCGGCCTCGGCCGCCGCCAGGGCGAACAGGCTTGGCCGGCGCAGGCGCCGATTGCCCAGGGCGATGGTCGCGCCTTGGTCGGCGTCCTCCTCGCTGGTGGCCGAACTCGGCGCGCTGGGGCTTTCGCCCTGCAGCCAGGCCTGGACTTGGGGCCATTGCCAGCGTTGGTGCCGGTCACGGGCCAGCAAGCCGCGCAGCAAGAGTTCCTGGCGCGGGTCGAGGTCATCCGGCAGCAGCACGCCGTTGGCCAGGACGTGAATCAGGTAGGCGTTGGCGTTGATCCCGGCAAAGCAGGCGCCCTGGGTCAACTGCTCCAGCAGGATCATCCCCAGGCTCCACCAGTCGGAAGCTGCGGCCACCCCGCCGGCGATGGCTTCCGGGGCCATGTAGCGGCTGGTTTCCAGCGGCGAGACGATGTCCAGGTCGAACTCCGACAGGCGCGCCGAGCCAAAGCCGCTGATCACCAGGTCCAGGGGGTCGCGGCTGCGCACCAGCAGGGTGGCCGGGCGCAGGTCGCGGTGGCGCAATCCGGCCTCGCTGAAGGCATGCAGGGCCTGACCCAGTTCACGGACGATGTGCTGCACCGCGGCCGTGTCATGCAGGACGTTGCCCAGGTCCGCCAGGGTGCCGCCGGTGAGTTCCTCGGCGACTTCAAAGGCGCGCTCGTCCCAGCGCCCGGTGAGGATGATTTGCGGTACATGTTCCCGGGGCAGGCGCTTGAGGGCCTCGTACACCGAGGGGTCGGGTTCGGCGCCGGCCTGATAGAGGGTCAGGACCGCCTGGTGCCCGCTCTCCCGCTGCTCGGCGAGAAAGCGTTCGCGCACGGCGGTGCCGCTGATCTGGCGCAGCAGGCGCCAGCCTTCGATCACTGTCTCGCTGTCGCTGTCACTGTCGCTGGTTGGTGCTTGGGCAACCGCCGGTGCGGGTGGCTGCTCACCGGGGGCCGCCGGATCGGCGCCACACTCCAGGCACATCAGGTCGCCCGCGGCCATGGCGTGACCGTTGGCACAGAGCAATGCCGGTTCGCTGTCCTGCACGGCAGCAGGCTGCTGTTCGAGCACTTCTTGGGTGACCACCGGCTGCGGCCGCCAGCCCTGCGGGTGAATCGCCACCGTGGACAGTTCCCAGCCGCAGGTTCGGTTGTCCACGCGGCCTTCGCAGAAGATTTCGGCCAGGGAGCGTTCGGTCTGGCAATTGGGGCAAAAACGTATCATCGGTAACGGTTCCGGTTAACGGCGGCGTGAGGTGTGGGCACTGATCTGCAGTTGATGGCCCTGGTTGTGGAGCAGGTCGCGCAGGCGCAGTACATCGTCCCGGCGCGGGATTCCGGCCATCCAGATGCTGCCATCGTCGTCGAACATCAGGTCCAGGGCCCGGTCTTCGGCTTGCAGGGGGCGCTGGTAGGCAGACAGGCGCTGGCGGCCCAGCTCGGTCAACAGGACTAGGCGCTGATTGTCGCTGCCCCGTAGGACCAGCGTTTGCGCCTGTTGTTGCTCGAACGGGTCGCAGATCAGCGCATCCAGCAGGCCGTCGGCTTGGTGCAGGAGCGGCTGCAGGCGTTCCAGGGGATGGCCGCTGTAGGCCAGGATGTCCACCGGGGTGCGCTGGCGCAGCCCTTGAAGCAGCGCCAGCAGGGCGTCGGGCTGATCGAAGGGTTCGCCGCCGGACAGGGTGATGCCCTCGGCCTGGGCCAGCCAGGGTTGCAGGTCGTGCAGCAGTTGTTGCAAGGGCAGCGGCTGCTTGCCCGGGCCCCAGGTGTCCGCGGAAATACACCCCGGGCAGCGGATGCTGCAGCCCTGGAACCACAGGCCCAGGCGTTGCCCCGGCCCCAGGGTGGTGACCGGGAAATGGACCCGCGACAGGCTGATGTTCACGGCTCGCGGCTTAACAGCGACAGGCCGCCCTGTTGCAACTGGCGGACTTCGAAGTGCTGGCCCGGCTGGGCGTCCTGGTCGAACAGGGCGCGAGCCAGGGGGTTGAGCAGGTGCGCTTCGAGCTGGTTGCGAATGCCCCGGCCACCGTTGGACAGGTCCCCCAGGCACAGCTGGCGAAGTTGCTGCAGGGAGCTGTCATCGAGCTGGACGTGCAGGGACTGGGCCGCCAGGTCGGCAAGGATATTGCCGACCATCTGCTGGAAGATCTGCTCGGCGATGTCTGGCCGGATGAAGTCGAAGACGATGATGTTCTCGCCGATCCGGTTGAGGATCTCCGGGCGGTTGAGCACCAGTTTGAAGTAGCGTTCGATTTCCCCCTGGACCTTGCCCTGGACCGCTTCGAAGGCTTCGCCGGGTTGCACGTTGGCCACCCGCTCGCCGTTGTCGCCCTGGCGGTAGATGCCCAGGTTGGAGGTGAAGACGATCAGCGCCTCGGAGAAGTACACCCGGTCGCCCCGGCCGGAGGTCAGTACGCCGTCATCGAGGATCTGCAGGAACTTGTCGAGGATGCGCGGATGGGCCTTTTCGATTTCGTCGAACAGCACCACGCTGAACGGCTTCTCGCGGATCGCGTTGGTCAGCTCGCCGCCCACGTCGTAACCGACGTAGCCGGGTGGGGCGCCCACCAGGCGCTGGTCGGCATGTTCGGCACTGAATTCCGACATATCGAAACGGATGTAGGCACTTTCATCGCCGAACAGCAGGCTGGTGATGGTTTTCGCCAGCTCGGTCTTGCCGACCCCGGTGGGCCCGGCCAAAAACGCCACGCCCCGGGGCCGATTGCCCTTGCGGCTGGCGCCGACCCCGGTCATGGCGCGCTTGACGATATCCAGCATGTGGGTCACGGCGTGGCCCTGGCCCTTGACCCGCTGGCGGATGAAGTCGTCGGCCTGGCGGATGCGCTGGCGGTCGATCTTCAGCCAGGGGTCTTCGGTGACCCCGACCTTGTAGCGGCGCACGGCGTCGGCAATGCGTTCCAGGGGCAGGCCTTCGACCCGGGCCAACTGCACGATGGCATTGAGGTCGAGCAGCAGCAGGCCTTCGGTATTTTCGACAAAGGCGCGCAGTGCCTGGTCGCGGCTTTCGTCACTGGCCTCCTGGGCCCCGGGCAAACCGCGCAGCAGCGCCGGTGCCAGGGCCTGGCGGGCTTGCTGATCCGGTTTGGACACGGGGATCTGCCGTAGCCGCGGGTTGTCGATAAGCATCCAGTCGGGCAGGTCGCCTTCCTTTTCCACCACCCAGATGATGCTGTTGAAAAACGGTGTGCGCTGCTCTCCGGCCGGCCGGCTACGGGCCTGGTGGGACAGCACCAGGGCCTGGGTGAACAGTTGATGTTCGGCGGCGCTCAGGGCGTCGTTGCGCACCACCAGCCGGGAGGCGAAGTCGACGATCAGGGCCAAGGGCTCGCCCTGGCGCGCCACCAGGCGCGGCAAGGTCGCCGCCAGCAGATCCAGGCCCGCGGGGGCGGCGCCCTCCACCGGGGTCAGGCCCAACTCGCGCAACAGGGTGTCGGCCTGGGCCGGGTCGCTGCCCGGTGGCAGCAACACCGATAGCCCCTTCAGCGGGTCCCAGCTGAGCACCTGGCTGTAGCCGGCGGCCAGCAGTTCGTCCCGCAGGTTGAGGTTGAAGGGTTGTGGGGTGATGGTGCCGGGAGCGACTTCACTGGCCTGCAGGTCGCGGACATTGCCGGACAGCACGAACTGACTTTTCAGGGGCAGGAAGCGCAACAGGTCGCGCAGCCAGCGCGGCTTTTCGTAAGGGGCAGTCCTTGGCATGGAAGCGAGGCTCGTCGTAGGAAGCAGGAGGCGACATTAGCATAGGGAAGTTTTTACTTACGATGCTTCGGGCGTCTTCTTGCATGACTCTGCTTGTGCGTGGGAACCGGCGGCCTAGGGCAGCAGGCTCGGGCATGCGGCGCAGGCTACTGCCCTGGGGCATCCGCTGGAGCACCGGGCTCGAGCAAGCGGGCGCCGGCGCCGTCCTCTCCCAAGTAATCATCCTGATTGCGCAGCGGGCAGCCCTCCATCGACAGGCAGCCGCAGCCGATGCACAGGTTCAGGCGTTCGCGCAGCTGGTTCAACTGGTGGATGCGCTCGTCCAGCTCGCGGCTCCATTGTTCCGACAAACGTCGCCAGTCTGCGGCGCTGGGGGAGCGGTCGACAGGCAGGGTCGCCAGGGCCCGGCCGATCTCCGCCAGGGGAATCCCCAAGCGTTGCGCCACTTTGATCAGGGCCACCCGGCGCAGCATCGAGCGCGGGTAGCGCCGCTGGTTGCCCGGGTTGCGGTTGCTGCTGATCAGGCCCTTAGTTTCATAGAAGTGCAGCGCAGTCACCGCCACGCCGCTGCGAGCGGCGAGTTGGCCGACGCTGAGTTCCTTGTGCACGGCATCGTGTTCGATCATCAGAAGCTACCGGTGTGAAAAAAGGGGCTTGACCTTGACTTAACTAGAGGTTTTACCCTGCAGCGCATTCAATCACAAGATTCGCTATCAGCGCAGTGGGGAGTCGTCCATGGCATCGTTTGAGAGAAACCGCAGCTTCACCCAATTGATCGAATTCGAGATCGAGCCTCACCAGCAGCAGGCCCTGGTGTCGGCCCTGGCCGAGCAGAGCGAGCGCCTGGCCCAGGGTTATGGCGGCTTTTTGAGTGCCAGTGTGCAGGCCAGCGACGATGGCCGGCGGGTGCTCAACTACCTGCAGTGGCAGTCGCGGGAGGCCGGTGAGGCGGCCTTCCAGCGCATCGAGAGTGGCGAGCTGGATTTCTGGCAACTGATCCTCGCCCACCAGGCCAAGACCGTGACCTTCGGCTCGTTCCAGGTGCTGAGCAGTATCGCCCGCAGCCCTGACAATGCCTTGCACTGCCACCTGCTGGGCTAGATCGACAGTTGCAGGGTGCGCTCGTTGGGCTGCTGTGCGGAGCGGCGCTTGTTCACCGCCAGTTCGCCGATCTTGATCAGCCGGGTGCGGGTGACATTGCGGCTCAGGCCCAGCAGGTTGGCGGTGTGTACCTGGTTGTAGTGGCTGAAGCGGTAGGCCGCGCGCAGCAGGGCGTCCTCGACCTTTTCGTGCAGGGCCCCGGCCTGTTCCGCAAAGAGTTTCTGAAAAGCGCGCTCCAGCAGGGCCTCGGCGGAGTCGTCGTGGCTCGGGTGGTCGTCGGCGCGTTCGATGCGCATGTTCGACAGGCGCAGGTCGCTGTGTTCGATGACGCCGTTGCGGCAAATCAGCAGGGTGTGGTGGATGACGTTTTCCAGCTCGCGGATGTTGCCCGGCCAGCTGTAGCCTCTGAGCTTGTGCTCGGCCTCCTGGCTGATGCTGATACGGCCGTAGCCCAGGCGCTGGCTGTAGGCCTCGATGAAATGCCGGGTCAGCGGCAGGATGTCGCCGGGGCGCTCGCGCAAGGGGCTCAGCTCCAGGCTGACCACGTCCAGGCGGTAGTACAGGTCTTCGCGAAAGTGACCGGCGTTGATGGCCTTTTCCAGCTGCACGTTGGTCGCCGCCAACACCCGTACGTCGATGGGAATGCTCTTGCGCGAGCCCAGGCGCACCACTTCGCGCTCCTGCAACACCCGCAGCAGCTTGACCTGGATGGCCATGGGCAGGTCGCCGATCTCGTCGAGGAACAGGGTGCCGCCGTCGGCCTCCTCGAACCAGCCGGCCTTGGCGCTGAGGGCGCCGGTGAAGGCGCCTTTTTCATGGCCGAACAGTTCCGCCTCCACCAGGGATTCGGAAAAGGCGCCGCAATTCACCGCGACGAAGGGGCGGTTGCGCCGGGCGCTGAGGTTGTGGATATGGCGGGCCACCAGCTCTTTGCCGGTCCCGGTCTCGCCGATGATCAGCACGCTGGCTTCGCTCGGCGCCACCTGCTGCAGGTGCGCCAGCAGGGCCTGGGACTTGGGGTCTTCGAACACTTGCGCCGTGGCGCGGATCGAGGTCGCCAGGGCGGGGGAGGGGGGTAGGGTCAGAAGCCGCATCGGCACTCTCCGGGACAGAAGGCTAGGAATAGAAGGTCGGCGTCGGCAGGGCCTGGTTCAGCGCCCAATCGCCCAGTTCGTGAAGCTTGTAGTCCAGCGGGTCGTGCAGGGTCTGGGTGCGCAGGTTGCGCCAGTGGCGGTCCAGGCGCAGGGAGGCGTGGGTCGAGCGGGCGCCGGTGACTTCGAACAGCCGGCTGCACAGTTCCAGGCCCTGGCGGCTGGCGGCGACCTTGGCGGTGGCGATGGCCGTGGCCAGGTGCCCGCGTTCCTCGGCACTCAGGGCCGGGCCCTTGGCCCAGGCCTGGTCCAACTGCGCGGCGGCCCGTTCCACCAACAGGCGGATGCCTTCCAGGGCGACCCAGAAATCCCCGTAGTGGCTGAGGATATAAGGATCCTGATGCACCTCCTGGGCGCTGGATTTATGCCAGGCCCGGGTTTCGCTGAGGGTGTAGTGCCGGGCTTCCGCAAAGGCGCCTTCGGCGATGCCGAGGAACATATGGGTGAAGGTCAACTGGGCGATCAGGGGCCGCAGGCAGGCGAACGGCGTGCTCAGGGGGCCTGGGTCCAGCAGCAGTTCCGACTCTTCCACCCGCACCCGTTCGAAGCTGGCGCTGCCGCTGTCGGTCTGGCGCTGGCCCATGTTGTTCCAGTCGTTGTGCAGGGTGATGCCGCTGCGGCCACTGGGAATCGCGGCGATCAGCAGCTTGCCGCCGTTGCTTTCATCCACCGCCGAGGCGATGAGCATTTCCGAGTCGGTGGCGCCGGAACAAAAGCTCTTCTTGCCGGAAAACTCGCGCCAGCCGCCGAGGTTCTTCACGACGGTGCGGGTGTCCAGTGGGTTGAGGGCGTTGCCCCAGAACCAGTTCTTGCGCGCGGTCTGCTCGAACCAGGGTTGCCATTGCTCGGGCCGGGCGAACAGGCGCACGGTGGCCAGCATCAGGTGGTGGAAGCCGAAGACGTGGGCGATGGAACTGTCGACCCGGGCGAACTCGCGAACGATGTTCAGGGTCTCGCTCCAGGGGGCGCCCAGGCCGCCGAACTGGGTAGGGATGCTCAGGGCCAGCAGGCCGCTGTGGCGCAGGGCATCGCGCTCGGCCTTGGGGGTGCCACCGCGCTCGTCGCGTTCGACGGCGGTCAGGGCAAACTCGGCGGCCAGTTGGCGGGCGGTGTGCAAGGGGGATAACAGGGCGCTTTGCGGTTTGGCAGTCACGCGGTGTTCCTCATCGGTAGGGGCAGGGGAGGCCGGCCTACGGCGGTGCGCAAGGGCTTGCGGACGGCCAGCGGCATCGATCAGGCCTTGGCGTGGGCGGGCAGCACATCGTTGGCGATCATTTCGCCGAACGGCCCGGTCAGGTTGGTGACGCCACGGCCGGCGAGGCTGGCGTAGGGTTGCGGCAGCAGCGGGAACACCAGTTCGGCAAAGCGATAGGCCTCTTCCAGATGGGGGTAGCCGGAGAAAATGAAACTCTCGATGCCCAAGTCGGCGTATTCCTTGATGCGCTGCGCCACTTGCTGCGGGTTGCCCACCAGGGCGGTGCCGGCGCCGCCCCGCACCAGGCCGACACCGGCCCAGAGGTTGGGCGCGATCCGCAGGTTGTCGCGGCGCCCGTCATGCAGCGCCGCCATGCGCCGCTGGCCCTCGGAGTCGAAGCGCGAGAAGGACTGCTGGGCGGCGGCGATGGTCTCGTCGCTGATGTGTTCGATCAGTTGGTCGGCGGCCGCCCAGGCTTGCTCCTCGGTCTCGCGCACGATCACATGCAGGCGAATGCCGAACTTCACCTGGCGCCCCTTGCGTGCCGCACGCTGGCGCACGTCGGCGAGTTTTTCGGCCACCGCAGCCGGAGGCTCGCCCCAGGTCAGGTAGACATCCACCTGGTCGGCGGCCAGTTCATGGGCGGCCTCGGAGGAACCGCCGAAATACAGTGGCGGGTAGGGTTTCTGCACCGGTGGATACAGCGCCTTGGCGTTCTGCACGTGCAGGTGCTTGCCGTGGAAGTCCACCGACTCGCCTTGCAGCACGCGGCGCCAGATGCTCAGGAATTCGTCGGTGACCTCGTAGCGTTCGCTGTGGCTGAGGAAGCTGCCGTCGCCACGGTTCTCGTCCGGGTCGCCGCCGGTGACCACGTTGATCAGCAAGCGGCCGTTGGACAGCCGGTCCAGGGTTGCCGCCATGCGTGCGGACACGGTAGGCGAGATGATCCCCGGGCGGATCGCCACCAGGTAGCGCAGGCGCTCGGTCAGCGGCACCAGGGCCGAGGCGATGACCCAGGAGTCCTCGCAAGAGCGCCCGGTGGGAATCAGCACGCCGTGGTAACCCAGGCTGTCGGCGGCCTGGGCCACCTGCTTGAGGTAATTGAGGGTGACCGGGCGGGCGCCCTGGGTGGTGCCCAGGTAATGGCCGTCGCCGTGGGTCGGTAGAAACCAGAACACGTCCATGCAAGCTCCTCAGGCGCTTTTCAGCAGGTGTTTGGGGTGGGCGCCGAACAGCGGCGCGGCCCGCTCGGTGGCCAGTTGGATGCGTGCCTTCAATAGCTCACTGGTGATCTGGTAATTGCTGAAATCGGCTTCGGTGGCGTACACGCCAATCGGCAGGGTCAGGGCCTGGAAGAAACTGAACAGCGGGCGCAGTTGGTGATCCAGGACCAGGGCATGGCGCTCGCTGCCACCGGTGGCGGCCAGCAGCACTGGGGTGTTGATCAGGGCGTTGAGGTCGATCAGGTCGAACAGGTGCTTGAGCAGGCCTGGGTAGGAACCGCGATACACCGGGGCGGCGACGATCAACAGGTCGGCGTTTTCGATGGCCTGTAGCTCTGCCTCGACTTCGGCCGGCAGTTCCTGGCGCGACAGGGCTGCGCCCAACGGACGGGCAATCTCGCCCAGTTCGATCAGGTGGCTGGCGATGGGCAGGTGCCCGGACAGTTCGGCCAGCAGGGCCTGGGTCAGCACCAGGGTCCGGGACGGACGCCAGGTTCCACCGGAGAGGGCAACGACGTTCAAGGGGCGAGACATGATCGGTTCCTTTTTAAACAGTGGCTCGGCGAGCCATGGCCTGTACCAGGCTCAGGAGCAAGAGCTGTACCAATCTGTCCAGGCCTTGTAGTCCGGGGCTTCTGGCGCTATCGGCGGTGGCCGATCGCTGTTGCCGGAACCTGGTTTTGTTGATTGGCTGTTGCCTGGCCAACAGTTGCCCAAGCAACAGTTGGGTCACGCCATGGCTGTTATAAAGGCTTGTCGTTATTCCTCAAAAGAGCTTTTTTAGATATTTATAGGTCTTTATCGAATATGAAGTGCGGGCCCGGGGCTGTTGAACAGTCGATAGCGACTATCGAGCGGGATGATTTTTGCCCCCGCTGGCCGGCGAGTAGCCTGTGTTCATTGTTCGCAACCCGCTCCAGGTGCTCGCCATGAAGGCTTATTCGGTTGTTCTGCTGATGTTGGTTTTAAGTGTGCTGGCCGGCTGTGCCAGCCCCGGTGCTCCCGAACTGCGTCCTTACACGGCGCAGGAAACCCGGGAACTGGCGATGGAAGCCTTGAACCGTCGCGGCCTGTCATTCGAGGAGTACCAGCAGAAAAAGGCCGAGCTGCTTGACCGCCCTGCAGTGTTTGATGGCCAGGGTGAAATGAGCGCACAGCGCAATGTCAGTCGCCCGCATCCGGCCAGTTGAGCGCAACTGTACTGGCCGAAGTTTTGTGCAACTGTCCGTGGGTTTCAGGCAGGCGCAGGCGTAGGGTCGAGGCCAGATCGACCTTGCCCAGGACCGTGCAGCCATGACCCTTTCTCTCGACCTGCTGTTGGCATTCGCCCTGTTTGCCCTGGTCACTTCCATTACCCCCGGCCCCAACAACACCCTGTTGCTGGCCTCGGGGGTGAACTTCGGTTTCAACCGTTCGATCCCGCATATCCTCGGCATTAGCTGCGGTTTCTTCGTGCTGGTACTGGCCGTCGGCCTGGGCCTGGGGGCGGTGTTCGAGACTTATCCAGTGCTGTACCGGGTGCTGCGTTATGTCGGCGCGGCGTACCTGCTGTACCTGGCGTGGAAGATCGCCCGTTCCGGCCCTCTGGCCGATGACCAACAGAGCCGGGGGCAACCCATGGGCTACTGGAGCGCGGCGGCGTTCCAGTGGGTCAACCCCAAGGCCTGGGTGATGGCGGTGGGAGCCATCAGTACCTACACCCCGTTGCAGGGCTACTTCAGCAATGTGCTGGTGATCGCCGCGGTGTTCGCCTTGATCAACGCACCCACGGTCAGCCTCTGGGCGGCCTGTGGCAGCCTGTTGCGCAATATGTTGCGCAACCCGCGCTGGCTGCGCCTGTTCAATCTGGGGATGGCCATGCTGCTGGTGCTTTCCCTGGCACCGTTACTCTTTGAACGCCTGAGTTGAGCGGTGCTTCAATGCTTTGCCCCGAGCCTGTTAAGCTGCGTGCCAGGAGCGTTCCTACGCACTTTTAAACGAAGTTGTCCTTCTTTAACGGCATCCGATCGGATATTGCTTGAGTGCTGGCTGTTGACGCGGCCTCTGTGGACGGCGCGTTTCTGCACTGCCTCTGGCGACCCCCCCGATCCTGGAACAAGCTCTGCGGGTCTTCTGTCATGAACAAGCGTCCTCTTTATTTCGACTATGCCGCCACCACGCCGGTGGATGAGCGGGTCATCCAGGTGATGCTGGGGTGCCTGGGGTTCGATGCCAATTTCGGCAACCCGGCCTCCAGTTCCCATGCCTTCGGCCAGGAGGCCCGGCGCAGTGTCGAACTTGCCCGGCAGCAGGTGGCGCAGTTGGTGGGCTCGCAGCCCGAGCAGATCGTCTGGACCTCTGGCGCCACCGAGTCCAACAACCTGGCGCTCAAGGGCGTGATGCAGGCCCGGGGCGTGAGCGGCGGGCACATCATTACCAGTCAGATTGAACACAAGGCGGTACTTGATACCGCCCGGCAGTTGCAGGACGCCGGTGTGGCGGTGACCTACCTGGTGCCGGATGCCGAGGGCCTGATCAGCGCCCGGGCGGTCAGCGAAGCCTTGCGCGATGACACCTTCCTGGTGTCCCTGATGCTGGTCAACAACGAGCTGGGCACCCTCAACGATGTCCAGGCGATTGGCCAGGCAGTGCGTGAGCATGGTGCGCTGTTGCACGTGGATGCGGCCCAGGGCGCGGGCAAGGTGGCCATCGACCTGGCGCAATGGCCGGTGGACCTGATGTCGTTTTCCGCCCACAAGCTGTATGGCCCCAAGGGGATCGGTGCCTTGTACGTCGGGCCCCGGGCGCAGCAGCGGCTGCTGGCGCAGATCCATGGCGGCGGCCACGAGGGCGGTCTGCGCTCCGGCACCCTGGCCACTCATCAGATTGCCGCCATGGGCGCGGCCTTTGCCTTGGCCCAAGCGTTGTTCGCGGAAGAAACCGCGACCATCATCCGCCTGCGCCAGCGCCTGCTGGAGCAACTGGCGGGCATCGCCGGCCTGAGCTTGAATGGCAGTGCCAGCCAACGCATTCCCCACACTTTGAGCCTGACCTTCAGCGAGGGTGAATTCGACTCGGCGGCATTGAGTGCGTCCCTGGCATTTTCCGCGACCTCAGCGTGCAATTCGGCAAGTAACTCGCCTTCCCATGTATTGCTGGCCCTGGGGCATGATGCGCGCCTGGCGGGCAGGACCATCCGCTTGAGCCTCGGGCGTTTCACCACCGAGCAGGATGTGGATCGGGCTGCACAATTGATCAAGGCGTCAACCGCCATAGCTCCGGCATTCTGGGCCGGAGCCCCGTCTTGAGGGTTGCGTGATTGCAACCTTCCATAACAATGATTAAGCCGGTTAAGGAGACACAATGAGTACGCAGCCTACGACCAATGGAGTGGTCCCCCAGCGCCTTGCGCACATTCGCCAGTTGATGAGCCGCGAGGGCATTCATGCCTTGCTGGTGCCCTCGGCGGACCCGCACCTGTCGGAATACCTGCCGGGCTACTGGCAGGGGCGCCAGTGGCTGTCGGGCTTTCATGGCTCGGTGGGCACCTTGATCGTGACCGCGGATTTCGCCGGGGTCTGGGCAGACAGCCGTTACTGGGAGCAGGCCGGCAAGGAGCTCAAGGGCAGCGGTATCGAACTGGTGAAATTGCAGCCGGGCCAGCCCGGTCCATTGGACTGGCTGGCCGAGCAGGCCCCGCCAGGCGCGGTGGTCGCAGTGGATGGTGCGGTCATGGCCGTGGCTTCGGCCCGGACCCTGGGCGGCAAGCTGCAAGAGCGCGGGGCTCGCCTGCGCACCGACATCGACCTGCTCCAGGACGCCTGGGCGGATCGGCCGGCGCTGCCTGATCAGCCGGTCTATCAACACCTGCCGCCGCAGGCCACGTCGAGCCGGGTGGAAAAACTCGGCAAACTTCGGGAAACCCTGCAGGAGCGCGGCGCGGACTGGCATTTCATCGCCACCCTCGATGACATTGCCTGGTTGTTCAACCTGCGTGGCGCCGATGTTTCCTTCAACCCCGTGTTTGTCTCCTTCGCACTGGTCAGCCAGCAGCAGGCCACCTTGTTCGTGGCCCTGAGCAAGGTCGATGCGCCTTTGCGCGCGGTGCTCGAGGCCGATGGCGTCAGCCTGCGCGACTACTCGGAAGTGGCCGCGGCGCTGCGTGGGGTTCCCGCTGGCGCGACCTTGCAGATCGATCCGGCGCGGGTCACGGCCGGTTTGCTGGAGAATCTCAACCCCGACGTGAAACTGCTGGAAGGGCTCAACCCCACCACTCTGGCCAAGTCGCGCAAGAGCCTGGCCGATGCCGAGCACATTCGACAGGCCATGGAGCAGGACGGGGCGGCCCTCTGCGAGTTTTTCGCCTGGCTGGAAAGCGCCCTGGGGCGCGAGCGTGTTACCGAGCTGACCATCGATGAACACCTGACCGCGGCCCGTGAACGGCGTCCGGGCTATGTCTCGTTGAGCTTCAATACCATTGCCGCGTTCAACGCCAATGGCGCGATGCCGCATTACCACGCAACGCCTCAAGAGCACGCAGTGATCGAGGGCGATGGGCTGCTGCTGATCGACTCCGGTGGCCAGTACCTGGGCGGCACGACCGACATCACGCGCATGGTGCCGGTCGGGACCCCGACGGTTGAGCAGAAGCTCGATTGCACCCGGGTGCTCAAGGGCGTGATCGCCTTGTCCCGGGCACAGTTCCCACGGGGTATTCTTTCGCCCTTGCTGGATGCCATCGCCCGCGCGCCGATCTGGGCCGAAGGGGTGGATTACGGTCATGGCACGGGGCACGGCGTCGGCTATTTCCTCAATGTGCACGAAGGCCCGCAGGTGATTGCCTACCAGGCGGCGCCGGCACCGCAAACCGCCATGCAGCCGGGAATGATCACCTCCATCGAGCCAGGCACCTACCGCCCCGGGCGCTGGGGGGTGCGGATCGAGAACCTGGTGTTGAATCGTGAGGCGGGCAGTACCGAGTTTGGCGAGTTCCTGCGTTTTGAAACCCTGACCCTGTGTCCGATCGATACCCGGTGCCTGGAACCGTCATTGCTCACCGAGGATGAGCGTGAGTGGTTCAACGCCTACCATGCCGAGGTGCATCGGCGTCTGGAGCCGTTGCTCAAAGGGGCGGCACTGGAGTGGTTGCAGGCGCGGACCGCAGCCATTTGAAAGAGCGCATCACCCGCGCAATGCGGGTGATGTCGGTGAGTTTCCCTGGCGAGCCGCAGTCGCCAGGGAGGCTGGCGACTATTGCCGGCCCAAGGCCTCACGAACGAAGTCCAGGCGGTCCTGGCCAAAGAACAGCTCGTCACCCACGAACATGCTGGGGGCGCCGAATACTCCACGTTTCAGTGCTTGATCGGTCTTCTCCTTGAGCCGCGCCTTGACCTCTTCGTCATTGCTGAAGTCGAGGATCTGTTGCGGATCGAAGCCGCCTTGTTCCAGGACCTGGGTCACGGTGGCGGCATCGTTGAGGTTGCGCTTGTCGACCCAGAGTGCGCGGAACAGGCAGTCGATGAACTCGACGAAGCGTTCTGGCAGGTGCATCTGCACCCCGGTTACCGCTCGCATCAGCAGCAGGGTATTGATGGGAAAGTGCGGGTTGAAATTGAGCTCCACCTCATAGCGCCGAGCGAAGCGCGCCAGGTCGTGCAGCATGTAACGTCCTTTGGCGGGGACGCTGATGGGGGAGGCATTGCCGGTGCTCTTGAAGACGCCGCCCAAGAGCATGGGCTGGTAGATCAGTTGGCTGTCGGTCTGGGCGCAGATCTTTGGCAGTTGGCTGTTGGCCAGGTAGGCGGTCGGGCTGCCCAGGTCGAAAAAGAACTCGACGGTTTTACTCATGGTTCAGACTCCCTGATTGTTGTTATGAAAGGGATTACCAGCGTTCGTTCCAGGGGCGAAGGTCCAGTTCGAAGGTCCAGTTCGAAGGTCCAGGCGTCCCGAGGCTGGCTGTGCAGGTACCAGTAGTTCTCGGCAATGTGCTCGGGATTGAGGATGCCGTCCTGATCCTTGAGGGCGTATTTCTCGGGGAAGCTGGTGCGGATGAAGTCGGTATCGATAGCGCCGTCGACGATGACATGGCCAACATGAATGTTCAGGGGGCCCAGTTCCCGAGCCATGCTCTGGGCCAAGGCACGAATACCGTGCTTGGCTCCGGCGAAGGCGGCGAAACCGGCGGCGCCGCGAACCCCGGCGGTGGCTCCGGTAAAGAGGATGGTGCCGCGTTGGCGCGTGACCATGCGCTTGGCCACCTCGCGAGCATTGAGAAAACCCGAGAAACAGGCCATTTCCCAGATCTTGAAATACTTGCGGGCGGTTTCCTCGAGGATGCTGCAGGGCACGTTGGCGCCGATGTTGAAAACGAAGGCTTCAATCGGGCCGACCTGGGTTTCGATCTGCTCGATCAGCGCAATCACTTCCTCTTCTTTGCGCGCATCGCAGGCAAAACCATGAGCTTCGGCGCCGGTTTGCTGGATGGCCTCCACTAGTGGTTGCAGCTTGTCTGCACTGCGTCGTGTCATGCAGGCCACAAAACCTTCTGCGGCAAAACGCTTGGCAATGGCCCCGCCGGTGGCATCACCGGCACCGACCACCAGGACGACTTTCTTCTTGTTCAAGTTTGCAGTCATGGGTTGCTCGCTCTTTGGTAAACGATCGTTAACTAAACGAACGTTATGCTATGATTTTTCGATCGTCAAGAGAACTCGGGAGCTCGCCAGGGGATGCGTTATTCAGCCAGTCACAAACAGGAAACCCGCGAGCGCTTGTTGCAAAGCAGTGCGGTGCAGGCCAAGAACGAAGGTTTCTCCACGGTAGGGGTCGATGCCTTGATGAAGGCCATCGGCCTCAGTGGAGGGGCTTTCTACAGTCACTTTGCATCCAAGGATGAGCTATTCGGCTCGATCGTCGAGCGCGAGCTGAGCCAGAGCCTGGAGCGTCTGGGCGGCGAGCGGCAGCAGAATCAGGAAAAACTGCGGCGTTGCCTGAAGCAGTACCTGAGTGTGGCGCATCTGCAGCAGCCGGGGGCCGGGTGCGCGATTCCAGCGTTGGGAGCGGAGATTGCCCGGGGAAGCCTTGAGGTACGCCAGGAGGCTGAAGGCTGGATCTGCCGTCTGCAGCAGGCCTGGGCACAGACCTTGGGCAGTGAGAGCCTGGCCTGGTCGATCCTCTCGCAATGCGTCGGTGCGCTGGTGGTGGCGCGAATGCTGGTGAATCCGAACATTCAGCGCCAGGTCTTGGCGTCGAGTCATGAACAAATCATTGGGCAACTGGAGCGGTTGTCTGCCGATTGACTCTTACTGCTATTTGCAGATGACGATCATGCTGCGGCTGGTATAGCCGGCAGGGTTGAGGCCAAAGGGGTAATCCCCTGGATCTTCCACGCCGTCACCGGACTTGGCGATCACCTTGTAGCCTTTGGGGCCGCAGGATTCGGCTGCTTTGGTGTAGCACTTGTCCCAGGAAGAGGACAGGCCCGAGCAGTTGATGTGGAGTCCTTTCTTACCCCGTTTGACTTCGGTTTTAGCGGTCGCAGCACAGCCTGCAATGGCAAGTACGGCCAACAGTATCAAAAATCGTTTCATCCCCGTCCTTATCGCTAGCCTCGGATCTGATGCCCGAGTGTGACTGCATTACCTGTCGTCTTTTGCGTTTGCGATATCCCTGTCTGACAACTCCATGGCCGACGTTGAGTAGCCGACTAAACATGGCCTAAATGAGCGCTAATTACCAGAGTTGAACATCAATCAACTGCAACTAAAGGTTTGGATTCGCGGCGCATGGTCAGGGTTGCTCCCACAGAAGCCAGGATAATGCAGGCGATTGCCATCCATTGGGCCAGGGACAGGTATTCGTGCAAAAACAGCAGGCCGGAGAGTGCGCCAAAGGCGGGTTCGATGCTCATCAGGGTGCCAAAGGTACGAGCTGGCATCCGTGTGAGGGCAACCATTTCCAGGCTGTAGGGAAGGGCGGTGGACAAAATGGCGACCGCCAGCGCGACGGGGATCAATGAGGGGGTCAGCAATGCAGCGCCGGCGTGAACGATGCCGATGGGGGCGACGAAGAGTGCTGCAATCATCACCCCGAGTGCTGCGGTTTGGATGCCGTTCTCGGCGCCAGCCTTTTGTCCGAACAGAATGTACAGTGCCCAGCAGATACCCGCGCCCAGTGCATAGCCTGCGCCCACCAGGTCGATGGGGGTTTCGGTGGCGCCGGTGGGAATCAGCAATAGCAGGCCAACGATGGCCAATGCGATCCAAAGAAAGTCGATGGCCTTGCGCGAGGCGTAGATAGCGACAGCAAGAGGGCCGGTGAACTCCAGGGCTACGGCAATTCCCAGGGGCACGGTTCTCAGTGACATATAGAAGAGGAAGTTCATGCCACCCAGGGCCATCCCATAGACGATCACGGTGCGCAGGGTCTTGCTGGTGAACTTGGCGCGCCAAGGCCTCAAGAGAAGCAGCATGATGATGCTGGCGAAAATCAGCCGCAGGGTGGTTGTGCCTTGTGCGCCAACCACAGGGAACATGCTCTTGGCCAGCGAAGCTCCTGATTGAATCGAGGCCATGGCAATAAGCAGCAGGCCTACCGGGAACAAGGTCGAGGCAAGACTGCGCGGTTGGTCGTTCATGCAGGGTTCATCCAGAGTGTTGGGAAAGAGGAGGCGGGGCCCTGACCATGATGCTCAACTAATGAGGGATGAGCAATATAGTGCGCATAGTCTTTTTTGCGCTTCTATATAGAAGTGCTGGTGAGGCTGTTTTGCGTTGAGTCATAGAAAAATCAAATTAAGGGTTGACGGCAGATTCTACAGGTCTATAATTCGCCCCACTTCCGGCGCAGTCGAAACGGAAAACTCCTTGAAACTCAACGAGTTACACAGTTTTCGACAGCGGTTACGCTTCAGTTCATCGAAGCCAGAAGCAGTTAATAAGGCAGTGTGTTTTCGCCCTATTAGCGATTCGATCCTCTCGGTCGAAAGCGGTGAAAAAGAGGTGTTGACAGCAGCGTGTAACGCTGTAGAATTCGCCTCCCGCTAACGAGAGATCGGAAGCGCAAGTGGTTGAAGTTGTTAAGGATTTCCAAGCGAAACTTTGAAAGCTTCTTAAAAAATCACTTGAC
>NZ_AYMU01000003.1 GCF_000633395.1 Pseudomonas sp. PH1b
TTAGTTGAGTTATATTTCAGATGGCTAACTAAAGGTCCAACTCCGTGCTCTCTTGGTTTCTGCAGAAGACTAACTATTCGATCAGGCACTGCGCAGCTAAGGATCATCAATAGCGCACGATTGATCTTGATTCAGAGATGTTTCAGAGAGCAGTGCATGCCCTGCTGCGCTTGGTGTGGACGCTGACTTGGCAAGCAGTACGCTAGGTATCGCCAAAATAAGATAGACTGCCGCCCTATCTTGTTCAGGCCCCCCTCGTCATGCCCGCAGAGCATGTTCCCAAGCCCTATACCCTCCTGGCGATCGACGACGATCCGCAATCGTTGATCGTGCTCTCGAAAACCCTGACGACCGAGTATGAAGTGCTGCTGGCCAAGAGCAGTGAGCGTGGTCTGGCCCTGGCGCGCAGCGCCTGCCCCGACCTGATCATCCTCGACATCCTGATGCCCGAGATGGATGGCTTCCAGGTGCTCAGCGAGCTCAAGAGCCACCCGGCGACCGCGAGCATTCCAGTGATTTTCCTGACCTCGCGCAGCAGCGTCGAAGACGAACGCATGGGCCTGCTGCTCGGCGCCGCCGACTACATCGCCAAGCCGATTTCGCCTCCGGTGGTGCTGGCCCGGGTGGCGACGCAACTGGGTTATCGCAACAAACCCCTGCATGACCTGCAACCCGTCGCGGAGCCCTCGGCCGGCAGTGACATGCGCGACGGTTTTATCAGCGCCCTGGCCTTGCAACTGGCCGGCAATCGGCAGATCCGTCTCGAAGCCCTGCTCGATACCTTGTCCATCCTGCTCGACGGCAGTGTGACCCAGAGCGACTCCGCAGCGTTTCGCAACGCCGCCTGCCTGGCCTTGATGGGCCTCAACCAGCCGGGCAGCCGTATCGATCAGGCGCTGGCCCACAGTCGGGTACTGATTGAGGAAATTCTCGCCCGCGCCGAGCCGGAAGACCGCATCCTCAACCTCGCCTGGAAAATCACCCACGCCGAAACTGTGCTCAAGGGCCCATGCAGCCCGGCAACGTGGGAGCACCTCCCCCACTCGGCCCGTCTGTTCGCCCTTGCGCTGAACTACCATTTGCACCTGCTCCAAGCCAGTACCGATGATCTCTCCAGTCGCCATGCTCAAGCCATGCGCCAGATGTACCAGCAGCCGGGGTTCGAGCAATGCATCGCCGGCGGTCCGGAGCCGCTCTCGGCGGCCTTGCTGAGGTCTTCACAGACCTTTCTCGACCGTTGAACGGACTGTGAGCCTCGCCAATGCCTAACTTCGCAGATCTGGAGCTGTTCATTCTGATTGCCGAACTGCAGGGCCTGTCGCCCGCCGCTCGCATCATGTCGATCACCCCGGCTGCCGCCAGCCTGGGGCTCAAGCGTCTGGAAAACCGTCTTGGCGTGCGTCTGTTCACGCGGTCCACGCGCACCATGAAACTGACCCCCGAGGGTGCACGCTACCTGGAAAGTGCACAGCACGCCTTGAAGATCCTGGCCAACGGCAAGCGCTCATTGAGTCACGATGACGGGATGCTGGAGCTTACGGTGTCTTCCGACCTGGGCCGCAACCTGCTGCTAGATATGCTCGCCCGGCTCAAGCAGGAACGGCCGCGAATGCATATCAAGCTGGCGCTGAGCGACAAGGAAGAGGACCTGCTCAAAGGCCGCTTCGATGCCGCCTTGCGCTATGGCAAAAGCCTGGCGCTGGACCTGGTCGAGCTACCGGTGCTCAAGCAGCATTACTTTATCGCCTGCGCTGCGCCCGCTTACCTGGCTGAACATGGCGAGCCCGATTCGCCGGAACAGCTGAGTGCCCACGAGTGCATCATCTGCCACAGCATTGGCCGCCCGGAGAGCCGCTGGCGTTTCCATGCGCCCGGCAAGGTCGAGGACGTAGCTGTACAGGGGCATTTTTGCTGTGATGATGGCGATGCCGCACGGCGCTGGGCACTGGCCGGCCACGGCGTGGTCAATCTGCCGCTGTTGAATGTCATCGAAGACTTGCTCGCCGGTCGCCTGCTGCCGCTGTTGCCTGGCTGGCAGTCCGACGCCGCGCCGCTGAGCTTGGTGGTATCGCACCGCTCGCAGATCACCTCGTCGTTACGCGCCTTGCATCAATGTCTGGTCGAGCATTGCACGGACCGCATGGCCCGCTATCTGGCCCTGACCCAGAGTGCTGGCTAGCTCTGCTGCGTGCGCAAGTCGACGAGCAGGTCATGGGCCTGCTGGAATTCCAGCCGGTAAATCCGCTCCTGAATGGCCCGCAGGGCAGCGCCCGGGTGCTGCTCGTACAGCTCATCGATCATCGCCAGAGCCTGCGCATTATGGGTGCGCAGCAGGTTCCCCAGCCGCTCCAGCCTGGGCATCAGTTCAGCGTCCAGCCCTTGGTTCTCCAGCGCACACTCATCGCCCGCCGCCGGCAGCGACGCCAGGCCGGCCAGTACCGGCGCAAGGCATTGCGCCAACTGCTGGATCAGCGGCGCAAGGTCAGCCTGCCCGCTACAGTGTTCCTCCAATTGCCTGGCGGCTTGCCTGATCGCCGTGGCGCCGATGCTTGCGGCGGTACCCTGCAGGCTGTGGGCAAGAAAGCCGATCACGGGTAGGTCCTCAGCAGCATGGGCACGCCACAAGCGCTCGATGATCTGCTGCTGGGTATCACGAAAATCCGCCAGCAGTTTCTGGTGCAGCGCCAGGTCCTGGTTAACCACCGCCAGCCCGAGCACGCTGTCGATTCCCTCGTAGGTCATGCCCCGGGGGCTCGCGGCTTGCGGTGGCGGAGTCTGCGCCGCCGGCATTTCCACTTGTTTGATCCAGCGCACCAGGGTCCGATAGAGCACCGTAACCTCCAGGGGCTTGCTCAGCAGGTCGCTCATTCCGGCAGCCAGCGCCCTGCCCTGCACATCGGCCTGGCTACTGGCGGTCACGGCGATGATCGGCAGCGCCTTCAGGTGCGGATAACCGCGAATCTTCTGCGTCGTGCCGTAGCCGTCCATGACCGGAATCTGGCAGTCCATCAGCACAGCGTCGAAGCGCCCTCCTTCGAGTAACAGGCTCAAGGCCTCGGCGCCATTCGCCGCCAGCAGCACCTGTATGCCGACGCGCTGCAGCAAGCCCTGCAACACATCCTGGTTGAGCCGGTTGTCTTCGACCACCAGCACCCGCGTACCCGCCAGCAGCTGGGCATAGTCTTTGCTCGTGCACAGCCCCTTTGCGCCGGTAACCGCTGGTACGGCTGGCGTGGTGCTGTTTGAGGTGGATGGCGCTTGCAGCGACAATTGCGGCATGCCCAACTGCACGCTGAACTTGAACACTGCGCCCTGGCCCGGCGTGCTGCGTACTTCTATGTCGCCCTGCATCATCTGCACGATTTTCTTCGAGATAGTCAGCCCCAGACCGCTGCCGCCGTAACGCCGACTGATCGACAGGTCCGCCTGGACAAAGGCATTGAACAAGCGTGTCTGCTGCTCATCGCTGAGCCCCACCCCGGTGTCGGTGACGCTGAAGCACAGCCGGGCCTTGTCGCCCCACTGTCGCACCAGGCACACGCCAATACAGACATGGCCGGTCTCGGTGAACTTGATCGAGTTGTCCACCAGGTTGGTCAGCACCTGGGCCAGGCGCAGTGGATCACCGACATAACGCCCTGGTAGCGAGGCCGGAATATCCAGGTACAGCCGCAGCGCTTTTTCCTCCGCACGCTGGCGTACCAACAGCAACACATCGTCCACCAGTTCCCGCAGGTCGAAGCCCACTTGCTCCATGCTCAGCTTGCCGGCTTCGATCTTCGACAGATCAAGCACGCTGTTGATGGTGCCCACCAGGTGTTTCGCCGCACGGTCGATCTTTTCGATGTAGTCGCGCTGCACCCGCTCCAGCGGCAAGTCCAGTGCCAGGTGGGCCATGCCGATGATCGCGTTCAGCGGCGTACGGATCTCATGGGACATGCTGTCGAGAAACTCCGACTTGGCCTGGGTGGCCAGCTCGGCATCGCGTCGTGATTGCTGGATTTGCGTTTCCACCGCCTTGCGCTCGCTGATGTCCTGCAACACCCCGGTGACCCGCGTCGGCTCACCATTGGTATCGCGCTGCATGACCTTGCCGATGTCCAGGACCCACAGCCATTGCCCGTCTTTGTTGCGCATGCGGTATTCGGCGCGGTACTCGCCGACTTCATCGTTGAGGTGCGCCTTGAGTAGGGCCATGACCGGTTCGTAGTCGTCCGGGTGCACCAGACAGGTCCAGCGCTCCAGGCCATGGCCGAAGGCCTGTTCCATCTGCTGTTTGCTGTAGCCGAGAATCTGCAGCCAGACATCGTTGTTGATCACCGTGCCCAGGCTGAGGTTCCAGTCCCACAGCCCCAGGGCGCCGCTTTGCAGGGCCATGTCCAGGCGCTGTTCGCTCTGCTCGATCTGCGCCACGTCGCGCTTGTGCCGCCGAGCATCGGCCAGGCGCCGCAGGCCGCCCCAGAGCAACAGCAGGAACACCAGGGCACTCAATCCCTCGATCAGCAGCACCTGTTCCCCTGGCAACAGCGCATCCAGGTCGCCCAGGGTGATCAGGGTCCAGGGACCGTTCGGGTCATTCCAGTCGTAATCCACCCGGGACAGGCTGTAGCGCCGGCCATCCAGCCGCACCACCGGCTGCCGGGCATCGAAAGGCAGGCGCTCGGGCACGCCGTTGGCAAACCGGTAGTCGCCGAACTGGCGGCGGATCTCTCCAGTGAAGCGGTTCCACGGCCAGGCCCGGTCGGACTTGAGGACAAAGGCCGGGGAGCTGGCGGCCAGTACCACGCCGCTGGGCGACAGGATCATCTTCAGGTCGTCGCTGTACGGCTTGCTCAGGCTGGCATCGAGCATATCGGCGTCAAAACGCGCCACCAGCACCCCGATCACCTGGTCCTGGCGCGTGCGTGATTCGAAGATCGGCACCGCCATGTAGAACATGCGGGTGCCGGTGGTGCTGCTGATGGCGCCGTAGACGCTGCTGCCGCCCTTGAGGGCCACCTTGAAGTAGGGTCGGAAGGCCACATTCAGCCCCAGTGGGGTCTGCCCCTGCTGGTCATGGGCGGCCACCACCACCCCGTCCCGGTTGAGCACGAACGCATGGTTGGCGTCCACCACCAGGGACAGGGTCTTGAGGGGGATGGTGGCCCGTTCCATCAGGTCCGCAGAGGGTTCGGGCTCCAGGACGATGCGCTTGAGCGAGGGGTTGTGACGCCCGAGGATCGACAGTGCACCAATGGCAAAACCGTTGGATTTCCATTGCTCCAGGTCCTGGGCCTGCTCCCGGGTCTGCAGTTCGACGCTGGCCCGGTAGACGTCTTCGACCTGCAGCCGGTAGTAGTTGCCCAGCGCCACCGCGGCGCCGGCCGCGATCAGCACACCCAGGGCATAGCAGCACCGCCGGTGGCCGTCGAAGAAGTCCAATAACCCGTACAACTGCTTGCCCCTTTACCGGAAAAAAATCTTGCCCGCCAACCCTTGCCTCGGGGCATCGCCAGGCCCGGTCAGCGTCTTGCCAGCCGGCGTGGAAACTCCGGCGGCAAAAAATCGCGGTCCGGATCGTAGTCGGCCTTGAGGTAATCACCAAGCGCCTTGAGGTCCTGGGGCGACAAGGTGCCCACCGACTGTTTGAGCCGCAGGGTGTCGAGAATGTAGTCATAGCGGCTGTTGTTGTACTGGCGCACCGCGTTGTAGAGCTGACGCTGCGCTTCCAGCACATCGACGATATTGCGGGTCCCGACCTGAAAGCCCATCTGCGAGGCCAGCACCGCGCCCTGGTTGGAGATGATCGACTGGCGCCGCGCCTGCACCTGATCGACACCACTGTTGAGGCCACGATGCAGGTTGCGGGTCTGCTCCACTACCTGACGGCGCAAACCGTCGTTGAGATACTCGCGCTGGTTCATCCGCTGGTGGGCTTCGCGCACCTGGGAGCGGGTCTGGCCGCCACTGAACAGCGGAATGTTCAACTGCAGCCCGACCGTGCGCTGCTCGACATTGCCGCCGTAGCCATTGCCACGGATGTCGCTGTTGCCGTAGCCCAGGCTGTCGTTGTCACCGGTCTGGTAGCGCAGCACCGCGTCCAGGGTCGGCGCGTGCCCGGCCTTGCGTGCGCTCAGGGTCTGCTGGCTCGCCTCCAGGGCCTGCTGGCTGGCCTGCAGGGTCAGGTTCTGGCGCACTGCGGTGTCCACCCAGCGCCGGGCGTCGTTGGGCTCGGGCAACCGCACCGGCATGTCGTGGCGCAGGCCCTGGATGGCCTGGTACTGCTGATGCGTCAGGGTGTCGAGGGCCTCGAAGGCATCGTCGGTCTGCTTTTGCGCGACGATGCGATTGGCCCGCGCGGTGTCATGCCCGGCCTCGGCCTGGAGCACATCGGTGCGGTCCGACAGGCCCAGTTGCAGGCCGCGCTCGGCCAGTTGCTGCTGACGCTTGAGCGCCGCTTCCTCGGCCTTGGCCGCCGCCAGGGCGTCCTGGGCCTTGAGCAGGCCGAAGTAGGCCTGGGCGCTGTCGAGCATGAGTTTCTGCTCGGCCGCGGCCAGCTCCAGCTGGGCTTGCTGGTCCTCGGCCTGGGCGGCCTTGAGGGTGAACCAGCGATCGGCACGAAAGAGCGGCTGGTTGAGCACCGCCTGATAGCTGGTGCCACTGCGCCGGGTGTCCTGCCGCGGCTGTTGCAGGGAGGTGCCGGTGGCATTCAGGTCGGCGCTGGCCGACAGCGTCGGCAGCAGCCCGGCCCGGGCCTGGGGCACGGCCTCGGCCCGGGCGGCCTGGTCGGCACGGGCCGCGGCCAGTTCGCTGTTGTGCTCACGGGCATCCAGGTACACCCGCCACAGGTCGCTGGGCAACCCCTCGGGCGGGTGTTGCGCAGCCTGCGCCTGGGCGACACCAAGCAATGCAAGGACAGGCAGCCAGCCGGCAAGGGCTCGCTGTGGCGAAGTCATGGGTTTGATCATGGTGAGTTCTACACAAGAAAATAATAGGGCCGCAGACAGGAGGGGCTTTGCGCCCCTCCTGTGATGACTCCCCTGCGGTCAGCTCAGTGGAGGTACCAGCACCGCCTGCGCGGCCTGACGGTCTTGTGGCAGATGCTCGCGGGCACCGCCGGTGTCGGCGAAGGCCGCCATGGCCCCGCTCAGCTTGGCCAGGCTCGGGCCCTCGAGCGCCGTCGCCGAAGCGATGGCATTGCTGTCCGGCACCGGCTTGTTCTCACGGGAGGACAGCTCGAACAAGCCGCCCTGGGTCAGCCCGGTCTGGGCGAAGCCCTTGAGCAGGTGGTCGACGGTGATCACGGCCGAGTCGCCTTGCAGCTCGATCTGCAGATGCCGATGCGCCGCAGCCTGGTTGCCCAGCACCTGGCGCAGCACCAGGGCGCTGCCGCTGCCGACGTCGGTCAGCAACACGTCCTCGCCCTGGCG
This sequence comes from Pseudomonas sp. PH1b, assembly GCF_000633395.1. Lineage (GTDB taxonomy): Bacteria > Pseudomonadota > Gammaproteobacteria > Pseudomonadales > Pseudomonadaceae > Aquipseudomonas. The sequence continues at coordinate 7,410 of NZ_AYMU01000003.1, forward strand.
GCTGACGAGGATGTTGTTGCCATCGGCCACCGGCAGGAACAGGCGATCCAGGGCCTGGCCGGGATCGTCGTTGTCGATCACCACCGTGCGGTAATGCGCCCACATTGCCGGGCTCAGGCGATAGGTATCGTCGGCACTGCCTCCGTGCAGCACTACGCTGTCGACCCCGGCAATCAGCGGGGGCGCCAGTTCATCCCGAGCGTCAGCCCCCGCCATGCCCTGCAGCAGCAGCGAGGAGCCGATACGCTCGACATTGCCGTAGTGGCCGAGCTTCAGCGCCGCCCCTTCCTTGACCTTGTACAGTGCCTGCTCGGTCGGGCTGTAGACGTAGGCCGAGCGCGGCGATTCGGCGTCCACACCGATAAAGCGCAGGTCGCCGGCGGCAGGAATGCCGTTGCTGGCATACAAGCGCCCGCTGGCGATATCGAACCAACCCCGGGTCTGGGCGTCCTGCAGGGTCAGCACGCCCTTGGCGCCCCACTGGCCGGTCACTGCCGCCAGCGCCTGGGGCAGATTGCCCGCATGCGCCTGCTGCCAGCCCTTGTCGACCGCCACCAGCTGCACATCGCCGTTATTGGCGCGCAAGAGGATTTCCCCCTGGCGCGTGGTCAGGCGCAAGCCGGCATCGACCTGGACGGCCGAGCGCAGCGGTGCCTCAGGCAGCAACAGCGTGGCCGCGGGCAGTTGCGCCGTGGCCTCAAGCACCTCATCGCCGCCAAAGGCCGTTTTCAGTGCCTCGGGGCTCAGCGGTGCCTGCAGGTACAGCTTGCCGCTTTCGGGCTCGAACAGCCGCGCGCTGGAGCTGGCGCTGTCGAAGCCGAGAAACTGCAGCGGCTTGCCTTGCAGCGCGGCCGCAGCCACCACCACCTGGCCGTTGTGGTACCACACCGCCAGCGCCGTCTTGCCATCGCCGGCCTTGGCCCCGAATACCGCCAGGGTGGCGTTGCTGCCGTTGACGCTGGCCAGGTCCTGCCACCAGTTGGCACGGCCCTTGAGCCAATGCTCGTTGACCGCTTCATAACTCAGGCGTCCCGTCGCCTCGATCCGGGCCATGCGCCCGTCCTTGGTCACGGCCAGCAGATGGCCATTGAGATTGAGCACATTGGCCAGGGGTGGCGTGGTCAGGCGCAAGGCGCTTGGCTGGCCGGCATCGAGCACCTTCTGCCCCGGCCCTTCCTGGCGGAACAGCACCTGCTGCGCCTTGCTGTAGAAATAAAACACTTCCTGGCCACCGGGCTGCGCCAGGCTGCCCGCCAACACCAGGTCCGCCGGAATCTGCCAGGCGCTTTGCGCCTGACCCGGGGCATCGGCACGCGGCGCCTGCCCGGCCGGTGGCGCCAGGTTCGGCTTGATCACGATGCCGTCGCTGCTGCGCACCCAGTAGCGGTGCGCGACTTTGGCGCTATCCAGACCAAACACCGTGATCAGCTCTGCCGCGGTCGGCTCCAGCAGGGGCGCCCCCAGGCTGTACACCGGGGTATCGCGCTGGGTGGCCTGAGCCTCGTAGCCCCTGAGCAAAGTATTGAGCAGGGTCTTGGCGTCCTTGCCATGCTGACTGTTGCTTGCCGACAGTTGCAGCAGCGATTCATCGCCGACCACCCCCACCAGCTCCATCCGGTCACCGAGGATACGGAAGCTCAGTTCTGCTTCCCGCTCCTTGAGCTGATAGCGACGGGCCAGATACACCGCATCGCCCTCTTGCCAGAACCGGCTGATCTGGCCGGCGCTCTGGTTGAACGAAGGGGCGAACTGCGCATCGACCTTGCCGCTGGCAATATCGACCCGCCAGGCGGCGGCGTTCTCGGCATCGACGAAGTAGGCCTGCTCGCCGATGACCGCCCCCAACTGAGCGTTGCGCGCCTGTTGCACATCGGTGTCGGTGAACAGCATGCGGTCGTTGGCGACGTCGTAGTACGCCCGGCCGACATTGCGCTCACCGTGCTTGTAGTTCTCAACCAGCACGTATTGGCCGTGCAACTGATGGGCCTGCGCCAGTTCCTTGAGGTGCTGTTCGATGCGGTGCCCGGGCACTTGCCATTGGCTGGCGTCTTCCTTCACCACGTAGGTGGACTGGCTGGCAAAATCGGCCGCACGCACTTCGCCCTTGGCGTTGACCAGCAGCACCTGTCCGCTCTGGGCCGGATCGAGCTTGACCTTGACCCCACCCACCAGCAAGTGGTCCTTCGCCACGCTGATGCTGTCGCTCTCAAGCTGGCTGCTGTCGATGATCCAGCGTGACGGCTGACTGCCGACCTCGTTGCTGAGCCTGACCTCAGTGCCTTCGTTGAGGCCGATCAGGTATTCGCCGCCTGCACCCTGGATGTCGTAGCGCAGGTAGCCATACAGTTCCTTGGGCAGCTGCGGTATCACCAATTGCCGGTTGTGCCCATCGAGCAGCACTTCTACCGGCGTCTCGACGTACTCCTGGTGAATGCGCCGGATCGTCTCCTCGCTCGGGAAGATGTAGAAGTCGTAGTCGAAACGCCGGTCCTGCTCAAGCTTGCGAATCACATCGAAACCCGTGTCATGCCGGGTAGTGGCACCCGGCAGGATCATGTACTCGTAGCTGATGTAGGACTTGGGCGTGCCCGGCAGGATCACCGTCCTGCTGTCACCGTGTTCGAGCTTGGGCGGCTTGTCGCCGTGGCCAATGCCGCTGCGTACCTCGATCGCCTGGGCGCGGTCGTGGATCATCCGTGGAAAGTCCCCGACCCAGAAGAAGTAGTTGATCGCCCCTGAACCGGTGGAGCCGTGATGGGTGCGGTAAATGTACTGGCTATCGAAACCTATCTCGTTGGCCCGCAGGTCGAGGCGCTTGACCACCGCCCCGGCCAGCGGCACCAGCACTTGCTGTTTTTCGTCATAACGATAGCCGTTGCCTTGGTAGGCTTTGTCGAGGGTGTCGAAGTAACGCCCCACCGCCTTGGCGTCTTCGGCCACCGCGCCAAAGGCCTGGGCCAGTGCCGTGAAGCCCACCGCCAGGCCACCGAGGATCACCCCCGCGCCACCGAGCACCGCCGCTGTTGTCGAGGCACCGATCAGCCCGGCACCGATACCCGCCGCGCCGCTGACAAAACTTGCCGAATCGAACGCCAGCTGGGTGCCGAACACGGCCTTTTGCACATCGTTCTCGGCATGGGCCAGCTCGTAGGCATCGAGGCCGACCATGGCCCCGCCAAACAGCAGGCCCGCGCCCTCGTTGACCGTGTGCCCCAGGGTCGAGGCAAAGTCCTTGAGGGAGGTTTCGGCGGCCATGGCTTCGCCGCGCAGGGCGGTCTGCACCAGCTTGGTGACATTGGCCACATCCTGCACGGTGCCATGGCCGATCTGCACCAGGCCCAGGTAGCTGTGGATCTTCAACGCAGTGGCCAGGTCCGGCGACTGCGTGCCCTGGCCTGCATCCTTGCGGTTCTTGTCGGCAAACCACTGGATCAGCGTCTGTACCGCAAAGCCGGCGTTCAGGCCGTCCACCCCCGAGGCTTCGCTGACCCCGGCACGGGGCCGGATCTGGCCATGCTCCAGGGTGAAGTGCTGGTTGAAGACGCGCATGTGCTCATCGACAAAGCGGCGGAACTCGAAAAAGGTGCCATCGTGGGTGGTCAGCAATTGCGTGCGCTCGGGCTGGTCACGGTTGATGAACTGCACCTGATAGCGCCCCTCCGGGGTTCTCTCGGTGGTGGCGATGATCGGTATCCACTGGCTGCCCAGCTGGTTCTCCCGGGCCAGGCGGGTGCTCGCGGCTTCGAAGCGCGCGCCCCACTGCTCGGCGTCGAAGGTGGTCAGTGCCGCGCCCAGGCGCAGGTCTTCACTGACCCGCTGGCGGGCGTCCAGCGCCTGCTCGACCTGGCGACGCTGGCCGATGACCCCGGCCAGCTCCTCGGGACGGGACAGGTCGGCAACGTTCAGGCCGTTGCCCACCGGCACCTCGGCCATCTTGCCGGTGTCGATCTCGATCAGGTTGAAGGCCGGCGCCGACTGGCTGCCGAACGAGCCGTAGTGGGTGGCCAGGTTGCGCTTCACCAGGTGCTGCTGCATGGCCTGGGACAGGCCCTGGGTGGAATCGAAGGCAAAGATCCCCACGTTGGGGTCGTAGAAGTAGTAGCGCTGGCCCTCGGCGGTCGAGGTGCTGCCCACCATCATCGAGTGGTTCTGGGTATTGAGGGCGTACATCGCCGTGCCCTTGCTGGCAGCCAGTCGCGCCACCACATCGGACAGCTTGAGCTGCCCCACCTCGGTCGAGGCCTGTACCGCGTCGACGTTGGAGTGCAGGCGGATCAGGCTGTTCTTGAGCAATGTCGAGCTGCCGGCCTGCGGGTCGGCGGAAGCCAGGAACAGCTTCTGCACCAGGCTGTTGACCCCCGCCTCGCCGCCACTGGCCAGGGCCACGGCCATGGCCCGGACCAAGGGGTAGCAACGGCCGCCGGAGCGGTCGCCCACCAGCGACAGGTAGAAGTCCTGGGGCGCCAGCTGGCTGAAGACACTGCCGGCAGTGCGGAAGTCCTCACTGAACACCGCGGTCTGGCGCAACACCTTGTCGATGTACTCGGCCTGGGCGGTTTCGCTGATGCGTGCGCTCAGGGCGCCACGCTGCTGGGGCGAGAGCGCGCCCTCGAGGAACAGCTTCTTCATCTCCAGGGACGACATCCCGTCGTCGACCCCGGGGATCTTGATCTGGCGAAAATCCCGCAGGCCATCGCTGAAGGCCGTGCCCCGCGCGCCCCGCTGGTAGGCCTCGGCGGTGGCATAACGCTCGCCCACGCTGCTGGCCCGCTCCTGGCCCGAGCCCTGGATCGCGGTATCGTCGGTGCGCACCACCGCGCCAGTGCCGTCCTTGGCCTTGATCTGCTGCCAGAGCCAGGTCTTTTCCACCGAACCGGCTTCGCGCAGCACCGGATCGTACTGCGCCCGGTAGTAGTCCTGGGTCAGGTTGATCTGCTTGATCTGCTGGTCGATCAGGGTCTTGTCAGCGGCGCTGCGGCGTTGCTCCTGCAACTGGTAGCGCTGCTCGGAGAGTTGCTGGATATCGGCGCTGACCTTGGCCTGCACCGCTTCGCGCAGCTGGTTCCAGGCAGCGATCGCCGGATGCTCGGGAGTAAATGCCCCGTCGCGGTAGACGCCGTCGGCCACCCCGTCGGCCGATACCCCGAACTGCGCCGCGACTTTCTTCAGGTTCTGGTGCACCTGCTCGCGGTAGGTGGCGAACTGGGTGCGGTTGCGTTCCGTCACCTGGGGGTTGGCGGTCTGGATCTCCAGGGGCTCGGCGCCCTCGCGCAGCTTGGGCCAGACGGTCTGGCCCTGGCGCTGGTACTCCTGGCGCTGGTACACCAGCTGCCATTGGCCGTCCACGTACTGCATGTAGGCGGCGGCCAGGCCCTCGGCGGTACCGGCAACCTGGTAGTCCTTGTAGTCCACGGCCATCACCACGTTGTCGTACAGCAGCGAGCTGTTGACCCGGCCGTCGTGATAGACCCGGAAGGTGTTGGCGTCCAGGCTGGTCACCACCAGCGAGCAGCCCGACAGGGTGCCGGTGAACAGGAAGCGGCCCTCGGCGCCCTGCTTGGGAATGTCCACATAGGCTGGTGCGTCATTGCTCTGGTTGGGGCCGTTGTAGCCGAGGAAATACGCCGGTGCGCTGTTGCCGCTGCCGGCCACCTCACCAGCGCCATGCCCGGTGTATTCAAGCTCGTACAGGTTCGGCGCAACCTTGACCAACTGCACATTGCCCTGGGCCGGCAGGCGCCCCGACTTGACCAGGGCCTCGGCGCTGAGGGTGTGGGTCTTGGCGAACTGCACCGGGTCGGCGCTGAACTGCTGGATGTCGGCGCTGCCCTGGCGCGGTGGTGCCCCGCCCCCCAGCGAGGCCAGCCCGGCCTTGAGCTGCAGGTCCTTGGCCGCCTGTCCCAGCAGCGCGGGCATCGGCCCGACGTCGGTGAAGCGCGGCGCATGGAACTCCTCGCTGGCCGGCAAGCCTTGATTGACGAGCGGCAGGACGCGCTCCATCACCCCGTCGTACAGCTCGCCCTGCAACGCCTGGGTGCTGCCCTGGGCGCGGTAGCGGTCGAACATCTGCAGCACGTCCGGGCCAATGCTGTCCGGGCCCTGGGGCTCGTAACGGGCAGCCACATACAGGGTCTCGAAGAACGAGTGATAGCCGTTGCGGATCATGAAGGCCGCGTTGGCCATCTGGAACTGCCAGTACTGCTTGACGCTCAGGGCACCGCCGAACAGCTCCGGCAAGACGTTGCTGACGGTCTGGGTGGTGCCGGAAATGCCGCCCACGAACGGCGTGTCCAGGTCGCTCATGTAGCGGCTGGCGGGGTTCGCCGGGTCGGGACGGAACTGGTTGTAGCTGCGGTACTTGTCATCCGCGATCAGCCAGGTGGCAGCGGCCTGGGCCTGCTCCGGGTGGGTATTGAGGATCAGGTACGGGTCGGGCTGATTCAACCGGTTGTTGATCACCAGCCGGTCGGCGCCGGTGGACGGTGCCAGCCCGGGGTGGCCATTGACCGGCGCCGCGGCCTTGGAAAAGCTGTCGGCCACCGGCCGCAGGGCATGGAACAGCGCCTGTTTGCGCAAGCTGCGGCCCTGGTCGCCGGCCAACTGCGCCTCGACCGCGGGGCGCAGCTGGGCATCCCCCGCCTCCAGCCCTGCGGGGCCACGCAACAACAGGTTCAGCAGCTTGCTGTCCAGGGCGCGCTCCACCGCCACCTGGTCGACGGCCTCCACCTTGGGGTTGTCGGGATGCTGTTGCGCCTTGGCGTTGGCGACCCGCAGGTTTTCCGCGTCGTAGGCCTGGGTCCGCCATTGCTCATACAGCGGTGCCAGCAACAGCTTGGCCTGGGCAATGTCGCTCTGCACATAACCGCCCTGCAGGACCTTGGCCAGCGCCGGGGACTGCGCCAGCTTGTCGGCCAGGCCGAACAGCAGCCCGTCGCTGTCCCGGCTCTGCCACACCGACGCGGCGAAGGACTGCTCCCAGAGCACCTTGTTCAGGTTGTTGCCCTTGATATCCCGCAGGCTGGCACGGATGTGCTGCGGCATCAGCACCCCAGCCGGGGTGATGTGGTTGCGCTCCAGCAGGCGGCTCAGTTGCTGGACGAAGGTCGCGCGCTCGCTGCTGCCTTCGAACAGGCGGCTGGCCTTGGTGCCACCGTCGCGCAGTTGTTCCAGCTTGTTGAAGAACGCCGCGTTGTACTGGTACAGGGCCTCGGTCTGGGCCTTGCTCAGGTGGCTGCTGCTGACCTTGTCGCCGTCCACGCTCATCAGTGCAAACGGCGTGGCAGCGCGGAACTCGCCGCCCTGGGGCATTTCCAGCAGGTACTGGCGTTCGCTGAAGCCCACAGAGCGCTCCAGCTCGTGGATATTGACGAAGACCCCGTCCCGGTCCAGCTGGTAGCTGTTGTGCCGGAAATCCTCCAGGCCGATGGTCTGGAAGCTGCTGAGGTCGGCGTTCCGGGTGATCAGTTCGCTCAAGGCACTGCCCAGGGGCACTTCGCGGCGCACGCTGGTAGCCGGGGACTGGCCCGAGACCTGGACCCCGACCTGGTTGGGCACCTTGCGATCGACACTGGTCAGCAGCAGCTTGTGGCCGTCACTCAGGACCTGGGCCTTGAAGCCCTCGCGCAACGAGCTTTCCGACACCAAGTGGTGGGCGAAGTACTGCTCGACGAAGCCGGTCTTGACCAGCACCGAGCGGATCGGTGCATAGGTCGGCGAGCGCATGGACGGCGGTTCGCTCTTCAACCGGTACTGCTGCTGCCAGGCCAGGGAACGGGCCGCGGTGCCGAAGGAGAAGTTCAACACCCCATCGGTGGGCACCACCAGCCGCCCGCCGTCCAGGTAGAAGTCCTTGAAGCGCCCGTCGGTGCTGGCATTGACCAGCGCCACGTTCATGCGGATGTAGCCCGGGCGCTCCTCCAACATCAGCAGGGAAATGTTCACTGGCAGCTCGTCCGATGCCCGGGGCGGCTTGGCCAGCGCTGCCAGGCTCGCGACCTGCTGCTTGGGCGCGGTCTTGAGCAGGGCGTCGTAGCGGGCGCTGACTTCCTTGTAGGCCTGCAACTCGGAGAACAGGGTCACGTAGGCCTGGCTGAAGGTGGTGTCGGCCACCTGCACCTCGAGCTGCTGCTCCAGGCCCTTGATGCGCTTGGCGAGCTTGCCCTGCTTGGCCGGCGCATCGGCGGTCAGGCCCTTCAGGTCGAGCTTTTGCCCGCCACCGGCGCCGAGCACGCCCAGGGCCTTGGTCCAGCTCTGGTCATAGCGGCTGACGGCCGCGTCCTGCCGGCTGTAGAGCAGGATGTCGCGGTCCAGCTGCTGCTTGTAGGCGCTGGTGGCCGGGGTGTCGGCGATGGCGTTCATTTCCTTGCGCCGTTGTTGCAGGGTCTGCAACTGGTCGCCGAGGGAGACCGGGTTGTCCTGCATCTGAAAGTGCTGGGCCGCCAGCACGCTGAGGGTGCTCTGCTGCATATCCAGCAGGCGTTCGCCGACCTCGCCGAGGTACGCGGCGCGCTCGTCGGCACTCATGTTGAACCATTCGCTTTGGCGCCCGGCGGCCTTGATCTGTTGGTCGATCAGGGAGTTGAGCAGGCGCGTGAAATCCTTGGACATGGAAGCCATTGCAGTGATCCTTTGTCTGTTTGAGCAAAGCCCTTCGCGTGGTGAAGAGCTGCCTAGGGAAATGCGGGGTGGGGAGACATGACTGGTGGGTGAATCCTCCTGCCGTCGGTGGGGTCAATCCTTCATCTGCAGGGCCCACTGCCGGGCGTACAGCCCGTCCAGGTCGAGCAGCTGTTGGTGTGTACCTTGTTCGAGCACCCGGCCCTGATCGATCACCAGAATCCGGTCGGCGTGGCGCAGGGTATTGAGGCGATGGGCAACGCTGATCACCGTGCGACCGCGGGCGATGTCCTGCAGGTTGCTCATCACCGCCGCTTCCGACTCGTAGTCCAGGGCGCTGGTGGCTTCGTCGAGCAACAGAATGCCGGGGTTGGTCAGCAGGGCCCGGGCCAGGGCAATGCGCTGGCGCTGGCCGCCGGACAGCTGGCCGCCACGCTCGCCTACCTGGGTCTCGTAGCCCTGGTCCAGGGCCTCGATAAAGCTCGACGCCCCCGCCAGGCGGGCGGCGTGCTGCACCTCGGCATCACTGGCCTGGGGCCGGCACAGGCGGATGTTCTCGGCAATGCTGCCGGCGAACAGCAGGCTTTCCTGGAGCACCACGCTCATGTTGCGGCGCAGGGCCACCGGGTCGGCGATGGCCAGGTCGATGCCGTCCACCATGACTCGCCCGTGCTGCGGCACATACAGGCGCTGCAACAGCCGGGTCAGGGTCGACTTGCCGGAACCGGAAGGCCCGGTAATGCCGACGAACTCCCCCGGCTGGATCTCCAGGTCGAGCTGGCGCAGCACTTCCTGGCCGTCTTCCTGGTACCGAAAGCGCACCCCCTGAAAACTCACCCCGCCCTGCAGCGCCGGCACCGAGGCCAGGCCACCGCTGCCGCTTTCGCACTCGGTGTCGAGAATGTCGCCCAACCGGCGCAGGGAGATCAGGGTGTGCTGGAAGTCCTGCCAGACCTGGGCCAGCCGCAGGATCGGCTCCACGACATGCCCGGCGAGCATGTTGAAGGCCACCAGCTGGCCCGGGCTCAACTGGCCGTCCAGCACCAGCATCACCCCCCACCAGAGCAACAGCGCCGCGGTGAGTTTCTGGATCAGGCCAATGCCCTGCCCGGCCCAGATGCCGACGATGCGGGTGTGGAACGCCGCCCGCACATAGGCCGCCAGCTGGCGCTGCCACTGCTGCTGGAAGCCGCTTTCGATGGCCCCGGTCTTGATGGTCTCGATGCCGGTCACGGCCTCGGTGAGAAAGGCGGTGTTGGCCGCATTCAACTCGTACTCGCGCAAGGCGCGGCTGCGCAGCAAGGGCCCCACGCACAGCCAGAACAGGAAATACAGGGCCAGGGAGCCCACCACCACCCAGGTCAGCAGCGGTGCGTAGCTGTACATCACGGCGATGAACAGCCCGCAAAAGGCCAGGTCCAGCACCAGGGTCAGGGCCGAGCCGGTGAGAAACTGGCGGATCTGCTGCATCTCGCCGACCCGGGCAATGATCTCGCCGCTCTGGCGTCCCTGGAAATACCCCAGCGGCAGCTGGATCAGGTGCTGGTACAGGCGCGCCGACAACTCGGCGTTGATCTTGCTCGCCACGTTGCTGAACAGCCAGGAACGCACCAGGCCGAACAAGGGCTCGAACAGCGCCAGGGCCAGCATGGCGATGCCCAGCACCTGCAGGCTCGACAGGCCGCGGCTGACCAGCACCCGGTCGATGATGTTCTCGAACAGCAACGGAGTCACCAGGGCCACCCCCTGCAGCATCAGCGACACCAGCAGCACGCTGCGAAACTGCCGCCCGTGCTTGAGGATCGACGGCAGGAACCAGGACACCCCGACCCCCCGGGCCCCGGGCTGCACATGCTGCTCGGCCAGCAACAGCACCTGGCCCCCGGGGGGCCAGAGCTGGGCCAGCTGGGCCCGGGACAGGCTCTGGCATTGCCCCAGCAGCGGCCAGTAGACGCGCACCTGGTCGCCCTCTACCGCGTCCAGCACCGCCCAGCCGTTGCTGGTTTCCAGCAGGGCCGGCAACGGCAGGTGGTCCAGGCGCTGCACCTGACTGTTCACCGCCCGGGCGCGCAGGCCGATCCAGCCGGCGCAGCGCCGCAGGTCAAGGCTGTCGGCCAGGCCCTCGACCCGCCCCAGGCGGTGCGTCAGTTGCGCCACGCTGATGCTCAGGTCGAAGCGCCGGGCGGCCCAGGCCAGGGCGTGCAGGCTAGTGTCGAGCAGGGTCGGCGAAAGTTCGTCGCCAGGGTTGCAGGCAGTGGTCATGCTCAACGCTCCCGCAACGCTTCGGATTGGTACTCGCGAATCGGGCTCAGCAGGTAATTGATCACCCGCCGCTCACCGGTGCGGATCTCGCCGGTCACGCTCATGCCGGCCTGCAAGGGCATCCAGCCCTGCCCCGCGGCAATCGCCGCCCGTTCCAGGCGAATCCGGGTGGGGAACACCAGCCCCAGTTGCTCGTCCTTGATGGCATCCCCGGAGACATGGTCCACGGTGCCGCGCAAGGTGCCGTAGCGGGTATAGGGGAAGGCATCCACCTTGATCTCCACCGGCTGGCCGGCCCGCACAAATCCCACGTCCTTGTTCAGCACCATGACCTCGGCATCCAGCTCGGCGCCCTCGGGCACTATCACCAGCAGTTGCTGCGCCGCCTGCACCGCGCCACCCAGGGTGTGCACCGCCAGTTGCTGGACCACCCCGTCCACCGGTGCCAGCAGGGTCTGCAGGCGCTGGCGGTCGCGGCCGCGGATCAGCTGCTGCTCGAGCACGGCGATGTCCTGCTGGCTGCGATTGAGCACTTCATGCTGTTCGCGCTGGGTCCGGGCCAGGAAGCTGTCGCGCTGCTCCCGGCGATTGCTGGCCTGGGCCTTGAGCACCTGCAGCTCGGCCTGTTGCTGGGCCAGGGAGCGTTCGACGTCCAGTTGCTCCTTTTCCTGTTCCAGCAATTCCACCAGGGGCATCAGTTGTTCGGCTGCCATCGCCCGGCGTGCATGGAGCCGTTTGCGCACATTGCTGGCCAGCTTGCCCAGGGCACTGATCTCGCTGCCCCGGGCCTGCTGACTGGCCTGGTTGATGGCGATCTCGGCGTTGAGGCTGTCGAGGTTGGCGCTGATTTCCTTCCAGGTACTGAGCAGTTGCTCCCGGGCCGCCGCTGCCTGCTGTGGCTCCAGGCCCGCAGGCGCCTGGTAGCTGTGCAATGGCTCCGGGGTCAGCAGTGCCCGGGCCCGGGCCAGCTCCAGGCGCTTGAAGTCCAGTTGGGTTTGCAGCTCGCTCAATTCGGCGTCGATGCCAATCGGGTTCAGCGCCACCAGCACCTCGCCGGCCTTGACCCGCTGCCCGTCGCGCACATGGATGGCGCGCACTTCACCGGCCTCGTGGGCCTGGATCACCTTGGTGTAGCTGGAGACCATCAGGCGCCCGGCGGCGCTGGCATGAATGTCGAGGAAGCCCAAGATCGCCCAGCCCAGGGCCAGGAGGATGCTGAAGATCAGCAGCAGCGCCGTGGCCCGCGCCCAGGGCGCCGGCGGACGCTCGACAATCTCCAGGTAGCCGGGCTGGAATTCGTATTCGTCGCGGTTGCGCTTGAGCAGCGCCGGGGCCTGAGCCAGGCGCTGGCGGGCACGGCGCAAGGTGCGCAGCAGTGAGCCGAAGATCATGCCTGCTCCTCGCGCAGGGCCTGTTGCAAGGCCCACAGCCGCGAGTAGCAACCGCCGTTGGCCAGCAGTTGCTGGTGGCTGCCCGACTCGCTGATGCGCCCCTGTTCCAGGGCGATGATCCTTTGGCAATGGCGCACCGCCGACAGGCGATGGGCAATGATGATTACCGTGCGGCCCTGGGCGATGCGCGCCATGTTGTCCTGGATCAGCGCCTGGGATTCATCGTCCAGGGCGCTGGTGGCTTCGTCGAAGATCAGGATGCGCGGGTCGCCCATCAGCGCCCGGGCAATGGCGAGGCGTTGCCGCTGGCCACCGGACAGCGAGCTGCCGGCTTCGGCCAGCACTGTGTCGTAGCCCAGGGGCAGGCGCAGGATGAAGTCGTGGGCGCCGGCCAGGCGCGCGGCGTCGATCACGCTTTCCAGGGAGGCGGTGGGATGGCGCAGGGCGATGTTGTGCCGCACGCTGCGGTTGAACAGGTAGTTTTCCTGCAGCACCACGCCGATCTGGCTGCGCAGCCAGGCCGCTGGCAATTCTGCCAAAGGTTGGCCGTCGATCAGGATGCGCCCGGCATCAGGGGTGTAGAGCTTCTGCAGCAGGCGGGTCAGCGTGCTCTTGCCCGAGCCGGACGGCCCGACGATGCCCAGGGTCTGCCCGGCGGCGATATGCAGGTCCAGGCCGCGCAGCACCAGCGCCAGTTCCGGACGGTAGCGGAAAGCCAACTGTTCGATGCGCACCTCGCCGCGCAGCGGCTGCTCCGGGGCCCGGTCGCCCTCGGCCTGCTCCACCGGCAGGTTGAGCATGTCCCCCAGCTTGTCCACCGACACCCGCACCCGGACGAACTGCTGCCAGACGTCGATCAGTTTGGCGATGGGCTGGCTGACGTGGGACAGCATCATGTTGAAGGCGATCAGTTGGCCGATGGTCATCTGCAGGTCGATGACACGGCTCGCACCCCAGCAGATCACCGCCACCGCAGTGACCTTCTGCAACAGGGTCACCGCCTGGCTGATGGCGCTGCCCAGGGTCTGGCTGGCGAACCCGGCCTCGACCATTTCCGCGGTCTGGGATTCCCAGCGCCGCTGCATGCGTGGCTCTACCGCCAGGCTCTTGATGGTTTCGCTGCTGCTCACGGTTTCATTGAGGAAGGCGGTGTTGCGCGCCGCGCTGTAGAACTGACGCTCGATGCGTTTTTCCAGTGGCCCGCTGCTGAGCCAGGCCAGCAGCGCATACAGCGGCAGGGTCAGCAGCACCAGCAGGGTCAGCGGCCAGGAAATCCACGCCATGACGGCGAAAAACACCAAGGTGAAGGCCACGTCCACGCACAGGGTCAGCAGGGAGCCGGTGAGGAACTCGCGGATGCTGTCCAGCTCCTGGACCCGGGTGATGATCGCGCCGACCTGGCGCTGCTTGAAGTACAGCAACGGCAGGCCGAGCAAATGGCGGAACAGCTTGACGCCAAGACCGATATCGATGCGATTGGCGGTGTGCGCCGACAGGTATTCGCGCAAGCCCTTGAGCAGCACCTCGAACAGGCCGACCACCACCAAGGTCATCACCAACACGTCGAGAGTCGACAGCGCCCGGTGCACCATGACCTTGTCCATGACCGCCTGGAAGAATAGCGGGGTCGCCAGGGCCAGTACCTGCAGCAACAGCGAGCAGAGCAATACCTCACCCAAGACCCGCCGGTGGCGCAGCAGCTCCGGAATGAACCAGGACAGATCGAAACGCAGGCCGCCCTGACGCAGACGAATCACCTCCCCGCTCCACTGCTCGGCCAACTGCGCACGGTCCATCACGTCAGGGGTCTGCACTGCAGGTCGTTGCACCAGCGCCTGGGTGTCAGAGAGCCGGGCCAGCAGGATGAAATCGCCGTGCCGGTTGCGCCAGACAAGGGGCACCATCTTCGGGGTCAGCCTGGTCAATGCCAGACGTTCAAGGCGTAGTTCGACGCCGGCGGTTCGTGCGTAATCCCTGACCGCCCGGCGCAGGTCAAGCGGCGGGGCTGGGGCCGGGGGGGGCGGCTTGCGGCGCGCGCTCCTGGGTCAGTTGCAGCAGCAGGTGGCAACAGGCCAAGGCTGAATGAACGGCCGCACCGGCTGGGGATGAAGTGGCAGACAACCGCGTCATAGCGCAGCGTCCGTTAAGCATTGGCAGCAGGGTGTTGCAGAACTGACTGGCATAGACCGCTCGTTTCTTGCTCCAGAGAGCGTGGAGGCAGGAACGAAGTCTGAGTCAGAAAACTGACGATGATAATCAGCGTTTGGATTGAAGCGTTTTAACTAAAACTTGAAGTCTTCCCGGAAAAACACCTTCCGCTTCGATTGAAATCATGCAGGTTGGGGGGCTCGTGAAGGATCTACTCAGCCCTTAGGAGGCGTACAAGCTCAAGACACTCGTGGTAACGCTCAATGAATAATGCATAAGGGCGAATATGTAATATCTGCCCACTTCCCTTGTTGTGAAATACGCGCATCTGAATCCGCGAAAACATCGGGAGGGCAATCCGCACGGAAAAAGTTGTTACATAAACACTGGCAGCTGTGAAAAGTCAGTCTAATTTGAATCCTACCTCTCCCAGATTTCCTTGGTGGTCAGTAATCCGAGGTAGTGTTCCTCGTATTGTTGCAAGGATGAGAGCTTGTGTGCAGTAGCCAGCCGGTTAGTTCACTGGAGCGCCATACCATGGAACCTCTGATTGGAATATTTACTCCGATCGCACCGAGCTTTACCGCAGCCCTTACAGATCTTGCGTTTCTCATCTGTCTAGCGCTCGCGATCGTGTTTTGTTTTGTACTTGGCTCCAGCCCAGCACAAAACGAATGGAGAAAAAGATGCTTTTTGCTTTTTATCGGACTTATAAGCGGTTGTGTTGTAGCCGTGCTGGCAGTTCCGTTCGACCCGGTTGACGGCGCACTGTATTCGCCTATCAGCAATGCTTTGGGGCTCGTGTTAACCGGCTACATAGCCAGCCAGCTAGGGCCGCTCGCCAAAGATATTCTCAAGCCGCCGCCAGCCAACACTCTTGATTGGACGAAGGTGGGGTACCTGACGTTTGGTCTGATAGGTGCGGCGTTAAGCGCCACGGTAATCGTAGTGAACCGCACTGAGTGGATTGCTCAGGCCGTGCGCTGCAATCCAGATTTCTATGCTCGATCTTTGCCGGAAGAGCTACGGAGCAAGATGCCCCATGATCAAAAAACCTGCGAACGATTAAAAATAGGCGTCAGCGAGAGCCCCCACCCACCCCCTCTTGCTGTTTATAAAAGTCTCAGTGTTTCCCCATACAGCTTGGCCTATATACGAGCACTGCCTTGGCAGACCCAGGAGCTTGGCCAATGCGTATACAAGCTGAAACCCATGGGAGCGCCAGAACTATTGTTTGAGTGCAGGACAGTCGGAATCAACGCCACTTCGCGTGATGATGACAAAACAGCAAAGCCCAATAACAGCGAGCGGGCCAGATAAAAATCTGGCCTGTCCACTGTAAAGTGGATTGACGAGTTCAACGAACTGAACAAGGCCGTTTCTATGAACTTCGAACAATCGGCTTTTCCAGCCTTCGTACCTGCGAATGAAAAAAACCTGGCAATGCCAGGCTTGTGATCAAGCAAACAGATTGAGCGCGGCGTCGTCCCATTGATGACCGCCTTCGGACCAGCCTTTGCCCATCTGCGGTGGAAAGCCGGATCTGCAATATCCCTGCCTGGCGTCGAAATCGAATACCGCGTGGGGATAATCGTTGATCAGCAGCACCGCCTTGCGGTGGTCGATGGACCAGCCGATTTTCACCACCGATGGCTTGTCGTTGTCGGAAACATCGGCAACGTTGTAGATATGCAGCGCATCGTGAATCGGGTTGTCGGCGACGGCAGTATCCAGTGCGTAGAAGTAAGCGGTGTGCCCATCGTCTTCAAAAACCACGACCAACGAGCCTTCCTCTGCGGGAGCCTCCAGTACCAGATCCTGGCCTACATTCAGTTCACTTTCAGCTGCTAGATAAATGGGCATTGCGGCAATCCCTGTCCCGTTGAGTGTTGAAAGGCACGCATGATGACAACCCGGGATTATTCCGGCAATCGCCAAACCGAGGTCGACTTGAGCGTGCCCTTGGCAATCAGTCCCTGACAATTCCCGGTGTCCTGGATGGCTGTCGGGCCGAGCGATCGGGATGGTCACGCTCGATGAACTGGCGTAAACCTTCCTGGGTCTCGGGCTGATGCACCGATCGATTGAAGCACTGGGCTTCGATCTTCAAGCCCTCGGTAAGGGGGAGCCCGTAACCTCGAATCGTGGCTTCCTTATCTGAGCGCATGGCCGGTTGCGGCAGGCCGGCCAGGACGGTGGCCAGCTCCATCGCCCGCTTCAGCGAACGCCCGCTGGGCACTATTTCGTTGACCAGACCGATGCGGTACGCCTCTTGGGCATCGATCACCTTGCCCGTCAGAATCAGCTCCATGGCCCGGCCCATGCCGACAATCCGTGGCAGGCGCTGGGTGCCGCCGTCCGCCAGGCCGATGTTCCAACGGCGGCAGGTTACACCGAACGAAGCATGCTCCTCGGCGATGCGCAGATCGGCAAAACAGGCCCACTCCAGGCCACCGGCATAGGCCACGCCGTTGATCGCGGCGATCACCGGTTTGTAGATATCGGTCCAGCGGCTGGGGCCGATGATCCCGGGGCGCTCGCCGCGATCATGGGCGGCCATTTCCTCGGCGTTCGAGGGCACCAGCTGTGCGGCGGCCTTGAGGTCGCCGCCGGCACAGAAGGCCCGATCACCGGTGCCGGTAATGATCGCCACCAGGGCCGTGTCGTCGTCGCGAAAACACGTCCAGGCGTCGATCAGTTCACGGTGGGTCACAGGGCCGATGCAGTTGCGCTGCTCGGGGCGATTGAAGCGGATGACCACTATGGGTCCATGCTGCTCGTAGGCGATTTCCTTGAAGTTCATGGCAGCTCCTGTTGCAGGTCGTGGCACGCTTGAGCGAAACCCGGATTGCAGTATAGGCAGCCTTGGCTGCCCTACTCCGCCCACTTGCAACCGCCGGTTTGCCGGCGCCGGTCCCCTCCGTCAGGTGCGGGGCCGGGACTCAATCCGCCAGGGCCTGCTGGAACGAATGATCAATCAACGGCGCGGTGGCCAAGGGCGCCGGCAAGGCCTTGACCTTGAACAGGAAGTCCGCGGTGCCTTGCAGGTCCGAGGCTGCTTGCGGGTCCACCGGGCCCAGGGTCAGGTGGGCCTGGCGCAACCAGTGGCGGGAGACGCTCTGGTCGAGGTTGGCTTTCCTGGCCCACAGATCGGCGTACTCGTCGGTGTGGTTGTCGACCCACTGCCGGGCCTGTTTCAGGCGCACGAGAAAGTCGGCTATGGCGGCGTGCTTGTTGTCGACGGCCGCAGTGGATGCCGCCACCGCACTGAGACCGGGCATCAGGTTGCGCGCGGTGATGATCGGGCGCGCACCGGAGAACACAATCTGCTGGGAAATGTAGGGTTCCCACACCGGGAACGCATCGATACCGCCCTGGGGCAAGGCCGCAGCGGCGTCGATGGGCATCAGCTTGACGAACTGCACATGGGTTTCCGGCAGGCCGGCCTGTTCCAGGGCGCGCAGGGTCAGTTGCTGGCTCCAGGCCCCGGGCCAATAGGCGACTTTCTTGCCCTTGAGGTCGGCGATGCTGTGTACCGGTGAATCCTTGGGCACCAGCAGTGCAATGGTGTCCGGGTTCTGCCGGGACACACCGATCAGCTTCACGGGCGCCTGCTTGGCCGCCAGGAACAGAAAGCCCGAGTCGCCGAGAAAGCCCAGGTCCAGCGCGCCGGTATTCAGGGCCTCGGCCAGGGGCGCCGCTGCCTGGAAGTGCTTCCACTCGACCTTGTAGGGCGCACCTTCAAGTGCCCCGGAGGCCTCCACCGAGGCGCGGATGTTGTAGTAGTTCTGGTCGCCGACATTCAACACCAGGGGCTCGGCGGCCTGGGCCAGGGGAGCGAGCAGCAAGGCACTGGCGAGTAATTCGCGCAGGCGTCGTGAGAGGTTCATGGGGGGCGATTCCTTGGACAGGGTTCAGGAGAGTCATATAGACCATAACGGTCTTGAGAGGCCGCCTTGAAATTCTCTTTTTGCATAAGCTAAGAGAGCCATGAACTCGTCCCGGCCTGCAGCCGGCCGCAGGTGGCGTCGGGAACCCCGGGACCCTGGGCCCCGGGGCTGGTTGCAACCTTGCTAGCCGCGACCGCGGATCAATACACCACCATCAACTGCGGCGAGATCTGCACATCCAGGGAAATGAGCTTGCAATAGCCCCCCAGCGGCTGATTGGAAGCGTTCAGGCTGGAGGTGCTGTTGTTCCATAGGATACGGATGGTACTGATTCCGCAGTTCGCGGAGGTCCCGGTAAGGGCCAGCCCCATCTCCGAAATGCCGCCGCTGAGCTGGCTGTCCATGTACATCGGCCAGGAAAGGTTCTTGGCCACCAGCAACGAGCAAAAGGGCGAGCTCCCCGCGAACCTCGCCGCAGTGATCTTGGCGCTGTTCACCGGATTGACCGAGCCGTCGATAGTGACGTTGCAGACGATCGTCTGCTGGAAGGTGGCAGGGGTTTGCAAACGAATGGTGCCATGCCCCTGGAAGTTCACCACGGGAGTGAAGTGCGGCTCAGCCACTGCGGGCGATGCCGCGGCGCACGCCAGTATCAGCGCACTGGCAGCAAACAGGCGATTCAGGTTTTTCATTGTTGTTCCTCGCAGGTAGGGCGATGCAGATCGCCGGGTAATGGCCGTGATCGAGAAGTCACGAGAAACGGCAGGACATCCCTTTCCAGCCAAATTTCAGAGCTATTACCGCTGCGCACGGGCAGCCAGGAGGTACGCGATAGCAGCACATTTCGAGGAAATTCAAAATACACATTCAAAAATATTTTTGAATTATCGATCGGGCCACGTCGATATCGGGCCTTTATAGATCTAGAAAGAATTAATAAATGAATATTGATTATTTATGGCTATATGAAAATCCACGTACTCTCAACTCATCCGACTCCTCGTCATCACAGTGAGTGCCCACCATGCAGCCGACTGACAACCTCATCGACCTGGCCAGCTACCGCAAACGCAAACAGGCTCAGCAACGGGCACGACTTATGTGGGAACTCTACGCGCGCAACGCCGCCTGCCAGGCCATGCAATGGGTTCAGGCCCGGCACGGCGACGAGACCCGCCACGGGTGAACGCTCAAGACCCCTCGCGCTTTCTCGCCGGTGATGCCCCGCCGCTGCTGGATCTTGCGCCCCTGCACACCCAGGACCAGGACCCCATCAGCCAGCGGGTTGCGCAGAACCTGCTGCGCCTGCGGGGCAAGCGCCACCTGTCCCTGGATGCCCTGGCCCGCCAGTGCGGCGTGAGCCGGGCGATGCTGGCGCAGATCGAGTCCGGGCGCAGCGTGCCGTCGATCAAGGTACTGTGCAAGATCGCCAAGGGCCTGAAGGTTTCGGTGGCGGCCTTTCTCGAACACCGGGCCTTCGAGGGTGTGGCGCTGCTCAGGGCGAGCCAGAGCAAGCGTCTGGTGAGTGCCAATGGCGCCTTCGTCAGCCGCGCACTGTTTCCCTTCGACGTGGCGCGCCAATCGGAATTCTACGAGTTGCGCATTGCGGCCCTCGGTGAGGACCAGTCCGAAGGCCATGGCCCTGGCGTCCAGGAGAACCTGGTGGTGGCCCAGGGGGTGCTGGAGATCAGCGTCAACGAAGAGCGCTATCTGCTGTCTCCGGGGGACTCGATCCTGTTCTACGCCGACCAGCCCCACCGCTATCGCAACCCGGCGGACAGCGAAGCCGTGGCCTATCTGGTGGTGACCCACCCCGAACGCCTGGACTGAGCCGCCAGGCCAAAAAAAAAGCCCGGCAAGGGAGTGATCCCCGCCGGGCTTTGGCGTTCCTGCAGAACCTAGCAGGTGCAGCACATCATCGGCATGCCATTGCAGCTCATCATCATCGGCATGCTGCAATCGTTCATCATCTTCATCATCAGGGTGCAGCAGTTCTGCATCATGTCCATGTTCATGCCGGCCATGGGCATCAGCTTGCACAGCATGCCGTCGGCCATCAGGGTGCATTCCATCACGCACTTCATCGAGGGCATCGGCATGCCCATCATCGGCATCGGCATCATCATGTTCATCATCGGCATGGCCATCGCCGCCTGGGACATGCACAGCATGCTCATGTTGCCGCAGTGCATCATCATCGGCATGCCGCAGTTCATCATCATCTGCAGCATTTCAGCGCTGTTCTTGAACATCGCCATGTCCATGCCCGCGGCCGGCATCATCTTGCACTGCATGCCGTCTTCCTGCATTTCGCAGCTCATGGTCGCCATCATCATCGGCATGCCCATCATCGGCATCATCGGCATGGTGGTGTTCATTGGCATCTGCATGGCGTTCATCATGATCTTGTTCCCTGAAGTATCGATAGTTGGATGAAGCGAATGGGGCGGATTCTAAGGATCGCCGCCGGGGCGGCAAGAGGCCGGTCCGGCAGCGGCGACGGCTGTCGCGACATACGTTCCAGCGTGGCGCAGCCGGTGATTTCCGTTGCTGCAGCGATTGCTCATGCATAGCGGAGGGAACGGGCTCTGCAGCGTCACTGGCCCTGCTGTGGATATGCGTAAAACAGCTATCTACATAACCCAGAGAAATAAACGATCTAACCACGCCCGATCTTTCCCCCGGCCTGGCCCCCGGGGCGCCACCCCGCCGCGGAACCGCCCCCGCAACCCAGGCTGGCCCCGGCCCGATCCGGCCTGTTAGCCTAGCCGCCCGCTTCCCCCTTTCTGCGGAACTGCAATGACTCCTTCAGCGCAATTCTGGCGTGACCCGAACCTGCCTTACGTCGAAAGCCGCCGGGCCTGTGACAGCCGCGCCAACTACAAGGCCCACAGCCACCCGACAGTCTCCATCGGCGCCGTGGATCGTGGCGTCAGCCTGTTCAGTGGCGCCGCCGAGGGGGCAACCCTGATCCGGGCCGGCAGCGTGGTATTCGTCCCGGCCCATTGCGCCCATGCCTGCAATCCCCTGCCCGACAGCGCCTGGAGCTACCAGATGCTGCACCTGGACCCCTGCTGGGTCGTAGGCGTGCGTGAAGAAGCCCAGCAGCAGGTGCAATTACTGCTGGGCCAAGTGTTATTGAGCCACGATGGCGAGCTGTACCAGCGCTTTTGCCAGCTCAACGACCTGCTGTTTTCCACTGCCAGCTGGCAGGACAAGGAAGCCGCGCTGATCGAGTTCATTGGCGACTTTCCAATCCACGAGCAGCCGGTGATTGCCCTGGCCGCCGATCCGGCCCGGGCCAGCGTCGGGGTACGTCGGGTCATGCTGTTCCTGCAGCAGGATGCGCAACAGGCCCAGCCTCTGGAACACCTGGCGGCGCTGGCCGGCATCAGCCGTTACCAGCTGATCCGGGCCTTTCGCGCTGCCACCGGGATGACGCCCCACGCCTACCAGCTGAACCAGCGCATTATCCAGGCCCGGGCCTCGCTGCAGGCCGGCGAGCCCCCGGCGGCCCTGGCCCAGCGCCTGGGCTTTGCCGACCAGGCGCATTTCCAGCGAGTGTTCAAGGCCCATGTCGGGGTCACCCCGGGTTTGTACAAGCGCTGAGCGCCGCGCAATTTTCTTCAATACCTCGATCCCGGCTCCCAGCAGACTGCCAACCCCTCAAGGTCCCTGGAAGCCTGCCCCCATGATTCAACAGTTTTTGCTGGTCGCCGCTGCGCATTTTCTCGCCCTGCTCTCCCCCGGCCCGGACTTTTTCCTGGTGGCGCGCCTGTCCATGGCCACCGGCTGGAAACCCGCCACCGGTGCCTGCCTGGGCATCGCCCTGGCCAACGGCCTGTTCATTGTCCTGGCCTTCGGCGGGGTGTCGGTGTTGCGTCCCGACAGCTCACTGTTCCTGGTGATCCAGCTGGCCGGTTGTGGCTACCTGCTGTACCTGGGCTGGCTGTTCATCCGCTACGCCGGTGCCAGCTCTCTGGCGGCGGTGGACACCCAGGGCGACACCCGGGCGCTGAACCGGGCCACCTGGTGGCGCGGCCTGGGCATGGGCCTGCTGTCGGGCCTGCTCAACCCGAAGAATGCCCTATTCTATGTCAGCCTGGCGTCCCTAGTGGGCACCGACACCAGCGGTGCCTGGAAGCTGGCCTATGGCGTGTGGATGTTCAGCGTGGTGCTGCTGTGGGATCTGTTGGTGGCCCTGGCCATCGGCAATGGCCGGGTCCGGGAACGCTTCTCTAAGGCCCTGCCCTGGCTGGAAAGCATCACCGGGGTGATCCTGATCCTCCTGGCACTGGCAGTGATCAGCGCCACCCTGTTTCGCCATTGAGCCGGGGAGCCAATCGGCGGGCCGAGTCAGCGGCCGCCCTGCACCTTCAAAGTTACAAATAAACAACAAAGCAACACGCGGTTGTCATCCTCGACAGTCGATATTGTGCGAACCCCACAGCAACTGCCGGGCAGCACCACGGGCCTCCCCCCTCTGCCCAACCCACAGGAGTAGCGCCATGCCACAACAGCCCCGCCTGGGATGCGGCGCCGCGATCGTCCGCGACGGTCACCTACTGCTGGTCAAGCGCCTGCGGGATCCGGAAGCCGGTTGCTGGGGACTGCCCGGTGGCAAGGTCGACTGGCTGGAACCGGTGGAACAGGCCATGCGCCGGGAAATCCTCGAAGAACTGGGGTTAACCCTGGACGGCGTCAGGCTGCTGTGCGTGGTGGACCAGATCGATCCCGAGGGCCAGCAGCACTGGGTATCCCCGGTGTACCTGGCGTCTGCCCCGGCGATGCCGGCACGCAATTGCGAACCGGACAAACACAGTGACATGGCCTGGTTCGAACTGGACCGCCTGCCGCAACCCCTGACCCAGGCCACCCGCGTTGCCGTGCGGGCACTGGTGCAGATCGCCGCGTTGGAGACATGAAGCACCCATGGCGCCGGGCAGCGGGCTGACTGCTGATCGTCGCGCCCCTGACCCGGACCGAGGTCCCGGTGGCGGCGCCTGTGGCGCAGCAACTGCAACGGCCAGATGGCTCCACCCTCGCCTATTGCCTGCTGCCGCGCAGCGCTGCTCACCGCCCCTGGCTGGTGATCATTCGACGACCTGCTGCACAGCGTCGAAGCCAGCTCACTGTCGCCCTGGAAGCCAAGTCGACAACGCAGCGCCAGGGCCCCTCACCTGCGACCGATGGCCGCAGGCATTGGTCTAATTAGCCCGCCACGGCCTTCGTCTGTTTGCTACCATGCGCGGGTTTTTTGCCTGTCTGGCTGTTCAAAGGGCGTTATTTCATGAGTGTTCTACTGACTCGCCGTACGCTGCTCACCAGTGCCGGCCTGCTCGGCCTGGGCCTGCTGGCCGGTTGCGACAACAGTCCCCGACTGTCCTTCAAATACGGCAAGGACCTGAGCAATCAGATTCTCGGCCGCACCTTCAAGCTCACCGATTCCCAGGGCGAAACCAAGTCGCTGTCCAGCTACCGCGGCCTGATGCCGATGATCTTCTTCGGCTTCACCCAATGCCCGGCCGTGTGTCCCACCACCCTGGCCCGTGCGGCCCAGGCCAAGAAGCTGATGGGGCGTGACGGCGACCGCCTGAAAGTGGTGTTCATCACCCTGGACCCCGAACGCGATACGCCGCAAGTGCTGGACGCCTACGTCAAGGCCTTCGACCCGAGTTTCGAGGCGCTCTACGGCACCCTCGAACAGACCGCGGCCACCGCCAAGGAATTTGGCGTGTTCTACGAGAAGATCCCCAGCGGCTCGACCTACACCCTGTCGCACACTGCCACCAGTTTTGTCTTCGACTCCCGGGGTACCTTGCGCCTGGGCCTTTCGCAGTCCCTCACCGCTAAAGAGTGCGCCGAAGACCTGCTCACCGTCATGGAGGTTTGTTAATGAATTCGCAACAACGCCCATCCCGTATCAAGCGAGCTTTGCTGCTGGTTTCCCTGCTGGGCCTGGCCGGCACTGCCGGCGCCGCCACCCAGGTGGACAATGCCTGGGTTCGCGCCACGGTTCCTGGCCAGCACGCCAGCGGCGCCTTCATGGACCTCACCGCCAGCAGCGACAGCAAGCTGGTTGACGTGCAGTCGCCGGTGGCCAAGAACGTGCAGATCCACCAGTCGAGCATGCACAACGACGTGATGAGCATGCAGCAAGTGGACGCCGTGGCCCTGCCGGCCGGGCAGAAAGTCAGCCTGGACAGCCACGGCTACCACGTGATGCTCATGGAGCTGACCGGCCAGATCAACGCCGGCGACAAAGTGCCGCTGACCCTGACCGTGGAAAACGCCAAGGGCGAGAAGGAAACCCTCAAGGTCGAAGCCGAAGCCCGGGCACTGAATGCGCCGGATCACAGCATGATGATGCACTGAGTCACCTGAAACATTGGCCCCCGGGCCGTTCAAGCAGCCACGCCGGCCATCGCTCGCGTGGTTTTTTTTTGCCGCTCGCCAACCGCGGCGGGCTATTTCCCTGCACCTATCCCTGTGTCACTCTACCGGCCATCCGCAAAAAACATGGCTAAAAGCCATTTCTCCGCCGTGCTGATCAGATCCACCGGCGGGTACGCCATGACCTGGGCAACAACCATCAAGGATTCGATATGTCGCGAAAGCGGACAGTGATTCATGTGCTTTTTTTCACCGCCAAGCCAGGACAGCCGGCGGCGCTCCCGCTCACTGATGACTACAAGGTGGCTGTCAGGAAAAACTCACCGATAACCGCCATGCCCTCTTACCGCCTGCAGATTGCACGGCGGTCCGAGCCGGCAGCACCTGCCGAACTGAGCCTTGCGTCATTCACTACGCTTTTTGGCGACAATGGCAGTGGCAAGACCGCGCTGCTGCTTGCCTTGTGCGATGGCCTGGCAGGCTGGAGTCACGATTCACCCATCAGTGTGCTTTGGGAAGACCAGGCCGGCCTGCACCTGGCCAGAGGCACCTCGCTGCAAGGCGTTGAACTTGAAGCCGGTGATTGGCTGGATGAACCCGAAAGCTGCGCGGTGCCTGATTTTTTCACCGCCTTCTACACCACCTCACCTTATGAAAGAGCCAGGCGCAATCGCTTGAAGGCGCGGGGAGTCATGGACCTCAGCGCCAATCCGGAGCAAGCCCAGCAATCGGACCCGATTGCAGCATTCAGCGCTTATCCCTACCTCAAGGGACACGCCGATTTTGTTTCCAGGACCCAGGTGGAAATGAAGGTCAAACCGGTCTCACTGGTGGAAATGCTCAGAACCTATGGCAGGCGCGGCACTCGGACCTACAGCAATCTGCTGCCCGAGCTTAAAACCTACATTCAAGAATTGGACAGAACCGCTTCGGCGAAAACCAAGTTCATCCTGTCCTTTACGCTGTTGAGCGCCGTCGACAGATTTGACGAACAGCAACGTCATGAGTTGATAGACGCATTGCTCCAGATGATCCAGGCAAACCAACCCTGGCTGGATGATCAACTGAGCTTCAACCTCGAGCAAATCGAGCTGCTGTCCAACGTCCCCTTGCTGGACGAGCTGTTAGTTGAGGCAAAGCAGTCCCTGGAGGCGACCGAAAAACTCTTTGGTGGTCTTCTTCAATGGCACCGCAGTGCCAGCCTGCAATACCTGGATCAGCAGATCGGTGAGCATATTCGCCTGCATGAAGGCGTGCTTTACAAAGTCGCGGCGCTTGGCCTGCTTGAGCTCTCCTTCAAAGAGTTGAGCTCCGGTCGGGCCAGCCTGATGTTCCTCTACTGTTCGATGGCCAAAGCCATCGGTGAGTTCGAGCGCCAGCCTGAAACCAGCAGCATGCTGTTGTGCCTGGATGACGGCGAGATGTTCATGCACCCGAAATGGCAGCGCCTGTATCTCCAGGATCTGCTGGAGTTCATTCAGCGGTTCGAGGGCGTTGCCGAGCGCACCCATCTGTTCATTGCAACCCACTCGTTGATTGTGGTCGCGGACACTCCCGCCGGCCGCCTCTTCGACATGGACCGCAAGCAACTGGGGAATGCGTTCGGCTACACCGCCAAGCAGACCCTGGAGAAGGTATTCAAGGTCGAGAGTTTCACCGGTCGCTACAACGCCCAGCGACTGGACGAATTGTCCGGGCTGCTCAAGCTCAACAGGCTTGATGCCCAGCAACTCGTCAGGGCGCTGGACATCACCCGAACCCTGGCCAGTGAGCCGTTGAAATCCCACGTCATGGAGCAACTGGTGGTGTTGGGGAGGCAATCAGATGCTCAAGTTTAAGCCCTTCCCTGGCGAGGTCGAAGACCTGCACTTGGCAACCCTGGGAGAACGTTTCGATCACCAACTCAACTTGTGGAAGTCATTCACCGGCTACCCGAAAGACACCGCAAAACTGCACGCGACGTTGAAGCGCCTGCGCAAGGAAATTCTTGTCGGCGATGTGCAGGAGCTCCGGCAGGTGATTGATCAGGTCGAGGCCGTGATGCCAGATCTATCCAAGTACCTGCGCAATCGTCCTCGGGGCAAGAAGCGCCGACCCACGTCGCCAATGGAGCGTCTGATCAATCAGCTCAACACCGTGTTCAACTACGCTCTGTTCGACAAAAAGGATGACGGCTGGAACGCCTACAAGCTGGTGGGCAAGCACTTGCTGCGGATCTGCCCTTACTGCCACATGAACCATATCAACTACCACATGCGCGACACACGAAGCTCAGCAGCGCTGGAGTTGCGCCCACCTCTGGATCATTTCCTGCCCAAATCGATCTACCCGTACCTGGCGGTTTCCCTATACAACCTCATCCCCTGTTGTGACCGCTGCAACTCCACAACGATCAAGGGCGCCAAGGACCCCGAACAGACGATTCCGCACCCGTTCGATGACTCGGCTCGAAACATGACGTTCAAGGTAACGGCCTCTGCACTGACGACTTCCGGCATCACGGATGAAGAATATGCATTGAGTGTCACCGGTCATGGCGCCTGGAAGGAGTTTGCCGATTTCTTTCACCTCTCGGAGCGTTACCAATGGTACCTGCCTGAGGTACAGGACATGCTCGGGCGCATCCAGACCCTGGATGACAGTGACAAGCACATTGAACCATTGATAATACGGCCGCTGTTCATCCTCGGTTTCGCTCCGCACGAGGCTGAACAGCGCGCTCTGGGCATCTGCCTGCTGGACATCGCGAAAAATCTCGGTGCGCTCTCTGAACCTCAGTAAATCCCCCGCGCCAACCACACCGTCAGCCCACAACACTCCGGGTCTTCACTGACCTGCTGCACCACCTCGAAACCATGGGTATCGAGCAAGGTGCAGTATTCCCCCGGGTCCAGGCTGGCGTGGTACAGGGGCTCGCCCTCGAACTCGCCGATGGCCTCCCCTGCCGCCGGGCCGCTGGTGAACATCAGGGCGCAGCCCGGGCCGGCGTGGCGTTCGAACACGGCAAACATGGCGCGCTGATCGTCCGGGCTCAGGTGGAACAGGCTGTTCCAGGCGAGGATGCCGGCAAAGTCCTGGTCCAGGGCCAGGCTGCGCATGTCGGCGTGGATCCATTGCTGCTGGGGAAAGCGCCGGCGGCACTGCTCCAGCAAGGCGGCGGAGCTGTCGACGCCGGTGACCGTGCATTCATGTTCGATGAGATAGCGCGCTACCGGCTCGCCGCCTCCGCAGCCCAGGTCCAGTACCTGCCGGCCCGAGCCCATGACCTGGCGAAAGCGCTCGAACCAGGCTTGTTCACTGTGAAAGGCCTGGGTGCTGGCCTGCCGCGCCCGGTCCCAGGCCTGGGCATGACGCTGATACAGATCGACGATGTGATGAGCGGATTCGTGCATCCACAGGCTTCCTTGTGCTGTTCGGTGGCTGCGGATTACAGCACAGCTGCACTGGGCAAGGCGAAGTGGGTGGTGCCGTCGGGCCGCGAAACGGCGGTTCCCGGTGTTGCTTGATCCACTTGATAAAACACCGCTTCAACTGAGCCCCGCCAGCTCCAGCAACTGCCCGCGCAGCCAGCGGTTGGCCGACTCGTTCTGCACCTGCTTGCTCCAGTACAGGTTCAGGCACACCTGCGGCAGGGTCAGGGGCATGTCGAGAATGCGATTGCCCAGGCCGGCATTGATCAGCCGTGCATTGTTGCGGGTCAGGGTCAGGAGCCAGTCGCCCTGGGCCACCAGTTGCGCGGCGGTGAGGAAATGCTGGCAGTGCTGGCGGATGCGCCGCACCACCCCCAGGTGCCCCAGGGCCAGGTCTTCGACGCAGATGCCGCGGCGCCGGGAGGTCACCGCCACATGCTCGGCCGCCAGGTAGCGCTCCACCGTCAGTTCACCACGAAAGCCGGGGCCGGCCATCACGCAGAAGGAATCCTGCAGCAGCAATTGCTGTTGCAGCTGCGGGTCGGTCAGGCGTGACAGTTCGATGGCCAGGTCAATGCGCCCGGCAATCATCTCCAGCTTCAGGTCGGCCCAATGCACGCTGGTGCTGCGCACCTCCAGGTGCGGGGCCACACGGCTCAGGTGCCCCAAGATCAACGGCAGGATCACCGGCTCCAGTTGCTCCGGCATGTTCAGGGTAAAGCGCCTTCGATCACGCTGGGGGTCGAAGGCCTGGGTCGGGTTGAGGCTGCGGCGCAGGCCGCTGAGGGCATCCTGGATACCCGGCGCCAGTTGCTTGGCCAGGGGTGTGGGCGCGACACCGTAGCCTTCGCGAACGAACAGCGGATCATCCAGCTGCGTGCGCAGGCGCGCCAAAGCGTGGCTGATGGCCGATTGGCTGAGGTGCAGCACCGAGGCGGCGCGGGTCAGGTTGCGCTCCTGGTACACCACCTCGAAGACCCGGAACAGGTTCAGGTCCAGGCGGCTGAGCCCTGACCATTCATGCGGTGAGTTCATGGTTGCGCCCTCGCAGTCTCGACCCGCAGCAGGCTAGCAGCGCGCCGGTGCCGGCAGAACCATGTAGCGCATTCATGAATCTCGATGAATAACCGTCGGTTCTGTGACGCCCCGGGCGCTGCCTAAGATAGCCACGCCGATAACAACAATTCAGGAGGCACCATGGACCTTGCGGCCTATCAGCAGCACCTTCATGCCCTGCAGCAGGCCGCCTGGCCCGAAGGCACGCCCCGTACCCCGCAGTACCCCCAGGGCCAGCAGCCCCTCACCGAGTACCTGCGGGCCTGGGCGCAGTCACAGGCCAGTGCCGTGGCCCTGGACTTTTATGGTTACCAGTTGAGCTTTGCCGAGCTGGACCGGCTCTCCGATCGTTGCGCGGCCTTGCTCGGCGAGCTCGGGGTCGGCCCCGGCGATCGGGTGGCGGTGTACATGCCCAACTGCCCGCAACTGCATATCGGCTTCTGGGGCATCCTCAAGTGCGGCGCGGTGTATGCCCCGGTCAGCCCCCTGGCCCGCACGCTGGAGCTGGAGTACCAGCTCAAGGACAGCGGCGCCCGGGTGATCCTGTGCTTCGATCAACTACTGGATGTGGTCCACGCCGTGGCGCCGGCCTGCGCCCTGAACCGGATCCTCGCCAGCAGCCTGTCGGAGCTGTGCCCGGCGACCCCGAGCATCCCGGCGCCGGACCTGCTGCTGGCGCCCAAGCGCCAGGACCCCGGAGTCCTGGACTTCTACCCGGCCCTGGAAAACTGCCGCGCCGCCCGCCCCGAGCACCGCCCGGCCCTTGCAGACATCGCCGCCCTGAACTACACCGGCGGCACCACGGGCCTGCCCAAGGGCTGCATCCACAGCCACGGCGACATGCTCTACACCTGCGCCAGTTTCGTGCCCGTGGCCCTGGGCCTTGCGCGCGACAGCGTGATGCTCAACTTCCTCCCGGAGTTCTGGATCGCCGGGGAAAACGCCGGCCTGCTGTTTCCCATCTACGCCGGCTGCCGCCTGGTGCTGTTGGCACGCTGGGATGCGCCGGCGTTCATGGCGGCGATCGATCACTACCGGGTCAGCCATTGCGGCTTGCTGGTGGACAGCGCCGCCGAGGTGCTGGAGCACCCTGACGTCGCCAAGCATGACTTCAGCTCCCTGCGGGCCACCGGCTGCATCTCCTTCGTCAAGAAGCTGACCCCGGACTACCGCCGACGCTGGCACGAGCTGACCGGCTGCACGCTGTTCGAATTCAGCTTCGGCATGACCGAAACCCACACTTGCGACACCTTCACCGCCGGCTTGCAAGACGACGATTTCGACCTCAAGAGCCCGCCGACCTTTGTCGGCCTGCCGGTGCCGGGCACCGAGTTCAAGGTCTGCGATTTTGTCAGCGGCGCCCTGCTGCCCCTGGGCAGTGAAGGCGAACTCTGTGTGCGCAGCCCCTCCCTGCTGCAGGGCTACTGGCAACAACCGGAGGAAACCGCAGCGGTGCTGCGTGACGGCTGGCTGCACAGCGGCGACCTGGGGCAAATCACCGAGCAAGGTTTTATCCGCTACCTGGGGCGGCGCAAGGAGATGCTCAAGGTCAATGGCATGAGCGTGTTTCCCAGCGAGCTGGAAGCGCTCTTAGGCCAGCACCCACAGGTGCTGGCCAGCGCGGTGATCGGCCGCGCCGATGAGCGTCGCGGCCAGCAGCCGGTGGCCTTTGTCGTGCTCAAGGCCGACGCCCCCCAGGACCCTCAGGCCCTGGCCGCGTGGTGCCACCAGGTGATGGCCGCCTACAAGGTGCCGCAGATCCGCCTGGTGAGCAGCCTGCCCATGACCGCCACCGGCAAGGTCAAGAAGAACGAGCTGGAACAACAGCTCTGACCGGCTGAGTGAAAACACCCTTTGCCCTTGTGAGAATCGCCATGTTTCAGAGTCTGTTGATCGCCAATCGCGGCGAGATTGCCATCCGTATCGCCCGGGCCTGCGCCGACCTGGGCATTCGCAGCGTCGCGGTGTATGCCGAGGACGACGCTGCCAGCCTGCACCTGCGCCGGGCCGACCTGGCCCTGCCCCTGAAAGGACGCGGGGTGCCGGCCTACCTGGATCGCCGGCAGTTGATCAGCCTGGCCCTGGAGCACGGCTGCGCAGCGATCCACCCCGGCTACGGCTTTCTTGCCGAGAACGCCGACTTTGCCCGGGATTGCCTGAAGGCCGGCCTGACCTTCATCGGGCCGGCCCCCGAGGTGCTGCAACTGTTCGGTGACAAGGCTGCGGCCCGGGCCCTGGCCCAGGATTGCCGGGTGCCGCTGCTGGACGGGATCAACCATCAGGTGAGCCTGGAACAGGCCGCCGCCTTCCTTGCGCGCCACGGCGCGCTGATGCTCAAGGCCCTGGCCGGGGGCGGTGGCCGCGGCATGCGCGCGGTCACCGAAGCCGGGCAACTGCAGCAGGCCTTTGCCCGCTGCCAATCCGAAGCCCAGGCCGCCTTCGGCAATGGCGCACTCTATGTCGAGCAGTTGCTGCAACACGCCCGGCACATCGAGATCCAGGTACTGGGAGACGGCAGCGGCGCGGTCAGCCATCTGTGGGAGCGCGATTGCAGCCTGCAGCGGCGCCATCAGAAGCTGGTGGAAATAGCCCCCAGCCCGGACCTGGCTGACGAACTGCGCCAGCAACTGATCGACGCCGCCTTGCAACTGGCCAGCCGGGTGCGCTACCAGGGCATTGGCACCTTCGAGTTTCTCCTCGATCAGCAGCACCCGGGACGTTTCTACTTCATGGAGGCCAACCCGCGCATCCAGGTGGAGCACACGGTGACCGAGGCGGTGACCCGCATCGACCTGCTGCACACCCAACTGCGCCTGGCCGCCGGTGCCTCCCTGGACAGCCTGGGCCTGACCCGGCCACCGAAGCCCCAGGGGTTCGCGCTGCAGGTGCGGATCAATCTGGAGGAGCAACTGGCCGACGGCGGCACCCGCCCGGTGGCCGGAACCTTGAGCGCCTATGAAGCGCCCAGCGGTCCCGGATTGCGGGTCGATGGCTACGGCTACGCCGGCTATCCGGTGAACCCCAGCTACGACTCCCTGCTGGCCAAGCTGATCGCCCATGGCGCGGACTACCCCAGCGCCCTGGGGCGGGCCTATCGCGGGCTCTGCGAGTTCCGCCTGGAAGGTGTCGCCAACAACCTGGGGCTCCTGCAGAACTTGCTGCGCCATCCGGCAGTGGCCGAATATCAGCTCAGCACCGGCTTCGTCGAGCAGCACTGGGCGACGTTGGCCCAGGTCGCCGCTGATGACCATCCGTCGCGGTTCTTTGCCCAACAGGCGCTGGCCCCGGAGCAACTGCGCAGCAACCTGCAGGCGCCCCCGGGCACCCTGGCCCTGGAGGCCCCGAGCACCGGCGTGGTGGTGACCCTGGAAGTGGCCGAGGGTGATGAGCTGCAAGTCGGCCAGCGGGTGGCGGTGCTGGAAGCGATGAAGATGGAGTTCGAGGTCAAGGCCCAGTGCAGCGGCATCGTCCGGGCCCTGGCCAGCCGGGTCGGTGATGCCCTCAGCCACGGCCAGCCGCTGCTGTTCCTGGAACCGGCAGAGGTCGCAGGTAGCGACCCGCGCAGCGAAGAGCAGCTTGACCTGGAGTTGATCCGCGCCGATCTGGCCGAGGTCCGCCAACGCCACGCCCTGTTGCAGGACGCCCAGCGCCCGGAGGCGCTGGCCAAGCGCCGCAAGACTGGCCAGCGCAGCGCCCGGGAGAACCTCGACGACCTGCTGGACCCGGGCAGCTTCATGGAATACGGCGCCATGGCCCTGGCGGCGCAGCGCCGCCGGCGCAGCCTCGAGGAACTGCAGGCCCTGAGCCCGGCCGACGGCCTGGTGGCCGGCATCGGCACGGTGAATGCTGGATTGTTTGATGCCCCGTCTGCCCGTTGCCTGGCCCTGGCCTACGACTACACGGTGTTCGCCGGCACCCAGGGGGTGATGAACCACAAGAAAACCGACCGCCTGCTGAGCCTGGCCCAGGAATGGCGGCTGCCGGTGGTGCTGTTTGCCGAAGGCGGCGGTGGTCGCCCCGGCGACAGCGACTTTGTCGGGGTTGCCGGGCTGGACTGCCATACCTTTGCGGCCATGGCTCGGCTTTCCGGCTGGGTGCCGACGGTGGGCATCGCCTCGGGTCGCTGTTTTGCCGGCAACGCCGCACTGCTCGGCTGCTGCAACCTGATCATCGCCACGGCCAACGCCAGCATCGGCATGGCCGGCCCGGCGATGATCGAAGGCGGCGGCCTGGGTAGTTTTACGCCTGAGCAAGTGGGCCCGGCATCGGTGCAAGGGCCCAATGGGGTGATCGATGTGCTGGTCAAGGACGAGGCCGAAGCCGTGGCCGTGGCCAAGCAGTACCTGGGCTACTTCCAGGGGCCGCTCGAGGATTGGCAATGCGCGGACCAGCGAGCGCTGCGCCAGCTGATCCCGGAAAACCGCTTGCGGGTCTACGACATTCGCCAGGTGATCCAGACCCTGGCCGACCGTGACAGCGTGCTGGAGTTGCGGCGCCAGTTCGCTCCCGGGCTGATTACCGCACTGATCCGCATCGAGGGCCGGGCCTTTGGCCTGATCGCCAACAACCCCGGGGTGCTGGGGGGCGCCATCGACGCCGCGGCCGGCGACAAGGCCGCGCGTTTCATGCGCCTGTGCCAAGCCTTTGGTCTGCCGTTGGTGTCCCTGTGTGACACCCCGGGATTCATGGTCGGGCCCGATGCGGAACAGCAAGCCACGGTGCGCCATGTGTCGCGGATGTTCGTCAGCGCTGCCAGCCTGACGGTGCCGTTCTTCACCCTGGTGCTGCGCAAGGGCTATGGCCTGGGGGCTCAGGCCATGGCGGCCGGGAGCTTCCACAACCCGATGTTCACCGTGGCCTGGCCCAGCGCCGAATTCGGCGCCATGGGCCTTGAGGGGGCGGTGCGCCTGGGCTTCGCCAAGGAACTGGCGGCCCAGCCCGGCCCTGAGGAGCGCCAGGCGCTGTTCGACAAACTGGTGGCCAAGGCCTACGTCCAGGGCAAGGCCCTGAACATGGCCAGCTACCTGGAGATCGACGCCGTGATCGACCCACTGGACAGCCGCTCCTGGCTGCTTCGCGGCCTGCAGGCAGCACCCCGGCCGCAGCCCTGGACCGAGCGCCCCCAAGGCTTCGTCGACACCTGGTAAACCCACCCGCCACCAGCTTGTGTAGGAGCTGGCTTGCCAGCGAAGGCGTCCGCGAGGACAGCACAAGACTCAAGGGCCCTTTCGCCGGCAAGCCGGCTCCTACGAGGACGACGCCGCTATCGCGCCAGCCGTAGGAGCTGGCTTGCCAGCGAAGGCGCCCACAAGGACAGCGCAAGGCTCAAGGGCCTCTTCGCCGGCAAGCCGGCTCCTACAAGGACGACGCAGCTATCGCGCCAGGTGTATACGGGTGGGCATTGCCCCCCCCAGCAACCTGGCCCTGGCCAAGAGATGAATCCAGGCAGCCTCAAGCCTCGGCCAAAACCCGGGCATGGCTGCGCCGAACCTGGCGCACGCTGATAAACAACAGCGCCGATACCACGGCATAGAGACCGAACAGCCAGGCCGCGGCCTGGCCCGCACCGGCCACACCTGCGCTGGAACCGAGGCCGGCCAGGTTGACGATCATCCCCGCCAGGGCCGCGCCCAGGGCCGTGGCCACCAGTTGCACGGTGGTGATCGAGGCGCCCGCCAGTTCCTTCTGGTCAGCGGCGGCGTTTTCCAGCACCCGGGACAACAGGTGCGGCCACGCCAGGCCGATTCCTGTGCCCACCAGCAACATCGCCAGGCACACCGCCCCCAGGCTCAAGGCCGGCGTGGTCGTGGCGGGCATGAACAGGCAGGCCAGAACCAGGCCGGCCACCACCAGCAATGGTCCACTGGCGATGGCACGGGACGCGCCCCGGGGGCTCAGGCCGGAGCTGAAGATCGCCCCCAGGGTCCAGCCGGCCGCCATCAGCGCGGCGATGTAACCCGCCAGCAAGGGCGTCTGCTGATGCAGCACCTGCAAAAACAGCGGGACAAAGACCTCGCTGGTCATGCCCACCACCAGCAGTGCCATGGAGATGTACAGCGCCAGCAAGGGGCTGCCGGGCTTCAGGCTGTCACGGGGCAAGAGCCGTTTGCCGGAGCGGTTTTCCACGATCACCACCAGCAGCAGAAGGCCCAGGCCCACCCCCAGGCCCAGGGCGTTGTACCCGGCTGAAGGCGTGATGCTGCCAATGGAGATCGCCAGCACCACAGCGGTCAACAGCACCAGCTGCAGGCCGGGAATGGGCGTGCGCGGCGCCGCTTCGCGGCTTTTTCCCGGCAGCAGGGCGAGCGCCAGCAGCATGAACAGCAAGGTGCAGGGCAGCAGCACCCAGAACGCCGCACGCCAGGCTCCATGCTCGGCGAAAACCCCACCCACGGCAGGACCGATCAGGGTGGCCGCGCCCCACATGGCGGAAATCAGCGCCATCGCCCGGGGCCACAGCGGCTCGTCGAACACCAGGCGGATCATCGCGTAGGGCAAGGCGAACAACAGCCCTCCGCCCAACCCCTGGACGCTGCGCCCGAAGATCAGCCAGCCCATGTCCGGGGCCAGGGCGCACAGACCGCAACCGAGCATGAACACCAGGCCTGCCAGGGCATAGGCGAGCTTCGGCCCCAGTCCTCCCAGCGCGCGGGTGGACAGCACCGAGCCGATGATCGAGGCCACCACGAACAAGGTGGTGTTCCAGGCGTAGTAGTCCAGGCCGCCAATATCCTTGACCACCGAAGGCAACAGCGTGGTGACCAGGTACACGTTGATTGCATGCAGTGCCACGCCACCGGCCAGGGCTGCCGAGCGCAGCCCGTTCTTGCCCAGTAACAGTGCCGACCATCCGCTTGTTGAAGCCATGCCTTGCTCCCTTCGGGTTGTTCGAGAAAGCCGCACTGTATTACACAAGCATTTGATTTGATAATTAATTTTTCATCGCCTGGACAACCGCCTGCATGCGCCGCTGAAAGATCGACAATCGCCAGGCCCCGAGGCTGGAGCCTGTTATGCTTGCGCGGTTGGCAGCGTCTTGCACGCCCTTGATACCCCACTTGCGCATTGGTTAATGGCCCAGCATGTCCTCGATGTCCTCCCCTGCCGAGAAGAAGAAGAAGAATCCCGGAGCCACCGCCGAGCGGATTCTGTTTCTGCTGAAAACCCACGGCCCGCTGAAAACCGCCGACCTGGCCCCGCTGCTCAAGGTTTCCCAGGAAGCCACCCGCCAGCAGCTACAGAAGCTGGTGGACGGCGAGCTGATAGTCGGGCAGATGATGCCGGCCCAGGGCGCCGGGCGCCCGTCGCAGAAATGGCTGTTGACCGAACAGGCCCAGGCGCGCTTTCCCGACACCCATGCGCACCTGACCCTGCAACTGATCGATTCGATTCGCGCGGTCTACGGCTCCGACGGCGTGGAGCGCATCGTCACTGACATGGAGCGGGTCAACACCGCGCAGTACCTCGATGTCTGCGCCCCGCTGCCGACCCTGGAAGAGCGGGTCCTGGCCTTGGCGCAGATCCGTGATGTGGCCGGCTACATGGCCAGCGTCGAGGCCGACGGCGACGGCTGGCTGCTGATCGAGAGCCACTGCCCGATCTGCGTCGCCGCCCAGCAGTGCCAGGGTTTCTGCCGTGCCGAACTGCAGGTGTTCCAGGCCGCCATTGGCGACCTGGGCCAGGTGCAGCGCGTGGAGCACCTGATTACCGGCGATCGACGCTGCGTCTATCGCATCCGTGCCACCCAGACGAGTCCCTGCCCGTGATCGCTCCCGCCCTGTCCCGCCTGCTCAAGCGCGGCGCGCTGATCCTTGGCGTTGCCGCATTCACCCTGCTGGCCTGGCGCGCCTTCGACAGTGAGCGGGGTCCGGCATTGCAACCCTGGCACCTGCGAGTGCCCCATGAGCTGAGCATCGAACAGATCGATGGCGCCGACTGGGCGGCCTGGCTGCAGGCCGAGGATCGGGTGTTCGCCGAGGTCCGGCACGAAGTCAGCGACCGCCTGGATCCGACCCAGGTCCCGCCCTTCAACCGTTATCGGGTGGACAGCCGGGTCTACTCGCCGCGTTTTGCCACCGACTGGAACCGCTCCTACCTGCTGCGCCCCCCTGGCACGCCGCGGGGCGTGGTGGTGCTGGTGCACGGTTTGACCGACTCACCCTACAGCTTGCGCCACGTTGCCCGGCGCTACGTCGAGCGCGGCTACCTGGCCATCGGCCTGCGCCTGCCCGGCCACGGCACCGTGCCGGCCGGCCTGACCGACGTCCACTGGCAGGACTGGCTGGCCGCCACCCGCCTGGCCCTGCGTACCGCCCGGGCCGAAGTTCCGGCGCCGGCGCCCTTGCACATCGTCGGTTACTCCAACGGTGGCGCCCTGGCGGTCAAGTACGCCCTCGATGCCCTCGACGATCCGCAATTGCCCCAGGCCCAGCGCCTGGTGCTGATCTCGCCGATGATCGGTGTCGCCTCCTCCGCCCGCTTTGCCGGGCTGGCGGCGTTGCCCGCGGTGTTCCCGGCTTTCAGCAAGGCGGCCTGGCTCAACCTGCGGCCCGAATACAACCCGTTCAAGTACAACTCGTTTCCGGCCAATGGGGCGCGCCAGTCCTGGCTGCTCACCGATGCCCTGCAAAGCCAGTTGCAGGCCCTGGTGACGGACCCGCGCCTGAACCGCCTGCCGCCGATCCTCAGCTTCCAATCCTTGACCGATGCCACGGTCAGCACCCCGGCCCTGGTCAGCGGCCTGTATCGGCAACTGCCGGCCAACGGCAGTGAGCTGGTGATCTTCGACCTCAATCGCGCCCGGGACTTCGAGGGCCTGCTGGACCCGGCCAGTGTCACCTCCCTGGCCAGCCTGCTGCCGCCGGCGCCACGCAACTACGCGACCCGACTGCTGACCAACGAGGGCACCGGCACCGCGGCGCTGGAGGCCGTGAGCACTCCGGCCCAGAGCCTGCACAGCCAGCGCCAGCGGCTGAACCTCAACTACCCGCCCGAGGTGTTCTCACTGTCCCACGTGGCCTTGCCTTTCCCCCTGGACGATGCCCTGTACGGCACACAACCCACTGCCAGCGAGGATTTCGGCGTGCACCTGGGCACGGTGGCGGCCCGTGGCGAGCGCGGGGTGCTGGTGGTGCCGATGGATGAACTGATGCGCCTTACCAGCAATCCCTTCTACTCGTATCTGATCCAGCGCATCGACGCCGATATAAACTAAGCAACAGTTCATTCATTGATCCCTTGAATGGATAGGTGCTAGTTTGCGCCCCCTTTTTGCCCCCATGATTTCCACGGGGGCACAACTGCCGCCATGGCAGGGAACCACGATGAAACCCATGATTCGACCCCACGCCCCTGGCCTGCCCTTGCCGACTCGCCGCTGGGCTCGCGCCACCATGGGCGCGGCCTTGCTGGCAGTGACCGCCCTGCAGGGCGCCCAAGCCGATCAGCAGCAGGACTACTGGATGGTGCAGACCAGCGTCTACACCAACCACTGGAGCAACGACCCCGACCACAACAACCACCAGGACCTGATCGGCCTGGAGCGCAACTACGCCGACGGCGAGTTGTGGGGTGTGAGCACCTTTCGCAACTCCTTCTCCCAGCGCTCCTACTACGCCTACGTCGGCAAGGCCTGGGAGATGGCCGACTGGCCGGTCTACGCCAAGCTCAGCGGCGGCCTGATCCAGGGCTACAAGGGCGACTACAAGGACAAGATCCCGCTGAACCACTTCGGCGTGGCCCCAGCGCTGATCCCGGCGATCGGTGCGCATTACGGGCCGGTGAGCACCGAGCTGGTGGTGCTCGGCGCCGCAGCGGTGATGGTCAACGCCGGCTATCGCTTCTGAGTGACCAGGGCAGCCGGTGCCCTTGCATCCCTCAAGCCCGCACCTGCTGGCGGGCCTGCAGTGGCTAGCGGCTACTCCTCGCAGCCCAGCCCCTGGCGCTGGGGCTGCTCGGCCGCCAGGGTCTTGCCGGTACGGGCCATGATCTGGCCTTGCAAGGCCCGCAGTTCAGCGCCGTCCAGGCGCTGGCAGCGATTGATCTCCCAGACATCCCCCGTGGCCAGGCTGACCGAGAACAGCCCCCAGTATTCGGTGGCGCCGGCCTTGGGATCGTTGTAGCCGAGGCTGAAATCGAAGTAGCCCGGGTGCGGCGGCTGGCCGCTTTCATCTTGCAGGTCACCGTCGATAAACACCCCTGGCTTGCCCATGGGGTAATCCTGATGCTTGAGAGCCACCTGCAAGACTGCCTGGGCCTGCTCGCGCGTCAGCCCCGCGGGATTGACCTGGGCCGGCTGCAAGGTGCCGGCGGCGCAGGCGCTGAGAGCGACTGCGGCCAGGCACAGCCACAGCCCCCATGAACCGGCTGGTTTTGTCAGCACGCCAAACGCCCTCTGACCGCGTTGATGATGTCCGCCAGGTAGCTGGCGAAACCGTTGCGCCCGCCGGTGGCGGCATCGCCCGTGTTGTAGCCGCTGCGAACCAGCGCCTGGGCGAACTCCAGCGGATCGCGCTTGCTGCGCACCGAGGCGCCATAGCGCTGGGCAAAGGACTGGGCGGATTTCTGGAAGGAGTCGAACTTCGCCACCTTGATGCTGGCATTGCCCTGGGGCGACTCGGCACCGCTCTGCAAGGGCGCCGGGGCGTGCATGGAGAAGTAGTTGTTGAGTTCCCGGGCAATGCGCCCGGTGCCGTACTGGCTCTCCTGGGCCGCCAGGCCCAGGATGTTCTCCACCGGCAGGTCCAGTTGATCGGCGATCGGTTGGCAGACCGCCTTGTATTTGCTGACAAAGGTGACAGCGCTGATGTTGTTGCACAGTTTGGCGCTCAAGAAAACTCCCTCTTTTGACTGAACGATTGCAGGCTCATCCTGGCTTGATGCCCCGGTCGATTACCGGGCTCACCTTGCTCGGCCTGAGCCTGTGCCCTGGACGGCAACTTGGCTTGGAGCCTCAGCAATTGCAGGAAGCGAGGGGCATTCTGGCCGCTCCCTGGCAACTTGCATGTCTAGCGATCCTTGCTGTTGCAGCGCGTGCTGGCCGGCGGCCGGCAGGACGGAAAGCGACGGCACAGAACGGCCGATCGAGTGCAGCGAATCAAAACAGAAATGACAAGGATTCACCATAAATTTGACGATTTTTTCTGGTTTGCCGCTCTACATTTGCCATCGGACGCACATGCAAATGATTCCCATTAGGTGACAGCATTACGAGTCATCCCGATTGATTCCATGCGCCGTCCCTTCCTTCGAACAATAACCGCGCAGGAGCTGCACCCCGATGACTGTCCGTCTCTCTTCCCTGTTCAAACGCGCACTGCTGGCCACGGCGTTGCTGGCGGCTGGCCACGCCTACGCCGCCTCCGATGGCATCCTGGTGTACAACGCCCAGCACGAGGGCCTGACCAAGGCCTGGGTCGAAGGGTTCACCCAGGCCACCGGAATCCAGGTCACCCTGCGCAACGGCGATGACAGCGAAATGGGCAACCAGCTGGTGCAAGAAGGCGCCGCCTCCCCCGCGGATGTATTCCTCACCGAGAACTCACCGGCCATGGCCCTGGTGGACAACGCCGGGCTGTTGGCCAGCGTCGCCCCCACGACCCTGGAGCAGGTAGGGGCGGCCTACCGCCCGGCCCAGGGGCACTGGATCGGGATTGCCGCCCGCTCCACGGTGCTGGTCTACAACCCGGCCAAGTTGAACCAGGCCCAGTTGCCAGGCTCGCTGATGGACCTTGCCGCCGCCAACTGGAAAGGCCGCTGGGCCGCCTCGCCGGCCGGCGCCGACTTCCAGGCGATTGTCAGCGCCGTGCTGGAGCTCAAGGGCGAAGCCGCCACCCTGGAATGGCTCAAGGGCCTGAAAGCCAATGCCAGCTTCTATCGTGGCAACAGCGCCGTGCTCAAGGCGGTCAATGCCGGGCAGGTGGACAGTGGGGTGATCTATCACTACTACAGCTTCGTCGATCAGGCCAAGACCGGCGAAAACAGCAAGAACACCGCCCTGCACTACTTCAAGCACCAGGACCCGGGGGCTTTTGTCAGCCTGTCCGGCGGCGCGGTACTGGCTTCCAGCCGCCACCAGGAACAGGCCCAGGCCTTCCTCAAGTGGATCACTGGCCCTAAAGGGCAGGAAGTGCTCAAGAACGGCCACTCATTCGAATATGCCGTGGGCAATGGCGCTCAATCCAACCCCAAGCTGGTGCCCCTGGCAGAACTCGATGCGCCCAAGGTCGAGGCCAGCAAACTCAACAGCAAGAAGGCAGTGGACCTGATGACCCAGGCCGGAATCCTCTGAGCCATGGCCGACGACTTGTCCCTGGCACCCACGGCCGCCGTGGCCCCGACCAGCTGCACGCCCCTGCCCGGCTATCGCCGCCGATCTCCGGGCAGCCGATCGGCTTCCTGGTTGCTGGGGGCGGCGCTGTTGGTGTCACTGCTGGCCTTGCTGCCCCTGGGGTTTGTCGTCGGCGTGTCGATCCAGACCGGCTGGGCGACCATCGTCCAGCTGGTGTTCCGGCCACGGGTCGCCGAGCTGCTGGGCAATACCTTGTTGCTGCTGGTTCTGACCCTGCCGCTGTGTGTGCTCCTGGGCGTGGCCCTGGCCTGGCTCACCGAGCGCAGCGACCTGCCCGGGCGGCGAACCTGGTCCCTGCTGGCGGTGGCACCCATGGCGGTGCCGGCGTTCGTCCACAGCTACGCCTGGGTCAGCCTGGTGCCTGCCCTGCACGGCCTGCCCGCCGCGGTGCTGGTGTCGGTGATCGCCTATTTCCCCTTTGTCTATTTGCCCGTCGCCGCCTCGCTGCGCCGGCTCGACCCGGCCCTCGAGGATGTCGCCGAATCCCTCGGGCTCAAGCCCTGGCAGCTGTTGCTGCGGGTGGTGCTGCCGCAGTTGCGCCTGGCCATCGCCGGCGGCGCGCTCCTGGTGGGCCTGCACCTGCTGGCCGAGTACGGCCTGTACGCAATGATTCGCTTCGATACCTTCACCACCGCCATCTACGATCAGTTCCAGTCCACCTACAACGGTGCGGCGGCGAACATGCTGGCGGGTGTCCTGGTGCTCTGCTGCCTGCTGCTGTTGTGGGCCGAGTCCGCCAGCCGGGGCCGGGCGCGCTATGCCCGGGTTGGCTCCGGCAGCCCGCGAGCGCAACGGCTGCAGGCCTTGCGTGGCGCTGCCCGCTACGGCGCATGGCTGTTGCCGTTGCTCACCACGGCCCTGGCGCTGGGGGTGCCACTGCTGACCCTGGGCCACTGGCTACTGGCCGCGGGCATTGCCCCCTGGCAAGCACCGGAGTTGCTGCCCAGCCTGCGCCAGACCCTGGAGCTGGCTGCGCTCGGGGCACTGCTGACCACCTGCGCCGCGGTGCCCGTGGCCTGGCTGTCGATCCGAATGCCCGGGCCCTTGCTGCGCCTGCTGGAAAGCTGCAACTACATCGCCAGTTCCCTGCCGGGCATCGTGGTCGCACTGGCCCTGGTGACCCTCACGGTGAAGCTGGCCCGCCCCATCTATCAAACCAGCATCAGCTTGTTTCTGGCCTATGCCTTGATGTTCCTGCCCCGGGCCCTGGTCAGCTTGCGGGCAGGTATCGCCCAGGCCCCGGTGGAACTGGAAAACATCGCCCGCAGCCTTGGCCGCTCGCCGCTGCAGGCGCTGTGGCGCGTCACCCTGCGCCTGGCCGCGCCAGGAGCGGCCGCCGGCGCGGCCCTGGTGTTTCTGGCCATCAGCAATGAGCTGACCGCCACCCTGTTCCTGGCCCCCAACGGCACTCGCACCCTGGCCACCGGCTTCTGGGCCATGACCAGCGAAATCGACTACGCCGCGGCAGCGCCCTATGCCCTGCTGATGATCCTGCTCTCACTGCCGTTGACCGGCCTTCTCTACCACCAATCCAGAGTGACGGCGGGCCGATGAATACCCTTGAACTACAGGCATTGCACAAATCCTTTGGCGGCTTCAGCGCCTTGTCCGATATCAGTCTCAGTGTCCCGGCCGGCAGCCGTACGGCGATTGTCGGCCCCTCCGGCTCAGGCAAGACCACCTTGCTGCGGATGATCGCCGGGTTCGAGTTTCCCGACAGCGGACGCATCACCCTCAACGGCCAGGTACTGGTGGATGGACAGGGAGCGGTGCCGGCCCATCAACGCCTGATCGGCTATGTCCCCCAGGACGGCGCGCTGTTTCCACACTTGAGCGTGGCGGACAATATCGGCTTCGGTCTGGCGGGCAAGCAGGCGGACAAACAGCCACGGATCGCCGAGTTGCTGGACAGGGTCGCCCTGGATGCCCGCCTGGCAACGCGCTGGCCCCATGAGCTGTCCGGCGGCCAGCAGCAGCGAGTGGCCCTGGCCCGGGCGCTGGCCCAGCGCCCGCGGCTGATGTTGCTGGACGAGCCTTTTTCCGCCCTGGACACCGGCCTGCGGGCTGCGATGCGCAAGACCGTGGCCCGCCTGCTGGCGGACGCCGGAGTCACCACCTTGCTGGTCACCCACGATCAGGCCGAGGCCCTGTCCTTCGCCGACCAGTTGGCGGTGATGCGCCAGGGGCGGCTGATCCAGGCCGGCGCGCCGCTGGACCTGTATCGCCACCCCCTGGATGCGCAGACCGCACTGTTTCTCGGCGACGCCGTGCTGCTGCCCGCGCGGCTCGCCAACGGCCTGGCCCATTGCGACCTGGGTCAGGTGCCCATCGGCGATCACTCGCTCAAGGGACCGGCACAGATCATGCTGCGCCCGGAACAGCTGCAACTGCGCACCGATGCCCCGGCTAGCGGGGGCGACGCCGGCTGCGCAGGGGTGGTCAGCGACTGTGATTTTGCCGGCAACACCTGCACCCTGAGCATCAGCGTCGCCGCCGTCGATGGCAGCCAACACCGGCTACCGGTACGCAGTTCCGGGTTGTATGCCCCGAAGGTCGGCAGCCGGGTATGGATCTCGACCCGGGGCCATGCCCATGTCCTGGGAGCGTCGCCGGGGGCATCAGCGTCCTCGTTGACCTGAGACCTTGGCCGGTGGCGCATTCAGTCCGATACTGACGCAGCATCCGCGGCCCGCAGGCGCCCCCGGCGTTACCTTGAACAAGGATTGATCGATGACGAATCCTGCCAGCGAAGCAGACGAATACTTGATGATGCAGGCCGCGCACTGGTGCCTGCGCCTGCGGGAAGCCGATTGCACCGTCGACGAGCGGCGGGCCTTCGAAGACTGGCTGCAGAGCGACCCGAGCCATGCCTTCGAGTACGCGAAAATGCTCGAAGCCTGGGACCTCGCAGGACAATTGTCCCCCACCCTGCCGGCCCCCTGAGGCGGTCACAGGTCGAAACGGTCGACGGCTCGGCGGCGCTCGTTGTCATCGCGCAGGTCGTAACTGGCGGTGGTCTGGATGTTGCTGTGGTGCGCCAGTTTCTGGGCGATCGACAGGTCGTGCTCCTCGATCACCCGGGTAATGAACGAACGACGGAAATCGTGAGGCATGATCCGCACGCCGACCTCGGCCCCGCGTTGCCGGGCAATGTAGTAGATGGCGTGCTTGGTAATGCGCTCGCGGGTGATGTGGCCGCCCCGACGGATCCGGTTGAACAGGAACGGGTCGTCTTCCTGGCCTGCGGGCAGGTGCGAGCGGCGCAGCTCCAGCCAGGCCTGCAATTTGTCGAAGGCCCAGGTGGGCGCGTACTTGATCAACTGGCGATTGCCCTTGGCCAGCACCTGCAGGCTGCGCTCGCTGAAGTCCACC
Organism: Pseudomonas sp. PH1b; assembly: GCF_000633395.1. GTDB lineage: Bacteria > Pseudomonadota > Gammaproteobacteria > Pseudomonadales > Pseudomonadaceae > Aquipseudomonas. The sequence continues at coordinate 52,297 of NZ_AYMU01000003.1, forward strand.
TGGGCCAGGTCCAGGTTCACCGACTCGGACTTGCGCATGCCCGAGCCATAGAGCACCGCAATCAGCGCTGCATCGCGTACGCCCTGGGGGCGCGGGTCGGCAGCGCACCTGGCCATCAGTTCATGGATCAGGCCACGCTTGAGGTTGCGCCCACGGGCCAGGCGTGTGCCGCTGATGGCCTTGACCGAACGCATCTTCAACAGGTGGTCCTGGCTGATCAGGCTGGCGCGCCAGGCCTCGTTCATCACCCCGCGCAAGGCGTTGACGTACAGCGATGAGGTATTGGGCGCGTAACCGTCTGCGCGCAGGGTGGCCACCAGGGCCGTGACATGCTCGGGCTGCAACAGGTGCCAGGGAATCTCTTCGAGGTTCTGTTCGGCATAGCCCAGGCGGTCGGCGGTGTCCTGCAGCACGTAGCGCAGGGTCGACTGGCTGGAGGGGGCCAGCCGCTTCAGGTACAGGCTCAAAGGGTTGGGCGCGCCCAGGCTGGCGACGCGGTCATGGGTTCTGCACTGGGCAAGGTTGCACCGGGTAGCACCTTTGCGAGCTAAGAAAAATACTTTCGGTGGCCCCTTCAATCGCCATTGAAAACTGGTTACAAGAGTCGCCGCATCTGTGCACTTCGATAACTTTGGAAACAAACTGAACACTAGCTGTCTGGCTCGCAGAAAAACGGACTTTTACCTTATTTTTCATATTCGTTTCACATTTTTCGGCTTAATCTCAGCCCCCGACAGACAACCGTCCGAGTGCAGTTTTTTCTCAGGTTGCAAAGATAACACCTTGATCCACCTTTACTTTTAATAAACCTAGTCTTTACTGATTCGCTGCATGGAATGCCCTGTTGGCTCAATAACTGGATGCGCCTTGATGACTGCAAGACCTCCCCGCTTTCCATGAACTGTCTGTTCACCCGCACCACCCCGTATTCCGGCAATTAGCATTGTGTAAACCCGAGGTAACCATGAACCAGGCTTTCCTTCCTTTCTCGCGCCCGAGTATTGGCGAAGAAGAGATCGCTGCAGTGGAGCAGGTTCTGCGCTCCGGCTGGATCACCACCGGCCCGAAAAACCAGGAACTGGAACAGCACTTCGCCGAACGTGTCGGTGCCCGGCATGCCGTGGCGCTGTCCTCGGCCACCGGCGCCATGCACATCACCCTGCTGGCCTTGGGCATCGGCCCTGGCGACGAAGTCATCACCCCCTCGCAGACCTGGGTCTCCACGGCCAACATGATCTGCCTGCTGGGGGCCACCCCGGTGTTCGTCGACATCGACCCCGACACCCTGATGAGCGATGCGGCGACCATCGAGGCCGCCATCACCCCGCGGACCAAGGCGATCATTCCGGTGCACTACGCCGGTGCCGCCTTCGACCTCGACCCGCTCTACGCCCTGGCAGCACAGCATGGCATCGCGGTGATCGAGGACGCGGCCCACGCCGCAGGCACCACCTACCGTGGGCGTGCCATTGGCGCCCAAGGCACGGCGATCTTCTCCTTCCACGCGATCAAGAACATGACCTGCGCCGAAGGCGCGATGTTCGTCAGCGATGACGAGGCCCTGGCCAACCGGGTGCGCATGCTCAAGTTCCATGGCCTGGGGGTGGACGCCTACGACCGCCTGACCCATGGCCGCAAACCCCAGGCCCAGGTGATCGAGCCCGGCTTCAAGTACAACCTGGCGGACATGAACGCGGCCATTGCCCTGGTGCAGTTGCAGCGGCTGGATGAAATCAACGCCAAGCGCGAAGTGCTGGCCCAGGCCTACCTGCAGCGCCTCGAAGGCTTGCCGGTGCAACCCCTGCTTCAACCCCGGTACCCGCAGCAGCATGCCTGGCACCTGTTCATCCTGCGCATCGACGCCGAACGCTGCGGCCTTGACCGCGACGCCTTCATGAAGGGCCTGCAGGAACAGAACATCGGCACCGGCATCCACTTCATTGCGACCCACCTGCATACCTATTACCGACAGCGCTTCCCTGAAGTGCATCTGCCTCATACCGAGTGGAACTCGGCGCGGCTATGCTCGATTCCACTGTTCCCGGACATGTCCCTCGACGACGTCGAGCGGGTCTCCGGTGCCATTGCCAACCTCCTGGACTGAAGCCTTTGAAACCTTATCCGATTCAGTTCGTGTCGATCGTCATTCCGGTCTACAACGAAGAACAGAGCCTCCCCGAGCTGTTGCGGCGCACCGAAGCGGCCTGCCGCCTGCTCAAGCATGATTTCGAGATCGTCCTGGTGGACGACGGCAGCCGCGACGAGTCGGCGAACATCCTGCAGGAAGCCGCCGAGCGCGAAAACAGCCCAGTGGTGGCGGTAATCCTCAACCGCAACTACGGCCAGCACGCGGCGATCATGGCCGGCTTCGAACAATGCCGTGGCGACGTGGTGATCACCCTCGACGCCGACCTGCAGAACCCGCCGGAAGAAATCCCGCGCCTGGTGGCCCAGGCCGAGCTGGGCTACGACGTGGTCGGCACGGTGCGCAACAACCGCCAGGACTCGGCCTTTCGCCGCTGGCCGTCGAAGCTGATCAACCTGGCCGTGCAGCGTTCCACCGGCGTCGCCATGAGCGACTACGGCTGCATGCTGCGGGCCTACCGCCGGACCATCATCGACGCGATGCTGGCCTGCACCGAGCGCAGCACCTTCATCCCGATCCTGGCCAACAGCTTTGCCCGGCACACCACCGAGGTGCTGGTGGAGCACGCCGAGCGCGAGCACGGCGACTCCAAGTACAGCCCGATGCGCCTGATCAACCTGATGTTCGACCTGATCACCTGCATGACCACCACGCCCCTGCGGCTGCTGAGCATCATCGGCTTCGGCATGGCCGGCCTCGGTGCGGTGTTCGCCCTGATGCTGATCGTCCTGCGGCTGATCTTCGGCGCCACCTGGGCCGGCGACGGCACCTTCGTGCTGTTCGCGGTGCTGTTCGTGTTCACCGGTGGCCAGTTCATCGGCATGGGCCTCTTGGGTGAATACCTGGGGCGCATGTACAGCGACGTGCGCGCCCGCCCACGCTTCTTCATTGAAAAAGTCTTGCGCAGCCAACCGGCGGCTCCGGCCCCGACTGTGACTGTCGACGGTTTAACTTCCACCCATACTGATCAGGTTTCGCCATGAGCAATAAAGCTATCGTCTTCGCCTACCACGACATCGGCTGTGCAGGCATCGAAGCCCTGCTCAACGCAGGTTATGAGATCGCCGCGGTGTTCACCCACGCCGACGACCCCAAGGAAAACACCTTCTACGGCTCGGTGGCCCAGCTCTGCGCACGCAAGGGCATTGCCGTGCACGCCCCGGAAGATGCCAACCACCCGCTGTGGATCGAGCGCATCGCCAAGCTCGACCCCGACTACCTGTTCTCCTTCTACTACCGCAACCTGCTGAGCGAGCCACTGCTGGCCACCGCGAAAAAGGGTGCGTTCAACCTGCACGGCTCGCTGCTGCCGCACTACCGTGGCCGCGCACCGGCCAACTGGGTGCTGGTCAAGGGCGAAACCGAAACCGGCGTGACCCTGCACCGCATGGTCAAGCGCGCCGACGCCGGCGCCATCATTGCCCAGCAACGGGTCGCCATCGAGCGCAGCGACACCGCGCTGACCCTGCACCACAAACTGCGTGACGCCGCCGCCAGCCTGCTGCGCGACACCCTGCCGGCACTGGCCCAGGGCAAGATCACCGAGACCGCCCAGGACGAATCCAAGGCCAGCTATTTCGGTCGTCGCACCGCAGCGGACGGCAAGATCGACTGGCAGCGCCCGGCCGAAGAACTGTTCAACCTGGTACGTGCCGTCACCCAGCCGTACCCGGGCGCCTTCTGCGCCGTGGGCGAGCACAAGCTGATCGTCTGGAGCGCCGAAGTCGCCAAGGGCAATGAAGGCCAGGCCCCGGGCCGGGTCATCAGCGTCGACCCGCTGCGCATCGCTTGCGGCGAAGATTCCCTGGTCATCACCTCGGGCCAGCGCAATGCCAACGGCCTGTACCTGGGCGGCCCGCAACTGGCCAATGAACTGGGCCTGGTGGACGGCTCGATCCTGCGCGGTGCGGAGTCCGGCCGTAAACCACGTCGCACCCGGGTACTGATCCTCGGCGTCAACGGCTTTATCGGCAACCACCTGTCCGAGCGCCTGCTGCGTGACGACAAGTACGACGTCTACGGCCTGGACATCGGCTCCGACGCCATCGAACGCCTGCGCAGCCACCCCAACTTCCACTTCGTCGAAGGCGATATCAGCATTCACTCCGAGTGGATCGAATACCACATCAAGAAGTGCGACGTGGTCCTGCCGCTGGTGGCCATCGCCACCCCGATCGAATACACCCGCAACCCACTGCGCGTGTTCGAACTGGACTTCGAGGAAAACCTCAAGCTGGTGCGCTACTGCGTCAAGTACAACAAGCGGGTGATCTTCCCGTCGACCTCGGAAGTCTATGGCATGTGCCAGGACAAGAACTTCGACGAAGACACCTCCAACCTGATCGTCGGCCCGATCAACAAGCAGCGCTGGATCTACTCGGTGTCCAAGCAGTTGCTGGACCGGGTGATCTGGGCCTACGGCGCCAAGGGCCTGAACTTCACCCTGTTCCGTCCGTTCAACTGGATGGGCCCGCGCCTGGACCGTCTGGATTCGGCACGCATCGGCAGCTCCCGGGCCATCACCCAGTTGATCCTCAACCTGGTGGAAGGTACGCCGATCCGTCTGTTCGACGGTGGCGAGCAGAAGCGCTGCTTCACCGACATCGCCGACGGCATCGAAGCCCTGGCGCGCATCGTCGACAACGACAATGACTGCTGCAACGGCCAGATCGTCAACATCGGCAACCCGGACAACGAAGCCAGCATCCGCCAGCTGGGCGAAGAGCTGCTGCGTCAGTTCGAAGCCCACCCGCTGCGCAGCAACTTCCCGCCGTTCGCTGGTTTCCGCGACGTCGAAAGCAAGGCCTTCTACGGCGCCGGCTACCAGGACGTGGAACACCGCAAGCCAAGCATCGACAACGCCAAGCGCCTGCTGAACTGGGAGCCGACCGTGGAAATGAGCGAAACCATCGGTAATACCCTGGACTTCTTCCTGCGTGAAGCCATGCTGGAAATCGCCGATCGCGCCAAGAAAGAAGCACGCTGATGCAGGCAGGTCTGCGCATTGATGTCGATACCTACCGCGGCACCCGGGAGGGGGTGCCACGGCTGCTCGAAACGCTGGATGAGGCCGGGGTCAAGGCGACCTTCTTCTTCAGCGTCGGGCCGGACAACATGGGGCGCCACCTGTGGCGCCTGATCCGTCCGCAGTTCCTCTGGAAAATGCTGCGGTCCAATGCCGCGGGCCTGTACGGCTGGGACATTCTCCTGGCCGGCACTGCCTGGCCGGGCAAACCCATAGGCCGGGACCTGGGGCACTTGATGCGCCAGACCCTGGCCGCCGGCCATGAAGTCGGCCTGCACGCCTGGGATCACCACGGCTGGCAGGCCAATACCGGGCGTTGGAGCCAGGCACAACTGATCGAACAGATCCGCCTGGGCGTCGACTGCCTCAACGATATTCTCGGGCAAGCGGTGAGCTGCTCGGCGTCCGCCGGTTGGCGCGCCGATGAACGCGTCATCGAGGCCAAGCAACAATTCGGCTTTCGCTACAACAGCGATTGCCGCGGCCAGAGCCTGTTCCAGCCGCGCCTGGCGGACGGCAGCCTGGGCGCACCACAGATTCCGGTGGACCTGCCGACCTTCGACGAAGTGGTCGGGCCGGTGGTGGCCGCCAATGATTTCAACCGCTTCATCCTTGACCGGTTCAGCCCGGACAAACTCAACGTCTATACGGTGCATGCCGAAGTAGAAGGGATTCTCATGGCCAATGATTTCCGCCAGCTGCTGGCCAGTGCCAAGCAGCGCGACATCCACTTCCAGCCCCTGGGGGACCTGCTCCCGGCCAACCCTGCCAGCCTGCCTGTTGGCCAGGTGGTGCGCGGCGCCCTGGAAGGCCGCGAAGGCTGGCTGGGAGTGCAAGGCACATGACCAGACGTTGGGCCCTGCCGCTGTTGCTGATCGCTTTCGGTCTGTTCTACCTGTTGCCCATGGCCACCCACGGCCTGTGGATTCCCGATGAAACCCGCTACGCGCAGATCAGCCAGGAAATGCTCCTGAGCGGCCACTGGGCGTCGCCGCATTTCATGGGCATCCGCTATTTCGAGAAACCCGTGGCCGGCTACTGGATGATGGCCATCGGGCAGGCGCTGTTTGGCGACAACCTGTTCGGCGTGCGCGTGGCCTCGGCCCTGAGCACCGGCCTCAGCGTGATCCTGGTGTACCTGCTGGCCCGGCGCCTGTGGAACGATCCACGCAAGAGCCTGGCCTGTGCCCTGCTCTACATGAGCTTCACCGTGGTCGCGCTGCTGGCCGGCTACGCCAACCTCGATCCGCAGTTCACCTTCTGGGTCAACCTGAGCCTGGTGGCGCTGTGGTTCACCTTCGACTGCCAGACCCGGCGCGGCCAGTTGATGGCCTGGGTGGTGCTGGGACTGGCCTGCGGCATGGGCTTCATGACCAAGGGTTTCCTTGCCTGGCTGCTGCCGGTACTGGTGGCCCTGCCCTATGCGATCTGGCAGAAGCGCTTGCGTGCGCTGCTGGTGTACGGCGGCATCGGTGTGCTGGTGGCGGTGCTCATCAGCCTGCCCTGGGCCCTGGCGGTGCATGCCCAGGAACCGGATTACTGGCGGTTCTTCTTCTGGCACGAACACATCCGCCGCTTCGCCGGTGACGATGCCCAGCACGCTTCGCCCTGGTGGTACTACCTGCCGCTGCTGGTGGGGTTCTGCGTGCCCTGGGTGCTGTTGCTGCCGGTCGGCCTCAAGCAGGCCTGGCAGGACCGACGCACTCCCGCTAGCGGTTTTCTGCTGCTGTGCCTGGTCCTGCCCCTGGCCTTCTTCAGCTTGAGCAAGGGCAAGCTGCCGGCCTATATCCTGCCGTGCCTGCTGCCGCTGGCGCTGTTGATGGGCAACGCCCTGATCGACCGCCTGGCCGCCGGCAAGACCCGGATCGTCAGCCTCAACGGGCTGCTCAATCTGCTGGTCGGGGTGCTGGCCCTGCTGGCCCTGGTGTACTTCCAGATGAAGAAGCCGGTGTTCGTCAACGAGCCGCAGCATCTGGTGCTGGTGTACGTGCTGCTACTGGGCTGGATCCTCAGCAACCTGCTGCAGGCCATGCGCCCCCTGACCCTGTGGGCCGCACCGGCCCTGGGCAGTTTCCTGCTGGTGGCCCTGGCCCCGGCGGCGTTGCCCAACTCGGTGGTCTACAACAAGATTCCCGACCAGTTCATCATCGATCACGTGGCCGAACTGGGGCAGGCCAAGGCGTTGCTGAGCAATGACCTGGGCGCGGCTTCGGCCCTGGCCTGGCGCCTGCGGCGTCCCGACGTGACCCTGTACAACACCTCCGGCGAGGTGAAATACGGCCTGGCCTATGCAGACTCGATCCAGCGCAAGGTCGACCTCAACCAGGTCCAGCCGTGGATCGCCGAAGCCCGCAAGCAGGGTTCCATCGGCGTGGTGATGCGGGTCAAGAGCAGTGACGAGATCCACGAAGTCGAACTGCTGCCCAAGGATGCCAAGCGCTACGAGCAAGGCAATATCGTGATCTTCATCATTCCCCAGAGCCAGCCATGAGCCTGGTGCTTCTACTCCTGGCCTGCGGGCTGACCTGCCTCGGCCAGGTGGCGCAGAAGTTCGCCGTGGAAAGCTGGCGCGACCAGCCGTCGAGCCTGCTGCACAAGCTGCGCTCGGGCTGGCTGTGGCTGGCCCTGTTCAGCCTCGGCCTGGGCCTGCTGGTGTGGCTGCTGGTGCTGCAACGGATGGAGGTGGGCGTGGCCTACCCGATGCTCAGCCTGAACTTCGTGTTGATTACCCTGATTGCCCGCTTCGTCTTCCACGAGCCCATCGACCGTCGCCATTGGTTCGGCGTGGCCCTGGTGATTGGCGGTGTGCTGCTGTTGAGTCGCCACGCATGAGCCGGGCCAAGGGATTCGCCTTCGCCCTGGGCAGCGTGGCCCTGGTCAGCGGCGCCCAGCTGGGCATGCGCTGGAGCATGACCCGCCTGCCCGCCCCGGATCAGTGGCTGGCGGCGCTGAGTGCCGGCAGCGTCGATCTCGCGGCCCTGGCGGTGGTCATCGCGGCCATCGGCGCCTATGCGCTGTCGATGCTCTGCTGGCTGCTGGCCCTGCGCGACCTGCCGCTGGGACGGGCCTATTCGTTGCTGAGCATCAGCTACGCCCTGGTCTACCTGCTGGCCGCCGGCCTGCCGCTGTTCAACGAACCGTTCACGCTTTCCAAAACCCTCGGGGTGGCCTTGGTCATCCTCGGGGTCATTACCATCAACTCTCGACCTGCACCCGCGACAAGTCCCAGGAATACCCCATGAAAATCAGCGTATTTGGAAGTGGTTACGTCGGCCTTGTACAAGCCGCCGTATTGGCTGAAGTCGGCCACGATGTCATCTGCATGGACATCGATGAGCAAAAGGTCAAACAGCTGCAACAGGGGCATGTGAGCATCTTCGAGCCCGGGCTCGCGAGCCTGGTGAAGGAAAACCTCGAGGCCAAGCGCCTGCACTTCACCAGCGATGAAAAACTCGCGGTGCAGCACGGCCAGGTGCTGTTCATCGCCGTCGGCACGCCGTCCAGCGAAGACGGCTCGGCGGACCTGCGCTACGTGCTGTCGGTGGGCGATGCGGTGGCCCGCCACCGCGAGCAGCCGGCGATCCTGGTGGAAAAATCCACCGTACCGGTGGGCACTGGCGATACCTTGAAGGCGCACATCGAAAAGGCCCTCGACGGCCGTGCGCTGCAATTCGATATCGTCTCCAACCCGGAATTCCTCAAGGAAGGCTCGGCCGTCAGCGACTGCCGCCGTCCGGACCGGATCATCATCGGCTGCGAGCGCGAGGAAGTGCGTGAGGTGATGCGCGACCTGTATGCGCCATTCAACCGCAACCACGACCGCATCATGTTCATGGACCTGCGCAGCGCCGAGCTGACCAAATACGCGGCCAACTGCATGCTGGCCACCAAGATCAGCTTCATCAACCAGATCGCCGAGCTGGCCGAGCATCTGGGCGCGGACATCGAATCGGTGCGCCTGGGCATCGGTGCCGACTCACGCATCGGCTATCACTTCATCTACCCGGGCTGCGGCTACGGCGGCTCGTGCTTTCCCAAGGACATGCGCGCCCTGATCCACAGTGCCCAGGAGGCCCACTGCTCGAGCGACCTTTTGCAAGCGGTGGAAGCCATCAACGAACGGCAGAAACACAAGCTGTTCGAGCGCATCAACGCCTTCTACAAGGGCGACCTCGCGGGCAAGACCTTCGCCGTCTGGGGCCTGGCGTTCAAGCCCAACACCGACGACATGCGTGATGCGCCGAGCCGGGTGCTGCTCGATGCCTTGTTCGCCGCCGGGGCCGAAGTCCGTGCCTTCGACCCGGAAGCCATGCAGGAAACCCAAAAGCTCTACCCGGACGAATCGAAGCTGATGCTCATGGGCACTCCGGAATCAGTGCTGGTGGGTGCCGACGCACTGATCATCTGCACCGAGTGGCAGCAGTTCAAGGCGCCGGATTTCGACTTGATCGAGCAGCGCCTGAAATCCCCGGTGATCTTCGACGGGCGCAACCTGTACGACGCCGAACGCCTGGCGCGCAATGGCTTCACCTACTTCCCGATCGGTCGCGGTGAATCGCGCAACCTGCCGATTCCTCACCAGCAGTGGACTCCCGAGGCCTGAATGAACACCTCCCCCAGCTCCCCTTCGAACACACTTCTCTGGCAATCGTTGGGGCTGGGGCTGTTGGCCTTGCTGCTGTTCTGCGCCGGTGCCGACCATCAGTCGGCGATCGGCTTCGATTCGCGCTTCGTGCTCTTTGCCAAGGAAATGCTGCGCCACGGGCCGGGGTTCTTCCCCACCACCTATGGCCAGCCCTATGCCGACTATTCCAGCGCCTCGACCCTGCTGGTCTGGCTGTTCTCCCTGCCTTCGGGCCAGGTCAGCAGTCTTAGCGCCTGGTTGCCCACGGCCATCGCCTCGGCCTTGATCGTCAGCCTGGTCTATCGCCTGTTGGCCCCCTATTCCCGGACCTGGGCGCTGTTGAGCATTGCCTTGCTCCTGCTCAGCAACACCTTCATCAGCGAAACCCGCGCCGTGTCCCTGGACCAGATGCTCGCCGCGGTGTCCCTGGCGGTGTTCTACCTGGGTTATGCCCATGACCACTTCGGCGCTCCACGGCGCCTGGGCTGGATCTTCCTCCTGCTGCTCCTGGGTTTTGCCATTCGCGGGCCCATCGGCTTGGTGATCCCCACCGGCATGCTGTGCAGCTACTACCTGATGGCCGGCCAGTGGCGGCGCCTGTTCAGCGTCGGTTTCAGTGCCCTGTTGCTGTTAGGTGCCTGCGTTGCCTTGTTGCTCTGGCTGGCCAAACTCAGCGGCGGCCAGGTTTTTGTCGACGATGTGATCCGCATGCAGTTCATGGGCCGCATGGATGGCAGCGAAGGCTCCAGCGGGGTGTTCTATTACTTCACCAGTTCCCTGGGCAATTACGCCCTGGCCTACCCGCTGGCGATCCTCACGTGGATCGTGGTGTTGCTGAAGCGCCCAGGCCAACCCAGCCCGGCCTTGAACCTGCTGCGCCTGTGCACTGCCGCCGGCCTGGTGGTGATGATCGGCCTGTCGATTCCCCAGGCGAAAAAGGCCCGTTACCTGCTGCCGATGCTGCCCATGGCGGCAATCATTGCAGCCTATCCGTTCCAGGCCGGCCGAGAGCGCCTCATGGGCTGGCTGCGCGGGTTGATCCAGGGCTTGTGGCTGTTGCTGCCAGGGCTGCTGATCATCGGCCTGATAGTGTTGCGCCGCAGGTTTCCCGAGCACCTGAGCGACCTCACCCCAATGCTGCTGATACTGGGCCTGTTGCAACTGCTGTCCCTGGGGCTGCTGTGCAAACGCCAGTGGCGCGCCGTGGGCCTGGCCTACAGTGCGGTGGCGGCGGTCTGGGCCTGTTACATCGGGGTGTTCGAGCCGGTGGAGCACCAGCTCTATGACACTCGGGCATTCAGCCACGCGGCCATGCAATTGATCGAAGCGGACCCGGCGCCGGTGGTCCTGCACCGCATGGGCAAGGATGCCAAGGCGATCAAGTTCATGGTCAACCTGGACCGCGACCTGCAACCGCAGTTCACCGACCAGCCGGCAGCCCTGGCCCAGGTCCCGGGGCCGGCCTGGGTGATCCTCGACCAGAGCGACCTGCCGAGCCTGCAGGGCACGCCCCTGGCACAGCTGGCCCCGGTACTCAGCGGGCGTTTCGACAAGAACGACTTCATCCTCCTGCACCTGCCCAAGACCAGCGCTGCGCAACCCTGAAACCGTTGCGCGGCCCCCCGCCCGCTCCTTACACTCGCGCCCATGACCATTCAGATTCGTCGGGCGCAGGAGCCCGATGCGGCCTTTCTTCCCGCAATTGAAACCTCGGCTGCCGAGCTGTTCCGCCTGGACCCGGAACTGGCCTGGCTGGCCGAGGCCGAAGTGGCGGACGCCGCCAGCCATCAGGACAACATCCAGCGCCACCCCGTCTGGGTCGCAGTGACCGCTGACAACCAGCGCTGCGGCTTTCTCAACGCCCAGGTCTGTGATCGCGAACTGCATGTCTGGGAAATTTCCGTGGCCAGCCACCACCAGGGCCGGGGCATCGGCAGGCGCCTGCTGCAAGCGGCACGCAAATACGCCCGGCAGCAGCGACTGCAGGCCCTGACCCTGAGCACCTTCCGTGAGCTGCCATGGAACGAGCCGTTCTATCAGCGCCAGGGCTTCGTCACCCTGGAAGAATCACAACTGGACTCGCGCCTGCGCCGGGTCCTGGCCGATGAAGCGCGCCATGGTTTACCCGTGCAGCGGCGCTGCGCCATGCGCCTGAGTCTGTAGGGGCGCTTCACCCTGTAGCTGTCGCAGCAGCTGATGGTCAGCCAGGCCCGGCGGCAAGCCCTGGCCGCCCTGCTGGCCGGCAATGCCCTGTGGGGGATGCTGCAGCACCCGGTCGGGCGCCTGCTAAAACGCGAGCACCTGCGCCACTGAATCCTTGCCGGCTGCGGCCTGTTTATGCCCGGGCCGATCAGCGTCAGCCTGGTCGAGAGCCTGCTGGGCCGGTACCTGGCGATGGGGCTGTTGACCCTTGGCGAGATGATCATCTACCCGGCGCAATTCCTCTTCACCGACACCCTGGCCGGCGAAGCGTTGCGCGGCAGTTGCTACGGCGCGCAGAACCGGCGCCCTGAGCCCTATCATCTGTGGCGACCTGCTGACCCGCAGTGCACCACCGAACATGCTCCACGTCCTCGCCGGCCTGAGGGCCCTTGGGGGCTGCCAGTGCTACCGAAGCGCAAGCCGGGCGCAGCACAGGATCCAAAAATAATGCACTTAAGTAGCATTATTATGAATTTGTCAGGTGTTTGGTTCCTCGGCACACTGTGCCGGTTCCTCCCCCAAATGTTGGAACGTTCAAGGGCTTTCTGGTGATCCAGGCAAGCCCTTCTTTTTTCCCGCTCTCTGGAAATGGATCGTTGCTGCCGATGTTTGCCCGCTGGAAACCCGCCGCCATCAATACCCGCCCCCTGGAATGGAGTCGCGCCGCCATCGGCATGGCCCTGGGCACCCTGTTCAGTGTCTGGTTCTGCGCCCAGGTGTTCAGCATGCCGGTAGCGGTGCACCTGATCGGCCCCCTGGGGGCTTCAGCGGTGCTGCTGTTCGCGGTGTCCTCTGGGGCCTTGGCGCAGCCTTGGTCGATCCTCGGCGGCTACCTGTGCGCCGCCGTGGTCGCGCTGCTGGTGGCCCAACTGCTGGGACGAACCCTGGGCAGCGCCTGCCTGGCTGCCGGCATGGCTCTGGTGCTGATGTGCTGGCTGCGTTGCCTGCACCCACCGGCCGGGGCCCTGGCCCTGACCCTGGTGCTGGCGGACCCGGCCACCATGAGCCTGGAATGGCGCGAGCTGGGGCCGGTGATGCTGGCGGCCGCCAGCCTGCTGCTGTCTGCCCTGGCCTACAACAACCTGACGCGAATTCGCTACCCCAAGGGCCCCGGCGACCTCCCCGCCGTGCTGGCCTCCTCCCAGGCATCCGGTGACAGCCTGGCAATCACCGCCCAGGACCTGAAGCTGGCCCTGGCGGAGATGGAAGAGTTCTTCGATGTCACCCCCGAAGACCTGGAACAACTGATCCACGCCAGCGAGGTCCATGCCCGACGCCGCAGCATCGGCCAGGTGCTGTCCTCGCGCACCTGAGCCAGGCGCAGCCAGGGCCGCTTGAAAACCACCCAGGGCGCTCATGGTTCAACCGGTACTGGCGCTGGCGCCGTTGCTCAGCGTCGAGCAGCCGGCTGCTCAGACCATCGGCGACCAGCGCTGGGACCAGTCATTGTCGTGCTCGATCACGTCGCGCAGGACTGCAAAGGCCTGCTGCAACTGTTGTGAATCCCGCTCGCGGGCATACAGCAGGTAGGTGGGAAAGCTGAACTCCGGGGCTTTTTCCACCCGTTCCAGCACGCCGCTGTCCAGGTAGCTCTGTACCACCCGGGTGCGGAAATAGCCGCTGCCGCCGGCCTCGAGAATGAACTGCAGGGCCAGCGGTCCGAGGTTGAAGCCCACCGCTGCCCTGGCCTGTTCAGGAAGTGCCGCGTCGTGCTGGCGCCGAAAGCCTTCGCCCCAGTCGATGTACACATAGGGCTCGGGGCGGCCGGCCAGGCGCACCAGGATCAGCTTTTCCTCGAGCAGTTGCTCCACTTGCAGCCCGGGCGAGTACAGCGGCTGGAACACCAGTGCGGCGTCCAGCACGCCAAGTTCGAGCTGGCGCTGCAGGCTCGCGCCGTCGCCGATCTGGGTACGCAGCGCATGGTTGGGCAAGGCCTGGCGCAGGCGCCGCACCCAGTTGAGCATCAACGGATTGCACAGGCTCAGTTCGCCGCCGATGTGCAACACATTGCGGTAGCCCGCCAGCAGAGGCAGATCGCGCTGGGCCGCTTCCCAGGTTTGCACCAGCTGGTTGGCGTAGGTGATGAAAGCCTCGCCATCGGCAGTGGGCCGGGCGCCAGCGCGGTTGCGCACGAGCAACTTGCAGTTGAGCTGGCTCTCCAGGTTCTGCACCCGGGCGCTGATGGCGGTCTGGGTCAGGTGCAGGCGCTCGGCCGCAGCCACCAGGCTGCCGCTGCGGACGATTTCAAGGAAGGTACGGGCCAGTTCGATGTCCATGGTGCCTCGTCATTGGAAAGTCGAGCGCCATTGTAGCGGCGACGTTCACCAGCCGCGCCATTGAAGTGGCAATGAACAGAATGAGCGCTGCGGACCCACAACAATGAATAGCGTGGATAACAACTGGATAACGACGCCGTCATTTAACTGACAACTAACGAGTTGCAACTTTATTAAACGCCCGAGACAAACTTCCGAATAAAAAGATAACAATATTGAAACTATAAATCTTGAAACATTTAATCGCAGCGACCAACATATTTTTCACAAATCCTGCCTCGGCAAATGACATCTTTGATTCAAGGATTCTCGCCACTTCAAACTCGGACAATACAATCTGCCAAGGCAGGAGTGTTTAATGCTGCGCCTCTCCAACAAAGTTCAACGACAACATGTCATCCAACTCCCGCGTTATCTGCTGGTGGGTGGTTTTGCCACTGCCAGTCACTATGGCGTCTTCCTGCTGTTGATCGGCCTTACCGGGCCTCTGCCTGCCAGCCTCGCTGGCGCCCTGGCCGGGACCCTGCTCAGCTACCTGGGCAATCGCCGCTGGACCTTTGCCCAGAACCGGTCGGCCAGCGGCAACGGGCAGTTGATGCGGTTTGCCATTACGGCCCTGGGCTACAACCTCGGCAATGCCGCGATGATGCTGTTGTTACTGGATCACTGGCCACAGTCGCCCCTTCAATTGCAATTGTTCTGCAGCGCCAGCCTGACGCTGATGACTTACTGGACCCACCGCGCCTGGACGTTCAAACATGAACCCAACTGAAGAATTCACTGTTCCCGGGACCCGCTTCTTGAGCGTGGTGATCTGCTGTTATAACGAGGCCCATGTATTGCCGCAGTTCCATGCCCGGTTGATGACGGCAATCAACCAACTGTCGATTCGCCATGAAGTACTTTATGTGAATGATGGCAGTAGCGACGGCAGCCTGGCGCTACTCGACGGCTTTTGCCAATCGCCCGAAGTGCGCTGCCTTAATCTCTCGCGCAACTTCGGCAAGGAGTCGGCCATGGCGGCCGGTATCGACCACGCCTGTGGCGAGGCGATCCTGTTTATCGACGCCGACCTGCAAGACCCTCCCGAACTGATCCCGCAGATGGTCGAACACTGGCTGGCCGGTTGCGACATCGTCAACATGCAGCGCAGCGACCGACGCAGCGATACCGCCGGCAAGCGCATCAGCGCCATGCTCTATTACCGCCTGCTGCGGGTCCTGGTGGACAAGTACGCGGTCCCCCAGGACGTCAGCGACTTCCGCCTGATCGGTCCCGCACCGCTGCGGGCGCTGCGGGCCATGCCCGAGCGGGCGCGGTTCATGAAGGGCATGGTCAACTGGCTGGGGTTCAAGACCGTGGAGCTGCCTTATGACCGTGCGGCGCGCAGTGCCGGCCAGTCCAAGTGGGGGCCACTGGCCCTGGTGGACCTGGCGATCGAGGGCATCGTGGCCTTTTCCCGCAAGCCCTTGCGCTGGTTCAGCCTGCTCAGCGCCGGGATCTTTTTGCTGACCCTGATCTATATCGCTCGGCAGATCGGTACCGGCAGCCTGAACATTCATGACTTCATCCTCGGCGTCGGCGCCATGCTGTCCCTGGGTGTGGCCCTGGTGGGCGAATACATCGGGGCCACCCTGAGCGAGGTCAAGCGCCGGCCGGTGTACCTGCTCAGCAGCACCTTCGGTGGCTTGGCCAAGCGCCTGGCGGCGCCCACGACGCCACGGCTGGGCAAGGAAGAGAAAAACTGATGAAGCGACTTTCCATTGGTTCGTTGTGGTGGCTGCTGTGGGCCATTCTCGGCTTGCGCCTGCTCAGCCTCGGGCTGTATCCGCTGATGGACACCTCCGAGGCCCGTTATGCAGAAATGGCCCGCAAGATGCTCGAGCTCGATGACTGGGTGACCCCCATGTTCGATTACGGCGTGCCGTTCTGGGGCAAGCCGCCACTGGCGTTCTGGAGCCAGGCGCTGAGCATGCAGTTGCTGGGGGTCAACGAGTTCGCGGCGCGTTTCCCGGCCTGGTTGTTTCATCTGGGCAGTTGCCTGTTGATCCTGCGGTTTGCCCGCGAGGAGCGTGACCTGCGCAGCGGTTTATATGCGGCGATTATCTTTTCCAGCACTACCCTGGGCCTGCTGGGTGCCGGTGTGGTGCTGACTGACCCGGCCCTGGGGTTTGCCCTGTTGCTGGCCAGCTACGGCTTTTGGCGAGCAATGATGCATGGCGACCGGCGTTGGGCCCTGGCGGGTTTTTTCGGCCTGGGCCTGGGCTTGTTGGCCAAAGGGCCGTTGGTGGTGGTGCTGGTCGGAGCCCAGGCGGGGCTCTGGACCCTGCTCAACCGCCAGTGGCAGGCCTTCTGGCGCCTGCCCTGGCTGTCGGGCCTGGGCCTGATGCTGCTGGTGGCCGTGCCCTGGTACGGGTTGGCGGAACTGCGCACGCCGGGTTTCCTCGACTACTTCCTGGTGGGCGAGCACTGGAAGCGCTACGTGGTCAGCGACTGGGCCGGGGACCTGTATGGCAGTGCCCACGCCCGCCCGCCGGGCAGCATCTGGCTCGACCTGCTGCTGGCCCTGTTCCCCTGGAGCCTGTGGTTGCCGATCCTGTGGCTGCAGCGCCGGCACTACCGGGCCCTGCCCCGGTACTACAGCTTCCTGGCCTTGTGGGCGCTAATCACCCCAGCCTTCTTCACTCTGTCGGGAAACATTCTCTGGACCTACGTCCTGCCGGCACTGCCCGCCTGGAGCCTGTTGCTGGCGAGCGCCCTGCACGCCCGTCAGCCCGAGCCGGGCCTGGTAGCACAGGCCGGAGCCCTGGGCAGCTCGCTGTTGCTGCCCGTGGTCCTGGTGCTGGCGGCGCTCCAGGGCGCGCTGTTCGAGCGCCCGAACAATCAGCAGCCCCTGGTCGCTGCGTGGAAAAAACTCCAGGCCAGCCAGCCCGGTGCGCTGTACTACTGGGGGCGGCGTTCGTACTCCGCAGAGTTCTACAGCGCAGGTCAGGCCCGGCACATCGAGGCGCTCACGGCACTGCCGGACCATGGTCCGTATTATCTGGTGCGCCGGGAAAAGGACCTGGATCCGGAGCGTAACGAGCTGGCGCCGCTGCAGTGCAGTGAGCAGTTGCGGGCCAGCCGGAGCGTGCTGTTGCGCTGTGCCGGGCGCTGAGCAGGCCAGTGCCTGCCACAAAACGGAGGTGGGCTGTTCTTGAGGTAAAAATGCACAGCCAACCTGCAGTTTTTGGGGTTGTATTAGGCAAATTTGCACTGTTACGATCCAGCGATGCTCGTGCGCGAGCGTCTTATAAAAAACAATAAAAGCAGGGAGTTAGTGATGACTGCTCAGGTTTCATCCCAGGCCACACGGGATTGCGACACCCCTCAAGAGGATGTGCTGGTCGAGGTGCGCAACCACATCGGCCACCTGACCCTCAACCGCCCCGCCGGCCTCAATGCCATCACCCTGTCGATGGTCCGTACTTTGCAGCAGTGCCTTGACCGCTGGGCCCAGGATCCGCTGATCCACGCCGTTGTCCTGCGTGGCGCGGGCGACAAGGCTTTCTGCGCCGGCGGCGATATCCGCTCGCTGTACGACAGCTACCACAGCGGCGACACCCTGCACCAAGAGTTCTTTGTCGAGGAATATGCCCTTGACCTGACGATCCACCACTACCGCAAGCCGGTGCTGGCGCTGATGGACGGTTTTGTCTTGGGCGGCGGCATGGGCCTGGTGCAAGGCGCCGACCTGCGGGTAGTCACCGAGCGCAGCCGCCTGGCGATGCCGGAAGTGGCCATCGGTTACTTCCCTGATGTCGGCGGCAGTTACTTCCTGTCGCGCATCCCCGGCGAGCTGGGAATCTACCTCGGCGTCAGCGGCGTACAGATCCGCGCCGCCGATGCCCTGTACTGCGGCCTCGCCGACTGGCACCTGGACAGCAGCAAGCTGGACCTGCTGCACCAGCGCCTGGACCGCCTGCACTGGAGCGACTCGCCCCTCAAGGACCTGCAAGGCCTGCTGGCCAAGCTTGCGGTGCAGACCTTGCCTGACGCACCGCTCGAAACCCTGCGTACGGCCATCGACCATTTCTTTGCCCTGCCCGACATGCCAAGCATCGTCGAGCAACTGCGCACGGTCACCGTGGCCGACAGTCAGCAATGGGCACGAACCACCGCCGACCTGCTGGAGACCCGGTCGCCCCTGGCCATGGCCGTGACCTTGGAAATGCTGCGCCGCGGCCGCCAGTTGAACCTGGAGCAATGCTTCGCCCTGGAACTGCACCTGGACCGGCAGTGGTTCGAGCGTGGCGATCTGCTGGAAGGCGTACGCGCCCTGATCATCGACAAAGACAAGACTGCACGCTGGAATCCACCCACCCTGGCGGCCCTCGACGCCGATCGGGTGGCGAGCTTCTTCAGCGGTTTTGACGGCAGCGGGAGCTGAATACATGCACGACATTGAACTGAGCGAAGAGCAAGTGATGATCCGCGACATGGCCCGGGACTTCGCCCGAGGCGAGATCGCGCCCCATGCCCAGGCCTGGGAAAAGGCCGGCTGGATCGACGACGCCCTGGTGCGCAAGATGGGCGAACTGGGCCTGCTGGGCATGGTGGTGCCCGAGGAATGGGGCGGCAGCTACCTGGACTATGTGGCCTACGCCCTGGCCGTCGAGGAGATCGCCGCCGGCGATGGCGCCACCGGCGCCCTGATGAGCATCCACAACTCGGTGGGCTGCGGGCCGATCCTCAACTACGGCAGCCAGGCACAGAAAGAGGCATGGTTGCCACGCCTGGCCAGTGGTGAAGCCATCGGCTGCTTCTGCCTGACCGAACCCCAGGCTGGCTCCGAAGCCCACAACCTGCGCACCCGCGCCGAACTGCGCGATGGCCAGTGGGTGATCAACGGCGCCAAGCAGTTCGTCAGCAACGGCAAGCGCGCGCAACTGGCCATCGTCTTCGCCGTGACCGATCCGGAGCTGGGCAAGAAAGGCCTGTCGGCGTTCCTGGTGCCCACCGACACCCCGGGGTTCATCGTCGACCGCACCGAACACAAGATGGGCATCCGCGCCTCCGACACCTGCGCCGTGACCCTCAACCAATGCACCATCCCCGAGGCCAACCTGCTGGGTGAACGGGGCAAGGGCCTGGCCATCGCCCTGTCCAACCTCGAAGGCGGGCGCATCGGCATCGCCGCCCAGGCCCTGGGCATTGCCCGCGCCGCGTTTGAAGCAGCCCTGGCCTACGCCCGGGAACGGGTGCAGTTCGACAAGCCGATCATCGAACACCAGAGCATCGCCAACCTGCTGGCCGACATGCACACCCGCCTGAATGCCGCACGCCTGCTGATCCTCCACGCCGCGCGCCTGCGCAGCGCCGGCCAGCCGTGCCTGTCGGAAGCGTCCCAAGCCAAGCTGTTCGCCTCGGAAATGGCCGAAAAGGTCTGCTCCTCGGCCATGCAGATCCACGGCGGCTACGGCTACCTGGAGGACTATCCGGTGGAGCGTTACTACCGCGATGCGCGAATTACCCAGATCTACGAAGGTTCCAGCGAGATCCAGCGCCTGCTGATTGCTCGCGAGCTCAAGCATTACCAGCTGTGATGGGGGCCGCTTGAGCTGAAAGATCGCAGCCCAGGCTGCGATTTTTTTTGCGACATGCTCTTGTAGGAGCCGGCTTGCCGGCGAAGAGGACCTTGAGCCTTGTGCTGCCCTTGTGGACGCCTTCGCTGGCAAGCCAGCTCCTACAGCCGGCGCGATAGCAGCGTCGTCCTTGTAGGAGCCGGCTTGCCGGCGAAGAGGATCTTGAGCCTTGTGCTGTCCTGGCGGGCGCCTTCGCTGGCAAGCCAGCTCCTACGCGGTGCAGACGGGGTGGTTATTGATCCTTGAACTGCGGGTCGCGCTTGGCGATGAAGGCGGCCATGCCTTCTTTCTGGTCCTGGGTGGCGAAGGCGGCGTGGAATACCCGGCGCTCGAAGCGCACGCCCTCGGACAGGCTGACTTCAAAGGCGCGGTTCACGCTTTCCTTGATCATCATGCTCACCGGGATCGATTTGCCGGCAATCACCGCCGCCACTTTCAGGGCTTCTTCCACCAGTTCATCGGCCGGCACGATGCGCGCGACGATGCCGCAGCGCTCGGCTTCCACGGCGTCGATGAAACGCCCGGTCAGGCACATTTCCATGGCCTTGGCCTTGCCCACGGCGCGGGTCAGGCGCTGGGTGCCGCCCATGCCCGGCAGCACGCCGAGGTTGATTTCCGGCTGGCCGAACTTGGCGTTGTCGCCGGCCAGGATGAAGTCGCACATCAGCGCCAGTTCGCAACCGCCGCCGAGGGCGAAACCGTTGACCGCGGCGATGATCGGCTTGCGCCGGTTGGCCACGCGGTCGCTGTCGCTGAACAGGTCGTCGAGGTAGATCTGCGGGTAGCTCAGCTCGGCCATTTCCTTGATGTCGGCACCGGCGGCGAAGGCTTTCTTGGAGCCAGTGATGACGATGCAGCCGATCTGCGGGTCGGCCTCCAGGCGATCCAGGGCCTGGTTGACCTCGCCGACGATCTGCGCGTTGAGGGCGTTCAGCGCCTGGGGACGGTTGAGGGTGATCAGGCCGACCCGGCCCTTGATGTCCAACAGAATGGTTTCGTAGCTCATGAATCAGCTCCTGCTAAAAGTCAGAGATTGCGCGAAATGACCATGCGCTGAATGTCGCTGGTGCCTTCGTAGATCTGGCAGATGCGCACGTCGCGGTAGATGCGCTCCAGCGGGAAGTCGCTCAAGTAGCCATAGCCGCCCAGGGTTTGCAAGGCGGCGGAGCAGACCTTCTCGGCCATTTCCGAGGCGAACAGCTTGGCCATCGAGGCTTCCACCAGCGCCGGCTTGCCGCTGTCGCGCAGGGCTGCGGCGTACTGCACCATCTGCCGCGCCACGGCGATCTGGGTCGCCATGTCCGCCAGGCGGAAGGCCACGGCCTGGTGCTCGATGATCGGCTTGCCGAAGGTTTCGCGCTCACGGGCGTAGTCCCGCGCCGCTTCGAACGCGGCCCGGGCCATGCCCACCGCTTGCGAGGCAATGCCCACGCGCCCGCCCTCAAGGTTGGCCAGGGCGATCTTGTAGCCCTCGCCCTCCTCGCCCAGACGGTTGGCCACTGGCACCTGCACATCCTCGAAGAGGATCTGGCAGGTGTCGGAAGCGTGCTGGCCGAGCTTGTCCTCGATGCGCGCGACCTTATAGCCCGGCGCATCGGTGGGCACGATAAAGGCGCTGATGCCGCGCTTGCCGGCCGCCGGGTCGGTGACCGCGAACACGATCACCACCCCGGCGTTCTGCCCGGAGGTGATGAACTGCTTGCAGCCGTTGAGCACATAGTGGTCGCCGTCGCGGCGGGCCCGGGTCTTCAGGCTGCTGGCATCGGAGCCGGCCTGGGGCTCGGTCAGGGCGAAGGCGCCGAGCATGGCGCCACTGGCCAGGGGCTTGAGGAAGCGCTCCTTCTGCTCATCGTTGCCGAACTTGAGGATCGGCACACAGCCCACCGAGTTGTGCACGCTCATGATGGTGGAACAGGCGCCATCACCGGCGGCGATTTCCTCCAGGGCCATGGTGTAGGCCAGGTAGCCGGTATCGCAACCGCCCCACTGCTCGGGCACCAGCATGCCGAAGAAACCCAGCTCGGCCATCTCGGCAATGGCTTCCCTGGGAAAGCGGTGCTCACGGTCCCAGTCGGCGGCGAAAGGCTTGAGGCGCTCCTGGGCGAATTGCCGGGCCGCGTCGCTGATCTGCAGTTGTTCGTCATTGGGCAACATCGGGATTCCTCGTTACAGGCATTCAACGGCCATGGCCGTGGCTTCACCACCGCCGATGCAGATCGCGGCCACGCCACGCTTGAGGCCTTTCTGGCGCAGGGCCGAGAGCAGGGTCACCAGGATCCGCGCACCGGAAGCACCGATCGGGTGGCCCAGGGCGCAGGCGCCGCCGTGCACGTTGACCTTGGCGTGGGGGATTTCCAGCTTGCTCATGGTCACCAGGCTGACCACGGCGAAGGCTTCGTTGATCTCGAACAGGTCGACCTCGTTCAGCGACCAGCCGGTCTTCTTCATCAGCCGCTCGATGGCGCCCACCGGGGCCACCGGGAACAGCCCGGGGGTGTCGGCGAAGGCTGCGTGGCCGTGGATCACTGCCAGGGGCTTGAGGCCGCGCTTGTCGGCTTCGGAGCGGCGCATCAGCACCAGGGCCGCAGCGCCGTCGGAGATCGAGCTGGAGTTGGCCGCAGTCACGCTGCCACCGTCGCGAAACGCCGGTTTCAGGGTGGGGATCTTGTCCAGCTTGGCCTTGGGCGGTTGTTCGTCGTCGCTGATCAGCTTCGACTCCTTGCCGACCATCACCTGCAGGGGAACGATCTCGTCCTTGAACAGGCCGTCCTTGATCGCCTGCTGGGCCCGGGTCAGGGAGGCCACGGCGAAATCGTCCTGGGCCTGGCGGGTGAAGCCGTTGGCCTCGGCGCAATCCTCGGCGAAGGTGCCCATCAGGCGGCCCTTGTCGTAGGCGTCTTCCAGGCCGTCGAGGAACATGTGATCGAGGACCTTGCCATGGCCCATGCGGTAGCCGCTGCGGGCGCGGTCCAGCAGGTACGGGGCGTTGGACATGCTTTCCATGCCGCCGGCGATCACCACCTCGGCGCTGCCGGCCAGCAGCATGTCGTGGGCCAGGATGGTGGCCTCCATGCCGGAGCCGCACATCTTGTTCAGGGTGGTGCAGCGGGTGCCCTTGTCCAGGCCCGCGCCCAGGGCCGCCTGACGGGCCGGGGCCTGGCCGAGGCCGGCGGACAGCACGCAGCCGAACAGCACTTCCTGTACCCCATCGGCGGCAATACCCGCGCGCTGCACGGCGGCGCGGATGGCTTCGGCCCCCAGCTGCGGGGCGCTCAGGCCTTTCAGGTCACCCTGGAATCCGCCCATGGGGGTACGGACGGCGCTGACAATGACAATCGGATCTTGGGCAATGGACATGATGAATCCTCCTTACTTGGCGGCCATGCGCAAGGCGCCGTCGAGACGGATCACCTCGCCGTTGAGCATGCTGTTTTCAATGATATGCCGCGCCAGCGCGGCGTACTCGGCGGGTTTGCCCAGGCGTGGCGGGAATGGCACGCCGGCAGCCAGGCCGGCCCGCACTTCGTCGCTCATGCCGGCCATCATCGGGGTTTCGAAAATCCCCGGGGCGATGGTCATCACCCGGATGCCAAAACGCGCCAGCTCGCGGGCCACCGGCAGGGTCAGGCTGGCGATGGCACCCTTGGACGCGGCGTAGGCGGCCTGGCCGATCTGCCCGTCGAAGGCGGCGATGGACGCAGTGTTGATGATCACCCCGCGCTCGCCGTCGGCATCCGCCGGGCTCTCGGCAATGGCCGCCGCGGCCAGGCGCAGCAGGTTGAAGCTGCCGATCAGGTTGACGTTGATCACCTGGCTGAAACTGGCCAGGGCATGGGGGCCGTTCTTGCCCAGGACCTTTTCGCCACGCACGATCCCGGCGCAGTTGACCAGGCCGTTGAGCCCGCCAAAGGCCTTGACCGTGGCCTGCACCGCCGCTTCGGCCGCGGCCTCCTGGCTGATGTCGGCGACCACGCTCTGGCACCCCAACTGCTGGGCCTTGGCGGCCACGGCCTCGGCATTGAGGTCCACCAGCATCACTTTGGCGCCGGCGGCGACCAGCATTTCAGCGCTGGCAGCACCCAGGCCGGACGCGCCGCCACTGACGAGAAACACCTTGTTTTCGATCTGCATCATTCAAATCCTGTTCATGCGGTAGCTGTTGACGCCGCGGCCTCTTGAGCCTTGGCGATTTCCTGGTTGCGCAAGATAAAGCGCTGCAACTTGCCGCTTGGGGTCTTGGGCAAGTCGCTGACAAATTCGATTTCACGGGGGTAGGAATGGGCCGCCAGGCGCTTGCGCACATGCTGGCGCAGCTCCTCGGCCAGCTCTGCGGTGGCGCGGTATTGCTCGCTGAGCACCACGAACGCCTTGACCAGCTCGGTGCGCTCCGGATCGGGCTTGCCCACCACTGCGGCTTCGACCACGGCCGGGTGTTCGATCAGTGCGCTTTCCACGTCGAACGGGCCGACCCGGTAGCCGGAGGTGGTGATCACATCGTCGCTGCGGCCGACGAAGCTGATGCTGCCGTCCTGGTTCAGCTCGACGGTGTCGCCACTGAGGTAGTAGTCGCCGACGAAGGCCTTGGTCGGCACCCCGGCGTAACCGGCGAACCAGCACATCGGCGACTGGCTGCGGTCGATGGCGAGGATCCCCGGCTGGCCGACGCCCAGCTCCTGGTACTGCTCATCGAGCACCACGATGCGGTGGCCCGGCGAAGCGAAACCGGCGGCGCCGACATGCACCGGGTGGTCCAGGCCATGGTGGTTGCACAGCACCATGCCCAGCTCGGTCTGGCCGTAGTGGTCGTGGATCACCACGTCCAGTTGTTCGGCGAACCAGCGGATCACTTCCGGGTTGAGCGGCTCGCCGGCGCTGCTGACGATACGCAGGCGGCCCTTGATCGAGCGGGCGACCTGGTCGCCCCCGGCAATCAGCAGGCGGTAGGCGGTGGGTGAACCGGTGAGGTTGGTGATGGCGTATTTGTTGATCACCCGGCAGGTGCTTTCCAGGGTGAAGGGGCCGTCGTAGAAGGTGATCGGGTGGCCCAGGCCCAGGGGGCCGGTGACGCCGAAGTAGATGCCGTAGGCCCAGCCCGGGTCGGCGACGTTCCAGAACGCGTCTTCGGGGCGCAAGTCCACGGCGTCGCGGGTGTAGGCCTGGAACGCAACGATGGCCTTGAGCGGCACTTCCAGGGCTTTCGAGGGGCCGGTGGTGCCCGAGGTGAACATCAGCAGGAACGGGTCTTCGCCGGTCAGCAGCACGGGCTCGCACTGGGCCGGGTACTGCTCCAGTTCGGCCCAGAAGCTGAAATCGCCGCGCACGATGCCCTGGCCCTTGGCGCCTGCGACCGTGACGATGGTCGGGCACTCGGCGACTTCCGCCAGCTTGGGTCGGTTCACCGCGTCGCTGACCACAATCCTGGCCTTGGAGCTGTTGAGGCGGTGCTCGATGGCCTTGGGGCCGAAGGCGGTGAACAGCGGTTGGTACACCGCGCCGATACGCCAGGTGGCCAGCACCGTGATCAAGAGTTCGACATTGCGCGGCAGCAGCCCGGCGACCTTGTCGCCCTTGCCGACCCCCTGGGCCAGGAAGAAGTTGGCCAGGCGTGCGGCCTTGTCCTGCAACTCGGTGAAGGTATAGGTGGCGCTACTACCGTCCCGGCCCTCCCAGAACAGCGCGATGCGCCCGGGCAAGGCATGCCGGTCGCAGCACTCGACACAGGCATTGAGGGCTGAGAGCGAGCCCGCCAGGGCGGACTCCATGGTGTGCTGATAATCGAATTCCTTGATAGCGGACAGGTAGTTGCGCATTGCCAGAATCCCTCACTGTTCTTATTAGGATGGGAACCTCATGAAAATCAGGGAAATACTGGCGCCAGAGCCCTTGCGGGACAATGGTCAAAGCTATCAAGTTGCGTGACCGGTTTGGCCAAGAGCCCGAGCGGCGCCAGCGAGATTGCCGCGACCGCGGGAGTGGTGCGAGGCTTGCGGGCCTCTTCGCCGGCAAGCCGGCTCCTACAGAGAGCTGCACGGTCTATCTGACGGCTGTAGGAGCTGGCTTGCCAGCGAAGGCGTCGGCCAGGGCGATGCAAGGCTCAAGGGCCTCTTCGCCGGCAAGCCGGCTCCTACAGGGAACCGCACGGTCTATCTGACGGCTGTAGGAGCTGGCTTGCCAGCGAAGGCGTCCGCCCAGGCGGCACAAGACTCAAGGGCCTCTTCGCCGGCAAGCCGGCTCCTACAGGGAACCGCACGGTCTATCTGACTGCTGTAGGAGCTGGCTTGCCAGCGAAGGCGCCCGCCCAGGCGGCACAAGGCTCAAGGCCCTCTTCGCCGGCAAGCCGGCTCCTACGAGAGGTGCGGGTCGTTGAGGATCAGGCTGCGGTAATGCCCGGGGTTGGAGCCCGACCATTTGCGAAAGGCTTTGTAGAACGAACTGGTGTCGGCAAACCCCAGGCGCCCGGCAATCTCGGCAAAGCTGATCTGCGGCTCGGCCAGCCAGACGATCGCCAGTTCCTTGCGCACGCTGTCCTTGAGCGCCTGGTAGCTCTGGCCTTCTTCAGCCAGGCGCCGGCGCAGGGTCGAGGCGGAGATGCACAGGCTCTGGGCCAGGCTTTCGCTCTCGGGCCACTGCTCCCCGGGGAGTTGCCGCAACTGGTGCTTGATACGACTGGCCAGGCTCTCGGGGTCGCGGTATTTGACCAGGATGTTGGCCGGGGCATGGGCCAGAAAACGCTTGAGCTCGTCCTCGCTGCGCTTGATCGGCAGGTCCAGGCAGTCGGCGGCAATGATCATCCGCGTGCGTGGCCGCTCGAAACGCAGGTTGTCGGAGAACATCACCCGATAGTCGTCGCAGAAATCCGGCTGCGGGCAGCGCAGCTCGATGGCCAGGATCGGAATCCGCCGCCCCGCCAGCCAGCAGGCCACGCCGTGGACGATCATCCAGTAGGTGAAGTAGGTAAAGGCCCGCCGCGGCTCGTGTTCAACCTCCAGCAAAACGATTTCCGCCAGGCTCTGCTGGTGCACCAGTTGCGCCGGCATGCGCTCGAACATCAGCGTCAGAAAACCCAGCACCGAGTCCAACCCGCTGGCCAGGGTCGGCTGAGCCATGGCCGAGCGGCAGAGAAAGGCCAGGCTGCCGGATTTCAGGCGGCGCGGGTCCATGCCGAAGAATTCGTCGTCCAGGCGCCGCGCCAGCAGGCGCCAGAGCCGTGCGTAGGCACTGGCCGGAACCCGCGCTGTGCCCTGCTGCAAGCCTGCCGGATCGATGCCGACCTTGTTCAGCACTTCATCGGTGGCGGCGCCCGGCGCGCAGCTTTGCAGCAGCGCCTCGCGCACCAGTTGCATGGAGATGGTGTCTTTTTCCGACATCGCGGCCAACGGTTTACTCAGTCCTGGGACGGCCATCTTAGGCAGTGACCGGGAAAAAGCCAGTGGGCTTTGGGCTAAGTGGCAACCCCTCCTGCGGGGCAAAACCAATACGCATCTGCAAGGTCGCGAACAGGCCCAGGCGCCAGCGAGTCCCGCAGAGCGTCTGCCCAAGCCAAGGCCCCTGTGGCAGGCCAGTGCAAAAAAGTATCAATTCAAGTGTCAGGGATGATTTGTCAGCACCGCGTTTGAGGGCTGTAATCAGCCCACATTCTTCCCGGCATCCGGAAGACATAACAACAATAACCGTCCTTCTGCAGCCCTCAGCGGCGCAGGACAGGAGTGAACGATGAAACCCTGCAGCAAAGCCCTGCTCCTCACCACCTGCATGACCCTGAGCAGCGTCACCCTTGGCGCCCAGACCCTGACCATCGCCACCGTCAATAACAGCGATATGATCCGCATGCAGAAACTCTCGAAGACCTTCGAGGCCGAGCACCCGGACATCAAGCTGAACTGGGTGGTGCTGGAAGAGAACGTGCTGCGCCAGCGCCTGACCACCGACATCGCCACCCAGGGCGGCCAGTTCGACGTGCTCACCATCGGCATGTACGAAGCCGCACTCTGGGGCGCCAAGGGCTGGCTGCAACCGATGCAGGACCTGCCGGCCAACTATGAGCTGGACGATGTCTTCCCTTCGGTGCGCGAAGGCCTGTCGGTCAAGGGCACGCTCTATGCCCTGCCGTTCTACGCCGAAAGCTCCATGACCTACTACCGCACCGACCTGTTCAAGGAGGCCGGCCTGAGCATGCCCGAGCGGCCGACCTGGGAGCAGATCGGCGAATTCGCCGCCAAGCTCAACAAGCCCGACCAGGAGCAATACGGCCTGTGCCTGCGGGGCAAGGCCGGCTGGGGCGAAAACATGGCGCTGATCGGCACCCTGGCCAACAGCTACGGGGCGCGCTGGTTCGATGAGAAGTGGCAACCGGAGTTCACCGGGCCGGAGTGGAAGAACGCGCTGACCTTCTACGTCGACAACATGAAGAAATCCGGCCCCCCGGGGGCTTCGAGCAACGGCTTCAATGAAAACCTGGCGCTGTTCAACAGCGGCAAGTGCGCGATCTGGGTCGATGCCAGCGTCGCCGGCTCCTTCGTCACCGACCAGAGCCAGAGCAAGGTCGCCGAGCATGTGGGCTTCACCTACGCGCCGCACCAGGTCACCGACAAGGGCAGCGCCTGGCTGTACTCCTGGTCGCTGGCGATCCCCACCAGCTCCAAGGCCAAGGAGGCGGCCAAGACCTTCACCACCTGGGCCACCTCCAGGGAGTACGCGGCCCTGGTGGCCGAGAAGGACGGCATCGCCAATGTACCGCCGGGCACCCGGGCCTCCACCTACAGCGAGGCCTACATGCAGGCCGCGCCGTTCGCCAGGGTCACCCTGGAATCGCTGAAGGTCGCCGACCCGAGCAAGCCGACCCTCAAGCCGGTGCCCTACATCGGTATCCAGCTGGTGACCATTCCCGAGTTCCAGGCCATTGGCACCCAGGTGGGCAAGCTGTTCTCCGCCGCGCTGATCGGCCAGACCACGGTGGATCAGGCCCTGGCTGCGGCGCAGCAGACCACCGAACGGGAAATGAAACGCGCCGGCTACCCCAAATAGCCCGGCCGTCCCTGTAGGAGCCGGCTTGCCGGCGAAGAGGCCCTTGAGCCTTGTGCTGTCCTGGCGGACGCTTTCGCTGGCCCCAGCCAGCTCCTACCTCCGCCGACAATGCCAGCGCGGTGTCGCGCGCCCCTTGTACCCAATTGGTTGTGACCCTCATGAATACCTCGACTGCCAAGCTGCATGTGCAACCGCAGGCGGCGCCCCGCAAAAGCCGCCTGGCCAACCCCGGCTGGTTCCTGGTCAGCCCCTCGGTGGCGCTGTTGCTGCTGTGGATGATCGTGCCCCTGGGCATGACCCTGTACTTCTCCCTGATCCGCTACAACCTGCTCTACCCCGGCGAAAACCAGTTCGTCGGCCTGGAGAACTTCAGCTACTTCCTCACCGACTCGGGCTTCCTGCCCGGGGCCACCAATACCCTGCTGCTGGTGGGCAGCGTGCTGCTGATCAGTGTGGTACTCGGGGTGCTGATCAGCGCCCTGCTGGAGGCCAGCGAGTTCTTCGGCCGCGGCCTGGTGCGGGTGCTGCTGATCTCGCCGTTCTTCATCATGCCGACGGTGGGTGCGCTGATCTGGAAGAACCTGATCTTCCACCCGGTGTCGGGGATCCTCGCAGCCGTGTGGAAGCTGTTCGGTGCCCAGCCGGTGGACTGGCTGGCCCACTACCCGCTGCTGTCGATCATCATCATCGTGTCCTGGCAGTGGCTGCCGTTCGCCATCCTGATCCTGATGACCGCCATGCAGTCCCTGGACCAGGAACAGAAAGAAGCCGCGCGCCTGGACGGCGCCGGGCCCATCGCGATCTTCTGGCACCTGACCCTGCCCCACCTGGCGCGACCGATTGCCGTGGTGGTGATGATCGAGACCATCTTCCTGCTCTCGGTGTTCGCCGAAATCTTCACCACCACCAACGGCGGCCCGGGCTATGCCTCGACCAACCTCGCCTACCTGATCTACAACCAGGCGCTGGTGCAGTTCGACGTGGGCATGGCATCGGCCGGCGGCCTGATCGCCGTGGTCATCGCCAATATCGCCGCGATCATCCTGGTACGGATGATCGGCAAAAACCTGACTGACCAGCCCTGAGGTGCGCGCCATGACCCTGCAACAATCCCGACGCCTGCAAAGCCTGCTGCTGGGCACCCTGGCCTGGGCCATCGCGATCCTGATCTTCTTCCCGATCTTCTGGATGGTGCTGACCAGCTTCAAGACCGAGATCGACGCCTTCGCCACGCCGCCGCAGTTGATCTTCAGCCCGACGCTGGAAAACTACCTGCACATCAACGAGCGCAGCAACTACCTGGCCTTCGCCTGGAACTCGGTGGTGATCGCCTTCAGCGCCACCGCCCTGTGCCTGCTGATCGCGGTCCCGGCGGCCTACTCCATGGCCTTCTACGAGACCCGTAACACCAAGCGCACCCTGCTGTGGATGCTTTCCACCAAGATGCTGCCACCGGTAGGGGTGCTGATGCCGATCTACCTGCTGGCCAAGAGCTTCGGCCTGCTGGACACGCGCATCGCGCTGATCCTGATCTACACCCTGATCAACCTGCCGATCGTGGTGTGGATGGTGTACACCTACTTCAAGGACATCCCCCGGGACATCCTCGAAGCCGCGCGCCTGGACGGCGCCACCCTGCTCCAGGAAATGCTTCGGGTGCTGCTGCCCATCGCCAAGGGCGGCCTGGCCTCGACGGTGCTGCTGTCGCTGATCCTGTGCTGGAACGAAGCGTTCTGGTCGCTCAACCTGACCTCCTCCAACGCCGCGCCGCTGACCGCCCTGGTTGCCTCCTACTCCAGTCCAGAAGGGCTGTTCTGGGCCAAGCTCTCGGCGGTCTCGACCCTGGCCTGTGCGCCGATCCTGATCTTCGGCTGGATCAGCCAGAAACAGCTGGTGCGCGGCCTGTCCTTTGGCGCGGTGAAATGACCGGCATGCCCCATCCAGCCTGATCCAGACCCTGTCGCCGCAGTTCCGCGCTCATGCCGCCGGACGCTGCGGTCCAGCAACCTACACAGTGAGCGGAGGCCCGTCATGGCCCACCTGAAAATCAACAATCTGCAAAAAGGTTTCGAAGGCTTTTCCATCATCAAGGGCATCGACCTTGAGGTGAACGACAAGGAGTTCGTGGTTTTCGTCGGCCCCTCGGGCTGCGGCAAGTCGACCCTGCTGCGGCTGATTGCCGGGCTTGAGGAGGTCAGCAGCGGCAGCATCGAGCTGGACGGTCGCGACATCACCGAAGTCAGCCCGGCCAAGCGCGACCTGGCCATGGTGTTCCAGACCTATGCCCTGTACCCGCACATGAGCGTGCGCAAGAACATGTCCTTCGCCCTGGACCTGGCCGGGGTCGACAAGGCCCTGGTGCAGCAGAAGGTCGACGAGGCGGCGCGCATCCTCGAACTGGGGCCGATGCTCGAGCGCAAGCCCAAGCAGCTCTCCGGCGGCCAGCGCCAACGGGTGGCCATCGGTCGGGCCATCGTGCGCAACCCGAAGATCTTCCTCTTCGACGAACCGCTGTCCAACCTCGACGCCGCGTTGCGGGTGCAGATGCGCCTGGAGCTGGCACGCCTGCACAAGGAGTTGCAGGCCACCATGATCTACGTGACCCACGACCAGGTGGAAGCCATGACCCTGGCGGACAAGGTGGTGGTGCTCAACGCCGGCCGGGTGGAGCAAGTGGGCTCGCCCCTGGAGCTGTACCACAGCCCGGCCAACCTGTTTGTCGCGGGCTTTCTCGGCACGCCGAAGATGGGCTTCCTCAAGGGCAGCATCACCCAGGCCGACGGCCAGGGCTGCGAGGTGCAACTGCAGGCCGGGGCGCGCCTGCGCCTGGCGCAGAGTGGCGCGCAACTCTGCGTGGGCAGCGCGGTGACCCTGGGCATCCGCCCCGAGCACCTGGAGCTGGGAGCCACCGGCCCTGGCAGCCTGCAAGTCACCGCGGACGTCGCCGAGCGCCTGGGCAGCGACACCTTCTGCCATGTCCGCACCGCGTGCGGCGAAGCCCTGACCCTGCGCATCCGTGGTGACCTGGCCAGCCGCTACGGCGAACAGCTGAACCTGCACCTGGACCCGGCGCACTGCCACTTATTCGATGCCCAAGGTGTCGCCATCCCGCGTGCCCTGCGCGCCGCTGCCTGATCCCAGAGAGCCCCTGCATGAAACTCAAGCGCTTCAACCTCAGCCAACTGCCGCCCCAGGTGCGGCTGCCCGCCTACGCTGCGGCCGACACTCGCCAAGGCATGGTGCACATCGGCGTCGGTGGCTTCCACCGGGCCCACCAGGCCTATTACACCGACGCCCTGATGAACCAGGGCCAGGGCCTGGACTGGAGCATCTGCGGATTTGGCCTGCGCCCCGAGGACCGCCGCGCCCGGGACGACCTGGCGGGCCAGGACTACCTCTACACCCTGTTCGAACTGGGAGATGGCGACGACCATGAAGTGCGGGTGATCGGCTCCATCAGCGAAATGCTGCTGGCCGAGGACGGTGCCCAAGCGCTGATCGACAAGCTCGCCAGCCCGCAGATCCGCATTGTCTCGCTGACCATCACCGAGGGCGGCTACTGCATCGACGACAGCAGCGGCGAGTTCATGATCCACCTGCCGCAGATCCAGCACGACCTGGCCCATCCCCAGCAGCCGCGTACCGTGTTCGGTTTCCTCTGCGCCGCCCTGGCCCGGCGCCGGGCCGCGGGGATCCGCGCCTTTACCCTGATGTCATGCGATAACCTGCCGCACAACGGCGCGGTGACCCGCAAGGCGTTGCTGGCGTTCGCCGCCCGGCGTGACGCCGACCTGCACGACTGGATCGCCGAACAGGTGAGCTTTCCCAATGCCATGGTCGACCGCATCACCCCCATGACCAGCACCGCCCACCGCCTGCAGTTGCACGATCAGCACGGCATCGACGATGCCTGGCCGGTGGTCTGCGAACCCTTCGTGCAGTGGGTCCTGGAGGACAATTTCGTCAACGGCCGTCCGGCCTGGGAACAGGTCGGCGTACAGTTCACCGATGACGTCACGCCCTATGAAGAGATGAAGATCAAGCTGCTCAACGGCAGCCACCTGGCCCTGACCTACCTGGGTTTTCTCAAGGGCTACCGCTTCGTCCACGAGACCATGAACGACCCGCTGTTCGTCGCCTACATGCGTGCCTACATGGACCTCGACGTCACCCCACAGCTGGCGCCGGTGCCGGGCATCGACCTGGCGGCCTACAAGGACACCCTGGTCCAGCGCTTTTCCAACCAGGCGATCGCCGACCAACTGGAGCGGGTGTGCAGCGACGGTTCGTCGAAGTTTCCCAAATTCATCGTGCCGACCCTCAACCGCCTGATCGCCGATGACCGCGACACTGAACGCGCGGCCCTGGTGGTAGCGGCCTGGGCCCTGTACCTCAGGGGCGTGGACGAGAATGGCCTGGAGTACCGGATCCCCGATCCCCGGGCCGAGTTCTGCCAGGCCCTCGTGGCCGACGACAGCCTGCTGACCCAGCGGTTGCTGGCGGTGGAGGAAATCTTCGGCCCGGCAATCCGCCACTCCAGCGCCTTTGTCCAAGCCTTCGAACAGTGCTTCAACAGCCTGCGCGAGCACGGCGTGAGCGCTACCCTGGAGCGTCTGCTGGCCAGGCAGGCCGCCTGAAGCGCGCCACCGGGCCAGGTTCGCCTGGCCTGAGGGAGCGCCGTCGGATCCGGCAGCGGGTACCTGGCACAACCCGCGAGGCCTTAGCACCTCAAACCAGCGCAGCAATGGCGACAGGGATCGGCAACCAATGAAGACCACAGCAACGCTTTACCTGGGGATCGACTGCGGCACCCAAGGCACCAAGGCCCTGATCCTCGACAGTCACAGCGGCCAGGTCCTGGGGCTAGGCGCCGCGCCCCACAGCCTGATCAGCGGCGCCCATGGCCGCCGTGAGCAGGACACCGGGCAATGGCTGCAGGCCTGCATCGACGCTACTCGGCAGGCCTTGCAGGCGGCCGGCGTGGATGGCCAGCAGATTCTCGGGGTCGGCGTCTCCGGCCAGCAGCACGGCCTGGTGCTGCTCGATGACCAGGGCCAGGTGCTGCGCCCGGCCAAGCTCTGGTGCGACACCGAAACCCTGGCGCAAAACCAGCGCCTGCTGGATTACCTGGGCGGCGAACAGGGCTCCCTGGACCGCCTCGGGGTGGTCATTGCACCGGGCTACACGGTATCCAAGCTGCTCTGGACCCGGGAACAGTACCCGCAGTTGTTCCAGCGCATCGCCCAGGTCCTGCTGCCCCACGACTACCTGAACTACTGGCTCACCGGGCGTTGCTGCAGCGAATACGGCGACGCGTCCGGCAGCGGCTATTTCAATGTTCGCAGCCGCGACTGGGACCGCGCGCTGCTGGCCCACATCGACCCCGAGGGACGCCTGGAACAGGCCCTGCCGGAGCTGATCGAAGCCCACCAGCCCGTCGGCCGGATACGTCCGCCGATTGCCCGGCTGCTGGGCATCAACCCACGGGCACTGGTGTCCAGCGGCGGTGGCGACAACATGCTGGGGGCCATCGGCACGGGCAATATCCAACCTGGCCTCATCACCATGAGCCTGGGCTCGTCCGGCACCGTGTACGCCTACGCCGATGAACCGCCAGCCAGCCCCCAGGCCTCGGTGGCCAGCTTCTGCTCCTCCAGCGGCGGCTGGCTACCACTGATCTGCACCATGAACCTGACCAATGCCACGACTCTGGTGCGCGAGCTGCTGGGCCTGGACCTGGCGAGCTTCAACCAGCGGCTGGGGCAAGCGCCGATCGGCGCGGAGGGCCTGTGCCTGTTGCCGTTTTTCAACGGCGAGCGGGTGCCCGCCCTGCCCCATGCCCAGGGCAGCCTGCTGGGCATGACCCTGGATAACCTGACCCAGGCCAACCTGTGCCGGGCGGTGGTGGAAGGCACTACCTTCGGCTTGCGCTATGGTCTCGACCTGCTGCGCGCCAATGGCTTGCACAGTCGCAGCATCCGCTTGATTGGCGGCGGATCGAAAAGTCCGCTGTGGCGACAGATCGTCGCCGATATCATGGACACCCCGGTGATCTGCACCGGGCAGGCCGAAGCGGCGGCGTTGGGCGCAGCGATCCAGGCCGCCTGGTGCCACGGCCGCGAAAGCGACCCGAGCCTGGACCTGGCGTCACTCTGTGAACGTTGTGTCAGCCTCGACCCGGCCAGCCAAACCTGGCCCGTCCCCGAGCACGTGAAGGCCTACGGGCCGGTGTATGAACGCTATCGACAGCATCTGGCAACCCTTTGAAGAGCGAATGACTATGTATCTGGTGTGTGGCGAGGCGCTGTTCGACTTTTTCAGCGCGGATCAGGCAAGTACCCAGGCAAACACCGTGGATTTCCGCGCCATTGCCGGGGGTTCTCCGTTCAACGTGGCCGTGGGTTTACGCCGACTGGGCATCGATGCCGGATTACTGGCCGGCCTGTCCAGCGATTACCTGGGCCAGCGCTTGCGGCGGGTGCTGGACACCGAGGGCGTGAACACCGACTACCTGCAGACCTTCGACGCCCCCACGACCCTGGCGATGGTGGCCGTGGGCAGCGACGGCTCGCCCCACTACAGTTTCCGCGGCGAAGGCTGCGCCGACCGGCAGTTGCTGGAGGCGCACTTGCCACTGCTGGGCGAGGAGATACGCGGGCTGCACATCGGCTCTTTTTCCCTGGTGGTGCAGCCGATCGCCGACACCCTGCTGGCCCTGGTACGCCGCGAGCAGGGGCGACGCCTGATCAGCCTCGATCCCAATGTTCGGCTCAACCCGCAACCGGATATCCAGCTGTGGCGCCAACGCATTGGCGAACTGGTGAAACATGCCGACCTGATCAAGGTCAGCGACGAGGACCTTGACCTGCTGTACCCCGGGCAAGCGCCGCAAACCCTGATCCAGGGCTGGCTGCAGCAGCGCTGCCAACTGGTGTTCCTGACCCGGGGCGGGCAAGGCGCGAGTGTCTTCAGTCGCCGTCACGGCCACTGGTCGGTGCCGGCGCAGCAGGTCAAGGTGGCCGACACCGTGGGGGCCGGCGACACCTTCCAGGCAGCGCTGATCGCCTGGTTGACCGAGCAAGGCCTGGATTCGCCCCAGGGCCTGGAACAGCTGAGCCGCGAACAGATCGATGCCCTGCTGCGTTTCGCCGTCAACGCCGCGGCCCAGACCTGCACCCGCACCGGCCCGGACCTGCCGTACCGGCATCAACTCCCGTAGGAGCCGGCTTGCCGGCGAAGAGGCCCGCGAGCCTTGCGCAATTGCGGATGCCGTCTTCGCTGGCAAGCCAGCTCCTACACAAGCCAGCTCCTACACAAGCCAGCCCCTGCGCAAGCCAGTTCCTACAAGGGGCATCTCCGTTGCGCCGCTGCAGGAGTCGGCGGTCAGAGCAGTGAGAAGTTGTAGCTGACGATCAGCCGGGTCTCGTCCATGTCGCGGGCGATCTTCTGGTAGTTGCTGCGGTAGGTGGCATTGCGCAAGCGCAGGCTGACGTCCTTGAACGTGCCGCTCTGCACCACGTACTTGAGCTCGCTGTCGCGCTCCCATTCGCGGCCTTCGCGCAGGCTGCCCGGGACCTTGATGTGGTCGCCGCTGACGTAGCGGGTCAGGAAGCTCAGGCCATTGAGGCCAATGGCCTTGAAGTCATAGTCATAGCGCAGTTGCCAGGAACGCTCCTGGATCGCGGCGAAGTCGTTGACCTGCACGTAGTTCACCAGATACGGGTTGCTGCCATCCAGGTAAGGCATCGAGTTGTCGCCGTACATGCGCTGCCAGCCGGCACTGAACACGTGCCCAGCCACGCTGTAGCCGAGCATGGTGCTCAGGGCGCGGTTGTCGATGCCGCCGGCGCGCTCGGCGCCAGTGTCGGCACTCTTGAGCAGGCGCAGGTCGCCTTTGAGCACGCCGGGCCCCAGGGGCTGGTTGGCCAGCAGGCCGACAAAATGCTGACGGTAGATGTCTTCCAGCTCAGCGTAGTGGTACTGGCCGGTCAGGCGGTCGTTGAACTTGTAGTCCAGCCCATAGGTGTCGAAGTGATCCGCCGTGGTGTTGCAGGCATAGCGCTTGTTCTTGCAGTGCACGCGGATGTCCTGGGCATCGCTGGAGTCACGTGCGGTGTAGCGGTTCAAGCGGGCCGCGGTCAGCGTCAGGTCCTTGACCTCCCGGGAAGTCAGCAGCGCGCCGTTGAACATGGTGGGCAGCAGGCGCCCGTCGTTGTACTTGAGCAGCGGCAGGTCCGGCAGCTGGGCGCCGTACTTGAATACCGTCTGCGAGACCCGGACCTTGGCGGTCAACCCCAGCTTGGCGTACTGGTCCGCCGAACCCCGCGGGTCATGACCGCTGGAAGGCAGCAAGCCGCTGTTGCTGCGATCGGGGCTGGAATCGAGCTTGATCCCCAGCATGCCCAGGGCATCCAGGCCGAAACCCACAGTGCCCTCGGTGTAGCCCGATTGCAGGTTGAGAATAAAGCCCTGGGCCGACTCCTCACGCTTGGACGCCCCCTGGTCGGTGCTGGTGTGGCCGTCACGAAAATCCCGGTTGAAGTAGATCGTACGCGACTCCAGCTTGGCGCTGCTGTCCTCGAAAAAGCCATCGGCGTTGGCCTGCGGGGCAAAACCTGCGCACAGGACGGCGGCTCCGAGCCCCAGCAGCGGGCACGGATTGAGTAAAGGGAAAGGGGGACGCATGAACAGGCTCCAGCAGAAAATCAGTGACGCGCGGTAAAGAAAGACCCAGGGGAAATTCACCCTGCAAATCAAAGAGTGCAAGTT
The DNA here is from genome assembly GCF_000633395.1 of Pseudomonas sp. PH1b. Lineage (GTDB taxonomy): Bacteria > Pseudomonadota > Gammaproteobacteria > Pseudomonadales > Pseudomonadaceae > Aquipseudomonas. The sequence goes on from NZ_AYMU01000003.1 coordinate 89,987, forward strand.
GAATTGATTGAATCAATGAAGACCGAAAATGGTGGCAGATCGCCTTGCCCTGCCCAACCCGACTTTAGTCGGACCTGGCCTGAGCAGCACCTCGATAAGCCTGGTAAAAATCACAAAAAACCTATCAATTTCAACAGTTTTTACTGATTTCTCAAGGCGTCAATAACCCCCCCTGCTCGATCATAATCAACACTATGAATGGTGCCTCGCTAGTCGACAATGGCAAAAAAACATCACCGTTCAGGTCGAAAATGTTGCCATTCGTCGGTTTTTTTTAGATTTCTCACGCTGTAAACAAGTATTTGACGCTTTCCATGATAACCATCATGAATAGATATAACTCATTGTTTTATAAGGATTTTATCCATAACGAAAATTAAACAAAACAGCAGTGTCATTTATGTAACACGGAAAAACGTCAATTAACCGCCTCATCCTTGTGATAGTGTCAAAAAAAGAGCGTGATAGCGGCCTTGTGCCATAACCCTTTCAGAACGGTGAGCGATGTCCTCACCCAACACTCATCATGGACGAGGTCATTTCCTTGGAAGTCAGCGTTTTTGGTACTGGCTATGTCGGTCTGGTACAAGCAGTCGCTCTCGCCGATGTTGGGCATAACGTGGTCTGTGTCGATATCGACAGCCACAAGATCGCCCAACTGCAGCGTGCCATTCCACCGATTCACGAACCGGGCCTGGCGACCCTGATCGAAGAGAATCAAAAAGCCGGCCGACTGCATTTCACCACCCAGGCCAGCGACGCCGTGAGCCATGGGCAAGTGATCTTCATCGCAGTCGGCACCCCCTCCAACGAAGACGGCTCGGCGGACCTCGACCATGTCCTGGCGGTGGCCCGCAACATTGCCTGCCTGATGCTCAGCGACAAGACCCTGGTGATCAAGTCCACGGTGCCGGTGGGCACCGCCGACCTGGTGATCGAGACCGTCGCCGAGCAACTGGCCGATCTGGGCAAGTCCGAGCTGCGGGTGCATGTGGTCTCCAACCCGGAGTTCCTCAAGGAAGGCTCGGCCGTGGCCGACTGCATGCGCCCGGACCGGATCATCGTCGGTTGCTCCCACGAGCAGCCGCGCCAGCAGTTGAGCGAACTGTACGCGCCGTTCAACCACAACCATGACCGCCTGATGTTCATGGACAACCGCAGCGCCGAGCTGGTCAAGTACGCGGCCAACGCCATGCTCGCCACGCGCATCAGCTTCATGAACGAGATGGCCAACCTGGCCGAACGCCTGGGGGTAGACATCAACGCCGTGCGCAAGGGCATCGGCGCCGACCCGCGGATCGGTTACCACTTCATCTACCCCGGCGCCGGTTTCGGCGGCTCGTGCTTCCCCAAGGACCTGCGGGCGCTGATCCACACCGCCGAGAGCCACGGCCTGGAGCCGCACATGCTCAAGACCGTGCGCGACGTCAACGAGCAGCAGCGCCATGTGTTGTTTCGCAAGCTCAAGGCGCACCTGGGCGACAACCTCCAGGGCAAGGTGATCGCGCTCTGGGGCCTGGCCTTCAAGCCCAACACCGATGACATGCGCGAAGCCACCAGCCGCTACCTGATGGAGGCACTGTGGGACGCCGGGGCCAAGGTCTATGCCTACGACCCGGAAGCCATGACCGAATGCCGGCGCCTGTACGGCTACCGCGACGACCTGCACCTGTGTGCAACCCGCGACGACACCCTGCAATGCGCCGACGCCCTGGTGATCTGCACCGAGTGGAAGGCCTTTCGCGTGGTCGACTTCAAGCTGCTGCGGGACAAGCTCAACGATCGCCTGATCGTCGACGGACGCAACCTCTACAACCCGCAACAAGCGGCGGATGCCGGGCTGCACTACCTGAGCATCGGCCTGCCCTACCGTGTGCCCGAGGCTCTGAGCGCATGAATATCCTGATCACCGGGGCCGCCGGGTTTATCGGCGCCCATACCGCACTGCGTTTGCTCAAGGATGGGCACCAGGTCACCGGGCTGGATAACTTCAACGACTACTACGACCCCCAACTCAAGCACGACCGGGTGCGCTGGGTGGAACAGCAGGTGGGGCACTTTCCCCTGCTGCGCCTGGACCTGGCCGACAGCGAGGGCCTGGAGCGACTGTTCGCCGAAGTCCGTCCCCAGGTGGTGATCAACCTCGCCGCCCAGGCCGGGGTGCGTTACTCCCTGGAGAACCCCAAGGCCTACCTGGACAGCAACCTCACCGGCTTTCTCAACCTGCTGGAGATGTGCCGGCGCTACCCGGTGCAGCACCTGATCTACGCCTCTTCAAGCTCGGTGTACGGCGCCAACCAGCAGACCCCGTACAAGGTCAGCGACAACGTCGACCACCCGCTGTCGCTGTACGCCGCGAGCAAGAAAGCCAACGAACTGATGGCCCACAGCTACAGCCACCTGTTCGGCGTACCCGCCACCGGCCTGCGGTTCTTCACCGTCTACGGCCCCTGGGGCCGGCCGGACATGTCGCCGATCCTGTTCGCCGACGCCATCAGCCAGGGCCGGCCGCTGAAACTGTTCAACTACGGCATGCACCAGCGCGACTTCACCTACATCGACGACATCGTCGAATCCCTGGTACGCCTGCTGGGCAAGCCGCCAGCGCGCGACCCGCTGTGGGACCGCGAACAGCCGGACCCGTCCACCAGCATGGCGCCCTGGCGCCTGTTCAACATCGGCGGCCAGCGCCCGGTGGAACTCAAGGACTACGTGGCGACCCTGGAAAAGCTCCTCGGCCACCAGGCCCAGGTGGAATACCTGCCCCTGCAGCCTGGCGACGTGCTCAACACCTGCGCCGATGTCAGCGCCCTGGAAAACCTCACCGGTTTCGGCCCGCAGGTGCCCCTGGAAGACGGCTTGAGCCATTTCGTCCAGTGGTACCAGGGCTACTACCAGCGCGGCGCTTCCTGAGCCGCGGCTCGCCCCCCTGCCCGTTTTCTCCCAACCCTTTGCAATGGAAGTACTTCCGGTGGATATGGAAAGACCCTTCTCCGCGCCTGCAACCGAGGCGCCTGCACCGGCGCGCATCGATCGCCGCAACGATTCGTTCCGGCGCAAGGTCCAGGCCGCCATCGATCTGCAGCAGCACGGCTGGATCAGCGGTCGCAACGGCGGCCGCTCCTGGACCCTGTCACGCAGCAAGCGCCTGACCTCGGCACTGCTGGCGGCACTGCTGCTGGTGCTGCTGTCGCCGCTGCTGCTGGGTGTGGCCCTGCTGATCAAGCTCACCAGCCCGGGCCCGGTGTTCTTCGTGCAATTGCGCACCGGTTTTCGTGGCCGGCGCTTTGGCATGTACAAGTTCCGCACCATGGTGGTCAACGCCGAAGCCCTGAAGGATTCGGTGCGCCATCTGAACAAGCACGGCCCGGACTCGGTGGACTTCAAGATCGACCGCGACCCGCGGATCACCGGGATCGGCGGCTTCCTGCGCCGCACCAGCCTCGACGAGCTGCCGAACCTGATCAACGTGGTACTCGGCCAGATGCGCATCGTCGGCCCGCGCCCCACCTCGTTCCATGCCCAGACCTACAAGGAACATCACCTCGGCCGCCTGAGCATCTACCCCGGGATCACTGGCCTGTGGCAGGTTTCCGGGCGCAGCGATGTGGACTTCGACGGCCGGGTGACCCTCGACATGACGTACATCTTCCGGCAGAGCCCCTGGCTCGACCTGAAGATCCTGATCAAAACCCCTTTCAAGGTCCTCAACGGCCATGGAGCAAGTTGAAATGGCGGCAGCAACCTTAGCCAGTCTGAACATCCAGAGCCCCAGCGAAAGCAACCTGGCAGTCACCGTGCTCGACCAGGAGTTGCGGGTGATCCTGCTGACGGCGGCCAACCGCAACAGCGGCATCACCAGCAGCAGCCTGAGCATGGCCAATGAATTGGCGCGCACCAGTCGCGGCCGGGTGTTGCTGGTGGACACCAGCCTCTCGGAAAACAGCCTGACCCGGCGCCTGGACCTGGGCGAGCGCGAAGGTTTCCTCGACCTGGCCCTGGCCGATGTCCCGCCCTCCCTGGCCTCGTGCATCGAGCGCAGCGAAGCGCTGGATTTCGATTTCCTGCCCCTGGGCCGCCGCCAGCAGTACAGCGAGCGCCTGACTCCGGAACTGCTGCGCGAACTGCTGCAGGTCCTGGCCGAGGAATACCGCTTCGTGATCATCGACGGCGACCCGGTGTACAGCAGCGGCGACATCCTCACCCTGAGCACTCAGGTGGACGGTGTGGTGCTGGTGGTGCGCAGCGAGGAAACCCGCTGGGAGGTGGCCCAGGCTGCCGCGCAACGGCTGATCCAGGCCGAGGCGAAGCTGATCGGCAGCGTGTTCAACGCCCGCAAGTACTACATGCCCAAGTGGGTTTATGACCGTCTCTGACCGGCACAAGGACCGTGTAACCATGAACAAGCCAACGCTCTCCCTGCTGAGCCTGTCGCTGCTGCTGGCGGCCCTCGGCGGCTGCGTCAACCGCGAGCCGCAGCAAATGCCGGTGCAGATCCTCAGCGCCCCGGCCGACCAGGCCCAGCTCACCGAAGTCATGCCCATCGAACAGGTGCTGCGGCCCCAGGACGTGCTCGACGTGATCTTCCACATCGGCACCACCAGCCAGCAGCGCTACCTGGTGCAGCCCGGCGACCAGGTGGACGTGAGTTTCCTCACCGCGCCGGAACTGGGCGGCAGCAAGCTGGTGCTGCCCGACGGCAGCATCGACATGCCCTACGTGGGCAATATCCAGGTCGCCGGGTTGTCCGCCGAACAGGCGCGCCAGGCCCTGGAAACCCAGTACGCCAAGGTCTTGAAGAAGCCGCAGATCACCTTTTCGATCTCCCACGCCATGGCCCAGCTGGACAACCTGCGCACCAGCCTGACCAACCCGGCCACCGGCCTGAGCCGCGAGATCGTGGTCGGCTCCGACGGCCGCGCCAGCTTCCCGCTGCTGGGCAGCCTGTCGTTGCAGGGCAAGAGCCTGAGCGAGCTGCAGCGCCTGATCAACCAGCGCTATGCCAAGGAAGTCGGCCCGGTGAGCGTCGATGTGCTGCTCAAGACCACCGCCGCCAACGAGGTGTTCGTCATGGGCGAAGTCGGCCAGCCGGGGGCCTATCCGATCCGCCGGCCGATTTCAGTGCTTGAAGCCCTGACCCTGGCCAAGGGCGCCGGCCCCACCGCGCGCCTGGATTCGGTGGTGATCATGCGGCGCAAGGGCAACCAGGTCGAAGCCCGGGTCTATGACGCCGATGCGGCGCTGGACGGCAAGGCCCTGCAGTTCGCCTACCTGCAGCCCGACGACATGCTCTACGTGCCCAAGACCCGCCTGGCCAAGGCCGGGGCCCTGAGCAAGCAGTTGGCGGACGTGATCATGTTCCAGGGTGTCGGGTTCAGCTTCGGCTACCGCGTCGACAACAAAGAAACGAACAACAACTGAGTTCCCTCTTGATGACCAAGATCGAAAACTACCTGCACGAGTTCCTGCTCGTGTTCTTTGTCAATCGGCGCCTGATCAAGCGGGTGTTCCTGGGTTTCGCCGTGGTCGCGCTGCTGCTGCCGCTGGTACTCAAGCAGAGCTTCGAGATCACCGCGGAAGTCATCGTGCAGTCCAAGAAACTGTCCCAGACCGACGCCAACACCATGCTCACCCCGGACAGCGACAAGTTCATTCCGCCATCCCTGGCCGACATGGAGACCGAGAGCAACATCCTGCGTTCGCCGACCCTGATCCGCACCACCATCGACCAGTTGCGTAGCGAGGGCCAGTTCGGTGGCAGCGAGGGCCTGTTGACCCGGCTGATCGTCAAGCCGATCCGCAATGGCCTGATCGACCCGCTGCGCAACCATGTGATCAACCCGGTGCGTGGCTTCTTCGGCCTGGCCGTGGACCCGGTGCGCGACACCAGCCTGGATGCCTTCACCGACCAGGCGGTCAAGGACCTGAAGATCGGCACCCTGCCCGGCTCCAACGTGATCTCCATCGTCTACGCCAGCCCCAACGCCGCCGAAGGCACGCGCTTCGTCGAGCGCCTGCTGGCCAACTACCTGAAGAACCGCCAGGACCTGCAATCCAACGAACTGCCCGAAGCCTTCTATGAACAGAAGAAGGCCCAGTACCAGTCGCGCCTGGATGACCTGGAAGGCAAGCGCCAGGCCCTGCTGGAAGCGGCCCACGCCTCCGACCCCAAGGAAGAGATCACCTTCCGCCTGAACGCCATCAACACCGAGGAACAATCCCTCAACGGCTACCGCGACCAGGCCCTGGAGAACCAGCGTCGCCTGGACTACCTGCAAAAGAACCTGGCCGCCGCGCGCAAGGGCAGCCTGACCGACTACACCTTCCCCTTTGCCTTCGCCAACACCGTGGACAACGTGGCTTATGAAGACCGTGAGATCAAGCAACTGGGCGAGCAACTGACCAACCTGGTCAGCCAGTACGGCACCACCGCCGATACCTATCGCGCCGACAGCGTGCCGATGCAGCAGCAGCGCGAGCAGATCACCCGGGCCCGCGCGCAATTCCTCAAGGTCGTGGAAAACCGTGTGCGCGAGCGCAGCAGCGACCTGCAGATCACCCAATCGGTCATTGCCCAGAAGACGGCGCGAATCAACGAATACAAGACCCGGGTGCGCGACCTGCAAGAAGTCCTGAGCAAGCTGCGCCAGCTGGACACTGAAATCGATGCCTTGCACAAAGCCTTCTTCACCTACACCCAGCGCTACGAAGAGAGCCGTGGCGAACGGATGATCAGTGGCGAGCTGTCCAACGCGCGGGTCCTCAGCCAGCCTTACGAACCCAGCGAAGCAGCGTTTCCCAAGCCGATGCTGATCATTCCCCTGGGCCTGCTCACCGGCCTGCTGTTGGCCATCGCCCTGGGTTATGTCTACGAGTTCTTCGACCACCGCTTCAAGCACCCGGCCCAGGTCAGTGATCACCTCGGCCTGCCGGTGCTGATGGTGCTCAATGCGGTCGAGGAGCAGCAGGTCAACCCCTACCCGCGCTGGACCTGGCGCTGGGCCTGGTATTGGGCCAAGCAGTGAGCGACCTGAGCATGGCCGCACAGCCCATCGTGCACCTGATCCACAGTGGCGGCTTCTACGGTGCCGAACGCATGCTGCTGGATCACTGCCGGGTCACACCGGGGCAGCACCGGGTGGTGTTCCTCAACGCCCCCGATGCCCTGTTGGCGCGTTTCACCGATGCCGGCGTACCGAGCCACAACTGCCGGTGCCTGAAGAGCCTGCTGGCGCACCTGCGGCAACAGCCGGGGCTGCTCAACGCGCACAACTTCAAGGCCCAGGTGTTTGCCTGGGTCTGCGCCCGACGCCTGCACCTGCCCCTGGTCCTGACCCAGCACGGCTTTACCCCGCGCAGCCTGAAACAGAAGCTCTACACCTGGACCAGCCTGCGCCTGTGCCGCAGCCGGCAGGTACGCCGGGTCGCCTGCGTGGCCCAGAGCATCGCCCAGTTGCACCTGCAGGCTGGGGTGGCCGAGAGCAAACTGCTGGTGATCCCCAATGGCCTGCCGGAGCTTGCGGTGGAACTGCCCACGGCCCCTGCAGCGCCATTGCTGCGCAGTGAAGTACGGCGCGAGGAACTGGGGCCCCTGGTGGGGTTTGTCGGCCGCCTGAGTGCGGAAAAAGGCCCGGACCTGTTCCTCGACGCACTGATCGCACTGTGTCACCAGCGCCCGGAGCTCAAGGCCGTGCTGCTCGGGGATGGCGAGCAGAACCAGGCCCTGCGCCAGCGTATCGAAGAGGCCGGGCTGGCCCTGCGGATCCTGTTGCCGGGGTACCAGCAGGACATGCAGCCCTGGCTCAAGCGCCTCAATGTGCTGGTGCTCAGTTCGCGCACCGAAGGCACCCCGATGATTCTGCTCGAAGCCATGCAGGCCGGCACCCCGGTGGTGGCCTTCGCCGTGGGCGGGATTCCCGATGTGCTGCAGCACCGGCACAACGGCCTGCTGGCCAAACCCGAGGACAGTGCCGACCTGGAGCGGCAGATCGGCCAACTGCTGGATGACCCGGCCCTGGGCGAGGCACTGGCCCAGGCCGCCCGCGCCACGCAGCGCAAGCACTATCACCTGCCGACCCTGGCGCAACGCTGGGATGAGCTGTACCGCGTTGCCAGAGAGGCCACCCCGGTATGATCGCCGCACCTTTTCTCGGGCTCCTGCTGGGCCTCGCCAGCTTGCTGCTGCTCGCCAGCCCCTGGCCGTTTCTGGCGCCGCTGGTGGTGGTCGGGCTGTTCGGCCTGGCCCTGCTCTATCGCCGGCCCGGCTGGGGCCTGCTGGGGATCTGCGCCCTGGTGCCCTTCGAAGGCCTGTTCAAGGACAGTGCGTTTTCCGGGGCCAAGCTGCTGGGCGCCTCGCTGATCCTGATCATGCTGTTCAAGCTGCTGTTGCGGCAGATCCCCGACACCCGACTGCGCAGCAACCTGTGGCGGGCCCTCGGCCCGTTCCTGCTGTGCCTGCTGCTGAGCCTGATGTACAGCGAGAACCTGCTGGTGTCCCTGGACAGCCTGCGGGAGCTGGCGGTAGGCCTCGTGCTGTTCTTCGTCACCCTGCTGATCGCCCGCGAAGTCAACCTGCTGATGCTCTGCCGCCTGCTGGCGGTGAGCGTGGCGATCACCTGCGTGATCGCCCTGGTTTCCGCCAAGTACCAGGTCGGCGGCCGCGCCATCGGCCTGTTGCAGGATGCCAACTACTTCGCCTTGCTGATCGCCATGGCAGTGCCGCCGGCGATCTTCCTCGCCCTGCGCTCACCCTACTGGCCGGTGCGGCTGTTCTGGATCGGCATCAGCCTGACCCTGATGGCCGGGATGACCAAGACCGACTCGCGCTCGGGGCTGCTGGTGGTGCTGTTCACCCTCGCCATCGGTGCCTGGCACTACCGCGACCGGCTCAAGGGCCTGCGGCCCAAGCACCTGGGGTTCGCCATGTTCGCCGTGGCGATCATCGTACCGGTTGGGATTGCCGTGCTGCCGGCGGACTACGTGGCCCGGATCCAGTCCCTGGGCATGCTCAAGTCCGGCGCCCATTCCGCGGACACCTCCCTGGGCCGGCGCACCTCCTACCTGGTGGTGGGCGGCCAGATGATCCGCGAAAACCCACTGCTGGGCTCGGGCCTGGGGACCTTCCCGATCCACTACGCGCAGACCGGTTTCGCCAGCAGCTTCTCGGAAAACATGAACGAGCCGGACCTGTTCCGCCGGGCCCACAACACCTACCTGGAACTGTTCAGCGAACTGGGCATTCCCGGCGGCCTGAGCTTTGTTGCGCTGATGCTCATGGGCCTGCGCAACTTCGAGCGGGCGCGCCTGGCATTCCTCGCCCGGGGCCAGCGCGAACAGGCCGACATCGCCACCCACCTGGGCCTGAGCCTGCTGGCCCTGGCGGTCTTCCTGCTGTTTCTCAGTGCGCCGAACCACAAGTACCTGTGGATTTTCCTGGCCCTGTCCAGCGTGCTGCGAGTGCAGGCCGAGCAAGCCTCGACGCATCCCGGCCCTAGCTGATCCGGCGCGCCCCGTGGCCGCGGGCCAAGCGCCCTCCACACCCGCCCGGCCTAGCGCCCTTGGGGGTCGGGCACGCCCTCGGCAACGGCCGCAGGCACAGGAAGCAGACCGCAGAACCCAGCGCCGTGACCCGGCGCCCATGACAACAACGCAATCTGGCCAAGGGAGGCAAAGATGCAAAGGATCAGCGTGATAGTGCCCATGTACAACGAGGCGCGTCACATCACCCGGACCCTGGACAGCGTGATTCGCGCGGCCAGGGCCGCCGCCGTCGACTGCGAATTGATCGTGGTCGACAACGGCTCCACCGATCGCGGCCCGCAGCAGGCCCGGGAACGGGGGGCGCAGGTCCTGCTGTGCCCCGGCATCAGCATCGGTGCCCTGCGCAATCGCGGGGCCGCGGTGGCCACGGGCGACTGCCTGGCGTTTCTGGATGCCGACATCGAGGTCCCCGGCAACTGGCTGCAACTCTGGCAGCAGACCCTGGAGCAACAGCGCGCGGAGGTCTTCGCCCTTGATTGCGCCGCCCCCGAAAGCGCGCCCTGGTTCGCCCGGGCCTGGCAACGTCGCAGCCTGGCTGCGGGCGGCCAGGCGCGCCTGCTGCAATGGATGCCGACCCCCAACCTGTGCCTGCAACGCATCTGGTTCGAGCGTGTCGGCGGCTTCGATGAACAGCTGCGCACCGGCGAGGACAAGGATTTTGGCCTGCGCCTGCACGCGGCTGGCGCCCGGCAGTTGAGCCTGCCACAGCCCCAGGTGTTGCACTGGGGCTTCGAAGGCAGTTGGGGTGAATGGGCCGGCAAGGAACGCTGGCGCCAGGGCAGCCATGTGCAACTGCTCAAGGGCAGCGGTTTCAATTGGCGCCTCTTGCGCTTCCCGCTGCTGTGCCTGGCCTGCGCCGCCCTGAGTGCGCTGGCCTTGCTCGGCCTGCTGCTGGGCCGGCCGGGCATGGCCGCTCTGTGCCTGCTGAGCGGCGCTCTGGCGCCCCTGGTCCTGGCCTTGCGCCAGGGCCTGCGGCAACGCGACCCGCTATTCGTCCTGCAACTCTGGCTGCTGCACTGGGTGCGCCTGCACCTGGGCGCCGCGGCCCTGGTTCAGGGTCTGTTCAACCGTTCTGCAGTGAGACCTGACCGTGGCTAAAACAATTTTCTGGCTGTGCCTGCTACTGCCCGTCTATGCCTGGGTCGGCTACCCCTTGCTGCTGGCCCTGCTCAGCCTGTTCGTCAAGCGCCGCCCCGAGGAACAGGGGCCGCCCCTGTCGGTCAGCGTGATCATCGCCGCGCACAACGAAGGCCCGCACATCGAGCACAAGCTGCGCACCCTGCTGGCGCAGGACTACCCGGCCACGGACCTGCAGATCATCCTCGCCAGCGATGGCTCCAGCGACGACACCGTGGCCACGGCCCTGGGCGTGCGCGACTCGCGGGTAGTGGTCCTGGACCTGCCTCGGGTGGGCAAGGCCGGGGCGTTGAACGCCGCGGTGGAACTGGCGCGCAATGACATCCTGGTGTTCACCGATGCCGACAATCAATGGTCCAACGACACCTTGGGCAAGCTGCTCGCGCCCCTGGCCGACCCCCAGGTCGGGGCCTGTGGCGGGCACATGATCATTCCCGATCCGGGGCACAACCTGAGCCTGGGCGACAGCCTGTACCGCCACTACGAAGCCTGGCTGCGCCAAGCGGAAAACCGCACCGGCTGCATGGTCTCGGCCGACGGCGCGCTGCTGGCCCTGCGCCGGGAGCTGTTCCAGCGGATTCCGCCACAGGTCAACGATGACTTCTTCCTCAGCACCTGCGCCCCGGTGGCGGGCAAGCGCATCGTCTATGTGGAAGAGGCCCAGGTCCTGGACCAGGGCGTAGACGAAGCCGGCAAGCAGTTCCGCCGGCGCATCCGGGTCACGGTCGGGGGCCTGCAGAGCCTGGCCCAGCGCCGCGAGCTGATGAATCCCTGGCGTCACGGCGCCTATGCCATCGCCCTGATCAGTCACAAGCTGATCCGCCGCCTGGCACCGGTGCTGTTGCTGCCGCTGCTGCTCAGCAGCCTGTTGCTGTGGAACGCTGGGGCCTTCTACAGCCTCAGCCTGATCGCCCAGGTGCTGGGCTACGGGGCCGGGGTGCTGGGGCTGCTGGACAGTCGCGGGCGATTGCCCAAGGTGTTTCGTCTCGCCGGCTTCGTGCTGGTGACCCTGGCCGGCATGAGTGTGGGCCTCTGGCAATTTCTCCGCGGGCAGCACTACGCCCAGTGGAACCCACAACAGAACCGCTGACATGACCCTCAAACAATCCTTCAAGCGCGTGCTCGGCAGCGCTTACCTGCACAGCCTCGGGCGCGCCCGCCTGAGCGATGCCGGGGTGGTACTGATGCTGCACCGGGTGCTGGCCGATTCCAGCGCCGCGGCCAAGCCCCACCGGGCTGCCCTGTGCGTCGGCCAGAAACAGTTCGAACAGTTGCTGCGCTGGCTGCGCCGGCATTTCGACTGCGTGCCCCTGCAGCAGCTCCTGGAGCTCCCCGGCGGCGACCGGCCGCAGGTTGCGCTGACCTTCGACGACGGCTGGCGCGACAACGCCGACATCGCCTATCCGCTGCTGGAACGCTACGAAGTGCCGGCGAGCATCTTCCTCTCCACCGATTTCATCGGCAGCCACCAGGGCTTCTGGTGGGAATCCATCGGCGAAACCCTGTGGCAGCCGGGCCAAGGCGCAGCCCTCCAGCCCTTGCTCGCGCAGCTGCAGGAGCTGCAACTGACGCCACCGCCGAGCCTGCTGCAGCCCGGCACCAGCGATGCGCGCAGCCGTGCGCTCGCCAGCTACTTGCAGCGCCTCAAAGGCCTGGCGCCAGAAACCTTGCAAACCCTCGCCGACAGTTGCCCCGACACTGGCGCCCCCCAGAGCCTGGACTGGGCCCAGGTCAAGCGCCTGGAGCGCTCCGGGCTGGTGCGCTTCGGGCCCCATGGGGCCAGCCACGGCATTCTCACCCGCCTCGACACAGCGGCATTGCGCGCCGACCTGCTGCGCTCCCATGCCACACTCCGGGAGCATTGCCAGGCACCGCTGGCGGTCTACTGCTACCCCAATGGCGACCACAGCCCTGAGGTGCGCGCTGCGGTGGCCGAACTGGGCTATCGCTACGCCCTGGGCACCCGGCCCGGCCTGATCGAGGCCGAAGGCAATCCGGCGCTGGCCCTGCCCCGTATCGATGTCAGTCACGCCAGCGCCGCGCACCCCGGTCTCCTGGCCTGGCGCCTGCTCCAGGGGGCACGGGCATGAAGCGCGGCGGCTACCTGTGGCACCTGGCGCTGAGCATGGGCACGCGCCTGGCGATGATCGGCCTGCGGCTGCTGCGCAACGTGTTGCTGGCGCGCTTGCTGGGGCCGGCGGACCGTGGCCTGTTCGCCCTGCTCAGCACCCTGCCGGACCTGATCGCCGCCCTCACCAGCGGCGGCCTCAATACCGCCGTTGGCTATGACGCCGCGCGCCAGCGGCCCATGGGCCTGCTGCTGACCCAGGTGCTGGTCTATGGCTGCCTGCTGGCCAGCCTGTTGACCCTGGCGGGCCTGGCACTGATGAACACCGTCGGCAGCCAGTGGGACCTCAGCCTGCAACTGGGGGACCTGGCCTGGCTGTTGCTGCTGGCAGTGCCGATTACCGTGCTCAAGAGCGGGCTGTTGACCCTGCACAACGCCGATGGCCGGGTCGAGGCCTTCAACGCCTTGCGCCTGCTGGAGTCCCTGGTGCCGCTGCTGCTGTTCGTCGGCCTGTGGTGGATCTGGCGCGACCAGCCGCTGTCGGCCGCCGTGCTCAGCTGGCTGGGCGGTACCTTGCTGGTGGTGGTGGTCGGCTGGTGCTGGCTGGCGCGCTTTCATGACCTGCGCCTGCGCTGGCAGACCGGGGAACAAGGCAAGCTGTTGCGCTACAGCGCCCAGAGCCACCCGGGGGTGCTGTCCCAGCAACTGATGTTGCGCTCGGACTATCTGTTTATCGGCGCCCTCCTCGACCCGGCCGCCCTGGGCTGGTATGCCATGGCCAGTGCCGCCGCGGAACTGCTGCTGATCATTCCCGAAGCGGTGACCACGCCCCTGATGAAGCGCCTGCTGCAACAGGGCGCCGGTATCGAGCAGCTCACCTCCCTGGCACTGCGCCTGACCGCCACGGTGATGCTCGGCGCCTGCCTGAGCATGGCGCTGATCGGCCAATGGCTGATCGTCACCCTGTTCGGCGCCGATTACGCCCCGGCCTACAACGCCTTGCTGGCCCTGCTGCCGGGGCTGTTCGGCCTGTGCTACGCGAGCATCCTGCGCCTGGACCTGCTGGGCAAGCAGCGCCCCGGCAGCCTGTCGCTGCTGCTGGCCGGCGGCGCGCTGCTGAACCTGGCCCTCAACGCGCTGCTGATTCCCCACCTGGGCATCGTCGGCGCCGGCCTGGCTTCGTCCATCGCCTACCTGGCGGTGAGCCTGGTGATGCTCGGCCTGTATTGCCAGCTCAGCGGGGTGGCCTGGTATCGCACCCTGTTCCTGCTGCCCGAGGACCTTGTCTACCTGCGCCAATTACTGCGCCCTAAGGAAAAGCGTCAATGAAACCCTGTTCCCTGCTCGCCCTGACATGGCTCTGGGCAGCCTCATCCCTGCACGCGGCGCCCATGCAATGGGGCGACATCCGCGACGGCAGCCTGTACCTCCAGGCCGACACCGCCGACACCCTGCAACTGCGCTGGAGCCCGGCCTGGCAAAGCGACGCCAACCAGGAGCAGCTGTACCTGCTGGCCCCAGACGGCCAGTTGCTGCAACAGCTGGAGATTCGCGCCGACCAGCCCTACGGCCAGCGCGACGTGCCGCTCCCCGCCGCCCAGGGCGACTACCGACTGCAGGTGCCAGGCTATAGCTTCCGCAACTTCAAGGTGTTCCACGACAGCGCCACCCGTGCCCAGTTCGAGCCGGCCAAGGTGCACTTCAGTGCCGACGTGCCCAGCGGGGTCGAGCTGTACTTTCGCGTGGCTGCAGGTGAGCAAGCGGTGCTGGCCGGCAAATACTACGGCGGAGTCAGCGTGCTGCAGGCGGTCCGGCTGAGTGACGGCCAGCGGGTGCGCCTGCAGCTCGAAGAACACCCGCAATACGGCGAGTTCGACCAGGTGGCGCTGCCCGAGGCCCCGCAGGACGAAATCTGGCGCCTGTCCCTGGGTGGCTCGGGCAAGGTCGGCTTCTGGCTCGACGGCAGCGCCAACCTGTTCGCCCAGGACCTGCGCCAACTGCACCCGCTGCAATGGACCCCGGCGCAGGTCGAGCTCAGCCTCAAACCGCAAGTGCGTGGCCCCAGCCCGCAATTGGGGATCGCCCTGCCCTACGCCGAACCACCACCGTCGACCTTCGAACTGTTGCGCGCCCTCGGCCCGCGGGCGGCCAACTTCTACAGTTTCGTCGATGTGATCAAGGCCGAGCCCGAACGCGAGCTGAGTTTTCGCAAGCTGTACCGCGAAACCTTCGGGATCGATCGCGACATCACCCTGCTGGCGGGCACCGGACGCCGTGCGGTGCTGGATGCCGACAGCACCAGCTTCGCCGGGCTCGACGCCTGGCTGGCCGACAGTGTGCGCTTGGGCAACCAGGGCCTGCACTACCTGGCCTTCGCCGACGAGCCCAACCTCAACTACCCCAGCTATGGGGCGTTTGCCAGCTACTTCACGCGGATGCTGGAGCACACCAAGGCCAACCCCGAGGCCCGGGCGGCCGGCGTGCGGATCGCCATGCCGGCGAGTTCCCGGCTGCTGGACGGGCCGTTCCGGATCGGTGCCGGGCAGCGCCGCGGCATCGACTGGGCGCGGCAACTGCTGGCCGAGCACGGCCACGACATCGATGCCCTGGCCTGGCATGAATGGATGGTCCGCGACCTGCTGGCCACCCGCCGCTACCGCAACAGCGTGCGCGCCGCCGCCGACCTGGTGGGGCTCGACGAACAGGGCCGGCCGCGCAAGGCCCTGCTGCTGAGCCAGACCAACATCTCCAGCGGCCCGGACCTCAGCCCCTATCAGCAAGACACTCACTATGCCGCCCTGTGGTGGGCCTCGGTGGTGATCAACGCCTCCCAGGATGGCCTGCTGGACATGCTCAACTGGTTCCAGGCCGCCGATGAGCCTGAGTACCCCAAGGGCATGCTGGCCCAGCGCAACGGCCAGAGCTTCAGCCTGAAACCGGTGGCGGTGGCTCAGCAGTTCATCCAGCAGCACTGGCTGGCGCAGGTCCAGGCCCTGGACAACCCGGCCTTCGAAGTCGACGCCCTGGCCCTGCAGGATGGCCGGCGCCACAGCCTGCTGGGGGTGGCCAAGACACCCCGCGCCCAGACCATCGCGCTGAGCGGCGCGCTGCAGATCTGCCAGTCCGGCCCGAGCCTTGCCCTGCTCGGCCCCGACGGTCGCAGGCGCAGCGCTGAGGTGCAGTGCAGCGATGGCCGAGCAGTGTTCCAACTGCCCGGTGAAACCCTGTTTGCCTTGACCTGGAAAACCCTATGATTCGCTTGACCGGCCTGCTGGCCAAAATCCGCCGCAAGGGCCTGCGTGGCAGCCTGCGGGTGTTCTGTGAACGCTTCTTCTATTACCACTGGGAACTGCTGACCCTGGAACGCTCCCTGGCCTTGCCGGTGCCCTGCCCGATCAATCCCAGCCGCTGGCCCCAGGTGCGCATCACCAGGGAGCTGCTGCCGGCCTTCGACAAGTACTTCAAGGCCCAGTTGCCGGCGATCCGCGGGTTGCTCGACAAGGGCAGCCGCGGCAGCGCGCACCTGGACGAAGACGGCAACGTGATGATGATGGTCTGGATCAGTGAACGCGACTACTACGATGATCAACTGTACCGCTGCTGGATGCGCATACCGCCCGGCTGCCTGTACCAGTTCGCCGGTGAATGCGCGCTACCGTTCCGCGGTTCGGGGGTGGTGATCCTGGCGCAGAAGATGCTCTGGGACGAGTACCGCGAGCGCGGTTTCAAGGCTACCCGGGCCCTGGTCAACGTGCGCAACGAGCCGGCCCTGAAGATGCACATGCGCCTGGGCTTCCAGGAGGTCGGCGAATCCCTGCATGTCTATTGCCTGCTGCGCTGCCTGCATTTCCACCGCCGCCGCCCTTATCACCAGACGCGCCTGCATCACCTGCGCCGTGGGCGCCTGGCCCCGCCACAGGGCGCGGCCAGCCAGTCCGACAAGGAGCACTCGTGAACCTGCGCTGGCAATGGTGTACAAGCCTCACCGCCGAAGATTTTCCCGTGGGCGCCTATGAACAGCTGCGCCAGGGGGTCGAGCAGGCAACGCCGTTCAACCGCCTGAGCTGGCTGCGGGGCGCCCAGCAGGCCCTGAACCCCTCGCAGCAGCTGCAGATTTTGCTGGGCTGGCAGGAGCAGCGCCTGGTGCTCTGCCTGCCGCTGGTGCGCAGCCGCGAATCCAGGGCCGGCCTGGCGCTGCAAGTGGTGCGTCACTTGGGGCATCCCCTGAGCGACCGCCTGGCGCTGCTGGTGGCAGACCCGGCGCACGACGCCATGCCCGAGGCGCTGCGCAGGATCCGCCGGCAGTTGCCCCACGACCTGCTGCAACTGCATGAGCTGGTGCAGGCCGAGGGCCTGCTGGCGCCTTGGTGCCGGGCCAGCAGCTACAGCGACCAATCCCTGAGCTGTCGCGCACCGGAGCACCTGATTGTCGACAGTGACCGCGGGGAAGCCACCGGCACCTTGCGCTATGAACTGCGCCGGGCGAAGAAGCGCTGCGGGGAAATCGACGCCCGGGTGGTGCGCCTGGCGCCCCAGGCCGATGCCATGGACAGCGTCCTGCAGAGGCTTTGCGAAGTGGAACAGGCCAGCTGGAAAGGCGCCGACGGCCTGGGGATCTTCTCCGGCGAGCAGCGCCAGCAATGGATGCACACGGCCCTGTGCGGCCTGGCTGTCGAAGGCTGCGTCCGGGTGGTGATGCTCGAGCACCAGGGGCGCTGCATCAGCTATCGCCTGGGCCTGTTGGAACAGGGCCGACTGTATGACTACAACATCGCCTTCCTGGCCGACTACGCCAACCTGGGCAGCGGCCGGCTGCTGCTGGACGAATGGATCCGCTGGGGCCTGGACGAAGGCTGGCAGTGGGTCGACGCCTCCCGGGTCAGCCTCAGCCGCTCCAGCCACCAGTTGCATGAACGCATGAGCGGCGTGGTCGAGCACCAGCGCTGGAGCTTCTACTCCTGGCGCCCCCGGGGCCTGCTGGCGGGCGTCGCCGAACGCCTGTGGCAGCAACTCAAACCTCGCCTCAAGGCCTGGCGCGACCGGCGTCAGGCCATCACTGAACAAGGGGCTCGCCCATGAAACACAACTTGGCTGCCAGCCACGCGCACCGCGTCATCGTCAACGCCGACGACTTCGGCCTCGACCCGGACTACAACCAGTTGACCCTGCGCGCGTTCAAGCGCGGGGTCATCAGTTCCGCCACGCTGATGGCCAACATGCCGGCCTTCGAGGATGCCTGTCGCCTGGTCCACGAGCATGCGCTGCTGGGACGTATCGGCTTGCATTTCAACCTGACCTACGGCGCGCCCCTGAGCGTGGCCATCCGTGCCCAGCCGCTGTTCTGCAATGCCCAGGGCCAGTTCGACCTGGAAGTGCCGCGCTCGGCCCTGCGCTTGCCGGCGGCGGCGGTCGAGGCGGTGCAGCAGGAACTGCAGGCACAGTGGCAGCGCTGTCTCGACCAGGGCCTGCGCCCGAGCCATATCGACTCCCACCAGCACGTGCACAACCTGTGGCCGATTGCCCCGATCGTCGCACGCTTCGCCGCCCGGCAAGGGGTGCCGGTACGCCTGGCACGCAACGTGGGCGGCAATATCGGTCCGCTCAAATGGCTGTTCAAGAGTGCCTTGAACCGGCGTATACGCTGGTTGTCCGGGCAGCCGCCAAGCGCGGTATGCACGCCCCGGGACCTGCTGGAGGGCTTTCGCCCCTCAGGGCTGGTGGAAGTGGTGGCCCACCCAACGCAATGGGCCGATGGCGATTTCGGCGACGACTATCTTCCGCCTGAACAATCCCTGGAACAGTTGCTCAACCAGGCCTTGCCCCACCATCAACGGATTGCCTACAGCGAGCGATAAAGGACGAACAGAAGGCAGGAAAAGATTATTAGCTCCCTACTGAAATTAATCGACGGTTAATCCTGCCGCTCGACACTGAGCTTGACCGCGCTGACTCAGAATATTCTGACGCATTGCGCGGCAAGTTCTGTGCCTGTTCGGGCGCAAAACTGACGTTCAGTCTGTCTTGGAGAACCGCCATGAATCTGCGTACCGGATTGACCGCTGCCTTGCTGCTCAGCGCCCTCAGCGGGCTGGCCCAGGCCGACAGCACGGTGGCCGTGCCCTACCACTACGGCATGCCGCTGCACGTGGCCAAGGTGATCTCGATGAGCGAGCCCGATACCGCTGATTGCAAGGTCATCACCGCCGACATGAAGTACATCGACAATACGGGCAAAGCTGAGGAAATCACCTATCGCAAGATGTCCCAGGCCTGCGACTACCAGAACTGAAGCCGGTCGCTGGAGGGCGTATTGCCGTCACCTCCCTCCTGGTCAGGGCAGGCTGGTCTGCCCGGGCACGTGCCGGGCCCGTGACCACCTTGCCAGCACACGATCCCCAGCCACCGCAGGTACGCTTGCGGTGGCCGCTTGCAAGAGGATTGTTTTCCGGCAACAGCAACGCGGTCAGTGCACGCGCCTGGCAGCGGCCAGCAAGCTGGGATTATGGGCCAGGTCGTAACGCAACTCGGCGATCAGCTCGTTGATCTCGCGACAGCCATTGAGCAGCGAAGCATCGATGCCGGTGACCAGCAGGTCGACCCGGTCGGTATTTTGATCTGCGAAGACTTTCACCGTCATCGACAGGTCTGGACTCAAGGTGCATTGACAGCGCTTGGGCAGAAAGCTGCTTTCAATGATGTTGCGCAATTCCAGGGCAGATAAAAACATGGCGACTCTCTCCTTTTCTCGAGACGGCCAATAATTGGCAAACCGCTGCACAGCAGTGACGTCCGTGTTCGTGGGTGTTCCCGGCTCGGCCTTGGGTTCCTTGCAGACCAAGCCAAGTTACAGACTAAGCCGCTTTGCCGACCCTGCTAAATTCGATTTCGCTCTGAGCACCGGGCTTTACGGCTTGAATCGGCGGAGGCCATCAACCACCTATCCATTTGCGTGCCAGCTGAGGCTCTGCAAAGCGGTGTTCGACCACCGGGCCTTGGGTTGAAGAGGCAGGAAACGTGCCTGCCTTGCCCTTGGCGACACCACCAGGCAAATCAAGGTGTTGAGCAAATTCGCTGCGGCAGTGCCCATGCAAAGTGCAAGAAATGCCCCCGTCAGCCGGGCAAAATGCCCTGTCACGCAACCTGCGTTTGCAGGAAGGCGACGGCGCCCTGCAGAATGCCCGGGACAATTTCTCACCCGAATGGCACCCGATCGGGTGCAAACGCTGTTCACTGTTCCAGATTCCATCAGCCAGGAGGCACCATGCGTCCGATTGCCCTTACCACCGCGGCCCTGCTCTCGGCCCTGTCCGTGCAGGCCCTGGCCGCCACGCTCGAAGACACCGCGCCCTACCCCAAGGCCGAGGACGGTTTCACCCGTCAGGTCATCCACCTGCCCAAGCAGCAGCATGAAGACCGCTACAAGGTCGAGATTCTCGCCGGCAAGACCCTCACCGTGGACTGCAACCGACAGCGTCTGGGGGGCAACCTGGAGGAAAAGAACCTCGAAGGCTGGGGTTATCCCTACTATCGCCTGGAGCAGGTCAGCGGCCCGGTGAGCACCAAGATGGCCTGCCCCGATGGCCAGACTCGCCAGGACTTGGTGCCGGTGATCGGCGACGGCTTTGTCCTGCGCTACAACAGCAAACTGCCGATCGTGATCTATGCGCCCAAGGACGTGGAAGTGCGCTATCGCCTGTGGAGCGCTGCCGACAAGGTCCAGCAGGCCCGCCAGGAATAACCCGTTCTCATGCCAGGAGCTCGCCCTTGATTACCTGCCACGTCAGATATGTGATCGATCCTTACCAACTGGCCGAGTTCGAGGCCTATTCCAAAGCCTGGATCGCCGTGGTCAGGCGCCTTGGTGGCACCCACCATGGTTACTTCCTGCCCTCCGAAGGCGCCAGCAACATTGCCTATTGCCTGTTCAGCTTTCCCTCGCTGGCAGACTATGAAGCCTATCGCCAGGCGGCCCTGAGCGACGCCGAACGCGTGGCCCTGGTGGCTTCTGTGGTGGAGAAGAAATTCATCCTCAGCTACGAGCGCAGCTTCCTGCGGCCATTGCTGTCCTGACCCGCCGCTGAAGGCACAGGCCCGAGCTCCGGCTTGCCAGCCATGCACTGGCCAGCCGGGCACCCGCGAGGAGCGCCTTGGCCAGCCCTGCCCTCCGCACACGGCACAGCCTCCACAGAGATTGCCTCAAGCCTGCAGCGCCAGCTCCTGGGAACGGCACAAGGCGGCGCGCTCGGCCACATGACGCAAACTGTCGAAGTTGATATTGGCCCCCGAATCAATGGCCACCAGGGTCTGCCCCCGCGCCCCGGTCTGGGCGACGTATGCCTTGATCCCGGCCACCGCCAGGGCCCCGGAGGGTTCGGTGATCGAGCGGGTATCGTCGTAGATGTCCTTGATCGCCGCACACAGCTGGTCATTGCTGACGCTGATCACCTGGTCCACATGGTGCCGGCAGACCTGGAAACCGTGCTCGCCGATCTGCGCCACCGCGACACCGTCGGCAAAGCTGCCCACCGAAGGCAGGATCACCCGTTCGCCCGCCGCCAGCGCCTGCTGCAGACAGTTGGAGTGCTCGGATTCGACACCGATGATGCGGATTTCCGGACGCAGGTATTTGACGTAGGCGGCGATCCCGGCGATCAGCCCGCCACCGCCCACCGGGACGAAGATCGCATCCAGCGCGCCTTGCTGCTGGCGCAGGATCTCCATGCCCACGGTGCCTTGCCCGGCAATCACATGGGGGTCATCGAAGGGTGAGACGAAGGTGCTGCCCGTGCGCTCGGCGAGGTTCAGGGCATGGGCCAGGGCAAAGGGGAAACTCTCGCCGTGCAACAGCGCCTCGGCACCGCGACTGCGCACCCCCTGCACCTTGAGCTCGGGGGTGCTGGCGGGCATGACGATGCAGGCCTTGATTCCCAGCTCACGCGCCGCCAGCGCCACGCCCTGGGCATGATTGCCGGCGGACGCGGTGATCACCCCGCGCTGCCTCTGCTCGGCGCTCAGTTGCACCAGGCGGTTGTAGGCACCGCGGATCTTGAAGGAAAAGGTCGGCTGCAGGTCTTCACGCTTGAGCAGCACCTGGTTGCCCAGTTGCTGCGACAGTGCCGGTGCAGCCTGCAACGGCGTGCAGAGCGCCAGGTCGTAGACCGGCGCGGCGAGAATCATCTTCACGTAGCGCTCCAGCAAGGCCATGTCGGCAGAGGGCTGGGGCGTGCTGGCGGGACGGCTGGGGCGGTTCATGAGGGTTCTCCTGGCTGTGTTCGAAGCCCGGGAGACAGAGAGAAAAAACCCGCCTCCAGGGCGGGTTGGGTGCAGTCGTCAGCAAGCCCGCCAATAAGGAATGGCGGTAATAATGCTTGGCTGGGAACGAAAGGCTTGGAAAGTCATGGGCAGAAACTAGCGAATCCAGCGTCCAGCCGCAAGCCTCTTTCTTGCCGCTCGCCGCCCGCCGCTTGAGCTGAATTATACGATTCATATATGATTCGTATATTCACTCCAGAGGGTTTTCCGTCACATGGGCATCGTCAAGATCTCCGATGAACTGCACGAACAACTGCGCATGGCCAGTGCCGCCATGGACCGCTCGATCAACGCCCAGGCCGAGTTCTGGATCAAGATCGGCCTGCTGGCCGAGCTCAACCCGCACCTGACCTACAACGATCTGGTCAACAAGCTGCTGTTGAACAAACCCGACCTGCTCAGGGGGCGCCCATGACCCAGGCGCTGATCAAGTCTGCGCAACAGCTGGCGCTGATGCGCGAGTCCGGGCGCCTGCTGGCCCAGGTGTTCACCTTCCTCGATGGTTTTGTCGCCGCCGGGCTGTCGACCCTGGAGCTGGACGCTGCGGTGGAGCACCTTATCCGCCATGAACTCAAGGCGCGCCCGGCCAGCAAGGGCCAATACAACTACCCCTACTGCATCAACACCTCGATCAACGAGGTGGTGTGCCACGGCATGCCCCACGCCAAGGCAGTGCTCAAGGACGGTGACATCGTCAACATCGACATCACTCTGGAAAAGAACGGCTACATTGCCGACTCCAGCAAGATGTACCTGATCGGCAGCGTCGGTCCCAAGGCCCAGCGCCTGGTGACCAGCACCTTCGAGGCCATGTGGGCGGCGATCCAGGTGGTGCGTCCCGGCGCCCGCCTCGGCGACATCGGCCACGCCATCCAGTCCCATGCCGAGGCCAAGGGCTATAGCGTGGTCCGCGAATACTGCGGCCACGGCATTGGCCGACAGATGCACGAAGAACCGCAGATCCTGCACTTCGGCCGTCCCGGCACCGGCCTGGAACTGCGCGAAGGCATGGTCTTCACCATCGAGCCGATGCTCAACCAGGGCAGCGCCCGGGTGCGCGGGCTCAAGGACGGCTGGACCGTGGTCACGCGTGACAACGCCCTCTCCGCCCAATGGGAACACACCATAGCGGTCACCCGGGACGGCTACGAAGTGCTGACCCTGCAACCGCAGTAGGACCTATGGCCGCCTGGCAGCGGCGCCGCGCCATGGGCATGGCCCCTGCCAGCGCACCAAGACCTGCAACAGCGGCCAGGCGCTTCACCAGGCCTGGCCGCGACGCTTGAGTTCCAAGCGGCGGACGAACTCCTCCAGCACCAGGGCATACAGGTCGTCCTGCAGGTAGGCGTCCTCGATGCCGGCGTCGAGGTTGGGGTTGTCGTTGACTTCGATCACCACCACTTGCTCGCCCGACTGCTTGAGGTCGACCCCGTAGAGACCGTCGCCAATAAGGTTGGCGGTCTTCACCGCCAACTCCACCACCGCTCGCGGCGCTTCATGGATCGCCAGGGTGCGGCATTCGCCATTGATGTCCTGGCCCTTGGCCTTGTGGTTGTAGATCTGCCAGTGGCCCTTGGACATGAAGTACTGGCAGGCAAAGATCGGCTTGCGGTTGAGCACGCCGATGCGC
Source organism: Pseudomonas sp. PH1b (assembly GCF_000633395.1). GTDB lineage: Bacteria > Pseudomonadota > Gammaproteobacteria > Pseudomonadales > Pseudomonadaceae > Aquipseudomonas. The sequence goes on from NZ_AYMU01000003.1 coordinate 113,674, forward strand.
CAGTCGTACTCGGTGTAGAAGAACTCCTGGGCCAGCAGCAGCACCGAATGCTCGAACAGCTCGGCGGTGGCCTCCAGCAATGCCTGCTGGCTTTCGACCTTGATCACCCCGCGGGAGAAACAACCGTCGGGAATCTTCAGCACCAGGGGGAAGCCCAGGCGCTCGCCGACCCGCTCGAAATCCTGCGGTCGCTCCTTGTAGAGGATCTCGGTGGCGGGCATGCCCAGTTGATGCCCCTTGAGCAGATCGGTGAGGTAGACCTTGTTGGTGCAACGCAGGATCGAGGTCGGATCGTCCATCACCACCAGCCCTTCGCTTTCGGCTTTCTTGGCGAAGCGATAGGTGTGGTTGTCGACGCTGGTGGTCTCGCGGATCAGCAGCGCGTCGTACTCGGCGAGGCGCGAGTAATCCTTCTTCTCGATCAGTTCGACATCGATCCCCAGGCCCTTGCCGACCCGGATGAAACTGTCCAGGGCCCGGGCGTTGGACGGCGGCAGCGCTTCCTCGGGATCGTGGAGAATCGCCAGGTCATAACGGGCCAGCCGTCGGGACCTGGGAAGCCGCCAGACCTTGCGGCTGAAACTGTCCAGGGAGTTGGCGAACTGATCTTCCTGGTCATCTCGCAACTTGTGCAGCGCACCGGACTTCACCCCTTCTATATGCCAGCCGTTAGTTCGTTTGAAATCAACTAGCAGAATTGGACAGGGGAACAACTCGAACAACTGGCGCGCCAACTCCTGCAACGGTTCTATATGTGTCCTGCCGAAATAAAGAGTCAGGGTAAAACCTTCGGTGTCGCTGTAGAGATGATTGCTCAGGGCTTTTTCCAGGGTTTTATCCAGGTCATCCAGGGCCAGCCCGTACAGGGCCTTGCGGGTCAGCTCGCTGATGGTGCGCACCGAGGGAATCACCCGGTGGCCGCGGGCCTCGGCCAGCAGCGAACAGTAATAGCCGTGCCCCAGGTACTTGTAGCTGCGGCACAGGTTGATCACCTGGACCCGCTTGCCCGGCTCGTGCTCGCGACTCTGTTCCAGGTATTCCTGGGCCGTGAGAATGCCTTCGCTGGGAAAGTAGGACGCCCAATCTTCCTTGCGTTCGACAATGATGATGACTTGGCTGGAGACCTTGTCGACCGCAGGAAATAAAATCGGTGAAGTGATTGCCGCCGGCAAACTTTGCTCGGATACTTCTCGCCAATGACCTTGTACCGCTGACATAAAGTTCGCTCTCGCTGAAGAACCTGACCCTTTCTATTAAGCACGAACTTTTTTTGAAGTCTCGTTTCGTTACGCAACTTTTACGGCGGTCATATGGATCTTGTCTTTCGCACTGCAACCCCCGACGATCTGGCGGCGCTGGTGGCCCTGGAACAGCAATGTTTCACCAGTGACCGACTGACGCCACGCAGCTTCCAGTGGATGATCAGCCGGGCCCACGGCCAACTGCTGGTGGCCCAGCACCAGGAACGGTTGCTGGGGTATGCCCTGGTGCTGTTTCATCGCGGCACTTCGCTGGCGCGCCTGTACTCCATCGCCATTGCCGCCGACACCCGCGGACTCGGCGTCGGCAAACGCCTGCTGCAGCAGATCGAGGCCTGTGCCTTGGCCCATGACTGCGCCTACCTGCGCCTGGAAGTGCGCAGCGACAACCCGGCAGCGATTGCCCTCTACGAACGCCACGGCTACCGGCGTTTTGCCCGGATCCACGACTACTACGAAGATCATGCCGATGCCCTGCGCCTGGAAAAGCGCATCCTCGAGCACCGCGAGAGCCGCAGCATCCGCGTGCCCTACTACCCGCAGACCACCGACTTCACCTGCGGTCCGGCCTGCCTGCTGATGGCCATGGCCGCCCTGCACCCGTCACGGCCCCTGGAACGGCGTGAGGAACTGCAGATCTGGCGCGAAGCCACCACCGTGTTCATGACCGCCGGCCACGGCGGTTGCAGCCCCCAGGGGCTGGCCCTTTCGGCCTGGCGCCGGGGCTTTGCCGTGCGCCTGCAGGTCAACAGCGCCGGTCCGTTGTTTCTCAATGGCGTGCGTGATGAGCACAAGAAAGACGTGATGCGCCTGGTCCACGATGAATTCTGCAAGGACTTGGACGCCAGTGATGTCCAGCAAGCGCTCGGCGGCCCCCTGGACCTGCCGCGGTTGCTCAGCGAAGGGGGCCAGCCCCTGGTGCTGATCAGCAGCTACCGGCTGACCCGTTCCAAGGCCCCCCATTGGGTGGTAGTCACCGATTGCGATGAAGACTTCGTCTACCTGCACGATCCGGATGTCGACCACAGCCAGCATCGCCAGGCGATGGATTGCCAGCACCTGCCAGTCAGTCATGCCGAATTCGACAAGATGTGCAGTTTCGGCAGCAACAAGCTGCGGGCCGCGGTGGTGCTCTCCTCACCCGCCCGCCATCCACCAGAGGCCGCTTGCCAGTGAAGGCGCGCTGAAGCTCCCGCGGCCTCTTGGTCAAGGGGCCCCTGACCAGGGTTGGCGCGCCAAGGTCTAGCCGGGTGCGCAGGGTTAGTCCAAGCCGACCTTGTACAGGGTGCCCTGGTCCTCGTCGGTGAGAATGTACAGGTAGCCATCCGGCCCCTGGCGCACATCACGGATCCGCGCCTTGAGATCGCCCAGCAGGCGCTCTTCATGTTCGATCCGATCGCCGTCGAACTGCAGGCGGATCAGTTCGCGACTGGCCAGGGCGCCAATGAACACATTGTGCTGCCAGGGCTTGAAGCGATCGCTGTCGTAGAAGGCCATTCCACTGATACCGGGGGATTTTTCCCAGACGTGGTGCGGGGCCACGGTGCCGGGCGCCGTCTGGCCACCGGCCTCGGCAATCGGCTGGCCGGAATAGTCGATGCCGTGGGTCGCCAGGGGCCAGCCGTAGTTCTTGCCACGCTCGATGAGGTTGATCTCGTCACCGCCCTTTGGCCCGTGTTCGTTCTCCCACAAGGTGCCGCTCCAGGGATTGAGCGCCGCCCCCTGCGGGTTGCGATGGCCGAAACTCCAGATTTCCGGGCGCACCCCGGGGCGGCCGACGAAGGGATTGTCATCTGGCACCCGGCCATCCGGGTACAGGCGCACGATCTTGCCCTGGAGCTTGTCCAGGTCTTGGGCGGTGGCACGCTCGTTGTTTTCCCCGAGGGTAATGAACAGGTAGCCATCGCGGTCGAACACCAGCCGTGAACCGAAGTGGTTACCGGTGGACAGCTTGGGTTCCTGGCGGAAGATCACTTGGAAGTCGTTGAGCCCGCCGAGGTCATCAGCCAGGCGTCCACGGCCCACCACGGTGCCGGCGGTGCCTCCCGTGCCACCACCCTCGGCGTAGGACAGGTAGACCAGGCGGTCCTGCTTGAAGTCCGGCGACAGCACCACATCCAGCAGGCCGCCCTGGCCGTTGGCCCAAACCTGGGGCACTCCACTCAAGGGCGCCGACAGCTTGCCCTGGGGGCTCACCAGCCGCAGGCTTCCGGACCGTTCGGTGACCAGCATGCCCTGGTTGCCCGGTAAAAAGGCCAGGGCCCAGGGATGGTTCAAGCCCTCAACCAGCGGGGTCAGGTGCACGGTGCCCTGCTCACTGGGAAATGACTGGCTGCTGGCAGCCGAGGCCGCTCCTGCAACGCCCAGCAGGACACTGGCGCACAGCCCGGCGAAAAAGGTTTTACCCAACATGCTCGCTTCCTTCTGTGGATCACAATCCATGGCCGCTGCGCGTGAACCAGCCGCCGGTTCGACACAAGGGCGCCTCAGCGCCGGTTGCTGTTATCGGTATCACGAGGGTTCTGCACCTGGGGGGCGGGGTTGGGCTGCTGCGCCCCGCCCCGCGGGTAGCCATTGCCGATGCCGCCATTTTCCAGGGTTGGCGGCCGCCCGATCGGCACGGTATTGGGCCCGCGCACGGGCGGCCCAGCGGGCTGAGTGCCCTGCATGCTATTGGGATTGGCCCGCCGGATCGGGTTGCTGTAGGGGTTGTTGTTGCCACTGTTGGGCAGGTTCTGCACCAACTGCAGCGGGCCCTGGACCTGGCTGGAGGCAGGCGTGCCGCCACTGCCGGCCGAGGCTGCGCCAACGCTGCAACTGAGTGCGATGAATGCGGCAAACCCGCGAGCCAGAGTGTTCATGACAAGTCTCCTGAGGAGCGACAAGGTATCGGATTCGATTCCACGCTACGCCCAGGGTTCGGCTTTGTTAACTAAATAAACCGTCAGAACATGTAACACCGGCTGCCGGCAGGGAGGCAGGCGCCAGGCGAATGAACCGGCCGGCACCTGCAAGCTCGGAAGTTGCAGGTGCCGGCCGGCGGAGATAGCCCGAAGGGCAGAAGAATCAGATGTAGATGAACAGCAACAACAAGGCCGCGAAGATCGCCCATTTTTCCAGGTAGTAGCGCGTGCGGTTGCGCTTCTTGAGCTCTTTGCCCCGCAGGCGGATCTTGTACAGCTTGGTGAAGGCCCGGTTCAGTCCGCCGGTCTTGTCGCCGGCATCGTTCGGCGAACCGGCCGCCGACATCACCGTGCGGCTGAACCAGCCGTTGAACGCCGCGGCCCAGCGATACTTCATCGGCCGCTCGACATCGCAGAACAGAATGATGCGGTTCTGCTCGGTGGTGTTTTCCGCGTAATGGATATAGGTCTCGTCGAACATCACCGCTTCGCCATCGCGCCAGTGATAGCGCTCGCCGTCAACTTCGATGTAGCAGCCTTCGTTGTTGGGCGTGGACAACCCCAGGTGATAGCGATAGGAACCGGCATAAGGGTCACGGTGGCGCACCAGTTTCGAGCCTGGGGGCAGCTCGGCGAACATCGCCGCCTTGATCGAGCCGATGCTCTGCACCAGTTCGGTGGTGCGCGGGCACAGTTTCATCGCCGACGGATGGCTGTCGCCGTACCACTTCAGGTAGAAGCGTTTCCAGCCGGTCTTGAAGAAGGAATTGAACCCCACGTCGTTGTATTGGTCCGATCGTTTGATCGCGCCGGCCTGCATCAGGTTCTGACCTTCGGCGCGGATCTCTTCCCAGTGCTCCTGGAGCTTATTCATCTCGGGAAAGTCGGCGGGATCGAGATACGGCCGGTTGGGAAACTTGGAGAACAGGTAGAGAAAGCAGTTGATGGGGGCCAGAAAGGTTGAGTGATCACTCAGTTGGCGTCCCAGTTTGTGGCGCACGCGCCCCCGCAGGTGTACGTACGCAATGGATAAAACGTATACAGCGGCAATGATGAGTTTCACGGAAATTGTCACACTTCAGAAGAGAGCGTGCTGCGCCTCTAAAACCCCGGGAGGGGCAGAAGGCAAATGGCAGCGTCTGAGTTGAAAAAAAACGTGATCGGCGATCGTCTTGGTCGCCGATCCGACCCTCGGCGTCCGGCCGTCGGCAGGCATTTTAGCCACACTTTGTAACCAATGGTTAACTCAAATTTGTGAAAAGGTGCAGTGGTTCTGTAGGAATCCCTCTGTACTGCGCCAGGTTTTGATCCAGCTCAACAAAACTCATCCCGGGGCCTCACCGACGGCGCCGAGCTGGGTCGGACGGATTTCCCAAGGTATCCTGCGCACCGCCCCCCGCTCCCTTTCCCGGCAAGGACCGCTGATATGACCGCCTCCCCGATCCCCCCTCGCCTGGTGCTGCTCCCGGGCATGGACGGTACCGGCAGCCTGTTCGAACCGTTGCTGCAGGCCTTGGGCCCGGGCTGGCCGGTACAGGTCCTGAGCTACCCTGACGACCAGCCCCTGGATTACCCGCAACTGCTGGAACGCGTGCTGCAACAGATACCGCAGGATCAGCCCTTCGTGCTGTTGGGCGAGTCCTTCTCCGGGCCGCTGGCGGTCAGCCTTGCCGCCAGGCGCCCGGCGAACCTGCGGGGACTGGTGCTGTGCTGCAGTTTCGTCTGCAATCCACGCCCCGCGCTGGCCCCCTTGAAGCCGTTCCTCAGGTTCCTGCCCCTGCAACGCTTGCCCTTATGGCCATTGGACGCGCTGTTGCTGGGGCGCTTCTCCACGGAGCCGTTGCGCCGCGCCCTGGCCAAGGCGATTGCCCAGCCTGCCGCGCACGTGCTGCAAGCCCGTCTGCAAGCCGTGATCGCCGTGGATGTACGCCAGGCCCTGGGGCTATCAGAGGTGCCGCTGCTGTACCTGCGAGCCCGGGCCGACCGCCTGGTGCCACCCTCGGCTTGTGCCCTGATCCGGCAACTGCGCAAGGATGCCCGATGGGTAGAGATCGATGCCCCCCACTGCCTGCTCCAGGCAGCGCCAGCCGAGGCGGCGCTGCACTTGCAGCGGTTCGTAAATGGGCTGGACGAGCACCCGCGCACCCTCTGACGACAGCTGAGCCGGCCCCTTCCCGGCTAAATTCCCTGCCTCAGCGTCATACAACTGCTCGTTTACATATGCGACAATGCGCGCAAATTCCAACGCGCACCCCGCACTCTTTGCTCAGCAACCCGGCCCCGGCGCCGGAATGTTGCGCTCGACGTACGTCCGCTGGCTCAGTTCCACACCCAGACCGGCCCGACCTGGAAGGTTCCAGATCGCGCCCTGTGAATTCGCCCCAGCGCTAAATCATTGGCAGGTAAGTAATTGATCTCCACAGCTAACATCACCATGCAGTTCGGCGCCAAGCCGTTGTTCGAGAACGTTTCGGTCAAGTTCAACGGCGGCAACCGCTACGGCCTGATCGGCGCCAACGGTTGCGGCAAGTCGACTTTCATGAAAATCCTCGGTGACGACCTCGAGCCATCCGGTGGCCAGGTCATGCTGGAACCGAACGTGCGCCTGGGCAAACTGCGCCAGGACCAGTTCGCCTACGAAGAATTCACCGTGATCGACACCGTGATCATGGGCCACGAGGAGCTGTGGAAGGTCAAGGCCGAGCGCGATCGCATCTACTCGCTGCCGGAAATGACCGAAGAAGACGGCATGGCCGTGGCCGAACTGGAAACCGAATTCGCCGAGATGGACGGCTACACGGCCGAATCCCGCGCCGGTGAACTGCTGCTGGGCCTGGGCATTCCCCTGGAACAGCACTTCGGCCCGATGACCGAAGTCGCACCCGGCTGGAAACTTCGGGTATTGCTGGCCCAGGCACTGTTCTCCGATCCGGAAGTGCTGCTGCTCGACGAACCGACCAACCACCTGGACATCAACACCATCCGTTGGCTGGAAACGATCCTGACGGCGCGTAACAGCACCATGATCATCATTTCCCACGACCGTCACTTCCTCAACAGCGTCTGCACCCACATGGCCGACCTGGACTACGGCGAACTGCGCCTGTTCCCGGGCAACTACGACGAGTACATGACCGCGGCGACCCAGTCCCGCGAGCAGCTGCTGTCGGACAACGCCAAGAAGAAAGCCCAGATTGCCGAACTGCAGACCTTCGTCAGCCGCTTCTCGGCCAACGCCTCGAAAGCCAAGCAGGCCACCTCCCGCGCCAAGCAGATCGACAAGATCCAGCTGGCCGAGGTCAAGCCATCGAGCCGCGTCAGCCCGTTCATCCGTTTTGAACAGACCAAGAAGCTGCACCGCCAGGCCGTGACCATCGAGCAGATGTCCAAGGGTTTCGACGGCAAGACTCTGTTCAAGAACTTCAGCTTCACCATCGAGGCCGGCGAGCGCGTAGCGATCATCGGCCCGAACGGTATCGGCAAGACCACCCTGCTGCGCACCCTGGTGGGCGAACTGACCCCGGACGCCGGCTCGGTGAAATGGACTGAAAGTGCCGAGGTCGGCTATTACGCCCAGGACCACGCCCACGACTTCGAAGACGACGTCAGCCTGTTCGACTGGATGGGCCAATGGACCCAGGGCGAGCAGATGATCCGCGGCACCCTGGGCCGCATGCTGTTCTCCAACGACGAGATCCTCAAGTCGGTCAAGGTGATTTCCGGTGGTGAGCAAGGCCGCATGCTGTTCGGCAAGCTGATCCTGCAAAAGCCCAACGTGCTGGTGATGGACGAACCGACCAACCACTTGGACATGGAATCCATCGAGGCGCTGAACCTGGCCCTGGAAAACTACCCGGGCACCCTGGTCTTCGTCAGCCACGACCGCGAATTCGTGTCGTCCCTGGCCACCCGCATCATCGAGCTGAGCCCAAGCGGCGTGACCGACTTCAGCGGCACCTACGATGATTACCTGCGCAGCCAGGGTGTGATGTTCTAAAGGCAGCGGCGAGTTTCAAGCCTCAAGCTGCACCTGAAGAGCCCCATCCATTGTGATGGGGCTTTTTTTTGCGTGGCCCTCCTTATATAGAGGCCGGCGGCGGGCGGGATAAATAGTTAGCATGCTTTCTTTTACCGTCGCGGCACGCGATGATGCCGGTCTCTAACCGCCGCCCGCGAACGAGCCTTCATGCCTGAACCACAGACGCCCGCCCCCAGCTCCATGGCGATCACCCCGCAGATCGTCTCCATCGTCTTCTATACCTTTATCGCGTTCCTCTGCATCGGCCTGCCGATTGCCGTACTGCCGGGCTATGTCCACGATCAGTTGGGTTTCAGCGCGCTGGTTGCGGGGCTGGTCATCGGCTCGCAGTACCTGGCCACCCTGCTCAGCCGGCCCATGGCCGGGCGCATGTCGGACACCGTGGGCACCAAGCGCTCGATCATCTATGGGCTGCTGGGGATTCTCCTCAGCGGGGTGCTGACCCTGGTGTCGGTGCTGCTGGAACATCTGCCCTTGTTGAGCCTGACGGTGCTGCTCGGCGGACGCTTGCTGCTGGGGGTGGCCCAGGGCCTGATCGGCGTCGGCACCATCAGCTGGTGCATGGGCCAGGTGGGCACTGAACACACGGCGCGGTCGATTTCCTGGAATGGCATTGCCTCCTATGGCGCCATTGCCATCGGTGCCCCGCTGGGGGTGAAGATGGTCGAGAATTACAGCTTCGCCAGCCTGGGCATCGCCCTGTCGGCCATGGCCTTACTGGCCTTGCTGCTGATCCGCAACAAGCCCTCGGTCCCGGTGGTTCGCGGTGAGCGCCTGGCGTTCTGGGCGGTATTCGGACGCATTGCGCCCTTTGGCGCGAGCCTGAGCCTGGCATCCATCGGCTACGGCACCCTGACCACCTTCATTGCGCTGTTCTATGTGAGCCGAGGCTGGACCGGCGCCGCCTATTGCCTGACGGTATTCGGCATCTGCTTCATCTGCTCGCGTCTGCTGTTCATCTCCAGCATCAGCCGTTTTGGTGGTTTTGCATCGGCGATTGCCTGCATGTGCGTCGAAACCCTGGGGCTGGTCCTGCTCTGGCTTGCACCGTCCGCCGGCTGGGCGCTGGTCGGGGCCGGGCTCACCGGTATCGGCCTGTCGCTGGTCTATCCGGCATTGGGCGTGGAGGCCATCAAGCAGGTGCCCAACAGCAGCCGCGGGGCCGGTTTGAGTGCCTATGCGGTGTTTTTTGACCTGGCCCTGGCCATCGCCGGCCCCTTGATGGGCGCAGTGGCGCTGAACCTCGGCTATTCGTGGATCTTCTTCTGCGCCGCCCTGCTCTCGGTCACCGCCCTGGGCCTGACGCTGCTGCTCAAGCGCCGCAACGGCGCCTGAGTCACTGATCGGCGGTTTGCATGCCGGCACGGCTCGGCTTGCCCAGGGTGTGGGCGAAGAACTTGCCGGCCTCGGAAATCAGATTGCGGTGGATGTCCTCGCGATCGACGCCGTCGGCATCGGTGCACAAGGCCGGCATCGCCGCCAGTTGCTCTGCGCTGCAAGGCGCCATGAACACGAAGTGCCCGGCACCGGCCAGCAGCTTGAAGTCCGGCGCCACCGGCAACTTGCGGGCCAGGGCCGCGGCATTCTTGTCCAGGGCCACCAACTGATCGCCATCACCGCTGTAGAGCAGCACCGGCACATGCACTCCGGCCAGGGTCTGGCGACCGAACTTCAGGCTCAACGGGGCCATCAGCAACAAGGCATGTACCCGCGGATCGGCCACTGGCTGCAGATCGTCACGATCGACGATCAGTTCACCCTGGGTATTGCAGGCGTCATGGTCACCAGGGCGTTCCAGGCAGTAGCGTCGCAGGCGGTCCAGGTCCGGAGTGGCGCCGGAGAGGATCAGGGCGGTTTCGCCGCCAGCGGAATAACCTATGACCCCCACCTGGTCGGCGTTGACGAAAGGCGACAGCATCGGGTCGCTCAATGTCGCGGTAATGGCTTCGGAAATCTGGATCGGCCGCCCATAGAGATTGCTCAAGGTGCCCAGGCGGCTGTGGTCCTTGGAATTGTCACCCGGGTGGATCACCGCCACCACGACAAAACCCTTGCGCGCCAGGGAGGTGGCCAGGTCGTGCAGGGCCAGGGGCGTGCCGGTATTGCCGTGGGAGAGCATCAGCATCGGGAAACGGCCGATGGCGACCTTGGCATCCCGGGATGCCGCAATCTGATAGCCCTCAAGTTGGCTGTTGTGCTCAATGCCGGTGGACGGATAGAAGGCGATGGCGCGCATCGGCTGCTGGTCCAGGGGATCGAGAAAACTCATCTCATGGAAACCGACGCTCCAGTGCGGGTGTGGCGCAGGCGCGGCCTGGACTGAATTCAGGCTGCTGAGCAGGCAGATCAGTAACAATGCACCAAGACGTTTCATCTCACGCCCACCTTCGCTGCTGGATCAAGAAAGCCCATTGCCCCTGCCATCCCTTGCCGCCAAGGCTTGAAGCCACATGGCCCGCTCATGCTGGCTGCACATGCCGGGCCTATCACTGTATGCCCTGCATAACCCGGGCCAGAAAACACAGACAACAAAAAACTCCGTACTCCGATCACTTTGCACAGTGAGCAGAATACAGAGTCTAGTGGTGCTCGACGCGCTTGAAAGCGTCTTTACACAAGCCTTACGCGGCGGCGAAGAGTTGCTCGCCGATTTGCGCCTGGGCGTCAGTCATGGCCTTGTTGCGCACCTCTTCACCGTAGGCCAGGCCATGGGCGCGGACGAACTCGATGTCGGTGATGCCGAGGAAGCCAAACAGCACTTTCAGGTAATCCTCATGGGCAACCCCGGTCGCCTGGCCAACGTGCAGGCCGCCGGAGGTGGACACCACAATCACCTTCTTGCCACCGCACAGGCCTTCCGGACCGGCCTCGGTGTAGCGGAAGGTCTGGCCGGCCACGGCGATGCGGTCGATCCAGGCCTTGAGCTGGGTGGGGATGGTGAAGTTGTACATCGGCGCGGCGATCACCACCGCGTCGGCCGCCTGGAACTCGGCCAGGGCCTGGGCGCTGAGTTCGGCCTCGTGCTTCAGTGCGGCATCGCGCAGTTCGGCGGCAGTGCCGGCGGCCACCAGGGTTGCCGCGGAGAAGTGGCTGATAGCGTCACCGGCCAGGTCGCGGTAGGTCACGGCGATGTCGGCACGGGCGGCTTTCCAGGCCTCGACCACGCTGTGGCTCAGTTGGCGGGAGGCCGAGTTGTCGCCAAGGATGCTCGAATCGATATGCAACAGTTTCATGGGGGATCTCCAAGTGAGGACCGCCACTGGGCGATCAGATGTTGGCAATCCTACAGATGAAATCAATGGCTGATTAGTCAGCAAAAATGCGATAGTTCGTCCCATCAGCAGGACAGTCGAGCCCTCCTCATGCAAGACCTCAACGATCTCTATTACTTCGCCAAGGTGGTGGAAGCCGGCGGCTTTGCCGCTGCCGGGCGTCTGCTGGGCATTCCCAAGTCGCGCCTTTCAAGACGCATCGCCGAACTCGAAGAGCGCCTCAACGCCCGCTTGCTGCAACGCACCACCCGGCAGTTGAAACTGACCGCGGTGGGCGAACGCTACCTGAGTCATTGCCAGGCCATGCTGCTGGCCGCGGAAATGGCCGACGAGGCCGTGGCCGCCATGGCCAGCGAACCCCGCGGGCGCCTGCGGGTGTCGAGCCCGGTGGGCCTGGCCCATGAATTACTGACGCCGCTGGTGGCGCGCTTCCTGGAAAAGTACCCTCAGGTGCAACTGGAGATGTTGCTGCTCAACCGCCGCGTCGACCTGGTCAATGAAGGCGTCGATGTAGCCTTGCGCGTGCGCGAGCACGGTGATGAGGACCCGCTGCTGGTCACCCGCCGCCTGCGACCGGCGCAGACCGTGATGGTCGCCACCCCGGCCTTTGTCCGCGAGCACCCGGTGGAGCATCCCGAAGACTTGCGGCGCCTGCCGTTGCTCGGTGCCCTGGAGGCCGATCGCCTGCTGCACCTGCGCCTGCTGGACCAACAGGGCAATGCCTGCGACCTGGCCCTGGAGGCACGCCTGGGAATCGACGACTTCATTGTCCGTCGCGCCTGCGCCCTCGCAGGCCTGGGCTGTACGGTATTGCCAATGCTGTATTGCGAAGAAGAACTGGCCAGCGGCCAGTTGGTCCAGCTGCTGCCGCAATGGTCGTTGCCCGGCGGCTGGCTGCAAGCGGTGTATCCTCACCGACGGGGTGTCCTGCCGGCCGTACGGGCCTGGCTCGAGCACCTGAGCGAATCCTTCGAGAGCTGCGGAGAACGACTGCTGTGAAAGCCCGAACCCTGGATGAACAACAAGTGGCGCAATTCTGCCTGGCCCTGCCGGGCGCGCGGGAAGACTACAAGTGGGGTGGCGTGCGGGTGTTTTCGATTGCCGGCAACAAGATGTTCGCCGTACAGAACCTGCGGGGCGACTCCCTGGCATTCAAGGTCGACCAGGAACTGTTTCTCGGCCATGTCGACCGCCCGGGCATTGCCCCCGCGCCCTACCTGGCCCGGGCGCACTGGATCATCATGTCCAGCCCCTACCCGCTGGATGCAGCAGAGCTTGAGCAACTGCTGCGGCGCTCCCACCAATTGGTGGTGAGCAAGCTGCCCAAGCGGGTACAGGTTGCCCTGCTGCTCTAGAACAGGCTCGGCAGCTGGCTTTGCACAAACAGGCGGTCGATCCAGAACACCTGGTGCAGGGCCACGATCAGCCAGAACAGCGTCTGGTAGGAAACCTTGCGGGTCTTGTGGCGCAGCAGTTGCTGGGCCAGCAAAGCGCCGGGCCAGCCGCCAGCCAGCTCCAGCGCATGCAGGACATTCTCTGGGGTGCGCGGGCCCTGCGCCTGGGCGCGGCGCTTGTCGTGCCAATACACAATAAAGGTCAGCAGGCTGACCCCAGCGTAGATCGCCAGGGGCAGGATCGACTCTCCCTGCCACCACAAGGACAGCGAACCGTACAGCGGCAACGCGCAAAGCACTGCGAACACCAGCAGCTTGGCGCGCGGATTCTGAATACGTGCGCCGCGGCTGGCGCCCTGTTCGTTGCGTGCCGCCTTCACGCTTTGGCCGCCGCCCAGTCGACCCAGCCGAACTGCCAGGTCGCCAGGATCAGCAGGCCGAAGGCGATGCGATACCAGGCGAACGCTGCATAGCTGTGGCTGGCAATGAACTTCAGCAAGCCCTTGACCGCGATCATGGCGAAGATGAACGCGGTGATGAAACCGATGGCGAACACCGGGAAATCATCGGGCTGGAACAAGTGACGGTATTTGTAGCCCGAATACACGGCCGCTCCGACCATGGTCGGCATGGCCAGGAAGAACGAGAACTCGGTGGCGGTCTTGCGTGACAGGCCGAACAGCAGCCCGCCGATAATGGTCGAGCCTGAACGCGAAGTACCCGGAATCATCGCCAGGCACTGGGCGCAACCGATCTTCAGCGCATCCTTCCAGGTGATCTGATCGACGTTCTCGGCGTGCACCTGATGCTGCCGGCGCTCGGCCCAGAGCATGATGATGCCGCCAATCACCAGGGCCGTGGCGACGGTGATGGGATTGAACAGGTAGGCGTGGATCAGGTCGGCGAAAATCACCCCCAGCACCACCGCCGGAAAGAAGGCGATCAGCAGGTTGACGGTAAAGCGTCGGGCCTTGGGCTGGGTCGGCAAACCCAGCACCACATCGAGGATCTTGCCCCGGAACTCCCAGACCACCGCCAGGATGGCCCCCAACTGGATGATGATGTTGAAGGCCATCGCCCGCTCACCACCGAAGTCGAGCAGGTCGGCCACGATGATCTGGTGCCCGGTGCTGCTGATGGGTAAAAACTCGGTCAGGCCTTCGACGATCCCGAGTATCAATGCCTGCGCGGCGGTCCAAAGATCCATCAATCCCCCATGAGGCGATGCGCTTGGCATGCCTCTTCTTCTAAGTATTCAAGACGTTCACTGCGAGACGAGCGTAGCCGAGAATTCGGCGCCCGTAAGATCAACACAAACCCATGAAAATTCTGTGAAATCTGCAGAAATGTTCAGGTTTTGCCTCAAGGCGCCGAAATCCTAACAGACATGCGCAAAATGCGCCGCGATGTTATTGGACTTCCGTAGGGTTGGCGCTAAGGGGCAGGCATGCTTGGATGCTCGCGGCCTTTTATGACAAGAACAAGAATCTGGAGTGACCGGATGATAAACAGCTTACGCAAGATCTCCATCAGTCAGCGCCTGTGGCTGATTCTGGTCGTCGCGGTACTGACCCTGGTGGCCCTGGGCCTGATGATGCTCAAGCAGACCCACAGCGACCTGTACCAGGCCAAGGCGCAGAAAACCCAGCATGTGGTGCAGACTGCCGCCGGCGTACTGGACTATTACCACGGCCTGGAAACGGCCGGCAGCCTGAGCCGCGAGCAGGCGCAACAGCAGGCGCTGCAGGCGATTCGCGGGCTGCGCTACAACCAGAACGACTACTTCTGGATCAACGACCTGACGCCAGTGATGATCATGCACCCGGCCAACCCCAAGCTCGATGGGCAGAACCTGGCCGCGATCAAGGATCCGGACGGCTTTGAGGTGTTCAACGAGATGGTCAGCCTGGCCAAGGCCAAGGGCGCTGGCATGGTCGACTACCGCTGGCCCAAACCCGGGGCCGAGCAGCCGGTGCAGAAGACCTCCTATATCCAGCTGTTCCAGCCCTGGGGCTGGATCATCGGCTCCGGGGTCTACATCGATGACCTGCAGCAGGAATTCCGCGCCCAGGTACTGCGGGCCTCTACCATTGGCCTGGTGATCGCCCTGCTGATGACCGCGCTGGTGGTGCTGATCCTGCGCAGCATCGTCAATCCGCTGCGCGAGACGGTGCACGCCATGGCCAACATCGCCAGCGGCGAGAGCGACCTGACCCGCAGCCTGGATACCCACGGCCAGGATGAAGTCACCGAGCTGGCCCGGCACTTCAATGGCTTCAGCGCCAAGCTGCGTCGGGTGGTCATGCAGTTGCAGGACAGCGCCGGAGCCCTGGAGCAGTCTTCCAGCGAACTGGGCAGCAATGCTGCCGAGGCCCAGGAACGCAGCCAGCAGCAATCCCAGCAGATGGAACAGGTGGCCGCGGCCATCAGCCAGGTCAACACCGGCGTCCAGGACGTGGCGAAGAACGCCGAGCATGCCGCCGAAGAAGTGCGTGAAGCCGAGGCCCAGGCCCAGCAGGGCCAGGTCAATATCGACGGCAGCCTGCAACAGATCGATCAACTGTCGGGGACCATCGACCAGGCCGTGGAGGTGATCCGCACCCTGGCGGCGGAAAGCACCCAGATCGGCAGCGTGCTGGAGGTGATCCGCTCGATTGCCGAACAGACCAACCTGCTGGCCCTGAATGCGGCCATCGAGGCCGCCCGGGCTGGCGAGCAGGGACGCGGCTTTGCCGTGGTCGCCGATGAGGTACGCCTGCTGGCCCAGCGCACCCAGCAGTCCACGGCGGAAATCCAGGGCATGATCGAACGCCTGCAGAACCACTCGGAAGCGGCAGTCAAGGTCATCGGTGACAGCAGCCGGGCCTCGCAACTGACCATCGAGCAAGCCGGGCTGGCCGGCGCCAGCCTGAGCGCCATCGGCCAGGCCCTGCGCACCCTCAACGGCCTGAATGCCTCGATTGCCAGTGCCACCCTGCAGCAGGCCCATGTGGTCGAAGATATCAACCACAACGTCGGCCAGGCTGCCGGCCTGTCCCAGGGCACGGCCTTGGCCGCCCAGCATTCCAGCGCCGCCAGCCGGCATCTCAAGGAACTCTCCGAACAGCTCAACGGTCTGCTCCGGCAATTTCGCGTCTGAGCCCCGCAACCGCCCGAAAACCCGCCGAGCAACAGCCCGGCAGTTTTCGGGCAGGCCCTGACGTGCGGCGCCCAGTCTGGGTACAATCCGCCCCCTTCTCCACTTCCCCCAAGGAACCGCCATGTCCGGGCTTGAACTGTTTGCCGCTGCCCTCGGCGTCATCGCCGTCTGGCTGACGGTCAGGCAGAACCCCTGGTGCTGGCCCATCGGCCTGGTGATGGTGCTGCTCTACAGCTGGATCTTCTACGAGGTCAAGCTCTACTCCGACATGCTGCTGCAGGTGGTCTACGCCGTGCTGCAACTCTATGGCTGGTGGCAGTGGACCCGGGGCGGAGAGCAGCATCAGGGGCGTCCGGTCAGCCAGTTGCAAATCCCGGCGCTGCTCCAGGGATTGGGCCTTGGGGCCCTGGGCAGCCTGGTGCTGGGCGCGGCCATGGCCCACTGGACCGACGCTGCGCAACCCTGGCTGGACGCGGCCCTGACCGGTTTCAGCCTGGTGGCCCAATGGTGGATGGCGCAGAAGCGCGTGCAGTGCTGGCCGCTGTGGATTGCCGTGGACGTGATTTTCGTCGGCCTGTTCATCTACAAGGATCTCTACCTGACAGCGGCGCTGTACGCCCTGTTCACCCTGCTGGCCGTGCAGGGCTGGCGAGCCTGGCGCGCCGACCCGGCGCTGCAATCGTGAAGACCGTGGTCCTGACCGGGCCCGAGTCCAGTGGCAAGAGTTGGTTGGCGGCGGAACTGCAGGCGCATTTCGGTGGCATCCAGGTGGGCGAGTACGTGCGCCACTTCATCGATCAGCAGCGCCGCGATACCTGCCTGGCCGACATCCCCGAGATTGCCCGCGGGCAACTGGCCTGGGAGGATCAGGCTCGGGCACAACGGCCCGAATTGCTGATTCTCGACACCCACCTGCTGAGCAACCTGCTCTGGAGCCAGACCCTGTTCGGTGACTGCCCGTCCTGGCTGGAAGCGCAATTGCTCGCCCGGCATTACGACCTGCACCTGCTGCTGTCGCCGGACGACGTGGCCTGGAGCGACGATGGCCAGCGCTGCCAGCCGCAACTGGCCGAGCGCCAGGCCTTTTTTGAAGCCACACGGCTCTGGCTCCAGCAGCACCGTCAGCCTTTCCGCATCATTGGCGGTGACTGGCCAGCCCGTCGGCAACAGGCCTTCGAGCAGATCCGCCAGCTGCTGTCGGCGTGACCGAGCACCACGCCTTAAGGCCACCGGTGTCCATCCCTGAAACACTCCTCTGGCGATCCGGCCGCCATTTTCCTGGCTAACGCCGGCTGCCGGAGAATCTGTTAAGCCACTGATACACCCCCGCAGCAACCCCTGTTCCAGAGCTTTGCGCCGGCTATGGCCAATGGCCGTCGGGGGGGCTTGTTTCAGCCATGAAACAGTTCCCCCCAGCTACGCTCCAAATCTTTTGCAACCCCTTGAACCTGCTATGAAATTCAAAAGCGGCACGGCTTCTGCTCTCTTCCTCGCAACGCTGACTAGGGCCAGCACTGAGAAGAAGGAATACCGCCGTGGGGACTCTGAATAAAAGCTTCACCCACCTGTTGCTGATCGGTTGTGCTGTCAGCGCGGTGTACAGCCTTCCGGTTCTGGCGGCAGGCAATGGCGAAATCGTCCTTGAACGCCAAGTGCACCCAACCCCCGCCGGGCGCCCGCTGAACCTCGATCCCAATCCCACTACGGTCAATGCCAATCCTTCGGGACTGGTCACTGGCACGCTCAACAGCGAAATGAGCGACAACGAGTTCGCCGGGATCAACAGTGGGTCTCTGGTTCGCGGCGCCGTGATGCCCAACAACACCGGTGTCCCCGGTCTCAACGTGGTGACCAATCCCAATGGCCTGCCCGGCATGGCCGCCGGCCACGGGGGTGGCTCGGGCGCGTCGATCTCCAATTCGATCAATCGCTCCATCAGCTCCGGCATGGCGCCCTTGAACAACATCGGAGGCCGCTGAGATGAAACGCACGCTGCTCCTGCTCGCCCTCCTCGGCTGCGCCTCGGCCATGGCCGATAACGGCGGCCAGTCCCAGGACACCGCGACCTTGATCAATTCCGGCTCGGCCTACACCGGCAACCTCAACATCAACCAGGCCGCGGGCGACCAACAACAGCAAACCAACGTGCGGGCCATCGCCATTGGCACCAACGCCAAGGCCAGCACCAGCGTGCCCCAGAAACTCACAACACCAGCCGATCGCTCGCTCAATGCCAGCAGCACCATCGGCGGCAACTCTTTCAGCAACGGCAACGGCGCACTGGGCGTGAACCAGTCGTCCGGGGCCAACAACCAGATGGCCAATGCCTTGCGGATCAGCATCAGTGCCAATCCGCAAAGCGTTGACGACAGCGCCCTGTCACAACAGAACGTGGCGCTGTTACCAGACTCAGGAGCAACTGGCACCCAGCAAGGCAGCCGCCAGGTCGTTACCAGCGACCAGGCCTTCACCGGCAGCCGTGGAGTGATTCAGGTGAACCAGAGTGCCGGGGTGGGGAACCGAATGGCTAACACCCTGAGTATCCGGGTCGCAGATTGACCCCTCGTAGTGCAATTAGAAAGTACCAACACTTAACCAACTAATAAGCACCGGAGAAACACCATGAAACCCACAATGGCTCTCAAACCACTGGTTTTCGCCCTGGCCGCAGTCATGGCAATGGCCGCTCAGGCAGGTGGTAACGATCATGGCAACAACGGCGGTCATGGCAACGATCACGGCAATCAGGGTCCTGATCTCAACACCCTGCTGCAGATCACCGCAGGCGCAGGCGCTGCCGTTCTGGACGTACAGAACAGCAACACCAACGTGGTGAAAAACCAGGGCACCAACAACAACGCCAAGATTGACAACTCGCTGAACAGCTCCAACGGCAACATGGGCGCCAACGCCGCCGCCGGCGACGGCAACCAACAAGACAATGCCGCCGCCCTGGCCACCGCCGATGAATCCTTCATCTTCGGCAGTGCAGTGGCCGTCTCCAGCGCCACCCAGGTCAACAACAACAACTACGTGAAAAACTCCTCCACCCAAAACAACGCCGTGCTCAACAACTCTGGCAACAACGGCTCCGGCAACATCGGCATGAACGTCACCTCCGGCGACTTCAACCAACAGAAAAACAACCTGGCGATTGCCGTTTCCGGTGGTCGCGTAGCCACCGCCGCCGCCTCGGCCAACCAATCCTCGACCAACCTGGTGGTGGATAACAAAGGTGTCCAAGCCTACAAAAAAGACACCCTCACTGGCGGCTTCGTAGCCTCTGGCACCTACAAAGGCACCGGCAGCGGCAAAATTGAAGGCGGCGATGATCACGGCGGCGGCCATGGCTATGGCGACAACAAAGGCCACGGCAACGACGATCAGAAACTCACCTTCAAAGAACAAGGCACGATCGAACTGGCTGGCTACTGGACCCAGCAAGTGCTGACCAAAGACGGCTGGAAAAACCCAGTGGTCAACAACGCCAGCATGACCGGCTCGATGAACGGCTTCTCCGGCAACGGTGGCGCCAACGTCTCGGCCGGCGTCGGCAACCAACAAAGCAACTCGCTGTCCATTGCCGCCGGCTGCAAAGCCTGCATGTAGTCGCAATCGTAACGAAAGCCCCGGAAACGGGGCTTTTCCACAGTCTCACCAGGCGTAACGATCATGCGAACTGCGATCATCATTCTACTGTTGAGCCTTTGCGGCACCGTGCATGCAGCTCAGATGGCAGTGGCCGGGCTTCCAGGCGGCGGCCTGATCTTCAAGCAAGTGCAGAGCGTGCGTGAACGCAAGTTCAGCGACATCGTCGAACAAAAAACCGACTTCAGCTGTGGTGCTGCGGCTCTGGCGACCATCCTGCGCCAGGCCTACTGGCTGGATGTCAACGAGGAACAAGTGATCAAGGGCATGCTGATGAACTCGGACCAGAAGCTGGTTCAGACTCAGGGGTTCTCGATGCTGGACATGAAACGCTACGCGGAAAGCATTGGCATGCGCGCCCGGGGCTACCGGATTCCTCCGGAAAAGCTCGAGGCCGTGACCATTCCGGTGGTCGTCCTGATGGAAATTCGCGGCTACAAGCACTTCGTGGTGATGCAGCGGGCGCAAAAAGACTGGGTCTACATCGGTGACCCGGTGCTGGGTCACAAGCGCTACACCCATGAAGACTTCGTCAAGGGCTGGAATGGCATCGTCTTCGCCATCATCGGCCCAGGCTATGACAAGGCCAATGCCTTGCTCGACCCACCCGCCCCGCTGACCGCGAAGAACAAGCTCGACACCTTCTACCCGGTCAAAGACGCGGAACTGATGGATTTCGGTTTCATCCAGAGCGACTTCTTCTAGAAGCGTGCACAACGATAAAGGGGAGCAGGACGCTCCGGGAGCGGCAGATGAAGACTTCATACTGGCTGGCTGCAGCTTGCCTGGCAGCAGCGCTTCCAGCCCATGCTGGTTTCAAACCCATCGAAGTTCAGGACCAGGAACTCTCGCAGATGCGCGGACGGTATGTGATGCCGGGACGGATCATCAGTTTCGGCATCGTCATGAGCAGTACCTGGCGCAACGCCAGTGGCGACCTGATTGGCGCCACCAGTAGCCTGCAGATTCAACAATCCACCGTCACCCCGCAGTTCTATGTCACCACCGTCAATCAAGCGGGTAACGGCAGTCCGCCCTCTCAGGGCACAGGCAACGTGATAGGGGGCGCCGGCCTGGGCACAGGCCAGGGCGTGACCCAGGTAGTGCGAGCCGCCGGTGACGGCAACAGCGCCTATAACAACGTCAGTATCAATGTCAGCGAAGCCAACCAGGCGCCCGCCCTGAGCAATACGCCAGGGCAAGCCCTGCTCAATGGCCAGACCATCACTGGCAGCAACGCGGCCGGCAGTGTCTCGGTTTCAGCGATCAATGGCGGGATCCAGATGGCCATTCTGGCCAGCAGCAATCAGGGCGGCACCTTGCAGCAAGTGGCCCAGGGCAATGTCCTGCAAAACACCCGGCTGCTGGGTAACAGCAACCTGGTCAACAACCTGACCCAACTCAACGTAGTCCTGCAAAACAACGGCCCCAGTAAAGGCGCGCTGGACTGCAACCTGACCACGCTCAACGGACTACGCAATTTAAAATTCTGAACTACGCTCCTTCCGACCATTGGGGTTTACAAGGGACGGTTTATTTCATGTATCGATCGGTTTCACTGCGCGCAGTTGTATGTTTGAGCACTCTTATCCCGGCGGCGACGCTGCAAGCCGCCCCCGCCTCGGATGTAGAGACCCTGAAACAGGAACTTCTGGAGCTGAAGCAACGTTACGAAGTGCAGCAGAAGGCGCTGGCAGTGCTGGAACAACGGGTTCGTCAAGTCGAAGACCAACCCGCTGCGCCAACTCCCAAGCGCTTGGCCAAATCGCCATCCGATCTCAAAGGCAACCAGCAAGTCGCTGGCAGAGGCGCTGCGGCAGCGTCCGGAGGGGCTGCCGGGGGAGGTGCTAGCTATGGCCAGTCGCTCAAGGATGATTCAACCCCAGCTCAAAGTGTGACCAACCTCTACGACGAAGCCAGCGGTTTCTTTGGTGGCGGCAAGTTCAGCTTCGAAACAGGCATGACCTATGCCCGCTACGACACCCGGCAACTGACCCTCAACGGGTTTCTGGCGCTCGACTCGATCCTGCTGGGCAACATCAACCTGGATCGGATCAAGTCCGATACCTGGACCCTCGACCTGACCGCTCGCTACAACCTCAACAACCGCTGGCAGTTCGATATAAACGCGCCAGTCATCTATCGTGAGTCGACTTATCAATCGGGTGGCGCAAACGGCGGCAGCAGCCAATCCATCTCGGAAAATACCGTTACTCGAGACCCGACGCTGGGGGATGTCAACGTCGGGGTTGCCTACAAGTTCCTCGACGAATCCGACTCCCTGCCTGATGCGGTAGTCAGCGTGCGGGTCAAGGCGCCCACCGGCAAGGATCCTTTCGGTATCAAGTTCATCCAGCCGGACCCCAGCAACAACAATCTGGTGGTACCTGAAAGCCTGCCAACCGGTAATGGCGTCTGGTCTGTGACCCCCGGGATCTCGCTGGTCAAGACGTTCGACCCGGCGGTGCTGTTCGGCAGCCTGTCCTACACCCACAACCTGGAAGAATCGTTCAGTGACATCAGCTCCAATGCCGGCGAGAAGATCCCCGGCAAGGTGCGACTGGGCGACAGCTTCCAGATTGGCGCCGGCGTCGCCTTTGCCCTGAACGAAAAAATGAGCATGGCGTTCTCGGTGTCTGACCAGATTCAAAGAAAAAGCAAGATCAAGTACACCGGCCAGGACTGGCAGTCAGTGGAATCCAGCGATGCCAACGCCGCCTATTTCAACGTCGGCATGACCATTGCCGCCACCGACCACCTGACCATCGTGCCCAACCTGTCCCTGGGCATGACCCAGGACGCACCGGACTTCACCTTCAGCCTGAAATTCCCCTACTACTTCTAACCCGCTCGCACAAACGCCAAGGCCCGCTGCGATTGCTCGATCGCAGCGGGCCTTGGCGCTTCTCCCCGCCCTAGCGGATCTGGTGCTTGTGCAGCAAACGGTAGAAGGTCGGGCGCGAGATGCCCAGCACCCGTGCCGCGACGCTGAGGTTGTCGCTGTGCCGGTTCAGCACATCGCACAGCGCCTGGTGTTCGGCACGGTGCTTGTAATCCTCCAGGGTGCCCATGGGGGCATCCTGGGCCTGCAGGCTCTGCAGCCCCAGGTCACTGGCCTGGATCTGCCGCCCTTCGGCCAGTACCAGGCCGCGGCGCACTCGGTTGGCCAGCTCACGGACGTTGCCCGGCCAGTCATGCTTGCCCATGGCGGCCAGGGCGGCCTCGCTGAAGCTACGGGGACGCCGTCCGGTTTCCTGGCTGTAGAAATGCGCAAAATGGCTGGCCAGCATGCCCAGGTCGCCATGGCGCTCGCGCAACGGCGCGGTGATCACCTGCAGCACATTCAACCGGTAATAGAGGTCTTCGCGAAAACGCCCACTGGTAATGGCGGCCTCCAGGTCGACGTGGGTCGCCGCGAGGACCCGCACATCCACCGGAATCGGTTGGCTGCCCCCGACCCGCTCGATGTGCTTTTCCTGCAGGAAACGCAGCAGGTTGGCCTGCAGCTCCAACGGCAGGTCGCCGATTTCATCAAGAAACAAGGTGCCGCCATGGGCCGCCTCGATGCGCCCGACCTTGCGTTGGTGGGCACCGGTAAAGGCGCCCTTCTCATGGCCGAAGAGCTCGGACTGGATCAAGTGCTCGGGGATCGCCCCGCAATTGATCGCGACAAAGGGTTTGCCGTGGCGCTGTGACTGACGATGCAGGGTCCGCGCGACCAGTTCCTTGCCCGTGCCGCTTTCACCGCGGATCAGCACTGGCGATTCGGTAGGCGCCAGTTTGCTCAACAATTTGCGCAGGTCACGGATCGAACGACTGTCACCGAGCAACTCGTGCTCGGGCTGGTCCACATGAATCGACCCCTGGCCCCGCAGGCGCGCCATGCCGAACGCTCGGCCCAGGGTCACCTGGACCCGCGACACGTCAAACGGCAAGGTATGAAAATCGAAGAACCACTCGCAGACAAAGTCACCGACCTTCTGCAACCGCAACACTTCCTGGCTCAACACGGCGATCCACTCGGTGCCGCTGTGGCTGATCAGGTCCTTGACCGCTTCCGGACGTTCCAGATGAAAGGGCTGCAGGCGCAGCAAGCCGACATCGCAAGAACGCTCGCGGGCGGATTCCAGGTCACAGCTGTCGACGTCCCAACCAATGCTGCGCAATCCCGGTAACAGACGATGACAATCGTCGCAGGGATCGACCACCAGCAAGCGCCGCTGCACGGGGGCTTCGAGCATGAAGATTCCTCGCTGCCAGGGAAGGGAAAAGTTATTAGAAACAGTGGTTTGGCAAACCTGGCTGTAACATTAGCAAGAACTTGACACCGGAATGTATCGTTTGCTTATAGCGCTGCTTACCAAAGGAACTAAGGTCAGGCTGCAGTGGCCAACCGAGCGACTGATTGTCGCAGCTGTTTTTTCAAATCCCCGTAACTAAGGGCTCTGCCACAAGGCTCAGGCCTGGAAGTTGTAAAAAGTTGTTTTTCCATGTGACCCGCTCCCCACCTCAGTGCATCAGTACAAGTATCCAGCCGAACGGTCAGCCCAACCGACGGCACATCATCTGATTGGGCACATAGAGAGAAGACCCCATGAACGCCCCGCTCCGTATCAACGAAGCACTTTTGATCGCCGACCGCGCATTCCAGCCTTTCCAATGCGTGGCCTGGGCCCCACAGGACGGTAACGGCGAGCTGAGCCTGACCGTCATCGACCGTACCAGCACCCGTATCGGTCACACCCAGATTCCCAGCAGCGCCTACTCCGATCCGGCGCAACTGGAAGACCTGCTCAAGCAGGCCCGGGCCGAAATCAGCCAGGACGGTTACACCCTGCTGTCCTGGGCGATGCCCAAGTAAGGGATGCTATTAACGGATCACCCCGACGGGTGATCCGTTATTCACTGAGCAACAACTAAGCACGCTATCTATTTATTCGTACTCAATAACTTCTGCCTTGAGGCATTAGTTGTCCTGCCTGTTATAAAAACCTCCTGTTAGTACTGTTGCGCCCTGTCGACGGCAAGGGTTTGCCCTTGCCGCAAGCGCTCGCTCCGCCAGCTCACGCCTTGCCCATCAGTGGATCACTGATGCTGTGGGCGCCGGTTTCCAGGCGCCCGGCAACCCTGCGCAACCAGCCGCCGTCGCTGTGCAACGTCAAGTCGTACCAGCCACCTGCAGAGTCACAGGCAAAGACCTGACGCACTTCCCTGCCGGCCGGTACTGCCAGGGTCCAGGGCCCCTGTTGGCTATAGGGACAGCGATCAATGCTGATCGACAGCTCACGACTGCCCGGATTGCTCAAGGTCAGTTGCAATTGATGGTTGCTCGACGTCACCAGCAGTTCGGGCTGATGCCCTTGCAACTGCCCATGAAAGCTGCGGTGAAAGCCGTTGGGCCCCAGCACCCAGAGTTGATAGCGCTCCAGCACCGGCCAGCTGTCCTGGAGCGCCTTGCCGGCCTCCACGGTGTAGCGCCGCGGAATATCGTTCAGGTGCAAAGCGTCATAGACGTGGAACACCGCTCCCTGCTCACCGGTGTTCTGCAGGTTCAGGGTCAAGGTGCGCGCCTTGGGGTCGAGCCGGCTGTCGACATGCAGCCGATACGGCAATGCCCGTGACGGTCGCGACAGGCGTTTCTGCTCCGGTGGCAACTGCTGGCTGGCCGCAGGTACTGGCACCGGCAGGAGCTTTTCCTGGCGCTGGCGCAAACTGTCGGCGGCCTGCCGGGTGGTAGTCTGCAGTGCCGGCAGGATCTCGTGGTTGGGGTCGACAAAGTTGAACGCCGACGTCAGGTCGCCGCATACCGCCCGCCGCCAGGGGCTGATGTTGGTTTCCCTGACCCCAAAGCGTTTTTCCAGAAATTGCAGCACCGAGGTGTGATCGAACACCTGCGAATTGACCCAGCCACCCCGGCTCCAGGGCGACAGCACCAGCATCGGCACCCGCGGCCCCGGCCCGTACACACCGCCATCGGGCCGCGGTTGCTGGGTCGAACCGGCAGGCGCCGGATGCTTGAACAGCTCGCTGTCGAAACCCAGGGTGGACTTGCCGGCGAAGCTGCCGTCCGGGCGCTGGGAAGGTGCCGAGGGCGACGGCGCGTGGTCGAAGAAGCCGTCGTTTTCATCGTAGGTCAGGAGCAATACGGTCTTGCTCCAGACCTCGGGGTTGGAGGTCAACGCCTGGAGAATCTCCTGGGCGAACCAGCCGCCCTGCACCGGGCTCGATGGCCCGGGGTGCTCGGAATAGGCGGCCGGCGCGACAATCCAGCTGACCTGGGGCAGCTTGCCCGCCTGCACGTCATTGCGAAACCCGCCAATGATCGCCTCCAGGTTGCTGCCGCTGCTGGCCGGCAGGGTATTGCCATTGCCCTTGTACAGCGGCGCCACGGCATTCAAGGCATCGCTGTAGGGCACAAAGGCGTTGAAGTCCTTCGGCGGCTGCGCCGGGTTGCCCACCTGCACGCTGGCAGCGCGGTATTGGCGAAAGCCGGCCAGGGGGTTGTCGCCGAAGTTGTCCGGCAGGTGCTGATAGACCTTCCAGCTGACGCCCTGCTCCTCCAGGCGCTCCGGGTAGGTTTTCCAGGTGTAGCCGACGTTCACCGCGCCTGGGCCATCCCATTCGTTGACGACCGCGGCCACCTGCCCTGCGCTCGGGCCATTGCTGCCAGTCCAGAGAAACAGCCGGTTGGGGTTGGTGCCGGCATGCACCGAACAGTGGTAGGCGTCACACAGGGTGAAGGTGTTGGCCAGGGCGAACTGGAACGGCAGTTCCTGCTCGCGGTAGTAGCCCATGGATGTCGTGGTCTTGTGGGTTGGCCAGGCGCTCATGCGCCCATCGCTCCAGGCCGAGTGCGCATCGGCCCAGGAATGGGGCGTACCGCTGACCCGCTGGGCATTGCCGCGACTGCTGTCCAGGTGATACGGCATCACCAGGCGGCCCTTGCCCTGCTGCTCCCAGATGTCGCGCTGGCCGGGCAACGGAATGGTGAAACGGTCACTGAAACCGCGCACACCGGGGAACGTGCCGAAGTAATGATCGAAAGAGCGGTTTTCCTGCATCAGGATCACCACATGTTCAACGTCCTTGATGGTTCCGCTGCGGTTGTTGGCGGGTATTGCCAGGGCCTGGCGGATGGACACCGGCAAGGATGAAAAGAACGAACCGATGGCGGCCGCTTGCAACAGCTTCCTGCGTGTAAGACTGGGCATGGGTTATTGGGTCCTTGTGATTGCAGCGCGATATATAACGCTGTACGCAAGGTATTCACTTCAAATAACAATGCAGTGACATTGCTATTGCAGTTACTTAATAACCTGCTCAACAGCTTACTGCAGCGCCTCGCCAATAACCCAAAACTTCCAGCAGCAAGGAGAATATTTCATGAACAAAACACCCGAGCTTTTTCCTGCTGCAAATACACAGCGCCAGCGGCACTTTCATCAATAGCGCCAGCCCGCCAAAGCCGGTCAATGGTTATTCCTCGCGCCGGCACACAAGCAGGGGCAGTTAGTGCACTTTCCTGCCCCTGCCATATATGCACGCCTGGCCAATCAACAATGGCCAGGCATCGATTTATTGAAGATCGTCAGCCACTTCATTGCGCTGGACCCGAAGTGGATTGAGTAACAGCCGGATAAACTGCGGATCCTTTGCGAGCTTGTAATCCTTGCCGACAAAGTACTCCTTGGCCGCCGGATCATGCTTGCCGAGATACAAGATCCAGGCCGTGGTAATCCCCGCGAACTCGTTTTCCCTGACACTTCTGACCGGGCTGAAATGGGTGGCGTTATGAGCCGTGGCGCTCCACCCCGGCACCGTCCTGATCAGCCCGCCCTGCCACAGCCGTGGCCAGGCCCAGGCTGGCACTACCACGTCCGCCGCCCCGGTGAGCACCAGGGTCGGGGTTCGCACCGTGGAGCCCAGGCCAATAGGCCCGGGCTCGATCGGCAGCGAGCCAATGTAGTTCAACTGGGGATCAATGGCCTTCAAGGTCTCCGGGGGCAGGCTCGAGGACAGGATCGAAGCCCCGCCTCCTGCCGAGTGCCCGGCGACTATGGTGCGCGACAGATCGACCTTGCCAAACAGCGGCGAGGTCGGGTCCTGATTGAGGGTGCTCAACTCCAGCGCCCCCAGTACATGCATGGTCGGCGCGGTATTGATGAAGTCCGAGGAGATGATCACGACAAACCCGTAGCTGGCCCACAACCGCAGCAAATCGGTGTATTGCCCCTGGTTCGAAAGAATCCCGCCAACGAAGTTGACCACCGGCAACTTGTCCAGCTCCTTTATATTCGCCGGATAATAGACGCTGGTTGAAATCGGGTTGGAAAACCCATAGGGAAAGGATTGATTACATTGCAGGCTGTTATCCAGCAACATGATCCTGGCCAACACCCCGAGCAAACCCCGGCAGTCACTCAGCACCGCATTGGTCGATACTTTATAGGGCCCTGGCGCCTTGGCATATTGATCATTGGCCAACCCCAGTGCCGGAACTA
Source organism: Pseudomonas sp. PH1b (assembly GCF_000633395.1). Taxonomy (GTDB): domain Bacteria; phylum Pseudomonadota; class Gammaproteobacteria; order Pseudomonadales; family Pseudomonadaceae; genus Aquipseudomonas. The sequence goes on from NZ_AYMU01000003.1 coordinate 141,829, forward strand.
ATTGTGAAGCAAGTGCCAGATTTGCCCCTGTACACAACAGCCCGGCCAGGCACATCCCTGCAGCCAGTTTGCGCATTCTCTTCATTGATATTTCCCTTATCTGTCTGCTGTCCATGCAAGACCGAATGCTGGTGTCTGGCCGTGCTCTCCTTACTGCAAGACGCTGGGACTCCAGCGTGGATTCATCCCCCTGCAACACCGCTGAAACATTAGCTCGGCTAGTTGCAAGAAAGACTTGCGCGACCCTAGAACAGGACAAATTCAACGGTCAATGACTATTTCGGATACAGGCGGTTTCGGCTGTTTTTCAGCCGCGACACACCGCCACCCGCGTGGCCTGCGCCTGAACGGCATCGAGCACAGGCATTCGCCAGGCCCTGCTCTAGTTCAATCCACCAAAACGCCGGTAGTAGCTCTCGCCCACATCCGGCAACGGGCCATCGGCGTTTTCCAGGGCAGTGCCCAGCCACTCTTCGGCCCTGGCCTGGATCAGGCGGTAGATATTGCGGCACAACTGGCGCGCCGCCCGCCCTTCCCAATCCCCGGGCAGCAGTTCGTCCGGCAACTGCGGATCGCGCAGGAGCAGCTTGCGGTATTCATGGATCAGCAGCAGGCGGGCCAGAAAGCAGTCCGCCGGCTGTAGGTGCTCCTGCTCACGCAAGGCCTGCCAGAGCGGACGGAACAGCTGGATGAACTCACTGTAGTGAGCCGCCAGCTCATCGATGTTCCAGCTCTCGCGCACTTGCAGGCGCAGGGCCCTGGAGCCCAGCACGTCCTGGGGGGTGGTCTCGAAGACAATGGTGTCCTCCAGGACCCCGAGTTCACTCAGGGTGGCGTTGATCTCGGCGCGGTCGCTGCGCGGGCACGCCAGCAGTACCGGCGACATCGCGCCAAACCCCTGCCATTCCAGCTCTTCACGCACCTGCTTGCGCAGTTCCGGATTCAGCTGCGAAAGCATCACCAGGCACCAGGCGCCGTCCCAGGCCGGCACACCGGCGCTGTACACCCGCTTGAAGGCTTTGTCGAAACGTCGGCGACCGGTCAGGGTCAGGCTGTAGTAGCTGCGCCGACCGACCTTTTCCGCGCTGAGCCAGCCCTCCTTGCTCAGGCGGAAGATCGAGGTACGGATCAGCCGTTCATTGATTCCCATCGGCTCCAGCAGCTGAATCAGGCTGCCCAGCCAGACTGTGCCGCCGTGGGGCTCGATGGCATCGCCGTACAAGGTGATGATCAGCGAACTGGCGCGGATCGGGGTCTGCTCCTGGAAGCGTTTGATCAGATGGTTCAGTGGCGCTAGGGACGACATGGACGTACCAGGAAAAAAGGAAGGAATATAGCCGGTTTCGGGCGGTTGCTGCGGCTTGGCGGACTCATTGCCGTGTCCGGTGATGCAGGCTGTGCCCGGCAATTCGCGGCCGGTCGGCCTCCACCTGGGACAAGGGCTCGCAGGCTTGCATCTGCTCCAGGCAGCGCCGGGTCAGATGCTGGTACTCGCGGGTACCGGCCTGCTTCCAGGCCACTTCCTCGTCGCTCAGCGCACGGCTGACCCGGGCCGGCGTGCCCATGACCAGCGATTGCGGCGCACAGTGGAAGCCGGCCTTGACAAAGGCGGCCGCGGAAACGAAGGAGCGGGCGGCAATATGCGCGTTATCCATCACCACTGCGTTCATGCCCACCAGGGCGTCGGCGCCGATCCGGCAGCCATGCAGTACCGCGCCATGCCCGATATGGCCGTTGCGCTCGACCACCGTGTCGCTGTCGGGAAAGCCATGCATCACACAGGTGTCCTGCAGGTTCGCCCCCTCCTCGAGGATGATCCGCCCGAAATCCCCCCGCAGGCTCGCCAGGGGGCCGACATAACAATGGGCGCCGACTATCACATCGCCAATCAGTACCGCCGAAGGATGTACGTAGGCGCTAGGATCGACCACCGGGGTCAGGCCGTCGAGGCTGTAGCAGGTCATAAGGGTTTCCTTGAAGGCAAGGCATGGGAACTGGGCAATCCACTCGCCAATGCCGAACATTTTGTATCAGAATTTTCTGCAAGTACAAGCCGGGCGATAAATCCCGGGCGGCCCGTCTGCAACACCCGAGCAGCCCGCAAGCTGGCTGTCCCACGAGCTTTTGGCCGCTGAACCTGTTGGTTGGCCTCGGGGCATGCCCAGCCTCAGTCTTGTAGCACCGACGATCGATTAGGACACATTAAATATCATTCGCTATTGTTTTTGTGTATCGCATTGGCGATATACTCGGCGAAAACCGGCTCCCGAGCCGATCCAATAATCGAGCCGGCTAACGGCCGCGCCACCCCGAGGACATCCACCATGCCTCAATACCTTGCTGTCGAACCCCTGACCGGGGGTGTCCGCCTGATCACCCTGCAGCGCCCGCAAGCCCACAATGCCCTGACCACGGCCCTGCTCGCCGAACTGGCTGCTGCCCTGGGCGAGGCGCAACAGGATCCCCATACCCGAGCCGTGGTCCTGACCGGCCATCGCCAGGCCTTCGCCGCCGGCGCCGACCTCAAGGAGATGGCCGAGCTTGACCTGGTGGGCATCCTCAACGATCCGCGCCAGGCCAGCTGGCAGCAGATCCGCGGGTTCAGCAAGCCGTTGCTGGCCGCGGTCAATGGCTACGCCCTCGGCGGCGGCTGCGAACTGGCGATGCACGCTGACATCATCATCGCCGGCAGCGATGCACGCTTCGGCCAGCCGGAAATCAACCTCGGGATCATCCCCGGCGCCGGAGGCACCCAGCGTTTGCCGCGCACCCTGGGCAAGTCCCTGGCGATGCAGATGGTGCTCACCGGCGTCGCCATCGATGCCCAGCACGCCTTGCGGGCGGGTCTGGTGAGCGAGGTGGTCGAGGCCGATCAAGTGGTCGAGCGCGCCGTCGAACTGGCCCGGCTGATCGCCAGCAAGGCCCCGCTGGCCGTCCGCCTGGCCAAGGAGGCGCTGCTCAAGGCCATGGACACCGACCTGGCCAGCGGCCTGGCCTTCGAACGCCACGCCTTCACCGTCCTGGCCGGCACCCGGGACCGCCAGGAAGGCATTGCCGCTTTTTCGGAAAAACGTCCGGCCGAGTTCACCGGTCGCTGAGACGGCGCCCAGCGCCGCCGATTACCCACGAGCCAGCACAGAGCGTCCCGACCATGAAATTTGCAACCATCGTGTTTTCCATCAGTGAGGGCGTTGCCCTCCTCAGCCTCAATCGCCCCGAACAGCTCAACAGCTTCAACCCGCAGATGCATGGCGAGGTCCAGGCGGCCCTCGCGCAGGTGCGCGACAACCCCGAGGTTCGTGTCCTGCTGCTGACCGGTGAAGGCCGCGCCTTCTGCGCCGGCCAGGACCTGGGGGATCGCCAGGTCGCGTCCGGCGAGAGCGCACCGGACCTCGGGGAGTCCATCGAACAGTTCTACAACCCGTTGGTGCGTGCGCTGCGCGATCTGCCGTTGCCGGTGATCTGCGCGGTCAACGGCGTGGCCGCCGGGGCCGGCGCCAACCTGCCCCTGGTCTGCGACCTGGTGCTGGCGGCCCGTTCGGCAAGCTTTATCCAGGCCTTCTGCAAGCTCGGGCTGATCCCCGATTCGGGCGGTACCTGGCTGCTGCCACGGCTGGTGGGCATGGCGCGGGCCAAAGCCCTGGCCCTGCTGGGCAACCGCCTGAGCGCCGAGCAGGCCGAGCAGTGGGGGCTGATCTACCAATGCGTGGACGACGACCAATTGCGCGACCAGGCCCTGACCCTGGCCCGCCACCTGGCCAGCCAACCGACCTACGGCCTGGCCCTGATCAAGCGCAGCCTGAACGCCAGCCTGCACAACAGCTTCGACCAGCAACTGGATCTGGAGCGCGACCTGCAACGCCTGGCCGGACGCAGCGAGGATTACCGCGAAGGCGTCAGCGCCTTCATGGCAAAGCGCAGCCCCGTGTTCAAGGGGCGCTGAACATGGCCGCACTGAACACCAGCGCACGCATTGCCGTGGTCGGCGCCGGGGCCATGGGTGCCGGGATCGCCCAGGTCGCGGCCCAGGCCGGGCACCCGGTATGGCTGCACGACAACCGCCCCGGGGCCGCCGCCCGGGCCCGGGACGACATCGACCGCCGCCTGGGCCTGCGGGTGAGCCACGGCAAGCTCGATGAGGGCTCACGCCAAGCCACTCTGTCCCGGCTGCATCCCGTCGACCGCCTCGAGGACCTGGCGGACAGCGACCTGGTCATCGAGGCCATCGCTGAACAGCTGCCAGCCAAGCAGGGACTGTTCGCCGAACTGGAAGCCCTGTGCCGGGCCGACTGCATCTTCGCCAGCAACACCTCGTCGCTGTCGATCACCGCCATCGCCGCCGGACTGCAGCAGCCACGGCGGATGCTCGGCCTGCACTTCTTCAATCCGGCGCCGGTAATGGCCCTGGTGGAGGTGGTGCTGGGCCTGGCCAGCGATCCCGCCCTGGCCCACTGCCTGCACCAGACAATGGTCGCCTGGGGCAAGCAACCGGTGCAGGCCCGTTCCACCCCGGGGTTCATCGTCAACCGTGTGGCCCGCCCGTTCTATGGGGAAAGCCTGCGCCTGCTGCAGGAAGGCGCGGCGGATTGCGCCACCCTGGATGCCTTGCTGCGTGACGCTGGCGGCTTTGCCATGGGGGCCTTCGAACTCACCGACCTGATCGGCCATGACATCAACTACGCCGTGACCTGCTCGGTGTTCGACGCCTGTTACGGCGACCGGCGCTTCCAGCCGTCCCTGGTGCAGAAGGAACTGCTGGACGCCGGCCATCTGGGCCGCAAGAGCGGCCAGGGTTTCTACATCTATGCCGATGGCGCGCAACGCCCCGCCGCCCGTGCCTTGCACAGCCAGGTCGAGGTCGGGCATTGCGTGGTGGAAGGCAACCTGGCCTGGGCCGAGCCCCTGGTGCAGCGCCTGGAGTCCCAGGGCGTGCGGGTGATCCGGCGCGACGGGCGCGGCTTGCTGCGGGTTGGGGATGCGGTCCTGGCGCCCAGTGACGGGCGCCTGGCGAGCCAGCGCGCCCGCGCCGATGGTCTGGGCAACCTGGTGCTGCTGGACCTGGCAGCCGACTACCGGCAGGCCACGCGCCTGGCCATCAGTTGCAGCCACGACATCCAGCCCCAGGCCCTGGACCAGGCGGTCGCCCTGCTGCAACGGGCCGGACTGCAGCCCAGCCGGCTCAGCGACACCCCGGCCCTGGTGGTCCTGCGCACCGTGGCCATGCTTGCCAACGAGGCCGCCGATGCCGTGCTGCAGGGCGTCGCATCGGCGGCGGACATCGATCTGGCCATGCGCTGCGGGGTCAACTACCCCCAGGGACCACTGGCCTGGGCCGAGCAACTGGGCCTTGGGCAATTGCTCAAGGTGCTGGAAAACCTGCAGGCCGCCTATGGCGAGGAACGCTACCGACCGTCCCTGCTGCTCCGCCGCCGGGTCGCCGAAGGGAGAGGATGGCATGACTGAACAAGAACAGATGGAGCAAGCCCGGCGCTGCGCGCAAAGCCTGTTCCAGCGGGATCGGGCCAGCAACGAATTGGGCATGCGCCTGCTCTCGGTGGCCCCCGGCATGGCACGCCTGGGCATGAGCGTCAGGCCCGAGATGCTCCAGGGCCACGGCACCTGCCACGGTGGTTTTATCTTCAGCCTCGCCGATTCGGCATTCGCCGTGGCCTGCAACAGCTACGACCAGGCCTGCGTGGCCATGGGCTGCAACATCGAATACATCGCCCCGGCGCACCTGGGCGACACCCTGACCGCCGACTGCCATGAACAGAGCCGGCGGGGCCGCACCGGCCACTATTCGGTGCGCATCGAAAACCAGCAGGGACAGCTGATTGCCCTGTTCCAAGGCAAGTCCTACAAAGTGCGCGGCCAGGTGCTGACACCGGAGACTCCCCATGAATGATGCATTGATCATCGACGCCGTCCGTACCCCCATCGGCCGCTATGCCGGGGCCCTGAGCTCCATCCGTACCGACGACCTGGGGGCGATTCCCCTGCGCGAACTGATGCGTCGCCATCCACAGATCGACTGGAACCAGGTCGACGACGTGATCTACGGCTGTGCCAACCAGGCCGGTGAAGACAACCGCAACGTCGCGCGCATGTCGGCGCTGCTCGCCGGGCTGCCGGCCAGCGTGCCCGCCAGTACCCTCAATCGCCTGTGCGGCTCCGGGCTCGATGCCATTGGCAGCGGCGCCCGAGCCATACGCTGTGGCGAGGCCGGCTTGCTGCTGGTGGGCGGCGTGGAATCCATGTCCCGGGCACCGCTGGTGATGGCCAAGGCCGAGAGCGCCTTTTCCCGCCAGGCCGAGATGTACGACACCACCCTGGGCTGGCGCTTCATCAACCCCTTGATGCAACAGCAGTACGGCGTCGACTCAATGGCGCAGACCGCAGAGAACGTCGCCGAACAGTTCAACATCGGCCGCGCCGACCAGGACGCCTTCGCCCTGCGCAGCCAGCAACGGGCGGCCGCGGCCCAGGCCAGCGGGCGCCTGGCCCAGGAGATAGTCCCGGTCAGCATCCCGCAGCGCAAGGGCCCGCCCCTGGTCGTGAGCAGCGACGAACACCCCCGCGCGAGCACCAGCCTGGAGCAGTTGCAGAAGCTGCCCACGCCCTTTCGCAGCAACGGCAGCGTCACCGCCGGCAACGCCTCGGGGCTCAACGATGGGGCCTGCGCCCTGCTCCTGGCCAGCCCGTCCCTAGCCCGGCGCCACGACCTGCGAGCCCGGGGCCGGGTGGTGGCCATGGCCACGGCCGGGGTCGAGCCACGAATCATGGGCATCGGCCCGCTGCCAGCCACGCGCAAGGCGCTGGAACTGGCCGGCCTGAGCCTGGATGACATGGACGTCATCGAACTCAACGAAGCCTTTGCCGCCCAGGGCCTGGCAGTGCTGCGCGAACTGGGCCTGGCGGACGACGACCCCCGGGTCAATCCCAATGGCGGCGCAATTGCCCTTGGCCATCCACTGGGCATGAGTGGTGCACGGCTGGTGACCACCGCCCTGCACGAGCTTGAACAGCGCCAGGGCCGCTACGCGCTGTGCACCATGTGCATCGGCGTCGGCCAAGGCATTGCCCTGATCATCGAGAGGTTGTAAGCCAGCCCAGTGAATTTGCCCGAGGCGTCCCCAGGACGTCCCACAGCCTGCACTCAGAACCCACCCGCCGGTGGGTTGCAAGACAACAACAATTCGAGTGAAGCCATGAACATGCCGATTGCCAGAACCGTGCCCGAAACACTGCTGGACCCGATGGAAACCGCCAGCATCGATCACCTGCGCCAGCATCAACTGGAGCGCCTGCGCTGGAGCCTGAACCACGCCTACGACAAGGTCCCGCTGTATCGCCAGCGCTTCGACGCCCAGGGCGCCCACCCCCAGGACATCAAGCGCCTGGAGGACCTGGCCCAGCTGCCCTTCACCACCAAGTCCGACCTGCGTGACCACTACCCCTACGGCATGTTCGCGGTGCCGATGCAGGAGGTGGCGCGCCTGCACGCCTCCAGCGGCACCACCGGCAAGCCCACGGTGGTCGGCTATACCCGCAACGACATCGACACCTGGGCCCAGGTGGTGGCCCGGTCGATTCGCGCGGCCGGGGGCCGGCCCGGGGACAAGGTGCACATTTCCTACGGCTACGGCCTGTTCACCGGCGGCCTGGGCGCGCACTACGGTGCCGAGCGCCTGGGCTGCACGGTGATCCCCATGTCCGGTGGCCAGACCGAGAAGCAGGTGCAGCTGATCAAGGATTTTCAGCCGGACATCATCATGGTCACGCCGTCCTACATGCTCAACATCGCCGACGAGATCGAGCGCCAGGGCCTCGACCCTCACCAGCTGGCCCTGCGCCTGGGGATCTTCGGCGCCGAACCCTGGACCGACGAGTTGCGCAGCGCCATCGAGCAGCGCCTGGGCATCAGCGCCCTGGACATCTACGGCCTGTCGGAGATCATCGGCCCCGGGGTGGCCATGGAGTGCGCAGAAACCCGCGACGGCCCAACCCTCTGGGAAGATCACTTCTACCCCGAGATCATCGACCCGCAGAGTGGCCGGGTGCTGCCGGATGGGGAAATGGGCGAGCTGGTGCTCACCTCCCTGACCAAGGAAGCCCTGCCGATGATCCGCTACCGCACCCGCGACCTGACCCGCCTGCTTCCGGGTACGGCACGGCCCATGCGCCGCATCGACAAGATCACCGGACGCAGCGACGACATGCTGATCATCCGCGGGGTCAATGTGTTCCCCACCCAGGTCGAGGAACAGGTCCTGAAGATTGCGCAACTGGCGCCCTGCTACGAAATCCACCTGTATCGCCACGGCAACCTCGACAGCGTCGACATCCACGTCGAGCTCAAGAGCGAGCACCAGCAGTTGAGCGACGAACAGCAGCGCACCCTCTGCGGCGATCTGAGTCGCCACATAAAGACCCATATCGGCATCAGCTCACGTATCGTTTTGCAACCGCTCTTCAGTATCAAGCGCTCGGAAGGCAAGGCGTGCCGGGTTATCGATAACCGTCGCTAGCTTTCAGACGTAGCGTTGTGCCCCGTGCAAACGGGGCTTTTTTTTGCCTGGTGCACCGGGTTGCCGGGAATCTGATACGAAAAAACAATACGACACCATTTTTTATGTTTGATATTTATTTGTGTATCACATATAAACATCTCCATGCCCACCCACACCTTCAACCCGGGAGACACTGCATGTACGCACAGCTGGTAGAAACGGGGGTCAAGCACGTCAAGTCGCTGGAGCAGATGTCCGAGCAGGAACGCGCCTTCCAGGAAAAGATCGATCGGGAGATCAAGATCGAGGCCAAGAACTGGATGCCCGAGGCCTACCGGCAGACCCTGATCCGGCAGATCTCCCAGCACGCCCATTCGGAAATCGTCGGCATGCTGCCCGAAGGCAACTGGGTGACCCGGGCCCCGACCCTCAAGCGCAAGCTGCAACTGATGGCCAAGATCCAGGATGAAGCCGGCCACGGCCTGTACCTGTACAGCGCCATGGAAACCCTCGGCGCCGACCGCGACGAGGAAGTCGCCAAGCTGCACAGCGGCCAAGCCAAGTATTCGAGCATCTTCAACTACCCGACCCTGAACTGGGCCGACATGGGCGCCGTGGGCTGGCTGGTGGACGGCGCCGCGATCGTCAACCAGGTGGTGCTGCAGCGCACCTCCTACGGCCCCTACTCCCGGGCCATGGTGCGCATCTGCAAGGAAGAGAGCTTCCACCAGCGCCAGGGCTACGAAATCCTCCTGACCATGATGCGCGAGGGCAACCAGGCGCAGAAGGACATGGTCCAGGACGCCATCAACCGCTTCTGGTGGCCAGCCCTGATGATGTTCGGCCCCAGCGACGAACACTCGCCCAACAGCGCCCAGTCTATGGCCTGGAAGATCAAGCGCCAGAGCAACGACGAACTGCGCCAGCGCTTCATCGACCAGACCATCCCGCAGCTCGAACTGCTGGGCTGCACCTGCCCGGACCCAGACCTTGCGTGGAACGCCGAGCGCGGCCACTACGACTTCGGCGAGATCCGCTGGGAGGAATTCTACGAAGTGCTCAAGGGCAATGGCCCGTGCAACCAGGAGCGCCTCGCCACCCGGCGCCAGGCCATCGAGGACGGTGCCTGGGTGCGCGCGGCCGCGGTCGCCCACGCTCGCAAGAAAACCAATAAAAACGCCGCTTGATTCGCCCAACCTCGATCCAGTGCCTGATGTGGAGCCACCCCGATGTCTGAATGGACCCTTTTCGAAGTCTTCGTGCGCAGCAAGCACGGCCTCAACCACAAGCACGTCGGCAGCGTACATGCCGCCGACAGCACCATGGCCCTGGACAACGCCCGCGACCTCTACACCCGCCGCAGCGAAGGCGTGAGCCTGTGGGTGGTGCCGTCGGCGCTGATCGTCGCCTCCTCGCCGGACGACAAGGAACCCCTGTTCGACCCCGCCGACGACAAGGTCTACCGCCACGCCAGCTTCTACCAGCTGCCGCCTGAAGTCGGACACATGTGAGGCCTGCCATGACCGTTCAATCCGATCTGATCCCTTACCTGCTGCGCCTGGGCGACAGCGCCTTGATCCAGGGCCAGCGCCTGTGCCAATGGTGTGGCCGCGCGCCGGCCCTGGAAGAAGAGCTGGCGCTGATGAACGTCGGCCTCGACCTGGTGGGCCAGGCCCGCAACTGGCTGGACTACGCCGCTGAACTGCTGGACGACGGCCGCGATGCCGACCGCCTGGCGTTCCACCGCGACGAACGTGCCTACCGCAACCTGTTGCTGGTGGAGCAGCCCAACGGCGACTTTGCCGTGACCATGCTCAAGCAGTTCCTGTACGACGCCTGGCACCTGCAGGTGCTCAAGGGCCTGGGCCAGAGCCGGGACGAGCGCATCGCCGGGATCGCCGCCAAAGCCGTCAAGGAAGCCACCTATCACCTGCGCCGCTCCGCCGAATGGGTCGAGCGCCTGGGCGACGGCACCGAGGAAAGCCACCAGCGGATGCTCGACGCCATCCCCCTGCTCTGGCGTTTCACCGTGGAGCTGAGCAGCCCCGATGACGGCGAGAACCGCCTGCACCAGGCGCGCCTGATACCCGACCCCGCCGCCGTGGCCGCGGCCTGGCAAGCCCAGGTGGCCGAGACCTTCGCCAACGCCACCCTGCCGGTGCCCGCTGCCGCCAGTTACTTCTACCTTGACGCCCGCCGCGGCCTGCACAGCGAACACCTGGGCATCCTGCTGGCGCACATGCAGTCCCTGCCGCGAGCCTACCCCGATGCGACCTGGTGAACTGATTGCCAGCGACCAGGGTGCCCGCGCGCTACAGGCCGGCGACCTGCAGGCGGCCTGGGCGACCCTGAACCAGATCATGGACCCGGAAGTGCCGGTGGTCAGCGTGGTCGACCTGGGCATCGTCCGCGACCTGGACTGGCGCGCAGGCCACTTGCACGTGGTGGTGACCCCGACCTACTCCGGCTGCCCGGCCACCGAGGTGATCGAAAGCGACATCCGCGCAGCCCTGGAGCTCGCCGGATTTCGCGCCCCGCACCTGCAACGCAAGCTGACCCCGGCCTGGAGCAGCGACTGGATCACCGCCGCAGGCCGCGAGCGCCTGCGGGCCTATGGCATCGCCCCGCCGGAGTTCAGCACCAGCAAGCGCAGCCTCCTCGGACAACGCCCACAGGTGGCCTGCCCCCAGTGCGGCAGCGAGCACACCGAGCGCCTCAGCGAGTTCGGCTCCACTGCCTGCAAGGCCTTGTACCGCTGCCGCGACTGCCTGGAACCGTTCGACTATTTCAAGTGCATCTGAACGGCCAGCGGCCGTGTCAGAGGGAGAATCAGCATGAGTAAATTCCACAGCCTGACCATCAAGGATGTGCGCAGCGAAACCCGTGACGCCGTGTCCATCGCCTTCGAGATCCCGCCGCACCTGCAACAGCGCTTCCACTTCACCCAGGGCCAGCACCTGGTGATGCGCACCCAGCTGGACGGCGAGGAAGTACGCCGCTCCTACTCGATCTGCACCGGGGTCAACGATGGCGAGCTGCGCGTTGCAATCAAGCGCGTGGCCGGCGGGCGTTTCTCGGCCTTCGCCAATGAGCGACTCAAGGCCGGCCAGCAGCTGGAGGTGATGCCACCTGCGGGGCAGTTTCACGTCGAGCTCGACCCGGCCCGCCACGGCCACTACCTGGCCGTGGCCGCCGGCAGCGGCATCACGCCGATCCTGTCGATCATCAAGACCACCCTGGAAACCGAACCCCACAGCCGCCTGACCCTGCTCTACGGCAACCGCTCCAGCTCCAGCGCGCTGTTTCGCGAACAGCTGGAAGACCTGAAGAATCGTTACCTGCAGCGCCTCAACCTGATTTTCCTGTTCAGCCGCGAACAGCAAGACATCGACCTCTACAACGGCCGGATCAATGCCGACAAATGCCAGCAGCTGTTTTCCCGCTGGCTCGACGTCAAGAGCCTGGACGCGGCCTTTATCTGCGGCCCGCAGCCCATGACCGAAACCGTGCGCGACAGCCTCAAGGCCAAGGGCATGCCCGCCGCGCGCATCCACTTCGAACTGTTTGCCGCCGCTGGCAGCGAGTACAAGCGCGAGGCCCGGGAAGCTGCACGACAGATCGATGCTGCCACCAGCCAGATCACCGTGATCAGCGACGGCCGCGCCCTGGCCTTCGACTTGCCGCGCAACACCCAGAGCATCCTCGAGGCCGGCAACGCCCAGGGCGCCGAACTGCCGTACTCGTGCAAGGCCGGGGTCTGCTCCACCTGCAAGTGCAAGGTCATCGAGGGTGAAGTGGAGATGGACAGCAATCACGCCCTGGAGGACTACGAAGTAGCGGCCGGCTACGTGCTGTCCTGCCAGTCGTTCCCGATCAGCGACAAGGTGGTCCTGGACTTCGACCAGCTCTAGAACACTGCGAGCGCAGGCGTGCTGGCGCTCGCGAGTTGCAACGCCCGAACAATAACAACAGCAAGAGAGCGTGCCCAATGACCCCGCAAGAAATAGAACGGATTCGCCTGCACCCGGACTTTATCCAGCTGGTGCGACGCAAACAGAAGCTCTATTGGTCCCTGACCCTGGCCATGCTGCTGATCTATTACGGTTTCGTGCTGCTGGTGGCGTTTTCCCCGAGCACCCTGGGCCAGTCCCTCAGCGGCGGGGTGACCACGGTCGGCATGCTGGTGGGTGTGGCGATCGTGCTGCTGGCCTTCGCCCTGACCGGCTTCTATGTCTACCGCGCCAACCATGTGATTGACCCACTGAATGAAAAGCTCAAGCAGGAGTGCGCCCAATGAAGCCATTGTCGCTGTCATTCCTGCTGCCCGGCCTGCTGCTTTGCGACCTTGCACTGGCGGCAGAAGGCGCCGCCCGGCCCCTGAACTGGAACGCCATCGGCATGTTCCTGGTGTTCGTCCTGTTCACCCTCGGGGTCACCCGCTGGGCCGCCCTGCGCACCCGCTCGGCCAGTGATTTCTATACCGCTGGCGGGGGCATGAGCGGCTTGCAGAACGGCCTGGCGATTGCTGGCGACATGATCTCCGCGGCGTCCTTCCTCGGCATCTCGGCGATGATGTTCCTCAACGGCTACGACGGCCTGCTGTATGCCCTGGGGGTACTGGCCGGCTGGCCGATCATCCTCTTCCTGATCGCCGAACGCCTGCGCAACCTGGGCAAGTACACCTTTGCCGACGTGGTTTCCTACCGCCTGGAGCAAACCCCGGTGCGCCTGACATCGGCCTTCGGCACCCTGACCGTGGCCCTGATGTACCTGGTGGCGCAGATGGTCGGCGCCGGCAAGCTGATCGAACTGCTGTTCGGCATCAGCTACCTCTATGCGGTGATGCTGGTGGGGGTGCTGATGGTGTTCTACGTGACCTTCGGCGGCATGCTGGCCACCACCTGGGTGCAGATCATCAAGGCGGTGATGCTGCTGTTCGGCACCAGCTTCATGGCCTTCATGGTGCTCAGGCACTTTGGCTTCAGCGTCGAGGCAATGTTCGCCGGGGCCACCGCGGTACACGCCAAGGGCACCGCGATCATGGCCCCCGGCGGCTTGCTGTCGAACCCCATCGACGCCATTTCCCTGGGGCTGGGGATGATGTTCGGCACTGCCGGCCTGCCGCATATCCTGATGCGCTTCTTCACCGTCAACGACGCCAAGGAAGCGCGCAAGAGCGTGTTCTACGCCACCGGCTTCATTGGCTACTTCTACCTGCTGCTGATCGTGGTCGGCTTTGGCGCCATCGTCATGGTCGGCACCGAGCCCGAGTACCGCGACGCCAGCGGGGCGATCGTCGGCGGCGCCAACATGATCGCCGTGCACCTGGCCCAGGCGGTCGGCGGCAACCTGTTCCTTGGTTTCATCTCGGCGGTGGCCTTCGCCACCATCCTCGCAGTGGTGGCCGGCCTGGCCCTGTCCGGCGCCTCGGCGGTGTCCCACGACCTGTATGCCTGCGTCATTCGCAAGGGCCAGGCCACAGAACAACAGGAAATCCGTGTTTCGCGGATCGCCACCCTGTGCATCGGCGTGCTGGCGATCATTCTCGGCCTGCTGTTCGAGTCGCAGAACATCGCCTTCCTCTCGGGCCTGGTGCTGGCGATTGCCGCCTCGGTGAATTTCCCGGTGCTGTTTCTTTCGATGTTCTGGAAAGGCCTGACCACCCGTGGCGCGGTCAGCGGCAGCCTGGCCGGACTGGTGTCGGCGATTGTCCTGCTGGTGCTGAGCCCGGCGGTGTGGGTCAACGTCCTGCACCACGAACAGGCCCTGTTCCCCTACTCCAACCCGGCGCTGTTTTCCATGAGCCTGGCGTTCTTCTGTGCCTGGCTGTTTTCCGTCTGCGACCGCTCGCCCCGGGCCGCACTGGAGCGCGGGCGTTACCTGGCGCAGTTCATCCGTTCCATGACCGGCATCGGTGCCTCGGGCGCCAGCAATCACTGACTGCACGGCCGGGCGCGCACCTTGCGCCCGGCCTCAACCCATCGTTCGGAGCAACCCCATGTCACAGTCTCCTACCCTGCAAAGCTTCATCGCCGGCCGCTGGGTCGGCCAACATCCGGCCCAGGTCCTGCGCAGCGCCATCGATGGGCATGACGTGGCCCGTACCCATGAAGAGTCCCTGGACTTTGCCGAAGCCCTGGAGCATGCCCGGCGCCGCGGTGGCAGTGCCTTGCTGGCCCTGGATTTTCAGCAACGGGCCCAGCGCCTCAAGGCCCTGGCGCTGTACCTGAGTGAGCGCAAGGAACAGCTGTACGCCCTGTCCTACCACAGCGGTGCGACCCGGGCCGACAGCTGGATCGACATTGAAGGAGGCAACAGCACCCTGTTCAGCTATGCCGGCCTCGGCGCCCGGGAGCTGCCGTCAGGCAACCTGCTGCACGAGGGCCCGGCGCAATCGCTGGGCAAACTCGGCAGCTTTGCCGGCACCCACATCCTGGTGCCCCGCGGCGGGGTCGCTGTGCACATCAACGCCTTCAACTTTCCCATCTGGGGGATGCTGGAAAAGTTCGCCCCGTGCTTTCTCGCCGGCATGCCATGCATCGTCAAGCCCGCCAGCGCCACCAGCTACCTGACCGAGGCCACGGTGCGCCTGATGCAGGCATCCGGCCTGTTGCCCGAGGGCAGCCTGCAACTGGTGATCGGTGGCACCGGCGACCTGCTGGACCGTCTGCAAGGCCAGGACCTGGTGACCTTCACCGGTTCCGCCGCCACCGCCAACAAGCTGCGCAGCAACCCCAGCCTGATCCGCCACTCGGTGCCCTTCAATGCCGAGGCCGACTCGCTGAACTGTGCGATCCTGGCCCCGGACGTGACCCCGGACGATGAAGAGTTCGAGCTGTTCATCAAGGAAGTGGCACGGGAAATGACCGTCAAGGCCGGGCAGAAATGCACCGCCATCCGCCGTGCAATCGTGCCGGCAAAACACTTGGACGCGGTGGCCACGGGCCTGCGCGAGCGGCTGGCCAGGGTGGTGGTCGGCGACCCCGCAGTGGAAGGCGTGCGCATGGGCCCCCTGGCCTCCCACGAACAACAGCGAGACGTGAGCGAACGCCTGGAAAGCCTGCTGCAGGGCAGTGACCTGCTGTTTGGGGCGAAGGACGGCTTTGAACCTCGGGGCAGCCACGTCAGCCAGGGCGCCTTCTTCGCCCCGACCCTGCTGCTGGCCCGCGATCCCTGGGCGGCCGGCGGCGCCCATGACATCGAGGCTTTCGGTCCGGTCAGCACCTTGATGGGCTATGACGACCTGGACCAGGCCCTGGACCTTGCCGCTCGCGGCAAGGGCAGCCTGGTGGCCAGCCTGGTCACCAAGGACCCGGCCACCGCCGCCCGGGTCATTCCCCAGGCCGCTGCCTGGCATGGTCGCCTGCTGGTGCTGGACCGCGAATCCGCCGCCGAATCCACCGGCCATGGCTCCCCCCTGCCCCAACTCAAGCACGGCGGCCCAGGGCGTGCCGGCGGTGGCGAAGAGCTGGGTGGCCTGCGGGCCGTCAAGCATTACCTGCAACGGGCCGCCGTCCAGGGCTCGCCCAGCATGCTGGCTGCGGTCACTGGCGAATACGTGCGTGGCGCCAAGGTGCTTGAGAGCGACGTGCACCCGTTCCGCCGGCATTTCCAGGACCTGCAGATCGGCGAATCCCTGCTGACCCACCGGCGCACCGTGACCGAAGCCGACCTGGTGAACTTCGGCTGCCTGTCGGGGGACCACTTCTACATGCACTTCGACGAGATCGCCGCCAGGGAGTCGCAGTTCGGCAAGCGCATCGCCCATGGCTACTTCGTGCTGTCGGCCGCGGCCGGGCTGTTCGTCTCGCCGGCGCCGGGCCCGGTGCTGGCCAACTATGGCCTGGACACCCTGCGCTTCATCAACCCGGTGGGCATTGGCGACACCATCCAGGCCCGGCTGACCTGCAAGCGCAAGATCGACCAGGGCAAGAAGAGCCCCCAGGGCATTCCCCAGGGCGTCGTGGCCTGGGACGTGGAAGTCACCAACCAGCTGGGTGAAGTGGTGGCCAGCTACGACATCCTGACCCTGGTGGTCAAACGCAGCGACTGCAGCGGCTGACAGCCACCGGCTTGCCGGCGAACGACCCTCGAGACCGCAGCCGTCTTGAGAGGCTTTCAGCGCCAGGCCGGCGCCGACCGAAACCCCGGCGGCGCCAGTGTGGCTTGCTCAAGCACAGGCACCCCAGCGGTGGCGAGGGCGCTTGCTGCCGCTGGCTTCCCGCGCCCCCAGGGCACCGCAGCGCCTTTTCACGCAGGATCGAGGGCCGCTGCAGCTCCCTGGCGCAGCGGCAGCAGGCACCCTCGTCCGCCTTTACTTGTCACTCGCTCCGACCCTCGCCTGAACAGTCTGGCGCCTCCCCAACCGTGCAAGAAACCGCGAAACGCCTTGGCCCAAGGCAGCCGGCAAATATTGTGGCAAAAGATTTCATCATTTCTTGATTCTGCACCCGGCTTGCGGCAAGTTGCGCGCTTCTCACCACAAGGAACCGCCCATGTCCGGCTCAATGGCCCAGGCGTTCGCGCACAACTTTCTCGGCCAGTCCCCGCGCTGGTACAAGGCAAGCATCCTTGCCTTCCTGCTGCTCAATCCCCTGCTGTTCTATACCGTCAGCCCGGCGGCGGCCGGCTGGTGCCTGGTGATCGAGTTCATCTTCACCCTGGCCATGGCCCTCAAATGCTACCCGCTGATGCCCGGCGGCCTGCTGCTGGTGCAGGCCATGCTGCTGGGCATGGCCACCCCCGAGGCACTGTATGAGGAGCTGGTGCACAACTTCCCGGTGATCCTGCTGCTGATGTTCATGGTCGCCGGCATTTATTTCATGAAGGAGTTGCTGCTGTTCCTGTTTTCCCGGCTGTTGCTCGGGGTGCGCTCCAAGGCGCTGCTGGGGCTGCTGTTCTGCTTTCTTTCGGCCTTTCTCTCGGCCTTCCTCGATGCCTTGACCGTCACTGCGGTGATCATCAGCGCCGCCGTGGGCTTCTATTCGGTGTATCACCGGGTGGCGTCCGGCAATGACCCGCGCCAGGACAGCGCCTACGGCGATGACCAGCAACTGGCCACCCTGCACCACGATGACCTGGAGCAGTTTCGTGCCTTCCTGCGCAGCCTGCTGATGCACGGCGCCGTAGGCACCGCCCTGGGAGGGGTGTGCACCCTGGTGGGCGAGCCGCAGAATCTGTTGATCGGCCATGAGATGGGCTGGCACTTCGCCGAATTCTTCAGCAAGGTGGCACCGGTTTCCCTGCCCGTGCTGGCGGCCGGCCTGGTGACCTGCGTGCTGCTGGAGAAGCTGCGCTGGTTCGGCTATGGCACCTTGCTGCCAGACAATGTGCGCCGGGTGCTGGCCAACTATGCCGCTGAAGACGACGCCCAGCGCACCTCGCGCCAACGGGCGGCACTGCTGGTCCAGGGCCTGGCGGCGTTGATCCTGATCGTCGGCCTGGCCCTGCACGTGGCGGAAGTCGGGTTGATCGGCCTGCTGGTGATCGTGCTGATCACCGCCTTCACCGGGATCACCGATGAGCACCGCCTGGGCAATGCGTTCAAGGACGCCATGCCCTTCACCGCACTGCTGGTGGTGTTCTTCGCCGTGGTCGCGGTGATTCACCAGCAGCAACTGTTCACCCCGCTGATCCAGTGGGTGCTGGCGCTGCCGGCGGACCAGCAACCGGGCATGCTGTTCATTGCCAACGGGCTGCTGTCGGCCATCAGTGACAACGTGTTCGTCGCCACCATCTACATCACCGAGGTCAAGCAGGCCTTTGTCACCGGGCAGATGAGCCGTGAGCACTTCGAGACCCTAGCCATCGCCATCAACACCGGCACCAACCTGCCCAGCGTGGCCACGCCCAACGGCCAGGCGGCGTTCCTGTTCCTGCTGACCTCGGCGATTGCGCCGCTGGTACGCCTGTCCTACGGTCGGATGGTGTGGATGGCCCTGCCCTACACCGTGGTGATGGGGCTGCTGGGCTGGTACGCGGTGAGCTACTGGCTGTAGGGGCATCCTGCGCGGGCCCGAGGCCGGCAATCGGCGGCCGCGGCATGAAGGACCGGAGGCCGTGGCCTGGCGCTATGCCAGGCTGCGCCCCTCAACGCCGGAGGAGGTAGCGCTCGATCGCTTCGGCGGCGCCGTCTTCCAGGTTGCTGCCGGTGACCAGGTCGGCCTGGCGCTTGACCTGTTCCTCCGCCTGGCCCATGGCAATCGACAGGCCGGCACGCTGGAACATCGCCGTGTCGTTGCCACCATCTCCCAGCGCCGCAGTGCGCTCCAGCGGCACACCCAGGTGCTCGGCCAAGGTGGCCAGGGCCTGGCCCTTGTCCGCTTGCAGGGCGGTGACATCGAGGAACCTGGGCTGCGAGCGCGAAGCCTGGGCTTGCCCGGCGGTGGTTGCATGCAGGCGCGCCTCCAGCTCCACCAGCAGCCGATGGTCGCTGCTGGCGGCCACGATCTTGTCGATGCGCGGCAGGTACTCCTCGAAACTGTCCACCACTTTGGGGGCGTACCCCAGTACATGGCGCTCCAGGGGCATCAGGGCACCCTCGAGGTTGCGCAGCAGCCATTGGTTGTCGGCAAAGACCCAGGTTTCGATCTGCGGGCAGGGCTCGAACAGCAGCAAGGCGCTCACCGCCGCTGCCACCGGAACAGTGTGGCGCACCAGGAAGCTGCCATCGGGGTTGACGATGCTGCCGCCATTGAACCCGGCGGTGGGCAGGTCCACGCCCAGGGCTTCGATCTGCTGCTGCATGGCCCGGGGCGGGCGCCCGCTGGCCAGGCTGAAAGCCACCCCGGCGTCGCGCAGGGCACGCACCGCATCGAGGGTTCGGGGGCTCAAACTGTGGTCCGGACGCAGCAGCGTGCCGTCCATGTCACTGAGCAGCAACTCGATGGGCCGTGCCGTCATGCCGCTCATCCCAGGGGGCGCCAGACGCGAGCATCCCGGGCCAGCAGTTCGTCACCGGCGGCCGGGCCATCGGTGCCGGCCGGGTAGTTCTGCAGCGCCCCGTCCTGCTTCCAGGCATCGAGGAAGGGCTGCACCGCGCGCCAGCCGTTCTCGATGTTGTCCGCCCGCTGGAACAGCGTCTGGTCGCCGATCAGGCAGTCGTAGATCAGGGTTTCGTAACCGGTGGACGGCTGCATCTCGAAGAAGTCCCGGTAGGCGAAACCCAGCTCGATATTGGCCATGTCCAGGCTCGGGCCGGGTTTTTTCGCCAGCAGGTCGAACCACATGCCCTCGTTGGGCTGGATCTGGATCCGCAGGTAGGTCGGCGACAGGCGCTCGACCTCGGTGTCGCGAAACTGCGCATAGGGCGCCGGCTTGAAGCAGATGACGATCTCGGTGTCGCGCACGCTCATGCGCTTGCCGGTGCGCAGGTAGAACGGCACCCCGACCCAGCGCCAGTTGTCGATCATCACCTTCAGCGCAACGTAGGTTTCAGTGTGGCTGTCGGGCGCCACGTTGGCTTCCTCGCGGTATCCCGCCAGGGCCTTGCCGGCCACCTCGCCGGCGCTGTACTGGCCACGTACCGAATTGGCCCGGGCCTCCTCGGCGGACCAGGGACGGATCGCTCCCACCACCTTGGCCTTCTCGCCCCGTACCGCATCGGCACCGAAGGCTGCGGGCGGCTCCATGGCCACCATCGCCAGCAACTGGAACAGGTGATTGGGCACCATGTCGCGCAGGGCGCCGGTATGTTCATAAAAGCTGCCACGGGTTTCCACCCCGACGGTTTCCGCCGCGGTGATCTGCACGTGGTCGATGTAATGGTTGTTCCAGAAGGCCTCGAACAGGCTGTTGGAAAAACGGCTGACCAGGATGTTCTGGACGGTTTCCTTGCCCAGGTAATGGTCGATGCGGTAGATCTGCTTCTCGCTCATGACCTTGAGCAGGCAGGCATTGAGGGCCTCTGCGGTCTGCAAGTCGGAGCCGAAGGGCTTCTCGATCACCACCCGGCGAAACGCCTGTGGCCCCTCCTCCAGCAACCCCGAGGCGCCCAGGCGCTGCACCACTTCACTGAAGAAGCGCGGTGCAGTGGCCAGGTAGAACACCGCGTTGCCGGTGCCGCTGGCGGCAATCCGCGCCGCCAGCTCGGCATAGGTGGAATCGTCCAGGAAGTCGCCCTGGACATAGCTGATCCCGCGGGTCAGCCGGGCCCAGACTGCGGCATCCACAGCCGCCCCCTGGGCTTGCTTGTTGAGCACTTCATCGCGAAGGAAGTCTTCCAGCAAGGTGGCGAACTCAGCGTCGCTCACCGCATTGTGGTCAACGCCGACAATTCGCAGTCCCTCATCCAGCAAGCCGTCACGGCTCAGGTTGTACAGCGCCGGCATCAACAGGCGCTTGACCAGATCACCGCGGGCGCCGAACAGGAACAGCGTGGTCGGCGGCGCCGGCAACGCCTTGGACTTCTTTCGCGTAGAGGTCATTTTTTCCCGGTCTCCACGTGGCCGCCAAAGCCGAAGCGCATGGCCGACAGTACCTTGTCGCCGTAGGTGCCCTGCCCGCGCGAACGGTAGCGCGAGAACAGCGAGTTGGACAGCACCGGCACCGGCACCGCCTGCTCCATGGCGGCCTCGATGGTCCAGCGACCTTCGCCGCTGTCAGCCACCGAACCGGAGAAGCCGTCGAGTTTCGGGTCGCTGGCCAGGGCGTCGGCGGTCAGGTCCAGCAGCCAGGAGGAAACCACGCTGCCACGACGCCAGACTTCGGCGATATCGCCGACATTGAGATCGAAACGCTGGTCTTCCGGGAGGTTTTCCGAGGATTTGGTCTTGAGGATGTCGAAGCCCTCGGCGAAGGCCTGCATCATCCCGTACTCGATGCCGTTGTGGATCATCTTGACGAAGTGCCCGGAGCCGGCAGGCCCCGCATGGATGTAGCCACGCTCGGCGCGGTCGTCGGCAGATACCCGGTCCTTGGTCCGCGGAATCGAACCCAAACCCGGGGCCAGGGCGCTGAACAGCGGGTCAAGGCGCAGCACTTCGTCGGCATCGCCGCCGATCATCATGCAATAGCCGCGCTCCAGGCCCCAGACGCCGCCGGAGGTGCCGACGTCAATGTACTTCAGGCCCTTGTGCGCCAGGTCCCGGGCGCGACGGATATCGTCCTTGTAGTAGGTGTTGCCGCCGTCGATGATCACATCCCCGGGGGCCAGCAACTGGCTCAGGGCCTCGATGGTCGCTTCGGTAGGCTCGCCGGCGGGCAGCATGACCCAGACCGCACGCGGCTGTTCCAGGCCCGCCACCAGGGCCGGCAGGTCGGCGACGCCCTTGGCGCCTTCAGCGGCCAGGGCGCTGACAAAATCGGTATTGCGGTCAAAGACTACGGTTTCGTGCCCATTGAGCATCAGGCGCCGTGCAATGTTGCCGCCCATGCGGCCCAGTCCAATAATCCCCAGTTGCATGTGCTGATGCTCCTACTGCAAAAAATTCAGATCAAAAATGTATAGCCCAATGGGCCGGGTGCAAACTTCGAGGGGCGCAACTATACAAGGCAAAAAGCTCCAAGACAGCGCAATCTTTAGGCACGACAGCAGTTTTTTGCCGCTCCCTGCGGGTCATGCGGGCTGTCCGGGCCGCACCTGCCGCAGCCGATCGCCGGGGTTTAATCAAGGATTAGTCTCAACACCGGCGGCGAAGTTTCGCAAAAACTCGGTGGATAACGACACAAAGTGCCTGCAAGGCACAGCGACCACCCAAAATAAAAAAGTTCCCTTTGCGCAAAAAAGAAATAAAATTGCCACCGATAGTGCTTTGCGCAAGGGAATGCGGACCACGAAGCATAGTTGAGACACGCCATTTGCGAGGTGAGCAATGGGCACAGTACTACCGGCAAGACCCGCACAAACCCTGTACGTCACCATCCGTCGTGATGAACTGCGTCAACTCAAAGATGAACGCGATCAGTTGCAACAGGAGTTGGCACAGCTGCGCCTGCTGCTGAAGCAGGGTCCATCCGTAGCACCGCTGCACCTTCCCTCCGCGAGCTGAACCTCGCCCCGAACGCAGGCGCGCCCTGCGTTCGCTGCATATTCAAACGCCCTTCTGCCGCACTGTGGCCCGCTGATCCTCGGCCTGGCCCGGTGTTATTGCAGCGGCCGACAAAAAACCAACATCGCCCTGACGATCTTTTCACATTTGCCTGTCGATACTCCCGGCCATTGTGGCCGTCTTGTTACAGAGGACGGCCTTCATTCGCGACGCTGAACCGGCGCGCAATGATCACGGATTCCTGGGGAGCACCGAATGGCATTGTTCAAACGCAGTAGCAGCGCTGCGAAAGGTTTTGACTGGATGGGCCTGCTCTGGCTGTTCCTGTTCTTCTGGTACTTCTCCGGCATCACCCAACTGCTGATCCAGCTGACCGACACCTCCGGCTTCAGCGGATTCCGCCAGGCGTTCTTCATGAGTGGCGTGTGGCTGGCGCCGATGCTGCTGTTCCCCTCGCGCACCAAAGTCATGGCCGCAGTGATCGGCGTGGTGCTCTGGGCCTGCTCCATGGCCAGCCTGGGCTACTTCTTCGTCTACCAGCAGGAGTTCTCGCAAAGCGTCATCTTCATCATGTTCGAGTCCAACCCCTCGGAGGCCGTTGAGTACCTGACCCAGTACTTTGCCTGGTGGATGGTCCTGGCTTTCGTCGCCCATACCGCCTTCGCGATCTTCCTCTGGACCCGCCTGCGCCCGGTCTACCTGCCTCGCGGCCAGGCCATGGTGGCGGCTGCGGCGATCCTCGTGGCGATTGTCGGCTACCCGCTGGTCAAGCAGATCTCCCGCACCGATAACCTGGCCGAAGGCCTGGAGAAGTTCGAAACCCGTATCGAGCCTGCGGTGCCCTGGCAGATGGTGGTGGCCTACCGGCGTTACCGTGAACAGCTGGACGGCATGCAAGGCATGCTCGACAGCGTCAGCAAGATCCCGCCCCTGAGCAACCTCAAGGACAGCATGGCCAATCAGCCGGCGACCCTGGTGCTGGTGATCGGTGAGTCCACCAACCGCCAGCGCATGAGCCTCTACGGCTACCCGCGCCAGACCACGCCCGAGCTGGACAAGCTCAAGGACCAGCTCGCGGTGTTCAACAACGTGATCACCCCGCGCCCCTACACCATCGAGGCGCTGCAGCAGGTACTGACCTTCGCCGACGAGGAAAACCCCGACCTGTACCTCAAGTCGCCGTCCCTGGTCAGCATGATGAAACAGGCCGGCTACAAGACCTTCTGGATCACCAACCAGCAGACCATGACCAAGCGCAACACCATGCTCACCACCTTTTCCGAACAGGCCGACGAGCAGGTGTACCTGAACAACAACCGCAACCAGAACGCCCGCCAGTACGACGGCGACGTGCTCGAGCCTTTCGCCAAGGCCCTGGCCGACAACGCGCCGCGCAAACTCATCGTGGTCCACTTGCTGGGCACCCACATGAGCTACCAGTACCGCTACCCGCCGACCTTCGACAAGTTCACCGACCGACAGGGCGTGCCGGCCGGGGTGCGCGACGATCAGGTGCCGACCTACAACAGCTACGACAATGCAGTGCTGTACAACGACTTTGTGGTCTCCAGCCTGATCAAGGACTACGCCAAGACCGACCCCAACGGTTTCCTGCTGTACCTGTCCGACCACGGCGAGGATGTCTTCGACTCTGCGGGTCATGACACCCTGGGACGCAACGAAGGCAAGCCGACGGCGCCGATGTACACCATTCCGTTCATGGCCTGGGCCTCGCCGAAATGGCGCCAGACCCATGACTGGAGCTTCGCCTCCGACCTCAACCGGCCCTACAGCAGCTCCCAGCTGATCCACACCTGGGCCGACCTGGCCGGCTTGAGCTTCGATGAGTGGGACCCCAGCCGCAGCCTGGTCAACGCCAGCTTCAAGGCGCGCCCCCTGCTGATTGGCGACCCCTACGCACGCCAGAGCAAGCCACTGATCGACTTCAGTCTGATGAAGCCCACGACGCCGGTGGAGACCAAGGTGGTCCAGCAGTAATCCTCACCCTCGGGGGCCGCAATGGCCCCCGAATCGTTCTGCCCCAGGCCGCCTTACCCTCCGCCCTTCACCGCCCCTCGAATGCCCACGGCTGATGTGCCAAGGGCGCTTGCTCCTGCGCGGTAGCACTACCCGCCAATGCCTGCCTGCGCGCACTGGCCACAACCTGCCTTCCGGCTTTAGCACCTCAGCCCCTGGGACGCCGAGCGCCCGCGCCACCGCTGACCTGTGGCGCCGTCGCCCAGCGGATCGGCCTGCCGCCCTGCCCGTTATTTCACCTCGCGGTCCTCCATCCGGCCCAGGCCACACCTGGTGTCGACACATGATGTCAAGAATGTAATCGGCGCTTCAGGCTCGCGTTAACCCTGACTTAATACACTTAGGTTTAACTTCTCCCGTTACTTCTTGTGCAGGGATGAAACAAGTACCGAACACTCTTAAAGCAGGAAACACAGCATGAAACTTTCAACTCTGGTAGTTAGCGGTCTGATTCTCGTCGGTTCCAGTGCGGCCTTCGCCGAGGGCGGCGCGGAAAACATGCAGCGCTTCTATGAAAACTTCCAGGTGAGCCAGCAACAACTTCACGGCAATAAAAACGACAATACAGCCAAGACCGAGCAGCAGAAACCGGCTCCCCGCTATTCCACGTCGGACACCAAGCAACAACAGCCCGATGCCTGACAGCGAATTCCAGTAATACCCACTCTGGACAATGTGCTCCTTTGCCAGAGATGGATGTTTGGCGCCCTTGTGGCGCCTTTTTTATGCCCCGATACAAAGGTTTCTTTCACCTTGGTGACCTGGACATTACAACTTTGTCATTCAGCACTTTCACTGTTTGAGCTCGATTAGTATCCCCGCGCGCCACCCTCCTTAGCGGAAGCCAGCACCTCAGCAACCGCGCCTTACCGGTCATCGGACAGACCGCTTAATCGGTTGAATTACCAGGGTTAATTTATTGACCCTGTAGCTACTTCAGGCTTCATTCTTCATCCATTCGATAACCTCCGAACAATTCAAGAGGATCTAGCAATGCGCATTCTGGTGGTTGAAGACGAACCGAAGACAGCGGACTACCTGCATCAGGGACTGACTGAAAGTGGTTATGTGGTGGATCGCGCGAACAATGGTGTCGACGGCCTGCACTTGATTCAGCAACAACCCTATGAACTGGTGATCCTGGATATAAACCTGCCCGGCAAAGATGGTTGGCAGGTATTGGAACATATGCGCGGGCAATACCCGGCGCGAGTCATGATGCTCACCGCCCGCGGGCGCCTGGAAGACAAGGTCAAGGGACTGGACATGGGCGCCGATGATTATCTGGTCAAGCCCTTTCAATTCCCCGAGTTGCTGGCCCGGGTCCGCACCTTGATGCGTCGCAGTGAAGTCATTGCCCAGCCGGAAGTCCTGCAAGTTGCCGACCTGCAACTTGATCCCCGCCGTCATCGAGCCTATCGCGGCACTCGGCGAATTGACCTGACCACCAAGGAGTTCACCCTGTTACAGGTATTGATGCGCCATTCGGGGGAGGTGCTGACCCGTACCCAGATCATTTCCCTGGTCTGGGACATGAACTTCGATTGCGACACCAACGTGGTGGAAGTGTCCATCAGCCGCCTGCGGGGCAAGATCGATGACAGCAGCGAGGTCAAGCTGATCCACACCTTGCGGGGTGTCGGTTATGTGCTGGAAGTGCGCCCATGAATCCGCGCCCCGGCCCCGTCGACAACAGCCTGTCCATGCGCCTGGGGCTGACTGTCAGCCTGATGGGCGCGGCGTTGGTCCTGCTGCTGGCGACCCTGGCCTACCTGGCCCTGAACCACGAACTGGACAACCTGGCGCGCAAGGGCCTGGACAGCAAGCTGGAGCAGATCCGCCACAGCCTCACCAGTGACATCCAGAGCAGTGACCTGCCCACCCGCCCCCATTCGCTGCTGGACCTGGTGATGGGCCACGACAACCTGCAACTGAGCATCCTCGGCAGCGACCCGCAGGCGGCCCCTTTGCTGAGCGTCGGAGGCATCGCCCAGCAGCCCCTGCCCAGGGCGCTGGGCAGCACGGCCGGCGACGGCTACCTCGACTGGAGCGACAATCGCGGCAATCCGCTGCTCAGTGCCACGCGCAAGATGAAGCTGCGCAACGGCGAGCAGGTGCAAGTGGTGCTGAGCCTGGATCGCGGCAATGACCAGGCGCTGCTCCAGGCCTACCTGCGCTCCACGGTGATCGCCCTGCCGCTATTGCTGTTGCTGATAGGCGTCGGTGCCTGGTGGCTGGTGCAGCGCGGGCTGTTACCGCTGCAGCAGTTCACCCGGGTCGCGGCGAAAGTCACCACCCAGGACCTGACCCACCGCCTGAACCTGGACAAGCTGCCCCGGGAGCTGGCCGAGCTGGGCCAGGGCATCAATGTCATGCTGCAGCGCCTGGACGGTGGCGTGCAGCGCCTGTCGCAGTTTTCCGATGACCTGGCCCATGAACTGCGTTCGCCCATCAGCAACCTGATGGGCAAGGCCCAGGTGACCTTGTCCCGGGAACGCCCGCCGGAGGAATACAAGGCCGTGCTGGAGGCCAGCATCGAGGAGCTGGAGCGGGTCACGCGGATCGTCGCCGACATGCTGTTCCTGGCCCAGGTCAGCCAGCCGGCGACCCAGGCGCGCTTTGCCCGGGTGTCCCTGGGCGAGGAAGCGCGCCGGGTCATGGACCTGTTCGCCCTTAGCGCCGAAGACAAGCAACTGAGCGTCGACCTGAATGGCGATGCCTGGGTCCTGGGTGATCGGCTGATGATCCAGCGGGCGATGTCCAACCTGCTGTCCAATGCCATCCGCCACAGCCCGCCCCAGAGCCGGATCAGCCTGCGGGTCGAACAGCAGTTGCACAGCGTCAGCCTGGTCGTGGCCAACCCCGGGCCGGGCATTGCCGCCTGCCACCTGCCCCATCTGTTCGAACGTTTCTACCGGGTCGACAGCAGCCGCACTCGCGCCGAAGGCGGCACCGGGCTGGGCCTGGCGATCGTGCGCTCGATCATGAACCTGCACCAGGGGCAAACCGAGGTCAGCAGCGTCCCGGACAGCCTGACCGAGTTCCGCCTGCTGTTCCCCAAGCTCGATCCTACCCAGCACGACACCTAGGGCCCTAGAGCAGCCAGGCGCCCAGCGCCGCCCCCAGGCACACCAGCATCCAGGGCGGCACCCGCCCACTGCACAGCAGCCCGAGGGCCAGGGTCGCGCCCGCCAGCTCCCCGGGGCCGGTGATGCTGTGGGTCCACAGGGGCTGATACAAGGCGGCTGCCAACAACCCCACCACTGCGGCATTGACCCCGGCCAGCGCCGCCTGGACGCTGTGGCGCTGCCGCAAGGCCTGCCAGAACGGCATGACCCCGATCACCAGCAGCAGCCCCGGCAGGAAAATCGCCAGCAGACAGACCAGCGCCCCGGTCCAGCCGTCACTGCTCGCGCCAAGAAAGGCGGCGACGCTGAACAAGGGGCCCGGCACCGCCTGGGCACTGGCATAACCGGCCAGAAACAGCGGGCTGCTGACCCAACCCGGCTCCACCACCTGGGCCTGCAGCAACGGCAGCACCACATGACCGCCACCGAACACCAGGGCGCCCACCCGGTAGAACCCGTCGAACAGGCCCAGCAGGCGATTCGGCCAAATAGCCGCGAGCCCCGGCAGGACCAGCAGCAACAGCAGCGCCAAGCCCAGGCACATGGCACCCAGGCGGCGACTGGATGCCGCGGGCTGCTGCTGGAGCGATACGTCCAGCACGGGGCTGATCCACAGCCGGCCCAACAGCGCGGCCAGCAGCATCACCAGCAACTGCCCGCCCAGGCCCGGCCAGCGCCCCACCAGAAACATCGCCAGCAGCGCGATGGCAATCCGCAAGGGACCGCGGCACAGGCTGCGGGCCATTCCCCACAGGGCTTGCGCCACCACCGCCACGGTCACCAGCAGCAGCCCCTTGAGCACGCCCGGTGGAACACCGGCCCCCACGCCCAGGGCCAGCAAGGTCAGGGCCAGGGCCGAAGGCAGGGTAAAGCCGGCCCAGGCGCACAGGGCGCCCGGCACCCCGGCGCGGGACAGGCCCAGGGCAATGCCGACCTGGCTGCTGGCCGGCCCCGGCAGGAACTGGCACAGCGCGACCAGCTCGGCATACGCTGCCTCCCCCAGCCAGCGTCGGCGCAAGACGAACTCCTGGCGAAAATATCCCAGGTGCGCCACCGGCCCGCCGAACGACGTCAAGCCCAGGCGCAGGAACACCAGGAACACCTGCCAGGGCGAGTCCGTGTGGCTGCCCTGGTCATGCGCCGGGGGCCTGACGTCGGTCATTACAAGGCTTTGCTCCAGAACAGCATGCGGCCGTGGGCAGGATCGAGCATGGCGCTGGCAAATCCGCTGGCCTGGTAGGCGGCCTGGGCCGAGGCATTGCCCTCCAGCACCTCCAGGGTGATCTTGCAGCAACCGCGCTGGCGGGCGATGTCCTCGACCTTCTGCAGCATCCGCTTGCTCAGGCCCTGGCCGCGAAAACCGTCCAGCACCACCACGTCATGGACATTCACCAGGGGCCGGCAGGCAAAGGTGGAAAACCCCTCGAAGCAGTTCACCAGCCCCACCGGCTGGCCACCGGCAAAGGCCAGCACGCTGAAGGCCTGGGGCCGCTTGGCCAGTTCCGCCGGCAACTGCTGGAGCTGGTCCGGTGCCAGGGACTGGCCACCGCCCATGGGATCTTCGGCATAGTGATTGAGCAGCACGCCTATGGCTTCGGCATGCACCGGGTTGCTGTAGCTGGCTTGCAGCACCACGACATCGGCAACGTCCATGTTCATCCTCGATCAACGGGTTGAAAGTGAGCCTCAGGGCTCAGGCAGCCTCGATTGTAGGCTGGGGCATTTGACCAAACGAAGATTTTTCACCTGTTTGCGGCAGAAAAACCCTAAGCAATGACCAGGCGCACCTGCAGCAGGAATGGCTTCCCTCCTTCAAGCTCGCGGCGCCGCGCCAAAGCGCTGCCGTTGCATTTCCTGCAGGCGGCTGAGGGTGCGACGGAACGCAAACTCCAGGTAGCCCTCGGTATATAGCCGAGTCATCGGCACTTCGGCCTCCAGGTAGAGCGGCACCTTGCGGTCGTAGCATTCGTCCACCAGGGCAATGAAACGCCGCACGGCATCGTCATGGATCGACAGTTGCGGCAATTGGCGATCCCCGGCCGCCACCCGCTGGGCACCGTCCTCGGTGCCCCGGGCAATCCGCCCCGGACGTGGCTGGGCACTGAGGTTGGGCACCTCGCTGAGAAGAATGGCCTGGAAACGGTCACACAAGGCCATGAAGTCCATGGCCGAGAACGGCTGCTCGCACAGATCGGCAAAACGGCACCAGATCACTGTCTCGGCGGCCTTGACCACGGTCACCGGGCGATAGCCGATCAACAGCGGCTCGCCGGACACCGGCTGCCCGGCACTGAGCTGGGCGAACAGCGGTTCCAGCGCGCTGGGCTGGCCCGCGACGCCGACCCAATAGCGCTGCGTTGCCGCCCCCGGGTGCAGGCGGTGATCCTGTTCGCCATCCACCGCCACCACCGCCATGTGCTGGCGGATGGCGCTGATCGCCGGCAGGAAGCGCTCACGGTTGAAGCCTTCGGCATAGAGCTGCTCGGGCGGCTGGTTGGAGGTACAGACCATGACCACGCCCTGCTCGAACATCACCTGGAACAGACGCCCGAGAATGATCGCGTCACCGATGTCATTGACGAACAATTCGTCGAAGCACAGCACCCGCACCTCCTCGCTCAACTCGCGGGCCAGGGCCTGCAAAGGGTCGGGGGTGCCGGTCAACTGGAAGGACCGCTGGTGCACCCAGCCCATGAAGTGATGGAAGTGCTGACGGCGCGCCGGGACCCTGAGGCTCTGGTAGAACTGATCCATGAGCCAGGTCTTGCCACGCCCCACCGAACCCCACAGGTACACCCCCTGCACCGGCCCACGCCCCTGGTGCAGCGCTTGATGACAGTGTTGCAGGGCCTGCACCGCCCGCGCCTGTGCGGCATCGGCGACGAAGCCGTCGTGCTCCAGGGCATGCTGATAGGCGCTCAAGGGTGAGTCGAATGGCATGGGGCTCTGGCCTCCTGGCAAAGGGTCACAGTATGCCAGGGCTGAGAGCGGCAAGATCCAGGCTTGAGGCTTGCAGCGCGAAACTCAGGAGTGCCCGGCCGAGATATCCAGGCGTTCGATCTTGCCTTGGGGGTCCAGGCGGAAGGTGTAGCGCAGGGCCTGGGGGCTGCCGGGGAAATCACCGGAAATCAGGTTGTCCAGCAGCACTTTGCCGGTGCGCTGCTGCACGCCGAGAATCTCCAGCCGCGGGCGGTAGCGACGCCCGGTGTCATCCATCCAGCGGGCGATTTCCTCGGGGCCTACGCGGTGTTCGCGCTCATCGAAGACTTGCGCCCGGGCAGCGAAGATCGACGCCGCCCGGGAGCTGTCTCCGGCATTGGTGGCCGCCACATAGGCAATGATGGCTGGGGCCAGCGAAGGGTCGATACCTGACATGACCAAGGTTCCTTTTGAGTGAAGGTGCAGGTAATGCTAAGACGCCTCCACGTCATTTCCTGTCAGGAGTGAAGCGGCTGTTTTCATCCCCTTGCAGGCGCTTGCGCCAGGTCCGCAGCCAGTCGCTGCGCCGCCCCGGGTAGACCTCGCCCAGCTCCTGGGCCGCGGCCACGCGGTCGGTGCGAAAGGTCCGGTAATCCTCGCGCAGTTCGCACCAGGCGACGATCACCCGGGCCTCGTTGAGAAAGCCCAGGGCCAGGGGCCAGATCAGCCGCTGGCTGGGGGTCTGGTTGACGTCGGCGTAGTCGATCAGCAGCTTGCCCTGGTGACGGATGGCCTGGCGAAACACGTTCAGCGACACCGGGTTGTCGGGAAAGCCATAGCCCGCCGGCCCGGGCAGCAAGGTCGGGTTGCGCAACGCATCCTGGGCCGCCGGGGCCAGTACCGCGGCGATCTTGGCCATGGCATCGGCGGCGGCCTTGCTCAGCTCCTCATCGCCGCGCTGATCGACGTAGCGCAACCCCAGGACCACCGCTTCGGT
Source organism: Pseudomonas sp. PH1b (assembly GCF_000633395.1). Lineage (GTDB taxonomy): Bacteria > Pseudomonadota > Gammaproteobacteria > Pseudomonadales > Pseudomonadaceae > Aquipseudomonas. Next base: position 173,408 of record NZ_AYMU01000003.1, read on the forward strand.
TTCATCGGCATTGAGCATCAGCGGCGGCAGGAACAGCCCGCTGCGCAGTACATAGCCGATCCCGGCCTCGCCATAGATGGGCGCGCCCAGGGCGGTGAGCTCGGCAATGTCGCGGTACAGGGTGCGCTCGGAAACCTCCAGCTCCCGGGCCAGGTTGGCCGCGGTGACCGGGCGGCTCTTGCCGCGCAGCATCTGCAACAGGGTGAGTAGACGACTGGCTCGCGACACGTGGGGTGAACTCCCTGAAAAACACCGGCGCAGGATAGCAAAGCCTCCTGACAGAAACTGTCAGGAGGAACGTCTGCGTACCCTGTGTGGGTCCTCGGTCACAGGAAGCCTGGCGGGCCACCGGCAATCCGCCCCGCCGAGCGGGCTAGCGCGGGTGTTGCATCCGCCCAGCCCCCCGGCATCGGAGCGCGAGCACTGCCAGCGTCAGCCGGTCAGACATCGACCTTGTGCCGCGCGGCGTAGAGGCAAAGCATCTCCATGGCCAGGGTCGCGCCCGCCAGGGAGGTGATCTCGGCGTGGTCGTAGGCTGGCGCCACTTCCACCAGGTCCATGCCCACCAGGTTGATCCCCCGCAGGCCGCCGAGGATCTCCAGCGCCTGGGTGGTGCTCAGGCCGCCACATACCGGGGTTCCGGTGCCGGGGGCGAACGCCGGGTCCAGGCAGTCGATGTCGAACGTCAGGTACACCGGGTGATCGCCCACCCGCTCGCGAATCGCCGCGACAATCGCCTCGCAGCCGCGTCGGTGCACCTGGCGCGCATCCAGTACCTGGAAGCCCTGGTGGTCATCATTGGTGGTGCGCAGGCCGATCTGCACCGAGCGCGCCGGGTCCACCAGCCCTTCCCTGGCGGCGTGCCAGAACATGGTGCCGTGGTCGATGCGCTGGCCCTCTTCATCCGGCCAGGTGTCGCTGTGGGCGTCGAAGTGGATCAGCGCCAGCGGGCCGTGGCGACGGTGGTGGGCCTTGAGCAGCGGGTAGCTGATGAAGTGGTCGCCACCGAACGTCAGCATCGCGCAGCCGGCGTCGAGGATCTGCCGGGCATGGGCCTCGATGCTGTCCGGCACCGACTGCGGGGTGCCATGGTCGAAGGCGCAATCGCCGTAGTCGATCACCGCCAGATGATCGAAGGGGTCGAACGCCCAGGGCCAGTGGCGTTCCCAGGCGATGCCGGCGGATGCGGCGCGAATCCCCCGCGGCCCGAAGCGGGCGCCGGGACGGTTGGTGGTGGCGGTGTCGAACGGCACGCCGCTGACCACCAGGTCGACGCCCCGCAAGTCACGGCTGTAGCGCCGACGCATGAAGCTGGTGATGCCGGCATAGGTGGTTTCGGCGCGGGTGCCGTACAGGCTGTCGCGGGTCAGGGCCTGATCGTTGAGGTCGGCGATGTCCATGGGGGTTCCTCAGGGTTGGCGGCTACGGAAAGTGGTCCAGATACGGGTGCGCTGGCGCATGTCCTTGAGGCCCATGCTGCGGTCGGCGTAGAGCCGCGCCCGCACCAGGGGCCCGGGGTAGATGTCCGGGTCATTGCGGATCGCCGCGTCCACCAGGGGCGTGGCCGCCTGGTTGGCGTTGGCGAAGAACAGGCTGTTGGTCAGCGCCGCCACCGAGTCCGGGCGCAGCATGAACTCGACAAAGGCCCGGGCGGCCTGCGGGTGCGGCGCGTCCTTGGGTATGGCCAGGTTGTCCTGCCACACCAGGCTGCCGTCACGGGGAATGCGGTAGACGATCTGGTAGGCCTTGGCGGCCTTGCGCGCCTGGTCCGCGGCCATGCCGGCATCACCGTTGTAGGTCAGCGCCAGGCACACACTGCCGTTGGCCAGGTCATTGATCTGCCGCCCGGTGGCCACATAGCGCACGTTGGGTTGCAATTGCCGCAGCAGCGCCTCGGCCTGGGCCAGGTCGGCGCGATCGCTGCTGTAGGGGTCCTTGCCCAGGTAATGCAGGGCCAGGCCGATGACTTCCTGAGGCGAATCGAGAATGGCGATGCCGCAGTCCTTGAGGCGCTCGGCGTACTGCGGCTTGAACAGCAGGTCGAGGCTGTCCAGCGGTGCCTCGGGCAGACGCTGGCGCACCGCTTCCAGGTTCATCCCCAGGCCCAGGGTGCCCCAGGTGTAGGGCACGCCGTAGCGGTTGCCCGGGTCCACAGCGGCCAGTTTTGCCAGCAGGTCCGGGTCGAGATTGGCATAGCCCTTGAGCCCCTCGCGGGGTATTTCCTGCAGGGCCCCGGCCATCAACGCCCGGGCCAGTACGCTGGAGGACGGCACCACCACGTCATAACCGCTGCCACCGGTGAGCAGCTTGGTTTCCAGCACCTCCGGGGTGTCGAAGGTGTCGTAGCGCACGCGGATCCCGGTTTCCTCGGTGAAGCGTTGCAAGGTCTGCGGGGGGACGTAGTCGGCCCAGCTGTAGAGGTTGAGCAGCGGCTCCTCGGCCCGGACCAGCGAGGCCTGGGCCAGGAGCACAAGAGGAAGGAAGCGGCGAAGGAGCGAATGCATGGCAACCACCTGCGAGGAAGAAGTGGCTGCAGCTTGCCCGGCGCTATACATTACAAAAATACCAAGTTTGTTAACCTGAGATTGCGCCGGAGTAATGTTTGATGCTGGGTCAACTGCACGATCTGGACCTGCAACTGCTGCGCCTGTTCGTCAGCGTGGTGGAGTACGGCGGCTTCAGCGCCGCCCAGGGCGAACTGGGGCTGAGCCAGTCGAGCATCAGCCAGCAGATGGCGCGCCTGGAAACCCGCCTTGGCTACCGCCTGTGCAGCCGTGGCAAGGCCGGTTTCAAGCTGACGCCCAAGGGCGAGCAGTTGCTCAGTGCCTGCCGCAGCCTGTTCCAGTCCATTGAAGTGTTCCGTCACCAGTCCAACGGTGTGGCCGGACGCCTGATTGGCGAGGTGCGGGTGGGCTTGTCCGAAGCCCTGGACCGTTCAGTGCTGCAAAAGGTCGCCACGGCGATCCGGCACTTTCGCCAGCGCGATGAATCGGTGCGGATCGAATTGATGAGCGCCATGCCCGGCGAAATGGAGCGTCTGCTGTTGCAGCAGCGCCTGGACCTGGCCATCGGCTATTTTTCCCAGGTGCAGCGGGCCTTCGACTACCGCCGGCTGTTCAGCGAGACCCAGCAGCTGTACTGCGGGCTGGGTCACCCGCTGTTCGATGACCCAGCCCCGGATCTTGCAGCCTTGCACCGCGCCGACCGGGTGGACCACCCCTACCGCTTCCTGCGCGCCGACGAACCCTTCCAGGGCCAGCGCTGCTCGGCCCGGGCCGAACAGGTGGAGGGCACCCTGGCGTTCATCCTTTCCGCGCAACACATCGGCTACCTGCCCAGCCACTTCGCCGAACCCTGGGTCAAGGCCGGGCAGCTCAAGGCGCTGGGGGCGGCGCAGTTGAACTTCGAGGTGGACTTTCACCTGGCCCGCCACCGTGCCCAGGTGCCCGGCGACGCCCAGCAAGCCTTCGAGGAAGACCTGCTGCGGGCCTTCGCCTGAGGCCTCGCCCCTCAGTACGCCATGGACCAGCTCAGGGTGTAGGTGCGGCCGCGCCCCTGGTAGTCGTAGAGGTATTGCGGGCCGTAGGTCGGCGAGTAGAACAACTTGGCGCGCTGGCCCCAGACCGTGCTGTATTGCTTGTTCAGCAGGTTCTGGATGCCGCCGCTGAAGGTCCCGAAGCCCGTTTCCTGGCTGCCCAGCAGGTCGAAGGTGGTGTAGCCGTCAATGGTGTGATCGGCATCGTCCTTGAGGGTGAAGGCGTGGTTGCCTTGCAGGCGCGCGCTGCGGCTGTCGCCCTTCCAGCCGACAAAGGCGGTGGATTTGGACAGCGACGCGTAGCGGGCATCGCGCTTGATCCAGCCGCCGTTCGGGCCTTCCTCCTCGGAACGCACCAGGTGCAGGGTGCCACCGGCTTCCCAGCCACTCTGGAAGTGCCGGGTCAGGGCGCTTTCAAAGCCGTAGTCGCGGCTCTTCTGGTCTTTCACGTCGATGGTCAGGGTGGCGCTGTCGGTGGTGATCACCTTGTCCGACCAGATGTAGTACAGCGCCGCCTGGGCGTCCCAGTCGCTGTCCGAGAAGCGCCAGCCGGTTTCCACCTGGCGGCTCTTGATCCCCGCCAGGGGGTTGTCGTCGACGCTCAGGCCCGGCTTGCCGTAGAACTTGGCCGGGTCCGGCAGATCGAAGCCCTCGCCGTAGTTGACCCAGACCTGATGGCCGTTCTTGAAGTCGTAGATGCTGCCCAGGTTGAACAGGTTGACCTGGTAGTCGTTGCTGCCGCCGGGCACGTTCTTGAACTGGCCGACGTCGACGTCCATCTGCTGGCGCCGGTAACCGCCGGAGACCGTCAGGTTGTCAGTGGCGTGCCAGTCCAGCTGGGCGTAGCCGGAGACCCCGTCGACCCGGTAGCTGGGATAGCGCGGGGCCTTGCTCGCGGTCACCAGGTCGAGGCCGCCACTGCCCGAGGAGAGGCCCTGGTCGAAGGTGCTCTGCTCGGCATTGAAGCGCTCGCGGTCCAGGTCCACGCCATAGGTCAGCTTGAACGCGTCGAGTTCCTTGGCGAACAGTGCCTTGAGGCTGGTGACCTCGAAGTTCTGCTGCGAAGCGGCAAAGTACACGCCCTTGGATCCGACCGGCGAGCCGCTGTTGTAATAGGGGAACGGGAAGAAGTTGTCGTCTTCCTTGCGGTAGGACGCCTGCAGGTAGAAGTCCTGGCCCAGCACATCGCTGTGGTGATAGTTGGCGTTGAGCAGCAGGCGTTTGGTGCGCGGCTCCAGGTCGGTGGAATAGCCGCCCCGCAACTCGGCGTCATTCAGGTTGGACGGTGCCTTGTACTTGAGGTTGGGGAAATAGATCCCGGTGCTGCCGTGGTTGCCCGAGTCGTAGTACTGGGCCAGCAGGTCCAGGCTCTGCTCCTCGTTGAACTGCAGGGCCAGGCTGCCCATCAGGTCGAGGGTACGATTGTACTGCAGGTCGGTCTGGGTGTTGTCGATGAAGATCTGCTTGCCGGCACCGTCGTAGAAGGCTTCATTCTGCTCCCCCGCCACCGCCAGCCGGCCGCTGATGGCCTCGCTGCCGCCGCTCACCGACTGGGCGATGCGAGTGCTCAGGTCGTCGCTGTTGTTGAAGCCGCTGCTGGCGCCGAGCTGGGTTTCGAAACGCGCCGGCCCCGGCTCGCCCTTCTTGGTGACGATATTGATGATGCCGCCAGTGGCCCCGCCGCCGTAGATGGCGCTGGCCCCGGAAAGCACTTCCACCCGCTCGACGTTGAACGGCGAGAGGCTGTCGAACTGCCGGGACAGGCCCCGGGAGCTGTTCTGACTGACCCCGTCGATCATCACCAGCACGTTGCGCCCGCGCATGTTCTGGCCGTAGTTGGTGCGGCCCTCGGGGGCCAGGTCGAGGCCGGGCACCAGCTTGCCGATGGCCTCCTTGAGGCTGACCCCGGTTTCCAGCTGTTCGCGCAGCTGGCTCTGCTCCACCACCCACACCGTGCCGGGAATCTCGCTGATGGCGGTGCTGGTGCGCGACGCCACGGTGACCTGGGTCGGCTTGAGGTTGAGGCTGGCCGCCGGCGCAGCAGCGCGCCGCAGGATCACCGTGCGCCCATCACTGAAGGACCAGCTCATGCCACTGCCGGCCAGCAGGCTTTGCAGGGCCTGGGCCACGGTGAACTGGCCATTCAGCGCCGGCGACTGCTGGCCATCGACATCGCTGGTGGTGTACAGCAGGCGCAGGTTGGCCTGGTCGGCAAAGCGGGTCAGCGCCTGGTCCAGGGACTGGGCCGGCAGCGCCACGGACACCTGGCGCTCCTGGAGCGCACTGCCCTGGCGAGCGGAAGTCCCCTCCTCGGCCTGCACCAGGAGCGGCGCCAAGGCTCCGGCCAATACCGCCTGGGCCAATAATGTGCGGCGCACCACCTCGGTACCGCGTGCCACTGTCGACTGCTTGAACATAGCTTTCACGTGTTCTTTCCCGGCCAATTGAAATGACGTCAATGAGAATGATTGTCTTCTCAGTCTCACTACGACGATTGTCCGAGGCAGAACTTGCAGTGCCCTGCGCAAATAAATTGCCTTCAGTGCAACACCGCCAGGAACGGCAGGTAGGTGACCTTCAGCGGATAGCGCTGCTCCAGGGCATGCAGCGAGCCCTGGGGATCGCGCAAATCGAACACACCACTGATGGCCAGCGCCGCCAGTTGCGAGTCGGAAACCAGGATCCGCCCATGCTGGTACCGCTCCAGCTCGGCGATCACTTCACCCAGCGGACGTCCGTTGAAGATCAGCTTGCCGCGCTGCCAGGCGGTCTGGCTGGTGGCATCGACCTTTTGCTGGGCATACAGCGGCTGGCCGGCCTGGTAGTCCACGCGCTGGTCGGCCTGCAGCAGCAAGGGCGGATGGTCGCCGGTGAACTGCACCTGGCCATCGCGCACCACCACCGTCAGCCGGCTGCCGTCGCGGCGCACGCTGAAGGCACTGGCGGCGCTTTGCAGGCGCTGGTCCTCGGCCACCACCACAAAGGGCCGCCGGGCATCGGCCAGCGGTTCGAACAGCGCCTCGCCGCCGCGCAGGATCACCTTGCGCTCATGCTCGGAGTAGGCCACGGACACAGCACTGGCGCTGTTGAGGGTCACGGTCGAGCCATCGGCCAGGATCAGGGTGCGCTGCTGGCCGACGCCGGTGTGGTAATCGGCCATGAGCCCCGGCCATTGCTGCCAGCCGATGGCGGTGCCCAGGGCCAGCAGCACGCTGGCCGCCACGGCCGGCCACCAGCGCCGACGCTGGGGGGCTCGTTGCGCCGCCTGGTGCGCCACGGCGCTTGGGGTGTGCCCCAGGTCACCCCACAATTGCTCCGCCTCTTCGGCCGCCGCGGCGTGGGCCGGGCTGCGCTGGCGCCATTGCTGGAAGGCCATGCGCTGAGCCGCCGTGGCGTGGCCCGAGTGCAGCAGCACCAGCCAGTCGATGGCAGCGTCGTCGAGGTTCTCGGGGTGTTCGGGCAGGGTGTTGTCGGCGGCAGGCAAGGAGGCGTCACTCATGATGGACTTTCAGCCAGTCGCGGCAATGGCGCAGGGCCTGGCCGATGTATTTTGCCACCATGCTTTCGGAAACGCCCAGGCGCAATGCGATCTGCGCCTGGGTCAGGCCTTCCAGGCGATTGAGCAGCAAGGCCTGGCGGGCATTCTCCGAGAGTTGCGCCAGGGCCTCGTCGAGCACCGCCAGGCGCTCCTTGGCCAGCAGCACGGCCTCCGGTGCCGGTGCCGGTTCCACGGCTTCGGTGTGCTCCCCGGTGTCGCCGTGGCTGGCCGCCAGGCGCTGCTCGCGGCGCAGGGTGTCGATGGCCAGGTTGCCGGCCACGCGGAAGATGAAACGGCGGTCGTTGTGCACCTCGACGCTCTGCTGATCGACCTTGAGCAGCTTGAGGTAGGTTTCCTGGGCCACGTCGGCCGCCCGCTGGCGATCGCTCATGCGCCGGGTGAGAAACTTCAGCAGGTCGTCGTAGTGCTCTTGGAAACTGCGCAGCAGGCTGGGTGTCGGCAGCATCGAGGGGCGGTCCGCAAATCGGGGCCGGGGATTATTCCACAAAGGCAAATGAGAAACAGTATCTTTCGTATCCCTGCAAAGTAACGGGTTTTCGCCGATTTGCCCTTCAGGCTGCGGCGCCTTTCTGGCATCCTGCGCCTCCTTTTTTCCGACCGGGCTCGCAAGCTGTGGCCGATGCCCCGCTTTTGCGGCCCAAGTCCCGTCCACTTTCCGGCGTGTGCGCCCGTTGTCTGCACACGCCACTGGCAGGCCTTTTCCATGACCGCACCTGATCGCTCCCCGCCCCGCTACAAGTCCGACCTGATCTACGGTCTCAACGACCGCCCGCATTTCAGCGCGGCGATCTTCGCCGCCCTGCAGCACGTGCTGGCCAGTTTCGTCGGGATCATCAGCCCGACCCTGATCTTCGGCGGCGTGCTGGGCCTTGAAAGCGAACTGCCCTACCTGATCAGCATGGCGCTGTTCGTCTCGGGCCTGGGCACCTTTGTCCAGGCCCGGCGCCTGGGGCCGATCGGTTCCGGGCTGCTGTGCGTGCAGGGCACCAGCTTTTCCTTTATCAGCGTGCTGCTCAGCGCCGGGTTCATGGTCAAGGGCCGTGGCGGCAGCACTGAAGACATCCTCTCGACCATCTTCGGCATCTGCTTTGTCGCGGCTTTCATCGAGATGTTCCTCAGCCAGTTCATCGGCAAGCTGCGCAAGCTGATCACCCCGGTGGTCACCGGCACCATCATCACCCTGATGGGCCTGTCGCTGATCAAGGTGGCGGTCACCGACATGGCCGGCGGCTACGGCGCCAGCGACCTGGGGGCAGCGAGCAACCTGGGCCTGGCGGCGCTGGTACTGCTGACCATCGTGGTGCTCAACCGCTTCAACCACCCGATGCTGCGCCTGGGCTCCATCGTCATCGGCCTGACCCTGGGCTTCTTCGTCGCCTGGCTGCTGGGCCGGGTCGACCTGGCGGCGATGCCCGAGGTGCCCCTGGTCAGCGTGCCAGTGCCGTTCAAGTACGGTTTCTCCTTCGACCTGATCGCCTTCATTCCCCTGGCGGTGATCTTCCTGATCTCGCCCCTGGAAGCCGCCGGCGACCTGACCGCCAATTCGATGATTTCCCAGCAGCCGGTGAAAGGCCCGCTGTACATCAAGCGCATCAAGTCCGGGCTGCTGGCGGACGGCTTCAACTCGGCGGTGGCGGCGGTGTTCAACAGCCTGCCGATGGTGACCTTCGCCCAGAACAACGGGGTGATCCAGCTGACCGGCGTGGCCAGCCGCTACGTGGCCTACTTCATTGCCGGGCTGCTGGTGCTGCTGGGGCTGTTCCCGGTGATCGGCGCGGTGCTGCAACTGATGCCCAAGCCGGTGCTGGGCGGCGCCACCCTGATCATGTTCGGCACCGTGGCGGTGGCCGGGATCAAGATCCTCGCCGAAGCCGGGCTGCACCGACGCAACGTGCTGATCGTGGCCATCTCCTTAGGCATGGGCCTGGGGGTCGCGGCGGTGCCCGAGGTGCTGCGCGAGCTGCCCAAGGCCTTGCACAATATCTTCGAATCGCCGATCACCGTGGGGGCCTTCTGCGCGATCTTCCTCAACATCTTCCTGCCGGAAGAATTCCTCGAACTGGAAGAGGACGAGTTCGACCCGGAAGCCGCGACCCTGAAGGTCATGCAGGACCCGGACATGAGCGCCAAAGCGAACTCCTGAAGCCGTTCGGCGTCTATGCTGCGTGCGGCCCCGTCCCGGGGCCCCACAGTCGGCGCCGGCCTTGCCAGCGCGCCGCTACTCGGCAGGGCCCGCGCCCTGCTCACCCGCCCTCCTGCAGACAGGTAGCCCATGCGCAAACTCATCGCCCTGACCCTGGTCCTCCTCAGCCTGAGCGCCTGCGCCCTGTTGCCCAACCGTGATCCCCTGGCGATCAACGTGGTGGGCATAGAACCGCTGCCGAGCCAGGAGCTGGAGATGCGCTTTGCGGTAAAGCTGCGCCTGCAGAACCCCAACGAGAACGTCATCGACTACAACGGCATCGCCCTGGACCTTGAGGTCAACGGCCGGCCACTGGCCTCGGGGGTCAGCGACCAGCAGGGCCGCATCGGCCGCTACTCCGAAGAAATCCTGGTGATTCCGGTGAGCGTCTCGGCCTTCTCGGTGCTGCGCCAGACCCTGGGCCTGAGCCAGACCCAGAGCCTGGACAACCTGCCCTACGTGCTGCGCGGCAAGCTCGCCGGCGGGCTGTTCGGCACCCAGCGCTTCATCGACCGCGGGCAGATCAGCCTGAACAACCCGGGCGCCTGGTAAGGCGCCTTCAGAACACCGACCAGCCGATCCTTTGGCTGAGCAGCTCCAGGGCCGCCATGCCCGCCAGCGAATTGCCCGCGGCGTTCAGTTCCGGCGACCACACGCAGACCGTGAACTGCCCCGGCACCACCGCGACAATCCCCCCGCCCACCCCGCTCTTGCCCGGCAAGCCGACTCGATAGGCAAAGTTGCCGGCCTCGTCGTACAAGCCGCTGGTGGCCATGATCGAGTTGACCTGCTGAGTCTGGCGGCGCGTCAAGACCTGCTCGCCGCTGTGTTTGCAAAAGCCGTCATTGGCCAGGAAACAGAACGCCCGGGCCAGGTCGACACAGCTCATGCGCAAGGCGCAATGGCTGAAATAGCTGCGCAGCACCACTTCCACATCATTGTGAAAATTACCGAAGGACTGCATCAGGTAGGCCATGGCCGCGTTGCGCGCACGGTGCTGGTATTCCGACTCGGCGACCTTGCCGTCCACCATCACCTGCGGGTTGCCCGACAAACGTCGGGCAAAGTCGCGCATGGACAGCACCGGCGCGGCAAACCGCGACTGGTTGATGTCGCAGATCACCAGGGCCCCGGCGTTGATGAAGGGGTTGCGCGGCCGGCCACGCTCGAACTCCAACTGCACCAGGGAGTTGAACGGCTGGCCGGAAGGCTCATGGCCCAGGCGTTGCCAGATCGCCTCGCCGGAATGGCCGATGGCCTGTACCAGGCTGAAGACCTTGGAAATGCTCTGCACCGAGAACAAGGTATCGGCGTCCCCGGCACTGAACACCTGGCCGTCGTTGCCATACACGGCAATTCCCAACTGATTGGCCGGCACATCCGCCAGGGCCGGGATGTAATTGGCAACCTGGCCCTGGCCAATCAGGGGACGGACTTCATCGAGGATCTGGTTCAACAACGCTTGCATGGTCGGGCTCATCATCACGGGCCCCGATACGGCTGCGGGGCTATGGCTGCTAGACGCACGCCGGCACCCGCGCAGCACAGTCAACCGGCAACCCAGGGCAGGACCAGCGCAGAAACAGGCCAGGGCCGCCCTTGCTGGCGCACCTGCACGGATAGGGAAATCCGCACAAATGAATCGAAATGCAATTGATATTCGATCATTTCCAACAATTAAAAAGCCAATAGACTGCTGACACAGATCACCTTGAAACAGGCATTACAAGCTAGAATACTCTCCGGTTCGCGTGCAAAAACCTGTCACAACCGCCTTAATTGCCGCCAGCCACCGCTTCGTGCATCGCGCCCTTGAACAGCACCCGAGTCGTTTTCAGCGGCCCCACTGCAACAGTCGATGCTTACGCCATGACGGCATTTCCTCATCGGAGTCATGCACCTTTGAAAACCTGGCATACGATCATCGGCATCTTGCTGATCACCACCTTCACTCTCCTGCTGGAGATCCCCGCCGATACCTGGCTGACCTCCGCCACCCTGAGCCTGGTGCTCGGCAGCGCGGCCCTGGCCTACATGGCCGTGTCCTGCCTGCTGGCCAGCCGCTGGGGCTTCGTCGAGCGCCTGTTCGGCGGCCTGGACCGGGTCTACGAGGCACACAAGTGGCTGGGCATCTGGGCCCTGGCATTCGCCAGCTATCACCTGGTGTTCAAGGCCAACCTCGAGCAATGGAACAGCGTGCCGATCCTCGAACTGTCGAAATACTGGACGCGCATGGTGCGCCAACTGAGCTACGTGGCCCTGGGCCTGATCGTTCTGTTGGCATTGAACCGCAACATCCCCTACAGCCAGTGGCGCTGGTGGCACAAGCTGTCCGGCCCGCTGTTCCTGATCGTCATCCTGCACTGGCTGAGCTTCAAGTCGCCGATCGCCCTGGACACGCCGTCGGGCATCTGGCTCACCGTGCTGTGTACCCTCGGCGTGCTCGGTGCCTTGTACAAGCTGCTGCTCTACCCCTGGGTGGCCAAGGTCGGCGAATACCGGGTGACCTCGGTCAAGGTGGAAAAACACTCCCTGCACCTGGAATTGACGCCGGAGGGCCGGGGTTTCCCCTTCAAGGCCGGGCAGTTCGCCTTTCTCTCGCTCCAGGAAAAGGGCTTGCGCGAACCCCACCCGTTCACCATTGCCAGCGCCGAGGCCCACGACGGACGCATCGAGTTCGTGATCCGCGCCCTGGGCGACTACACCCAACGGCTGCGCCAGCAGGTGAAGGTCGGCATGCGGGCCGATATCTATGCGCCCTATGGCCGCTTCAAGCGCCCCGAGGCCGGCACCCGGGAAATCTGGATCGGTGGCGGGGTCGGCATCTCGCCCTTCATTTCCTGGCTGCAGGATGCGTCCGCGGGGCAGTTCGACAAGGCCACCCTGGTCTACTGCTACAACCCGTCCCGGGCCTTTCCCAGCGTCGATGCCCTGCAAGGCATGGCCCAGGCCCGGGGGGCGACCTTCGTTGGCAACAGCGGCGGCGTCGAGGCCCTGGCCCAGACCCTGAAGCGTGCAGCGGCAGAAACCGACCCCAAGGAAATCCAGATCAGCTTCTGCGGCCCCAAGGGCCTGCTGGGCCGAGTGCGGGAGCTGATGAGCGAATGCCGGATTCCCGAAGGCAACCTGCATTACGAGTTCTTCGAGTTCCGCTGATCAGTCAGCCCCGCCCTGCGGGTGGCGCCCCTCGTGCAGCGTCGCCCGCACCACCAGTGCCGCCAACAGGGTGATCACCATCAACACCTGCAACAGCCGGCTGAAGGCTTCGGCATAAACGGCCTGCCACTGTTGCCGTTCGATCCCGGGCAAGGACGCCACACTGGCCGCCAGGTCACCACCGGCCAGTTGCCGGGCGGCCAGCAGCACCGGCTCGCCGGGGCTTGCCGCCGCTTCCAGCGCCTGCTGCAACAGCCCCGTCAGCAGCGCCACCACCAGGGCCAGGGCAATGCCTTCGCCAGCAACCCGCGTGGTGCTGAAAATGCCGCTGGCCATGCCCGCCCGCTCCCTGGGCACCACGCTCACCGACAGCCCATCCATCAAGCCCCAGGGCAGCCCGCTGCCCAGGCCGATCAGCAGCAGCGGCCAGACCCGCGGCCCGGGGCCCTGCCCTGGGGCCACCCGGCTCAACCAGAACAAACCGCCGGCCGCCAGCACCAGGCCCAGGGCCGACAGGTTGCCGGCGCTGAACCAGCGGTTGAGCCAGGCCGCCGCCAGCGGCACCACCAGCATCGGCGCCGACAAGGCGAGCATCAGCAACCCGGCGTCGATGGCGCCGTAGCCTTCGACGCCGATAAAGCGGATTGGCAGCAGGATCAGCAACACCACGTAGCAGTAGCAGGTGGCGATGGGCAGCACCTGCACGCCGACAAACCGCGGGTAGCGAAACAGCGACAGATCGAGCATCGGCCGCAGCGCCCGGCGCTCCACGACAATGAACAGCCACAGCGCCAGCCCGGCCGCCCCCAGCAGCAACCAGACCCAGGGAGTGCCCCAGCCGCTTTGCGGCGCCTGCAGGATGCCCCAGGTCAGCAGCACCAGGGCCAGGGTGAAGCTTGCCGTGCCGGGCCAGTCCACACCCCGGGCCTCGGGGTCCCTGGACTCTTCCATGCGCGGTACGCCAAGCCCCAGGGACAGGCCGCCAATCAAGGCCCCGGAAACGAATATCCCGCGCCAGCCGGCATGCTCCACCAGCACCCCGGCAAGGATCGGCCCGAACGCCAGGCCGACACCAAAGGTGGTGCCCAGCAAGCTGAAGGCACGGGTTCGCGCGCGGCCCTCGAAGGCCTGGGCCAAGGCCGCCGAACCGCCCGCCAGGGCGGCGGCGCCGGCCAGCCCCTGGACCCCGCGCAGCAGGTTCAGCCACAGCAGCGACGGCACGAACACCAGGGCCAGGGAGGTCAGCCCGAACAGCGCCACCCCAAGGCTGAACACGCGCTTGCGGCCAAACTCGTCGGCCAGGGTGCCGGCGGCCATCAGCAGGCTGCCGAAACTCAGCATGAAGGCCTGGGTGGTCCAGCTCAGGGCCAGGGGGCTGCCCCCCAGTTCACGGCCGATGGCCGGAGTGGCCACGGCCACCCCGACAAAGGTCAGGGGCAGCATCAGCGCCGCCAGGCACACCGCCGCCAACACACCGTTGGCGGCTTTTTCACGCCGATGGGTCGCCGCCCCCAGGGATAATTCGAGTTCAGGATCCACACTCACCTCCACGCCCTGGCCATCAGGGTTGCCGGAAAAAATCCATGGTAGGGATGCCGCAATCGACGAAAAACAGGGCATTCTTCCGGTCTTTACGGACAGAAACGCTTGAATCAAGGTGAGCAATGGACAACCTCAACGGTCTGCAGGTGTTTGTCTGCGTGGTCCAGAGTGGCAGCCTGGTGGCCGCCGGCGCGCGCCTGGGGCTATCGGCCTCGGCGGTGGGCAAGTCCCTGGCGCGCCTGGAACAGCGCCTTGGGGTGCGCCTGCTGAACCGCAGTACCCGGCGCATCAGCCTGACCGACGAAGGCGCGCTGTTCTACGAGCGCGGCCAGCGCATCGTCGAACAGGTGCAGGAAGCCGAGACCGAACTGGCGCGTATCAGCGACACGCCCCGGGGCCGGTTGCGGGTCAGCCTGCCAGCAATCGGCTATCGCATGCTGCTGCCGATCCTTCCAGAGTTTTCCAGCCGTTACCCGGACATCGAACTGGACCTGGATTTCAATGACCGGCTGATCGACGTGATCGCCGAAGGCGTTGACGCGGTGATCCGCAGCGGCGCACTGGCGGATTCGCAACTCAAGTCCCGCAGCCTCGGGCCTTTCGGTTTCGTGCTGATCGGCGCTCCCGGCTATTTTGCCCGGCGGGGCACGCCACACACCCCCGGTGACCTGCAGCACCACGCCTGCCTGCGCTACAGGTTTCCCGGCGGCACCCAGCTGCAGCCCTGGCGCCTGCGCCTGGCCGAAGGTGCGCCGCCCCTGGTGCTGGGGAGTGCCCTGACCAGCAACAACCTGGAGTCGTTGATCCATGCCGCCACCCAGGGCCTGGGCCTCGCCTATGTGCCGGAATTCGTGGTCGCTGGCGCCCTGGCCGAGGGCAGCCTGGTGGCGGTGCTGGACGACTACCAGGAAGAGCGCGGCACCTTCTCCATCCTCTGGCCCGGCAGCCGCCACCTGCTGCCCAAGCTGCGGGTGTTCGTCGACTTCCTCAGTCAACGCCTGGTGCTCGGCAAAGGCACCGGGCAGCCTTGACCGCGCGCCCCTTCCAGGCCTCATCGGCAGCCTGTCGCCACGCCCGCATACATCAATAAAAGCTGATCTCAGCTTACCAATACTGATATTCACATTGATGTTTCCCCTCCGTAATCTGGCCCTGTCCTGCACCAGCAGGCCAGGCAACGTCGGTACGCCAAAAACAACAGCTAAAAGGCCATCCCAATAACAATCTGATCTGCCGACTCCAGGAATCCCCATGCCCTATCTGCTTCGATGCCGCCGGTACGCCCGCGGCCTGCACCCTCACGCCCCCTCGCTGGACGAGGTGCGCCATGACTGAGCCGATGATCCAAGGCAGCGACGAACATCTGCTGCAACGCCAGGGCTACCGCCAGGAACTGCACCGCGGCCTGACCCTCTGGTCGTCTTTCTCGGTGGGCTTTGCCACGGTGTCGCCGGTGGTCGGCATCTACTCGGTGATGGCCCTGGGCGCAATGAGCGTCGGCCCGTCCTGGGTCTGGATCGTGCCGCTGTGCCTGGCCCTGCAACTGCTGGTGGCCCTGGTCTACGCCGAGCTCGCGTCCCAGTACCCCCTGGCCGGTGGCTGCTACCAGTGGGTCAGGCGCCTGGCGGGTGATCGCTGGGGCTGGTTCACCGGGTTCATGTACCTGGCTTCGGCCCTCGCCTCCTTGACCACCGTGTCCTACCTGGGCGGGTTCTGGCTCTGGCTGCTGGCTACCGGCGAGCCGCCTGCGGCCAATGCCCAGGTGCTCAGTGGCGCGGTGCTGCTGGTCCTCGGGCTGGGCATCAATCTGCTGGGCATCAACCCGCTGAAGTACTTTGTCAACGCCGGGATCATCGCCGAGGCCATCGCGTCGATCGGCATCGGCGTGCTGCTCCTGCTGTTCTTTCGCAATCACTCCTGGTCGCTGCTGTTCGAAGGCCTGAGCACTTTCGGCAGCGGCGAGGGCTCCTACCTGGGCGGCTTCGTCACCGCGATGGCGGTGGGCGGCTGGGCCTTCCTCGGCTTCGATGCCTGCTCCCAGGTGTCCGAGGAAACCGCCGATGCGCGCACTTCCACGCCTCGGGCGATCCTGCGCTCGATGCTCCTGGTGGGCCTGACGGTGATGCTCACCGCCTTTGCCGTGACCCTGTCGTTCCAGGACACCGGGGCACTGGTGGCGGGCCAGGTGATAGACCCGGTGACCCCGGCCGTGGTGGACGCCTTCGGCGCCTGGGCCGAACGGCCCTTTGTCGCCGTGGTGCTGGTGGCCTTCATCGCCTGCGTGGTGTCGGTGCAGACCTACATCGGCCGAGCGGTGTTCGGCATGGCTCGCGACTCGATGCTGCCGGCATCCCGCCTGCTGCGCCGGGTGGATCGGCGCAAAGTGCCATTTGCCGCGATGCTGGTGAGCACCCTGCTGGCCAGCCTGGGCCTGGTGCTGGGACTCAATGCCACGGCCGTCGGCACGCTGATTGCCTTCGGCAGCGGCGGCTTCTTCATGGTCTTTTTGATCGTCATCGGCTGCGCCTTGCGCCATCGCCTGCGCGGGCGCTGGCAACCCGAGCCCGGGGTCTTCAGCCTCGGGCGCTGGGGCCTGGCGGTGAACCTGCTGGCGTTCATCTGGTTGCTGTTCGAAAGCGTCAACGTTGCCTGGCCCCGGGCCTCACTGGCACCGGCCGGCGCGCCCTGGTTCCAGGTCTGGGCGGTGCTCCTGGTGTTCTCGTCCCTGGCCCTGCTGGGCCTGCTGTACATGGTCCTGGCCAAGCCTGAGCAACGGCGCTGAAGCCTCCGGCCATTTCCTCGCGCCGCTCCTGATCGCGCCCTCTGCCGGGGCGGGTGGCCGCTTCTCGGTCAGCCGGCCCGGCCCTTTCGTTGTGGAGACAATCGATGCCCCCTTCTGTGCATTACTGGAATTACCCTACCGAGATTTTCTGTGGCGCCGAGGCCCTGCATGGCCTGGCCCAACGCTGCGCCCTGCTGGGCATGCGCAAGCCCCTGCTGGTGACCGACCCGGGAATGCTGGCGCTCGAACCCTACGCGCTGGTGAGCGCACACCTGCAACAGAGTCGCCAGGAACATGGGGTATTCAGCGACCTGGCCAGCAACCCCAGCCTGGAAGACGTGCAGCGTGGGGTCCTGGCCTTCCACGCCGGCGGCCATGACTCGCTGATCGCCCTGGGCGGCGGCAGCGCCATGGACGCCGCCAAGGGCATTGCCCTGCTGGCCGTGGCTCCCGAGGGGCTGCAGCACTTCGAGTGGTCCCGGGTGATCGAGCATTACCCCAGCCTCGCCGACTTCCCCCGTCTGCAGCTGCCCACGCTGATCGCCCTGCCCACCACTGCCGGCACCGGATCGGAGCTGGGGCGCGAAGCGGTCCTGACCGATAGCCAGCAGCAGATCAAGCGGGTGATCAGTCACCCCGGAATGCTCCCCGCCTGCGTGATCCTCGACCCGCTGCTGACCCGCAGCCTGCCCCCGGCCCTGACCGCCGCCACCGGCATGGACGCCCTGACCCACCATATCGAGGCCTTCTGCTCGCCGCTCTACCACCCGATGTCCAGCGGGGTCGCGGTGGAAGGCATCCGCCTGGTGCAGCAGCACCTGCTCCAGGCAGTGACTAACAGCCAGGACCTCAACGCCCGGGAAGGCATGCTGGTGGCCTCGGCAATGGCGGCGGTGGCCTTTCAGAAAGGCCTGGGCGGCGTGCATGCCCTGGCCCATCCCCTGGGGGCCCGCTACCACCGCCACCACGGCCTGCTGAACGCCATCCTGCTGCCCTATGTGCTGGTGGCCAACCGTTCGGCAATCGCCCAGGACATCGCCCGCCTGGCTCGGTACCTGCAACTGCCCCGGGCTGATTTCCAAGGCTTTCTCGATTGGCTGCTGGCGCTGCGCGCGGAACTGGGCATTCCCCATTGCCTGGCGGACATCGGCCTGGACAGCGGCGACGCCGAGTGGGTCGGGGCCCAGGCCCTGGCGGATATTTCCTCCTCCGACACCAACGCCCGCCCGCTGAGCGCGGCCGACTACAGCCAGATCTTTCGCAACGCCGTGCACGGCGTACTGCCGAGAGCCCCGGCATGAGGCCCGGCCTCTACATCGACGGCAGCTAGCTGGCCGGCGCCGGCCCGCCACGGATTGCGGCCTACGCCCCAACCCTGGGCGATGCATTACCACCTGCCCGCAGCCAGCCGGCATCAGCTGGACCAGGCTGCGCCCTGCCGGCCGGACTCAACCCGGATGCTCGGCCAGTAAATCCTCGATGAAGGCCCGCCGCGCTTCGCCGTGGGGGTGCCCGGCATGGGTGATCAGGCTGTGCTGCACCTCGTAGCGCAGGGCATCGGGGTGCAGCACGCGCATCTGCCCGGCCTGCACCCAGGGCTTGGCAGAGTGATGGGGTAAATAGCCCAGGTGCGTACCGGCCAGCACCCCGTGCACCACCGCTTCCATGTGATAGGCGGTGGCAGAGGCGCGCTGCGCAATCACCGGCAGCACTTGGTTGGCCGGCAGGAAGCCGTGCCTGATCCAGTCACAGGCCTTGATCAGTTCCAGCCCGGGGTGCTCGATGGCGAACAGCGGGTGCGCCGCGCCGCAGAACAGGCCGATCTCCTCGCGATACAGCGGTTGGTAGTCAAGGGTCGGCAGGCTGCGACTGAAGTAGGAAATCGCCATGTCCAACTGACCATCGATCACCGCCCGCTCAAGTTCAGTGGGCGAGTTGATGAACACGTGCAGGTGCACGTCATGCTCACGCTGGTAAAAACGCGCAATTGCCGCGTCGATCCGTGCCGCGGGCAAGGTGGCGATGTTGTCTGCCAGCCCCAGGTACAGGTCACCCACCAGGCGCCCGGACAACTCCTGCGCTTCGCTTTGAAACACCTCCACCGCGCCAAACAGGGCCTGGGCGGCCGCCAGGATGCGCTGGCCCTTCTCGGTCAGGCGGAAACCACCCTTGCCCCGCTCGCAGAGGCGATAGCCGAGGCGTTTCTCCAGGCTGGAGATGTGCATGCTGATGTTCGACTGGCTCATGTTCAGCTCGGCCTGGGCAGCGGTGAAGCCGCCGCACTTGACCACCACGGAAAAAATCCGCAGCAGACGCAGGTCCATATCGGTGACGTTTCTAAGCACGGCGGGTTCCGGTAGTTCGCAAGGGGTGAACCGAGGGCGCTATTCAACGGCAGCGCCCGAGCCCCGTCAAATCCGCCCGGCTTGATTCAGCCAGGGCTTTGCAGGGAGTATGCACACCCGCTTGACGATTCAGGACCCTGCACCGATGGACCTGCACCCAACGCCCGCCCTCGCCACCGAACGCCTGTTGCTGCGCCCCCTGGAACGGGCGGATGCCCAGGCCATCCAGCAACTGTTCCCGCAGTGGGAAGTGGTGCGCTACCTGAATGCCCAGGTGCCCTGGCCCTACCCGGCCGACGGCGCCCTGCGCTTCCTGCAAGATGTCGCCCTG
Source organism: Pseudomonas sp. PH1b (assembly GCF_000633395.1). Classification (GTDB taxonomy): domain Bacteria; phylum Pseudomonadota; class Gammaproteobacteria; order Pseudomonadales; family Pseudomonadaceae; genus Aquipseudomonas. Next base: position 192,840 of record NZ_AYMU01000003.1, read on the forward strand.
CCCGCCATGGCCCGGGGCGAGGAATGGCACTGGACGATCCGCCTGCACAGTGCACCCGAGCAACTGATCGGCAGCATCAGCCTGATGCTGGAGGCCGACAATAACCGCGGTTTCTGGCTGGCGCCGCAGTGGCAGGGCCACGGCTACATGAGCGAAGCCTGCCAGGTGGTGGACGAGTACTGGTTCGAGGTCCTTGAGCAACCGCTGATGCGGGTACCCAAGGCCGCGCCGAACCAGGGCTCGCGACGGATTTCCGAGCGCGGCGGGATGCGCCTGATCCGCTCCGAAAGCGGCGAGTTCGTGAGCGGCCACTTCCCCCTGGACATCTGGGAGATCAGCCGCGAGGAATGGCGCGGCTTGCGCCGAGGCGCCGCGCAGCTCAGGTAAAGCGCACGCCAGGACGGGGGCGCTGGTCCACGCTCAGCTCGAACACATCCGGGCGCGCATAGTGGCCGACCACGTCATAGTCGTAGCGGGCGCGCACCAGGTCGTCGGTATCGATCTGCGCGCTGATCAACCCGGCGCGCCCCACCAGCGGCCCGGCCAAAACATCGCCCATGGGCCCGACAATCACACTGCCCCCGGCAATCAGCGGCCGCTCTGCCGGCCAATTGGCAATCTGCAGGCCCAGTTCCTCGGGCGAGGCCTGCACCTGGCAGGCACTGACCACGAAGCAGCGCCCCTCATGGGCGATATGGCGCATGCTCACTTGCCACATCTCACGCTCGTCCACGGTCGGCGCGCACCAGACCTCGATGCCCTGGGCGTACATTGCAGTGCGCAGCAGCGGCATCATGTTTTCCCAGCAGATCACCGCCCCGACCCGACCCACCTGGGTGTCCAGCACCGGCAGCGTGGAACCGTCACCCTTGCCCCAGATCAGCCGTTCGGTGCCGGTAGGCATCAACTTGCGATGCTTGCCCACCAGCCCGTGCTGCGGGTCGAAATACAGCGCGGTGCAGTACAGGGTGCTGGCGCTGCGTTCGATCACGCCCAGCACCAGGTTGGCCCCGGTGCGGGCCGAAAGCGCGGCCAGGGCCTCGGTCTCCAACCCCGGCACCTCGATGGCATTGGCAAAGTAGCGGGCAAAGGCCTCGCGACCTTCAGGCAAGCGATAACCCAACTGGGTGCCGAAACCTTCACCCTTGGGATAGCCGCCGAGCAGCGCCTCGGGCATCACCACCAGTTGTGCGCCGGCTTCGACGATGGCGGCCTCGTAGGACAGTATCTGCTCCAGGGTGGCGGCCTTGCCCTCGGGCAGGGAACCGATCTGCAGCGCGGCGACGATGGACTTGGGCATACGGTGACTCCTTCAACGATCAGGTGTTGCCCATTCTGCTGCGGCCACCGATCATCGATAAACCCAATTTCAGTGCTTAATGATATGAACCAGATGAATATCGCCAGCGTCGACCTCAACCTGCTCAAGGCCTTCGAGGCCCTGCATGACGAATCCAGTGCCAGCCGTGCCGCGTTGCGCCTGGGGGTCACCCAGTCAGCCATGAGCGCGGCCCTGCGCCGCCTGCGCGAGCTGTATGGCGATCCGCTGTTCGTGCGTACCGGCCGCGGCCTGGCCCCCACCCTCAGGGCCAATCAGTTGAAGCCGGTGGTCAGCGAAGCCCTGAACAAGTGCCGCCAGAGCCTGGCCATGGTCGCCCCTGACGCCGCCGACTATCAGGGACGCTCGGTGACCCTGGGGCTGTCGGATGATTTCGAGATTGCCTACGGCCGGCAGATGATCGAAGCGGTGGCGCGGCGGGCACCCAAGCTGCGCCTGATCTTCCGCCAGACCCACAGCCAGATCGTCGCCGAAGCACTGTTGCAGCGCAGCATCGACCTGGCCATCAGCGCCGGCGGTTTTGCCGAGCGCCTGCTCAGCCGCCAGGTACTGGGGGAAGGCGATTACCTGTGCCTGGCGGACCCGGCGAGCCTGAGCCCCGGCCAGCAGGCCATCAGCCTTGAGGCCTTCGTCGAGCGCGAACACCTGCTGGTGTCGTCCCAGGGCTTTATTGGCATTACCGATGAAGGCTTGGCGAACCTGGGCCTGAGTCGCCAGGTGTGCGCCTCGACCACGCACTTCGCTGCGTTGCCCTTCCTGCTCAAGGGCAGCCAGGCGGTGGCGACCATTCCGGCCCATGCGGCCCGGCGCATCGCCGAGCTCACCGGGCTGCAGCTGCTGCCCTGCCCCTTGGCGCTGCCGCGCTATCCGATTGAACTGGGCTGGCGCACCAGCCCGCAGACCGACCCGTTGCTGGTGAAGGTACGGGAGGCGATCGTCGAGAGTTTCGCGGTTACTTGTTCGCCGCCATCAGGCGATTGACTTCGCTGCGCACCATGTTCGAGAACTCCGGCGGCGACATGCCGTCGAGTTCCGCGCGAACCCACTCGGCCCACTTGCCCTTGCGCTTGCCGCGCTCGCCGAACAGCCGTGCGGCCTCGCCCTTGGCCTTGCCCAGGTTGCTCTGCCACAACTCGAACAGACGGGATTTTTCATCCTCGATGGCGGCGCGCTCGGCCAGGGACTTGTTAGCCAGATTGAAGCTCATGGAAAATTCCTGCTGCGTAAAATAGGCGCCATCTTACACTGTGGCGGCTGAGGGTTTTACCCCGGGGTAGCGAAGGATGCGCAAAACAGCTGCAACTTTTGCCCACGCGCCAGACTCCATTGCTTGTACCCGGTAACCTGTAGCCACTGCCGCCGGCTTGGGCGGCACCCGGTACGCAGGAGACCCGCTCCTGCACCACAGGCCACATTGACAAGGAACCACTTCATGGCTCGCAAATCTGCCGCGCAAGCGGAAAACGATCAAATCAAGGACCAGGCATTCAGTGACCTGCAGGCATTGATCGAGGAATCGGAAAAGCTCCTCAAGGGCAGCGCCACCCTGGTGGGCGAAGAAGGTGAAAGCCTGCGCCAGCAAGTGAGCCTGAAGCTCAAGCAGGCGCTGGACTCGGTGAACAGCGTGCGTGAACGCAGCAAGCCGGCGGTGCAAGCGACCGAGCAGTACATCGGCGGCCACCCTTGGCAGACCGTGGCCATTTCCGCCGGAGTCGGCCTGGTGGTGGGCCTGCTGCTGGGGCGTCGTTCGTAAAACCGTTTGCCCGGGGCCAGGCACGTCAGCGACGCCCTGGCCCCGGGCCATTCACCCCTCTTCGGCCAGCGCCCGCAGTTGCTGCAACTGCTCGACGGCAATGGCGATCCCATGCTGCTGCGAACGCTCGCGCTGCTGCTGGCGGCGCTCTCCCGGCAGGCGCTTGAGCCCCACCGCATGCATCTGCCGCACCAGTTCCTGGCTGCGCTCGGCGAAACTCTGCCCGGCCGCCTTGCTCGGGTCGATGACAATCAGCAACTGCCCGGTCCACGGGGTCCTGGCCCCGGGATGATCGGACCAGTCGAACTCGAACGAGAAGTTGCCCCCCGTCAGCGCCGCGGCCAGCAACTCCACCATCATCGACAGCGCCGAACCTTTATGCCCACCGAACGGCAGCAAGGCGCCGCCTTCGAGAATCGCCCGGGGGTCCTGGGTCGGCTGCCCCAGGCTGTCGACACCGATCCCCGGTGGCAGGCGCTCACCCTTGCGCGCGGCAATCTGCACATCGCCATGGGCAATGGCACTGGTGGCGAGGTCGAAGACGATCGGCTGGCCCTGGGCCTGGGGCGCGGCAAAGGCAATGGGATTGGTGCCGAACAGCGGCCGGTCGGCGCCATGGGGCACTACGCAGGTCATGCTGTTGACCACGCTCAAGGCCACCAGTCCTTCCTCGGCAAAGGGCTCGACATCCGGCCAGAGCGCCGCGAAGTGGTGGGAATTGCGGATCGCCAACAGTGCAATGCCGGCGCTACGGGTCTTGTCCACCAGCAACTGGCGAGCAGCGGCCAGGGCCGGCTGGGCAAACCCGTTGGCAGCATCGACCCGGACAAACGCCGCGGCCACATCTTCCACCACCGGCAGCGCCCGCCCATCGACCCAGCCACTGGCCAGGGTCGAAACGTAGCCTTGGATGCGAAACACGCCATGACTGTGGGCGCCGTCACGCTCGGCAGCGGCGCAATTCTCGGCCAGGCAGCGGGCCACTTCCGCGCGACAGCCATGACGCTGGAAAATCGTCTGCAGCAACTGCACCAGGGCGGGCAGCGAAAGGGTTTCAGAGGGTACTTCAACAACCGGGGACGATGCAGACATCTGAAGCTCCATTGTCATTGTTGGAGGGGGCAACAGCATGCGATCGACGATTAAACAACGGCACACTCCAGCCCTGTCAACCACCGTCGGTGACACCCACGGAGGCTGCCGGCCACAGGGCATTTTGATCACCTGGATCTCCACATGACTGCCCCGGGTCTTGACAAGGTGGAATCAGAAAGAACGCAGGTGAAATAAGTCGACTTTGATACTCATTAGCCATGACGGCTGTTCTACAAGGCTTGCCTTGAAGGGTAGAATGCGGGAAATCAGGAAGAGTCAATGAGCGAACACATCCTCTCAGAAGCCGAATACGACGCCATTACCCAAGCTGCGGCGCAATGGTGCATGCGCCTGCATGAAGCCGACTGCAGCGATGCGGAGCGTCTGGCCTTTCAGCAATGGCATGATGCCGACCCCGTGCACGCCTTCGAATACGAGGCGATGCGAGAAATATGGGAAGTGGCCGATCAACTGCCGCCTTCCACCCTGACCTCTTCGGTGCCGAGCAAGCCGGTGCGCCGGCGTGCCTGGCAGCATTACGGCGTGGCCGCAGCGATCGCCCTCTGCGCCCTGCCCCTGGCGGCCTACAGTGGCTGGGAGCTGGGCTGGCTGCCCTCCTCCTATGAGCGCTTCGAAGCCGGTGACAGCGTGCGCCACCTGACCCTGGCCGATGGCAGCCAGGTGGAACTGAACCTGGGCAGCACCCTGGTCTACAGCAACTACAAGCATCAACGCCGGGCCATCCTGAAAAAGGGCGAGGCCTTCTTCGAGGTCAGCCACGACAGCAGCCATCCGTTCGTGGTCAAGGCCGCCAGCGGCCAGATCAAGGTCACAGGGACCCGCTTCAACGTGTGGATGTACCAGGACCAGGTGCGAGTCACCCTGCTCCAGGGTTCGGTCCTGGTCACCAGCGACAGTGCCGCGCCCGGCGAGGGTTTTCGCCTCGAACCCGGCATGCAGGCCCGCTACAAGGCCGGCGACTACCAGCCGCAGATCAGCCAGACCTACAGCAACGACAGCTCCCTGGCCTGGCGCAGCGGCAAGCTGGTCCTGGACAACCTGTCCCTCCACGAGGCCCTGCCGCTGATCAACCGCTACCTGGACAACCCCGTGCAGGTGGCTGACAGCAACACCGGCAAGATCCGCGTCGGCGGCATCTACAACACCCGGGAAATCGGCAGCCTGCTGACCTCCCTGCCCAAGGTGCTGCCGGTGTACCTGACGCGCAACCGCGACGGCAACCCGGTGATCAACTCGCTGCCGCAGTCCCCGGCAAAAAACTGAAGGCCGCCCCGTTACCGGGGCGGCCTGCCGTCGCAGCCACTGCCTGGACTTACTGCTGCGCCAGTGGCGTCGAGTCCTTGCGCGGTTCGCTGATCACCTGCGACTGGTACTGGCCATCGGCGCGGATCTGCGCTTCGGTAAAGGGCAGCACACTCCACTGGTTCTTGGCGAACGCCTCGGTCTGATCGCGAAAGTGCGCCGAGGCCGGGTCGCTGGACAGGGAAAACGCCAGCAGTCCCAGGGCCCGCGGCCCCTGCTCGTCGAAGCTGACCACGTTCAGGTAGCTGGTGCCGCTCACCACCTCGCGCTTGCCGTCAGCCCCCGGCACGCTCTGGATGGCGTTGTACACCCCCAGGCTTTCCGGGCCGCCGGGCACCGGGGTCGGCTTTCCGCCCTGGCTCACCTGCTGGATGTCACCCCAGCGAACCTCGCTGCCCAGCCCGGCCTGCATCACTTGCTGCGCCGACGCCAGCATCGCCTCGCGCAAGGCCTGGGCCACTGGCGCACGGCTGATGGCCAGCCCCCTCGGCGTATGTTGCGGGTCCCGGGGATCGAAGGCCACGCGCCAGATGTCCGGGTTCTGCAACAGTGGCTGCATGATCCCCTGGAAATGCACGAAGCCCAGGCCCGCCTGCAAACCGGCGCTACGGTCCCAGGTCTTGAGGCTGGAACACAGCGACGCCAGTCGCTCGGCGTCCTGCCCCAGGTCCTGTTCGCAGAACTGCAGCAGGTCCGGCATCACCTGGCCGGCCAGGTACACCTGATCGTCGCTGACCAGGTGCTGCAGATCGCTGGGCCGGGCCTGGTGCAGGCGACTCAGGCGATCCAGGGCAAAGCGTGCGCGCATCTTCAGGGGCACGTCCTGCTGGCTGATCACCGGCGAAAAGCCCTGCAGCGGCGCCGCCGGGTTGACCATCCAGGCCGAGTCGTTGGAATGCTGCAAGTAGTCGTTGCGGGCCAGCTGCGGCAACTGGCTGGCGGCGAAGATGCCCGGCTGGGCCGCCGCCGGGTCGATATCCCAGGCGCAGGCACTGCGGGAGCCATCAAGCACGATGACCTGGGTGCCCGCCCGAGGGTCGCTGCACAGCGCCAGCTTGGCCGGGGTGACGTTGGGCACCACGGACTGGTTCATGTACAGGGCGCGGCCCTGGTCATCCACTGCCAGGGTGTTGACCCAGGGGATGCCCTGCAGCTGGTGCACGCTGTCCTGCAGCCCGGCGACGCTGGCGGCCTGGTTCATCGCGTACCACTGGGCCAGCACCCGGGTGTTGTCCAGGTTGGCGTCCCGCAGGCTGTAGGCGTACTGGCGGTCCCAATCCAGCTCACCGGGCCATTGCACGATGGGGCCAAAGGCCGAGCTGTAGAGGGTTCGCGACACGCTCTGCAACTGGCCGTCGGGGCCTTTGCTCTGCACGCTGACCGTCTGGCGTTCCAGGGGCAGCGAGCGGCCATCCAGCAGGTAGCGGGTCGGATCCTTCGGGTCCAGTTGCAGGCGGTACAGGGTGAAGTGCTTGGAAGCGTCCACCGTATGGGTCCAGGCCAGGTGCTGGTTGAAGCCGATATTGATCAGCGGCAGGCCGGGCAAGGCCGCGCCCATCACGTCCAGTTGCCCGGGGATGGTCAGGTGCATTTGATAGAAGCGCATACCGCCGACCCAGGGAAAGTGCGGGTTGGCCAGCAGCAGGCCACGGCCGTTGAACGAACGCTCGCTGCCGATGGCCACCGCATTGCTGCCACGGTCCAGGGCAAAACGCTGCTGGCGTGCCGCCGCCAGTTGCCAGCGGTTGTCCGCCCGCGCAGCCTGCGCCATGGCCCCCGGTGGCGTGGCACCGGCCAGGGCCTCGGCGAACTGGCCGGCGCCGCCTTCCACCAGCAGGCGCCGGGTCAGCTTGACCAGGTCGGCGCTGGTCAGCGGCCGCACCCACTCACCCTGGCACTGTTGCGGCAGGCCCTGGGCCCGGCGCTCGGCCAACTGGCGGTTGTAGCCGTCGACATAACCCAGCATGCGCTCGCGCACCGCCGGGGTCTGCGCCTGCCAGAAGCCGGCCACCGCCTGCGGGGTGTTCAGCCAACTGAAAAACACATCGCTGCTGAGGTTGTCACGCTGCTCCAGGGTCTGGCCCTCGGCGCCAAAATATTTCGCCCGCTCGGCGTTCACCGTCAGCACTTCATTGGCCATCAGGCACAGGTTGTCCTGGGCATAGGCGTAACCGATGCCATACCCCAGGCCGCGTTCGTCGGCCGCGCGAATGTGCGGCACCCCAAAGCTGGTGCGGCGAATCTCGGCACGGGTCTGCTCGGGCTGCGCCAGCGCGAAGGCGCCACCACTGAGGCTGAGAAACAGGGCTGCAAGGCAAAAATTCGGTAACTGCCTGGAAATGATCACGCCGACTCCTGATGCAAAAGAACAGAACCAGGACTGGCGTGCAGGGCGCGGGGGAGCAATGCCGCCAGTCTGGGAATCAGCCGCGCACGGATGATCCGGCGCCTGCCTGCCCATAAAGACGAAGTCGAAGGAGAAAAATTAGCCCAGCGCGGCGCCAAACGATGCGCCGTGACATGTCAGCGACTTGATACCGACAAATTTTCTACATCTGCCGCCTCATGATTTGCCGTGCTCGTTCGTCTAGTAACTAGAGCACCCATCATTCTTTTCCTGATCAGGCTCTGATAAGGAGTTTTTGCATGTACAACCAGCAACTGCCAATGGACGGCAACACCGTGAACAATCCGCCTTCCCTGAATGCCGGCGCCGGTGTCTTCGGCAAGAACGCCGAGCGCAACAGTAACGATCGCATCAAGCACCTGCTGAAAAGCTTCGGCCTGCGCACCAGCCTGATACGCCTGAAAGTCATCGACGCACTGCTCACAGCAGCCCAGAGCGAACGCTCGCTGGGGGTACGCGGCATCCACAGCCAACTGCTGGAGCTGGATATTCCCCTGTCGTTTCTAAGCGTGCGGGAAGTGTTGAAGCGGCTGTGCAGCGAAGGTGTCATCACCCTCAACCCGGACAAGAGCTACAGCCTGCACCAGCAGGCCGCAGCGGTCCTCGACGGCCTCGCCTGAGGCCGTCAGGCCCGGCTCAGGGCTTGACCTTGCGACGCATCACGCCGTTGATCACCACCACGATCACCGCCACCGCGATGGCGATGTACTGGAAGGTCTTTTCACTGATGACCCCGTGATTCTGCAGGTAGGAAAGGCCAAGCATGGTTCCCAGTACCACCAGGGAAATCAGAATCGAGTATTTCAAACGTTGTGACTGAGTCATTGCCGGGTCCTGAAGCTGAAAATTGTATCTGCTGTGTATCAAGAACGATGCCAAGCCCATACCCGGATTCGGGGATGGAGCGGGGAAATCGGGGTCACATGGTACAGGCGCAAAGGAGTTTTTTCTGCCTTTGTCGACCTGCCCTGTTCCCGAGTGCTTGAGGATTGAGAAATGCTTCGTCGAATCACACTGCTGATTCCCCTGCTGGCCCTGCTGACCCTGTCGGGCTGCATCATCATGCCCCGCGATGGCGGGCACCATCGCTATTACGACGCAGGCCCTGGCTACTACCACCGCTGAGTCATCCGGCCAGTGCACCGGCCACCCCGCCCCCACAAACAACGCCCGCCCCGCCGCGGGCGTTTTGCCGATTGCCCCAGCCACATTCATGGACGCCTGGCATGGCTGCCCGGACGGGCAAACACTTCCACCAGCCAATCGATGAACACCCGCACTCGGGTAGACAGGTGCCGCTGGGGCGGGTAAAGCGCGGTCAAGGGCAGCGCCGGCGGCGGAAAAGCCTCCAGCACTTCCTGCAAGGTCCCGGCCTGCAACTCTCGGGCAACGTGATAGTAGGGTGTCTGTACCAACCCGTAACCGGCTTCGCAGGCGGCCAGGTAGCCATCGGCGCTGTTGACCGCTACCTGCTTGGGCAGCTCGACCGGGCGCAACTCATCGCCAAAGAAGAACTCCAGGCCATAGCGCTTGCCACTGACGCTGGAGAAATACTCCACCACCCGGTGCCCCTCCAGGGCGTCCGGCGACTGGGGAGTGCCGTACTGGCGCAAGTAGCCGGGGCTGGCACAGGTCACCTGCTGCAACTGCGCCAGCGGCCGCGCCACCAGGCTCTCATCCAGGGCGGGGCCGCCTCTGAGGGCACAGTCGACGCCTTCGCGGACCAGGTCCACCGGACGGTCGTTGAGGCCGATCTCCAGCTCGATCAACGGATAGCGGGTGGAGAACTCCGGCAGCGCCGGAATCACGATCAGCCGGCCGATACCGGCCGGCATGTCGACGCGCAAGGTGCCCCGGGGGTTGTGCCGAGCCAGCGAAAAAGCCGCCTCGGTCTCTTCCAGGTCCGCCAGCAGGCGCACACAACGCTGGTAGTAGGCCGCTCCATCCAGGGTCGGGCTGACCTGCCGGGTGGTGCGATGCAGCAGTTGCACCCCTAGGTGGGCCTCTAGCTGCTTGATCAGGATGGTCACCGAAGCTCGGGGCAGTTGCAGGCTGTCGGCAGCCCGGGCAAAGCCGCCGAGCTCGACGATCCGGGTGAAGACGCGCATGGCGTTGAAACGGTCCATGAAAGGCCACTCGAAGATTGTTTGGAAAATCCAAATAGTGATAGTGCTTTTAGCCGGTTTATCGGCTTTTTGTCGAGTAGCACAATGAACGCTCTTTCCCCTACTCCGGAGTCATCGACGATGCGCACTCGACAACTGGGCCACAACGGCCCGCAGGTTTCCGCGATTGGCCTGGGCTGCATGGGCATGAGCGATTTCTACACCACCGGCAGTGATCCGCGGGAATCCATCGCCACCCTGCACCGCGCCCTGGAACTGGGCGTCAGCCTGCTGGACACCGCCGACATGTACGGCCCCCACAGCAACGAAGAACTGATCGGCCAGGCGATTCGCGGCAAGCGCCAGCAGGTGTTCCTCGCCAGCAAGTTCGGCATCGTCCGCGATCCGGCCAACCCTGGCGCCCGTGGGGTCGATGGCCGCCCTGAGTACATTCGCGCCGCCATCGACGGCAGCCTGCGCCGCCTGGGCGTGGAAACCCTGGACCTGTACTACCAGCACCGGGTCGATCCGGAGGTGGCCATCGAGGAAACCGTCGGCGCCATGGCTGAGCTGGTCAAGGCTGGCAAGGTACGCTACCTGGGCCTGAGCGAGGCTTCGGCAGCCACTCTGGAGCGGGCGCACAAGGTGCACCCCATCAGCGCCCTGCAAAGTGAATACTCGCTGTGGAGCCGCGACCAGGAAGACAACGGCTGCCTCGCCGCCTGCCAGCGCCTGGGGATTGCCTTCGTGCCCTACAGCCCCCTGGGCCGGGGGTTTCTCACCGGTGCCCTGAAAAGCCCGGACGACTTTGCCGCCGACGATTACCGGCGTTTCAGCCCGCGCTTCCAGGGTGAGAACTTCCAGCGCAACCTGCGCCTGGTGAAGCAGGTGCAGCAACTAGCCGCGGACAAGGGCGTGAGCGCCGGGCAACTGGCCCTGGCCTGGGTACTGGCCCAGGGCGACTACCTGATCCCGATTCCCGGCACCAAGCAACGGCGTTATCTGGAAGAGAACGTGGCAGCGCTGGACATTCATCTGAATCCGAGCGAGCTGGAGTCCCTGGAGCAGATTTTCAGCCCGCAGACGACGTCCGGCTCGCGCTATGCCGAGGAAGTGATGGCGTTGCTGGATCGTTGAGGCAAAACCGCGAGGGAGCGCTCGAAGGGTGAACGCTGCCTCGCTGCAGAGACCGGATCGAGCGATCAGGCCTTGGCGGAGACGTTCTTGTCGGTCACCGTGGTGCCGTTGCCCTTGCCGTAGTTCTGCAGGCCCTGGAGTACGTAGATGGCTTTCTTGTACTCGGGAATCAGGTAGTTGGCGTACTTGTTGCCCTTGAGGTTGTTGCTCTGAATATCCTCGAGCTTCATGGCGAAGTACTCCAAAGCATTGAATGACTGCTCCGGATCCTTGGGAATCCCAAAACGATCGAACTGATCACCAGCATTGATCAGGTTCAACGCCGTCACATCACTGATCAGGCCATTGTTCTTGAGGAAAGTACTCATGCCTCCCAGGGACTTGGACGTGACATTGGTTGGATCGAAGCCCTTGATCTGTTTGTGCAGCTTCAGCTCGTCCATCTTGCGGGTATTGAGCACTGTTGGATCGCTGCCCACCAGGGCCAGCATTTGCCGGACTTTGACGCTCTGCGATACAGGCTTGCTGGAGCGGGTACCGCCATCCTCGCGAACCAGCAGGCCAGCCTTGCTGGTCCAACCACCGACGTATCCGATTGCCATGCCTTCACTCCTGTGCCGCCCTTGCCCCTTTGCGCCCCCTCCAACACCGCGCGTGAACGCTTGCGAAGGCTCTGCAATGGACGTAAGAGCGAATTGATTCATTTGACTGGGCGCCAGTATCCACGCCCGAACTACGCACCAACAACGATTTATTTCCGATACTTACAAATATTGTACATTTTCGACACATTTCCTTGAAAGCCCCAATTCGGTGGGTTTCAACACTGCAACTGAAACACAAGCGTCAACTGTATCCACAGGTGCCTACTCAGAGGTGCTGGGTTTTTAGGCAGCGCCAACCTGATTGGTCAATAGCTCGGCGCCGGCAGGCTCGACGCTGAATGTGACTTTTTTGCACGATCGTACTAAAGCCAAGCATGCTTGCGCCGACACCTTGTGGATGCCCTGAAAAGGCTCACGACCCGAATAATAAAAACGCTCGGAAAGGACAGGCCCCATGCCCGCTTTGCGCACGATTCAAGCCCGCTACACGCTGTTTCTGGTCCTGTTCATTGTCTTGATGCTGGTACTTACGGTGACCGGCATCAGCCAACTGGTCGCCCCCAAGCTGCGGCATACCGAAGAACAGGTGGTCCTCAACCGCATCGCCGAAGTGGCGCAGCGCATCCAGGGCGAACTGCACAAGGTCCAGGCCCAGCAACGCAGCATCACCCAGACCATTCCCCTGCTCGACAGCGACAGCATCGACAAGGTCCTGCCGGGCCTGGTGGACCAGTACGGCGAACAGAAAGTCTTCGGCGGCGGCATCTGGCCCCTGCCCGGCCAGCGCACCCCGGGCCGCACCAAGCACAGCACCTTCTGGCACCGCGACGCCTCCGGCAAGCTGGTGGTCAACGGCTTCTGGAACAGCGACCCGGCGCCCAACTACTACGAGCAGACCTGGTACCGCGGCGGCCTGCAGACCACCCCCGGCCAGTGTGCCTGGGCCGCAGCCTACAAGGACGACGCCAGCGCCGAGCCGCGGACCAACTGCGCCATGGCCATCCAGCGCGACGGCCAGCCCTGGGGCGTGGCCACCATCGACGTGACCCTGGGCTTCTTCAACGAGCTGGTGGCCCGCCAGGAGAAAGCCCTCAACGCCCAGATGCTGATCGTCGAGGCCGACGGCAAGATCATCAGCAACAGCTCGCGGATCAATGGCCAGATCGTCCTCAAGAACATCCGCGACCTGAGCAGCGGCTCGCCATTCGCCGCCCAGGTCCAGGCCGCCCTGGCCCGGCACGACAGCGGTGCGCAGCGCGCCGAGTTCGATAATGCCGGGGTGCCCAGCACCTTTTTCATCAGCGCCATCCAAGGCACGCCCTGGTTTCTCGCCAGCGTCCTGCCGACCCAGTTGCTCACGGCCCAGCGCGATGAGGTGCTGAGCACCCTGAGCCTGTTGCAGATTCCCATGGTGATCCTGCTGGTGCTGCTGCAGATCTATGCGATCCGCCAACTGGTGCAGCGGATGAAGGTCCTCAAGGGCAATATCGACGCCCTGGCCACCGGCGACGCCGACCTGACCCGGCGCATCACCATCCGCGCCGAGGATGAACTGGGGGCCATCGGCCATTCGGTCAACCGCTTCATCCAGTACCTGCAGGGCATGATCGGCGAAGTCACCCAGGCCACCACGGCCATGGCCGGCAGTCTCGAACAGTTGCAGCAGAGTTCGGCCCACAGCCAGCAGATTCTCCTGCGTCATGCCTCGGAAACCGACCAGACGGTGACCGCCATCACCCAGATGAGCAGCACCGCCGACAGCGTCGCCGCCAACGCGGCACAGACCGCCGACTTCACCCGTCGCGCCAACGAGCATGCGGAGCGTTCGCGGGTGGTGGTGGGCGAAGCCTCCGGCAGCGTCATCGCGCTGATCGACGAGGTCGCCGAGGCCACCCACCAGGTCGAAGCCATGCAGGCCGACGCCCAGCGCATCACCGAGGTCCTCGGGGTGATCGGCGCCATCGCCGGGCAGACCAACCTGCTGGCCCTGAATGCCGCCATCGAGGCCGCCCGGGCCGGGGAACAGGGGCTCGGTTTCGCGGTGGTCGCCGATGAGGTGCGTGCCCTGGCCGGGCGGACCCAGGACAGTACCTCGCAGATCAACGAAATGCTGGCCCGCCTGACCCAGGGCGTGAGCGCCTCGGTAAGCGCCATGGAGAACACCCAGAGCAGTTGCCAGTCCGCGGCGGATGCCACGGCACGGGTCAACAGCGGCCTGGACCAGATGGCCGACTCGGTCAGCCAGATCAACAGCCTCAGCACCCAGATCGCTACCGCCGCCGAACAGCAGAGCGCGGTGACCGAGGAGATCAACCGCAGCATGGTGAGCATCCGACACATGGTCGAGGAACTGGTGCAAAGCGCCCGGGCCGGTGAAAGCAACACCCAGAGCCTGTTGCAGGCCAACGCCCAGGTCAGCCACTTGATGGGCCGCTTCAAAGTCCGCTGAACGGTCTGCCCCCGTCGCTGGCAAGGCGCCACGGCGGGGCTATATTTGCAGCCTCCGGTCACAAGGAAGTGGGGTGCATCATGGGTCAGCGCCAGACACACCTGTTGCAAGAGCAGATCAGCCATGAGCTGTTCATCCAGGCCAGCATCGACACCGTCTACTACTACGTGACCCAGCCGGATCGCTGGCCGGAATGGCACCCCAGTTCCCTGCGGGCCGATACCGGCCTGTGCGGTTCCCTGCCCGCCGGCCATCGTTTCAGTGAGGTCCTGGATTTGCTCGGGGTCCAAATGCCCCTGAGCCACCGGGTGCTCAGCGCAGTTTTTCCCAAGGAGTTCAAGACCGTCTTCAGCTCCACCGCGCTGGACGGCTCGGTGCTCTTCCAACTGAGCAAGCTGAGCGATGGCACGCTGTTCAGGCGCACCCTGAGCTATGCCACCGACCTGCAACTGAGCGGCCTGCGAACCCGCATGGAGCGACTCTCGGCGCAAGCCATGGCCAACCTCAAGCAGCACCTGGAAACCCCAGGCAACTGAGGGCAAGCCGTCAGGCGTGTCTGCCTCGCCCCTGTACCGCTGCAACCGAGCGGTGCCCTAACGCTCGCAAATCCATCTCCGTTCCAGGCCACCGAGGCCACGGCGCAGCCATTGAGCCGGCCCGTGCAGCCCTGGGCCTGAAGCCCTGGGCTGACAATTATGTAACCTGAACCTCAGTTTGCTGACAGCCACCGTTGATTAGCCTGGCAACCAATCTGCAATTCCAGGACTGACGGGGCTCTATCGGCATGCATGGCAATCCAACAAGACGCAGTGTGATCAAAGGCCTGGCCGCCGGTGCGGTACTGACCGGCAGCGGACTCTGGCGGCAACCAGTGTGGGCCCAGGACAGCGGCAGCTACCCCCAGCAACTGAGCGGCCGCCAGTTCGACCTGTTCATAGCTCAAACACCGGTCAACTTCACCGGCAGCCCGCGCACCGCCATGACGATCAACGGGGGCCTGCCCGGCCCCTTGCTGCGCTGGCGCGAAGGCGACACCGTGACCATCCGTGTGCACAACCGCCTCGACCAGGACACCTCCATCCACTGGCACGGCATTCTCCTGCCGGCCAACATGGATGGGGTGCCGGGGCTGAGCTTCCACGGCATCGCACCGGATGGCCTCTACGAATACCGCTTCCAGGTACGGCAGAACGGCACCTACTGGTACCACAGCCATTCCGGGCTGCAGGAGCAGGCCGGGGTCTACGGCCCCCTGGTGATCGATGCCCGTGAACCGGAACCCTTCAAGTACGACCGCGAACAGGTGGTGATGCTCAGCGACTGGAGCGACCAGGCACCGGAACGCCTGATGCACATCCTGAAAAAGCAGTCCGGCTACTTCAACCAGCACAAACGCACTGTTGGCGACTTTATCGAGGATGTCAGCCGCGACGGCTGGGCCGCCACCGTCGCCGATCGCAAGATGTGGGCCGAAATGAAGATGAGCCCCACCGACCTGGCCGATGTCAGCGGCGCCACCTACAGCTACCTGCTCAATGGCCAGACTCCCGGCAGTAACTGGACCGGGCTATTCCGGCCGGGGGAAACCCTGCGCTTGCGCTTGATCAATGGCTCGGCCATGACCTACTTCGATGTCCGGATTCCCGGACTGAAAATGACCGTGGTCGCCGCCGATGGCCAATACGTGCATCCGGTCAGCGTCGACGAACTGCGCATTGCCGTGGCCGAAACCTACGATGTGCTGGTCGAGCCGGGCCGGGAGCCGGCCTATACCCTCTTCGCCCAGTCCATGGACCGTAGCGGCTATGCCCGCGGCACTCTCGCCGTGCACCAGGGCCTCAGCGCGCCGGTTCCGGCCCTGGACCCGCGTCCGCTGATCAGCATGGCCGACATGGGCATGGACCACAGCAGCATGGCGGGCATGGACCACGGTGCCTCAGCCGGCATCGGCGAGCTGCAGAGCATGGATCAGGAGCAGATGGCCGGCATGGACCACAGCGCCCCGTCCAGGATCGACAGCATGCCGAACATGGACCACAGCCAGATGGCCGGCATGAACCATGGAGCAATGAGCGGCATGGCCCCGATGCAGTCCCATCCGGCATCGGAAAGCGGCAACCCGCTGGTGGACATGCAAACCATGAGCCCTGCGCCCAAGCTCGCCGACCCGGGCATCGGCCTGCGCAACAACGGTCGACGGGTCCTGACCTATGCCGACCTGCGCAGTACCTTCGACGATCCCGATGGCCGTGAGCCAAGCCGCACCATCGAGCTGCACCTGACCGGGCACATGGAGAAGTTCGCCTGGTCCTTCGACGGCATCAAGTTCAGCGATGCCCAGCCCTTGCGCCTGACCTACGGCGAGCGGGTGCGCATCACCCTGGTCAACGACACCATGATGACCCACCCCATCCACCTGCACGGGGTCTGGAGCGATCTGGAGGATGAGCAAGGGCGTTTCCTGGTGCGCAAGCACACCATCGACATGCCTCCAGGCACCCGGCGCAGCTATCGGGTCACCGCCGACGCCCTGGGCCGCTGGGCCTATCACTGCCACCTGCTGTTCCACATGGAGATGGGCATGTTCCGCGAAGTACGAATCGAGGAAGCGAGGGTCCCGGCATGAAGCTCACACTCTCCCGACTCTTGCCCGGGGCCCTGCTCGGCCTCGGCTTGTGCAGCGCCCAGGCCGCCGACCATCGGCCAGCCTCCGGTGCCGGCGAACAGCTGCAGATGAACACAATGGCCGACGATGGCTGGCAGGCCATGGACAGCGCCCCGGCGCGCAGCACCTCGCGCACGCCGATACCGACACCGACCGATGCCGATCGCCGGGCCGCCTTTCCCGAAGTGTCCGGGCATGGCGTGCATGACAAGGCCATCAACTCGTTCTGGCTGCTCAATCAGCTGGAGTACCAGGACGCCGACCAGGGCAGCGCCCTGGCCTGGGAATTGAACGGCTGGGTCGGTGGCGACATCGATCGCCTGTGGCTGCGCAGCGAAGGCGAACGCAGCGCGGGGGTCACCGAAAAAGCCGAACTCGAGGCCCTCTGGGGACTCGCCATCGGCCCCTGGTGGGATCTGGTTGGTGGCGTGCGCCAGGACTTCAAGCCCGGTTCGCCGCAGACCTGGGCCGCGTTCGGCCTGCAAGGCATGGCCCTGTACAACTTCGAGAGCCAGGCCACCTTCTATATAGGCGAAGCTGGCCAG
The DNA here is from genome assembly GCF_000633395.1 of Pseudomonas sp. PH1b. GTDB lineage: Bacteria > Pseudomonadota > Gammaproteobacteria > Pseudomonadales > Pseudomonadaceae > Aquipseudomonas. Next base: position 210,263 of record NZ_AYMU01000003.1, read on the forward strand.
ACCGCCCTGCGCCTCAAGGGCGACTACGACATCCTGCTGAGCAACCGGCTGATCCTGCAACCCACAGCCGAGGTCAACCTCTACAGCCGCAACGACCCGCAGCGCGGCAGCGGCTCCGGGCTGGCGCAAACCGAAGCCGGCCTGCGCCTGCGTTATGAACTGCACCGCCAGTTTGCGCCTTATGTGGGGGTGACCTGGAACCGCAGCTATGGCAGTACCGCCGACTATCGCCACGAAGAAGGCGAAAAGCGCAGCGAGGCGCGCTGGGTCCTGGGCCTGCGCCTGTGGTTCTGAGCCTGTACCCCGCACCTCAACAGCAATCCCCCACCTCTCTCCCTTGTCGTCAGGAGCCTTGCATGCCCTACCTGAAAAAACTCAGCCTTGTTCTCGGCTGCTCACTGCTGTTGGCCGGAATCGCCCAGGCCCACCCGAAACTGCTGTCCTCGCTGCCCAGCGAAGGCGCTCGCGGCCCTGCGCCGGAACGCATCGAACTGAAGTTTTCGGAAAGCCTCACCCCGGCCTTCTCTGGCGCCCGGCTGATGATGACCGCCATGCCCGGCATGGCTCACCCACCGATGCCGATCAAGGCCGGCATCGCGCCGGGCAGCGACCCCAAGACCATGATCATCACCCCGGCCAGCCGCCTGGCAGCCGGTGGCTACAAGGTCGAATGGCGGGCGGTTTCCGCCGACACCCACCCGATCACCGGTGCCGTTACCTTTACCGTGGATTGAGCTATGGACCCTGCCATCACCATCGGCCTGCGCCTGGCCCTGTACCTGGACCTGATGCTGCTGTTCGGCCTGCTGCTCTTTCACACCCCCACAGCCTGCCAGTCGCGGCACCTGCAACGCCTGGTGCCGGGCCTGGCGCTGCTTGGCCTGCTGCTATCGCTGGCCGCCATGCTGCAGCTGGCCCTGGACCTCAGCGGCTTGAGCCACGTCAGCGAGTTGCAGGCCCAGACGCTGTGGATGCTGTGGACGCAAACCGCCGTCGGCCAGAGCTGGGGCGTACGCCTGCTGATGCTGCTGGCGGTCCTGGCCCTGGCCGGCCATGCCCGGGCATCCCTCCGACGCTGGATCGCGCTCGGCTGCGCAGGCATCGCCCTGGCGACCCTGGCCTGGGCCGGGCATGGCGCCATGAGCGAAGGGACGCGCCATGTCCTGCACCTGTTCAACGACATCCTCCACCTGTGGGCGGCCGGAGCCTGGATCGGCGCGTTGGCCGCATTCCTCCTGCTGCTGTACAGCCGGGCCCCGGCCGACGAAGCACAGGTGCGCCTGCTGGCCAGTCGCCTCAGGGGGTTCGAGCAGGCCGGTGGGCTGATCGTGTTCAGCCTGCTGCTGAGTGGGGTACTCAATCACCTGCTGGTCAGTGGCCCGGAGTTCATCACCCTGCAGGACGGCCTCTATGGCTCGCTGTTGCTGCTCAAGCTACTGCTGTTCGCCGTCATGCTCGCGCTCGCCGCACTCAACCGCTGGCAGCTGACACCCCAACTGCAGCGCTCGATCCAAAGCGGCGACCACCGGGCAGCGATCGCCGCCCTGCGCCGCAGCCTGACACTGGAGGCATCGTTGGCAGTACTGGTGCTCTGCCTGGTGGCCTGGCTGGGCACCCTGAGCCCGACCAGCGCCCGCAGTTGATTGGTATAACTTTGATACACAAGCCTCGCTCCTGGCGCGTTAAAAACCGCAAAATGCATGACGATCCACCCGGGCCTCCCGGGCCTTCTCTTTCGCTCAACACGAGACACTGCATGAAACACTCCCTGCGTCTGGCGGCCTTGTCCGCACTGTTCCTCACCTCCCTGGCCCAGGCAGGCGACTTGATCCCCATCGACGTGCACCGGGACGCCAACTGCGGCTGCTGCAAGAAATGGATCGAGCACCTGCAGGACAACGGCTTTGCCGTCACCGACCATGTGGAGGACAACATGAGCGCGGTCAAGCAGCGCCTGGGCGTCGCGCCCCGCCTGGGCTCCTGCCACACCGCGGTGATCGACGGCAAGTTCGTCGAGGGCCACGTGCCCGCCGAACAGGTGCTGGCCCTGCGCAAGCGCGACGACCTGCTGGGCATCGCTGCCCCGGGCATGCCCATGGGCTCGCCCGGCATGGAAATGGACGGCATGGGCGCCGACGCATTCCAGGTCATCGGCCTGACCCGTGAAGGCCGGGACGTAGTGGTCGCGGACTACCCGGCCCGTTGATCCTCGGCGCCTACTTCAGCCTGTTCGGGGCGGCGTTCATTGCCGCCACCCTGCTGCCCCTGCAATCGGAAGCGCTGCTGGTAGGGTTGCTGCTCAACAGTCAGGCCGCCGTCCTCGGCCTGTGGCTGGTGGCGACCCTGGGCAATGTGCTGGGCTCCCTGGTCAACTGGTGGCTGGGGCTGCGCCTCGAACACTACAAGGACCGTCGCTGGTTCCCGGTCAGCCCGCGCCACCTGGAACGGGCCCGGGTGCATTACCAGCGCTGGGGCCACTGGTCGCTGCTGCTGAGCTGGATGCCGGTGATCGGCGATCCGCTGACCCTGGTGGCCGGGGTGATGGGCGAGCCGCTCAAGCGCTTCGTGCTGATCGTCACCCTGGCCAAGGGCCTGCGCTATGCGCTGCTGGTGTGGCTGACCCTGGGCTGGATCGGCTGACCCTGAGCCCGTTACCTGGCGGGGCTGCAACCCCTGCCGCGGCTTGAGCCCACCACTCCTGCGACCCCGTTGAACCTTTGGCGGCCGGGGCTGCCTGTGCTTAACGTTGCCCTAATCGCACCATTCCAGCATCGCCCACACCCTCAGGAGTGCTTCCATGTTGCCCATTGCCCCTCGTTGGCTGAGCCCCCTGCTGCTGACCATGGCCCTGCCTGCCCTGGGGGCCGAGGCGCCGGTCTACGGCCCGCAGTTGCAGGGCTTCGCCTACCCCTATGCGTTGCAGCACTTCGATTTCCAGTCTCAGGGCCAGTCCCTGCAGATGGGCTACATGGACGTCCCGGCCAAGGCGCCGGCCAATGGCCGCAGCCTGGTGCTGATGCACGGCAAGAACTTCTGCGGCGCCACCTGGGACAGCTCGATCAAGGCCCTGAGCACCGCTGGCTACCGGGTGATAGTCCCGGACCAGATCGGCTTCTGCAGCTCCAGCAAACCCGAGCACTACCAATACAGCTTCCAGCAACTGGCGCAGAACACCCATCAACTGCTGGACCACCTGGGAATCGACCAGGCCAGCCTGCTCGGGCACTCCACCGGCGGCATGCTGGCTACCCGCTATGCCCTGCAGTACCCGGACCAGGTGCAGCAACTGGCCCTGGTCAACCCCATCGGCCTGGAGGACTGGAAAGCCCTCGGCGTCCCCTGGCGCAGCGTCGACCAGTGGTATCAGCGGGAATTGCAGCAAAGCGCCGAGGGCCTGCGGGCCTACGAACAGCAGACCTACTACGCCGGGCGCTGGAAGCCCGAATACCAGCGCTGGGTGGACATGCTCACCGGGCTCAACCAGGGCCCCGGCAAGCGCCTGGTGGCATGGAATTCGGCGTTGATCTACGACATGATCTTCACCCAGCCGGTGTACTACGAGTTCCAGGACCTGAAGGTGCCGACCCTGCTGCTGATCGGCACCGCCGACAGCACCGCGATCGGCAGCGATATCGCCGCGCCCGAGGTCAAGGCGCGGATCGGCCATTACCAGGACCTGGGCCGCCAGGTGGCTAAGCGCATCCCCCACTCGACCCTGATCGAGTTCCCGGGGTTGGGCCACGCACCGCAGATGGAACAACCCGAACCCTTTCACCAGGCCCTGCTGGGCTGGTTGAAAGGTCCCTGACCGAGGAGCCCGGACATGCCCCTGCAGATTGCGGTAATCGACGATTGGCAAGACGTGGCCCGCGACGTGGTCGACTGGTCGCTGCTGCAGAACATCGGCCAGGTCAGTTTCCTCCACGACTACCCGGCGGACACCGCGACCCTGATCCAGCGCCTGCAGCCCTTTGAGGTAATCTGCGTGATGCGCGAGCGCACAACCTTCGACGAACCGCTGCTGCGCGGCCTGCCCCAGCTCAAGCTGCTGCTGACCGGCGGCATGCGCAACGCCGCCATCGACCTCCAGGCGGCCACGGCCCTGGGCATCCAGGTGTGCGGCACCGACAGCTACAAGCACGCCGCGCCGGAGCTGACCTGGGCTTTGCTCATGGCCCTGAGCCGCAACCTGGTGAACGAAGCCAACGCCCTGCGCAATGGCCACTGGCAACAGGGCCTGGGGGGCGATCTGCAGGGCAAGACCCTGGGCATCCTCGGCCTGGGCAGCATCGGTCAGCGGGTGGCGCAGTTCGGCCAGGTGTTCGGCATGCGCGTGATTGCCTGGAGCGAGAACCTTACCGCCGAGCGTGCCAGCGCTGCGGGTGTCACCTATGTCAGCAAGCAGCAGTTGTTCGAACAGGCCGATGTGCTCTCGGTGCACCTGGTGCTCAGCGAGCGCAGCCGCGGCCTGGTGGATGCCCAGGCCCTGGCCTGGATGAAGCCCCAGGCGCTGCTGGTGAACACTGCCCGGGGGCCGATCGTCGATGAAACGGCGTTGATCGCCGCCCTGGAGCAAGGTCGGCTGGCCGGCGCCGCCCTCGATGTGTTCGCCCAGGAGCCACTGCCTGCCGACCACCCCTTGCGGCGCCTGCCCAACGTCCTGGCCACGCCCCATATCGGCTACGTCAGCCAGCAGAACTACCGCCAGTTCTTTTCGCAGATGATCGAAGACGCACAAGCCTGGCACGCCGGCCAGCCGATCCGCCGGCTCAACTGAACGCCCGGGCGCGCCCCACGCTGCCCGTTTTCGGGCAGTGCCCGGGGGGCGGCGCACCAGCCCCTTGCGTCCCCTCACCGTTTTCGTGCCGGCAGCGCCAACGCCACGCTCCGGGCCAGTGCACGGCCGACCTTTCGTCGGGAGAAATCCACCCAGCTCTCCCGGGCACGGTAAAAAAACCGCTCGGCTCGGCACCGCTCTAGGTTCTGTCCTAGACTGGTTTTCGCCGCGTGACCGGGCAGTCACATCGGCCATGAAAAAGTCGAAACTTTTCGCTTCGGCCCACGGTCAGCTTAAAGGTAGGGTCGCTGCCACTGGTGCATTCCTTGCAACGGCTCCTCCACCCTTTCTGCTTCAGCATTCGAGCAGCTCAGGCTGATCGAAGTGTGGCGCCTTGCGCCCGGCCACAGGAATTGGCCGACAGCATCGGCTGAGGCACAGGAACAGATCGATAAAAAACGGGAGAGACATATGATCAGCGCCGTATTGGACACTCAGGGAGAGCATCCTCAACAGCCAGCCGGTGAACGTGCCGCCCCCTCGACACCGGTTCCGGGGGGCAAGACCCTGTTGCCGCTGGCACGGCAGAACCCCAACCGCAAGCGGGTGCTGTTCGTCACCTCGGAGCTCGCCGACCTGGTGAAGACCGGCGGCCTGGGCGACGTTTCCGCCGCCCTGCCCCGGGCCATGGCCCATCTGCATGACGTACGGGTGCTGATCCCCGGCTACCCCCAGGTGCTGCACAGCGAGAACCCGATCCATGTCATCGGCGAACTGGGCGGCCATGCGGCGCTGCCAGCGTGCAAGATCGGGCGCATGGACATGCCCGACGGCTTGGTGATCTATGTGCTGATCTGCCCTGAGCTCTACGAGCGCGAAGGCACCCCCTACGGCGCCAACAACGGCCGTGACTGGCCGGACAACCACATCCGCTTCGCCCGCCTGGGGCTGGCAGCGGCCGACATCGCCGCCAACCTGGCGCAGATCCACTGGTGCCCCGACCTGGTGCACGCCCATGACTGGCCTGCGGGCCTGACTCCGGCCTACATGCACTGGCGCGGGCAACGTACCCCGACCCTGTTCACCATCCACAACCTGGCCTACCAGGGCGTGGTCAGCCTGGCCTCGTGCCCGGAGCTGGGGATTCCCGAACACGCCCTGCAACAGGAAGGCATGGAGTTCTACGGCAAGCTGTCGTTCTTGAAGGCTGGCATGGCCTACGCCAGCCACATCACCACGGTCAGCGCCACCTACGCCCAGGAAATCACCACCCCGGCCTTCGGCTGCGGGCTGGACGGCTTTCTTGCCAGCAAGACCCAGCAGGGCCTGCTCAGCGGCATTCCCAATGGCATCGACGAGAGCTGGGACGCCGCCACCGATCCACATCTGTTCTGCCCCTTCAGCCTCGGTGACTGGGAGGGCAAGGCCGCCAATGCCAGCCACGTGCGGCAATTGTTCGGCCTGGAGCCCAGCGATGGCCCGCTGTTCGCCGTGGTCTCGCGGCTGGTCTACCAGAAGGGCCTGGACCTCACCGAAGCCGTGGCGCAGTTCATTGTCGAGTCTGGCGGCCAGATCGCCATCATTGGTCGCGGCGAACCCGAAGAAGAGCAGTCCATGAGCGCCCTGGCCCGGCGTTTCCCGGGGCGCATCGGGGTGCACATCGGCTTCAACGAGACCGATGCCCGGCGCATGTTCGCCGGCAGCGACTTCCTGCTCATGCCTTCACGCTACGAGCCCTGCGGCCTCAGCCAGATGTACGCCCAGCGCTTTGGCTCGTTGCCGGTGGCGCGCAACACCGGCGGCCTGGCGGACACCATCGAGAATGGCGTCACCGGTTTTCTCTTCGATGAGTCCACCGTGGCCAGCTACCAGGAAGCCCTGACCCGGGCCTTCAAGGTGTTCGCCTATCCGGCGTTGCTCAACGCCATGCGCTGCCGCGCCATGGCGGCCCCCTTCAACTGGTGCAAGGCGGTGGAGCCCTACGCCGAGCTCTACGAACAACTGGTGGCCAAGGCCCTCGGACAAGCCGCCCGGCAGTAGGGAGGCCCCACCGATGCCGCCAAGCACCGTGCAAACCTGGACCCACGGCGCCCTGCTGCTGGATCCTGCGCGCACCCGCTTCGCCCTGTGGGCGCCGGATGCGGGCTCGGTCAGCGTCGAGCTGGACCACGGCCGGTCGCTGCCCATGCAGCCGCGGCCCGAGGGCTGGTTCGTGCTCGAGGCCGATTGCCCGGCAGGCAGCCGCTACCGCTTTTCCATCGACGGCCAACTCCAGGTGCCGGATCCCGCGTCCCGGTCCCAGGATGGCGATGTCCACGGCCCCAGCCGGGTAGTCGATCCGGCGGCCTATCAGTGGCAGCACCAGCAATGGCGCGGCCGCCCCTGGCACGAGGCGGTGATCTACGAGCTGCACGTGGGCGTCATGGGCGGCTACCTGGCGGTCCGCCAGGCGTTGCCAGCCCTGGTGGAACTGGGGGTGACCGCCATCGAGCTGATGCCCCTGGCGGAATTTCCCGGCGAACGCAACTGGGGCTATGACGGGGTCCTGCCCTATGCCCCGGAAGCCTCCTACGGCACTCCCGAAGACCTCAAGGCGCTGATCGACGCGGCCCACGGCCTGGGCCTGGCGGTGCTCCTCGACGTGGTCTACAACCACTTCGGCCCCGATGGCAATTACCTGCAGCGCTATGCCGCGCCGTTCTTTCGCGACGACCTGCACACCCCCTGGGGCGCAGCCATCGACTTTCGCCAGCGCCCGGTGCGCGAATTCTTCATCGACAACGCCCTGATGTGGCTGCTGGAGTACCGCTTCGACGGCCTGCGCCTGGATGCGGTGCACGCCATCGACGACCCGGACTTTCTCGTGGAGCTGGCCCAACGAGTGCGCCAGGCGGTGCCGGCCGAACGTCACGTGTGGCTCAACCTGGAAAACGAGTTCAACCAGGCCAGCCTGCTGCAGCAGGGTTTCGATGCGCAGTGGAACGATGACGGGCACAACGCCCTGCACGTGCTGCTGACCGGGGAAACCGACGCCTACTACGCCGACTTCGCCGACCGGCCCACCGAGCAACTGGCCCGCTGCCTGAGCCAGGGTTTCGCCTTCCAGGGCCAGGCCAACCGCCACGGTGAATCCCGCGGCGAACCCAGCGGGCACCTGCCCCCCAGTGCCTTCGTGCTGTTCCTGCAGAACCACGACCAGATCGGCAACCGCGCCTTTGGCGAGCGCCTCAACCAATTGGCGCCGCCCCAGGCGCTGCAGGCAGCCACCGCGCTGTTGCTGCTGTCGCCGATGATCCCGCTGCTGTTCATGGGCGACGAAGTGGCCGCCCAGGAACCGTTCCTGTTCTTCACCAGCCACCAGGGCGAACTGGCCGAGGCGGTGCGCGAAGGCCGGCGCAACGAGTTCGCCGCGTTCAGTGCCTTTGCCGACGCCGGGCAACGCCAGCGCATCCCCGACCCGAATGCCCCTTCGACCTTTCACGCCTCGCGCCCGCAAGCCCTGGCGCAACAGGCCGCGGTGACCCGCGAGTGGTACCGCAGTCTGTTGCAGATCCGCCATCGCGAGTTGATCCCGCGGCTGCCCGGCGCCCGCGCCCTGGGCGCTCGGGTGCTGGCCGAAGGCGCCCTGAGTGCAGGTTGGCGCCTGGGCGACGGCAGCCTGCTGTGCATCGATTTGAACCTCAGCCCGCACCGGGTCGAGTGCGCCCCCCTGAGCGGCGCTCGACTGTGCTTCGAGCATCCAGCACAGGCCCACCCGACCGGCGCCCCGCCATTCCTGCCGGCCTTCAGCGTGCGGGTGCAACTGGACGACAAGACCGCCCCTGATGGAGAACGCCCATGAGCAACGCGCCACTGGAAATACTCGCCAGCCGCGCCGGCCTGGCCGTGGACTGGATCGATGCCAACGGCCGCCCGCAAAAGGTCGAGGACCGGGTACTGCGGGCGGTGCTGGCCGGCCTCGGTCACCCGGCCGACGACGACCAGCAGATCCGCGACAGCCTGCAGCAGTTGCAACAACAGCAACAAAGCCGCCACCTGCCACCGCTGCTGACCGCCGATGTCGGCCAGGCCCTGGACCTGGCCCGCTACTTCGCGCCCCTGACGCCATGCCAGGTGCAACTGGAAGACGGCCAGGCCCTGCAACTGCAACTCGATGACGCCAGCCGGCTGACCGGGCTGCTGCCCCCCGGCTACCACCAGGTGAACGTCGAGGACGAGCGCTTCATCCTCGCCGTGGCCCCCGAGCGCTGCTACAGCGTGGCCGACGCCGTGGACCAGGCCACCCCGCGGGCCTGGGGCCTGAGCGTGCAACTCTATGCCCTGCGCCGCAGCGGCGACGGCGGTTTCGGTGACGCCCAGGCCCTGGAGGAGCTGGCCCGCCAGGCTGCCGAACGTGGCGCCGAGGCCCTGGCCATCAGCCCGCTGCATGCGATGTTCAGCAGCGACCCCCAGCGCTACAGCCCCTACTCCCCCTCCAGCCGCCTGTTCCTCAATAGTTTGTACGCCGCCCCCGGGGCGATCTTCGGCGAGCGCGCCTGGCGCAACGCGATCGAAAGCTGCGGCTTGAGCGAGCAGTGGCAGGCACTGGAGCAGCAGCCCCTGATCGACTGGCCCCAGGCCGCCCAGGCCAAGCTGCAGGCCATGCGTGCCTTGTACCAGGGCTTTTGCCACAGTGAGCACCCACTGCATCCGGACTTCGCCAGTTACCGCCAGGCCGCCGGCGAGGCCCTGGAAAACCACTGCCGCTTCGAAGCCATCCAGGCCCAGCGCGCGGCCCGGGGCGAGCCCCTCGACTGGCGCCAGTGGCCCGAACACTGGCGCGACCCGGCCAGCCCGGCCCTGGCTCGCTTCGCCGAGGAGCAGGCCGAGGAAATCGGCTTCCATGCCTTTTGCCAGTGGCTGATCGCACGCAACCTGCAACGGGCGCAAAGCGCAGCCCGCAGCAGCGGCATGGGCATCGGCCTGATCGCCGACCTGGCGGTGGGCGCCGACGGCGGCGGCAGCCAGGCCTGGAGCCGCCAGGACCAGTTGCTGGCGGCGCTGACCGTGGGCGCGCCACCGGACATCCTCAATCGCCAGGGCCAGGGCTGGGGGATTTCCGCCTTTTCCCCGGAGGGCCTGCAACGCCATGGCTTTCGCGCCTTCATCGAGATGCTCCGGGCCAACTTCGCCCACGCCGGTGGCTTGCGCATCGACCATGTGATGGGCCTGCAGCGGCTCTGGGTGATTCCCCTCGGCGCCCCTCCCAGTGACGGCGCCTACCTCTACTATCCCGTGGACGACCTGCTGCGCCTGCTGACCCTGGAATCCCACCGTCACCAGGCCATTGTCCTGGGCGAAGACCTGGGTACAGTGCCCGACGGCCTGCGGGAGAAACTCGCGGCCCGGGCCATGCTCGGCATGCGGGTGCTGCTGTTCGAACAGGACCACGGCTGCCACTTCAAACCCATCCTCGACTGGCCGGACAATGCCCTGGCCACCACCAGTACCCACGACCTGCCGACCCTCAACGGCTGGTGGCACGGCCGCGACATCGACTGGAACCTGCGCCTGGGCCTGGTGGACGAACCCGGTGCGCTGCAGTGGCGCGAACACCGCCAGCGTGAACGCGAGGGCCTGCGCCAGGCCCTCGCCCAGGACCCGCAGAACTTTCGCGAAGAGGCCCACGAAGCCGACCAGGTGCTGGACGCCAGCGTGCGCTTCCTTGGCCATACCCGGGCCCCGTTGGTCCTGCTGCCGCTGGAGGACGCCCTGGGCATCGACGAGCAGGCCAACCTGCCCGGCACCCTCGACACTCACCCCAACTGGCGCCGGCGCCTGGCCAGTGCCAGCCGGCACCTGCTGGACGACGCCGACGCCGCCCGGCGCCTGGAACTGCTGGCCTGCGCCCGGCAACAAGCCCTTGAGCGTGATCGATGAACGAGCCGAGCCAACCCACCCTGCGAGCCAGCCTGCGCCTGCAGTTCCACCGCGACTTCACCCTCGACGACGCCGTGCCCCTGGTGCCCTATTTCGCTCGCCTGGGCATCAGCCACCTCTACGCCTCGCCGCTGCTGTGCGCCCGGGCCGGTTCGATGCACGGCTATGACGTGGTCGACCCGACCCGGGTCAACCCGGAGCTTGGCGGCGAAGCTGCGCTCCGACGCCTGGTGGCGGCCCTGCGCCAGCAGCAGATGGGCCTGATCCTGGATATCGTCTCCAACCACATGGCCGTGGGCGGCGCCGACAATCCCTGGTGGCTGGACCTGTTGCAATGGGGGCGCCTGAGCCCGTACGGCGAGTTCTTCGATATCCAGTGGCACTCCCCGGACCCGTTGATGGAAGGCCAGTTGCTGCTGCCCTTCCTTGCCAGCGACTACGGCGTGGCCCTGCAGGAAGGCAGCCTGCAGCTGCAGCTGGACCACGACCTGCAAGGCTTTCATGTGCAGCACCACGAACACTGCTTCCCGATCTGCCCCACCGATTACGGGGAACTGCTGCGGCTGGACAGCCTCCTGGACAGCAACGCGGCCGCCGCCCTGAAGGACCTGGCCGACGGCTTTGCCGCCTTGCGCTTCAACAGCGACGCCCATGCCCAGGCCCAGCCCTTGCAGCAGGCCCTGGGCCAACGGCTGCAGCAGGCGCCGCTGCGCCAGGCCGTTGAGGGCCACCTGCAGCACTACGATTCCCGGCAGCCGCAAGGTTTCAACCGCCTGCATCAGCTGCTGGAGCAGCAGAGCTACCGCCTGGCCAGTTGGCGTACCGCAGCCGACGACATCAACTGGCGGCGCTTCTTCGACGTCAATGAACTGGGGGGCCTGCGGGTCGAGCGTCCGGCGGTGTTCAAGGCCACCCACGCGAAGATCTTCGAGTTGATCGAACAGGGCCTGGTGGACGGGCTGCGCATCGATCATGTCGACGGCCTGGCCGATCCCCGGGGCTATTGCCGCAAGCTGCGGCGGCGGGTCGATGCCCTGCGCCCCGGCGAACACCTGCCGATCTACGTCGAGAAGATCCTTGGCGCCGGCGAGACCCTGCACCGCGACTGGGGGGTGGACGGCAGCACCGGCTACGAATTCATGAACCAGCTGTCGCTGCTGCAACAGGCGCCCAGTGGCCAGCCGCTGCTGGCTGAGCTCTGGAGCCGGCACAGCCAGCGCCCGGCCGACTTCGAGGCCGAGGCCCGGCTGGCGCGCCAGCAGATCCTCAACGGCTCCCTGGCCGGCGACTTTGAAAGCGTCGCCCAGGCCCTGCTGCAAGTGGCGCGGCTGGACCTGATGAGCCGCGACCTGACCCTGGGCGCGATCCGCCGGGCCCTGCAGGAGCTGATCGTGCATTTCCCGGTGTACCGCACCTACATCAGCGCCTGCGGCCGAGGCCGGCAGGACCAGCACTTTTTCCAGCAGGCCCTGGACGGCGCCCGGTCCCGCCTGAGCGAGGCCGACTGGCCGGTGCTCGACTACCTGCAGCACTGGCTGGGTGGCCAGGGCTGGCGCCGCCAGCCGCCCGGCCGCCCGCGCAAGCTGCTGCGCCATGCCTGCGTGCGCTTCCAGCAACTTACTTCACCGGCGGCGGCCAAGGCGGTGGAGGACACCGCCTTCTACCGTAGCGCGGTGCTGCTGGCGCGCAACGACGTGGGCTTCAACCCCGAGCAGTTCAGCGCCCCGCCGGCGGCCTTCCACAGGGCTTGCGAACAGCGCCTGGAGGCCTTCCCCGACAACCTGTTGAGCACCGCCACCCATGACCACAAGCGCGGTGAAGACAGCCGGGCGCGCCTGGCGGTGCTCAGTGAGCGCGCCGACTGGTACGCACGCCAGGTTGCCGATTGGCGCCAGCAGGCGACGGCCTTGCGCCAGCGTGCCGACGCCCCCTCTGCCGGCGATGAACTGATCCTCTACCAGAGCCTGCTGGGCAGTTGGCCCCTGGACCTGCAGGCCGACGATCCCGAGGCCCTGGAAGAATACGCCGGGCGGATCTGGCAATGGCAGCTCAAGGCCTTGCGCGAAGCCAAACTGCACAGCAGCTGGGCCGCCCCGAACCCGGAATACGAAGGCGCGGTGCAGGCCTTCGTCGAGGTCCTGCTGCGTTCACCCCGGGGCCTGGCGCTGCGCCAGTCGATCGCTGCGGCAGTCCAGGCCATCGCCCCGGCCGGGGCCCTCAACAGCCTGGCGCAAACTTTGCTGCGCATGACCGTACCGGGGGTGCCGGACCTGTACCAGGGCAACGAGTTCTGGGACTTCAGCCTGGTCGACCCGGACAACCGCCGGCCCGTGGACTACTTGGCCCGGCAACGGGCACTGGAGGGCCCGGACGATCCACGCGAGTGGCTTGCCCAGTGGCGCGACGGGCGTATCAAGCAAGGCCTGATTGCCCGCACCCTGGGCCTGCGCCGCCAATACCCGGAGCTGTTTCGCCGGGGGCATTACCAGCCCTTGCCGGTGCTTGGTGAACAGGCCGGGCGGGTCCTGGCCTTCATGCGCGAATACCAGGCGCAACGGCTGCTGGTGATCGTGCCGATCCAGGTCGCCGGGCTGCTGGAGCACAGCGCACGGCCCCAGGTGGATGCGCCACTTTGGGGCGATACCCGGGTGCAGCTACCGTTCGCCGCCTCGGCTCGCAACTTGAATGGACTTTTTCCGATGGGGGCAGTCACACCCCACAGGGAGCTGATGATCAGTGCCGTTTTGCAAGATTTTGCGCTCAACCTTTTGATCCAACCTTGAGTTCAGTCCAGGAGCATTGCGATGAGTACCGACGACAAACGCATTCGAGAGTTTGCCTATCAGATCTGGGAATCGGAAGGCAAGCCTGAAGGCCACGAGGCCCGTCATTGGGAGATGGCGCGCAAGCTCGCCGAGGCCGAGGCCCTGGCGCCGAGCAAATCGCCCAGGGCCGGCAAGGCCAAACCTGCGCCAGCCAAGGCCGCCGCCAAGCCCAAGGCCAAGTCGGCCGCTGCCCTGGTGGTGCCGCCGGGCGAACAGCCGCAGGTGGCGAAGAAACCCCGGGCACCGCGCAAGCCGCCCGCCAACTGACACCGCTCCCGCCCTGATCGTTGGCGTGCCCCCGTGGTGCCGTGCGGCGCCACAACCACCGCGCGCGCCCGCAACAAACCCGACGACCTGGCCCGTCACCCGGCCCAGTAACCGCGCACACCTTGACTGCAGGAGCAATCATGACCCGACCCCAGCCGCCCCAAACCTCCACTCCCGAGTGCGACGCCTCGCGCATTCGTGAAGGCTTGCCCTTCCCCCTCGGCGCCACCTGGGACGGCCTGGGGGTCAATTTCGCGCTGTTCTCGGCCAATGCCACCAAGGTCGAGCTCTGTGTGTTCGACGACGCCGGTGAAGTGGAACTCGAACGCATCGAACTGCCGGAGTACACCGACGAAATCTTCCACGGCTACTTGCCCGACGCCCATCCCGGGCTGATCTACGGCTATCGGGTATACGGCCCCTACGATCCGGCCAACGGTCACCGCTTCAACCCCAACAAGCTGCTGATCGACCCCTATGCCAAGCAGTTGGTGGGCCAATTGAAATGGTCCGAGGCGCTGTTCGGCTACACCATCGGCCACCCCGATGCCGACCTCAGCTTTGACGAGCGCGACAGCGCGCCCTTCGTGCCCAAGTGCAAGGTCATCGACCCGGCCCACACCTGGGGCAACGACCAGCGGGTCAGCGTGCCCTGGGACAAGACCCTGATCTACGAGACCCACGTGCGCGGCTTTACCATGCGGCACCCGGCGGTGCCGGAGCACCTGCGGGGCACCTTCGCCGGGTTGATGGTGGACGATGTGCTGGAGCACATCCGCAAGCTCGGGGTGTCTTCGGTGGAACTGCTGCCGATCCACGCCTTCGTCAACGACCAGCACCTGCTGCACAAGGGCATGACCAACTACTGGGGCTACAACAGCATCGCCTTCTTCGCCCCCGACCCGCGCTACCTGGCCAGCGGCAAGATCGCCGAGTTCAAGGAAATGGTCGCGCACCTGCATGAGGCCGGGCTGGAGGTGCTGCTGGACGTGGTCTACAACCACACCGCCGAAGGCAACGAGCAAGGCCCGACCCTGTCCATGCGCGGCATCGACAATGCCTCCTACTACCGCCTGATGCCCGATGACAAGCGCTTCTACATCAACGACTCGGGCACCGGCAACACCCTGGACCTGAGCCACCCCTGCGTGCTGCAGATGGTCACCGACTCGCTGCGCTACTGGGCCACGGAAATGCACGTGGACGGCTTCCGCTTCGATCTGGCAACCATCCTCGGGCGCTACCACGACGGTTTCGACGAGCGCCACAGCTTCCTCGTGGCCTGTCGCCAGGACCCGCTGCTGCGCCAGGTGAAGATGATCGCCGAACCCTGGGACTGCGGGCCCGGCGGCTACCAGGTGGGCAATTTCCCACCGGGCTGGATGGAATGGAACGACCGCTTCCGCGACACCGTGCGCGCCTTCTGGAAAGGCGACGACGGCCAGTTGGCAGACTTCGCCGGGCGCCTGACCGCCTCCGGCGAGATGTTCAACCAGCGCGGCCGGCGGCCCTATGCCTCGGTCAACTTCGTCACCGCCCATGACGGTTTCACCCTGCACGACCTGGTGTCCTACAACGACAAGCACAACGAAGCCAACGACGAGAACAACCAGGACGGCAGCAACAACAACCTGTCCTGGAACCACGGCGTCGAAGGCCCCACCGACGACCCCGAGATCAATGCCCTGCGCCTGCGCCAGATGCGCAACTTCTTCGCCACCCTGCTGCTGGCCCAGGGCACACCGATGCTGGTGGCCGGCGATGAGTTCGCCCGCACCCAGCACGGCAACAACAATGCCTACTGCCAGGACAGCGAGATCGGCTGGGTCAACTGGGACCTGGACGCCGACGGCAAGTCGCTGCTCAAGTTCGTCAAGCGCCTGATCAAGCTGCGCATGAGCTACCCGATCCTGCGGCGCGGGCGCTTCCTGGTGGGCAACTACAACGAGGACATCGGGGTCAAGGACGTCACCTGGCTGGCCCCGGACGGTACGGAAATGACCACCGAGCACTGGCAGGATGCCCACGGCCGCTGCCTGGGCATGCTCCTCGACGGTCGCGCCCAGGAAACCGGAATTCGTCGCCCCGGGGCCGATGCCACGGTGCTGCTGGTGGTCAACGCCCACCACGACATTGTCAACTTCCGCCTGCCCCAGGTGCCCGCCGGAGAGTTCTGGACCTGCATGATCGACACCAATCAGCCCGCGGTGCGTGGCCAGGAGCGCTTTGCCTTTGACCATGAATACTCGGTCACCGGGCGCTCGCTGCTGCTCTTCGAACTCCAGCACGGCTCGGGCAACGGCGAGGCCGAGGGCTGAAAAACTGTGACGCAGTGCGTTGTTGCAGCTTTATCGGCGATTGCTTGCGCTGCGGGAGGCAATTGCCGTCTACCCTGATAAACGACACCTCAAGGGGCCAACGAGCCGTGTATGATTGGCCCCCTGATTCACGGCAACCCAAGGTAGGGAACGCCGGTATGCCACGCTGCGGCCGATGCCGGATACACAGCGTGGGGTACGAACCCCAGGACACCTGCGAACGTCGAACCACTGACCCGCGTGTGCCGCACAGGAACAGGGATGTGACACCTCATGAAAGCCATACCCGCTATAGACAGCATCTGGCCCAGCCAGATCTGGAACTCTGCCCGCAGCCTGGCCGATGTCCCGGCCATCAACCTCGCCAACCTGGTGCCCGCCGGCTCCCGCGCGGTGATCGTCGCCCCCCACCCCGGTGACGAAGTGGTCGCCAGCGGCGGCCTGCTGCAAGTCCTCGCCCATCACGGCCACCCCTTGCAGCTGATCTCCATCAGCGACGGCAGCGCCAGCCACCCGGGCTCGGAACTGTGGCCCAAGCGCCGCTTAAGTGTCTTTCGCCCCCAGGAGAGCGCCGAGGCCCTGCGTCGCCTGGGGTTGCCGCTGCACAGCCTGAAATGGATTCGCGGCGGTTTTACCGACCGAGCCCTGAGCGAACGGGAACAACAGCTGGTGCCCTTCATCAGCCGCTACCTGCGCGCCAGCGATGTGGTGTTCAGTACCTGGCGCGCCGACGGCAACCTGGATCACGAAGCCGTGGGCCGGGCCACCGCCAAGGCCGCAGCGCTGGTGGGTGCGCGCTTTCATGAAATCCCCGTGTGGGCCTGGCACTGGTCGCCCCGGGAGGAGCACCAGATCCCCTGGCATCGGGCCCGCAAGCTGCGCCTGGACACCTGGACCGTGGCCCGCAAGCGCCACGCCGCCCATGCCTACGCCAGCCAGTTGCAGGGCGAACCCGCCATCGGCCTGGAAGCGTCGCTGTCGCCGGTGCTGCTGGAGCGCCTGCGCCTGCCCTACGAAATCATCCTGATGTAGCCGGCCCGGTCAAAATCCACTGGAACGCCGGCGCCGGTCATCAGTCCCAGTGGTATCGGCCACTGATTCAGAGGAGCCAGCGTGAGCAGTGATTCCCCCCGCCAGCCAGCCCCCGACGCGACCCGCCGCCTGCGCGTGCTGACCGTCAACACCCATAAGGGCTTCACCGCCCTGAACCGGCGTTTCATTCTCCCGGAGCTGCGCGAGGCAGTGCGCAGCACCGGTTCCGACCTGGTGTTTCTCCAGGAAGTGCTGGGCGAGCATGAGCGCCATGCCTCGCGCCTGGACAACTGGCCACAGCAGTCGCAATACGAGTTTCTCGCCGACAGCATGTGGAGCGACTACGCCTACGGGCGCAACGCGGTATACCCCGACGGTCATCATGGCAACGCCCTGCTGTCGAAGTTTCCGATTCGCCAGTACCGCAACCTCGACGTTTCCATCACCGGCCCCGAGCGCCGGGGGTTGCTGCACTGCGTCCTCGATGTGCCCGGGCACGCCGAAGTGCACGCCATCTGCGTGCACCTGAGCCTGCTGGAGAGTCACCGGCAGCTGCAGTTGGCCCTGCTCTGCCAGTTGCTCGAATCCCTGCCCGACCAGGCTCCGGTGATCATCGCCGGCGATTTCAACGACTGGCAGCTGCGCGGCAACACCACCCTGGGCCGGCGCAACGACCTGCATGAGGCCTTCGAGCGCCATCACGGGCGCCCGGCCAAGACCTACCCGGCGCGCTGGCCGCTGCTGCGCCTGGACCGCATCTACCTGCGCAACGCCAGCAGCCAGCGCCCGCAGATCCTCGGCAACAAACCCTGGACCCACCTCTCCGACCACCTGCCCCTGGCGGTGGACGTGCACCTGCCGCTCGGGGCCGCACATCAGAATCCCTGAGCAAAAGACCGGCGGCACGGGCAGAATCGTCCATGCTTTTTCCCCGACCTGATCCTCGGCGCATCCGCTCCGGGGCTGGCCGGATCCGAGCAGAAGGAGTCAAGCGATGAGCGATAAACCCACGATCGTCCTGGTCCATGGATTCTGGGGCGGTGCCGCCCACTGGAACCGGGTCATAGCTGAACTGCTGGACCGGGGCTACGAGAAGATCCGCGCGGTGGAACTGCCCCTGACCTCCCTGGCCGAGGACGTTGCCCGCACCCGCAAGATGGTGGCCCAGCAAACCGGGCCGGTGTTGCTCGTGGGGCATTCCTACGGCGGCGCGGTGATCACCGAGGCCGGCCACG
The DNA here is from genome assembly GCF_000633395.1 of Pseudomonas sp. PH1b. Lineage (GTDB taxonomy): Bacteria > Pseudomonadota > Gammaproteobacteria > Pseudomonadales > Pseudomonadaceae > Aquipseudomonas. The sequence goes on from NZ_AYMU01000003.1 coordinate 228,636, forward strand.
AAGCCAATGTTGCAGGCCTGGTGTACATTGCCGCCTTCGCCCCCGACCAGGGTGAAAGCCCCGGCGGCCTGACCCAGGAGTTCCCTCCTGAAGCGGCGGCCAACCTGGAGCCGGACAGCGACGGCTACCTCTGGGTGCGCCCGGAGCGCTTCCAGCAAAGCTTCTGCCAGGACCTGAGCCCCCGGGAAGGCCTGGTCCTGGGCCTGACCCAGAAGGCGCCCCTGGCCAGCACCTTCGGTGACACCCTCGGCGCCCCGGCCTGGCGCAACAAGCCGTCGTGGTACCAGGTGTCCAGTGCCGACCGGATGATCGCCCCCAAGAACCAGGAGCGCATGGCCGCGCGCCTGAACGCGCGCAAGGTGATCCACCTGGACGCCAGCCACGCCTCTCTGGCCTCCCAGCCCGCTGCCGTGGCGACGCTGATCGCCGAAGCCGCGCAAGCCCTCTAGTCCACCCTTCCGATCGCGGCGACAAGGCCCGCCAGGCCTTGCTCGCCGGATGGTCGCGCACTTACCCAGGGGCCCGGATCCGTCACTGGCCTGTGACCGGCGCCGGGATCAGCGATCTGGCCGCAGGATCAGCACTGCCAGGGGCGGCAGGTTGAGCGCCAGGGACAGGGCCTGGCCATGGCTCGCCAGTTCCTCACTGAATGCTTCGCCGCCGTTGCCGTAGTTGGAACCGGCGTACAACTGCGAGTCACTGTTGAGCAACTCGCTCCAGCGCCCCGCCACCGGCACCCCAACGCGGTAGGCCTGGCGCGGCACCGGGGTGAAGTTGGCCACCACCAGCAACGGCTCGCCCTGCCGGCTCCAGCGCAGCCAGGCATACACGCTGTTGATCGCGTCGTCGCCGATCAGCCACTGGAAGCCCTGAGGCGCATCGTCCTGATCGTGCAACGCCGGATACTCGCGGTACAGCTGGTTGAGGTCGCTTACCAGGCGCTGCACCCCGCGATGCTCGGGGTATTGCAGCAGGTACCAGTCCAGTTGCTGGTCGTGATTCCACTCGCGCCACTGGCCGAACTCGCACCCCATGAACAGCAGCTTCTTGCCCGGGTGGGCCCACATGAAGCTCAGGTAGGCCCGCAGGTTGGCGAACTTCTGCCAGCGGTCGCCGGGCATCTTGTCGATCAGCGAATGCTTGCCGTGCACCACTTCATCGTGGGAGATCGGCAGGATGAAACGCTCGGACCAGGCGTACACCAGGCCGAAGCTCAACTCGTTGTGATGGTGGGCGCGGTACACCGGGTCCTGCTGGATGTAGTGCAGCGAGTCGTGCATCCAGCCCATGTTCCATTTATAGGCGAACCCCAGCCCGCCCTGGGCCGTGCCCTGGCTGACCCCGGGCCAGGCCGTGGACTCCTCGGCGATCACCAGCGCGCCCGGGGCTTCCAGGGCCACCACATCGTTGAGGTGGCGCAGGAAATCGATGGCCTCCAGGTTCTCCCGGCCGCCGTGGCGGTTGGGCACCCACTCCCCGGCCTTGCGCGAATAGTCGCGATAGAGCATCGAGGCCACGGCGTCCACCCGCAGCCCGTCGACATGGAAATGCTTGAGCCAGTGCAGGGCCGAGGCCAGCATGAAGCCATGGACCTCGGTGCGCCCGAGGTTGTAGATCAGGGTGTCCCAATCCTGGTGAAAGCCTTCCAGGGGGTTGCCGTACTCATACAGCGCGGTGCCGTCGAACTGGGCCAGGCCGTGGGCATCGGTAGGGAAATGCGCCGGCACCCAGTCGAGGATCACCCCGATCTGCTCCTGGTGGCAGGCGTTGACGAAGGCCGCGAAGTCGCTCGGCGTGCCATAGCGGGCGCTGGGGGCGAACTGCGACAGCGGCTGATAGCCCCAGGAGCCGCCAAACGGGTGCTCCATGATCGGCATCAGCTCGATATGGGTGAACCCCAGGTCCTTGACGTAGGGGATCAGCCGCTCGGCCAGTTCGGCCCAGTTGTACTGGCGTGCCACTTCCCCCAGGTCGTCCACCTCGCATTGCCAGGAACCGGCATGCAGTTCATAGATCGACAGCGGCGCGTCCACCCGCTGGCGCTCGCCCCGGGCCTGCATCCACGCCTGGTCCTGCCAGTCGACCTGCAGGGGCGCGGCAACCTTGGAGGCGGTGTCCGGCGGCAGTTGGGTGGCCAGTGCCATGGGGTCGGCCTTGAGCGGCAGGATCCCGTCGGGGCCGAGAATCTCGTACTTGTAGGCCTCACCGGCCTGCAGGCGCGGAATGAACAACTCCCAGACCCCGGAGGGATGGCGCAGGCGCATCGGATGGCGGCGCCCGTCCCAGATGTTGAAGTCCCCCACCACCGAGACCCGCCGGGCATTCGGTGCCCAGACCGCGAAGCGCACACCGGCGATGCCATCGACCGTCACCAGCTGCGCCCCCAGGCAGGCACTCAGGTCCCGGTGATTGCCTTCGGCAAACAGGTACAGGTCCATCTCCCCCAGCAGCGGGCCAAAGCTGTAGGGGTCCTCGGTGACCTGTTCACCACCGGCCCATTGGATCCGCAGCAGGTAAGCCCGCTCCTGGGGCAAATGCCCGGTGAACAGCCCCGCTACCTCGCCGACCTGGAGGCTGCCGAGCACCTCCTGATGCTCAGGGTCCAGCACCTGCACGCTCAGGGCACCGGGCAGGAAGGCGCGGATGAATTGTCCGCCGGCGCCATCGCCATGGGGGCCGAGGATGGCGAACGGATCGTTCTGTTCGGCCCGTACCAGGGCATCGATGGCCTTGGCTGAAGGTTGCGATGCCGATGGGTTCTTTCCCTGTTCCTTGTTCGAGAAACTCATGACTGCTCTCCACCACTCTCAATATCGGAAAAGGGTTTCAGTTCACTCAACAACCCCACCAGGCCACGCAACGGTACGTGCAGCCAGGCGGGACGGTTTTCTGCTTCATAGGCCAGCTCATAGGCGGCCTTCTCCAGGCTGAACAGCGCCAGGGCGGCCTCTGCGGCGTCGGGTTCCTGCCAGCCATGGCCAAGATTAGCCGTCGCCAGCCGATACGCCTCGACAAAGGCCTGGCGCGACTCCTTCAGGTAGTGCTGCAGCACTTTTTCCCGCCCGCTCCGGGCCTGTGCCCCGTCCATGGCCGGGGCCTCAAGGGCCATGGCCGCAGCGTAATCGAAGGAGCGCAACACCCCGCTGACATCCTTGTAGGGGCTGTGCTTGCCTCGGCGCTCGGCCAGGGGCCGCGCCGGCTCGCCCTCGAAGTCGATGAAGTAGGCGTCGCCCTTGATCACCAGCACCTGGCCCAGGTGCAGGTCGCCGTGGACGCGGATGCGCAAGCCCCCCACCAACTGTTTCGCCAGGTGCCGGACATGCCCCAGGATCTGCGCCTGGTGCTGCACCAAGCGATCCACCCGCTGCTGGTCAGCCGCACTCAACCCCGCCTGGTGCTGGGTGAGCAATTGCAACCCGCGTTCCAACTGCCCGGCGACCTGGCGCTCCCAGGCCTCGACATCCTTGCCGGTACTGACTTGCGGGGCAAAGTCCGGGTTGTCGCCGGGGGTGGCCAGCAGCCCGTGCATCTGCCCCAGGCGCAACCCCAGCAGGCCGGCGAAGTCCTTGAGCTCGCCCAGGGCGTTGTAGTGCTGCTCCTGCTCGGAAATGGCCTCGGCCAGTTCGTCGCGCATCGCCCGCTCCAGGTTGTTCTGGGTCCACTCCCAGGCGTCGCCCTGATTGCTCAGGTAGCCCTGGGCGATCATCAGCAAGTGATCCTCGCCCTGCTCGTCGCGGCGCACCACCGAACCGAGCAAGGGCGAGATGTGGGCAAACCCTGCCGCGGTGAGGAAGGCGCCCATTTCCAGTTCCGGATGCACGCCCGCTGCCACCTTGCGTATCAGCTTCAACACCAGGCTGGTGCCCACCACCACCGAACTGTTGGACTGCTCCGCCGACAGGTAGCGCACCTCGGACTCGGCCCCCAGGCCCAGCCCGGCCAGCTGCGTGGTGGCCTGGAAGCGGATCTGCCCGGCGCTGCTGTCCAGCCGGGTCTGTGCCTGCAGCGCCAGGAGCACGCTGCGCACGAAACTGTCGAGGGCGAAAGCGTCGGTGATCAGCCCCACCTGCCGGCCACGGCGTACCCGGGCCATGGCCAGTTGCTGGGGCAAGGCACTGCTGATCTGCTCTTCTGCCAGCAGGCCGAAGGGCAACTGATAACGCTGCGCCTGGCCCGGGCTGCCGACCTCGATCTCGCTGAGCAGCACCGGGTGCTGCGGGTCGCCAAAACGCACGCCGTAGGCGATCCGCACCTGCCCGATGGCGGCATCCTTGCCGGCGAACCAGCGACGCTTGGGCAGCCAGTTGGGCAGCACTTCGTGCTCCAGGGTGGTGCGCGAGGGTGCCTCGAGCAATTCTTCGAGGCGTTTCTTCAGCACCAGGGTGGTGAAGTCGGGCAGGCTCTGGGCCGGTTCCACGTGCCAGCTGGGCATCTGGTTTTCCGCAGCCAGGGCAAACCAGTAGAAGCCATAGGGCGCCAGGGTCAGGAGGAAATTCAATTGGCCGATGGGCGGAAAGGCGTTCCCGCCGAGCATCTCCACCGGCACCATGCCGGCGAATGCCGAGAGGTCCAGCTCCGCCGCCTGGGCGCTGCGCGAGACGTTGGCCACGCAGAGGATGATTTCCGGCTTGCCATCGGGCCCGGTGTATTCCCGGGTGTAGGCCAGGATCCGCCGGTTGCTCGGCGACAGCATCTTCAGGCTGCCGCGGCCAAAGGCCTTGGACTGCTTGCGCAGCGCCAGCATGCGCCGGGTCCAGTTGAGCAGCGAATGGGGGTCGGCGGACTGGGTCTCGACGTTGACCGACTGGAAACCGTACAGCGGATCCATGATCGGCGGCAGCACCAGGCTCGCCGGATCGGCCCGGGAGAAGCCGCCATTGCGGTCGATCGACCATTGCATCGGCGTGCGCACGCCGTCGCGGTCTCCCAGGTAGATGTTGTCGCCCATGCCGATCTCGTCGCCGTAGTAGAGGGTCGGGGTGCCGGGCATCGACAGCAGCAGGCTGTTGAGCAGTTCGATGCGCCGCCGGTCACGCTCCATCAACGGCGCCAGGCGGCGGCGAATCCCCAGGTTGATCCGCGCACGGCGGTCGGCGGCGTAGTAGTTCCACAGGTAGTCGCGTTCCTTGTCGGTGACCATCTCCAGGGTCAGCTCATCGTGGTTGCGCAGGAAGATTGCCCACTGGCAGTGGGCCGGGATCTCCGGGGTCTGGCGCAGGATATCGGTGATGGGAAAGCGGTCTTCCTGGGCCAGGGCCATGTACATCCGCGGCATCAGCGGAAAGTGGAAGGCCATGTGGCATTCGTCGCCGTCGTCGCCCTTGGCGTCGCCGAAATACAGCTGGGTGTCCTCCGGCCACTGGTTGGCCTCGGCCAGGAGCATGCGGTCCGGGTAGTTGGCGTCGATCTCGGCGCGGATCGCCTTGAGCACCTCGTGGGTCTCGGGCAGGTTCTCGTTGTTGCTGCCATCACGCTCGATCAGGTAGGGAATGGCGTCCAGGCGCAGGCCGTCGATGCCCATGTCCAGCCAGTAGCGCATCACTGACAGCACCGCCTTGAGCACCTGGGGATTGTCGAAGTTGAGGTCCGGCTGGTGGGAGTAGAAGCGGTGCCAGAAGTACTGGCCGGCCACCGGATCCCAGGTCCAGTTGGACTTTTCCGTGTCGAGAAAGATGATCCGCGTACCGGCGTACTTCTGGTCGTCATCGGACCACACATAGAAGTTGCGCGCCGCCGAGCCCGGCCGGGCCTTGCGTGCCCGCTGGAACCAGGGGTGCTGGTCGGAGGTGTGGTTGATCACCAGCTCGGTGATCACCCGCAGGCCGCGCTTGTGGGCCTCGGCGATAAAGCGCCGGGCATCCGCCAGGGTCCCGTAGTCGGGACTGACCCCTCGGTACTCGGCAATGTCGTAGCCATCGTCGCGCCGTGGCGAGGGGTAGAACGGCAGCAGCCAGAGGGTGTTGACCCCCAGGTCCTTGATGTAGTCAAGCTTGGCGATCAGCCCCGGAAAGTCGCCGATCCCGTCGTTGTTGGAATCGAAATAGGACTTCACATGCACCTGGTAGATCACCGCGTCCTTGTACCAGAGCGGGTCCTTGATAAAGGTCGTGGGGCGAGGCTTCTTGGCCATGTCGGACTCCTGAAAAAAGTGAATTCGCAGCCGCCACAAACCACGCCCCCATGGCAGCTGGCTTGCCAGCGAAGGCGGCGGCCGGGCCTGCACAAGGCGCGCCGGCTTGCCGGCGCCTACGCAGCGCTGATGCGCCAGATGCCGAAAGGCTGCGCTGGTTCGATGCGCATGAACTGAGTCTTGCCGTACCAGGTCCAGCGGTGGCCGTTCATCAGGTCCTCGCCCTGGGTCTGGGCGTCATCGGCCAGCCCCAGCTCCCACAACGGCAGCTCGAAGTGCGCCTCCTGGGGATTGAAGGGATCGAGGCTGACCGCCACCAGCACGAAGTTGCCAGCGCTGCGCTTGCCGAAGTACAGGATCCGGTCGTTCCAGGCGTTGTACAGCTTGAGCCCCAGGTGGCTGTGCAGGGCCGGGTTCTGCCGGCGGATGCGATTGAGCTGGGCGATCTCGGCAATGATGTTGCCCGGCGCGCTGAAGTCCCTCGGGCGGATCTGGTACTTCTCCGAATCCAGGTATTCCTCCTTGCCCGGCAGCGCCGCCGATTCGCACAACTCGAACCCGGAGTACATGCCCCACAGGCCCGAACCCATGGTGGCCAGCACTGCGCGAATGAGAAATCCCGGGCGTCCCGAGTCATGCACAAAGCTGGGGTTGATGTCCGGGGTGTTGACGAAGAAGTGCGGCCGGAAGCATTCGCGCCACGGCGCCTGGTTGAGCTCGCTGAAATAGCTCGACAGCTCGCTCTTGGTATTGCGCCAGGTGAAGTAGGTGTAGCTCTGGGAATACCCGACCTTGCCCAGCCGGGCCATCATCGCCGGGGTGGTGAAGGCTTCGGCGAGGAAGATCACCTCCGGGTGCCGGCCGCGCACGTCGCCGATCAGCCATTGCCAGAACGGCAGCGGCTTGGTGTGCGGGTTATCCACGCGAAAGGTCTTGACCCCCTCCGCGACCCAGCCCAGGACTATGTCCCGCAGCTCCAGCCACAGGCTGGGAATGGCATCGGCGGCATAGAAATCGACATTGACGATGTCCTGGTATTTCTTCGGCGGGTTCTCGGCGTATTTGATGCTGCCGTCCGGGCGCCAGTTGAACCAGCCCGGGTGCTGCTTGAGCCAGGGGTGGTCCTGGGAACACTGGATGGCGAAATCCAGGGCGATCTCCAGGCCATGCTCGGCGGCGGCGGCCACCAGCCGGCGAAAATCCTCTCGGCTACCCAGCTGCGGATGGATCGCCTCATGGCCGCCCTCTTCACTGCCGATGGCATAAGGGCTGCCGGGGTCGTCCGGGCCGGCCGTGAGCGCATTGTTGCGGCCCTTGCGGTGGCTGCGGCCAATGGGGTGGATGGGCGGGAAATACAGCACGTCGAAGCCCATGTCGTGAATCATCGCCAGGCGCGCGTGCACGTCATCGAAGCTGCCGTGGCGAGCAGGATCGTCGGTGATCGAACGGGGAAACAGCTCGTACCAGCTGGCGAACTGCGCGCGCACGCGCTCCACATCAATCGGGTATTCGGGGCTCAAACTGCGGTACGGCCGCTGGTCGGCCGCGGCCATCAGGCGGGCGCTGTGCGGATCCAGGAACAGCGCCACCTGTTCGGTCTCGAGCAACCCGGCCAGTTGCTGCAGCAGCACCAGCAACTGCTCGCGCAACGCCCCTTCGCTGCGTTCAGCGGCCTGCTGGACCTGGGTCCGGCCTTCCTGCAGCTCCAGGCTCACCGGCACCCCGGCCAGGTGTTTTTTCTCCAGCTCGTAGCAAAAGCTGGCGAACTGATCGAGCCAGGCCTCGATACAGAAACGGTAGCGGCCCACTGCCGGTACCGGGAAACGCCCCAGCCAGCCGTCGTTGCCCTGGTCTTCCAGGGGCTGGCTGTCCCAGTGCTCCTGCTGCTCGTTGCGCCAGCGCACACGCACCGCCAGCTGGTCGTGGCCGTCGGCGAACACCTTGCACGTCACTTCAATGTCCTGGCCGGCCACCGCCTTGACCGCGAACTGCCCGCCGTCGAGCACCGGACGGGTGTTCTCGATGGCAATGCGCGGCAGCAGCAAGGCCTGGGACAAAGGCAGCTGCGCCTGGTATTGCTGTTCGGTCGGTTTGTCTGCAGTCATCGAGCCTCACCCCCTTTCCCACGTCGTCGACGCTCTGGTTGCGGGGCTGGCAGCGCCCCGGTGAATCAATGCACTTAGGTTCCGAGCCACGGGCCCGGATGAAAGTTCATCGCGATTGCGCGGCAAATCGACGGGAATCAAACTCGCGCTGGCGCGGTCCACCCCATGAGCCTGTGCATCTGCAAGCACAAAGGAGGCCATCGCCATGAACATCCCGATCCCGGCAGAAACCCCTGATCCCAACATCGACCAACCGACCCTGCCCCCCAGCGAGCCGGAGCCGGTTCCGAAGCAGGAACCGCCGCAAAGCACTCCACCGCCCAAGGGCGACCCGCCCAGCACCACGCCCCCGGTGGTGGTCCAGCCAGTGTCGAGCCAGCAAGCATAGACAGCCCCTGGGCGATCTCCGAAAGATCGTGGTCGCTCAGGGTTTTTCCAGGCGCCGGACAATCAGCGGCATGAGGCTGAACACCATCAGCGCCAGCAAGGTACTGAGCACCGCCGTGGCTTCCCGGCCCAGGCCCGCAGCGACGCCGATGGCCGCGGTCATCCACAAGCCGGCGGCGGTGGTCAGGCCCTTGACGTGCTGCCCGCGGTCTTCCTCGTGCCCCTTGAGGATGGTGCCCGCCCCCAGGAAGCCGATCCCGGCGATCACCCCCTGCACCACCCGGCTCATGGCGTCGGCCTGGGCCCCGGACAGGCTCGGCACCAACACAAACAGCGCCGCGCCCATGGCCACCAGCATGTGGGTCCGCACCCCGGCGGCCTTGCCCTGGTGTTCGCGCTCGAAACCCAGGATGCCGCCCAGCAGCGCCGCCACCAGCAAACGCAGAGTGATCTGGGTGACCTGCCGGGCATCGCCGATATCGGCGAACTCGGCTTGCAGGGTCAGCCAGACTTCATGCCACCAGGTGTTCATGCCATCGCTCCTCGTCCCACCGCGGGCTCTTGAGCGATGGACCGCGGCCGCCAGCAAAAGGTGCCGCCCGACCACCGTCGTCACCGTAGCAGCCGGCTTGCCGGCGAACAGGCCCCTGGGCCGGCTGCCCACCTCACAGGCGCCTTCGCTGGTAAGCCAGTTGCTCAAGCCAGCTCCTGTAAGAGCCCGTGCCCATTCCCGCCAGCGTCTGCCCACACCGTTGATCGCCGCTGGCGAACCCTGGCCGGCCCCTGCGCCCTAACCTGTATAGCCATTGCCTTGAGGTAACCGTCATGAGCCTGCGCATCGAAGACCAGACCTGCTATTTCGACACCGACACCCTGCACCAGCGCCTGCCCGCCAGCGCCGTGACCATCATCACCGACGGCGCCAAGTCGATGTCGGCGGTGGACCTGGGCGGCGAGCGCATCTACATCACCGAAGCAGAAGCCGACGCATTGACCGTAGCAGGTGCCACCGACGGCCGCCGCCATCTGAAGGCCAGCGACGGTGATTCGGTGATTTGACTGATCTGGATCAGGGTACGCCGCGCAGGCCTGTGTCTACAGGCACCGCGGCCATCCCTGGGGGCACTTCGAGGGGTGCAGCAAGTTGTCGCAGGGGCCTGGAAAAGGCCATCTGATCCGGTTTTTTATCAAATACCTGAGTCTGTTATGCAAACAGATCCGTGGTCATAGTTGCCGGGCCTGATGGAGGCTGATGAGCGAACGACCATGAGCGAAAGAATTCCCGTCCGATTAGTAGAGACCTTCGAACCTTCACACCCTAAACAGATGAAGTCGAAGACCACCGACAAGCAAGTCTTCACCCGTAGTTTCACTGGTTTGTTCCGGACCCTGCGCATGAGCGGCGCGGGTTTCCTGTTCCTGCTGTTCTTCGGCACCGTGTGGCTCAACTGGGGTGGCCGCCAGGCCGTGCTCTGGGACCTGGCCGAAAGCAAGTTCCACATTTTCGGCGCAACCTTCTGGCCCCAGGACTTCATCCTCCTCTCGGCCCTGCTGATCATCTGCGCCTTCGGCCTGTTCGCCATCACGGTGTTCGCCGGCCGCGTGTGGTGCGGCTACACCTGCCCGCAAAGTTCGTGGACCTGGCTGTTCATGTGGTGCGAAAAGGTCACCGAAGGCGAGCGCAACCAGCGGATCAAGCTGCAGGCCGCGCCCTGGGGCCTGAACAAGCTGGCCCGGCGGGCGATGAAGCACACCCTGTGGCTGGCCATCAGCCTGCTCACCGGCCTGACCTTCGTCGGCTACTTCACCCCGATCCGGCCCCTGGCCCAGGAACTGCTGACCCTGCAGATCGGCGGCTTGAGCCTGTTCTGGGTGCTGTTCTTCGCGGCGGCCACCTACATCAACGCCGGCTGGCTGCGCGAGGCGGTGTGCATGCACATGTGCCCTTATGCGCGCTTCCAGAGCGTGATGTTCGACAAGGACACCCTGACCATCTCCTACAACCCGGTTCGCGGTGAAAGCCGCGGCCCGCGCAAGCGCGATGTGAAACCTGCCGACGTTGGCCTGGGCGACTGCATCGACTGCCATCTGTGCGTGCAGGTCTGCCCTACCGGCATCGACATCCGCGACGGCCTGCAGATGGAATGCATCGGCTGCGCCGCCTGCATCGACGCCTGCGACTCGATCATGGACAAGATGGGCTATGCCCGGGGCCTGATCGCCTACACCTCGGAACATGAGCTGCAAGGCGGCAAGACGCACCTGCTGCGGCCACGGCTGGTGGGCTACAGCCTGGTGCTGCTGGTGATGATCGGCGCCCTGGCCCTGGCCCTGGTGCAACGGCCGATGGTGTCCCTGGACGTCAGCAAGGACCGTGGCCTGTTCCGCGAGAACGCCCTGGGGCAGATCGAGAACATCTACAGCCTGAAGATCATCAACAAGACCCAGGAGCGCCAGGAATACCGCGTGGCCCTGGTAAACGGGGACGGCTTCGAGTTGCAGGGCAAGACCCAATTGAGCCTGGCCCCGGGTGAAATCATCGACGTGCCAGTGTCGGTGGCGATGACCCAGGAACGTCCGCAGAGCAGTTCCCAGGCCATCAGCTTCAAGGTCGCCGACAGTGATGATCCAAGCGTCTACGCCGTGGCCAAAACTCGTTTTGTCGCGCCGATGAACCGCTGAGCCTCTAGAATGCCGTGGCGAGGGAGCCCGCTCCCGTAGCCACTGGCAAGCCGCAACGCCCCGTGCCATGGCCAAGTCCATGGCACGGCTGCCAGACCACTCCCTCGCCACCGTATGTACCTTGACTCAATGACCAGACTGGATCTTCAACCGCAGATGAAACGCTACGAAAAATTCGCCGATGACATCGCCGAACTGATCCGCTCAGGGGTCCTCGGCCCGGGCCAGCGCGTGCCTTCAGTGCGCTACGCCAGCCAGACCTATGGAGTCAGCCCGTCGACGGTGTTCCAGGCCTATTACCTGCTGGAGCGTCGCGGCCTGATCCGCGCCCGCCCGCGCTCCGGCTACTTCGTCAACGCCCATGCACCGAGCCCGTTCTCCGAGCCGGTGATCAGCAGCGAGGTCAATGAATCCACCGAGGTCGATGTCAGCGAGCTGGTGTTCTCGGTACTCGATTCGATCAAGGACCCGAGCACCGTGCCCTTCGGCTCGGCCTTCCCCAGCCCGACCCTGTTCCCCCTGCAGCGCCTGTCGCGCTCCCTGGCCAGCGCCAGCCGCGAGATGGACCCGCGGGTGGTGGTCACCGACATGTCCCCGGGCAACCCGCAACTGCGCCGGCAGATCGCCCTGCGCTACATGGTGGCCGGGCTGATGCTGCCCATGGAAGAGCTGCTGATCACCAATGGCGCCCTGGAAGCGCTGAACCTGTGCCTGCAGGCGGTGACCGAGCCCGGCGACCTGGTGGCCATCGAGGCCCCGGCCTTCTACGCCAGCCTGCAAGTGCTGGAACGCCTCAAGCTCAAGGCGGTGGAGATTCCGGTGCACCCCCGGGACGGCATCGACCTCGGGGTCCTGGCCCAGACCCTGGAGCGTCACCCGATCAAGGCCTGCTGGTGCATGACCAGCTTCCAGAACCCCATGGGCGCGAGCATGCCCGAGGCCAAGAAGCAGGAACTGGTGGAGCTGTTGCGTCAGCACCAGGTGCCGCTGATCGAGGACGACGTCTACGCCGAGCTGTACTACGGCCAGCAGGCACCGAAGCCGGCCAAGGCTTTCGACACCGAGGGCCTGGTGATGCATTGCGGCTCCTTCGCCAAGAGCCTGGCCCCGGGCTACCGGGTCGGCTGGGTCGCGGCCGGGCGCTATGCGCAGAAGATCGAACGGCTGAAGCTGATGACTTCGCTGTGCGCCTCGATGCCGGCCCAGGCGGCGATTGCCGACTACCTGCAGCATGGCGGCTACGACCGCCACCTGCGCAAGTTGCGCTACGCCCTGGAAGAGCAGCAGAGCGCCATGCTGGCGGCGATTGCCCGCTACTTCCCGGCCCAGACCCGGGTCAGCCAGCCGGCCGGGGGCTACTTCCTGTGGCTGGAACTGCCGCCGCAGATGGACTCGCTGAAACTGTTCCAAATGGCCCTGGCCCAGGGCATCAGCATCGCCCCGGGGCCGATCTTTTCCCCGACCCAGCGCTTTCGCAACTGCATCCGCCTGAACTACGGCAGCCCCTGGAACGAAGCCGCGGAACAGGCCATGGAAACCCTGGGCCGCATCATCCGCTCCTTCTGATGTCGGAGCGGGCTTGCCCGCGAAAGCCCCCGCAAGACTCCAGGGCCTCTTCGCCGGCAAGCCGGCTCCTACAGGAAATTGCACGGTCTATCTGACTGCTGTAGGAGCTGGCTTGCCAGCGAAAGCGTCGGCCCAGGCGATGCAAGACTCAAGGGCCCCTTCGCCGGCAAGCCGGCTCCTACGGGAAATTGCACGGTCTATCTGACTGCTGTAGGAGCTGGCTTGCCAGCGAAAGCGTCGGCCCAGGCGCTGCATGACTTGCGGGCCCCTTCGCCGGCAAGCCGGCTCATACAGGGAACTGCCCGGTCTATCTGACTGCTGTAGGAGCTGGCTTGCCAGCGAAAGCGTCGGCCCAGGCGCTGCATGACTTGCAGGCCCCTTCGCCGGCAAGCCGGCTCCTACGGGAAATTGCACGATCTATCTGACTGCTGTAGGAGCTGGCTTGCCAGCGAAAGCGTCGACCCAGGCGCTGCATGACTTGCGGGCCTCTTCGCCGGCAAGCCGGCTCCTGCGCACCCGGGGCCGCCAAACAATCCCCTTGCTCCACCCCCTCAATTCATTCAGCATCCGCGCTCCATTTTTCCAGGGAAAGGAACACGTCATGGTCGAAGACCTGTATTACGACGACTACCCAGAGGCCAAGGCCGAACTGCTCCAGGCCATCGAACGCGGCCGCTTGCCACTGCTGACCCAGGAACTCAACGCCTACGACTGCATCCAGGCGATCTTCGAGCTGGACGCCATCAACAACCCCAAGGACGAAGAAGACGCCTTCTTCGATCTGGCCCTGGCCCTGATCGGCTGGATCCCCGGCCCCGGCCAGGGCCTCAAGACCCTCCTGCGCCTGATCAACCGCGCGCCCCAGCGCCACGCCGAAAGCCTCTTCGACCTGATCCGCCATACCCTGCTGGCCTGCCGCTTGAAAACCAGCCCCGAACAGTTGCTGGAAAAGTGCCTGGACCCACAGCGCCTGGCCGAAGAACTGCCGCAGATCATCAGCGGCGTGCGCGCCTCTTCCACCTTCGACAAGCTCACGCCCCAGCAGCGACAACTGGTGCTTCACAACCTCAACGAAGCCCAGGAACACACCGAGTTCCTCATGGTGTCGGTGCAAGAACGCATCGCCCCCTGGATCGCCGAGCAACGCAACAACTCCGCCGCCGCCCACAGCCGCGGCCCGGCCCTGGCGCCCAAGCCGCAGTCCTCCCTGGAGCCGCGGCCAACGACCATCAGCCTGGCGCCACAATCGGCATCCCGGGATGCCGCAAGCATCGCCCAGGACATCAACCAGGGCCTGGAGCACCTCACCGGCGACGGCCACTGGCTGGAACTGAACCTGCACTACCCCAACCTCGAACCGGTATCCGGCGCCGCCTACCGAGCCGTCTTCAGCGACGGCTCGCAAGCCGAGGGCAACCTCGACCAAGAGGGTTTTGCCCGCCTGGAAGGCATTCCTGAAGGACCGGTGAAGATTTATTACGGCGAAGACCCGCGGCCTTACCTGCGCCTGCCGATCCAGGCCCTGGCCGCCGATCCGCAGCAACTGGAACAAGAGCTGCAAGAGCTGGAGCTGGAACCGGCCGAGGTCGACCTACCGACCCTGCTGCTGGAAGCCTCGCACCGCAAGGCGCCCTTCACCCTGATTCCCGTTTACTGAGACAAGGCGCCGACATGAACCGCAGACAAGTGTTTCTCAGCCATAAGCATTACCACCAGTACCTCGAAAGCCTGGCTGGCGAAGAAGCCCATTGGCAAACCCACTCGATGATGGCCGACAGCCCTTTGCAGGAAGCCTCCCTCAAGGCCTGGCAAGTGCAGCAGGCACGCCTGCACCACCTGATCCTGAGCTACACCGGCGGCGCCCCCATGGAAGAACTGGCCCAAGCTCTGGACGGCGTGATCGAAAGCTACGAGGACTACCAGCGCAAGCTGGAGCTGTACGAGGAGCGGCCAGGTATCGCCCCCATAACCATCGACCATTACCCCCACGACTACGAAGAGTACGTACAGGTGATCAGCCTGTGCATCCTGCTGCAGCGCAGTGACCTGCTGCCGCGCCTGGCGCTGTTGCAGGACCGCGCCGGCTATCACGCCGACGACACCCTGGTCGAAGACCTGCTCAAGGCCTACCTGCCTGATCGCGAGGACATTGACGAGTGGTACCACCCCGTCTACACGCCGCTGATCAGAGCCATCTACACCGAGGACCCGAACGAGGCCCGGGAACTGCTCGTGGAATACTGCAACCAGTGGTACATGGCCTTCGAGCACGCCTCCTGGCACGACAGCCACCTGGATGCCGACGATGGTTGCTACTTTGGCTACTGGGCCTTTGAAGCCGCGGCGATTGCCTACCTGTACGGTCTCGACGACAGCGCCGTGCGGCACATGATCTTCCCTCGGGAGATGCTCGAATACGCCCGGCGCTTCACCCCGCCGCCGATTCCCGAGCTGGCCCCCCAGGACTGATAGGCGCCCTGCGCCCTGACCCATACAGGCGATGCAAACTTCATGAAGTCCTGGATCAAGACCCTGCTGATCACCCTGCTCGCGGCCGCCTTGTGCCTGCTGTTCGCCCGCGTTGTGCTGCCCCCGCTGCTGATGCACCTGATGCCGCCAAGCTGGGAAGGCGCTGGGTGGTACTGGGCCAATCTGCTGCTGGCCGGTTTCCTTGCCGGGCTGCTGGTAGCGCCCCTGCTGAGCACCCGGCGTTATTACCCAGTGCCTCTGCTGCTGTTGTTGTCTGCCCTGGTGGTGGTCGATGGCTGGGCGCAGAGCCGCTGCAACGAGGCCCAGCTGCAGGCCATCGAACAGCTGGCAATGCGCAGCGCCAGCCACTCGAACCTGGGGTTCTCGAATGAGCCACCAGCGCCTTCGACGCCAGTGGACGTGAGCACCACACCGGGCGTCTGGGCGGATGAACAAGGCTACGGATTTGGCTACAGCTGTACTCGCCCGGAGGAAACACTGGGGTACGTAATGCCCTTGGCGATGAGCTTCGGCACCAGCGTACTGGGGCTGTCGCTGGCCTTGCTGATCGGCCCCGGCCGACGCCGCACCAACCGAGGGAAACGGTAGGAGCTGGCTTGCCAGCGAAAGCGTCGGCCCAGGCGCTGCAAGACTCAAGGGCCTCTTCGCCGGCAAGCCGGCTCCTACGGGGATGGTGGTGCGCCGGGGTCAGCGACCGCCGCCCAGGTCGACGAAGGTGCCGGTGGCGTAGGAGGCCTTGTCCGAGAGCAGCCAGACAATCGCCTCGGCCACTTCGTCCGGGCGCCCGCCACGGCCCATGGGGATCGCACTTTCCAGCTTGCTGACCCGGTCGGCATCGCCGCTCAGGGCGTGGAAGTCGGTGTAGATGTAGCCCGGACGCACCGCGTTGACGCGGATGCCCTCACCCGCCACTTCCTTGGACAGGCCGAGGGTGAAGGTGTCCAGGGCGCCCTTGGAGGCGGCGTAGTCGACGTATTCCCCCGGGGAACCCAGGCGCGCCGCCACCGACGACACGTTGACGATACTGCCGCCCTGCCCGCCATGGCGCGGCGACATGCGCAGCACCGCGTGCTTGGCGCAGAGAATCGGCCCCATGACATTGGTCTTCATGATTTTCTGGATACGGAACTCGGACATTTCGTCGAGGCGCGACTTGTGGCCCACGGTCCCGGCATTGTTGACCAGGGCGGTGACCCGGCCCAGTTCGCTGTCGACCCGCTGGAACAGGCCGATCACTTCATCCTCGATGCTGACATCGGCCCGCACCGCGATGGCCTGGGCGCCCAGGGCGCGCACCTGCTCCAGCACCTGCTGGGCCGCCTGTTCGTCGGCCTGATAGTTGATGCACACCTTGTAGCCCTGCTGCGCGGCCAGCAATGCCGTGGCTGCGCCAATTCCCCGCCCGCCACCGGTGATGACGATGACTTTGTCCATACTGCCACTCCCACACTGATCAGTTCAACGCGAGCCATTAAACACCGCGCAGAGGGCGATGAAAACTGCGGCAATATCGTTTAGCCATATATTCCGTGTGGAATCAGGCCTTGTGCTCTGCCAGGTGGATGCCCTGCATGAAGCCATCGGCGGGCAGCGGGAGCCCGAGGAAGTAACCCTGCAGGGAATCGCAGCCCAATTGGGTGAGGAAGGTCTGCTGCACGCCGGTCTCCACGCCCTCGGCGACGATCCGCAGGCCCAGGGCCTGGCCCAGGGCGACAATCGCCGAGACGATGGCCGCGTCATCGCTGTCATGCTCCAGGTCACGGACAAAGCCGCGGTCGATCTTCAGTTCGTTGGCCGGCAGGCGCTTGAGGTACATCAGGCTCGAATAACCGGTGCCGAAGTCGTCGATGGACAGGTCCACTCCCATGTCCGCCAGCTGCTGCAGCACCAGCATGCTGACGTCGGCGTCGTTCATCGCCGTGGTCTCGGTGATTTCCAGGGTCAGGCTGTTGGCCGGCAACTGATAGCGTTCCAGGGCCGTGGCCACACTCTTGACCAGCCCCACGTGACAGAACTGCAGGGCCGAGAGGTTCACCGCGATACGCCAGCCGGTATAGCCCTGCCCATACCACTCGCTCATCTGCCGGCAGGCTTCATGCAGCACCCAGTCGCCAATGGGGATGATCAGCCCGGACTTCTCCGCCAGTTCGATGAACTTGTCCGGCAATAGCAGGCCGTGCTGCGGGTGTTCCCAGCGCAACAGCGCCTCGGCTCCCACGGGTTGGCCGTTGGCGGCGTCGAACTTGGGCTGGTAATGCAGGCGGAACTGGTGCTGCTCCAGGGCATTGCGCAGGTCCTGCAGCAGTTGCAGTTGGCGCCGGGCGTTGCTGTTCATCGACGCGTCGAAAAAGCTGTAGCCGTTCTTGCCGGTGCCCTTGGCGTGATACATCGCCGCATCGGCGTTCATCAGCAGCTCCTGGGCACTCAAGCCGTTGCCGGGGTACACCGCGATGCCGATGCTGGCGGAAATCTGCAGCTCATGCTCGACCACCCGGAACGAACGGGACACCAGGCCCACCTGGCGTGCCGCCAGGCGCAGGGCATCGTCGGCCTCGGCGAGCTGCACCAGGAGCACGAATTCATCGCCGCCGATCCGCGCCAGGGTGTCCTCGCTGCGCAGGTCCTCGCGCAGGCGCTGGGCCACTTCCCGCAGCAACTGGTCGCCCATGTGGTGGCCGAAGGCGTCATTGACCGGCTTGAAGCCGTCCAGATCGATGAACATCAGCGCAAAACAGCCACCGTGAGCGGTGACCCGATGCATCGCCTGGTCGATGCGGTCCGCCAGCAGGATGCGGTTGGGCAAGCCGGTCAGGGTGTCGTGCAGGGCCAACTGAGTGAGTTCCTTGTTGGCCTCGGTCAACGACTGGGCCAGCACCGCCGTGCGGGCCTCCAGGCGTGCATCCAGCACCGAGGTCAGCAAGGCGATGATCAGCACCGCCAGGGTGGTGATCAGCACCATGTTGTCCAGGCCCTTGCCGCTCAGCCCACCTGCCAGGGCACCGCAGAAGCTGCCATCGGGAAAGCGCGCCGCGGCCATGCCGGTGTAGTGCATGCCGACGATGGCAAAGCCCATGACCACCGCCGCGCCGCTGCGGGCCAGGCGTACATAAGGGGTGTTGCGCCGCAGGTGGAAGGCAATCCACAGCGCCGCGGTGGACGCACCAAAGGCGATCAGCAGCGAGGCGCCGAACAGGCTCGGGTCGTAGTCGATGCCCGGCTGCATCTGCATTGCCGCCATGCCGGTGTAGTGCATGCCGCTGATCCCCGCGCCCATCACCAGGGCGCCGTACAGCAACTGCAACAGGGGCAGCTTGGGCTGGCTCACCAGCCACAGGGCAAAACCGCAGGACAGCACCGAAATCAGCAAGGACAAGGCCGTGAGCGAGAAATCGTAGCCAAGCTCCACCGGCAAGCTGAAGGCCAACATGCCGATAAAGTGCATGGACCAGACCCCGACCCCCATGGCCAGCGCCCCGCCAGCGATCCACAGGTAGGCCGCGCGGCCCTGGGCGGTCGCGATGCGTCCGGTCAGATCCAGAGCGGTATAGGAAGCCAGGATCGCCACGAGAATGGAGATCAGGACCAATGCGGGGGAGTAACTACCGATGAGCATGAGGCATCTCTTGGCCGTTGTGCCGACATCCCTGCTCGGCGGGCAAAACCGCAGATTGTACTGATTGCGAAGAAGAACGCATCTACAAAATTGGCAAAAAGCCATTAGTCTGACGGAACGTCTGTTTCGGGCCTTTCATGCCCCTACAAGCCTTGTGGACATGGGCTTTGCTCGCCCTGGACAGCCCCTGCGACTCGCCGCCTGATACAGCCCGCGAGTCGCTGCCAAGGGCTGCGCGGGGGGCGGCCATCGGCCCCCCCTCAACCTCAAGCATTGCGCAATCAGGTTTCAACGGTGTTGCTCTGCGCCGCCGGCAACGGCGGCGCCCGGGATCCGGCCGGGCCGGCCCGTCTATGGTTTCTCGCTGGCCTGCAACTGGCCATCCCAGCCGCCGCCCATGGCCGCGATCAGTTGCACGCTGGCAATCAGCCGGCTCTGCAATAGCGTCAGCACACTGCGCTCGTTGCTCAGGGCGGTGGTCTGGCTGGTGACCACGTCCAGGTAGGCGATCAATCCGGCCTTGTACTGGTTCTCGGTCAGGCGCAGGGCTTCACGGGCCGAATCCAGGGCTTGCTGGCGCACTCCGGCCTCGTCTTCCAGGACCTTGAGCTGGACCATGTAGTTCTCCACTTCGCGAAACCCGTCGAGCACGGTCTGCCGGTACTTGGCCACGGTCTGGTCGTACACCGCCTCGGTGCGATCGACTTCCGCCGAGCGCTGGCCGCCGTCGAACAGGGTCATGGCGAGTTTCGGCCCCACCGACCAGAAACGGTTCGGCAGGCTGATCCAGTCGGCGTAGGTGCTGCTGCTGTAGCCACCGGCCAGGCTCAGGGTCAGGTCGGGGTAGTAGGCGGCCTTGGCCACACCGATCTTGGCGTTGGCGGCAATCACCGAGCGCTCCGCCGAGGCGATGTCCGGGCGGCGCTCCAGCAGTTGCGACGGCACGCCCAGGGGCACCTGTGGCAGCACCGGGATGTTGTTGCTCGCGGCCAGGTTGAACTCGGCCGGCGGCACGCCGATCAGCACGGCGATGGCGTTCTCGAACTGCGCCCGCTGCCAGATCAGGTCGATCAGGTCGGCCTGGGTGCTTTTCAGCTGGGTCTGGGCCTGGGCCACCGCGTCCTTGCCGGAGACTCCAGCCTGGTACTGGTTCTGGGTCATGGTCAGCGAGCGCTGGTAGGCCGCCACCGTGGCTTCCAGCAGGCGTTTCTGCTCGTCGATCACCCGCAGTTGCAGGTAGTTCTGCACCAGCTCCGACTGCTGGCTCAGGCGCATCGCCGCCAGGTCGGCAAAGCTGGCCTCGGCACTGGCCTCGTTGGCCTCCAGGTCACGCCGCAGCTTGCCCCACACGTCTGCCTCCCAGCTCACCCCCAACTGGGTGTTGTAGGTGTCGCGGATGCCGCTGCTGGAACTGCTCAGGGCCGAGCTGCTGCTGCCGGTGCCCTGGCTGGCGCGGGTCTTGCCGGCGCTCAGGTCGACGCTGGGAAAGAACGAACCCCGGGAACTGCGCACCAGGGCCCGGGCCTGGCGGAATTGCGCCTCGGCCTGGGCCACGCTCTGGTTGGAGCTGTTGAGCTTGTCGACCAGGCCATTGAGCTGGGCATCGCCATACAGCTCCCACCAGGCGCCACGGGCCAGGGCGTCGCTGGGGTTGGCCTGGCGCCAGCCCTCGGCCTCCTTGTAATGCACCGGCTCGGCCACCTCGGGCCGCTGGTAGTCGGGCCCGATGGCACAGGCGCTGAGCAGCAGCACGCACAGGCTCAGGCCCAGGGCTCGCGAGCCCCGGGCCAGGGCCAGGCGCTGGGCGGACAGCGGGAAAACAGGACGGGACGAGTGTTCGGTCATAGCGGCGTTTCCAGAGCAGCATCGGTACGGACCCCACGCCAGTGGTTGAACTTGTGGCGCAGGCGATCGAGATAGAGGTAGACCACCGGGGTGGTGTAGAGGGTCAGGACCTGGCTGAAGACCAGGCCGCCAATGATGGTCAGGCCCAGGGGCTGGCGCATTTCCGAACCTTCGGCGCCGCCCAGCAGCAAGGGCAGCGCGCCAAGGATCGCCGCCAGGGTGGTCATCAGGATCGGCCGCAGGCGCTGCAAGCAGGCGCTGCGGATCGATTGCAACGGGTCCATCCCGTGGTGGCGCTCCAGTTGCAGCGCCAGGTCGATCATCAGGATCGCGTTCTTCTTCACCACGCCGATCAGCAGGAACAGCCCCAGCAAGGAAATCAGGCTGAATTCGCTGCCCAGCACATAGATCGAGAGCAAGGCGCCGACTCCTGCCGATGGCAGGGTCGAGAGAATGGTCAGCGGGTGAATGTAGCTTTCATAGAGCACCCCAAGCACCAGGTACACCGCCAGCAAGGCACCGAGGATCATGAACGGCTGGCTCTTCTGGGTCGCGGCGAAGGCATCGGCGGTACCGGCCATCTTGACGATCACGTCCTCGGGCATGCCGAGCTTGGCGATCGCCCGCTCGATGGCGGCGGTGCCCTGCTCCACGGTCACGCCTTCGGCCATGTCGAAGGAAATGCTTTCCGAGGCGAACTGCCCTTCATGGCTGACCCGGTCGTCTTCCAGGCTGTTTTCATAGTGGGCGATGGCCGACAGCGGGATCCGTGCCCCGTCCGCAGTGATCACCTGCACCTGGTTCAGGGTGATCGGGTCCTGGGCGTATTTCGGATTGACCTCCATCACCACCTGGTACTGGTTGAGGCTGTCGTAGATGGTCGATATCTGCCGCTGGCTGTAGGCGTTGTTGAGCACCGCGGTGACCATGTCCATGTCCACCCCCAGGCGCTTGGCCTGGTCGCGGTCCACCATCAGGGTCACTTGCTGGGCACCGCGGCCTTCCCGGGCGTCGATGGCCGTCAGCTCGGGCAAGGCGCGCAGCGCCGTGACCACTTTCGGGTACCACTCGCGCAGGGCCCCCAGGTCGCCGCTCTGCAGAATGTAGGAGTACTGCGAAGTGGTCTGCTCGCGGCCGCCGCCAAACTGCAGGTCCTGGTCGGCCATCAGCATCAGCTGGGCCCCGGCCACCTTGGGCATTTCCTTGCGCAGGCGCTCGATGACCTTCTGCGCCGAAATATTGCGCTCCTTGATCGGTTTCAGGCGCACCAGCATGAAGGCGTTGTTGGTGCCGTTGTTGCCACCGATAAAGCCCGCCACGCTTTCCACTGCCGCATCCTTGAGCACCGCGCGGCGGAAGATTTCCATCTTCGGCTGCATCACGGTGAACGACAGCCCGTCGTCACCGCGGACAAAGCCGATCAACTGGCCAGTGTCCTGCTGCGGCAGGAAGGTCTTGGGCACCACCACGTACAAGGCGATGTTGACGCCAATGGTCAGCAGCAGGCTGAACAGGGTCAGGCGCTTGTGGCGCAGCACCCAGTCCAGGCTGGTGGCGTATTTGCCCATCATCCAGTCGTTGCTGCGCCGGCTCCAGCGTTGCAGGCCGTTCTCCTGGCCCGGGACGTGGGGCTTGAGCCAGCGCGCACAGAGCATCGGGGTCAGGGTCAGGGACACCACCAGGGACACCACGATGGCCGCCGCCAGGGTGATGGAGAATTCGCGGAACAGGCTCTGGATGATCCCGCCCATGAACAGGATCGACAGGAACACCGCCACCAGCGACACGTTCATCGACAGCAGGGTGAAACCGACCTCCTTGGCCCCCAGGTACGCCGCCTTCATCGGTGCGATGCCTTCGTCGATGTGCCGGGAGATGTTCTCCAGGACCACGATGGCATCGTCCACCACCAGCCCGGTGGCGAGGATCAGCGCCATCAGCGACAGGTTGTTCAGGGAGAAGCCGTACAGGTACATCACCGCGAAGGTGCCCACCAGCGACACCGGCACCGCCAGGGTCGGGATCAGCGAAGCGCGGAAATTGCCGAGGAACAGGTACACCACCAGGATCACCAGGGCCACGGCGATCAGCAGGGTCATCTCGGCCTCGTGCAGGGTGGCCTTGATCACTGGCGAGCGGTCCATGGCCAGGTTGAGCTTGACGCTGGCCGGCAATACCGCCTGCAACGCCGGCAACTGGGCCTTGATCTCGTTCACCGTCTCGATGATGTTGGCCCCGGCCTGGCGGTTGATCACCAGCAGCACCGCGGCGTCATCGTTGAAGAAACCACTGTTGTAGCGGTCCTCGACGCCATCGGTGACCTTGGCCACATCCTTCAGGCGCAGGGTCGAACCGTTCTGGTAGCGAATGATCAGCGGCTCGTAGTCACGGGCCTTTTCCAGCTGGTCGTTGGCCTGGATCTGCCACAGCCGCTGGTCATCCTCCACCGAGCCCTTGGGCCGGCGCTGGTTGGCGTTGGCGATGGTGTTGCGCACATCGTCCAGGGCCACGCCGTACTGATTGAGCAGTTGTGGCTCAAGCTCGATGCGTACCGCCGGCAAGGAACTGCCGCCGACCTGCACCTCCCCCACGCCCTGCACCTGGGACAGGCTCTGGGACAGGATGGTCGAGGCCAGGTCGTAGAGCTGGCCCTTCTCCAGCACATCGGAGGTCAGCGACAGCACCATGATCGGCGCCTGGGACGGGTTGACCTTCTTGTAGGTGGGCATGCTGCGCATGCCGCTGGGCAACAGGTTGCGCGAGGCGTTGATGGCCGCCTGCACTTCCCTGGCGGCACCGTTGATGTCGCGGTCCAGGTCGAACTGCAGGATCACCCGGGTCGAGCCCTGGCTGGAACGGCTGCTCATGGTGTTGACCCCGGCGATGGCGCCGAAGGAACGCTCCAGGGGCGTGGCCACGGTAGAGGCCATGACTTCGGGGCTGGCCCCGGGCAGGCTGGCCTGGACCACGATCACCGGGAAGTCCATCTGCGGCAGCGGCGCCACCGGCAGCAGGCCGAAACTGACCCCGCCCAGCAGCATGATTGCCAGTGAAAGCAGCATGGTCGCCACCGGGCGCTTGATGAAAGGACCGGACAGGTTCATGGGCGACCGCTCCAAGCTTCAAGCGGCAAGCGGCAAGAGAAAAGCGGGATCGGTGCACGCGCTTGCTTCTGCTTCTGATCGAGCTTGCAGCTTGCGGCTTGCAGCTTGCCGCTGACGCCCCTCACACCACTTCTCCTGCGGCGGGCTTGGCAAACCGGCGGCCCAAGCGGTCGAAGTACAAGTAGATAACGGGCGTGGTGAACAGGGTCAGGACCTGGCTCACCAGCAGGCCGCCCACCATCACCAGGCCCAGGGGCTGGCGCAGTTCGGCGCCGGAGCCGGTGGCCAGCATCAGCGGCACGGCGCCGAACAGCGCCGCCAGGGTGGTCATCAGGATCGGCCGGAAACGCAACAGCGCCGCCTGGTAGATCGCCTGCTCCGGGGCCATGCCCTGGTGGCGTTCGGCGTCGAGGGCGAAGTCGATCATCATGATCGCGTTCTTCTTGACGATGCCGATCAGCAGGATGATGCCGATGATCGCGATCATGCCCAGGTCGTTGCCGCTGAGGATCAACGCCAGCAAGGCCCCGACCGCCGCCGAGGGCAAGGTCGAGAGGATGGTGATCGGGTGGATGTAGCTCTCGTAGAGCACCCCGAGCACGATGTACATGGTCACCACCGCCGCCAGGATCAGCAGCAAGGTACTCGACAGCGAGGCCTGGAAGGCTTCGGCCGCGCCCTGGAAGCGGGTCTGCACCCCCACGGGCATGCCGATTTCCTGCTGCACCTGCTCGATGACGTTGACCGCCTCGCCCAGGGCCACGCCGGGCGCCAGGTTGAAGGACATCATCACCGCCGGGAATTGGCCGATATGGGCAATCGCCAGTTGCGCCTGGCGCTCTTCGACCCGGGCCAGGCTCGACAGCCGCACTTGCCCGCCGTCGGTGGTCTTGACGTGAATCTGCTCCAGGGCCTGGGGCCCGATGCGCTCCCCGGCCTGGGCCTGGAGCACCACCCGGTACTGGCTGGCCTGGGTGTAGATGGTGGAGATCTGCCGCTGGCCGAAGGCGTCGTACAGGGCGTCGGTGATGTTCGACACCGACACGCCGATCCGCGACGCCGCGTCACGGTCGATCACCAGGTACACCTGCAGGCCCTTGTCCTGCAGGTCGCTGGCCACATCGGTGAGTTCCGGGCGCTGGGCCAGGGCTTCCACCAGGCGGTTGCTCCACAGGCTCAGCAACTCGGCGTCCGGCGACGACAGGCTGAACTGGTACTGGGTGCGGCTGACCCGGTCCTCGATGGTCAGGTCCTGCACCGGCTGCATGAACAGGCGGATGCCCAGCAGCTTGTCCACCTCGGGCTGGATCCGCGCGATCACCTGGGCCGCGCTCAGGTCGCGCTCGCGGTGGGGCTTGAGGTTGATCAGCAGGCGCCCGCTGTTGAGGGTGGCGTTGTCGCCGTCGACCCCGATATAGGACGACAGGCTCTGCACCGCCGGGTCCTGCAGGATGATCTTCGCCAGGTCCTGCTGGCGCTGGCTCATGGCGGCGAAGGACACCGACTGCGGCGCCTCGGAAATGCCCTGGATGACCCCGGTGTCCTGCACCGGGAAGAAGCCCTTGGGCACCACCATGTAGAGGAACACGGTCAGGCCCAGGGTGCCGATGGCCACCATCAGGGTCAGGAACTGGTGCTTGAGCACCCACTGCAACTTGCGCCCGTAGCTTTCGATCAGCCAGTCGATCCAGGCCCCGCTGGCACGATAGAAGCGCCCCTGCTGTTCCGGCTTGGGCTCGGGCTTGAGCAGCCGGGCACACATCATCGGGGTCAGGGTCAGGGACACCACCAGGGAAATCAGGATCGCCACCGCCAGGGTGATGGCGAACTCGCGAAACAGCCGGCCCACCACGTCGGCCATGAACAGCAGCGGAATCAGCACCGCGATCAGCGACAGGGTCAGGGAGATCAGGGTGAAGCCGATCTGCTTGGCACCCTTGAGCGCGGCCTGCATCGGGCTGTCGCCCTCCTCGATGAAGCGCGAGATGTTCTCCAGCATGACGATGGCGTCGTCCACCACAAAGCCGGTGGCGATGGTCAGGGCCATCAGGGTCAGGTTGTTCACCGAGAAGCCGGCCAGGTACATCACGCCGAAGGTGCCGATCAGCGACAGCGGCACGGCAATCGACGGAATGATGGTGGCGCTGGCCCGGCGCAGAAAGAGGAAGGTCACCATCACCACCAGGGCAATGGCGATGAACAATTCATGCTGCACGTCGGTGACCGAGGCGCGGATGGTCTGGGTGCGGTCGGTGAGCACGGTGACGTCGAGGCCCGCCGGCAGGTTGTCGGTGATGCTCGGCAGCAGGGCCTTGATCCGGTCCACCACCTCGATCACGTTGGCCCCGGGCTGGCGCTGGATGTTCAGCAGCACCGCCTGTTTTTCATTGGCCCAGGCCGCCAGGCGCTCGTTCTCGGCGCCGTCGACGATCTGCGCCACGTCCTTGAGGCGCAAAGGCGCGCCGTTGTTGTAGGCCAGGATCAGCTCGGCGTAGTCCTTGGGCGAGGTCAACTGGTCGTTGGCATCGAGCATCGAGACCCGGGTCGGGCCGTCGAAGTTGCCCTTGGGCTGGTTGACGTTGGAGGCGCCGATCAGGGTGCGCACATCCGCCAGGTTCAGGCCGTTGGCCGCCAGGGCCTCGGGGTTGACCCGGATCCGCACCGCCTGGCGCTGGCCGCCGGCGATACTGACCATGCCCACGCCGCTGATCTGGGCGATCTTCTGCGCCATGCGCGTGTCCACCAGGTCATTGAGCTTGGGCAGGAGCATGGTCTTGGAAGTGATCGCCAGGGTCAGCACCGGGGTGTCCGCCGGGTTGACCTTGTTGTACACCGGTGGCGCCGGCAGGTCCTTGGGCAACAGGTTGGTAGCGGCGTTGATCGCTGCCTGCACCTGCTGCTCGGCCACGTCCATGTTGATATCGAGGCTGAAGCGCAGGGTCAGCACCGAGGCGCCGCCGGAGCTGGTGGAAGCCATCTGGGTCAGGCCGGGCATCTGCCCGAACTGGCGCTCCAGGGGCGCGGTGACCGCGCTGGTCATCACGTCCGGGCTGGCGCCTGGGTACAGGGTCATGACCCGGATGGTCGGGTAGTCGACCTGGGGCAAGGCCGAGACCGGCAGCAACCGATAGGCGATCAGGCCGGCCAGGACAATGGCCAGCATACTCAGGGTGGTGGCTACCGGACGGAGGATGAACAGCCGCGAGAAATTCATGCGCCGACCTTTTGCGCCTTGCCTTCAGCCGGCTGGCCATTGGCTGCCGGTGCACCGGCCGAGCCGGCGGGCTGGCCCTGCAGGTGCTCGGTCGGGGTGGTGGGAACGTCGATGCTGTCGTTGACCACTTCGACCTCGCTGCCGTCCTTGAGGCGGTCGGTGCCTTCCATCACCACCCGGTCGCCGGCCTTGAGGCCATCCTTGATCACGGTTGCGTCGCCGTTGCTGGCGCCGACCTGCAGGGTGCGGATCTTGACCTTGTTGTCGCCGTCCAGGGCGTAGACGAAGGTGCCGTTGGTGCCGAACTGAATCGCCGCCGAGGGCGCCATCACTACATTCTTCAGGGTGTCGGCCAGCAGCCGCACGTTGACGAACTGATTGGGGAACAGGCTCTGGTCGCGGTTATCGAAGCGCGCCTTGAACTTCAGGGTGCCGGTGGTGGTGTCGATCTGGTTGTCCAGGCTCTGCAGCACGCCGCTGGCCTGCAGTTTCACATCACCACGATCCCAGGCTTCCACCGGCAGCTTGGCGCCGCTGTGGTAGCGGCCGAGCACGGTTTCCAGGCTGTTTTCCGGCAAGGTGAAGGCCACGCTGATCGGTTGGGTCTGGGTGATGATCACCAGCGCCGTGGTGTCGTTGGCCGCCACCAGGTTGCCCACGTCCAGCTGGCGCAGGCCCAGGCGCCCGGCAATCGGCGCGCGGATCTGGGTGAATTCGAGGTTGAGCTTGGCGTCGTTGACCGCCGCCTGGTTGGTCTTGACCGTGCCCTGGTACTGGCCCACCAGCGCCGCGGCGGTGTCCAGGGTCTGCTTGGCGATGCTGTCCTGGGCGTACAGGCCGCGGTAGCGCTCCAGGTCGACCTGGGCGTTCTTCAACTGGGCCTGGTTCTGCAGCAAGGTGCCTTCAGCCTGGAGCAAAGCGTTCTGGTAGGGACGCGGGTCGATCTGCGCCAGCAGGTCACCGGCCTTGACCGTCTGCCCTTCCTCGAAGTTGACCTTGACCAGTTCCCCCGCCACCCGGCTGCGCACATTGATGGTGTTCAGCGCCGTCACCGTGCCCAGGGCCTTGTAGTACACGGCGAAATCCCCCTGGGTCACCGGCGCCACGCGCACCGGGATCGGCCCGCTGGCACCGCCAAAACCGGGGCGCATGCTGCCGCTGCGCCCGGTATGCCCGGTGGCGGCCTTTTGCCCTGCGGCCTCCTGGTGAGTGCTGCCGGCTGGCCAGAACTTCCAGCACAGGCCGCCAACCAGCAGCAGGACAAACAGGCCGAACAGCCAGCGACGGGAGTTGCGGGGAGCAGAGGATTGCATGGAGTGATCAACCATTGGGCGCGAGGGAGCTTCTTTTGAGAAGGCTGAAAGATAAGCACTGGAGCTGTTTTAGCAAAGCGCCTTTACCGGCAATTTACCTTTGCCTGACGTTTCAAGGTGCGGCGCTAAGCCACTGAAGCACAAATAAAAACGGCCTGGACAGTGCCAGGCCGTGAATAATTGTAAAACCTGTTACTTGAGCACGGCCAAGGCGGCGGCGTAGTTCGGCTCTTCAGCGATTTCCTTGACCAGCTCGCTGTGCAGCACCTTGTCGTTTTCATCCAGCACCACCACGGCGCGGGCAGTCAGGCCAGCCAGAGGGCCGTCGGCAATCGCCACGCCGTAGTTCTCGATGAACTCGCGGCCACGCAGGGTCGACAGGTTCTGTACGTTTTCCAGGCCTTCGGCGCCGCAGAAGCGCGCCTGGGCGAACGGCAGGTCGGCGGAGATGCACAGCACCACGGTGTTGGCCAGGCCATTGGCCTCGGCGTTGAACTTGCGCACCGACGTGGCGCAGGTCGGGGTGTCGACGCTTGGGAAGATGTTCAGCACCTTGCGCTTGCCAGCAAGGCTGCTCAGGGAAACATCGGCCAGACCGGCGCCCACCAGGGAGAACGCAGGGGCCTTGGAGCCGACTTGCGGCAGTTGGCCGTTGACCTGGACCGGGTTGCCTTTGAGAGTGACTTGAGCCATGAACGGAGTCCTTTATTGAACAGTGATGATGGAACAGCAATGAGAAATTCTTGAGAGGCGAAAGTTAAGCATGAAACGGCCCGGGCACCTATGCCCACGGGCAAATTGTCCAACAACCCGCTCCTACATGGGGCGAACTTGGATGTTTCGGTGTAGGAGCCGGCTTGCCAGCGAAAGCGCTTTCAAGCCTTGCGCAAGCCTTAACGACCTCTTCGCCGGCAAGCCGGCTCCTACGGGGAGCCGCACGGTCTATCTGACTGCTGTAGGAGCTGGCTTGCCAGCGAAGGCGTCCATCCAGGCGATACAAGACTTAAGGCCCTCTTCGCCGGCAAGCCGGCTCCTACAGGGAGCCGCACGGTCTATCTGACTGCTGTAGGAGCTGGCTTGCCAGCGAAGGCGCTTTCAAACCTTGCGCAAGCCTCAAGGCCGCCTTCGCCGGCAAGCCGGCTCCTACGGTTATTTGTTGAGGTGCGCCAGCAGCAGATCGGCCACCGGGCCGCCGGACGCCGGGTTCTGCCCGGTGATCACCCGCTGGTCTTCCACTGCGAACGGCGCCCAGGGCGCGGCGGCCTTCTGGTACAGGGCACCACGCTTGACCAGCTCGGTTTCCGTCAGGTAGGGCACGTACTGGTCCAGTTCGGCGAGTTTCTCTTCTTCATTGGAGAACCCCGTGACCTGTTTGCCGGCGATCAACAGCGAACCGTCCCCCAGCTTGATGTTCAGCAAGCCCACGGCGCCGTGGCACACCGAACTGACGTAGCCGCCCTGCTCGTAGATCTCGCGGCTCAGGGCCTGCAGCTCGGGGTTATCGGGAAAATCCCAGACCACGCCGTGGCCACCGGCGTAATAGATCGCTACATAATCCCGAGCCTTGACCTGCGCAGGCTTCAGGGTCGCGCCCAGGCGGCTCATGAAGGCGCTGTCCTGGTACCACTGCCAATCGGTTTCGTCGGCCATGGCCAGGCTGTGGGGATCAATCGGCACATAGCCGCCCTTGGGGCTGACGTAGTCGACCTGGAAACCGGCGGCTTCGACCTTCTTCACAAAATGCACCGCCTCCCCCAGCCACAGGCCGGTGGCGCGGTTCAGGTTCGGGTATTTGGCCACGCTGGTCAGGACCACCAATATCTTCTTGCTCACGGGCATGCTCCTTGTCGTCGCAAAAGAGGAAAAACCACGGCGGCGCCCATCAACTCAGCAGGCGCAACATGTTGCGGTGCCGGGCGTCGAAAATCCGCGCCATGTAGGCGTTGACCATCAACCACTCAAAAGGTGCACCGCCGATGGCCCGATAGGTCACCCGGTCGGTGTACAGCGTGCCCCCTTCGGCGGCCTCGACCCGGTGTTCATGACGAAAGGCACGCAACGGCCCCTTGAGCATCTCGTCGACAAAATGCCGATCACTGACCTCACGTATAACCACTGTCCATTTCGCCGGTATGACACCGAACATCCAGTGCAGAAAACTGAACTGGCGCCCGGCACTGATGCGCAGATCGTTGATGTCGACGCCCCCCAAGGGCGTGACAGGCTCGGGAAAGATCTTCGGGAAGTTGGCGCCCTCAAGGCAGAAGTCCAGCACTTGAGCCGGGCTACAGCCAGCAATAAAGGTCGTACGTTCAATCACGGGCATGCCTGCATGGCTCCTTGCTCAACAGCCTAAAACCAATAAATAACATTAATATTAATTTCTAATTTATTGTTTTTATTCATTTTTTTATTCTAGACTCAAAATCACCATAACCACTCCTTTGTTATGGTTATAGTGATAATTCACATTAACAGACATCTCGCTCATGACTCCGCCTCCCCCCTTCAGCTCGTGCGCATCCGCCATTGAAAAAACCTTTTACCGACTTCTCTGCCTCGTTGATAGACGCATGTGTAGCGACGACTTTTAGCGGGAAAACAGTTAGGGTGCGCACTTTCCCCCAAGGCTGCCATTCGGGTTTACAGCGGCTGTCGCTTGCCATGGAGTTGTCACGCCCAATGAGTTGCTGGACCTTGCTTGGCCTGCCGGCCTCGGCCGATATCCGCACCCTCAAGCGCCATTACGCCCGGCTGCTGAAACAGACCCGCCCGGATGAGGACCCTGAGGGTTTCCAGCGCCTGCGCGATGCTTATGAAGCGGCGCTGCATGCCAAGCAACAGGAGCAAGAGCCGCCCGCCTTTGCCCCAGCCTGGCCTGGCGCCCAGCCCGCCCGGCTCGAACAGCCCCCTGCGCAACGGGTGGCCAGCCTGCTCAAGGGCCTGCGCGTCGATCTGCTCGATCAACGCTACCAGCAGGCCCAGGACGAAGATTGCGCCTACGAGTTCGAACTGGCGCTACTGCGCCACTGCGTAGAACACCCTGCCAGCGCCACCCCGGTGCTGAACTGGTGCTTCGAACACCTGCGCTGGATGAGTGCCTGGCAACGCCTGGACTTGCCCGAGTACCTCGTGGAAGGCCTGCAACAGCAGTTGCATCAGCAACTGCGCCAACCGCTGGAGCACGCCCTTTTGGCACGAGACGCATCGGCCTTCACCCTGGCCTATGCCCGGCGCTCGGAACATCCCTGGCTGCAACATCTGCAACACCGTGAAGAATTCAACCAGTGGCTGGCACAATTGCTGATCAACAGCCCGTACTGGTCGGTCGAAGTATTCCAGGCCGTTTGTGCAGGCCAGGGCTGGAGCACGACAGCAAGCAATAGCTGCCCACCCGCTTGCTGGCCGCGGCTGCTCAAACGCCATCAGGCGCCGCTGTTCCTGGCCCGACAGCGTCAATTGGCCGGCCAGGCACCCATCTCGCCCGAGCATCGCGCCGCCCGCCTGCTGCTTGCGCCCCTGAGTTACAGCCAGCGGCGTACCTGGGCCCGGCACCTGACCTCTCGGGATTGGGCGGCGTGCCAGACGCTGGCCGCCAGCATTGCTGCGAATCACCCCGAAGCCGCGGCGAACATGCCTGCCGGCAACCCGTTCTTCTGGCGTGATTGGCAGCAAGCAATCGACACTTGGCCCCTGCATTTGGGCGTTGCCCTGGCTTGCCTGGCGGGCGCCACGGTGCGCTATGGACAGGACGGCAGCAGCCCATGGGAAATCATCGGCGTGGCGCTGTTCTGGAGCCTGTGTTTCTCGGCGGCCGGCGAAGGCCTGCAGCGACTCTGGCGGCCGCTGAGCCAGCGCCTGCTGCCCTGGGATGAGCACCTCAGCCAAGGCGCCCCCTGGCGCGAGACGCCCTATCATTCCTGGCTAGTGCTCCGCGACCTGCTGCCGATAGCCCTGCTCGGCGCCCTGCTGGCCTGGATCGCCGGGCCGGTGGCCGGTGCCACCTATGCCGGGGTGCGAGGGCTAGTGGCCCTGGCCCGCCAGCGCCAGATCGACCCGCTACACGCCTGGCAACGAATCAACCCCTGGCCCCGACGGTTGCTGTTAGGCGCTGCACTGGTTCTGACCTGTGCCGGGCTCGGCGCCCTCAAGTGGCTAGATGGCCGGCACAGCGCCGGCCGTGACCAGGGCCTGCAACCCTGGACCGAACGCCTGTGCGCCCGCATGCCGGTCGACGCCGCGCAGTGCGGCGCCCCAGCCACCGAAGCACAGTGGTACCCCAAGGGGAGGCAGCCATGAACCAGCGCCAACTGCTGATCTTCGGTAGCGGGCTGACTTTTGCCCTGTTCGCCCTCGTCGGCGCCAGCGGCCCGATCGCCCGGGCGCAGCTATGGCTGGCGGCCCTGGACAGCGCCGAAAGCGCCCAGGCGGCAGCCCTGGCCCCACTGATCGAATGCGCCAACCAGTACGATGTGCAATGGCGCCTGGGCTATTACACCTATGGCACCCACGCTGTCTGGCGCAGCACCTTCGCCGAGTTGCTGAGCAACGCCAAGGATTTCGCCGACGGGGCCCGAACCGACATGGACACCCTGCCGACCCGCGACTGTGAACCGCGCATGCTCTATCGCCTGCGTCACCTGGAGCCGGATGCGCCGCTGCTTGAGGTGGCCCAGACCTATATTGACGCCTTGCACCAGGCCAATACCGCACGCCGGGCGCAGTCGAACAGGATTCCCGGCGCCTATATGCCGGCCACCGAAGAGCCCACCGAAGTTGCCCGGCTCCAGCCCCACTTCGACCGCTACCTGCAGGCCTCCACCGCCCTGCGCCAGGCACTGGAAGCCACGGATATCGGCGCTCGCCGCCAACAGCAAGGTCTTCTGGAAAACCGCCTGGGGCGGGACATCCACTGGCATTTGCTGGGCTACATGATCCAGGCCCGGGACACCGTCGAACAGATCAGCCGACAGATGCAGGAGAAAACCCTGAGCCCCGAACGGCTGGCCGCCACCAGCGCCGACCTGCAACGGGCCTGGGACGCAGGACACCCCCTGCGCGACAGTCCCCATGACAGCCACAGCCGGACCGCAAGCGAGCTCTGGAGACGGATTGAAAGACCGGCGCAGCACTATCAGGAAACCCTGAGCACACTGCACCAGGACTGGTTGCAACAGGCCGCGCCGCAGCGCCTCAGCGAGGACTACCACGCCGTGACCCGAGCCTATGACTCGCTGCTCAGCTACTACAACATGCAAGCCCGGATGGACTATTGAAGGCGCAGTGGGCTGGAGGGCCCACCGCAAGCGTGCGAGGGACTAGCGAGCTTTCAGCTTGGCGAACGACTGATGGAAATCCGCCGCCCAACCGTCGATGACATTCTTCACGTCAGTGGCTTTCATCACCTGAGTGTCATTTTCCAACGGCTTGCCGATGCCCTTGCGCACCACTTGGGCAATCACTTTGCCACTGCTGCCGTCGAGAAACACCGCCTCGGTGCCCAGGGTGGTTTCCTGATCACGAATCCCGGTCGCGGTACTCACCGCCGCGGCCACCAGAGCCACCGGTATCACTTCATAGGCATGCAGGCTTTCGGTCTTGCTGCTGACGGCGGTGATTGCCGCGCGCACCACCACCACTCCCGGGCCAGGACCGTTGGCCAGGGGCAGGCTCTTGACCGCTTCACGCTTGAGCGCCTGGTCAAAGTAGCTGGTGATGCCATTGAGGGTGCTCTGGGGAATCTTCGCCGTGGCCTGGGGCTGCGGGTAAAACTGCGTCGGCTCTATATAGATGCTTGAATACTCCCGGGCATTGACCTTCGGATCGATCCAGCGCATCACGTCCGCCCCCGAAGGCGACTTGGCCTGCTTGAGTCGACTGTAATCCTGGAGAAAGCCCGAGTACTCGTCTGGTTGGGTCACGGTACTGGAGCAACCCGCCATCCCGAAGGTAGCGAGACATAGCGCGCTGAGGGTCAGTGCAAGCTTCATGGACAACTCCTGTGGGTGCAGCAGCCAGAATCTGGCTAGGGGAGTTACAGGTATAGCTAACAGCCGCCATTTTGCGCGCCAGAGTCATTCCGGGTTTTCGGCCCTTACTCCCCATGGGCCTAACGCCGAACAACGAAATCTCGGACCGGAGCAGCCCCGGCAGGAGCCTACTCAGCCACAGAGAGAGCCAGCCAGCGAGCCTATGGCCCCGAGCGCCAACAGGACCTCTGACGGCGCTTAACGCCGACGGAACAGCGGCCGCGGCTCGATCACCGAGCGCCCATACAGCACGCTCATCCCTGCCAACCCTTTGAGTGCGTCCAGCGCGCACTTGTCTTCACGCACGGCAAAACTGTCGAAACCGCATTGGCGCATATGGCTCAACTGGTCACGCAGTACATCGCCAATCGCTCGCAGTTCGCCCATCCAGCCCAGGCGAGTGCGCAGCAGGTAGGCCTGGCTGTAGCCACGGCCATCGCGAAAGCTCGGGAAGTCCACGGCGATCAGCGGGATCAGCTTGAGCCAGGGCTTGAGGCTTTCCACCTCGTCGTCCGGGCCGATCCACACCCCGTCCCGGGCCGGGTGATGCTCGATGCGGCGCATCAGCCACAGGGCCAGGGGCAGAATCAGCGGCCCGCCTGGCAAGGCGTCGTCGACCCCGCGCACCAGGCTCCAGGCATCGTCTTCCACCAGTTGGGCCTCGCCTTCGTGCAAACGCAGCAGGTTGTTCATGCCAGCGCCTCCAGGGCCTTGGGGTAGACCCGCTCCTTGAACGGCTCCAGGCCGATGCGCTGCAGGGTCTCGACGAAGGGTTCGTCGCTTTCCCGGTAGCGTACGAAGGTGGCGATGATGCGTTCGATCACCTCGGGGATTTCCTCGGCGCTGAAGGACGGGCCGATCACCTTGCCCAGGGCGCTGTCACGGCCCTTGGCCCCGCCCAGGGTGACCTGGAACCACTCGCTGCCGTTCTTGTCGACGCCGAGGATGCCGATATTGCCGATGTGGTGGTGGCCACAGGCGTTCATGCAGCCGGAAATGTTCAGGCTGATGTCCCCCAGGTCGTGGAGGTAGTCCAGGTCGTCGAAGCGCTGCTGGATGGCCAGGGTAATGGGGATCGAGCGGGCGTTGGCCAAGGCGCAGAAGTCACCGCCCGGGCAGGCGATGATATCGGTCAGCAACCCGGCGTTGGCGGTGCCCAGGCCGTGCTCGCAGGCCCGCTGCCACAGCTCGAACAGGCGCGACTTGGGTACATCCGGCAGGACGATGTTCTGTTCGTGGGCAATGCGGATCTCGCCAAAGCCGTAGTCCTCGGACCATTCGGCCACCGCGTCCATCTGCTGGCCGGTGACGTCCCCCGGTGGCGAAGCCGGGCCCGGTTTGGTCGACAGCACCACGCAGGTGTAGCCCGGCACCTTGTGCGGGTGCACGTTGCGCGCCACCCAGCGGGCGAAGGCCGGGGACTCGGCCAGGTGGCTGCCGTACTCCAGGTCGGTGTCCGCCAGGCGCTCGTAGATCGGCGGCACAAAGGCGCTGGCCACCCGCTGGTATTCGTCCTCGGTGAGCTGCGCCGGGCCGTCCCTGAGGTGCTGCCACTCCTCCTCCACTTCCCTGGCGAAGGCCTCGATGCCCAGGGCCTTGACCAGGATCTTGATCCGCGCCTTGTACTTGTTGTCGCGCCGACCGTAGCGGTTGTAGACCCGCAACACCGCTTCGACATAGGACAGCAAGTGCTGCCAGGGCAGCCCGTCGCGGATCTGCAGGCCGAGGATCGGCGTGCGCCCCAGGCCGCCGCCGACTATCACCCGCAGGAGCATCTCGCCGCTGCGGGCGCGGTAAAGATAGAGGCCGATGTCGTGCATCATGATCGCCGCGCGGTCTTGCTTGGCCGAGCAGATGGCGATCTTGAACTTGCGCGGCAGGAACAGGAATTCCGGGTTGATGGTGGACCACTGGCGCAGGATCTCCGCCAGGGGGCGCGGGTCCAGGTATTCATCGCCGGCCACGCCGGCAAAGGCTTCGGTGGTGATGTTGCGCACACAGTTGCCGGAAGTCTGGATGGCGTGCATCTCCACTTCGGCCAGGCGCTGCAGGATGTCCGGCACCTGGGCCAGCTCGATCCAGTTGAACTGCAGGTTCTGCCGGGTGGTGAAGTGGCCGTAGCCGCGGTCGAAGTCCCGGGCGATGCTGGCCAGGGTGCGCATCTGCCGGGCGCTGAGGGTGCCGTAGGGAATCGCCACCCGCAGCATGTAGGCGTGCTTCTGCATATACAGGCCGTTCTGCAGGCGCAGGGGCAGAAACTCCTCCTCGCTCAGTTGGCCGCCCATGAAGCGCTCGACCTGGTCGCGAAACTGCGCCACCCGCTCAAAGACCAGGGCCCGGTCATAGTCGTCGTACTGATACATGTCCCTACCTCATCGAAGCTGATCGTGCTCTAAACGGCGCGTGGTGTGAGGAGGCGACTATGCGCGTACGGCGCAGAACGTTACAGATTCAGGTAAAAACTAAAAAACCATATCAGCCAGCGCCACAACACCGTGAACATGAGGAAAATCTGATCCGTATTAATGTGGTTTTTCTGAGCCTGTTTTGTTTCCCCGCTGATTCCTACAGTGCACCCCGTGCCAGACCGGGTGGCCTGGCAAGACTTTGCAACCGTGGAAGCATTGACCATGAACTCAGCAACAATCGGACAGGCCTACAACTACAAGGTGGTTCGCCAATTCGTCGTCGCAACAGTGGTATGGGGCGTGATCGGCATGGCCATGGGGGTGTGGATCGCCTCGCAACTGGTGTGGCCGGAAATGAACCTCGACCTGCCCTGGACCAGCTTCGGCCGCCTGCGGCCGCTGCACACCAGCCTGGTGATCTTCGGCTTCGCCGGCAGCGCCCAGTTCGCCGCCAGCTACTACGCGGTACAGCGCACCTGCCAGGTGCGGCTGTACTCCGACAGCCTCGCCGCCTTCACTTTCTGGGGCTGGCAATCGGTGATCGTGATCATGCTGGTCACCCTGCCCCTGGGCTACACCACCACCAAGGAATACGCCGAGATCGAATTTGCCGGCGCGGTGTGGATGGCGGTGGTCTGGGTGGCCTACGCCATCGTGTTCTTCACCACCGTGGTGCGGCGCAAGTGTCAGCACATCTACGTCGGCAACTGGTTCTTCGGCGCCTTCATCCTGGTGATCGCCATGCTCCACGTGGTCAACCACCTGTCGATCCCGGTGGACTGGTTCAAGTCCTACCCGGTGTACTCCGGCGCCACTGACGCCATGGTCCAGTGGTGGTACGGCCACAACGCCGTGGGCTTCTTCCTGACCACCGGTTTCCTGGGGATGATGTATTACTTCGTGCCCAAGCAAGTAGGGCGCCCGGTGTACTCCTATCGCCTGTCCATCGTGCACTTCTGGGCGCTGATCACCCTGTACATCTGGGCCGGCCCCCACCACCTGCACTACACCGCCCTGCCGGACTGGGCCCAGTCCCTGGGCATGGCCATGTCGCTGATCCTCCTGGCCCCGAGCTGGGGCGGCATGATCAACGGCATGATGACCCTGTCGGGCGCCTGGCATAAGCTGCGCACCGACCCGATCCTGCGCTTTCTGGTGCTGTCCCTGGCGTTCTACGGCATGTCGACCTTCGAAGGCCCGATGATGGCGATCAAGACCGTCAACGCCCTGTCCCACTACACCGACTGGACCATCGGCCACGTGCATGCCGGGGCCCTGGGCTGGGTGGCGATGATCACCTTCGGCGCCATCTACCACATGGTGCCCAAGGTCTTCGGCCGCGAGCAGATGTACAGCGTGCCGCTGATCAACCTGCACTTCTGGCTGGCGACCATCGGCACCGTGCTGTACATCGCCTCGATGTGGGTCAACGGCATCACCCAGGGCCTGATGTGGCGCGCGGTCAACGAGGACGGCACCCTCACCTACTCCTTTGTCGAGGCGCTGGTGGCCAGTCATCCGGGCTTTATCGTGCGCTTCGCCGGTGGCGTGTTCTTCCTCAGCGGCATGCTGCTGATGGCCTACAACACCTGGCGCACCGTCCGCGTGGCCGATGAAAAACTCGCCCTGAACGACGCCCAGATCGCCTGACCACTCTTGCCACGCCGGTCATCGCGACCGGCGCCGGCATTTCAGGAAGCCAAATGCTGATGGACATTCTCTTCAACCTGCTGGGGGTGGCGTTCCTCTACCTCTGCATCGAGTACTGCCTGCGCCACCAGAGCGCCAAGAGCCTGGACGAGGCCAGCCTGATTCCTTTCGCTGATGATCCGGACGTGGCGCGCCGGGTCGAACTGGCCACCGGCAAGAAGATCAACGCCGTGGCCCCGGAGGAAGCCAAGCCGGGCTGGATCAACCTCGACATGTAGCCCCCTCCCGTAGGAGCCGGCTGGCCGGCGAAGAGGCCCGCAAGACCTGCACATGGCCGGCGAGCGCCTTCGCTGGCCAGCCAGCTCCTGCAGTGGGTGGCGGTCAGGCGCGCTCGCGGGGGATCAGGCTCTGCAACTGAGCGGCGAGGAAATTGCCGTCAAAGGCAAAGACGTCAGGGTCCTTCAGGCCGTTGGTCTTGCGCCATTGCCAGTCGCCCGAAGCCTCGCCCACCAGGGACACGCTGCCCAGGCGCGCCGCAGTCAGGCCGATCACCGCCAGGGAAATCTGCCCTTGGGGACCCATCACATCCGGCACGAACTCCACCGGTTTGCCGGCGATGTGGATGGTCAGCTTCTCGCTCTTGAAGGTCGAGACCTCCAGCGGCACCGCGGGGCTGAAGGCCACATAAGGCTCGCGCTGCAACGCCAGCAGGTCCGGCAGCAATACCGGCGCCAGCCAGTCTTCGATCTGCCCGAACAATTGATGAATGCGACGCGCCCAGACCACCGACTGGCTGTCGAACAGCTGCTTCTTGTGGGCTTCACTGGCCGCGTAGTGGCGCAGCATCTCGCCCAGTTGCTGGATATCGTCCATTGCGCTGTGTCCCTGGCTTCGACCTTTGAGAACAGCAGGTCGCCGGCCCTGAGCATGGCAGATGCCGGTGTCGGGCGTTGAGTTGTTTGCCCGCCGGCTCGCCGATCCCTGTAGCTGCGACCAGCGATGATGATCCTGCGGGACGCTGGCGGCGATCAGCGGCGGAGCATTACCAGGCAAAAGCTACGGCGCGGTATCCGCCGCTCGGCGCTGAAACTGCAGCCGGTACTGACGCGGCGTCAGGCCGGTGGCCTGGCGCAAGGCGCTGCCCAGGTGGGACTGATGGGCAAAACCACAGTCCTGGGCAAGCGCCGCCAGGGGCAGGTCGGTGTGCTCCAGCAGACGCCGGGCCGCTTGCAGACGCACCTCGGTGATCCAGGCATGGGGCGTGATGCCTACAGCACGACGAAAGTCGCGCAGCAGGCGCAGTTCGTTGTGGCCGTAGGTCAGGGCCAGTTGCGCCAGTGACAGGGGCCGGGCGTATTCATCGGCCATCTGTTGCAGCACCTGCCCCAGATCCGGCGCCGGGGCCGGCGTTGCCCGACCGGGCTGGGCCAGCCCCAGAAACGCCAGCGCGCATTGCTCCAGGGCCAGCTCATCGGCCTCGGGCGCCAGCAGCAGGCGCCGGGCTTCGCGCCCCA
Source organism: Pseudomonas sp. PH1b (assembly GCF_000633395.1). Lineage (GTDB taxonomy): Bacteria > Pseudomonadota > Gammaproteobacteria > Pseudomonadales > Pseudomonadaceae > Aquipseudomonas. Next base: position 268,686 of record NZ_AYMU01000003.1, read on the forward strand.
GGGCCAGGGCGCGGGCATGCCCCGGGCTCTGCATCCGGCGCTGGCCAGGAACCAGCGGCGCCGCGCCCTGCCAGCGCAACAGCAGGTACTCGCCACCCATGGCGGATTCGGAAAACACTTCAATGCCTGCGGGCGTCAGGGCCAGGGTGCCGGGCCAGGTGTCGAAATCCTCGCGGCGGTCGGAGTCGATGGCATGCACCCCGCGCTGACGTTCCAGGGTCACGCCCAGGGTCTGCCACTGGGCCGGATCGCGGGCGCTGTAGGCCGCGGCCGGCAGCAGTTGCAGCAGCAGGCGGCCGTCCAGCAGGCGATGTTCGAGCACCTGGGGCATGTGAAATTTCCTGATAGATCGCCACCCGGGGCGGCGTGAAACTGAGGCTTACCCAACCGCACCACAGAGGAGTTGCCCATGCGTACCATCGGCCTGATCGGCGGCATGAGCTGGGAATCCAGCGCCGAATACTATCGCCTGATCAATCAGCAGGTCCGTGATCGACTGGGGCCGCTGCGCTCGGCGCGGTTGCTAATGTACAGCGTCGACTTCGGGCCTGTCGAACAGGCCCAGCATGCCGGACGCTGGGACCTGGCGGCAGCGATCCTGGTAGACGCCGCCCGGCGCCTGGCGGCCGGCGGCGCCGATTGCCTGGTGCTCTGCACCAACACCATGCACAAGCTGGCCGGCCAGATTCAGGCCGCAACCAGCCTGCCGTTCCTGCACATCGCCGATCCCACCGCACAAGCGGCGCTGGAGGCCGGCACCCTGAGTGTGGGCCTGCTGGGCACCGCCTTCACCATGGAGCAGGATTTCCTCAAGGGACGCCTGGAGCAGCAAGGCCTGCAGGTGCTGGTGCCCGATGAACAGGAGCGCCAGGCGGTGCACCGGATCATCTACGAAGAGCTGTGCGTGGGCATCATCAGTGCGCAATCGCGCCAGGTGTACCAGCGGGTGATCGAGTCCCTGCAGGCCCGTGGCGCCCAGGCGGTGATCCTCGGCTGCACGGAGATCGGCCTGCTGCTCAAGCCCGAGCACAGCCCCCTGCCCCTGCTCGACACCACCGAGCTGCACGCCCGGGCGGCAGTGGCTTTCGCCCTCACGGATGAAGCCAAAGAGCCCGGGCGTGACGAGCCATTGACCGCCCCCTGAAAGCGCCAGCGACTGCCCATCCGGGCCCGGGCCTCACGGAGTCCCGGGGCAAGGCGGCGCTGCGGTCGAGCGCCACCGGCTGCCGGAACAGCAAGGCGCCCCACTCAGCGGCAAAGTCGACGCCGGCCTCGTCAGGGCATGGTGCGCAGGCGCGCCATGCTCAGTACGTCAAGGTAACGGCCATCGCGAATGGCGTAATCGCGCAGTTGGCCTTCGGTTTCGAAACCGAACTTCTGGTACAGGCCGATGGCGGGCAGGTTGTCGGCATAGACCGTCAGTTCGACCCGGCGCAGGTTCATCCAGTTATCCGCCACCTCCAGCACCGCGGCCAGCAGGCGGCTGCCAATGCCCTGGCGCTGCCAGGCCGACGCCACGCCCATGCCGATGCCTGCGCAATGGGACCGGCGCACCCGGGAAAACTGCTCAAGGCTGCAACTGCCGATCACCGTGCCCTGGTGCACGGCCACCAGGGACACCAGGCGCTCATTGTCCGCCCGCTGGGCCAGGCGCTGGCGCCACAGCTCGCGCGACTGATAAGGCATTTGCAGGGTCTGGGCCGCCACGCTGGGTTCGCTGTACAGCACCGTCAGGCCGTCGATATGGGCTTCGGCGCACCGCTCGATGACGATGGTGGGATGGGCGTTGGGCATGGCGAGGTCATCCTTGAAGTCGAAGTGGCCATCGAGTGTACGTGCATGCGCCTCTGGATGACGAGGGGCATGGAGCTCGTCCGCCGGCAAGGAATCACCGCGCAGCCCTCCCCGCAGGAGCTGGCCGGGCGGCGCTCCGCTTGCCAGCGAAGGCGTTTTCGAAGGCAGCGCAGGGTTTGCGGGCCCTTTCGCCGGCAAGCCGGCTCCTACACGGAGTCGCGGTGGCTGCCCGCTCGTGGGCGCTGGGGTGAATGTCCGGGCGAGCCAGTTCAGGCAAACCACTCCTGGCGCTCGCTGAAGGTGTTGAGGATCAGGTCCGCCAGTTGCTGCACTTGGGTTTCGTGCTGCACCTGGGCATTGATCGCCAGCCAGGCCCGGCGCTGCATGCCTTCGTTGAACAGCCCGGGCAAGGCGATCAGGCCGCGATCGTAGCTGCTGATATAGCTGGGCAGCAGGCCGATGCAGGCGCTGCAGCGGATCATCTCCAGCATCAGTTCGTAGGAATGCACGTGCACCACTCCGGCCAGGCGCTGCTCCACCAGGCTGTTCCAGGGCCGGAAATGCTCCACCTGGCGATCGTGCTGCCACTGCACCAGCATGTAGTCCGCCAGGTCGTCGAGGCTGTCCGGGCGCACCGCCACCCGCGAATAGCGCTTGGCAATGTGCGGCAGGTAGTCGATGCGGGCCAGGGGCTGGGGTTCGCGGGTGGCGAAGCTGGGGCCAGGCAAGGGTGAATCCTCGGCTGCCAGCCACAGCACCAGGTCGGCACTCAGGGCCTGCAGTGACAAGTCGCTGTCGATGGCGATGATCTCCAGGCGCGCACTGGCGTTGCGCCGCAGCAAGGCGATCAGGTCGCGCCCGAGAATGTCATGAAGGATGCTTTCGGCCACCGCCACGCGGATCAGCGGCTGCTCGATCACCGGCAGCCGCCGCTGGTGGGCCAGGGCGATCAACTGCGCCTGCAACTGCAGGCCTTCGCGACTCAGGCTCAAGGCATTCCCCTGATAACAGAACAGTGAACGGCGCAAATGCTCTTCCAGCAGCGCCAGTTGCTTGCGCAACAGCGTGGCCTTGATATTCAGGCTGCGGGCCGCCTGCATGAAGCAGCCGCAGCGGGCGCTCACCAGAAAATACTGCGCCACCTCCGGGTCGATCCCCGCTGCCAGGGCCAGCCAGGCTTCCCGGGGTTCGCTGGGGGCGATATAGGGCGCAAACCCCTGGAGTGGAACAGGCTCTAGAAATGACATCGTTGACTCCCTGTCTTGTTGAATGTTGCTTCCTTGGCGGGCGGGCGAAGGGGACCGTGAGATCGCCTTCGCTGGCAAGCCAGCTCCTGCAGTTGTCGGTGCTGCGTGTTGCCCTCGTGGGAGCCGGCTTGCCGGCGAAGGGGGCTGTGAGATCGCCTTCGCTGGCAAGCCAGCTCCTACAGTTGCCGGTGCTGCGTGTTGCCTCGTGGGAGCCGGCTTGCCGGCGAAGGGGGCTGTGAGTTCGCCTTCGCTGGCAAGCCAGCTCCTACAGTTGTCGGTGCTGTGTGTTGCCCCCGTGGGAGCCGGCTTGCCGGCGAAGGGGGCTGTGAGATCGCCTTCGCTGGCAAGCCAGCTCCTACGGTTGTCGGTGCTGCGTGTTGCCCTCGTAGGAGCCGGC
>NZ_AYMU01000004.1 GCF_000633395.1 Pseudomonas sp. PH1b
AGGAAACCCGGGGCGATTCACGTCGCCCCAAGGCAAGTAGTGCCGGCTTAGTTTGCGTGTAAAGCGCCTTTTGAGACGTTGTTGCTACGCCTAGCCCTGCCAGATGCCCGAGGTAACCGTCGATCAAGTCCCGGTTTATGTCGGTCAAAAGTAAGTCACGGCCAAAAGCTATTGCCCGCAGCATGCAGCAGTCGAGGAAGTTGCGCATTCCATTTACGCAGTAGCCCGCCACGGTGGTGGAGGTGATGGCGCCATCCTGCCCGGCGAGGAAGCGTTCGATTTGGCGCTGACATGCGTAAGTGATGGTATCAATGCCGACGCCGTACCAGCGAGCAAAGTCGAAGCGACGACTCCTAGACGTATTCAGTCCAAACTCGACGATAGTGTTAATCTCAGAGATAGACTGGGGCAGGATGGTCACATTGCCGGCCGCGTCGTGGTGGTGTTCGACCTGGGGAACGCTGAGGTCGGTCATGATAAACGCCTTGCGCTTGCTCATCAGGCTGTCCCCGCCAGTGTGTTCAACTCATCGTCGTAGGCCAGCACAGCTTCGTCGGCCATTTCGTTGATCAAATGCAGGTACACCATAGTCGTCTGAATCGAGCTGTGACCGAGTTGTCGCTGAAGGAACACAAGTGGATCAAGTCCGTTCGCGGTGTTCCGCTGAAGGCTGACCAGCGTGTGCGTAGCGTAGGTATGCCGGAGCATATGCGTATGGACTTTAATGCCAGCCCGCATACCGGTTTCGCTGATGATCCGGTTGAGGCTCTTGCCATCCTCTGCATAGGGGGCCCCGAATTGGTTGAGAAATAGCGCTTTTTGCGGGGGCTTGCTCAGTGAAACGCGCTCGCCACGTACCTTGGCCACGTAGCGATAGAGTTCGGCGATGAACGTGCGACTGAGGTGAATAGTTCGCGGCTTGCAGCCCTTCGTCACCATGCCGCTTCCGTCAAAGGGGTCGAGACAAATGCGGAGGTTACGCTCGGTTCGTCCCGCCTTGTCCGGATCAAAGACATAGGCCGTCGGGAAGGCGGCGATTTCCTCGCGGCGCAGGCCAGTGTGCAACGCCAGGCGCATCATCATCCGGTGATGGGGATTTTCCGCTGCGGCCAGGAGCGACTTGATCTCAGGCATGCTCAAAAACTTGGGCAGGGCCTTATGGCTACGCGGCATTACATCGTTTGTAATGGACTTGCCGCCGCTGACATCGATATGTTCAAGGAAGGTTTTTTTGCTTCGTACGGTGCGTTCTTCGTAGGCGAAGGGGAGGCGTTTCACCCAACCCTGTTTCAGCGCATATTCGTAGAACTTGCAAATATAAGTCAGGCGTTGGCGAGTGGTGTTCGGCGCCAGCTTGCATGTCGCCAAGCAATAGTCCCGATAGGCCGCCACAAGGCTTTTGGCCTCGCCACGCTCTACGTCGAGCCAGCCAATACTATGGGCTTCAAGGAAGCTGAAGAAGTCGTACAGTGCGCGTCCAGTACTGGGCCAAGATCGCTTAGAGCCAATGGCTCCACGAAGCAAGTAGTGACGAAAGAACTGATTGGCGGGGGCGCAACTCTCCATCGAGTCCCAAAGCAGAATAGGAAACCCTGGGTAGGGTTGCCCGGCGATAGCCAAATCTTCAGTAGCCCACACAAGTTCCATCTGAGGCCCCCAGCATTGGCGCCTAGCGCGGTCTCAAGCAGAGCTAGGGACATTAAGCAGTCTTGAAGCGCCTGAGCTTTTAAATGTCTGTAACAAATAGCATAAATATTTAACGTTCTCCAGGTACCGGATCATCAGCTTCTGCAGGTGTTCCACCGCCATCTTGCTGAAGGCGGTGAAGTCCTGGCCGCCGTCCAGGTACTCCTTCAGCCAGCCGCTGAAGGGAAAAGCACCGGACTCGGGATGGAACAGCCCCCAGGCTTTGCCCTGTTTGGCGTTGTAGCTTTCATTGAGGTCGGCAAGCATGTTCTCGATGGCTGCGGACTCTGCCAGTTCGGAATCGCGAGCGTGGAGAACTGCAGGGCTGCCGTCGGGTTTTTTGTCGATCAGGTGGACGATGCAATGACGGATCGGCATGGGCTTCTCGGCTGGTTGAAGGGGGAGGGCGGGCTCCCCGAAAAAGTGCCCAGTGTACCGCACCCGCTGGTTTTGGCGCGGTTTGCCGGGCGATGAACGGCTCGTCGGTAAGGCTTATGCAATTTTTTACCGATTTAGAGCAATAAAGCTGACCAAATGGCTAGGTAGAGGCGGATATTTCCCCGTCTGTGTGCTAGTTTTGCCCCGTCTTACGCGATGTCTCAGCGTTAAGCGTGCATTCAGCATTTGTCGGGTCGAACCAAACTCTGATTTCGGTATCTATAACCCCGATCCGTCGTGGTTGTAACCGGGGTGCCAGGTCCACAAGATCTGGCTCGATGGCTGACACTGCACTCTGCAATCCAAATGAATTTGATAGGGAAGGAACACCACAATGGCTATTACTAAAGACCAACTGATCGCTGATATCGCTGAAGCTATCGACGCGCCGAAAACCACCGCGCGTAACGCCCTGGACCAGCTGGCTCAGATCGTTGCTGATCAATTGGAAAATGGCGGCGAAATCACTCTGCCAGGTATCGGCAAACTGAAAGTGACCGAGCGTCCTGCCCGTACTGGCCGTAACCCATCGACTGGCGCTGCCATCGAAATCGCTGCCAAGAAAGTTATCAAGCTGGTTGTGGCTAAAGGCCTGACCGACGCTGTTAACAAGTAATACTTGCAGTGAAACCGTGCTCAGAAGCTTTCCGGGCACGGTTTGAGTAACACCGGTTCACGCAAGGTGAATCGCCGCACAATCCCCCCGCGTTCCTAACTCTTCCTGACCCAACGCTCCTGGCTCCAGGCTTGTTGCTGTGCCTTGTCCTTGAAGGTCCAGGCGACGAAGCGGCTCTGCTTCTGCCCTTGGGACATTTCCACCACCTGGCTTTCCAGGGCTCCGGCCTTTTTCAGCGCGCTTTCGATCGCCGGCAGGTTAGCGGCCTTCGACACCAGGGTGCTGAACCACAGTACCTGCTGGCCGACGCTGGCGCTTTCACTGATCAACTGGCTGACAAAGCGGATCTCGCCGCCTTCGCACCAGAGCTCCCGGGCCTGCCCGCCGAAGTTCAGCACCGGCAATTTGCGCTTGGGATCGGCCTTGCCCAGGGCCCGCCATTTGCGCTGGCTGCCGCGGGTGGCTTCGTCCAGAGAGGAATGGAAGGGCGGGTTGCACATCGTCAGGTCGAAACGCTCGGTGCTGTCCAGCAGGCCGCCGAGGATCTGCTTGGGGTTGCCCTGCTGGCGCAGGCCGATGGCCTTGTTCAAGCCGTTGGCCTGGACAATGGCCTTGGCAGCGGCCAGGGCCGTGCTGTCGATGTCCGAACCGAGGAACTGCCAGCGGTAGTCGCTGTAGCCGATCAGTGGATAGATGCAGTTGGCGCCGACCCCGACATCCAGCACCCGCACGGCCGCGCCACGCGGGATTTCCCCCTGGTTGTGGCTGGCCAGCAGGTCGGCCAGAAAGTGCACATAGTCGGCGCGACCGGGCACCGGTGGGCAGAGGAAGTCCGCCGGGATGTCCCAGTGGGCAATGCCGTAGAACGCCTTGAGCAAAGCGCGGTTGAACACCCGCACCGCGGCCGGATCGGCGAAGTCGATGCTTTCCTTGCCATAGGGGTTGAGGATCACGAACTGCCCCAGTTCCGGGGTGCTCTTGATCAACTGCGGGAAGTCGTAGCGCCCCTGATGGCGATTGCGCGGGTGCAGGCTGGCTTTCTCCCGAGGTGCGGCGGCCTTGGCGGCGGTGGCGGGCTTGGGCTTCTTGCGCGGCGGCTTGGGTGTGCTGGGGGCGGTCATGGGGATCGATTCGGGGTGGTTCAAAGTGGCGGGCATTGTCCCACAGGAGCGGCGGTAAGTTTCAAGCAACGAGCGACAAGTGATGCAAGCGTGCCTCCTCGCTGCATAAGACAAGGTGCATAAAAAAGGGAGGCCTATGCGGGCCTCCCTTTTTCACACTGCGCGAATCGCCGTTACAGGCTGGAAATTCGTGCGTGCTGCTCCGCCAGCTTGCCCAGGGCCTGTTCGGCCTCGGCCAGCTTGGCGCGTTCCTTCTCGATCACTTCGGCTGGAGCCTTGTCGACGAAGGAGGCGTTGGACAGCTTGCCGCCGACCCGCTGCACTTCGCCTTGCAGGCGCTGGATTTCCTTGTCCAGGCGTGCCAGTTCGGCACCCTTGTCGATCAGCCCGGCCATCGGTACCAGCACTTCCATCTCGCCCACCAAAGCGGTGGCGGACAGCGGCGCTTCGTCGCCGGCACCCAGCACGGTGATGGATTCGAGGCGGGCCAGCTTCTTCAGCAGGGCTTCGTTCTCGGTCAGGCGGCGCTGGTCTTCGGCACTGGCGTTTTTCAGGAACAGGGCCAGGGGCTTGCCCGGGCCGATGTTCATTTCCGCGCGGATGTTGCGGGTGCCGAGCATCAGGCCCTTGAGCCATTCGATGTCGTCTTCGGCGGCCTGGTCGATGCGTGCTTCATTGGCCACCGGCCAAGGCTGCAGCATGATGGTCTTGCCCGTGCTGCCTGCCAGCGGTGCCAGGCGCTGCCAGATTTCCTCGGTGATGAACGGCATGAACGGGTGGGCCAGGCGCAGCGCCACTTCCAGCACGCGCACCAGGGTGCGACGGGTGCCGCGCTGGCGTTCAACCGGCGAGTTCTCGTCCCACAGCACCGGCTTGGACAGCTCCAGGTACCAGTCGCAGTACTGGTTCCAGATGAACTCGTACAGGGCCTGGGCGGCCAGGTCGAAGCGGAACTGGTCGAGCTGGCGAGTGACTTCGGCTTCGGTGCGCTGCAGCTGCGAGATGATCCAGCGATCCGCCAGGGACAGCTCGTAGGCCTCGCCGTTCTGGCCGCAGTCCTCGCCCTTGTCCAGCACGTAGCGCGCGGCGTTCCAGATCTTGTTGCAGAAGTTGCGATAGCCTTCTACGCGGCCCATGTCGAACTTGATGTCGCGACCGGTGGTGGCCAGGGAGCAGAAGGTGAAGCGCAGGGCGTCGGTGCCGTAGCTGGCGATGCCATCGGCGAATTCGGCACGGGTCTGCTTCTCGATGGCTTTCTGCAGTTTTGGCTGCATCAGGCCGGTGGTGCGCTTCTGCACCAGGGTTTCGAGGTCGATGCCGTCGATGATGTCCAGCGGATCGAGGACGTTGCCCTTGGATTTGGACATCTTCTGGCCCTGGCCGTCGCGGACCAGGCCGTGCACGTACACGGTCTTGAACGGAACTTGCGGCGTGCCGTCTTCGTTCTTCACCAGGTGCATGGTGAGCATGATCATCCGGGCGACCCAGAAGAAAATGATGTCGAAACCGGTCACCAGCACATCAGTCGGGTGGAAGGTCTTGAGGAAGTCGGTCTGCTCCGGCCAGCCCAGGGTGGAGAAAGTCCACAGGCCCGAGCTGAACCAGGTGTCGAGCACGTCGTTGTCCTGCTGCAGGGCAACGTCCGGGCCGAGGTTGTGCTTGGCCCGTACTTCAGCTTCGTCACGGCCGACATAGACCTTGCCCGACTCGTCGTACCAGGCCGGAATCCGGTGGCCCCACCACAGCTGGCGGCTGATGCACCAGTCCTGGATGTCACGCATCCAGGAGAAGTACATGTTCTCGTACTGCTTGGGCACGAAGGCGATGCGGCCGTCTTCCACGGCGGCGATGGCAGGTTCTGCCAGGGGCTTGGTGGAAACGTACCACTGGTCGGTCAGCCACGGTTCGATGACAGTGCCGGAACGGTCGCCCTTGGGCACTTTCAGCGCGTGGTCGTCGACGCTCACCAGCAGGCCGGCGGCGTCGAACGCGGCGACGATCTGCTTGCGTGCTTCGAAGCGGTCCAGGCCGGCGTACTCGGCCGGGATCTTGCCATCGACAGTTTCGTTCAGGCTGCCGTCCAGGTTGAACACCTGGCAGGCCGGCAACACGGCGGCGTTCTTGTCGAAGATGTTGAGCAGCGGCAGGTTGTGACGCTTGCCGACTTCGTAGTCGTTGAAGTCGTGGGCCGGGGTGATCTTCACGCAGCCGGTGCCGAACTCGGGGTCGCAGTAATCATCGGCGATGATCGGGATGCGACGGCCCACCAGGGGCAGTTCGACGAACTTGCCGATCAGCGCCTTGTAGCGCTCGTCTTCGGGGTTCACGGCCACGGCGGAGTCGCCGAGCATGGTTTCCGGACGGGTGGTGGCGACGATCAGGTAGTCGTTGCCTTCAGCGGTCTTGGCGCCGTCGGCCAGTGGGTATTTGAGGTTCCACAGGAAGCCCTTCTCGTCGTGGTTCTCCACTTCGAGGTCGGAAATTGCCGTGTGCAGCTTGGTGTCCCAGTTCACCAGGCGCTTGCCGCGGTAGATCAGGCCGTCTTCGTGCAGGCGTACGAAGGCTTCCTTCACCGCTTCCGAGAGGCCGTCGTCCATGGTGAAGCGCTCGCGGCTCCAGTCCACGGAAGAGCCCAGGCGGCGGATCTGGCGGCTGATGTTGCCACCGGACTGATCCTTCCACTCCCAGACCTTTTCAAGGAATTTTTCCCGGCCCAGATCGTGACGATTCTGGCCCTGGGCTTCGATCTGGCGCTCCACCAGCATCTGCGTGGCGATACCGGCGTGGTCGGTGCCTGGCTGCCACAGGGTGTTGCGGCCCTGCATGCGACGGAAACGGATCAGGGCGTCCATGATCGCGTTGTTGAAGCCGTGGCCCATGTGCAGGCTGCCGGTGACGTTCGGCGGCGGGATCATGATGGTGTAGGAATCGCCCGCGCCTTGCGGGGCGAAGTAGTTCTCGGACTCCCAGGTCTGGTACCAGGAAGTTTCAATGGCGTGCGGCTGGTAGGTCTTATCCATGCGCGGCGGGACCCTATTGGCATTTATTCAGGAAAAGCCGGGAAGTATAGCGGAGGGGGGCAGCTGCAAGCCACCAGCGGCAAGCGACAAGATGGCCATGCCCGGCTTTTGCGTGTGGCTTATGGTTTGCCGCTGGTCGCTGCTGCGAGCAGGCGTTCCAGGCGAGCGTCGAGGCGGCGCTTGATTTCGGTTTCGATGTGCGGGGCGAAATCGTCGATCACGTCTTGCATGATCAGTTGTGCGGCGGCGCGCAGTTCGCTGTCCAGGTGCAGCAGAGCGTCGGCGCTGTTGCTGGCAGGGGCGGGTTTGGCTGCAGGAGCAGGAGCTGGTGCCGCCACTTGAACGGGAGTCGGCGTCGGTGCCGCTTGCGGTGTGGCTTGCGCTGCGGGGGCGGCTGCGGTTTCGGCAGGTTGCTGGCTGCCCACCATGTCGAACAGCAGAGGGATTTGCACTTCGCTGCTCACGGTTTCGGTGAGCAGCGGCGGTTGCAGGTTGTCATCGCCGAGCAGTTGGCGGATCGACTCGAGGTCGTCCAGCAGGTGCGCGGGCTTTTGCAGCGGGTTGGGAGTGTCCATCGGGTGCTCAGAGTCGCTGTAAACGGTGATCTTGCAGAGAATAGCCCTGTTCGCGATAGAAGCGGAAACTCTCGCGGGCAGCCTGACGAATAGTCGGGTCTTCCACCACCACCTCGGCAATCCGGGCGAAACGCTGGGCAAAGGCGGGGACGTTCAGGTCCAGGTTCACCAGCAGGTCGGTATGGTCGCCGCAGTCCTGGCCAAGGCCGAGCACGATCAGGCCTTCGGGCTCGCTTTCCGCCGGGCCGTGGGGGACGAAGGTTTCACCCTTGAACCGCCACAGGCGGGCATCCAGTTCTTCCCGTTGCGCTGCATCACTGCAATGCAGGTAGATCCGGTGGCCCATGCGCCAGGCCTTGTCGGTGAGCTTGCAGGCAAAGTCCAGGCGCGCAGCAGGGTCCGCGCTGGGAAGGATATAGAAGTCGACTTTGGTCATGGGGGTTCCTGAGCCTTGGAGGGCGCCGCCTGCTGGCGGCGCCCTCCGCGGTCATGGTTTTCAGGCGTTGGCGCGGTCCAGCAGGTACTGGGTCAGCAGGGGTACGGGGCGGCCAGTGGCGCCCTTGTCCTTGCCGCCGCTGGTCCAGGCAGTGCCGGCGATATCCAGGTGCGCCCAATTCAGGTTCTTGGTGAAGCGCGACAGGAAGCAGGCTGCGGTGATGGTCCCGGCCTTGGGGCCACCGATGTTGGCGATGTCGGCGAACGGGCTGTCCAGCTGTTCCTGGTATTCATCGAACAGCGGCAGTTGCCAGGCGCGGTCGTCGGCTTGCTGGCCGGCGCTGAGCAGTTGCCCAATCAACTCGTCGTTGTTGCCCAGCAGGCCCGAGGTGTGAGCACCCAGGGCGACCACGCAGGCACCGGTCAGGGTGGCGATGTCGATCACCGCCTGGGGCTTGAAGCGCTCGGCGTAGGTCAGGGCATCGCACAGCACCAGGCGGCCTTCGGCGTCGGTGTTGAGGATTTCCACGGTCTGGCCGCTCATGGTGGTGACGATGTCACCAGGGCGCGCAGCGCCACCGCTGGGCATGTTCTCGGCGCAGGCCAGGATGCACACCAGGTTGATCGGCAGCTTCAGTTCCAGCACGGCGCGCAGGGTACCGAACACGCTGGCGGCGCCGCCCATGTCGTACTTCATTTCGTCCATGCCGGCGCCCGGCTTGAGGCTGATGCCGCCGGTGTCGAAGGTAATGCCCTTGCCCACCAGGGCGTAGGGTTTCTCGGACTTCTTGCCGCCGTTGTATTGCATGACGATCAGGCGTGGCGGCTGGTCGCTGCCCTGGCCCACGGCATAGAACGAGCCCATGCCCAGTTCCTTGATCTTCTTCTCGTCGAGCACTTCGACTTTCAGCCCCTTGAACTCCTTGCCCAGGGCCTTGGCCTGTTCACCCAGAAAAGTCGGGTGGCAGACGTTCGGCGGCTGGTTGCCCAGGTCGCGGGTAAAGGCCATGCCATTGGCGATGGCCTGGGCATGGGTCACGGCGCGCTCGACTTCAGCCTGGGCGGCCTTGATGGTCAGCAGGGTGATTTTCTTCAGGGCGCGGGGTTCGGCTTTCTGGCTCTTGTAGTGGTCGAAGACATAGCCGCCGTCCACCAGGGTTTCGGCCAGCAGGCGGGTCTTGCCGTAGCTGTCGCGGCCCTTGACCACGACTTCGTCCAGAGCCAGCACGGCGTCGCTGCCGCCCAGGCCCTTGAGGGTGGCGAGCACGCCACTGATGATCTTGCGGAACGGACGGTCGCCCAGTTCGCCATCCTTGCCGGTGCCCACCAGCAGCACGCGCTCCGCCTTGAGCTTGGCCAGGCCGTGCAGCAGCAGACTCTGGCCGACCTTGCCGGTCAGGTCGCCGCGCTTGAGTACGGCGCTGATGGCACCGCCGCTGAGTTCGTCGAGCTGCTTGGCGACGTTGCCGAGCTTGCGGCCTTCGCCGACGGCGACCACCAGGGTGGCGGTCTTCAACGTTTCCGGGCTAACGCTTTTTACAACCAGTTCCATGTCCGGTTCCCTGAATAAATGGTCAAAGAGCGCAGGAAGGTATCCTGCGCCGAGCTTATCTATATAGAAGAAGACGCCGCATGCTGCCGACGACAAAGCCGCCAGTTTGAACCTCGCCGGTTGCGGCTGACAACCCTCGCATCACCCAAGTTCGCCGCTTTAGAGCGTCGGGTGAGCGTCCTCCGTGACAGGCGCACGCAATCACAGGATAATGCGCCATCTTTTTTCGGCGGCCCTGCATCTGGGGCCGGCTCGATACGTTTGCTTGTTCGGCCGCCTTAGCCTGACAACCCTGGAGTGTCTGGTTTGATCGTCTTTCGTTATCTGTCCCGCGAAGTCCTGTTGACCCTGAGTGCCGTGAGTGCGGTGCTGCTGGTCATCATCATGAGCGGGCGCCTCGTCAAGTTTCTCGCCCAAGCCGCCTCGGGAGCCCTGGATCCGGGCTCGCTGTTCCTGGTCATGGGTTTTCGTTTGCCAGGCTTCTTGCAGCTGATCCTGCCTTTGGGGCTGTTCCTCGGCATCTTGCTGGCTTATGGCCGGCTCTATCTCGAAAGCGAGATGACCGTGCTGTCGGCTACTGGCATGAGCCAGCAGCGCCTGCTGGGCCTGACCATGATCCCGGCCACCCTGGTAGCCCTGCTGGTGGCCTGGTTGAGCCTGAGCCTGGCGCCCCAGGGGGCCAACCAGTTCCAGTTGCTGCTGAACAAGCAGGATGCCCTGACCGAGTTCGACACCCTGGTGGCGGGCCGCTTCCAAGCGCTGAACGACGGCACTCGGGTGACCTATACCGAGCAGCTGTCTGATGATCGGGCCAACCTTTCCGGGGTGTTCATCTCCGAGAAGCGCCTGAACCAAGAGAAGAAGGACCAGGGCATTTCGGTGCTGGTGGCCGAGAAGGGCCATCAGGACATTCGCCCCGACGGCAACCGCTACCTGATCCTGGAGAACGGCTATCGCTATGATGGCAATCCGGGCGAGGCCAACTACCGGGTGATCAAATACGATACCTACGGCGTATTGCTGGAACGGCCGGACATCAGTGACGAAGTCACCGACCGTGACGCCATGCCCACCGCCGACCTGATCGGCAAGGATGACCTGCGGGCCCGTGCCGAGCTGCAATGGCGCCTGTCCCTGCCGCTGCTGGTGTTCATCGTGACCCTGATGGCGGTGCCGCTGTCCCGGGTCAACCCGCGTCAGGGCCGCTTCCTCAAGCTGATTCCGGCGATCCTTCTTTATATGGCTTACCTGACCATCCTGATTGCCGTGCGCGGTGCGCTGGAGAAAGGCAAGATTTCGCCCACTCTGGGTCTGTGGTGGGTCCACGCGCTGTTCCTGGTGATCGGCCTGGGACTGATGTACTGGGAACCCTTGCGTTTGAAATTGGCGAGTCGTCGCAGCATGAAGGAGATGGCTCGTGGTTAAGCTTGATCGCTACATCGGTAGCAGTGTGTTCATGGCCATTCTTGCGGTCCTGGGGATCATCCTCGGGTTGGCCTCGCTGTTTGCCTTTATCGATGAAATGGGCAACGTCAGCGACACCTATACCGTGATCGATGTCCTCAGCTACGTGGTTCTCACCGCGCCGCGTCGGGTCTATGAAATGCTGCCGATGGCCGGCCTGATTGGCTGCTTGATCGGCCTCGGGACCTTGGCCAGCAACAGCGAGCTGACCATCATGCGTGCCGCCGGTGTCTCGGTCGGCCGTATCGTCTGGTCGGTGATGAAGCCGATGCTGGTGCTGATGCTGGTGGGCGTGCTGGTAGGCGAATACGTGGCTCCGGCCACCGAGACCCAAGCCCAGGCCAGTCGTGCCTTGGCCCAGGGTTCTGGCGATGCGCAGAGCTCCAAGCATGGTCTGTGGCACCGCCAGGGTGATGAGTTCATCCACATCAACGCGGTGCAGCCCAACGGCCTGCTGTATGGCGTGACCCGTTACCACTTCGATGGCCAGCGCCACATGCTGTCGTCGAGCTTCTCCCGCCAGGCGCGCTTCCACGAGAACTACTGGCAGCTGACCGACGTCACCACCACCTACTTCCGTGACGGTCATACCGAAGTCATCAAAGTGCCTGAAGAGCGCTGGGACGTGGCACTGAGCCCGCAATTGCTGAGCACCGTAGTCATGGCGCCAGAGTCGCTGTCCATCAGTGGCCTGTGGGGCTACATCCACTACCTGGCCGATCAGGGCCTGAACAACGGCCGCTACTGGCTGGCATTCTGGGTCAAGGTTCTGCAGCCGCTGGTCACTGCGGCGCTGGTGTTGATGGCGATTTCCTTCATTTTCGGTCCGCTGCGTTCGGTGACCCTCGGTCAGCGGGTGTTTACCGGCGTACTGGTGGGCTTCACCTTCCGCATTGCCCAGGACCTGCTGGGCCCTTCGAGCCTGGTGTTCGGCTTCTCGCCGCTGTTCGCGGTGCTGGTGCCGGCGGGAATCTGTGCGATTGCCGGCTTCTGGATGCTGCGTCGAGCCGGCTGATCCTGGGGCTTTGCCAGGGTTTCACGGCAGCGCCCCGGTCGACAGACCGGGGCGTTTTTGCATTTGACAAACGCTGACAGGCGAGCGTGACGCTTGTGCCGAGTATCAGGTACAATTCCCGGCTATTTTTCGGCGGGCCCTGCCTGCAGCCTTTTTGAGTGTTCATCCGTGAGTGATTTGAGTCATATCCGCAATTTCTCCATCATCGCCCACATTGACCATGGCAAGTCGACTCTGGCCGATCGCTTCATCCAGATGTGCGGCGGCCTGGCCGAGCGCGAAATGGAAGCCCAGGTCCTGGACTCCATGGACCTTGAGCGTGAGCGCGGGATCACCATCAAGGCCCACAGCGTCACCCTCTACTACAAGGCCAAAGACGGCATCAGCTACCAGCTGAACTTCATCGATACCCCGGGCCACGTGGACTTCACCTATGAAGTCAGCCGTTCCCTGGCGGCCTGTGAAGGCGCCTTGCTGGTGGTCGATGCCGGCCAGGGCGTCGAAGCCCAGTCGGTTGCCAACTGCTACACCGCCATCGAGCAAGGCCTGGAAGTGATGCCGGTGCTGAACAAGATCGACCTGCCCCAGGCCGATCCTGAGCGGGTCAAGGAAGAGATCGAGAAGATCATCGGCATCGATGCCACCGACGCCGTGACCTGCAGCGCCAAGACCGGCCTGGGCGTGGACGAGGTGCTCGAGCGCCTGGTGACCACCATTCCAGCCCCGACCGGCAACATCGAAGATCCGCTGCAGGCACTGATCATCGACTCCTGGTTCGACAACTACCTGGGCGTTGTGTCCCTGGTGCGTGTACGCCACGGCCGGGTGAAGAAGGGCGACAAGATCCTGGTCAAATCCACCGGCAAGGTCCACCTGGTGGACAGCGTCGGCGTCTTCAACCCGAAACACACCGCCACCGCCGACCTCAAGGCCGGTGAAGTGGGCTTCATCATCGCCGGCATCAAGGACATTCACGGGGCACCGGTAGGTGACACCCTGACCCTGAGCTCGACCCCGGACGTGGAGGTGCTGCCCGGCTTCAAGCGCATCCAGCCGCAGGTCTACGCCGGCCTGTTCCCGGTCAGCTCCGACGACTTCGAGGATTTCCGCGAAGCCCTGCAGAAGCTCACCCTGAACGACTCGTCCCTGCAGTACACCCCGGAAAGCTCCGACGCCCTGGGCTTCGGCTTCCGTTGCGGGTTCCTCGGCATGCTGCACATGGAAATCATCCAGGAGCGCCTGGAGCGCGAGTACGACCTGGACCTGATCACCACTGCGCCGACGGTAATCTTCGAGCTGCTGCTGAAGAACGGTGAAACGATCTACGTCGACAACCCGTCCAAGCTTCCGGATCTGTCGGCCATCGAAGACATGCGCGAGCCGATCGTGCGGGCCAATATTCTTGTGCCGCAAGAGCACCTGGGCAACGTCATAACCCTGTGCATCGAGAAACGCGGTGTGCAGCACGACATGCTGTTCCTCGGCAGCCAGGTCCAGGTGACCTACGATCTGCCGATGAACGAAGTGGTGCTGGACTTCTTCGATCGCCTGAAATCCACCAGTCGTGGCTATGCTTCACTGGATTACCACTTCGATCGCTACCAGTCGGCTAATCTGGTCAAGCTCGATGTACTGATCAACAGTGAGAAGGTCGACGCCCTGGCGTTGATCGTGCACCGCGACAACGCCCACTACAAAGGGCGTGCGTTGACCGAGAAGATGAAAGAACTGATTCCTCGGCAGATGTTTGACGTGGCAATCCAGGCCGCCATCGGCGGGCAGATTGTGGCGCGGACAACCGTCAAGGCCCTCAGAAAGAACGTGCTGGCCAAATGCTACGGTGGTGACGTTAGCCGTAAGCGCAAGCTGTTGGAAAAGCAGAAGGCCGGTAAGAAACGCATGAAGCAAGTGGGCAACGTGGAAATTCCACAAGAAGCCTTCCTTGCCGTGCTCAGGTTGGATAGTTAGGTCCTATGTCACTAAATTTCCCGCTGTTGCTGGTCATCGCTGTCTTTGTCTGCGGTCTCTTGGCGTTGCTCGACCTGGTGTTTCTGGCACCGCGTCGGCGCACGGCCATTGCCAACTATCAGGGCAGCGTCAGCCAGCCGGACGGGCTGGTGGTCGAAAAGCTCGGCAAGGAACCGCTGCTGGTTGAATACGGCAAGTCGTTCTTTCCGGTGCTGTTCATCGTCCTGGTGCTGCGTTCGTTCCTGGTGGAACCGTTCCAGATTCCCTCGGGCTCGATGAAACCGACCCTGGATGTGGGCGACTTCATCCTGGTGAACAAGTTTTCTTACGGGATCCGCCTGCCGGTGATCGACAAGAAAGTCATCGAGGTGGGTGATCCGCAGCGCGGCGATGTGATGGTGTTCCGCTACCCAAGCGACCCGAACGTCAACTACATCAAGCGTGTAGTGGGCCTGCCGGGGGATGAAGTGCGCTACACCAGCGACAAGCACCTGTTCGTCAACGGTCAGCCGGTGGCAGAGCAGTTGGTCGGGGCTGAACCTGGCACCCTGGGCAGCGCGGAGCTGTACAAGGAAAAACTCGGCGAGGCCGAGCACCTGATCCGCAAGGAAATGAGCCGCTACCGCGCGACTCCGGACGGCCGTTGGGTGGTGCCTGCCGGGCACTACTTCATGATGGGCGACAACCGCGACAACTCCAACGACAGTCGCTACTGGGACGATCCGAGTATTCCCAAGGACCTGCTGGGCATGGTTCCCGACAAGAATATCGTCGGCAAGGCCTTCGCAGTCTGGATGAGCTGGCCCGAACCGAAACTCAGCCACCTGCCGAATTTCTCGCGGGTTGGTCTGATCAAGTAATCACACACGGCGCTGTTGAACACAGCGCCGAATGCTTTTCTGGCTCTTGTATAAAACGGACCTGCCTTGGCGCAGCCCGTAACAGCCTTATCGCCAGAAGCATGCAGTCAACGATATTCAGGATGTGGATTTGAACACAGCGTTAATTGCCACCCGCTCCCCGTGCGCGGCCCCTAGGATGGCGAGTTTCGGCGACGAAACCAGCGTGGGTAAACCGTGAGCGTTTCTTTGAGCCGTCTCGAGCGTCAGCTCGGTTATACCTTCAAGGACCAGGAACTGATGCTCCTGGCTCTCACTCACCGCAGCTTTGCCGGGCGCAACAACGAGCGCCTGGAGTTTCTCGGTGATGCCATTCTCAATTTTGTTGCCGGCGAGGCGCTATTCGAGCGCTTTCCCCAGGCTCGCGAAGGCCAGTTGTCGCGTTTGCGCGCGCGCCTGGTGAAAGGTGAAACACTGGCGGTACTGGCCCGTGGTTTCGACCTGGGCGAATACCTGCGCCTGGGTTCCGGTGAGTTGAAGAGCGGCGGTTTTCGTCGTGAATCGATCCTCGCCGATGCCCTGGAAGCCCTGATTGGTGCGATCTACCTGGACGCCGGCATGGAAACTGCCCGTGACCGTGTCCTGTCCTGGCTGACCTCGGAGTTCGAGAGCCTGACCCTGGTGGACACCAACAAGGACCCCAAGACCCGGCTGCAGGAGTTCCTCCAGTCCCGCGCCTGTGAACTGCCACGCTATGAAGTGGTGGATATCCAGGGCGAACCGCACTGCCGGACATTCTTCGTTGAATGTGAAGTCACCTTATTGAATGAAAAAAGCCGAGGTCAGGGTATGAGCCGTCGTATTGCCGAACAGGTAGCGGCCGCCGCAGCACTGATTGCCCTGGGCGTGGAGAATGGCCATGACTGATTCAACTGCAACACGCTGTGGCTATGTCGCCATCGTCGGCCGCCCCAACGTGGGCAAGTCGACGCTGCTCAACCACATCCTCGGCCAGAAGCTGGCGATCACCTCGCGCAAGCCGCAGACCACGCGCCACAACATGCTCGGGATCAAGACCGAAGGCGCCATCCAGGCGATCTACGTCGACACCCCGGGCATGCACAAGAGCAACGAGAAGGCGCTGAACCGCTACATGAACAAGACCGCTTCGGCGGCCTTGAAAGACGTCGACGTGGTGATCTTCGTGGTCGATCGCACCAAGTGGACCGACGAAGACCAGCTGGTGCTGGAGCGCGTGCAGTACGTGCAGGGCCCGGTGATCCTGGCGATCAACAAGACCGACCGCATCGAGGACAAGGCCGAGCTGATGCCGCACCTGACCTGGTTGCAGGAGCAGTTGCCCAATGCCGAGATCGTCCCGGTGTCGGCCCAGCAGGGGCATAACCTGGAAGCCCTGGAAGGCCTGATTGCCAAGCACCTGCCGGAAAACGATCACTTCTTCCCGGAAGACCAGATCACCGACCGCAGCAGCCGCTTCCTCGCCGCCGAGCTGGTGCGCGAGAAGATCATGCGCCAACTGGGTGCCGAGCTGCCTTACCAGATCACCGTGGAAATCGAAGAGTTCAAGCAGCAGGGCAAGACCCTGCATATCCATGCGTTGATCCTCGTCGAGCGTGACGGCCAGAAGAAAATCATCATTGGCGACAAGGGTGAGCGGATCAAGCGTATCGGCATGGAAGCGCGCAAGGACATGGAGCTGCTGTTCGACTCCAAGGTCATGCTCAACCTCTGGGTCAAGGTCAAGGGCGGCTGGTCCGACGACGAGCGCGCCCTGCGCTCCCTGGGCTACGGCGACCTCTGAGACCTTTCGCCGGCCAGCCGGCTCCTACACCTACCCGTAGGAGCCGGCTGGCCGGCGAACCGCTTCACCTCCTTCTCCGGACCCGGTTCCCTCTCTTGCCCTGAGATCCCCCGCAACCATGTCCAGCAACGCCCCTGTCGGCCAACTCGCCTACGTCCTGCACAGCCGCGCCTACCGCGAAAGCAGCGCCCTGGTGGACTTCCTCACCCCTCAAGGCCGCCTGCGTGCCGTGCTGCGCAGTGCCCGGGGCAAGGCCGGGACCTTGGCGCGGCCCTTCGTGCCCCTGGAAGTCGAGTTTCGCGGGCGCGGGGAGCTGAAGAACGTCGGGCGCATGGAGAGCGCAGGGATCGCTTCCTGGCTCAATGGCGAGGCGCTGTTCAGCGGCCTCTACCTGAACGAACTGCTGATTCGCCTGCTGCCGGCGGAAGACCCGCACCCGGCGGTGTTCGAGCATTACGCCGCCACTTTGCTGGCCCTGGCCGAAGGCCGTCCCCTGGAGCCTTTGCTGCGGGCTTTTGAGTGGCGGCTGCTGGACGACCTGGGCTACGGCTTTGCCCTGGACAGCGACATCCATGGCGCGCCCATTGCCGCCGACGGCCTGTACCGGTTGCAGGTGGATGCCGGGCTGGAGCAGGTGTTCCTGTTGCAGCCGGGGCTGTTCAACGGCACCGAGCTGCTGGCCATGGCCGAAGCCGACTGGAGCGCGCCTGGTGCGCTGTCGGCGGCCAAGCGCTTGATGCGTCAGGCACTGGCGGTGCACCTGGGCGGCCGGCCACTGGTCAGTCGCGAGTTGTTTCGCAAGCCCTAGTCTCCCCGTATGCTGTGCGCCGAATCTTCATTTTTTCAGGAGCGCTTCCGTGACCACCAGCAATCGCATTCTTCTTGGCGTGAACATCGACCACGTTGCCACCCTGCGCCAGGCCCGGGGCACCCGTTACCCTGATCCGGTCAAGGCAGCGCTGGACGCCGAAGAGGCGGGCGCCGACGGCATCACCGTGCACCTGCGCGAAGATCGCCGGCATATCCAGGAGCGCGACGTACTGGTGCTCAAGGACGTGCTGCAGACCCGGATGAACTTCGAGATGGGGGTCACCGAGGAAATGATGGCCTTTGCCGAACGCATCCGCCCGGCGCACATCTGCCTGGTGCCGGAAACCCGGCAGGAGCTGACCACCGAAGGTGGCCTCGACGTCGCCGGACAAGAGGCACGGATCAAGGCCGCGGTGGAGCGGTTGTCGAAAATCGGTTCCGAGGTGTCCCTGTTCATCGACGCCGACGAGCGCCAGATCGAAGCCTCGAAACGGGTCGGTGCACCGGCCATCGAACTGCACACCGGGCGTTACGCCGATGCCCAGACCCCGAGCGAAGTGGCGGACGAACTGCAGCGCATCGTCGACGGTGTGGCGGTGGGCCTGGCCCAGGGCCTGATCGTCAATGCCGGCCACGGCCTGCATTACCACAACGTCGAGGCGGTGGCGGCGATCAACGGCATCAATGAGTTGAACATCGGCCACGCCCTGGTGGCCCATGCATTGTTCGTCGGTTTCAAGGGCGCAGTAGCCGAGATGAAGGCGCTGATCCTGGCCGCTGCCAAGGCCTGAGGCAAGGCTACTCGGCAGTCGCCGCAGGCAGATGGCGACAGATTGCTGCAGGCGCTGGAGCCTGCAGCGGTTCGAGCCGCCGCTGTTCCGGCGGCGGCAGCTATCAACAGGGCGTGAGCGGTTTCACAGTGGCGGGGTTTGTTCTGGCGGCTTGGTCTTGTCGATCCCGGGCACGTGCAGATTGCCTTCGGCGACCTGATCGCCTTCCAGCTGCGGCTGGGTCACCCAGGTCAGGATGTCGTAGTAACGCCGGATGTTGGCCACGAAATGCACCGGCTCACCGCCTCGGGCATAGCCATAGCGGGTCTTGCTGTACCACTGCTTCTGCGACAGGCGCGGCAGCATTTTCTTCACATCCAGCCACTTGTTCGGATTCAGCCCTTCTTTCTCCGCCAGCTTGCGGGCATCGTCCAGGTGGCCGGTGCCGACGTTATAGGCGGCGAGGGCGAACCAGGTACGGTCCGGTTCCTCGATCTTGTCGTCCAGCTGTTCCTTGATATAGGCCAGGTACTTGGCCCCGCCGCTGATACTCTGCTTGGGGTCCAGGCGGTTGGACACGCCCATCGCCTGGGCGGTGTTCTGGGTCAGCATCATCAGCCCGCGCACGCCGGTCTTGGAGGTCACCTCGGCCTGCCACATCGATTCCTGGTAGCCGACGGCGGCCAGCAGGCGCCAGTCGAGCTTCTCCTGCTTGGCCGAGGCCTTGAAATGCTTCTCGTACTTGGGCAGGCGCTGCTGCAGGTGCTGGGCGAAGGTGTAGGCACCGACATAGCCGAGCACGTCGACGTGGCCGTAGTAACGGTCCTTCAGGCGTTGCAGGGTGCCGTTCTTCTCCACCTTGTCGAGGAAGGCGTTGATTTCGTTGAGCAGGCTGTTGTCTTCGCCGGCCGCCACTGCCCAGCTCTGGCTGCGGGCGTCACCGAGGTCGAAGGCCACCCGCACATTGGGGAAGTACACCTGGTTCATCGCCAGCTCATTGGAGTCCACCAGGGTCAGGTCGATCTGTCCTTCGTCGACCATGCGCAGCAGGTCCACTACCTCGACGGCGTCCGACTCTTCGTATTCGATGCCGGGGTACTTGAGTTTCAGTTCCGCCAGCTGCTCGGCGTGGGTGCTGCCCTTGAGCACCATGATGTGCTTGCCCACCAGGTTCTGTGGCGTGGTGGGGCGTGACTGGCCGTTGCGATAGATGACCTGGGGGGTGACTTCCAGGTAGGGGTGGGAAAACCGCACCTGCTGCTTGCGCTGCTCGCTGCTCACCAGGCCGGCGGCAGCCAGGACCGGGCCCTTGGGTTGGCCCAGCTGGTCGAACAGGTCGTCGAGGTTGTCGGCGGTCTCGATCTTCAGCTCGACCCCCAGATCATCGGCGAAGCGTTTCACCAGCTCGTATTCGAAGCCGGTTTCACCATTGCGATCCTGAAAGTAGGTGGCGGGGCTGTTGCGGGTGACCACCCGCAGCACGCCATCCTCCTTTACGCGCTCCAGGGTGCTGGGTTTTTCAACACAGGCGCCGAGCATCA
The DNA here is from genome assembly GCF_000633395.1 of Pseudomonas sp. PH1b. Lineage (GTDB taxonomy): Bacteria > Pseudomonadota > Gammaproteobacteria > Pseudomonadales > Pseudomonadaceae > Aquipseudomonas. The sequence goes on from NZ_AYMU01000004.1 coordinate 19,673, forward strand.
GGAAGAGTCCGGTTACGATGAGCCATTTGGCGCAGCGCGGACGTAAAGCCATAGGGGAAAACATTGGCGCAGTATACGCAAAGGACAACGGCCGCCATATCTCGACAGCGAAGGGCTTGTCTGCTAGCGATCGGCGAGTGGCTCTGGAGGCCTCAAGAATGGGGCTTGCGCCCTTCATGTGACAATTGAAATAACCCGGCGAAATGACCCTGATGAGCCTTTGTTATAGGGCGAGGGGGCCAGGCCGACATTCGGAGGCACCCGGGATTGGGTTTCGAGTGCCGATGCCAGCGGTTTACGTTAGAATGCACGGCCTCAAAGCACACCCCCTTCCCGAGGCTGTCCCGAAGATGTTGATCCTGCGCGGCGCTCCTGCCCTTTCTGCCTTTCGCCACAGCAAACTCCTTGAGCAACTGAGCCAGAAGATCCCGGCTGTCAGTGGCCTGTATGCTGAATTCGCTCACTTCGCCGAGGTTACCGGCGTCCTGACCGGCGACGAACAGCAGGTGCTAGCGCGCCTTCTGAAGTACGGCCCCAGCGTTCCGGTACAAGAACCTGCAGGTCGCCTGTTCCTGGTCCTGCCGCGTTTCGGCACCATCTCGCCCTGGTCGAGCAAGGCCAGCGACATCGCCCGCAACTGCGGCCTGAGCAAGATCCAGCGCCTGGAGCGCGGTATTGCCTTCTATGTGGCCGGAGAATTCAGCGATGCCGACGCGCAACTGATCGCCGACCTGCTGCACGACCGCATGACCCAGATCGTGGTGGCCAACCTGGACCAGGCTGCCGGCCTGTTCAGCCACGCCGAGCCCAAGCCGCTGACCGCCATCGACCTCCTCGGTGGTGGCCGCGCAGCCCTGGAGAAGGCCAACGTCGAGCTGGGCCTGGCCCTGGCCGAAGACGAGATCGACTACCTGGTCAACGCCTTCCAGGGGCTCAAGCGCAACCCCCACGACATCGAACTGATGATGTTCGCCCAGGCCAACTCCGAGCACTGCCGCCACAAGATCTTCAACGCCAGTTGGGACATCGACGGCCAGAGCCAGGAAAAATCCCTGTTCGGCATGATCAAGAACACCTACCAGATGCACAGTGAAGGTGTGCTGTCCGCGTACAAGGACAACGCCTCGGTGATCGTGGGCAACGTTGCCGGTCGCTTCTTCCCGGACCCTGAGACCCGCCAGTACGGCGCGGTACAGGAGCCTGTGCACATCCTGATGAAGGTCGAGACCCACAACCACCCGACCGCCATTGCCCCATTCCCGGGTGCTTCCACCGGCTCCGGTGGCGAGATCCGCGACGAAGGCGCTACCGGTCGTGGCGCCAAGCCCAAGGCCGGCCTGACCGGGTTCACCGTTTCCAACCTGCAGATCCCGGGTTTCGAGCAGCCGTGGGAAGTGCCTTACGGCAAGCCCGAGCGCATCGTTACCGCGCTGGACATCATGATCGAAGGCCCGCTGGGCGGCGCCGCGTTCAACAACGAATTCGGCCGTCCGGCCCTGACCGGCTACTTCCGTACCTTCGAGCAGTCGATCACCACCCCCCGTGGCGACGAGGTTCGCGGTTACCACAAGCCGATCATGCTGGCGGGCGGCATGGGTAACATCCGTGCCGAACACGTGCAGAAGGGCGAGATCGAGGTCGGCTCCAAGCTGATCGTCCTCGGTGGCCCGGCCATGCTGATCGGCCTGGGCGGCGGCGCTGCTTCCTCGATGGCCACCGGCACCAGCTCGGCCGACCTGGACTTCGCTTCGGTACAGCGCGAAAACCCGGAAATGGAACGCCGCTGCCAGGAGGTCATCGACCGTTGCTGGCAATTGGGTGACAAGAACCCCATCAGCTTCATCCACGACGTGGGTGCCGGCGGCCTGTCCAACGCCTTCCCCGAGCTGGTCAACGATGGCGACCGTGGTGGGCGTTTCGAGCTGCGCAATATTCCCAATGACGAGCCGGGCATGGCGCCCCACGAGATCTGGTCCAACGAATCCCAGGAGCGTTATGTGCTGGCGGTGGGCGCGGCCGATTTCGAGCGCTTCAAAGCCATCTGCGAGCGCGAGCGCTGCCCGTTCGCGGTAGTCGGCGAAGCCACTGCCGAGCCGCAGTTGACCGTGACTGACAGCCACTTCGGCAACAGCCCGGTGGACATGCCCCTCGAAGTGCTGCTGGGCAAGGCCCCGCGCATGCACCGCTCGGCGGTTCGCGAGAACGAGTTGGGCGACGATTTCGATCCGTCGACCCTGGACATCGCCGACAGCGTCGAGCGCGTCCTGCATCACCCGGCCGTGGCCAGCAAGAGCTTCCTGATCACCATCGGCGACCGCACCATCACCGGCCTCGTGGCCCGTGACCAGATGGTCGGCCCGTGGCAGGTCCCGGTGGCTGACGTTGCCGTCACCGCCACCAGCTTCGATGTCTACACCGGCGAAGCCATGGCCATGGGCGAGCGCACTCCGCTGGCCCTGCTGGACGCTCCGGCCTCGGGCCGCATGGCCATCGGCGAAACCCTGACCAACATCGCCGCTTCGCGGATCAACAAGATCTCCGACATCAAACTGTCGGCCAACTGGATGTCCGCTGCCGGTCACCCAGGTGAAGACGCGCGCCTGTACGACACCGTCAAAGCGGTCGGCATGGAGCTGTGCCCTGAGCTGGGCCTGACCATTCCGGTGGGCAAGGACTCGATGTCCATGGCCACCCGCTGGAGCGATGAAGGCGCAGACAAGAGCGTGACCTCGCCGCTGTCGCTGATCGTGACCGGTTTCGCCCCGGTGGCGGACATCCGTCAGACCCTGACCCCAGAGCTGCGCATGGACAAGGGCATCACCGACCTGATCCTGATCGACCTCGGTCGCGGACAGAACCGCATGGGCGCCTCGATTCTCGCGCAGACCCACGGCAAGCTCGGCAAGCAGGCTCCGGACGTCGACGACGCCGAAGACCTCAAGGCTTTCTTTGCGGTGATCCAGGGCCTCAACGCCGACGGTCACCTGCTGGCCTACCACGACCGCTCCGACGGTGGTCTGCTGGTCAGCACCGTGGAAATGGCCTTCGCCGGCCATTGCGGCCTGAGCCTGAACCTCGACGGCCTGGCGGAAACTTCCGCGGAAATCGCCGCGATCCTGTTCAACGAAGAGTTGGGCGCGGTGATCCAGGTTCGCCAGGATGCCACTGCGGACGTACTGGCCCAGTTCAGCGCTGCCGGCCTGGGCGACTGCGTGGCGGTGATCGGCCAGCCGGTCAACAACGGTCACATCAATATCGAGTTCAACGGCGAAAGCGTGTTTGCCGGTGAGCGTCGTTTGCTGCAACGCCAGTGGGCCGAGACCAGCTACCAGATCCAGCGCCTGCGGGACAACGCCGATTGCGCCGAACAAGAGTTCGACGTGCTGCTGGAGGAAGACAACCCGGGCCTGAGCGTCAAGCTGGGCTTCGACGTCAACCAGGACATCGCCGCGCCTTATATCAAGAAGGGCGTGCGTCCCCAGGTGGCGGTCCTGCGTGAGCAGGGCGTCAATGGCCAGGTGGAAATGGCTGCAGCGTTCGATCGTGCCGGTTTCAACGCGATCGATGTGCACATGAGCGACATCCTCGCCGGTCGGGTCGACCTCAACGAGTTCAAGGGCATGGTCGCCTGCGGCGGCTTCTCCTATGGCGACGTCCTGGGTGCCGGTGAAGGCTGGGCCAAATCGGCGCTGTTCAACAGCCGCGCCCGCGATGCCTTCCAGGGCTTCTTCGAGCGCAACGACACCTTCACCCTGGGTGTGTGCAACGGTTGCCAGATGATGTCCAACCTGCACGAGCTGATCCCGGGCAGCGAGTTCTGGCCGCACTTCGTGCGTAACCGTTCCGAGCAGTTCGAGGCCCGGGTGGCGATGGTCCAGGTTCAGGAGTCGAACTCGATCTTCCTGCAGGGCATGGCCGGTTCGCGGATGCCGATCGCCATCGCCCACGGCGAAGGCCATGCGGAATTCGAGAGCGAGGAAGCCTTGCTGGAAGCCGACCTGTCCGGTTGCGTGGCCCTGCGCTTCGTCGACAACCATGGCAAGGTCACCGAGCGTTACCCGGCCAACCCGAACGGTTCGCCACGGGGCATCACCGGCCTGACCAGCCGCGACGGCCGCGTCACCATCATGATGCCGCACCCTGAGCGAGTGTTCCGTGCCGTGCAGAACTCCTGGCGTCCGGAAGAGTGGAACGAAGATGCGGCGTGGATGCGCATGTTCCGCAACGCTCGCGTCTGGGTGAACTGAGGCTGATGTACAAGCTCAGCTTCTTCGTGCCTCCCAGCCATGTGGAGCAGGTCAAGAATGCCGTGTTCGCCGCCGGTGGCGGCCGAATCGGTGATTATGACCAGTGCGCCTGGCAGGTGCTCGGCCAGGGGCAGTTCCGCCCGTTGGACGGCAGCCAGCCGTTTCTCGGGCAGACCGGCCTGGTGGAGCATGTGGAGGAGTGGAAGGTCGAGCTGGTGGTGGCCGATGAACTGATCCGCAGTGTGGTGATGGCCCTCAAGCAGAGCCATCCCTACGAGACGCCGGCCTATGAGGTGTGGCGCCTGGAAACGTTCTGAAGCTATCCACAGACAAAAAGCCCGCTGAACCGGAAACGGTCAGCGGGCTTTTTTATGCCCAGGGAGCGAGCGCCAGCCGCAGGCTGTGCATCAGGCTGGCGAGGCGCCTGCGCCTCAGGCGTTAGCGCCGACCTGGCGCGGGTCCAGCAGGGGTTGCAGGGCACTGTTGAGCCCCGTGGCCTTTTCGCCGATCAGCACATGCCAGACATTCCCCTGCAGGTGGCGCAAACCCCGGCAGCCCAGGGCCTGGAGTGCCGGTTCCGAGAGGGCACGGTTGTCGTCGACCCTGACGCGCAAGCGGGTCAGGGCTACGCAATCCAGCTGCAACAGGTTGCCTGCGCCGCCAAGGGCTGCGAGCCAATGCCGGGCTTCCTGTTCGCCAATGTGCACCGGTGGCGCAGGTTCGTCATCGGGCGCGGCGGCGACGCCGGAGTGCTCCCCAGTGGCCAGCGGCAAGGCTTGGCGGATCTCATCGGCAATGCTGTCGGCCAGCGGGCCGACCACCACCTGCAGGCTGCCGCCCTTGCCCGGGCGCACCACGGCCATGGCGCCCAGGGCCTTGAGTTGCGCATCGCAGGCGCGGTTGCGGTCGGCCAGTTCCAGGCGCAGGCGGGTGGTGCAGGCGCCGACGGTGATCAGGTTGCCGGCGCCCCCCAGGGCCTGGATATAGGCGTCGGCGCGTTGCTCGCTGCCGAGCTCGGCCTTCTCACCGGCAGGGCTGTCTTCACGGCCCGGGGTCTTCAGGTTGAAGCGGCGAATGCAGAAATCGAACACCAGGTAGTACACCACCGCGTACAGCAGCCCCACCGGAAACACCTTCCAGCCGTTGGTGGAGCGGCCCCAGCCCAGGGCCATGTCGATGGCGCCGCCGGAGAAGGTGAAGCCCAGGTGGATGTTCAGCAGGTTGGTCAGGGCCATGGCCATGCCGGTGAGCAGTGCGTGCACCAGGTACAGCAGTGGTGCGAGGAACATGAAGGCGAACTCGATGGGCTCGGTGACCCCGGTGAGAAACGAGGTCAGGGCCATGGACAGGAAAATCCCGCCCATCACCTTGCGCCGTTCCGGCGGGGTGTTGCGGTACATGGCCAGGCAGGCGGCGGGCAGGCCGAACAGCATCATCGGGAACATCCCGGTCATGAACTGGCCGCCCTTGGGGTCGCCGGCGAAGTAGCGGGTCAGGTCGCCGGTGACCACCGCGCCGGTGGCCGGGTCGGTGAAGCTGCCGAAGATGAACCAGGCCATGTTGTTGAGGATGTGGTGCAGGCCGGTGATGATCAGCAGCCGGTTGAACACGCCGAAGACGAAGGCGCCGAAGCTGCCGCTCTCCAGCAGCAGTTGGCCGAAGCTGTTGATGCCGTGCTGGATCGGCGGCCAGATCAGGCCGAACACCACCCCCAGGCCCACGGCGGTGAAACCGGTGGCAATGGGCACGAAGCGCCGGCCGCCGAAGAATGCCAGGTACTCCGGCAGCTTGATGTCCTTGAAGCGGTTGTACAGCGCGCCGGCCATCAGGCCGCTGATGATCCCGGCGAGCATGCCCATGTTGATGCTGGCGTCGAGCACCTTGAGGGTCGAGATCATCACCAGGTAGCCGATGGCCCCGGCCAGCCCGGCAGTGCCGTTGTTGTCCTTGGCAAAGCCTACGGCAATGCCGATGGCGAAGATCAGCGCCAGGTTGCCGAAGATCGACTGTCCGGCGTCGTGGATGATCGCGATGTTCAGCAGGTCGGTGTCACCCAGGCGCAGCAGCAGGCCGGCAATGGGCAGGATGGCGATGGGCAGCATCAGTGCCCGTCCGAGGCGTTGCAGGCCCTCGATGAAATACTGGTACATGGCGTCTCTCCGGGAGTTCTTGTTATGGGTGCAGAGGCCAATGCTGCGCACAGGCCTGACGGACTGCGGCGGCGCCGGGAAGGTTGAGCAGCGACTGGGCCAGGTGCTGGCACTCGGCGGCGTCCAGCTGGCGTACCCGCTCCTTGATCTCGCCCACCTGGGGCGCACTGACCGACAGCTCGCTGACCCCAAGGCCGATCAGTACCGGAGTGGCCAGGGGATCGGATGCCAGGGCGCCGCACACCCCGACCCAGCGTCCGTGGCGCTGGGCGCCGGCGCAGGTCTGGGCGATCAGCCGCAGCAAGGCGGGGTGCAGGGCATCGACCCGGGCCGCCAGCCCGGCGTGGTCACGGTCCATGGCCAGGGTGTACTGGGACAGGTCGTTGGTGCCGATGGACAGGAAGTCGGCGTGCTCCGCCAGTTGCTCGGCCATCAGCGCGGCGGCCGGGACTTCGATCATCACCCCCAGCTCCGGGCGCCGGGTCAGGCCCAGCTCGCCGGCCAGGGCATCCAGGCGCTGGCGGATATGCAGCAGCTCGGCCACTTCGGTGACCATGGGCAGCATCACCCGGCAGCGCGCCACGGGGCTCACCTGGAGTAATGCGCGCAATTGCTGATCCAGCAGTTCCGGCCGGGCCTGGGCCAGGCGAATGCCCCGCAGGCCGAGCACCGGGTTGGCCTCCGCCGGCAGCGGCAGGTAATCCAGTTGCTTGTCGCCGCCGACGTCGATGGTACGAATGATCACCGGCTTGTCGCCCATGGCGTCCAGCACGGCCTGATAGGCCTGGCGTTGCTCGGCCTCATCCGGGGCGGTGTGGCGATCGACGAAGAGAAACTCGGTGCGCAGCAGGCCGACGCCATCGGCACCGCTCTGGTGGGCGTCCCGGGCTTCGGCGCTGGAGGCGACATTGGCGGCCACCTCGATCTGCCGGCCGTCCCGGGTCAGGGCGGCGGCATGGGCGTGCTGCTGTTGCTGCTGGCGCCGTTGCCGACGGGTTTCATGGGTTTGGCGCACCTGTTCGATGCGTTGCGAGTCCGGCGCCAGTTCCAGGCGCCCGGCGTCGGCATCGAGCACCACGTGCTGGCCGTTGTCGAGGCCCAGCAACGGTGTACCCAGGGCCACCAGGCAGGGCAGGCCCTTGCCCCGGGCGAGAATCGCCACGTGGGAGGTGGCGCCGCCGGCGGCCATGCACAGCCCGGCCACGCCCTGGGCGCTGAGTTGCAGCAGGTCGGACGGGGTCAGTTCCTCGGCGGCGACAATGGCCCCGGGTGGCAGCTCGTAGTGCCAGGCTTCCCCCAACAGGGCGCGCAGCACCTGTTGCTGCAGGTCGCGCAGGTCATTGGCACGCTCCGCCAGAAGCGGGTTGCCCAGCTGTTGCAGCACCAGGCACTGCTCGGCGATGGCCGCACTCCAGGCGTGGGTGGCGGCCTGGCCCTGGGCGATGGCCTGGTCGGCGGCGTCCAGCAGGGTCGGGTCTTCGAGCAGGGCCAGATGGGCATTGAAGATGTCCTGTTCGTCCTGGTCCCGGCGCTGCCTGGCTTGTTCCAGGGTGTGCTGGACATCGCCGCGGACCTTGTCCAGGGCCGTGCTCAGGGCCTGTCGCTGGGGCGCGGGCGGATGCTGGCCCGGATCTTCCGGCAGTTCCATGGCCGAGAGGCGAAACAGCGGGCCGCAAACCAGCCCTGGAGCGGCGCAGACACCTTGCAGCATACCGTCCTCGATCGGTCGTTCGAGGACCTGAGCAGGCGCCGCATTGCGGGCATGAGTCGCGGTCGCCAGCGGGGTGCCGAGGGTCTTGAGCAAGGCTTGCAAGGCTTCCTGGCAATCGGCGCCCTGGCAACTGACCAGCACCTCATCCTGTTCGCCGATGCCCAGGCCCAGCAGGGCGATCAGGCTGGAACAGGGGGCGCTCTGGCCCTTGAAGGTCAGCTGGGAGCGGCTGTTGAAGTTTGCCGCTGCCTGGCGCACCAGGGCGGCGGGGCGAGCATGCAGGCCGCCGTGATGGGCGACCTTGACCCGGGCGCTGGCCTGCTCATCGGGTGCCACCTGGGACGCGGCCTGTGATGAGCCCTGCGCCTGGGCATTGAGGCGTCGGGTGATGTGCAGCAAGGGCTCGCCCACCTTGACCTTGTCCCGGGCCAGGGGGCGCAGCTCGAACTCTTCGCCATTGGTCAGGATCAGCAGGCTGATCAGGCTCCTGCAGTGTTGCGCCACATGGTCCAGGTCGACCCACAGCAGGGGCTGGCCGGCGCTGACTTGCTGGCCTTCCTCCACCAGCAAGGCAAAGCCTTCGCCTTGCAGTTCGACGGTGTCCAGGCCCAGGTGCAGCAGCAGTTCGGCGCCGTTGGCGGCCCGCAGGGTCAGGGCATGGCCGGTGCGTGCGACCTGGATCACCTGGCCGGCACAGGGCGCGTGCAGGGTGTCGTTGAGGGGGTCGATGGCAATCCCGTCGCCCATGGCGCCGCTGGCGAACACCGGGTCGGGGACATCGCGCAGGGGCAATACCGGCCCGCTGAGCGGGGCACTGAGCGTCAGCTCGTTATTGTTGTTGTGCATGGCGCAGTACTCATCGATCAAAGGGGGGCTTAGTGAGTGCGGGTCACTTTGCTCAGGTGGCGCGGCTGGTCGGGGTCCATGCTACGGGCCTCGGCGAGACTGGCGGCCATGACGTAGAAACTCTGGATCGCCAGGATCGGGTCGAGCACCGGATGCTCCGCGCGGCTCAGGGTCAGGTCGCGTTGCTCGATGTCGTCCGGTGCCGCCAGCAGCACCTTGGCGCCACGCTGGCGCATGTCGGCGGCCAGGCTCAGCAGGCCACCCTGTTCTGCGCCACGGGGGGCGAACACCAGCAGCGGGTAGTCGTGATCGATCAGTGCCATCGGACCGTGACGGACCTCGGCGCTGCTGAAGGCCTCGGCCTGGATGGCCGAGGTTTCCTTGAGCTTGAGCGCGGCTTCCTGGGCGATGGCAAAGCCGGCACCGCGGCCGATCACCATCAGCCGCTGGCAATCGCGCAGGGCGTGGGCCGCCAGGCTCCAGTCCTGGGTTGCCGCCTGCTGCAGGCCTTCGGGCAGGGCCAGGCCGGCCTCGAGCAGTTGAGGGTCGTCATTCCAGTGGCCGATCAGGCGGGCGCTGGCGCTGAGGGTGGCGATAAAACTCTTGGTGGCGGCCACGCTCTGTTCGGCACCGGCCCACAGCGGCAGGGAGAATTCACTGGCGGCCTCCAGCGGGCTGTTCTCCGCATTGACCATGGCCACGCTGAGGGCGCCACGCTTGCGCAGCAGGCGCACGCTGTTCACCAGGTCCGGGCTCTGCCCTGACTGCGAGAAGGCGAACACCGCCTGGCCGCTGACCCGCAGCGGGGCCTGTTGCATGGTCACCACCGACATCGGCAGCGAGGCCACCGGGATACCCACCTGCTGCATGGTCAGGTAGGCGAAGTAGCTGGCGGCGTGGTCGGAGCTGCCCCGGGCCACGGTCATTGCCACTTGCGGCGGCTGGCGCCGCAGGCGGCCGGCGACCTCGATCAGCGACGGGTCCAGGTGCAGCAACTGGCTGTGCACGGCCGTGTGCGAGGACAGCGCCTCTTCAAGCATTTTTGAAGTCAATGTCTTCTCCTTCGACCATGACGGCGGTCAGTGTGAGTGCGCGGTCCAGGCGCACGCTGTCGGCCCAGCTGCCGGGCTGCAGGCGGCCGCGCTCGGGTATGCCGAGGTAGTCGGCGGGATATTGCGAAAGTCGCTGCGAGGCTTCGGCCAGGGGCAGGCCGATCTTCACCAGGTTGCGCAGCGCCTGGTCCATGGTCAGGGTGCTGCCGGCCAGGGTGCCGTCCGGCAGGCGCACCCCGCCCAGGCACTTGGTCACGGTGTGGCTGCCGAGCTTGTATTCGCCGTCCGGCATGCCGGCGGCGGCCGTGGAATCGGTGACGCAGTACAGGCACGGGATCGAGCGCAGGGCCACGCGCATGGCACCGGGATGGACGTGCAGCAGGTCGGGAATCAATTCGGCGTACTGGGCATGGGCCAGGGCGGCACCGACGATGCCTGGCTCACGGTGATGCAGCGGGCTCATGGCGTTGTACAGGTGGGTGAAGCTGGTGGCTCCGGCGGCGAGGGCGGCCACGCCTTCTTCGTAGCTGCCCAGGGTGTGGCCGATCTGCATGCGCACGCCCCGGGTACTGAGGGCGCGGATCAGGCCGTCGTGGCCGGCGATTTCCGGGGCGATGGTGATCACCCGGATCGGCGCCAGGGCAAGGTATTGCTCGACCTCCGCCAGCAGCGCGGTGTGGGCGAAGTTGGGCTGGGCGCCGAGTTTGCCGGGGTTGATGTAGGGGCCTTCCAGGTGCACGCCCAGGACCCGGGCACAGCCCTGGGGGCGTTGTTCGGCGTAGGTCCCCAGCTCGCCCAGGACCCGGGTGATCTCGGCGGTCGGCGCGGTCATGGTGGTGGCCAGTAGCGACGTGGTGCCGAAGCGCAGGTGGGTACGGGTGATGGTATCGAACGCTGCGGTGCCCTCCATGATGTCCTTGCCGCCACCGCCATGCACATGCAGGTCGATAAAGCCCGGCAGCAGGTAGGGCAGGTCGTTGTCTGCCGGATCGCAAGGCTGGCCCTCGATGCTCAGGACCTTGCCGTCGCGGTGGACCAGGCGGCCGCGGATCCAGCCTTGGGGGGTGAGGATATTGTCTTCGGACATGGGGAGTTCTCTGGCACCAGGGGCGCGGGTCAGCGTCGCAGTTCAGCGACGAAGTCGTAGTAGTCGTTGCGGCAATAGGTGTCGGTGACTTCGATCGGCGTGTTGTCTTCCAGGTAGCCGACCCGGGTCATCAGCAGCATCGCAGTGCCCGGGGCGATCCCCACCAGGGCGGCAAACTCGTCCGAGGCATTGATCGCCTGGATGTGTTGCAGGGCGCGGACCACGGGGCGGCGGATGCTGTCGAGGTATTCGTAGAGCGAGTCGCCGACTGCCTCAGGGTGGGGAATGATGTGGGCCGGCAGGGTGCTCATCTCGATGGCCATCACCGTGTCGTCGGCTTTGCGCAGGCGCTTGAGCCGCGCCACCTTGTCGTTGGGCGACAGGCCGAGGCGGATCAGTTCTTCATGGGTGGGCGGGGTGAGGGTGCGCTCGAGCCATTGCGAACCTGGCACGAACCCCTTGAGGCGCAGCATCTCGCTGAAGCCCGAGAGCCGGGAGAGCGGTTGCTCCAGGCGTGGCGTGATAAAGGTGCCGGAGCCCTGGCTGCGGCGGATCAGGCCTTGTTCGAACAGCACTTCCAGGGCCTTGCGGGCGGTGACCCGGGAGATGCCCAGCAGTTCGCTGAGGTTGCGTTCCGAAGGCAGCGCCTGCTCGGCTTTCCACTGGCCGGCGTGGATCGCCGCTTCCAGGTTGCGGGCCAGTTGCAGGTACAGCGGGGTGGGCTGGGTGTCGTCGGGACGCAGGGTCAGGAGCTGGTTCATCAGTAGGTTTCCGATGCGGTTATTTAGGTTGTTGTCGCCCGGTAGTGGCGAAAAACTAATACCACTTAAATACCATGTCAACGCCACTGATCAGCTGAAGGCGCCATAAACCGGGTGTTTTTTATGCGGGATCAAGGGGGGAGGAGGCGAGTGGTATTAGAGCGGTCTGGCAGTGGTAGCCATTCTTCTGCTCGCGACCCCGGGCGGGTCGCGAAGTGGTATGCGTGCCCAGGCAGGGCAGGAGGGAGTGAAATATTTTTGCCCGCAAGGGCTTTAAGGGCGGATTTCGATCATGGTGCCGTCCTTGACCAGGTTCCAGATCTCGCGCATGTCGACGTTGCGCATGGCGATGCAGCCATCGGTCCAGTCCAGGGTATGGAAGTACTGCTCCGGAAACTCCTCGGTGTCCGGGGTGCCGTGGATCATGATCATGCCTCCCGGGTCCACGCCTTCACGCCGCGAGCGGGCGGCATCGGTGATGTTCGGGTAGGAAATGTGCATGGCCAGGTAGTAGCGGTCGCTGGTCTTGCGCCAGTCGAGCCAGTACAGGCCTTCGGGCGTGCGCTTGTCACCCTCCATGAGCTTGGTGCCCTTGGGCCTCTTGCCCAGGGAAATCCGGTAGGTCTTCAACGGCTTGCCGTTGTTGATCAATTGCAGCTGGTGGGCGGATTTGAGGACCAGGACCTTTTCGATCACTTTGCCATCCAGGGTTTCCACCATGGAGGCCTGGGACAGGGTAACGACGGAACAGCACAGAAGGGCAAGCAACCAGCGCATTGACACGATATCCCCAGGCGCGCACGGAGCTTGCGTGCACGTTTATTGTTTAAGTGATGGCAGGCTGAGAGAGCGGCGGAATGGATTCGCAGCGCACTGGAAATGCCGCTGCTCGCCGGTCAGCGAAGAAGCATTCTAAGGTACGGCCGACGGTGCGAAAAGCCAGCTCGGACCAAGGGATGTCGGCTTCGTCGAACAGTTGCACTTCCAGGCTTTCCGGGCCGGCGGCAAAGTCCAGGTCGGCCAGCTCGGCACGAAAGAACACGTGCACCTGGCTGATGTGCGGCACATCGATCAGGGTGTAGATGTTCAGGTGGCGTACCCGGGCGCAGGCTTCCTCGAAGGTTTCGCGGGTGGCTGCCTGTTCCACGGTTTCGCCGTTCTCCATGAAGCCTGCCGGCAGGGTCCAGTAGCCCAGGCGCGGCTCGATGGCACGGCGGCACAGCAGTACCTTGCCCTCCCAGGTGGCAAGGCATCCGGCCACGATATTGGGGTTCTGGTAATGAATGGTCTGGCAGTGATCACAGACAAACCGCAGGCGTGAATCGCCTTCGGGAATGCGCTGGGTCACCGGGTTGCCGCACTGGCTGCAAAATTTCATGCTGGGTATCCGAAAAGGCTGGGGCTATCTTGGCGCGGCGGCCCCGTTGTCGGCAAGTTGTCGTTAAGCGACATGCCCCGGGTGCGGGGGTTGGGCCGAAGATTGGATTGGTGCATGATGCACGGTAGCCAACAGATCGAGATGCCTCATGCTGGACGAGCTACTTCATCGGGTAAGCCAATACACACCGCGAACACTGGAGACCGACCGACGTTTTCCCGAGGCCGCGGTGCTGGTGCCCATCACTCGCAGCGACGAACCGGAGATGGTCCTGACCTTGCGCGCCAGCGGGCTGTCGACCCACGGTGGTGAAGTGGCCTTTCCCGGGGGGCGGCGCGACCCGGAAGACCCGGACCTGATCTTCACCGCCCTGCGCGAGGCCGAGGAAGAGATCGGCCTGCCGCCGGGGCTGGTCGAGGTCATAGGTCCCTTGAGTCCGTTGATATCCCTGCACGGCATCAAGGTCACGCCCTACGTCGGGGTGATTCCCGACTATGTCGAATACCTGGCCAACGACGCCGAGATCGCCGCTGTTTTCAGCGTGCCGCTGGAGTTCTTTCGCCAGGACCCTCGCGAGCATACCCACCGTATCGATTACCAGGGCCGCAGTTGGTACGTCCCCAGCTACCGCTTCGGCGAATACAAGATCTGGGGCCTGACCGCGATCATGATCGTCGAGCTGGTCAACCTGCTGTACGACGCCAGGATCAGCCTGCACCACCCGCCGAAAAACTTTATCAACACCTGAAGCCATCCCTTCGTATGGCCTGAACCCGCGGCTGCCTGAGCCATGAGGATAACAAGATGAAATACCGCCTGGGCGATGCCCGAGTCGACACCCATCCGCAGAGCTGGGTAGCCCCGAATGCCACGCTGGTGGGCAAGGTCAAGCTGGAAGAGGGGGCCAGCGTGTGGTTCAACGCGGTGCTGCGGGGCGACAACGAGCTGATCCTGATCGGCAAGGACAGTAACGTCCAGGATGGCACGGTGATGCACACCGACATGGGCTTTCCACTGACCATCGGCACCGGCGTGACCATCGGCCATAACGCCATGCTGCATGGCTGCACCGTGGGCGACTACAGCCTGATCGGCATCAACGCGGTGATCCTCAACGGCGCGAAAATCGGCAAGAACTGCATCATCGGCGCCAACTCGCTGATCGGCGAGGGCAAGGAGATTCCCGATGGCTCGCTGGTCATGGGCTCGCCGGGCAAGGTGGTGCGCGAACTCACCGAGCCGCAGAAGAAAATGCTTGAGGCCAGCGCCGCGCACTACGTTCATAATGCTCAACGTTATGCCCGAGACCTGGTTGAGCAAGAGTCATGACTACCCCGGAAAGACCCGTCGCCTCGCCTTGCGTGAGCATCTGTGCCCTGGATGAGCAGGATATCTGCACCGGCTGCCAGCGCACCGTGGATGAAATCACCCGCTGGAGCCGCATGGACAATACCGAGCGGCGTGCGGTCCTGGCCCTGTGTCATGAGCGGGCCAAGTCCAGTGGCCTGCTGTGGATGATCGGCTCCAGCTCGGCAAGTTGATCCGCTCGTTTCCCCGGCAAGCTGGCTCCTGCAATCTTGTGCAGCAGCCAGCTTGCCGGCGAAAGGCTTTCTTGGCCCAGCCCCGGGCCTGCAGTAACCTGTACACCTTCCTGACAGGTACTCTTCGCCCCCATGCTCTTCCTGATCGCCTATATCAGCAGTGTCGTGCTGATCAACTACGCCTTTTCCACCGCTCCGCACCTGGACATCATCTGGTCGGCCTGGGGTGGGCTGGTGTTCGTCCTGCGGGACATGGTGCAGACCCGCTTCGGCCACGGCGCCATCATCGCCATGCTGGCGGCCCTGGTGCTGTCCTATGTGACGTCCGATCCGACCATTGCCCTGGCCAGCGCCACGGCCTTCGCTGTTTCCGAATGCATCGACTGGCTGGTGTTCAGCATCACCAAGCGGCCGCTGCACGACCGTTTGTGGATCAGCTCGGCCCTGAGCATTCCCCTGGACACCTTCATCTTCTTCGGCATGATCGATGCCCTGACCCCGGGCGTGATCCTGACCGCCCTGGGCTCGAAGTTCGCCGGGGTCACCGTGGTCTGGCTGGCCATGGCCTGGCGTTTGCGCAAAGCGGCGTGCGCCAGCTGAGCCAAGGCTTGCGGTTCATGTAAAATGCCGCGCTTTCTCCCATGGGTCGCGCGCCTGGCGCTCGGCCCTCGATGATCCGCTCCTTTGAGGACCTTCAGATGACTCGTATCGGAACTCCATTGTCGCCAACCGCGACCCGCGTCTTGCTTTGTGGCTGTGGTGAGTTGGGCAAGGAAGTAGTGATCGAGCTGCAGCGCCTGGGGGTCGAGGTGATTGCCGTGGACCGCTACGCCAACGCCCCGGCGATGCAGGTGGCCCATCGCAGCCACGTGATCAACATGCTCGATGGCGCGGCCCTGCGGGCGGTGATCGAGGCGGAGAAGCCGCACTTCATCGTGCCGGAGATCGAAGCCATCGCCACCGCGACCCTGGTGGAACTGGAAGCCGAAGGCTTTACCGTGATCCCGACGGCGCGCGCCACTTCGCTGACCATGAACCGCGAAGGCATCCGTCGCCTGGCCGCTGAAGAACTGGACCTGCCGACCTCGCCCTACCACTTCGCCGATACCTTCGAAGACTATTCCAAGGCCGTCGAAGACCTGGGCTTCCCGTGCGTGGTCAAGCCGGTGATGAGCTCCTCGGGCAAGGGCCAGAGCCTGCTGCGCAGCGTCGATGACGTGCAGAAGGCCTGGGATTACGCCCAGGAAGGCGGGCGTGCCGGCAAGGGCCGGGTGATCATCGAGGGCTTTATCGACTTCGACTACGAAATCACCCTGCTGACCGTGCGCCATGTAGGCGGCACCACCTTCTGCGCCCCGGTCGGCCATCGTCAGGAGAAGGGCGACTACCAGGAATCCTGGCAGCCCCAGGCCATGAGCCCGAAAGCCCTGGCGGAATCCGAGCGGGTGGCCAAGGCGGTCACCGAAGCCTTGGGTGGTCGCGGCCTGTTCGGCGTGGAGCTGTTCATCAAGGGCGACCAGGTATGGTTCAGCGAAGTGTCGCCGCGCCCTCACGACACCGGCCTGGTGACCCTGATTTCCCAGGATCTGTCGCAGTTCGCCCTGCATGCGCGGGCGATCCTCGGCTTGCCGATTCCCTTGATCCGTCAGTTCGGGCCTTCGGCTTCGGCGGTGATCCTGGTGGAAGGGCAATCCACCCAGACCGCCTTCGCCAACCTCGGCGTCGCCCTGAGCGAGCCAGACACCGCGCTGCGCTTGTTCGGCAAGCCTGAGGTCAACGGCCAGCGGCGCATGGGCGTTGCCCTGGCGCGGGACGAGTCGATCGAGGCCGCTAGGGCCAAGGCGACCCGTGCTGCGCAAGCGGTAGTGGTCGAGCTGTAAAAAGCATCGCGAGCAAGCTCGCTCCTACAAGGTCCGGATTGAACCTGTAGGAGCGAGCTTGCTCGCGAAGCGGCCGCTCAGGCCACCCGATTCAAATCATTGTGCCGCGTTTCCTTCAGGCACAGCACCGCGATCAGGCTCAGGATCGCCGCCCCCGAAACATACCCCCCAACCCAGCTCAAGCCACCCATCGCCACCAGCTTCTGGGCGAAAAAGGGTGCCGCTGAAGCACCGACAATACCCCCCAGGTTGTAAGCCGCCGAAGCGCCGGTGTAACGCACGTGGGTCGGAAACAGTTCCGGCAGCAGGGCGCCCATCGGGGCAAAGGTCACCCCCATCAGGAACAGCTCGATGCACAGGAACAGCGCCACCCCGGCGGTGGAGCCCTGGGTCAGCAGCGGTTCCATGGTGAAACCGGAAAGAATTGCCAGTACCCCGCCAACGATCAGCACCGGTTTGCGCCCGTAACGGTCGCTGGCCCAGGCCGACAAGGGCGTGGCCGCCGCCATGAACAGCACCGCGAAGCACAGCAGGCCGAGGAAGGTTTCCCGGCTGTAGCCCAGGGTGGCGACGCCGTAGCTCAGGGAGAACACGGTGGAGATGTAGAACAGTGCGTAGCACACCACCATCGACGCGGCGCCCAGCAGCACCGGCTGCCAGTACTGGGTGAACAGTTCCACCAGCGGCATCTTTACCCGTTCCTGGCGCGCCACGGCATTGGCGAAGACCGGGGTCTCATGCAGTTTCAGGCGCACATACAGGCCCACCATCACCAGGGCAGCGCTGAGCAGAAAGGGAATGCGCCAGCCCCAGGAGCGGAACTGTTCATCATCCAGGCCCATGGCCAGGCCCAGGAACAGGCCATTGGCGGCAAGAAAGCCGATGGAAGGGCCCAGTTGCGGGAACATGCCGAACCAGGCGCGCTTGCCCTCCGGGGCATTCTCCGTGGCCAGCAAGGCGGCGCCCCCCCATTCGCCGCCCAGCCCCAGGCCCTGGCCGAAACGCAGCACGCACAGCAGGATCGGGGCCCAGGCGCCGATACTGGCGTAGCCCGGCAGCACGCCGATCAGGGTGGTGCAGACCCCCATCAGCAATAACGAGGCGACCAGGGTCGACTTGCGGCCAATGCGGTCGCCGAAGTGACCGAACAGGGCCGAGCCCAGGGGGCGGGCGAGGAAGGCGATACCGAAGGTCAGGAACGCCGAGAGCATCTGCGCAGTGCCGGAAGTCTGGGGAAAGAACACCGGGCCGATCACCAGCGCGGCGGCGGTGGCGTAGACGTAGAAGTCGTAGAACTCGATGGCGGTGCCGATAAAGCTGGCAGTGGCCACCCGGCTGGCGGAGTTGGTCGGTTGGGCAGGCGCGGAGGCGCTGTAGGTGGTGCTGGTCGTCATGCGGTTATCCCTGACAGTCTGTGCTCCAGTGGAGCGAATTATTATGGTCGAGCACCCAGGGATGTGGGTTTGGTGCGTTCGTCGTTCGGGATGGGAACGACGTCGAACTTGGGGCGGATCGGTGGTGCAGGATCTCGCGGAGTGCGGATAGCACGCGGGGCTGCGGGGCTTGGGTAAGCCGCTCGATTATAGAAAGGCCCCTAACGATCAAACAAGGATTAAAGCGCGGGCAGAGCGGCAGTCAGTTGATGCAACTGGCGGCCCAGGGGCGAAGCCGGGGTGATCCTGCTGCAACCACCAGGGCTTGCGGTGTGTGCATGAGCATGACGGTCAGTGCGGGTCGCGGTTGGGCGTCAGATGAGGGCGGGGAGGCTGCTGGTGTGCCAGATCAGCACGCGGCTGACGCGGTTTTCCTCAGTCTCGAGGATCTCCAGGCGGTAGCGGCCGATCTTCAGGCACACGGCGCTGTCGGGAATGGTTTCCAGGGCTTCGGTGACCAGGCCGTTGAGGGTCTTGGGGCCGTCGCTGGGCAGGTGCCAGCCCAGGCTCTTGTTCAGCTCGCGGATCGACGCCGCGCCTTCCACCACGTAACGGCCGTCGGCCTGGGGATGGATGTGGGGGTTGTCCAGGCTGTGCTCGCTTTCGAATTCGCCGACGATTTCTTCGAGGATGTCCTCCAGGGTGACGATGCCGAGGACTTCGCCGTATTCGTCCACCACCATGCCCAGGCGGCGCTTCTGCTTGTGGAAGTTGAGCAGTTGCAGCTGCAGCGGGGTGCTTTCCGGAACGAAATAGGGTTCGTGGCAGGCGGCCAGCAAGGCCTCCTTGGTCAGGCTGGCGTCAGGCAGCAGGTGGCGGATCTGTCGAGTGTTGAGCACGGCCTCCACCTGGTTGATATCGCTGTGGAACACCGGCAGGCGCGTGCGTCTGTTCAGGCGCAGCTGGGCGATGATCTCGTCGATGGAGTCGTCCAGGTTGATGCCGTCGACTTCACTGCGGGGCACCAGGATGTCATTGACGGTGATGTTGTCCAGCGCATGGATGCCGGACAGGGCGTGGGGCTCCTGGCTGGCGGGCTCGTCGTCGAGCAAGGCCGGGTCGTCGTCGCTGTGCTTGACCGCGTTGGCCTTGGCGGCAAACGGCCGCAGCAGCAACTGGCCGATGGCATTGAGCAGCCAGGCCAGGGGGTAGACGATCTTCATCGGGATGGCCAGCAGGCTGTTGCCCAGGCTCAGGGTCCCTTCGGGATAGCGTGTGGCCAGGGTTCGCGGCAGGTATTCGGCCAGCACCAGGAGACAGCAGGTACTGATCAGGCAGGCCAGCCAGGGGCCGCTCTCGGCCCAGTAGAACAGGGCCAGCAAGGTGCTGATGATCACCGCCAGCACTCGGCACAAGGTGTTGCACAGAATCAGGCTTTCCTTGGGGAAGGCCAGGCGTGCTGTGGCTTTGTCACCCGGGCGCGAGCCGTTGCGCAAGGTCAGCAAGTGCTGCTGGGCGGCATCGATGGCGGTGAACAACCCCGACCAGACGATGAGCAGGGCAATTACCGCAAGCATGGGCCCGGAGGGCAGGGAATCGGTCATGGCCGGTCGTCAGATGTGCAGGATGTATTCACGAACCAGCTTGCTGCCGAAATACGCCAGCATCAGCAGGCAGAATCCCGCCAGGGTCCAGCGAATCGCCTTGTGCCCACGCCAGCCGAGGCGGTTGCGGCCCCACAGCAGCACGCTGAACACCACCCAGGCCAGGCAGGCCAGCAGGGTCTTGTGCACCAGGTGCTGGGCAAACAGGTTCTCGACGAACAACCAGCCGGAAATCAGCGACAGCGACAGCAGGGTCCAGCCGGCCCACAGGAAGCCGAACAGCAGGCTTTCCATGGTCTGCAGCGGCGGGAAGTTCCTGATCAGTCCGGAAGGATGCTTGTTCTTCAACTGGTGATCCTGCACCAGCAGCAGCAAGGCCTGGAACACCGCGATGGTGAACATGCCGTAGGCCAGGATCGACAGCAGGATGTGAGCCAGGATCCCGGGTTCCTCGTCGATCACCGGCACCGTGCCGGTAGGCACGAACTGCGCCAGCAGCACCGTCAGGGCGCCGAGGGGGAACAGCAGCACCAGCAGGTTCTCCACGGGAATCCGCGAGCAGGCCAGCAGGCTCAGGGCAATCACCGCGGCGGCGATCAGGCTGGCAGCACTGAAGAAATCCAGGCCCAGGCCGACCGGAGTCACCAGGTGGGTGACCAGGCTGGCAGCGTGGGCGAGCAGCGCCAGTACGCCGAGAGTGACCAGCAGGCGTTTCTCGGCCTTGGCGCCGGAAGCCAGGCGAGAGCCTTGATAGAGGGTCGCAGCGGCATAAAGGACGGCGGCGGCGAGGGTGGGTAGCAAACTGGGTGACAAGGGGAGCATAAATCCTGTTAGGCAAGCCCGAAAGCCGCTGAGTTTGGCATAGAACCCACAGCCCTGAAAGACCACCCAAGCAGACGGCGAGGTGTCCGGCACGCACAGTCTTCGCTATAATCCGCGACCTGCCCACGCCGCAGGCTCATCGAGCACTTGTTTATCACGCTCTGGGCCGCCATTACCCCGGTCTACCCTGGGCCTGAAAGGATCGAGCATGTTTGAAAACCTAACCGACCGTCTCTCGCAGACGCTGCGCCATGTCACCGGCAAGGCCAAGCTGACCGAGGACAACATCAAAGACACCCTGCGTGAAGTGCGCATGGCGTTGCTCGAAGCCGACGTTGCCCTGCCGGTGGTCAAGGACTTCGTCAATTCGGTGAAGGAGCGTGCGGTCGGCACCGAAGTGTCCCGCAGCCTGACCCCGGGCCAGGCTTTTGTGAAGATCGTCCAGGCCGAGCTGGAAAGCCTGATGGGCGCGGCCAACGAAGACCTGAACCTGAGTGCCGTGCCGCCCGCCGTGGTGTTGATGGCCGGCCTGCAGGGTGCCGGTAAGACCACCACCGCCGGCAAACTCGCGCGCTTTCTCAAGGAGCGCAAGAAAAAGAGTGTGATGGTGGTGTCCGCGGACGTCTACCGTCCGGCGGCGATCAAACAGCTGGAAACCCTGGCCAATGACATCGGCGTCACCTTCTTCCCGTCGGACCTGAGCCAGAAGCCGGTGGCCATCGCCGAAGCGGCTATAAAGGAAGCGAAACTCAAGTTCATCGATGTAGTGATCGTCGACACCGCCGGTCGCCTGCACATCGATGAAGAGATGATGGGCGAGATCAAGGCCCTGCACGCTGCGGTCAAACCGGTGGAAACCCTGTTCGTGGTCGACGCCATGACCGGTCAGGACGCCGCCAACACCGCCAAGGCCTTTGGCGACGCGCTGCCGCTGACCGGGGTGATCCTGACCAAGGTCGACGGTGACGCCCGTGGCGGTGCCGCGCTGTCGGTGCGGGCCATCACTGGCAAGCCGATCAAGTTCATCGGCATGGGCGAGAAGACCGAAGCCCTGGAACCGTTCCACCCGGAGCGTATTGCTTCGCGGATTCTCGGCATGGGCGACGTGCTCAGCCTGATCGAGCAGGCCGAACAGACCCTCGATAAAGACAAAGCCGACAAGCTTGCTAAAAAACTGAAGAAGGGCAAGGGCTTCGACCTCGAAGACTTCCGCGACCAACTGCAACAGATGAAGAACATGGGCGGCCTCGGTGGCCTGATGGACAAGCTGCCGAACATCGGTGGCGTCAACCTGGCGCAGATGGGCAATGCCCAGGGCGCAGCCGAGAAGCAGTTCAAGCAGATGGAAGCCATCATCAACTCCATGACCCCGGCCGAGCGCCGCGACCCTGAACTGATCAGCGGTTCGCGCAAGCGCCGGATCGCCATGGGTTCCGGCACCCAGGTGCAGGACATCGGTCGCTTGATCAAGCAGCACAAGCAGATGCAGAAGATGATGAAGAAGTTCTCCGCCAAGGGCGGAATGGCCAAGATGATGCGCGGCATGGGCGGTATGCTGCCCGGCGGCGGCATGCCGAAAATGTAAAGAATCCGCGCCGGCAGTCATGCCGGCGCTCTTCCACGGGGACGTGGAATCTCCAGCCAGCCTCCACCCGAGGCGCGCTGACCCGCTGTCGCTTGCGACGGCTCCATGGCAAATCTGAGTGGCGGCCGATGGGCGCCGGAAAAAGTCATTTGCAAAAGTCCGGATATTCCTTAGAATATGCGGCCTTTCGGGCACCCATGCCCGCTGTGCATTTAGATTTGCAGCACCGACTACAGGAACGATGTTCACATGCTAACAATCCGTCTTGCCCTTGGCGGCTCCAAAAAGCGCCCGTTTTACCACTTGACCGTAACCGACAGCCGTAACCCACGTGACGGTTCGCACAAGGAACAAGTTGGCTTCTTCAACCCGATCGCTCGTGGTCAAGAAGTCCGCCTGTCCGTGAACCAAGAGCGCGTAGCCTACTGGCTGAGCGTGGGTGCACAGCCTTCTGAGCGTGTTGCTCAGTTGCTGAAGGAATCGGCTAAGGCTGCAGCCTGAACCCTATGAACGCGACGCCAGCTCCTGCTGATGATTTGATCGTTATCGGCAAAATCTACTCTGTTCATGGCGTTCGCGGCGAAGTGAAGGTCTTTTCCTTTACTGATCCGATTAAAAACCTGTTGGACTACAAAACCTGGACGCTCAAGCGCGAAGGTAGCGTGAAGCAGGTTGAGCTGGTCAGTGGACGCGGGAACGATAAGTTCCTGGTCGCGAAGCTCAAGGGTCTTGATGATCGTGAAGAAGCTCGTCTTCTGGCCGGTTACGAGATCTGCGTGCCCCGCAGCCTGTTCCCTGAACTGACCGACGGCGAGTACTACTGGTACCAGCTGCAAGGTCTCAAGGTTATCGACACCCTCGGGCAACTGCTCGGACAGGTCGATCACCTGCTGGAGACCGGCTCGAACGATGTAATGGTGGTCAAGCCTTGCGCTGGCAGCCTGGATGATCGCGAACGCCTGTTGCCCTATACCGAGCAATGCGTGTTGGCCGTCGACCTGGCCGCGGGCGAGATGAAGGTGGAATGGGACGCGGACTTCTAAACGTGGCTAATTTGCGCGTAGAAGTGATCAGTTTGTTTCCCGAGATGTTTTCCGCCATCAGCGACTACGGCATAACCAGCCGCGCGGTGAAACAGGGGCTGTTGCAGCTCACCTGTTGGAATCCGCGAGACTACACCACGGATCGACATCACACTGTGGACGATCGCCCGTTTGGCGGTGGCCCTGGCATGGTGATGAAGATCAAGCCCCTGGAGGATGCACTGGTACAGGCCAGGAACGCAGCCGGGGAGGGTGCGAAGGTGATCTACCTGTCGCCCCAAGGCCGCCAACTGAATCAGTCGGCGGTACGCGAGTTGGCGAACGAGGATGCATTGATCCTGATTGCTGGTCGTTATGAAGGCATTGACGAGCGTTTTATTGAAGCTCATGTCGATGAAGAGTGGTCGATTGGCGACTATGTACTCTCCGGTGGCGAGCTGCCGGCGATGGTCCTGATTGATGCGGTTACGCGACTGCTGCCCGGAGCTTTAGGGCATGTGGATTCCGCGGAGGAAGATTCCTTCACGGACGGTCTGCTGGATTGCCCGCACTACACCCGACCGGAGGTGTATGCGGATCAGCGTGTTCCCGACGTGTTGCTAAGTGGCAACCACGCACACATCCGGCGTTGGCGTTTACAGCAGTCCCTTGGTCGGACCTATGAACGACGCGCCGATCTTCTGGAAAGCCGCTCGCTTTCTGGAGAAGAGAAGAAGCTGCTCGAGGAATATCTCCGCGAGCGGGACGATAGTTAACAACGTATCGATGGTAGATCCGACGATTTACCTTAGGAGCACAGCATGACCAACAAAATCATCCTTGCACTCGAAGCAGAGCAGATGACCAAAGAGATCCCAGCCTTTGCCCCGGGCGACACCATTGTCGTTCAGGTGAAAGTGAAGGAAGGCGATCGTTCCCGTCTGCAGGCGTTCGAAGGCGTAGTTATCGCCAAGCGCAACCGCGGTGTGAACAGCGCGTTCACCGTACGTAAAATCTCCAACGGTGTTGGCGTAGAGCGTACTTTCCAGACCTACAGCCCGCAGATCGACAGCATGGCTGTCAAGCGTCGCGGTGACGTGCGTAAAGCCAAGCTGTACTACCTGCGCGACCTGTCGGGTAAAGCAGCTCGCATCAAGGAAAAACTGGCTTAAGTCCAGCTTCCGATGCAGAAAAAAGCAGCCTACGGGCTGCTTTTTTGTTGCCCGTCATTTATCCCTTTCCAGTGTTTCAGGCAGTCGATCCATGTCCCCTCGCGAGCAAGAAATCACCCGTCGGACCGAGCTCTCGGTGACCCGGGTGACCAAGGCGGTATTCCCGTCCACCACCAACCACCACAACACCCTGTTCGGCGGCACCGCCCTGGCCTGGATGGACGAAGTGTCGTTTATCGCCGCCACGCGTTTCTGCCGCCTGCCTTTGGTCACGGTGTCCACCGATCGTATCGACTTCAATCACCCGATTGCCGCCGGCTCCATTGTCGAGCTGGTGGGGCGGGTGGTGAAGGTGGGCAATACCAGCCTCAAGGTCGAGGTGGAAGTCTTTGTCGAAAGCATGAGCTGCGACGGGCGGGAGAAGGCCATCCATGGTCTGTTCAGCTTTGTCGCCATCGATGACGACAAGCGTCCGGTGCCGGTGTTGCCAGGGTTCGCGGTGTAGGAGTCGGCTGGCCGGCGAGGGCGCTTTCGGGCCTCTTCGCTGGCAAGTCAGCTCCTACAAGGGGGGGTTAGAGGGGCTCGGGCAGGACCAGGGCCAGCAGGGTCCAGCCCGCCGCGGGCTTGAGGCTGCTTTCCGGGGTGACCACATGCACCCAGCCGCTGCTGTCACGGGCGAACAGCAAGGTGGCGCGTTCGCCATGCAGGGCCTGGTAGTCGTCCCAGCCGAAGCCTTCGGTGAGGTGGGTGCTGTACAGTTCGGCGCCTTGGCCCAGCAGGCTGGCCAGCTTGGTGTAGGTCAGGGCCTCGCTGCCCAGCAACTGGCCGCGGTGTTCATGGCTGGCGCGGTGCTTGTCGGTGCGCCGGCTTTCCTGGCTGTTGGCCAGGGCGAACAGGCGCTGGTGGCCGAAGTCGTGGCGAAAGCGCATGGCGGCCAGGGTGTTCAATTCGCCTGAGGGCGAAAGCGCGAGCAGGTGGCCCAGGCCCACCAGGTCCAGATGGGCGTCAGCGTGCTGCGAGGCCGGATTGCCGAAATAGATGGGCAGGCCTTCCATGCGCGCGGCGCGAATGTTTTCCCAGCTCGAATCGGTCAACAGCACCCGGCTGCCCAGCTGTTGCAAGGCCTTGCCGATGGTCCGCGCCGGGCCGTTGGCACCGACGATCAGGAAACCGCTGGGGGCCGGCTCGGCGACTTTCAGCAGGCGCGCCAAGGGCCGCGCCGTGGCGCTTTGCAGAACCACGGTGCCGATGATCACGGCAAAGGTCAGGGGCACCAGCAGCAATGCCCCCTCATGGCCGGCTTCATCCAGGCGGATGGCGAAGATCGCCGACACCGCGGCCGCGACGATACCCCTCGGCGCGATCCAGGCCAGCAAGGCGCGCTCGCGCCAGTTGAGGCTCGACCCGGCGGTGGACAGCAGCACGTTCAGTGGCCGGGCGATGAACTGGATCACCAGCAGCAGGATCAGCACCAGCGGGCCCAGGGCGATCAGCGCCTTGAGGTCCAGGCGCGCCGCCAGGAGGATGAACAGTCCGGAAATCAGCAGCACGCTGAGGTTTTCCTTGAAGTGCAGGATGTGTCGTACATCCACGCCCTTCATGTTGGCCATCCACATGCCCATCAGGGTCACCGCCAGCAGCCCGGATTCGTGCATCACCTGGTTGGAGGCGATGAAGATGCCCAGCACCGCGGCCAGGGTTGCCAGGTTGTGCAGGTATTCCGGCAGCCACTGGCGGCGCATGATGCTGCCCAGCACCCAGCCTCCGGCAATGCCGAACAGGCTGCCGCAGAGAATCACCCCGCCGAAGGTCAGCAGGCTGTGGCTCAGGCCTTCGCCGGCGGCGCTGGCGATGATGAAGCTGTACACCACCACCGCCAGCAGGGCGCCGATGGGGTCGATGACGATGCCTTCCCAGCGCAGGATATTGGCGATCGAGGCCTTGGGCCGTACCACCCGCAGCATGGGCACGATCACCGTCGGTCCGGTGACCAGGGTCAGGGTGCCGAACAGCAGCGCCAGCATCCAGTCGAACCCCAGCAGCCAGTGGGTCGCCAGGGTGATCACCGCCCAGGTGGAGAGGGCGCCGACGGTCACCAGGCGGTGCACCACGCTGCCGATCTCGCGCCATTCCGAGAGGTGCAGGGTCAGGCTGCCCTCGAACAGGATCAGCGCCACGGCCAGGGACACCAGGGGCATCAGCAGCGGGCCGAACATTTCCTGGGGGTCGAGCCAGCCCAGTATGGGCCCGGCAAGAATGCCGCTCAGCAGCAGGAACAGAATGGCCGGCAGCTTCAATCGCCAGGCCAGCCACTGGCAGCCCAGCGCTGCCGCGCCAATGCCGCCGAAAGCCAGCAGAATCTGTTGTTCGCTCATCAATGCACCCTGTTCCTGAAAATGGCTGGCTATGAAAGACTAGCGACCCTCCGCGCAGTTCACTATTTTTTTGCGCGCGGCCCCTGGGTCGCGTCTTTCGAGTCTTTATGCCTGCCATCGACCATCCCCTGATCGACCGTTTCCTCGACGCCCTGTGGTTGGAGAAAGGCCTGTCCGACAATACCCGCGATGCCTACCGCAGCGACCTGGCGCTGTTCAATGGCTGGCTGCAGGAGCAAGGGCTGGAGCTGCCTCGGGCCGGGCGCGAGCTGATTCTCGATCACCTGGCCTGGCGTGTGGAGCAGGCCTACAAGCCTCGCTCGACGGCGCGGTTTCTCTCGGGCGTGCGTGGTTTCTATCGCTATTTGCTGCGAGAAAAGCTGATCGAAATCGATCCCACCCTGCAGATCGACATGCCACAGCTGGGGCGTCCGCTGCCCAAGTCACTGTCGGAAGCGGATGTGGACGCGCTGCTGGCCGCACCGGACTTGAGCGAGGCCATCGGCCAGCGCGACCGGGCCATGCTCGAAGTGCTGTATGCCTGTGGCCTGCGGGTTACCGAACTGATCAGCCTGACCCTTGAACAGGTCAACCTGCGCCAGGGTGTATTGCGGGTCATGGGCAAGGGCAGCAAGGAGCGCCTGGTGCCCATGGGCGAGGAGGCGATTGTCTGGGTCGAGCGCTACATGCGCGATGCCCGGGCCGAGCTGCTGGGCGGGCGCCCCAGCGACGTGCTGTTCCCCAGCCTGCGGGGCGAGCAGATGACCCGGCAGACCTTCTGGCATCGGATCAAGCACCAGGCCAAGGTGGCGGGGATCGGCAAGGCGCTGTCGCCCCATACCCTGCGCCATGCCTTCGCCACCCACCTGCTCAACCACGGCGCCGACCTGCGAGTGGTGCAGATGCTGCTGGGCCACAGCGACCTGTCCACCACCCAGATCTATACCCATGTGGCCCGTGCCCGTTTGCAAGATCTGCACGCCAAGCACCATCCGCGGGGTTGATTTGCCTTCCGGGCCGCGCTTTGCGTCGCCCGTAGTCGGTGCCGGCAAACAGATGTGATAGGCTTTGCCGGTTTGCAAAACGGCTGTTTGCGAGCGGTTGCCATGGTGATCGCCGCGAGTGGCCCATTTGCCCGCCTTCAGGAGTTCCCATGCGCTTGACCCAGATTTTTGCCGCCGCCTCCCTGGCGCTGCTCAGCACCTTCGCCATGGCCGATGACAGTGCCGAGAAAGCCATCCGCAAGAGCCTCGAGACCCTGCAGCTCGAAACGCCGGTGGAAAGCATTACCGCCAGCCCCATGGGCGGCCTGTACGAAGTCAAGCTCAAGGGCAGCCGGGTGCTGTACGCCAGCGCCGACGGCCAGTTCGTGGTCCAGGGCTATCTGTTCCAGCTCAAGGACGGCAAGCCGGTCAACCTGACCGAAAAAACCGAGCGCCTGGGCATTTCCAAGTTGATCAATGGCATTCCGGTCGCGGAAACTGTGGTCTATCCGGCCATTGGCGAGACCAAGACCCACATCACCGTGTTCACCGACACCACCTGCCCGTACTGCCACAAGCTGCACGCTGAAGTGCCCGAGCTGAACAAGATGGGCGTTGAAGTGCGTTATGTGGCCTTCCCGCGTCAGGGCCTGGGTTCCCCGGGTGATGAACAGCTGCAGGCGGTCTGGTGCTCGGCGGACAAGAAAGCCGCCATGGACAAGATGGTCGACGGCAAGGAAATCAAGGCCGCCAAGTGCGCCAACCCGGTATCCAAGCAATTCGCCCTGGGCCAGTCGATTGGTGTCAACGGCACCCCGGCCATCGTCCTCGCCGATGGGCAAGTGATTCCCGGCTATCAGCCGGCACCGCAGATCGCCAAACTGGCACTGGGTGCGAAATAATCCTGCATCGTCACGCTAGCCTTTGACGATCATGGCTCGCCGGTGAAAGCGGGCGGGCCATTAATAGAGAGCCGCGCAGTTTGCGGCTGTATTCCACGGCCGGCCTAGAGTCGGCCGTTTTATGGGGAGTTCAGAGTGAATCCGGTCAAAGTAGGCATCTGTGGGCTGGGTACTGTCGGTGGCGGTACCCTAAACGTACTTCAGCGCAACGCCGAGGAGATTGCCCGCCGTGCCGGGCGTGGAATCGAAGTAGCGCAGATTGCTACCCGTACGCCAAAGCCGCAGTTCCAAACGACCGGTATTGCGATTACCAACGATGTCTTCGCCGTGGCCACCAATCCCGAGATCGATATCGTCATCGAGCTGGTGGGTGGCTACACCGTGGCCCGTGACCTGGTGCTCAAGGCCATCGAGAACGGCAAGCACGTGGTTACCGCGAACAAGGCGCTGATCGCTGTGCACGGTAACGAGATTTTCGCCAAGGCCCAGGAGAAGGGCGTGATCGTCGCTTTCGAAGCGGCCGTGGCCGGTGGCATTCCGGTGATCAAGGCGATCCGCGAAGGCCTGTCGGCCAACCGCATCAACTGGCTGGCGGGGATCATCAACGGCACCGGCAACTTCATCCTCTCGGAAATGCGCGAGAAGGGCCGCACCTTCGAAGACGTGCTGGCCGAGGCCCAGGCCCTGGGTTATGCCGAGGCCGATCCGACCTTCGACGTCGAAGGCATCGATGCTGCCCACAAGCTGACCATCCTGGCGTCCATCGCTTTTGGCATCCCGCTGCAGTTCGACAAGGCCTACACCGAAGGCATCACCAAGCTGACCACCGCCGATGTGAACTACGCCGAGGCCCTGGGCTACCGCATCAAGCACCTGGGTGTGGCGCGCCGCACCGAGGCCGGCATCGAGCTGCGGGTGCACCCGACGCTGATCCCTGCCGATCGCCTGATCGCCAACGTCAACGGCGTGATGAACGCGGTGATGGTCAATGGTGATGCTGCCGGTTCGACCCTGTTCTACGGCGCTGGCGCCGGCATGGAACCGACCGCTTCCTCGGTGGTGGCCGACCTGGTGGACGTGGTCCGCGCCATGACCAGCGACCCGGAAAACCGCGTGCCGCACCTGGCCTTCCAGCCCGACTCGCTGTCGGATCATCCGATCCTGCCGATCGAATCCTGCGAAAGTGCCTATTACCTGCGGATCCAGGCCAAGGATCACCCAGGCGTACTGGCCCAGGTGGCGAGCATCCTTTCCGAGCGTGGCATCAACATCGAGTCGATCATGCAGAAGGAAGTGGAAGAGCAGGACGGCTTGGTGCCGATGATCCTGCTGACCCACCGCGTTCTGGAGCAGCACATCAACGATGCGATCACCGCCCTGGAAGCCCTGCAGGGCGTCGTTGGCCCAGTGATGCGTATCCGCGTCGAACATCTCAATTGAAGCAGCGGCAAGCTTCAAGCAACCAGCGGCAAGTCAGGAGCCGAGCGGCCCTGGCTTGCAGCTTGTAGCTGATAGCTTGCAGCTCAAACCGAAGGTTTGCACTTATGCGCTATATCAGTACCCGTGGCCAGGCACCGGCCCTGAATTTCGAAGATGTGCTGCTGGCCGGCTTGGCCAGTGATGGCGGTCTCTATGTGCCGGAGAACCTGCCGCGCTTCACCCAGGAAGAGATCGCCTCCTGGGCCGGCCTGCCGTATCACGAGCTGGCGTTCCGGGTGATGCGCCCGTTCGTCACCGGCAGCATTGCCGACGCCGACTTCAAGAAGATCCTCGAGGAAACCTACGGCGTCTTCGCCCACAGCGCCGTGGCGCCGCTGCGCCAGCTGAACGGCAACGAGTGGGTGCTGGAACTGTTCCACGGCCCGACCCTGGCGTTCAAGGACTTCGCCCTGCAGCTGCTGGGTCGCCTGCTTGATCATGTGCTGTCCAAGCGCGGCGAGCGCGTGGTGATCATGGGCGCCACTTCCGGTGATACCGGTTCGGCGGCCATCGAAGGCTGCAAGGCCTGCGAGCACGTCGATATCTTCATCATGCACCCGCACAACCGGGTGTCCGAGGTGCAGCGTCGGCAGATGACCACCATCTTCGGCGAGAACATCCACAACATCGCCATCGAAGGCAACTTCGACGACTGCCAGGAAATGGTCAAGGCCAGCTTCGCCGACCAGGGCTTCCTCAAAGGCACGCGCCTGGTGGCGGTGAACTCGATCAACTGGGCGCGGATCATGGCCCAGATCGTCTACTACTTCCACGCGGCCCTGCAGCTGGGCGGCCCGGCGCGCTCCATCGCGTTCTCGGTGCCCACCGGCAATTTCGGCGACATCTTCGCCGGTTACCTGGCGCGCAACATGGGCCTGCCCATCAGCCAGCTGATCGTCGCCACCAACCGCAACGACATCCTGCACCGCTTCATGAGCGGCAACCAGTACGTCAAGGAAACCCTGCACGCGACCCTGTCGCCATCGATGGACATCATGGTCTCGTCGAACTTCGAGCGCCTGCTGTTCGACCTGCACGGACGCAATGGCGCGGCCCTGGCCGGGCTGATGGAGAGTTTCAAGCAGGGCGGCGGCTTCAGCGTCGAGGAAGATCGCTGGACCGAAGCGCGCAAGCTGTTCGACTCCCTGGCGGTGAATGACGAAGAGACCTGCGAGACCATTGCCGAGGTCTTCGCCCAGACCGGTGAAGTGCTGGATCCGCACACCGCGATAGGGGTCAAGGCCGCTCGCGAGTGCCGCCGCAGCCTGGATACACCGATGGTGATCCTGGGCACCGCGCACCCGGTGAAGTTCCCGGAAGCGGTGGAAAAGGCCGGTGTCGGCAAGGCCCTGGAGCTGCCGGCCCACCTGACCGACCTGTTTCAGCGTGAAGAGCGCTGCACAGTCCTGGCCAACGACCTGAAAGCAGTGCAGGCTTTTGTCAGCCAGCACGGCAACCGTGGCAAGCCGCTCTGATAGATTGGCCTTGTCGACCACTAAGCCCGTCTTCTGACGGGCTTTGTTTTTTCAAGCTGCTGCACGGGCGGGGCCCGTCAGGGGCAGGGAGGCCTGGATGATGAATCGCCGAACTTTTCGGATGCCCAGGGGCTTGTGCCTGCTTGTCGCCTGCCTGCTGGCCTGGTCATTGCCCTGGGAGCCGGCCCTGGCCAGCGTGGCGAAGAGCCTGCCATTCAAATTGGTGCGGGCCTTTGTCGATCTGGAGCCACTGGAGTTGGCGCCAGCCCAGCGCCAGTGGCTGCAGGCCCACCCGACCCTGCGAGTGGGGATCGCGATCGACGATTACCAGCCCATCGATATCACCCGCGATCGTAACCGTTACCAGGGCATCAGCGCCGACTACCTGAGCCTGGTGGGCGAGCGGCTGGGAGTCGGGATGGAGGTGCTGGGCTTTGCCGAGCGCGAACAGGCGGTGGAGGCGCTGCGCAACGGCACCATCGATGTGCTGACCAGTGCCAATGGCTACGAGCGTGGCGTATCCGGGCTGCGGTTTACCAGTGACTACATGCCCGACCGTTCCGTGGTGGTGGTGCGCCGCGACGAGCCGGATCTGGGTGATGATCTGCGGGGCAAGAAAGTGGTGCTGCTGGATGGCTACGCCAACGCCGCCCAAGTCCACGCCGCCTACCCGGACAGCCAGGTCATGCTCTCGCCGAACCTCTACAGTGGCCTGGAGGCGCTGAACCAGGGGGATACCGACGCCTTTATCGGCAACGAGGTGATTGTTCGCGCCTACAAGGCCCTGCGCCCCTACCTGGCGGTGCGGATCCGCGTTGAAAGCCGCTTGCCGCCCACCGGCTTCGCCTTCGCCACCCGGGACAGTAACCCGCAGCTGGCGCAGATGCTGGAGCAGGCCCTGCAAAGCATCGACGAGTCCATACGCCGGGAAATCCAGGCGCGCTGGACCACCGGTCTCGGGACCAGTATTTCCAGCGAGCGGATCGAGCTCAGCGCCCAGGAGCAGGCCTGGATTCTTCAGCACCAGCATGTGCTGGTGGCCTCCCAGCAGTACCCGCCCCACGTGTTCAAGGACAAGGAAGGGCGCTGGGTTGGCCTGAACATCGATCTGCTCAGCCGTATCTCGCTGATGACCGGGCTGCAGTTCGTGCAGAAGGAAAGCCAGTCCACCGCGCAGACCCTGGAGCTGCTGGAAAGCGGCCAGGCACAGATGACCTCGACCCTGACCGCCAGTGATGATCGGCGCCTGTTCCTGAATTTCTCCCATACCTTCGGTGGCGCTGCCTGGGTGTTCGTGGTGCGCCCGGAGGATCGGCGCTTGAGCAGCCTGAAGCAGATGGCCGGGGAAGTATTGGCGCTTCCGGCCCGGCATACCCTGGAGAGCTATATTCGTCGCAACTATCCCGATATCAGCCTGCGCAGTGTCGCCAGCTATGAGGAGGCCCGCGCCCTGGTGCGCAGTGGCCAGGCCATGGCGACCATCCAGAACGAAGTCCAGGTCCAGGCCCTGGGCCCTGCCGACGATGGCCTGCGGGTGGGGCGCAGTGTCGAGGGCACCTGGTCCGCCGACGAGTTTTCCGTGCGCAAGGACCAGCCCGAGCTGCTGAGCATCCTCAACAAGGCCCTGGAGGCCTTGCCGGTGGCGGAACTCAGCGCCATCCGCCTGAAGTGGCTGGGAGCCACGCCGGTGCCGATGCCGGTCTGGCAACGGGTGCCGACCTGGGTGTACTGGGTCATTACCACTGCGCTGCTGTTCGGGCTGATCTCCCTGGTCTGGAACAGCCGGCTCAAGCGCCAGATCCAGCAGCGAGTGCAGGCCGAACAACGGCTCAGCGATCAACTGGTGTTCAAGCGTGCCTTGCTCGATGGCATTCCCAACCCGATCTTTGTCCGGGACCTGGAAGGGCGGCTGATTACCTGCAACAGGAGTTATGAGCAACAGCTGGGGACCCGTCTGGACCTGATCCAGGGGCGTCGGCTGACGGAGCTGGACCTGCTGCCGCCGGCAACCGCCCGCCAGTTGCACGGCGAGATCATGCAGTTGCTGGAGTCCGAAGAGTCGGTGTTCAACGACCGGCAGGTGGAGTCCCGGGACGGGCCGATCGATGTCTATCAATGGACGGTGCCGTTCTACAGTGCCCAGGGGCAGTTGCAGGGCCTGCTGGGGGGCTGGATCGACATCACCGAGCGCAAGCGCCTGGAGAACCAGTTGGTGGATGCGCGCCAGGCCGCCGACCAGGCCAATGCTGCGAAAAGTGCGTTTCTGTCCACCATGAGCCACGAGATCCGCACTCCCATGACGGCCATCATCGGCCTGCTGGAATTGGAGAAGGAGCAGGCCAGGGTGCGTGGCGTACCTTTCTCCGAGGCCTTGCGGGTGGCTTATCAGTCTGCCCAGGAGTTGATCAGCCTGATGGGCGACAGCCTCGACCTGGCCAAGATCGAGGCCGGCTACATGCAGCTGGCGCCGCAAGTCACCGCGCTCAAGCCGTTTTTCGACAGCATCCGGCAGTTGTTCGAGGTGACGGCGCGCAACCAGGGGGTGCGTTTGCTGCTGGTCTTCAATGAAGAAGCCCGGGGCCGCTATCTGTTCGATCCATTGCGCCTGCGCCAGGTCCTGCACAATCTGGTGAGCAACGCCCTGAAGTTCACCGCCGAAGGTGAAGTACGGCTGATGGTCGAGCGCCACCCCGACGCTTCCGGTGTCGAGTGCCTGCGTATCAGTGTTGCCGATACCGGTCCGGGTATCAGTGCCGAGCAGCAGGCCAGGCTGTTCACCCCCTTTGCCCAGGCTGATGCCACGACCTCCCTGGCCTATGGCGGTACCGGGCTGGGCTTGAGTATCTGTCGGCAACTGGTGGAACTGATGGGCGGGCGGATTCACCTGGCCAGCGAGCCCGGGGCTGGCACCCTGGTGACCATCGAGCTGTATCTGGAGCGCCTCAGTGATGATCTGGAGCGGTCGCAGGAGGTGCCTGCCGAGCGTCCGCCCAGTCGCAGCATCGAGGTGCTGGTGGTGGACGACTTGAGCGCCAATCGCATGGTCCTGAGCCAGCAGCTGATGTTCCTCGGGCACCGGGTGGTGGCCTGCGACAACGGGGAGGACGCGTTGATGCAGTGGCAATCCGGCACCTTCGACCTGGTGATGACCGATTGCAACATGCCGGGCATGAGTGGCTACCAGTTGACCGAATCGATCCGACGCCGGGAAGCCGAAGAGGGGCGTGAGCGTTGCCCGGTGATAGGTTGCACCGCCAATGCCTTCGAGGATGAGCGCGAGCGCTGCGATCGGGCGGGCATGGATCAGTTGCTGGTCAAGCCGGTGACCCTCGACCAGTTGGCCCAGTCCCTCGCGCATTTCCTGCCGGCGCTGTCCTTCGATATCCAGACCCTGCGGACCATGACCCAGGCTGACGAGCAGGTGTTGCAGCGGATGCTGCACGAGCTGCTGCGCAACCTGGTCGAGGAGCGACAGGCCCTGGCGGCGGCGCTGGCGGAGCTTGACTGGTGGCGCCTTAGCGGCACCTTGCACCGGCTCAAGGGGGTCTGCTGCCTGATCGATGCCTTGCCCCTGGCCAAGGCCTGCCTGGAGTTCGAGAGCCTGGTCAAGGCGCGGCAGGAGCAGGCCCTTGGCAAGCAGTGGGTGATCTTGCAGGAGGTCATCGAAAGGTTGCGCGCAGATATTCAGGCGGCCCTGAACGATTAAGACTTGTCCTATGTGTGATTAGGATTTGTCTGATTACCGTGGCGGCCGGTAGGGATTGTCCCTGCCTGCGCCGTACCGGAGGTTGCCCCATGCATTCGCTCAATGTGCTGATTCTCGAAGATAACTCCTTTCAATTGATGGCCTTGCACCAGATGCTCAACGCCAATGGCGTGTTCAACGTGCTGGCCGCCGAGAGTGTGCAGGCGGCGTTGCGTTCGCTGGAAAACCGCGGGCCGGTGGACATTGCCATCTGTGATCTGTACCTGGAGCAGAGTGACGGCCTGGAGTTGATTCGTGATCTGGCGCAGCAGCAGTTGGCCGGGGCGCTGATCATTCTCAGCGACGCCGAGCCGGATGTGCTCGAGGGCACGGCGGGCATGGCCCGCGAGCTGGGGCTGAAGGTGCTCGGCTGCCTGTCCAAGCCGGCTTCGGCCACGGTGCTCGGAGACTTGCTCGCCGCCTACCGGCAGCAGTCCCGCCAGGGCAGCCCGGCGCAGAACCAGGCCCTGCTCCGTGAACTGCTGACCCTGGATCCTTTTTCCCTGGAGCCGGTGAGCCAGGCAGAAGGGCTGGCAGCCGTGCTGGGCCATGGCGTGGCCCATTTCCAGCCGGTGGTCCATCAACACGGCGGCTTGCGGGGCGTCGAGGCCCTGGCCCGCTGGCAGCATCCGGAGCGCGGGCTGCTGATGCCCGGCGAATTCCTGCCCCTGCTTGAGTTCGCCGGCCTGCAGGAGATCTTCACCTGGCACATGCTGGAGCAGGCGCTGGAGCTGGCGGCCGGGGTCAGGCTGGTCATGGGCTACTCGCTGGCGGTGGCGGTGAACATTCCCATCGGCATTCTCGAGCGGCCGATGTTTCCCCGGCTGTTGGAGGCCTTGCTCCGGCGCTTCGAAGTGCCGGCACGGCTGCTGACCCTGGAGCTCATCGACACCACACAGCTGCAGACCGATACCGCCCATGTGGAAGCCTTGCTGCGCCTGCGGATGATCGGCTGCAAGCTGTCCATCGGCGATTTCGGCGTTGGCGGCACCAGTCTGCAGCGCCTGCTGGAGTTGCCCTTTACCGAGCTGAAGATCCCGCCAAGCTTCGTGGTTGGCCTGGCCAGTGACGAACGCAAATTGGCCCTGGTAGGGGGCGCGATGAACATGGCGCGGCGTATGTCCCTGGAGGTGGTCGTGGCGGGTATCGAGAGCGAGCCCGATTGCCTGGCCGCCAAGGCCCTGGGAGGCGCGCACCTGCAGGGCTGCTTCGTTGCCCCGCCCATGAGTGCTGCCGAGGTGCGCCAGTGGCTGCTCGAAAGCCTGGCCGAGGATGAGTGCCCCAATGCGTCCTCGGCCTGCGTCTGTGTCTAGGCCAGGCCGTGCTCCTGGACGTAGATGTACAGCGCGGCTTCGCTGGAGAGGCCGAGTTTGCGCATGGCGCTGACTTTCTGCGCGCTGACGGTCTGCTTGCTGCGGCTGAGTCGGCTGGCGATCTCACCCACTGCATGGCCCGCGGCCAGGAGGCGAATCACCTCCAGCTCTCGGGGGGATAGCTGATCCGCCGAGACCAGCCGGTCCGGCCCGACCTCGCCGGCGAGGCTCAGGGCCCGCTGGATGGCCTGGGCGACATAGGGTTTGTGTTGGCGCGCCCGGGCGATGGCCGACGGCAACTCCTCCGCCAGGCTGGCCTTGCTCAGCAGGCCCATCACCCCCAGGTCGAGGATCGAGCGAAACAGCCCGGCGTGATTGAGCATGGTCACCACCACGATCGGCAACTCGGGATGATGCCGACGCAACTGTTCGATCAGGCGCAGGCCATCGTTCTGCTGTTCGGCGGGCATCATGAAATCGGTCACCAGCACGTCGCATTCAATCTCTTGTACCCGTTGGATGAGGGCTGAGGGAGACGTGGCCTCGCCGACGATGGACAGGCTGGGGTCCTGCTCCAGCACGGCACGCAGGCCGATCAGAAAGATCGGGTGGTCGTCGGCAAGGATGATGCGCAAGCGGTTGTTCGACGTTGCTTTCAAAGCAGGGCTCCGGTGCGAAGGCTGTGTTGTTTGCGCCTGGTCGGTGGATTTTTCAACTGTCATGTTAGCCGTGCATGCTCGATTGACTCAGGTCGGCAGCAGTAGGTGTAGCGAACTTTCCTCTCTGAGCGACGGTCACTTGAATGTCAGAAAGCTACCGGCATTTTTGTTTTCGAACCTTTAATTCGAGCTATTGAGTGGTGATCTAGATGGAAAGTATCAGTCTTTTATTGAATGAGGCGCTGAGTCCCTACCAGGTCACACTGACCCCTAGCGGCGCCCAGGGCGAAAGCCTGGTGAGCTTGCGCAACGCGGCGGGGGCACTGGTGGTGGAGCGTGAAGTGAATCGGGCCCAGCTCACCGACAAGCGCCTGCTCACCGATGTCGTCGATGGCCTGCACCGTGATGTGTTGATCGCTGAGGGCCGGCTGGAGCCCTGCGTGATTGCTGCATTGCGCCATGCTGCGCAGGGCAGGGTTTTCGATCAGCACAACTGATGTTTTTTTACGGAACCTTCTCGTCATCCCGTCAGTCAGACTCAGTATCAGCAGGATCAGGCATTGTGCTCCGGTGTTTGTAGCCTGCTGGTACGGGTCTTCATAGACCAGGTTTAACCCCGAGTCGTCTCCCCACTTCTCGGGGTTTCTTTTTGCCCGGCGTTTGTCAGTGGTCCTTCAGGCCCTGGAAATAGCTGCGGGCGTCGGCGCGGTAGGCATCGCGCATTCCGGGCTCCAGCCAGGTGGCGTACAGCTCGACCAGGCGATCCTCGCGCAGTTTGCGCAGGGCCTGGTTGATCCGGGCAATGGCTTGCTGGCCCTGGGCGGTCTTGCTGCAGCCAATGTGGATCTCCTGGTATTTCTCGGTGCCCTGGATCGGATAGAACTCCAGGTCCTGTGGGTCGATGCCTTGCTGCGTGGCCTGATAACGGATTTCCGGCCAGTAGCCCAATAGCAGGCGCAGGCGCCCCAGGCGCTGCATCTGCAGCAGGCTGCCCAGGGCATCGTTGCCGTGGTGGGCATTGACCGCACCTTCCGGCGCCTGCGACAGCAGGTTGTCGACCTGCTGGCCGTAGCTGCGCTCGGCGACCACACCGACTTTTTCCTGGCCGCTGTCGAGCAGGGCATGCAGGTCGATCCTGCCGTTCTGGATGAAGTGCGCCAGCTGTTCATGATCGCTGCGGCGGATCACCAGGCCATTGCTTAGGATGCGAAAAGCGGTGATGGAGAAGGTCACCCACTGCTCGCGCTCCTTGTTCATGATCAGCGACGGGTCGCAGACGAAGGTCGCCTCGCGAAGCATCTGCATGCCCCGGGCGCGGTTGACCCGAACCATTTGCTGCGGGTATTCGGGCAGGCTGGCGATGAGCTGGGGCATCAGCAGGTCGATGACGCCCTGGCCCTTCTGCTCGCCCTCGAAAATCGTCAGGGGCGGCAAGTCCCGCAGCAGCCAGAGCAGCGACTCCTGTGGCGCGCTGGTGGCGCTCGGCAGCCAGAGCAGGGCAAGCAGCAAGGTCGCCGCGCGCCATTCACGCAAGCGTGACCGGGGTAGCAACCAATGTCGGATGGCCCGCAGCGGCGCGCCTGTAGAGAGCCGGTATTTCAGCTTAGATTGCCCCAAGGCTGCGTAAATTGCGGATCTGCTCGGGGCTGTAGCCCAGGCTCGCCAGGACTTCGTCGGAGTGTTCGCCAAGCTGCGGTCCCACCCACTCCGCGGAGCCGGGGGTTTGCGACAGCTTGGGGACGATGCCGGGCATCTTGAAGGCCTTGCCGTCCGGCAGCTTGGCCTGCAGGAACATTTCCCGGGCGAGGAATTGCGGATCGTGGAACATGTCTTCGGCACTGAAGATCCGGCTGGCCGGGACCTCGGCCTGGTTCAACTGTTGCAGTACCTGGTCCAGGGGCAGGGAGGCGACCCAGCGATCGATGACTCCGTAGAGCTCGTCGCGGCGTGTGTCGCGTCCGTCGTTGCTGGCCAGCGTCGGGTCGTTGGCCAGGTCTTCGCGGCCGATGATGTGCATGAAGCGCTTGAAGATCGCATCGCCGTTGGCGCCGATCTGCACGTGCTTGCCGTCGGCACTGGTGTGGATCGACGATGGGGTGATGCCGGGCATGATGTTGCCGCTGCGCTCGCGAATGAAGCCGAACACGTCGAACTCCGGGACCATGCTTTCCATCATGGCGAAGATTGCCTCGTACAGTGCCACGTCCACCACTTGGCCCTGGCCGCCGTTGACCTCGCGATGACGCAGGGCCATCAGGGCGCCGATCACGCCCCACAGGGCGGCGATGGAGTCGCCGATGGATATGCCGGTGCGCACTGGCGGGCGGTCCTCGAAACCGGTGATGTAGCGCAGGCCGCCCATGGATTCACCTACCGCGCCGAAGCCGGGCTGGTCCTTCATCGGCCCGGTCTGGCCGAAGCCCGAGAGGCGCACCATCACCAGCTTCGGGTTCAGGGCGTGCAGCACGTCCCAGCCCAGGCCGAGTTTCTCCAGCACGCCGGGGCGGAAGTTCTCGATCAGGATGTCAGCCTCGGCCAGCAGTTGCTTGAGCACGGCCAGGCCTTCAGGGTGCTTGAGGTTCAGGGTCAGGGATTTCTTGTTGCGGGCCTGGACGAACCACCACAGCGAGGTGCCTTCATACAGCTTGCGCCACTTGCGCAGCGGATCGCCGCCATCGGGGGACTCGACCTTGATCACTTCGGCGCCGAACTCGGCGCAGATGCGCGAGGCGAAGGGGCCGGCGATCAGGGTGCCGAGTTCGATCACTTTGACGCCGGCGAGGGGCTTGCTGAGGCTGTTCATGGGGCATCCGCTGGGCAAGAAAATCCGCCTAGCCTAGACCATTGGTCGTCATTAAGGCAGCGCCGGGTGGCCGGGTTGATTGATTATTTGCCTGCCGGTTTGCCAATCATCGTGCTTCTCATTCTCTTCGGTGGCGGGTTTAATGTCGCCGTTTGTGAAAAGGGCGGTTTCGATGGGCATGGCTGCAACGGTGCCCTGTCGCTCATTCGGTAGTTTTTGCGCGGGTGAGGCCACTCAGTATTCCCGAAAATTTTTGTTACAAATACCGCCTGCAAAAATTACATGTGATGAGTTGAAAGTCTTACATGTGATGTTCTAGTCTCTGCACCATGGAAAACAAATCCTCAGCCCATTACCAACGTTTATTCCGTCAGCGCCTACGTGATCAGGGCCTGGTGAAAAAGGAAGTCTGGATACTGCCGGAGAACGCCCAGGCGTTGCTGGCGGTTGAACGCAAACTGCGTCAGCCCCTCGAGGGGCTGGCTCCTGTGGAAAAGGATGGAGAAATGAGCATGCCGCAGATCTGGAATGCCCGATCGTTGTGCCAGGCGCTGGCGGCCACCGAGCTGTTCAGCGGTGGCGAAGCCAGTGTTGAACTGCTCGACGGCGCCGAGCCGAGCTTGCACGTGACCATGCGCGAATACGGCGACCTGCCGCTGTTCATCGCCCTGTCCGGCGAGCAGATCCTGGTGGAAGGGCTGCTCTGGCCGCAAAGCGAAGTGACCGACGTGGTGGCCTTCAACGAAGAGGTGCTGGTCAGCCGGCAACTGTTTCCGCTGTCGAGCATCGGCCTGGAAACCCGCTTGGGTGGCGAGCGCTTCTACATGATGTTCGGTGCCCTGAGCGCGACCTCGATCCTCTCCAACGTGCTCTACGAGATCGAAACCCTGGCCAGCAACGTGATCAGGGCCACCGAGGCCTACGAAGGCTACCTGAAGGCTCAGGCCTGACCTGGAGGAATGCACATGAACGTATGGAGCAAGTTGCTCACCGCCCTGCGCGGTGGTGCCAATGAGGCGGGCGAGGCCCTGGTGGATAGCCAGGCCCTGAGGATTCTCGATCAGGAAATCCGCGACGCCGATCAGGAACTGCGCAAGTCCAAGGAGGCCCTGGCCGAGATCATGGCCCGGCAGAAACTCGCCGCTGAGCGCGCCAACAGCAGCGCGGCCAAGGTCGCCGAATATGAAAGCTACGCCCTCAAGGCCCTGGAGGCAGGTAACGAAACCCTGGCCCAGGAAGTGGCGCAGAAGATCGCCAACCTGGAAAATGACCTGGCCGTGGAGCGCGAACAGGCCGACGGTTTTGCCGCCAGCGTGGCCCAGTTGCGCAAGGCCGTGACCCAGGCCGAGGGCAATATCAAGCATTTGAAACAACAGGTGGATACCGTCAAGGCCACCGAGAGTGTGCAACGGGCACAGCAGGCGGTGGCCCAGCGCTACGGCGGCTCCCAGAGCAAGCTGCACACGGCGGTTGAGTCCCTGGAGCGGATCAAGCAGAAGCAGGCCGAACGCGCGGCCAAGATGGACGCGGCGGCGGAGTTGGCCAGC
The DNA here is from genome assembly GCF_000633395.1 of Pseudomonas sp. PH1b. Taxonomy (GTDB): domain Bacteria; phylum Pseudomonadota; class Gammaproteobacteria; order Pseudomonadales; family Pseudomonadaceae; genus Aquipseudomonas. Next base: position 61,185 of record NZ_AYMU01000004.1, read on the forward strand.
ACCAGCAGCCCGGACGATGCCCTGGACGCCAAGTTGCGCGAAGCCGGGATCGTTGCCGGCAGCACCAGCGCCGACAGCGTGCTGGCGCGCCTCAAGGACCGCGGCAAGTCCTGATTCACCGTTGTGTTGTAAGGGTGGGGCCGGTTGGCCTTGCCCGGCTTTTTCAGGGATAGGAAAGCAATGGAAATCTTCCTGCAGACAGTGTTGTCGTTTCCCACGGTGCTGTTCAGCTTCATGCTCTGCCTGGCAGTGATCTACTGGGCCGTGGTGGCCTTGGGCATGCTTGAGGTTGACCTGCTGGATTTCGAGGCCGACTCGCTGCTCGACAGCGCCCACGCCACCGAAGGCCTGGCCGGGCTGCTGATCAAGTTCAAGCTCAACGGGGTGCCGGTCACCCTGGTGTTGACCCTGCTGATGTTCTTCAGCTGGTTCCTGACCTATTTCGCCGAACTCTTCATTCTCAGTCACCTGCCCCTGGGTTGGCTGCGCTATCCCCTGGGCTTGCTGCTGGCCGTGGGCGCGCTGTTTCTGGCGGCGCCCATCAGTGCGGCGATCTGCAGCCCGCTGCGCCCGCTGTTTCGCAAGATGGAAGCCACCAGCAGCAAGTCGGTGCTGGGGCAGACCGCCGTGGTACGCAGCGGCAGAGTCACCCTGGAACACGGCGAAGCCGTGCTCGAGGACGGTGGCGCGGGCCTGATCCTGCGTGTGCGTGCCGATGAGGCACGAGCTTTCAAACGCGGCGATCGCGTCGTGTTACTGGAGTATCTGGAGGCGCAACATGCCTATCGGGTCATTACCGAGGACGAGTTTCGCGGCCAATGAGCCCGGACTCCCTCAGAATCAAAGGAGATTGATTGCATGAATTTACCGTCGCTGCTGCCCATCCTGTTCGGGGTCGGCCTCGTCGTTCTGGTGGTCTTTGGCCTGTTGGCCCTGTTCAAGGCCTTCTACATCAAGGTCCCCCAAGGCACGGCGCTGATCGTCAACGACATGTCCTCGACCCCCAAGGTGCACTTCACCGGCGCCCTGGTGTACCCGGTCATCCACCTCAAGGAGTTCATGCGCATCTCGCTGATCACCCTGGAAGTCGATCGCCGGGCCAAGGACGGTCTGATCTGCCGCGACAACATGCGTGCCGACATCACCGTGGCCTTCTACCTGCGCGTCAATGAAACCCAGGAAGACGTGCTCAAGGTGGCCAAGGCCATTGGTGTCGACCGTGCTTCCGATCGCGCTGCGGTCAACGAGCTGTTCAACGCCAAATTCTCCGAAGCGCTGAAGACCGTGGGCAAGCAATTCGACTTCGTCCAGTTGTTCGAGAACCGCCAGGACTTCCGCGACCGCATCATCGAGATCATCGGCAACGACCTCAACGGCTATGTGCTGGAGGACGTGGCCATCGACTACCTGGAACAGACCGCCAAGCATTCCCTGGACCCGAGCAACATCCTCGACGCCGAGGGCATTCGCAAGATCACCGAGCTGACCGCGACCCAGAACGTCATCACCAATGAACTGGAGCGCAACCAGGAACTGGCGATCCAGAAGAAAAACGTCGAGACCCGCGAAGCCTCGCTGTCCCTCGAGCGCCAGCAGGCCGACGCCGAAGCCCGGCAGAAGCGCGAGATCGAGACCATCCGTGCCCGTGAAGAAGCCGAGACGGCCAAGGTCAAGGAAGAGGAGCGCTTGAAGTCCGAGCAGGCCCGCATCCAGACCCAGCAGGAAATCGACGTACGCACCGAGAACCATCAGCGCGAAGTCGAAGTGGCCCAGCAGAACCGCCAGCGCGCGGTGGTCATCGAGGTGGAGAAAGTCACCCGCGCCAAGGACCTGGAAGTAGTGGCCCGCGAGCGTGAAGTGGAGCTGCAGCGCATCGAGAAAGAAAAGGCCCTGGAAGAACAGCGCAAGAACATCGCCACGGTGATCCGTGAGCGGGTAGCGGTAGAGAAGACCGTGGCCCAGGAAGAAGAGCGGATCAAGGAAGTACGCGAGGTTTCCGAAGCCGAGCGCGCCAAGCAGGTGGTGGTGATCCAGGCCCAGGCCGAAGCCGAGCAGGACCTGGTGCGCCAGGTCAAGCAGGCCGAAGCCGACGAGACCCGTTCCAAGCACAAGGCGGTGGAAATCAACAACCTGGCCCAGGCCGAACTGGAAGCTGCGGCCAAGCAGGCCGAAGCCAAGAAACGCCTGGCCGAAGGCCTGGAAGCCGAGCGCGCCGCGCCTGGCCTGGCCGATGCCCGAGTGCTGGAAATCACCGCAGCAGCCCAGGAAAAAGAAGGCCTGGCACAAGCTCGCGTACGCACCGAGCAGTTGATTGCCGAAGCCCGCGGCGAGCAGGAAAAAGGCCTGGCCGACGCCCGCATCATGGAAGCCCAGGCGGCTGCCAAAGAGAAGGACGGCCTGGCGGAAGCCAAGGTCATGGAAGAGAAGCTCGGGGCTCAGGCCCGTGGCGAAGAGCAACTGGGCGCGGCCAAGGCCAAGGCCACCAAGGACCTGGGTTCGGCCGAAGCCGAAGTGCTGCTGCAGCGCCTGAACGCCGAGGCCGAAGGCCTGGGCAAGAAGTTCGGTGCCCTGGATTCCCTCAGCGACAGCGCGCGTTCCCACGAAGAGTTCCGCATGCAACTGGAGAAGAACTTCGAGGAAGCGATGGCCGCCATCGCCGCCAACAAGGAAATCGCCAAGGACCAGGCCGAAGTGCTGTCGGCCGCCCTCAGCAAGGCCAAGATCGAGATCGTCGGCGGCGAAGGCGACTTCTTCAACTCCTTCGCCAAGTCGCTGTCGGTGGGCAAGGCCATCGAGGGCGTGGTGGGCAAGAGCCCGGTGGTCCAGGACGTCCTGGCACGCCTGCTCAACGGCAAGAGCGCACCGGCTGCTGTAGCCGCTGAGCTGGCCGCTGCCGCGGTCGAGCGCAAGCTCGAAACCCCAGCCGCCGAAGCCTGATCGATCCCTGCCAGCAGCGCCCGGGTGCTCTCTGCGCCCGGGCGCTGCTGGCGGGTATTCGAAGCATCGCCGTACACCGGGGCGGACCTGTGCCGATAGATATCCGGCGCCCGTCCCCGTTTTTTTGCACACCGCCGTAGATCCAGGAAGGCCACGATGTCGGACGCTCAAGTCGCAACTCCCCCACAGGACGTATTGGACAAGGCCGTCGCCGAAGGCGGCGCCTATGAGGTGCTGCACAAGCGCCTGCTGGACCAGGGCCAGCGCCTGCGGCAGACCACGGACGGCCTCAACCAGCGACGTCTCGACGAGTTCGGCAACAGCCGCATGGAAGTGGTCGGGCGGGTGCGCATCCGTAGCGAGAACAACTGCATCGCCCGGGACATCGTCCAGGTCGGCGATTGCCTGCTGTTCGGCTACAACGTGTTTATCGGCCTGAAGAAGGAAACCAGCGTCGCCGACGTGTTTTCCCTCTACCGGCTGGTGGAAGAGGGCGAAGGCTACGAAGCCGAGCCCGTGCCCCTGGAAGGCAGCTTTCTGGCAGCCCAGGGCTTCCTCAACGATTTCAACGAGCTCTATACCTATTACAAGAACACCCGCCTGCTGCAGCTGGCGATCCGCGACGGCAAGCTGCTGGCGAGTTTCCAGATCGGCGAGCGGGTCACCGATGTGCGGGTGTTCCGCTGGTCGATCTCGGTGGACGGGCATGATGTCCGTTACATCGACAACCGCGGCGAGCGCGATATCGCCCTGCCGGCGCCCTTCGATTTCGAATGGAAGAAAGCCACCCGCGAGATGGTGGTCGAAGGCCGCTTTCCGCACCTGAATATCCTCGACACGGTGTTCGTCGAGACCATCGGCGGCGACCTGACCATCAAGGTCGAGAACAACACCGAGTCGGGTCTGGGCATCTACCGCGAAGAAGTGCTGGACAAGACCCAGTCCCTGGACGATTCGCAGATCGAGTTTGCCCGCCTGGGCAGCCTGATCCTGCTCAAGGTCCTGCCATACCGCGAAGAGCAGTGGCGCTACCTGGTGTTCAACAGCCTGACCCGCCAGGTGGAGCGCATCGACGCCATCGGCCTGGCCTGCGTGCAGCTGCCGGAAGACCACGGGATCATCTTCCCCGGCGGCTACTACCTGCAGAGCGGCGAGTACAAGACCTTCGAGCAGTCCATGGAAGGCATGCGCTACAAGCGCTCGGTGCGCTCGCCCAACGGTGAAGATGTGCAGTACATCTTCTACCACCCGGAGCAGGGCCGCTCGGTGCTGCTGACCTACAACATGATCAACCGCCAGCTGCAGAACCCGCTGTTCGGCCACGGTTACGCGCGCCTGGAAGACGGGCGCATGGTGATCTTCGCCGCCGAAGGCGACGAGCCGACCCGGGTGCACCCGATGCAGGTCTGGCAGACGCCGTTCTTCACCGAGGAATACGCTGCGCGGCAACCGACCCGCAGCGGTTTCCTCGGGCGCATCGGCAACGCCGAACTGGTGCGCAGCGTGTCCGACCTCTACGACCTGTGCCGCGAGATCGACACCCCGGCCGTTTCGGTGCAGCGCTACTCGCTGCTGTGCCAGAACACCCGTCGGCTGTTCGATGTGTACCACTGGCTGGGCAGCGACGAGCTCGACAACCTGGCGCCGCTGCTGCGTGAGGTTGCGGCCACCTCGGAGCTGGTGCTGGATGAATACGAGAAGGTCGAGAGCATCCGCCGCCAGTCGGAGCAGGCCATGGTGGCCGCCGAGGCCAAGCAGAAAGCCCTGCTGGACAGCCTGCTGGTGGACAGCTGGGACCAGGTGCAGAGCTTCGTCGATGCGCTGAACGGCATCACCGCCCAGCGCGGCCTGCTGCTGACCATCCGCGATTACCGCTACATCGACGTGGTGCGCATCGACGCCATGGAAGTCGAGCTGCTCAAGGCCCAGGAACGCACCGCCGCCGGCACCGCGACCTTCCTCGCCAGCGAGCAGGCCCTGCAACCCTTCGTCACCCAGCTCGAAACCCTGGACGCCCAGGCGCAGAAAGCCGAAACCGTGGCCCAGCTCAGCGAGCCCCTGGGGGCCTTGCAAGCCATGGCTGGCGACCTGGACATGCTGTCGAGCCTGATGGCCTCGTTGCAGATCGACGACGCCACTCAGCGCACCCGGATCATCGAATCCATCTCGCAGATCTACGCCCGCCTGAACCAGGCCAAGGCCCGCGCCGAACAACGGCGCAAGGGCCTGGGCTCGACCGAGACCGTGGCGCAGTTCGGCGCCCAGTTCAAACTCTTCAGCCAGGGCATCACCAATGCCCTGGCCCAGGCCCAGGACCCCGAGCGTTGCGATGAGCAGCTGTCGCGGTTGCTGGTGCAGCTGGAGGAACTGGAAAGCCGCTTTGGCGACCATGAACAGTTCCTCGGCGACATCCTCGGCAAGCGCGAGGAGCTGCTGGAAACCTTCGAGGCCCACAAGCAATCGCTGCTCGACGAGCGCCAGCGCAAGGCCCAGGGCTTGCTGGACGCAGCCCGACGGATTCTCGACAGCCTCGGCCGGCGCACCGCCAAGTTCACCCAGGCCGAGGAGCTCAACGCCTTCTTCGCCGCCGACCCGCTGATCCTCAAGTTGCGGGAGCTGGCCGAGCGCCTGCGCGAGCTCAAGGACAGCGTCAAGGCCGATGACGTCGAATCGCGCCTCAAGGGCGCCCGGGACCAGGCCGTGCGCGCCCTGCGGGACAAGACCGAGCTGTTCGAAGAGGGCGGCAATGTCATCAAGCTGGGGCCGCGCCACCGCTTCAGCGTCAACACCCAGGAACTGGACCTGACCCTGATGCCCCGGGGCGATGAGCTGCACCTGCACCTCACCGGCACGGACTTCCTCGAACCCCTGCGCGACCCTGAGCTGGAGGCCCTGCGGGACTTCTGGCAGGTGGCCCTGGAGTCGGAATCGGCCCAGTTGTACCGCGCCGAATACCTCGCCGGGCAAGTGCTGGACGCCGCCGACCGGGGCCAGGAAGGCCTGAGCCTGGAAAGCCTCAAGCCGATGCTGGCGCACCCTGACGAGCTGGCGCGGGTGATCCGCGACTTTGCCGCGCCGCGCTACAAGGAAGGCTACGAAAAAGGCATTCACGACCACGACGCCGCGGCGATCCTCCTGCAACTGCTGCCCCTGCGCGACAGCGCCGGCCTGCTGCGCTTCGGCGCGGCGGCGCGGGCCTTCGCCGCGTTGTTCTGGGATCGCCAGCAGCACCAGCCGCAACCCCGGCAATGGGCCGAGCGAGCCCGTACCAGCCGGCATATCCAGCAACTGTTCGGCCGCCGTGAAGGCTTGCTGCAGTTGCAGGAAGAAATCTTCCTGGCGCTGCAGGACTGGCGCCAGCAGCAGGCCTTCAGCCTGCCGCTGGAGCTGCTGCCGGAAGCCGCCGAATACCTGGTACAGGAGCTCGCGGCGCAGCGCATCGAGTTCACCTTCAGCAAGTACGCCAAGCAGTTGCAGGAGGCCCTGACCCTGCGCCTGCAGGGCGCACGCATGTGGGACGACTACCAGCAGGCCCTGGCCCAGCTGGCAGAACGCCCCGCCGCGCAGTGGGCGCTGGCCGGCAACTGGCTGGCGGCCTTGTGCGCCGAGGGCGAGTTCGCTGAATGGAGCGACTACGTGCCCGAGGCCGTGGCCCTGTCGTTGTTGGGTGAGGACTTTGCCAAGCGCATCACCGAAGTCGATCTGCGGTTCAAGGTCGACAACCTGATGGGCGAACACCCGCGCATCCAGGAGCGCAGCCTGTCCCTCACCGTGGACGGTTTCTTCGCCCGCCTGCGAGCTCACCGCGAACAGTTCCTCCCCGGCCTGCAGCGCTACCAGGCCCTGCGCCAGGGCATCATCAGCCGCGAACGCTCGGCCCTGCGCCTCAGCGAATTCAAGCCGCGGCCGTTGAGCTCTTTCGTGCGCAACAAGCTGATCAACGACGTGTACCTGGGCTTTATCGGCGACAACCTGGCCAAGCAGATGGGCACCGTGGGCGAGAACAAGCGCACCGACCTCATGGGCCTGTTGATGCTGATTTCGCCACCGGGCTACGGCAAGACCACCTTGATGGAATACGTGGCCCACCGCCTGGGCCTGATCTTCATGAAGATCAACGGCCCGGCCCTGGGCCACCAGGTGCGCTCCCTGGACCCGGCCCAGGCGCCGGACGCCACTTCGCGCCAGGAGCTGGAAAAGCTCAACCTGGCCCTGGAGATGGGCAACAACGTGATGCTCTATGTCGACGACATCCAGCACACCCACCCGGAGTTCCTGCAGAAGTTCATCTCCCTGTGCGACGGCACCCGACGCATCGAGGGCGTGTGGAAAGACCGCACCAAGACCTACGACATGCGCGGCAAGAAGTTCTGCGTGGTGATGTCGGGCAACCCGTACACCGAGTCCGGCGAGGTGTTCAAGATCCCCGACATGCTGGCCAACCGGGCCGACATCTATAACCTCGGCGACACCCTGGGCGGCATGCAGGAAGCCTTCTCCCTGAGTTACATCGAGAACGGCCTGACCTCCAACCCGGTGCTGGCGCCATTGGCTACCCGCGACATGGCGGACGTCTACCGCTTTGTCGCCAAGGCCGAAGGCAAGGCCTTCTCCAGCAACGAGTTGAGCCACAGCTACAGCGGCGCCGAGATCAACGAGATCACCACCACCTTGCAACGCCTGATGCAGGTGCGCGACGTGGTGCTGCGGGTCAACCAGCAGTACATCGCCAGCGCCGCCCAGGCCGACCAGTACCGCAGCGAGCCGCCGTTCAAGCTGCAGGGCAGCTACCGCAACATGAACAAGATGGCGGAGAAGATCTCGGCGGTGATGAACGACGCCGAGCTGTTGCAACTCTTGGCCGACCACTACCAGGGCGAGTCCCAGCTGCTGACCACCGGCGCCGAGGAAAACCTGCTCAAGCTCGCCGAGCTGCGCGGTAACCAGACCCCGGAGCAGAGCCAGCGCTGGGCGCAGATCAAGCGCGACTTCGTGCGCAACCGCGCCATGGGCGGCAGCGACAGCGATGTCGGCACCCGCGTGGTGGCCCAACTCAATGACCTGGTCGAGGGCGTGCGTGGCCTGGCCCGGCCGCCGGTGGACGAGGCCGAGGCGGCCAAGCCCTGGCGTGAACTGCTGGCCGGCCTGGAGCGGCTGGGGCAGCAGGCGCCGCATATCGAAGTTGAGCTGCAAACGCCGGAACAGCCAGGCATGCGTGAAGTGCTGGAAGGCCTGGTCGAGCAGCTGGAAAACAGCTTCCTGCCGCTGATCAAGGTGATGCACAAGAAGATCGACGTCGATCTGCACGGTCATCACCGCATCAGCGACATTGCCAACCGTCTCGACGAACTGAGCCGCATGCTCAGCAACGGCGAGGTTCCGACCCTCAAGGACCCCCAACCGTAGCAGGCCGTGTGAAAACTACTGCGTTTGGCAATACTGCGTTAAAAACAGGCTCGGAATGCTCATTTACAGCTAGTAAACTCCGCTTCCTCGCCTGTTTTTGCCTTGTCTTGCCTTCACTCGTGACGTTTTCACACAGCCTGCGTAGGAGCCGGCTTGCCGGCGAACACCCAAGGATCACGACATGGATTTTGCCCACCTGGACCAGCAACTGCGCGACAGCCTGCAGGACCTGAAACTGAGCAATGAAGAGCGCGACGAGCTGCGCCAACTGGGCAGTGAGCTCGGCAGCGACCAGGTGCGCTACCTGCGCAACCGGGCCTTTGATCTGGTGCGCGAGTTGAGCCTGGCCGACAGCGCCAATGTGCTGCCGGCGCTGAAATGGCTGGAGCAGGTGATCAAGACCCTGGACACCCACAGCGCCCCGGTGCGGGACATGGCCAGTGCCCACTTCAGCCCCGGCGAGGACTGCCGGCGCAAGATCCGCGACCTGTGCCGCCAGGCCCGGATCTCGGTGGATATCTGTGTGTTCACCATTTCCGACGATCAGCTGAGCGACGAGATCCGCGCCTGCCATAAGCGCGGCGTGGTGGTGCGGGTGATCAGCGACAGTGAAAAGCAGTTCGATGTCGGCAGCGACATCGCCGCGCTACGGGAGGCCGGGGTGCCGGTGCGGATCGACGACACGCCGTTCCACATGCACCACAAGTTCGCCGTGTTCGATGGCCGCACCCTGCTCAACGGCAGCTTCAACTGGACCCGCAGCGCCACCACCGGCAATGAGGAAAACCTGCTGGTGATCGACCATCCACAACTGGTGGCCAGTTATCTCAAGGAGTTCAACGAGCTCTGGAGCCGCTACGCGCCGCGTTAAGGCGTGCAGCGGCTGGCCTCGATACGGCCTCAGGCGGCGTTCGGGTAACCCCAGGCGCTCTCGGCCGCGAGGCTGTCGATCAGCTTCTGGCGCAGCCCCTGGGCTTTTTCCGGGGCGCTCTGGCTCAGGGTTTCCAGGGCCAGGTGCAACTGCTGCACCGGGTTTTCGCCGATGAACAGGTTGCGCAGTTCCAGGCCGGCAATCGCCTCCTCGAAGCGTTGCTGGCGGATATGGTTCAGCACCATGGCCTGGCTCAACTGGCTGGCATAGGCCGCCTGCTGCTCCAGGCGGTTCTTCAGCTCGGCGGCTTTTGCCTGGTCGTCGATGTAGACGTAGCTCAGCGCCAGCTGTTCCAGGAAGAAGGTTTTTTCCGCCGGGTCCAGCGTCGCACTTTGATGGTCGTCGTCGAGGGCTTGCACGGCCTGGTCCAGCAGTTCGCCGGCTTGCCGGGTCTGCTCCAGGTCGTGCAGCAGTTTGGCCTGCAAGGCCAGTTTCATCGGGCGATCGGTGTATTCGAGCTGGCTGTTGAGGCGCGCCATTTCCTCCAGATTGTTGCGAATCAGCCAGCTGTCTCGACGCAGGCGCGGCAGGTCGGCCTGTACCCGCAGTTGGGTTTCCAGGATCAGCAGGCGCAACCACGGCCATTGCTCATCGCCGCGCAGGGTTTCCAGGGTCAGCAAGGCTTGTTCCAGCAGATGGGCGCACCATTGCGAGTGTTCCTCGACGTAGCTGCCCCACAGGCAGATCAGGCACCAGATACGCTGCGAGGGCGAAACGGCGCAGGCCTGCAGGGCCACCTCGGCCTCGGCCCTTTCATTGCGCCCGACATGCCAGTTCAACAGGCTCAGCAGCAGATCGCTGGCGTAACTTTCCGGCATCTGGGCGATCAGCCGTGGAGCCAGGTCCGGGCGGTTGGCATCCAGGATCAGCTTGAGCAACGGCAGGTAAGCGTAGTAGCCGTCAGGCTCGGGGTTCTGCGCCAGCAGTTCGAGCCCGGCATCGAATTCAGCGGCTTCCATGAGCAAGGTCACGACGATGATCTGGGCCGAGCCTGGCAATTGCGCGGCCATGGCCGGGAACTGCGCATCCTGCCCCTGGGCACGGTACTCGCGCAGGGTCTGCTCCACTTCATGCAGGTCCAGTTCGTTGGCCGGCTGTTTGAGCAGCAGTTGCCAGGCCAGGCCGATGCTGGTGGCGGCCTGGTCGGCCAGGCCCAAGCTACGTTGCAGGGCGGCCAGTTGCCGGTGCTCAGCGGGGGAGTCCGGGCTCAACTGCTTGACGCCGAAGGTCACCAGCAAGGCGCGGGCCTGTTCCTGTTCACCCTTGGCCAGCAGCAGTGGAATGCGCAGCAGTGGCGCTGACGGCAGTGGTTGATGCAGGCGCTCCAGCAAGCCCAGCACAGCCTGCGGGCCGTCGTTGTCGAGCAGGGTTTCGAGCAACTGGTTCAGTGCCATGGGCTGGTAGGTTTCATCCAGCTCGGCCAGTACTGCCAGGGCCTGTTCCTGGTTTCCCTGCCGGTACAGCGCAGCGGGCATTTGCAGCAGCCCCAGTTGCCGGGCTTTGCCCGTCAGGCGCTGGGCCAGTTGCAGGCCCACTTGCGGTTCGATGGCGCTCAGGTGCGCCGCGCGATTGATCTGCGCGGCCTCGTCCAGGGTGATGCCCAGGTCATTGTCGGCGCTGCGCTTGTTGGCATAGACCACCAGCAGCGTTATCACGCCGGTAATCAGCAGCAGGATGACAAGTACTTCCATGATCAATCTTCCTCGGGTGCGGCTATTGGCCGGTGACGCGCCCCGCCAAGGGCGCGCAACCGGGGGCGTCAGTTGGTCTGGGAATTGAGCCAGATCTGGCCGTTGGCAATGCGCGTCATCAGTTGCTGTTTCAGCTCGCCGGCACGTTCGGGGGCACGCTGCTGCAGGTCTTCCAGGGCCTGGTACAGCAGCGACAGGGGCTGCTTGTCACTGAGCAGGCTGCCCAGGTTCAGGCCCTCGATGGCCTGGGCGTAACGCTGATGCTGGATATGGTTGAGCAGCAGTTCCTCTTCCAGGATGCGACTGCCCGAATCCTCGGCGTTGAGCCGCTCCTGCAGGGCCTGGGCCTGTTGTACGTCGTCGATGCTCAGGTAGGCGCTGGCGATGTCCTCCAGGTAGAAGCGGGTGTCCATCTCATCCACATCCGGCAGCGGCTCGCCATCCAGTAGCTGCACCGCCTGCTCCAGCAGGGTCCTGGCCTGGGCGGTCTGGTCCAGGGCGTGCAACAGCTTGGCCTGGTCGCACAGGTGCAGCAATTGCTCGTCACCGGGCATTTGCTGGCGCAGGCGGTGCATTTCCTCGATGCTGCTGCGCACCAGCCAGCTGTCCCGGCGATGAGCTGGCAGGTGGCTTTGCATCAGTAGCTGGGTTTGCAGGGCCTGCATGCGCAAGCTGTTGTAGAACTCGTGTTCATTCTTGTAGCCCTCGATCAGTTGCAGGGCCTGGGCCAGCAGGGCTGTGGTCCATTGCGGCTGCGCCTGGTGCAACTCATCGCAGAGGTTGAGCATCAGCCCCGGACGCTGCGACTCGTGGCTGGCTCGCGCCTGCAGCAGGGCCTCGGCTTCGGCGGTCTGGCCCTGGGCCGCCAGATGGTTGAGCAGTTGCAGCAGCAGGCTGTGCTGGTGCATCTCGGGGGTCAGGTCCAGCAGGCGCAGGGCGGTTTCGGTTGGCTGGCGTTTCAGGGCCGAGTCCATCAGGTCGCTGTAGGTCGAGGAGTAGAGGGTGCCGTTGTCGGCCAGCAAGCTGAAGGCCGGCTCCACCTGGCCGGCATCGAACAGCGCGATCAGCGCCTGCACCTGTTCCTCGGCCGGCAGTACGGCCGAGTGGGCCAGAATCCGCTCGGCATGCCCTTGGGTGGCGAAGGCGTCGAACAGGCTGCGCAGCACAGTGTGATAGCGCTCCTGCCCGGGTTGCTGGAAGCTCGCCCAGGCCTGTTCGAGGCTGATCAGCGCGGCGTCTTGCATGCCCGCCTGAAATTGCAGGCGCGACAGCATCAGCAGATTGCCGATGCTCTGGCGTTCATGGGCCGCAGGGTTTTTCGGGTCGCCGAGCTCGCCGATCAGGGCCAGGGCGCGCGCCTGTTCACCGCGGGCCTGGAGGATTGGCACCTGCAGCAGCGGCCAGCTGGGCAGGGATTCGCCCCAGTGCTCCAGGAGCTCCAGGCAGGCCTGGGTATCCTGGCTGTCGAGCAGCGTTTCAATCAGGGTATTGAGCACGTATTCCCGAGCGTGAGGCGGCAGTTGCTGGTAGATCGCCGTGGCCTGGGCCTTGTGCCCCGCCACATAGAGCTCGCTGGCCACCAGTTGCAGGCCCAACTGCTGCGCTTCGCCCTCCGGCAGTTGCAGCGCCAGTTCTAGGGCCAGCTGCGGCTCGGCCTTGCTCATCAGCAGGGTCTGATTGATCTGGGCGGTGAGGTTGCCGGTCTGTTCCAGGTACTGCTGCTGGTCGGCGGATTTCTGCCGGAAGTACAGAATCGCTGCAATGAACAGCAGCACGATGACGAGCAGGGTGACAAAGAGGGTCATGGACGTCCTTTTCTATTGCACAGCGGCTCTGGCGCGGTGCGCGCCAGCCGGTTTGCGCGGGGTTATAAAGCCATGGTTACGGGCTGGCAACCGACTTTACCCAGGCAATGCGTTTCAGCGGATGTCATCCAGGGCGGGGGCGGCCCGGTCAGCGGTCGGGCAGGGCGGCAGGTTTCGGGTTAGACTTGCCGCCTTTTCGCACACTCAAGAAGCCCGCACATGGCCCAGCCGTCCACCACCTACAAATTCGAACTGAACCTGACCGACCTCGACCGCGGGGTCTATGAAAGCGTCAAGCAGACCATTGCCCGTCACCCTTCGGAAACCGAAGAGCGCATGACCGTGCGGCTGCTGGCCTACGCCTTCTGGTACAACGAGCACCTGTCGTTCGGTCGGGGTCTGTCGGATGTGGATGAGCCGGCCCTGTGGGAAAAGAGCCTGGATGACCGCGTGCTGCACTGGATCGAAGTCGGCCAGCCGGATGCCGATCGCCTGACCTGGTGCTCGCGCCGTACCGAACGCACCAGCCTGCTGGCCTACGGCAGCCTGCGGGTCTGGCAGACCCGGGTAGTGGACGCGGTGAAGAACCTGAAGAACCTCAACATCGCCGGCGTGCCCCAGGAAGTGCTGGAAACCCTGGCCAAGGACATGCCGCGGGTGATCAAGTGGGACGTGATGATCAGCGAAGGCACGATCTTCGTCACCGACGATCGCGGCCAGCACGAAGTCCAGCTCGAATGGCTGCTGGGCGACCGCGGCTGATCGCCGATCCCCGGCCCTGATCGACCTACCTTACTCAAGAGAAGCCCCAGTTACCCCATGCGTATCGAACCCCGTGAGTTGCCCGCCGTCCTGCCTTTCCTTGGCGACCTGCCGCCGCTGTTGACCCGCCTCTATGCCGCCCGCGGCGTGCAGTCGGTGGAGGAGCTGGACAAGAGCCTGGCGCGGTTGATCCCGTACCAGCAACTCAAAGGTATCGATGCCGCGGTGGACCTGCTGGTAACGGCCCTGGACCAGCGCCAGCGCATCCTCATCGTCGGTGACTTCGACGCCGACGGCGCCACCGCCAGTACCGTGGGCCTGTTGGGCCTGCGCCTGCTGGGTGCGGCCCATGTCGATTACCTGGTGCCCAACCGCTTCGAATACGGCTACGGCCTGACCCCGGAAATCGTCGCCGTGGCCCTGCAGCGCCAGCCGCAGTTGCTGATCACCGTGGACAACGGCATCTCCAGCGTCGAGGGCGTGGCGGCGGCCAAGGCGGCAGGCTTGCAAGTGCTGGTCACCGACCACCACTTGCCCGGCCATGAACTGCCGGCGGCGGACGCCATCGTCAACCCCAACCAGCCGGGCTGCGAATTTCCCAGCAAGGCCCTGGCCGGGGTCGGGGTGATCTTCTACGTGCTGATGGCCCTGCGCGCGCGCCTGCGCAGCCTGGGGCGCTACGAAAGCCGGCCGCAGCCGAACATCGGCGAACTGCTGGACCTGGTGGCCCTGGGCAGCGTGGCGGACGTGGTGCCCCTGGATGCCAACAACCGCATCTTGGTGCACCAGGGCCTGGAGCGGATTCGCGCCGGCCGTGCCCGGCCCGGTCTCAAGGCGATTCTCGAAGTGGCCAAGCGCGATCATTCGCGCATCACCTCCACCGACCTGGGCTTTATCCTCGGCCCGCGGCTCAACGCTGCCGGGCGCCTGGACGACATGAGCCTGGGCATCGAATGCCTGCTCAGCGATGACGTCTCGGCGGCCCGGGCCATGGCCGCCCAGCTCGACGAGCTGAACCAGGACCGCAAATCCATCGAGCAGGGCATGCAGCGCGAAGCTTTGGCCCAGCTCAAGGAACTGCCGGTGGAATCCATGCCGTTCGGCCTGTGCCTGTTCGATGCCGACTGGCACCAGGGGGTGATCGGGATTCTCGCCTCGCGCCTGAAAGAGCGTTACCACCGGCCGACCATCGCCTTTGCCGATGCCGGCGACGGCATGCTCAAGGGCTCGGCGCGCTCGGTGCCGGGTTTCCATATCCGTGATGCCCTGGACGCCGTGGCCGCGCGCCACCCGCAACTGATCAGCAAGTTCGGCGGCCACGCCATGGCCGCTGGCCTATCGCTGCCGGAGCAGAACTTCCCGGCTTTTGCCGAAGCCTTCGACGAAGAAGTGCGGCGCCAGCTGCAAGAGGAAGACCTCACCGGGCGCCTGCTGTCGGACGGCACCCTGGCCGTGGAAGAGTTCCACCTGGAACTGGCCCGTGCCCTGCGCCATGCCGGCCCCTGGGGCCAGCACTTCCCCGAGCCGATGTTCCATGGCGTGTTTGAACTGGTGGAACAGCGCATCGTTGGCGAACGCCACCTGAAGGTGGTGCTGCGCAGCGAATGCGGCTCGCTGAAGCTGGACGGCATCGCCTTCGGCATCGACCGCGAAGTCTGGCCCAACCCGACCATCCGCTGGGTGGAGCTGGCCTACAAACTCGACCTCAACGAGTTCCGTGGCCAGGAAACCGTGCAGTTGATGATTGCCCATATCGAACCGCGCTGAGGCGGGTAGTGCCGATCGGCTCAGCGCTGGAGCGAGCGAAAGAGAACCTGTGGCGAGGGAGCTTGCTCCCGCTGGGCCGGGCTGGCGTACCAGCGCGCAGCGGCCCTAAAAATGGGGCTGCTACGGCCCGGAGCGCCGGCCGGTCCCACGGGAGCAAGCACAGTGCTTGACCTTGACTGACTGGTAGTAGGCGGCGCGGGTGAATTTTCCAGACTTTGGGAAAGCGGGGCGGCGGCACGTCTCTTTCTTTTGTAAGGGGTTTCCGAGACACTCTCGGGCGCTTGCGGCTGGGTATTCGGCTCACTAGGCTCGGATCATCACTGAATTTTCAGTGATCGGGTTTAGCAGCCTGTGACCAAGACACGTGAATGTTGCCGTAAGCCCAGTTGGCTTTCCTGCCTGCTGTGTTCTGTTATGGCGGCTGTGCGTGGGGCGCCCTTGGGTGCGCCGGGTTCCTTGGACCGGTCTGCTAACCCGCGTACAGCTGCCACCCTTACGTTTAGCAGCGTGGGGTGGTGGCTCCATTCCAAGGAGCTGCACCATGAAAAAGATCGTCCCCGATCCGCCGGTTCTCCATCCTTCTTCCCGTCGTAATCCAGACCACGATCTGGCCAATGAAGTCGTGCGCCATGCCCTGGCCAACACTTGCGTAAACGGCTCGTTGATCGCGACTCTGCAACCCACCGTGGCCGGTCCTGCAGGGCCTGATAACCCCTTCGCTGTGCGCCCCGGCATTACCGCCGAAGAAGCACTGATTCACGTTTCCATGCTGCTCAAGTCTGCCGAGGAGGTGTCCGATGAAATCACCGAGCACGCCAGCGGCATCGAGCGTGGCCTGATCTGGTCGCTGGTGCATTCGGTGGAAATGGCCCGTGGCGTGGTGGATGCCTTGCTCGATGGCAATCGCCGCGCCCCGCTTGGCTGACATTGGCCTGGCCGCTGCCGCTGGCAGCGGCCAGTGCAACAGGTTTTTTGCCCGGTGCCGTGTCAGGAACCCTGCCGACGGCAGTGTTGTCGACTAGTCTCTAAGCACTGTCTGATTGGCCTTGTGACCTTTTGTCATTCTTCTACCCGCGGGGGCGGGCGCTTCACTTCGCAGTCACTCGTCGACCGTTCAAACAGAACCCTGGAGCCTGACCATTGACCGAGAGGTGCCCCATGAGTCTGCTGCTTGAACCCTATACCCTGCGTCAACTGACCCTGCTCAACCGCATCGCGGTGTCGCCCATGTGCCAGTATTCGTCGGTGGACGGGCTGGCCAACGACTGGCACCTGGTGCACCTGGGCAGCCGCGCTGTCGGTGGCGCCGGGCTGATCTTCACCGAGGCCACGGCGGTCACCGCCGACGGCCGGATCACCGCCCAGGACCTGGGCCTGTGGAACGACGCGCAGATCGAGCCCTTGCAACGCATCACCCGCTTCATCACCGCCCAGGGCGCCGTGGCCGGCATCCAGCTGGCCCATGCCGGGCGCAAGGCCAGCACCCATCGGCCGTGGCTCGGCAAGTCCGGCAGCGTCAAGCCGGAAGACGGCGGCTGGGTGCCGGTGGGGCCGTCGCGGATTGCCTTCGACCCCCAGCACACGCCGCCTACCCAGCTTGATGAGGGGCAGATAGGCGAGATCGTCCAGGCCTTCGTCGACGCCGCCAAACGAGCCCTGGTGGCCGGTTTCAAGGTGGTGGAGGTGCATGCCGCCCATGGCTACCTGTTGCATCAATTCCTGTCGCCCCTGAGCAACCAGCGCCAGGACCAGTACGGCGGTTCGTTTGAAAACCGTATTCGCCTGGTGCTGCAGGTGACCGAAGCGGTGCGGGCGGTATGGCCTGAAGAACTGCCGCTGTTCGTGCGGGTGTCGGCCACCGACTGGGTGGAGGACGGCTGGAACCCGGATGAAACCGTGGAGCTGGCGCGGCGGCTCAAGGCCCTGGGGGTGGACCTGATCGACGTGTCTTCCGGGGGCACCGCGGCCAACGCCGAGATCCCCACCGGGCCGGGTTACCAGACGCGCTTTGCCGAGCGGGTGCGCAAGGAGTCGGGGATTGCCACCGGCACCGTGGGCCTGATCACCGAGCCGGCCCAGGCCGAGCATATTCTGCGCACCTGCCAGGCGGACATTATCCTCCAGGCCCGGGAACTGCTGCGTGATCCTTACTGGCCGCTGCATGCCGACGATGACCTGGGCGGCCGCCAGGCCACCTGGCCGGCGCAGTACCAGCGGGCGACCCACAGGGACCAGCCGATTCACGAGTCGGACCTGCGGGATTAAGCTCGTTCAAGCGTAAAAAAACCGGCCCGTGTGGGCCGGTTTTTTTGTATCTGGCGTCAGGCCGCCTTCGCGGGCAAGCCCGCTCCTACACGTACGCCGCCGAACTGTAGGAGCCGGCTTGCCGGCGAAGGGGCCCTTGAAGCTGGCGCGATATGTACCGACGCCTTCGCGGGCAAGCCCGCTCCTACACGGGCGCCGCTGATCTGTAGGAGCCGGCTTGCCGGCGAAGAGGCCCCGGAGCCTGGCGCGCTCAGCGGGTCACGGGTATTTGCGTTTGTCCGGCGCCGGCGGGAAGTACTGGTACAGCCAGGTCTCGCTCAGGGTACGGTCGTGGGTGCGGATGAACAGCCGCAGTTCCACCGGCTCGACGCTGTCGTTGCTGGGGTACCAGTCGAAGAGGATGCGGTAGCCCTTGATCTCGTCCAGCACCAGTACGCTGAAGTCCTTGACCTCACCGTTGGAGGCGGTGACCACCGGCTCGATGCCGGTGCCCGGCGGCAAGCGGTCGAGGCCGCCGCCGGTGAAGTCCACGGCAAAACGCCGGGCCCAGACTTCCGGGTAATGCTCGCCCGGGGCCCAGCCCTCGACGAAGCCGCCCATGCCGGAACGGGTGGCGTGCACTCGGGCCAAGGGCGTGCCCACCGGCGGCAGGGCGCTCCAGTAGAGTTTGTAGCCGTAGTTCAGGGAGTCACCCGCGGCCACCGGTTGTTTCGGGGTCCAGAAGGCCACGATGTTGTCCAGGGTCTCGCCGGTGGTGGGGATCTCCAGCAGGTCGATGGAGCCTTCGCCCCAGGCGGTGGTCGGCTCGACCCACAGGCTCGGACGGCGGCTGTACCAGTCGACGGTGTCCTGGTAGTTGGCGAACTCGTGGTCGGTCTGCACCAGGCCGAAGCCTTTCGGGTCCTTGTCGGCGAAGGCGTTGAACTGCAGGTTGGCCGGGTTGTTCAGCGGCCGGCAGATCCATTCGCCGTTGCCGCGCCACATGGCCAGGCGGTCGGAGTCGTGGATCTGCGGGTGGATGGTGTCGCACATGCGCCGTTCATGGGTGCCGCAGCTGAACATGCTGGTCATCGGCGCAATGCCCAGTTGCTCGATGGCGGTGCGGGCGTTGATATGGGCGTCGACCTCCATCACCACCCGTTCGGCCTGGCAGTCGATGTCGAAGCGGTAAGCGCCGGTGGCGCTTGGCGAATCCAGCAGGGCGTAGACCACGAAGCGGGTGCTGTCCTTGTCCGGGGTCTCGAACCAGAATTGGGTGAAGTCGGGGAACTCTTCACGGCGCTTGGCGTAGGTGTCGATGGCCAGGCCCCGGGCCGAGAGGCCGTACTGGCCGGTGCCGTCCACCGCGCGGAAGTAGCTGGCGCCGAGGAAGGACACCACGTCGTGGCGGTCCAGCTCCGGGGCCTTGAACAGCTTGAAGCCGGCAAAGCCCAGGTCGCCCTTGAGCTGGGCGGTGTCGACGCTGGTGTTCTGGTAGTTGAACAGGGAAGGGCGGAAGTGCACCTCCCGGGCCAGGCGGGTCTTGGGGTCGACACTGTGCATGCGTACCGGCTGCTTGAAGCCCATGCCAACGTGGAAGAACTGCACGTCCAATTGGCCGTTGAGCTCGTTCCACAGCGAATGCTTGGCATCGTACTGGATGGCGTTGAAGTGCTGCGGGGTCATTTTCGCCAGGGTTGGCGGCAGCACCTGCTTGGTGTCGACGTAGGGCTTGCCGGCCAACTGCCTGGCCTGGGCCTTGAGACGTTCGAAGTCGAACGCCAGGGCTTCGCCATCAGCGGCGCCGGCCCAGGCCCGCGCGGCCAGCAGACCGCTGGCCGAGAGGCCGGTATAGGCCGCCAGGGCCATGGATGCTTTGAGGAGATGCCTGCGGTGCATGGGTGAACCTTGTGCTGAAAAGATCCCGGGCCGTTCCTGGCTGCAGAGGGATCTGCGAATAGAGGTTCGGTCATGCCATCGGCCAAACACAACGGTCTTTAAACAGATGCGCAATAGAATAAACGGTTCGCCCAGGGCAAAAAAATGATTAGCTTGTGTCCATTGGTAACTTCCCGATCACCGCCAGGAACCGGCCCCATGCTGCACTCGCGCCTGCTCACCGAAGACGACATTCCCCTGCTCAAACTGATTGACCGTGCCGAGGTGATCGATGAGTTCTACTGCCTGCAGGACGGGCAGTTGCAGTGTTATCCACAGCATGAAGTGGTGCCGGGCTGGCCGGAAGGTGAAGCCGAGCATGATGCGCTGATCTTGCAGCAGTGTTACCAACGGGGAGGCTGGCTGTACGGAGTCTTCGATGGGCCGCAACTGGTGGCGGCAGCGGTGGTGGATTGCCTGCCAATCGACAACGCCGGGCTGGACCTGCGGCAATTGAAGTTTCTGCATGTGAGCCAGGCCTACCGTGGCCTGGGCCTGGGGCGGCAGCTCTTTGCCCTGGCTAGGGAGCAGGCCCTGGCCCTGGGCGGCCAGGGCCTGTATGTGTCGGCCACGCCATCGCGGCATACGGTGGATTTCTATATCGGCCTTGGCTGCAGGCTGTTGGCCGCCCCGGACCCGACGCTGCTGCGCATCGAGCCTGAGGACATCCACCTGTACCTGCCACTGGCCTAGGCCTTGGTGACCTTGCGCCAGTTGGGCCAGGCGCCGAGGGTGATGGCTCGCAGCAGCCACTCGCAGGGCCCGTACTGATGGTGCCGCAGCCAGTGGGCGCTGAGCTGCATTTGCAGCAGGTAGAGGGCGATCACCAGCAATGGGATCCAGGGAGGCGCGACGCGATTGACCAATCCCAGGCCGTAGCCGCTGAACAGCAGGTTGAGCAGCAGCGACTGCAGCAGGTAGTTGCTCAGGGACATCCGCCCCAGGGGGGCCAGGCGCCGGCACAGGCGCTGGCCGAGGTCGCTCTGGAACAGGTTGAGCAGCAACAGCCCGTAGCTGACCGTGAGCAGTGGTGCGGTCAACTGACTGATGCCGTAGCCGATCACCTCCAGCCCGGCGCCCGGAAAAAACGCGGCCCAGTAGGCATAGAGCATGGCGCCGCCGAGGCCGATGGGCAGGCTGATGGCCAGCCATTGCGCAGTCCGTTGGGCAAAGCTGAAGGGCGCTACCAGCAGTTCCTTGCGACCGGCCACATAGCCCAGGAGAAACATCGCCAGGGTGCTGGGGCCCTGGAGTAGCCACAGGGCCAGTAGCGTTTCCAGCCAGTGACCGGCGTTGAACTCCAGGGTCTGCAGGGCGCTGCCGCCCAGGGCCGCGGCCTTGAGCAGGGGCTCGTCGCCAGCTGCGCCGGTGTAGGCCCCGAGGCTCAGCAGCCCGGCCCCCAGGGCAATGATCAACAGCCCGGCGCAGCTCAGCAGGATCAGGGCCAGGCGGCTGGCGCTCGCCGCCGAGAGCCCGCGCAGGCCCAGCAGAAGCAGGCCCAGCAGGGCATAGAGGGAGAGAATTTCGCCGTCGAACAGCAGCAGCCCGTGCACCAGGCCAATGCCCAGCATCGCCAGTTGGCGACGCAGCATGCGCGGCACGAAGGGCTCGGCGGCCCGTTCCGCGGAAGCCATTTGCAGGGTGAAGCTGTAGCCGAACAGAAAGGAAAACAACAGGTAGAACTTGGCCTCGAAGAAGGTCGAGACCAGCCAGCGGATCAGATGGTCGGTGGCGCTGGTGTAGTCCGGGTTGCTGCTTGCCGAGGCGTAGTAAGGGTCGGCGAAGGCCCAGATGTTCACCATCAGGATGCCGAACAGGGCGAAGCCGCGCAGGGCATCCACTTGTTCCAGGCGAGCGGTTCGGGTGACGGGAGCGGTTGCAGGGGTGTTCATGTCGAGTGTCCCTGGAGCAGGTGCAGTACTAACTGCTGCAGGACCTGCACTTGGTGGGCGGGGTGAAACTCCGGGTCGACGGCGACTCGGGTGAACAGGCCATCGATCAAGGCCGCCAGCCAGCCGGCGATCTGCTCTGTCCCCAGGGCACTGTGAATTTGCCCTTGCTGGTTGGCCCGTTGCACCAGGGCAGCCAGGCCCTGGCGCAGCAGCCAGTCGTTGTGGCGCACCTGCTGCGCCACCTGTGGGTCTCGGTGGCTCAGGGCGGCGATCTCCAGGGCCAGTCCGGTGTACTGCGGGTCTTGGGCCAACTGGCAGACGTGTTCGAAGAAGGCCAGCAGCGCCGCCAGGGGATCCGCTTCGAGCAGCAACTCGGCCATGGCTTGCTCGATCTGCTGCCCTTCGCGGCTGATCAGGGCCAGCAGCAGCGCCTGTTTGTTGGAAAAGTAGTGGAACAGGTTGCCGGCGCTCATCTCGGCCTGCAGGCAGATGTCGGCGGTGCGGGTGGCGACAAAACCGCTTTCGGCAAAGCAGCGGGCCGCGGCGTCCAGCAAGGCCTGGCGTCGGGCTTCGCGTTGTTGAAGATTGGCGGGGCGCATGGGAGGGGGCTTTCGAGTTAATTGAGTGATTGCTCAATTAACTCGATCGGGGTGTGGCAGGGCAAGAAGACACTTGTTAAAAATCGTCAATAAGTAGCTGGTCAAGGGCCGGGCCGGGCACTTGGCGTGCCGTTTCAGGCCCCGCCTGGCGTTGGGGGAGAATCTTCCAGGCACTGGGCGCCGCTGGCCGGCATCTGGCCTTTTTGGGTCCACCAGGTCAGGGCCCCTAGACTGTGCAGGTCACCGCGCTGGATCGCTTGCTGATGACAGGCCAGGGCCCGGGGCAGGTCGGTGACGCCCCATTGGCCATCGGCGTAGCCGCTGCCCAGGTAGTAGTAGGCGGTGCCCGAGTCCAGTTCCCGGGCGGTGCGCTTGATCAGGTCTTCGGATTGGCGCGGGTGTTGGCATTGGGTGATGGAGTCGTCGCCGAGGGGGTCGCAGTAGTACATGGCAAGCATCAACGCCGCCTCGGCATCGGTCTGGGCGTAAGGCAGCAACAGCTGTTCCGGTTCTCCGGGCTGGAGCTGCGGAGCCATGCCCGAGTAGCCCAGGCTCACCGCCTGCACCGCCGCCTTGGCCGAGCCGTGCCTGGCGGCGTCCAGCAGGATGCGCTGGCCGACTTCGAAGAAGTAGGCGGTCAAGGGGTACTGCTCACGGCTGCCATAGCCCAGGAGCAGGTCGGCCTTGCGCATCTGCCGCTCCAGAGCGGTTTCACCGGCCGGTGGGTTCTGCTTGAGCAGGCCGTCCATGGACCATTGATCCACCCGCACCAGTTGCCAGCAGGCGCCCTGTTCGAAGACGAAGGCCTGGATCACCTCGCCCAGCGGCTGGTGCACCACCAGGGTGTTGCCTTCCCAGAACGTCTGCAGCCCCGCCTCGGCCTGGGCGCGGGGATCGAGCAGGGCCAGCAGGCTGCGGGTATCGCCCGTCAGCTTGTGCCGGGTGGTGACCGCCCGGCCCTGGTCGTCAAGGGCCGGACGTTGCTCGATCAACGGCGATTCGCTGAAGGCCTGCTGCAACTCAGGGCTGCTGGCAAAGGCCTGGACGAAGGTCGACAGGTCGCTGGAGGGGCAGCTGGGGGCGGCAGCCAGGGCCACAGGGGTGGCGGCGCCAAGCAGCAGGCCGGCCAGGCATTGGCGCAAGAGGTGACGGGGGGCGGTCATCGGCGAACTCATTGGGGGCGAGGGCAGGGCGGCGGTCATGGCGTGTCCGCCGCAGGCATCGACAGGAAGCGCTGGCACAGCCAGTGCGTCAGCCAGATCGCGAGCAGGGGCGGTACCGTCACCAGCAAGCAATAGACATAGCCGCGTATCGGATGCTGGGGAAACATTGCCCAGGCGGTGAACAGCGCCAAGGCGCCGATCAGGCCCAGCTTGACCTTCAGGCCAGGCAGCAGGGCCAGCAAAAAGCTGACAATGATCAGCAGCTGGAGTAGCAGCTCCACCATCATTCCCATGCCGAAGGCCTTGGCGATGGCACCGAAATGACTGCGATATACCGGCACGCCCCAGATATGCGCGAGGTAGAACAGCAGCGGCGGCAGTGAATGGGGCAGCAGGCCGATGAGAATGCGTTTGACCTGATACTGGCCAATGGCGTCCAAGCTCATGGCTGACACTCGCGGGCGGCGGTAGGAGTAGGGCGGGGCATGGGCGCATCCTTGCTGCCGGAGGATATTGAGCAATTCCGGTCAGGGGCGCCGGCGATTTTCAGGCGGCGGATATTGCCGCAACTCGGTGCGCTTATCCACTGGCGCCGACAGGATCTTTGCGCGCCCGGTATTTTTGTAGGAGCCGGCTTGCCGGCGAAGAGGCCCTCAAGGCGGGTGCTGTCCGTGACGACGCTTTCGCTGGCAAGCCAGCTCCTACAGGAGTGTTGTGCACCCGGTATTTTTGTAGGAGCCGGCTTGCCGGCGAAGAGGCCCGCAAGGCGGGTGCTGTCCGTGACGACGCTTTCGCTGGCAAGCCAGCTCCTACAGGAGCGTTGTGCGCCCGGTATTTTTGTAGGAGCCGGCTTGCCGGCGAAGAGGTCCGCAAGGCGGGTGCCGTCCGTGGTGACGCTTTCGCTGGCAAGCCAGCTCCTACAGGAGTGTTGTGCGTCCGGTATTTTTGTAGGAGCCGGCTTGCCGGCGAAGAGGCCCGCAAGGCGGGTGCCGTCCGTGGTGACGCTTTCGCTGGCAAGCCAGCTCCTACAGGAGTGTTGTGCACCCGGTATTTTTGTAGGAGCCGGCTTGCCGGCGAAGAGGCCCGCAAGGCGGGTGCCGTCCGTGACGACGCTTTCGCTGGCAAGCCAGCTCCTACAGGAGTGTTGTGCGCCCGGTGTTTTTGCAGGAGCCGGCTTGCCGGCGAAGAGGCCCGCAAGGCAGGCGCCACCCGTCACAACCTGCCGGGGCTCGGCCGCATCCCCCAGCACCGGCGAAAGCAACATTCTGAAGCACACTCTTCAACTGGATCGGGGCACTTCTCTCTAGGCTTACGGCCTTATGTGTCTGCTTGACACCTCTTTCAGGAGACGACAGATGAACACCCGTGGACTGCTCGATCAATTGCTCAAATCCGGCCAGGAGTTCCTGCAAGACAAGGCGGGTTCGGCGCCGACCAACAAACCCGGATCCGAGCAGGGTGGCCTTGGCGGCTTGCTCGGTGCTGCCAAGGGCAGTGGCCTGGGTGGCCTGCTCGGCGGCACGGGCGGTGGGGCCCTGGCAGGCGGCGCCATGGCTCTGCTGCTGGGCAGCAAGAAGGCTCGCAAGTACGGCGGCAAGGCCCTGACCTATGGCGGCCTGGCAGCACTTGGCGTGCTGGCCTACAAGGCCTATGGCAACTGGAATGCACAGCAGGGCCAGGCCCCGCGACAAGAGCCGCAGACCCTCGATCGCCTGCCGGCGCCCCAGGTGGAACAACACAGCCAGGCAATCCTCAAGGCGCTGGTGGCCGCGGCCAAGGCCGATGGCCATGTGGATGAGCGCGAACGGGCGCTGATCGAGGGCGAATTCCGCAAGCTGGACAACGATCCGCAACTGCAGCACTGGCTGCACAGCGAGCTGAACAAGCCCTTGGACCCGGCGGATGTCGCCCGGGCGGCCAGCACCCCGGAGATGGCCGCTGAAATGTACCTGGCCAGCGTGATGCTGGTGGACGAAGAGCACTTCATGGAAAAGGCCTATCTGGATGAGCTGGCGCGCCAGTTGCAACTGGCGCCGGGGCTCAAGGCCGAGCTGGAAAACCAGGTGCGCCAGAGCAGCCTCTGAAACACTCCGGGCGCCGCCCGGGGTCGAGGGTGGCGGTTATGCCTGCGGGATTTGCCGAAATGCCTTTCGCAAGGCCTGAAATCCCCTGCTAAGCCGCCATCCAGAGCGGGCGCACAAATTTATCGAAAATGCCACCCATGTCGTTAAACCACCCATAAAACCTGCATCGTCCTCGGCTATACTCCCCCCATTTTTGATGGCCTCGAGGACTGACTGTGAAGAACTGGACGTTGCGCCAACGCATTTTGGCGAGCTTTGCGGTGATTATCGCCATCATGCTGCTGATGGTCGTCGTCTCGTACTCGCGGCTGTTGAAAATCGAGGCGGGCGAAGAGCGCATGCGCAATGACGCCGTGCCCGGAGTCTATTTCAGTTCGATGATCCGCAGTGCCTGGGTCGATACCTACCTGCAGACCCAGGAAATCATCGGCCTCAAGCAGGACCAGGACATCAGCGCCGAGGACAAGGCGGACTTCAAGGCGTTCGAAGAGCGCCTGCAGACCCAGATGACCAATTACAAGCAGACCATCAACAGCCGTGAAGACCAGACCGAGTTCGATGCCTTCGAGAAGGACCATCAGGAATTCAACCGCATCCAGACGGCCGTGCTCGATCTGCACCAGCGCCGCCAGGAAGCCGAGGCGATCCGCCTGTTCAATGAGCAACTGACCCCGGCCTGGACCGCCGGGCGGATGAAACTCAACGACATCATCAGCGAAAACAAGGCCGTGGCCGATTCCGCCACCGCCGCCATCGACGATGCCGTGGCCGCGGCCAAGGTCAGCATGGGCATCTCGTTGCTGCTGGCGGTGCTGGCTGCCGGGCTCTGCGGCCTGCTGCTGATGCGCGCGATCATGGCACCGATGAACCGCATCGTGGAGATTCTTGAAATCATGCGGACCGGTGATTTGAGCGGCCGCCTGAACCTGGACCGCAAGGACGAGTTCGGTGCCGTGGAGACCGGCTTCAACGACATGATGACCGAGCTCACGGCCCTGGTTTCCCAGGCCCAGCGCTCCTCGGTGCAGGTCACCACCTCGGTGACCGAGATCGCCGCCACTTCCAAGCAGCAGCAGGCCACCGCCACCGAGACCGCCGCCACCACCACGGAAATCGGCGCGACCTCGCGGGAAATTGCCGCGACCTCGCGGGACCTGGTGCGCACCATGACCGAAGTTTCCAGTGCGGCCGACCAGGCCTCGGTGCTTGCCGGTTCCGGCCAGCAGGGCCTGGCGCGCATGGAGGACACCATGCATTCGGTGATGGGCGCGGCGGACCTGGTGAATGCCAAGCTGGCGATCCTCAACGAGAAGGCCGGCAATATCAATCAGGTGGTGGTCACCATCGTCAAGGTAGCCGACCAGACCAACCTGCTGTCGCTGAACGCAGCCATCGAGGCCGAGAAGGCCGGCGAGTACGGCCGCGGTTTTGCCGTAGTGGCCACCGAAGTGCGGCGCCTGGCGGACCAGACCGCAGTCGCCACCTACGACATCGAGCAGATGGTTCGCGAGATCCAGTCGGCGGTGTCGGCGGGGGTCATGGGCATGGACAAGTTTTCCGAGGAAGTGCGCCGCGGCATGGCAGAAGTGCAACAGGTGGGCGAGCAGCTGTCGCAGATCATTCATCAGGTCCAGGCCCTGGCGCCGCGGGTGCTGATGGTCAATGAGGGCATGCAGGCCCAGGCCACCGGCGCCGAGCAGATCAACCACGCCCTGGTACAGCTGGGCGATGCCAGCAGCCAGACCGTCGAATCGCTGCGCCAGGCCAGCTTCGCCATCGATGAACTGAGCCAGGTGGCCGTGGGGCTGCGCAGTGGCGTTTCGCGTTTCAAAGTCTGATGGATGAGCTCGCGCACAAGCGCAATGCTGCCGCAGCGGTGAGGAACACGCTGTTCCTGGTGTTTCGCATCGGGGACGAGCGCTATGCACTGCAGGCGGTGGATGTGGTGGAGGTGCTGCCGCGCCTGCAGCTCAAGCCGATTGCCCACGCACCTGCCTGGGTCGCCGGGGTCTTTGCCTACCGTGGTGCGGTGGTGCCGGTCATCGACCTGAGCGAGCTGACCTTCGGCCGGCCGGCCCAACTGCGCACCAGTACCCGGCTGGTGCTGGTGCACTACCGTGGCGAGCCCGGGCAGCCTGCCCGAGTGCTCGGACTGCTGCTGGAGCAGGCCAACGACACCTTGCGTTGTGACCCAGCAGAGTTCCAGCCCTACGGCCTGGACAACCGCCAGGCGCCGTACCTGGGGCCGGTGCGCGAAGATGCCCAGGGGCTGCAGCAGTGGGTCCGGGTCGACGACCTGCTGGGCCCCGAAGTGCGCGAGCTGCTGTTCCCCGCAGTGCCCCTGGACCCGGCGTCGCTTGAGGAGCCTCGATGAGTGACGAGCAACGGTTCTTCGACTTTCTCAAGGAACGTATCGGCCTGGATGTCGCCTCCGTTGGGCCGGCGATCATCGAGCGCGCGGTGCGCCAGCGTTGCAACGCCCTGTATGCCCACAGCAGCGATGAGTACTGGCAGAAGCTGCAAGGCTCGCGAGATGAGCAGCAGGCCCTGATCGAGGCGGTGATCGTTCCGGAAACCTGGTTCTTCCGCTACCCGGAATCCTTCGCCACCCTGGTCAAGCTGGCCAAGGCGCG
This sequence comes from Pseudomonas sp. PH1b, assembly GCF_000633395.1. Lineage (GTDB taxonomy): Bacteria > Pseudomonadota > Gammaproteobacteria > Pseudomonadales > Pseudomonadaceae > Aquipseudomonas. Next base: position 89,037 of record NZ_AYMU01000004.1, read on the forward strand.
CCTGGCCCAGATCAAGGGCATGCGCGCCTTGCGCCTGTTGAGCCTGCCCTGTTCCACCGGCGAGGAACCCTATTCGATTGCCATGGCCCTGCTGGACGGCGGGCTGGCGCCGCACCAGTTCAAGGTCGATGGCCTGGACGTCAGCCCGCTGTCGGTGGAGCGGGCCAGGGCGGCGGTCTATGGCAAGAACTCCTTTCGCGGCCAGGACACCGAGTTCCGTGAGCGCCACTTCGTGGCCGAGGGCGACCGCTATCGCTTGAGCGAGCGGGTTCGCGAACAGGTGCGATTGCAAGTGGGCAATGTCCTGGATCCGGGCTTGCTGGCGGCTGAGCCGGCCTTCGATTTTGTCTTCTGTCGCAACCTGCTGATCTATTTCGACCAGGCGACCCAGCGCCAGGTGTTCGAGGTGCTCAAGCGCCTGACCCATGAGGAGGGGGTGCTGTTCATCGGCCCTGCCGAGGGCAGCCTGCTCGGGCGCCTGGGCATGCGCTCCATCGGCATCCCGCAGTCCTTCGCTTTCAGCCGGCACAGCGAGCCCGAGCCTGTCCCGGCGCCGGTCAGCTTGCCCCTGCCGTTGCCGCTACCGCCGCGTCACGCGGTGCCTCCTGCACCGCGTCAACGGCCCTTTACCGCCCGAGTGGCGCCGCTGCCGGTGGCCGCAAGCCCGCCGCCGGTCAGCGATGCGGCCAGCCTTTTGGCCAGCATTGCCACCCTGGCCAACGAGGGCAAGAGCGCCGAGGCTCGCCTGGCCTGTGAGCGCTACCTGCAGCACCATGAACCGGTGGCCCAGGTGTTCTACTGGCTGGGCCTGCTCAGTGATGTGGCCGGCAATGCCATGGAGGCCCAGGGTTTCTACCGCAAGGCCTTGTACCTGGAGCCGCAGCATCCCGAAGCCCTGGTGCACCTGGCCACGCTGCTGGCGTCCCAGGGCGATGTCGCAGGTGCCCAACGATTGCAGGAGCGCGCCGCCCGCAGCAGCCGCTCTGCCGACAGTGAGTTGAAACGATGAGCCAATCCTACTCATTGGACGTGACCCATGAAGAGGCGCACGCCATCGATGATTGCTGGAACCGCATCGGCATCCACGGCGACAAGTCCTGCCCGCTGCTGGTCGAGCACATCCATTGCCGCAACTGCGCGGTGTATTCCGCCGCCGCCACGCGCCTGCTGGACCGCTACTCCTTGCGCCAGGAGGACCGCGAACATTCGGTAGTGCTCAAAGCCGATAGCGATGTGGTCGCCCGTTCGCTGCTGATGTTCCGTCTCGGCGAGGAATGGCTGGGCCTGGCGACCCGCTGCCTGCTGGAAGTGGCGCCGTTGCAGGCGATTCATTCCTTGCCCCACCAGCGTTCGCGGGCGCTGCTGGGGGTGGCCAATGTGCGTGGGGCACTGGTGGCCTGCCTGTCCTTGACCGAACTGCTGGGGCTCGACGGCACGCCGGCGGTCGCGCCGTCGGGGCGGATCATGCCGCGGATTCTGATCATCGGTGCCGAGGGCGGCCCAGTGGTGCTGCCAGTTGATGAAGTGCACGGCATTCACGCCATCGACGAACGAATTCTCAATGGTGCCTCGGCGTCTGGCGAGCAGGCCAATGCCAAGTACACCCGTGGCGTGCTGCAATGGCAGGGACGCAGCCTGCGTTTGCTGGACGAGGAGCAATTGCTCTCGGCCGTGGCCCGGAGCCTGACATGACCCCCGATCAAATGCGCGACGCCTCATTGCTGGAGCTGTTCAGCCTGGAAGCCGAGGCCCAGACCCAGGTGCTCAGCGCCGGACTGCTGGCCCTGGAGCGCAACCCGACCCAGGCCGACCAGTTGGAAGCCTGCATGCGGGCGGCTCACTCGCTCAAGGGCGCGGCACGGATTGTCGGGGTCGACGCCGGGGTCAGCGTTGCCCACGTGATGGAAGACTGCCTGGTCAGCGCCCAGGAAGGGCGGCTGTACCTGCGCCCCGAGCATATCGACGCCTTGCTGCAGGGCACCGACCTGCTGATGCGCATCGCCACCCCGGGCGGCGCCGAGATCGTGGCGCTGGACGTCCAGGCCTACGTGGTGCTGATGGAGCGCTTGTTGGCGCAAGGCCCGGCAGGGGCCGGTACGCCGCTGCCGTTGCCCGAGCCAGAAGCGCCGCTCCTGCCCCCGGAACCCCAGGGCGAAGCCGACGCCCTGCCGCTGGCGCTCGAGCCGTCCCTGGAATTCACGCCGGGCACAGCACGCCCCGGCAAGCGCATGACCGAGGGCGGCGAGCGCGTGCTGCGGGTCACTGCCGAGCGCCTCAACAGCCTGCTGGACCTGTCGAGCAAGTCCCTGGTGGAAACCCAGCGGCTCAAGCCCTATCTGACGGCCCTGCAGCGCCTCAAGCGGATTCAGAGCAACAGCCTCGCGGCCCTGGAAAACCTCAACCTGCACCTCAAGGAGCACGCCCTGAGCCTCGAAGCCCAGGAGGCCCTGGGCGATGCGCGCCGGCTGCTGGCCGAATCCCAGCAACTGCTGGGGGAGAAAACCGCCGAGCTCGATGAGTTCGGCTGGCAGGCCAGCCAGCGCGCCCAGGTGCTCTATGACACCGCACTGGCCTGTCGCATGCGGCCCTTTGCCGATGTGCTCAGTGGCCAGGTGCGCATGGTCCGCGACCTGGGCCGCAGCCTGGGCAAGCAGGTGCGCCTGGAGATCGAGGGTGAAAAGACCCAGGTCGACCGCGATGTGCTGGAGAAGCTCGAAGCGCCGCTGACCCACCTGCTGCGCAACGCTGTGGATCACGGCATCGAGTTGCCCGAGCAGCGCCTGCTGGCGGGCAAGGCCGCGGAAGGGGTGATCCGCCTGCGGGCCTCCCACCAGGCCGGCCTGCTGGTGCTGGAGCTCAGCGATGACGGCAACGGCGTGGATCTGGAGCGCCTGCGTCAGAGCATTGTCGAGCGCCAGTTGTCACCCGCGCAGACAGCGGCCCAGCTCAGCGAGGAAGAACTGCTGACGTTCCTTTTCCTGCCCGGCTTCAGCCTGCGGGACAAGGTCACCGAGGTCTCTGGCCGGGGCGTCGGCCTCGACGCGGTGCAGCACATGGTGCGGCAACTGCGCGGCTCGGTGGTGCTGGAGCAGGCCACTGGCCGGGGCAGCCGTTTCCACCTGGAGGTGCCGCTGACCCTGTCGGTGGTGCGCAGCCTGGTGGTGACCGTCGGTGACGAGGCCTACGCCTTTCCGTTGGCCCATATCGAGCGCATGTGCGACCTGGAACCCGAGGACATCGTGCAGGTGGAAGGGCGCCAGCACTTCTGGCACGAAGGCCGGCATGTCGGCCTGGTGGCGGCCAGCCAGCTGTTGCAGCGGCCGGCGACCCAGGACAGCGCGCCAACCCTGAAGGTGGTGGTGATTCGCGAGCGCGACGCGGTGTACGGGATTGCCGTGGAGCGCTTCATCGGCGAGCGCACCCTGGTGGTGCTGCCCCTCGACGACCGCCTGGGCAAGATCCAGGATATTTCCGCAGGTGCCTTGCTCGATGACGGTTCGGTGGCGTTGATCGTCGATGTCGAGGACATGCTGCGCTCGGTGGACAAGCTGCTCAATACCGGTCGTCTCGAGCGCATCGCCCGGCACCATCAGCAGCATGCACAGGCGGTGCGCAAGCGTATTCTGGTAGTCGACGATTCGCTGACGGTGCGTGAACTGCAACGCAAGCTGCTGATCAACCGCGGGTATGACGTAGCCGTGGCGGTGGACGGCATGGACGGCTGGAATGCCCTGCGTTCGGAAAGCTTCGACCTGCTGATTACCGACATCGACATGCCGCGAATGGATGGAATTGAATTGGTCACACTCTTGCGTCGGGACAACCGCCTGCAGTCCTTGCCGGTGATGGTGGTGTCCTACAAGGATCGTGAGGAGGATCGGCGCCGTGGACTGGATGCCGGCGCCGACTATTATCTAGCCAAAGCCAGTTTCCATGACGACGCCCTGCTGGATGCGGTGGTGGAACTGATTGGAGGAGCGCGGGCATGAAGATAGCAATAGTCAACGACATGCCCATGGCGGTGGAGGCCTTGCGCCGGGCCCTGGCCTTCGATCCCAGCCATGAGGTGGTCTGGGTCGCGACCAATGGTGCGGAGGCGGTGAAGTATTGCGCCGAAATGACCCCCGACCTGATCCTCATGGATCTGATCATGCCGGTGATGGACGGGGTCGAGGCGACGCGGCGCATCATGGCCGAGACGCCTTGCGCCATCGTGATTGTCACCGTCGACCGCCAGCAGAACGTGCACCGGGTCTTCGAGGCCATGGGCCATGGCGCCTTGGACGTGGTCGATACCCCAGCCCTGGGAGCAGGCAATGCCCAGGAGGCGGCAGCGCCGCTGCTGCGCAAGATCCTCAACATTGGCTGGCTGATCGGCCAGCGTGGCAGCCGGGTGCGCGCGGCACCGGTGCCGCTGCGCAGTGGCGCGGCGCGCCAGAGCCTGGTGGCCATTGGCTCCTCTGCCGGTGGCCCGGCGGCCCTGGAAGTGCTGCTCAAGGGCTTGCCAAAGGACTTTCCCGCCGCCATCGTGCTGGTCCAGCATGTGGACCAGGTGTTTGCCGCGGGCATGGCCGAGTGGCTCAGCAGTGCCTCCGGCCTGCAGGTGCGTCTGGCCCGGGAAGGCGAGCCGCCACAAAGCGGCACGGTCTTGCTGGCCGGTACCAACCATCACATCCGGCTGTTGAAGAACGGCACCCTGGCTTATACCGCCGAACCGGTGAACGAGATCTACCGCCCCTCCATCGATGTGTTTTTCGAGAGCGTCGCCACCTATTGGAATGGCGATGCGGTGGGGGTGCTGCTGACCGGGATGGGCCGTGATGGCGCCCAGGGCTTGAAGCTGATGCGGGATCAGGGTTATCTGACCATCGCTCAGGATCAGCACAGCAGCGCGGTGTATGGCATGCCCAAGGCAGCCGCCGCCATCGGCGCTGCAAAAGAGATTCGCCCACTGGACAAGATCGCTCCACGTTTGCTGGAGATATTTGCCAAATGACTGATAAACGCAGCTGTCCTGGCCAGGTAGCAACTCAGGTGACAACCCATGAATGATTTACAGCTCGACGAATTCAAGACCGATGAAAACGCCGCCATGGTGTTGCTGGTAGATGACCAGGCCATGATCGGCGAGGCGGTTCGGCGTGGGTTGGCGAATGAAGAAAACATCGACTTCCACTTTTGCGCCGATCCGCACCAGGCCATTGCCCAGGCGATCCGCATCAAGCCCACGGTCATTCTCCAGGACCTGGTAATGCCCGGCCTGGACGGCCTGACCCTGGTGCGCGAATACCGCAACCACCCGGCGACCCAGAACATCCCGATCATTGTCCTGTCGACCAAGGAAGACCCGCTGATCAAGAGTGCGGCCTTTGCCGCCGGGGCCAACGACTACCTGGTCAAGCTGCCGGACAACATCGAGCTGGTGGCGCGCATCCGCTATCACTCGCGTTCCTACATGACCCTGTTGCAGCGTGACGCGGCCTACCGCGCCCTGCGGGTCAGCCAGCAGCAGTTGCTGGACACCAACCTGGTGCTGCAGCGGCTGATGAACTCCGACGGCCTGACCGGGCTGTCCAACCGCCGGCACTTCGACGAATACCTGGAGCTGGAATGGCGTCGGGCGATGCGTGAGCAGAGCCAGCTGTCGCTGTTGATGATCGACGTCGACTACTTCAAGACCTACAACGACACCTTTGGCCACCTGGAGGGCGACGAAGCCCTGCGCAAGGTGGCCACGGCGATTCGCGAGGCCAGCAGCCGGCCTTCCGACCTGCCGGCGCGCTACGGCGGCGAAGAGTTCGTGCTGGTGCTGCCCAACACCTCGCCGGGCGGGGCGCGACTGGTGGCGGAGAAGCTGCGCCAGACCGTGGAGGCCCTGAAAATCCCCCATATCGCACCGGTGGAGGGCGCCAGTCTGACCATCAGCATCGGTCTTTCCACCATCACGCCGCAGCCCAACAGCCATTGCCGACAGTTGATTTCGGCAGCGGACAAGGGGCTCTACCTGGCGAAGAACAATGGCCGCAATCAGGTCGGGATCGAGTAGGCGGTTTCGGCCTGCGCTCTAGGCGTCAGCCATTTCCGTGGCCGGCGCCTGATCCGCTGGGACCTCCACCAGGGTGTCTCGGAACAGGTAGTAGCTGTGGCTCGCGGTGTGTCGGCACCTGAGCCTTACCGCTTCGATGCGGTAGGTGGTGCAGGTGTCGAGTGTGTTGTCGATGAACCAGTTGTTCAGCAGGTTGCCGGGGGCGATCGGGTAGTCGCCAAAGCTGTAGTCCATGTAGCCACCCTTGTGGACGTGGACCCAGCGACAACTGAACCTGGCCTGCAGCCATTGGGTTCGCTCATCGACTTCATCCACCAGCATTCTTGTGCGGTAGTAGATCCACCACCACAAAAAGATCAGCCAGGGCACGACCAGGGCGCAGGCCAGCGCCGGTGAGACCAGCAGCCAGATTCCCATCAACGGTATACAGGCCAGCGCGCTGAAGAGCGCGGCGAAAAACGCCTGGACGCCTTTCTGGTTTCGGCGCTCCCTGCGCTGGATGCCTTCGATCTCGGCGTTGTTGAGTGTGCGTCCCATGAGCCTGCTGTTTGCGTGTCGTTTAGCGGGGGATTGTATCGCGCTGGCCGGCTTCCAGGGCGCCGTGAGTGCCCATCGCAACCTTCGGGTATCGAAGGGGGCGGGCTTGCGCAGCAGGGCAGGCAGGTAACTGGGGGCAATAAATTTTAGGGGGCACCGGGATTTCCTGGGGCCTGTCGTTGAAATTAGATGGCCGATTGGCCTCTAAAGCCGCTAAGCGGGCTGCCGTGAATCGGTGATTCCGTTATAATCTCCGGCTTTCAAAAGTTCGCCAACGAGTGCCGCCCCCCATGGAAATCAACCCGATCCTGAACACCATCAAGGACCTGTCCGAGCGCTCCGAAACTATTCGGGGGTATCTTTGACTACGATCAAAAGCATGAGCGTCTGACCGAGGTCAATCGCGAGCTTGAAGATCCGAGTGTCTGGAACAAGCCTGAATACGCCCAGGAGCTGGGCCGCGAGCGCGCTGCGCTGGCCCAGATCGTCGAGACCCTGGACGAGTTGAACAGTGGTCTGGCCGATTGCCGCGACCTGCTGGACATGGCCGTCGAAGAAGAAGACGAAGGCGCAGTGGGCGATGTCGTCGCCGAGCTGGCCCGTCTCGAGGAAAACCTCGCCAAGCTGGAATTCCGCCGCATGTTCAGCCATGAAATGGACCCGAACAACGCCTACCTGGATATCCAGGCCGGCTCCGGCGGCACCGAGGCCCAGGATTGGGCCAACATCCTGCTGCGCATGTACCTGCGCTGGGCCGACAAACGCGGTTTCGAAGCCACCATCATGGAGCTGTCGGCCGGTGAAGTGGCCGGGATCAAGGGCGCTACTGTGCACATCAAGGGCGAATACGCCTTTGGCTGGCTGCGCACCGAGATCGGCGTGCACCGCCTGGTGCGCAAGAGCCCGTTCGACTCCGGCAACCGTCGTCACACCTCGTTTTCCGCGGTGTTCGTCTCGCCCGAGATCGACGACAAGGTGGAAATCGAAATCAACCCGGCAGACCTGCGGATCGACACCTATCGTTCCTCCGGTGCCGGTGGTCAGCACGTAAACACCACCGACTCGGCCGTACGTATCACCCACGTACCGACCAACACCGTGGTCAGCTGCCAGAACGAACGTTCCCAGCACGCCAACAAGGACACCGCCATGAAAATGCTGCGGGCCAAGTTGTACGAGCAGGAAATGCAGAAGCGCAACGCCGCTTCCCAGGCCCTTGAAGACACCAAGTCGGACATCGGCTGGGGTCATCAGATCCGCTCCTACGTGCTTGACGCGTCGCGGATCAAGGACCTGCGCACCAACATCGAACGCAGTGACTGCGACAAGGTGCTCGACGGCGACATCGACGAATACCTGGAAGCCAGCCTGAAATCGGGCTTGTAATACTGCAATACGGGATCGGCTGACACGGTGCGATCCCGTAGGAGCCGGCTTGCCGGCGATCTCCGGGCCGAAGGCCTGGGGGCAATGAACCTGTGATGGAATTTCAAAAGACATGAGCGACCAACAACTCGACCCGCAAGCCCTGCAACAGGAAGAAAACACCCTGATCGCCCTGCGCAAGGAAAAGCTTGCTGCCGAGCGCGCCAAGGGCCAGGCCTTCCCCAATGACTTCCGCCGCGACAGCTACTGCAACGACCTGCAGAAGCAGTACGCCGACAAGACCAAGGAAGAACTGGAAGCAGCGGCGATCCCGGTCAAGGTGGCAGGTCGCATCATGCTCAACCGTGGCTCGTTCATGGTGATCCAGGACATGACTGGGCGTATCCAGGTCTACGTCAACCGCAAGACCCTGCCGGAAGAAACCCTGGCCGCGGTGAAAACCTGGGACCTGGGCGACATCATTGCCGCCGAAGGCACCCTGGCTCGTTCCGGCAAGGGCGACCTGTACGTCGAGATGACCAACGTGCGCCTGCTGACCAAGTCGCTGCGCCCGCTGCCGGACAAGCACCACGGCCTGACCGACACCGAGCAGCGCTACCGCCAGCGCTACGTTGACCTGATCGTCAACGAGGAAGTGCGCGAGACCTTCCGCGTGCGCTCCCAGGTCATCGCCCATATCCGCAGCTTCCTGATGCAGCGCGATTTCCTGGAAGTGGAAACGCCGATGCTGCAGACCATCCCGGGCGGCGCCGCGGCCAAGCCGTTCGAGACTCACCACAACGCCCTGGACATGGAAATGTTCCTGCGTATCGCCCCGGAGCTGTACCTCAAGCGCCTGGTGGTCGGTGGCTTCGAGAAGGTCTTCGAGATCAACCGCAACTTCCGTAACGAAGGTGTTTCGACCCGGCACAACCCCGAGTTCACCATGCTCGAGTTCTACCAGGCCTACGCCGACTACGAAGACAACATGGACCTCACCGAAGAGCTGTTCCGCGAGCTGGCGCAGCTGGTCCTGGGCAGCACCGACGTGCCGTACGGCGACAAGGTGTTCCACTTCGGCGAGCCGTTCGCGCGCCTGTCGGTGTTCGATTCGATCCTCAAGTACAACCCCGAGCTGACCGCCGATGACCTGAACGACATCGACAAGGCTCGCGCCATCGCCAAGCAGGCCGGGGCCAAGGTGCTGGGCTTCGAAGGCCTGGGCAAGCTGCAGGTGATGATTTTCGAAGAGCTGGTGGAGCACAAGCTGGAGCAGCCGCACTTCATTACCCAGTACCCGTTCGAGGTCTCGCCGCTGGCCCGTCGCAATGACCAGAACCCGAACGTCACCGACCGTTTCGAGCTGTTCATCGGTGGTCGCGAAATCGCCAATGCCTACTCCGAGTTGAACGACGCGGAAGACCAGGCCGAGCGTTTCATGGCCCAGGTGGCGGACAAGGACGCCGGCGACGACGAAGCCATGCACTACGACGCCGACTTCGTCCGCGCCCTGGAATACGGCATGCCGCCAACGGCCGGTGAGGGCATCGGCATCGACCGCCTGGTGATGCTGCTGACCAACTCGCCGTCGATCCGCGACGTGATCCTGTTCCCGCACATGCGGCCGCAAGCGTAACTGCTGTGAATAATCAGCCGCCTTTATCAGGCGGCTTTTTATTGTCTGGTTGGAACTGACGTACCGCTTCTAATTCTGTGTGATTTTTAAGAGGAATATCTGTCGTGAACCGTGCAATTGCTCAAGAAGGTGCAGCTGGCATCGCCACTGCGGTGGCTGAAAGTGTTCAGTACCAGGGCCGCAAGGCCAGCCGCCAGGGCAGTGAGCAACGTCGACAGGAGATCCTCGATGCCGCCATGCGCATTGTCGTGCGTGACGGCGTGCGGGCCGTGCGCCACCGCGCGGTAGCCGCCGAAGCCGCTGTGCCGTTGTCGGCCACCACCTATTACTTCAAGGACATCGATGACTTGCTCACCGATACCTTCGCCCAGTATGTCGAGCGTAGCGCGGCGTTCATGGCCAAGCTGTGGGCCAACAACGAAGGCCTGCTGCGCGAGATGGTGGCCTATGGCGACGGCAGCCCGGCCGCGCGTTCGCAGCTGGCCGACGACATTGCGCGGCTGGCCGCCGACTATGTGCACTATCAGTTGCACAGCCGTCGCGAACACCTGATGGCCGAGCAGGCCTTCCGCCAGGAGGCGCTGCTCAACCCGCGCCTGGCGCTGCTGGTGCGCTCGCACCAGCAGATCCTGCTCCAGGGCACCTGCCAGTTCTTCCAGGTCCTGGGGTCACGGGAGCCGCAACAGGATGCCAAGGTGTTGACGTCGATAATCGGCCGGATGGAATATCAGGGCCTGCTCAATGGCGCCGAGCCCCTGGCGCAAGAAGAAATGCTCGGTATCTTCACGCGCTACATGCATCTGGTTCTGGCTTCGGTCTGATCCGCTCACCGCAGGCCGCGGCGGGTGGCGGTGCGAACGTTCACCACCGACGCCAGCGACTACAGTGAATCTGGTGTTCATAGGAGAGTTGCATGCAAACCTGGCGCATCCTGCTGGCCCTGTCGTTTCTGCTGCTCAGCGGCTGCCTGGTGTCCTTCACCGAGCCCCTGCCGGCCGAGCAGCCCGCGCCTGCGGGATTGCTCGGCAAGTGGGCGAGCAAGAACGCCTGGGGCGAACCGCTGAACATCGAGCTCAGCCGCGTCGGCGCCAACCGCTACCGGGCCCTGAGCTATCCCGGTGGCACTGCGCGACCGCGTGATGCCTACGACTTTACCGTGTCCCGGCATGGCAACCGCTGGTACCTGTCGGCCGCCGTGCCCCAGGCCTTTGGCGGGCACTACAGCATTGCCGGCTTCGAGCTGAACGCAAAACACGAACTGGTGCTCTACACCCTCGACCTGGAACAGATGCGCCAGGCCTTGGGTCAAAAGGCCCTGAGCGGGGCAACCATGACCACGGCCGAAGGCGATGGCGTGCTGATCAGCAGCCCGTTGCCCGAGGTCTTCGCCTACCTTGACGACCCTGCCAACTCCGACCTGTTTGTCGAGGCGGCGCGCTTCAAGCGTGCGGGCAAGTGACCCCGCGCTACTGACCCATTCAATAGGAGCTTCGGGTGGACGATTACCAGCAGACCATACGCACCTTGTCCGATCGCATAGTGCTGGCCCAGACACCGATCCGCGTGCTGGATGCGGTGAAGTGGGACGAGAACGTGCGCAAGGGCTTTCTCAAGGCCAAGGGCAAGGAAATGCCGGCGGTGGACCGCGCCTATTACGAAGGGCGGCCGTTGTCCTTCGATTCCGGCGCAGTGAAGCTGGAGTTCCAGAACATCGAGCGCGACATCACCCGCCAACTGGGCCAGTTCAACCCGGTGGGACAGATCATGCGCCGCATGTGCAAGGAATACCGCATGGTGGTGCGCATGCTCGAAGCCCGGGGCACCGGTGATTTCGGGCTGATCTCCCAGGAGCTCTACGGCGCCGCGTCCGATGCCTTCCACGCCGGCGATCCGACCCTGGCGGACCTCGGCTTGATGATGTCCGACTACCTGAACAACATCGACGGCCGTGGCGACCTCAAGGACGAACCCAAGACTCTGAGCGCCAAGGACGCGGTGAGCCTGCTGCAGGGGCGCTTGAACAAGGTGTTCGGCGAGGCCGAGGAAACCATCCGCGTGTTCGAGTCCGACGGCATCGTCGCCGACGCCGCGGCGGGCGCCGACTACATCAAGATCCGCAGCGACGCGATGTTCAACAACCGTGATGTGCGGGCCCTGGAGGTGCATGAGGGGCTGGTGCATGTGGGCACCACCCTGAACGGCCTCAACCAGCCGATCTGCACCTTCCTGGCCAAGGGGCCGCCCTCGTCCACAGTGACCCAGGAAGGCCTGGCGATCCTCATGGAGATCATCACCTTTGCCTCCTATCCCAGCCGCCTGCGCAAGCTGACCAACCGCACCCGGGCCATTCACATGGTGGAGGAGGGCGCGGACTTCCTGCAGGTGTTCGAGTTTTTCCGCGAGCAGGGTTTCGAGATGGCCGAGAGCTACGGCAACGCCAGCCGGGTGTTCCGCGGATCGACGCCGACCGGCTTGCCGTTTACCAAAGACTTGTCCTATCTCAAGGGCTTCATCATGGTTTACAACTACATTCAGCTGGCCGTGCGCAAGGGCAAGCTGGAGCAGGTGCCGCTGCTGTTCTGTGGCAAGACCACCTTGGAAGACATGCGCACCTTGCGCCAACTGGTGGACGAGGGGCTGGTGGTGGCGCCCAAGTACCTGCCGGATCAATTTCGTGACATGAATGCCCTGTCGGCCTGGATGTGTTTCTCCAACTTCCTCAATCACCTTAGCCTGGATCGGATCGAGGCGGACTACTCCAACATCCTGTAAACCTTCATGGGGCCGCACATGGACGTATTCACCGAGACTTTCAGCCGCTGCCCGGAGTCGCCTTCGGGGGCCGTGCCCGAGCGGGCGCCCAGGCCCTGGCGGGCTCCGCTGTGCTTGCCGCCTGCAGCGGTGGCGACAAGGAGTGCGGGATGACCCGGCTTGTGCTCCGGTGCCTTGTCGTCTGCACGCTGTTGCTGGGGCTCAACGGTTGCAGCTCGCTGCTGTTCTATCCCGAGCCGGGCCTGCCGTTCACCCCTCAGCGGGCCAAGCTGGATTACCGCGACGTCACCCTGACCACCGCCGACGGGCTCAAGCTGCACGGCTGGTGGCTGCCGGCCAAGCCGGGAGTGGCGATCAAGGGCACGGTGCTGCACCTGCATGGCAATGGCGGCAACCTGGCCTGGCACCTGGGTGGCAGTTGGTGGCTGCCGGAGCAGGGCTATCAGGTGTTGCTGGTGGATTATCGCGGTTATGGCCTGTCCGAGGGCGCGCCGAGCCTGCCGGCGATCTACCAGGATATCGATGCCGCCTTCAAATGGCTGGACCAGGCCCCCGAGGTACAAGGCAAACCGCTGGTGGTGCTTGGGCAAAGCCTGGGAGGCGCCCTGGCCATTCATTACCTGGTGGAGCATCCCGAGCGCCAGCGCCAGCTCAAGGCCATAGTCCTGGACGGGGTGCCGGCCAGCTACCGCGATGTCGGGCGTTTTGCCCTGAGCACCTCCTGGCTGACGTGGCCGTTCCAGGTGCCGCTGTCGTGGCTGGTGCCGGACGCCGACAGTGCGGTTCACTCCCTGCCGCGTCTGAGCGGAGTGCCGAAACTGATCTACCACAGCATCGACGATCCGATCGTGCCCCTTTCCAACGGCATCCGTGTGTATCAAGCTGCCCCCCCGCCCCGGGTGCTGCAACTGACTCGCGGCGGCCATGTGCAAACCTTTGCCGATCCGATCTGGCGCCGCGTGATGCTGCGCTACCTCGACGATCCGCAGCATTTCGACGGGTTGCGCCGCCTGGGGGAAATCCCCAATTACCCGGCGACGCCGAATTCAGCAGTTGAACTTCCAGAGAGTCCGCAATGAGTGAAGAACGTAACGCCATCCCCCTGATCATCACCGGTATCTGCAGCATCATCGGCACCGTGGCCTGCCTGTGGTATTACGGCTACCTGCACTTCGCCAAACCGGAGGATGCGTTGCTGCTCAGCGACTTCACCATGCTCAAGACCGTACCCGGCGAGGACTACAAGGTCTCCCTGGAGCCGGCCAATGAAGTGGCCCAGTGTTTCGATGGCGTGCTGGTGCTGTTCGACACCCAGCAGAAGGGCCTGACCGGGGTGCTGGTCAACAAGAAGAAGCAGGCGGTGCGCTGCATGGGCCAGGAAACCCCGCAGTTGGAGCAGTAAGCCAGCCAGCAGCTTCGGCAGCGAATAAAAAAGCCCCGCCTTTAAAGGCGGGGCTTTTCCGTTGCCCGGTGGCGCTATCAGTTGCGGCTGACGGCCGAACGTGGTGCCACGGGCTGGTTGTCGTTGGAAATGGTCACTTCCACACGACGGTTCATGGCGCGGCCGGAGACACTGCCGTTATCGGCTACCGGGTATTCCTTGCCATAACCCTGGCTGACGATGCGCGATGGGTCGACGCCCATGCGGATCAGGGCCATCTGCACGGAGCCGGCACGGCGCTCGGACAGCGACTGGTTGTAGGAGTCGCTGCCGGTGCTGTCGGTGTAGCCCTCGACGATCACCTTGCGGTCCGGGTTCTGCTGGAGGAATTGCGCCAGCTTGTTGATGTTCACCAGGCCGCTGGATTTCAGGTCGGACTTGTTGGTGGCGAACAGCACGTCACCGAAGGTCACCAGGGTGCCGCGGTCGGTCTGCTTGGCGTTGAGGCTGTTCTGCAGTTGCTTGATCTGCGCGTCACGGGCATCAAGGATGGCGCGGGCACGCTGGTCGCCAGCGTCCTTGAGCTTGGCTTCGGCCGTGCGCAGGGCAATGGTTTCCTTGGCCACTTCAACCCGCTGGTTGGTCAGGTAGGCCAGTTGGTCGACCTTTTTCTCGTCGTCCTTGTTCAGGTAGGCCTTGTCGGCCTTGTCCATCCAGTCGGCGGCGTCCTTGGTTTCCAGGGCGGCAACCTTGCTGGCCTGCGGGTTGGCCTGCAGCGCGGAGAAGTTGGTCCGGGCGTTTTCCAGGTTGGCGTTGGGCGGGGTGGAGCAGGCCGCCAGGGCTACGCTCATGGCCAGCAGGGCAGGGATCATCAGTTGTTTGCGCATAATGGTTCGTCCTTTCATTCGATTACGAGTACGTGGGAGTCGGCGGCGGCTTACTGCACGCTACGCATGCCTTCCTGACGCAGTTCCTGAACGCCTTTCTGCGAGTCTTTCAGCGCCTGCTCGGCCTTGGCGGCCTGGGCCTTGCGCTCGGCGACTCGGGCGTCCCACTCGGCCTGTTCGGCCAGGCGGCGGGCCTCGTCGTACTTCTTGTCGTGCATGGCAATCTCGGCTTGCTTGAGCTTGTCCTGTGCCGACTTCATTTCCACCGCGGCAAATTCAGTGCCGCCCGCGCTCACTGCGCTGTTGACCGCAGATTGCGTGACTGCGTACTGCTCGCTGGGCGGGTTCCCGGCGCAACCGGCCAGTACCAGACTGCTACCGAGGGCCAGCGCGGCCAGCTTCAGCCCGCGCAGAGAGGTGAACGAGGATTTGGCAGTGCTGATCTTCATGGTCTTCAACTCCATTGGGTAACTCCTGGAAAACATCAAAATCCATCCCGGTTCTGGCGCCGTCACGCTGAGTGACAACAGGCGCTGATGGCGAAATTTGAAACGGCCGTTCCAGCGATGGTTAATGGGTGTGACCCGAGGCTTTTTTGAATAGTTCAGAGAAAGATGGCGATTGGCCGGAAAAAAATTACACCGCGGAAACAGGGCTCTAGAGCGGGAACTTTCGCCGTGCGCAGGGGTATTCCCGGCCCTTTTCAGGGCCGGGAACAGTGTCGCTTCCAGAGGGGAAGGTGGGCTGGATTCAGTGTTTCGGCTTGTCTGCCTGGCTCGACAGAACCTGCAGGTATTGCCGTGACAGGCTCAGGAAACGCGGGGTGGGGCCGACGTCTTCGTACAGCGGATCGCCCTCTTCATCGGTGGCGACCACGTGCTGGCCCTGGATGTAGGGGAAGCTCGCCTCGAGCTCTTCCAGGGCGGCTCCGATCAGCTCGCCAAGGAGCTCCTCGGTCTGGCGTTTGGGGTACATCTCGGCGAGGGCGGCCAGGCGTGCGGCGGCTTCCACATCCAGGTGAATCCGGTAGCCGGTCTTGGTCAGCCGACCCTTGGCGTTTTCTTCCCAGTGTTGTGCGAGTTCACGGATTTTCATGATGACCTCAATGAACACCTGCTTGTGGCAGGTTGGGTTGAGTGACCGGCCCGGGCCGGTGCGCGGCCCTTGTACGGCCTGTACTTCAGACTAGCCTCAACGACAAAGGTTGGCTGCCGGTTTGCCGCGCGCTTGCTAAGCGGCGCGTGCAAGCGGCACTCTTGAGCCTTCCGTGCCGCCTTGAGTCTGCTGGAGAACACCTCGATGACCGATATTGATGCGCGCTTGCGCGAAGACGTTCACCTGCTGGGTGAGCTGTTGGGCAATACCATCCGTGATCAGTACGGCGAGGGGTTCCTCGACAAGATCGAGCAGATCCGCAAGGGCGCCAAGGCCGACCGGGGCGGCTCCGCGGGGGCCGAGTTGAGTGCCAGCCTCGACCAGTTGAGCGAGGAGGAGCTGCTGCCGGTGGCCCGGGCCTTCAACCAGTTCCTCAACCTGGCGAATATCGCCGAGCAGTATCAGTTGATCCACCGCCGCGACGAGTCGCAGCCGGCCCCGTTCGAAGCCCGGGTGCTGCCGGAGCTGCTGGCCCGCCTGCGTGCCGAAGGGCATGGCGCCGATGCTCTGGCCCGGCAATTGGGACGGCTGGAGATCGAGCTGGTGCTGACCGCGCACCCCACCGAAGTGGCGCGCCGCACCCTGATCCAGAAGTACGATGCAATCGCCGCGCAACTGGCGGCCCAGGACCATCGCGACCTGACCAGCGCCGAACGTGGGCAGATCCAGGTGCGCCTGCAACGCCTGATTGCCGAAGCCTGGCACACCGAGGAAATCCGCCGGACCCGGCCAACCCCCGTGGATGAGGCCAAGTGGGGCTTTGCGGTGATCGAGCATTCGCTGTGGCAAGCCATCCCCAATTATCTGCGCAAGGCCGACCAGGCCCTGTTCACCGCCACCGGCCTGCACCTGCCGCTGGAGGCGGCGCCGATCCGCTTTGCCTCGTGGATGGGGGGCGACCGGGACGGCAACCCCAATGTCACCGCGGCGGTGACCCGTGAGGTGTTGCTGCTGGCCCGCTGGATGGCGGCCGACCTGTATCTGCGGGACATCGATCACCTGGCTGCCGAGCTGTCCATGCAACAGGCCAGCGCCGCCTTGCTGGCCAAGGCCGGAGACAGTGCCGAGCCCTATCGGGCGCTGCTCAAGCAATTGCGCGAACGCCTGCGAGCCACCCGTAACTGGGCCCATGCGGCGCTCGCTGCGCCGGTGCCGGCCGGGCCCGAGGTCTTGCAGAGCAACCGTGAACTGCTGGAACCCTTGCAACTGTGCTACCAGTCGTTGCACGAATGCGGGATGGGGGTGATCGCCGACGGTCCGTTGCTCGATTGCCTGCGCCGGGCCGTGACCTTTGGCCTGTTCCTGGTGCGCCTCGATGTGCGCCAGGATTCTTCCCGGCACTCCTCGGCCATGACCGAGATCACCGACTATCTGGGCCTGGGGCGTTATGAGGACTGGAGCGAAGAGGATCGCATCACCTTCCTGATGCGCGAGCTGGGCAACCGGCGCCCCTTGCTGCCGGGCTATTTCAAGCCTTCGGCAGACACCGCGGAGGTACTCGCCACCTGTCGCGAGATAGCCCTCGCACCCGCGGCGTCCCTGGGTTCCTACGTGATCTCCATGGCCGGCGCCGCCTCCGATGTGCTGGCGGTGCAGTTGCTGCTCAAGGAGTCCGGGGTGTTGCGGCCAATGCGCGTGGTGCCGCTGTTCGAAACCCTGGCGGACCTGGACAACGCCGGCCCGGTGATGGAGAAGCTGCTGCACATGCCGGGTTACCGCTCGCGCCTGCAAGGGCCCCAGGAAGTGATGATCGGCTATTCCGACTCGGCCAAGGATGCCGGCACCACCGCCGCGGCCTGGGCGCAGTATCGGGCCCAGGAACGGCTGGTGGACATCTGCCGTGAACAGCAGGTGGAGTTGCTGCTGTTCCACGGTCGCGGCGGCACCGTGGGGCGCGGCGGTGGTCCGGCTCACGCGGCAATCCTGTCGCAGCCGCCGGGTTCGGTGGCGGGACGGTTCCGCACCACCGAGCAGGGGGAAATGATCCGTTTCAAATTCGGCCTGCCGGACATCGCCGAGCAGAATCTCAACCTGTACCTGGCCGCGGTGCTGGAAGCCACGCTGTTGCCGCCGCCACCGCCGGAGCCGGCCTGGCGCCATCTGATGGACGAATTGGCCAGTGACGGGGTCCAGGCCTACCGCGAAGTGGTACGGGACAATCCGCAGTTCGTCGAGTACTTCCGCCAGTCGACTCCGGAGCAGGAACTGGGGCGCCTGCCCCTGGGCAGCCGGCCGGCCAAGCGCCGTGCGGGGGGCATTGAAAGCCTGCGGGCGATCCCGTGGATTTTCGGCTGGACCCAGACCCGCCTGATGCTGCCGGCCTGGCTGGGTTGGGAGGCGGCGCTGAGCAAGGCACTGGCCCGGGGCGAAGGCCATTTACTGGCGCAGATGCGTGAGCAATGGCCGTTCTTCCGCACCCGCATCGACATGCTGGAAATGGTCCTGGCCAAGGCCGACGCGGACATTGCCCGCTCCTATGACGAGCGTCTGGTGGAGGCTGAACTGCTGCCATTGGGTGCGCATCTACGCGACCTATTGTCGCAGGCTTGCGCGGTGGTGCTGGGCCTGACCGGGCAGTCGCAACTGCTGGCCCACAGCCCCGACACCCTGGAGTTCATCCGTCTGCGCAATACCTACCTCGATCCGCTGCACCTGTTGCAGGCCGAACTGCTGGCACGCTCGCGCCGCCAGGACGCGCCCCAAGGAAGCCCCGTGGAACAGGCGCTGCTGGTTTCCGTGGCGGGGATCGCTGCCGGCTTGCGCAATACCGGCTGAGGTTCGACAACCCGCACGGACGGCTTTGTCCAAGCCAATCTCAGGGTGGCGCCCGGCTCCCGCTGGCGACACTTTGTTATCGGGTTGCGACTTGTTCTACCTGGCCCGGGGGGCACAAAAGGGCCAGGTTCCTCCGACTTTCGACTGCTTGTGTGCGCTGTGTCGGCTGTGTATCTTGATCAGCCTTTGGCCGTTTGGGCGGCCACAACCCTATTTTTGAGATTGGCCCCACGAGGCGAATCCGAGCGTTTCTAAATAAAAAATTGAGGAGCACATCGATGCGCGTAATTCTGCTGGGAGCTCCCGGGGCCGGTAAAGGTACTCAGGCAAAGTTCATCACCGAAAAGTTCGGCATTCCACAGATCTCCACCGGCGACATGCTGCGTGCGGCGGTCAAGGCCGGCACCGAACTGGGCCTCAAGGCCAAGAGCGTGATGGACAGCGGTGGTCTGGTTTCCGATGACCTGATCATCAACCTGGTCAAGGAACGCATCAGCCAGCCGGACTGCGCCAAAGGCTTCCTGTTCGATGGTTTCCCGCGCACCATTCCTCAGGCTGAAGCACTGGTCAAGGCCGGTGTCGAGTTGGACAGCGTGGTGGAAATCGCCGTCGACGACGAAGAGATCGTCCAGCGTATCGCCGGTCGCCGTGTGCACGAAGCCTCGGGCCGGACTTACCACACCGTCTACAACCCGCCGAAGATCGCCGGCAAGGACGACATCACCGGTGAAGACCTGGTGCAGCGCAAGGACGACACGGAAGAAACCGTGCGTCATCGCCTGTCGGTCTACCATTCCCAGACCAAGCCGTTGGTAGCCTTCTACCAGCAGTTGGCCGCTACCCAGGGCAAGCCGAAGTACAGCCATATTCCGGGCGTGGGTTCGGTGGAAGTGATCACCGCCAAGGTGCTCGAAGCCCTGAGCTGAGTCACCTGATCGGATTGATCGTTGAACGGCCCGCTTGCGGGCCGTTGCTGTTTATAATGCGTCCCTTTTTCAATGCCTATGGAACCCCCGATGAGCACCTTGCTGGCCCTGGACACCGCGACTGAAGCTTGCTCCGTTGCTTTGCTGCATGACGGCAAGGTCACGAGCCATTACGAGGTGATCCCGCGTCTGCATGCGCAGAAGTTGCTGCCTATGATCAAGGAGCTGTTGGCCAGTGCCGGCACCACCTTGCAGGCGGTGGATGCGATCGCCTTTGGTCGCGGGCCGGGAGCCTTTACCGGTGTGCGAATTGCCGTTGGCGTGGTGCAGGGGCTGGCCTTCGCTCTGGACCGCCCGGTGTTGCCGGTGTCCAACCTGGCGGTGCTGGCCCAGCGCGCCCTGCGTGAGCACGGTGCGACCCAGGTAGCGGCGGCCATCGATGCGCGGATGGATGAGGTCTACTGGGGCTGCTACCAGGAGACCGCTGGCGAGATGCGCCTGGTCGGTGTCGAGGCTGTTCAGGCGCCGGAAGCTGCGGCCTTGCCCGTGGATGCGCACGGTGAGTGGTTTGGGGCAGGCACTGGCTGGGGCTATGGCGAGCGCATTGCGGTCAACCTCAGTGGCCAGGATGCCAGCATGCTGCCCCACGCCGAAGACCTGCTGACCCTGGCCCGGTTTGCCTGGGCACGGGGTGAGGCGATCGCCGCCGATGATGCGCAGCCGGTCTACCTGCGAGACAAGGTCGCCACGCCCAAGGCCCGTTGAGGCCCTTTCTCTTTTCATCGATGGCCCGCGGTTGTTCAGACATCTCCTGCTACAACCGCCAATCGTCTGGTTTTCAGCGTTGATCCTGCCCGGTTTTAAACCTTTTGGCTGTTCTGTGTTCTAGTTATCACTTGGGTATTTGCTAAGTCGTAGCAGTGCCGCTAAATTGCCATCATCGACCCCGGGCTTTTCAGTATGCGCATAGACGGCATCTCCTCTCAGTCCTACCCCATCAAGCGCAAGCCGCGCAAAGGCTTGGTGCTGGTGGACGACTCCCAGGACGATGCCGACGCCATTGAAGCCCAGCCCGAGTCTGCGATCCAGAATCGCTCCCAGGCTGCGGCTCCCCGTACCGCCAATCTCCCCGCCCGCCCGCAGGACATGATCTTTCAGCGGGCGATGAAAAAGAGCGTGGCCAATGCCTTGGCCAGCTACCTGACCACCGCCGGTTTTGTCGATTGGGATATGGAGGTGGTGGGTCTCGACCTGCACATCTGATGCTGCCTTATTTCCTCGGTTGTCCTTCCTGGAGCGAAAACGCCTGGCGTGAGTACCTGTACCCGGAAAGTGCACGACCGAACGATTTTCTCGGCCTGTATTCGCAGGTCTTCAACGCCGTCGAAGGCAACACCACCTTCTACGCCCGACCTGCGCCGAGCACCGTGCAGCGCTGGGCACAGATCATGCCCGAAGGCTTTCGCTTCACTGCCAAGTTTCCCGGTGACATCAGTCACGGCGGCGACCTGCGCGAGCAACTGAGCGCTGCCGAAACCTTCATCCAGTTGCTCAGCCCCTTGGGGGCGCGGGTGTCGCCCTTGTGGCTGCAATTGCCGGCCAGTTTCGCCCCGCAGCGCCTGGCGGAGCTGGCAGGGTTCATCGACGGCCTGGAGCGGCCGCTGGCGGTGGAAGTGCGGCATCCGGAGTTCTTCGCCAAGGGCGATGCCGAACGCAGGCTCAACCGACTGTTGCGCGAGCGGGGCGTAGAGCGCATTTGCCTGGATCCGCGGGCGCTGTTCAGCTGCACCTCGACGGATCCCGCGGTGCTCCATGCACAGTCGAAGAAGCCCAAAGTGCCACCGCGTCCGGCGGCCTTTACCCAGTTTCCCCAGGTGCGATTCATCGGTCATCCGCAGCTGGAGGCCAATGATCCGTTTCTGTTGCCGTGGATCGACAAGGTCGCCGGCTGGATCGAAGAGGGGCGCACGCCCTACATGTTCCTGCACACCTCGGACAACCGCCTGGCCGCCGAACTGGCCCGGCGTTTTCATGCCCGGCTGATGCAACGTTTGCCTGGCTTGCCCGGATTGCCTGAGTTATACAGAGAACCCGTCGCGGAGCAGCTCGGTTTGCTCTGAGACGGTCTCATGGTCTTTTTCAGGAGCGAGCAAATGGACGCGCAAAGCCTGCGAGCGAATGCCTTCAAGGCCCTGCATGAACGGGCCGGTGCCTTTGTCATTGCCAATCCCTGGGATGCCGGTTCCGCCCGCATGCTGGCCAGTCTCGGCTTCGAAGCCCTGGCCACCACCAGCGCCGGATACGCGTTCTCCCTGGGGCGTCCGGATGCCGAGGGCGCGGTCAGCCTGGAGGACACCCTGAACAACGTGCGGGCAATAGTCGGGGCCAGTAGCCTGCCGGTGGCGGTGGACCTGGAGAACGGCTTTGCCGACAGCCCTGCAGGCTGTGCCCAGGCACTGCTGTTGGCGGCTGCCAGCGGCGTGGTCGGCGGTTCGATCGAGGATGCCAGCGGCCGTGCCGACGACCCCATCTATGATTTCAAACTGGCGGTGGAACGTATCGAGGCCTGTGTCGCTGCCGCACGTAGCTTGCCCTTTGCCTTCACCCTGACCGCCCGGGCGGAGAACCTGCTGCACGGTCGTGAGGACCTGGCGGACACCATTCGGCGCCTGCAGGCCTTTGCTGAAGCTGGCGCCGATGTGCTCTATGCACCGGGGCTGCGCAGCGCCGAGGAGATTCTCCAGGTCGTTCAGGCCGTGGCGCCCAAGCCGGTGAACGTGCTGATGTCCGGCGGTCTCAACCTGAGCGTGGCGCAATTGGCGAAGCTGGGGGTCAAGCGCATCAGTGTCGGCTCGGCCCTGGCCCGGGCAGCGTACGGTGCGTTCTATCGGGCCGCGGAGGATATCCGCGAGCATGGCCGCTTTGATTTTGCCGATCGTGCGATGCCGTTCGGGCAGATCAATCAATTGTTCAAGCAGCCATAAAAGGGAGTGTTTGTGCGCGGGTTGAAAGTTCTCGGTGCCTTGCTGTTGCTAGGGGCCCTGTTGTTGCTCGGCATTCGCCTGGGCTGGCTGCCAGTGGCGGATGCCTGGAATCCCTGGGCGCCGCTGGACGTTCGGGCCAAGCCCAATCTGCTGACTCGATTCAAGCTGTCACGGCTGCGGGATGATCCGGCATTGTGCGATGAGGTGCTCGCGCGCTCCGGCCTGCGTACCAGCCGTCAGCCTGACAGCCGGGGCGATGTGGCCTGTCCCTTGAGCAATACCTTGCGGGTGCAGGGCGCTGAGGTGGCCTTGAGCAGCAGCTTTCTTGCCAGTTGCCCGCTGGCGGTGGCCTTTGCCCTGTTCGAGCGCCATGGCCTGCAACCGGCCGCGCAGACGGTGTATGGCCAGCGAGTGGCGCGGGTCGATCATCTGGGCAGCTTCGCCTGCCGCAACATGTACAGCCGTGAGAACGGCGCTCGCAGCCAGCATGCCACGGCCAATGCCCTGGACATCGCCGGCTTTCGCCTGGCGGACGGACGCAGCATCAGCGTGCTCAGGGATTGGCCGAAGGACAGCAATGAGGGACGTTTTCTAAGGCTGGCCCGGGATGGCGCCTGCGAGGCGTTCAACGTGGTCCTGGGGCCGGATTACAACGCTGCCCATCGCAACCACTTTCATCTGGATGTCGGGCCCTGGTGGGTGTGTCGCTGAAAGCGGGGCTCAGGCGGCGATGCGCAGGTTCTGCAGGATCAGTGGGCGCGCCCAGCCGATGTCGAAGTCCATCTGCTTCTGCTGCTCGATGAGCTCTTGCGGTGGGAACGGCTTGGCCGGCTTGTCCAGCAGATCGAGTTCGAACTCGGCGATCGGCAGGTGCAATGGACGTGGTTCCGGCGCCGGGCCGGGAGCGGGCACTGGCTGGCCGGCGTTGAGCACGATCGGCCGGACCCAGCCGCTCTCGAAATCCTGCTGGCGTTGCTGGGCAATGATCTCTTCGGGCGGGTAGGGCGGAGCGGGTTTGTCCAGCAGTTCAGTCTCGAATTCGGCGATCGGCAGGAACAGGGGCTCGGGTGGGCGGACCTCGGTGTCTTGCACATCGCAGTGGCGCTGGTTGACGATCTGGGTCAACAGCTCAGTGCCGCCGACCGGTTCCACGGGGCCGTCGATGGCCACCGCAGGCATGGCTTCAACGCTGGCACCTTCTCCCCGTTGCTCGGCCAGGGCCTGGGCAAAGAAGTCCTGCCACAGATGGCTGACGCCGCTCAGTGCCTGGGAGTTGCGCAGGCCATAGTCGCCATGGGGCGAGATATAACCTATCGATGTGCGTTGAATGTCTGACATTGCTCTCGGTCGACGCTGAGCTCTGGCAAAATGGCCGATAGTTCAGTTATCGGCCGTTTTTGCCGATCATTAATTTTTTGAGTGTGTTTTCAGATGAGTGAGCAACCTGCGGCCTGCCGCATCAACGTCGAGGCCCTGGACAGCGGGTTCGAGACCCAGGCCCGGCAGTGGGCCGAGCGCCTCGGACTGCCCTTGCAGATCGACGCCGCCGAGTTCGCCCTGCAGGTCGGGGAGCAGGGGCTGCAATTGCAGCAGTTGGGGCCGGACGCGCCGGGACCGGTCCGCGTGGACTTCGTCGAGGGCGGTGCGGCCCATCGACGTCTGTACGGCGGCGGCAGCGGGCAGATGATCGCCAAGGCGGTGGGCGTGGCCCAGGGGGTGCGGCCTAGGGTGCTGGACGCCACCGCGGGCCTGGGCAAGGACGGCTTCGTGCTGGCGACCCTGGGGTGTGAAATGAGCCTGATCGAGCGCCAGCCATTGATTGGCGTATTGCTTGAAGATGGCTTGGCCCGCGGTGCGCTGGATGCCGAAGTGGCGCCCATTGTTGCACGCATGCATCTGCTCAAGGGCAACTCCATCGAGTTGATGCGCAACTGGCAAGGCGAGCCGCCCCAGGTGATCTACTTGGACCCGATGTTCCCCCATCGGGAGAAAAGTGCCCTGGTGAAAAAGGAAATGCGCCTGTTCCGGCCACTGGTGGGCGACGACAACGACGCTCCGGCCCTGCTGGCGGCGGCCTTGGCCCTGGCAACCCACCGGGTGGTGGTCAAGCGCCCGCGCAAGGCGCCCTGCATCGAGGGGCCCAAACCCAGTCATGGGCTGGAGGGCAAGTCCAGCCGCTACGACATCTATCCGAAGAAGGCATTGAAGGCCTGATTGCCGTCAGTGCCGGCCAACCGGCGACGCCTGCGGCGAAGGTGCTAGCCCCTGTGGGGCGCCTCGGCCGGCAAGCGCCTGTCCATTGGTTGTGCGCGGGGCGCGGTTTCAGGCCGGGTCCGGGCGGTAGGCGCGCATGAACAAGGCCACCACTTCCTGCACATGCTCTTCAGCGGCGGCGCCGGTCAAGGGCTCGCCGTAGCCATACAGCAGGCGGAAGTTCGCACCGCCCTTGAGCATGCAGAAGAAATGCTCGGCGGCGTTGCGCGGCTTGTCGATCTGCAAGGTGCCCAGCAGGTTGATCTTGCAGAGCAGCCGTTCCATGCCTTGCAGCACGCGTTCGGGCCCGGCCTCGATGAAAATCTGCGAGAGCTTGGGGTCCTGGCTGCCCAGCGCCATGATCAAGCGGTGCAAGTTGACCGACTCGTCACTGTTGATCAGCAGGTGAAAGCCTCGGGCGATATTCAAAAGCACGCTTTCCACCGGGGTGTCTGCCGACAACTCGTAGATCAGGGTGGGCAATTGTTCTTCGCACTTGGCCACCACGGCGGCACTGAACAGCGTCTCCTTGTCCGTGAAGTGACTGTACACCGTGAGCTTTGAAACACCGGCTTCGGCGGCGACCGCATCCATGCTGGTACTGGCGTAGCCATTGCTCAGAAACAGATTTTTCGCTGCTTCGAGAATGGCCTGGCGCTTGGCCAGATCCTTGGGCCTGCCTGGCCCAATGCTTGCGGAATTATTGTCGGACATTTTTCGACTTTTATTACTGGACTGGTGAGTTTGCTATTAATAACATACCCGCCAGTATAATTATTCCAAGCACCATTAGCGAAAGGTCGCCGCCATGTTCCGCTATGCCTTGCCAGTCAGCCTGGCTTTTTTTCTGTCTGCTTGTGGGCATGAAGAGCCCGTCCAAATCGGCATCCGGCCGGCCATGGTGGTCCAGCCAGAGCCTTCGGCGCGGGCTTCGGAGAGCTACCCCGGCGAGGTGCGGGCCCGCTATGAGCCAGACCTGGCATTCCGTATCGGCGGCAAGGTCAGTCGACGGCTGGTAGAGGAGGGCCAACGGGTCAAGGCCAACCAGCCCCTGGCCGAACTCGATCCGCAGGATGTGCGCCTGCAACTCGAGGCTGCCCGGGCCCAGGTCACCGCAGCCACCGCCAATCTCAACCTGGTGCGTGCCGAACGAGATCGCTACAAGACCCTGCTGGATCGGCAGATGGTCAGCCGTTCCCAATACGACAATGCCGAAAACCTCTATCGCGCCGGCGAAGCGCGCCTGAAACAGATCAAGGCCGAGTTCGACGTGGCCAACAACCAGGCCGGCTATGCCGTGCTGCGTGCGCCACAGGATGGCGTAGTGGCCAAGCGTGCGGTGGAAGTCGGGCAAGTAGTGGCGGCTGGGCAGACAGTCTTCACCCTGGCCACCGACGGTGAGCGCGAGGTGCTGATCAGCGTCCCCGAACAGAATTTTGGCCGCTTCAAGATCGGCGAGCCGGTGTCGGTGGAACTCTGGAGCCAGCCGGGCCAGCGTTTCGATGGCCGTATCCGCGAGCTGTCGCCGGCTGCCGACTCGAAGTCCAGAACCTTTGCCGCGCGCATCGCTTTCAGTGCCGGCAAGGTTCCGGCCGAACTGGGGCAGAGCGCCCGGGTGTTCATCCAGAACGCTGATGCGGTCTCGCTATCGGTGCCGCTCTCGGCGCTGTCCGCCGAGGGAGGTGCGACCTACGTCTGGCGGGTGGATGCCAACAGCACCCTGCACAAGACCCCGGTGCGGGTCGGTGCCTTCGGCGAGAAGAGCGTGCCGGTGCTGGAAGGCCTGGGTGCCAACGACTGGGTGGTGGCTGCCGGGGTGCATGTCTTGCACGAGGGCCTGCAGGTGCGCCCGGTGGATCGCTCCAACCGCGTGGTCAACCTGACGGCCAAGGAGTAATCCCCAATGGGTTTCAACCTTTCCGCCTGGGCGTTGCGCAATCGCCAGATCGTCCTGTTCCTGATGTTGCTGTTGGCTATTGTCGGAGCACTTTCCTACACCAAGCTGGGACAAAGTGAAGACCCGCCGTTCACCTTCAAGGCCATGGTGATCCGCACCAACTGGCCGGGGGCCACGGCCCAGGAAGTGTCGCGCCAGGTTACCGAGCGGATTGAGAAGAAGCTCATGGAAACCGGTGAGTACGACCGCATCGTATCCTTCTCCCGGCCGGGTGAGTCCCAGGTGACCTTCATCGCCCGGGATTCCATGCACTCCAACGAGGTGCCCGAACTCTGGTACCAGGTGCGCAAGAAGATCAGCGACATCCGCCAGACCTTGCCGCCGGGAATCCAGGGGCCTTTCTTCAACGATGAATTCGGCACCACCTTCGGCAATATCTATGCGTTGACGGGGCAGGGCTTCGACTACGCGGTGCTCAAGGACTACGCCGACCGCATCCAGATCCAGCTGCAACGGGTTAAGGACGTGGGCAAGGTCGACCTGCTGGGCCTGCAGGACGAGAAGATCTGGATCGAGTTGTCCAACGTCAAGCTGGCGACCCTGGGCCTGCCCCTGGCAGCGGTGCAGCAAGCGCTTGAGGAACAGAACGCGGTGTCCACCGCGGGGTTCTTCGAGACGCCGAGCGAGCGGGTGCAACTGCGGGTGTCCGGCAATTTCCAGACCGTGGAGCAGATTCGCAACTTCCCGATCCGGGTGGCCGGACGCACCTTCCGCATCGGTGATGTGGCGGATGTGCACCGCGGCTTCAACGATCCGCCGGCACCGCGCATGCGTTTCATGGGGGAAAACGCCATCGGCCTGGCCGTGGCAATGAAGGATGGTGGCGATATCCTGGTGCTGGGCAAGGCCCTGGAAGGTGAGTTCGCACGGCTGCAGAACAGCCTGCCGGCGGGCATGGAGCTGCGCAAGGTGTCCGACCAGCCAGCGGCGGTGAAGACCGGGGTCGGCGAGTTCGTCCGGGTCCTGGCCGAGGCCCTGATCATCGTCCTGCTGGTGAGTTTCTTCTCCCTGGGGGTACGCACCGGGATGGTGGTGGCCCTGGCCATTCCCCTGGTGCTGGCGATGACCTTCGCCACCATGTACTACCTGGGCATCGGCCTGCACAAGATCTCCCTCGGGGCCCTGGTGCTGGCCCTGGGCTTGTTGGTGGACGACGCGATCATTGCGGTGGAGATGATGGCGATCAAGATGGAGCAGGGCTTCGACCGGATCAAGGCCGCCAGCTTTGCCTGGACCAGCACCGCCTTCCCGATGCTCACCGGCACCCTGATCACCGCGGCGGGTTTCCTGCCGATCGCTACCGCCCAGTCCGGTACCGGCGAATACACCCGCTCGATTTTCCAGGTGGTGACCATTGCCCTGGTGGCTTCGTGGATCGCCGCGGTGGTGTTCGTGCCGTACCTGGGGGAAAAACTGCTGCCGGACCTGGCGAAGATCCACGCCGCCAAGCACGGCGCCGACTCCAATCCCCACGGTACGCCGTTCTACCAGCGGGTGCGCCGGATGGTGGGCTGGTGTGTGCAGCACCGCAAGACGGTGATCGTCCTGACCATCCTGCTTTTTGTCGGCTCGGTGGCGCTGTTCCGTTTCGTGCCCCAGCAGTTCTTCCCGGCCTCGGGCCGCCTGGAGCTGATGGTCGATCTGAAGCTGGCGGAAGGCGCTTCCCTGAGCAACACCGCCGATGAGGTCAAGCGCCTGGAGGCAATGCTCAAGGATCACCCGGGCATCGATAACTACGTGGCTTACGTGGGTACCGGTTCGCCGCGTTTCTACCTGCCCCTGGACCAGCAATTACCGGCCACCAGCTTTGCCCAGTTCGTGGTGCTGGCCAAGACCATCGAGGATCGCGAGAGCCTGCGCAGCTGGCTGATCGGCACCCTCAACGAGCAGTTCCCGGCCCTGCGTTCGCGGGTCACGCGCCTGGAGAACGGCCCGCCCGTGGGTTACCCGGTGCAGTTCCGGGTCACCGGCGAGCACATCGAGGAAGTTCGTGCCCTGGCACGCAAGGTGGCGACCAAGGTGCGGGAGAACCCCCACGTGGTCAACGTTCACCTGGACTGGGAAGAGCCGAGCAAGGTGGTCTACCTCAACGTCGACCAGGACCGGGCCCGCGCCCTTGGGGTCAGCACCGCCAACCTGTCGAAGTTCCTCCAGAGTTCGCTGATCGGCTCCACCGTCAGCCAGTACCGCGAAGACAACGAACTGATCGAGATCCTGCTGCGGGGCACCCGCGAGGAGCGCACCGAGCTGTCGTTGCTGCCAAGCCTGGCGGTGCCTACCGACAATGGTCAGAGCGTGTCGCTGTCCCAGGTCGCAACCCTGGAGTATGGCTTCGAGGAAGGGGTGATCTGGCACCGTAATCGCCTGCCTACGGTCACTGTGCGTGCCGATATCTATGGCAAGGAACAGCCGGCGACCCTGGTGCAGCAGATCCTGCCGACCCTGGAGCCGGTGCGCGCCGAACTGCCGGACGGCTACCTGCTGGAAGTCGGCGGCACGGTGGAGGATTCGACCCGTGGCCAGAACTCGGTGAAGGCCGGCGTGCCGCTGTTCATCGTGGTGGTGCTGACCTTGCTGATGATCCAGCTGCGCAGCTTCTCGCGCACCGCCATGGTGTTTCTCACCGCGCCCCTGGGGTTGATCGGGGTCACCCTGTTTCTGCTGGTGTTCCGCCAGCCCTTCGGCTTTGTGGCGATGCTCGGCACCATCGCCCTGTCCGGGATGATCATGCGCAACTCGGTGATCCTGGTGGACCAGATCGAACAGGACATCAGGGCCGGGCTGAAGCCCTGGGACGCCATCATCGAAGCCACGGTGCGGCGTTTCCGGCCCATCGTGCTGACGGCCCTGGCGGCAGTGCTGGCGATGATTCCCTTGTCGCGCAGCGTGTTCTTCGGGCCGATGGCGGTGGCGATCATGGGCGGGCTGATTGTCGCCACGGCCTTGACCCTGCTGTTCCTGCCGGCGCTGTATGCGGCGTGGTTCCGGGTGCGCAAGGACTGACCGCGGCAATCATCGCTTGAGGCAAGGACGAAGGCCGGGCAGCAATGTCCCGGCCTTGGTTTTTTTAGGGGCGCGAGGAGCAACTAAGCACAGTGCTGCTGGACCGCGCTTCAAGCGCAGGCCGCGCCATTGACGGTTGAGGTGTGGCGGCTTCTCCAGAGGCGCAGCGCCAATGGCGATGGAGCACCGGCGCCTTCCCGAGCGGCTGTCTGCCATTGCCTGCCTGGTGCATCCCGCTCGCCAATATCCTTGGGCAAAAGCCCGCCGCGCGCGTTGGGTTCTGTCGCAAGGCAGCCCAAGGTGTTTTTTATTGATGAAACTTGGCGTATGGCGATTCAGATCTAAACTGAATTCACTTCACTTTTGACGCGCTCTGGATTTTTCCATGCCCGACCTCTCCACCAAGGCCTTGCGTACCCGAAGCCGCTTGCTGGACGCCGCCCGGGAAGAACTGCTGCTGCACGGCGGTGCCCTGGAAGTGGGCCGGGTCGCCGAGCGGGCTGGGGTGTCGGTCGGGCTGATCTACCGCTACTTCAACTCCCGCGCAGGGTTGCTGGCGGCAGTGGTGGAGGACTTCCACGACCGTTACCAGGCTGAAGTGATGGTGGCCGATCCGCTGCCGGGCGCTGCGCACTGGTGTCAGCGGGAAGAGCGGAGGGTGCATCGCGCGGTGCAGTTTCTCTATGCCGAACCGCTGGCGCCACTGCTGCTGGTGAGCCTGGCACGGGAGCCGGAAGTCGCGAGCCTCGAAGCACAACGCATTGCCGAGAACATCCGCCAGGGGGCCGACAACATCCGCCGTGGCCAGGCCGCCGGGCAGTTGCCAGCAGGACTGGACCCGCAACTGGTGGCGGCAATGGTCCTGGGGGGCATGCACCAGGCGCTGCTGGAGGCCCTCGGGCGCAGACCGCGACCGCCCCAGGAACAACTGGCGCACCAGCTCTGGCATTTCATCCGGGGTGCCCTGGCACCCGTTTAAGGGAACCTGATCACCGGAGGCGTCCATGCACCACGCGACCCAGGTACAGCTGCTCAAGAAGGCCCTGGCCCTGGCCGACCAGGGCCTTTCCGATGGCGCAGAGACGGCGTCTGCCCTGCCGGTCAGTCGCTACCTCGATGAACCGCGCTATCTGCGTGAGCGCGACCAGGTACTGTTCAAGGAGCCCTTGCTGGTAGCGCGTTCGACGGAGATCGCCGCCGGGCATTTTCTGACCCGGGACCTGCTGGCGCCGCTGCTCCTGAGTCGTGATGCCAGCGGGCGGCTGCGGGCCTTCTTGAATGTCTGCAAGCACCGGGGCACGCAGTTGGTGAGCGAGGCCTCGGGGCCCAATCGAGTGTTCGTCTGCCCCTACCATGGCTGGTCCTATAACCCGGACGGACAATTGCGGGGGATTCCCCACGCCTATGGTTTTGCCGATATCGAGCGTGCCTGCCTGAACCTTACCGAGGTGCCGCTGGCCGAGCGCTTTGGTGCTGTCTGGGTGCGCCATTCACCGGGGCCGGCCCTGGACCTGGAGCGATTTTTTGGCGAACAGATCATCGCTGACTTCGACAGCTTTGCCGTCGAGTCCCACGTGCTGTTCGACCCGCAGGATATCCGTCGCCCGGTGAACTGGAAGCTGACCATTGATACCTTCCTGGAGAACTATCACGTCGCCAAGGCGCATCAGGCGACCATCGACCACCTGTTCTGGCCCAACCTGGGATTGTTCGAGCGCCATGGTCGGCATATCCGCAACTTCTATGTGAAGCGCAACCTGCGCGAATTACGGGAGTTGCCCGAGAGCCAGTGGAACCTGCGCCGCCACGGCAACCTGTTGTATTTCATCTGGCCCAACACCCTGGTGCTGGTGGAGCCCGATCACCTGGACTTTTCCACGGTCTTTCCCGAGGGCCCCCTGGCCACGCGGGTGCTCGGGCACACTTTACTGGAGCAGGCGCCGGCCAGTGACAAGGCACTGCGCTATTTCCAGAGGAACAACCAGATTCTCTATGGAGCGCTGGAGGAAGACTTCGCCATGGCGGCACGGGTTCAGGCTGGCATTCGCGCCGGCGCCAGCCCACAACTGTGGCACGGACGGTATGAGGTGGCGTTGCGCTGGTTTCACCAGGAGCTCGATGCGGCCCTGGAGGATTTGCCGGAGGGGGGCTGAGGGGCAGTTGGCAACTGGCCTCGATCGTTGAGGCGACAGCGCTGTTCGCGGCCCCGGTCCGCGGTGTGGCGGACCGGGGCCAAGGGCTGATCAGAGGGTGCCGAAGACTTTCTTCGCCAGGCTGGTGGCGGCGGCCGCCGGGTTCTGGCGGATGGTTTCTTCCTGCTTGCCGATCATCTCGAACAGGCCATTGAGTGCCTGCTCGGTCACGTAGCTCTCGATGTTGGCGCTCTTGGCATCCAGCACGCCCAGGGTCGCGGCCTGGCCGGCGAAGGAGTTGTACTGCTTGGCCAGGCCGACCTGATCGGTGGCCTGCTTGACGATGGGCAGGAACTTGGCGCGGATCTGCTCGCGGCTGCTCTTGTCCAGGTATTGGGTAGCGGAGTCCTTGCCACCGGCCAGAATGCCCTTGGCGTCAGCCACGGTCATTTTCTTCACCGCATCCACCAGCAGCGCCTGGGCTTGCGGTACCGCCGCTTCGGCGGCCTTGTTCATGCTGGTTTCCAGTTGATCGACCTGGTCACCCATGCCGAACTGCTTCATTTTCTTCGCCACCTTGCCGAGGTTGCCCGGCAATTCGATGCGCACATCGGGGTTGTTGCTGAACCCCCCGGGGGTGCCCAACTGCTTGACGGCGATCTGCGCGCCCTGGGTCAGGGCGTCCTTGAGGCCACCGCTGGCGTCACCCTGGGACAGGTCGCTAAGGGACAGGGCCAGGGCACTGGCGGAAATCAGCAGGCCAGCACACAGGCTGGTGAAACGGAGCGAAGTACGGAGCATGGCGGCTTCCTTGGGCAATGAGAATTAACGTACGGCGTCGACACGGAGTTTCAACGGCTGGGGGTCCTTGCCGTCGAGATTGACCCCGTTGTGTTCGGTGGTGATGAACATCAGCTTGCCGTCCAGTTCGATCCGCGCGCTGACCGCGTAGCGGTGGCCGGGCTTGACCTGGGCCGGGTCGTAGCTGAGGTGGAAGGGCAGTGGCACCTGGCCTTTGACCGGGCCGCTCTGCTCGGCCAGGACCACCGCCGGTGCGTCCGCCAGGGACACGTCCTGCAGGCTCACGCTCAAGGTGGCGGCAGGCGGCAGGGCGATGCGCTGCAGATAGAAGACTTCGCCATCGAGGCTGGCTTTGGCTGCAGGGTGCATGGCTTGGCAGGCTCCAAGCAGCGCGGTGGCTGCCAGCAGGATGAGTTTGTTCATGACGGATCTCCGTATCGAGGGCGCCGCAGGCTCTGCGGCGCCGATAAGAATCTAGTCGGTTTGCGTGGGGGCCGCGAGCTGGTCGGCGGCATCTTCGCTGCGGTGCAGGGCGACCTGGCGGATCGACAGGCGAATCTCCGCCGGCAGTACGCGCTTGGCGGCGCCTTCGGCCAGCTCCCCGAGTATTTCGTGGTAGCTCAGCTTGCCGGCTTCGTCGCGACGCAGCACGCCCTGGTCCAGCAGGGTCTGGATAAAGTGACGGAACAGGCTCTTGTCGAAGAACTCCGGGGCGTTCAGCCCATGCAGGATCGACAGGCGCTGGGCCATGACCGTGCACAGATCCTCCAGCTCTTCGGCACTGATGCTGTTCTGCCCGCTGTTGAGTAGCAGGGAAATGGCCATGTAGAAGCGTTGCAGGGTCTGGGCGATGCTTTTGGACAGCAGGGTCAGCAGGACAAAATGCCGCGAGCTGGGTGCCGGTCGCTGATACACCTCGTTCTCGAAGCGCAGCAGGCCTTGTTCGACAAAGGCTTCCAGCCACTGGTCCACCACCGCGTCCAGTTCTTCCAGGGACCAGCGGATGAACAGCTCCGCCTGCAAGTAGGGATAGAGCGCGCGGGTGTAGCGCAGGATCTGTTCGCGGCTCATGCGTGACGAGCTCTGGAAGAAGCTCGCCAGCAGCGCCGGCAGGGCGAAGATGTGCAGCACGTTGTTGCGGTAGTAGGTCATCAGGACGGCGTTCTGCTCGTCCAGGTAGAGGATCTTGCCCAGTGCGTCGCTCTGCTCGGCCAGCAGCTTCATGTCCTTCACATGCTGGATCAGCGCCTGGCCATCGCCTTCGGGCAGGGTGGTATGGGGCGAGTAGGGCACCCGGCGCAGCAGCGCCAGGTACAGGTCCAGGACCCGGGCCATGGCGCGGTCGTCCAGGGCCAGGCGGCTGGTGGAGAGCAGGGCCAGGGCTACCAGGTTCACCGGGTTGATCGCCGCGGCTTCATTGAGGTGCTGGGCTACCCGCTCGCCGAGGCGATTGGTGGTTTCGTTGAGCCAGGCCGGACGGTATTGCGGGCCCAGCTCCTGGGTACGCCAGTCCGGCTGTTCCTGGTCGAGGAACTCCGCCAGCTTGATCGGTTCGCCAAAGTTCACCGCCACCTGGCCGAAGCGCTGCTTGAGGGCGCCGACGACCTTGAAGATGTCGAAGATCGATTCCTTCTTCTTGCTCGCGCCGCGCAGCTCGCCCAGGTAGGTGCGGCCTTCCAGGACCCGCTCGTAGCCGATGTACACCGGCACGAAGACGATGGGCATGCGCGAGGAGCGCAGGAAGCTGCGCAGGGTGATGGCCAGCATCCCGGTCTTGGGTTGCAGCATGCGGCCGGTGCGCGAGCGGCCGCCCTCGACGAAGTACTCCACCGGGAAACCCTTGGTGAACAGGGTGTGCAGGTACTCGTTGAACACCGAGGTGTAGAGCGGGTTGCCCTTGAAGGTACGGCGCATGAAGAAGGCCCCGCCGCGCCGCAGCAGGCCGCCGATCACCGGCATGTTGAGGTTGATCCCGGCGGCGATGTGCGGCGGGGTCAGGCCGTTGCGAAACAGCAGGTAGGACAGTAGCAGGTAGTCGATGTGGCTGCGGTGGCAGGGCACATAGATCACCTCGTGGCCCGGGGCGATTTTCTGCACGCCTTCCAAGTGGTTGACCTTGATCCCGTCGTAGATCTTGTTCCAGAACCAGCTCAGCACCACTTCGAGGAAGCGGATCGCGGTGTAGGTGTAGTCCGAGGCGATTTCATTGCCATAGCGCAGGGCCTGGGCCTTGGCCTTTTCCGGGGAAATCTTCTCGCGCTCGGCCTCATCCAGAATGGCCTGCTTCACCAGGGGCTGGTTGAGCAGGCCCTTGACCAGGTTGCGCCGGTGGGAAATGTCCGGGCCGATGACCGCGGCCTTGAGGTTGCGAAAGTGCACCCGCAGGATGCGCTGGGCCATGCGCACGGTGCGCTCGTGGCCCTTGTTGTGCTCGATCAGTTCCCGCAGGTTGATCGGTGCGGAGAACTGCACCCGGGTCTTGCGCCCCAGGATCATGATGCTGAGCAGGCGGCGCAGGCGCCCGGTGACCGCCCAGCTGTCGGCGAACAGCAGCTTCCACGGGCTCGATTCGCTGTCCGGCGACTGGCCCCAGAACACGCTGACCGGAATGATCTGCGCATCTTCGGCAGCGTTCTGGGTCAGGGCGCTGACCAGCCGGGTCAGGGTCGGCGGCGCGCCGCGCTTGTCCTGGCGGCCGAGCCAGTCCGGCTCCGGAGTCAGGTAGAAGAACGCCGCCGGCTCCAGCAGGTTGCCCACCGACACCGGCAGCACCGGACGTGGCAGGCCGGCCTTGGTGCATTCGGTGTCCACCACCGCAAGGTCAGTCAGGGACGGGTTTTGCAGGACGTAGAACACCGGTCGGCTGCGGTCGAGGTCGAGGGTGAAGGACGACTGGTTGATGGTTTCCGAGCGAACCCAGAGGTACAGCAGTCGGCGCAGGGTGCCAAACACAAGACGGCGGATCGGGGAGCGGGTCATACGGCTTCTGCGTGAGTGATTGAAAAACCGAGCAACTGCTCGGGGCCGGTAGTGTGCCGGATTCGTCGAAAATCGGCAAAAAAGCCCCCAAACAATATTGAGTTGAGAGTTTTAGCGCCTGTCATATACTCGGCCGACTCTCCCGCGGTCGTATCGCCTCCACTCATAGAGACGCTGGTCGAGGGAAAGTTCTCAAGGTTTGGTTGCAGTGAGCCAATCCAATAATAAAAAAATGAGGTATGGATTCATGACTACTCGTGAGACCGGCAACGTGAAGTGGTTCAACGACGCCAAGGGCTACGGCTTTATCCAGCGTGAAGGTGGGGCGGACGTGTTCGTTCACTATCGGGCGATTCGTGGCGAAGGCCACCGTTCCCTGACCGAAGGCCAGCAGGTGGAGTACGCCGTGGTCGAAGGCCAGAAAGGTCTGCAAGCCGAAGACGTCGTCGGCCTGTAACCGACTCTGTAGGAGCTGGCGTGCCAGCGACTTTGGCGCGCGCTGGCGATGCAAGGCTCAGGAGCCCCTTCGCCGGCAAGCCGGCTCCTACGGGTTTAGGGTTCAGGCGGTACGCCAGGTAATCTCTTCCTCACCGTCGGCGCTGATGCGAATCCAGCGATCGGCTGTCTCTTCACCCTCTTCCTCGACCCAGGTACCCGGTGCGCAGCGCACCTCGACATTCAGCGCGGCGAAAGCGGCGCGGGCACAGGCGATGTCGTCGTCCCATGGGGTCTGGTCGCTTTCCAGGTACAGGCTGTTCCACTTGCCCACGGCCTTGGGCAGCCAGGTCACCGGCACCTGGCCTGCGGTGCATTTGTAGGTCTGGCCCTTCTGTACCCATTCGCTGCAGGGGCCGAACACGCTGCCCAGCCAGGCGGCGATGGCCTTGTAGTCGACGTCGGCGTCTTTCAGGTAAATCTCGATATCGGGCTGGCGCATGGATGTCCTCATTGCCGGTGTGAAAAATCCATTCGCGGATTTAGTCGGTCTCAAGCCCATGCTCGAGACCTTGGGTTGATAGGGGGTTATTGCAGCACGAAATAATCGTAGCGCATCGACACGCTGACCTCGAAAGGCTCGGGCTGGTCGATTACCGCGGCCCGGCGCTCGGCGCTGGCGCGCCAGCCATGGGGGGTCATGGCCAGCAGATTGGCGCGGTCTTGCGGGCGCTCCAGGTGCAGCTTGAACTCCAGGGTCTCGCTGTGGGCCAGGGCCATGCCTGCAGGCACCAGGGCCAGGTGCTTGTCGTCGGTGTATTCGCGCACTTCGTCGTACAGGCGCTCGCGCAATTCCATCAAATGGCCGCTGGTGGGGCCAACCTTCATCAGGCCGCCACCGGGGCTCAGCAGGCGCTTGGCTTCCAGCCAGTCGAGGGGGCTGAAGACGCTGGCGAGGAACTGGCAGCTGGCATCGGCCAGGGGGATGCGCGCCATGCTGGCGACCATCCAGGTCAGTTGCGGGGCCCGCCGGCAGGCGCGCTTCACCGCTTCCCGGGAGATATCCAGGGCGTAGCCGTCGGCGCCGGGCAGGGCCTCGGCCAGTTGTGCGGTGTAGTAACCCTCGCCACAACCGATGTCGACCCAGCGCTGCGGCGCACGTTGTGTTGCCAGTTCGGCCAGGCGCCGGGCCACCGGGGCGTAATGCCCAGCGTTGAGGAAGTCGCGGCGGGCCTCGACCATGGCCTGGTTGTCTCCCGGGTCGCGGCTGTTCTTGTGCTGCACCGGCAACAGGTTCAGGTAGCCCTGGCGCGCCCGGTCGAAACGATGCCCGGCCGGGCACACCACGCCATTGTCCACAGTGTCCAGTGGAGCGCTGCAAAGAGGACAGGCGAGCATCAGGCGAGCAACTTGATCAGGGTCTGGTAGTAGATCTCGGTCAGCACATCGAGGTCGCTGGCCAGGACCCGCTCGTTGACCTGGTGGATGGTGGCGTTGACCGGTCCCAACTCCACCACCTGGGTGCCCAGGGTGGCGATGAAGCGCCCATCGGAGGTGCCGCCGCTGGTGGACGCCTGGGTTTCGCGGCCGGTGATCTGCTTGATGCTGGCCGACACCGCGTCCAGCAGGGCGCCGGGTTCGGTCAGGAACGGCAGGCCGGACAGGGCCCATTCCACATGCCAGTCCAGGCCATGCTTGTCGAGAATCGCCGCGACCCGCTGTTGCAGGCCTTCCACCGTGGATTCGGTGGAGAAACGGAAGTTGAACAGCGCGGTCAGTTCACCGGGAATCACGTTGGTGGCGCCGGTGCCGGAATTGAGATTGGAGATCTGGAAGCTGGTGGGCGGGAAGAACGCATTGCCGTCGTCCCAGTGCTCGGCCGCCAGTTCCGCCAGGGCCGCGGCCGCCAGGTGGATCGGGTTCTTGGCCAGGTGCGGGTAGGCCACGTGGCCCTGCACGCCGCGCACCGTGAGCTTGGCGCCGAGGGAGCCACGGCGCCCGTTCTTCACCACGTCGCCCACCAGGCTGGTGCTCGAAGGTTCGCCGACGATGCACCAGTCCAGGCGCTCCTGGCGTGCTGCCAGGCGTTCGATCACGGCCTTGGTGCCATGATGCGCCGGGCCTTCTTCGTCACTGGTGATGAGGAAGGCTACCGAGCCCTTGTGGTCCGGGTAGTCGGTGACGAAACGCTCAGCGGCCACCAGCATCGCCGCCAGGCTGCCCTTCATGTCCGCCGCGCCACGGCCGCAGAGCATGCCGTGCTCATCGATCAGCGCATCGAACGGATCGTTCTGCCAGGCCTGCACCGGGCCGGTCGGCACCACGTCGGTGTGACCGGCAAAGCACAGCACCGGGCCTGGGTGCTTGCCATGGGTGGCCCAGAAGTTGTCCACGTCCTCGATGCGCATCGGTTCCAGCTTGAAACCGGCATCGCCCAGGCGCTGCATCATCAGCTTCTGGCAGTCGGCGTCCACTGGTGTCACCGACGGACGGCGGATCAGGTCACAGGCGAGTTGCAGGGTCGGCGAAAGGTCGGCGTGGGCCGTCATGGGGAACTCCGGTGCAAGGCATTGTGTAGGAGCCGGCGGGCCGGCGAGGGCGGTTGAACACAGATACCGCGTTGTTTTGTTCGCTGGCAAGCCAGCTCCTACAGGTGGTGGGCAAGGCGCGCAAAATGGCGGGTATCTTAAAGCAAAACGGCGGCCTGAGGCCGCCGTTTAGTGCTTTGGATCGATTTAGCTGGCTGGGGCCGGCAGGCTTTCTTCCGCCGGTTTGGGCAGCGACGAGAGGAATGCCATGACCAGCGCCGCCACGTAGGGCAGGGACTGCACCAGGAGCATGGTCACCCAGAAACGCATGTCGTTGCTCGGCAGGCCCTGCACCAGGAAGATCCCCAGCGCCGCGCCCCACAACAGCAGCATGATGAACAACTCTTCCCGGGCTTCGGAGATGGCCACCCAGAAACCGTGGTTGTCGGCGTTCTTCGGCGTGCGGAAGAACGGGATGCTGCTGGTGAAGAAACCGTACAGCACCGCCTTGGCGATGGTATGGGACAGGGCCAGGCCCGCCAGGGCCGCGCAGAACGCGTCCTTGAGGTTGACCCCCACCGCACGGCGGTAGAGGAAGATGATCTTGCCGACCTTGAACACGAACAGCGCCAGCGGCGGGATGGCGAAGATCAGCAGGGGCGGGTCCACCTGCTTGGGCACGATGATCATCGCCGCCGACCACAGCAGGGCACCGAGGGTGAAGAAGATGTTCATGCCGTCGGCGACCCACGGCAGCCAGCCCGCGAGGAAGTGGTAGCGCTGGCCCCGGGTCAGCTCGGTGTTCTTGCCGCGCAGCAGGCTGGCGGTGTGGCGCTTGATGATCTGGATCGCGCCATAGGCCCAGCGGAAACGCTGCTTCTTGAAGTCGATGAAGGTGTCGGGCATCAGGCCCTTGCCGTAGCTTTCGTGGTGGTACGCCGCCGACAGGCCTTTCTCGAACACCCGCAGGCCCAGTTCAGCGTCTTCACAGATGCACCAGTCGGCCCAGCCCAGCTCTTCGAGTACCGAACGCCGGGTCATGGTCATGGTGCCGTGCTGGATGATCGCGTCACGGTCGTTGCGGGTGACCATGCCGATATGGAAGAAGCCTTTGTATTCTGCATAGCAGAGCTTCTTGAAGGTGCTTTCGTTCTGGTCGCGATAGTCCTGGGGCGACTGCACGATGGCGATTTTCGGATCGGCGAAGTGCGGCACCATGTGCTTGAGCCAGTTGCGGTCGACGCAGTAGTCCGAGTCGATCACTGCGATCACTTCGGCATCCTTGGCGGTGTGCGGCAGCAGGTAGTTCAGTGCTCCGCCCTTGAAACCGGCCAGGGGCGCGACGTGGAAGAACTTGAAGCGCGGGCCCAGGGTCTCGCAATAGGCCTGCACCGGTTCCCAGACCGCCGGGTCCTTGGTGTTGTTGTCGATGATCAGGACTTCGAAGTCCGGGTAATCGAGGTTGGCCAGTGCGTTGAGGGTCTGTTTGACCATCTCCGGCGGTTCGTTGTAGCAGGGCACATGAATCGACACTTTCGGTCGGTAGTTGGAATCGCCTTCCACCGGCAGGAATTCGCGCCGGCGCTTGTGGATCCACACCGCCTCGGCCAGTTCATGGGCCTCGGTCAGCAGCACGATGAACACCCCCAGCGCCCCCAACGCGAGGAGGAAGCCCACGGTCAGGCTGAACCAGGTGCTGTATTGCTGGCTGTAGTCGTAGCCGATCCACACCAGCACCGAACCGCAGAGGAACGCGATAAAGGTCAGGAAGGTGCGGCCACGCTGGCGCAGCGCCGAACCGTCGATCATCAGCAGGGTCAGCGACAGCAGGGCCAGTACCACCGAGCCGATGGCCAGCACCCGCCATTGGGGAATCGCTACCACCGGGCCTTCGAAGTTGAACTTCTGTTGGCGCGCGGCGTTGAACACGCCCCAGTAGGCGCCCACCGAACCTTCATCGCTGGCCTTCCACGGCTGGTCGAAGGCCTCGATGACGAAATAATTGTAGCCCTGGCGGTTGAGTTCATTGACCAGGGTACGCAGGTAGATGGCCTGGTCCGCCGGGCTGGCATCGGCGCCGCCGCGCATGCGGCCATTGCTCGGCCAGCCCACTTCGGACAGCAGCAGGGGCTTTTTCGGGAACATCTTCTTCAGGTCCCGGGCGCGGTCGAGGACGAACTGCCCGGCCTTGTCCACCGGGATGAACTCCCAGTAGGGCAGGATGTGTGAAGCGATCAGGTCGACGTGCTGGGCCAGTTCCGGGTGCTCTTCCCAGACGTGCCACTGTTCCGAGGTGGTCACCGGGACCTTCACCGCGGCGCGGACCCGATCCAGGAGTACCGACAACTGGTCGGCGGTGATTTCCTTGCGGAAGATCGCCTCGTTGCCCACCACCACCCGCACGACGCTGCGGGAGCTGTTGGCCAGCTCGATGGCGCGGACGATTTCCCGCTCGTTGCGTTCCAGGTCCGGGCTGATCCAGATCCCCAGGGTCACCCGCAGGCCGAACTCTTCCGCCAGCTTGGGAATATCCCCCAGGCTGCCGTCTACCGAATAGGTACGGATGTTGTCGGTCAGCTTGCTCATGATCTCCAGGTCGCGACGCATTTCATCGTCGGACGGGTACTGGTCCTTCTGCGGGAACTGGCCCTGCTGGAACGGCGAGTAGGAGAAACCGGAGATCTGTTCCGGCCAGTTGGGGGCCGAGACCGGGCGATTGATCAACGCCCAGAAACCAGTGAACAGCGCGGCAATGGCCAGCACTATCACCAGGTTGAGTCCAAATTTACGCGATGACATAGCTATTTCGGGTTCCAAAAGGTGTGGAACGAGGGGAAGGTCGGCTGGCGCCAAACGGCGGGCATCCTACACCGGGCCTCGACTGAGCGTACAGCGCACAGAGGAAAGCCGGACCTTGGGCACTGCATTTGAACTTAAGTTCTTAACTTGTAGCTTGTTGCTTAAAACTTGTCGCTGCGAAGCCCTATAATGCGCGCCGGTTTTTTCAGGTGGTGGTCATGAGTACAGAAGATCCGCGGTTTGCCGGCGTCGCCCGTTTGTATGGCATCGAGGGGCTGGAACGCTTGCGCGCGGCCCATGTGGCGATTGTCGGTGTCGGTGGCGTCGGTTCCTGGGCGGCGGAAGCCATTGCCCGGTGTGGCGTGGGCGAAATCTCCCTGTTCGATCTGGACGATGTCTGCGTCAGCAACAGCAATCGCCAGCTGCACGCACTGGACAGTACCGTCGGCAAGCCCAAGGTCGAGGTCATGGCCGAGCGCCTGCGGGGCATCAACCCCGATTGCAGCGTGCATGCGGTGGCGGACTTCGTGACCCGCGACACCATGGCCGAGTACATCACCCCGAACATCGACTGCGTGATCGACTGCATCGACAGCGTGAATGCCAAGGCGGCGCTGATTGCCTGGTGCAAGCGGCGCAAGATCCAGATCATCACCACGGGCGGCGCCGGCGGGCAGATCGATCCGACCCTGATCCAGGTCTGTGACCTCAATCGCACCTTCAATGATCCGCTGGCCTCCAAGGTGCGCTCCACCCTGCGCCGTGACTACGGCTTCTCGCGCACCGTGACTCGGCATTACAGCGTGCCCTGCGTGTTCTCCACCGAACAGCTGCGCTACCCGAAGCCCGATGGCAGCATCTGCCTGCAGAAGAGTTTTGTCGGTGACGGCGTCAAGCTCGACTGCGCCGGTGGCTTTGGTGCGGTGATGATGGTGACCGCGACCTTCGGCATGGTGGCCGCGACCAAGGCGGTGGACAAGATTGTCGCCGGCGTGCGCCGTCCGTCCGAGCGCAGCAAACCCGGCGCATAAGACCCGCTCGCCCAGACGCAGGCCGTTGTAGGAGCTGGCTTGCCAGCGAAAGGGGCCCAGAGGGCGATGCAAGGCATCAAGCCCTTTGCGCCGGCAAGTGCTGAGGCGGGTTTGAGCTGTTGTAGGAGCTGGCTTGCCAGCGAAAGGAGCCCAGAGGGCGATGCAAGGCATCAAGTCCTTTGCGCCGGCAAGTGCTGAGGCGGGTTTGAGCTGTTGTAGGAGCTGGCTTGCCAGCGAAAGGAGCCCAGAGGGCGATGCTCGGCTTGAGGCCTTGTTCGCCGGCAAGCCGGCTCCTACACGGTTACGCAGTGGGGGCGCTGGCCAGTTCGCTCATGCGTTGCCATACCGCATTCAGGCCATTGCTGCGCGACGGCGAGAGCTGGCGCGACAGGCCCAGCTGATTGAACCAGTCCGCCAGGTTCACTTCCCGTAACTGCTCTGCGGTCAGGCCGTTGACCCGCGCCAGCAGCAGCGCCACCAGGCCGCGGATCAGCCGCGCATCGCTGGCTGCGGCGAACTGCCAGTGGCCATCCTCCACGGTCGCCAGCAGCCAGACCTGGCTTTCACAGCCGTGGACCCGATTGGCTTCGACCTTGTCGGCTTCCTCCAGCACCGGCAGACGTTCGCCCCATTGCATCAGCAGTCGGGCGCGCTGCTCCCAGCCGGCCGCTTGCTCAAAGACTTTCAGTGCTGCAGCGGCTGCCTCGGGCAGGCTCATCGCAGCAACTCCAGGGCCTGGTCCAGGGCTTCGAAGAAGCGCTCCAGGTCTTCAGAGTCGTTGTACAGCGCCAGCGACACGCGAATCGCACCGGTCAGGCCCAGCCCCTTGAACAGTGGCATGGCGCAGTGATGCCCGGCGCGCACGGCAATTCTTTGTTCGGTCAGCAGGTGCGCCAAGTCGGAGTTGTGCACCCCGTCGACCACGAAGCTGGCCAGGGCCAGTTTTGGCGTGCCCACCAGGCGGATGCCCTTGCGCGCCTGCAGGCCCTGCAACAGATAGGCGTGCAGCGCGCTTTCATGGGCGTTGACTGCGTCCTGGTCCAGGGTACCGAGGTAGTCGAGGGTGGCGCCCAGGCCAATGACGCTGGCGATCGGCGGCGTACCAGCCTCGAAGCCCAGGGGCGCCGGCCGGAAACTGGCGTGCTGGTAGTCGGCGTCCTGGACCATCTCGCCACCAAACTGCCAGTGGTGCAGGCCCTTGAGCGCCTCATGACGGCCGAACAGCACGCCGACCCCGTCGGGGCCGTACAGCTTGTGGCTGGAAAAAACGTAGAAATCGCAGCCCAGGGCCTGTACATCGTGGCGCCCGTGGACCACGCCCTGGGCACCATCGAC
The DNA here is from genome assembly GCF_000633395.1 of Pseudomonas sp. PH1b. Taxonomy (GTDB): domain Bacteria; phylum Pseudomonadota; class Gammaproteobacteria; order Pseudomonadales; family Pseudomonadaceae; genus Aquipseudomonas. The sequence goes on from NZ_AYMU01000004.1 coordinate 132,754, forward strand.
CACGGTCAGGGCGTCATGGGCCTTGGCCAGGGCCAGCAGTGGCGGCAGTGGCTGCCAGGCACCGAGCACGTTAGACAGCTGGCTTACCGCCAGCAGTCGGGTCCGTGGGCCGATCAGGTCGGCCGCAGCGTCGAGGTCGATCAAGCCGTCGGCGCCCAGGGGCAGGACCACCAGCTTGAGTGCGCGGCGCTGTGCCAACTGCTGCCAGGGCAGCAGGTTGGCGTGGTGTTCGAGGGCGCTGATGACCAGTTCATCGCCCGCTTGAAAATGGTGTTCCAGGCCGTAGGCCAGGAGATTCAGGGCACTGGTTGCGCCGTGGGTGAAGATGATCTGCCCGCTGTCACCGGTATTCAGCCATTGGCCGACCTTGCTGCGGCTGTCTTCGAACGCCTGGGTGGCGTGGGCGCCGGGCAGATGCTGTGCACGATGCACATTGGCCGTGCCATTGGCGTAGTAGTGCACCAGGGCGTCCAGCAGGGCCTGGGGCTTTTGCGTGGTGGCGGCGTTGTCCAGGTAGGTCTGGTCCTGGCGTTGCAGGGTGGCGATGGCCGGGAAGTCGGCGCGCCAGGGGGAGGGCACAAGCATGGTGGGAGGACTCGTTTGAACAGGCCGGGCGCTGATGATAAGCGCCCGGCAGGTTCCGATGAAACCGAATCGCTGCTTCGGCTCTGCAGGAAAACTGCCTGCGCTGCGACCAGGCGGCGCGTTGGGCGCCTTCGGCACTAAGCAGAAGCAGGCTCGGAATGCTCATGTAGGTCCCTACACGCGCCTCCTCGCCGGCTTTTGCCTTGGCTGATCGCCCAGCGAGTTTTCCTACAGGCTTAGTTGTGAGCGTGCAGCGCTTCGTTCAGCTCGATCGCCGACTTGTGGGTCTTGCACTCCACGGCGCCGGTTTCCGAGTTGCGACGGAACAGCAGGTCCGGCTGGCCGGCCAGCTCACGGGCCTTGAGCACTTTCACCAGCTGGTTGTTTTCGTCCAGCAGCGCGACCTTGGTGCCGGCAGTCACGTACAGGCCCGACTCCACGGTGTTGCGGTCGCCCAGGGGGATGCCGATGCCGGCGTTGGCGCCGATCAGGCAACCTTCGCCAACCTTGATCACGATGTTGCCGCCACCGGACAGGGTGCCCATGGTCGAGCAGCCACCGCCCAGGTCCGAGCCCTTGCCGACGAAGACGCCGGCCGAGACGCGGCCTTCGATCATGCCCGGGCCTTCGGTGCCGGCGTTGAAGTTGACGAAGCCTTCGTGCATCACGGTGGTGCCTTCGCCGATGTAGGCGCCCAGGCGGATCCGCGCGCTGTCAGCGATGCGCACGCCGCTCGGCACCACGTAGTCGGTCATTTTCGGGAACTTGTCCACCGAGAACACTTCCAGCAGCTCGCCGCGCAGGCGCGCTTCGAGTTGGCGCTCGGCCAGCTCGCCGAGGTCGATGGCGCCCTGGCTGGTCCAGGCCACGTTCGGCAACAGCGGGAACACCCCGGCCAGGCTCAGGCCGTGGGGCTTGACCAGGCGGTGGGACAGCAGGTGCAGCTTGAGGTAGGCCTCCGGGGTGGAGCTCAGCTGGGCGTCTTCAGCCAGCAGGGTGGCGACCAGCGGCTTGTGGCTCTCGGCCAGGCGGGTCAGCAGGGCGGCCTGGGTGGCGTCGATGCCTTTCAGGGCATCGGCCAGCTGCGCGGCCTGGGCGGTGGTGAAGGTGATGGCCTGGTTGCCTTCGCTGTAGCCCAGGATCGGCGCTACCGCAGCAAGGATTTCGCTGGAAGGCTTGAGCAGTGGCGCGGCGTAGAACACTTCCAGCCAAGCGCCTTGACGGTTCTGGGTGCCGACACCGAATGCCAGGCTGAACAGGGTAGTGGACATGCAGTTACCTCTTGCGAAATTGAGTGAGCAGGCTTACTGGAGCGCTGCCGCGTAAAGGTCTGGCTTGAAGCCAATCAGGGTCTTGTCACCGAGATCGAGCACCGGGCGCTTGATCATCGAGGGTTGCGCGAGCATCAGTTCAACGGCTTTCGCCTGGTCGAGATCGGCTTTGCTTTCGTCATCGAGTTTGCGAAAGGTCGTGCCCGCGCGGTTCAACACCACCTGCCAGCCGTGCTCGTCGCACCATTGGTTCAGGTGCTCACGGTCGATGCCGGAGGTCTTGTAGTCGTGGAAGTCATAGCTGACAGCGTGTTCATCGAGCCAGGTGCGCGCCTTTTTCATGGTGTCGCAGGCTTTGATGCCGAAAAGGTGCAACGTTTTGCTTGAAGCGGTCAAGGAATTGCCCCCTTTGGAGTTGCTGGAGATAAAAGACCACGGATTATGCCACGACCGCGGCGCTTCGGCGTCGGCCTGAATTCGGCTTTGTCGCAGGTTATTGCAAGGCGCCCAGGCGGTTGCGACTTTTGTGCAGCGGTCGAGTGTGAGCTTAAGAGGCTAATATGGCACTTCGTCGGCGACTCTTCGCTCATATATGTACGATTTTTCTTGTTAAGCCTTGGATTTTCGCTTTATGCAAACCGCTTATACCGTGCTCATCCTGTTGATGCTGGTGAGCCTCTCGCGTCTTGTCGGGCGGGTGATCCCGCTGCCATTGCCCTTGGTGCAGATCGCTGCCGGGGCCTTGCTGGCCTGGCCGACCCTGGGTTTGCACGTGGCCCTGGACCCGGAACTGTTTCTCTTCCTGTTCCTGCCGCCGTTGCTGTTTTCCGATGGCTGGCGCATGCCCAAGCGTGAGTTCTGGCGCCTGCGCGGGCCGATCCTGACCCTGGCGGTGGGCCTGGTGCTGTTCACCGTGGTCGGTGCCGGGTACTTCATTCACTGGCTGCTGCCGACCATTCCCCTGCCGGTGGCCTTTGCCCTGGCCGCGGTGCTCTCGCCCACGGACGCGGTGGCGGTTTCGGCCATTTCCCAGAACCGTCTGCCGACCCCCTTGATGCACATGCTGCAGGGCGAGGCCTTGATGAACGACGCCTCGGGCCTGGTGACCTTCAAGTTCGCCCTGGTGGCGGCCATCACCGGGGTGTTCTCCCTGGCCAATGCCAGCCTGACCTTTGTCCTGGTGGCGGTGGGCGGGCTGGCGGTCGGTGTGGCCTTGAGCTGGCTGGTGGGGCGCCTGCGGGCCTGGATGATCGCCCGTGGCTGGGATGACCCGGCGACCCACGTGGTGTTCATGCTGCTGTTGCCCTTCGCGGCCTACGTCCTGGCTGAGCGCCTGGGCGCCTCGGGCATTCTCTCGGCGGTGGCGGCGGGGATGATGCAGAGCTGGCTCGACCTGCTGCCGCGCCAGACCAGCACCCGACTGCTCAACCGCAGTGTCTGGTCGCTGCTGGAATTCGCCTTCAACGGCCTGATCTTCCTGCTCCTGGGGCTGCAACTGCCGGACATCATCAAGGCGGTGGTCAGTCACGAGACCTCGCTGTGGCCAACCCTGTTCTATCGCTGCCTGGATGTGGTGGCGATCTTCCTGGTGTTGCTGGTGCTGCGCTTCATCTGGGTGCAGAGCATCTGGCGTCTGTCCGGCCTGTTGCGGCGCTGGCGTGGCAAGGGTGAATTGACCCTGGTGCCGACGGCGCGCTCCTGCTGGCTGCTGACTGTGGGTGGGGTGCGTGGGGCGGTGACCCTGGCGGGCGTGATGTCGGTGCCCTTGTTCCTGGGGGCTGGGGAAGCGTTCCCGGAACGGGACCTGCTGATCTTCATCGCTGCCGGGGTGATTCTGCTGTCCTTGGTCGCGGCCTGTATCGCCTTGCCTTTGCTGTTGCGCGGCATCCCCAAGAGTCCGGACGACAAGCGTCGAGGCGAGGTGCGTGATGCCTGGCGCAAGACCGCCGAAGCGGCGATCCATGCCCTGGAGGCCGAAGAAGTGGCCGAAGGCACCGAGGCCCCGGATGCGGCGCAGGCGGCCCTGGCCACCGAGCTCAAGGGGCGCCTGATGGCCGAGTACCGGCATCAGTTGGAGGTCTATAACGATTCGGCCGAGGCCCAGGCCATGGCGTTGCAGATGGACCTGCTGGAGCGGCGCCTGCGGCTCAAGGCCTTGCGCGCGCAACGCTTGGAGTTGTACCGACTGAGCCGGCATCACCAGATTGGTGACGATGTGCTGCGCGAGGTATTGGCGGACCTGGATTTGAGCGAGGCCAATCTGGGGCAGGTGAAGTGAGCGGATGACGCTTTCGCCGGCAAGCCGGCTCCTACAGCGGGGATGTAGGAGCCGGCTTGCCGGCGAAGGCCCTCAAGCGCGACGCAACACGAAGTCGCGAATTCGCTCGGCGGCTTCCACGCACTCCGCCAGCGGCGCAACCAACGCCATGCGCAAGCGCCCGGCGCCCGGGTTGGTACCGTCCACATCCCGCGACAGATAAGAGCCCGGCACCACGGTCACGTGCTCCTGCTCGAACAGGTCGCGGCAGAAGGCCGCGTCATCCCCGGCCACGTTCGGCCACAGGTAGAAGCTGCCATCCGGGCGTTGCACGTCCAGTACCGGCGCGAGGATCGCCAGCACGGCGTCGAACTTCTCGCGGTACAGGGCGCGGTTGGCGCGCACGTGTACTTCATCGTTCCAGGCGGCGACGCTGGCCAGTTGGGTTTGCACCGGCATGGCGCAGCCGTGGTAAGTGCGGTACAGCAGGAAGCCCTTGAGGATGTCCGCGTCGCCAGCGACGAAGCCCGAGCGCAGGCCCGGCAGGTTGGAGCGCTTGGACAAGCTGTGGAACACCACGCAGCGCTTGAAGTCCTGGCGGCCCAGTTCGGCGCAGGCGCTGAGCAGGCCCGGCGGTGGGGTCTGCTCGTCGAAGTACAGCTCGCTGTAGCACTCGTCGGCCGCGATCACGAAGTCATGTTCGTCCGCCAGGGCGATCAGCTTCTTCAGGGTGTCCATCGGGATCAACGCGCCGGTAGGGTTGCCCGGTGAGCACAGGAAGAGGATCTGGCAGCGCTGCCAGATCTCGGCCGGCACGGCGTCGAAGTCCGGGTTGAAGCCGTTTTCGTCCAGGCAGGGCAGGTAGTGGGGCTTGGCTCCGGCGAGGAAGGCCGCGCCTTCGTAGATCTGATAGAAGGGGTTGGGGCTGACCACCAGGGCATCGTCGCCGCGGTTGACCACGGTCTGGGTGAAGGCAAACAGCGCTTCGCGGGTGCCGTTCACCGGCAACACGTTGCGCGCCGGATCGATCCAGCCGGTTGGAACGCCAAAGCGTCGTTCGCACCAGCCGGCAATGGCTTCGCGCAGGGCCGGGATGCCCAGGGTGGTGGGGTAGACCGCCATCTGCTCAAGGTTGTTGGCCAGGGCTTCGGCGACGAAGCTTGGCGAGCGGTGCTTGGGTTCGCCGATGGACAGGGCGATCGGACGCTTGTCCGGGTTGGGCGTCACGCTGCCGAGCAAGGCGCGAAGCTTTTCGAACGGGTAGGGCTGCAACTGGTTCAGAGCGTTGTTCATCGGTGCGGTATCTCACACAAGGCGGCGGTTCATGACCTGTCAGATGCTCAGGCGGGTCATTTCGATAGTCGGTTCGTGGCGGACGCTCAACTGTTCGACGATCGCATCCTGCAAGCGGCTGCACAGCTGGGGGTCGGATAAGGGCTGGTTGTGCGCGTCGGTGATGAAGAACACGTCTTCCACGCGCTCGCCCAGGGTGGCGATCTTGGCGTTCTGCAGCGACAGGTCGAACTCCAGGAAGATCTTGCCGATTCGCGCCAGGAGGCCCGGGCGGTCCGGGGCGCTCAGTTCCAGCACGGTGACCGGGCGCTGGGCGTCGTTGTGGATGGTCACCTCGGGTTCGAAGGCAAAATGCTTGAGCTGGCGCGGCACTCGACGCTGGATGATGGTTGGATAGTCGTCGGGGTTGCGCAGTGCCTCGGTCAGGCCTTTGCGGATCTGTTCGACCCGCTCGGGGTTGTTGCCGATGGACTCGCCGTCGTTGTCCAGGACGATGTAGGTGTCGAGGGTGAACTGGCTGCTGGAAGTGATGATCCGTGCGTCGTGGATGTTCAGGTTGAGCTGGTCCATGGCGGCTACGGTCACGGCGAAGAAGTCGTGCTGGTCCGGGGCGTAGATGAAGATCTGGGTGCCGCCCTCGAATTCGCGCTGGGCGATTTCCTTGATCAGCACCAGCGGGCCGCCGTCGGCCGGTTGCTGGAGGATCGCATCACTGTGCCAGGCCACGTCGCCGGCGGTATGGCGCAGGAAATAGTCGTCGCCCAATTGCGACCAGAGTTGCTCGACCTCGTCCGGATCGGTGCCATTGCGCACCAGGATGTCCAGGGCGGCGCTCTGGGTCTGGCGGATCTGCTCTTCCCGGTCCACCGGGTTTTCCAGGCCGCGGCGCAGGGCGCGCTTGGTCTCGGTGTAGAGCTGGCGCAGCAGGCTGGCGCGCCAGGAGTTCCACAAGGTCGGGTTGGTGGCGTAGATGTCGGCGACGGTCAGCACATAGAGGTAGTCAAGATGGGTCTGGTCGACCACGAACTGTGCGAAGTCGTGGATCACCTGCGGGTCGGACAGGTCCTTGCGCTGGGCGGTGGTGGACATCACCAGGTGGTTCTGCACCAGCCAGACAATCAGCCGGGTGTCCCATTGTGGCAACTGATGGCGCACGCAGAAGGCTTCGGCGTCCACCGCACCGATTTCCGAGTGGTCGCCGTGCCGGCCCTTGCCGATGTCGTGGTACAGGCCGGCCAGGTAGATCAGCTCGGGCTTGGGCAGCTTGCCCATGAGCTTGCTGGCCAGGGGGAATTTCTCCGAGATCGGCGTGTACTGCATTTTGCGCAGGTGCTTGATCAGGTTCAGCGTATGGGCGTCCACGGTATAGATGTGGAACAGGTCGTGCTGCATCTGCCCGACGATGAAGCCGAACTCCGGCAGGTAGCGTCCGAGAATGCCGTAGCGGTTCATCCGGCGCAGGTTGCGGTGAATGCCGATCTCGCACTTGAACAGCTCGATGAACAGGCTGGTGTTGCGGATGTCGTGACGGAAGTCGTCGTCGATCAGGTGCCGGTGCTCGCGCAGCAGGCGGATGGTGTCAGCACGCACGCCCTTGATTTCCGGGTGCTGGGCCATCAGCACGAAGATTTCCAGCATGGCGAACGGCGTGCGCTTGAACACGTTGTCGTTGATCGCCTCGATGTAACCATCGTGCAGCTGGAAGCGCGGGTTGATCGGTTGCGGCGGGGCCTCGTCATCGGGGGCGAGGATCACCTCTTCGAAGTGCTGGATGATCAGGTCGCTCAACTGGGCGATGCTCATCACCACCCGGTAGTACTGCTGCATGAAGCTTTCGATGGATTGCTTGGCGTCATCGCCTTCGAAGCCCAGCAGGGTGGCGATGGAGCGCTGATGGTCGAGCAGCAGGCGGTCTTCGGAGCGCCCGGCGAGCATGTGCAGGGCGTACCGCACCTTCCACAGGAACTCCTGGGACGAGGCCAGCAGGGCGTTCTCGCTTTCCACCAGGAACCCTTCGCCGGCCAGGGCTCGCAGGTTCAGGGTGCCGTACTGGCGCCGGGCGACCCAGAGGATGGTCTGGATATCCCGCAGGCCACCCGGGGAGCCTTTGACGTTGGGTTCCAGGTTGTATTCGGTGTCGTTGTACTTGTGATGCCGGGCCTTCTGCTCGGCGCGCTTGGCCAGGAAGAAGTCCTTGCTCGGCCACATGTGCGCGGTGCTGGTGACTTCCAGCATGCGCTGGCGCAGGTGCTCGGGGCCGGCGATGGTGCGACTTTCCATCAGGTTGGTGATCACCGTCAGGTCGGCCCGCGCCTCTTCGACGCACTCGTCCACCGAGCGCACGCTTTGCCCGACTTCCAGGCCGATGTCCCAGAGCAGGGTCAGAAAACGTTCGATGGAGTCGCGGAAGATTTCGTGATCGGCGCTGTCCAGGAGGATCAGCAGGTCGATATCGGAGTAGGGGTGCAGTTCGCCGCGACCGTAGCCGCCGACCGCCACCAGAGCGATGTCGGCGTCCTCGCTCCAGCTGAACTGATCCCAGGCCTTTTGCAGGATGTTATCGATGAACCAGGCGCGGTCTTCGATCAGCCGGCGGATCTCCCGCCCACTGCGAAAGCGGGTATCGAGCACTTCCCGTGCCTGACGAATGGCCTTCTTGAACGCGGCGATGGGGCTGGCTTTCAGCGCCAGTTCCGCCTGGAACTGACCACGGTCGAAGAGTTCGGGATCCACCTGCGGCATCGATCGGCTTTCCTTTCTATCTATAAGGTCGGGACGCGGCGCTTGGGTCTGTCACCCTGCGGCGACAGACCCCGGGGAGTCAGGCAGAAACCCGGGCGATGGTGTCGTCGCTGCGCAGGGTGAAGATCTCGTAGCCGGTCTCGGTCACCAGCAGGGTGTGTTCCCACTGTGCCGAAAGCTTGCGGTCCTTGGTGATGGCGGTCCAGCCGTCGCCCAGCACCTTGGTGTCGGCCTTGCCCTGGTTGATCATCGGCTCGATGGTGAAGGTCATGCCGGCCTTGAGTTCCATGCCGGTGCCCGCACGCCCGTAGTGCAGGATCTGCGGCTCTTCGTGGAACACCTTGCCGATGCCGTGGCCGCAGAACTCGCGGACCACCGAAAAACCGTTCTTTTCCGCGTGCTTCTGGATCACTTCACCGATGTCGCCCAGGCGGCAGCCCGGCTTGACCAGTTCGATGGCCTTGTACATGCATTCCTGGGTGATCTGCGACAGGCGCTCGGCCCACACCGGCACGCTGCCGACGTGGAACATGCGGCTGGTATCGCCGTGGTAGCCGTCCTTGATCACAGTGACGTCTATGTTCAGGGTGTCGCCATCCTTCAGCGGCTTCTCGTTGGGAATGCCGTGGCACACCACGTGGTTGATCGAGGTGCAGATGGACTTGGGGAACCCCTTGTAATTCAGCGGGGCAGGGATCGCACCCTGCACATTGACGATGTAGTCATGGCAGATGCGGTCCAGTTCTTCGGTGGTCACACCGGGTTTGACATGCTCGGCAATCATTTCCAGCACGTCGGCGGCCAGTTTGCCGGCGACACGCATTTTGGCGATGTCCTCGGGAGTTTTGAGGGTGACGGTCATACAGGCTCTCTTGACGCTCAGGGGCGCGATAAACACGGAATGGCTTGAAAACCTGCAGTTGCAAAGCGGGGCCTACGGTGGGCCGGTGAGGTTTTCAGAAGCCGCAAAGGTGCGATTCTAACAGACGGCCAGCGTAAATCTGAGGTTCTGCTGGCGCTTCTCTCTATACAATGGTGCATTCTGGCGCGATTCCAAGGGCGGGGCAAAAAGTGCACGGATCAGTGGATGTGAATCCGGGTTCCGTTTTCGCCCTTGCTGTGGTATAAAATGCGCCGCTTTCCGGGGATGCCCCGAAAAGCCCAAACCCACACACGTGTCGACACGATGACCTGGGTGCCCTCAGCACAAGCTGTTGGTTGGTCATTGGGATACGTGGAGGCCTAACCCGACTTATTAAGGAACTATCATGTCCCAAGTCAACATGCGCGATATGCTGAAGGCCGGTGTGCACTTCGGTCACCAAACCCGTTACTGGAATCCGAAAATGGGTAAGTACATTTTCGGCGCGCGCAACAAGATTCACATCATCAACCTTGAAAAAACCCTGCCAATGTTCAACGAAGCTCTGACTTTCGTAGAGCGTCTGGCCCAGGGCAAAAACAAGATTCTGTTCGTCGGCACCAAGCGTTCCGCTGGCAAGATCGTTGCTGAAGAAGCAGCACGTTGCGGTTCGCCGTACGTCGATCACCGCTGGTTGGGCGGCATGCTGACCAACTACAAGACCATTCGTGCTTCCATCAAGCGTCTGCGTGACCTTGAAGTACAGGCCGAAGACGGTACTTTCGCCAAGCTGACCAAGAAAGAGGCGCTGATGCGCACTCGCGATCTGGAAAAGCTGGATCGTTCGCTGGGCGGTATCAAGGACATGGGCGGTCTGCCTGACGCACTGTTCGTGATCGACGTTGACCACGAGCGCATCGCGATCACCGAAGCCAACAAGCTGGGCATCCCGGTCATCGGCGTTGTCGACACCAACAGCAGCCCGGAAGGCGTTGACTACATCATCCCAGGCAACGATGACGCCATCCGCGCCATCCAGCTGTACATGGGTTCGATGGCTGACGCTGTGATCCGTGGTCGCAACAACGTTGCTGGCGGCACCGAAGTGTTCGAAGAAGCTGCAGCACCGGCGGCTGAAGCCTGAGTAACTGACGCTTAGCGTTTACTCAGTACGCAAAAAGGGGGCTTGGCCCCCTTTTTGCCAACTCGAAAATCATTTTGTCGAGCCCCCTGCAGTTTCTGTAATGGGCGGCTGCTATGAGATGACTTCGGGGCAAGGCCCAAGAATTGAACGCCCGTTCGATCGGGTGGAATGGTTGAAAACCTATCCAAGAGGATTTTGAAAATGGCAGAGATTACTGCGGCGCTGGTTAAAGAACTGCGCGAGCGTACCGGCGAAGGCATGATGGATTGCAAAAAGGCCTTGACCAAGGCCGGCGGCGACATCGAGAAAGCCATTGATGACATGCGTGCTTCCGGCGCGATCAAGGCTGCCAAGAAAGCAGGCAACGTTGCTGCTGAAGGCGCCATCGCCATCAAGGAAGACGGCAAGGCTGCCGTGATCATCGAAGTCAACTCGCAGACCGACTTCCTGGCCCTGCAAGACGACTTCAAGAACTTCGTCAACGCATGCGTTGAAAAAGCCTTCGCTGAAAAAATGACCGACGCAGCTCCGCTGATCGCCGCTCAGGAATCGGCTCGTGAAGCGCTGGTTGCCAAAGTCGGCGAGAACGTCAACATCCGTCGCCTGGCGCGCATCGAAGCTGACGTACTGGGTTCGTACCTGCACGGCAACAAGATCGGTGTTGTGGTCGCTCTGAAAGGCGGCAACGCCGAGCTGGCCAAGGACATCGCCATGCACGTAGCAGCCAGCAACCCTGAGTTCCTGCTGCCATCGCAAGTTTCCGCTGAAGCCATCGAGCGCGAGAAAGGCGTGTTCATGAGCCTCAACGAAGACAAGATGAAGGGCAAGCCTGCCGAAATCGTCGAGAAGATGATTGCCGGTCGCATCAGCAAGTTCCTGGCTGAAGCCAGCCTGGTTGAGCAAGCCTTCGTCAAGAACCCAGAGATCACCGTAGGTACTCTGGCCAAGCAGGGCGGCGCTGAAATCGTTTCCTTCACCTACTTCAAAGTGGGCGAAGGCATCGAGAAGCCAGTGGACAACTTCGCTGAAGAAGTTGCTGCTCAGCTGGCTGCCAGCAAGCAATAAGACAGTTTTCAACTGTCGCCCAGAAGAGGCTGCCCGCTCACGCGCGCAGCCTCTTTTCAAATGGGCAGGACAATTTAGTGATTGACCTTCGGAACCGGTTTACAAAGTCGTGTTCTGATGGCGCTGTGACAGCGTCAAGCTAGAGTGAACGCAGGCTGTAAACAGTCCGCAAAGAATTTTTAAAATACGCCGCAGGAGAGATTCGCAATGGCTCAGCAGGGCAGTGGTTATCAAGCTCGCTATAAACGCATTCTACTCAAGCTTAGCGGCGAGGCCCTGATGGGCTCGGAAGAGTTCGGGATCGATCCCAAGGTGCTGGATCGCATGGCGCTGGAAGTCGGCCAACTGGTCGGTATCGGCGTTCAGGTAGGCTTGGTGATCGGTGGTGGCAACCTGTTCCGTGGTGCCGCACTGAGTGCCGCCGGGATGGATCGGGTCACAGGTGACCACATGGGCATGCTGGCCACTGTAATGAACGCCCTGGCCATGCGCGATGCGCTGGAACGTGCGAATATCTCGGCCATCGTGATGTCGGCCATTTCCATGGTCGGCGTGACCGATCATTATGATCGCCGCAAGGCCATGCGCCACCTGAACTCCAAAGAGGTGGTGATCTTCGCGGCCGGTACCGGCAACCCGTTCTTCACCACCGACTCTGCAGCCTGCCTGCGAGCCATCGAGATCGATGCCGATGTCGTGCTCAAGGCAACCAAGGTGGATGGTGTTTACACTGCAGATCCGTTCAAAGACCCGCATGCCGAGAAGTTCGATCATCTGACTTACGATGAAGTGCTGGATCGCAAGCTGGGAGTGATGGACCTGACGGCCATCTGCCTGTGCCGCGACCACAAGATGCCGCTGCGGGTATTTAACATGAACAAGCCCGGCGCCCTGCTGAATATCGTGCATGGTGGCGCTGAAGGAACCCTGATCGAGGAAGGCGAACAATGATCAACGAAATCAAGAAAGACGCTCAAGAGCGCATGAAGAAATCCCTGGAGTCCCTGGCGCATGCGTTCAGCCGCATCCGTACCGGCCAGGCTCACCCGAGCATTCTGGCGGGCGTGATGGTGCCTTACTACGGCGCCGACACCCCGATCAACCAGGTGGCCAACGTTACCGTCAAGGATTCTCGTACCCTGCAGGTCGTGGCATTCGAGCGCAACATGCTGGCAGCCGTGGACAAGGCAATCCAGAGCTCCGGCCTGGGCTTCAACCCGACCAACCTGGGCGAGTTGTTGCTGATCACCATGCCGGCCTTGACCGAGGAAACCCGCAAGGGCTTCACCAAGCAGGCTCGCGAAGCGGCTGAAGATGCCCGTATTGCCGTGCGCAACGTGCGTCGTGACGCCCTGAGCCAGCTCAAGGACTTGGTCAAGGAAAAAGAAATCAGTGAGGACGACGAGCGTCGTGCGGCTGACGAGATCCAGAAGCTGACCGACAAGTTCGTGGCGGAAATCGAAGTGGCCGTGAAGCAGAAAGAAGCGGACTTGATGGCCGTATAAGGGTCAGGCGTTTTCATGGAAAAGACCAAGCAGTCTGTATCGTCCTCGGTACCGCGACACGTCGCGATCATCATGGACGGTAATAATCGCTGGGCAAAAAAACGCTTTATGCCGGGGGTTGCCGGGCATAAAGCGGGTGTTGACGCGGTGCGTGCAGTCATCGAGGTGTGTGCCGAGGCCAAGGTCGAGGTGCTGACCCTGTTCGCTTTTTCCAGTGAAAACTGGCAGCGCCCGGCCGAGGAAGTCAGTGCCTTGATGGATCTGTTCTTCAAGGCCTTGCGCCGTGAGGCCAAGCGCCTCAACGAGAACAACATCAGCCTGAGGATCATTGGCGATCGCTCGCGTTTTCATCCCGAGTTGCAAGCGGCGATGCGTGAAGCGGAAGCCATCACTGCCGGCAGTGGCCGCTTCATCCTGCAGATCGCCGCCAATTACGGCGGCCAGTGGGATATCGCCCAGGCCGCCCAGCGCCTGGCACGCGAAGTCCAGGCCGGGCACTTGCGGCCCGAGGACATCACGCCGGGCCTGTTGCAGACCTGCCTGGCCACTGGCGATCTGCCATTGCCCGACCTGTGCATCCGGACCGGTGGTGAGCATCGCATCAGCAACTTCCTGTTGTGGCAGTTGGCTTACGCCGAACTGTATTTCTCCGACCTGTATTGGCCGGACTTCAAACACGAAGCCATGCGTACTGCATTGGCCGATTACGCCTCTCGGCAGCGCCGCTTCGGTAAGACGAGCGAGCAGGTCGAGGCTGGAGCCCGGGTTTAATGCTTAAACAACGAATCATTACTGCGCTGATCCTGCTGCCGATCGCCTTGTGCGGGTTCTTCCTGCTCGAAGGTTCGGGGTTCGCCCTGTTCATCGGCGTGGTCGTCAGCCTGGGTGCCTGGGAATGGGCGCGCCTGGCAGGCTTCGAGGCGCAGCCGGCCCGGGTGGCCTACGCAGTGGCGATAGCGGCGCTGTTGTTCGTGATGCACCTGGTGCCCGGCGTCGCGCCTTGGGTCCTGGGGGCGGCGGTGCTGTGGTGGGGGTTGGCGACTTTCCTGGTGCTCACCTACCCGCGTACCCGTGATCAGTGGTCCGGTGCTGCACCCAAGCTGTTGATTGGTCTGTTGATCCTGCTGCCGGCCTGGCAGGGCCTGGTGTTCATCAAGCAGTTGCCCCTGGGCAACTGGCTGATCATGGCGGTGATGGTTTTGGTGTGGGGCGCGGATATCGGCGCCTACTTCTCCGGCAAGGCCTTCGGCAAGCGCAAGCTGGCGCCACAGGTCAGCCCCGGCAAGAGCTGGGAGGGCGTGTATGGCGGCCTGGCCTTGAGCCTGGTGATCACCGCTGTGGTCGGGCTGGTGCGAGGCTGGAGCCTGGGGCAGATCCTTCTGGGGTTGCTGGGCGCGGCCATCGTGGTCTTCATCTCGGTGGTCGGTGACCTGACCGAGAGCATGTTCAAGCGCCAGGCCGGGATCAAGGACAGCAGCAACCTGCTGCCCGGGCACGGCGGCGTGCTCGATCGGATCGATAGCCTGACCGCTGCCATCCCGGTATTCGCGGTGCTGCTGTGGATGGCTGCGCCGTGAGTGCTGTGCAACAGATCACGGTTCTGGGGGCTACCGGCTCCATCGGCCTGAGTACGCTGGATGTCATCGCTCGGCATCCGGACCGCTATCAGGTGTTCGCCCTCACCGGCTTCAGCCGTTTGCCTGAGCTGCTGGCCTTGTGCGTGCGCCATGTGCCGCGCTTTGCCGTGGTGCCTGAGGCTGCCGCAGCCAGGCGTTTGCAGGAAGATCTGCAAGCGGCCGGGCTGGCGACCCGAGTGCTGGTGGGTGAGCAGGGGTTGTGTGAAGTCGCCTCGGCGCCCGAAGTCGATGCAGTAATGGCGGCGATCGTCGGGGCGGCGGGCTTGCGTCCCACGCTTGCCGCCGTGGAGGCAGGCAAGAAGATCCTCCTGGCCAATAAAGAAGCGCTGGTGATGTCCGGCGCGCTGTTCATGCAGGCGGTGGGCAAGAGCGGCTCGGTGCTGCTGCCCATCGACAGTGAGCACAATGCGATCTTTCAATGCATGCCCGGGGACTTCTCCCGCGGGCTGAGTCAGGTGGGGGTGCGGCGGATTCTGCTGACCGCCTCGGGTGGTCCATTCCGTCAGACACCGCTGGCCGAGCTCGAGCATGTCTCGCCGGAGCAGGCCTGTGCTCACCCGAACTGGTCCATGGGGCGCAAGATCTCGGTGGACTCGGCAAGCATGATGAACAAGGGGCTGGAGCTTATCGAGGCCTGCTGGCTGTTCGATGCCAAGCCTTCCCAGGTCGAAGTGGTGGTGCACCCGCAAAGCGTGATCCACTCGTTGGTGGACTATGTCGACGGTTCGGTGCTGGCGCAGTTGGGCAACCCTGACATGCGGACCCCTATCGCCAATGCCCTGGCCTGGCCGGAGCGCATCGATTCCGGGGTGGCCCCGCTGGATCTGTTCGCCATCGCTCGCCTGGATTTCCAGGCGCCCGACGAACAGCGGTTCCCTTGCCTGCGCCTGGCGCGCCAAGCTGCCGAGGCGGGGGGCAGTGCTCCGGCGATGTTGAATGCGGCCAATGAAGTGGCGGTTTCGGCGTTTCTCGAACGGCGCATCCGTTACCCCGAGATCGCGAGTATCATCGATGAGGTTTTGGCTCGTGAGCCTGCAGTCGCAGTCAATGAGCTCGATGCAGTGTTTGCGGCAGACGCCAAGGCCCGCGGCCTGGCGCAACAATGGTTGCAGCGTAACGGGCGATAGGATGCGCGGCCGGGGCGAGTGGCGGCGAATAGGATTGCGGAGAAACTAGATGAGCGCGCTCTATATGATTGTCGGCACCCTGGTAGCCCTGGGCGTGCTGGTCACCTTCCACGAGTTCGGCCACTTCTGGGTCGCACGTCGCTGTGGCGTCAAGGTCCTGCGGTTCTCCGTGGGCTTCGGCATGCCTCTGTTGCGCTGGCACGATCATCGTGGCACCGAATTCGTGATCGCCGCCATTCCCCTGGGCGGCTATGTGAAGATGCTCGACGAGCGTGAGGGCGAGGTGGCGGCCGAAGAGCTGGACCAATCCTTCAATCGCAAGTCCGTGCGCCAGCGCATCGCCATTGTTGCTGCAGGCCCTATTGCCAATTTCCTTCTGGCCCTGGTGTTCTTCTGGGCGCTGGCGATGCTGGGCAGCCAGCAGGTGCGGCCGGTCATCGGCGATGTCGAGGCGGGCAGTATCGCGGCCAAGGCCGGCCTCGGTGCGGGCGAGGAAATCGTCGCGATCGACGGTGAACCCACTACAGGTTGGGCGGCGGTGAATCTGCAGTTGGTTCGGCGCCTGGGTGAAAGCGGTACCTTGCAAGTGCTGGTGCGCGAGCAGGGGGCGAGCGTGGACTCGCCGCGCCAGTTGATGCTGGACAAGTGGCTCAAGGGGGCTGATGAGCCTGATCCGATTCGTTCGCTGGGGATCCGCCCGTGGCGCCCGGCGTTGCCGCCGGTGCTGGCCGAACTCGATCCGAAAGGCCCGGCCCAGGCTGCCGGCTTGAAGACAGGCGATCGCCTGCTGGCGCTTGACGAGCAGGCGCTGACCGACTGGCAGCAAGTGGTGGATTGGGTGCGTGTACACCCTGATACCAAAATTGTGCTGCATGTCGAACGTGATGGTGCTCAAATCGCCGTCCCGGTGACCCTGGCCAGTCGCGGCGAAAGCAAGGCGCCAAATGGTTACCTGGGAGCCGGGGTAAAAGCTGTCGACTGGCCGCCAGAGATGCTCCGCGAGGTCAGCTACGGGCCATTGCAAGCGATTGGCGAAGGCGCCCGGCGCACTTGGACCATGAGCGTCCTGACCCTGGAATCACTGAAGAAAATGTTGTTCGGCGAGCTCTCGGTAAAAAACTTGAGTGGACCGATAACCATTGCTAAAGTGGCGGGCGCTTCTGCCCAGTCGGGCATTGCTGATTTCTTGAATTTCCTTGCTTATCTGAGTATTAGCCTGGGTGTTCTGAATTTGCTGCCCATCCCGGTACTGGATGGGGGGCATTTGTTGTTTTATCTGATCGAGTGGGCGCGTGGTCGTCCCTTGTCGGATCGGGTGCAGGGTTGGGGGATACAGATCGGTATCAGCTTGGTGGTCGGAGTCATGCTGCTTGCTCTGGTCAACGATCTGGGTCGTCTGTAACGCTTCGCTGAATTGCGAATCTGCCGCATTTTGCGGCAGTTTGTTTATTGCCAGTTGGAATAAGAAAGGACTTCATGAAACGTCTGCTGCTAACTGCGGTTCTCACCGTATTGATGATCGCCGAAGTTCACGCCGAGTCCTTCACTATCTCCGATATCCGGGTCAACGGGCTTCAGCGCGTTTCCGCGGGTAGCGTCTTTGGGGCCTTGCCGTTGAACGTCGGCGAGCAGGCGGATGACCGTCGCCTGGTGGAATCCACTCGTGCGCTGTTCAAAACCGGCTTCTTCCAAGACATCCAGCTGGGCCGCGATGGCAACGTCCTGGTCATCACAGTAGTCGAGCGGCCGTCGGTTGCCAGTATCGAGATCGAAGGCAACAAGGCGATCTCGACTGAAGACCTGATGAAAGGCCTCAAGCAGTCCGGTCTGTCCGAAGGTGAAATCTTCCAGCGTGCGACCCTCGAAGGCGTGCGTAACGAACTGCAGCGTCAATATGTCGCTCAGGGCCGCTACTCGGCCACCGTCGAGACCGAAGTGGTACCGCAGCCGCGCAACCGTGTCGGCCTGAAGGTCAACATCAACGAAGGTACGGTCGCTGCCATCCAGCACATCAACGTGGTGGGCAACACGGTCTTTCCCGACGAGGACCTGATCGGCCTGTTCGAACTCAAGACCACCAACTGGCTGTCGTTCTTCAAGAACGATGACAAGTACGCCCGTGAAAAGCTTTCCGGTGACCTGGAACGCCTGCGTTCCTATTATCTGGATCGTGGCTATATCAACATGGATATCGCTTCGACCCAGGTGTCCATCACCCCGGACAAGAAGCACGTCTACATTACCGTCAACGTCAACGAAGGCGAGAAGTACAGCGTTCGTGACGTGAAACTCAGCGGCGACCTGAAAGTGCCTGAAGACCAGGTCAAGGCGCTGTTGCTGGTGGAGAAGGGCCAGGTGTTCTCGCGCAAGCTGATGACCACCACCTCCGAACTGATCACCCGCCGTCTGGGTAACGAAGGCTACACCTTCGCCAACGTCAACGGCGTGCCTCAGCCACACGATGAAGACCACACCGTGGACATCACCTTCGTGGTGGATCCAGGCAAGCGTGCCTACGTCAACCGCATCAACTTCCGTGGCAACACCAAGTCCGAGGACGAAGTGTTGCGTCGCGAGATGCGTCAGATGGAAGGTGGCTGGGCTTCGACCTACCTGATCGACCAATCCAAGACCCGCCTCGAGCGTCTGGGCTTCTTCAAGGAAGTCAACGTCGAGACTCCGGCGGTTCCGGGGGTCGACGACCAGGTCGACGTGAACTACGCCGTTGAAGAACAGGCCTCCGGCTCGATCACCGCCAGCGTTGGTTTCGCCCAGAGCGCCGGTCTGATCCTCGGTGGCTCGATTACCCAGAACAACTTCCTGGGTACCGGTAACAAGGTCAGCATCGGCCTGACCCGCAGCGAATACCAGAGCCGCTACAACTTCGGCTACGTTGACCCCTACTGGACCGCCGATGGCGTGAGCCTGGGCTACAACGCTTTCTATCGCACCACTGACTACAAAGACCTCGACGTCGACGTGGCCAGCTACGCGGTGGACAGCCTGGGTGCCGGCGTCAGCGT
The DNA here is from genome assembly GCF_000633395.1 of Pseudomonas sp. PH1b. Taxonomy (GTDB): domain Bacteria; phylum Pseudomonadota; class Gammaproteobacteria; order Pseudomonadales; family Pseudomonadaceae; genus Aquipseudomonas. Next base: position 151,265 of record NZ_AYMU01000004.1, read on the forward strand.
GGGCTACCCGATCAGTGAGACTTCGCGTCTGACCTTCGGCCTGACCGCGCAGCAGGACAAGATCAAGACCGGCCTGTACACCGTCGATGAAATTTTCGACTTTGTGAACAAGCAGGGCGACAACTACCTCAACTTCAAGGCCTCGGCCGGCTGGTCCGAGTCGACCCTGAACAAAGGCGTGCTGGCGACCCGTGGTCACTCGCAAAGCCTGGTATTGGAAACCACTACGCCAGGCAGCGACCTGTCGTTCTTCAAGCTCGACTACCGTGGCCAGTTGTTCACTCCGCTGAGTGAGAACTACACCATGCGCTTCCATACCGAATTGGGTTATGGCGATGGTTTCGGCGACACCAAAGGCTTGCCGTTCTACGAGAACTACTATGCTGGTGGCTTCAACTCGGTTCGCGGCTTCAAGGACAGTACCCTGGGCCCGCGCAGTACTCCGAGCCGTGGCGTGGGTGTAACCGGTAACTCCGGCACTGCTGCAGACCCTGATCAGGATCCGCTGCCATTCGGTGGCAACGTGTTGATCCAGGGTGGTGCCGAGCTGCTGTTCCCGCTGCCATTCGTCAAGGATCAACGCTCTTTGCGGACCTCGCTGTTCTGGGATGTGGGTAATGTCTTCAACTCCCGCTGTGAAAGCACGTCCAACACCATTGCTGCGTCGAATGTAAAAACTCAGTGCAACGATATCAGCCTGAGCAATCTGGCGAGTTCCGTGGGTGTCGGTGTGACGTGGGTTACCGCCCTGGGTCCACTGAGTTTTGCCTTGGCGATGCCGATCAAGAAACCGGATGACGCTGAAACCCAGGTGTTCCAATTCTCCCTTGGTCAGACTTTCTAATAGCCTGACCCTAGATAACGACAATGGATTTTGTAGGAGTGCATCGTGCGTAAGTTGACTCAATTGGTTCTCCTGGCCACCGTTCTGGTCGCGAGCCCGGCATTTGCCGAAATGAAAATCGCTGTCCTGAACTATCAGATGGCCCTGTTGGAATCCGATGCGGCGAAGAAGTACGCAGTGGACGCCGAGAAGAAGTTCGGCCCACAACTGACCAAGCTGAAAACGCTGGAAAGCAGTGCCAAGGGTATCCAGGATCGCCTGGTTGCCGGTGGTGACAAGATGCAGCAGGGCGAGCGCGAACGTCTGGAGCTTGAGTTCAAGCAAAAGGCTCGCGACTTCCAGTTCCAATCCAAGGAGCTGAACGAAGCCAAGGCCGTTGCTGACCGCGAGATGCTCAAGCAGCTGAAGCCGAAGCTGGACAGCGCGGTTGAAGAAGTCATCAAGAAAGGTGCTTTCGACCTGGTCTTCGAGCGTGGCGCAGTGATCGATGTCAAACCTCAGTACGACATCACTCGCCAGGTTATCGAGCGTATGAATCAGCTGAAGTAAGCCATGACCGCGACTATAAAACTCGGCCAGTTGGCCGAGTTCCTCGGCGCCACCTTGAGTGGCGACGCGGAGAAGGAAATCACTGGGCTAGCCACCTTGCAGGAGGCTGGCCCAGCTCAGTTGAGCTTTTTGGCAAATCCCCAGTACCGCAAATACCTGGTGGACTGTCAGGCCGGTGCGGTGCTGTTGAAGGCCGCCGATGCCGAAGCCTATGTCGGTGACGCATTGGTGGTGGCAGACCCTTACCTGTCCTACGCACGCATTTCCCACCTGTTCGATCCCAAGCCCAAGGCTGCGGCCGGTATCCATGCTTCTGCAGTGATCGCTGCTGATGCGCTGGTAGACCCTGCTGCAAGCGTCGGTGCATTTGCGGTGGTCGAGAGCGGTGCGCGGATTGCTGCTGGCGTGACCATCGGTGCCCATTGCTTTATCGGCGCCCGCTGCGAGATCGGTGAAGGTGGCTGGCTGGCACCGCGAGTGACCCTGTATCACGATGTGCGTATCGGCAAGCGCGTGGTGATTCAGTCGGGCGCAGTACTGGGTGGCGAAGGCTTTGGTTTTGCCAACGAAAAGGGCATCTGGCAGAAGATCGCGCAGATTGGCGGTGTGACCATCGGTGACGATGTGGAGATCGGCGTCAACACGGCGATCGACCGCGGCGCCCTGGCCGATACCGTGATCGGCAACGGTGTGAAGCTGGACAACCAGATTCAGATCGCCCACAACGTCCAGATCGGTGACCACACCGCCATGGCCGCCTGTGTGGGGATTTCCGGCAGCACCAAGATCGGCAAGCACTGTATGCTCGCGGGTGGTGTAGGCCTGGTGGGACACATCGAGATTTGCGACAACGTGTTCCTCACCGGGATGACCATGGTGACCCACTCGATCACCGAGCCGGGGGCCTACTCTTCCGGCACTGCCATGCAGCCTGCTGCCGAGTGGCGCAAAAGTGCGGCACGTATCCGCCAGCTTGATGACCTTGCACGGCGTCTGCGTCAGTTGGAAAAGCGCGTTGGGGGCGTGACCCCTGATGGCAATGCTTCATCAGATGGCTGATACCATTTCCATATCAAGTGTGCACAGCCGCTAGACTGCCTCCTTGATTTGCTAGAGGAGCGTGCATTAGTCGCGCGCTCCCACTCTTTACTACAGGCTTCCCCCCGAAATGATGGACATCAACGAGATTCGCGAATACCTGCCTCACCGTTACCCTTTCCTGTTGGTGGATCGGGTGGTGGATCTGGATGTTGAGGGCAAGTGCATTCGTGCCTACAAGAATGTCAGCATCAACGAGCCGTTTTTCAACGGTCACTTCCCTGCGCACCCGATCATGCCAGGCGTGCTGATCATCGAGGCCATGGCTCAAGCTGCGGGCATTCTCGGCTTCAAGATGCTCGACGTGAAACCCGCCGACGGCACCCTCTACTACTTCGTCGGCTCCGACAAGCTGCGCTTTCGCCAGCCGGTACTGCCGGGTGACCAGTTGATCCTGGAAGCCAAGTTCATCAGCTGCAAGCGCCAGATCTGGAAGTTCGAGTGCCAGGCGTCGGTAGATGGCAAGCCGGTCTGCTCCGCGGAAATCATCTGCGCGGAACGCAAACTATGAGTTTGATTGACCCTCGCGCAATCATCGATCCGACGGCCGTGCTGGCCGACGACGTTGAGGTCGGCCCGTGGTCGATCGTCGGCGCTGGTGTGGAAATCGGCGAGGGTACTGTGATCGGGCCCCATGTGATTCTCAAGGGCCCTGCGCGGATTGGCAGGCACAACCGCATCTACCAGTTCTCATCGGTAGGTGAGGACACCCCTGACCTGAAGTACAAGGGCGAGGAAACCCGCCTGGTGATCGGTGATCACAATGTGATCCGCGAAGGCGTGACCATTCATCGTGGCACCATCCAGGATCGTGCGGAAACCACCCTGGGCGATCACAACCTGGTCATGGCCTATGCCCACATCGGGCATGACAGTGTCATCGGCAACCATTGCATCCTGGTCAACAACACTGCCTTGGCCGGCCATGTGCACGTGGACGACTGGGCGATTCTTTCCGGTTTCACCCTGGTGCACCAGTACTGCCATATTGGCGCCCATAGTTTTTCCGGGATGGGCACTGCCATCGGCAAGGATGTACCGGCGTTCGTCACGGTGTTCGGCAACCCTGCAGAAGCCCGCAGCATGAATTTCGAGGGCATGCGTCGTCGCGGTTTCAGCGAGGATGCGATCCATGCCCTGCGCCGTGCCTACAAGGTGGTCTACCGCCAGGGGCTGACTGTTGATCAAGCCTTGGCCGAGTTGGCCGAGCCTGCTGCCCAGTTTCCCGAAGTCGCGGTCTTTCGCGACTCGATCCAGTCTTCGACTCGCGGCATTACCCGTTAATCATGAGCACTCTGCGTATTGCGCTGGTGGCTGGCGAAGCCTCCGGCGACATTCTCGGCGCCGGTTTGATGCGTGCCCTCAAGGCCCAGCATCCGACCGTCGAATTCATTGGTGTCGGCGGTCCGTTGATGCAGGCCGAAGGCCTGACGTCCTACTTCCCCATGGAGCGCCTTGCGGTCATGGGGCTGGTGGAGGTGCTCGGGCGGCTGCGTGAGTTACTGGCTCGCCGCAAGAAGCTGATCCAGACCCTGATTGCCGAAAAACCGGATGTATTCATCGGCATCGACGCTCCTGATTTCACCCTGAACATCGAGCTCAAACTGCGTCAGGCCGGGATCAAGACCGTGCATTACGTCAGCCCGTCGGTCTGGGCCTGGCGGCAGAAACGGGTCCTGAAGATCCGTGAAGGCTGCGATCTGATGCTCACCCTGTTTCCCTTCGAGGCCAGGTTCTACGAAGAGAAGGGCGTGCCGGTGAAGTTCGTCGGTCACTCCCTGGCCGATGCCATTCCGCTTGAGGCCGATCGGGCCGCGGCACGCGCCGAACTGGGCCTGCCCGATGGCCCGCTGGTGGCCTTGATGCCCGGCAGTCGAGGCGGTGAAGTGGGACGCCTGGGGGCCTTGTTCCTCGACGCCGCTCAGCGCCTGCGAGCGTTGCGCCCCGGTGTGCGCTTCATCATGCCGTGCGCCAGCCCGGAGCGGCGGGTTCAGTTGGAAGAGCTGCTGGCCAGCCGCGACCTGCCGCTGACCCTGCTCGATGGACAGTCCCACAAGGCCCTGGCGGCCTGTGACGCGGTGCTGATCGCCTCCGGTACGGCCACCCTCGAAGCCTTGCTCTACAAGCGTCCGATGGTGGTTGCCTATCGCTTGGCGCCCCTGACCTTCTGGATTCTCAAGCGCATGGTCAAGAGTCCTTATATTTCCCTGCCGAACCTGTTGGCCCAGCGTTTGCTGGTGCCCGAGCTGCTGCAGGATGAGGCGACTGCCGAAGCCCTGGCCCAGACCCTGTCACCGTTGATCGAAGGTGGCGAAGAACAGACCCGCGGTTTTGACCAGATCCATCGGACCCTGCGTCGCGACGCCTCCAACCAGGCCGCGCAAGCGGTGCTCGAACTGATAGGTAAACCGCTGTGAGTAGCGCAAAGATGCAGATGGGCCTGGATTTCACCCTGGTGGCGGATGCCGAGGACCTGGTGGCCGGTGTCGACGAGGTCGGCCGCGGCCCCTTGTGTGGCGCAGTGGTCACGGCAGCGGTGATCCTTGATCCGAAGCGACCGATCGTCGGTCTCAACGACTCGAAGAAACTCACCGAGGCCCGTCGCGAGAAACTGTTCGACGAGATCTGCGAAAAGGCCCTGAGCTGGTGCATTGCCCGGGCCGAGGTCGAGGAGATCGATGAGCTGAACATCCTCCATGCCACCATGCTGGCCATGCAGCGGGCGGTGGAAGGACTGAGTGTGACCCCGAAGCTGGCGATGATCGATGGCAACCGCTGTCCACGCCTCGCCATGCCGGCTGAAGCCGTGGTGAAGGGGGATAGCAAGGTGCCGGCGATTGCCGCGGCGTCGATTCTGGCCAAGGTCAGTCGCGATCGTGAGATGGCCGCCTTTGAACTGATCTACCCGGGCTACGGCATCGGTGGGCACAAGGGCTACCCGACGCCAGTGCATCTTGAGGCCCTTGCGCGCCTTGGACCGACGCCCATTCACCGGCGCTCCTTTGCTCCCGTGCGCTTGGCCTACGAGGCGCTCGAGCGCCTGGACAAGATACCGTCCTGAGGCTGATGTTTTAGTCGGGGCCCGGTACAATCCGGGCCTTGTTGTTTTCGCGCTTTCTACAGGATCACTATGTCGGCTTCTTTCGTTCACCTGCGCCTGCACACGGAATACTCTCTGGTCGACGGTCTGGTGCGGATCAAGCCGCTGGTCAAGGCCCTCACCGGCATGGGCATGCCGGCGGTGGCCGTCACCGACCAGAACAACATGTGTTCCCTGGTCAAGTTCTACAAGAACAGCATGGGCGCAGGGATCAAGCCGATCTGCGGCGCCGACCTGTGGCTGTCGAACAAGGACCCGGACAACCCCCTGAGCCGCATCAGCCTGCTGGCAATGAACGCAGTGGGCTATCGCAACCTCACCGAGCTGATTTCCCGCGGCTTCATCGATGGCCAGCGCAACGGCCAGATCATCATCGAGCGCGAGTGGGTGGCCGAGGCCGCAGAAGGCCTGATCATGCTTTCGGCGGCCAAGGAAGGTGAGATCGGCATGGCCCTGATCGCTGGCGATCTCGAGGTTGCCGAGACCCTGGCGCGCGAGTGGATGGCGGTGTTTCCAGATCGCTTCTACCTGGAAGTACAGCGCACCAACCGGCCCAACGATGAAGAGCAGTTGCACGCCGCCGTGGCTCTGGCCGACAAGATCGGTGCGCCCCTGGTGGCCACCAACGATGTGCGCTTCATCAAGCAGGAAGACTTCGAGGCCCACGAAACCCGCGTTTGCATCGGCGAAGGCCGGGCCCTCGACGACCCACGACGTTCGAAGAACTACAGCGATCAGCAGTATCTGAAAAGCGCCGAGGAAATGGCCGAGCTGTTCAGCGATCTGCCCGAAGCCCTGGAAAACACGGTCGAGATTGCCAAGCGCTGCAACATCGAGGTCAAGCTGGGCAAGCACTTCCTGCCCAACTTCCCGATTCCCGATGGCATGACTATCGACGAGTATTTCCGCAAGGTGTCGTTTGACGGCCTGGAAGAACGCCTTGAGGTGTTGCTGCCCAAGGACACCACCGAAGACTACGATGCCAAGCGTCAGGTTTATGTCGATCGGCTGAATTTCGAGCTGGATATCATCATCCAGATGGGCTTCCCCGGTTACTTCCTGATCGTTATGGATTTTATCCAGTGGGCCAAGAACAACGGTGTGCCGGTAGGTCCCGGCCGTGGGTCGGGTGCCGGATCGCTGGTGGCCTATGTGCAAAAGATCACCGATCTCGACCCCCTGGAATACGACCTGCTGTTCGAACGATTCCTTAACCCGGAACGGGTTTCCATGCCCGACTTCGACGTCGACTTCTGCATGGACGGTCGTGACCGGGTCATCGACTACGTGGCCGAGAAGTACGGCCGCAACGCGGTCAGCCAGATCATCACTTTCGGTTCCATGGCGGCCAAGGCGGTGGTACGGGACGTGGCTCGGGTCCAGGGCAAGTCCTACGGCCTGGCCGACCGCTTGTCGAAGATGATCCCCTTCGAAGTCGGCATGACCCTGGAAAAAGCCTATGAGCAGGAAGAGATCCTGCGCGACTTCATCAAGGTCGATGAAGAGGCGGCGGAAATCTGGGAGATGGCGCGCAAGCTCGAAGGCGTGGTGCGTAACGTCGGCAAACACGCCGGTGGCGTGGTGATCGCGCCGACCAAGCTCACCGACTTCTCGCCGATCTATTGCGATGAAGAGGGTGACGGCCTGGTTACCCAGTTCGACAAGGACGACGTCGAGGCCGCCGGCCTGGTGAAGTTCGACTTCCTCGGCCTGCGGACCCTGACCATCATCGACTGGGCCCTGAAGACCATCAACCGCGACCGTGCCAAGGCCGGTGAACAAGCGCTGGATATCGCCTTCATCCCGCTGGACGACAAGCCGACCTACAACCTGCTGCAGAAAGCCGAAACCACGGCGGTGTTCCAGCTTGAATCCCGCGGCATGAAGGAGCTGATCAAGAAGCTCAAGCCCGACTGCCTGGAAGACTTGATCGCACTGGTGGCCCTGTTCCGTCCGGGCCCGCTGCAATCGGGCATGGTGGATGACTTCATCAACCGCAAGCACGGCCGCGCCGAACTGGCCTATCCGCACTCGGACTACCAGTACGAAGGCCTCAAGCCCGTATTGGCGCCGACCTACGGCATCATCCTGTATCAGGAACAGGTGATGCAGATTGCCCAGGTCATGGCCGGTTACACCCTCGGTGGTGCGGACATGCTGCGTCGCGCCATGGGTAAGAAAAAACCCGAGGAAATGGCCAAGCAGCGTGGTGGCTTCATCGAAGGCTGCGTGGGCAACAATATCGACCCGGACTTGGCGGGCAACATTTTCGACCTGGTGGAAAAATTCGCCGGTTATGGCTTCAACAAATCCCACTCTGCCGCTTACGGCCTGGTGTCCTACCAGACTGCCTGGCTGAAGGCGCATTACCCGGCGCCGTTCATGGCGGCGGTACTGTCCGCGGATATGCACAACACCGACAAGGTCGTGACCTTGATCGAAGAAGTGCGGACCATGAAGCTGCGCCTCGATGCACCGGACGTGAACGCTTCCGAGTTCAAGTTCACGGTGAACGAAGAGGGACGGATCATTTATGGCCTGGGTGCGATCAAGGGGGTGGGCGAGGGGCCGGTCGAGGCCATTACCGAGGCGCGTCAGGAGGGGCCCTTCAAGGACCTGTTTGATTTCTGTGCCCGGGTGGATCTCAAGCGCATCAACAAGCGTACCCTCGACGGGTTGATCCGCAGTGGTGCCCTGGACCGTCTCGGTCCGTATTTCCATGATGAGCCCAAGGCTTACCAGGCCAATATCGACCGCAACCGCGCCGTGCTACTGGCGGCCATGGAAGAGGCGATCAAGGCGGCCGAACAGACTGCGCGCACCCACGACAGCGGGCACGCCGACCTGTTTGGCGGCTTGTTCGTGGAAGAGGATGCAGATGTCTACGCCAGCCATCGCAAAGCCAAGGAACTGACCCTCAAGGAACGTCTGAAGGGCGAAAAAGATACCCTGGGGCTGTACCTCACCGGACACCCGATTGATGAATACGAAGGTGAAATTCGCCGTTTCGCCCGTCAGCGCATCATTGACCTGAAGCCGGCACGGGATACCCAGACGGTGGCCGGCATGATCATCGCCCTGCGGGTGATGAAGAACAAAAAGGGCGACAAGATGGGCTTTATCACCCTCGACGATCGCTCGGGGCGGATTGAAGCGTCGCTGTTTGCCGATGCTTTCCACTCGGCGCAACCGCTGTTGCAGACCGACGCAATGGTGGTGGTCGAGGGGGAAGTCAGCAACGACGACTTCTCCGGCGGCCTGCGCCTGCGGGTCAAGCGGGTGATGAGCATGGAGGATGCGCGAACCAACCTGGCGGAAAGCCTGCGCCTGAAAGTCCACAGCGATGCCCTGAAGGGCGATCAGCTACGCTGGCTGGGTGAATTGTTCAAGCGCCACCGCGGCGCCTGCCCGATCACCATGGAATACACCCGCGAAGACGCCAAGGCCGTGCTGCAGTTTGGCGAAAACTGGCGGATCGACCCGGCAGACGCCTTGATTCAAGCCCTGCGTGACCAGTTCGGGCGAGACAACGTCTTCCTCCAATACCGTTGACGCTGAGGTGCCATCATTGCGCCTCATCGCCACATGAATTTTTAATCTCGACCTCAACGCGCCCGTCCCTTAAGGTAGGGCGCGAATAGACAACCGGCCGGCCCCAGTTCCCTTGGATGTCGACCCCAGACGGACGCCTATGAACCCGAATTTTCTTGATTTCGAACAGCCGATCGCCGACCTGCAAGCCAAGATCGAAGAGTTGCGCTTGGTCGGTAATGACAATTCGCTGAATATCGGCGATGAGATTTCCCGCCTGCAGGACAAGAGCAACACCCTGACCGAAGACATCTTCGGCAAGCTCACCAGCTGGCAGATCGCACGTCTGGCGCGTCACCCGCGTCGTCCGTACACCCTGGACTACATCCAGCACATCTTCACCGAGTTCGACGAGCTGCATGGCGATCGCCACTTCTCCGACGACGCCGCGATCGTGGGCGGCATTGCTCGCCTGGACGACCAGCCGGTGATGATCATCGGCCACCAGAAGGGCCGTGAAGTGCGCGAGAAGGTACGCCGCAACTTCGGCATGCCGCGTCCGGAAGGCTATCGCAAGGCTTGCCGCCTGATGGAAATGGCCGAGCGTTTCAAGATGCCGATCCTGACCTTCATCGACACCCCGGGCGCCTACCCGGGCATCGACGCCGAAGAGCGCAACCAGAGTGAAGCCATTGCCTGGAACCTGCGGGTCATGGCACGCCTGAAGACTCCGATCATCGCCACCGTTATCGGTGAAGGTGGTTCCGGCGGCGCATTGGCCATCGGCGTCTGTGACCAGCTGAACATGCTGCAGTACTCCACCTACGCGGTGATCTCGCCGGAAGGCTGTGCCTCGATCCTGTGGAAAACTTCGGAAAAGGCACCTGATGCAGCCGAAGCCATGGGCATTACCGCCGAGCGCCTGAAAGGCCTGGGGATTGTCGACAAGGTGATTGGCGAGCCATTGGGCGGCGCCCACCGCGACCCGGCCGCTGCTGCGGCATCGATCCGTGCCGAGCTCACTTCCCAACTGGCAATGCTCAAGGAAATGGATAACGACACCTTGCTGGCCCGTCGTTATGACCGCCTGATGAGCTACGGTCTCTGATCGACCGAGGTTCTCTCGGGTAGGAGCAAGCCAGTTCGCGAAACGGACGCCGTCGATCGACTCGATCACGGCGTTCTTGGTTTCCACCGGCCAGTGCAATGCCGCTCCCGGCTGTTCCTACAGGTCTTGATCGATTGATGAATGCTCTTTGCGCCAAACTGCTGCAACGCCTGGCGCCCTGGCGTGAAGCCTCGGCCTGGCATGTCGCTTTCTCCGGCGGGCTTGATTCCACTGTCTTGCTACATCTGCTGGCCGAGCTGGCGCGCCATCACCCCCTTCCGCTGTTGTCGGCTGTGCATGTTCATCACGGGCTGCAAACGGCGGCTGACGCCTGGCCCAAGCATTGCCAGGCGATCTGTGATGCCTTGGGCGTACCTTTGCGGGTCATTCATGTTCAGGTGCAAGTCGGGGCGAGCCTCGAGCAAGCGGCCCGGGAGGCGCGCTACAGCGCCTTCGAGCAAGTGATCGCGGCCAATGAGGTGCTGCTGACAGCGCAGCACCGGGATGACCAGGCGGAAACCCTGCTGTTTCGCCTGTTGCGCGGTGCCGGAGTCCGGGGGCTGTCGGCCATGCCGGAAAGCCGGGCGTTGGGGGACGGGACTCTGTTGCGGCCGTTGCTTGGGGTGTCGCGTGCCGATCTTGAACGCTATGCCGAGGAGCAGCGGCTGAGTTGGGTCGAGGACCCGAGCAATACCGATCATCACCACTCGCGCAATTACTTGCGGCACAAGGTCATGCCCTCGCTGATTGCGCGCTGGCCCCAGGCACTGGCCAGCATGAGCCGCAGTGCTGCGCACCTGGCGCAAGCCCAGGGTTTGCTCGATGAACTGGCTGAACTGGATTTGGCGGCAGCCGGGGAGGGCGCGCAATTCTCTTGGCTGGGGTTGCCCTCGCTGGCACTGGGGCCTTTGCAGTCATTGTCACCGGCGCGGCAGCGCAATGCCTTGAGTCATTGGCTGAACGGCTTTGGCCGCTTGCCGGACACCGATCATTGGGCCGGCTGGGACAGCTTGCGGGATGCCGGAGTCGAAGCTCGGCCCATCTGGCGTTTGGCTGATGGCGAGTTGCATCGTGGCGGCGGACGGATCTGGTGGCTGTCCGGTACCTGGTTGCAGCCGATCGGCGGTGAAATTGAATGGCTCGACCCGGCGAGCCCATTGTCGTTGCCAGGCAATGGCCAGGTTGTTTTCAAGGGCACGCCGCCGCATGGGCCGCTGCGCATTCGCTACCGCCAGGGCGGGGAAGTCCTGCTGGTGGCAGGGCGTGGCCACCGCGATCTGAAGCGTGTGCTGAACGAAACCGGGCTGCCGGGATTTGCCCGTGGCAGATTGCCGCTGCTGTATCAGGAGGAGCGGCTGCTGGGCCTGGCGAACCTGGCGGTGCCCGGCGCAAACCCTCAGGCGGACTGGCAATTGCACTGGCTGCCACCGACCAGCGATCAAGGTTTGAGCTGAAAGGGGCTTTCCGGTAGACTACGCTCCCTTCTTGATACAACTTCTGTGGATTCGCCTGAATTGCAGGAGTTGCCGATTACCAAGCAGTCTTTGCTGGGCGATTCCAAAAAATGTGTAGCGAGCAACCTACCGGTGTTTTTGCATCCGGTCTGTCACCACGCGGCGGTTTTTTTGAAAGGTGCACTGTGATTAATGCAGGTGATCGGGGGCTTCGGCCTTCCTTCGCTTTCCCCGGCGGCACTGACCGCTTTAACGCAGACTTCTAGGGTTTTTCATGACGCGCTACATATTCGTCACGGGCGGTGTTGTTTCTTCATTGGGGAAAGGCATTGCCTCGGCTTCATTGGCGGCCATCCTGGAGGCGCGGGGACTTAAGGTCACCATGCTCAAGCTGGACCCGTACATCAACGTCGACCCGGGCACCATGAGCCCGTTCCAGCACGGTGAAGTGTTCGTCACCCACGACGGCGCCGAGACCGACCTGGACCTGGGCCACTACGAGCGGTTCATCCGCACGACCATGACCCAGAACAACAACTTCACCACCGGCCGCGTGTACGAGCACGTGCTGCGCAAGGAGCGCCGTGGTGATTACCTGGGCGCCACCATCCAGGTGATTCCGCACATCACCGACGAAATCAAGCGTCGCATCATCAAGGGTGCCGGCGATGCCGACGTGGCCCTGGTGGAAATCGGCGGCACCGTGGGCGACATCGAGTCGCAACCGTTCCTCGAAGCCATCCGCCAGCTGCGGGTCGAAGTCGGCTCCAAGCGCGCGATGCTGATGCACCTGACCCTGGTTCCGTACATCGCCACTGCGGGCGAGACCAAGACCAAGCCGACCCAGCACTCGGTAAAAGAGCTGCGTTCGATCGGCCTGCAGCCAGACGTGCTGATCTGCCGCTCCGACCATCCGGTGGATGTGTCCTCGCGCCGCAAGATCGCTCTGTTCACCAACGTTGAAGAGCGTGCGGTGATCTCCCTGGAAGACGTCGACACCATCTACAAGATTCCTGCCGTGCTGCACGCCCAGGGCCTGGACGATTTCGTCGTCGAGCGTTTCGGCCTGCAGTGCAATGGTGCCGACCTGTCCGAGTGGGAAAAAGTGGTCGACGCCAAGCTCAACCCAGAGCACGAAGTCACCATCGCCATGGTCGGCAAGTACATGGAGCTGCTGGACGCCTACAAGTCGCTGATCGAAGCGATGAGTCACGCCGGCATCACCAACCGGACCAAGGTCAACCTGCGCTACATCGATTCCGAAGACATCGAGAACCAGGGCACCGCGCTGCTGGACGGCGTCGACGCGATCCTGGTTCCGGGCGGCTTCGGTCTGCGCGGCGTGGAAGGCAAGATCACCGCGGTGCAGTACGCCCGTGAAAACAAGGTGCCGTACCTGGGGATCTGCCTGGGCATGCAAGTGGCGGTCATCGAGTTCGCTCGTAACGTCATGGGCTGGAAAGACGCCAACTCCACCGAGTTCGACCGTGCCAGCGGCCACCCAGTGGTGGGCCTGATCACCGAGTGGGAAGATGCCACCGGTGCAGTTGAAACCCGTACCGAAGCCTCCGACCTGGGCGGCACCATGCGCCTGGGCGCTCAGGACTGCCTGCTGGAGCCTGGCTCCAAGGTGCACGACTGCTACGCCAAGGACGTGATCATCGAGCGTCACCGTCACCGTTACGAAGTGAACAACAAGTTGCTGCCACAGCTGATCGATGCCGGCCTGAAGATTTCCGGTCGCTCCGGCGATGGCGCCCTGGTTGAAGTGGTCGAGGCTCCGGATCATCCATGGTTCGTCGCTTGCCAGTTCCACCCCGAGTTCACCTCGACGCCACGTGACGGTCACCCTCTGTTCAGCGGTTTCGTCAAGGCAGCATTGGCTCAACACCAGAAGAAGGCTTGAACCTGATGGCGCAGAAGATCATCCGCGTAGGCAGCATCGAGATCGCCAACGACAAGCCGATGGTGCTGTTCGGTGGCATGAACGTGCTGGAAAGCCGCGACATGGCGATGCAGGTCTGTGAAGAGTACGTACGGGTGACCGAGAAGCTCGGCATCCCCTACGTATTCAAGGCCAGCTTCGACAAGGCCAACCGTTCGTCGGTGACCTCTTACCGTGGCCCTGGCCTGGAAGAGGGCATGCGGATTTTCGAGGACGTGAAGCAAGCGTTCGGCGTGCCGATCATCACCGACGTCCACGAGCCGGCCCAGGCCGCCGTGGTCGCCGAAGTCTGCGACATCATCCAGCTGCCGGCCTTCCTGTCGCGGCAGACCGACCTGGTGGTGGCCATGGCCAAGACCGGTGCGGTGATCAACATCAAGAAAGCCCAGTTCCTTGCGCCCCAGGAAATGAAACACATCCTGAGCAAGTGCGAAGAGGCGGGCAACGATCAGTTGATCCTCTGCGAGCGTGGTTCCAGCTTCGGTTACAACAACCTGGTGGTGGACATGCTCGGCTTCGGCATCATGAAGCAGTTCGAGTACCCGGTGTTCTTCGACGTCACCCACGCCCTGCAGATGCCGGGCGGTCGCTCCGATTCGGCCGGTGGTCGCCGGGCCCAGGTCACCGACCTGGCCAAGGCCGGCATGAGCCAGTCCCTGGCTGGCCTGTTCCTGGAAGCCCATCCGGATCCGGACAACGCCAAATGCGACGGTCCTTGCGCCCTGCGCCTGGACAAGCTCGAGCCGTTCCTGGCCCAGCTCAAGGCCCTGGACGAACTGGTCAAGAGTTTTCCGACGGTAGAGACCGCGTAAAACCGATTTCTCCGGTAAAGTACCGCACGATTATTGCTCAGGCCCCCGGGCCTGAGCCTTATCGTCTGCAAGTCTGCCCGCTTTCCCCGCCTTGCCGACGGTAAAAGATTTCCTACAGCTGCGTCGTTTTCGTCAACTTTGGAGTGTTTACAACAATGGCAAAAATCGTCGACATCAAAGGTCGTGAAGTTCTCGACTCCCGTGGCAACCCCACTGTCGAAGCGGACGTGCTTCTCGACAACGGCATCATCGGCAGTGCCTGCGCACCGTCCGGTGCCTCCACCGGCTCCCGTGAAGCGCTGGAGCTGCGTGATGGCGACAAGACCCGCTACCTGGGCAAGGGCGTGCTCAAGGCGGTAGCCAACATCAACGGTCCGATCCGCGACCTGTTGCTGGGTAAAGACCCGATCGACCAGAAGGCGCTGGATCAGGCCATGATCAAGCTGGACGGCACCGAGAACAAAGCGACTCTGGGCGCCAACGCGATCCTCGCCGTATCCCTGGCCGCGGCCAAGGCTGCCGCCCAGGATCAGGACCTGCCGCTGTACGCCCACATCGCCAACCTCAACGGTACCCCGGGCGTCTACTCGATGCCGGTACCGATGATGAACATCATCAACGGTGGCGAACACGCTGATAACAACGTCGACATCCAGGAATTCATGGTGCAGCCGGTTGGCGCCAAGTCCTTCTCCGAAGGCCTGCGCATGGGCACCGAGATTTTCCATCACCTCAAGGCTGTGCTGAAGGCCCGTGGCCTGAACACCGCAGTGGGTGACGAAGGTGGTTTCGCGCCGAACCTGGCTTCCAACGAAGACGCCCTGAAAGTCATCTCCGAAGCCGTGGCCAACGCCGGTTACACCCTGGGCACCGACGTGACCCTGGCGCTGGACTGCGCCGCCAGCGAATTCTATGAAGATGGCAAGTACAACCTGTCCGGCGAAGGCCAGGTGTTCACCGCCGAAGGTTTCGCCGAGTACCTCAAAGGCCTGACTCAGCGCTACCCGATCATCTCCATCGAAGATGGCCTGGACGAGTCCGACTGGGCCGGCTGGAAGATCCTCACCGACAAGATCGGCGAGAAGGTGCAACTGGTGGGTGACGACTTGTTCGTGACCAACACCAAGATCTTGAAAGAAGGCATCGACAAGAAGATCGCCAACTCGATCCTGATCAAGTTCAACCAGATCGGCACCCTGACCGAAACCCTGGAAGCCATCCAGATGGCCAAGGCTGCCGGCTACACCGCAGTGATCTCCCACCGTTCCGGTGAAACCGAAGATTCGACCATCGCCGACCTGGCCGTGGGCACCTCGGCTGGCCAGATCAAGACCGGTTCCCTGTGCCGTTCCGACCGCGTATCCAAGTACAACCAATTGCTGCGTATCGAAGAGCAATTGAACGGCAAGGCCAAGTACAACGGTCGCAGCGAGTTTCGCGGCTGAGCAGTAGATGGTAAAAAGACAACGGATTGTGTCGGGAAAGTCGCAAAAGCGGGTTTTTTACCACTAATCTGATGCCTTAAGAGCACAAGCCTGGTTCTTCCAGGCTTCGTGCTATCAGTAGGTTCGAAGTTGTTGGCATGGCTGTCTTTTTTCACTGGATACCCGATATTCGATGCGCAGTCCCAATTGGTTGTTCCTGGTCTTGCTCTTGCTGCTGGCTGGCTTGCAGTACCGCCTGTGGGTGGGGAACGGCAGCTTGGCGCAGGTGGCCGACCTGACTCAGCAGATTGCTGACCAGCACGCTGAAAACGAGCGTCTGCTGGAGCGTAATCGCGTACTCGATGCGGAAGTCATGGAGCTGAAGAAAGGCATGGAGACCGTTGAAGAACGGGCTCGCCATGAGTTGGGCATGGTCAAGGAGGGTGAAACCCTCTACCAGTTGGCCCAATGAGTAACGCGCTACCGGCCTTCTGGGCCGTGATTCCTGCCGCGGGCATCGGTGCCCGCATGGCCGCGGACCGTCCCAAGCAGTACCTGCAACTGGGCGGACGCACTATTCTCGAACACAGCCTTGGCTGTTTCCTTGATCACCCAGGCCTCAAGGGGCTGGTGGTCAGCCTCGCAGTTGATGATCCCTACTGGCCAACCCTGCCCAGTGCCCATGACACGCGAATCCAGCGGGTCGAAGGCGGCGCGGAGCGTTCCGGCTCGGTGCTCAATGCCTTGCTGCATTTGCATGCGGCGGGCGCCGGGGATGAAGACTGGGTGCTGGTCCATGATGCCGCGCGACCCAATCTGTCCCGTGATGACCTGGACAGGCTCCTGGGTGAGCTGGCGCACGATCCCGTCGGAGGGCTGCTGGCGGTTCCTGCCCGCGACACCCTCAAACGGGTGGACAAACACGGACGGGTGCTGGAAACCGTGGATCGCAGCCTGATCTGGCAGGCCTATACGCCGCAGATGTTTCGCCTGGGAGCCCTGCATCGTGCCTTGGCCGACAGCCTGGTGGCCGATGTTTCTATCACTGACGAAGCTTCGGCAATGGAGTGGGCCGGGCTGGCGCCACGATTGATCGAAGGGCGGTCCGACAACCTCAAGGTCACTCGTCCCGAGGACCTGGAGTGGCTGCGCCAGCGCTGGTCCAATCGCCGCTGAGTCCGCTCCTGCGTCCGCCAACCTTTCTGTAGCCACTGCCGTGGCCTTGGTGCGGGCGCGATCGAGCGAAAACAGCACCGACTTTTCCACCGATCAAGCGGCCTTTCAGCGGCCTACACGTCCTGGTATTCCGGACGCTGGGCCAGGCCCTGCCTGAGATAGTCCACCAGCTTGCGCACCTTGGGAGACAGGTGGCGCTGTTGCGGGTACAGCGCCCAGACCGCGGTATTGGGCGGCTGGTGGGCTTCCAGCAGGGAAATCAGCGTGCCGTTCTGCAAATGTTCCAGTACGTAGTAATCCGGCAACTGGCACAAACCCACCCCCTGCAACGCTGCATCCAGTACGGCTTGCCCGCTGTTGCAGCGCCAGTTGCCCTGGACCCGCTGCGAGAACTCGCGTCCATCCTGTTCCAGTTGCCAGATGTCCGAACTGCCGATCAGGCAGTTGTGGCGGCTCAGCTCCGAGAGACTGTGGGGGCGCCCGTAGCGCTCCAGATAGGACGGCGAGGCGCACAGGTACATGCGCCGCGGCGCGAGGCGGGTGGCCACCAGGCGCGAGTCCTGCAGCCGCCCGAGGCGAATGGCCAGGTCGAGGCCTTCGTGCACCAGGTCCAATGGCCGGTTGCTCAGCTCGATGTCTACCCGCAATTGCGGGTACAGCCCCATGAATCGAGTCACCAGTGGCACGATGAAGCGCTCGCCGTAGGCCACGGCGCAGGTCATGCGCAGCATGCCCTTGGGTTCGCTGGTCAGATCGCCCACGGCCCGCAGCGCCTCATCGCGACCATCCTGCAAGCGTTGGCAATGCTGGAGAAAGGTTTGCCCGGCTTCGGTCAGGGTGACCCGGCGGGTGCTGCGATACAGCAGGCGGGTCTGCAAACGTTCCTCAAGGCGCGCCACCTGGCGGCTGATATGGGACGAGGACACGCCCAGGCGCTCGGCGGCAGCGGTGAACTGGCAGCATTCGGCGACCGCGACAAACTCGTCGATGCCTTCCCAGCGGTTTTCACTCATTGATTATCCCTGTGTGGCAATAATGTTTTGCTTTCACCTGGATTATTCATCGCGCGGCGCTGATTTACACTCACTGTCTCGTTTTATTCACTGGAGAGTCAGGATGATCAAGTCACGTGCTGCCGTAGCCTTCGAGGCCAAGAAGCCCCTGGAAATCGTCGAAGTGGATGTCGCCATGCCCAAGGCCGGCGAAGTCCTGCTGCGGGTCGTCGCTTCCGGTGTCTGCCACACCGACGCCTATACCCTCTCGGGTGCGGATCCGGAAGGCATCTTCCCGTCAATCCTCGGCCATGAAGGTGGCGCGGTGGTGGAGGCGGTGGGCGAGGGCGTGACTTCCGTGGCGGTGGGCGACCACGTGATCCCGCTGTACACCCCGGAGTGCGGCCAGTGCAAATTCTGTCTGTCGGGCAAGACCAACCTCTGCCAGGCCATTCGTGCTACCCAGGGCAAGGGCCTGATGCCTGACGGCACCTCGCGTTTTTCCTACAAGGGCCAGCCGATTTTCCACTACATGGGCACCTCGACCTTTTCCGAGTACACCGTGCTGCCGGAAATCTCCGTGGCCAAGATCCCCAAGGAAGCGCCGCTGGAGAAGGTCTGCCTGCTGGGGTGCGGTGTAACCACCGGCATCGGTGCGGTGATCAACACGGCCAAGGTCAAGGCCGGTGACACTGTCGCCATCTTCGGCCTGGGCGGGATCGGCCTGTCGGCGGTGATCGGTGCGGTCAAGGCCAAGGCCGGGCGCATCATCGCCATCGACATCAACCCGGCCAAGTTCGAGATCGCCAAGCAACTGGGCGCCACCGATTGCGTCAACCCGAAGGACTTCGATCGTCCGATCCAGGAAGTCATCGTCGACATGACCGACGGCGGGGTCGACTTCTCCTTTGAGTGCATCGGCAATGTGCAATTGATGCGCGCGGCACTGGAGTGCTGCCACAAGGGCTGGGGCGAGTCGGTGATCATCGGCGTCGCCGGTGCTGGCCAGGAAATCGCTACCCGCCCGTTCCAGCTGGTGACCGGCCGCGTATGGCGCGGCTCGGCATTCGGCGGCGTGCGTGGCCGCAGCGAGCTGCCTAGCTACGTGGAAATGGCCCAGAGCGGCGAGATTCCCCTGGATACCTTCATTACCCACACCATGGGCCTGGAAGACATCAACAAGGCATTCGACCTGATGCACGAAGGCAAGAGCATTCGTACCGTCATCCATTTCTAAAAAGCAGCGGCAAGCGTTAAGCCTCAAGCGACAAGAGGGGGATCCCCACTTGCAGCTTGAGGCCTGAAGTTTGCGGCTTGAGGTCTGCCATGACTCTGGAAAACCTTTCCTGCCAGAAAAGCTTCGGCGGCTGGCACAAGCGCTACAAGCATCATTCCCAGGTGCTGGGCTGTGACATGGTGTTCGCCGTGTACCTGCCGCCCCAGGCCGAGCAAGGTGGCAAGCTGCCGGTGCTGTACTGGCTGTCCGGCCTGACCTGCACCGACGAGAACTTCATGCAGAAGGCCGGCGCCCAGCGCATGGCCGCCGAGCTCGGGTTGATCATCGTGGCTCCGGACACCAGCCCTCGAGGTGCCGGTGTTCCGGGTGATCCCGATGGGGCCTGGGACTTTGGCCTGGGGGCAGGGTTCTATCTGAATGCCACCCAGGAACCATGGGCTCAGCACTATCGCATGCACGACTATGTGGTCAGTGAGTTGCCGGCGTTGGTGGAGGCGCACTTCCCTGCCTCGCAGAAGCGCGGCATCAGTGGCCACTCCATGGGCGGGCACGGGGCGCTGGTCTGCGCGCTGCGTAATCCGGGCCGTTATCAGTCGGTGTCGGCTTTTGCTCCCATTAGCAATCCGATGGATTGTCCCTGGGGGCAAAAGGCGTTTTCCCGTTACCTGGGAGAGGAGCGCTCGCGCTGGCGCGAATGGGATGCCAGTGTGCTGATTGCCGAGGCCAGTGAGAAACTGCCATTGCTGGTGGACCAGGGCGATCGCGATGACTTCCTGGCCACTCAACTCAAGCCCGAAACCCTGCAGCAGGCGGCGAAGAATGCCGGTCATGAACTGACCTTGCGGCTGCAACCCGGTTATGACCACAGCTACTTCTTCATCGCCAGTTTCATTGACGACCACCTGCAGCATCATGGGCGTGCTCTAAACGCCTAATGCCGGCCAAAGCAGGTAGAATCACGCCCTGACTTTTTCGGGGCGTTTTTTTATGCGTATTGGCCACGGCTACGATGTGCACCGTTTCGCTGAAGGCGACTTCATCACTTTGGGTGGTGTGCGTATCGCCCATCATCTTGGCCTGCTGGCCCATTCCGATGGCGACGTGCTGTTGCACGCGCTCAGTGATGCCCTGCTCGGCGCCGCCGCGCTGGGGGATATCGGCAAGCATTTTCCAGACACCGATCCGCAGTTCAAGGGCGCTGACAGCCGCGTCCTGCTGCGTCATGTTGTCGCGCTGATTCACGCCAAGGGCTGGAAGATCGGCAATGTCGACAACACCATTGTTGCCCAGGCGCCGAAGATGGCTCCCCATATTGAAACGATGCGCGCCTTGATCGCCGCGGATCTGCAAGTTGAGTTGGATCAAGTGAACGTGAAGGCTACCACCACCGAAAAGCTTGGTTTCGTCGGCCGTGAGGAAGGTATTGCAGTGCATTCCGTAGCCTTGTTGCTGCGCTCATGAACGAACTGCAACTCTTGGGCCCGCGGGCCTATGGCAACGCATTGGGCAGCGCCGTACTCAAGGCCACTGCCGAAGACTTCCAGGTCGATGAGGTGCTCGACATCCCGCTGAGCGGTGAGGGCGAGCATTTGTGGTTATGGGTGGAAAAGCGCGGCTTGAACACCGAGGAGGCGGCGCGTCGAATCGCCAAGGCCGCGGGAGTGCCGCTGCGCACGGTCAGTTACGCCGGGCTCAAGGATCGACAGGCGCTGACTCGCCAATGGTTCAGTGTGCAACTCCCTGGCAAGGCCGATCCGGATCTTGGCGCTGCGGAAAATGACACCCTGAAAATCCTCAAGGCCACCCGCCACAAGCGCAAGTTGCAGCGCGGCGCCCATGCGGCCAATGGCTTTACCCTGCGTTTGACAGAGCTCAAGGCGGACCCGGCGGCGCTTGACCAGCGCCTGAAGCTGATTGCCCAGCAGGGAATCCCCAACTATTTCGGTGCCCAGCGTTTCGGCCATAACGGCGGCAATCTCGTGGATGCCCGTGATTGGGCGGCGCGGCAAGCACTGCCGGAGCAGCGCAATGTGCGTTCGCGGCTGTTGTCCACGGCCCGCAGCTACCTGTTCAACCAAGTGCTGGCGGCGCGAGTGGCCGATGGCAGCTGGCAGCAGGCCCAGGTGGGCGACCTGCTGGCGTTTACCGACAGTCGCAGTTTCTTCATGGCCGGGGAGGCCGAATGTTCGGACCCGCGCCTGGCGATCCTCGATCTGCACCCGACCGGCCCGCTGTGGGGCGAAGGCCCCTCTCCAGCGAGTGGTAAGGCCCACGAGCTCGAGCAGCAGATCGGCCTGCGCGAGGCGGCACTCTGTGATTGGCTGATAAAAGCCGGCATGGGTCACGAACGACGCATCCTGCGGCTGCCCATTGGCGGTTTGACGTGGCATTATCCCGTGCCTGATATTCTGCAACTGGAATTCGTCCTGCCGGCCGGATGTTTCGCCACCGCCTTGGTGCGTGAACTCGTCGATCTGGTGCCGGTGGGGCAGACGGACAGCTCATGCGTATTCTGATTTCTAACGATGATGGGGTAACTGCACCCGGTATCGCTGCGCTGCATGCTGCGCTGGCGGATTATGCCGAGTGTGTGGTTATCGCACCGGATCAAGACAAAAGCGGCGCCAGCAGCTCGCTGACGCTCGACCGTCCGTTACATCCGCAGACCCTCGGCAACGGTTTCATCAGCCTCAATGGCACACCGACCGACTGTGTGCACCTGGGGCTCAACGGCCTGCTGGAGCTCGAACCGGACATGGTGGTGTCGGGCATCAACCTGGGGGCCAACCTCGGTGATGACGTGCTGTACTCCGGGACTGTCGCCGCAGCGCTGGAAGGGCGCTTCCTGCAGCGCCCGGCCATGGCTTTTTCACTGGTGTCGCGGCAGGTGGAAAACCTTGCGACCGCCGCTTATTTCGCGCGCAAGCTGGTGCAGGCGCAGGGCTTGCTGGATTTGCCACCACGGACGGTGTTGAACGTGAATATTCCCAACTTGCCGCTTGATCATATCCGCGGCATCCAATTGACCCGCCTGGGTCATCGCGCCCGTGCTGCGGCTCCGGTTAAGGTCGTCGACCCCCGGGGCAAGTCGGGTTACTGGATAGCTGCCGCCGGCGACGCCGAGGATGGTGGTCCGGGTACCGACTTCCATGCCGTCATGCAAGGTTACGTGTCCATCACCCCACTGCAGCTGGATCGCACTTTCAATGAGGCGTTCAGGAGCCTGGATGGCTGGCTGGAGGGGCTCAACTGATGGCTCGCGAACAAGATGATCTGTTGCGCCGGGGGATCGGCATGACCTCCCAGCGCACCCGTGAACGCCTGATTCAGCGCCTGTATGACGAGGGCTTGTCCAACCCGCAGGTCCTGGAGGTCATTCGGCGCACGCCGCGGCACCTGTTCGTCGATGAAGCACTGGCCCATCGTGCCTATGAAGACACGGCGCTGCCCATCGGCCACAACCAGACCATTTCCCAGCCCTATATGGTGGCGCGCATGAGCGAGCTGCTGCTGGCGGCCGGCCCGCTGGACAAGGTGCTGGAGATCGGCACCGGTTCCGGCTACCAGACGGCAGTCCTGTCGCAACTGGTGGAGCGGGTGTTTTCGGTGGAGCGGATCAAGGTCCTGCAGGATCGAGCCAAGGAGCGCCTGCAGGAGTTGAACCTGCGCAATGTGGTCTTCCGTTGGGGCGATGGCTGGGAAGGCTGGCCGGCACTGGCGCCCTACAACGGCATTATCGTCACCGCCGTGGCCACGGATATCCCTCAGGCCCTGCTCGATCAACTGGCCCCTGGCGGGCGCCTGGTGATTCCGGTAGGGGCCGGGGAAGTACAGCAACTGATGCTGATCGTTCGTGAAGAACACGGCTTTGCCCGGCATGTGCTGGGAGCGGTGCGTTTTGTGCCCCTGCTTAATGGGCCGCTGGCCTGAGCATTTATCGAGCCTGGGTGAATTCTGTCTGTTTGGCTGTGTCTTAGTGGCGTATTGATCGTCAATGAGTGGAGCGCCGATCAGTAGCACCCACTTGCAACGGTCCCTAGCGCTTTGCCAGCGGTAAAGCCTCGGCGTGCAGTTATACTGGCGTTACTTCATGCCTTTGCCAGGCAATCTATATCGTCAACCACCACAAAGGGAGCGGCGGGTGAGTCTCACAGTCATTGCGCAGCGTATGGGTATATCAAGCTTTCAGCGACTGATGATTGGCCTTGTCTTGAGTTCCTTGTTGGTCGGTTGCTCCAGCACCAAGTCCAGCAGCGTGGGCGTGGTTGAGCGCAGCCATACTGCAGCGCCGCAACGGCCAACGGTGACCACCGGACAATATGTCGTACGTCGCGGCGATACGCTGTTTTCCATTGCCTTCCGCTATGGCTGGGACTACAAGGCGCTGGCGGCTCGCAACAACATTGCCGAGCCTTACACCATTCATCCGGGGCAGACCATCCGCTTTGATGGGCGTACGGGTGCGGCGCCGACCACGGTAGTGACCAGCACCCAGTCCGGGGCTTCGTCTTCCAGCAAGACCACGGTTATTCGTCGCCCGGCGGGCACTGCAACGGCCCCAGTTGCAGGTGCTGCAACGACTCCGGTGAGCAAGCCGGCTCCCACTCCGGTCACGCCTGCAGGCCCTGCTCCGACGGGCTGGGGCTGGCCTTCCAGCGGTGTTCTGATTGGAAAATTTTCTTCAAACGGTAGTTTGAATAAAGGCATTGATATCGCCGGGGATTTGGGACAGCCTGTTTTAGCTGCGTCTGATGGGACGGTGGTTTACGCCGGGAGTGGCTTAAGGGGCTACGGCGAATTAGTCATCATCAAACACAACGAAACCTACGTCAGTGCTTACGGCCACAACCGCAAGCTATTGGTTCGGGAGGGACAGCAGGTCAAAGTCGGACAGACAATTGCCGAGATGGGATCAACTGGTACAGACCGGGTGAAACTGCACTTTGAGATTCGCCGACAAGGTAAACCTGTAGATCCGCTGCAATTCCTGCCACGTCGTTGATCCGTTACCAGCCTGTTCCGCTCACGTAGAGGGAACAGGCTCCAGCGTTGCCAGGGATAAAGGCGCCGCTTGAGCCTGAGGTCGAACTCACCAAAGGACTATAACAATGGCTCTCAGTAAAGAAGTGCCGGAGTTTGACATCGACGATGAGGTTCTCCTTATGGAGAGCAGCATCGATATGGATTCGATGTCGAATAATGAGGGGGCAACTCCACCTTCCGTTCGCGCCAAATCCAAAAGCTCCGCTTCACTCAAGCAACACAAGTACATTGATTACACGCGTGCACTTGATGCGACGCAGTTGTATCTCAATGAAATCGGCTTCTCTCCATTGCTCTCTCCCGAAGAGGAAGTGCACTTTGCGCGTTTATCGCAGAGTGGCGACCCGGCAGGGCGCAAGCGCATGATTGAAAGCAACTTGCGACTGGTGGTGAAAATCGCCCGACGCTATGTCAATCGTGGTTTGTCGCTGCTGGACCTGATCGAAGAGGGGAACCTCGGGCTGATCCGAGCGGTGGAGAAATTCGACCCTGAACGCGGCTTCCGATTCTCGACCTATGCCACCTGGTGGATTCGTCAGACCATCGAGCGCGCGATCATGAATCAGACCCGGACCATCCGGTTGCCGATTCATGTGGTCAAGGAGCTCAACGTCTACTTGCGCGCAGCTCGTGAGTTGACGCAAAAACTCGATCATGAACCCTCTCCCGAAGAAATCGCCAACCTGCTGGAGAAGCCGGTGGCCGAAGTCAAACGCATGCTCGGCTTGAACGAGCGGGTTTCTTCGGTTGATGTCTCGCTGGGACCGGATTCCGACAAGACCTTGTTAGACACCCTGACCGACGACCGTCCTACGGATCCCTGTGAACTGTTGCAGGACGATGACCTCTCGCAAAGCATCGATCAATGGCTTTCCGAGTTGACCGAGAAGCAGCGCGAAGTGGTGGTGCGCCGCTTTGGTCTGCGCGGGCACGAGAGCAGCACCCTTGAAGATGTTGGCCTGGAGATCGGCTTGACCCGTGAGCGGGTTAGGCAGATTCAGGTTGAGGGGCTCAAGCGACTGCGGGAGATCCTTGAAAAGAATGGGCTGTCCAGCGAGTCGCTGTTTCAGTAGCTATTCTTGTTGATCCATAAGAGCCCCGATCCAGTCGGGGCTTTTTATTGCCCGCTGGTTTTGTTTCAAAGTTCTCTAGTTCTGATAGGGGCTGGGATTATTCTTAACTGACGTGTAAGCCAAAGATTACTTTTCTGTAGGTGTTCGTTTCGCGACTGCTTCTTACTTGTCTAGTTTGGCCTAGGACATTTTTTATATTATTGATTTATAAGGATTTATTAATTCTGTAATGCTGAGTTCGACAAAGTTTCCTACGAATAGTGCGATTGCTCTTACCAGGGAACTCTTTAATATCAGCCCTGTGTCGACGGATAGACCAGCCATCAAGGATGATGGTCAGGACATCGCAGGAAGCGATTCATCAGGACGATGAAAAGGAATAAAGGGACTAGGGAAAAATGTGGGCGGGTCATACCGCCCCTTTTTTTTGCCTGTCGAAAACCCCGCCAGCCGTAACCCGGAACCCAGAAATGCAAAAAGGCCCGCAAGGGGCCTTTTCTTGAACTCGGGGCAATCAGCGCTCGAGGTCTTTGATCTTGCCTTTGACGCCATCCCACTCTTCGGCATCCGGCAACGAATCTTTCTTTTCAGTGATGTTCGGCCATATCTCTGCCAGCTCGACGTTCAACTGAATGAATTCTTGCATCTCTTCCGGGACTTCATCCTCGGAGAAAATGGCTACAGCAGGGCATTCAGGCTCGCACAGCGCGCAGTCAATGCACTCATCCGGGTGAATCACCAGGAAGTTCGGGCCTTCGTAAAAGCAGTCCACCGGACAGACTTCTACGCAGTCGGTGTACTTGCACTTGATGCAGTTGTCGGTGACGACGAAGGTCATTTCTAATTCTCTCCTCAGGCGGCGGCAGCGGAGCCCCTACATGACGGGGTCGCCAGGTTTGGGAGCGATAGTCTGCGGACCAGGCTAATAGTCCGCAGCATCCCAAACCGCGCGAGATTCTAACAGCTTGAAGGCGTTCGCGTTAGATGCGCGTCTTCAATGTATAGAGCATTTCCAGTGCACGGCGTGGCGTCATGTCATCCAGATCCAGCTTGGCCAGGTCGTCCAGTACCGGGTGCGGCAGGCTGGCGAACATGTCACTTTGCTGTGGCGCCGCGGTCTTGCCCGGTGCTGGTCGCGGTGTTTCATGGGGCAGGCTGGTGGTTTCCAGGCGGCTCAGATGCTCACGGGCGCGGACGATGACTGCGCTGGGAACCCCGGCCAGCTGGGCTACGGCCAGACCGTAGCTCTGGCTGGCAGGACCTGGCAGTACATGGTGGAGGAAGACGATACGCTCATTGTGCTCGGTGGCATTGAGATGCACGTTGGCTACCAGCGGTTCGCTTTCCGGCAGTACGGTCAGTTCGAAGTAGTGGGTGGCGAACAGGGTGTAGGCACGCAAGTGGGCGAGACGTTCTGCCGCAGCCCAGGCCAGGGAAAGACCGTCAAAAGTACTGGTGCCGCGCCCCACTTCGTCCATCAGCACCAGGCTGCGCTCGGTGGCGTTGTGCAGGATGTTCGCGGTTTCGCTCATTTCCACCATGAAGGTCGAGCGTCCACCGGCCAGGTCGTCGCTGGAGCCGATCCGGGTGAAGATCCGGTCCACCAGCGACAGTTCGCAGCTTGCCGCAGGGACGAAGCTGCCGATATGGGCCAGCAGCACGATCAGCGCGGTTTGCCGCATGTAGGTGGACTTACCGCCCATGTTCGGCCCGGTGATTACCAGCATCCGGGTGTTGTCGTCCAGGTTCAGGTCGTTGGCCACGAACGGCGTGGTCAATACCTGCTCCACGACCGGGTGACGGCCCTGGGTGATGCGCATGCAAGGCTCGCTGACAAAGCGCGGGCAGTTCAGGTCCAGGTTCAGTGCGCGCTCGGCCAGGTTGCTCAGGACGTCCAGCTCGGCCAGAGCGCCGGCCGTATCCTGCAGTGGCGGCAAGTGGCTGATCAGGGTTTCCAGCAGTGCGTCGTAGAGCATTTTTTCGCGAGCCAGAGCGCGGCTCTTGGCTGACAGCGCCTTGTCTTCAAACTCCTTGAGTTCTGGAGTGATGAAGCGCTCCGCGCCCTTGAGGGTCTGACGGCGAATGTAGTCTGCCGGCGCCTGTTCGGCCTGTTTGCTGGGCAGCTCGATGAAGTAGCCGTGAATGCGGTTGTAGCCGACCTTGAGGTTGGCCAGGCCGGTACGGGCTTTCTCGCGGGCTTCGAGGTCGATCAGGAACTGCCCGGCGTTCTCGCTCAAGGATTGCAGTTCGTCGAGCTCGGCATCGTAGCCGGTCTTGAGCACGCCGCCATCACGGATCACGGCTGGCGGGTTGTCGATGATTGCCTTGGCCAGCAGTGCTGCCAACTCCGGGTAGGTGCTGGTGGTGACCGCCAGTTGCTTGAGGTGGTCCGCCTCCAGTTCAGTCATCGCCTCTTGCAGCTCCGGCAGTGCGGCCAGGGCATCGCGCAGCCGGGCCAGGTCGCGCGGACGGGCGTTGCGCAAGCCGATTCGCGCGAGGATCCGCTCGATATCGCCGATTTCCTTCAACTGCGGTTGCAGCCGTTCGAAGCGGTAACCGTCCAGCAGGCAGGTAATGGAGGACTGACGCGCCTGCAGGACCTTGAGGTCGCGCAGCGGGCGGTTCAGCCAGCGAGTCAGTAGGCGGCTGCCCATGGCGGTCTGGCAGCGATCGACCACCGATTGCAGGGTATTGTCGCGCCCGCCCGCCAGGTTGGTGTCCAGTTCCAGGTTGCGCCGGCTGGCGCCGTCCAGCACCACGGTATCGTCCAGACGCTCATGGCGCAGGCTGCGCAGGTGGGGCAGGGCGGTGCGCTGGGTTTCCTTGGCATAGCCCAGCAGGCAACCAGCGGCGCCGATAGCCAGGGTCAGGCTCTCGCAGCCAAAGCCCTTGAGGTCCTGGGTAGAGAATTGCTGGCACAGGCTTTTGTGCGCGGAATCGCGTTCGAAATCCCATGGGGCACGACGCCGCACGCCGCGGCGTTTTTCCGCCGGCAGGCCCTGTGGCCAGTCATCGGGGATCAACAGCTCAACCGGGTTGATCCGTTCCAGTTCGGCCAGCAGGTTCTCCCAGCCCTTGATTTCCAGGACGCTGAAGTTGCCGCTGGTGATATCCAGCACCGCCAGGCCGAACAGGCGCTCATCGCCCAGCACCGCGGCAATCAGGTTGTCGCGACGCTCATCCAGCAGCGCCTCGTCACTCACCGTGCCCGGGGTGATGATGCGCACCACTTGGCGCTCCACCGGGCCCTTGCTGGTCGCCGGGTCGCCCACCTGCTCGCAGATCACCACCGACTCGCCGAGCTTCACCAGCTTGGCCAGGTAGCCCTCGGCGGCGTGGTAGGGAATGCCGCACATGGGAATTGCCTGGCCTGCCGACTGTCCGCGCGCCGTCAGGGTGATGTCCAGCAACTTGGCGGCCTTCTTCGCGTCCTCATAGAAGATCTCGTAGAAGTCGCCCATGCGGTAGAACATCAACTGATCAGGGTGCTGGTTCTTGAGGCGCCAGTACTGCTGCATCATCGGCGTGTGGGAGGACAGATCGGAGGTATTTTTACTCATTGGTATTCAGGCGGATTCGTTGAATGGGTGACACAAAGGAGCACTGGGCTCGGCTTTTTGCAGATGGCGGCAAGGTTACCATGGGCGCCCTGGCCTCGCAGGCACCAAGGCGCTACTGCGTTTGTCCGGCAAATGCATTACAAACATGCAAAACAGCATTTGTCATTGAGAAAAAGATCAAGCACTATGCGTTCTATGCAAATACGCAACGTTTCTACCGTCTTAAGAGAGCTGCTGGATCGCGACGGAATCTCCCCCACGGAGCTTCACCGTCGCACCGGCGTGCCTCAATCCACCCTCTCGCGGATTCTCAGCGGGAAGATCGTCGATCCCTCGGATAAACACATCTCGCGGATCGCCGACTATTTCCAGGTGAGCACCGATCAACTGCGTGGGCGCGTGGATATCGCGTCTGCCCGGCCAGCTACCCGTGACGAGATTCATTCGGAACTCAAGGACATAAGCCTGTGGGACGACGACACCCCTGTCGATGACGACGAGGTGTCGGTTCCCTTTCTGCGTGAGGTTGAATTGGCTGCTGGATCAGGAAGATTCGTCATCGAGGAAAGCGAACGCGCCAGCCTGCGCTTCGGCAAGCGCAGCCTGCGGCACAACGGCGTGCAGTTCGACCAGGCCAAGTGCGTCACGGTGCGCGGCAACAGCATGTTGCCGGTACTGCGGGACGGCGCCACGGTCGGAGTCAATGCTGGCAAGTGCGCCATTGGCGATATCGTCGATGGTGACCTTTACGCGATCAACCACAACGGCCAGTTGCGGGTGAAGCAGCTGTATCGCCTGCCCACGGGGATTCGCCTGCGCAGCTTCAACCGCGATGAGCATCCGGATGAGGACTACAGCTTCCAGGAGATCCAGGAGGAGCAGATCAGCATCCTCGGTCACGTCTTCTGGTGGGGCATGTACGCCCGCTAACCCATTACCGTCAGATAAAGCCCGCTCTTGAGCGGGCTTTTTTTTCGCCTGCGAAATGTCCCGCGCCCTTTGCTTATGCGCCTTCCATGCATTTCAGCAAATTCTCTGCATAAATAAATGCATCATTGCATTGACTGCATATGCATGAATGCATAATATGAGCCCCAAGCCGCACGAAAGCGGCTGCAAAGACGCTCTTTAGTGACAAAGCAAAGGCAGCGATGAACCGGCCTCGACGGTTCAGAG
Source organism: Pseudomonas sp. PH1b (assembly GCF_000633395.1). Lineage (GTDB taxonomy): Bacteria > Pseudomonadota > Gammaproteobacteria > Pseudomonadales > Pseudomonadaceae > Aquipseudomonas. Next base: position 181,387 of record NZ_AYMU01000004.1, read on the forward strand.
GGTTGGCAACTGACCCGGGTGTGCAGCGTAAAGCACCAGAAGCAGTTATCCGGCGGACAGGGTCGCGGTCGGAGGAACAATCTAAATGGATCCGTACCGCGCCAGTAGCGCCGAAAGATCAAGGTTTGCATTACTGAAAAGCCCGGGCGACCGGGCTTTTTGGAATGCCTGCCTAATGTGGGCCACTGACAGACAGGGACCCTTTGAAACCGCTTTTTCAGCTTTCCATAACGGGCCACTTTGCTGGCCCCAATCCGCACGGGAGACGTGAATGACAAACGAGCAACAAGCGTTGCTGGACATGCCTATCTGGCTGGTCATCGTCCTGGCGTTGGTCGGTGGCGTCTCCGGCGAAATGTGGCGCGCCGACAAGGAGGGCGCCCGCGGCTGGTCGCTGGTACGACGCCTGGCACTGCGCTCCGGCGCCTGTGTGGTCTGCGGGGTTTCGGCAATCATGCTGCTGTACGGCGCCGGCCTGTCGATCTGGACCGCCTGCGCCTTCGGCTGCCTGACGGCGATGGCGGGTGCTGATGTCGCCATTGGCCTCTACGAGCGCTGGGCCGCCAGGCGCATTGGCGTGTGTGAAACCCCGGACCGTGATTCTCACTCGGATCGGTCTTGATCCTATCAACGATGGAGCAAATCTGCAGGACTTCAGGAGAACACCCCGCACGGCTTCCGACACGTTGCCGAGCGTCGGGTTCTTCTCCTGGGTTGATCGACAGTGACGCCGCTTCCTGCGCCGCGCTCTTGCGCGAGCTGGCGGAAATTGGCGTCGCAGGGTTTACCGGCTCGTGCCCGAAGGTGGTGGCGCGGTCGACTTGATTGCGGGAATGGATAATGAACGAGCTGACGACCTTGCATGACGCAATCACCGCCACCATCAAGGCCGCGATGCCACAGGTGGAGACGGTTGAAGCCTTCCCCGAGGGGCTGGATGGGCTGACGAAACCGGCGATTGCCTTTGCGCTCACCGGGATGGACCCGGGAGCAGACCCGGGCGATGGGCGCAGTGGGGTGAAGGTCACCTTTGAGGCCAGGGTGCTGGTTGATGCCAATCTTCCTCACACCCCGCTGGCGGCCGTCAATCTGGCGGCGCAATTGGTGGATCTTCTGCGGCTGCAGGCCTGGGGCCTCGAGTTTGTCGAGGGGACCACCGCGGTCCGGGCCATGCCGACAAATGTTTCGACCCAGTCGTTGCACTACCTGAGCTGGACGGTGCAGTGGCAGCAGATCATCTACTTTGGCCAGGAGGAATGGCCCTGGCCCAATCAAGGCCCGGGCTCCCTGGCATTCGGTTTTGCTCCCGATACCGGACCAGGGAGCGAGGATGCCTATCAGTCACCGGAGCACATGCAATGAGCTACGTTTCCTCCGCTCACGACCGCATGCTCGCCGGCCTGATCATCCCCTGCAGTGTCATCGGCGTGGACCTGGCCAGCGCCAGAGTCCGGGTATCCGACGGCGCCGGCTGGACCAGTGCCTGGGTGCGCTGGCACAGCCAGGCCGCGGGCAAGGCCCGACACTGGCGGGCGCCGAGCCTGGGCGAGCAGGGCGTGCTGATCAGCCCCAGTGGTGAACCGGCGCAGGGCACCTTTGTGCCGGGACTGTATGGAGATGCCGGTGCTGCGCCGGACAACCGCGAGCATGTCGAGGTCTGGCGTTTCGACGATGGCGGCTCGCTGGTCTACGACTGGCAAGCCAAGCGCTACAGCATCAGCCTGCCCAGCGGTACGGTTTCGATTCAAGTGGGCGACAGCTCGGCCGTGGTGACGGATAGCGCCATCACCGGCAGGGCCGACAGCATCACCCTGACAGGAGCAATCACCTTGAATGGCGACGTGCAGATCAACGGCGCGAGCTTGAAGCACAACGGGGTGAATGTCGGCTCGACCCATATCCACCAGGGCGTGATGCCCGGCCCGGGAGCGACTGCCACGCCGCAGTGATGCCTTGGCGATCAATGCCGGCTCCCCCCTACAACGCCGATAAACCCGATCAATCCGCCGAATGCGGATTTTTTGTACCCGGAGAAAAACATGGCAACCCCGAAAAAAAAGCCCGGCCGCACGGCCACCACTGGCGCTGCGGTGTTTCGCGACACCCTCTACACATCGCGCCTTCTGATCCTGACGGATGGCCGCGAGCTGTCGGTGGCCCAGGGTGCGGTCTCGGTACCGGCCAGCGACACCTTCGCTCGGAACTACCTGGAACAGCATCCGGACTTTCAATTGCAGGAGTAACACGATGATCGGAATGGATCGCCGTACCGGCTTGCCGCTGTCCGGCATCGAGCATCTGCGGCAGTCCATCGAGGACATCCTGACCACGCCTTTGGGCAGCCGGCGAATGCGCCCTGAATACGGCAGCAACCTGCGCCGTTATGTTGATTTGCCGGTGACCGGCGGCTGGAAGAGCGCGGTGCAGGCCGAGGTGGCCAGGGCGCTGTTGCGCTGGGAACCCCGCTTGAAGCTGGAGCGGGTAGGGGTTGTAGCGGTGGTGGAGGGCCAGGTCAGTTTCCAACTGACGGGCCGCTACCTGGGTAACGATGTGGTTTTGGAGGTGACGGCATGAGCATGCTGGACTTGTCGGCACTGCCGGCACCGCAGGTGCTGGAAGCCCAGGATTTTGAAGTGCTGTACCAGGGCAAGCTGGCGACCTTTCGCCGCTACATGGGTGACAACTGGACGGCCAACCTGGAAAGCGACCCGGTCACCAAGCAGCTGGAGCTGTCTGCCTACAGCGACATGCTGTTGCGGGCCCGGATCAACGATGCGGCCAAGGCGCTGCTGCTGGCCCATGCCAAGGGCACGGACCTGGACCAGTTGGCCGCCAACGTCAACCTGCAGCGCCTGGTGATTCAGGCCGGTGACCCGCAGGCGGTGCCGCCGCTGGCGCAGGTCAAGGAAGCCGACGACGCGCTGCGTGAACGGGTCCAACTGGCCTACGAAGGGCTGACCACCGCCGGGCCGCGCAACAGTTACATCCTGCATGCCCGTAACGCCTCGGCCCTGGTGGCGGATGCGGAGGCCGAAAGCCCGTCGCCGGCCTGTGTCACGGTCACGGTGCTGAGCCTGGAAGGTGACGGTGCCGCCGCGCCCGAACTGCTGGCGACGGTTGCCGCGGCGCTCAACGATGAAGACGTGCGACCGCTGGGGGATCGGGTCACGGTGAACAGTGCCCAGGTCCTGCCGTATCGCATCGATGCGGTGCTGCACATGAAAGGGCCGGGCCCGGAAAGCGACGCCGCCCTGGCAGAGGCCGAGCGCAAGCTGGCCGCCTGGGTCAACCCACGTCGGCGCCTGGGTATCGAAGTGGCGCGTTCTGCCATCGATGCCCAGCTGCATGTGGCCGGCGTGGCCCGGGTTGAGCTGCGTGGGTGGCAAGACATAGTCCCAAGCAAGGCCCAGGCCGCGTATTGCACCGGTTACAGCGTCACTCTGGGGAGTTGATATGACCAGCCTGCTGCCGATTAACAGCACACCTTTGGAGCGTGCCCTGGAGGCGACTCACGGCGGTGACACCGCCACCATGTTGCGCACTCTGTACAACCCCTCGACCTGCCCCGTGCACCTGCTGCCCCAGCTGGCGTGGGCCTGGTCGGTGGATCGCTGGGACCCGCGCTGGAGCGAGACGGTCAAGCGTAACGCCATTCGCGCCTCGTTCTTCATCCATGCCCGCAAGGGCACCATCGGTGCGCTGCGCCGCGTGGTGGAGCCGCTGGGTTACCTGATTGAAGTGGTCGAATGGTGGCAGACGGTCCCTCTGGGCGAGGCCGCTACCTTCGCCCTGAAAGTTGGGGTGCTGGATACCGGTATCACCGAAGAGATGTACCAGGAGCTAACCCGGCTGATCGATGACGCCAGGCCCGTGAGCCGGCACATGACGGGCCTGGCCATCAGCCTTGAAACCTCCGGGGTGATCGGCTACGGCGCCTACGTGGATCAGGGCGAAGTGCTCGACGTGTATCCCCCGACCCCCCGCGATATTGAAGTGACCGGTCGATACGGCCAGGTCATGTGCATTGATGAAACAGACACCCTGGATGTGTACTCATGATCGATTCCAACAGTCAGTTCTTCGCCATCCTCACTGCGGTGGGCGAGGCGAAACAGGCCAACGCCACCGCCCTGGGCACCTCTTGGACCTTCAAGGAGATGGCTGTGGGGGATGCCAATGGCACCGACCCCATCCCCAGCAAGACCCAGACCAAGCTGATCAATGAATGGCGCCGTGCCTCGGTGAACCAGGTGCGTACCGATCCGGCAAATCCCAACATCATCATCACCGAGCAGGTGATCCCGCCGGATGTCGGCGGGCGCTGGATCCGTGAAATCGGCCTGTTCGACGCTGATGGCGACCTGGTGGCGGTGGCCAACTGCGCCCCAAGCTTCAAGCCCCTGCTGGTCCAGGGTACCGGCAAGACCCAGATCATCCGCATGAATTTCATCGTGGCCAATACGGCGCAGATCGTGCTGAAGATCGATCCGGCGGTGGTGCTTGCTACCCGCCAGTACGTGGACGACTCCCTGGCAGTGGCACTTGCGGCGGATAAGGTTGCAGGCACTTATCGGCAGGTCACGATCGATAGGCGAGGCATTGTTATCAGTGGTAACAACCCAACGACACTGTCCGGTTATGGCATTGCAGATGGGGCAACAAAGACAGAGCTGGCGAGTGCAGTCAGCAAGTTGCTTCCCATTACGGGTGGACGGCTGAACGGGTCGATACTGCTGTCGAATGACAGTAGCGATTCGCCGGAGTTTGGCTGGGTGACGCCCACTAGTGAAGCCCGCATGGACCTTGTGAACAACAACGTGAGGATCTTTTCAAGTTATGGCGGCGAGACAACGACGCCACTTCTTTTGAGTCTTCCAGACAAGACCGCAACCGTCTTTGGCAACCTGCTATGGAACTCCGGCAATTTTGACCCGGCGCGAAAAGCGGACAAGGCGACCACGCTTGCGGGGTATGGCATCACCGATGCACTGCCGGCGAACCGTTTTATCTATTCTCGAAACGCCCCTGCTCCAACTGACGGCTCGGTCGGAACGCTTTGGCTGCAATACGAGGAACCCTAATGAATTTCCACGTAAAACTCGATGGCGGTTACCGGCCGGGTGTCATGCCTTATGTAAAGCTTGCAGAGGGTTGGCGAGAGGGAGCGGAACTGTTCATCAAAACCGAAAATGGGTGGCGCACGGTCTGGCGACGAACCGTTGTGTTCATCAATACGGTGGAACGAGCGGGTGCGAGCATTTTCGAGCTCATGGGCAAACCGACCAAGGCGCGAAATTACCTCTTTATCAACCGTGCAATGATCTACGGCGGTGGTGCGGGGTATTCGTTGAGAACGGGTGTTTTCCCACCAGGTTCCACGCTGAAAATCATTAATGAGCACTACATCCGTGGTGCGGGCGGAGCAGGTGCCTATCCTCCTCGTCCCTTGCCTGGGGCCACAGCCTTTGTACTGGATTACCCAGCAACGCTGGACAACCGCAACGGTTACATTTTCGGCGGTGGCGGCGGTGGTGGGGATGCCTACTGGCCCAACGTACTGCATACCGGTGGTGGCGGCGGCGCGGGACGCCCCGGTGGCGCGGGTGGTGGGATGTATCAAAACTCGACTTACGGATACGGCTACCCAGCGGCTGGCAGTCTGGATGCTGGTGGTGCCGGTGGTTGGTACACGGCTGGATGGAACGGTGGTGCCGGCGGTGCACCGGGTGCCCCTGGTGCTGCGTCAAGCAATCCAGGTGGTGCTGGCGGTTATTCGATTGAGAAAAATGGCAACAACTTGATCTTTGAAGGGGGCAATAGCCCCGATCGAGTAAAGGGGAATATCTTATGAGCGGATTTAAAGTTCTCTCGGTGTCGGCTAGCGCTGGCACCATGCTTGTCGACTGGGGCAATGTGACGCTGAACCACTATATCCCCCAAGAAATCTTAACTTCTCCCGACATCGATGCATTGGCCTTGGCGAATGTGATCGAGGGCATGCGTCCGGCTCCTGCGGTCACCCTGGAACTGCCACCAGCACTTCAGGCAATAGTGGAACCCTTCAACCTGGATGATGAACGAGCCTGGCGCCTGGCCGAGCTCGCTGCGGTGACCTGGTTGCGCGATCGTCACCGTGATCAGCTTGAAATCAAGGCACCCACCAACCTCTCGGATCAGCAGTTCACCGAGCTGCTGGTGTACATGCAAGTCCTGCGCGACTGGCCGCAATCCCCGGACTTTCCGCAGATCGAGCAGCGTCCAGTGGCCCCGTCCTGGATCGCCGAACAAAGCCAATAAACGCCCCGCACCGCCGGGGCGTTTTCCTTCCCGCTTCCCATTAATCAAACATCCCTTACAGCCCCCTTCACCCGGGGCTTTTTCATGTCTGGAGTTTATCCATGAGTGGTTTTTTCCACGGCGTTACCGTCACCAACGTCGACACCGGCACGCGGACTATTTCGCTGCCGTCGTCTTCGATCATCGGCCTGGTGGACACCTTCACCGAAGGTCCGACCGCCACTGCCAAGGTCAATGACCTGCTGCTGATCACCAACGAGCGCGAGGCCATTGCAGCCTGGGGCCCGGATGCGGCCATCACCAAGGCCTGCCAGGCCATCTATCAGCGGGCCAAGGCGGTGATCGTCGCTTGTGGCGTGGCCAAGGTGGCGGACGCGGCCGAGCAGACCTCGGCGATCATCGGCGGGGTGCTGGCCGACGGCAAGCGCACCGGCCTGCAGGCGCTGCTGGACGGCAAGAGCCGTTTCAACGCCCAGCCGCGGTTGCTGGTCACCCCCAAGCACAGTTCGACCCAGGCGGTCGGCACTGCGCTGGTGGCCCTGGCCGACAAGCTGCGTGGCCTGGCGATCATCGATGGCCCCAACAGCACCGACGAAGCGGCCATGGCGTATGCCAAGAATTTCGGTGCCAAGCGCGCCTACATGGTCGACCCGGGCATTCAGTACTGGGACAACGGCGCCAGCGCCAGCGTCGATGCGCCGGCTTCGGCCTGGGTTGCGGGCCTGTTTGCCTGGACCGACAACGAGTACGGCTTCTGGGCCTCGCCGTCGAACAAGGAGTTCGTCGGCATCACCGGCACCACCCGCTCCATCGAGTTCCTGGACGGTGATGAAACCTGCCGCGCCAACCTGCTGAACAACGCCAACATCACCACCATCATTCGCGACGACGGCTTCCGCCTGTGGGGCAACCGCACCTTGTCCAGCGATCCGAAGTGGGCCTTTGTCACTCGGGTACGGACGATGGACATCGTCATGGACGCGATCCTCTACGGCCACAAATGGGCAGTGGACCGCTCGATCACCGCGACCTACGTCAAGGACGTCACCGAGGGCCTGCAGGCGTTCATGCGTGATCTGAAGAACCAGGGCGCGATCATCAATTTCGAGGTCTACGCCGACACCGAACTCAACACCGCCAGCCAGCTGGAGCAGGGCAAGGTGTACTGGAACATCCGCTTCACCGACGTGCCACCGGCGGAAAACCCCAACTTCCGCGTCGAGGTCACCAACCAATGGCTGACCGAAGTCCTCGAACACACCGCTTAAGGAGCAGCAGCAATGGCAATGATTCCCGAAACCCTGGCGAACATGAACCTGTTCGTCGATGGCATCAGCTTTCAAGGCGACGTGCCGAGCCTGACCCTGCCCAAGTTGACCCTCAAGACCGAGGAGCATCGCGTCGGCGGCATGGATGTGCCGGTGGAACTGGACATGGGCATGGAGAAACAAGAGGCCGGTTTCACCACCACCGGCGTGCGCCGCGAGTCGCTGAAGATGTTCGGCCTGGCCGATGGCAGCGGTTTCAACGGTGTGTTCCGTGGCGCCTTCAAGGGCCTCAAGGGCAAGGTGACCCCGGTGATCGTCACCCTGCGCGGCCTGCTGAAAGAGGTCGACATGGGCGACTGGAAGTCCGGCGACAAGGCCGAGGTCAAGCACAACGTGGCCCTGACCTACTACAAGCTGGAAGTCGACGGTCGCCTGATCTACGAGATCGATGCCCTGGGCATGAAGCGCGTGATCAACGGTGTCGACCAACTGGCGGCGCAACGTTCGGCCCTGGGCCTGTAAGGAAACCACCAGCATGTCTCAAGCAATCAGCAAGACCCCGGCGTGGATGACCCTGAGCGCGGAAAACGTGGTGATCAGCCTCAGCAAGCCGGTGGAGATGAACGGCGTGGTCTGCGACCAGGTCACCTTGCGCGCCCCCACTGTGCGTGATGTGCGCGCGGCCAATGCCGGGGCTTCCGGTGATGACGAACAGCGCGAGCTGATGCTGTTTTCCAGCCTGGCGCAAATCAGTGCCAAGGACCTGGAGGGCATGGCGCTCAAGGACTATCAGCGCCTGCAGGCCGGTTATTTTCGCCTGGTGCAAGACGACGAGCTTTGACCCTGCGGTGATGAAGATGGCGGCGAAGCGGCTCGCCAGCGAGCTGCATTTCGCCGCTGAGGAAATCATGACCATGAGGTTTTCCGACATGGTCTGGTGGCTCACGGATTGAGCCCATCACCCACAGAGCAGGAGTAGCAGATGGCGAGCAAGCTGGAATCGGGACTGGTGGTGATTGGTACTGCCCTCAGTTCGACGTGGGACGCCGCCTTCAAGACAGTGGAAGGCCGGATCAGGCAATTGCAGGAGCAGGGCAGCAAGGCCAGGGTGCTGGAACAGACCATTGGCCAGACTTTGCGCCTGCAGGACCAATGGAAAAAGGCCCATGACTCCGGCGCCGCTTCCGCCGCCGGGCTGTTGCGCCGGTTGGAGCAGAGTCGGGATGGCCTGCGTCAGCAGGGTGTGCAGGTGCACAAACTGCGTCAGGAGTATCAGGCCCTGGGTAAGGTGGCCCGTGGCTCCGCCCTGCAGGCCCGGGGGCAGCAGCAGATCGACCAGGGCAAGGCTGACTTCAAGGCGGCGTATGGCTTGGCCAAGGACGGGATCGGCAAGCTGGCCATCCCGGTCAAGATCAATGCCGATTATCAGGCGCTGATCCGCGACATCGCGATCAAGGCCAATGTGGCCAACCAGCCTCAGGAAGCACAGTTGAGCCGCACGGTCACTCAGACCTCGCGTGACACGGGGATGGCCCGTAACGACGTGGCCGCTCTGGTGAGCCAGATGACCAGCAGCGGCATGTCGCTGGACAAGGCGCAAGGCTACGCCGGGTTGGCCGCCAAGTTTGCGGTGGGGCAGGGCGCGAGTGTCGAAGACACCGCAAAACTGATGCGGGCCTTGGAGCTGAAAGCTGGAATCAGTGATCCCAAGGTCATGGAGCAGGCCCTGGAGGCTATCGCCCTGCAGGGGCAGTCGGGCAATTTTGAAGCCGCCGACATGGCGCGTCTGCTCCCGGCGCTGCTCCACAGCGCAAGCGCGCAAGGGCTTGCCGGTATGGATGCGGTGAGCCAGCTGGGGGCGATGCTGCAAGTGCAGATGAACACCGCGGGCGGTGCTGATCAGGCCGCGGGGCAACTGCAGAACTGGATAGGCAAGATCGGCTCCGGTGAGGCGGTCAAAGCCTACGAAGAGGCCGGCATTGATTATCAGGCTTCGCTGAACACCGGCATCCAGAAGGGCATGTCGAGCCTGGAGGCGAGCTTTGCCCTGGCCATGCGTTACGTCAGGGCCATCGATCCGGCCAAGGCCGCGAAGATGGCCGAGGCCCAGGCGCAGATCAGCAAGGAAACCGACCCGGCCAAGGCCAAGGCAACCCTTGAGGCTCTGGAAGAGTCCCTGCGCACCGGCGACCTGTTCACCGATATGCAGATCAAGGCGGCCTTGCTGGCCCAGACCCAGGGCCGGCAGCAGTACGAGCAAGTGAAGAAGGATTCGTTGAGCGCCTCTGGCGTTCTCGCCAGGAACCTCGCCGAGCGCCGAGAAGCCTCCAGGCAGTTGTGGGCTGAAGCCGAGCAGGCCATCGACGAAGGCCAGCGGGTGGTGGGAGAGGCCCTGCGACCCGCGACGGACCTAGCGGCCAAGGGCATCACCCTATTGGTCGGCAAGCTGAGCGAACTGGCGGAACAGACCCCATCGTTGGTGCAGGGTGTGGCTGCCTTGGGCGCCGCTTATGTCGCGGTGAAAAAACTCATGGCCGTCTACACCATGGGCAAGGGCCTGCTGAATGTCTTGCGGGGTGGGTTGAAGGTCGACCCCAACCTTGTCCAGCGCGTGTTTGTCACCAATGCACTGGGAATGGGCGCGGGTGATTACGACCTCGACGGAGGCAGGAACAGGAAGGGCAACAAAGGCGGCAATGGTCGCGCTGGCGCAAAGCCCAAGCGCGGCGTGCTCGGTCGCGTTTTCCAGACCCTGAAAAATGTATTCAGCCCAGGCAATTTGAGCCGTTTGGCCCAGGCTGGGATGAGAGTCGGCACGGTTGCAGGGAACGGCTTGATGTCTCTGTTGCGTGGCGCCAAGTCGCTAGTCAAGCGTGGTGGTGTCCTGTCGGTACTGGATGCCGGTCTTCAGATCGCAGACACCTATCAGAATGCCAAGACCCGCGACGAGAAGGCCGAAGGCTATGGCGGCGCGGCTGGAGGGTTGGTCGGCGCTTGGGCGGGGGCGAAAATGGGTGCGGCTGCCGGGGCTGCCATTGGTTCTGTCGTACCAGGGCTTGGCACTGCCTTTGGCGGCGCTGTAGGAACCGTCCTTGGTGGTGCTCTTGGTTACTGGGGCGGCGGCGCACTGGGCGCCTATGCCGGCAAGGCGATGTTTGGCTCTGACGAGTCGCTCAAGCAAATGCCCGCCGCCGGTCCGCTGATGATGCGCAACGCCGGGCAGAACCTCCCGCCGGTCATGGGCGACATCGCGAAATCCTTCCAGAGCGGTCAGACACCGCCGCTGATGGGGCAGGCAGTGCGTTCGATGGCCAGTCCATTGGCGTCCACCGCGACGCCGGCCACGATCAATCCGCCGGAGTCGTTCAAGTCTCAGTTGCCCCCCGTCATCGAACAGCAGTTCAGCTTCGCGCCCTACCTGTCGATCTCGGTCCAGGGCGATGTGCGCGACCCTGCGCAACTGGCTCGGGAACTGGAACCGCACCTGCGCTGGCAGTTCGACGAGTACAGCCGCCAGGCTGCCGCTCGCCAGCTGTTCGACGCCGCACACGTTTAAGGAGAAGGCATGGCTTACATGGAACAGCTGCAGTCGGGGCTGGGTTCCCTGGTGGCGGCAGCAGAGGCGGGCCGGCGCAGCGCGGATGCAATGCTGGGGCCCATGAACGGCGCCATCAGCGACATCGGCGGCGCCGCCCTGGAGCTGGAGAACCTGCCCTTGGTCGGGCCGGTGCTGGGCGCCAAGCTGCAGCGCACGATGCGTGGCATCAGTGCCGCGCAGTCGGCCGTCGGAGAGGTGGCGGCCCAATACAGCCAGGCGGTGACGGTGGCGGGGCAGGTCCAGCAGCGCCTTGGCGCGCTGCAGGAACAGGTGGCCAAGGCTGGCGCGGCGGTCAACCGGATCGGCGGGCAGATCAGCCCCGCCCTGGGCAACATCTTCCCGACGGCGGCGTTTGTCGAACAAACCACACCGGCGGCCGAGGCGGTAAAACCTTTTCCCCACCTGTTGATCCTGCAGCCCCTTGGGGCGGGCGCCCAGCCTTACTACTTCAACGTCGACACCGCAGCCTTCGAGGAACTGCGGCGCCAGACCGGGTTTCGCTGGGCCGGCCAGGAGCGCCTGAGCCGCAGTGTCGCCCAGCAAGCAGTGGGCCAGGGCGAAGAGCGGATCACCCTCAAGGGCGCGGTGTTCCCCGGGTTCAAGGGCGGCCTGGGGCAGTTGCAGACCCTGCGCAGCATCGGCCAGCGCTTGCAGCCGCTGAGCCTGACCACGGGCTATGGAGAAGTACTGGGCACCTGGTGCCTCACCAGCATCGAGGAAGATCAGAGCCATCTGCTGGCCGGTGGCATCCCTCGCAAACAAGGTTTTTCATTGGAGTTCGTAAGCTATGGCGACGACTTGCAGAACGTCTGACGGGGACTTGCTCGATACCTTGTGCCACCAGTACTACGGCCACCTCAACGGCTGTGTCGAAGAGGTGCTGGATGCCAACCAGGGATTGGCCGACGAGCCCCAGCCGTTTCGCGCCGGGGTACTGATCCGGCTGCCAAAGCTGCCGTCCCGCGCCGAGGCCATGGTCCAGCTATGGGACTGAGCCCGGGTTCAATCCACCCACCCCGTCGAGTACGGGGTGGGCTTTTTCTGGAGCAAGGTTCATGACCCCAGCGTTTCGAATCGTCGCTGATGGCCGGGACATCACCGCGCAGATCAACGACCGCTTGCTGACCCTGCGCACCACGGACAAGCCCGGCATGGAGTCGGACGAATTCGAGCTGCGCATCGATGACCGCGACGGTGCCGTGGCCCTGCCCCGGCGGGGTGCGAACATCGAAGTCTTCCTCGGCTACGCCGGCCAGGAATTGACCCGCCTGGGGCGCTACACCGTGGATGAAGTGGTGGTGAGCGGGCCGCCCGATGCCATCGAGATCCGCGGCAAGGCCAGCGACATGCGCGGCATTGGCAAGACCAGCCGCAGTGGCAGTTGGGAGAATGTCCCGCTGCAGCTGATCGTCCGTGATCTGGCGGCGCGCAACGGCTGGCAGCCGATCTGCCCGCTCGCCATCAAGGTGCCGCGCATCGATCAGCTCAATGAGTCCGATTTCAATTTCATCACCCGCCTGGCCCGGCAATACGACTGCACCGCCAAGGTGGCCGAAGGCAAGCTGCTGGTACTGCCCCGCCAGGGCGGCCAGAGTGCCAGCGGCAAGGCCCTGGGGCTTGTCACCCTCGGCCGCGGCGACGTCAGTCGCTACCAGTTTCGCCTGAGTGACGGCAGCACCCACAAGGCGGTGCAGACCCGACACCAGGACCCCAAGAGCGGAAAGCTGCGGGTCATCGACCTGGGTAACGACGACGCGCCGAGTGATTCGCCGGCGGTGTACACCGAGCGCCACCTGTACCCGAACAAAGCCGCCGCCGAGCAGGCCGCCAAGGCTCGCTTGGCGGCCTTCAATCGCAGCACCGCCAGCCTGCGCCTGGACCTTGCGGGGCGTACCGATCTGTTTGCCGAGCGCATGATCAATGCCCAGGGGTTCAAGGCCGGGCTCGATGGCGACTACCTGGTGGATTCGGTCGAGCAGCTGTTCACCCCATCCGGGTGGACGACCACGGTCGAGTGCAACGGCGGCAAGAAGGGCAAGGCCAAGGCCAAAGGCAAGCCGCCCCAGGCCCGCAAACCCCTCAGGGTCGAGCAGCTCTGAGCGTTGATCATCTTCCCCACTGACGCGGCAAGCCGCCTCCAGGAGTATTCATGAATCCAGGTATCACCCTGCCGATCCGGCATTTTTTCCGCACCTTGATCGCCACGTGCAGCTTGCTGTTGGCAACCGCAAGCCATGGGGCTCCGTTTGTCCTGGCCTACACCGACGGCCAGGTCGAAGCGTCCTACAGCAACCTGCAGGCGTTCCACCGCAACCTGTCTGCCGTCGGTCTGGGCAGCACCTACGGCCTGACCGTCACCGGCAAGCTGCACCAGGACGGCATGAACGAAACCACGCAGAACATCATTCGTTTTGCCAAGAGCCAATCCCTGGCGCTGTACCCGACCGTCTCCGACTACAACGAAGACATCGGCGCCTTCGACCCGGCGATCTCCCACTCCATCCTCAACGACCGGGCCTTGAGCACGGGCACCATCAAGCAGTTGGTCAAGCTGGCCAGGGACGGTGGATTCGCCGGCATCAACCTGGACTTCGAGAAGGTCGAGCCGAGGAACCGCGCGGCGTTTTCCGCCTACGTCAAAGCCCTGGGCAACGCCCTGCATGCCGGCAACAAGAAGCTGATCATCAGCATCCCGCCCAAGCTCAGCGACACCCAGCCCGAATACCTGCAAGGCTATGACTACAAGGCCCTGGGCGCGGCGGTGGACTACTTCCAGGTGATGACCTACGACCAGGTCGGGCCGGGCTGGAGCAGTGGCGGCTTCCACCGTGAAGTCTGGCCCGGCCCGGAATCGGGCGCTGACTGGCAGCTGGCGTTGCTGAGCTACGCCGTGTCACGTGTACCGGCGAGCAAGGTCCTTTCCGGGCTGCCCGCCTATGGCCAGGACTACAGCATCGGCAACCGGGTGCACTGGTCGGCCTACTCGGAAATCATTGTCGAACACCGGGCGGTTACTCATCGGGATCCAGCCTCCGCGACGCCCTACGCCACCTGGGGCCCGGTCCAGACCTTCGCCGATGGCGTGGAGTGGACCCCGCAGCGAGCGCAACCGGTGCTCTGGTACGACGACGCCGCCAGCATCAAGACCAAGACCGCCCTGGTGGCCAGGTTGGGCCTGGCTGGCACCAGCGTCTGGGCCATGGGCTATGAAAATGCCGAGTTCTGGACGGCGCTGCAGTCCGGGCTCAAGGCCGGCAGTGAACTCTTGCCGGCAGGGCGCGAGTGATCCTGGCTACGCCAGAGTTCCGGGGGCTGCCCCGGGTAACGTTCGACGGATAGAGAGGACTGCCCCCATGAATGACGAAGACCTTGCGGCGATCAATCGGCTGATCGCCGCACTTCAGGTCCAGACCGATGGACAGACTGCCTTGAACAGCGCCATTCGCCTGCTGGCGCACAGCAACCAGGCGCTGGTGGATCTGATCAAGAGTCGTGAGCCGGACCCCAATGCTCCCCCTTATCTGGATGGCTCGCCGGCCCCCTGAACCCAGGGTTCCAGCGTTTTGAGCTTCCTCCCCGAGTAACACTCACAGCCCGCCGTCGCGGGTTTTTTTATGTTGTCTGGAGAACACCTGATGTCGATTCTTACCCAAGGTACGCAAATCTTTGCCCTGGTTCCCTCTGTCACTGGCAGCGGCCCCTACACGGTGCTGGAAATCGAGCACGCCACTTCCTTCGATCCGGGCGGTGCACCTGCCGAGCAGATCGAAGACACCAGCCTCAATGCCCAAGAGCGCAGCTACAAGAAGGGCCTGCGGACCCCAGGCACCGCCAGCCTGGGGCTGAACGCCGACCCGGCCAACGCCAGCCATATCCGCCTGCATCAACTGTCCGAAGCCAATGGCGATACCAGCGTCAAATGGGTCGTCGGCTGGTCCGATGGCAAGGGTGTGCTGCCGACCGTCAACGCCAAGGGCGACAACTTCGAACTGCCTGCGACCCGCACCTGGTTCGCCTTCGATGGCTATGTCTCGGACTTCCCGTTCAACTTCGCGCTGAACGCTGTGGTCACCACCACCGTCACCATTCAGCGCACCGGCGGTTCCACCTGGATCAAGAAGGCCTGAACCACGTCATGAACCTCAAACAACTGAAAGCCAAGGGCGGCATCGTCGATGCCCTGCCCGTGAAGAAACAGGTGAGCTGGACCCACCTCGACCACAAGACCGGCAAGGAGGTGACTGACACCTTGACCCTGCATGTACGTCGACAGTCCTTCGGTGTCATCGAGCGTCTGTTTGCCGAGAGTGACGGCGAGTTGAGCCGCAATGCCCGCTACATCGCCGCGTCGGTAGCGCTGGGTGCTGACGGCTCGGAGGCTCTCAGCTATGACGATGCCTACGGGCTGGAACCGTCTCTGGGCTTCCTGATTCTCAATGCGGTGAATGAGGTCAATGGCACCGGTGGTGCGGCAAAAAACTGACGGCCGCCGATGAGTTCTGGCACGAGCTGGTGCTGAACGGAGTTGGCGGCCGGACCATTGCCGAAGCCAAGGAACGCATGACCTACCAGGAAGCCCTGGCATGGGGGCGCTATATCGACCGATATGGTTCCTTGCATACCGGTAGGCGGCTGGAGGCGGGCAGCGCCCTGGTGGCGCTGCAGACCCACCGGCTGGGCGGAGGCATGGCGGAGTTACTGGACTTCATGCCTCACGAACAACGTTTGGGGCTTTCGCTCGAACGCGCAATGAACGAGTGGCGCTGACCCAGGCCACTTTTCCCAAACCCGTTTCGACGGGTTTTTTCATGACCCGGAGAAACCTATGGCAACTGCTTCCCGAGGGAGTCTGCAACTGGACCTTGGCGACCTGGAGCGGACCCTGAACAAGGCCCAGCGTATTACCGACCAAGGCATGCGCAACATGCAGCTACGGGTCGAAGAGGCCGGCAGGAAAATCGCCGCTGCTCTGGCGAACTCGCAGGCTTCGGCACTGGATACGACTGCCAGTGCCTTTGATGATCTACGCAAGGCTTACGACCCGGCTGCCAGAGCGGCCGATGATTTTTCAAAAAGCCAAAGCTCCTTGAACGCACTGCTCCAGCAGAACAAAAGTGCTGGAACCGAGTATGCGCAAACCTTGGAGGCATCTGGAAAAAAGTTTCGGGCGTACTCCACCGAGCTTGAGTCACTGCGTACTTCCGGTGCCCTTGCCGCCTCTCAGTTGGGGCGGGGGAGGCGTCAGCAGGACCTGGCCACGCAACTGAGTGCCAACGATGAAAAGTATGCGTTGGCACGCGAGGCCCTGGACAAGCAATACCCACAAGGCGCGACTCAGGCACCAGCGACCTATGCCGACACAGCGGGAATCAGGTTTCCAGCGGGAGATGCCTATGGTCGTGGCGCGGAGAGGGCCGACGACTATGCCATCAAACTGGATGAGCTGAAGACCAAGCACAGTGACATGACACTGCAGATTCAAAGCAACTATGTACAGATGAGCGAGTCTCTCGGCGACTGGAAAAATGGTGCCTCCTCTGCCTGGGACGATTACATGAACAAGGCCGGTGACGTCGCCGCTCAGTCGAAGGCGGTGTTCACCAGCGCTTTCGAGCAGATGGACGCGGCGATTCTCCAGTTCGCCACTACGGGCAAGTTTTCCTTCTCCGATTTTGCCAAGTCGGTGCTCAAGGACATGGCGATGCTGGCGGCGAAGACGGCGGCGTCCAAAGCCTTGAGTTCGTTGTTTGGAATGGTCGGCTCGGCCGTGATGAGCCTTTGGCCCAGCGCTGCTCCGGCTGCAAGCACGTTCACGGTTGATGGCGCCACGACTGTATTCAAGCCGCAGATCGATGCGTCCAGCCTGTCCCCTCCTGTATTCCCTCATGCCAAGGGCGGTGCCTTCACCAACACGGTGGCCACCGCTCCAATGTTGGCTCCTATGGCCCTGTTCGGTGAAGCCGGCCCAGAGGCAATCATGCCCTTAAGTCGCGCTGCCGACGGTTCGCTGGGGGTCGTTGCACTGGGTGGCGGACAGTCCGGCACCACCAGCAATCAGCAAGTGCTGATCCAACAGACCATCAACGTGCCTGACGGACAAGCCGGTGCTTCGGGTGCCGGCATGAATTCCCAGAGCCTGGCCAATGCCTACGCCAGCGCGGCAAAACAGGGCGCTGCCGAGCAGATCGCGCGTGACCTGAAACCGGGCGGCCAGATCTGGTCCGTCATCAACGGCCGCTGATTCCCAGCGGCCGCAACGGCTCACGCCCGGAGAACACCATGACTATCGAAACATTCACTTGGGTACCCAAGATCGAGCCCGTGGGCAGTGTCGAATTTCGCCTCAAGTCGGCGCGCTTTGGCGACGGTTACCAGCAAGTGGCCCAGGACGGGATCAACAACAAGAGTCAGTCCTGGCCGCTGACCTTTGTCGGCGACGACAAGACGATCAAACCCATCGTCGCCTTTATCGACGCCCATGCCGGAGCGATGCCGTTTTACTGGACGCCGCCCTTGGGCGAGCAGGCTTTGTATCGCTGCAAGACTTATCAACCCTCGCCGTTGGGGGCGGGAATTTATTCGCTCAGTGCGACTTTTGAACAGGCATTTCATCCATGAGTATTGATCCAGTCAACATCGGCAGTACGCCGAATGATGGTAGTGGCCATGACCTGCGTTCTGGCGGTGCCATCATCAATGCAAACTTCGCCCAACTCGATGCCCGTACCGCGGCCGCACAGGCGAAGGCTGATGCAGCAGTGCCTGGTTCTGAGCTTGGCGCCCGTGTGCGCTCGACGACGCTGGCTGGCCTGGGGTCGCTGGTTAATGCTGCCATCGTGGCCACGGACACAGTCCTGCAGGCCTTTGCGAAGTTGCAGGCCCAGATAAACCAGAGCATCAAGAAGGGCGAGTTCGGCCTGGGCGGTGACACGGGCGCCGATGCAGACGATTGCAACCTGATCACCAAGGGCGGCTACCACAAGGTCACGTCTGCCACCTTGAACCAGCCAGGGCAGGGCGGGTGCTCGCTTCAGCACGTCTCCCACTCACCCGGCTTTTGGACCCAGCTCGCGTTCGGTCAAGGCGCAGGCGCTGCAATGTGGCTTCGCAGTCAGGCCGGGGTGGCTCCCGGACCATGGGGTCGAGTGCTCAAGACTGGCGACTACGGGGTCGGGACCAAAGATACCGCGCTGATCCCCGGTAATACCCTTTCGACCAACCCTGAAACGGGTATCTATGGGTGGGCCGCTGACACCGCAGGGGCGCCTTCCAATACCGAGGGTGGAATTGCGATCCATGGTAGCCGAGCTGCCGCCTGGGGCTGCAAGCTGATCATGTCGATCAACTCCGACAAGCTCTGGTTTAAGCGCTGGAGCGCTGGCGTTGATCAGCCGCCAGTTCGCCTCGTTCTCCAGGGTGACTACGGGATTGGCACCAACTCCCCGCCAAAGATCACTGACCTCAACAAAGCGCTCACTCAGGGCGTCTACAGTTGCGCCCTTGGAGCGACTGGCGCTCCAAGGGCGGACGTATTTGGGAGCCTTGAGGTATCACCACACTCGGCAACTAGCGGCTCGCAGGTGTTTACCGCGACACAAGGGCACCCATTCGGTGAAAAGAAATGGTACAGGTCCTACACAAATACTCCTACCACCTTCAGTCCATGGATGGAGATCCTGAAGGTTGGCGACTTCGGGCTGGGAGCCGCCTCGACTCCGTACAGCGGAACGGCAACACCGCCAGTCGCAGGGTTCTCAAGATTTGAGCCGGGCTCTCCCGCGAGGCCATCCGACCACTTCGGGACCCTTGTCGACGTCACCTATGACGTACCAACAGGTAGCTGGAATCAGATTGGTATGACGCTTGACGCAAGCTACTTCGGGTTTAGGGGATCAATCAACGGGACCGTTCTTCCGTGGCGCCGGCTTGACACCCAGTACGTCGAGAACGTCAACGGCCGCGCCGTGCTGCTGGCTGACGGGACTATGATTTGCTGGACGGCAAGAAAAAGATCATCTAACACGTCAATACAGCAAGGGTCGCTCTGGCTTGACCTTGGTACGTGGTTTTCATGGGCCATTCCGTTTGTCGGCGATAGGCCGGCAGTGTCGTTTTCCGCTGATAACCCTGCTGGTAGCGCCTGCTGGTGCATATCAAACACGGTAGCGTCACTTACCGGTGTTCTAGACGTTAGGACTGTTTCCGTCATTTCTGGCGCAGCCGCTGATATTTCGTGCGTAGCCATCGGGAGGTGGAAATAATGAACTTCTATATCAAGCTGAGCCCCCAGGCACAGGTAAGCAATTACACACCTACAACGATATCTGTAAAAGGGGCCGTGATCACGATTGACGGCCAGGACTTCGACCTGTCGCCGATTCCGGTCGGCAGCATGATTGATGGGGCCGACGTTCACGAGGTTGTTTTCCGAGGGGGTATCGAGCACCGCGAGGACGGGTATCACCTGACCATTCTATTTAGGACGCCACTACAGGCGCCGCGCCGTATGGCGTACCCCGAGAAGGTCACAACAACCGGCGACGGTCCCGTCGACCTTCCACAGCCTGACCCGGAACCAGAACACCCCCCAGTCATCGAGGAACTGAAAGATGGACCTGTCCAAGATCAAGCCGATACCTACCCAGGAGAGCATCCAGAAAGAGCAGGAGGACCGCGAGGCCCGGAAGTACCTGTTTGAAACCGATTGGTATGTGATGCGGTTGTTGGAAACTGGAAAGACCATTCCAGAAAATGTATCCGCCAAGCGCACCCAAGCCCGCACCATGATCGGTGCAGGAATCGAAGCCCCATAGGTTCCTACGCTGAGCCCCACAGGCCCGCCCTTGAGCGGGATTTTTTTTGCCCGAGGAAACACCATGCCGATCACGGCCGATATCCAGACCCTGGAGCCAGGCGCGTGGGTGGAGCTTTTTGAGCTCGACGCCACCAGCCTCGGCGCCGAGCTTTATCGCTTTCACGGTTACCCCCAGCAGTCGTCGATCTTCTGGCAGGGGCTCGAGTATTCACCCTGGCCGATTCAGGCCGAGGGTTTTGAAATGACCGGCAAGGGCGCGCAGCCGACACCGACGCTGTCAGTCGGTAACGTCGGCGGTTTTATCACGGCCCTGGTGCTGTACTTCGAGGACCTGGTCGGGGCCCGGTTGATTCGTCACCGCACCCTCGGCAAGTACCTGGATGGCCAGCCGGAAGCCGACCCTGAAGAGGAGTTGCCACCGGATATCTGGTATGTCGAGCGCAAGTCTAGCGAAGACAACGAGGTGGTGAAGTTCGAACTGGCCAGCGCCCTGGACTTCAACGGCGTGCAACTGCCACGACGGCAGATTGTCGCCAACGTCTGCTGGTGGCTCAGTTGTGGCGGGTATCGCGGGCCTTACTGCGGGTACAACGGCGGCCCGGTGGCGGATCTCAATGATGTGATCGTCACCGATGCTGCCAAGGATAAATGCGGTGGGCGATTGAGCAGCTGCAAGCTGCGTTTCGGCGAAAACAATCCGTTGCCCTTCGGTTCATTCCCAGCGGCCGGGCTGCTACGGAGCTGACCATGAACAAAGCGAACCTGTCGGCCATCGAGCGCCATGCCCTGGCCGAGTATCCCAAGGAGTGTTGCGGGCTGTTGATCCGCGAGGGGCGCAAGCGGGTCTATGTGCCCTGTCGCAATACCGCTGCCACGCCCAGCGAGCATTTTCGCCTGGCGCCCGAGGATTACGCGGCGGCGGAAGAACGTGGCGAGGTGCTGGCGGTGATCCACAGCCACCCGGATTACCCGCCGGCTCCCAGCGAGGCGGACAGAGTGGCCTGCGAGGCTTCGGGCCTGCCCTGGCACATCCTGGAGGTACGCAAGGACGATGCTGGCACCTTGCATAAGGGCGACTGGGCCAGCCTGGCACCCACCGGGTATCAAGCGCCGTTGATTGGCCGGGCCTTTGCCCATGGCATCCACGACTGCCTGAGCATCATCCTGGATTACTACCGTCGGGAGCTGGGTATCGAGCTGGGCAACTACCAGCGTGAAGACGGTTGGTGGGACAAGGGCGGCAATCTCTATCTGGAGCATTTGCCCCAGGCCGGATTCGAGCGGGTCAGTGATCTGCGCCAGGGGGATGTGGTGCTGATGCAGATTCGCTCACCGGTGCCCAATCACGCAGCGATCTACCTGGCCGATGGCGTGCTCAAGAGCGAACCGGAGCATTTCCCCGCACCGGGCTCGATCCTCCATCACCTCTATGGACGTGACAGCAAGCGCGACATCTATGGCGGTTACTGGGACGAGGTAACGGTCAGCATCTGGCGACATCGCCAGCTTATGGCGATGGCTTGAAGTGCATCGCCTTTCCTTGAGTTCAACCGAGGATCTTGTTCCCGGGAGTGATGTGATGAATCAGCAAAAAATCCGGGTCATCCGCCTCTACGGCACCCTGGGTGCACGTTTTGGCCGGGTGCACAGGCTGGCGGTCAGCAATGCCTCGGAAGCGGTAAGAGCCTTGTGCATCCTGATTCCGGGATTCGAGGCTTTCCTGATGGAGTCCAAGGACCGCGGACTGACCTACTCGCTGTTTCTGGGGCGCGACAATATCGGTCACGACCGTTTGAACGCGCCCAGTGGCAACAGCGATATCCGTATTGCGCCGGTCTTGATCGGCAGCAAGCGTTCAGGTGGGCTGCAAACGATCATTGGCGTCGCGTTGGTGGTGGCGGCTTCTTACTTCTCCGGTGGTGCGCTGGCTGCTGGAGGAACGTCGACATTTGTCGGTACCACGGGCACCACGGGGTGGACTATTGCCGCACAGATGGGCATCGCGATGGCCATGGGCGGGGTCATGCAGATGATGTCACCGCAGCTCAAGGGGCTGGGAGCCATGGACCGTCCCGACAACCGCGCCAGCTACAGCTTCAATGGCGCGGTCAATACCAGTGCCCAGGGCAATCCGGTGGGGCTGCTGTACGGTCAGTTGACTGTGGGCAGTTCAGTGATCAGTGCTGGGATCTATGCACAGGATCAGCTGTGAACCACGCCACCCAATTTAGATGAAACCCGCCGATGCGGGTTTTTTATTGCCTGGAGAGACCCATGGGCTTGGCGATAGAGCAACAAAAAATGCAAACCGTGCTGTTGTCAGGCTCATTGGCACGTCTGTTTGGCCGTGAGCATCGAGTGACCACGGCAGGGGGCTTCAAGGATGTGATGAGCTATTTTCGGCAGTTTCCGGGCTTTGAACGTTACATGATGGGGAGTGCCGAGAAAGGGTTGCGGTTTGCCGTATTCAAGGGGCGAGAGAACCTGGCCGAAGAAGACCTGGAGCGGCCTACCGGTAAGGAAACGATTCGCATTGTGCCGGTGATCTGCGGTTCTAAACGGGCTGGCGGCTTGCAAACCATCGTTGGTGCGGTACTGGTGGCGGCAGCATTTGTCTTGTCGTTTACCCCCCTGGCGGGATCTTCCCCGTTTCTTTATCAGATGGGGGCAGCCCTGATGATCGGCGGTGCAATGCAGATGCTGGCTCCTCAGGCCAAGGGGCTGGGTGCCCAGGACCGTCCGGAAAACCGTCCCAGCTACAGCTTCAATGGCCCAGCCAATATCAGTGCTCAGGGTAATCCAGTGGGTTTGCTGTACGGCCAATTGACTGTCGGCAGCGCGGTGATCAGCGCGTGCATCTACGCCCAAGACCAACTCTAAACACATCCGTCTTTCATCAGCCTGCCGTTGCGCGGGCCTTATTTCGCCTGAAGGAAAGTCATGACTGATCTCAATCTCGCTGGCAGCAAAGGCGGCGGCTCCAAGCCCCGTCCCTCCGTGGAGGCGCCAGACAGCCTGCAAAGCACGGCTTATGCTCGGATCCTCGACCTCGTCAGCGAAGGCGAGATCCTGGGCTTGAAGAACGGCAAGCGCTCTGTGTTTCTCAACGAGACGCCCCTGGCCAACGCCGACGGCAGCCTGAACTTCTCCGGGGTCACCCTTGATGTCCGTAATGGCAGCCAGGACCAGACCTACATCCCGGGATTTCCGGCGGTGGAAAACGAGTCTTCGGTGGCCGTTGAGTTGCGCAGCGATCAGCCCTGGAGCAAGGCCATCACCAACCTGCAGTTGTCGGCGGTGCGCATTCGCCTGGCGGTCTCGCGGCTGGCGCAGACCAATACCAGCAACGGCGACACCAATGGCTATACGGTGCGCTATGCCATTGACCTCTCCACCGATGGCGGTGCCTTCGTGGAAGTGCTGCAAGCGGCCTTCAGTGGCAAGACCTCGAGCAAGTACGAGCGCTCCCATCGCGTTGACCTGCCGACGGCCACTGCCGGCTGGACGGTTCGTGTGCGGCGCCTGACGCCAAACTCCAGCAGCGGTGCGATTGCCGACACCACCAGCGTCGAGTCCATCACCGATGTGATCGATGCCAAGTTGCGCTACCCGGGTTCAGCGATTATCGGCCTGCAATTCGATGCCTCGCAGTTCCAATCCATTCCAACCCGTTCCTTCGAACTGCAGGGGCGGATCATTCGTGTGCCCAGCAACTACGACCCGCAGACCCGGATCTACAGCGGCGTCTGGGATGGCACCTTCAAGTCGGCCTGGACCGACAACCCGGCCTGGATCTACTACGACCTGCTGCTGCACCAGCGCTATGGCCTGGGGCATTTGCTCAACGCTGCCCAGGTCGACAAGTGGGAGCTGTACCGCATCGGTCAGTACTGCGACCAACCGGTCTCCGACGGTAAGGGCGGTACCGAGCCACGTTTCACCTGCAACCTCTACCTGTCGGTGCGCGCCGACGCCCTGAAAGTGCTACAGGACCTGGCCACCACCTTCCGTGGCATGGCCTATTGGGGTGCCGGCTCGGTAATGGCCGTGGCCGATATGCCCGAAGACCCGGTGTACACCTACAGCAACGCCAACGTGGTTGATGGCAAGTTCGTCTACGGCGGCTCGGCGAAGAAAACCCGCTTCAGCGTGGCCCTGGTCAGTTGGAACGACCCGGCGGACTTCTACCGGCAGAAGGTGCAGTACGTCGATGACCCCGAAGGCATAGCCCGCTACGGTGTGCAACAGACCGAAATCACCGCCACCGGCTGCACCTCCCAGGCCCAGGCCCAGCGCATTGGCAAATGGGCGCTGCTGACCAACCGCCTGGAAACCGAAAGCGTGAGTTTCGCCGTGGGCCTGGATGGCACCCTGGCGCGTCCGGGGCAGATCATCCGGGTGGCGGACAACGACAGGGCAGGGCGCAGGATTGGCGGGCGACTGCGTTCTGCGACCTTGGATACCCTGGTGCTCGACGCCGATGTGAAGGCCTATCCGGGCGATACCGTCACCCTGATCATGTCCACTGGCAAGGCCATCTCGCGGCTGATCAAGTCGGTGGGGTATCCACTGACCTGGGACAGCACCGGGATCACCTGGGACAACGGCGACATAACCTTCGATACCACCGGCTTTCCTGCTGAAGTCCAGCGAGTGGTGCTGGAGAAGAAGCTGGAGGCGCTGCCGCCAGAGCAATCGATGTGGGCGATCGACTCGCCGACCTTGGCAGCCCAACAATTCCGGGTGCTGTCAGTGGCTGAAGACTTCAGCGATGACGCCATCAAATACAGCATCAGCGCGGTCAAGCACGTAGCCAGCAAGTTTGAGGCGATTGATAACGGCGCGCGGATCGAGCACCCCCCGGTGACGGTGATTCCGCCGAGTGTGCAGCGACCGCCGAGCAATGTGCGACTGAGCAATGATCACTTTGTCGACCAGGGCACCGCGGTCAGTGTCATGACCATTGAATGGGATCGACCTGAAAACGCAATTGCTTACGAGGTGTACTGGCGCAAGAACGAGGGTGAGTGGGTGTTCGCCGGGCGTACTGGCGCGACCTCGATTGAAGTCAGCGGGATCTATGCCGGTCGTTATGTGGCCAAGGTGCGAGCGATCAATTCGCTGGATATTGGCTCGGTGTTCGCGACTTCCACTGAGACCGTACTCAATGGCAAGACCACGCCCCCGCCGGTGGTGGCGTCGTTCACCGCCGAGTCGATTGTGTTTGGCATCAAGTTGAAGTGGGGCATTCCGGCGGGTGTTGTCACTGCGGATCTGCAGCGAACCGAGATCTGGTACAGCCAGACCAATGACGTCGGAACGGCTAGCAAGTTTGGTGATTACGCTTATCCGCAGACGGATCTGACGATCATGGGGTTGGCTGCCGGCGTGCGGTTTTTCTTTTGGGCTCGTTTGGTGGATCGCATCGGTAACGTGGGAGCGTTCTTTGGGCCTGTGACGGGCCAGTCTTCGGCTGATGCTGGTCCGATTCTGGATTACCTCAATGACCAGATCACCGAGACTCAGTTGAGCCAGCACTTGCTGGAAAAGATCGACTCAGGCGGAGGCGCTCAGGTTGAAGTTGATGCGTTGAAAACCGAACTCGCAGCTATGTACTCGGTCAAGACCCAACTTACCGTTGACGGAACACCCTATTTGGCAGGTATTGGTGTTGGGGTTGAGAACAAGAAAGGTCACATTACTAGCCAAGTACTAATAGCGGCCAATCGATTTGCCGTGGTTGATCCGAACTCTAATAAAATCTACTCTCCATTCGTCATTCAAGATGGTGCTGCTTATATTGATACCGCCTTTATCAAGAGTGGGACAATTACGAACGCCATGATCGGTAAATATATTCAGTCGGATGACTTTGTTGAAAATGTGCAGGGTTGGCGTCTAGACAAGATGGGGAAACTTGAGTTTAACGGCTCGGTACCAGGTGGTGGGCGCTTGATGGTAACGAATCGTGCAATCAAGGTTTTCGATCTTGCTGGGAAGATGCGTGTACAGATAGGAGACTTGAGCGCATGAGTTTCGGACTGGCGACATTTGACTCCCAAGGAACTCTCATAAATTCGATGACCGGTCGGGCTTTGCGTGTGGTAGAGCGATTCTCGGTTGGTCAGATTGAGGCCGGTAGCAAGTTGGTACCTGGGTATGGGCCTCATAATGCTTACGTTTACTCAATACCTAAAGGCCTTCCTGGGCAGGTAGGTGTTTCGGTCTATCTCTTGGATGGTCAAATCGTATGGAGCTATGCATGGTACTACCGACCAGCATATTTGTGTCCTAGTGAGTTGATTTTGGTGGTTAAATTATGAGCTTCGGAATAATTATAAAAAATACTGACGGAGACATGCTGGTTGATTCTAAATTTCTGAATTATTCATTGGCTACATCGGGAGTAACTGTTTGTGGCGTTGGTGTTACTGATATCAAATTTTCTTTTTTGATAACTTCAAATAGTCCGCCTGTCATCTGTGCATCTCAATGGACAGGAGGCGGGAAAATCGGTGGGGTTACGGCTA
Source organism: Pseudomonas sp. PH1b (assembly GCF_000633395.1). GTDB lineage: Bacteria > Pseudomonadota > Gammaproteobacteria > Pseudomonadales > Pseudomonadaceae > Aquipseudomonas. Next base: position 207,895 of record NZ_AYMU01000004.1, read on the forward strand.
TTGGCGTACCAGGAGCATGGTCTGGTTTTTCGGTCCGTGTGAGAACCGCAGTCATCTCCTTGCAATGGCAGGTTTATGCTACAGACCTCCCTTCTGGTGAACAATGGACCTTGTCAGTTTTCAACGAAGGCGGCAACAAAGTGTTTGATGCAGGCCGGCGGATGCTGACCTTCTCTGGAGAGGTTTCCGGAAAAACAACTGACTGGATGAGAGTCGGAGGAAGTCCATATGTTAATGGTCGTGATGACCTTTATCATTATAAGTTTAGTTCGGTGCAGAACGGTCAGTATGTTGCTATCGGAATTTTGCCTTACAGTTTTTTTGGAGTTGTAAATACCAATCGTGGGCAAGTTTCTGTTGTTACCGAAGTCGGCCTGGGCTGGGCATCTTCTGGAGTTCCTTCGTTGTATCTGGAATCTTTTATGGATGCTCCGTCCGGTATGTTTCCAAGTGGTATCCCTGGGGCGGTTTTTTATGATCTCCCAGCGATGCCAATTCTGAATATTTGAGCTTTTTTTAAACCTGGTCAGATGTTTAGCTAGTTCGTTTGTTGGACTGCTGTCTGCTTTGAATAGGTGTTTCTCAGCCTTTGGCGGAAAGTATCACGACTAGTTTTCTCGGGAACTGACTGCTGGTTGCCGCAATTCAATTTGATCTGAGCCTATCTGATGGTTGAAATCACCATCCAGAACCTTTCCGCCAGATCCATCACAATTGGTGGAGTTCCACGTGAAGTCAACACCAGTCTTTAATCAACTGAAAGTTTGTTGTTCCAGCAATTTTAATTTGCTGATGGTCAGTATTGATCTGCCTACTCTTGAAGGTAGTGGTGCGCTGTTCCCCCCCTTAGCTTATGTCCTGCCCTTGGCTGATCGGGCGATTCGTAATACCACTCAAAACACTGCCGCTTTAACCATCCGCGACTGCTTCGAAGTCGTCCTGCTTCTCGACGCCACCAACCCACAACAAGCCCTGGACCAACTCCACGACATGCGTGCCGAAGTCTGGCGCGCCCTGGTCGGCTTCAAGCCCGGTCCCGAATACAACCCGATCCAGTACGACGGCGGCGAACTGCTGTCCCTCGACGCCACCCGCCTGCTCTACCGCCTGCGCTTTTTCGCCGAGTTCCAGCTGGGCCGCAACCTGCCCAGCCAGCCGGCGGAAACCTGGCATGAGCGTGAACTCGACGGCTTGCCGTCCTTTACCGGGGTCACGGTGCGGGTCGATGCCATCGATCCGGCGGACCCCAATCTGCAACGCCCGGGGCCCGACGGGCGCCTGGAGCTGACTTTCTCAGGAGAGCTGAAGCAATGAGCAAACGCATCATCGTGCTGCCGGTTGCCGGCCGTGCCGTACCCGATCCGCAAGCAGGCGATCTGCTGCCGGCAGAGGGCCGTGAAGTGCCAGACAACGCCTGGTGGCGTCGCCGCCTGGCCGATGGCGATATCACTAGCAAAGCCGTGAAAGCGGCGAAATCTCAAGGAGCCAAATAATGGCGATCGGTTTCAGCAATATCCCGGCGGACATCCGTGTACCGCTGTTCTACGCCGAGATGGACAACTCTGCGGCCAATAGCGCGTCTTCGGCCATGCGCCGGCTGATCGTCGCCCAAGTCAATGACAACCAGACTGGTGACGACCTCGGCAAGCTGGTGCTGGTGTCCAGCGTGGCCCTGGCCAAGAGCATTGGTGGGCAAGGTTCGATGCTTGCTTCGATGTACGAAACCTGGCGCAAGACCGACCCGGTGGGCGAGATCTGGTGCCTGCCGCTGCACAGCACTGAAGGCAGCGTGGCCAAGGCCGAAGTGAAGATCACCGGCGCTGCCAGTGAAAGCGGCTTGCTCAACCTCTACGTGGGCGGTGTGCGGGTGCAGGCGTCCATCGTCAGCGGCACCACTGCGGTCCAGGCGGCCAGCGCCCTGGCCTTGAAGGTCAACGCGGCGCTGGATCTGCCGGTGACTGCGACCGCCGTCGAGGGCACTGTGACCCTGAACGCCAAGTGGACCGGCGACAGCGGCAACGACATCAGCCTGCAACTCAATCGCCTGGGCAAGAGCAATGGCGAACAGACTCCGGCGGGCCTGACCCTGGTGCTGGGCAAGATGGCCGGTGGCACCGGTGTACCGGATCAGGTCGCGGCGCTGGCCGCCCTGGGCGACGAGCCGTTCGAGTTCATCTGCATGCCCTGGACCGACACCGCCAGCCTGAATGCCTGGCAAGCCGTCATGGATGACAGCACCGGTCGCTGGTCCTGGGCCAAGCAGCTGTTCGGCCATGTCTACAGCGCCAAGCGCGGCACCGTCGGCACCCTGGTGGCGGCCGGTCAGGCACGCAACGACCAGCACATCACCCTTCAGGCCCTGGAAAACGGCGTGCCGCAACCGGTGTGGGTCCAGGCCGCGGCCCTGGCGGCGCGGACCTCGGTGTTCATCTCCGCCGACGCCAGCCGTCCGACCCAGAGCGGCAGCCTGCCGGGCGTCGATCCGGCGCCGGCCAGCGAGCGCTTCACCTTGACCGAACGCCAGTCGCTGCTGAACTACGGCATCGCCACCGCCTACTACGAAGGCGGCTATATGCGCATTCAGCGGGCCATCACCACCTACCAAAAGAACGCCTACGGCCAGGCCGACAACTCTTACCTGGACAGCGAAACCATGCACCAGTCGGCGTTCATCGTGCGTCGCCTGCAAAGCGTGATCACCAGCAAGTACGGACGCCACAAGCTGGCCGCCGACGGCACCCGCTTCGGCGCCGGCCAGCCGATCGTCACTCCGAGCACCATTCGCGGTGAGCTGATCGCCCAGTACGCCAAGCTGGAGCTGGAAGGCCATGTGGAGAACGCCGAGCTGTTCGCCGAGCACCTGATCGTCGAACGCGACGTGCAGGACCCGAGCCGGGTCAACGTGCTGTTCCCGCCGGACTACATCAACGGCCTGCGGGTGTTCGCGCTGCTCAACCAATTCCGCCTGCAGTACGACGCGGCGGCCTGAGCCGGACCTGCATCAATACGCTTTTTCAGCCCGCCATGAGCGGGCTTATTTTTTGGGAGAAACATCATGGGTCAACTGATCGCGGGCACCTGCTACGTCAAAGTGGACGGCGCCCAACTGACCATCAGCGGCGGCTGCGAAGCGCCGCTGATGGCCGTCAAGCGGGAAACCGTGGTTCCGGGTTTCTACAAGGAAACCGACCTCACCCCGTCGTTCAAAGTCACCGCGCTGCACACCCCGGACTTTCCGCTCAAGCCACTGATCGAAGGCGTCGACATGACCGTCACCTGCGAGTTCGCCAACGGCAAGGTCTACGTGCTGGCCGGCGCCTACCTGGTGGATGAGCCGGTGGCCAAGGGCGACGACGCCAGCATCGAGCTGAACTTCGAAGGGCAGAAGGGGACCTGGCAATGAGCAACCTGGTGAAGCTGCAGGTGCCCATCGAGGCCCACGGCGAGCCCCTGGCCGAACTCGCCCTGCGCCGCCCGACGGTGCAGGAAGTGCGGGCGATCAAGGCGCTGCCGTACAAGATCGACAAGAGCGAAGAGGTCAGCCTCGACATGGATGTCGCGGCCAAGTACATCGCGGTCTGCGCCGGCATTCCACCGTCCTCGGTGAACCAGCTGGACCTGGTGGACCTCAACGCCCTGAGCTGGGCGGTGGCGAGTTTTTTCATGAGTGCGGCATCGCAGCCATCGCCGACCTGATCGCTGTCGCCTATGACCTGGCCTGGTTCTGGAAGGTTGACCCCGAACAGATGATGGCCAGGCCACTGGATGTGCTCCGCGAATCCCTGGAGCACGCGCAACGGATCAATGCGATGCAGCAGGTGCAGTGATGGCAGAGACACAAACCGTAGAGAAGAAGTCGGTGCTGTTGACCGGCATCGACGAACTGTCACCCAAACTGGTCGCCCTTCAAGGCAAGGTCGACTCTTTCAGGAAAAAACTTGAGCAGACCGGGCTGGGCAAGCTGGACATCAGCGGCCTGTTCAAGGGCGGCAGCCTGATCACCCCGTTTCTGGACGGGATCAAAGCCTGCGATGCGTTCAAGGGCAAGCTGACCGAGGTCGGCGATTCCAGTGCGCCGGCCGACGCGGCCAAAGGCATGAATGTATTCAGTCAGTCGATGGCCAAGGTGTCCTCGGCCATTGATGCTGCGCTGGTGCCGGCGGTGGGGGCGCTGGTGGTCGGCCTGGAGCCCATGCTCAACAGCGTGGGCACGCTGCTCGACGAGAACCCGAAGCTGGTCGAAGGACTGGCGATGGGTGCCATCGCCTTCTCGGCGATGCAAACCGCCGTGACCGGTGCGACCCAGGTGCTCGACCTGATGGGCGCCGTGGCCAAGGCCAACCCGGTGATGTTGATCGCCATGGGCATTGCTCTGGCCGCCGGGGTGATCATTGCCAACTGGACGCCGATCTCGGCCTTTTTTGTCAGCCTCTGGGAAGGTGTGAAGCGCTTCGCGGCGCAGGCGATGGAGGTGCTGAGCACCCTGTTCAGCTGGACGCCCCTGGGCATGCTGATTGGCAACTGGGGGGCGATCACGGCGTTCTTTGCCGGGCTCTGGGACAGTATCAAGGCGATGACGGCCTCGGTGTTCGGCTTCCTCAAGGAGCTGTTCTCCTGGTCGCCTCTGGGACTGATCATCGATAACTGGGCTGGGCTGACGGGGCTGTTCGCCTCTATCTGGGAGTCCCTCAAGGCCTTGACGGTGCCGGCGATGGCCTTTCTGAAAGGCCTGTTCGAATGGGTGCCGATGGACCTGATCACCCAGAGCTGGGGGGCTGTCAGCGGCTTCTTCGCGTCGATTTGGGCTGTGTTGCAAACGGGCATTCAGGCGATCAAGACGGTGTTGCAGACGCTGTTCGACTATTCCCCATCGGTGCTGCTCTACAACAACTGGGGCGCGGTCACGGGCTTCTTCGGTTCGATCTGGGCGGCGCTGCAACCGGGTATCGACGGGGTCAAGAAGGTTCTGCAAACCCTGTTCGACTTTTCCCCGCTGGGGATGCTCTACAACAACTGGGGTGCGGTCACGGGCTTTTTCAGTTCGGTCTGGGCCGAGCTGCAACCGGGTATCGACTCGATCAGGAAGGTTATTGAAGCCCTGTTCGACTGGTCGCCGATGGAGCTGATCATGACCCACTGGGCGCCCATCGCCGATTGGTTTTCCGGGCTGTGGAGCAAGCTTCAAGCACTGATGGTGCCGATCAAGGAGCTGTTCGAGGGCGGCTTCGGCGGGCTGATTGCCACTGTCACCGGCAAGGTCGAAGGCTTTACCGAGGCGCAAAAGCAGATCAATGCCGAGGGTACAGGCGGGCTGGCCTCACCCTTTGCCGCCACCCAGGGCAGCTCGCTGACCCAGAGCTCCAGTGCCCTGATCCAGCACAACGCCGCCAACAACCGCACCCAACTCGAAGGCGGTTTGACCCTGCGTTTCGAAAACGCCCCGGCTGGCCTGCGCGCCGAACAGGCCACGACCAATCAACCGGGTTTGAACATCGCTTCGACTCTGGGCTATCGCTCACTTTCCCTAGGAGGTTCCCATGGCGGATAACTGGCGTGATCGTTTGTTGCCCGCATCCTTTCGCGGCGTGCCCTTCTGGGTCGACCAGGCGAAAACCCCGGTGGGGCAAAAAGGCCAGTTGCATGAATACCCGCAGCGCGACCAGCCATTTTTCGAAGGGCTGGGCCAGCAGGCGAAAGTCCATGACCTGACGGCCTTTATTGTCGGCAGCGATTGCCTGGAGCAGCGCGACCAGTTGCTCAAGGCCCTGGAGGAGGGCAGCGGCGAGCTGGTGCATCCGTGGCTTGGACGGATGCAGGTCAAGGTCGGCGAGTGCGAGATGACCCAGAGCCGCCAGGACGGCGGCCTGGTGACCTTCAGCCTGAAGTTCTACCCGGACCTGCCGCTGCGCTTTCCTTCGGCGGTGGTCAACACCCAGCAGCAGGTGCTGGTGGCCAGCGATACCTTGCTGGGCTCGGCGCTGCTGCGTTTCGAGTTCGCCACCCACCTGATCAAGCAGGCGCGGATCGGCGTGGATTCGCTGCGCAAGGGATTGACCGAGGTCTACGCGGTGATCGAACACGAGTTCAAGCCGCTGATCGAGTTCTATGGCGACCTCAACACCCTGGTCAAGGCGGTCAAGGAAATACCCAAGGAGCTGAGCACGGAGTTCAAGGGGTTGCTGGAGGATGTGCGCGGGCTCAAGGATTTTGCCCGTACCGGCTATCGGCAGATGCTCGCCGATATTTCCCAGCAGGTGGAGGCGGCCAGGCGCATCGATGCACCGAAGCTGACCACCGGCAAGGACACCACGGCAGCGGCCGAGGCGGTGGCGAACCTGGTCCAGGATGCGCTGCTGGTGCAGATCGCCCGGTTGGTGTCGGCCTTGCCGGTAGCCACCCCGGTGGTACAGCTCAAAAGCACGCCGCCCCTGGCTCAGCAGGCCAGCCAACCAGTGCAGCGCCTGGAGGTACCAGTGGCTGACGATGTACTGGCCCTGCGCGACCAGCTCAACGAAGTGATCTGGCAAGCTGCGCTCAAGGCCGAGCCCGTGCACTACCAGGCGCTCAACACCCTGCGTCAGCAGTTGCAGGGCCACCTCAATGCGGTGGCTTCATCGGGTGTGCGGCTGGTCAGCCTCAGCCCCAAAAGCAGCATGCCGGCGCTGGTCCTGGCCTATGAGCGGTTTGCCGATGCGACGCGGGTCGGCGAAGTGGTGCAGCGCAACCGGGTGGCCCATCCGGGCTTCCTGCCGCCGGCCGATCTGCAGATTGCGCGGGAGTGATCCATGGACGAACTGGCAAATATCGTCACCCTGACGGTGGACGGGCTGGACTACAGCGGCTGGAAAAGCGTGGAGATCACGGCGGACCTGGAGCGCCAGTTCCGCACCTTCAGCCTCAACATCACCTGGCAATGGCCGGGGCAGGATGGGCAGGTACGGATCCGCCCGGGCGCTCGCTGCCAGGTGCGCATCGGTTGCGACCTGGTGCTCACCGGGCATGTCTACCAGGCGCCGGTGAGCTACGACGGCAAGCAGATCAGCCTGAGCATCCAGGGCAGCTCCCTGACCCAGGATCTGGTGGATTGCGCGGCGATCAACCGGCCGAGCCAGTGGCGCCAGCAGGATGTGCTGAGTATCGTCCGCGCCCTGGCCGGCTCTTACGGCGTGGGAGTGCGCAGCGAGATTGCACCCACCAGCAAGTTGCACACCCACAGCATCGTGCCCGGGGAGACAGTGTTCGCCTCCATCGACCGTTTGCTGACCTTGTACCGGGTGTTCTCCACCGATGATGCCGACGGCTACCTGCTGTTGGCGGCACCAGGCAGCGGCGGGCGTGCCGGCGATGCGCTGGAGCTGGGCAAGAACATTCTCTCGGCCAATGCGCCGATGGACTTTTCCGCGGTGTTTTCCGAGTACCGGGTGATCGGCCAGCACAAGGGCAGCGACCAGAGCAGCGGTGTCGCGGTCTGCGAGGTGTCCGGCCAGTCCAGCGATACCAGCGCCCCGCGCAAGCGAGTGACGGTGATCAACGAAGCGGCGCAACTGAGTGTCGAACTGGCTCAGCAGCGGGCTGACTGGGAGTGCGGCACCCGCACCGGCAAGGCGCTGACCACCACCTATCAGGTGCAGGGCTGGCGCCAGAGCAATGGTGATTTGTGGCGACACAACACTTTGGTGCGGGTCATCGACCCGGTGCTGGGTTTCGACCAGGACATGCTGATCTCCAAGGTCACCTGGTCGCTGTCCGACCGGGGTTCCATCACCACCTTGCAGGTGGCGCCGCCGCAGACCTTTGACGCCAACCCCGGCTCGCCCAAGGCCTGAAACCGCGCAATCCCCGTTCGCCGGCAAGCCGGCTCCTACCCTCCGAAGGAACCCAGCATGAGCCTACTGACACGCCTGTTGGCGCGGGGCACCGTGGTGCTCGCCCACTCGGCCAACAAACTGCAATCGCTGCAAATGCGCCTCACCGCCGGCGAGGTCAACGACGACATGGAGCATTTCGAGCCTTACGGTTTTACCAGCAACCCCCTGGCTGGCGCCGAGGGCATCGCCACCTTCCTCGGCGGCGATCGCTCCCATGGGGTGGTGCTGGTGGTCGCCGACCGGCGCTATCGCCTCAAGGCCCTGGCCGCCGGTGAAGTGGCGATCTACACCGACGAGGGCGACAAGATCCACTTCAAGCGCGGGCGGGTCATCGACATCGACACCGCCACCTTGAATATCCGCGCCAGCAGCGGCGTCACCATCGACAGCCCGACCCTGAGCATGAGCGGCAAGATCGTCTCCCAGGGCGATCAGGTTGCCGCCGGCATCAGCCAGATCAACCACGTCCACAGCGGCGTGCAACCCGGCCCGGGGCAGACCGGCGCGCCGGTGGGAGGTTAAGCATGTTTGCCACCTATGACCTGAAGAACGCCCTGACCCGAGCGGTGGAAATCAGCCTGTTCACCTGGCGCCGCGCCGCCGATGACGACGCCCTGGACGACGACCAGCGCTATGGCTGGTGGGGCGACAGCTTTCCCAGCGTGGCCGACGACCGTATCGGCTCGCGGCTGTGGCTGCTACGCCGGGTCAAGCTGACCCGGCAGACCCAGCTCGACGCCGAGTTCTATGCCCGTGAGGCCTTGCAGTGGCTGATCGACGATGGCCATTGCAAGGCGATCGAGATCCTCAGCGAACGCCTCGATGCCCAGCGCCTGAACCTGCGCACGGTGCTGATCCTGGCCGACGGTGAGCGCCTGGACATCAACCCCATTCACAGTTGGCAGGTGACCTATGCCGTTTGAAACGCCTTCGCTGCCGGTGCTGATTCAGCGCACCCAAAGCGACCTGGCCAGCGATTCGCTGCGCCAGTCCGATGCCCAAGTGCTGGCCCGCACCCTGAGCGGGGCCGCCTTTGGCCTGTATGGCTACCTGGATTGGATCGCCGAGCAGATCCTACCGGACCAGGCCGATGAGTCGACCCTGGAGCGCATCGCTGCCCTGCGCTTGAACCAGCCACGCAAAGCTGCTCAAGCGGCCACTGGCAGCGTCAGTTTCACTGCTGCGGCCGGTGCGGTGCTGGATGTCGACACGCTGCTGCAGAGCAGCGACGGTCGCAGTTACAAGGTGACCGCGGCCCGCACCACCAGCGCTGGGCTCAACCGCACCACGATCCAGGCGGTCGATGGTGGCGCCCTGGGCAATGCCGATGCCGGCCTGAGCCTGATCGCGGTACAGCCAGTGCAGGGCATCAGCAACCCGTTCACGGTGCAGGCCCCGGGCCTGACCGGAGGTGTGGCCAAGGAAAGCCTCGAGTCCCTGCGGGCCCGGGTGATCCGCTCATACCGGATCATTCCCCACGGCGGCTCGGCAGACGACTACGAAACCTGGGCCCTGGAATGTCCAGGAATCACCCGTGCCTGGTGCCGACGCAATTATCTGGGGCCAGGCACCGTGGGCCTGTTTGTCATGCGTGACGACGATGCGCAACCCATTCCCAATGCTGAGCAACTGGCGTTGGTGGCGGCCTACATCGAGCCACTGCGTCCGGTGACGGCCCAGGTGTATGTGCTGGCCCCGGTGATGCAGCCGGTGACCTACAAACTGCGCCTGACTCCCGACACCAGCGCGGTGCGTGCCGCGGTCGAGGACCAGTTGCGCGACCTGCACAGCCGTGAGGCCGGCCTTGGCCAGAGCCTGCTGTTGAGTCATGTCCGCGAAGCCATCAGCAGCGCCACCGGTGAGCAGGATCACCGGCTGCTGGCACCGTTGGCCGATGTCCCTGCCGGAAACAACCAACTGCTGGTATTCGGAGGTTGTGAATGGCAGCCCTGAGAAGTGCCGCCCAGTACCAGGAGCAACTGCGCAGCCTGCTGCCCAGTGGCCCGGCCTGGGATCCGGAGCGGGTGCCGGAGCTTGAGCGAGTGTTGCTGGGCCTGTCCCAGGAGCTGGCGCGCATCGACGCCCGAGCCGTGGACCTGCAAAACGAGATGGATCCGGCCGGCGTCAGCGAACTGGTGGCCGATTGGGAAAAGGTCATGGACCTGCCCGATCCCTGCCTGGGCCTGGCCCCGCTGTTCGAAGACCGGCGCCTGGCGGTGCGCCGGCGCTTGCTGGCCGTCGGCAGCCAACGCGCCGCCTATTTCGTCGAGATCGCCCGCAGTCAGGGTTACCCCAACGCCAGCGTCAGCGAACAGAGCACCCCGCGTATGGGGCGTTCACGCTTCGGCCAGGCGCACTTTGGCACCTGGCGAGCGAACTTCATGTGGACCCTCAATACCGGCGGGCGCTTGCAACTGGGCCGGCGCTTCGGCGCGAGCTATTGGGGCGAACGTTTTGGCACGAACCCGGGCAGCGCCCTGGAGTGCCTGATCCATCGCAGTACGCCGGCACATACCCAGGTGTACATCAACTATGACTAGAGGATGAACGAGTGGATTATCCAAAGAGTGTGGCCAGTGTCGGGCTGGTCAATGGCAAGTTTGTCGATGAGAACCCGGTCACGGGGCAAGTCGGCTCATTGATTTCTTCCGAGTGGGGGAATGCGGTGACTGATGAACTGCTCAATGTAATTCGAGCCGGAGGCAAGCAGCCGGCCGAAGCCGAGCATGATCAGCTGCTGGCGGCGATCCAGAAGATCGTCCGCGATTCGATTCCGCCGGAGAAGATTCGTACCACCCTGGCCGAGTATGGGATTACCGATGCCTATACCAAGTCGGTGACCTACACCAAGGCCGAGATCGAGGCGCTGCTGAAGAACATGTCGGCCTTGCCGGTGGGGGCCATGGTGCCGTTTCCCAAGGGCACGGTGCCGGCGGGGTTCCTGGAGGTGGATGGCAGTGTGCAGAGCGCTGCGGCTTATCCGGATCTGGCGGCGTACCTGGGGACTGCTTTCAATACCGGAGGCGAGGGGGCGGGGAGTTTCCGGTTGCCTGAGTCGCGGGGGGAGTTTCTGCGGGGGTGGGATCATGGGCGGGGCGTTGATGCTGGGCGGGTGCTTGGTAGCTATCAGAATGATGCGCTGCAGAACATTTTAGGTAACGTGGGAGGGGTGCGTAACGATAGCGCTCCGACGCTGCCGAGCGGGGCTTTTTATGCAACCGCCGATGCCGGTGGTTTCCAAGGCGCCGGCGGGCGGCTCTCCGTTGTCAATTTTGATGCATCGAGAGTTGTTAGAACCGCGACAGAAACACGTCCTCGCAACTTGGCCGTCATGTGGTGCATAAAAGCCTGGAATGCCGCTGTTAACCAGGGAAATATCGATATTTCCGGCTTGGCCGTAAACATCTCAGCGTTGGAGGCTCGGCCCCGGGGCTTGGGTGATGGGCAGACCTGGCAGAACGTCACGGCTAGCCGCGTTTCAGGCACCGTCTACACCAACACCACTGGCCGCCCAATTCAGGTCCAGGTATCAATAAACTCCGGTGCAGTTTCTGCTACTTGCGGGGGGGTGACTGTGACAAATATTGCATATTACACAACGTTCGTTGTACCGGCCGGTGCCACCTACTCGGTGACGCTTAATAATGCGGTTAGTCCGCTTTGGTCGGAGCTACGTACATGAAGTACTTCCATAACCCCCAGGCAAACAATGTCCATGCTTATGATGACGATGCCCTCGCGCACTTCATTCCGAGCCATCTGGTGCCGATGTCCGAACAAGAGGTGCAAGCCTACATCAACAGTGCAACCGCATCATTGCCTGCGACTCAGGGTAGCGAGCGCAATTGGCGTGATACCGAGTTGGCTTCGTTGATGTGGCTGCGTGAGCGTCACCACGATCAGCTGGAAATCGAAGCGACGACGACACTCACGGCCGTTCAATTCAAGGAGCTGCTTGTGTATCTGCAGGCCTTGCGCGACTGGCCACAGTCCTCGGATTTTCCGGATACCCAGTACCGTCCTGTGGCGCCTTCCTGGGCCGCCGAGCAGACCGAGTAGACGCCCCGCATTGTCGGGGCGTTTTTTATCCAACCTCGAAAACCAGACCATGCCTATCACCGAACAACAACTGCAACAAATCCTCCCCAACGCCCGCCGCCAAGCGGGCGTTTTTGTTTCTCCACTCAACACCGCCATGGCCCACCGGCAGATCGATACGCCGAAGCGCCAGGCGGCCTTTCTCGCCCAGATCGGCCACGAATCCGGGCAACTGCAATACGTGCGCGAGCTCGGCAGTGATCAATACCTGAGCAAGTACGACACCGGCACTCTCGCCGCGCGCCTGGGCAATACACCTGAGGCCGATGGCGATGGCCAGCGGTATCGCGGGCGTGGGCTGATCCAGATCACCGGCCGCAGCAACTATCGCCAATGCAGCCTCGGGCTGTTCGGCGATGAACGCCTGCTGGAATTGCCGGAGTTGCTGGAGCAAGCGCAATGGGCTGCCGAATCGGCAGCCTGGTTCTGGGAGCGTGGCGGGCTCAATGCCCTGGCTGATCGCGACGAGTTCAACAGCATTACCCGGCGGATCAATGGCGGTCTGAACGGCCTGCAGGATCGCCTGCAGCTCTGGGCCAGGGCGCGGGCGGTGTTGTGTCTGCCGGCGATCTGAGCGGTAGGCAGGAGGTATTTCTGCGCTGCCACAGAGTCGGGTTTGGTTCGGGCGACACGGGCTGCAGGCGTCCAGTCCTATCAACCGCGGCGCCTCTTTGGGGGCGAACGCAGCGCTACCGAATCTCGTCCTTCATCTCGGCAAAGGAGCCTTGCGATGAACCTACGCAACTGGTTGGCCATCGTCATCGCGGCCGGGCTGCTCTATGCCCTCGGCTACGTCAGCGGTGCCAGTAATGAGCGGATTAACCACCAGGCGCTTGAAGAGACTCGGCTCAGGCAATCCTTTGAGCAAGGCCAGGCTTTGGGCACGGTCAAGGAAAAGGTGGTGGTCGAGTACGTCGATCGCATCGTCAAGGTCCACCAGGCGGGCGCCAGCCTTATCAAAGAGGTTCCTATCTATGTCACTAAAACTGCGGATGACGCTTGTGTCGTGCCTGACGGTTTTGTCCGGGTGCACGACGCCGGCGCCGCCAACCTGCCCCTGGCCGCAGGCCCCAGCGTCACTGATGGCAGCGCCTCGGGCCTTGCACTCTCTACCGTCGCCGCCAGCGTCGTCGACAACTACAGCCAATGCCACGCCAATACCGAGCAATTGAGGGCGTTGCAGCAGTGGGTGCGGGAGTCCCAGGCGTTGTTGCAAGGTGCTCCGGCGATGCAACGACGGCCTTGAGGCTTGTATGCAAATGGATCACTGTCGCGGCTTTTTACAATCGCGTTAAGTGGTTGAAACTAAATGGATTTTTAGATGTTAAAAGAATGCAGGTGCGGTCATTGCAAACGGCTTCTCGCCCGCGTGGGTGAGTTTACTGAGCTCCAGATCAAGTGTTCCCGCTGTGGAACCTTGAACCATGTGAAGGCCTCGAGCCTCGGGCAATCGCCTATGAGCGACATGGGAGCGGACTTCCCCGCGACTGATCACTCGACTCAATAGGTATCACTATGGCTTGGATTCGATACGACTTTACCGATAACGGTTCTTCTGTACTCCCGGCTCGCTATTACATGGCGCCGAACCAGTATCTGCAGTCGCCCAACAAGCGCTTCAAGTTGCTCTTTCAGCCAGATGGCAATCTCGCGCTCTATGACGGTGCGCAGTTGGCCTGGGTCGCTGACCAGAACACTCCCTTCACCAATGTGAGCAAGGGCAACAAGAAAGACCCGATGATGGTCTTCATGAACTATGGCTTCGTCCTGGATGACCCGCTGCGTGGCCGTATCTGGTCGACGACACCGAGCGATCCCACCATGGGCTCTCGCGAGGATGCGTCCTTGCGTGCCTTCACTCAGGTTCAGGATGACGGCAACATCGTGACCGTCGACACCATCCCGCACTGGTATGCACCCAACGGTCGCGTGTTCACTCCGGCAGTCGGGGCGGCCATGATCATCGGTGGCGCTACGGAGTTGGTACCGGGCCAGTTCTACCGTGCGGGCGATCATTCCCTGGTCTTCCAGGGCGATGGCAACCTGGTGGTCTACGGTCCCAACACGAGCGTTGTCTGGGCGACCTATACCCAGAACAAAGGGGGTGTGCGCTGCGTCATGCAGGAAGACGGCAACCTGGTGATCTACACGGCCAGCAATGCCGTTGTGTGGCAAAGCGGTACGAGCGGCCGTCCTGGCGCAACCATTCGCCTGCAGGCCAACGGCAGCTTCACCATCGTGACCGAGCGGCCGATCTGGGCCCGTTTCGGCTATACCCCCACCATCAAGCCTCCGCGTGTCTTCTACCCGGATCACAGGTGGCAAACGGCTAGTTACACCTGGAATAACGTGTTCTAAAAGCCTGCGGGAGCCTCGCGATGGTGCGGGGCTTTTGCCGATCCTCTTCGAGAGCTCGGTGGGTTTGCCGTCGCGGCTTGCCCATTGAGAAAGCCATGAGCTTCGAATTCATCGCCCTTGAGCGACATGAAAACGGCACTTTCCGTGACCGACCATGCCATTCAAAGGTGAAAAATATGAACGCAGTAACCATGGGCAAGCACTTCATTACCGTATTCCCATAAGGGATTGTGGAGAACGTTTCGGCTGCTCAAAACACAGGTGGCCTGATCATCCAGACGGGCTTGATCAAGACCTCGACAGGCGTCGTCGACCTGTATGTGGGGCCGACCGGTTCTTCCATTTCCAATGCGGCCGTCATCTTCTCTGGCAATGGCTCTACCATTTCCGGCAGTGACTCCGAGATTGTCATGCCATACCCGATCCGTATTCCCGTGGGCCAGGCGTTGTGGGCATACGCGTCGACTCCGGGCGGCGCAATCGCATTGACCTGGGACTTGCTGGCCTGACCTTTCTGCCGGGCGCGCGCGATCTCGCACGAGCGCCTTCCTGCTTCTTGAAGCATGCTCGCAAGGTTCAGTTGAAGCAGTGTTCCAGAGCCGTCCGGTTTCCTGACAACCTGTCACTTGCAAGCCACCTCGCCTGGTGTACGGTAGGCACACGCCAGCCCCATCAGGAGAGGACTGTGAAAGAAATTACCCAGCTTGCCGCTGAACTCGGCAGGCGTCTGCAGGTTCTGAATGCCCACGTCACCACGGCGGAGTCCTGCACAGGCGGGGGGATCGCCGAGGCCATTACGCGAATTCCGGGAAGCTCGGCCTGGTTCGAGGCCGGTTATGTCACCTATTCCAATCGGCAGAAAACCCAGCAACTGAATGTGCCGACGGAGTTGTTCACGTCGGTCGGTGCAGTCAGTCGCGAAGTGGTCGAGGCGATGGTTCTGGGCGCTCAGGCCAAAAGCCATGCGCGTTTCGCTGTGGCCGTCAGTGGCATCGCCGGCCCCGACGGTGGCTCCGCGCAGAAGCCAGTGGGTACGGTGTGGCTGGCCTGGGGCGCGGGAGAGACGCTGACCACCGAGTGTCGACACTTTCCCGGCAACCGTGATGAGGTCCGCCGACAAACGGTGAAGGCCGCGTTAGAGGGGTTGCTGCAACATGCCGCGGCAGAAATCGCAAATCAGGGGTAGGCGATCCTCGAACGCTGTGGAATAATACTGGCTACTTATACAGGTGTTGGCCGTCAGGCCTTATTGATTACGTGAGGACTTTAATGGACGACAACAAGAAGAAAGCCTTGGCTGCGGCCCTGGGTCAGATCGAACGTCAATTCGGCAAGGGTGCCGTAATGCGTATGGGCGATCACGACCGTCAGGCGATCCCGGCCATTTCCACCGGCTCTCTGGGTCTGGACATCGCGCTGGGCATTGGCGGCCTGCCAAAAGGCCGTATCGTTGAAATCTACGGTCCTGAGTCGTCCGGTAAAACCACGCTGACTCTGTCGGTGATCGCTCAGGCACAGAAGGCCGGCGCCACGTGTGCATTCGTCGACGCCGAGCACGCACTGGATCCGGAATACGCTGGCAAGCTGGGGGTCAATGTCGATGACCTGCTGGTGTCCCAGCCGGACACCGGCGAACAGGCCCTGGAAATCACCGACATGCTGGTGCGCTCCAACGCGGTTGACGTGATCATCGTCGACTCCGTGGCGGCCCTGGTGCCCAAGGCTGAAATCGAAGGCGAAATGGGTGACATGCACGTGGGCCTGCAAGCCCGTCTGATGTCCCAGGCGCTGCGTAAAATCACCGGTAACATCAAGAACGCCAACTGCCTGGTGATCTTCATCAACCAGATCCGCATGAAGATCGGCGTGATGTTCGGCAGCCCGGAAACCACCACCGGTGGTAACGCGCTGAAGTTCTACGCTTCGGTTCGCCTGGACATCCGCCGTACCGGCGCGGTGAAGGAAGGCGACGAAGTAGTCGGTAGCGAAACCCGGGTCAAGATCGTCAAGAACAAGGTGGCTCCGCCGTTCCGTCAGGCCGAGTTCCAGATTCTTTACGGCAAGGGTATCTACCTCAACGGCGAGATCATCGACCTGGGTGTGCTGCACGGTTTCCTGGAAAAATCCGGTGCCTGGTACAGCTATCAGGGCAACAAGATCGGTCAGGGCAAGGCCAACTCGGCCAAGTTCCTGCAGGACAACCCGGAGATCGGCAACGCGCTGGAGAAGCAGATCCGCGACAAGCTGCTGACCGCTTCGCCAGACGTCAAGGCCAACCCGGTCAAAGAAACGTCAGACGACATGGCTGACGCTGATATCTGATTGATCCAATGACCGCCGTACTCGATACCCTCGTCGCGGTGCGGCGAACTGCAATGGACCTGCTCGCGCGACGCGAGCACGGTCGAGTCGAGCTGACGCGTAAACTGCGTCAGCGCGGCGCCCCTCCTGAAATGATCGAAGCCGCCCTTGACCGTTTGACGGAGGATGGGCTGCTGTCCGAATCCCGTTACCTTGAAAGCTTTGTGTCCTACCGTGCCCGTTCGGGATATGGACCCTTGCGTATCCGTGAAGAACTCAGCCAGCGTGGTTTGCAACGCAGCGATATCGAACTCGCCTTGCGCGAGTGCGGTATTGACTGGCAGGAGCAACTGCAAGATGTCTGGCGGCGCAAGTTTTCTGGGCAGTTGCCTGTGGATGCCCGGGAGCGTGCCAAACAAGGGCGTTTTCTGAGTTATCGCGGCTATTCCATGGAAATGATCGGCCGCTTGTTGAGTGGCCGAAACATCGACGACTGACGCCATACCCGCTGCATGATGCAGCGGGCGCCGGCGGTGGTCAGATGGTTTTGCTGGTTTCTCTTTCGCGTTGATTGGCCTTGGGTTGAGGCCTGGACCAGTTCTCTGGCAGGTTGATGAAGTCGATCAACTCGCGCAGCCGGCCGTTATCTCGGGCATTGAAGGCGAATGACAACCGTGCCAGGTGGCTGAATTGCACGTCGTCGTGTTCCTCTGCGCTGTAGGCATGTTGCTGAAATTGACCGCTCAGGCACAGGTCGGCGAATACCGTCTGCATAGACAGCAGGGCCTGTTCATTGAGGTTGTAGTTCATGCGGATGACGAACTGCTGCTTCAACCAGCGGCTGGAGTGGAAGTTGGCATAGAACTGCTGGATCTCCTCGACGGCTTCTTCGGTGCTGTGTACCAGGCGGACCAGCTTCATGTCGCTGGGCAGGATGTAGCGGTTGGCCTCCAACTGGTTATGGATAAAGTCCAGGGCGCCTTGCCAGAACTGCCCGCCAGGCACGTCGAGCAGCACCACCGGTACCAGTGGGCTTTTGCCGGTCTGGATCAGGGTCAGTACTTCCAGGGCTTCGTCGAGAGTGCCGAAACCACCGGGGCAGAGCACTAGGGCGTCGGCTTCCTTGACGAAGAACAGCTTGCGGGTAAAGAAGAAATGGAATGACAGCAGGTTGTCGGTGCCGCCGACCGTGGGATTGGCATGTTGCTCGAAAGGCAGGGTGATGTTGAATCCCAGGCTATGATCCAGCCCAGCACCGTCGTGGGCTGCGGCCATGATGCCGCCGCCGGCGCCGGTAATGACCATCAGGTCAGATCGAGCCAGAGCCGCTCCCAATTCCCTGGCCATGGCATAGAGCGGGTGTTCGCTGGGGGGGCGTGCCGAGCCGAATACCGTCACTTTGCGTCGGCCCTTGAACTGTTCCAGTACCCGAAAAGCGTGTTCCAGTTCGCGCAGCGCCTGCAGGGTGATCTTGGCGTTCCAGCGGTTGAGGTCGTCCGCGGCCATTCGCAGGATGGTCAGGACCATGTCGCGATACAGGGGGAGATTGGGGCTGTTGGGGGCAATCTGGTTGAGCTGTGATTCGACCAGGTTCGTGAGGTCGACACCGCCGTTGTCAATGTGACGGTTTGAAAGATCGTTCGATGGGTAGGGCATTCAGATTCTCCTTCTGCACAGAACCTTGTGCACGGCCGAGATATTCGAACGTGCCACGACACTGCCTGTGTCGCTGTCTGCTCAGCTCAACGGGTGAGCCTTCTTCTAACGTGATCACTGCTGACAGTTGCCGGGCAGTGCTCAAGTCATCCACAGAGGTCCTGCTTTCCTTTATTGAGAAAACAACTGCACTGCAAGACGCCAAGGGGCGGCCTCCTGAACCGCCCATAAGCCATCAATGGCATGTTTCGGACAGGCCTTTATCATGTGCCCATGAAGTCTGGGCTGGCAACCGCTTCTTGCTGATTCCACGGGGCTCGGCGCCGCTGGTCAGGAGGCGTGGCAAGGGTTCGAGGCTCTGATTTACTAAGGTACAGCCCAGGTTCAGGAGCAAGTGCTCCGGCAAGGGCGAGGGTGCTTTCACCGGTGCAGCCGAGGGCATGGAGGCAGGGATGACGACTGTCATGCTGGATATCGATACGTCGCTGTATCAGCTGTTGCAAGCTGCAGCCGCGGCCCATCATTTGAGCCTGGAGCAAGAGTGTCGGCGCCGATTGGCCGCAGAAGAACGGCCCTCGCGTTATTTGCAGGCCCTGGTGGCGGAGTTGCGCGCCGATGATCAACAGCGGCGCGCTACCCGTTCGTGATCACTTTTTCTTTTGTGCACCCTGCGAAGGGCAGTCCGACTCCTGAAAGCGCGCCGAGGCTACCGGGCGGTTGGTGCGGTTTTCGGTGAACTCGTACCGCATGATGGCGCCCTTGGCCATCAATTTGCGGTAGTTGGGGTTGCGACAAACACTGGCACCTAGTTGCAGGTAGACCGCCTTGGGGTTGGCGCGCATCTGTTCAGCGTGGCCGGCCTGCACGCTGAGGTGGTTGATCAGTTCCTTGCCTTCAACGGTATAACCCTGGTCGAGAATGTTCTCGTTGATTTCCCGAGGAGTGCCGACGTTGCTCTCCGCAGCGACCTTTTCCAGCATTTTGCCCAGTTCGAACTCTTGCAGGGACGCAGCCTGGACGCCCAGGGGCAGGGCCAGCAGCAGGGCGACGGTAGGGATGGTAAAGCGCAACATGAAACTCTCCTGGTGCAGTGACTGATGCTTCGACCCGCCACTCGACTGTGCGTTCAGTGGCGACGAATTATAGGGGGAGTGCCAGGCAGGCGGTACAGGTTTGAACAGATAGCTCTGATAAACTTGTCCGACTTTTTACCCTCTTGAGTGTTTCCCGTGTCTATTCCTTTGCTGTACCGGTGTGGCCCGCGATGAGCCATGCGGTATCCCGTCTACGTGATTTACGTATGGAGCGTTCGCTCAAGCCTTTCTTCGCACGGGGCTCACGGGCTGAACGTTGCTCGCGCTGTCGGGTGATTCCCAGCCATTGCCTGTGTGCCTGGCGGCCGAGTGTCAGTGCCAAGTCGGCCATGTGCCTGGTGATGCATGATGTCGAACCGCTCAAGCCGAGCAACACCGGTTGGCTGATTGCCGATGTGATTGCTGACACCTGGGCGTTTCACTGGGCCCGTACTGAGGTCGATCCGCAGTTGTTGGCATTGCTCGCCGATCCTCAATGGCAGCCTTATATCGTTTTCCCGGGGGAGTTTGTGGCGCCTGAGCGGGTGGTGGGCGAAGTCAGGCAGGAGCCGGGCAAGCGCCCACTGTTCATCCTGCTGGATGCGACCTGGAGCGAAGCCCGCAAGATGTTCCGCAAGAGTCCTTACCTGGAGCATTTGCCGGTCTTGAGCCTGTCCTCCGAAAAGCTCTCGCGCTACAAATTGCGCCGTTCCAAGCGTGATGATCACTTCTGCACCGCCGAAGTGGCGGCCCTATGCCTGGACCTGGCAGGGGACGAACAAGTCAGCCAGGTAGTGGATGCCTACCTGGATGTGTTCAGTACCCACTACCTGTCGGCGAAGTTCCAGAAAGCGATCGATCCGGATGACGAGGTGCATGCCCGTCTCAAGCCTTTTGTGTCGTAGTGGGAGGCAGCTGGGGCTTCTGCGGCCATAGCTGGGCCACCAGCATCCCGCAGAGCATCAGTGCGCAGCCGAAGTAGCCGCGCATCTGCAGTGACTCATCCAGCAGCCAGGCCCCGGCAATGGCGGCAAATACCGCCTCAAGGGACAGGATGATCGCGGCGTGTGACGCAATCGCATCCTTCTGCGCAATCACCTGCAAGGTGTAGCCGATGCCGACGGCAATCACCCCGCCGTAGAGGATCGCAGGGCCCGCGGCGACAATCGCGTCCCAGTGAATCGGCTCCAGGCACAGTGCCAGGATCAGGCTTGCCACCGAGCAGGTGGCAAATTGCAGGAATGCCAGGCGAATCGGGTCATGCCGGCTGGCGAATACACCCACCAGGATGACGTGCCCGCCCCAGACAAAGGCGCCGATCAATTGCAACCAATCGCCCGAAGCCACATGAAAGCTGTCACCGACGCTCAGCAGGAACATGCCCACCACGGCCAGTGCGGCGCCGAGCCAGGTTCCCAGGCCAGTCTTGTGGCCGATCAACAGCCCCAGCAGCGGCACTACAATGACATAGAGACCCGTGATGAACCCGGCGTTGGTGACACTGGTAAACATCAGCCCGACTTGCTGCAGGTTGATTCCCAGGGCGAGGGCCAGGCCCATCAGTACACCGCCCAGCAACAATCCGCGATTGAGCAAGGGCTCGGGTTGGCGATCGGCGGAAGTTCTGCGCAGCACCAGTGGCAAGAGGCACAGCGAGCCCAGGGCGAAGCGCAGGCCGGAATAGAGGAAGGGGCCGATGTGATCCATACCGGAGGTTTGTGCGACGAACGCCGAACCCCAGATGACCGCAGTAATCAGCATCAGGACATCGGCACGCAAGGCTTGGCTTCGCATGATGGCTCTCTTATTAGTTAGCCGGCTACGATGCCGCAAAGCTTCATGCTTGACCACCCCGGCTTCGCTGGGCATGCTTGGCGCCGATTAGGGCGCCAGCGCTGTTTCGACCCGCGCGCCGTGCAGGTTTTTCGCGGTGTTTGTGCTCTTCGGGTGCCGAATTCTGGCGCGCTCCCGTGTTGCTTTGGTGAGGATTGAATGCATCAGTCCTGCCATGAAAAACAGGATCATCTGAAAAATGGCCACATACGAAATCCTGATTGCCGATGACCATCCGCTGTTTCGCGGAGCCCTGCATCAAGCTGTCACTCTGGGGCTCGGGCCCGATGTGCGCCTGGTGGAAGTGGCGAGCATTGCCGAACTGGAAGCCCGCCTCACTGAAAAAGCCGATTGGGACCTGGTGCTGTTGGACTTGAACATGCCCGGCGCCTATGGTTTTTCCGGCCTGGTGCTGTTGCGCGGGCAGTACCCGCAAATTCCGGTGGTGATGGTGTCGGCGCAGGAAGAGGCGAGCGTCATGGTGCGCTCCCGTGAGTTCGGGGCCAGTGGCTTCATTCCCAAGTCCAGTTCTCTGGAGGTCATTCAGCAGGCCGTGCGCAGTGTGCTCGACGGCGATGTCTGGTGGCCGCCACAGGCTTTTGAGGAGGTCAGTGTCTCGGCCGAGGTCAAGGCTGCCAGCGAAGGATTGGCCAGCCTGACACCCCAGCAGTTCCGAGTCTTGACCATGGTCTGCGAGGGCTTGTTGAACAAGCAGATCGCCTATGAGTTGAGTGTCTCGGAAGCGACGATCAAGGCGCATGTGACGGCGATCTTCCGCAAGTTGGGAGTGCGTACCCGCACTCAGGCGGCGCTGCTGCTGCAACAACTTGAGTCAATTTCCAGCCATTGATCGGCTGTTTGTTCACGCTTTTTTGACTTTTGTTGAACTAGCTTCCCCACTCCTTTTTCTGCAGTTGCCCAGCTTATGTCGCCTTTCAAAGGTCAAACCGGTCTTAAACGTATCCTTAACGCCGCCGGCTATTCGTTCGATGGCTTGCGCGCGGCGTTCACTGGCGAGGCGGCATTTCGTCAGCTGGTGTTGCTCAACGTGATCCTGATTCCCCTGAGCTTTTTGCTCAATGTCAGCCGGGTCGAGCGGGCGCTGCTGATTGCCGTGTGCTTGCTGGCGCTGATTGTCGAGTTGCTCAATTCGGCAGTGGAAGCGGCCATCGACCGGATTTCCCTGGATCGCCATCCCTTGTCGAAAAACGCCAAGGACATGGGCAGCGCCGCGCAGTTTGTCGCCTTGAGCATGATCACCATTGTCTGGGCGGTGATCCTGCTCTGAGCTAGGGAATGCTCGGCAGGACGATTTCGTCGCTGCGTTGCACCCCGGCGGTAAAGGCGCGGCACAGCTCGAGAAATTCACGCATGGCCGAGGTCTGGTACTTCTGCTTGTGCCAGATGAAGTAGAACTGCCGGGCCAGGTCCAGGCCCGGCGTCTCCACCGGCACCAGGCTGCCGCGACGAAATGCGTCCCGCAGCGCCAGCCTCGATATGCAGCCAATCCCCAATCCCGATTCCACCGCGCGCTTGATGGCTTCGGTGTGTTCCAGTTCCAGACGAATGTTCAGCGCGCTGCGGTGATGACGCATGGCCTGGTCGAAGGTCATGCGGGTTCCGGAGCCCTGTTCGCGAAGAATCCAGGCTTCATGGGTCAACTCCTCCATGGTGGCCTGGCCGCGTTTGGCCAAGGGGTGCTGGGGCGCGCAGAACACCACCAGTTCATCCTCGACCCAGGACTGCACTTCGATATCCGGGTGGCTGCAGTCACCTTCAATTAGACCCAGATCAATTTCGTAATGGGCGACCTGTTGCACGATATGCGCAGTGTTCTGCACATGGAGCTTCACCTGACTTTCCGGGTGCTGTTGCATGAAGCTGCCGATCAGCAGGGTTGCCAGGTAGTTGCCGATGGTCAGGGTGGCGCCGACCGAGAGGGAGCCGAATCCCGACTTGCCATTGAGCAGGTCCTCGATTTCCTTGGCCTGGTCCAGCAGGGCCACCGCCTGGGGCAGCAGTTGCTTGCCCAGGGCGTTGAGGCTCAGGCGCTTGCCGGCGCGGTCGAACAGTTGGCAACTGGATTGGCGCTCGAGCTCGGTGATCGAGGTGCTGGCCGCCGATTGGGAAAGGGCCAGCAGCCCGGCAGCACGAGAAACGCTCTCTTGCTGGGCGACGGCGACGAAGACTTGCAGTTGACGGAGAGTAAATCGCATATCGATATAACCGATAACCCTTATCTTAATAATCCAGTTAACAGATATTGTCGCCGCCATTAGAATGCTGTGCAATTGCGCTCATGGTCAGCGCAGGCAATTTCTAGGAGCCCCCGTACATGAGCAACATGAACCACGAGCGTGTCCTCAGTGTTCATCACTGGAATGACACTCTGTTCAGCTTCAAGTGCACCCGCGATCCGGGTCTGCGCTTCGAGAACGGTCAGTTCGTGATGATCGGCCTGCAACAGCCCAATGGCCGTCCGCTTATGCGTGCTTACTCCATTGCCAGCCCGAACTGGGAAGAGCATCTCGAATTCTTCAGCATCAAGGTTCCAGACGGTCCGTTGACTTCCCAGCTGCAACATTTGAAGGAAGGCGACGAGATCATCATCAGCAAGAAGCCAACCGGTACCCTGGTACTGGATGACTTGAAGCCGGGCAAACATTTGTACCTGCTCAGCACCGGCACCGGCCTGGCGCCGTTCATGAGCGTGATCCAGGATCCGGAAACCTACGAGCGTTTCGAAAAAGTGATCCTGTGCCACGGCGTACGCTACGTCAACGAAGTCGCCTACCGCGAATTCATCACCGAGCACCTGCCGCAGAACGAGTTCTTCGGTGAAGCCCTGCGTGAGAAGTTGATCTACTACCCCACCGTGACCCGCGAGCCGTTCGAGAACGAAGGCCGCCTGACTGACCTGATGCGCAGCGGCAAGCTGTTCAGCGACATCGGCCTGCCGCCGATCAACCCGCAGGACGACCGCGCCATGCTGTGCGGCAGCCCGAGCATGCTCGATGAAACCAGCGAAGTGCTCAACAGCTTCGGCCTGACCGTTTCGCCGCGCATGCGCGAGCCGGGCGACTACCTGATCGAGCGCGCGTTCGTCGAAAAGTAGGCGCGAGCTTGCTCGCGAAGAGCGCCCGGGCAACGCATTCGCGCTGCCTGGGCGGCTAGCAGACACAGAAAAGCCCGCGTTGCCTTTCCAGGCAGCGCGGGCTTTTTCGTTTCCGGGATTCAGCCTGCGGGGACCACTTCCAGTACCCGGATCAGCCCTGGCTCGGGGTAATGCCAGCGCACGTCCAGGTCCCAGAACTGGGCACCGTACTCCCGCTCGGCAGTGGGCACCTGGTAGGCCGGGCGCGGATCCTGGGCCAGGCATTGCTCGATCAGCTCCACCAATGGCTCCTGAAGGCGCTGAGCGTGGATCTGAGCCTGTTGCAGGGCAATGTCCTGCCACTGCACCGGAATAATCTGTGGCGCGGCGCTGGCGATCTCATTGCTCGCCGTGGAGATGATGTCCGCGTAGGGCACATAGGGCTTGATGTCGAGAATTGGCGTGCCATCCAGCAGGTCGATGCCGGAGATCCACAGGCGGTTGGCCGCGACCTTGTCCAGCTTGACCACCGACTGGCCGATGCCATTGGGCCGGTGGGTGGCCCGGGTGGCAAACACCCCCATGGACTTGTTGCCTCCCAGGCGCGGCGGGCGCACCTTGAGTCGCGGCTTGTCTTCCAGGGCCTGGTGAAACAGGAACAGCAGCCAGACATGGCTGACCTGCTCCAGCCCCTGCACTGCATCGCCCTGATCGAAGGGCGCCACCAGTTCCAGGACGCCGCGGGCGGCTGGCGCCAGTTGTGGCTGGCGCGGGATGGCGAACTTTTCCTTGAAGCAGGAGCGCACGAAGCCGATGGGGGAAACGCTGTAGGTCATTTGGCAAGCCTCAAGCTTTGAGCTGCAAGCCGCAAGCTACAAGCCTTGAACTTGCAGCTTGAAGCATGCGGCTGTCTTAAGCTCTGACACGCAGGGTCAGGCCCTTGAGGAAGTTGCGCAGCAGTTGGTCGCCGCATGGGCGGTAGTTGGTATGGCCGAACTTGCGGAACAACGCGCTCAACTCAGGCTTGGACACCGGAAAGTCGGCTGCCTTGAGCACCGCGTGCATGTCATCTTCCTTCAGTTCGAAGGCCACCCGCAGCTTCTTCAGGATGATGTTGTTGGTCACCGGCAGTTCGATCGGCAGTGGTGGACGGCTGTCGTCCTTGCCGCGCTTGAAGATCACCAGGCCATCGAGGAAGTGCGCCATGACTTCGTCTGGGCAGTGCACGAAACCTTCTTCCTCATCCTTCTTCAGGTAGCTGACGACGTCGTTCAGGCTGACCTTGAAACCGGTGAGCTGGATGATTTCGACGACTTTCTTGTCGCTGATGTCGAGCATGTAGCGCACGCTGCGCAGTACATCGTTATGAATCATGTCTAGTGTCCTGATCAATGCGTGTTGGCGCCGCACAGAGGGCACGGCGCCGAAATGGGGCTTAGAACTTTTCCTTGGCCGACAGGTAGCGCCATTGGCCCAGCGGCACCTTGCCGATGGACACGCCGCCGATGCGGATACGGCGGATGGCGACGACCTTGAGGCCGACGGCCTGGCAAAACAGCGCAATCACGCCCGGCTGCGGGTTCTTCATGGCGAAGCGAAGACGGTTTTCGTTCTGCCAGCTGGCTTTCACCGGCGGCAGCTCGCGGCCTTTGTAGGTCAGGCCGTGGTTCAGGCGGTTGAGGCCGTGGTCGATCATCTCGCCCTCGACCTCGACCACATATTCCTGCTCGATCTTGGCAGCGTCGGCGGTCAGCTTGCGCAGCACCTTCCAGTCCTGGGTGAACACCAGCAGGCCGCTGGCGTTGGGCTGCAGGTCAGCGCTGGCGGTCAGGCGCAGGAAATGCCCGCGCAATGGACGTTTGCCATAGCGATGCTCCTCGGACAGGCTGTCGGCGCCGATGGACTGCAGGGCGCTGTCCAGGTCCTGGCCGGCGGGCACGTTGAGCAGGATGGTCACCGGCTCTGGCGCGGTGGCCTTGGCCTCGGGGTCGAGGGCGACGGTTTGCGTGCCGACCTTGAACTGCGGTTCGTCGATGACTTCGCCGTCTACGGTGACCCAGCCGCCCTCGATGAACAGCTCGGCCTCCCGGCGGGAGCAGCCAACCAGTTCGATGAGGCGTTTGGAGAGACGAATCGGGTCGGTCATGACAGGGGCCGTAACAAAAGGGGGCAGCCATTGTACCTGCCCGGCGCCGGTTAATCGCCCATCGATTTTCCGGCTGTGGCTATTAGCCGCGCCGGGCCTGCAGCAAGGGTTGCTTCAGGCGCATGTGCAGCAGCGGGTAGGGCTGGCCCATGCCGTCCTGTTCGGAGCGACCGATGACCTCGAAGCCCTGCTTGAAGTAGAACCCCAGGGCTTGCGGGTTCTGTTCATTGACGTCCAGTTGCTGGGCATTCAGGTGCTCTACCGCGTAATGCAGCAGTTGCCGGCCCAGGCCCTGGCCACGGTGGGCCGGGTCGATGAACAGCATTTCGACCTTGCCCGCTGCGACCCCGGCAAAACCGGTGATGCGCTGGCGTGGGTCCCTCGTACAGATCAGCATCACCGCGTCCAGGTAGCGGCTCAGCACCAGCTTTCTGAGCAGTTCGATGTAGCTGTCCGGGAGAAAGTCGTGGGTGGCGCGTACCGAGGCCTCCCAGACCTGGGTCAGTTCCGGGTAGTCGCTGAGCTTGGGGGTATGGATGACCGGATGTTGGCGCATGCGCCTGTCTCTTGTGTGATCGGCTGCAGTGATTGCAGGCCCGCCAGAAGCAAACGATAGACCGAAAAAAGCCCCGCATCTCGTGGCGAGAGCGGGGCTTGGCAGTTTTTTACGCCTTACAGGGTTTCGGCCCAGAGGTCGTATTCATCGGCGTCGGTCACCCGGCACCAGACCTTGTCGCCCGGCTTGAGGTCGCCGGCGCCATCGATGAACACGTTACCGTCGATTTCCGGGGCGTCGAAGAAGCAGCGGCCGACCGCGCCGTTTTCGTCGACTTCGTCGATCAGCACTTCGATTTCCTTGCCGATGCGCTGTTGCAGGCGTGCCGAGCTGATTTCCTGCTGGTGCGCCATGAAGCGCTCCCAACGGTCCTGCTTGACCTCGTCCGGGACCACTTCCAGGTCCAGGTCGTTGGCCGGAGCGCCTTCCACCGGCGAGTACTGGAAGCAACCGACGCGGTCCAGCTGGGCTTCGGTCAGCCAGTTCAACAGGTACTGGAAGTCTTCCTCGGTTTCGCCGGGGAAGCCGACGATGAAGGTCGAACGGATGATCAGCTCGGGGCAGATTTCGCGCCAGTTCTTGATCCGCGCCAGGGTCTTGTCTTCGAAGGCCGGGCGTTTCATCGACTTCAGCACTTTCGGGCTGGCGTGCTGGAACGGGATGTCCAGGTACGGCAGGATCTTGCCGGCGGCCATCAGCGGGATCAACTCGTCCACGTGCGGGTACGGGTACACATAGTGCAGACGGACCCACACGCCCAGGGTGCTCAGGGCTTCGCAGAGTTCGGTCATGCGGGTCTTCACCGGCGCGCCGTTCCAGAAGCCGGTGCGGTATTTCACGTCCACGCCATAGGCGCTGGTGTCCTGGGAAATCACCAGCAGTTCCTTGACCCCGGACTTGACCAGGCGCTGGGCCTCGTCGAGTACATCGCCCACCGGGCGGCTGACCAGCTTGCCGCGCATCGACGGGATGATGCAGAAGCTGCAGCTGTGGTTGCAGCCTTCGGAAATCTTCAGGTAGGCGTAATGCCGCGGGGTCAGCTTGATGCCTTGGGGTGGCACCAGGTCGATCAGCGGGTTGTGGTCCTGTTTCGGCGGCACCACTTCGTGCACCGCACTGACCACTTGCTCGTACTGCTGCGGGCCAGTCACTGCCAGCACGCTAGGGTGCACGTCACGGATATTGCCTTCTTCCACGCCCATGCAGCCGGTGACGATGACCTTGCCGTTTTCCTTGATGGCTTCGCCGATCACTTCCAGGGATTCGGCCTTGGCCGAGTCGATGAAGCCGCAGGTGTTGACCACCACGACATCGGCGTCCTGGTAGGTGGACACGACGTCATAGCCTTCCATGCGCAGTTGAGTAAGGATGCGCTCGGAGTCGACCAGAGCTTTTGGGCAACCCAGGGATACGAAACCGACTTTCGGGTTGGCCGGCGCGGAGGGGGTGGACATGTCTAACCTCGGTATGGGGTGTCGAATCACTTGGGGGGCAAGTGCGACGCTTGGGCGCTGGCTGCGCCTCTGATCAAAAAGTGCGCAATTCTAGCGATGGTCGAGGCGCTTGACCAGCTTTATGCAGGGGAAATACGACGAGCGCTGGACTATGCTTCCTTCCGTTATACCCGGTGGTTTTCATACGGCGTTAGTTAGGCCGCAAGTGGTAATAAAAACCTGCAAGTTACCTGGAAAACTGCACAAGTTTAAAGAATAGCCCTTGTATAACCTTGCGCTTTCTATATAAGAAGCCCCGGTCTTGGTAGTAGGAGTCATTGATGGGTCAGGCAAGCGGTCAGGCGGTGAGTGGCGAGCACTCCGGGGCTAAGCCTCTGGGGATGTTGGTGGCGGCGGTGGGGGTGGTGTACGGCGATATCGGCACCAGTCCGCTCTACACCCTTAAAGAGGTGTTTTCCGGTAGTTACGGCGTCCAGGTCAATCACGATGGGGTGTTCGGCATCCTGGCGCTGATTTTCTGGTCCTTGATCTGGGTCGTCTCGATCAAGTACGTGCTGTTCATCCTGCGGGCCGACAACCAGGGCGAGGGCGGGATCATGGCCCTGACGGCGTTGGCCCGGCGTGCATCGGCTTCCTACCTGAGATTGCGCTCGGTGCTGGTGATCCTGGGGCTGATCGGCGCGTCGCTGTTCTATGGCGACAGCATGATCACCCCGGCGATCTCGGTCCTGTCAGCGGTGGAAGGGCTGGAGCTGGCGTTCAGCGGCCTGGAGCACTGGGTGGTGCCCCTGGCGCTGGTGGTGCTGGTAGCGCTGTTCCTGATCCAGAAACACGGCACTGATCGCATCGGCAAGCTGTTCGGCCCGGTGATGGTGGCCTGGTTCCTGGTGTTGGGAGGCTTGGGAGTCAACGGCATTCTCCAGCACCCGGAAGTGCTGCAAGCGCTGAACCCGGTGTGGGGCGTGCGCTTCTTCATTGTCCATCCGGGCATGGGCGTGGCGATTCTCGGCGCCGTGGTGCTGGCACTGACCGGTGCCGAGGCCCTGTACGCCGACATGGGCCACTTCGGCCGCAAGCCGATTGCCCGTGCCTGGTTCGCCCTGGTGCTGCCGGCCCTGGTGCTGAACTACTTTGGCCAGGGCGCGCTGCTGCTGGAGAACCCCGAGGCGGCGCGCAACCCGTTCTACCTGCTGGCGCCGGGCTGGGCCCTGATCCCACTGGTGGTGCTGGCGACCCTGGCCACGGTGATTGCTTCCCAGGCAGTGATTTCCGGGGCCTTCTCCCTGACCCGCCAGGCGATCCAGCTGGGCTACATCCCGCGCATGCACATTCAGCACACCTCCAGCGCCGAGCAGGGCCAGATCTATATCGGCGCAGTGAACTGGTCGCTGATGGTGGGGGTGATCCTGCTGGTGCTGGGCTTCGAGTCCTCCGGCGCCCTGGCCTCGGCCTACGGCGTGGCGGTGACCGGCACCATGCTGATCACCAGCATCCTGGTGGCCGCGGTGATGCTGCTGCTGTGGAAATGGCCGCCCGTGCTGGCGGTGCCAGTGCTGGTGGGCTTCCTGTTGGTGGACGGGCTGTTCTTCGCCGCCAACGTGCCGAAGATCGTCCAGGGCGGTGCCTTCCCGGTGCTGGCGGGGATCGTGCTGTTCATCCTCATGACCACCTGGAAACGCGGCAAGGAGCTGCTGGTGGATCGCCTGGACGAAGGCGGCCTGCCACTGCCGATCTTCATCGGCAGCATCCGCGTGCAGCCGCCGCATCGGGTCCAGGGCACCGCGGTGTTCCTCACCGCGCGCCCAGACGCCGTGCCCCACGCGCTGTTGCACAACCTGCTGCACAACCAGGTGCTGCATGAGCAAGTGGTGCTGTTGACCGTGGTCTACGAAGACATTCCCCGGGTGCCCGCCCAGCGGCGCTTCGAGGTGGATTCCTATGGCGAAGGTTTCTTCCGGGTGATCCTGCACTTCGGCTTCACCGACGAGCCGGACGTGCCGGAAGCCCTGAAGCTGTGCCACCTGGATGAACTGGACTTCAGCCCGATGCGCACCACCTACTTCCTCAGCCGCGAGACGGTGATCGCCTCCAAGCTCGAAGGCATGGCCCGCTGGCGCGAAGCGCTGTTCGCCTTCATGTTGAAGAACGCCAACGGCAACCTGCGCTTCTTCAAGCTGCCGGTGAACCGGGTGATCGAACTGGGCACCCAGGTCGAGATGTAACCCCGAGCCAACAAAAGCCCCCGTTGCCTGGCCGCAGCGGGGGCTTTTTCATTTCTCGGCCCTGTAGGAGCGAGCTTGCTCGCGATAACGGCCTGGCCGTCAATATCGATGCTGATGACAGGACGGTTTCTCCCTGAGCCCACCGGCCCCGAGATCGCCCTTGGTCTTTACGCCGCGAGCGCCTGCAGCACATCGTCCACCACCGTCTTGCCCATGGCGGTCAGGTAGTGCGCCGCTCAGGCGTGACGGTTGCTGTTCCTGCTGTAGGCGGCGTCCTCGGCAAAGGCCTTGGCCAGGGACCGCAGGTCGGAAGCTTGGGCCGGGGCGTCTGCCAATGGGGAGGCCGGGGCAGATCAAGAACGGCGGCAGGTCGGAACGCTAGATGAAAGGGGCGAGGCGGTTTGTTTTCAGTTCACGAGGTGCAGGCGGACTATTTTGGCTCATGGCCATACCCCTTGACTCAAAGAAGTTGCCACGTTCGTTTCCAAGCGAATGGGTGGCAGCTATGCGTGAGTTGGAAAACCGGGAGTCAAGAACCGGCACGCCCAAAGGCGTCCCACGCACAGCTGCCATAACAGAGGGCTGCAGCGGTAAGCCGCTGCAGTCGTGATGGGGTGCTGTTGTGCTTAACTCTTCGGGTTTCCAAGCCCGGTCGCTAAAGAATCAGAGACACCCGGAGCCTATCCCGTCGAAGCGCAGGCCAGCAAGGCGGCAAAGTGCCCAAAACGCCCCCTTACGCAACTTTCGGAGTTTGCCTACAACCTGTGCGGGAGACATCCGCTATTGGGCCGCCTTCAGCGAGGCAACTTGGCGCGTCGAACTAAAAAGCCCCCGCAACCTGAGGCTGCGGGGGCTTTGATGGGGCGAGGTTCAGCTCACTCTTGAGCGCTGGCCTGATCCTTGACCTGGCGCTTCTCGATGGCATCCACCAGGCGCTTGGCCAGTGCCGGGTAGTTCTCATCGAAGTGATGGCCTCCAGGCAGTTTCATGGCTTCACCGACGGCGGTCTTGTCGGTGCAACCACTCTCGTCGACCTCTTCCACACCATAGATGCACACCACTTTGGCCGCTGGCAGCTTGGCCATTTCCGGGCCGGTGGCGGCTTCCTTGCCGGCGTTGCCCAGCCAGCCTTCGACTTCGATCTCGAAGCTGCCGGTGCGGGCGAAGGCCAGCAGGATAATGGCGTCGATGCGCTGTTGCTCGGCTTCCGGCAGGCGGTTGTAGATCGCTGGCAGGACGTCGGCGCCAAAGGAGTAACCGGTCAGCACAAAGCGCTTGGTGCCCCACTTCTGCCGGTAGTGCTGCATCAGTTCGGTGAGGTCGATGGCGCTCTGTTCCGGAGTCTTGTGCTGCCAGTAGTAGCGCAGGGTGTCGATGCCCACCACCGGGTAGCCGATCTTGGCCATCTCGCCGGCCACGTCGCGGTCCAGGTCGCGCCAGCCGCCGTCACCGGAGAGGAACAGCGTCACGGTGTCCTTGGCCTGGCCGGCCGGGACTTCCACCACGGGGATGCTCAGGCCGCCGTTGTCCGAACCCACCAGCAGCTTGCGCAGTTCGTTGTTCAGCACCTGGGGCAGGTGGATGTCATAGTCGCTGATGCTGGTGGTGGCGTTGGGCGTGTCACGCACGAAGCCGGCGCTTTCGTCATCCGGGTTGTCGTTCCAGGCCACCAGCCAGTGGCCGTGGGCCAGGGTCTTGGGCAGTGGATCGGTGCAGCCCGGAGCCGGGTTGATGGTGAAGCCCACCGACACGGCCTGGGCCTTGTCGTCGTTCTGACCGGCGATCCAGCGCCAGGCCAGGGCTGCGCCCGGGCCGATGCCGCTGACCAGGGTGGCCGGGCCGGCCAGTTGTGGCAGGGCGCTTTGCAGGGCTTGTTCCTGCAGCTTGCAGTCGTCCTTGGGCAGCACTACCTGGACGATCTGCGCCGCACCGCTGCGGCTCAGGGCCAGCAGTTGCTTGTCGGTCAGGGTCGCGTCAGGTAGCACCGCCACCACCACCCGGGCCTTGGCCTGGGTGCCAGGGGTCACGCGGGTCAGGGTCGAGCCGTCGGCCTGGGTCAGTTGTTCCAGGGTCGGTTCGGGGGCGGGGCGGTTCCACCACCAGTAGCCGCCACCTGCAATCAGAGCCAGCACCACCAGGGTCGCCAGCAGGTACCGCCAAGAGCGTTGAATCATTAGCGTTTCACCAGTCCAGTCAAGCCGCCTGCAATCAGGGCGGCAGTGTCGGCCAATGCGACCAGCGGGTCCAGCCCTGCCGGCACGGCCATGTAACGAGGTTCCCAGTCAGGCTGGAACTTGTCTTTGAAGCGGCGCAGGCCCTGGAAGTTGTACAGCTGTTCGCCGCGGCGGAACACCATCGAGCCCAGGCGCTGGGTCAGGGGGGCGCCACGCCGTGGTTGCAGGCCGGACAACGGCACCATCCCCAGGCTGAAGCGGGCATATCCATGATTTTTATAATGCTGGATCAGGCCGACCATCATGAATTCCATGGTCAGCTTCGGAGCGTCCGGGTGCGCACGCATCAGGTCGAGGCTGGCCAGGTCGTGGCTGTAGGTCTCGAGCAGGTTGGCGAAGGCCACCGGGCGTCCTTCAAAACGGATGATGGCAATGCGAAAGTGCTTGAGGTACTCGTCGCTGAAGCGGCCGAGGGAGAAGCCTTTTTCCCGGACATTCTTGCCGGTCAGCCAGGCGTCGGAGATCACTTTCAGCTCGTCCATCGGCGCTTGTCCGGGCTCGTGGATCTCCAGCGACAGGCCGTCGCGGGTGCCGCGGTTCCAGGTGTAGCGCAGGTCCTTCATCTCCTTGCCCTTGGCTTCCAGATCAAAGCGCTGCAAGTCGACCCGGGCTTCCTCGCCGAGCTTGATCGCGGTCAGGCCGATGTCCATGTAGTAGGGCAGGTTCTCCGCCCGTACCTGGTAGAACACCGGGCGTGCGTGATGCACGTCGCACAGGTCGCGGAACTGCCAGATCATTTCCGCGCGCTGCTGGGTCGGGCCGATGGGGTCGTACAGCGCCACCAGGCTGCGGCCACGGCGGGCGTACATGAGGAAGGCATCGTCGTTGGGGTGGAACAGCAGCGCCTTGTCACCGGTCAGGGCCAGGCCGCCATCGGGCTGGGACGAGGCCATGAGGATCTTCGCCGCCTTATCCAGTTCTTCGCTGGTGGGCAGGTGGATCACCGGGCGCGCGGTACGCAGCAGCCAGGTCAGGGACACCACCAGCAGCAGCACCGCGGCGCCCAGCAAGGAGCGCAGGCCACGGGGCGCATCGGCGTCCAGGGTGAACTGCCACCACAGCTGATGGCTGTAGGGCACGTCCTGATAGGCGAACAGCAGCAGCCAGATGGAAGCGCCGAGCACGCAGACGCTGGCCACCAGGTACAGCGGCGAGAACGGCAGTTCGGTGAGGCGGCTGGGGCGGTAGAACGAACGACGGAACACGGCCAGCAGGCTGGCGGTGAGGGTCATCAGGCAGGCTTCTTCCCAGTCGAAACCCTTGAGCAGGGAGAGCAGGGCACCTACCAGCAAGAGGATGGTGGTGAGCATCCAGGCCGCTGACAGGCGTCGGCGCAGGCCCTGGGCCAGCAGCAGGCAGAGCACGCCGATCAGGCTGGCGCCGAAGTGCGAGGCGTCCACCAGGCGATGGGGAATCAGGAAACCGATGTGTTGCAGACGGGTGTCGATTTCCGGGGTGGCGCCGGAAAACAGCAGCACCACGCCAGAGAGGAACACCAGCACCGCGAGGATCGGCGCCGCCAGGCCGGAAGCCACCCGAAGCGATTGCCGGGTCTGGAACAGGCGCTGGGCTTCGTTGATCAGCAGCAGGACGCAGGCCACCAGCATCGGCAGCACCACGTAGATCAGGCGATACAGCAATAGGGCAGCGGCCAGGGGCGCAGCGCCGAGCTTGTCGGCGAAGGCTGCCAGCAGGATCGCTTCGAACACCCCGACGCCACCGGGTACGTGGCTCAGTACACCGGCGGCCAGGGCCAGCAGGTACACCAGCAGGAAGGCGCCGAACGGCGGCGCTTCGGGCAGCAGCAGGTAGAGCACGGTGGCGGCTGCGGCGACATCCAGGGCGGTGATGATCAGTTGCAGGAAGGTCAGGCGACGCCCGGGCAGGCGCAGGGTGCGGCGGCCAACCCGTACCAGCAGGTTGTCGCGCAGAGGCTGTTCCGGCAGGCGACGGCGATAGATGCCGATGGCCAGTACCGCTCCCAGCAGCAGGATGGCCAGGGCGATACCCGCCAGCAGGCTTTCCGGCAGGCGCAGGGCCGCCGAGGCAGCAGGCAGGTTGCTCAGGGTGGCCAGGGCTGCCAGCGGGGGCAGGGCGCAGCCCAGGGACAGGCTGGCGAACAGGGTCATATGGGCCACATCGGCGGCCCCCAACCCGTGGCGGGCATACAGTCGGTAGCGCACCGAGCCACCGGACAGCAGCGACAGGCCGATGGCGTTGCCAATGGCGAAGGCGGTGAAGCCGCCCAGGGCCAGGGCGCGGCCGGGCAGGTTGACTCCGGCGTAGCGGCTGGCCGACCACTCGTAGCCCAGCAGGATGATGAAGCCGACGATGGTCGCGCCCAAGGCACCGAGCAGGGCCGGTTTGGGCACTTCGAGGATCGAGTCGTGCAGTGCGTAGAAGTCCAGCTCGCTGAGCAGATGGCGGCAAGCGATCAGGGCGATGGCGAACAGCAGCAGGGTCACGGCCAGGCCCAGTGGCTGGCGGTATTTGCTCAACAGGTCCAGCCAGCGCAAGCGAGTGACTGTAATGGGTTGAGTGGTGGTAGCGGTATCGGCGTCTTGTGAATCAGACATGTTGGCGCGCATCAATCACCTCGTGGATTGTGCGCGACAGGATGGGGGTATCCAGCCAAGTTACCAATCCCTGTAGAAAAAATAATTTCAAATATTAACGCGTCTCACCGTGGCCCGGCGAGCTTGCGCGATCAACGCAAGGTGGTTGCCCCGAGACAGAGCATAGCTTGCATGGTGAAGAGTCGACGCGCTGCTAAAGGTTCGCAACACATTGCCAGATCATTGTTGCCAAAGGACTTTTTCGACAGATACAAAAAAGGCCACTCTTTCGAGTAGCCTTTTTTGATGTTTGGTTGCGGGAGCCGGATTTGAACCGACGACCTTCGGGTTATGAGCCCGACGAGCTACCAGACTGCTCCATCCCGCGTCTGTGTGGCGGCATTCTACAGATGAACGACCGAGTGTCAACCGTTAATGGTCCCAGAGGTCAAATTAACGTCGAAAACCTGGCTGGCCACCTTAAGTCATGGACCTGCAAGGAGTTTTACAGAGCGTGAGGGTAGGACAAAACACCCGCGCACAAAAAAGGCCACTCTTTCGAGTAGCCTTTTTTGATGTTTGGTTGCGGGAGCCGGATTTGAACCGACGACCTTCGGGTTATGAGCCCGACGAGCTACCAGACTGCTCCATCCCGCGTCTGTGTGGCCGAATTCTACAGGGTGATCAGTTTGTGTCAATCATTAAATTTTAAAAAATGCTTCCTGTTCAATCGCTTAGCGTCTTGATATGGCCTTTTGAAGTGGCCTTGGCCCCGCTAGAACGGGGCCTGCAGCTCTATTGAGGGTGCCTTGCCCATTGAAAAAATAAATTCGTTCATCACTGCTGGGCATCAGCCGCTTGATGCAAGGCACTGGTGCTATATACAGGTATCGGTAGATACTTGCTGCCTGCCTTCATTCCAGCCTCTGCCTTCTGTGATCTCTGCCTTTATATGATGCAGCGCAAAATCATCCACATTGACTGTGATTGCTTCTATGCAGCCATCGAGATGCGCGACGATCCGCAACTGGCCAGCAAGCCTCTGGCGGTGGGCGGCTCCGCGGACCGGCGCGGGGTGATCGCCACCTGCAACTATGAGGCGCGGGCTTATGGGGTGCGTTCAGCCATGTCATCGCGGCACGCCTTGACCCTGTGCCCGGACCTGGTGATCGTCAAGCCGCGCATGGATGCCTATCGCGAGGCCTCGAAAGAGATTCACACGATCTTTCGCGACTACACGGACCTGATCGAGCCACTGTCACTGGACGAGGCTTACCTGGATGTCTCCGACAGCCCCAGTTTCGCCGGCAGTGCCACGCGCATCGCCCAGGACATTCGGCGGCGGGTCTCCAATCAGTTGCATATCACCGTGTCGGCGGGGGTGGCGCCGAACAAGTTCCTGGCGAAGATTGCCAGCGACTGGAAAAAGCCCAATGGGCTGTTCGTGATCACCCCGGATCAGGTGGAGGACTTTGTTTCCGAGTTGCCGGTGAACAAGCTGCACGGCGTTGGCAAGGTCACCGCGGACAAGCTGGCGCGCCTGGGCATCGTTGACTGCTTGCAACTGCGCGACTGGACCAAGCTGGCCTTGGTGCGCGAATTCGGCAGTTTCGGCGAGCGCTTGTGGAGCCTGGCCCGGGGGATCGACGAGCGCCCGGTGCAGAATGACAGTCGCCGGCAATCCATCAGCGTGGAGAACACCTATGACGCGGATCTGCCGGATCTGGACAGCTGCCTGCAAAAACTCCCGGAACTGATGGAGACGCTGGCGGGGCGCATTGCCCGCATCGACAGCAGTTACCGGCCAGGCAAACCGTTCGTCAAAGTGAAGTTTCACGACTTTACCCAGACCACTCTGGAGCAGGCAGGGGCGGGGCGGGACCTGGACAGTTACCGACAATTGCTGACCCAGGCCTTCAAGCGCGGCGGCAAGCCGGTGCGGCTGCTGGGAATTGGTGTGCGCCTGCAGGATTTGCGCGGTGCTCACGAACAGCTGGAGCTGTTCAGGGGGATCTAGCCTCGGATGTCAGCGATTCCGGACGCTACCTTGCAAGCGTAGCGCCGCCACCGCTGGCAGGAGAGGGTCAATGGTTGCCGGGATCGGCTACCAGTCGACCGGCATTCTTGGCCAGGGACTTGAGAAATTCGTTCTGCAGCTCCGGATCGTTGCGGGTCAGCTCGATCAAGCTTTGCTCCAGCTCGCTGGCTTCTTCTTCCAGGCCCAGTTCCGACAGGCGCTTGACCCGGTGCACCCATTGGCTCACCTCATCATCTTCAAGGTCGTCGTAGATCAGTGCGTGGGCTTCCAGCAGCTTGCTGCGCAAGTTGCTGCTGATGCTCAGGGACGAGTCCGAGTGCACTTCGTCCTGGGCGTCCTCGACGCTGATCTGCAGTTTGCCGATGTGCTTCAGGTCCTGCTCGGAGAACGGGTTGTCCAGCAGGTTCAAGCGCAGCACGCCATTGCGGTCAGTGCTCAACTCGTAGGTTTCCTTGCCGGCCTTGACCTGCACCGGGCGCTCGCTCCAGGGCAGGCTCGAATACTCCAGGCGCTTGTCGCGCTGGACTTCGCCAATGGCCGCCAGGTTCTGCTGGGCGCGACCGTGGGAGGGCATGTTCATGAACGGGTTGATCCCGGATACGCCGTAGCTGATCCAGTCCTTGGTCACGCTGTCTGGCAGGTTGCCCAGGGCAAAGACATTGACCACGTTGGCGCCCACACCGGCCACCAGGGCCACTGCACCTAGCGGGATCTCGTAGATCTCCCGCCAGGGCTGATAGGGGGTGTAGCGATCGTAGTGGCGAGTGACCTCGAACTCGGTGACTTCGAAGGTCTTCTGCTCATGGATGCGTACCCGACGTTGCGGCAGCTCAAGCACCTTAGGCTCACCGACATCGATCTGCAGGCTGTGGTCGAGCAGTTTGCGCTCGACCCGTTCCTCGTGCTCGCTGCGTTGCGACATCTGATTGGCGCAGCCGCTGACCAGCAGGGCACCGCACAAGGCGGCGCCACCGAGGCTTAAGGTGTTTCGCTTGAACATGACTTCTCTATCTGGTTTCAGCGACGAATACGGGCTTGGAGGAAGGACAGCACGTCGGCCACGGGCAATGCTTGCGCCTCGGCTTCGGTACGGCTCTTGTATTCCAGGTTGCCTTCGGCGAGACCGCGGTCACTGACCACGATCCGGTGAGGAATGCCGATCAGCTCCATGTCCGCGAACTTGATGCCCGGGCTGGTTTTCTTGTCGCGGTCGTCCAGCAGTACCTCGAAACCGGCGGCGGTGAGCTGCGCGTACAGCGTGTCGGTGGCTTCACGGACCTGCTCGGTTTCGTAGCGCAGCGGTACCAGGGCGATCTGGAACGGCGCCAGGGTATCGCTCCAGATGATGCCGTTCTGGTCGTTGTTCTGCTCGATGGCGGCGGCCACCACGCGGGATACGCCAATGCCGTAGCAGCCCATTTCCAGGGTGACCGGCTTGCCGTTCTCGCCCAGCACTTCGCACTTCATCGCCTTGCTGTACTTGTTGCCCAGCTGGAAGATGTGCCCGACTTCGATGCCGCGCTTGATTTCCAGGGTGCCCTTGCCATCAGGGCTTGGATCGCCGGCAACGACGTTGCGCAGGTCGGCCACGCTTGGAACCGGCAGGTCGCGCTCCCAGTTGACGCCGAAATAGTGCTTGTCGTCGATGTTGGCGCCAACGCCGAAGTCGCTCATCAGCTCCACCGAACGGTCGATGATGATCGGCAGCGGCAGGTTCACCGGGCCCAGGGAGCCGGCACCGGCGCCGATGGCGTCGCGCAGCTCGGCTTCGGACGCCATCACCAGTGGGCTGGCAACGCCTGGCTGGTTGGCCGCCTTGATTTCGTTCAACTCGTGGTCGCCGCGGATGATCAGGGCGATCAGCTTGCCGGCTTCCTCGGCGTGCACCACCAGGGTCTTGACGGTTTTCTCGATAGGCAGGTTGTAGCCTTCGACCAACTGGGCGATGGTTTTCGCATCGGGGGTGTCGACCAGGCGCATGGCCTCGGTGGCCGCCGGGCGAGACGCCTCACGCGGCACAGCCTCGGCCTTCTCGATATTTGCCGCGTAGTCGGAGCCGTTGCTGAAGACGATATCGTCTTCGCCGGACTCGGCCAGTACGTGGAACTCGTGGGAGCCGGCGCCGCCGATCGAGCCGTTGTCAGCCTCTACCGGGCGGAACTTCAGGCCCAGGCGCGTGAAGACGTTGCAGTAGGCCTGGTGCATGCGGTCGTAGGTGACCTGCAAGGATGCCTGGTCGGTGTGGAAGGAGTAGGCATCCTTCATGATGAATTCGCGGCCGCGCATCAAGCCGAAGCGTGGGCGGATCTCATCACGGAATTTGGTCTGGATCTGGTACAGGTTGATCGGCAACTGCTTGTAGCTGCTCAACTCGTTGCGCATCAGGTCGGTGATCACTTCTTCGTGGGTCGGGCCGGCGCAGAAGTCGCGGCCGTGGCGATCCTTGAAGCGCAGCAGTTCCGGGCCGTACTCTTCCCAGCGCCCCGACTCCTGCCACAGCTCGGCCGGCTGGGTGCTCGGCATCAACACTTCAAGCGAACCGGCAGCGTTCATTTCTTCACGAACGATGGTTTCGACCTTGCGCATTACCCGCAGGCCCATCGGGAGCCAGGTGTA
Organism: Pseudomonas sp. PH1b; assembly: GCF_000633395.1. Classification (GTDB taxonomy): domain Bacteria; phylum Pseudomonadota; class Gammaproteobacteria; order Pseudomonadales; family Pseudomonadaceae; genus Aquipseudomonas. The sequence continues at coordinate 247,997 of NZ_AYMU01000004.1, forward strand.
CAGGCCCGAGGCCAGTTTGCGGATCATGCCGGCGCGCAGCATCAACTGATGGCTGATCACGACCGCATCGGAAGGCGTTTCTTTCTGTGTGGCGAGCAAAAATTGACTGGTGCGCATGGTAGGCCGTTGTCGGTTGCTGAAGACTAGAAATGACGGAGCATTGTACGGGCGAGTTCCGCTGGCGTACAGGATTGTGCTCGGAGGCCTCGGGGGGGGGGCCGAAAAGCCCGCAACCCCCGGGATTGATTAGGATTCTTCGCTTGCGGCGGTGCCGTTGGCCGTTGCCTCGGGCTCGGGTTTGGGGCCGGCGCGGCGGCTCTCCTGGAACCAGTGCACGGCGATCAGGATCAACGTAGGCACGCCGAGTATCGCGGTGATGAGGAAAAAGTTGTGGTAGCCGAACTTTTCCACCATGACGCCGGAATAGCCACCGATCAGTCGTGGCAGCAACAGCATGATGGAGCTGAGCAGCGCATATTGCGTGGCGGAGAACTTGAGGTTGGTCAGGCTTGAGAGGTAGGCGACGAAGGCCGAGGTCGCCATGCCCGAACTGAAGTTGTCCAGGGAAATGGTGACAATCAGCATTTCCAGGTTCGGCCCCATGTCGGCCAGCATCAGGAACAGCAGGTTGGTCCCGGCGGACGCGGCGCCGCCGATGAACAGGATCGGCAGGATGCCGAAGCGCACGATCAACAGGCCGCCCATGCCCGCACCCAGCAGGGTCATGATCAGGCCGAAGATCTTGCTGACCCCGGCAATCTGGTCCTTGGTGAAGCCCTGGTCGATGTAGAACACGTTGGCCATCACGCCCATGACCGTGTCCGACATGCGGTAGGTGGCAATCAGTCCCAGCAGCAGGAAAGCCTGCCAGCGGTAACGCAGGATGAAGTCGTTGACCGGCGTAAGCACCGGCGCCAGGCCCCGGCGGCCCATGGCTGACAGGCACAGGGTGCTGAGGGTGATGTAGAGGATTGCCCGCAGGAAGGCCCGGTCCTCCAGCAGCAGGTCCAGCGGGCTCATGCCGTCGAAGATCACGCTGGCGAAGTCGGTGTTGTACAGCTGGGTGAAGGTGGCAGGTACGGAAACCAGCAGCACGATCAGCACGAAGACCGAGATCAACTGGTGGGCGAAGCTGTAGCGTCCCGCAGACAGCTGGGTGCGCAATGGCACCGGTGGTTCGCGCATCAGCAGGGTGGTGACCAGCGCCGGAATCATCAGCACGCCGAACAGCACGTAGGTGCCGGTCCAGGCCGAATGCTTGTAGCTGAAGCCGGTAGAGCCGAAACCTTCGGCGAAGAACAGGGCGCCAGCGGTGGCCAGGAGCACCGCGATTCGGTAGCCGGACATATAGCTGGCGGCCAGCGCAGCCTGGCGGCTGTCATCGGCGATTTCCAGGCGGTAGGCGTCGATGGCGATGTCCTGGGTGGCCGAGGCAAAGGCCACGACCACGGCAATGGCTATCAGCCAGGAAAGATGCTTTTGCGGGTCGCAGAACCCCATGCCGATCAGGCCGAGAATCACCAGGGTTTGCGCCAGCACCAGCCAGGAGCGGCGTCGACCGAGCTTGCCCAGCAGGGGCAGGCGCCATTGGTCGAGCAGGGGGGACCACACCCACTTGAAGGCATACGCCAGGCCGATCAGGCTGGCATAACCGATGGTTTCACGGGCTACACCGGCCTCGCGCAACCACACCGAAAGAGTCGAGAACACCAGCATGTAGGGCATGCCGGCGGCGAAACCAAGCAGCAACAGCACGAGCGTCGAGGGGCTGGCATAGGCGGCAAGTGCGGCGCGCCAGGTTTTACGGGGCATGGGCTGAAGTCTGCCTCAGATGACGGAAACAAAGCGCGCACTCTAACCGCTGTGCTCTACCGGACGCCAGCCATGGCGCTGAATATCCACGCGATTGTTCAGGATAGAGACACCTTCGCCGCGCAGTCTGGCACGCTGTTCGTCGCCCGAGGGGCTGCCGGCCGGCAGGCTGATGCGGCCACCAGCCCCCAGAACCCGGTGCCAGGGCAGGCGCGAGTCGGCGGGCAATTGGCTGAGGGTGCGCCCGACCCAGCGGGCAGCCCGCCCCAGGCCGGCCATTTGCGCCAGTTGGCCATAGCTCACGACCTTGCCTTCGGGGACCTGGGCCAGGGTCAGGTACAGCGCCGTACGTCGGATCTGTGCGGGGCTTTGCGGATCTTCGCCGTGTTCGGTCACATTCGCGGTTCCAGATAGCAGGAAAGGAGGACGCTGGTCGGTAGTGCAGATAACGGGTGGATGCGTATTGAACTCACTCGCAATACCCGGGTCAGTCCTGACTAAGGCTTGTTCAACAGGAATAATGCCGTTTTTTTTCGCAAGATCGAGTCCTGTATCTACTTATGTTGCCAAGAACGTTGCTGTGTTTCGCGGTGCTCAGCACCTCCATGCCTGTGCTGGCCGATACCGTCTGGTTGAAGAACGGTGATCGCCTGAGTGGCAAGATCAAGGTCTTCGATGGCGGCAAGCTGTTGATCCAGACTGATTATGGCGGTGCCATTTCCATTGATTGGAAGCAGGTCAAGACGTTGGAGAGCGATCAGGAACTGCTGGTCAAGCAGGATGCCTATTCCGGGGAAAAGGCCAAATCGCTGCAGGCCTCCGAGGACGGCAAGGTCATCCTGGCCAATGGCGAGGCGCCCAAGACGGTCGAGCTGGCGAGTATCCAGCAGATCATGAAGCCCAAGCCATTGGTGGAGGACATGCTCTGGAAGGGCAATGTCGACGTGGCCATGGACTACAAGCGTGCCGAGAAGAATACCGATGACTACGACATCGACTTCAAGACGTCGGCACGCCATGGCGCCTGGCGTCATAACGCTCAGGGCGAGTACAACCGCGAGTTCCAGGATCACCAGGTGACCACCGACAACTGGAGCGCGGAATACGCCCTGGACCGGTTCATCACCGATAAGTGGTACTGGGAAGGGCGCCTGACCTACAAGCGCGACAAGGTCGAGGACCTGGCGCGGCAGCGGGTGGTGGGTACCGGTCCGGGCTACCAGTTCTGGGACGATGAGCTGGGTGCGTTCTCCCTGGGCTCGCTGCTCAACCGCACGGACTACGAGTATGCCGATGGCGGCAAGGACAACTTCTACTCTCTGGCCATGAAGTGGGACTACAACCGCTACTTGATCGGCAAGCGGGTGGAGTTCTTCACCAATGGCGAAGTGGGGCGGCCGCTGTCGGGTGTGGCTGACTATGCACTGGATGCCGAGATGGGGCTGCGCTACAAGGTCACCGACTGGGCGTCGCTGAACCTCAAGGCAGAAAAGGACCTGATCCGTGGCACCAAGGACAGTGATCTGGACAAGACCCGCTACACCGTGGGCTTTGGCGTGACCTGGTAAGCCGGGGCGCCTTTGCCGCAAGCGAGGGCGCCGACAAAACTGACGGGCACAAAAAAGCCCCGCTGTTGAGGGCGGGGCTTTTTTACTGGATCAGTACAAGTTAGATAACTTGTACTTCTTCAGCTTGCATGCCTTTCTGACCGCGGGTAGCGATGAAAGAAACCTGTTGGCCTTCTTTCAGGCTTTTGAAGCCGTCGGATTGGATAGCTTTGAAGTGTACGAACAGGTCGTCACCGGATTGTGGAGTGATGAAGCCGAAGCCTTTTTCATCGTTGAACCACTTAACGGTACCGGTTTGGCGATTAGACATGGTGTATCTCCTTGGACAAAGTTAACTGCGACTCAGGAAAAGCCCTGGCCGAGACTGAGTGCAAAGAGCAGGAAAAATTCTTGGAGATGGTTGGATCGAAATTCAACATCGTGTAGAGATTCTCAGTGACACAAGCAGCACAGTGGCGCCACCTTAACCCTTTTTCCTGAACGTGCCAATGGTCAGTGCGAAGGTTTCTCAGTTTTCGTGACTGACGGCGAGCTACCGGTCGCCCAGCCCTTGAAAAACACGGGGCGAGGCGAGAAAAACGCCCCAGACTTTGAACCCGGCCACGCGCCCCGGTAAGATGCCGGACCGAATTTTTTCACCTCGTTATTTCAGGACACCCGCCATGAGCATCAAATCGGACAAGTGGATTCGCCGCATGGCGCAAGAGCACGGCATGATCGAGCCCTTCGTCGAGCGCCAGATGCGTGGCGAAGGCCAGGATCGGCTGATCTCCTTCGGGGTGTCGAGCTATGGCTACGACGTGCGTTGCGCCGACGAGTTCAAGGTGTTCACCAACATCAACTCGGCAACCGTTGACCCGAAGAACTTCGATGAGAAGAGCTTCGTCGACATCAAGAGCGATGTCTGCATCATCCCACCGAACTCCTTTGCCCTGGCCCGCACCGTCGAGTACTTCCGCATTCCGCGCAACGTGCTGACCATCTGCCTGGGCAAGAGCACCTATGCCCGTTGCGGCATCATCGTCAACGTGACCCCGCTGGAGCCGGAGTGGGAAGGGCACGTGACCCTGGAGTTCTCCAACACCACGACCCTGCCGGCGAAGATCTACGCCAACGAAGGCGTGGCGCAGATGCTGTTCCTGGAGTCTGACGAAGAGTGCGAAGTGTCCTATAAGGACCGTGGTGGCAAATACCAGGGCCAGCGTGGCGTGACCTTGCCACGCACCTGAGTTCGTCTGTCTGACGAACAGCGGGAATTCCTGAGCGGGCAGGCACTCTATTGAGGGTACTGCCGGCACGCGCAAGGCGTGTCGGGCACAGCTCAGGAGTGCCCCATGAAGATAGATCCGCGAATCAGCGCCGCCTTGGCCAGGTTGGAACCCAATCAGGTCGGCTTGTTGGCCTGGACCCTGCTGGCGCATCCTCCCGTCAGCATGGCGGGCGGTATTCCCGGTCAGCCTGACCCCGACTCTCCGCAACCCCTTGAACCCACCGAGCCTGGCGAGCCTACCTTGCCGGATGAGCCGCCGCCCGCGCCTGTCGCCTGAGGCGACAGGCGCCGGTCCATGGTCCCGACCGCCGCAAGGACGGGCGGACGGGGACATCTGACCTGACTGCCGGCTATTTCAGGTTGCCACTGAGAAATTGCTGCAGGCGTTCGCTCTTCGGATTGCCCAGCACCTCTTCGGGAGGCCCTTCTTCCTCCACCAGGCCCTTGTGCAGGAACAGCACCTGGCTCGACACCTTGCGCGCAAAGCTCATTTCGTGGGTGACCATGATCATGGTCCGTCCTTCCTCCGCCAGCCCCTGGATCACCTTGAGCACTTCGCCCACCAGTTCTGGGTCCAGGGCCGAGGTCGGCTCGTCGAACAGCATGACTTCCGGCTCCATGGCCAGGGCACGGGCGATAGCCACCCGTTGCTGCTGGCCGCCGGAGAGGAAGGCCGGGTACTGGGTGGCGACCCGGGCCGGCAGGCCGACCTTGTCCAGGTAGCGCCGGGCACGCTCCTCGGCGTCCTTGGTGCTGACCCCCAGCACCCGGCGCGGGGCCATGGTGATGTTTTCCAGCACCGTCATGTGGCTCCACAGGTTGAAATGCTGGAACACCATGGCCAGGCGAGTGCGGATCCGTTGCAGCTCCGCCGGATCGGCCACGTGCATGCCGTGGCGATCACTGACCATGCGGATCGGCTGGCCATCCAGGCTCATGGCCCCGTCGTCCGGGGTTTCAAGGAAGTTGATGCAGCGCAGGAAGGTGCTTTTTCCCGAACCACTGGCGCCGATCAGGCTGATCACGTCGCCGGTCCTGGCCTTGAGGGAGACGCCTTTGAGCACTTCGTTGTCGCCGTAGCATTTGTGCAGGCCTTCAACAGTCAGTTTGTACATGGAGCGTGCATCCTCAAGGCGAAAGTAGATAGCCGCTGCGATAGGCTTCGCGGCCGGCGACATGGGCGATGATCATGCCGGCGGTGGCCATGCGCTTCAGCGAGCGGGCGTACAGCAGTCCGGGGTTGTTGCAATGGACAGGGGTGACCCGATCGCTGACCGGATCGATGATTTCGGCCACCAACTGCCCGGCCTGCAGGTATTCCCCCGGCAGCGCGCTGAACACCAGCAGCCCGCCCACCGGCGCCGCTACCGGCTCGACCCCGGCCAGGGGCGTGGCCGGGAAAGGCAGTTCGGGCAGCGCCGGTGGCAGGCCTTCGATAGCGCCGAAATGGATCAGGTAGTCCACCAGGGCCTGGCAGTCCAGGCTGGCCAGGCCATGATTGACGTCACCCTGCCCCCGCAGTTCGACGGTCACGGCAAAGCTTCCCGAGGGGATGGCGAAGCGTGCGCCGAAGCGTTGCTGCAGTTGCCACCACAGCAGAGTGAAGCATTCGTCGAATGACTGGCCGCCGGAGTCGGTGGCCAGCAGGCAGGCTTCGGCACCGATGTAGCGCGCCAGCGGCTCGACCCGGGGCCAGGCCTCGGGGGTGGTGTAGAGGTGTGCCACGGCTTCGAAGTCGCAATGCAGGTCCAGCACCATGTCGGCATCACAGGCCAGCCGTTGCAGGGTTAGGCGCAGGGATTGCAGTTGTGTGGTCGGTCGCTGGCGGCTCAGGGCTGCGGCCAGGTGCCGGCGGATCAGGTCGAGGTTGTGTTGCGCATCGTCATTGAGCTGCTCTTCGACGAGGTTGCCGACTTCCTCGCTGAGGTCGACGAACCAGCGGTTGAAGTTCTGTCCGCTCTCCAGCTCGTAGCGCCCCAGCGGTACGTCCATCAATACCTGTTCCAGGCCAACCGGATTGGCCACCGGCACCAGCACGATTTCGTGGCGCAGGCGGCCGGCGGCTTCCAGCTCCGCCAGGCGTTGCTTGAGGTGCCAGGCCACCAGCATACCGGGCAGTTCGTCGGCGTGCAGGGAGGCCTGGATATAGACCTTGCCCGGGGCCTGGGCAGGGCCGAAATGAAAGCTGTGGACCTGTCGCGCGGTGCCCGGCAATGGGGCGATCAGGTCGTGGATCTCGTGGCGCATTGCATGTTTTCCTGTTGCAAGTCCTAGTGGGTTGGCCCGAGGAAGGCCAGCCAGCGGCGTTCGGCGAGGCGGAACAGGCCCACCAGGGTGAAGGTCACGCACAGGTAGATGATCGCGGCGATGCCGAATGACTGAAACGTCAGGAAGGTCGCCGAGTTGGCGTCCCGGGCGATTTTCAGGATGTCGGGAATGGTCGCGGTGAACGCCACCGTGGTGGAGTGCAGCATCAGGATCACCTCGTTGCTGTAGTAGGGCAGCGAGCGGCGCAGGGCCGAGGGCATGATCACGTAGGCATACAGTTTCCAGCCACTGAGGCCGTAGGCCTTGGCCGCCTCGACTTCGCCGTGGGCCATGCTGCGGATCGCCCCGGCGAAAATTTCTGTGGTGTAGGCGCAGGTATTGAGGGCGAAGGCCAGGATGGTGCAGTTCATCGCATCGCGAAAGAACGCATCGAGCACCGGCTGCGCACGAATCGCGGCGATGCTGTAGATCCCGGTGTAGCAGATCAGCAACTGGATGTAGAGCGGCGTGCCGCGAAACAGGTAGGTGTAGAACTGCACTGGCCAGCGGATGTAGCGCTTGGGCGAAACCCGGGCAATGGACAGCGGGATCGACACCACAAAACCGATACAGATTGATGCGCTGAGCAACCACATAGTCATGGCCAGCCCGGTCATGTGGTAGCCGTCGCTGTAGAGGAACGGCCGCCAGTATTCCTGCAGGAGTTCGATCATCGCACGGCCTCCCGGGCACCGGCCGCATAGCGGCGTTCAAGCCGGCGCAGCACGAAGTTGGAAGCACTGGTGATCAGCAAATAGATCAATGCCGCCAGGACCAGGAAATAGAACAGCTGGTAGGTGCTCTTGCCGGCGTCCTGGGCGGCCTTGACCAGGTCGGCCAGGCCGATGATCGACACCAGGGCGGTGGCCTTGAGCATCACCATCCAGTTGTTGCCGATGCCCGGCAGGGCGAAGCGCATCATCTGTGGGAACACCACGAAGCGAAAGCGCTGGCCGCGCTTCAGGCCGTAGGCGGTCGCGGCTTCTACCTGGCCCCGAGGCACTGCAAGGATCGCCCCGCGAAAGGTCTCGGTAAAGTAGGCGCCATAAATGAAGCCTAGGGTGATGACTCCGGCGCTGAAGGGGTTGATCTCGATGTATTCCCACTCCATGAAATCCGTGAAGGAGGTCAGCCAGGTCTGCAGGCTGTAGAAGATCAGCAGCATCAGGACCAGGTCCGGCACGCCGCGGATCAGGGTGGTATAGAGCTGGGCAGGAATGCGCAGCAGTTTGAAGCTGGAGAGTTTGGCGCTGGCGCCCAGCAGGCCGAGCAGAACGCTGACCAAGAGCGACAACACCGACAACTTGATGGTCATCCAGGTACCTTCCAGCAGCAGAGGGCCGAAACCCTTGAGGCTGAAGGCGGAAAGCCCCAGGTTTTTTAGAAGTTCTTCGAGCATCGATCAGTGACCCGTGGCGATAAAAAAGGCGCCCATCGAGGATGGGCGCCGGCAGGTTATTTACCGCTGTAGAGGTTCAGGTCACCGAAGTGTTTTTTCTGGATGGTGGCGTAGGTGCCATCATCGTGTAACGCTTTGATACCTTTATCCAGAAGCGCTTTCAGCTCTTTGTTACCTTTCGAGATACCGACGGCGGTCTTGGCCGGCAGCAGGGGATCGTCCACCGGCTTGCTGACCTCGTAGTCAGCGCCCTGAAGCGACTTGAGGAAGCCCAGTTCGGCCTGCAACATGTCCTGGATCGAGGCATCCAGGCGCCCGGAAGTCAGGTCGGCGTAGACCTGGTCCTGGTTCTGATAGGCCTGGGTCTTCACCCCGGCCTTGTCCAGTACGGCCTTGGCATAGGCTTCCTGGATAGTGCCCTGCTCATAGCCGACGGTCTTGCCCTTGAGCGATGCGCTGTCTGCGCTCAGGCCCGAGCCTTTCTTGAACACCAGTGCGGTAGGGCCGGAGAACAGCTCGCTGGAAAAGTCGATGACCTTTTCCCGGGCCGGAGTGACGGTCATGGAGGAGATCACACCGTCGAATTTATTGGCCTTGAGGCCCGGGATCATGCCGTCGAAGTCACTTTCGACCCACTTGCACTTGACCTTCAGCTCGGCGCAGATGGCGTTGCCCAGGTCGATGTCGAAGCCCACCAGGCTGCCATCGGCGGCCTTGGATTCGAAGGGGGCATAGGACGGGTCGACGCCGAAGCGCAGCTCCTTGTATTCCTTGGCCAGGGCGGAGCCGGCGGCCATGCACAGCGCCAATGCAGAAAGGGTCAGCAATGCTTTTTTCATTATTCAATCCCTAAGAACCAATATGAGCGCTTGTGGCGCGTGAGTACTGTTACTGGAACGCATAAGACTTAATGAAAGTAGCAATTTCCGAACCAGAGTCCCGAACAAGTGTTTTAAAAGCTGTTGATAGTCTTCGGGCCAAGCGTGCCGAGCACTGAAATGGGGCGTGCTGCTGGCCTGGCGCCAAGAGAGTGCGTGATGTCTGGGAGGGGCCATGCGGCCGGTGCCGAGCGGATGTTCGCCGGGTGGATCGCTGGAGGCTGGGGTGAGGGCCGATCGTTGTCGGGCAAGCCCGCTGGCGCAAGGTGCGCCAGCGGGTTGGAGCAGCTGGATTACTTGCCGGGGACCAAGGTCAGGCGGGTCTTGCCGTAGCTGCGTTCGAAGTTCTGCGGCTGCATCGGGAAGCTCAGGTACTGGGCCTTGAGCCAGCCGTCGATGCCGTTGGCGTAGTTCGGGCTCACCGGGTTGCTGGATTGGCCACTGCTGTTGAGGCCCATCAGCGGCTCGCTCAGTGCGAAGTCGACGATAAAGCGCAGAGTCGGGGTGTGGCTGATGGCAAAGTCCTGGCCCCAGTGATATCCGGCGCTGTTGATGGTGTTGTGGTCGCCCCCCGCCTGCAATGGCCCGCGAATCGCCTGGCCGTTGCTGTTGCTCCAGCGATAGCTGTGCAGCTTGCCCCACTGCCAGGCCTTGCGGTCGCCGCCCATCAGTTGCTCGCCGGCGCTGACGGCCGCCGCCAGGCTGTGGGCAATGACCGTCGGTTTGTCTGCTTTCTGTCCGGCACGCGAGTCGCCCCAGAACGGGCTGTCCTCTCGCCCCAGAAGATGGTCGGCCTGGGCCGAGTAGGACAGGCCGGCGTTGGCGACCAGGGCTTGCCAGGCGATAGCGGACTCCGGGCCGAGTCGACTGAGGAAGATCTGCTTGGCGCTTTCCTGGAGGAACAATTCGTAGAGCGCGGCGTCGGCGGAGCCTGCACTGAGCTTGCCGTCGAAGGCCATCAGCCGGCTGTAGGCTTCGCGGGCCTTGGCCCGGTCAGCCTCGGGCAGGGCCTGGATGGCGTTTTTCAGCGGCTGGGCCATGCCCGGTGCCTCGAACATCTGCTTCAACTTGGCGGCGAACAGGGTGCTCTGGTCGTATTGCAGGGCAATCAGGCTGCGGTTGTCCTGTTTGCCGGCAGACAGCAATTGGCCGATGCGCTCGGCCCGCTCGGGAGCCTCCCAGGAGTTGGACAGTTGCATGCCGTAGCCGCGGGAGATCACCCGTTGATTGGCAGTGGCGATCCAGCCTTGCGCCGGGTCCTGGTCATAGGGATGGAGCATCGGGTCGGCGTAGCCGTCCCAGTCATAGCGCCCGTCCCAGCCGGGAGACGGCAGCAGGCCCTGGCCTTCGCGGCGGTTGGGGAAGCGCCCGGTGACCTGCCAGCCAATGTTGCTGGCGTCGGCATAGACCATGTTCAGGGCAATGGCGCGGATCTCGCGGCTGGCGTCGGAGGCTTTTTCCGCATTCTGCGCCCGGGACAGGTCGAAGAACGCATCCAGGCTCTTGTCGTCCTTGAGCTCCGGCACCTGCAGCGCCAGGCCGTAGCCATTGGCCAGCGGGGTGTTGGCGCCAATCCCCAGCGAGCTGTTGAGCAGTGGGCCGTGGCGGGTTTCGTACACTGCTTCGCGAATTGGCCGCTGGCCTTTGACGAAGTAGGTTTCGTTGCGAACGATGGTCGGCTGCCATTTGCCGTTGTTCAGGTAATACAGGGCATTGCCCTGGCGCTTGAGTTTCTCCAGGAACAGGTCCTGGTTGTCGCCCATCGCTGAGCTCATGCTCCAGGCCAGCTTGCCGTTGAACCCTTGCAGAATGGCCGGCAAGCCAGCAATCGAGGCGCCCGCCACCTGATACTTCGGGGCGCGGAGCTGCACGTAGTACCAGGCGCTGATCTGGCTGTCGCTGGCCAGCAGGCTGCGACCGCTGCGGGCGCGCTGCGGGGCCACCGCCAGGTTGCTGCCCCCGGTGGCCCCCAGGGTGTTGAGGGCCGACATCTGCCTGGCGGCAAGGCTCAGCTCGGCCAGGCCGGGCACCTGCACGGCCAGCCCCTTGAGCTTGTCGACCTCGGCCATGGGCAGGGGTTCATCGGGGTAGCTCGGCGTCAGCCAGGGCAGCGTGTCGCTGCCGACTTTTTGCGTGAGGACCAGCGCATTGATCTCTTCCAGCAGGTTGGCGGACTGGCCGAAATTCAGCAGGCAGAAGATCAGCGCCGAATCCTCGGCCTTCCAGTATTCGGGGGTGTAGCCCTTCGACGCCAGATCCGGCGGCAGTTTGTCGCGATAGCGGAACAGGTAGGCGTTGACCCCCCGGGCATAGACCTCGAAGAAACGCTTGATGCGTGGCGACGAGGCCTTGTACAGCTCGTCGGCGCTTTTCTTCAGGTTCACCGCGCGCATCAGCCGGTCGACGTCCAGCACCTCGGCGCCGGACATCTCCGCCAGCCGGCCCTGGGCCAACAGACGCAGGGTGACCATCTCGCCGATGCGGTCGCTGGCGTGCACGTAGCCGAGGGTGAACAGCGCATCGTGGAAGCTGTTGCTTTCGATCAGCGGTACACCGACAGCATTGCGTCGTACGGAAACGTTCTGCGCCAGCCCCTTGAGCGGTTGTACGCCAGAGGTGGGCGGCAGGGTGTTCTGAGTGTTCCAGGACTGGCATCCGGCCAGGCTGAGAGCGCCGGCCACTGCCGCAGCAACGCCGAACCGGGGAAGAAAATGTGAGAGGGCTGGCGAGGCCATGGCAAAGCTCCTGCGGGGGGTAGCGTCGATAAAGGCGCTACGTTAGTGAGCAGGCGAGTGCCACGCAAGCGCGGGCAGGAGGTATTTCTCGAGCGCGCGATAAATAGTCATCGCCGGGACCCCGCGACCTGCGAAAACCCGTAGAAGCCGGCTTGCCGGCGAAGAGGCCTTCGGTCCCTGAATCGCCCTCGTGGCCGCTTTCGCTGGCAAGCCAGCGCCTACAAGAATCGACTGCGCGGGGAGGCTATGGCGCGGGATTCACTTGTTCCACCAAAGCGTATGCGCGCTCGGTAGCCGGCCGGGCCCGGATGCTGTTGAACCAGCGCTGCAGGTGCGGAAAGTCCTCGAGCTTCTGGCTCTGCTTCTTGTACGACGCAATCCACGGATAGATCGCCATGTCGGCAATGCTGTATTCGTGGCCGGCGACGAAGTCCCGGTCTGCCAGGCGCCGGTCCAGCACGCCGTACAGGCGCGCGGTTTCATCCACGTAGCGCTTGATGGCGTAGGGGATCTTTTCCGGGGCGGACTGGCTGAAGTGATGGTTCTGTCCGGCCATCGGCCCCAGCCCGCCCATTTGCCAGAACAACCATTGCAGGGCTTCCTGGCGGCCTCGCAGGTCCTGGGGCAGGAACCTTCCGGTCTTTTCCGCGAGGTACAGCAGAATGGCTCCGGACTCGAACAGCGACAGCGGCGCCCCGCCATCCGCCGGCTCATGGTCGACGATGGCCGGGATGCGGTTATTGGGGGCGATCTTCAGGAACTCGGGCTTGAATTGTTCGCCCAGGCCAATATTGACCGGGTACAGGGTGTAGGGCAGGCCGGCCTCTTCCAGGAACAGGGAGATCTTGTGGCCGTTGGGGGTGGTCCAGTAGTACAGGTCGATCATGCAGTGCTCCAAGTGAGATGCGTCTGTATTAAGCGACAGCAAACTTCGGCATTAGATCGCCCGGTGTGCATTCTTTGGCTTGCCGGCAACAGGAGGTGATGCTGAAGTGGGAGCAATTCAATCACGGCTCGACAGAGAGTTTTTCATGCCCATCCCCGCCAGCACGGCATTGATGCTCATCGATCAGCAACAAGGCATCCTCCATCCCCGGCTTGGCCCGCGCAACAACCCCCAGGCAGAGGAGCGGATGCTTGAATTGCTGGCGTATTGGCGCGCCCGAAACTGGCCGGTGATCCATGTGCAGCACCTGTCGCGCTCGACGGATTCGGTGTTCTGGCCTGGGCAGTCCGGCGTCGAGTTCCAACCGTGCTTTGCGCCCCGGCCGGGGGAATGGCTGATCCAGAAGCAGGTGCCGGACGCTTTTTGCGCCAATACCCTGGAGGCGGACCTGCGAGAGGCGGGGATCGAGCAACTGGTGATCGTCGGCGTGGCCACCCACAACTCGGTGGAGTCGACGGCGCGTAGCGCCGGTAACCTGGGTTTTGCCGTGTGGGTGGTGGCCGACGCCTGCTACACCTTCGACAAACTCGACTTTGCCGGCCGGGCTCGTACCGCCGAAGAGGTGCACGCCATGTCGCTGGCCAACCTGGATGGCGAGTACGCCACCGTGCTGACCCTGGCGCAGCTGCTGTAGAAACAGCCAGGCCGGGCCCAGCTTGCCGGCGGATTCACGCAGGCAAGCGTGCTTGCGCTGTCAGATCAAGCGCCGTGGCACTTCTTGAACTTCTTGCTGCTGCCGCATGGGCAGGGGTCATTGCGGCCGACGTCCTTAAGGGCGTTGCGCACCGGCTCCTGGTGGGCGTGGTTGCAGTGCGGGCCGTGAACATGGCCATGGTCATGATCGTGGTGGTCATGATCGTGATTGCAGTCAGGGCCATGGACATGAGGTTGTTGGGTCATTGCTGGTTACTCCGGAATAAAATCGCCGGGAATTATCACGCCATTGCGCTTCAGGTGCACGTCCCGGCCGATGAATAATCCGATTTCCAGCTCGCCTTCCAGGCGATAGGGGATCGGGCGCTGCGGGTTGCGTAGCAGTTTCACCACGTCGCGGATCTGGGGCCAGAGGTTGGTGCGCACCGGCACCTTGAAGAAGCGGCTGCTGTGGGGCGTGACGGTGAACCAGTGTTCATGTTCGCCTTCACTGAGCAGAAAACGCTCCAGGTAGACGCGGTAGGTCAGGCGGCGCACCGTCAGGTCGCTGTCGTTGGGATTGTCCACGCGCAGGTGCAGGGTGAAGCGTTGCTCCAGCAGGTTGGCCTTGACCACCTCGACCTTGACCAGGTGCACCGTGGGGTCTGCTTCCTCGTCGGTGAACCAGGACACGCAGCCCGACAGGCCCAGTACCCCAAGCAGGCAGATTGTCCGTAACGCGCGCAGCTCACCGATCATTGCAAGTGTCCCTTTGAAGCCCCGTTGCCCGTCCTGGGCGTGGGGAGAGCGTAGCCAGCGAAGGCTCAGCGGGTGAAATAGCTGGCGCAGCACTTCTTGAACTTGTGCCCGCTGCCACAGGGGCAGGCGTCATTGCGGCCAGCCTTCACCGGCACCGTGGGGTCGATGAAATACCAGCGCCCCTGATTCTGCACGAACGACGAGCGCTCCCGGTGGCTGTGTTCGCCCTGGCTGTCATGCCAGCGTGCGGTGAAGGTGACGAAGGCATGCTCGGGCTGGCCGCCGAAGACTTCCGAGCTTTCCACCTGCAGCCCCAGCCAGGTGCTTTGCGCACTCCAGTCACTGATGGACTGGCGATCCAGGCCGGTTTGCTGGGTGGGCAGCGTGGTGGCCAGCAGGTAATCCACCTGCCCCAGCACATAGGCGCTGTAGCGCGAGCGCATCAGGGCTTCGGCGCAGGGCGCGGGATGGCCGGCATGGTAATGGCCGCAGCAGGCGTCCAGCAGGTTACCGCTGCCACAGGGACAAATCGAGGCACTCATTGGGTTACCACCAGTACTTTCCAAAATTTTCCGGGTTTGCCCAGAAACGAGCGTTGAGCCAGTCGGGCACTTGTTTGTATTCAAGCAGATCGTAGGTAAACAGGGTCAGCACCTGTTCTTCGCGCTGGAAGTGCTCGCTGGCCTGCAGGGCCAGGGAAAAGAAGTCGGTCTCCTGCCAGCCGCAGGCGGACAGGTCGGCGAGCACCGCGATCCGGCTGGCATTGAGGTTGCGGATCCCCCCCAGCAGGTTCAGGCCATCGCGCTTGGGCAGGTGCTCCAGGCAATCCACCACCAGGGCCAGGTCGAAACGCTGCGCGGCCAGTGCGGCGGGCAGCGGGCCGGGCTCTGCCTGGGCCACCTGGGTACCGGGGTGGGCCTGCTTGAAAGCGGCCAGCGCGGGGAAGTCGCTGGCCCCGATCAGCAGCAGCCGTTGCGGTGCGTAGCGATCCAGCAGGGCTGCCAGAGCCTGCTGGGGTGTGCGGGTAGAAAGGTCGGCGCTCATCTTGGCTCCTCGATCAGAGTGTTAAAGACTAGCGTGCCGGCATCTGCGGGCCTAGAGCGGTTCACCACTAAATCGACGAACCTCCCGTGTTTACGGGACCAAACCGGTGATAGCCGGGTGCTGGCGCAGATGAAAGGTGCGGTCTTTACTCCGTGAATCGGCCTCGAGCCGATCCCTCAGGAGAAATCAGATGAGCATCATTCGGACGGCAGTACCCCTGGTTCTGTTAACCAGTGTGTTGACGGGTTGTGCAGGTTTGCAGAAAACCGACTGGCCGATCTGCGCCGCAGTGGGCGGCGTCACGGGCGCGGCGCTGGGCGCCACCGAAAGCTCCTCATGGGCTGGCGGCGGCGCGTTGCTGGTCGGTGGCCTGGCCGGAGCCTATTGCTGGGTAAAAGGTGATGGCGACGAGGACGGTGATGGCGTGCCGGACAGCCGTGACAAGTGCCCCCATACGCCCAAAGGCGTACAGGTCGATGCCAATGGCTGCCCTCCACCGCCACCGGTGGTGGAAGAGGTGGTGGTGGTCAAGGAAGAAACCATCGTCATCCGCGATGTGCACTTCCACTTCGACTCGGCCAAGTTGACCGACGCCGACAGGACCAAGCTCAACACCATCGTGACTCGCCTGAAACAGGAAGCACCGAGCGCGCAACTGCGAGTGACCGGCTACACCGACAGCGTCGGCAGTGATGCCTACAACCAGAAGCTCTCGGATAAACGTGCTCATTCGGTGGTGGAATACCTGATCGCCAACGGTATCCCTCGCAGCAGCTTCGTATCGGTCTCCGGTGCGGGTGAAAGCCATCCGGTGGCGGATAACAAGACCGCCGAAGGCCGGGCAATGAACCGTCGCACGGAAATCCAGATCAACCGCTGAAGCCCTTTGCCGGCGCGGCTTGTGCAGCTGTGCATGGCAGTCTTTACTCCTGTGTGACCGGTCTGGCCGGTCACACAGGAGCATTCATGATGAGCATCCTTCCTCGGGCCGTGTTGCCGGTCCTGCTGCTGGGCAGTCTGTTGACGGGCTGCGCGACCCACAGTGATGGTACTGCCCCCCTCAACCAACGAACCTGGCCTCTGTGCAGCCTGATCGGCGGCTTGGCCGGCGGTGGCCTGGGGGCAATCGAGAGCGGTGGCTGGGCCGCAGGGGGAGCCGCCCTGGGGCTGATCGGCGGCGGCCTGATCTGCTACGCCCAGGACGGTGACGAGGACGGCGATGGCGTGTTCGATCGGCGTGATCACTGCCCGGATACCCCGGCCAATACCCCGGTGGACGATCGTGGTTGCCCGTTGCCGCAGTACCCGCCGGCGGTCAAGGCACCAGAGCCCGAGGCGCCGCCCGCTGAAGTGATCACCCTCAGTGACCAGGGCAAGGTGTTGTTTGCCTTCGACTCGGCCCAGCTGACAAGCGAGGCGCGTGATCAGTTGCAAGGGCTGATGAGCAAGCTGGGCAGCGCTGAGGTGGTGAGTATCAAGGTCATAGGGCATACCGACAGCCAGGGTTCCGACGCCTACAACCAGAAACTCTCGGAGCGCCGTGCCCGCAGCGTTGCCGACTTTCTCCTGAGCCAGGGGCTGGCGCCGAACAAGGTCAGCAGCCAGGGCCTGGGAGAGAGCCAGCCAGTGGCGGACAACGACAGCGAGCAGGGACGGGCGCAGAACCGTCGAGTGGAGTTGCATCTGCAGCGCTGAGGTGAGAGCCCCGGGTCGGCGATCCTCGTCGATCCGGCGGCTAAACAGACGCCTGGCGAAGAATTTTCATCCCCCCCTCTGGCTTATCCTCGGGATAAATCGTTACTGTGCGCGCAAAGAATAATTCACGAGGGGAGCGTATGAGGGTCTTATGGGGGCTGGGGAAATTCTTCACCGGGTTGTTCTGGCTGGTAGTGCTGATCAACCTGGCGATGCCATTGATCAACCCGTTGCATGTGCTGGTCAATCTGGCGGGCAGCCTGTTGCTGTTGACCCATCTGCTGGAACTGTTGCTGTTCAATGGCAGCCTCAAGGGCCGTGCGCATCCCTGGCGTGATCGGTTGCAAATCCTGCTGGTGGGGATCTTTCACCTGCAGACCCTTCCCGCTCCTGCCGTCGTCGAGGCCGATCATGCGTAAACTCTGCCTGTTGGCCCTGTTCTGCAGCCCCCTGGCCATGGCCCAGGTGGTCAAGGTTGAGACCAACTCCCTGATGCGCTTGCCCAATACCGCCAGCACCCTGCAACTGGAGCGCCTGGAAGTCGCCGACTACGGCACCTTGCTGATTCCGGCCAATGTCACCGAGCTCAAGGTCGATGACCTGAACCTGGGGCGTGAAGCGCGGATCGCCATCGTGCCGACCGAGCAGAGCCTGCAACTGATCGTTCGCCATGCCCAACTGGGCGCGGGCAGCCAGATCACTGCCCGGGGGGCGCCGGGCACTTACCTCAAGGCTGCCAAGCCTGGACGCAACCTGAACCTGCGCATCGAATCGCTGCAGGCCCAGGAGTTGTCGGTGGATGCCCGTGGTGGCGCAGGCGCGCCGGGCTATGTGGGTCTTGACGGGGCCAATGGCCAGGAACCGGGATGCACCTGGGGCCAGGCCGGGCGCGGTGCCGATGGCGACAACGGCGGTGACGGTCGCCCGGGCGCTGCGGGGGCCCAGGTACGAGTGGAACTGCCCCGGGACTTTCCCGGTGAACAGATCAAGGTCTGGGTCGAGGGGGGCGCCGGCGGCCTGGCAGGAGCCGGTGGCAAACCGGGGGCGGGCGGCAAGTCCAAGGGCTGCCTGGTCTATCGCACCGATGGTGGCAAGAGTGGGCGCCCCGGTACTCAAGGCCAGCCTGGGCCGGCAGGAGAGGCCGGTTCGCTGACCGTGCAGCGTCTGTAACAGCCTGCCTGTACCCCGTCACCAGCCGCCCGCCTGATTGGCGGGCGGTTGCGTTCAGAAGATCGGCCGGGCCGAGGCCAGGGCCACCAGCAGCAGGCCGATGATCAGGTTGATCCCCACCAGGCGGCGGATCCTGCCCAGCGCGGCTGCACCGGCCGGCCAGTCCTCAGCCGCCACCGCCTTGCGCAATTCGGGCAGCTGCAGGGCCTGGATGCGAATGAACAGGGCGGTCATCACCAGGTACACCCCGATCATCACCTGGACATAGCGTGGCGCCGTTTCGAAGCCACTGAAGCGCAGGTGCAGCAGGCCGATACCGCTGATCGGCAAGAGCACCACCGCGGCCCAGACCCAGACGAAAAAACGCGGAAACACTTCTGTCCACAGCTTCAGCCGTGCAGGCCCCTCTAGGGCCACCATGGCCGCCGGGCGCAGGACCATCCAGGCGAAAAACATGCCGCCGACCCAGACCAGGGCGGCCAGTACATGCAGGGTGTAGGCAAGGGCGAAAGGGGTCATTCGGGTACTCCGTTCTGCGCGGGATGAATTAGCGGGGTATGATAGCGGCCGATTCGAACCACTGAAAATTTATCCAGCGTTTTGTGCGCCCGAAAACCATGATCAGCAACGAACTCAAAACCACGATCCAGGGCGCCTATTCGCGTTTTCTCGAAGCCAAGAGCCTCAAGCCGCGATATGGCCAGCGCCTGATGATCGCCGAAGTGGCCAAGGTCCTGGGTGACATCGACACCGACGACGAAGGCCGGCGCAGTGGCGACCCGGCGGTGGTCGCGGTGGAAGCGGGCACCGGTACCGGCAAGACCGTGGCCTACAGCCTGGCGGCGATTCCCACGGCCAAGGCCGCCGGCAAGCGCCTGGTGATCGCCACCGCCACCGTGGCCCTGCAGGAGCAGATCGTCTACAAGGACCTGCCCGACCTGATGCGCAACAGCGGGCTGAACTTCAGCTTTTCCCTGGCCAAGGGCCGGGGGCGCTACATGTGCCTGTCCAAGCTCGACATGCTGCTCCAGGAAGGCCATGCCCAGACCGCCACGGCCCAGCTGTTCGAGGAAGAAGGCTTCAAGATCGAAGTGGATGAAGCCAGCCAGAAGCTGTTCACCAGCATGATCGAGAAGCTCGCCGGCAATAAATGGGACGGCGACCGCGACAGCTGGCCCACGGCCCTGGAAGATGCCGACTGGGCACGCCTGACCACCGACCACAGCCAGTGCACCAACCGCCATTGCCCGAATTTTGGCCAGTGCGCCTTCTACAAGGCCCGGGAGGGCATGGGCAAGGTCGACGTGATCGTCACCAACCACGACATGGTCCTGGCCGACCTGGCCCTGGGCGGCGGTGCGGTGCTGCCGGACCCCCGCGACACCCTTTACGTGTTCGACGAAGGCCATCACCTGCCGGACAAGGCCATCGGCCACTTCGCCCATTACACCCGCCTGCGTTCCACCGCCGACTGGCTGGAGCAGACCGCCAAGAACCTCACCAAGCTCCTGGCCCAGCATCCGCTGCCGGGGGACCTGGGACGCCTGATCGAACAGGTGCCGGAGCTGGCGCGGGAGATCAAGACCCAGCAGCAGTTCATGTTCACCGCCTGTGAGCAGTTGGCCGACTTCAAGACCGGCGAAGACATGGAAGGCCGCGAGCGCCCGCGCCATCGCTTTGTGGGTGGGCTGATCCCCGACCATATGCGGGAAATGGGCATCGAGCTGAAAAAAGGCTTCTCGCGCCTCACCGACCTGTTCACCCGCCTCACCGAACTGCTCAAGGAGGGCATGGACGGCGAGGTCAACATCGGCATCGCCAGCAACCAGGCCGAAGAGTGGTACCCGCTGTTCGGCAGCCTGCTGGCCCGGGCCTCGGGCAACTGGGAGCTGTGGACCGCCTTCACCATCGAAGACCCGGAAGACAATCCGCCCATGGCCCGCTGGCTGACCCTGGCCGAAAGCGGTTCGCTGTTCGACATCGAGGTCAATGCCAGCCCGATCCTGGCGGCGGAAATGCTCCGACGCAATCTGTGGAATGTGGCCTACGGCGCGCTGGTGACCTCGGCGACCCTGACCGCCCTGGGCACCTTCGACCGCTTCCGCATGCGCGCCGGCCTGCCCAAGAAGGCCGTGACCGCGGTGGTGCCCAGTCCTTTCCATCACGCCGATGCCGGCGTGCTGCGGGTCCCTGACCTGCGCGCCGACCCGCGGGATGCGCCGGCACACACCGCGGCGATCATCCGCGACCTGCCGGAGCTGGTGGAAGGTTCCCGCGGCACCCTGGTGCTGTTCTCCTCGCGCAAACAGATGCAGGACGTGTTCGACGGCCTGGACCGCGACTGGCGCAAGCAGGTGTTCATTCAGGGCAACCTGTCCAAGCAGGAAACCCTCAACAAGCACAAGGCCCGGGTCGACGGTGGCGATTCCAGCGTGCTGTTCGGCCTGGCGAGCTTCGCCGAAGGGGTGGACTTGCCCGGCGCCTATTGCGAGCACGTGGTGATTGCCAAGATCCCGTTCTCGGTGCCGGACGATCCGGTGGAAGCGGCGCTGGCTGAGTGGATCGAGGCCCGGGGCGGCAATCCGTTCATGGAAATCTCGGTGCCGGACGCGTCCCTCAAGCTGGTCCAGGCCTGTGGTCGCCTGCTGCGTACCGAACAGGACCGCGGCACCATCACCTTGCTGGACCGGCGCCTGGTCACCCAGCGCTACGGCAAGGCGATCCTCAACGCCTTGCCGCCGTTTCGTCGAGAAATATCCTGAGTACGGCCCGCAGATTGGCGGGCTGTGCTGTTTATCTCATGTCACTGCTTCAGTACCGGCCGTTTTTCGGTCCCTAGGGAGAACCAGGTTCATATGATTCGCCGCTCTTTGCCCGCTGTACTTGCCCTGTTGTGCGCAGCTCCCGCCTTGGCGGCGCCTGCCGGACAACAGACGCTGTTCAACTTTGTCCGGCCGGCCGCGGTGGTTCAGGTCGCGACACAAGATGCCAGCCTGCCTCAGTCCAACGCGGAACAAACGGCCGAAGGCGAAGTGCTGCGGCGAATCACCTTCAACCCGGTGGCCAGGCCGAGCCTGATCCTGACTCCCCAGAGCGGTGCCTGGGACTGGTCGCAGTCGGGAATGATGACCTTGCGCATCCAGAGCGCGATGAACTGGGCCCTGACCCTCTACGTCACCCTGCAAAGCAACGATGGCAAGACCCTGGTCAGCCGGGTCGACCTGCCGGCCGGCCCGGCGCAGACCCTGTTGGTGCCGCTGGTGGCCAGCAGCCCGTTGAGCCAGGGCATGAAGGCCGGACCGCCGATGCCGATGACCGTGGACGGCCAGCGCATTCTGCTGGCCAGCAGCGAAGGGCAGCTGGATCGCAGCCAGGTGGTGTCGGTGACCTTGTCGATGGACAGCCCCAAGGCCACCCAGAGCATTCTGCTTGAGCGTTTTGGCGTGCAGGATGGCGAGGGTGTGGTCAAGGCGGTCTACGGTTCGGTGGTGGATGGTTATGGTCAGTCGACCCGGGCCCGCTGGCCGGAAAAAATCAGCACGGATGAGCAGCTCAAGGCAGCCGATGCCCGGGAGCAGCAACAGCTCAAGGGCTGGTTGGGCGAGCGCGAAAAAATGGCCCTGGACACGTTCGGTGGCTGGAGCGACGGGCCAGGCTTCAAGGCCAGCGGCTTCTTCCGTACGCAAAAGCGCGATGGCCGCTGGTTCCTGGTGACGCCGCAAGGGCACCCGTTCTATTCCCTGGGGGTCAACACACTAGCTCCGGACAACAACCAGACCTATGTCGCCGGCCGCGAGTGGATGTTCGCTGCCCTGCCCAAGGAGGGTGAGCCCCTGTCTGCCTACTACGGCGAAGGCGACAACCGTGGTGGCAATGGTGCGGACCAGGGGCGCGGCTACAATGCCGGTCGCTGGTACGACTTCTACCGGGCCAACCTGCAGCGCACCTATGGGGCGCCTTGCACCGTCAGTCGTGAGGCGGCGATTGTGGCGGCGAGCAATGAGGCCCAAGCGGTTGCCCCTGAGACAGGCGCAGTCCCTTGCGCCACGCCGGGTTTCGAAGAGAAACGCTGGGTCGGTCATACTCTGGACCGGCTGCAGGCCTGGGGTTTCAACACCATCGGCAACTGGAGTGCGCCGGCCCTGGGCCTTGCCGATCGGGTGCCCTATACCTTGCCGCTGTCGATCGTTGGTGATTACGCCAGCATCAGCACCGGCAGCGATTGGTGGGGCGGCATGCCCGATCCATTCGATCCACGCTTTGCCATGGCCACCGAGCGCGCCGTGGCCATCGCGGCTCGCGATCATCGGGACGATCCCTGGCTGATCGGCTACTTTGCCGACAACGAGCTGGCCTGGGCTGGCCCAGGTGACGATCCCAAGTCCCGCTATGCCCTGGCTTACGGCACCTTGCGCCTGACTACCGACGTCCCGGCCAAACGCGCCTTCCTCAAGCAACTGCGCGACAAGTACCGCAACCAGGCCGGGCTGTCGAAAGCCTGGGGCATCGACTTGCCGGCCTGGGAACTGATGGAAGACCCGGGTTTCGAGGCACCGCTGCCAAACCCTGAGCACCCGGAGATCGAAGCGGACTTCAAGTATTTCCAGAAGGTCTTTGCCGACACCTATTTCAAGACCATCTCTGACTCGCTGAAATGGCACGCGCCCAACCACCTGCTGCTGGGAGGCCGCTTTGCTGTCAGCAACCCCGAGGCGGTGGCCTCCTGCGCCCAGTACTGCGATGTGCTGAGCTTCAACATGTACAGCCTCAAGCCCCAGGATGCTCAGGACTTCGCGCAACTGCGCAGCCTCGACAAGCCGGTGCTGGTGACCGAGTTCAACTTCGGTTCGCGGGACCGCGGCCCGTTCTGGGGTGGTGTCACCGAGCTGGCCCGGGAAGAAGACCGCGGCCCGGCCTATGCCAACTTCCTCAAGCAGGCCGTGAGCGAGCCGTCGATTGTCGGGGTGCACTGGTTCCAGTACCTCGACCAGCCGGTGACCGGGCGCCTGCTGGACGGTGAAAACGGCCATTTCGGCCTGGTGGGCATCACTGATGTGCCGTTCCAGGGCTTTGTCGACAGCGTGCGCAAGAGCAACCTGCTGGCCCTTGAGCAACTGGGCAAGGTGGTGGCGAAGGCCCATGCCCAGGCGCAACAGGCGGCTGCGGCCGAACATGCTCCCGAAGATGGCGGCAAGGATCACGCCGGCAAGGGCCAGGAGGGGCACGCCGGTGGCCACTCCGGCAAAGGACACTGAGTCGGGGGAGGGGCCGCTTCGAGCGGCAAGCCACGAGCTTCAAGTGAGTGCGGTGCGCTGTAGCTTGTCGTTTGTAGCCGGCTTGACCGTTCGGCTGGTCGTCGTGCGTTGGCCGGTCGGACCTTGACCCAGGTCTATGGCTGGTAAAGCGCTGGCCAAAATAATCCGCCCTTCACAGGAGTTTCATTGTTGAAGGGAATCGACTCATGGACATCCACGGTTATTGCGTATCCGAGTTGGATGCGGTCTATCAGGCTTTCGCCGAGCTGTTTGACGACCCCAGCGAGCGCGGCGCTGCGGTCTGTGTCCAGGTCGGGGGCCAGACCCTGGTAGACCTTTGGGCCGGCACCCGCGATCAGCAGCGCAGCCTGCCCTGGTGCAAGGACACCCTGGTCAATCTGTATTCCTGCACCAAGCCGTTCGCTGCCGTTGCGCTGCTGCAACTGGTGGAGCGCGGCCTGTTGCAGTTGGACCGGCCCGTTGCCGACTACTGGCCCGAGTTTGCGGCATCGGGCAAGCAACAGGTGACCTTGCGCCAGGTGCTTTGCCATGTTTCCGGGTTGCCGGCACTGCGCCAGCCACTGCCGCACGCCACGCTCTACGACTGGGATTTCATGATCGAGTGCGTTGCCGCCGAGCCACTCTGGTGGGCCCCTGGCAGCACCTTGAGCTATGCCCCGATGATCTATGGCTGGGTGCTCGGGGAGCTGATACGGCGCGTCGACGGACGTGCGCCCGGTGATTACATCGCCGATGAAATCTGTCGGCCGCTGGGCCTTGATTGTCATGTGGGGGTTGCCGAACGGGACTTCCAGCGCCTTGCCTTTCTGGCCCGCGGGGAGGGTTGGGTCGGCGACAAGGCGGCCCAGGACTTGTGGTGGGTGGTGCGCAACGAGCCGGATAACGTGGCCACCCTGGCCTTTTCCAACCCCGCGGTGTCGCCGCACCTGACCCACCAGCCGCGCTGGTGGCGCATGCAGCATCCGGGGCTCAACGGGCATGGCAACGCCCATAGCCTGGCGTGCTTCTACAGCGCATTGCTGGGAGACCAGTTGTTGGGCGCGCCGCTGCGAGAAGCGTTCACTCGGCCCCACAGCGCCGGTTGGGACCGGTCATTGCGCACGCCGACACGTTTCGGCCTGGGCTGCATGCTCGACCAGGCGGATCAGGCCAATGCCACCTTTGGCCTGGGGCCGCAGGCCTTCGGGCACCTGGGGCTGGGCGGGTCAGTGGGCTTCGCTGACCCGGAGCGCGATCTGGGCTTTGGCTTCGTTACCAACACCATGGGCGGCTTCAGCCTGATGGATCCCCGGGCCCAGCGCCTGTCACGGCTCGCCGGGGCGAGCCTGGCAGCGCTCTGACCCATGCAGACGCTGGTCGCCGGCGGCTCGCTGGCGGTTCCCAAAAGCCCTCAGGGCTGGAACAATGCGCGCCACGTTGTCGAGCATTGTTCCGGGGGGAATTCACGGGTGCAGATTCAGGGTCATTACGAGCTTAAATTCGAAGCGCTGCGCGAGGCTTTTGCGGCGCTTTTCGAGGATCCCCAGGAGCGCGGCGCGGCGTTGTGCATCCAGATCGGCGGGGAAACCGTCATCGATCTCTGGGCTGGCACCGCCGACAAGGACGGCGCCGAGGCTTGGCACAGCGACACCATCGCCAACCTGTTCTCCTGCACCAAGACCTTCACCGCGGTTACAGCGCTGCAGTTGGTTGCCGAAGGCAAGCTCAAGCTGGATGCGCCGGTGGCCGACTACTGGCCGGAGTTCGCGGCGGCAGGCAAGGGCGCGATCACCCTGCGACAGCTGCTCTGCCATCAGGCCGGATTGCCGGCATTGCGCGAGCTGCTAGCGCCAGAAGCCCTCTATGACTGGCAGACCATGGTCGACGCCCTGGCCGCAGAGCAGCCCTGGTGGACGCCCGGTGAAGGGCACGGCTACGCCGCCATCACATATGGCTGGCTGGTGGGGGAGTTGATCCGGCGAGCCGATGGTCGCGGGCCTGGAGAGTCCATCGTGGCCCGCGTGGCGAGGCCCTTGGGCCTGGATTTCCATGTCGGCCTGGCCGACGAGGAATTCCACCGGGTGGCGCATATCGCTCGGGGCAAGGGCAATGTCGGCGACGCTGCCGCCCAGCGCCTGTTGCAAGTGACCATGCGCGAGCCCACCGCCATGACGACCCGGGCCTTCACCAATCCACCGTCTATCATGACCAGCACCAATAAACCCGAGTGGCGGCGCATGCAGCAGCCTGCGGCCAATGGCCACGGCAACGCCCGCAGCCTGGCCGGGTTCTATACTGGCCTGCTCGATGGCAGCCTGCTGGAGGCCGATATGCTTGAAGAGCTGACCCGTGAACACAGCCTGGGCATGGACAAGACGCTATTGACCCAGACCCGTTTCGGCCTGGGCTGCATGCTCGATCAGCCCCAAGTGGCCAATGCCACCTATGGTTTGGGCGCACGGGCGTTCGGCCATCCGGGAGCAGGGGGCTCCATTGGTTTTGCTGATCCGGAACATGATGTGGCCTTCGGTTTTGTGACCAATACCCTGGGACCCTACGTTTTGATGGATCCTCGAGCGCAGAAGTTGGTGCGGGTTTTGTCGGATTGTCTGTAAAAAGGTTGCTGTTAAGAACTTTTTTTGCTTAAACATGCTTGGAAAGCTGCGGGATGGAACCCTGTGGCTTTTATAATTTCCAAGCGTCTGTTTGTAGCGGTTATTTAAACCGTTCTTTTTATCTCATTTTGTGGATATCCCATGTCGTCGAACAAGTCTTTAGCCTTGGCCATTTGCCTGACCGTCACCGGTTGTGCACAAACCCCACAAAATGAAGCGGATGGCGGCCACTGGTGGTCGTTCGGATCCGATAAGGCCAGCAGCAAGGAGGCTGTGCAGGCGCCTGAAAAATCGGCCACCGTCGACGCCACTCCGGCGGCTCCGGCAAGCAAACCTGCGGTTGCCGCCAAGTCCGCTGCTCCTGCGGCCGCTGCCGGTAAAACCGCCGCCGCCTCCAAGTCGGCCGCGCCGGCTGCCAAGGCTGCTGCCGCCAAGCCCGCTGCAGTCGCTGCGGCGCCAGCAGATCCAGCCCCTGTAGCGGCAGCGCCCGCGGCACCTGCCGCCAAGGCCGAGAGCAGCAACTGGTGGTGGCCATTCTCCTCCAAGGATTCCGCCGACCAGCCGGTGGCCGAAGCCAAGAAGGCCGAACCCGTTCCAGCGCCGGCTGCAGCAGTGGCCAAGGCCGCCGACTCCGAAACCAACTGGTGGTGGCCGTTCCCCAAGAGCCAGCCCAAAGCCCTGAGCAAGGTCAACGTCGCGGACATCCCGATGCCCGACCCGAAGATCACCCAGGCCTGGCTGGACGACTACGAGCCGCGCCTGCGTGAAGCGGTGAAGGACAGCAAGCTGCAAGTGGAACGTCGTGAAAACGTGCTGGTGGTCACCGCACTGGTGGACGCATCCTTCAACCCGGACCGCCCGGCCATGCTGCTGCCGGTGACCCTGGGCCCGTTCACTCGCGTGGCCAAGGCGGTCGAGGGTGACTCCAAGACTGCGGTATTGATCCTCGGCCACGCCGATGCCACCGGGCCGACCCTGGCCAACCAGAAGCTGAGCCGCGATCGCGCCCAGTCCGTTGCCGCCATCTTCAGCCTCAGCGGCCTGAAGCAGGACCGCCTGATGCTCCGTGGCATGGGCTCGGTCATGCCTCGCGCCGCCAATGACAGCCCACAGGGCCGTTCGCTGAACCGCCGTGTGGAAATCATGCTGACCCAGCGCAGCACCATGCTGGGCCTGCTGAGCAAGTACAACCAGCCGACCCCGGCCGAAAATGAAATGGTTGCTGTGCAGGATGTGGCTCCGATCGTGCCTGCGGCGAAATCCAAGAAGGCGGCGGCTCCCGCCAAGAAAACCACCGTGGCCAAGAAGCCAGCAGCCAAGAAGGCTCCAGTGAAGAAAGCGGCAGCCTCGAAGAATGCGACCGCCACCGCTCAGGCCAAGAACTGATTCTCCAGTAAAAGGAAGCAGGCATGACTCAGTCTCTGGCTGATATGCGCCGCGACTACACCCGTGATGGTTTGTCCGAGGCTCAGGCCCCGGACGAGCCCTTTGCGCTGTTTCACCAGTGGTTTGCCGATGCGCTGAAAACCGAGCAGCCGCCGGTGGAGGCCAATGCCATGACCCTGGCGACGGTCGATACCGACGGTCGGCCCCATTGCCGCATCCTGCTGCTCAAGGGCCTGGATGAGCAGGGCTTTACGTTCTTCACCAACTACGAGAGTGCCAAGGGCCAGCAACTGGCCGCGCGGCCCTTTGCTGCCATGACCTTCTTCTGGCCGACCCTCGAACGCCAGGTGCGGATCGAGGGACGGGTGGTCAAGGTCACTCCCGAGGAGTCCGATGCCTATTACCAGGTGCGTCCCCTGGGCAGTCGGCTGGGCGCCTGGGCTTCACCGCAGAGCCGGGTGATTGCCGATCGCGCCGAGTTGCAGGAACTGCTCAAGGTCACCGAGGCTCGTTTCAGCGACAGTCAGCCCGATTGCCCGGAGCACTGGGGCGGGTATCGCCTGTTGCCGGAGCGCATCGAGTTCTGGCAGGGGCGTACCAGTCGGCTGCACGATCGTTTGAACTATCGCTTGCAGGCGGGCCAGTGGGGCCGCGAACGCCTGGCTCCTTGAACACTGCGGATCACGCGCCGGGGTAACCGGCCGCAGCGGCTTCGAGCCATTGCGGCAGGTCCCGGCGTTTTACTTTCTGGCGCTGGGCCTCGGCCAGTTGCTGCAGCATGAATTGCTTCTTCTGCTCATCGCCTCCGGCCAGGGACAGTGCCAGGTCACGATCCACCCAGCGTTTGATGCGCACGTAGAGCCACCAGTGGAAATACAGGCCGGCGAGGGTGGTGACGATGATGATGAAGTAATCCATGGAAATCCTTTATTCGGTAGCGCTGTAGTGGATGTCGGCGTTACCGTATTGAGAAGGTTTAGCGTTTGCGCAGTCTGTACTCAGGCTGAATGAAAGCAATTTTATCCGGGCGACGCCGTGACAGGTGTCAAGCCGCGGAGTCTAATAACTGTCTGTCCTTTGGAGTTGATCCTATGCGTAAGTCTGTTTTGCTGGTTGCGTCTTTTACCACGATGGCGATGTTGCTCGGCGGCTGTGCCTCTAACCTGACCGGTGACTCTTACTCCCGTGATGAAGCGCGTCGTGTGCAAACCGTGCGCATGGGTACCATCGAGTCCCTGCGTCCGGTGAAAATCGAAGGCACCAAGACCCCAATCGGCGGTGCTGCGGGTGCTGTGATCGGCGGTGTTGGCGGCAGCGCCATCGGTGGCGGCCGTGGCAGCATCGTGACTGCAGTCATCGGCGCAGTCGCCGGCGGCTTGCTGGGTTCGGCCACTGAAGAAGGCCTGACCCGTACCCAGGGCGTGGAAATCACCGTCCGTGAAGATGACGGCAGCATGCGTGCCTATGTGCAACAAGTGCAGGAGAACGAAGTGTTCCGTGTTGGCGACCGCGTGCGCATCATGAGTGTCAACGGCACCAGCCGCGTTACCCGTTAACCGATACCCGCACAAACAAAACCCCGGCCAGGCAACTGGTCGGGGTTTTGTTTTTCAAGCTTGCAGGAGCCCTGGGATTCAGGAAGCCAGGGGCTTGTTCCTGCGGCTGGCGGCGGCGGTGACGGCGTAGCCGATCAGGGCTGCGAACAGCGAGCCTGTCAGAATGCCCATGCGGTCCATGCCGGCGTATTCGCTGCTACCAGGCTCGAAGGCCAGGGAGCCGACGAACAGGCTCATGGTGAAGCCGATGCCGCACAAAATCGCCACGCCCAGTACCTGGCCCCAGTTGGCCCCAGCAGGCAACGCGGCGATGCCGGTCTTGACCGCCAGCCAGGTCAGCCCGAATACGCCGATGGTCTTGCCCAGCAGCAGGCCGATGGCGATGCCCATTGGTACGAAGTGGGTAAAGCTCTCGATGGTCACGCCGCTCAGGGACAAGCCAGCGTTGGCGAAGGCGAACAAGGGCAGGATGCCGAAGGAAACCCAGGGGTGCAGCGCGTGTTCCAGCGCCAATGCCGGTGAGGGCTCGGCATTGCGGGTGCGCAGGGGGATGCAGAAGGCCAGGGTGACACCGGCCAGGGTTGCATGGACCCCGCTCTTGAGCACGCAGACCCAGAGAATCAGACCGATGATCATGTAGGGCCCCAGCTTCACCACCCCCATCCGGTTCATCGCCACCAGGGCGGCGATACAGGCGGCAGCCAGCATCAGCGACAGGGTCGACAGCGCGCCGGAGTAGAAGATTGCGATGATCACGATCGCCCCCAGGTCATCGATGATCGCCAGGGTCATGAGGAACAGCTTCAGCGAGGTCGGTACCCGCTTGCCCAGCAGTGCCAGTACCCCGAGGGCGAATGCGATGTCGGTGGCGGTGGGAATCGCCCAGCCGTTGAGTGCCGGCGGGTTGTCCCGATTGAGGAACCAGTAGATCAGCGCCGGCACCAGCATGCCGCCAATCGCCGCGGCGCCGGGCAGGACGATCTGCGAGGGCTTGGACAATTGGCCATCCAGGACTTCGCGCTTGACCTCAAGGCCGATCAGCAGGAAGAACAGGGCCATCAGGCCATCGTTGATCCACAGCAGCAGTGGCTTGGCGATCTGCAGGGCGCCGACCTGGACTGCGACCGGGGTTTCCAGCAGGCCGTTGTACAACCAGGACAGCGGTGAGTTGTTGATGATCAGGGCCAGGATGGCGGCAGCAATCAATAACAGACCGCTGGCAGCTTCCATGGCAAAGAAACGAGTGAAAGTGCTACGCAGAGGCAAGGTCGCTCTCCATCTAAAACTGAAAAAGGTGGCACACCCTAACCTGTACAGTTAGTTGTTAAAACAAAAGTTATATTCTTTTTTGTTATATGCAGGGGGCAAGCGGCCTGCTGAAAATGCCTCCTTGCAGTTGTGTTTCCAATTGCTTCCCAGCTGTACCTGTCAGGTGGCATAGATATTTCCTAAGATGTCCGTCCGCAGCGGCTCCCGGAGGGTTTTTCTCCTGGGAAAAACGGCCGCCTGTCCCGGACCTGGATCACCTATGCTGGGTGCATTTCATCTTCTTGCGCCGGTATGGCGTTCGATCCGACGAGAATAGAACATGAGCGACAATCGCCAGTGGGCCCGCGAGGCCATCCGAATCATCGAAGCCGACTTCCAGCGCAGCGCCGACACCCACCTGATCCCTCTGCCGCTTCCGGGCCTGCCGGGTGTCGAACTGTACTTCAAGGATGAGTCCAGCCACCCCACCGGCAGCCTCAAGCACCGCCTGGCCCGTTCGCTGTTCCTGTATGCGTTGTGCAATGGCTGGCTCAAGCCCGGGGCGCCGGTGATCGAAGCCTCCAGTGGCTCCACGGCGATCTCCGAAGCCTATTTCGCCCGTCTCCTGGGGTTGCCGTTCATTGCCGTGATGCCTGCCACCACCTCCCAGGAAAAGATCGCCCAGATCGCCTTCTATGGCGGCAAGAGCCATCTGGTGCAGGACCCGACGCAGATCTATGCCGAATCCGAGCGCCTGGCCCGCGAGAGCGGCGGGCACTTCATGGACCAGTTCACCTACGCCGAGCGCGCCACCGACTGGCGGGCCAACAACAACATCGCCGAGTCGATCTTCCAGCAGCTGCGTTTCGAGCGTTACCCGGAGCCCAGCTGGCTGATCTCCAGCCCGGGGACCGGAGGCACCACCGCGACCCTGGGCCGCTACGTGCGTTATCGCCAGCACTGCACCCGGGTGCTGTGTGCCGACGCCGAGCGCTCGGTGTTCTTCGACTACTACCAGAGTGGCGACGCCAGCCTGCGTCTGGATTGTGGTTCGCGGATCGAAGGCATTGGCCGGCCGCGGGTCGAGGCTTCGTTCCTGCCCCGGGTGATCGACGCCATGGTCAAGGTGCCGGATGCCCTGTCCCTGGCGGCCATGCACTACCTGGCGCAGCGCCTGGGGCGGCGGGTCGGCGGTTCCAGCGGGACTAACCTGATCGGCGCCCTGCTGGCGGCGCAGCAGATGGTTGCTGCCGGCGAGTCAGGCTCGATCGTGGCGATTCTCTGTGATGGGGGCGAGCGCTATGCGACCACCTACTACGATGAGCAGTGGCTGGCGGAGCAGGGGTATGAGTTGAGCGCCTTGATCGACACTGTTGCAGCCAGCGCCGAACGTGGCGAGGCGCTACCCGCCAGCGTATTGCGCGCCGGCATCTGAATTTGTCGTAGGAGCCGGCTTGCCGGCGAAGAGGCCCTTGAGCCCCAAGTCGTGCTGGAAGACGCTTTCGCTGGCAAGCCAGCTCCTACGGTAGTGGTAGGAGCCGGCTTGCCGGCGAAACTCAGGCCTGAAGCCCGAGAATGTTGCGGGCCACGGCTTCGGCGATGCGAATCCCGTCGACCCCGGCGGAGAGAATCCCACCGGCATAACCTGCGCCTTCACCGGCCGGGTACAAACCCTTCACGTTCAAGCTCTGCATCGTCCCGTCACGGGTGATACGCAAAGGCGAAGAGGTGCGGGTCTCGATGCCGGTCAGCACCGCATCGTGCAGCGAATACCCCTTGAGCTGGCGCTCGAAGGCCGGCAGGGCTTCGCGGATGGCCTCGATGGCGAAGTCCGGCAAGGCCAGTGCCAGGTCTCCCAGGCTCACCCCAGGCTTGTAGGACGGCTCGACATTGCCCAGGGCCGTGGTCGGCTTGCCGGCGATGAAGTCGCCCACCAACTGCGCCGGCGCCTGGTAGTTGCTGCCGCCGAGGACAAAGGCGTGGGATTCCAGGCGCTCCTGCAGCTCGATGCCGGCCAGCGGGCCGCCCGGGTAATCCACCTCGGGGGTGATCCCCACCACGATGCCGGAGTTGGCGTTGCGCTCGTTGCGCGAGTACTGGCTCATGCCGTTGGTGACCACCCGGTTCGGCTCGGAAGTGGCCGCTACCACGGTGCCTCCCGGGCACATGCAGAAGCTGTAGACCGAACGACCGTTCTTGGCGTGGTGCACCAGCTTGTAGTCGGCGGCACCGAGTTTCGGGTGGCCGGCGTACTTGCCCAGGCGTGCGCTGTCGATCAGCGATTGCGGGTGTTCGATGCGAAAACCCACTGAGAACGGCTTGGCCTCCATGAACACGCCACGGCTGTGGAGCATGCGGAAGGTGTCTCGGGCGCTGTGGCCCAGGGCCAGGATCACGTGCCGCGAATGCAGTTGTTCGCCACTGGCCAGTTCCACGCCCTGCAGTTGCTCGCCGTCGATCAGCAAGTCGGTGACCCGCTGTTCGAAACGGACTTCACCGCCCAGGGCGATGATCTGCTGGCGCATGTTCTCCACCACGCCGGTGAGGCGGAAGGTGCCGATATGGGGTTTGCTGACGTAGAGGATCTCGTCCGGCGCGCCGGCCTTGACGAACTCGTGGAGGACCTTGCGGCCGTGGTGCTGCGGGTCCTTGATCTGGCTGTAGAGCTTGCCATCGGAGAAGGTCCCGGCGCCGCCCTCGCCGAATTGCACGTTGGATTCGGGGTTGAGCACGCTCTTGCGCCACAGGCCCCACGTGTCCTTGGTGCGCTCGCGCACTTCCTTGCCGCGCTCGAGGATGATCGGCTTGAAGCCCATCTGCGCCAACAGCAGCCCGGCGAAGATCCCGCAGGGGCCGAAACCCACCACGATCGGGCGCTGGTCCAGGTCGGCCGGGGCCTGGCCCACTACCTTGTAGCTGACATCCGGTGCCGGGTTGACGTTACGGTCATCGGCGAACTTGAGCAGCAGCGCGGCTTCGTCGCGCACGCTGAGGTCGATGGTGTAGATGAACAGCAGCTCGGAAGACTTCTTGCGCGCATCGTAGCTGCGCTTGAACAGGGTGAAGTCGAGCAGGTCATCGCTGGCGATCCCCAGGCGCTGCACGATGGCGGTGCGCAGGTCTGCATCGGGATGGTCGATCGGCAACTTGAGTTCGGTGATTCGTAACATGACAGGGTCCGGGTAGGCGGTGCGCAACAGTGCGCCGGCTTGCTTTGCACAAACCGGCGATTATAAGCCGCAATCTACCCTGACCGTCAGGCTAAAACGGTTGCTTGTCGAATCAGTCGTTGCGCGAGCCGCCGAAATAGCCGCAGCCGCGCTGTACCTGGCCATCGACCCGCAGCTCGGCGGTGAGGTGCTGGACGCTGCCGGTGACGGGG
Organism: Pseudomonas sp. PH1b; assembly: GCF_000633395.1. GTDB lineage: Bacteria > Pseudomonadota > Gammaproteobacteria > Pseudomonadales > Pseudomonadaceae > Aquipseudomonas. Next base: position 281,655 of record NZ_AYMU01000004.1, read on the forward strand.
TCGACGCAGCGTTGCGGGGCCACCCACAGCTCAACGCGCTGGTGATTGGCTTCGCTGGTGAGGTTGAAACGGCCGTCGCCCAGTTGTTCTTCCAGGTAGGGCAGGGCCAGGGTTGGCTGGCCGGCACGCTCGATCATCATGCCCTTGGCGCTGACATCGACGTTCCACGCCGGGTTCTTGCTGCCGGCCCGCAGGATCAGGCGCTGGAAATTCGGGTCGTTGCAGGCACTGCCGGAGCGCTCGATGCGATACAGCTGGCGCAGGTCCAACTGGCCGTCGCTGCTGCCGCTGGCGGAAAACTTGCCTCGCAGGTCGGCGAACAGCTTGCCCTGTTTCTCCGCCAGGGTAGCGGCCTCTTGCAGCACGCTGGTGTCGCCGCCGTCGCGGACCACATAACGGCGATCTTCGGTGCAGGGTTTGAACAGCAACTTGCCGTCTGCCGCGCTGAGTTCACCTTGCATCCGGGTCAGCCCGGCCATGGATGGCGCCTCGGGTTGTGAGTTGAACATCGGCAACATCTGGCAGCCGGCAAACAGCGGCAAAAGGGCGAAACAAAGCAGTGAACGGGCGGTGCGCATCATTGGGCCTCCAAGCGGAAGCCGACACGTTACGCAGCCCGCCCGGTCACCACAACCCCGGATTGCACGGAGCCGCTCCCTCAACCGTAGGAGCCGGCTTGCCGGCGAAGAGGCCCAGGAGCCTTGTGTGGTTCGCAACGGCCTCTTCGCTGGCGAGCCAACTCCTACACAGGCCGGCTCAGCCGACGTGGTAGGTCTGGCCGGTCTGCAGGCCTTCCACGCTCTTGGCATAGGCCAGGGCCACATCGGCGGCCGCTACCGGCTTGAAGCCGCGGAAGTACGGGGCGTAGCTGCCCATGGCTTCCAGCAGTACGTTGGGGCTCACCGAGTTGACCCGCAGGCCCCGCGGCAACTCGATGGCGGCGGCCCGCACGAAGCTGTCGATGGCACCATTGACCAGGGCGGCGGAGGCGCCGCTGCGGATCGGGTCGTGGCTCAGCACGCCGGTGGTGAAGGTGAAGGAGGCGCCATCGTTGGCGTACTCGCGGCCGATCAGCAGCAGGTTGACCTGCCCCATCAGTTTGTCCTGCAGGCCCAGGGCGAAGTGCTCAGCAGTCATCTCTGCCAGCGGCGCGAAGGTCACGTTGCCGGCGGCGCACACCAGTGCATCGAAGCGCCCGGTCTTTTCGAACAGGGCACGGATCGATTGGCTGTCGCTGATATCCACCTGGAAATCGCCGCTGGTACGGCCGATGTGCACCACTTCGTGGCGTTGTTCCAGCTCTCGCGCAACCGCCGAGCCAATGGTGCCGTTGGCACCGATCAAGAGAATCTTCATGGGCTGTTCCTCGAAAAGGGGGGTGAGGTTGCAGTCTAGAGTGGTTTTTTCCATGGATTAACGCGCTAATAGGCAACCTTTGGTTTTCAAATGGAAACAATCCATGAGCGAGATGGATGACCTGGCGGCATTTGCGGTGCTGGTGGAGGCCGGCAGTTTCACCCTGGCGGCCCAGCAACTGGGGTGCAGCAAGGGGCAGTTGTCCAAGCGCATCAGCGCCCTGGAGGCGAGGTTCGCCGTGGTGCTGCTGCAGCGCACCACCCGCCGCCTGGACCTGACCGCGGCCGGCGCGGCGCTGCTGCCCCAGGCCCAGGCCCTGGTGGCCCAGGTGGAGCGGGCGCACCAGGCCCTGGCGCGGCTCAAGGACGACATGGCCGGGCCGGTGCGGCTGACGGTGCCGGTGTCCCTTGGGGAAACCTTCTTCGATGGCCTGCTGCTGGAGTTCTCCCGGCATTACCCCGAGGTGCAGATCGAACTCGACCTGAGCAACGGCTACCGCGACCTGGCCCGGGAGGGATTTGATCTGGCGGTGCGTTCGGACGTCGCCAACGACCAGCGCCTGGTGGCCCGGCCGCTGCTGGCCTGGCATGAAATGACCTGTGCCAGCCCGGCCTATCTGGAGCAATTCGGCGAACCACAGACACCGCGAGAGTTGGCGGAGCATCGCTGCCTGCTCAACAGCCACTACAGCGGTCGTGAAGAATGGCTCTATCACCAGCGCCATGAATTGCTGCGGGTGCGGGTTGGCGGACCTTTCGCCAGCAATCACTACAACCTGTTGAAGAAGGCGGCGCTGGTGGGGGCGGGCATTGCCCGGCTGCCGTCCTATGTGCTGCACGACGAGCTGGCGGACGGGCGCTTGCGTTGGCTGCTGCGGGACTACCAGACCCGCAGTATGCCGATGTACCTGGTGCACCCTTACCAGGGCGGTTTGCCCAAGCGGACCCAGGTGCTGGCCGACTACTTGATGGACTGGTTCCGCCGCAGCGGCGAGGCCCTGGATCGCCTGTAGCTTTTGCCCCGAACGCGGCCGCAGGCCTGGCGCCGCTGCCAGGGCCTCTGGCAGCGGCTGGAGGATCAAGTGCGGTGCTCGTAGTGGCCGCTGATTTGCCGGGTGCAACGCTGCCTGTCGAGCCTGGGCTGGCGGCTACTTGATGCACTGAAAGTGACGGGCGATCAGGTGGTCGAGGGAGCATACGCCCGGGCCACGAGCCATCAGCAACAGGAGGATCGCAGCCCAGGTGCCGTGGGTCGGATAGGCGTCCGGGTAGACGAAGAGCTGGATGGTCAGGGTCATTCCCAGCAACGCCAGGGCCGAGAATCGGCTCGCCAGGCCCACCAGGATCAGTACCGGGAAGAAGTGTTCGGCAAACGCTGCCAGGTGCGCCGCCAGCTCCGGGCTCAGCAGGGGCACGTGGTACTCGCTCTGGAACAAGGGGATGGTCGAGTCCGCCAGGTGTGGCCAGCCCAGTTCGAAGGTCCCGGACACCAGGTCGATGGCCAGCCCCTCGACCTTGGTCTGGCCGGATTTCCAGAACACCGCGGCGATGGAAAAGCGCGCGACAAAGGCGATCAGGCTGTAGGGAATGCGTTCAAACCCCTGGATGATCCGGTTCACCAGTGCGGCAATGGGCGTGTGGGTCTGGGTGTTCATGGTCAGGCCTTCTTGTGAGGTTGCAGATTGATAAGGGCGCCGTGGCGCAGCAGCAGGCCCAGGCACTGGCCCAGGTCAAAATCGGCTTGAGCGTCCATGGCATAGGCGGCGGCCATCTCCAGCGGCCATTGGTTGCGCAAGCTGTTGATGAAGCTCAGGCAGCCGGCGTCCACGGCGATCACTTCGACTTCCAGGCCGTTGCGCAGCACCAGGACGTATTGCTCCTGCTGCAGTTCAAAGGCAGGCCAGGCCCGGTCGCTCTGGTGGGCTGCCCACAGGTTCACGACGGCGTAGCCTGAGTGCAGGGTGCGCAGCGACGGGTGCAGCAGCAGGCGAGCCTGGCCGAGGCTGTCCGGTTGGCTCATGGCTGTCAGCAGGCGCGCCGGCTCCAGGGGCTGGGCGTCGGCGGCGTGATAGGCCTCGATTCGCAAGCGTTCCAGGCGTGCGGTATCGGCCAGGTAGGGCAGGCCGGCCACCGGCGTGAAACCCTGGATAAAGTCGCCGAAGTCCTGGCCGTAGTCGTTGAGCAGGGGGCTGCAGGGGGCGAAATCCTGCACATAGGTGCGGGCCATGACCCTGAAGAAGTCGGCGCCCACCAGTTGCGCCACCACCGGATAGGATTCGGCCAGGGCATTGATCAAGGAGCCTTGGACGTTATTGCGATAGACCGCGAAGCGGCTGGCCGGGTCGGCACCGTTGCGGCTGCACAGCCCCGGCGGGCAGTCCGGATCGGCGCTCAGCAGGGCCTTGGCGAACGCTGCCTGGGTGCTCATGGCCGCACCTTGGCGCTGTGCAGCAACGCCTCTGCCTGGCCGGCCTCGGCCTGGAGCACGGCAAAAGGCGGTATCCGGTTGTCCCGCTCGATCAGGGTGGCCATCGGCCCGATAGCCGCCAGTACCTGCTGGTACAGGGTCCACACGGCGCGGTCCACGGGAGCGCCGTGATCATCGATCAGCAGGCGGTCGCCAAGGCTGTCCTGGTCTTCGGCAAAGCCGGCGAGGTGGATTTCCCCGACCCTGTGCAGGGGCAGTGCCCGCAGGTAGGCCAGGGGATCGCGCTGGTGGTTGATGCAAGAGACATAGACGTTGTTGACGTCCAACAGCAGGCCGCAGCCGCTGCGCTTGATCACCTCGGCGAGGAACTCGGTCTCGTCCAGGGTCGAGCGCTGGAACTGCAGGTAGGTGGCCGGATTCTCCAGCAGCAGGTGGCGACCCAGGTGGTTCTGCACCTGGTCGATATGCTCGCAGACCCGTTGCAGGGTCGGCCCATCGTAGGCCAGGGGCAGCAGGTCGTTGAGGAACACCGGGCCGTGGCTGGACCAGGCCAGGTGTTCGGAAAAGGATTGGGGTTGATAGCGTTCGATCAAGGCCGCGAGCCGGTCCAGATGGGCGCAGTCCAGGGGACCCTCGCCGCCGATGGACAGGCCGACGCCGTGCAGCGACAGCGGATAGCGTTCGCGGATCAGCCCCAGGTAGTGATGGAATGGCCCGCCCGCCACCATGTAGTTCTCGGCATGAACCTCGAAAAAACCGATGTCGGGCTGCTGTTCGAGCACCTCCCTGAAGTGTTCGGTCTTGAGCCCCAGGCCGGCGCGGGCCGGCAGGCCCGGGGCAGGGGCCTGAATGTCGTGGCGGGGGAGAGCAAGCGGTGCGGTGTTCATCATCGACACTCAGGCAGGCGTGGGATCAGGACTTGGCTTTGAAGGCTTCGAGCTGGCCGAAACCTGTGGGCGAGGTGCTGCTGGCGGTCTTGTCGCAGGTGCCCTTGGGCACCAGCTTCCAGGCATTGGCCTGGTCGTTGACCTTGGAGGTCCCGGCGCAGGTGGTGCCGGCGCCTGCGGCGCAGTCGTTCTTGCCTTTCATGGCCACGCCGAAGCATTTCTCCATGTCGTCGGCGGCGTGGGCCGTGGTGGCGACGGCGGCAAGGCTTATGGCGGAACCCAGGGCCAGAACCAGGGCGGTGGCGGACAGGGTGCGGGAACTTGTGGTCATGGTGTTTCTCCAGAGTTGGGGTGGGTAAGGAAGCATGTGTGCTTGCTTACCCCTCTAGAGACGGCAGCCCGGGATACGTTACAGCCCGCCGCGATTTTTTTTCGTCGCGGGCGCAGGGCGCCAGATTGCAGGCAAAAAAACGGCCCCGAAGGGCCGTCTTTGCTGACGCGAGGGCTTAACCGCCCAGATAGGCTTCGCGCACTTTCGGATCGGTCAGCAGGGCCTCGCCAGTGCCTTGCATCACCACCCGGCCGTTTTCCAGCACGTAGGCGCGGTCGGCGATCTTCAGCGCCTGGTTGGCGTTCTGCTCCACCAGGAACACCGTCACGCCATCACGGCGCAGCTGTTCGATGATGTCGAAGATCTGCTGGATGATGATCGGTGCCAGGCCCAGGGATGGTTCGTCCAGCAGCAACAGCTTGGGCTTGCTCATCAGCGCACGGCCGATGGCGAGCATCTGCTGTTCACCGCCGGACATGGTGCCGCCACGCTGGGTGAAGCGTTCCTTGAGCCGTGGGAACAGCTCCAGGACCTTGTCCATCTGCTCCTGGTAGTCGCCCTTGTCGGTGAAGAAACCGCCCATGGCGAGGTTCTCTTCCACGGTCAGGCGGGCAAACACCCGGCGGCCTTCCGGTACCACGGCAATGCTCTTGCGCATGATCTGCGCCGAGCTTTGCCCCACCAGCTCTTCACCCAGGTAACGGATGCTGCCGCTGTGGGCCTGTGGCGAACCGCAGAGGGTCATCAGCAGGGTGGATTTGCCGGCACCGTTGGCGCCGATCAGGGTGACGATCTCGCCCTGGCGGATCTCTACGTTGACGCTGTGCAGCGCCTGGATCTTGCCGTAGTAGGTGGAAACGTTTTCGAACTGCAGCATTTACGCTTCCCCCAGGTAGGCTTTGATCACTTCGGGATTGTCGCGGATCTGTTCCGGCGTACCGTCGGCCAGGGGGGTGCCCTGGTTGATCACGACGATATGGTCGGAAATGCTCATGACCAGCTTCATGTCGTGCTCGATCAGCAGCACGGTGACGTTGTGCTCTTCACGCAACATGCTGATCAGCGCCTTCAGGTCCTCGGTTTCCTTGGGGTTGAGGCCGGCGGCCGGCTCGTCGAGCATGAGGATCCGCGGGCGGGTCATCATGCAGCGGGCGATTTCCAAGCGTCGTTGCTGGCCGTAGGCCAGGGTCCCGGCGGGGCGGTTGGCAAATTCCCGCAGGTTGACCTTGTCCAGCCAGTAGCCGGCGTACTCCATGGCGTCGTGCTCGCTCTTGCGAAACGCCGGGGTCTTGAACAGGCCGGAGAGGAAGTTGGTGTTCAAGTGACGGTGCTGGGCGATCAACAGGTTCTCGAGCGCCGTCATGTCCTTGAACAGCCGCACGTTCTGGAAGGTCCGCACCACGCCCTTGCGGGCGATCTTGTGGCCGGGCAGGCCTTCGATCGCTTCGCCATCGAGGACGATGCTGCCGGCGCTGGGCTGGTAGAAGCCGGTCAGGCAGTTGAACACCGTGGTCTTGCCGGCGCCGTTCGGACCGATCAAGGCCACCACTTGTTTTTCCTTGACGGTCAGGGCCACGCCATTGACCGCCAGCAGGCCACCGAAACGCATGGACAGGCCGGTTACTTTGAGGATCTCGCGGCTCATTTGCGCAGCTCCATGTGAGGACGTTGCATGGGCAGCAGACCCTGGGGACGCCAGATCATCATCAGCACCATCATGGCGCCGAACATCAACATCCGGTATTCGCTGAATTCACGCATCAGTTCAGGCAAGAGAATCATCACGATCGCCGCCAGGATCACCCCCAGTTGCGAGCCCATGCCACCCAGTACGACGATGGCGAGGATGATCGCCGACTCGATGAAAGTGAACGACTCCGGGGTCACCAGGCCTTGGCGCGCGGCGAAGAAGCTGCCGGCAAAACCGGCGAACGCGGCGCCCAGGGTAAAGGCCGAGAGCTTGATCACGGTGGGGTTCAGGCCCAGGGCACGGCAGGCGATCTCGTCTTCGCGCAAGGCTTCCCAGGCACGACCAATGGGCATGCGCAGCAGGCGGTTGATGACGAACAGCGCCGCCAGCGCCAGCAGCAGGGCCACCAGGTAGAGGAAGATCACCTTGTTGATCGAGTTGTACTGCAGGCCGAAGAACTCGTGGAAGGTCTGCATGCCCTCGGCGGCCTTGCGTTCGAAGGTCAGGCCGAAGAAGGTCGGCTTCTCGATGTTGCTGATGCCGTTGGGGCCGCCGGTGAGATCGGTCATGTTGCGCAGCAGCAGACGGATGATCTCGCCAAAGCCCAGGGTCACGATTGCCAGGTAGTCACCCCGCAGGCGCAGCACCGGGAAGCCCAGCAGGAAGCCGAAGGTGGCCGCCATCATCCCGGCGATCGGCAGGCAGATCCAGAAGCTCAGGCCGAAGTAGTGCGACAGCAGCGCGTAGCTGTAGGCGCCAACGGCGTAGAAACCCACGTAGCCCAGGTCCAGCAACCCGGCCAGGCCGACGACGATGTTCAGGCCCAGGCCGAGCATCACGTAGATCAGGATCAGCGTGGCAATGTCCACCGCGCCGCGGGAGCCGAAGAACGGCCAGACCAGGGCACCGACGATCAGTGCCAGGATGATCCAGCGCTGGGTGCGCGGCAGGGTCAGGAAATTGCTGGCCTTGGCCGGGATCAGCGGCATGTTCGGCGAGGACTTCCAGGCCGCGCTGAGCTGGCTGTGGAACAGCACCCGCAGGAACATCAGCACCGAACACACCGCGATGGTGGCAAGGATCGCCGGGCTGGTGTTGTGGACTTCCAGGTTGATGCCGACGATGGTCAGTTTCAGGCCCAGCACCGGGTAGGCGACGGCCCAGACCAACAGGGCGCTGAACAGCGCCGATTTAAGATTCCTAGTCATACTTTCTCAACCTCCGGACGGCCCAGAATGCCGGTCGGACGGAACAACAGCACCAGAACCAACAGGCCGAACGCCACGACGTCCTTGTACTGGTCGCCGAACACGTCGGCACCAAAGGCTTCGGCCACCCCCAGCACCAGCCCGCCGAGCATCGCGCCCGGGATACTGCCGATGCCGCCCAAGACCGCTGCGGTGAAGGCCTTGAGGCCCACCAGGAAACCGGCGTTGGGGTTGATCACACCGTATTGCATGCTCAGCAGCACGGCGGCGATGGCCGCCAATGCAGCGCCGATCACGAAGGTCAGGGCGATGATGTTGTTGGTATTGATCCCCAGGAGGTTGGCCATCTTGATGTCCTCGGCACAGGCGCGGCAGGCGCGACCCAGGCGAGAGCGGGAGATGAACAGCGTCAGGCCGAGCATGGCGACCAGGGTCACCACGAATACCACGATCTGCATGTAGGAAATCAGCACTTCATGTGCGCCGCCTGGCCCGATGGAGAAGTTGCCCGGGATCAGGTTGGGGATGGATTTGTCCTTGGAGTCTTGCGCCAACAGAACCGTGTTCTGCAGGAAAATCGACATGCCGATGGCAGAGATCAGCGGGATCAGGCGGTTACTGCCACGCAAGGGGCGGTAGGCGATCCGTTCGATACTGTAGCCGTAGGCACTGGTGACGACGATGCTCGCGATGAAGGCAGCGGTCATCAACAGCGGCACGCTGTCGAGTCCCATCATGGCCAGCCCGGCGATGGCGATGAACGCCACATAGGAGCCGATCATGTACACCTCGCCGTGGGCGAAGTTGATCATTCCAATGATGCCGTAGACCATCGTATAGCCGATGGCGATCAGGGCATACGTGCTGCCAACGGTGAGACCGTTAACCAGCTGTTGGAAAAAGTGATAGATGTCAGGCATTACAACGCTCCTAAAAACCTGATACGCATTTCACTGGTGGAGTCATTTTCCCGCCCAGACCCCGTGGATCTGCACCCACTTCGGGCTGGGTTTTGCCAGCGAACCGCTGATGACGGTTTTGAGATTTTCAGGTGGGGAGGCTTCCGGATCACGGAAGCACGGCCCATACATTCGTAAAACAAAGCCCACGGCGAGCCGTGGGCTTTATTGGCAGTCAGTCAGGGCGCGCCTTACTGAGGAGAAACTTCGGTTTTAGGCTTACCGAAGTGCCACTCGTAGACCACGAACTTGAAGTCTTTCAAGTCGCCCTTGGCGTCGAAGCTCAGGTCGCCGGTGGGGGTCTTGAAGGTGCCGGTGTGGATGGCTTCTGCCACCTTGGCGGCGTCTTCGCTCTTGGCGTTGGTGATGGCGCCGGCGATGACTTCAACGGCGGAGTAGGACGGGAATACGAACGGACCGCTCGGGTCTTCTTTCTTGGCCTTGAACGCATCAGCCAGGGCGACGTTGGCCGGGTCCTGGTCGAAGGATTTCGGCAGGGTCACCAGCAGGCCTTCGGAAGCGTCCTTGGCGATCTGCGAAATGGAGTCGTTACCCACGCCTTCCGGCCCCATGAACTTGGCCTTCAGGCCTTTTTCCTGGGATTGGCGCAGGATCAGGCCCAGCTCCGGGTGGTAGCCGCCGTAGTAGACGAAGTCGACGTTGGCTTGCTTGAGCTTGGCGATCAGCGAGGAGAAGTCCTTGTCGCCGGCGTTGATGCCTTCGAACACGGCAACCTTGGTGCCTTTCTTCTCCAGGGTCTGTTTCACGGCGGTGGCGATGCCTTCACCGTACTGCTGCTTGTCGTGGAGCACGGCCACCACTTTTGGCTTCACGTGGTCGGCGATGTAGTTACCGGCGGCAGGGCCCTGGGCGCTGTCCAGGCCGATGGTGCGGAACACCATCTTGTAGCCACGGGCGGTGATGTCCGGGCTGGTGGCGGCCGGGGTGATCATGATCACGCCTTCGTCTTCGTAGATGTCGGAAGCGGGTTGAGTGGAGCTGGAGCACAGGTGGCCGACCACGAACTTGACACCGTCGTTGACCACTTTGTTGGCCACTGCCACGGCTTGCTTGGGATCGCAGGCGTCATCGTATTCAACGGCTTCGAGCTTCTTGCCGTTGACGCCGCCCTTGGCGTTGATCTGCTCGATGGCCATTTTTGCGCCACTGAACTGCATGTCGCCGTATTGGGCTACCGGGCCGGTCTTGGGGCCGGCGATACCGATCTTGATGGTGTCAGCTGCGAACGAATGGCTGGCAACACCGGCCAGGACCATAGCGGCAAACAGTTTGGAAATCTGCTTAGTAGCCTTATTCATAGTGCTCCACTCTTACTGTTGTAATTTTTATAGTTCCGGCGGCCTTGGGCGCAGAACCGAATCAGATAACTCTTGGATATCCGTCGGAAATGCCCCTGGCAACTGTACCGGTACAGTGTAGAGCGCCGGTTGTTCGCTTGAAAAGCTGGCTGCTGGGGGCAAAAACGCGGGGTGTCGCTTAATTGAAAGAAAAAGACAGATTTGCGGCGTGCCTTGCGCCCGGTTCGATGTCATTCCCTGACGCTTCTGAGCTTCTCGATCGGTGCTGCATTTGCTACTGGGTTTTTCTGCCAGACCACCGACGTTATGATTGCGCCGATTTCTTTTCTGGACAGTCCCATGACTCAAGAACCTAGCACCCTCTATGCCAAGCTGCTTGGTGAAACCGCATCTATCAGTTGGAAGGAACTGGAGCCGTTCTTTGCCAGGGGTGCCCTATTGTGGGTCGACGCCGAGCTGGATCTGATCGATGCGGCCCAGGCCGTGGCGCAAAACGAGGCCGAGAAAGTGGCGGCCTGGCTGGCCGAAGGGAAGGTTGAAAAACTGTCTGCGCCGCGGGCGTCCGACCTGTTCGAGCGTGATCCGCAGCTGTGGGCGGTGGTGGTTTCGCCCTGGATCCTGTTCCAGGAGAGGGCGTCGAGCTGAAGGCGTGCACCACTAATGTGCAGGTTTTTGTCGGACAAAAGTGTGTAGCCGAGTAACCGTGAACAGCATGATGGCATCTTGCCGTAGAGAAACGCCCCACAGGGTTTTTCCGGCAAGGTGACGTTCACGGAAGGGGAACAGTTTCAAGTGCAGCCGACGAGCTGCTTAATTGTTTCGCGATGTGAGAAAAACGCCTATTCGCCGGCAAGCCGGCTCCTACAACGGCACAGGGAAACTCCTTGCTGCGTAGGAGCCGGCTCGCCGGCGAAGTTCTTCTTAATAGGCGGTCTTGCCGGTGTGGTTGTTGAGGGAGATGACCCGGGTCTTGCCGATGCGGTGACGGTAGATCTCCCGCAGGTACTTGATGGCCTTCTTCACGCAATCGCGGGACAGGCGGATGTCGTTGATCGAGACGAACTTGTCCTTGTCGTTGATCAGCTCGCGGTACTTCTTCTCGTACATCGGCTTGATCGCATACCAGTTGGTGTCGAGGATCTTCGCCGGGTTCTCGAACTCGTTGAGCAGATCGTCGATGCGGTCTTCGTCGAACTGGTCGCTGACGATGAAGTCGAGCACCGAGTTGTCCAGGGTGTCGTCGAAGCGGTACGGATTGCGCGCAAAGCAACGCTTGATGAAGGCCACGATCAGGGTCAGGAAGTCATCCGACAGGCACGGGCTCTTGGCGATCAGGGTGGTCAGCGAGAGGTTGGCCGAGGCGCCGATCACCAACGCATAGCGCTTGAGGGTGGTGTTGGGGAACAGGCTGTTGAGGTGGGTCTTGAGCCGGTTCAGGTCCATGTAGGAGAGCTTGTAGTCCTTGGGCAGGGACACGATCGACACCACCGACGAGCAGTTCTTGAAGAAGTGCAGGTCGTGCAGCGCCGCTGCGTCATAACCCGAGGCCTTGTACTGCTCCAGGGCCGCGCGATAGCGCTTGGACTCGATCGGTAGCAGGCTGATGCCCTCGATCGCCTGGGTCACCTTGTTGAAGTGCGGCAGGTCGATGGAGCGGAAGAACAGGTCGTCGATGTTCAGGCGCTGGGGCTCTTTCTCGAACACCTTGAACTTGTCGCCGGTAGGCACCGGCTGTTCCGGCACCACGGATTCGGCATAGGCGATCGCCACCGGGCCGGCCAGGCTCATGAACAGGTCGTTGGCATCCAGGCGGATGGTTTCGCCGATGTCGATGCCGGCACGCCGGAAGTAGTTCTGATCGTAGTCGGTGGTCACTGCCTGGGCGGTGAGGATGTTGAAGATCTGCTGGGAGATGTACTGGTTGGCGTGCTTCTCCATGGCGTTGACGTCGATGTTCTGGATGTTGCCGTCATCGCTTTCTTCGGCGTAGCGCATGATGTCGTTGGAGATCAGCATCATCGCGTTCCAGGGGCGAATACGGCCCATGACGCTGGCTTCGCTGCTGTCTTCGTTATCGAAGTTGTAGGAGAAGTCCCACTCTTCCGAGAGGTATTTGCACAGCAGGCGGCCGGCGTTGATGTGCAGCGCCTCGGACATTTCGCTGCGGTGGTCGGAGATGTTCGGCAGTACGCAGATGCCGCTGGTGAAGATCGGCTCGAAGACGAAGGAATGCCCGCTCTTGCCGTCGTGCTCGTCCATCGGCTTGGTGTCGAAGGTCTTGTTCATGTACGAGTACTGCTGGGCCAGGCCGAACTCCGAGGCCATGCCCGAACCGGTACCGCCACCGGCGCTGAAGATCGAGAAGTACAGGCGCGACTGGTTGGCCTTGATCCCGCAGGAATCGATCAGGTAGGAGTGGATCATCTTCCAGTCGGGGCTGGAGAAACGCTGGGTGTCCTTGTTGAGGATGATCTTGGCCAGGTACTGGCCGAGGATCGGCGCGTTACCGGCGCCACCGGCGTGGACTTCCGAAAGGTCCATGATCTTCATCTTGCTGTAGTCGCGGATGAAGCCGCTTTTCTCGCCCTTGCGCGAGAAGCGGATGCGCCCGGCGATGTCCTTGTCCAGGTCGCCCAGCATCACCAACGGTTCCACCAGGAATACCGGCTTGCTGGCCTTGTTCTGGCCCAGGCGCAGGTTCTGGCGGATCCACTGGCCGGGGCTGTAGCCAGCGCTTTCGTAGGATTTGTCTTCGGTGTTGAATTCGTTGAGGTAGAACTTGCGGGCGTTGTACACCAGCTCCGCTACATCCAGGGCGATGTTGGAGCCGCAGCGGCCAAGACCGATCAGGCACACCGATGGGAATTCCTGGTCACGACGGTTTTCCGGCTCGCCTTCCAGGTGCACCGGGCGCGGGAATACCGTGTCACGCAGGCCGTCGAGGTTGTCGAGGATGCGGTCGGTGTTGGTTTCGGTGAAGTACAGGTACTGCTGGGTCGACAGGGGGCGTGAACTGGACAATGGCTTCGTTTCCGAGGGGCTTGGGATCGGGGAGGTCAGCGTCATCTCGGAGACTGCGTTGGCAGGATTGTTTTTAGAAGTCATTGTGCGCCATATGCCTGGTCAGGTTGGCTCGCGGACAAGGTGCCTGCGAACCATCACGGAATGGGACCTCGCCGCTGTGTAGAGCGCGAATTATGCCCAGGGCCTCAGGGTCTTTGCCTGAGCGTCGCTCGGGGGAATCCTTTCCTGAATCATGATGAATCGGCCAGTATTCGATGATCTTTAATCAAATGAGGGCAATATGATGTCAGCGTTACCTTCACTCGGCTTTGCCGGAATCGGCCTGATGGGACTGCCGATGTGCCGGCGCCTGCTGGCGGCGGGCTATCCGCTGACGGTGTGGAACCGCAACCCGGATAAATGCGCGCCCCTGGTGGCCGCCGGGGCGCGACAAGTCGCCACACCGGCGCAGCTCTGCGAACAGGCCGACCTGGTGCTGCTGTGCCTGGCCAATACCGAGGTGGTGCGCGAGGTGGTGTTTGGCGTCGAGGGTATCGCCCAGGGCGCCCGGGGCGGGCAGTTGCTGCTGGACCTGTCCAGCCTGGAACCCACGGCCACCCGGGAGATGGCCGCCGACCTGGCCCGCGAAACCGGCATGGCCTGGGTCGACGCTCCGGTTTCCGGAGGGACTCCGGGCGCCGAGGCCGGCAGCCTGGCGATCATGGCCGGTGGAGAAGCCGCGGACATCGAGCGGGTTCGCCCGGTGCTGCTGGCCCTGGGGCAGCGGGTCACGCACATGGGGGCGGTGGGCGCCGGGCAGGTGACCAAGGCCTGCAACCAGATGATCGTCGCCTGCAATGCCCTGGTGATCGCGGAAGTGGTGGCCCTGGCCGAGCGCTCGGGGGTGGATGCCAGGCTGATCGCCGAGGCTCTGGCCGGCGGCTTTGCCGACTCCAAGCCGCTGCAGATCCTGGCTCCGCAAATGGCTCAAAGCCAGTTCGAACCGGTGAAGTGGCACGTGCGGACTTTGCTCAAGGACCTGGATGGCGCGGTGAAGTTTTCTCGGGAGCAGGGTTCGGCAACGCCGATCAGCGGGTTAGCTGCACAGTTGATGCGTCTGCATGGTGGGCAAGGCTATCTGGAGCAAGATCCAGCGACCCTGGTTCGCCTCTATCGGGAGCCGGCGTCCGAGGATTGAGCGCCGCCGAGGTGTGGCGCCGGTCGAGTTCGTCCAGCACCCCGCACACTTCCTGCAGCGGTACCGGGCGGCTGAGCAGGTAGCCCTGCAGGTAGTCGCAGCCATAGTGCTCGAGAAACTGCTGCTGTTCCAGGGTCTCGACTCCTTCGGTCACCACCTGCAGGTGCAGGGTGTGGGCCATGACGATGATCGCCTGGACGATCTCCATGTCCTGGGTTGACTTGGGGATGTCCTGGATGAACGAGCGATCGATCTTCAGGGTGTTCAGCGGCAGGCGCTTGAGGTAGGCCAGGGATGAATAGCCGGTGCCGAAGTCGTCGATCGACAATGACACGCCCAGGCCGCGGATCTGCTTGAGCAGCGCCAGGGTGCTGGCGATATTGCCCATCAGGGCATTTTCCGTGACCTCCAGCTCCAGTTGTTGCGGGGCGACCTTAGCCGTGGTCAGGGCGCTTTCGATCTCTTCGGCCAGTGCTTCGCGGGTCAGGTTCAAGGCCGAGCAATTGACCGCGATCTTCAACTCGCCATTGCCATTGCGCGACAGGTAGGCCAGGTCGGCGCAGGCCTTGCGCAGCACCCAGTTGTCCAGTTCGGCGATCAGCCCATTGGCTTCGGCAATGCTGATGAAGCGATCCGGGGTCAGCAGCCCGTGTTGCGGATGCTGCCAGCGGACCAGGGCTTCAAGCTTGGTGACTCTGGCGCGCTTGAGGTCGTAGATCGGCTGGTAGTGCAGCAGCAACCCCTGGTCATCGCGCAGGGCATTGCGCAGTTCTTCTTCCAGCTGCAGCTCCAGGGTGGCCCGGGTCTTGAGGCTGGAACTGAAGAAATGCAGGTTGTTGCGCCCGGCATCCTTGGATTGGTAGAGCGCCAGGTCGGCGTTCTTCAACAGCTCTTCACAGGTCTTGCCATCATCGGGGAAGACGCTGATGCCGATGCTGGTGGTCATCACCATGCGCCGCCCCCCCAACTCGATCGGCTCCTTCATCTTTTGCATGATGCGCTCGGCCAAGTGCCGGGCTTCATCGCGGTCGTGGAGGTTGATGAGGATGCAGAACTCATCGCCGCCCAGCCGTGCCACCACGTCTTCGTGGCTGCGGGTGGAGTTCTTGATATGCCCGGCAATGACCTTGAGCAGTTCGTCGCCGGCATCGTGGCCGAGGCTGTCGTTGATCCGCTTGAAATGGTCGATGTCGAGGAACATCACCGCCAGGCTGCCGCCGAAGGTGGTTTTCTCCAGCAGTTTTTCCGCGAACAACTGATTGAAGCCACGACGGTTGATCAGGTTGGTCAGGGCGTCGTAATGGGCCACCTGCTGCAGCGAGACCCGGGCCTGGTCCAGTTGCGAAAGCAGGGCATTGACTCGGCGCAGGTCGCGCTCCTTGTGCTGCAGCTTCTTGTCCGCCAGGGCTGCGCTGATGCCACTGCCGATGATCAACAGGGCAATCACGCTGAGGGTCAGGCCCAGTTGCAGGTGATCGCTCTGCGCCGTGGGAACGGGCAGGGTGCCGGCGGGCAGCACCAGGGTCATGGCCCAGATGCCGGTAAAGTGCATCAGCACGATGGCCGCCCCCAGCACCAGGCTGCTGGCGTACTTGAGCAATTGGTGGAACATCCCGCTGCCATCGCGAAAGTGCCGGGACAGTAGCAGCGCAGCCAGGCTACAGGCGATCGCCACCAGCAGTGACAGGCCCATGAGCAGCGGCTGGTAGTACACCTCGGCATGGGAGTGCATGGCTGCCATGCCCACGTAGTGCATGCAACTGATGCCCAGGCCGATCCACACCGAGGCCACGCCATAGCGCCAGAGCGGCAGTCGGGCATGGCTCAGGGTATTCATCGCCAGCCAGGCGGCGATCAGGGCGATCAGCAGGGACAGCAGGGTCAGTGGCAGCTGGTGGTGGATTGCCAGGGGAGCTTCGAAGGCCAGCATGGCGATGAAATGCATGCTCCAGATGCCGCCGGCCAGGCAACAGGCGCCGACCCAGCGCCACAGGCGCTGGCTGGCCGGCTGCTCGACGTGGCTGACACGCTCGGCCATATCCAGGGTGGCGAAGCTGGCGGCGCAGGCCACCAGGTAGGCCAGCAGCACCAGAACCGGGTTGTGGGTGTAGTGGACAACCAGCTGCCCGCTGTCTGGGAGCTCGGTAATGAAATGCAGACCCAGCCAATCCATAGCATGCCCATCTCTGAGTCATCGGATGTCGGCGGTCGCGCGCCAACGAGTGCTTGGAGTATAGAAGGCACCCGGTGGCTGCAATGGGCGGTGGCAAACAGGCTCTAATGATTTGCTTATGGGCCCTATCGCCAATGGTGCTAAGCGCTCTCCTCGTACCAGGGTTCGCAGTCTGCGGGCTCCAGAGGGGCCAGGCCGAAGGCGGCGCGGGCGGCATCGCAGTCGCTGTTGTGCTGGCCGTCGACCCAGGAGGCCTCGAACTCCCGGCATGGGCTGGAGCGTTGTTCATAGATCGAGCAGCTCACGCCCTGGCCGACTTCGCCCTCGAGGGCGATGCAGCGTGGGGATTTACAGTCGGTGCCGAGCATGGCCACCCGGCTCGGACTGATGCTCTGCACCAGTTCGTCAGGGACGGTCCCGCCGGAAGAGGCGCATTCGCCCCAGAAAAAAGACACACGAAAGTATGAACAGCAGGCACCGCAATTCAGACACGGACTGGCTTCGGACATGGGCGTATTCAAAGGGGGAAGGGAGGGATGTGGGGGGGGCAGGCAAGGCGGCTATTCTAGGCTTCGCATCGGCCTTGGGAAGGGGGGGCGCGAGGTATTTTTTCAGCCCGTGCCAAGCCCTTGAAAAGACTGGGAAAGCCCCGGGTACCGGGAGTCTTGGCAGATTTTTCGCGGGCTGTTGCACGGGCGCGAACGCCGCTTGGTGGAACCGGGTTGCGATGGCTTGGTATCAGGCTGGCGAATAATCACAGACAGCCAGGGTGGGGCTGACTAGATTGCAGCTTCCAGGCTCGCTCGCGTCTGGCCGAATAACAATAAAAGAGATCGACCCATGGATAATTCGACTCAAGCGGCAAATGCCTGGCGCATTCTGTTCCTGTTGTTTTTGGCAAACCTGTTCAACTTCTTCGATCGCACCATTCCCGCCATCATCATTGAGCCGATCCGCATGGAATGGCACCTGAGCGATTTCCAGCTGGGGATCATCGGCACCGCCTTCACCCTGGTCTACGCCATCGCCGGCTTGCCCCTGGGGCGCATGGCCGACACCGGCTCGCGCAGCAAGCTGATGGGCTGGGGCCTGGCGGTGTGGAGCGGGCTCACTGCAGTGAATGGCATGGTCGGCAGCTTCTGGAGCTTTCTGCTGGTGCGCATGGGCGTCGGCATTGGCGAGGCCAGCTACGCGCCAGCGGCCAATTCGTTGATCGGCGACCTGTTTCCCGCCCACCGTCGGGCCCGGGCCATGGGCATCTTCATGCTGGGCCTGCCCTTGGGGCTGGTGCTGGCATTCTTCACCATCGGTGCCATGGTCAAGGCCTTTGACAGCTGGCGCGCGCCGTTCTTCATCGCTGCGGTGCCAGGGCTGGTGCTGGCGGTGTTCATGTTCTTCATCAAGGAGCCCAAGCGTGGCGCTGCTGAAGCGGTGAAGGTGGCCCAAGTGCCGGTGGACCGGCCGATTCGCCGGGTGCTGGCGATCCCGACCTTTCTCTGGCTGACCCTGGCCGGCCTGACCTTCAACTTCGCCACCTATGCTTGCAACTCGTTCCTGGTGCCGATGCTCCAGCGCTACTTCCGCATGCCCCTGCAGGAAGCCGCGATGGCCACGGGAGTGATCGTCGGGGTGACCGGGCTGATTGGCCTGACCCTGGGAGGCTGGATCGCCGACAAGATCCACCAGCGCGTGGCCAACGGCCGCCTGCTGTTTGCGGCGTGCAGCCTGATCATCTCGACCCTGGCCACCGGCTGGGCCCTGCATGCCGGGCGGGTCGAGATCGGCGTGTTTGTCACGGTGTTCAGTATCGGCTGGCTGTTTGCCTACAACTTCTACACCTGTGTCTACACCGCGCTGCAGGATGTGGTCGAACCACGCCTGCGAGCCACGGCAATGGCCCTGTTCTTTGCCGGCCTGTATCTGCTGGGGGGCGGCCTGGGGCCGGTGGTGGTGGGGGCGCTGTCCGACCATTTCGCCCACTCGGCGATGTATGCCGCGGGGGCCGAGGTGATGACCGAGGAGTTCAAGGCCGTGGGCCTGCATGACGCCATGTACCTGATTCCGGTGGCGTTGTTCATGACCCTGCTGTTCCTGTTCCAGGCCGCCCGGTGTTTTGTCCGTGACGCCCAGCGCATGAAGGACGGGCTGGCCCCGACGGCGCCCCTGACCCCGGCCGTGAGCCTCTAGCGATTGCCCTCGAGAGGCTGCCGAGGGGCAGCGCAAGCGCCTGTTGAAAAGGACCACCAGGCAATAAAAAAGGCCCGCACAATGCGGGCCTTTTTCAGCGCTTGAAGCCGGGCGATCAGCCCGCCACCAGCACCCGGATCGCTTCCAGGCGCAAGGCGGCTTTTTCCAGCAGCGCCAGACCCTGTTCCCGTTGCTGACGCAGGGCCACCAGCTCGCTGTCACGGACTGTCGGGTTGACGGCCTGCAATGCGCTCAGGCGCGCCAGCTCTTCGTCGGTGTCGGCCGCCAGTCGGCGTTGCGCTTCAGCCACGCGCTCGGCATGACGTGGCGCGATCTTGGCTTCGCCGGCGTTGATCTTCGGCGCCAACTGGTCGCGCTGGGCCTGGATGAACTTGTTGGCGCTGGCCTTGGGCACGCTTTCGAGTTGGTCATTCAGGGTTTCGAAGGCCACCCGTGCCGACAGGTCATTGCCATTGGCGTCCAGCAGGCCGCGCAGGGCAGCCGGCGGCAGGTAGCGGCCCAGTTGCAGCGAGCGCGGGGCGACCACCTCACTCACGTACAGCAGCTCCAGGAGCACGGTGCCGGGTTTGAGCGCCTTGTTCTTGATCAGCGCCACGGCGGTGTTGCCCATGGAACCGGACAGCACCAGGTCCATGCCGCCTTGCACCATCGGGTGCTCCCAGGTGATGAACTGCATGTCTTCGCGAGACAGCGCCTGGTTGCGATCGTAGGTGATGGTCACGCCTTCGTCGTCGCCCAGGGGGAAGCTGGCGTCGAGCATCTTCTCGCTGGGCTTGAGGATCAGGGCGTTTTCCGAATGGTCCTCGCTGTCGATGCCGAAGGCGTCGAACAGGGTTTCCATGTAGATCGGCAGGGCGAACTGGTCGTCCTGCTCGAGGATCGCTTCCACCAGGGCTTCGCCTTCGCCGGCACCCCCGGAGTTGAGCTCCAGCAAGCGGTCGCGGCCGGTGTGCAGCTCGGCTTCCAGGCGCTCGCGTTCGCTGCGGGCTTCGTCGATCAGGGCTTGCCACTCGCCGTCGTCGGCGTTTTCCAGCAGCGGCAGCAGGCGTGGGCCGAACTGGTGCTGCAGGGCGTTGCCGGTGGGGCAGGTGTTGAGGAAGGCGTTCAGCGCTTCGTGGTACCACTGGAACAGCCGCTCTTGCGGGCTGGTTTCCAGGTACGGCACATGCAGCTCGATCACGTGCTTCTGGCCGATCCGGTCGAGACGGCCGATGCGCTGCTCCAGCAGGTCCGGGTGCGACGGCAGGTCGAACAGCACCAGGTGGTGGGCGAACTGGAAGTTGCGGCCTTCACTGCCGATTTCCGAGCAGATCAGCACCTGGGCGCCGAATTCCTCGTCGGCGAAGTAGGCCGCGGCGCGGTCGCGCTCGAGGATGTTCATGCCTTCGTGGAACACCGTGGCCGGGATCCCGGAGCGCACGCGCAGGGCGTCTTCCAGGTCCATGGCGGTTTCCGCGTGGGCGCAGATCACCAGCACCTTGGTGCGCTTGAGCATCTTCAACTGGTCGATCAGCCACTCGACCCGTGGGTCGAATTTCCACCAGCGCTGATCTTCGTCGCTGGCCTCGGGCAGCGCCTGGAAGCTGACTTCCGGGTACAGCTCGGCGTGTTCGCCCAGGGGCAGCTCCAGGTACTCGTCCGGGCACGGCAGCGGGTAGGCGTGCAGCTTGCGCTCGGGGAAACCCTGCACCGCGGCGCGGGTGTTGCGAAACAGCACGCGGCCGGTGCCGTGGCGGTCCAGCAGTTCACGCACCAGGCGTGCGCTGGCTTCAGTGTCGCCGTCGTTGACCGCGGCTAGCAGGGCTTCGCCTTCGTTGCCGAGGAAACCGTGGATGGTCTTGTGGGCTGCTGGGGACAGGCGGCCTTTATCCAGCAGCTCCTGCACGGCTTCAGCCACCGGGCGGTAGTTGTCGCTCTCGGCGCGGAAGGCCGCGAGGTCGTGGAAGCGGTTCGGGTCCAGCAGGCGCAGACGGGCGAAGTGGCTGTCCTGACCCAGTTGTTCCGGGGTCGCGGTCAGCAGCAGTACGCCGGGAATGGTTTCGGCCAGCTGTTCCACCAGGGCATATTCCGGGCTGACCTGGTCTTCGTGCCACACCAGGTGGTGGGCTTCGTCGACCACCATCAGGTCCCAGCCGGCGGCAAACAGCGCGTCCTGGGCCTTCTCGTCGTCCACCAGCCACTCCAGGGCCACCAGGGCCAGTTGGGTGTCTTCGAACGGGTTGCTGGCATCGCTTTCGATAAAGCGTTCTTCATCGAACAGCGCCACTTGCAGGTTGAAGCGCCGGCGCATTTCCACCAGCCACTGGTGCTGGAGGTTTTCCGGAACCAGGATCAGCACCCGGCTGGCGCGACCCGAGAGCAGCTGGCGATGGATCACCAGGCCGGCTTCGATGGTCTTGCCCAGGCCTACTTCGTCCGCCAGCAGGACCCGTGGCGCGATGCGATCAGCGACTTCACGGGCAATGTGCAACTGGTGGGCGATAGGCTGGGCGCGTACGCCGCCCAGGCCCCAGAGCGAGGACTGCAGCTGGCGGCTGGTGTGTTCCAGGGTGTGGTAGCGCAGGGAGAACCAGGCCAGTGGGTCGATCTGGCCGGCGAACAGACGGTCGCTGGCCAGGCGGAACTGGATGAAGTTCGACAGTTGGGTTTCCGGCAGGGTAACGGCTTCGTTCTGCCCATTGAGGCCGTGGTAGACCAGCAGGCCGTCGATGTCGTCGACTTCCTGTACGGTCATTTTCCAACCTTCGAAATGAGTGATGCTGTCACCCGGAGAAAACCTCACGCGAGTGAGGGGCGCATTCCGTAGCGCATACTGGCGAGTGTCGCCAGTGGCCGGATAGAGCACGGTCAGCAAGCGGCCGTCCTGTGCCAGAACGGTGCCTAGACCTAGCTCGGCTTCGCTGTCACTGATCCAGCGTTGCCCCGGTTGATACTGCTGCGCCATGCTGCCTGACTCCCGCTTTGAAAAAGCCGACTATCTTAACGGAACGACGCTTCTAGTCCAAAGAACTCTGATAAAAACGCCTGGATGAAAAGGTAGCGTACCGCGACGTTCGTCAGGTTCAAGGGCACGATCGGCTGACGACTGGGTCACAGTTTTGCGACCGATGGCTCAAGTCGCCCATGCCGCAGCCGACAGCCTGCCGACAGGAGACCAATAATATGCTGCCACCCATGCTCCCCTTGAGTGCCGTGCCGATCACCGCCCAGCAGGACCCGGTCCGCCAGCGACCGGACATCCCGCCTGTGGTACCGGTGCAGGAAAGCTCCAACGAAAGCACCATCGACCTGCAGAAGCGCGACCCCGAGGAGTCCGCCCTGCTGCTGCGCGAGGAGCAACGCCGCCAGCAACAGAAGCAGCGCCGCGAGCGCGAGGCCGAGGACGACCCCGAAGAGCATCTGGCAGTGCCCGGTGACGAATTGAACGCCGACAACACCGTGCCGGTGGTGCCGTTGATCGAGGACGCTCCGCGCCAGGGCCTGTGGGTGGACGTCGAGGTCTAGGAGCGCGTGTTTCCCGCCAGTTCCGCGAGGGCCTGCAACAGGCACTCGATTTCCTCTTGTGTATTGAAATAACTCAAGGCAATCCGGGCGACGCTGCCCAGGCTCCGGGCCTGCATGTCCAGCGGTGTGTAATTGACACCATTGACACCATTGGCGCCGATATTGATGCCCCGGCGCGCCAGTTCTTCCTTCAGTGCCTGCCCGTCCCAGCCTTCGAGGGTGAAGGCGATCAAGCCCGATTGTTGCCCTGGACTGCCCAGGCCCTGTAGTTGCAGGCCGGGCAAACGCTGCAGTTCCCGGCGTAGCCTGTCGCTCAGCATGCCGATCCTTTGGGTTATGGCGGCAATGCCGAGGCTTTCGAACTCCAGCAGGGCGTTGGCTCGGGTGCGTCTGACAAACAACGGCTGGCCCAGGTGCTGTTCGAGTTTCTGCACCTGATGGCTGACCGCGCTCTGGCTTTGGACACCTGCTCTTCGCTCAGGCCGGAGACGCACAGTTCCTGGGCCGCCAGGCTGAAACTCAGGTGCCGGGCCACGGCCTCGAAGGCGCGCAGGGCCAGCAGCGGGGGCAGGTGCTTGGGCGTTTCCACATGCGGTTTCCTGTGGGTGGGGCGGCCATTGTGCGGATAAAAAGTCTTCCCGGCAGCGACTTTATTGCCGTAGCGTCGGTCTGATCACTGGTCAGGTGCGGCGCCACGTCGCATTATTGGCACATTCGCCAGGGCCGCCCTGGGTTCCAAGCCGTGCGGCCGATATTGACTTCGAGTGATGCAAGCAAGCCATGAATCAAGACGACAAGCTGATCGACCTGAACGCCGAGCGTGCCAAGCGCGTGCATGACCTCAACGACAAGCGCCTGAACGAAGTGCGCCAGGCATTCGAACAAGCCATGCCTTTGGGCAAAGCCAAGAAAAAGCCGAAAAACAAACCGAAAAAGCGCTGAACTGGGCGCTTTCTGTTGATGCAGGTCAGTTATTCCCCCTTCCTCGCGCCCAGTCATGGGCGACATTGACCCCGGTCAATTTTCCCCGCCGCCTCTTTGGTTAACTTAGCCCCATCGCAACAGGGCAAGAGCAGGAGGCCAGTCATGTTTTTCGACAATGTGGTGATCGCCGGAGTGCTGACTGTCGGCCTCATGGTTCTGTTTTTCGCAGGGTTTGGATTCTTCATCTGGAAAGACGCGAATAAGCGCAAGAAGCCTTAAGTCTTTCCAGGGCAACGAGCACGCAAGGCATTTTGGGCAACTTCGGTTGCCCTTTTTTTTGCCTGCCAGAAAGTTCAAGGCATAAAAAAAGGTGCGTCCTGTGGGGCGCACCTTTTTTATTGGCGGACGGGGTATCAGGTACCCAGGGCCTTGGACGCCAGCCAGAACAGGCCGGCCGACAGGGCCACCGTTGCCGGCAGGGTCAGGACCCAGGCCAGGAGGATGGTGCGCACTGTGCCGCCTTGCAGGCCGCTCTTGTTGGCGACCATGGTCCCGGCCACGCCGGAGGAGAGCACGTGGGTGGTGGAGACCGGCAGGCTGAAGATGTTCGCCAGGCCGATCAGGCCGGCGGCGGTGATCTGTGCCGACATGCCCTGGGCGTAGGTCATGCCCTGCTTGCCGATCTTCTCGCCGATGGTCAGTACCACGCGTTTCCAGCCGATCATGGTGCCCAGGCCGAGGGCCAGGGCGACGGCCAGGATGACCCAGAACGGTGCGTATTCGGTGGTAGCGGTCAGGTCCTTGCGCAGCTTGTCCAGGTCGGCCTTTTCACGGGCAGAGATGCTTGGCAGCTTGCCGACCTTCTTCGCCGTGTCGTCCAGGCAGAGCAGGTAGCGACGTACTTCGATACGGCTTTCCGCCGACAGCGAGTGATAGTCGGAAACGCCCTTGAGGCTGCTCAGGAGAGCGGCGATGGTCGGTTCGGTTTGCTGCGGGTTGCAGCGGAACTTGCCCGGCAGGTCGTCCTTCACGCTTTTGCCCAGGGCCAGGAATTCGCCCAGGGACTCGTGGTTGCGCTCGTAGAACTGGCTCAGGTGCAGGGTCGCGTCGCGGGTTCGCTCGATCTGGTAGGTGGTGCTGTTGAGGTCCATCACGAACTGGGCAGGCACGATACCGATCAGTACCAGCATGATCAGGCCGATACCTTTCTGGCCGTCGTTGGAACCGTGCACGAAGCTCACGGCCATGGCCGAGATCACCAGTACCAGGCGGTTCCAGAACGGTGGGTGCTTCTTGTCATCGACCTTGCGGCGCTGTTCCGGGGTCTTGTGCATCTTCGAGATCGGCCGCCACCATTTCAGGCCGATCAATACCAGCGCTGCAATAATGAAGCCCGCCATCGGCGAGAACACCAGGGAGGCACCGATATCGACTGCCTTCTGCCAGTTCACGCCATCGCTCAGGGGAATGTCGCTGAGCAGGGCATTGGCCAGGCCGACGCCGAGGATCGAGCCGATCAGGGTGTGGGAGCTGGAGGCGGGAATGCCGAAGTACCAGGTGCCCAGGTTCCAGGTGATGGCCGCGGCCAGCAACGAGAAGACCATGGCCAGGCCGTGGCCGGTGTTGACGTTGATCAGCAGCTCGACCGGCAGCAGGTGGACGATGGCATAGGCCACGCCAACCCCGCCCAGCAGCACGCCGAGGAAATTGAACACACCGGAAAAGAACACGGCCAGGTGCGGCGGCATGGCCTTGGTGTAGATGACAGTGGCAACCGCATTGGCGGTGTCATGAAAGCCGTTGATGAACTCGTAGGCGAGGACAAAAGCCAGGGCGAGCAAGAGGCTCACAAGCACCCAAGCATCCAGTCCGCTGAATAAATCGATCATGAAGGTTTTCTGACCCGGTCATAAGGGGGCGCGATTATGCCAGAAAACCCCGCTAATCAATGCACAAGGTGCTCGCCGGTAACATTCTTCAACGAAAAAACTGACCGGGAGCAGAGTTTTCGCCAATTCTCCCCAGCAGCGGCAAGTCATTGAGTTTGCTGGGCTAAAGCGTGCTAGGCAGCGGGTTGGCCCTCAGTTCGCGAGGGTTAAAACGCCTGTATGAAATTTCAACGAAAGGGCCTGCCGGCCACCTTCCTCGCTGCGGATGGGCAAGGCGGTAATGGGTTCGGGGTAGCGAACATCAATGGTCTGCCTGGCCGCTGGGGTATTCGCGCGGACAAGCGGGCAAGCCCTGGAGGAGTCAGGCCGACAGCATCATGGCAGTTCGGGCTTGAGCTCTTTTTCCATCTTTTGCAGTTCTTGGCTAAAGGCCTGATCGCTAATGCTCGCGCGCTTGCGCCAAGGTTTGCGCTCAGGCTCCGGTTGGGCGGCATAACGGGTGATTTCGCCGCCGTAAACTTCCTTGTAACGTTGCTCCTGGCGCTCAAGTTCCGCGCGCAGTTCGTCTTTCGTCACAGTGTTACCTAATTGAGTAAAGGTCCATTCCGATGCAACGCATTGCCTGTGGGCAACTCTAAACAATCGGTCCGTTGCCTGTTATGGCGCCGACTCCGATCCATTCAAGCCTGCCGTTTAGTGCATGCGGCCACGTCACCGGATGAAAACGCCTGTCGTAGCAACAGCGTTGTTTGTTGCAAGCGGGTTGGCCCAATCTGGTTTGCGGTCAAGCGCTTGCGGCAGATGATCGATTACAGCCTCAGGTCATCTGGATGAGCTGGAAGCGGAATTGAGTCCCGCACTCCACACTCGAGCAGTATAGCTTCGGCGAAAAATAACTGTATGGCCGAAAAGTTTAAAACAGCCAACTTTATTGTGAGCGTTTCGTGACACGCAAGTTCTAATCACTTCCTACAGGAGGCGGGGTGTCTTGCTAGTCCATTGGTTGAAGTCTATATGGGGCGACTTCCTTCTTAATACAAGTGGCGGGTTGAAGAACACCGCTCGAGAACAGTGTCAGCGGGCGGACTATTACTGTGGATTCTTGTAATAAATGAACCCGCTCGTTGCTCAGGAAGGCCAGGCAGCAGATTGCGATTATCGGTCGACGGTTCGATAATCGCCCAATGTTGCAGGCCTCAGCTTGTGCTGTCTCTCCAATACGGCTTGTAATACAGAAGAATTTCGTCGCAGAGAGCCTGAAATGAACGATCAGATGCGTAATTCCTTTACCTCAGTGGCCCCGCCCATCGTGGCTTCGGCGGCAAAGAGGATTCAGGCGTTGACCGGTGACCCGGATTTCATGACCTCTCTGGCCCGGGGGCTGGCGGTGGTGCAGGCGTTCCAGGAGCGCAAGCGGCACCTGACCATTGCCCAGATCAGCCACCGTACGGAAATCCCTCGGGCAGCAGTGCGCCGTTGCCTGCACACCCTGATCAAGCTGGGATATGCCACCACCGACGGGCGTACCTACTCGCTGCTGCCCAAGGTGCTGACCCTGGGCCACGCCTACCTGTCCTCGACCCCCCTGGCGGTGTCTGCCCAGCCCTACCTGGATCGCATGAGCGAGCAACTGCATGAGGCCTGCAACATGGCCACCCTGGAAGGCGACGACATTCTCTACATCGCCCGTTCGGCCACTACCCAGCGGCTGATCTCCGTCGACCTCTCGGTCGGCGGGCGGTTGCCGGCCTATTGCACCTCCATGGGACGGATCCTGCTCGCGGCTCTGGATGATTCCTCGCTGCACGAATACCTCGAGCATGCCGATCTGCAGGCCAAGACCAGCCGTACCCTGCATACCCCGGAGGCGTTGCTGGAATGCCTGCAGCAAGTGCGTCAGCAGGGCTGGTGCATCGTCGATCAAGAGCTGGAGCAGGGGCTGCGCTCCATTGCCGTGCCGGTGTACGACGCCTCGGGCCAAGTGCTGGCGGCGCTCAACGTCAGCACCCATGCGGGACGGGTCAGCCGCGCCGAGCTTGAGCAGCGTTTCTTGCCTGGCCTGCTCAGTGCCAGCCGCGACCTCAGCGCCCAGCTGTTTGCCTAAGCTGTTCGATAAACGCACAGATACGCCTTTCGTGAATTGACGCTGTTTCCCCTGGCTCATTAATGTCGCGGCAGCGTCATCGGCGGCAAGCAGGCATGACCTGCCTGCAGTCGATGGCCCGCCCAATAATAAAGAAGAGGCCAACCCACATGAGCACGCTTTCCCTGCGTCGTTGCCGCGACCGTTCCTGCCGTCCCGCTCGAATCGCCTGATTCCAAGCGCTTTTCCCAAGTGACCTGATCAGCCCTGGCGGCATGTGCTCGCCTGCGTTTTAGCGTGGAAATAACAACCATGAACCAACCCCAATCCGCTGTAGGGAACTGCCTCGATGTGCAGTCCTTTATCAATGCCCAGCCCCTGTCGCCTTACCAGTGGCGAGTGGTGATCCTGTGTTTCCTGATTGTCTTCCTCGATGGCCTGGACACTGCCGCGATGGGCTTCATTGCCCCGGCACTGTCCCAGGACTGGGGGATTGACCGGGCCAGCCTCGGCCCGGTAATGAGCGCCGCCTTGATCGGCATGGTCTTCGGCGCCCTGGGCTCCGGGCCCCTGGCCGACCGTTTCGGACGCAAAGTAGTGCTGGTGGGGGCGGTGCTGCTGTTTGGTGCCTTCAGTCTGGCCTCGGCCTACAGCACCAATGTCGACCAGTTGCTGGTCCTGCGTTTCCTCACCGGCCTTGGCCTGGGGGCGGGCATGCCCAACGCCACCACGCTGCTCTCGGAATACACCCCGGAGCGCCACAAGTCGTTGCTGGTCACCAGCATGTTCTGTGGCTTCAACCTGGGCATGGCCGGCGGCGGCTTCATTTCCGCCAAGCTGATCCCGACCTTCGGCTGGCACAGCCTGCTGCTGATCGGCGGCATCCTGCCGCTGCTCCTGGTGGTGGTGCTGATGGTCTGGCTGCCAGAGTCGGCGCGTTACCTGGTGGTGCGCAATCGCGGCACTGACAAGGTGCGCAAGGCCCTGGCGCCAATCGCCCCGGCCATAGTCCGCGAGGCCGGCAGCTTCAGCGTGCCGGAACAGCAGACCGTGAAGGCGCGCAACGTGTTCGCGGTGATCTTCTCCGGTACCTACAGTGTCGGCACCTTGCTGTTGTGGCTCACCTATTTCATGGGCCTGGTGATCGTCTACCTGCTGACCAGCTGGCTACCGACCCTGATGCGCGACAGCGGCGCGAGCATGGAGCAAGCGGCGTTTATCGGCGCCCTGTTCCAGTTTGGCGGGGTGCTCAGCGCCGTGGCCGTGGGCTGGGCCATGGACCGCTTCAATCCGCACAAGGTCATCGGCTGTTTCTACCTGCTGGCCGGGGTCTTCGCCTACGCCGTCGGCCAGAGCCTGGGCAATATCACCCTTCTGGCGACCCTGGTGCTGATCGCCGGCATGTGTGTCAACGGCGCGCAATCGGCGATGCCTTCCCTTGCGGCGCGTTTCTACCCGACTCAGGGTCGCGCCACCGGAGTCTCCTGGATGCTCGGCATTGGTCGCTTCGGCGCCATTCTCGGGGCCTGGATGGGCGCCACCCTGTTGGGGTTGGGCTGGAACTTCGAGCAAGTGTTGACGGCCCTGGTGATTCCGGCGGCCCTGGCCACCACGGCCGTGGTGATCAAGGGCATGGTCAGCCATGCCGACGCGACCTGATTCCCCCGGCGCGTTCCTGGATGAAAGGCAAGGGCGCGCCGTCAGCCGTTGCCGCAGTGTGCGGCAGCGTCCGTCCGGAGGCCGAGCCCTTTGCCCGCGTCGCACCTGCGGTCGCATGCAGCCCAGGGGGGCGTTTCGGCGGGCTGAGGAGGATCGATAGCCTCGCAACAATCCGTTCGATAATCGAACGCTGAGTCGATTATCGGATTGTTTGGGGTGGGGCAGCGGCTTAATCTTCAGTCACTGCGGCGCGCCCAGAGCGCCTTTTCTCCAGTCGCTGAATAACAACCGGGAGACCCCACCCATGGCTGCAATCCTTTCGCTGCACGACGCGGTGAAGCAGTTCATCAACGACGGCGATACCGTCGCGCTCGAAGGCTTTACCCACCTTATTCCTACGGCCGCAGGTCATGAAATCATTCGCCAGGGCAAAAAAGACCTGACCCTGGTGCGGATGACGCCTGACCTGATCTACGACCAGTTGATCGGAGCCGGTTGTGCTCGCAAGCTGATTTTCTCCTGGGGTGGCAACCCGGGGGTGGGTTCCCTGCATCGCCTGCGGGACGCCGTGGAAAAGCAATGGCCACAGCCGCTGGAGATCGAAGAACACAGCCACGCCGACCTGGCCAACGCCTATGTCGCCGGCGCCTCGGGGCTGCCCTTTGCGGTGTTGCGGGCTTACGCCGGCTCCGACTTGCCCAAGGTCAACCCGCTGATCAAGACCGTGACCTGTCCCTTCACGGGCGAAGTGCTGGCGGCGGTGCCCTCGGTACGGCCCGATGTCACGGTGATCCACGCGCAGAAAGCCGACCGCAAGGGCAACGTGCTGCTGTGGGGCATTCTCGGCGTGCAGAAGGAAGCCGCCCTGGCCGCCAAGCGTTGCATCGTCACCGTCGAGGAAATCGTCGATGACCTGCAGGCCCCGATGAACGCCTGCGTGCTGCCGACCTGGGCGCTGAGCGCGGTCTGCCACGTCCCTGGTGGGGCCCATCCGTCCTACGCCCATGGTTATTCCGAGCGCGACAATCGCTTCTACCAGGCTTGGGACCCGATCGCCCGTGATCGTGAGACCTTTACCGCCTGGATCAACGAATACATCCATGGCAGTGCCGATTTCAGTGAATTCCAGGCCAAGCTGGCCGCTGCTTCGGAGGCCAAGCAATGACCTACTCCACCAATGAAATGATGACCGTGGCCGCGGCCCGTCGTCTGCAGAACGGCTCGGTGTGCTTTGTCGGCATCGGCTTGCCGTCCAAGGCCGCCAACCTGGCGCGCCTGACCTCGTCGCCGGACGTGGTGCTGATCTACGAATCCGGTCCGATCGGCGCCAAGCCCAGTGTGCTGCCCCTGTCGATTGGTGATGGCGAGCTGGCAGAAACTGCCGACACCGTGGTCCCCACCGGGGAAATCTTCCGCTACTGGCTGCAAGGCGGGCGCATCGACGTGGGCTTCCTCGGCGCGGCCCAGGTCGACCGCTTCGGCAACATCAACACCACCGTCGTGGGCGATTATCACCAGCCGAAAGTGCGCCTGCCGGGTGCGGGCGGCGCTCCGGAAATCGCCGGTTCGGCGAAAAGCGTACTGATCATCCTCAAGCAGTCCTCGCGCTCCTTTGTCGACAAGCTGGATTTCGTGACCTCGGTCGGCCACGGCGAGGGCGGCGATTCGCGCAAGCGCCTGGGCCTGCCAGGGGCCGGGCCGGTAGGCATCATCACCGACCTGTGCATCATGGAGCCGGAAGCCGGTACCCACGAATTCGTCGTCACTTCCCTGCACCCGGGCGTGACCCGCGAGCAGGTGGTGGCCGCCACCGGCTGGGCCATCCGTTTCGCCGAGCAAGTGGCCGAGACGGCCGCGCCTACCGAAGTCGAACTGACAGCCCTGCGTGACCTGGAAGCGCGCACTGCCGCGGCCCATGGCCAAGCCCCCGGAGAAGCCTGATGCGCGACGTATTCATCTGTGATGCCATTCGTACCCCCATTGGCCGCTTTGGTGGCGGCCTGTCGGCGGTGCGCGCCGATGACCTGGCGGCGGTGCCGATCAAGGCGCTGATGGAGCGCAACCCGACGGTGGACTGGAATGCCGTGGACGAGGTGTTCCTCGGCTGCGCCAACCAGGCCGGTGAGGACAACCGCAACGTGGCGCGCATGGCGCTGCTGCTGGCCGGCTTGCCGGACAGCGTGCCCGGGGTCACCCTCAACCGCCTCTGTGCCTCGGGCATGGACGCCATTGGCACCGCGTTCCGCGCCATTGCCAGTGGCGAAATGGAGCTGGCGATTGCCGGTGGCGTCGAGTCCATGTCCCGCGCGCCCTTTGTCATGGGCAAGGCCGACAGCGCCTTCTCGCGCAACATGAAGCTGGAAGACACCACCATCGGCTGGCGTTTCATCAACCCGTTGATGAAAGCCCAGTACGGTGTGGATGCCATGCCGCAGACCGCCGACAACGTGGCGGACGACTACCAGGTGTCCCGGGCCGACCAGGACGCCTTTGCCCTGCGCAGCCAGCAGCGTACCGCCGCGGCTCAGGCCGCCGGTTTCTTTGCCGAGGAAATCGTCGCGGTGCGCATCGCCCACAAGAAGGGCGAAAGCGTCGTCGAGCAGGACGAACACCCACGCGCCGACACCACCCTGGAAGCCCTGGGGCGGCTCAAGCCGGTCAACGGCCCGGACAAGACCGTGACCGCCGGCAATGCTTCGGGGGTCAATGACGGTGCTGCGGCGCTGATCCTGGCGTCGACCGAAGCCGTCGAGAAACACGGGCTGACTCCGCGTGCCCGGGTTCTGGGCATGGCCAGTGCCGGGGTTGCGCCTCGGGTCATGGGCATCGGCCCGGTGCCGGCGGTGCGCAAGCTGGTGGAGCGCCTGGGGATGGCGGTCGCTGATTTCGACGTGATCGAACTCAACGAAGCCTTTGCCAGCCAGGGCCTGGCGGTCCTGCGGGAACTGGGGCTGGCGGACGACGCACCACAGGTCAACCCCAACGGTGGCGCCATTGCCCTGGGGCACCCACTGGGCATGAGTGGTGCACGGCTGGTACTCACCGCCTTGCATCAGCTGGAAAAAACCGGCGGCAAGACAGGCCTGGCCACCATGTGCGTAGGTGTCGGCCAGGGGCTGGCGCTGGCGATCGAGCGGGTCTGACGCCTGCCTATCTATAAGAGAAGAACCATGACCATGAGTGACAAGCCCGGTTACCGGCGCCCGCAAGCCGGGACCCAACCTGATTACCTGCACCCGGCCTACCAGTCGACCAACACCCGGTCGCCGTCCAAGCCGCTGGTGTTCCTGCCCCATTCGCTGTCGGAAATCACCGGGCCGACCATCGGCGCCGAGTACCTGCAGGAGCGGGACAATGACCTGACCGCCCAGCACGAGGGCCAGCCCCAGGGCGAGCGCATCATCATCCACGGTCGGGTGCTGGACGAGAATGGCCTGCCGGTGCCGGGGATCCTGGTGGAGATCTGGCAGGCCAACGCCGCCGGGCGCTACAACCATGATCGCGACCTGCACGACGCGCCCCTGGACCCGAACTTCACCGGCACCGGGCGCACCGTCACCGACGCCGACGGCTGGTATCAGTTCCAGACCATCAAGCCCGGTGCCTACCCCTGGGGTAACCACCACAATGCCTGGCGCCCGGCGCATATCCACTTTTCGCTGTTCGGCCCCAGCGTGCTCACGCGCCTGGTGACCCAGATGTATTTCCCCGGGGACCCGCTGCTGGCCCATGACCCGATCTACAACTGCGTGCCGGACACGAGCGCCAAGGAACGCCTGATCGCCCGTTTCGATCTGGAGAAAACCATTCCTTCCTATGCCCTCGGTTACCGTTGGGACATCGTTTTGCGCGGCCGCGATGCCACGCCGATGGAGAAATGACATGACCCTGACTGCAACCACGTCTCACACCGTCGGCCCTTACTACCACATCGGCCTGACCTGGCTGAACCGCGAAGACCTGACCAACGCCGAGACCCTCGGCCAGCGGGTGGCGATCACCGGGCAAGTGGTGGACGGCAACGGCAACTTCGTCAACGACGCGATGCTCGAAGTCTGGCAAGCCAACGCCGCGGGCAAATACCTGCACCCCGAGGATGACCAGGACAAGGCCCTGGATCCGAATTTCCAGGGGTTTGGCCGGGTGCCGGTGGATGGGGAAGGGCGTTTTCGCTTCACCACCATCAAGCCTGGCACGGTGCCGGGGCTCCAGGGCACGACCCAGGCGCCGCACCTGGTGGTGCTGGTGTTCGCTCGTGGCCTGGTCAAGCACCTGCTGACCCGGATCTACTTCGACGGCGAACCGGCCAATGCCGCCGACCCGCTGCTGGCCTGCGTGCCCGTGGAGCGCCGCAGCACCTTGCTGGCCAAGACCGGCGCCGACGGTCAGTACCAGTGGAACGTGATCCTCCAGGGTACTGACGCCGAAACCGTGTTCTTCGACTACTGACCTGGGGCGCCGCCGTCCCCTCGACGGCGGCGGCAGGGAACGGGAATGTTGCCAAGTGTGTCTAGACTCACACTGTCCCCCACGAGTGAAAAACCATGACAACCACAACAAGTCACTACACCGGAGAGGAGCGCAGCAAAAGGATCTTTGCCATAGTCGGTGCCTCCTCCGGCAACCTGGTGGAATGGTTCGACTTCTACGTCTATGCCTTTTGCGCCATCTACTTCGCTCCGGCCTTCTTCCCCTCCGACGATCCCACGGTGCAGTTGCTCAACACCGCCGGGGTGTTCGCCGCGGGGTTCCTGATGCGCCCCATCGGTGGCTGGCTGTTCGGCCGGGTCGCTGACCGCCACGGGCGCAAGAACTCGATGATGATCTCGGTGCTGATGATGTGCGCCGGCTCCCTGGTCATTGCCTTTTTGCCGACCTACGCCAGCATCGGTGCCTGGGCGCCGTTCCTGCTGTTGGTGGCGCGGCTGTTCCAGGGCCTGTCGGTGGGCGGGGAGTACGGCACCACCGCGACCTACATGAGTGAAGTGGCGCTCAAGGGCCAGCGTGGTTTTTTTGCCTCCTTCCAGTACGTGACCCTGATCGGCGGGCAACTGCTGGCAGTGTCGGTGGTGGTGATCCTCCAGCAGTTCCTCGATGAGGGAGAACTCAAGGCCTGGGGCTGGCGCATTCCGTTCGTGATCGGCGCCATCGCGGCGGTGATCTCGCTGCTGCTGCGGCGCTCGCTGAAGGAGACCACCAGCAAGGAAATGCGCGAGGACAAGGACGCCGGCAGTATCGCCGCGCTGTTCAAGAATCACTCGGCAGCCTTTATCACGGTGCTGGGCTACACCGCCGGCGGCTCGCTGATTTTCTACACCTTCACCACCTACATGCAGAAGTACCTGGTGAACACCGCAGGCATGCACGCCAAGACTGCCAGCTACATCATGACCGGCGCCTTGTTCCTCTACATGTGCATGCAGCCGCTGTTCGGCATGCTTGCCGACCGTATCGGCCGGCGCAATTCCATGCTCTGGTTCGGCGCTCTGGGGACCCTGTTCACCGTACCGATCCTGATGACCCTGAAGACCGTCACCAGTCCGTTCCTGGCCTTCGTGCTGATCACCCTGGCCCTGGCCATCGTCAGTTTCTACACCTCCATCAGCGGCCTGGTGAAGGCCGAGATGTTCCCGCCGCAAGTGCGCGCGCTGGGGGTGGGCTTGGCTTATGCGGTGGCCAATGCGATCTTCGGTGGTTCCGCGGAATGGGTGGCCCTGAACTTCAAGAACATGGGCATGGAAAACACCTTCTACTGGTACGTCACGGCGATGATGGCGATTGCCTTCCTGTTCAGCCTGCGCCTGCCGAAACAGGCGGCGTATCTGCACCACGACCTTTGACCCATGCACCTGCGCCCGCCCCGGGCGCAGGTGCAGCAAGGACTGTTTATGACCCTACCTGCGAGCAATCAATTGTTCGATGCCTACTTCACTGCCCGGGAAATGCGCAGCGTGTTCTGCGACCAGGGGCGGGTCCAGGCGATGCTCGACTTCGAGGCCGCCCTGGCCCGGGCCGAGGCGCGGACCGGGTTGATTCCCAGCGCAGCGGTTGCCCCCATCGAGGCGGCCTGCCGCGCCGAACTCTATGACTTCCAGGCCCTGGGCGAAGCGATTGCCACGGCCGGCAATTCGGCGATTCCCCTGGTCAAGGCCCTGGGCAAGCAGATCGCCCGGAGCGCTGGCGAAGCCGAGCGCTATGTACACCTGGGAGCCACCAGCCAGGACGTGATGGACAGCGGCCTGGTGCTGCAACTGCGCCGCGCCGTGCATTTGCTGGAGCAGGACCTAGAGCGCCTGGGCAGCATCCTGGCGGAGCAGGCCCAGCGCTATGGGGCCACGCCTCTGGCCGGTCGTACCTGGCTGCAGCATGCCACGCCGGTGACCCTGGGCATGAAGATCGCCGGCTGGCTGGGGGCGGTGACCCGCAGCCGCGAACGGCTGCAGCAACTCAAGCCGCGCCTGCTGGTGCTGCAGTTCGGCGGTGCCTCCGGGACCCTGGCGGCCTTGGGCGAACAGGCGCTGCCGGTGGCCCGGGCCTTGGCGGATGAATTGCAGTTGCGCCTGCCGGAACAACCCTGGCACACCCAGCGCGACCGCCTGGTGGAATTCGCTTCGGTACTGGGCTTGCTGGCTGGCAGCCTGGGCAAGCTGGGGCGGGATATCAGCCTGTTGATGCAGACCGAAGCGGCGGAAGTCTTCGAGCCTTCGGCACCGGGCAAGGGCGGTTCGTCCACCATGCCCCACAAGCGCAATCCGGTGGGCGCGGCAGTGCTGATCAGCGCCGCGACCCGGGTGCCCGGCCTGCTGGCCACGATGTTCAGCGCCATGCCCCAGGAGCACGAGCGCAGCCTCGGCCTGTGGCATGCCGAATGGGAAACCTTGCCGGAGATCTGCTGCCTGGTGTCCGGCGCTCTGCAACAAGCTCTGCTGGTGGTCGAGGGCCTGGAAGTCGACAGCGCGCGCATGGCCCGCAACCTCGACCTGACCCAGGGCCTGGTGCTGGCCGAGGCGGTGAGCATCGCCCTGGCCCAGCGCCTGGGCCGGGAAACCGCCCATCATCTGTTGGAGCAATGCTGTAAACGCGCGGTGGCCGAGCAACGCCACCTGCGGGCGGTACTGGGGGACGATGCCCAGGTCTGCGCCGAACTCTCGGCGGCGGAACTG
Source organism: Pseudomonas sp. PH1b (assembly GCF_000633395.1). Classification (GTDB taxonomy): domain Bacteria; phylum Pseudomonadota; class Gammaproteobacteria; order Pseudomonadales; family Pseudomonadaceae; genus Aquipseudomonas. Next base: position 317,636 of record NZ_AYMU01000004.1, read on the forward strand.
GATCGTCTATTGGACCCGGCGCACTACCTGGGCCAGGCGCAGGCCTGGGTCGAGCGCGCCGTGGCTGAACATTTTGCCTTGAAGGCCTGAAGGAGACTGCTGTGGGATTCGTGAAACTCGCCGAGGGCGATCTGCACTATCAACTCGAAGGGCCAGAAGGCGCGCCGGTGCTGGTGCTGTCCAACTCCCTGGGCACCGACCTGCACATGTGGGACAAGCAGATGGCGGCATTCACCCGGCATTTCCGGGTGCTGCGCATGGACACCCGTGGCCATGGTCTTTCGCTGGTGACCGAAGGGCCCTACAGCATCCAGCAACTGGGCCAGGATGTGCTGGCGCTGCTGGACGCCCTGGATATCCAGCGTGCGCATTTCTGCGGCCTGTCCATGGGCGGCCTGATCGGCCAGTGGCTGGGGATCAATGCCGGCGAGCGCCTGCACAAGCTGGTGGTGTGCAACACCGCGGCGAAGATTGGCGAGCCCTCGGTCTGGAACCCGCGGATCGAGACCGTGCTGCGTGATGGCCAGGCGGCCATGGTAGCGCTGCGGGATGCCTCCATCGCCCGCTGGTTCACCCCGGACTTCGCCGAAGCCCATCCGGACCAGGCCAAGTTGATTACCGACATGCTTGCGGCGACCTCGCCCCAAGGCTATGCGGCCAACTGCGCCGCCGTGCGGGACGCGGATTTCCGTGAGCAATTGGCGGCGATCAAGGTGCCGACCCTGGTGATTGCCGGCAGCGAAGACGCAGTGACGCCCCCCGCTGGCGGGCATTTTATCCAGCAGCACGTGAGCGGCGCCGAATACGCCGAGTTCTATGCTGCGCACCTGTCCAACGTCCAGGCCGGCGACGCGTTCAGCGACCGGGTCGTGGAATTCCTGCTGGCCTGAGTACCGATTCTAGGAGCCCCTTGTGGACGAGAAACAACGTTATGACGAAGGCATGCAGGTCCGCCGCGCGGTATTGGGCGATGCCCATGTCGATCGCAGCCTGAATGCCCTGACCGAGTTCAACTCGGAGTTCCAGGAAATGATCACCCGCCATGCCTGGGGTGATATCTGGACCCGTCCGGGCCTGCCGCGGCACACCCGCAGCCTGATCACCATTGCCATGCTGATCGGCATGAACCGCAACGAAGAGCTCAAGCTGCACCTGCGGGCCGCGGCGAACAACGGCGTGAGCCGCGGCGAGATCAAGGAAGTGATCATGCAGAGCGCGATCTACTGCGGCATCCCGGCGGCCAATGCGACCTTCCACCTGGCCGAATCGGTGTGGGACGAACTGGGCACCGAGTCGCGCTTGTAGGAGCCGGCTTGCCGGCGAAGGCGGCCCGCCAGCTGGATCGCGTCGCCCCGGTTCGCGAGCAAGCTCGCTCCTACAAAAGCGGGTTGGGTGCATTTCGCGGTTGTAGGAGCCGGCTTGCCGGCGAAGGGGCCCGCCAGTTGGGCCGCGTCGCCCAGGTTCGCGAGCAAGCTCGCTCCTACAAAAGCGGGTCGGGTGCATTTCGCAGTTGTAGGAGCCGGCTTGCCGGCGAAGGGGCCCGCCAGCTGGATCGCGTCGCCCCGGTTCGCGAGCAAGCTCGCTCCTACAAAAGCGGGGTGGTGCATTTCGCGGTTGTAGGAGCCGGCTTGCCGGCGAAGGCGGCCCGCCAGTTGGGCCGCGTCGCCCAGGTTCGCGAGCAAGCTCGCTCCTACGACGACGGGGCCCGTCAGTGGGGGGAGGTCACAGCAGGTTGAGGGGATAGCTGACGATCAGGCGGTTCTCGTCGAATTCGTTGTTGCTGAAGTCCCGGCGCATCGTCGAGTTGCGCCATTTCAGGTTGAGGTTCTTCAGTGTGCCGCTCTGCACGGTGTACGCCAATTCGCTTTCCCGACCCCACTCCTTGCCGTCGCTGACGGTGGCGGTGTGTACGTTGCTGCCGCTGATGTAGCGGTTCATCAGGGTCAGGCCCGGTACTCCCAGGGCGACAAAGTTGTAGTCGTGGCGCAACTGCCAGGATTTTTCCTGGGCGTTGTCGTAGCTGGCGTTGAAGCTGTCGTTGGCCAGGGTGCCGCCGCTGGTGCCATTGACCCGCATCCAGGCGCTGTCGCCCGTGAGCTTCTGCAGGCCGACATAGAAGGTGTGACCGCCGTACTTGGCCGAGAACAGCCCGGACCAGGTGCGGTTTTCCAGGTCGCCGGCCCGGGCGCTGCCATCTTCCTTGCCGTAGAAGAAGCCCAGGTTGGCGCCCAGGGTCCAGTCGCCCAGGGGCTGGCTGTGGATCAGGTTGACGAACTGCTGGCTGTAGATGTCCTTGAGTTCGGCGTTCCACAGGCCGATCTGGGTGCGCTTGTCGTTGAAGCTGTATTCCGCGCCCTGGAAGTTGAAGCGATCGGAGGTGAAGGCCGCTTTGCCGAACATGCTCATGTCGCTCATGCTGCTGTCGTCGCGCGGGCTGTTGGCGCGGAACTGGCCGCCGTAGAGCGTCAGGCCGGCGATTTCCCTGGAGGTGATCTGGCCCCCGCGAAAGGTTTGCGGCAGCGAGCGGCCGTCATCCGAGCGCAGGATCGGCAGCACCGGCATCCATTCCCCGACCTTGACCTCGGTTTGCGACAGCCGGGCCTTGAAGGCCACGCCCAGGCGCCCGAAGTTGTCCGCCGGGCGGCCATCGTGATCCAGGGGCAGCAACTGGCTGCCGCCGGTGCCCCGTCCGCCATCGAGTTTCAGCGAGTACAGCCCCAGCACGTCCAGGCCGAAACCCACGGTGCCCTGGGTGAAGCCGGACCGGGCGTCGAGGATGAAGCTCTGGGTCCATTCTTCTGCCTTGTCCTGGGCTTTGGTCGGGTTGGTGAAATTGCGGTTGATGTAGAAGTTGCGCAGGTTGAGGTTGGCCTGGGCGTCTTCGAAAAAGCCCGACTCCTCGGCCATTGCCGGTAGGGCGACGGCACTCACCGACAAGGCCAGAAGGCTGGGCAGAAGGAGCTGAGGCGCGGTGATTGGCTTCATGTGTCGGTCTCTCTAATTGTTAGGGGTGCAGCCAGCCATTGCCGCCGGAACGATCAGGCGGACAGGTTTCAGGAAAACGAGGGGCGTAGCGGTGAAGGATCAGCCGGAGCGGGCAGGGCGTGGAGGCATGGCATCGAACCTATTGTTATGGGTATGTCCGGGTGCCGGGAATGGTGCGTCGTGGGTCGGGGGCAATCAATTGGACAAAGCGCTTTCTGGGCGATCATCGAACACAAATGTTCGAGGCAGTCCATATAAAAAAACCCACCGTCAGGTGGGTTTTTCATGCAGCCGGGTGGTGCTTCAGAACAGGTGCAGCGCAGGTGCCTTTTCAGACTGCGGTTCGTTCTTCGCGGTCTGTTCGCTCCAGCCACCGCCGAGCGCCTTGTACAGATTGACGTCGCTGGTGAGCTGCGACAGGCGATCGGTGATCAGCGCCTGCTGGGCACTGAACAGCGAGCGCTGGGCGTCGAGGAAGGTCAGGTTGCTGTCGACCCCGATGCGATAGCGCCGCTCGGCCAGACGGTAGTAGTCCTGGTTGGCGTTGACGAAGTCACGCTGGGCCTGCAACTGCTGGTTGTAGGTCTGGCGTGCCGCCAAGCCATCGGAGACTTCCTGGAAGGCGGTCTGGATGGACTTCTCGTACTGCGCGACGCTGATGTCTTTCTGGATCTTCGAGTAGTCCAGGCTGGCGCGCAGGCTGCCGGCGTTGAAGATCGGCAGGTTGATCTGCGGCTGGAACAGCCAGGTGCCCGATCCACCCTTGAACAGGCCCGACAGGTCGGGACTCAAGGTCCCGGCATTGGCGGTCAGGCTGATGCTCGGGAAGAACGCCGCGCGCGCCGCGCCGATGTTGGCATTCGCCGCTTTGAGCTTGTACTCGGCTTCGAGGATGTCCGGACGCCGTTGCAGCAGCTCCGACGGCAGGCCTGCTGGCAGGTCGCTCAGCAGGTCGGCCGCCAGGGGCTGGGCGGTTGGCAGGTTGGCCGGGATCGCCGTGCCCAGTAGCAGGGTCAGGCTGTTCTCGTCCTGGGCCACCTGGCGGGTGTAGCGCGCCAGTTGCACCCGGGCGTTTTCCACCGAGGTCCGCGATTGGCTCAGGTCCAGGGCCGAAGCCACGCCGACTTCGTTGCTGCGCGAGGTCAGCCGGTAGCTTTCCTCGTAGGCACCGAGGGTGTCCTGGGTCAGTTTCAGCAGTTCCTTGTCGGCCTGCCAGGTCATGTAGGCGTTGGCCACGCTGGCCACCAGGCTGATCTGGGTGCTGCGACGGGCTTCTTCGCTGGAGAAGTAGGTCTGCAAGGCCTGCTCGCTCAAGCTGCGTACGCGACCGAACAGGTCCAGCTCATAGGCGCTGACGCCCACGGTGGCCGAGTACTGGCTGGTGATCCCGGCTTCGCCGGTCTGCGACATGCGTGCCGGAGTACGCTGGCGGCTGCCGCTGCCATTGGCCGATACCGCCGGGAACAGGTCCGCCCGCTGGATCTGGTACTGCGCCGCATAGGCGTCGATGTTCAGCGCCGCTACCTTGAGGTCGCGGTTGTTTTCCAGAGCGGTCTGGATCAGCTGCTGCAGTGCCGGGTCATGGAAGAACTGCCGCCAGCCCTGTTCGGCGGCCGCCACGTTGGCGGCCTCCTTTGGCGAGTAGGCAGGGCCTTGGGGGAATTGCGCCGCCACCGGCGCTTCCGGGCGCTGATAATCCGGTATCAGCGAGCAACCACTTAGCGCGATGGCGGTGATTGCCAGGGAGAGTAGCGACTTGCTCATTGGCCAGCCTCATTAGAAGTAGCAGTAGTTTCTGATTGGTCCGCTTTCCTGCGGCCCATGGAAGACACGGTGACGAAGAACAGCGGTACCCAGAAGATCGCCAGGATGGTTGCGGTGAGCATACCGCCGATCACCCCGGTACCGATCGCATGCTGGCTGCCCGAACCGGCGCCGCTGGAGACGGCCAGTGGCACGACCCCGAGGACGAAGGCCAGGGAAGTCATGATGATCGGCCGCAGACGCATGCGGCAGGCTTCCACCGCAGCGTCCACCAGGCTGCGGCCCTGCTCGTGCAGTTCCTTGGCGAACTCGACGATCAGGATGGCGTTTTTCGCCGCCAGGCCGATGGTCACCAACAGCCCCACCTGGAAGTACACGTCGTTGGACAGGCCGCGCAGGCTGGTGGCCATCAGTGCACCGATGATCCCCAGCGGAACCACCAGCATCACCGCGATCGGAATCGACCAGCTTTCATACAGCGCCGCCAGACACAGGAACACCATCAGCAGGGACAAGGCGTACAGCGCAGGTGCCTGGGAGCCCGACAGACGTTCCTCGTAGGACAGGCCGGTCCAGGAGATACCGACACCCGCCGGCAGCTTCGCGGCAAGCGCTTCGACTTCGGCCATGGCCTCACCGGTACTGTAGCCAGGGGCCGGGGCACCGAGGACTTCCATGGCTTCCACGCCGTTGTAACGGGCCAGCTTCGGTGAACCGTAGATCCACTCGCCCTTGGCGAAGGAGGAGAACGGCACCATGGTCCCGGCACTGTTGCGCACGTACCACTTCTTCAGGTCTTCCGGGCTCATCCGCGAGTTGTTCTGACCCTGGATGTAGACCTTCTTCACCCGGCCACGGTCGATGAAGTCGTTGACGTAGCTACTGCCCAGGGCAATCGACAGGGTGTTGTTGATGTCGGTCAGGGTCACGCCCAGGGCGCTGGCCTTCTCGTCATCGATTTCCAACTGGTACTGCGGTTCATCGTTCAGGCCGTTGGGGCGGACCTGGGACAGCACCTTGCTCTGGGCCGCCATGCCGAGGAACTGGTTGCGCGCAGCCATCAGTTTCTCGTGGCCGATACCGGCACGGTCCTGGAGGAACACGTCGAAACCGGTGGCGTTACCCAACTCCAGTACGGCCGGAGGGGCGAAGGCGAACACCATCGCATCACGGAAGCTGAAGAAGTGTTGCTGGGCACGGGCCGCCAGGTTGAACACGCTGTTTTCCGCGGAACGCTCGCCCCAAGGCTTGAGCATGATGAAGGCCATACCCGAGCTCTGGCCGCGACCGGCGAAGTTGAAGCCGTTCACGGTGAACACCGAAGCCACGGTGTCCTTTTCCTTGTCCAGCAGGTAGGCGCGCATCTCGTCTACCACCACCTGGGTGCGTTCGGCACTGGAGCCGGCTGGAGTCTGTACCTGGGCGAACAGTACACCCTGGTCTTCTTCCGGCAGGAACGCCGTCGGGATGCGGGTGAACAGCCAGATCATGCCGATGACGATCAGCACATAGGCCAGCAGGTACGGAACCTTGTGGCGCAGCATGTTGCCGACGCCGCGCTCGTAGCTCTTCACGCTGCGGTCGAAGGTGCGGTTGAACCAGCCGAAGAAGCCGCGCTTCTCGGTGGCGTGCTCGCCTTGTGGTACAGCCTTGAGCATGGTGGCGCACAGGGCCGGGGTGAAGATCAGGGCCACCAGTACCGACAGGGCCATGGCGGAAACCACGGTGATCGAGAACTGCTTGTAGATCACCCCGGTAGAGCCGCTGAAGAATGCCATCGGCAGCAGTACTGCGGACAGCACCAGGGCGATACCCACCAGGGCTCCCTGGATCTGGCCCATGGATTTTTTCGTTGCTTCCTTGGGTGACAATCCTTCCTCGTGCATCACCCGTTCGACGTTCTCCACCACAACGATGGCGTCGTCCACCAGCAAGCCGATGGCCAGTACCATGCCGAACATGGTCAGGGTGTTGATACTGAAGCCGGCCGCCGCGAGGATGCCGAAGGTCCCCAGCAGTACCACCGGCACCGTCATGGTGGTGATCACCGTGGCGCGGAAGTTCTGCAGGAACAGGAACATCACCAGGAACACCAGGACGATCGCTTCGACCAGGGTTTCAACCACACCCTTGATCGATTCGGTCACCACCGGCGTGGTGTCGTACGGGAATACCACCTTCATGCCTTGCGGGAAGAAGGGTTCCAGGTCCTTGATGGTGTTGCGCAGAGCCTTGGCGGTGTCCAGGGCGTTGGCGCCGTTGGCCAGTTTCACTGCCAGACCGGAAGCCGGGCTGCCGTTGAACTGGGCGCTGATGGCGTAGTTCTCACCACCCAGGGCCACGTCAGCGACATCGCCCAGACGCACCTGGGAGCCGTCCTTGTTGACCTTCAGCAAGATTGCCTTGAACTGCTCGGCAGTCTGCAGGCGGGTCTTGCCGATGATGGTGGCGTTGAGCTGCTGGCCGGCCACGGCAGGCAAGCCGCCCAGTTGGCCGGACGACACCTGGACGTTCTGCGCGGCGACCGCGGTCTTCACGTCCACCGGGGTCAGGTTGAAGTTGTTCAGCTTGGCCGGGTCGAGCCAGATCCGCATGGCGTACTGGGCACCGAACACCTGGAAGTCACCCACGCCCGCGGTCCGCGAGATCGGGTCCTGCATGTTCGACACGATGTAGTTCGACAGGTCGTCCTTGGACATGCTGCCGTCCTCGGAAACCACGCCGATCACCAACAGGAAGTTCTTCACCGCCTTGGTCACGCGGATACCCTGTTGCTGCACTTCTTGGGGCAGCAGCGGGGTGGCCAGGTTGAGCTTGTTCTGGACCTGAACCTGCGCGGTGTCCGAGTTGGTGCCTTGCTCGAAGGTCGCGGTGATGGTCATGCTGCCGTCGGAGTTACTTTCCGAGGACACGTAACGCAGGTTGTCGATACCGTTGAGTTGCTGCTCGATCACCTGGACCACGGTGTCCTGCACGGTCTGTGCAGAGGCGCCGGGGTAGGTCACGGAGATCGCGATCGCCGGTGGAGCGATGCTCGGGTATTGGTTGATCGGCAATTTGAGGATCGATAGAGCCCCGACCAACATGATCACCAGGGCGATTACCCAGGCGAAGATCGGACGGTCGATAAAAAATTTCGACATGGTTTACTCCCCTTTGCCGCCTGCAGCTTTGTCAGTTGCCTGTGCAGGGGCCGGGTTCTTCGCTGAAACATTGGTGGCTTCGGTAGCCTTGACTTCAACGCCAGGCTTGACGAACTGCAGGCCTTCGGTGATCAGGCGGTCGCCGGCCTTGAGGCCGTCTTCCACCAGCCACTGGGTACCCACGGTACGGCTGGCCTTGAGCTGGCGCAGTTCGACCTTGTTGTCCGGGCCGACTACCAGGGCGGTTGGCGTGCCCTTGAGGTCACGGGTCACGCCTTGCTGCGGAGCCAGGATCGCCGCGCTGTTGACACCGGCTTGCAGCTGGGCGTGCACGAACATGCCCGGCAGCAGGGTGTGCTCAGGGTTCGGGAACACCGCGCGCAGGGTCACCGAGCCGGTGGTTTCATCCACCGAAACTTCGGAGAACTCCAACTTGCCGTCGAGCTTGTACTGGCTGCCGTCTTCCAGGGTCAGCTTGACCTTGGCGGCGTTGTCGCCAACTTTCTGCAGGCGGCCGCTTTCCAGCTCGCGGCGCAGTTCCAGCAGTTCTACCGAGGATTGGGTGACGTCGACGTAGATCGGATCCAACTGCTGGATCACCGCCATGGCATCGGCCTGGCCGTTGCTGACCAGGGCACCTTCGGTCACCGAGGAACGGCCGATACGGCCGGTCAGTGGCGACAGCACCTTGGTGTAGCGCAGGTTGATCTGGGCGGTTTGCAGGGAGGCTTCCGACTGCAGGCGATTGGCGACTGCGGTGTCGTATTCCTGACGGCTCACGGCCTGCTCATTGACCAATTGCTTGTAGCGATCGGAAATCGACTTGGTCGATTGCAGGTTGGCCTCGGCACTCTTGAGCGTGGCGGCATAGACCGACGGATCGATCTGATACAGCTGCTGGCCTTCCTTGACGTCTCCACCTTCCTTGAACAGGCGCTTGAGAATGATCCCGTTTACCTGAGGGCGAACTTCGGCGATGCGGAACGCGGTGGTCCGGCCCGGGAGTTCGGAAGTCAAGGTAAAGGCTTGTGGTTGCAGGGTGACGACGCCGACCTGAGGGGCTTGAGGGGCTGGCGCCGCCTCTTCCTTTTTACATCCGCTGAGCAGCGATGCCAGGGCGACGGCAGTGACCAGAGCGGTAACAGCTGGCTTGAATTGCATGTAGATCCTCGGGTCAGGCACGCGTGATGCGCACAAGAAAAGTGGAAGGGTAAAAAGAGTCGGCTGAGTGGATAAGTAGCTTGCTAAGGAATATACTTACGTTCATGGTTGTTTGTAAATACCCTGGCGGCGTACCCATCCGGTTACAGAAGCCCCTGTAGGTGTTGAATTGTAGGCTGGGCAAACGGCACTTGAGATGCCGTTCCATATTTATTCAGAAGGTCTTCACGCATCGCTGAAAGATCCTGATCGAGGTTTTACTGCCATGGTCCGTCGTACCAAAGAGGAAGCTCAAGAAACCCGCAGCCAGATTCTCGAGGCGGCCGAAAAGGCCTTTTACGAGCGGGGTGTGGCGCGTACCACCCTGGCCGACATTGCGGCGCTGGCGGGGGTCACACGGGGTGCTATCTATTGGCACTTCAGTAACAAGGCTGATCTGGTGCAAGCCATGCTCGACAGCTTGCGCGAGCCTTTGGACGAGATGGCCAAGGCCAGTGAAAATGTAGATGAGATGGACCCATTGGGCTGGATGCGCAAACTGCTCATTCATTTGTTCCATCAAGTTGCGCTGGATCCGAAGACCCGGCGCATTAATGAGATTCTGTTTCATAAGTGCGAATTCACCGATGAAATGTGCGACCTGCGTCGTCAGCGTCGCGTGGCCAGCCTGGATTGCAACGTGCATATCGAGTTGGGGCTGCGCAATGCAGTGAATCGTGGGCAGCTACCGGCAAACCTCGACACCGCCCGGGCGGCCATCAGTCTGCATGCCTTTATCGACGGCATGCTCTACCAATGGCTGCTGGCGCCCGATAGCTTCGCTCTGAATACCGAGGCAGAGCGCTGGATCGATATCGGGCTGGACATGCTGCGCCTGAGTCCCAGCCTTCGTCATTAAGACAACATGCGTAATTGAGTCAACTTATGTCAACATTTAAGGCGAACCGGGATCCCTCCGTTGATCGCCTGATTACGACGGGGTGCTTTTATATACGGGCTGGTTCTATCTTGATAGGTAGCGAGCTACGTATTTTGTAGGGAATTTGTGTCGAGTGTGTGAATGAGTGTGAGCCCCTCACCGTTCAATGGCGCCGAGCAACCGATCAAGGGCATCGCCTTGATCTGCCTGGCGGTTCTGCTCTTCGCCAGCCACGACACGCTGTCCAAGTATCTGTCGGCGTTTTATCCGATTGTCATGGTTGTATGGGCCCGGTATGTGGTGCATACCCTGTTGATGCTGGTGGTGTTCGTGCCCCGCAGCGGTTTCTCCGCGGTGGTGCGGACCAAGCGTCCCGGCCTGCAATTGCTCCGCGCCCTGTGCCTGATCGGCACCAGCCTGTTGTTCACCACCGGCCTGCGCTATATCCCCCTGGCAGAAGCCACCGCCGTCAATTTCCTGGCCCCCTTGCTGGTCACGGCCCTGTCCGTGCCGCTCTTGGGCGAGCGGGTCAGTCGCGCGCAGTGGCTGGCGGTGCTGGCGGGGTTTGCCGGGGTGCTGATCGTGGTGCGTCCCGGTGGCGCGTTGTTCACGCCGGCGATCTTGCTGCCACTGGGCTCTGCATTGTGTTTTGGCTTCTATCAGTTGCTCACGCGCAAACTCAGTGGCGTCGACAGCCCGACCACCAGCAACTTCCTCACCGGGATCTTCAACAGCTTGATCATGAGTGCGTTGCTGCCGTTCTTCTGGAGCACGCCGACCCTGGTTCACGGCCTGTTCATGATTGGCCTGGGCACCTGCGGCATGCTGGGCCACATGCTGTTGACCCAGGCTTTTCGCCACGCCGCGCCGGCAATGCTGGCGCCCTTCAGCTATGGGCAGATCCTGTTTGCCGGGATGTACGGCTACCTTATTTTCGACCACACCCCCGACAGCTACGGCCTTGTCGGTATCGCGGTGATCTGCTTCAGTGGGCTGGCGGTGGCGTGGGCCCAGCGCAAGCGCTGATCCGGCTGTTCGCCAGCAATCTGACGTGGGCTGCAGGATTCCAGGCATGGCCGGCGGCATATCGCTGGCGCAGGCAAGAAGACCCCCTCAAAAAAGGCCATAAAAAAGCCCCGGCTCAAGTGAGCCGAGGCGTTTGGCTTGCAGGTGCAGGCTTACAGCGTCGGGTAGTCGATGTAGCCGACCGGGCCCTTGGCGTAGAAGGTTTCCGGATGTGCATCGTTCAGCGCAGCGCCGGCCTTGAGGCGGGCCGGCAGGTCCGGGTTGGCGATGAAGGGCACGCCGAACGCCACCGCGTCGGCCTTGCCGCTGGCCAGCCAGGCATTGGCGCTGTCCTTGGTGAAACGCTCGTTGGCGATGTAGGGGCCGCCGAAGGCCGCTTTCAGTTGTGGGCCCAGGCTGTCGGCGCCTTCCTTTTCCCGGGAGCAGATAAACGCGATGCCGCGCTTGCCCAGTTCACGGGCCACGTAGGTGAAGGTTTCCGCCAGGTTGTCATCGCCCATGTCGTGGGAGTCGGCCCGTGGCGCCAGGTGCACGCCAACCCGGCCGGCGCCCCAGATCTCGATGGCCGCGTCGGTGACTTCCAGCAGCAGGCGGGCACGGTTCTCCAGAGAGCCACCGTACTGGTCGGTGCGCTGGTTGGTGCTGCTCTGCAGGAACTGGTCCAGCAGGTAGCCGTTGGCACCGTGGATTTCCACACCGTCGAAACCGGCGGCCTTGGCGTTTTCCGCACCGACCCGATAGGCATCGACGATATCGGCGATCTCGGCAGTCTCCAGGGCCCGCGGAGTGGGGTAGTCGGCCATTGGGCGCACCAGGCTGACATGGCCCTTGGGCTGGATGGCGCTGGGCGCTACCGGGGTATCACCGTCGAGGTACGACGGGTGGGAGATTCGCCCGACGTGCCACAGTTGCAGGAAGATCTTGCCGCCGGCGCCGTGCACGGCCTTGGTCACGTTGGCCCAGCCACGCACCTGGTCGTTGGACCAGATGCCGGGCGTGTCCGGGTAGCCCACGCCCATGGGCGTTACCGACGTGGCTTCGCTGAGGATCAGGCCGGCTGAGGCGCGTTGCACGTAGTACTCGGCCATCAGTGCGTTGGGCACGCGACCGGCATCGGCGCGGCAGCGGGTCAGCGGGGCCATGATGATGCGGTTGGCCAGTTCGAGGTCGCCAAGTTTGATCGGATCGAAAAGAGTCGTCATGGAATGCAGCCTTCTATAAAGGAGGAACGGATCAGTGGGTCGCAGTAGCCAGCTCGGCATTGCCGCCCTGGCGGAAAGTGATCAGGGTCACCAGCAGGGCGAGGATCGCCAGGGCCGCAGCCGCCAGTGGCACGCTGGTCAGGCCGAAGCCATGGGCAATGACGCTGCCGCCGACCCAGGCGCCGAGGGCGTTGCCGATGTTGAAGGCGCCGATATTCAGGGTCGAAACCAGGTTCGGCGCGGCCTTGCCGAAGGTCACCACATTAACCTGCAGGGCCGGCACCGCCGCGAAGGAAGCAGTGGCCCAGAGGAACAGGGTGATCTCCGTGGGGATCAGCGCGACGCTGGTCCAGGTCAGCACCGTGGAAACCACGGCCATGGCCGCGAACACGCCGATCAGGGTGGCACCCAGGCGCTTGTCCGCCAGCTTGCCGCCGAGGATGTTGCCCAGGGTCAGGCCCAGGCCGATCAACAGCAGGGTCCAGGTCACGCCCTTGGGCGAAACCCCGGTGACATCACCGAGCAGCGGTGCAACGTAAGTGAAGAGGGTGAACATCGAGGCGGCGAACAGCGCGGTCATGCTCAGGGACAACCAGATCCCGGCGCCCTTGAGGGCTGCGAGCTCCGAGCGCATGTCGAGTTTTTCCTCGTCACGCTTGGCCGGCAGGAAACGCACCAGGCCGATCAGTGCGATCACCCCGATGAGCGTCACCGCCCAGAAGGTCGAGCGCCAGCCGGCTTCCTGGCCCAGGGCGGTGCCCAGGGGCACGCCGAGCACATTGGCCAGGGTCAGGCCGGTGAACATCAATGCCACGGCCGAAGCGCGCTTGTTGGCGGGCACCAGGCCCGCGGCGACCACCGATCCGATACCGAAGAAGGCACCGTGGCACAGCGCGGTGATCACCCGTGCGAACATCAGCACGTTGTAGTCACTGGCCAGTGCACACAGCAGGTTGCCGACAATGAAAATTCCCATCAGCGCCACCAGGGCCGCCTTGCGTGGCAGGCGGGCAGTGGCCAGGGCCATGAACGGCGCGCCGATGGCGACCCCCAGGGCATAGCCGGTGACCAGCCAGCCGGCGCCGGGAATCGATACCCCGAGGTCCGCCGCCACATCGGGCAACAGGCCCATGATGACGAACTCGGTGGTGCCGATGGCGAAGGCGCTCAGGGCCAGGATGATGAGTGAAAGGGGCATTGTCGGGTCCTTGTCAGATCAGAGCTGTTGGCTCATTTGCACGAGGAACTGCTGAATGGTTTCCTCGTTGCGTTTGAAAAAATGCCATTGGCCGACTTTGCGGCTGCTGATCAGGCCTGCACGTTGCAGGGTGGCAAGGTGGGCGGAGACGGTCGACTGCGACAAGCCGCAGCGTTGATCGATCTGCCCGGCGCAGACACCGTGCTCATTGCTGTGAGCCTGATCGGGAAATTCGACAGTCGGGTCTTTCAGCCAGTGCAGGATTTCTCTGCGTACCGGATGAGCCAGGGCTTTTATTATTTCGTCGAGGTCGAGGGACATGGCGGTGCTCGGTTTCCGTAAAACGTTGTATCGCGATGAGGCGAAATTTAAATCGTTATTTCGCGATATACCAATATGATTTTGATCTTAACTCATTACTTATCGGAATATCGGGTTATAACGATATGTTGAGCGCGGTGCTAAACTGCGCCGATGAATTATCTCGCACATCTGCACCTTGGCGGCCAGCGCCCGGGTCAATTACTCGGCAGCTTGTATGGCGACTTCGTCAAAGGTCGCCTGCAAGGGCAGTTTGCCCCCGAAGTCGAGGCGGCGATCCAGCTGCACCGGCGCATCGATACCTACACCGACAGCCATCCGCTGGTGAGCGCCGCGTTGTCCCGGTTCTCCCTGACCCGGCGACGTTACGCGGGCATCGTCATCGACGTGTTCTTTGACCACTGCCTGGCCCGGGACTGGGCCCAGTATGCCGATCGTCCCCTGCAGCAGTTTACCGCCGACGTGTACCGGGTGCTGGCGGCCGAGCCGCAGCTGCCGGGGCGCCTGGCGCAGATTGCGCCCTATATGGCCGCCGATGACTGGCTGGGTTCCTACCGGGATTTCGAGGTGCTGGAGCAGGTATTGCGCGGCATCGCCCGGCGCCTGTCGCGGCCCGAGGAACTGACCGCCGCGATGATCGAGCTGGAGCGGCTGTATCAGCCCTTGAGCGAAGATTTCCGAGCCTTCTACCCGCAACTGCAGAGCTTCGCCGCAGAACGCACCCAACCGGATGACGCCTTGTAGGAGCTGGTTTGCCAGCGAAGGCGTCCTCGTCGGCGATGCCTGTCTCAAGGGCCTCTTCGCCGGCAAGCCGGTTCCTGCGGGAGGTGCTCAGGCGGCGACCAGTTCACCGCTGCGGCGTGGTTCGGCAGGCTGTGCAACATCGCCGAACAGGGCCTTCTGCACGGCTTGCTGGGCCTGGAAGGCCAGCGCCGCACGCTCCTGGCCCTGGCAGGCAATGGGCTTGAGCAGATGGATTTCCACCCGGCCCTGATCGTTGGCGAACAGCCGCATCAGGTGGGAGAGCAGGTCATCGTCGCCAATGAAGGGGGCCAGAGTGTCGACCTGACCGTCGCGCAAGTAACGGATCGCCACCGGCTGCAGGGCCACTTCGGCATCGATGGCGCTGGCCAGCAGGCGTCCGTGGAAGGTGCGCAGGCTGTGGCCATCGGTGGTGGTGCCTTCGGGGAACAGCAGCAGTGGGTGCTGTTCCTGCAGGTGCCGGGTCATCTGTTTGCGGATCAGCTGGCTGTCGCCGGCGCCGCGACGGATGAACAGGCTACCGGCCTTGGCCGCCAGCCAGCCGGCCACCGGCCAGGTACGCACTTCAGCCTTGGACAGGAACGACAGCGGGGTGAGCATGCCCAGCAGTGGGATGTCGGTCCAGGACACATGGTTGCTGACCCAGAGCATTGGCTGGCGCGGCAGCTCGCCGTGCACCGTGACCCGGAATGGCAGGGCATTGGCCAGGCGCGCCATGAAGAAGCGCGACCAGCGCTGGCGCCGCACCATCGAGTTGGCGATGCCCAGGCGTTCCAGCAGGCCAAAGATACTGGCCATGCTCAGGCCCAGGGCCACCACCAGCAGTACCCGGGCGATGCGCCCGTAGACCCGCAGCCGGCGCATCAGACCGCCGCCTTGAAGTGCCGGGCGTAGCGCGGGCACAGCTCGTCACGCTTGAGCAGGATGAACACGTCGGCCACCTGGAAGTCCTGGTCCCAGCAGGGTTCGCCGCAGATCTTCGCCCCCAGGCGCATGTAGGCCTTGAGCAGGGGAGGCATCTCGGCGATGACATTGGACGGCATGTCCAGGTTGGGCAGCGGGTTCTTCGGTTCGGCCCGCAGGTGTTCGGTGCACAGGTAGCGCTCGCGCAGGCGTTGCATGATCGCGTGGGCCTGCACGCCGCCGTCCTGCATGGGGATGCTGGCGCAGCCCATCAGGTAGCTGTAGCCGCCCTGGTTGAGCACTTCCGC
Source organism: Pseudomonas sp. PH1b (assembly GCF_000633395.1). Taxonomy (GTDB): domain Bacteria; phylum Pseudomonadota; class Gammaproteobacteria; order Pseudomonadales; family Pseudomonadaceae; genus Aquipseudomonas. Next base: position 333,328 of record NZ_AYMU01000004.1, read on the forward strand.
CAGTTCGCCCCAGAGCACGGCGATGGTGCCGCCGTTGCGATAGGCCGGGTCGACGCAGGTGCGGCCGATCTCCAGGATCGGGCCCTTGAGGTGCACCAGGCCGTGCAGGCTGAATTCCTCTTCGCTGTAGAAACGCCCCAGGCTGCTGGCGGCCTGGTGGTCCAGCAGGCGAGTGGTGGCCACCAGGCGCCCGGTGTTCAGGTCGCGCACGCCGATGTGGCTGCAGTGAACGTCATAGTCATCCATGTCCAGACCCAGCTCCGCGCCCTTGAGCTTGGCGTTGAACTCGCCGCTGAATACGTTGAAACGCAGGGCTTGGGCTTCCTCCAGGGCCTGGGCGCCGATCAGGCGTTCGGCTTGCAGGCGGCGTTCAGTGCCGGTGTCGCTGATGCGGGCGATCTGAGTCATCGTGAATCTCCGTGCGGGCTACCGACCCGCCTTGGGTTGCAGCCAATCGACTTTGTTGTGCAAAGTCAGGCTATGTAGCCCCGGTGTCATCGCCATGAAGCTTTGGTGATGCTTATATGACAGCCCCTGAGGACCTTCGAATGCCCTGGCAAGCCCTGCTCGACAGCCGTCAACGATTGCCCGCAAACCCCGACCTGGCCGAGGGCTACGGGGCATTGCTGGCGCATCTGGGCAATGTCACGCCCTTCGAACTGGCGGTGCTTGGCGGGCGGCTGATGGCCACCCCGGGGCTGGCGTTCCTGGTGGGCTACCAGGCTGCATTGCGCATGTTGTGGCCCAGTGCACCGCCGAGCCTGGGTGCTTTGTGCGCGACTGAAAGTCGCAGCCTGCGCCCGGCAGACATGCAGACTCGCCTGGAGGACCTGCGCCTGAACGGACGCAAGGACTTCGTCACCGCCGGCGATGCCGCCGACTGGTTGCTGGTGGCGGCCCGCAGCGAGGCCCCGGGAGAAAAACCGGCCCTGCGCCTGACCGTGGTCTACGCCGGCGAGCCCGGGGTCAAGGTCCAGACCCTGCCCGCCATCGCCCTGATGCCGGAGATCAGCCACGGCTGTCTGCTGCTCGACAACGCGGCTTGCGAATTGCTGGCAGGCGATGGCTGGGATGCCTACGTCAAACCCTTCCGCAGCCTGGAGGACATCTATGTCCTGAGTGCCATGCTCGCCTGGCTGTATGGCGTGGGGCAGGACAGCGGCTGGCCGCAGCCCCTGCAACTGCAGTTGCTGGGATTGCTTGCGGGCTGCGCCGAAGTCAGTCGGCAAAACCCCTGCTTGAGTAGCGGGCACATTTTATTGGGCGGCTTGTTCATGCAGTTCCAGGCATTGCGACCTGACATCGACGCCGCGTTCGCCAACGGCCCTGAGCCTTGGCGCAGCCAATGGACCCGGGACCAGGCCCTGCTGGACCTGGCCGCCAGCGCCCGGGAGCAACGCCTGGCTAAAGCCCTGGCCTCGTTTCAGGAACGGCGCCCCCTTGCGTAAGATCCGGCTTGCCGGCGAAGGGGTCTGAAGGTTCTGCACAAGGCTCGATGACCCCTTCGCTGGCAAGCCAGCTCCTACGAGGCGGGATGCCGGGCTGTTGTAGGAGCCGGCTTGCCGGCGAAGAGGCCCGAAGTTTTTGCACAAGGCTCGATGACGCCTTCGCTGGCAAGCCAGCTCCTACGAGGTAGGATGCCGCGGGCTGTTGTAGGAGCCGGCTTGCCGGCGAAGAGGCCCGAAGTTTTTGCACAAGGCTCGATGACGCCTTCGCTGGCAAGCCAGCTCCTACGAGGCTGGATGCCGCGGGCTGTTGTAGGAGCCGGCTTGCCGGCGAAGGGGTCTGAAGGTTCTGCACAAGGCTCGATGACGCCTTCGCTGGCAAGCCAGCTCCTACGAGGCGGGATGCCGGGCTGCTGTAGGAGCCGGCTTGCCGGCGAAGAGGCCTGAAGATTTTGCACAAGGCTTGATGACGCCTTCGCTGGCAAGCCAGCTCCTACGAGGCGGGATGCTGGGCTGCGGTAGGAGCCGGCTTGCCGGCGAAGAGGCCTGAAGATTTTGCACAAGGCTTGATGCCCCTTACGCCAGCCAGCGCCAACAAGCGAGGGCCCTTGCAGTGAAACTGTCATCCGCCTCAACTAGGCTCGGCCACTGACGTCATTCGAGGCTCATCCATGGTCAAAGGTCCGATCCTGCTGGCGTTGCTTGCATGTCTCTGCATGCCGGCCCGGGCCGAGGAGTGGCCGGCGCAACAATGGAGTCGGGGTCCGGCCGTCGATAGCCCGGCGCTCAAGGCTCTGGAGGACTACGCCTTCGTGCCCAGGGACGACCAGTCCCACGAAGGCATTCGCACTGACGCCTTGCTGGTGATCCGCGATGGCCAGGTGCTTTACGAACGTTATGCCGGCGCCACCGGACCACAGACCCCTCATCTCATCTGGTCTGCCAGCAAAAGTCTGTTGGCGGTGGTGTTGGGCGTTGCCTTCGGTGAAGGCCGCTTCCAGCTCCAGGACCCGGCGGCGAAGTATTACCCGGCGCTGCAGCAGCATCCGGCTATCACCCTGGAGCACTTGCTGCACTGGGCCTCGGGGCTGGACTGGCAGGAAGACTACGAATACGCGCCGCTCAATTCCTCGGTGGTGGCCATGCTCTACACCCGCGGTCATCGGGACATGGCGGCCTTCACCGCGCAGCGCGCTGCTTCCAGCCCACCAGGCCAGGACTTCCGCTACTCCAGCGGCGATAGCAACCTGCTGGCGGCGAGCCTGCGGGGCATGGTCGGCGCCGAAAAGTATCCGGACTATCCCTGGCAGGCCCTGTTCGACCCTTTGGGCATCACCCAGGCGGTGTGGGAGCGGGATGCTGCCGGCACGTTCGTCGCCTCCTCCTACCTTTACCTGACGGCTCGCGACCTGGCGCGGGTCGGCCTGCTGATGCAGCGTGAGGGCCGCTGGCGCGACCGGCAGTTGCTGCCCAAGGCCTGGGTCGAGTTCAGTCGTACGCCGTTCGCCGGCTACCGGGCCAATCAGGATGTGGCGGTAGCGGGGGGGCACTGGTGGCTCAATCGCTCGGTGGACGGTGCGCCCCGCCCCTGGCCCGATGCGCCGGAGGATAGCTACGCGGCCCTCGGGCACTGGGGACAGGCGCTGTATGTGCTGCCCTCGGAGCGCCTGGTGATCGTGCGCTACGGCGACGATCGTGACGGCAGTTACCAGCACAATGAACTGCTCAAGCGAGTCATCGCCACGTTTGCCGTGCCGGGGTCACCATGACGCGCCGCCCCTTCATCCGTCGCCGTCCGCTGCTCAGCCTGCTGCTGGTGGCCCTGGTCCTGCTGCTGGGCTGGGGCTGGCAGCAACGGCTGGCCCTGCAGGCTTTCCCGGACATCCTCGGTGCCTACACCGCCAAGGAATACTGCTCCTGCCGTTACGTCATGCAACAACCTGCCGACTCCTGCCGTGGCTATGTACGCCAGTACCTGCCCATCAGCGATTTTGTCGATGACCCGCAGTCCCGACGCGTCACCGCCAGCGCTCTGGGACGCACCCACAGCGCGCTCTGGCTGGGGCCTCGGGAAGGCTGTCGCCTCGAGCCCTGAGCCCGGTTGCGCGGTCCACGGCATTTTTCTGTTCCATCCAGTGGAACCACATTTGATTGTCCTGTGCTCCGGCTCGCGGTTATCTGAAGTCGAGCTTCGAGCCTGCCTTGGCACCTCGTGCAACGCTCCGACAAAAAGAACGGGACACACCCGGCCCAGAGGAGATACGCCATGACCCGACACCCGCACATCCTTGCCTGGCTCAGTGATGTTGCCAGCGACTTGCGGGCCATCCGCCAGGATATTCATGCCCACCCGGAGCTGGGCTTCGAGGAGAACCGCACGGCGGCGCTGGTAGCCCGCTGCCTTGAAGAGTGGGGGTATGAGGTGCACACCGGCGTCGGCCGGACGGGCGTCGTGGGCGTGCTGCGCAACGGCAGCGGTTCGCGCACCCTGGGCCTGCGGGCAGACATGGACGCCTTGCCGATCATCGAGAACACCGGGGTGCCCTACAGCAGCCGCTACAGCGGTTGCATGCACGCCTGCGGGCATGACGGCCATACCACCATTCTTTTGGGCGCCGCCCGCTACCTGGCCGCCACCCGGCGGTTCGACGGCACCCTGAACCTGATCTTCCAGCCTGCCGAAGAGGGCCAGGGCGGCGCCGAGGCGATGCTCGCCGATGGCCTGCTGGAGCGCTTCCCCTGCGATGCGCTGTTCGGCCTGCACAACATGCCGGGCCTGCCCGCCGGACACCTGGGGTTTCGCCAGGGGCCGATGATGGCCTCCCAGGATTTGCTCAACGTCGTCGTCGAAGGCGTCGGTGGCCACGGCTCCATGCCGCACCTGGCGGTGGACCCGCTGGTGGCCGCAGCGAGCATGGTCATGGCGCTGCAGACGGTAGTGGCGCGCAATATCGATGCTCAGGAGTCCGCGGTGGTCACGGTTGGGGCGCTGCAGGCCGGCGAGGCCGCCAACGTGATTCCCCAGCAGGCGTTGTTGCGCCTGAGCCTGCGGGCCCTCAATGCGCCGGTACGCGAGCTGATGCTGGAGCGGGTCAAGGCAATCATCCGGACTCAGGCCGACAGCTTTGGTTGCACCGTCAGCATCGAGCATCGCCCGGCCTACCCGGTGCTGGTCAACAGCGCGGAAGAAACCGAGTTTGCCCGGCGCATCGGCGTCGAGCTGGTGGGGGCCGACGCGGTCGACGGCAACACGCCGAAACTGATGGGCAGCGAAGACTTCGGCTGGATGCTCCAGCGTTGTCCCGGCAGCTACCTGTTCATCGGCAATGGCGTGGCCCAGCCGATGGTGCACAACCCGGGTTACGACTTCAACGACGACATCCTGCTCACCGGCGCGGCGTATTGGGGCGCCTTGGCGGAAAGCTGGCTCAAACCGTCCTGAGCCTTTCTGTTCCTGTGTTGCGCGCGTGCCGGGCGTGGTCCACGCCCGGCACTTTTCCGAGCCCGCCAGAAGGCTCAAAAGTACCCAAGGAACCTCCCATGAGCGCTTCGACACCCTCTGTTTCCAAGACCCGGCAAGTGGTTGCCGCCGTGGTCGGCAATGCCCTGGAATGGTATGACTTCATCGTCTATGGCTTTCTTGCGAGTTTCATTGCGCGGCACTTTTTCCCCGCAGAAGACCAATACACGTCGCTGCTGATGGCCCTGGCCACCTTCGGCGTGGGCTTTTTCATGCGCCCGGTGGGGGGCGTGCTGCTGGGGGTGTATTCCGACCGCAAGGGGCGCAAGGCGGCGATGCTGGTGATCATCCAGCTGATGACCCTGTCGATCGCCATGATCGTCTTTGCGCCCACCTACGCCGCCATCGGCCTGGGCGCACCGTTGCTGATCGTGGTGGCGCGCATGCTCCAGGGCTTTGCCACCGGCGGTGAGTACGCCAGTGCCACCGCCTACCTGGTGGAGAGTGCACCCCCCCACAGAAAAGGCCTGTACGGCTCCTGGCAGTTGGTGGGGCAGTGCCTGGCGGTGTTCAGCGGCGCGGCGATGGTGGCGGCGGTGACGCATTTCTTCTCGCCGCAGACCCTGGACCTCTGGGGCTGGCGCCTGCCCTTCGTGATCGGCCTGCTGATCGGGCCGGTGGGGTTGTGGATCCGCAAGTACATGCAGGAGCCGCAAGCCTTTGTCGAGGCACGCAAGCAGGTCCGCGGCAAGGGCCCCGGGCTGTGGCAGGTGGTGGTGGCCCATCGCCGGGCGATCCTGGTGTCCATGGGCATGTGCTGCGGTGGCACGGTGTCCTTCTATGTGGTGCTGGTGAACATGCCGACCTTCGCCCATACCAACCTCGGCCTGCCCCTGGACCAGGTACTGCTGGTGCAGATGTTCGCCGTGGCCCTGATGACCCTGGTGATTCCCTTTGCCGGGGCCCTGTCCGACCGCGTTGGCCGGCGCCCGGTACTGATGGCCTTCACCCTGGCGTTCTTCGTCATGGTCTACCCCTTGTATGTATGGGTTGCCGAAGCGCCGTCCATCGAGCGCCTGCTGGTGATGCAGATACTGCTCTGCGGGGCCATCGGTGGTTTCTTCGGACCTGGCCCCACGGCCCTGGCCGAGCAGTTTCCCATCGAGGTACGTTCCACGGGGGTATCGGTGGCGTATAACGTCACAGTGATGCTGTTCGGTGGCTTCGCGCCACTGATTGTGACCTGGCTGAGCAAGGTCATGGCCACCCCGGTGGCTCCCGCTTTCTACGTCTTGCTGACCTCGGTCCTCAGCCTGCTGGGTACCTATTGCATGTATGACGCAGTCAGAGACGACAAACCCGATGCCCTGACCCTGGGAGGCGAATCTTGAGCGAGCACAATCCACCGACCGACGCCATCGTCGAGCTGGACGCCCTGGACCTGTCCCGGGCGATCCATGCCCGCGAGCTGTCCTGTCGCGAAGTGATGCACGCCTACCTGGCGCAGATCGAGCGTTGCAACCCGCCCGTCAATGCCCTGGTGTCCCTGTGCGAGCCCGAGGCGCTGCTGGCCCAGGCCGACGAGCGTGACCGGCAACTGGAGCAGGGGCAATCGCTGGGCTGGATGCATGGCATGCCCCAGGCGATCAAGGACCTGGCGGCCACTGCCGGGCTGACCACCAGCATGGGCTCGCCGCTGTTCGCCGAGCAGGTGCCCCAGGTGGACGCCATCAGCGTGGCGCGAGTGCGGGCCAGTGGCGCGATCATCATCGGCAAGAGCAACGTGCCGGAGTTCGGCCTGGGTTCCCATACCTACAACCAGTTGTTCGGTACCACCGGCAATGCCTATGACCACAGCCTGAGCGCCGGCGGCAGCAGCGGCGGGGCAGCGGTGGCCCTGGCGCTGCGCATGCTGCCGGTGGCCGATGGCAGCGACATGATGGGCTCGTTGCGCAACCCGGCGGCGTTCAACAATGTGTTCGGCATGCGCCCCTCCCTGGGCCGCGTGCCGTTCGGCCCGACTCCGGAGCTGTTCGTGCAGCAACTGGCCACCGAGGGGCCGATGGGCCGCACCGTGGCCGATGTGGCACGGCTGTTGAGCACCCAGGCCGGCTACGATCCGCGGGCGCCGCTGTCCCTCAAGGAGGATCCGGCGCTGCTCAATGCGCCCCTGCAACGGGATGTGCGCGGCCTGCGCCTGGGCTGGCTGGGGGACTACAACGGCTACCTGGCCATGGAGCAGGGGGTGCTGGGGTTGTGCGAAAAGGCCCTGGGCGATTTCACCCACCTGGGCTGCGAGGTGGAGCACTGCCAGCCGGAATTCTCCCTGGCCGAGCTGTGGGACTGCTGGCTGGTGCATCGGCATTGGCTGGTCCAGGGCTCCCTGGGAGGGCTGCATGGCGATCCGGACAAACGCCGCTGGCTCAAGCCCGAGGCGCGTTGGGAATTGGAGGGCGCGGCGAACCTGAGTGCAGCGGATGTCTATCGCGCCTCCCAGAGTCGCAGCGACTGGTATCGCGCCCTGCTGCGGTTGTTCGAACGCTACGACTTCCTGTTGCTGCCCACCGCCCAGGTGTTCCCTTTCGATGCACGGCAAGCTTGGCCGAGGCAGATCGATGGGCAGGAAATGGACACTTATCACCGTTGGATGGAAGTGGTGATCGGTCCAACCCTGGCCGGGCTGCCCACCATCAGCATTCCGGTGGGGTTCAATCTGGCCGGATTGCCCATGGGCCTGCAGATCATCGGCCCGGCCCAGGCCGACCACGCCGTGCTGCAACTGGCTTATGCCCATGAACAATTGACGCAGTGGGTGCGGCAGCGGCCGCCAGGCAACCTGCGGTAACCAAGCAGGTGTCGCCGCCAAGGTCCGGGGGCCCGCATCTTGCTGGGTAAAACCTTTAGCCATCCTCAGTCAGGGAGTTCGGACCATGGCCAGCAAGGTAGAAACCGGCAGCGTACGCTCAGTGGAGCGCGCCCTGGCCATTGTCGAGTTGCTCGGCCAGCACCAGGCCCTGGGCCTGGAAGAGCTGCACTACCTGACCGGCCTGGCCAAGGCCACGGTGTCGCGCATGCTCCTGACTCTGCAGGAGCAGGGCTGGATCTACCGCGGCCTGAGTGATCGACGCTACCGCTTGAGCGCCAGGAGCCTGTTCGGTGACAGCCGGCAGCGTTTCAAGCGCCAGTTGGTGGAGCAGGCGGTGCCCTGGCTGCTGGAATTGAGTGCACGTACCGGGCTGGTCAGCGACCTGTCGAGTTTCGACGGCGATTGCCTGGAGGTCCTGGAAAGCGCGGTGCCCGCAGTGCTGCGCAAGCGCTACCCGAGCAACAGCCGGATTGTCGGGCAGCACGCCAGCCTGTTTCATTCCGCCATGGGCAAGGCCTGCCTGGGCGCACTGCCCAGTGCGGAGATAGAGCGTCTGGCGCAACGTGAACAGGTGCCCAGCGAAGACCGGCAGCAGGCCTGCGCCCAGTCCCTGCACCTGGGATTTGGCCAGCGCACCGAAGGCCATTGGGAATACCCGGTGCGCCTGCCATTCCTGATTCGAGCCGTGGCCTTGCCGCTGCAGGCCGAAGGCCGGGTGATCGGCAGCATCGCCCTGCACTGGCCAATGGACCTGGGCTGCGTCGAACAGGTGCGCAATCGCCACCTGGGGCTTTTGGCCGACACCATCGAACACCTGCAGAAAACCCTCGCCTGAGTCATTCCCCATGGTTGGCGCAGATCGCCTTGCGCGCTGCAAGCCGCGGTGCTGCGCCCGGTTCCATCCTGCGGAACCTATAGCCGTTGCCCTTTGCCCCACGGCTCCGAGAATGAGACCTGGACCGCCACCGGCGGCCATGACACCCATTCCAATAATAAAAACAGGTGATCCCATGGGGGCTGAACAAGGTTGTGTGACCGGCTTGCTGTGCTGTCTGTTGTGCGCTGGGGCAGGGGCCCAGGGTTTTCTCGAGGACAGCCGCACGTCCTTGCGCTACAGCCAGTCCTACTGGAAGGAAAACGACGCCGGAGGGATCGGCCCGACCCGGGATGAATGGGTGCAGGCCACCCAGTTCAGCTTCAGTTCCGGCTGGTACCGTGAGGTACTGGGCATTGACTACAGCTACGGCCTGGCAGATGCCCTGCACGTGGGGCGTGACGCCAACAGCATCAGCAACCTGCGGGCCGATCGCAGCGTGCAGCAACCCCATGGTATCGCCAAGCCCCTGGAGCTGTACCTGCGCGGGCGCTGGGTCGATGAGGACGGTGCCCTGAGCGCCGGCCTGGGGAAAAGGAGCCGGCAATACGAGCTGTACCGCGACGACCGCTACTCGCGCATCCTGCCGGCCGCCACCCTGGGCCAGGACCTGGGTTACACGCGCGGTGCCCTGACCCTCAACCTGAGCCGTATCGATGGCTTCAGCCCGCGCAACGAATCGGGCTGGAGCCAGGACCTACGCAATTACCGTGGGCAGAAAATCGACGATTTGCGCTTGTATGCCCTGGGCTATGTATTGCCCGATGGCAGCAACCTGCAACTGGAGCACGGGGTGGCCCGGGACTACCTACGCAGCTCCTCGGTCAGGCTGGCCCGCAGTTTCGAACTGGCTCCCGGGCGCGGTATCGATCTCCACGCCGTTTGGGGACGCCAGCAGGATGCTGGCAAGCTGTTCGAATATGCTGGCGTGCGCGGGTTGTACGAGGCGGAGTCTGTCCACGATGCTCGGCACCTGGACCTGTCGTTCAAGTACCGGTTCAGCCGCTACTACACCGGGCTGACCTGGAACAGGGTCTGGGGTGACGACTACGACCGCACCTTCTTCGCCCAGGACACGGGCACCTGGAACAGCAGCGGCAAGCTGTTCTACTACTTCGGGCTGGAGAACGAGGCGATGTTCAAGCTGCTGGGAGGCATGGACTTCGCCGATTTCGGCGTGCCGCAGCTCAAGCTCGACCTGCATTACGCCTTCTCCAGCCAGGCCCGGGGCTACGAGGGGTTTTCCCGGCGCGAATTCCAGAGCGTGCTGCGGTATCAGTTCGACGGGGCGCTCAAGGGCCTGGACCTGACTTGGCTGCACGCGCGCTTTCGCACCCAGGGCGAGCCTGACGGTGTCCAGCGTCAGAGCCTCTCCCGAGGGCCGGCGGGCATCTTCAGCCACAACGCCGAACGCTTCTACCTGAACTATACCTACCGCTTCTAGCTCTATAGCGCCGCCCACCGCGAAGTTTGCCAGCCCTCGGGTGGCCGGTTAAGGTGGCGCCTTCTGTTCTAGGGAGCTTGCATGCGTACGCCGATCCGCCTTCTTCTCAGCCTGCTCGGGGCACTGGCCCTGCCGGCCCAGGCCAACTGGTACCTGGACAACGAGTCGTCCCGGATATCCTTCGTCACCACCAAGAACGCCAATATCTCCGAGGTCCAGCGTTTCCTGGTGCTGCACGGCAAGGTCGATGGCAAGGGCCAGGCCCAATTGCAGATCGAAATGGACTCGGTCAGCAGTGGCATTCCCCTGCGTGACGAGCGCATGCGCCAGGAGCTGTTCCAGGTCCAGCAGTTTCCCGACGCCCTGATCACCGCGAAGATCAACCTGCGCCCGATCAACGATCTGGCCCCCGGGGCGCAGATCGAATTGCTGCTGCCGGTCACGGTCTCGCTGCATGGCCAGGAACACACCTACAACGCCGAATTGCTGGCCACCCGCCTGGATGAACGACGCTTCCAGGTGGTGACCCTGGAACCTCTGGTACTCAACGCCGAAGACTTCAACCTGGCCCCCGGCCTCGACAGCCTGCGCAAGGTCGCGGGCCTGTCGGCCATCAGTTTCTCGGTACCGGTGGGTGCGGTGCTGATCTTCACGGCGCGCTGACATGCGCGGAGCGGTATTCCCCTGGCGCGAAGGCAACCGCTTCGAGCTGTTGATCGACGGCCCCGAATTCTTTCCGCGGATGCTGGTGGCCATCGCCCGTGCCCGGCAGCAGGTCGAGCTTGAGCTGTACCTGGTGGAGGCCGGCACCTGCGCCGCAGCCATGGTCCAGGCACTGGTGCAGGCTGCCGAGCGCGGGGTCCGGGTGCGGTGCCTGTTCGACGACTACGGCAGCCTGGCCTTCACCCAGGCGCTGCGCCGCAGCCTGACGGATGCCGGGGTGGAGTTGCGCTTCTATAACCGCCTGAAATGGCGCCAGGGCTTTCTCAACCTGTACCGCGACCATCGCAAACTGCTGCTGGTGGACCAGGCCCTGGCGGTAGTTGGTGGCACCGGGGTCACCGATGAGTTCTGGCGGCCCCAGGACAACAGCTGCGACTGGCATGAGGTGATGGTGGAGATCGCCGGGCCGCTGGTCGGCGACTGGCAGCGGTTGTTCGATCGCCAATGGAGCGCCAACCTGCATCGTGGCGCCTGGAAACCCGGTGCCGATTTCGGCCTGCCGCGACTGCCGCGCCTGCCAGAAACCGGCGAGGGCCTGGGGCGGGTGGCCTATGCCGACGCCCGCCAGCATCGGGACATCCTGCACTCGTTGATCCGCGCCTTGCACAGCGGCCAGCGGCGCGTCTGGCTGGCCACTCCGTATTTCCTGCCGACCTGGTCGGTGCGTCGCTCGTTGCGCAAGGCCGCCGCGCGCGGCCTCGATGTGCGCCTGCTGCTGACCGGGCCGCGCACCGATCACCCGGCGGTGCGCTATGCCGGGCATCGCTACTACCCGCGCCTGCTCAAGGCCGGGGTACGGATCTTCGAATACCAGCCGTGCTTCCTGCACCTGAAGATGGCCCTGGTGGACGACTGGGTGAGCGTCGGCTCCTGCAACTTCGACCACTGGAACCTGCGCTTCAACCTGGAGGCCAACCTGGAAGCCCTGGACCCGCAACTGACCCGTGCAGTGGTCGCAAGCTTCGAGAACGATTTCGCCCAGAGCGAAGAGGTCAACCTTGCAGCCTGGCGCAATCGTCCCCTGTGGCGACGGGTCAAGCAGCGGGTCTGGGGCTGGATCGATCGGCTGGTGGTCAACCTGCTGGACCGGCGCGGCTAGGGCCCACAGGGCTACCCTGTCAGTTTTTTGTCGTTGACGTAGAGGCGTGGGCCCACGGTCGGGTGGCATCGTGCGCTCAGGTTGCGCGTCTGCTGAAGCGCTCGGCAATGAAGTCGATCGTCGCTACGCGACGCGAGTCCGCGCGGTAGCCAAAAGCTAGGAGCCAGCCGGCGCCCGTCGGGCGCCGGCCGGTGGCAGGGGATCAGAGCAGTTCGAAGCTCTGTTGCTTGACGTCCTGGGAATCCAGGCCGATCTGCACATTGAAGTCGCCCGGTTCCGCGGCGTACTTGAGCTGTGCGTTGTAGAACTTCAGGTCGTCTTCGCTGATGGTGAAGTGAATGGCTTTCTCTTCACCAGCCTTGAGCATGACTTTCTGGAAGTTCTTCAATTCCTTGATCGGGCGGATCATCGAGCCGGCCACGTCCTGGATATACAGCTGGACCACGGTTTCGCCATCACGCTGGCCGGTGTTCTTCACGGTCACGCTGGCGTCGAGGGTGCCGCTCTTGTTCAGGGTGGTGGAAGACAGGGCCATGTCCGACAGGCTGAACGTGGTGTAGCTCAAGCCGTAGCCGAACGGAAACAGCGGGCCGGTGGTGTCGTCGAAGTACTGCGAGGTGTAGTTGCCTGGCTTGCCCGGAGTGAATGGCCGGCCGATGGTCAGGTGGTTGTAGTAGGTGGGGATCTGCCCGACGGAACGGGGGAAGGTGATCGGCAGCTTGCCCGACGGGTTGTAGTCGCCGAACAGCACGTCGGCGATGGCGTTGCCGCCTTCGGTGCCGCTGAACCAGGTTTCGAGGATCGCGTCGGCCTGCTGGTTTTCCTCCAGCAGCGACAGCGGACGGCCATTCATCAGCACCAGCACCAGGGGCTTGCCGGTGGCCTTGAGGGCCTTGATCAGCTCGCGCTGGCTGGCCGGAATGTGCAGGTCGGTGCGGCTCGAGGATTCGTGGGACATGCCTCGGGATTCGCCCACGGCGGCAACGATCACGTCGGAATTTTTCGCCGCCTTCACTGCTTCATCGATCATCTGCTGCGCCGGGCGCGGGTCGTCCACCACTTCCGGAGCATCGAAGTTGAGGAAGTTCAGGTAGTCGACCACCTGCTTGTCAGCGGTGATGTTGGAACCCCGGGCATAGGTCAGTTGCGCCTTGTCGCCCAGCACATTGCGCATGCCGTCGTAGAGGGTCACCGATTGCGCCGGCACCCCGGCGGCGGCCCAGCTGCCCATCATGTCGATCGGCGCCTTGGCCAGGGGGCCGACCACGGCGATCTTCGCGGTCTTCTGCAGCGGCAGGGTCTGGTTCCGGTTCTTCAGCAGCACCAGGCTGCGCCGGGCGATGTCCCGGGCGTCGCTGCGGTGCAGGCGGCTTTCGGCGTTGGTCTCGGCGGGGTCGTCCTCGGCCTTGCCGATGCGCACGTACGGGTCCTTGAACAGGCCCATGTCGTACTTGGCGGCCAGCACTTCACGCACCGCGTTGTCGATGTCCTTCTGTTCGATCTCCCCGGACTTGAGCAGCCCTGGCAGCTCCTTGCCGTACAGCGAGTCGTTCATGCTCATGTCGATGCCGGCCTTGATCGCCAGCTTGGCCGCTTCGCGACCGTCCTTGGCGACACCGTGGCGGATCAGCTCGATGATCGCCCCGTGGTCGCTCACCGCCAGGCCCTTGAAGCCCCACTCCTTGCGCAGCAGGTCGTTCATCAGCCAGGTGTTGGAGGTGGCGGGCACGCCGTTGATCGAGTTCAGGGCCACCATCACCCCGCCGGCACCGGCGTCGATGGCCGCGCGGTAGGGCGGCAGGTAGTCCTGGTACATCTTCACCGGGCTCATGTCGACGATGTTGTAGTCGCGACCGCCTTCCACCGCGCCGTACAGGGCGAAGTGCTTGACGCTGGCCATGATGCTGTCCGGCAGGGCCGGGCTCTGGCCCTGGTAGGCCTTGACCATGACCTTGGCAATGCGCGAGACCAGGTAGGTGTCTTCGCCGAAGCCTTCGGAGGTACGGCCCCAGCGCGGATCCCGGGAGATGTCGACCATGGGCGCGAAGGTGATGTCCAGGCTGTCGGCGCTGGCTTCCTTGGCGGCGATGCGCCCGGAGCGGCCGATGGCCTCCATGTCCCAGCTGGAAGCCAGGGCCAGGCTGATGGGGAAGATGGTCCGGTGGCCGTGGATCACGTCATAGGCGAAGAACATCGGGATCTTCAGCCGGCTGCGCATGGCCGCGTCCTGCATCGGCCGGTTTTCCGGGCGGGTGATGGAGTTGAAAGTGCCGCCGATATTGCCCGCGGCAATTTCCTTGCGGATCAGCTCGCGGGGCATTTCCGGGCCGATGCTGATCAGGCGCAACTGGCCGATCTTCTCTTCCAGGGTCATCCGTTTGAGCAGGTCGCTGATAAAGGCTTCTTTGTTTTCCAGGGGGACCGGGGCAGATTCGGCCAACACCGGGTGACTGGCCAGGCTGACCAGCAGGCCCAGCAAACACAGCTTCTTCATGAATATTGTTCTCAAGGGCTCAAGTCAGATGCTTTTGAACGCGCACCCGGCAGCCAAAATTTAAGGGGCGACTATTGTTGTTCAGATAATTCCCGCACACTTCAGGCCGTGTGAAAACTGCTGCGTTCGGCAATACGGGGTTAAAAACAGGCTCGGAATGCTCATGCAGGCTACTACAGTCGGACGCGACCCCGATCGTTCCCGCCTGTTTTTGCCTTCACTCGCGACGTTTTCACACCGCCTTATTTCTGAACTCTTTTTCGCGCTGGGCATCTTTTAGCCCATCAGCCCGATGCATTCCAGTGGCGCAGGCAGTTTTTGCCCACAGGATGTGTGAAACCGGGCAAAAGCTTCATTTCAATCAGGTTGTGCAAGGAGCCCCACCCATGAACATCACTCAACGCCTGCGTTCGAGCTGGCCCGTCGCCGCGCTGTTGCTGCTCACCAGCCTGCTCAGCGGCTGCGGCATCAACAACATTCCGACCCTCGACGAGCAGGTCAAGGCCGACTGGGGCCAGGTGCAGAACCAGTACCAGCGCCGCGCCGACCTGATCCCCAACCTGGTGGAGACCGTCAAGGGCTATGCCAAGCACGAGGAAGAAACCCTCACCGCGGTGATCGAGGCCCGGGCCAAGGCCACTTCGATCCAGGTGGACGCCAACACCCTGGACAACCCGGAAAAACTCAAGCAGTTCCAGCAGGCCCAGGACCAGTTGAGCGGTGCCCTGAGCCGCCTGATGGTAGTGTCCGAGCGCTACCCGGACCTCAAGGCCAACCAGAACTTCCTGGCCCTGCAGTCCCAGCTTGAAGGCACCGAGAACCGCATCGCCGTGGCCCGCCGCGACTTCATCCTGGCGGTGCAGAAGTACAACACCGAGATCCGTACCTTCCCCGGTCGCCTGTGGCATAGCCTGATGTACAGCGATCTGCCGGTGCGTGAGTCGTTCGAGGCCACCAGCCCCGACGCGGACAAAGCCCCGCAAGTCAAATTCTGATGCGCGGCGTACAGCGCGCACTGCGAGGTGCGCTGCTGTCGCTGTGGCTGGTGAGCGGCGGCGCCCTGATGGCGCAGCCTGCCGTTGCAACGCCCACGGAAGGGCTGGCGTCGAGCCAGGCCGAACCGCGGGCGGCCAGTCCGGCGACAGCCCCGATCGAAAGCCTGTTCCCCAAGTTGACCGGGCGCGTGGTGGACACCGCGCAGTTGCTCACGCCTTCGGCGCAGGTCTACCTGACGCAAATGCTCGAGCGCCTCGAGCAGAGCACCACCGATCAGGTGGTGGTGGTCACGGTGCCGAGCCTGGGCGGCTACAGTATCGAGGAGTTCGGCCTGCAACTGGGGCGGCACTGGGGCATCGGCCAGAAGGACAAGAACAACGGTGTCCTGCTGCTGGTGGCCAAGGACGAGCGCAAGGTGCGGATCGAAGTGGGTTACGGCCTGGAAGGGCGGATCAACGACATCTGGGCCCACTTCATCATCGACGATTCGATCATCCCGTACTTCAAGGATGACCTGTACTCCTCCGGGATCATTGCCGGGACCACCTCCATCGTGCGCCTGCTGGAGCCCGACAGCAGCCGGATCCTGGTGCATCGTTCGGTGGAGAAAAACTGGTTCCAGCAGATCGACTGGATGTTGTGGTTCAAGGTGGTGTTCTATTCGGTGTTCGTCGGCTTGCCGCTGGCCGGGTTCTTCGTCTCCTGGCGCGACGGTGGTGATTCGGCAGGCAACGGCCGGCCCTATGCCAGCGACGACTCGCCCAGGCGCGAGCCCAGGGCCGAGCGCGACTCGGGTTCGAGCAGCAGTTCATTCAACTGGTTCGACTCCGACAGCTCCAGTTCCAGTTCCAGCTCCAGTTCGGACTCGGGCAGTTTCAGTGGCGGTGGCGGCAGTTTTGGCGGTGGCGGGGCGTCCGGCAGTTGGTAGTGCACACGGACAATCATTAAGGACGAGGTGCTGATGCGACTTTATAAAATCGGCCTGGTGCTGTTGCTCTGGGTCTTTGCGGTCTCGGCTCAGGCCGAGCTGAAGTTTCCGGCCCTGAGCGGGCGGGTGGTGGACGAGGCGCAGCTGATCGAGCCGGCTACCCGGGCTCAGTTGACCCAGGAACTGCAAGCCCACGAACAGACCACCGGCGAGCAGTTGGTGGTGGTCACCCTGCCGGACCTGCAAGGCGCCAGCATCGAGGACTTCGGCTACCAGCTGGGGCGGCACTGGGGCATTGGCCAGAAGGACAAGAACAACGGCGCGCTGCTGATCGTCGCCCGGGACGAGCGCAAGCTGCGCATCGAAGTCGGCTATGGCCTGGAAGACCGCCTGACCGACGCCCAGGCCTCGGTGATCATCAACCAGGTGATCACCCCGGCGTTCAAGACCGGGCAGTTCAGCAAGGGCATCAGCGACGG
Source organism: Pseudomonas sp. PH1b (assembly GCF_000633395.1). GTDB lineage: Bacteria > Pseudomonadota > Gammaproteobacteria > Pseudomonadales > Pseudomonadaceae > Aquipseudomonas. The sequence goes on from NZ_AYMU01000004.1 coordinate 350,136, forward strand.
GGTCTCGGCCATGCTCCTGGTGCTCGGCGGCACGCCCCTGGATGAGCCGGCCACGGTGTACGGTAGCGGCGAGAGCAGCGGCCAGGACGATTTTGTCCAGCGGCATCCGTTGCTGTTCATTTTCCTGGTGCTGCTGTTCATCCTGGTGGTCGTGGTGGCGCAGGCGCTCGGTTTGATCACGACCACCGGCGGGCGTGGCGGCGGTGGCTTCGGCGGCGGATTTGGTGGCGGGTCCGGTGGTGGCGGCTTCAGCGGCGGTGGTGGCAGCTTCGGCGGCGGCGGTTCGTCCGGCGGCTGGTAACTGAAAATAAAAAGCGGATATCCAACGACATGGCATTACTGAGTGAGTACGAACAACGGCAGGTGGCCGAAGCCATTGCCCGGGTCGAGCAGCAGACCGACGCCGAACTGGTGACGGTGCTGGCGGCCCGGGCCGACGACTACGCCTATATCCCGCTGCTCTGGGCCAGCCTGCTGGCCCTGGTGGTGCCGGGGCTGGTGCACTACGCCACCGGCTGGCTGAACATGCACCTGTTGCTGCTGGCGCAATGGGCGACCTTCATCGTCCTGTGCCTGGTGTTCCGCCTGCCGCGCATCACCACCCGGCTGATCCCGCGGTCGGTGCGCCACTGGCGCGCCTCGAACCTGGCCCGGCGCCAGTTTCTCGAGCAGAACCTGCACCACACCGTGGGTGGCACCGGGGTGCTGATCTTCGTCAGCGAGGCTGAGCGCTATGTGGAGATCCTGGTGGACGAGGGCATCTCCAAGCGCCTCGACGACCGTGAATGGGGCGCCATCGTCCAGGCCTTCACCCAGCAGGTGAAGCAGGGCCAGACCTTGCAGGGTTTTCTCGACTGCATCGCTGCCAGCGGCGAGCTGCTCAAGACCCACGTGCCCCTGACCCAGGTGCGCAACGAGCTGCCCAACCGCCTGGTGGTGCTCAACTGACCTCCCGCCGTAGGAGCCGGCTCGCCGGCGAAGAGGCCCCCAAGTCTTGCACCGCCCTTGAGGACGCCTTCGCTGGCAAGCCAGCTCCTACGGCTGGCGCGATATCGGTGTTGTTCATGTAGGAGCCGGCTTGCCGGCGAAGAGGCCCCCCAGTCTTGCACCGCCCTTGAGGACGCCTTCGCTGGCAAGCCAGCTCCTACGGCTGGCGCGATATCGCTGTTGTTCCTGTAGGAGCCGGCTTGCCGGCGAAGAGGCCCCCGAGTCTTGCACCGCCCTTGAGGACGCCTTCGCTGGCAAGCCAGCTCCTACGGTTGGCGCGATATCGGTGTGGTTCTTGTAGGAGCCGGCTTGCCGGCGAAGAGGCCCCCGAGTTTTGCACCGTCCTTGAGGACGCTTTCGCTGGCAAGCCAGCTCCTACGGCTGGCGCGATATCGGTGTGGTTCTTGTAGGAGACGGCTTGCCGGCGCATGGTCTCTGAGCCTTGCACCGCCTTCGGGCGACGATTTTTTACCGTCGGGTGAATAACTGCGTGCCCCGACGGGGCTTGCTCCCTAAAATAGCCGCCATTCCCTGATCGACACCGCGCATCGCCCGAGGCTCCTGCCCCCATGTCTGTTACCGCACCTTCCGCGCGCTCCGCGCCGGATCATCACGCTCAGTTCCTGCAATTGCTCGACACCAGCCTCACGCAGAACGCCTTTATCAAGCTGGTACTGGCCAAGCATGTGGGGCCGGAGGCGGACCTGCAACGCCTGATCATCAAGCAACTGACGGTCAAGGAGCAGCCGTGCCTGTCCCTGGTCTACCGCTACAAGACCCGGGACATCACCAAGAACTTCCCCCTGGCCGAGGGCGTGGCGCTGATTGCCGAGCTGTTGCCGGCGTCGTTCAAGAACGCCCACCTGCTGACCCTGAGCGATGAAGTGCAGTTGGAGTACAGCAAGAAGGGCAAGAGCTCGCTGTTCAAGGGCAAACCGCAACAGCAGCGCGAGGTGCCGTCCGCCGAGCACAATCGCGAGAAGAACCGCTTCCTCGATCTGAGCCGGCCGTTCCTCGCTGATCTCGGGGTGACCAACAAGCAGCACGAGCTGATTCCGGCGATGTCGCGCAAGTGGAAGCAGATCAACAAGTTCATCGAAGTCTTCAGCCATGCCTTGAGCAGCTCGCCGATCAAGCTCGACCAGCCGGTGCGGGTCGCCGACTTCGGCTCCGGCAAGGGCTACCTGACCTTCGCCATCCACGACTACCTGTGCAACACCCTGCAGGCGCAGGGGCAGGTGACGGGCGTGGAGCTGCGCGAAGACATGGTGACCCTGTGCAATGCCGCAGCGGCGCGCCTCGATCACCCGGGCCTGGTGTTCAAGTGCGGCGACGTGCGTAGCGTGGCCCCCAGCCAGTTGGAAGTGATGATCGCCCTGCATGCCTGCGATATCGCCACCGACTATGCGATCCACACCGGCATCCGCTCCGGCGCGTCGATCATCATGTGCTCGCCGTGCTGCCACAAGCAGATCCGCCTGCAGATCCAGAGCCCGGCGCTGCTCAAGCCGATGCTGCAATACGGCCTGCACCTGGGGCAGCAGGCGGAGATGGTCACCGACAGCCTGCGGGCGCTGTTCCTCGAAGCCTGCGGTTATGAAACCAAGGTCTTCGAGTTCATCTCCCTGGAACACACCAACAAGAACAAGATGATCCTCGCGGTCAAACGCGCCGAGCCCCAGGACGCGGCCCCACTGCTGGCGAAGATCGAAGAACTCAAGGCCTTCTACCAGATCAGCGAGCACTGCCTGGAAACCCTGCTCAAGGCCGATGGCTACCTGAGCTGAGCCTTTGGCGCCGGGGCCGCTGGTTGCACCGCGGTCTTGCGCCCAAGCATCACGGTCAGGATCACCCCCACCGCGAACACCCAGGTGACGGGTTCCACCTGTTCACCGAAGAACAGCGCGGAAAAGGCGATGGTGAAGAAGATCTGCAGCAGTTGCACCTGGCTGACCCGGGCAATGCCGCCCATGGCCAGCCCGGCGTACCAGGCGAAGAAGCCGAGGAACTGCGAGAACAGCGCCACGTAGCCAAAGGCCCACCAGGTCTTGCCGGAAATCGCCCCCTGATGCTGCGCCGCCAGGTACCACACGGGCCCGATCAGCAACGGCGTGGACAGCACCAGCGCCCAGCAGATCACCTGCCAGCCGCCCATCTCCCTGGCCAGCCGGCCGCCTTCGGCATAACCCAGGCCCCCCACGGCAATCGCCCCGAGCATCAGCACGTCACCGGCCTGGATGCTCCCGGCGCCACTGATCAGCGCATAGCCCAGCACCAGGGCGCTGCCCAGGGCGGCGCAGGCCCAGAAGGCCTTTGAGGGACGCTCATGGGACAGCCAGGCTGCGTACAGCGCCACGCACAGCGGCTGCAGGCCATTGACCAGGGCGCCATGGGAGGCGGGCAGGGTTTGCATGGCCCAGGCCGAGAGCACCGGGAACCCGAGAATGACCCCGAGGATCACCAGGCTCAGGCCCTTGACCTGCTTCCAGGTTGGCCAGGGTTCCCGGCGCCAGAGCAACAGCAGGGCCGCTGGAATCGCCGCGAACAACGCCCGGCCCAAACCGTTGAGCAACGGATGGATTTCTACCACCACGATACGGGTGAAGGGCAGGGTCAGGCTGAAGATGACGACACCCAGCAGGCCCAGGGCCATGCCGGTGTTTTCGCGGGAAGACATAAGGGTTACCAGAATTCGTACAGGGACACAGGTGCCTGCATCTAGCCATAAAGCCGCGTGACCCTGCTGCTACAGCTGGGTGCAGAGTTGTCCGTACAGTTGGAGAGGAGCAGCGGCAAGCTGCAAGCCACAAGCGGCAAGAATCAGCGTACCCACTTGAAGCTTGCCGCTTGCAGCTTGCAGCTGTAGTACCCCGTTATTACCCGGCCCGGTGGATTGGGACTACCTTGAATACTCCTTGTGCCCACGTCTTTCCCTGAAAGGAGTCCACTCCATGGCTGCGAAAAAGATCCTCATGCTGGTTGGCGATTACGTCGAAGACTACGAAGTGATGGTGCCGTTCCAGGCCTTGCTGATGGTCGGTCACCAGGTGCATGCGGTGTGCCCCGACAAGACGGCCGGGCAGACCGTGCGCACGGCGATCCACGACTTCGAGGGCGACCAGACCTACAGCGAAAAGCCGGGCCATCTGTTTGCCCTGAACTTCGATTTTGCCCAGGTGAAATCCAGCGATTACGACGCGCTGCTGATCCCCGGTGGCCGTGCCCCGGAATACCTGCGCCTGAACGAAAAGGTCCTGCAACTGGTCAAGGAATTCGATCAGGCCGGCAAGCCGATTGCGGCGGTGTGTCATGGCGCGCAACTGCTGGCGGCGGCGGGGATTCTGGAAGGCCGCGAATGCAGCGCCTACCCGGCCTGTGCCCCGGAAGTGCGGCTGGCGGGCGGCACCTATATCGATATCCCCGTGACCCAAGGCCATGTTCAAGGCAATCTGGCCACTGCCCCGGCCTGGCCGGCGCACCCTAGCTGGCTGGCGGGTTTCCTCGGGCTGCTGGGCACCCGGATCACGTTGTAAACGAGGATCACCTCATGTGCGAGTTGTACGTCAAGGCCGACCCGATTCTCTACGAGTCGCGTTCGCGCTCGCTGCGCATCTGTGGCGTGGTCACCACCCTGCGCCTGGAAAACCAGTTCTGGGACATCCTCAGCGAGATCGCCGAGGTGGACGGCATGACCACCAACCAACTGATCGCCAAGCTCTATGAAGAGGTCATGGACTATCGCGGCGAGGTGGTGAATTTCGCCTCCTTCCTGCGGGTCAGTTGCACCCGCTACCTGAGTCAGCGGCGCAATGCAGCTCCCGACCTCAGTCTGGTGCGGCGTAACGCGCTGTAGTCGCTGTCGAAGGCGGCGCACGGCCAGGAGGGCGAAAGGCAGGAGCGCTGAATGCCGATCAGTGACAAGCTCCCTGGCCACGGATCACGCGCTCACTTTTGCGCGGCGGGCACCCGATGCCACCGCCGCTCAGGACGTCAGCTGATTTTGCTGAGGAACCCTGGCAGTTCCTGCTCGGGCAGCACCGACAACACTTTCAAGCGTTGCAGCATGCGCTGGCGAGCCCGTTGCAGGTGTTCCCTGAGGTTCAGGGCGGCGGCGTCGAAGGCGCCATGCAGCAGCAATTCGAGGATCAGCCGGTGTTCGGCGAGCATCGCCGGGTCGGCACCGATGCCCAGCAGGCGGTAGAAGATCCGGTTGATGATCATCGGGCTCTGGGCCTGGCGGATCAGCGCCGCCATCTTGCGATTCTGCAGGCCGCCCAGGCAGTGCTGGTGCAGGTCTTCTTCCAGGCGTTCGAGGTCTTCCAGGCCGCAATGCTCGGCCTGTTGTGCCTGGGTCACCCGTTGCAGCATCTGCTCCAGCTGTTCGCGGCTCAGGCCCGGTGCGCTCTGGCGCAGGGCCTCGGGCTCCAGGCAGGCGCGCAGTTCGTAGTCTTCGGTGACTTCGCGGGCGGTCAGGGGGCCGGCCAGCCATTGTGAATAAGGTTCCTTTTCCACCAGCCCGCGGTCGCGCAGGCGCATCAGGGCTTCGCGCACCACCGCGCGGCTGACACCGTAGTGTTCGGCGGCGGCCTGTTCGTCGAGGCGGAAATGGCCGAAGGCGATGCAGGTGGACAGGGCGCTGCCGATTTCCTCGTAGATCCGTTCCCCCAGGGGCCGGGTGTCCACCAGCTCTTCGTCACTGGCCAGGCCCAGGTGGGCGTGGCTCAGGGGCAAGCGCAGGGGGTCGATCTCCAGGCCCTGGGGGTTGATCAGGTAGCCGCGGCCATCGAAGCGACAGATCAGGCCTTCGCCGTGCAGCAGGTCCAGAGCCTTGCGCACCGGCACCCGGCTGGTGCCGAACAGTTCCGCCAGGGGCGCTTCCAGCAGCACGAGGCCCTGCAGGGCGGTGCCCTGGAGGATGGCGTCACGCAATACCTGACGAATCATGGCGTAGCGCGATGCGGTGCGCGGGTCCTCTGCTGACACTGCTTTCATCGGTTCCTCTAGGGTCTGCTGGTGTTCCGGTGACGGCCGGGGATTCTCTCACAGTTGCCCAGTGTCACTGAGTGCCACGTTTTGCTGCCCTGTCCTGGGGCCATCTCCGTGGGATTGTTACCTTTCTGCACTAAAATGTACTTTTTAATAAAAGATACATTATTTCACTCGCTGCCCTTTGCCTACGCTTTTTCTCTGGTACTGGCTGGCCTTCTTCGACCATCAACCCACTCTGCTTCGCTATTGTTGGGCGATTCGAGGGTTTTCAGGCGGCCGGCTGACCACGCCGTTGCGCTGAGGTGGCACGAAACCTGCTCTGATAAAAATGTACATTTTAATATTTAGTACATTTTATCTGTTGCTGCGGAGTGTGCCATGAACCCTCAATCACTGAACGATGCCACGGCCCTGGCCGAAGCCTTCGCCCAAGGTCGCAACGATCCGGTTCAGGCGCTGGAGCAGGCCCTGGAGTTGGCCGAGGGTTCATCCTCTGTGTTCATTTCCCTGTGCCCGTCCCGGGCCCGGCGTGAAGCCGAGGCGGCCGCTGCCCGTTGGCGTGATGGGCAGCCCCTGAGCCTGCTCGATGGCGTGCCCCTGGCCTGGAAGGACCTGTTCGATGTGGCCGGGAGCATTACCACCGCGGCAGCCCAGGTGCGTCGCGACGCTTCGCCGGCCCTGGCGGACGCTCCCAGCGTCGGCCGTCTGTGCCGGGCTGGGCTGGTCAGCCTGGGCAAGACCAACCTCAGTGAGTTCGCCTACTCCGGGCTGGGCCTGAACCCGCACTTCGGCACCCCGATCAACCCCCACAGCGATGGTCAGCCACGGATTCCCGGAGGCTCCTCGGCAGGTTCGGCGGTGGCCGTGGCCGCCGGCATCGTACCCATTGCCATGGGCACCGACACCGCCGGTTCGATCCGCATTCCCGCGGCCTTCAACGGCCTGGTGGGCTATCGCGCCAGTTGCCAGCGCTACAACCGTGAGGGGGTCTTTCCCCTGGCCGAGAGTCTCGACAGCCTTGGCCCGCTGACCCGTAGCGTGCGCGATGCCTGGGCCATCGATGAACTGCTGCGCGGTGCTGACCCACGGCCGCTGCCGGTGCCGCGCACGCTGGCCGGGCAGCGTTTCTGGGTCGATCAGCAGGTGCTGGACGACAGCCGCACCGAACCTGCGGTCAGGGCCAATCTGCTGGACGCCATCGAACGCTTGCAACAGGCCGGAGCACAGGTGGACCTGCGCCCGCTGCACAGCCTGCAGGCCACCCTGCAACTGATTCAGGAGCAGGGCTGGCTCGGCGCCGCCGAGGCCTTCGCCCTGCATCAGCCGCTGCTCGACAGCGAATACGCCGAGCAGCTCGATCCGCGGGTCCGCCGCCGCCTGGAAAGCGCCCGGCAGATGCCCGCCAGCCAGTTGCTGCGGCTTTATCAGGCCCGGCGCCAGTTGCAGCAGCAACTGCGCGACGAGCTGGACGGCGCGGTGCTGATCACCCCGACCGTGGCCCACGTGGCACCGCCCCTGGCGCCCCTGGAGGCCGATGACGAGCTGTTTGCCCGCACCAACCTGGCGACCTTGCGCCTGACCATGCCCGGCAGCTTTCTCGATATGCCCGGCGTGGCCCTGCCCAGTGGCTGCGACGCCCAGGGCCTGCCTAGCAGCATGCTGCTGAGCCTGCCCCAGGGCGAGGACGCACAACTGCTGGCCACGGCCCTGGCGGTGGAAGCGCTGCTGCGTCGCTGAGTTCCCGCCAACCCTTTTCCAACAACCAGCAAACCCTGGAGGCCGCTCATGGCTAAAGAAATTCTCTGTGCATTTGGTGTCGATGTGGACGCAGTGGCCGGCTGGCTCGGCTCCTATGGCGGCGAGGATTCCCCGGACGATATCTCCCGCGGGCTGTTTGCCGGGGAGGTCGGTGCGCCGCGCCTGCTCAAGCTGTTCGAGCGCTACGGCCTGCGCACCACCTGGTTCATTCCCGGCCACTCCATGGAGACCTTTCCCGAGCAGATGAAGGCGGTTGCCGAGGCCGGTCATGAGATTGGCGTGCACGGTTACAGCCATGAAAACCCCATTGCCATGACCCCGGAGCAGGAAGAGATCGTCCTCGACAAGTCCATCGAGCTGATCACCCAGGTCACCGGCAAACGCCCCACCGGCTATGTCGCGCCCTGGTGGGAGTTCAGCAAGGTGACCAACGAGCTGCTGCTGAAAAAGGGCATCAAGTACGACCACAGCCTGATGCACAACGACTTCCATCCCTACTACGTGCGGGTCGGCGACAGCTGGACCAAGATCGACTACAGCCAGCACCCCGACACCTGGATGAAACCCCTGGTGCGCGGCCAGGAAACCGACCTGGTGGAGATCCCGGCCAACTGGTACCTGGACGACCTGCCGCCCATGATGTTCATCAAGAAGGCGCCCAACAGCCACGGTTTCGTCAACCCGCGGCACCTGGAGGAAATGTGGCGCGACCAGTTCGACTGGGTCTACCGCGAACACGAGCACGCGGTGTTCACCATGACCATCCACCCCGACGTCTCCGGCCGCCCGCAAGTGCTGCTGATGCTCGAACGCCTGATCGAACACATCCAGAGCCATGCCGGCGTGCGCTTCGTCACTTTCGACGAGATCGCCGACGACTTTATCCGCCGCAATCCCCGCAACCGCTGATCCCGGCGACTTCATCGAGGCGTGATCGATGTCTATCTATAACAAGCTCGACCTGACTGGCTGGAAACCCCAGCAACTGACCCCGGCCCAAGTGCGCTTCGCCACCTGGATCGCGTTCTTCGCCTGGGTCTTCGCGGTGTACGACTTCATTCTGTTCGGCACCCTGTTGCCGGAAATCGGCCGCCACTTCGGCTGGGGTGAGGTGGAGCAGGCACAGATCGCCACCTGGGTGGCGGTGGGCACCGCCGTGGTGGCCCTGGCCATCGGCCCGCTGGTGGACAAGCTGGGCCGGCGCATGGGCATCATCTTCACCGTCAGTGGCTCGGCCATCTGCTCGGCGCTGACCGCCATAGGCGGCGCCTGGGGCAAGTCCCCGCTGATCCTGATCCGTTCCCTGGGCGGCCTGGGCTATGCCGAGGAAACGGTGAACGCCACCTACCTCAGCGAGTTGTACGCGGCATCCGACGACCCGAAGCTGGCCAAGCGCCGGGGCTTCATCTACAGCCTGGTGCAGGGCGGTTGGCCGGTGGGCGCGCTGATCGCCGCCGGGCTCACCGCGGTGCTGCTGCCGATCATCGGCTGGCAGGGCTGCTTCATCTTCGCCGCGATCCCGGCCATCGTCATTGCGGTGATGGCGCGCAAGCTCAAGGAAAGCCCGCAGTTCCAGATCCACCAGCGCATCAACCAGCTGCGCAACAGCGGTTCGGTGAGCGAGGCCCAGGCGGTGGCGCTGACCTATGGCGTGGACTATGACGAGCACAGCGAGGCCGGCCTGGCTGCGGCCTTTCGTGGCCCGGCACGGCGCGCGACCCTGGTGATCGGTGCGGCGATCCTGCTCAACTGGGCGGCGATCCAGGTGTTCAGCGTGCTTGGCACGTCGGTGATCGTCAGCGTGCATCACATCTCCTTCGAGAACTCGCTGATCATCCTGGTGCTGTCCAACCTGGTGGGCTACTGCGGCTACCTGAGCCATGGCTGGATGGGCGACAAGATCGGCCGGCGCAACGTCATCGGCCTGGGCTGGATGCTCGGCGGCCTGTCGTTCGCCGGCATGCTCTACGGCCCGAGCAACATGCCGATGGTGGTGGGCCTCTACAGCCTGGGGCTGTTCTTCCTGATCGGCCCGTACTCGGCGGCGCTGTTCTTCATCAGTGAAAGCTTCCCCACCAGCATCCGTGCCACCGGTGGCGCGATCATCCACGCCATGGGCCCGATCGGCGCAGTGGTGGCGGGCTTCGGCGCCACCCAGGTGCTGTCGGCCGGCGGCGACTGGCAGACCTCGGCGCTGTATTTCGGTGCGCTGCCTTGCTTCCTCTCCGGTGCGCTGATGTTCGCCGCGCGCCATGTGCGTCCTGAATCCGTTCAATAAGGAAAGTGACCCATGACTTCGAAAGTCGCCTTGATCACCGGTGCCGCCAGCGGCATCGGCCAGGCCCTGGCCGTGGCCTATGCACGGGCCGGTGTGGCGGTGGTGGGCGGGTATTTCCCCGCCGACCCCCATGACCCGCAAACCACCCGCGACCTCGTGGCCGAGGCGGGCGGGCACTGCCTGATGCTGCCCCTGGACGTGACCGACAGCGCCTCGGTGGACGCCCTGGCGGAACAGGCCGTGGCGCACTTTGGCCGCCTCGATTACGCCGTGGCCAATGCCGGCCTGCTGCGCCGTGCACCCTTGCTGGAGATGACCGACGCGGCCTGGAACGCCATGCTCGATGTGGACCTGACCGGCGTCATGCGCACCTTCCGCGCGGCGGTCAAACACATGGGCGAGGGCGGTGCCCTGGTGGCGATTTCCTCGATTGCCGGTGGCGTCTACGGCTGGCAGGACCACGCTCACTACGCGGCAGCCAAGGCCGGGGTGCCGGGGTTGTGCCGTTCGCTGGCGGTGGAACTGGCGGCCAAGGGCATTCGCTGCAACGCGGTGATCCCGGGGCTGATCGAAACCCCGCAGTCCCTCGACAGCCAGAACTCCCTGGGCCCGGAAGGCTTGGCCAAGGCCGCTCGGGCGATTCCCCTGGGGCGGGTCGGGCGGGCCGATGAAGTGGCGTCCCTGGTGCGTTTTCTCACCAGTGACGAGTCCAGCTACCTGACCGGGCAGAGCATCGTCATCGATGGCGGCCTGACGGTGCGCTGGCCGGATTGAAGGGCTTCGCCAGCCAGCCGGCTCCTGCATGCAGGGCAGCACCTGCGCAGGAACCGGCTGGCCAGCGAACCGCAGACCTTTTCAGGAGAGAGTCCCATGCAACACCTGCACAACCGCCGCGCCGTGATCACCGGCGCTGGCAGCGGCATCGGCGCCGCTATCGCCCGGGCCTACGCTACGGCCGGCGCCCGCCTGCTGCTGGCCGACCGTGACCCGGCGCGCCTGGCCGAGAGTGCCCAAGCCTGCCGCGAACTGGGCGCTGAAGTCTTCGAATGCGTGGCCGATGTCGGCAGCGTCGAAGGCGCCCGGGCCGGGGTCGATGCCTGTGTCGAGCAGTTCGGCGGCATCGATATCCTGGTCAACAACGCCGGCATGCTGACCCAGGCGCGCTGCGTCGACCTCTCCATCGAGATGTGGAACGACATGCTGCGGGTCGACCTCACCAGCGTCTTCGTCGCCAGCCAGCGGGCCTTGCCCCATATGCTGGCGCAGCGCTGGGGGCGGATCATCAACGTCGCCTCGCAACTGGGGATCAAGGGCGGCGCCGAGCTGACTCACTACGCCGCGGCCAAGGCCGGGGTCATTGGCTTCACCAAGTCCCTGGCCCTGGAAGTGGCCAAGGACAATGTGCTGGTCAACGCCATCGCCCCGGGGCCGATCGAGACGCCGCTGGTGTCGGGCATCAGCAGCGCCTGGAAAACCGCCAAGGCCGCCGAGCTGCCCCTGGGCCGTTTCGGCCTGGCGGATGAGGTGGCGCCCAGCGCGGTGCTGCTGGCCAGCGAGCCGGGGGGCAACCTGTTCGTCGGCCAGACCCTGGGGCCGAACTCCGGGGATGTCATGCCATGAAGGAGGGTTGAGCATGTGCGGGTTATGCGGGCTGCTGGGCGAAGACGTGCACTGGAGCGATCCGCTGGGGGACGGGCTGCCCCGGCGCCGCGAGCGCTTGCGCCGGATCGCCGCGATCAACCGGGTACTGGCGCCGTTGCGGCTCAAGGTCGAAGACTTCCAGGGTTCGGCCTATCTGCTGCTGGGAGCCACCGGGCGCCAGGAGCTGGCCAGCGGCCTGGAGCAACTCTGGGCCCTGGCGGAGTCGATGCTCGGGCGCCCGCTGGATCCTCTGGACCCGCTGCTGCTCAACCATCTGGAGCAACAGCCTTGAGCTTGCTGGAGGTGCAACCATGAGCATTGCCCTGAACGTCATCAGCGGCTTTCTCGGCAGCGGCAAGACCACCTTGCTCAACCGCCTGCTGCAGGGCGAAAGCCTGGGGGACACGGCGCTGCTGATCAACGAGTTCGGCGACGTCGGCATCGATCACCTGTTGGTGGAAGAAGTGGCACCGGACACCGTGCTGCTGCCCAGCGGCTGCGTCTGCTGCTCGATTCGCGGCGAGCTGAAGGAGGCGCTGTTGGGGCTGCTGGCGCGGCGCGCCCGGGGCGAGATCCCGGCCTTTCGCCGGATCCTGCTGGAGACCACCGGGCTTGCGGACCCGGCACCGATCCTGGCGACCCTGAACAATGATCCGCAGTTGCGCGGGCGAGTGCACATCGGCCTGCTGGTGACTTTGGTGGATGCCTGTCACGCGGCGCTGCAGGAGCGCATCCACCCGGAGTGGCTGGCCCAGGTTGCCGCAGCGGACCGTTTGCTGCTGAGCAAGACCGACTGTGTCGACGAAACCCGCCTGGCCACCTTGCGCGAGCATGTGCAGCGCCTCAACCCGGGAGCGCCGTTGCTGCTCAGCACAGACATCCACAGCGGCGATCAGTTGCTGTTGGGGGAGGGCGTGCGCGGCGCGACGGCGGAGCAGGAAGTGGCGCGCTGGCAGTTGTGGCGCCCGGTAACGGCCGGCGTGGCGCAGCATGGCGCGGCCCAGGTGTGCTGCCTGGAGTTCGAGCGGCCGCTGGACTGGGTGGGGTTCGGGGTCTGGTTGTCGATGCTGCTAAGATGCCACGGCGAACGAATTCTGCGGGTGAAAGGATTGCTCAACGTCGACGCCAGCCAGGCCCCCATCGTCATTCATGGTGTGCAGCATTGCCTGCATGCTCCCGTGCACCTGCCCCGTTGGCCCGGCGAAGATCGGCGCTCGCGGCTGGTGTTTATCCTGCGGGGGCTGGAGCCGGCACTGTTGCAACGCTCGTTCGAGGTGTTCGCCCGCAGCTTCGCCCCGGCTGCCGGGGAGTGTGCCTGATGGCGGCGACGCAACCGGTCACCCTGCGGGTACTGGGCACCTCGGTGACCTTGCTGGAATCCCTGCGGCTGCGTGCGGAACAGGACCTGGGCATTCGCCTGGTCTACCAGGTGCACGATGTGGAGCAGGCCCAGCGCATCGCGGTGATGCGCCCGGACAGCTACGACCTCTATGACCAGTGGTTCCACAACGTCGACTTCGTCTGGCCGGCCCAGGCGATCCAGCCCATCGACACCCGGCGCATTGCCCTGTGGCACGAGATCAACGACCTGCCCAAGCGTGGGCGCCTGTCCCCGGGCGATCGCCTGGGCAGCGGCAGCGTGCCCAGCGAGCGCCTTTATGTGCAGCACGACGGCAGCCTGGGCAGCACCGTCAGCGAACGCATCAGCATGCTGCCGCTGACCCATAACGCCGACAGCTTCGCCTACCGTCCGGAGCGCCTGCCGGCGGGTTTCTCCAGTGCCAACGAAAGCTGGGGCTGGTTGCTGGAGCCGGCCTGGAGCGGGCGCATCGCCTTGCAAAGCGACGCGGCCATCGGCGCCCTGGATGCAGCCTTGGCGATCCAGGGCTGTGGCCTGGCTTCGTTCAACGACATCGGCAACCTGAGCATCGAAGAGATCGACCAGTTGGCCGACATCCTGGTGCGCAAGCAGCGCGAAGGGCATTTCGCGGCCTTCTGGTCGGACGACGAAGAGGCCGCGCAGTTGATGCTCAGCCCGCGCATCGATATCCAGAGTTTGTGGTCGCCGACCCTGATGCGCCTGCATCGGGCCGGGGTCAAATACCGCCTGGCGGTGCCTCGCGAGGGTTATCGCGCCTGGTTCGGCGGCCTGTCGCTGTCACGTCACGCCAAGGGCGCCGTGCTGGATGCGGCCTATGCCTATCTCAACTGGTGGCTGTCGGGCTGGCCCGGTGCGGTGATGGCCCGCCAGGGCTATTACATCGGCAACCCGGCCCGCAGCCGCGATCACCTGAGCAGCGCCGAATGGGATTACTGGTACGCCGGCTTGCCTGCGCGTGAGGAGTTGCCCGGCAGCGATGGCCAGCCGCTGATCGACATCGGCGAAACCCGCGATGGCGGTTCCTACCCGCAACGCATGGGGCATATCGCGGTGTGGAACTCGGTGATGGACGAGCACAACTACCTGGTGCGGCGCTGGGGGGATTTCCTGCGGGCGGGCCGGGTGGCCGGCCGGGGCAAAGGCTAGAGCCCCAGGCGCGCCAGTTGGCGCAGGTCGGCGATCACTGCCGGGTTGCCGCCCTCCAGCACATCCAGGCGAATCTGCGCGATCAGCGATTTCAGCAGTTCGGTCTGGGTCATCCGGGTTGCCTCCAGCAGGCGGGCGAAATCCTCGGCGACATAGTGGTTGACCTTCAGCGACAGGCGTTTCATTGCATGCACGGCAGGCAACTGGCGGGCCTCGGCCTGCTCCGCCAGGTACGCGGCAAAGCCGTGGTGCACCCGCTCCAGGCAAGGCCCGGCGGGGACGCTGAAGTAGTAGCTGAAGAACAGTTTGCGCATCTGCACCCCGGCGTCCTCGGCCACCGAGTGCATCGCGGCATCCAGCACGTCGAGGTAGACCGCCGGTAGCCGTGCCTCGATGGAGGTCAGTTGTTGGCGGCGCGCTTCCTTGATCGCCGGCGTCGACTGGGGCGGGATGGCCACCACCGTGGCGCACAGGTCGCAGACCCCCACCAGGATCTCCCGGGCCTGGCCGTTGCCGTCGCTGAAAGGCACGTCGCGGCGGCTGTAGGTAATGCCCACGACCTGCTGGCAATGCTCACAAAGCGCCTTGCCCCGGTCGCCCTGCAGATAGAGTTTCATGGGTTGCCCTCATCGGTGAACGCTGATGAACTAGGCATCTGGCTCGATAAAGTAGAACTTGATGTACCAGCCCGCCTTCTTCAGCACATGGACGGCCAGGCCCGGGGCGCTGTGGTGGGCACTGCACTGGTGGTCGGTGCCCTTGCAGGCGCCGATGACCTCGACCAGTTGGCCGGCCGAGACCTCGCCGGTGGCCAGCAGGTTCTTGACCTCGATCGAGCCGCGTGCGGCATGCAGATAGTTGCCGTTCCGTAGTGCATTGATCAGGTCCCGCCTGACCTTCCTGAAGCCTCTGTCCATGATGCCTGCCTGCTTGTACGACAGTTTTCGTACCGAAACAATAGGAAGTCGACTGAAAGCGCCCAAAGGCATTTCAGCGGTTTTCAGGGGGGAGTCGATCTTGGCCCGGCAGGCGCGGGTGGGAGGGCTTGGTTAAAGGCTTGCAATACAACCGTAATGGCCAACGGCTGGCTTGCTGCGGTGCGTCCGATGCACCGCAGCCAGGTGCCGTCAGAAGAAGCGGGTCACGCTGATCTTGGCGTTGCGTCCCAGGCTCGAGGCGTTCTCGCCGCTCAGCGGCGGACGGTAGTCACGGTTGAACATGTTATCCAGGGTGAAGTTGACTTCGGTGCCCTTGAGGTAGGCCTGCTGGGGTTTCCAGTTGGCGAACAGGCCGTGCACGTTGTAGCGATCGTTCTCGTACTGGTCCCAGTAGGAGTCGCCCAGGGCACTGGCCGGGCCTCCCGCGTAGATATCGCTGGGCACCCGGTCGGTCTGGCGGACCCACTGACCCTGCCAGCCCACTTGCGCGTCCCACTGTGGAATCTTCACCCCCAGGGTGGCGACCCACTTGCGTGGCGGGATGTCCCGGGCCCAGACGTTCGGCCCCCATGGGTTGGTGTAGGCACCCTCATGCTTGCCGGTGATCCAGGAGTAGGACAGCGAGCCGAACAGGTAGGTCGAGTCGTAGAAACTCTCGACTTCGAAGCCCTTGATGGTCAGGTCGCCGATGTTGCGATAGACCCCGATGGTCGGCTGGTTGCACACCTGGCCGATGCTCTTGCCGCTGGTGAGTTGCTCGGGGCAGCCGATCCCCAGGTTCTTCATGATTTCGTCCTTGATCTGGTTGCGGAACACCGTGGTGCGGATCTGCACGCTGTCGGACCGGGTCAGGACGTCGGAGAAGCTGGTGATGTTACCGGCCCGCAGTGCGGTGATGCGCTCGGGGTCCAGGTCGCGGCTGGTAGCGGAGCGGGTGGTGCCCGCCGACTGGACTTCGTATTGCTCGTCGATCACCGGTGCGCGCCAGGTCTTGCTGTAGTCGGCGAACAGGGCGAACTGCGGGGTCACTGTCCAGAAGGCCGACAGCCGTGGCGACCAGCCGGTGTAGGTCTTGTCACCATAGTCATGACCGACCACCGGGTTTGGGCTGTTGTAGATCGGCGCGTCGTTTTTCTCGCCACGGTTGCGCACATGGTCATAGCGCAGGGACGGGGTCAGGGTGAAGTTGCCCAGGGTGATGGCGTCCTGGATGTAGAAGGCATTGTTATCGACCTTGCCATGGGGCATGAAACCCGGCTGGTAGTAACCGTAGTTGTACTTGGCCGTGCCGTAGGTCTTGCCCGGCATCCACATGTCCACTTCACGAGTGTGCTTGCGGATCTGGATGCCATTGGTCAGGGCGTGTTCCAGCGGGCCGGTGGTGAAGCGGCTGGTGTTCTTCAGGGCGAGGATCCGGTCCTCGTAGCCCACGGTGATCTTGCGTCCACCGGAGGCCGGCTGGATGAAGGAGTTCTCGCCGCGTTCGTCGGTCTGGTCGGTGACGGAGTCGGAGTACTGGACCTCGAAGTCGATCCACGGATTGTCCACCGGGGTGTACTGGTACTTGGTCAGCCAAGTGGTATCGATGGTGTTGCGCTGGGCCAGGAAGCGCTGGGTGGCGCCTTCATAACCGTACTTGTTGATGTCGCTCTGTTTCGGTGGTGTCGGGTAGCTCTTGGCCGAGAAGGGCGCCCAGATATTGCTGTTGGAGCGCATGTAGCTGAAGCCCAGGCGATGCTCGTCGGTCAGTTGCATGTTCAGTTTGAACAGCTCGCCTTCCAGGTCCTGGGCGGTGTTGGGCAGGCGCTTGGGGTTGATCGGGTAGTCGTTCTTTGGGTCGGGTTGGGCGCTGGCCAGCTTCATGTCGTCGCCGTCGCGCTTGGTCCAGTAGGCCAGGGCGTCGAAGCGATGGTCGTCGGTGCGCCCGTACACCGCGCCGGTGTAGGCCTGTTCATGGCTGTTGCTGCTGTAGCCGTACTTGAGCATGGCACCGGTGTTGCGGCCGTCCTGCAACAGGTCCGGGGCATCCTTGGTCTCCATGTGCACGGTGCCGCCAAAGCCGCCATTGCCGGTCTCGGGGGAGTGCGGGCCCTTTTCCACTTCGATGCGCCGGATCATTTCCGGCTCGATGAAGATCGAACCCTGCTGGTAGCGTTCGAAGCCGCTCTTGGTGGCGCCATCCACGCTCAGTGGCACGTCTTCGGCATCCCCCAGGCCCCAGATGTTGATGGTCTGGCCGCCGGGTTTGAGCGAGCCTCCCAGGCTCACGCCGGGCAGGGTGTCGATCAGGCTGGCAACGTTGGTGGCCTGGTGGCGGTCGATCTGCTCCTGGTTCAGGGTCGAGCGGCCAACGCTGGCGGAGTCCACCTCGGTGCCGTTGCCGATCACGCTCATGGCTCCCAGTTGCAGGGCCGAGCCGCTGCTGAGGTTGGTTTCAGCGGGCCGTACGATGTAGGTGTTGTCGACCTTGACCAGGTTGAACAGGCCGCCCTGCAGCAGTACACGAATCGCCTCTTCCGGGCTGTAGTCGCCTTGCAGGGCCGGGGCCTTGACGTTGCGCAGCAACTGTTCGTCGAACAGCAGCTGGATCTTCGCCTGCTGGGCGATCTGGCTCAGCGAGGCCGCCAGCGGTTGTGCCGGCAACTGGAAATGAATGGAACCGGCAGCGTGGGCCTGCAGGCTGAACGCCAGGCAAGCGGCGAGCAGGGTCGGGCGGGTACGGACAAACTGAACATGCAAGGACGCGCGAAACATGACTTCCCCCAGAGCGGCTTAAAGGCCAGAAATGCGCTGCGGACATAACGCAGACAGGAGGAAGACGCGGCAGTAGAAAAAAACCTCATATGCGAATGAAAAATATTCGCATATGAGTTGTTCAGCGGGCCTCAATCTTGATCTGCCCGTTGGCCAACGCCAGGGTCTTCACCGGGATCAGGGCGGGCAGGGCCTTGATCAGGGCATCCGGATCGTTGACGTCGAGGTTGCCCGAGACCTTGTAGGCCCCCAGGGCCCCCTCGGCCAATTGCACCGGCTGGCGACGGTAGAGGTTCAACTCGTCCACCAGGCTGGCCAGGTCGCGGTTGCGAAAGGCCAGGTGGCCGCTGCGCCAGTCGGCGACCTGGTCGCTGTCCAGGGGCTGCTGGCGCAGGGTGCCTTTTTCCAGGTCATAGGTGGCCCGTTGCCGAGCACCCAGCAGGGTCAGTGCCCCCGGTTGCCCGTCCGGGCTGAAGGCCACCTGGCCGTGGGCGACGCTGACCACCAGCTGGCGCTGGCCACGGCGCACGTCGAAGGCCGTGCCCACCACCCGCACCTTGGCCGCGCCGCTGTGGACCCACAGCGGGCGCTCCTTGTCGGCGGCCACTTCCAGGTACAGCTGGCCCTGGAGCAGGTAGATATCGCGCTGCTGTGCGCTGAAGTCGACGTTCACCTGGGTATTGGCGTTCACGTACAAGGTGCTGCCGTCGGGCAACTTGAAAGCCCTTGCCCCTTGTTCCTGGGCCGCGACTTGTTGGACGTAAGGCCCCTGGGGCGTCCCCAGGTTGAAAGCCAGCACTGCACACAAGACCGCGGCGGCGGTTGCCAGGGCCGGGCGCCAGGGCGCAGGTTTGCGCCGGGCCAGCGGCACCGGGCGGCTGAGTTGCTGCAACTGCGCCAGGTCGACCCACAATTGCTCGAACTCGGCATAGGCCCGGGCATGGGCCGGTTCGCTCACCCAGGTGTCGAAGGCCTTGCGGGCGGCGCGGTCCGGATCATTGCGGTTACGGGCGAACCAACTGGCGGCCTGGGCATCGATCTGCTCGCTGTCGAGGTCGTCGTGGGTGCCGGTAAAGCGGGTCATTCAGGCTGCTCCTTGCCGTTTTCTCGTTGTAGGTGCTGCTTGCAGTGCAACAGGGCAAAGGCGATGTGTTTCTCCACCATGCTCACGGAGATGCCCATGCGCTCGGCGATCTGCACCTGACTCAGCCCTTCGAAGCGGTGCAGCATAAGGGCTTCGCGGCGGCGCGGCGAGAGTTGTGCGAGCACTTCTTTCAATTGCTCCAGGCGTTGCAGGCGCTGGGCGGCGGGGAGTGGTTCGTGCTGTTCGTCGGCCAGGGGCTCGCTGTCGAAGGTTTCCTCGGGGGGCGCTTCGTGATGAACCCGGGAGCGCACTTGCTGGCGTCGCCAATGGTCACGCAGCAGGTTGCGGGCCATCTGGAACAGGAAGGCGCGGGGTTGTTCGACCTGGGCCCGGTCACGGTAATCGAGCCATTGGGTGAACACGTCCTGGGTCATGTCCGCCGCGTCGCTGGCGTTGTCCGTGCGTTTACGCAGGAAATGCAGGATGTCCGCATAGAACCCGCGAACTGAGTCCGCCGACGGGGAGTCGGGCTTGGAGCGAGACATGGATATCCTTCTTGACGACGCGGTGAGCACAAGGGTCGCGAATGATATCGAGAATTATTGCTATTTGTCACTTGAGGCGATTAGTGGCCATTTAATGGCGATCGCACCGGCAGGTTGCCTGCCGGCACGGGCTGGCCCAAGGGCGCTGGCCGGTCTGTGCCAGCGCCCGTGTGGCCGTGGGACTTCAGATCACGAAGAAGCCGTGGCTGGCGTCGCGGCCCAGTTGTTCCACCAGGCCGAACTCCCAGTCCAGGTAGCCTTGCATGGCCTCTTTCGGGTTGTCGGTGCCCTCATAGGGCCGCCGGTAGCGGTCGATCCGCGGCGAGGCCAGTTGCTGCCGGCTTTCCTCCACGGGCAGGCCGGCGTCGATCCAGGCCGCGGTGCCTCCGCTGAGGAGGAACACCGGGCGCTGGGTCAGGGCTTGCAGCTGCGGCACCACGAAGCGCGCCAGCAGGCTGCTGCCGCAGGTCAGGACATAGCGCTCCGGCTGTGGCAACTGGGCCAGGGATTCCTGCAACTGGCTGGGCAGTACCCACCAGGCCCCGGGGATGTGGCGTTGCACGTAGTTGGCGCTGGCGGTGAAGTCCAGCACCAGGGTGCCGGGTTCCTGCAACCAGGCGGCCAGGGTCCGCGAGCTGATCTCTTCGACCGCTGCACTGTCCGGCAAGGGGGCCTGCCACGGGCCGCGCACGCTGAAGTCGCTGTCGCGCAGGCCATCGAGCACCGCCACCTGCCAGCCCATCTGCGCCAGCCAGGACGCGCTCATGTTGGCCCGCACGCCATCATCGTCCACCAGCACCAGGCGCGCCCCGCGCACGCTGGCGAAGTGGTCGGTTTCCTGCACCAGTTGGCCGCCGGGGGTGGAGCGGGCGCCGGGCAGGTGGCCGGCGGCGAATTCCTCCGGGGTGCGCACGTCGAACAGGTAGCTGGTGCGGGAGGCATCGGCCTGCCAGCGGCGCCATTGGGCCAGGTCGATATGGGCCACGTCGGCACGGTCGGCCACGGCCCGGGCCGCGGCCTGGGCTTCTGCCCGCCGGCTTCCTTGCACCGCCTGGAAGCGCCGGCTCTGGCCGTGCTCCAGCTTCTGCCCGGCCAGGGTCCAGCCAATGGTGCCGTTGCGCAGGGCCGCCACCGGGTTGGGGATGCCGGCGTTCACCAGGGACTGGGTGCCGATGATGCTGCGGGTGCGCCCGGCACAGTTGACCACCACCCGGGTCTGCGGGTTGGGCGCCAGTTCGCGCACCCGCAGCACCAGTTCGGCGCCGGGCACGCTGGTGCTGCCGGGGATGCTCATGGTCTGGTATTCGTCGAAGCGCCGGGCATCGAGCACCACCAGGTCTGCCTGTTGATCGAGCAGGGCCTGCAGCTCCTCGGCGGCCAGGGAGGGCGTGTGGCGCTCAGACTCCACCAGTTCGCCGAAGGCCTTGCTGGGCACGTTGACGTCCTTGAACAGTTCGCCGCCGGCGGCGCGCCAGCCGTCCAGGCCCCCCAGGAGCAGGGCGACATCGCTGTAGCCCAGTTGCACCAGGCGTCTTGCGGCGCGCAAGGCCAGCCCTTCGCCCTGGTCATAGAGGGTGATCGGGGTGTCGCGCCGGGGGATGCGTGCGTACACCTCCAGTTCCAGTTTCGACAGCGGGATATTCACCGCGAACAGTGGATGGGCCTCGGCGAAGGGGGCCTCTTCGCGCACGTCGAGCAGTGCCAGCTCCTGTCGGGCCAGCAGGGCCTGGCGAATCTGCGCCGGGCTGCGGGTAGGGAAATCGGTCATTGCAGGGGCTCCTTCGACAAGTCCCAGAGGTTTGGCAGCAGGCGGTTGGAGTAACCGGAGACAAAGGCTTTTTCATGGCCTTGCGGGTCGTACACGGCGCGGCGCACCGCGCCGATGTTGGCGCCGTAGACATGGATGCTGATGGACACCCGGTCGGCATGGACGTTGCTGACCTGATGGATGTCGCCCAGGCGCGGCGACACCGCTTCCACCTGCCCGGGGATCAGGCGCACCGGGGCGCCGGCAGGTTGCAGGCGGCCATCGGCCAGGCGCTCGAAGCCCTGGGAATCCTCGGCGCCGCGCAGCATGCCGATCAGTCCCCAGACCCGATGGTCGTGGATCGGCGTGCGCTGCCCGGGGCCCCAGACAAAACTGACGATGGAGAAGCGCTGGCGCGAATCGGCGTGCAGCAGAAACTGCTGGTAATGCTGCGGGTCCGGCTGGGCGAAAGCATCGGGCAGCCAGTCGTCCTGGCCCACCAGCCCCTTCAGCAGCGAGGCGCCTTGTTCCAGTACATGCTGTTCATCGGGATCGCTGTCGAGCAATTCGGCCAGGGCTGCGATGAAGTCCCGCAAGCGAGCGAAGTTGGGGGACTCGATGGAAACGATTGAGGCGTTGTGGGGCATGGGCTCCCTCCGTGGACACAGGACAACTGACGTGAACTACACCGGCGAGCTAAAAGGTATTATTCTTCTCGGACATTTTTCCAGTCATTTATTATGCGAAAAAAGAATGAAGATAGATGATCTGAACGCATTCGTGGCGGTGATCCGCTGCCAGACCATCAGCCAGGCGGCCGATGCCCTGCAACTGACCCAGCCGGCGATTACTCGCCGGGTGCAGAATTTCGAGGAAGCCCTGGGGGTCGAGTTGCTCGACCGCAACACCAAGCCCCTCAAGCCCACCAGCATGGGCTTGCGGGTCTATGGCCAGTGCCTGGAAGTGCTGCGCAGCATCGATGCCCTGAATGAACTGGTGGCCAATGACGGCGCCCCCAGTGGCGCCTTGCGCATTGGCGTGCCCCAGACCATCGGCGACGTGGTGCTGCTGGATGCCCTGAGCCAGCTCAAGGCGCTGTATCCGCAGTTGCAGACCTCGGTCGCTACCGGCTGGGGCAGCCACCTGCTGAGCAAGGTCGAGAACGGCGAGCTGGATGTGGTGGCCGCGCTGTTTCCTGCCGGCAAGGTGTTCCCCGAAGGCGTGGTGGGGCATTCCCTGGGCAGCATGCAGCTGGTGGTGGTCGCCGCCAGGGGCGAGGTGCGCAAGCGCAGTTGCAAGCTGGCCGACTGTTACCAGCGCGGCTGGGTGCTCAATCCCGACGGTTGCGGTTTCCGCGCCGGCCTGCAACGGGCCTTGAGTGCCCAGGGCCTGTCGTTGCAGATCAACCTGGAAACCTTCGGCACCGAGCTGCAATTGGGGCTGATCGCCAATGGCCTGGGCTACGGCCTGGTGCCGCTGCCGCTGCTGGAAAACAGCAGCCATCGGGACAAGCTGGAGATCGTACCGGTCAGCGACTTCAAGCCGGTGATCGACCTGTGGCTGATTCACCCGCGCTTTCTGGGCAACCTGCAACAACCGGTGGGCATGTTCGGCGAGATGGTCGCTGCCCGGGTCGGCAAGGCCGTTCCGTAGGCCCCAGGTCAGTAGCTATGCATTATTGATTTGCATGTCTTTGTGGTTATTGAATGCATTTTTTGTATATTAAGTTAGAACCAAAACGAATTTCACGGACGTTTTTTATGTAGTTAGCATGGGGCTCGAACGCGCTGAAATAGGGATGTTGAAATGCCTGCGCAAGCCCCGATCACCTTGCCTGCGCGCTGGACCCAGCGCCCTGGCGCCAAGCTCCTCGGCAACCTGTTGCTGCGCCTGCTCAGTCCGCTGCTGCTCCTGCTGCTGTGGGAGCTGGCGTCGCGCAGCGGGCTGCTGCCGGCCCGGATCATCGCTGCCCCCAGCACCATCGGCGGCACCCTGTGGCAGATGCTCGGCAGCGGTGAACTGGGCGGGCATCTGTGGGTGTCCCTCAAGCGTGCCCTCAGTGGCCTGGCCATCGGTGTTGGCGTCGGCACGCTCCTGGCCCTGGTGGCAGGCCTGTCGCGACGGGGCGAGCTGGCCATCGACTCGCCCATGCAGATGCTGCGCACCCTGCCGTTCCTGGCCATCGTGCCGTTGTTCATCCTGTGGTTCGGTGTCGGTGAGACGCCGAAGATCGCCCTGATTGCCCTGGGCACCACGTTCCCGATCTACCTGACCCTGTTTGCGGCGATCCGCAGCATCGATCCCAAGTTGCTGGAGGCCGCGACCCTGCTGGGGCTAAGGCGCTGGGAACTGATCGTCCATGTGGTCCTGCCCGGAGCGATGCCGGGATTCTTCGTCGGCCTGCGCTACGCCTTCGGCATCAGTTGGCTGGGGCTGGTGGTGGTCGAGCAGATCAACGCCAGCGCCGGCATCGGCTACCTGGTCAACGATGCCCGGGACTTCATGCGCACCGACGTGATCGTCATCTGCCTGCTGGTCTACAGCGTGCTCGGCCTGGGCATCGACGCCCTGGTACGGGGCCTTGAACGTTTCGCCCTGGCCTGGCGGCCGACCTTTATCAGGAGCTGAACCATGACCCTGTCATTGCCCGTGTCGGGCCGCTTGCGCGCTGCCGTGGAAGCCCGCCGGATCACCCGGCGCTTTGCCGGCCAGGCGGTGCTCGATGGCCTGGACCTGGAGATCGCCCCGGGGGAATTCGTTGCCTTGCTGGGCAGCAGCGGCTCGGGCAAGACCACCTTGCTCAGGGCCCTGGCCGGGCTCGAACCGGTGGACGAAGGGCAGTTGCAGGTGCCCCGCGCCTTGGCGGCCGTGTTCCAGGAGCCGCGGCTGATGCCCTGGAAGCGCGTATGGCGCAACGTCGCCCTCGGCGTGCGCGGGGAGGGGGTGCGCGAGCGGTCCCTGGCGGCGCTGGAAGAAGTGGGGCTTGGCCATCGATTGGCGGCCTGGCCCGGCACCTTGTCCGGTGGCGAGGCCCAGCGCGTGGCCCTGGCCCGGGCCCTGGTGCGCGAACCGCAACTGTTGCTGCTGGATGAACCCTTCGCCGCCCTCGATGCCCTGACGCGGATCCGCATGCACCAGTTGATCATCCGCCTGTGGCAGCGGCACACCCCGGCGGTGCTGCTGGTGACCCACGATGTCGACGAGGCACTGTTGCTGGCCGACCGGGTGCTGGTGCTGGCCAACGGGCGAATCGCCGAACAACTGCCGATCCGCCTGCCGCGTGCGCGCCAGGTGACGACCCTGGGGTTCCAGCCACTGCGAGCGCGGTTGCTGCACCTGCTGGGGGTCGAAACCGAGGCCGAACCGGCCGCCAGTGTCTCCCATCCCTTGAGCAGGACTGCCAGCCGATGAGCCTCTCCACCGTGCCTCCTTCTGTATCCCGTCCCGGCCTTGACCTGGACTCCTCGGACTTTGCCGATCTGTTGCAGCAACTGAGCGAAGAGTTCGCCGCCACTGCGGCCCACTACGACCGCCACAGCGAGTTTCCCCACGCCAACCTGCAGCGCCTGCACCAGCATGGCCTGTTGGCCCTGACCGTCCCCCGGGCCCTGGGTGGCAGCGAGGCGACCCTGGCCCAGGCGCGCCGGGTGGTAGGCGCGGTGGCTCGGGGCGAACCCTCTACCGCCTTGGTGCTGGTGATGCAGTACCTGCAGCACACGCGGCTGCAGCAGAACACCGCCTGGCCGCTGCACCTGCGCCAGCGAGTGGCCCGGGAGGCCGTAGAAGAGGGCGCCTTGATCAATGCCCTGCGGGTCGAGCCGGACCTCGGCACCCCGGCCCGGGGCGGCTTGCCGGCGACTGTTGCGCGGCGGGTCGAGGGCGGCTGGCTGCTCAGTGGGCGCAAGATCTACTCCACCGGGATTCCCGGGCTGACGTGGCTCTCGGTCTGGGCCCGCAGTGATGAGCCGCAGCCGCAGGTCGGCACCTGGCTGGTCCACCGCGACAGCCCGGGCATCGTCGTCGAGGAAACCTGGGACCACCTGGGCATGCGCGCCACCGGCAGCCATGACGTGGTCTTCGACGAGGTGTTCGTGCCCCTGGAGCAGGCGGTGGACATCCAGCCGGCCAATGTGCCCCGGCCTTCCGAGCTGGACAGCAAGGGCGTGCTCTGGCTGGCGGTGCTGCTCTCGGCGATCTACGACGGCGTGGCCCGCGCGGCCCGCGACTGGCTACTGGGCTGGCTGGCCCAGCGCACCCCGGCCAACCTCGGCGCGCCGCTGTCGAGCCTGCCGCGCTTTCAGGAATTGCTCGGGCGCATCGACGCCTTGCTGCTGAACAATCGACTGTTGCTGGATGCCGCCGCCGAAGGGCGGATCGCCCCCGGCGAGGCTACCCAGATCAAGTTCCTGGTGACCAGCCATGCCATCAGCGCGGTGGAGCTGGGCATCGAGGCCATCGGCAATCCCGGGCTGGCCCGGGGCAACCCCATCGAACGGCATTACCGCGATGTGCTGTGCAGCCGCATTCACACGCCGCAGAACGATGCGATCCTCGGCGCTGTCGGCCGAGCCGCCTTTGCCTTGCCCAGCCGCGGAGCCCAGGCATGACCCGGATCGCCAGCCAGCTCGACGAAGGGTTCAACCGGCAGTTGCGCGAGTGGCTGCCCGGGGTCGAAGTGCTGAGCCTGCCCCGGGGCTTGCCTCGGGACCTGCCGCGGGACATCCAGGTCCTGCTGGCTGCGCCCCACGCCGAGTTTCGCGATGCCTCCCAAGCGCCAGCGGGCTGGCCCTTCGGCCTGGGCTTCGTGCAACTGGCGACCTCGGGCCTGGACTACTTTCCTTCCTGGCTGTGGCACGCAATGCCGGTGGCCAGCGCCCGCGGCAGCACCGCCGAGAGCATTGCCGAATTCGCCCTGGCGGCGATTTTCGCCGCTGCCAAGGCGTTGCCTCAGGTCTGGATCGATACCCCTGAACACTGGCGCCAGCGACCGCTGGCGGCGGTGGCCGGCAGCACCCTGGGGCTGTTCGGCTTTGGCAGCATCGCCCGGGAACTGGCGCCCAAGGCCCAGGCCCTGGGCATGCAGGTGCTGGCCCTGCGGCGCTCGGCGCAGCCGTTGGCGGTGCCTGGAGTGGAGCCGGTCGCCGACCTGCATGAACTGTTTGCCCGGGCCGATCACCTGTTGCTGGCGGTGCCGTTGACCGAGCAGACCCGCCAGGTCATCGATGCCCAGGTACTGGCTGCGGCCAAGCCGGGGCTGCACCTGATCAATATCGCCCGCGGTGCGCTGATCGATCAGCCCGCGTTGTTGCAGGCCCTGGACAGCGGGCGCATTGGCCTGGCCAGCCTGGATGTGGCCGACCCCGAGCCGCTGCCCGAGGGCCATCCTTTCTACCGCCACCCGCGCATTCGCCTGTCGCCCCACACCTCGGCCAACTCACCCGGGGTCTACCTGAACCTCGCCCGCTTGCTGGGACGCAATATCCAGCGTTGGCGCGACGGCCTGCCCCTGGAAAACCCGGTGCAGGTCGAGCGTGGTTATTAGCCCCTCAACAACCTGAAGGAGAGCCGCCATGACGGCACATTTTCGCCCAGCGGTGTATGACCTGCGCCGCGATGGCCACACGGTTCACCGCTGGGAGCATCCGCCCCGGCAAGCCACGGTCGAGCTGGAGCGCCTTGAGCGCAAACGAAGCCTGGCCGCGGCCTTCCGGGTATTCGCCCGGCTGGGTTTCGACATGGGCGGGGCGGGGCATATCACCGTGCGCGACCCAGGGCGCGCGGATCACTTCTGGGTCAATCCGGTGGGGGTGTATTTCGGCCATGTGCGGGTTAGCGACCTGCTGCTGGTGGACCCCGAAGGCGCCATTGTCGAAGGCGAGGGCGCCTTGAACCTGGCGGCCTTCGCCATTCACGCGGCACTTCATGAAGCCCATCCGCAGGTGGTGGCTGCGGCCCATGCCCATTCGCTGTACGGCAAGGCGTGGTCGAGCCTGGGCCGGCTGCTGGACCCGCTGACCCAGGACGCCTGCGCTTTCTATGAGCGCCATGGGCTGTTCGACAACTTCTCCGGGGTGGTGCTGGAGGCCAGCGAAGGCGCGCGGATCGCCGCAGCGCTCCAGGGCCACAAGGCCCTGATCCTGCAGAACCATGGCCTGCTCACCGTGGGGGAAACCGTCGAGGCCGCGGCCTGGCGCTTTATCGCCATGGACAACGCCGCCCAGGCCCAACTGCTGGCGGAAGCTGCCGGCACCCCGCGCCCGATTCCCCACGAAGTGGCGCGCCATACCGCCCGCCAGGTGGGGACCGAGTTCGGTGGCTGGTTCAGTTTCCAGCCCTACCGCGAACGGATCGTGCGCGAAGAAGCGGATTTTCTCGACTAAGGACAGCCCTCATGCAACGTCGTCGCTTTCTGCAACTTTCGGCCCTGGCCGGTCTCGCCGGCGCTTTGCCGCGCCTGGGCCTGGGGGCCGCCTCGGAGCTGGCCGGGGTGACCCTGAATGTCGCCACCTACAAGGGCGCGGCGCCGAGCTTCTTTGCCGAGGCCGGCATCGAGGCGCCCCCCTACAAGGTCAAGTACGCCGAGTTCACCGGTGGCAACCTGAGCTTCGAAGCCCTGGTCAGTGGCACCCTGGATATTTCACCGATGAGCGAGATCCCGCCGATCTTCGGGATCAAGAACCACGCCCCGGTGAAGCTGATCGCGGTGCTCACCGGCGACGTCAACAACCAGGCCTTCATCGTGCCCAAGGGCTCCACGGTGCAATCGGTGGCCGAGCTCAAGGGCAAGCGCATCGGCTATATCCGCTCCACCAGTTCCCATTACTTTTTGCTCAAGGCCCTGAAGGAGCAGGGGCTGGGCTTCGATGACATCCTGCCCATGGCACTGACTCCCCAGGACGGGTTCGCGGCCTTCCAGAATGGTGCCCTGGATGCCTGGGTCAGCTTCGGCTACTTCATCCAGCTGGCCGAGCTGCGGGCCGGCGCCCGGGTACTGAAGACCGGCCAGGGTTACCTTTCCGGCAACTATGTGATCGCCGCCAACCAGCAGAGCATTGCCGACCCCTTCAAGCATGCGGCGATCACCGACTACATCCTGCGCGAGTACCGCTCCTGGCAATGGATCGCCAGCCACCCCGAGGAGTGGGCGACCAAGAGCGCGCAGATCCTCGGCATGCCCCGGGAAGTATTCCTGGCCCAGTACCGGGCCCAGAGCGGCCCGCGCCTGTTGCAACCGGTGGACGACGCAGCGGTGAAATCCCAGCAGGACGTGGCCGACCTGTTCTTCGAGGCAGGCGTGCTGCCCCAGCAACTGGACGTATCCGGCCTATGGGACCGCAGCTTCCACTGGACCTGACTGTGTAGGAGCCGGCTTGCCGGCGAAAGGGCCCTCAAGCCATGCACTGCCCCGAAGAACGCCTTCGCTGGCAAGCCAGCTCCTACAGAACACCTGACACCCCATGTAGGAGCCGGCTTGCCGGCGAATAGGCCCTCAAGCCATGCACTGCCCCAGAGGACGCCTTCGCTGGCAAGCCAGCTCCTACCATCCGGAGGGGAGATTTCTTTCATTGGCCAGGAGGCCCCATGTTTACCCGAACCTTGCTGTGCCTGGCGCTAGCCAGCCCCTGGGCCTTGGCCGACAGCCCCGCCCAAGCCTTGCACCAGCGCCTTACGGTGCTCGACAGCCACCTCGATACCCCCATGCAACTGGCCCGCCCCGGTTGGGACATCACCCAGCGCCATCGCTACCAGGACGACCTGTCCCAGGTCGATCTGCCACGGATGAAAGAGGGCGGCCTGGATGGCGGTTTCTGGGCCATTTTCACCCCCCAGGGGCCGCTCACCGCCGAAGGCCGGACCCTGGCCAGCGAACATGGGCTGGCGGTGCTGGCGCGGATCCACGACCTGATCGCCGCCCACCCCGATGACTTCGCCCTGGCCCTGACGGCTGGCGATGTACCGGCCATCGTCGGCCGTGGCCAGCGGGCGGTGTTCATCAGCATGGAAAATGCCCAGCCCCTGGCCGCTGACCCCGGGCGCTTGCACACCTACTATCGCCAGGGGCTGCGCATGCTCGGCCTGGTGCACTCGGCCAACAACGACTTCGCCGACTCGGCCAGCGCCCTGCCGCAATGGCGAGGGCTGAGCCCGGCGGGGCGGGAGCTGGTGGCCGAGGCCAACCGCCTGGGCATCCTGCTGGATGTGTCCCACGCCTCGGACCCGGTGTTCGACCAGGTACTGGCCCTGTCCAGGGCGCCGATCATTGCCTCCCATTCCAGCAGCCGGGCCATCACCGCCCACCCGCGCAACCTGGATGACCGGCGCCTGCGGCAACTGGCGGCCAGGGGCGGGGTGGTGCAGGTCAACAGCTTTCCCAGCGACCTGATCAACCTTGTGCCCAACCCCGAGCGGGACAAGGCCCTGGGCCCGCTGTACCGCGAGTTTCGCCTGGCCGCCAGCCTGAGCCCGGCACAGGTGGCAGACCTGGCCGAGCGCATTCGCCAGGTCGAGGCCCGCTACCCGCAGCCCCGCGCCAACCTGGACGACTACATGCGCCACCTGCTGCACATCCTCGACGTGGTCGGCCCCGAGCATGTGGGCATCGGTGCCGATTGGGACGGCGGCGGTGGCGTGCAGGGGCTGGAGGACGTGACGCAATTGCCGCGGATCACCGAACGACTGCTGGCGGCGGGCTATAGCGAAGCGGACCTGGAGAAGATCTGGGGCGGCAATCTGTTGCGGGTTCTCGATGCCGCCCAGGCCGTAGGCGCCGGTGTGCCTGCGAAGGCGCGCTGAGCTGCGCGCGGTGCTGGGGAGCCGGCTTCCCCGGGGCAGTAGGGAGGCAAGCAGGCTATGCGTGGAGCGCAGAATCTTTTGGCTTGAATATGAAACAAAGTAATATTTGCATATGCTTAAAATGTATTTCTCTTATTAAATAAGCGCCCCTAGGATGGCTTCCATAGACCCAAGTGACTGCATAAGTCGACGGGCTATAACCGAACGCACTATCCATCCGTCGCAGGGAGTGCTTGTATGCCACTGACCAGAAGACAATTGATCGCCCGTATTGCTGCGGTCGGCGGCGTTCAGGCGGCGAGTGCGGTCATGGGGCTGTTCGGTGCTGCGCCTACGGCTGAAGCCTTCGAGGAAAACTATGCCGCGCTGCCCACTGCGGCAGTGGGCAAGGGCGCCCATGTGGTGGTGATCGGTGCCGGGATCGGTGGCCTGGTGAGCGCCTACGAGCTGCACAAGGCCGGGTTCAAGGTCACCCTGCTGGAAGCCCGGGACCGGGTGGGCGGGCGCAACTGGACGCTGCGCCGCGGTGACCGGGTGGAGTACAGCGACGGCAGTGCGCAGGTCGTCGAGTTCGACCAGGGGTTCTACCTCAACGCCGGGGCTGGCCGCCTGCCCAGCCACCATCAGTTGATGCTCGGCTACTGCCGCGAGTTGGGGGTGGAGCTGGAGGTACTGGTCAACACCAGTCGCAATGCCCTGGTGCGCCCGGACCTGAACCAGCCGGCGCTGCAGATTCGCCAGGCGGTCAACGACAGCCGCGGACATTTTTCCGAGCTGCTGGCCAAGGCGGTCAATCGTCATGCCCTGGACCAGGAGCTGACCCCAGCCGATCGCAGCAACCTGTTGAGTTTCCTGAAAACCTGGGGCGATCTCTCGGACAAGCTGGAGTACCTGGGCTCGGCCCGTTCCGGCTACAAGGTCTGGCCCGGGGCCGGTGACCAGTTGGCGCAGAAGAACGAGCCGCTGCCGTTGCAGACCCTGCTCAACCCGGCGCTGACCACGGCGCTGATGATCGACGAATACCCGGAGTTCTCACCCACCATGTTCCAGCCGGTGGGCGGCATGGACCGCATCCCCCAGGCTTTTGCCCGGCGTCTGCAAGGGCAGTTGCGGCTGCACAGCGAAGTGCGTTCGATCAACAATCATGCCGAGCATGCCGAGGTGGTGTACCTGGACCGGCGCAGCGGCCGCACCCAGCGTCTGAAGGCCGACTATGTGATCAGCAGCCTGCCTCTGCCGCTGCTGGCCAGGGTCGACAACAATTTCAGCGCCCCGGTGCGCCAGGCCATCGGCGCGGTGCAGTTCGGCTATGCCAACAAGGTGGCCTGGCAGTCCCGGCGCTTCTGGGAGAGCCAGTACCAGATCTATGGCGGGCTGTCCTTCATCAACCAGGAGGCTTCCGGGTTGTGGTACCCCAGCGGGGGCTTCAACCAGGCCGAAGGGGTGTTGGTGGCGGCTTACAACAACGGTGAAACCGCGCGTCGGTTCGCTGAGAAGAGCCTGGCCCAGCAGATCGAGATTTCCCGTCAGGCGGTGGAGCTGCTGCACCCTGGCCACAGCCATGAACTGCGCAAGCCGTTGGTGATTGCCTGGAGCCGGATCCCTTACAACTTCGGTCCCTGGATCAGCCACGAAGTGGCCGAGCCGGACTACAGCCTGCTCAACCCGCCCCAGGGCCGGGTCTACCTGACCAGCGACGGCCTGGCCCACAGTGGCGTGGGCATCTGGCAGGAAGCCGCGGCCGGTGCGGCGCGGCGCGTGGTGCGGCAGCTTTTCCAGCGGGCGCAAGGCTCGTCGTTGCAGCAAACGGCCTGAGAACGCCGAGCCTGTTTCTGCGCAGCGTCGCAGCGGGGGCCAAGCGCGAAGCGTCTACTACAGAACAATCACCCTGCCGGGTAGCGGACCTCCGAGGCTGGCATTCATCACCTTGGAGCGTCTTTGCATGTCGATAAAACACACCGCCGTGGGGCTGGGGCTGCTGATGGCCGCCAGCAGCAGCTGGGCCGCAGGAATCCAGCGCGTGCCGTCCAGCTATCCCAATTCACCGATCCTGCAATCGGTGACCCTGCCCGCCAACAGCGAGGTGACTTACCTCTCCGGCTTGCTGCCGGACCCGCAGGACCCCAAGGCGCCCAAGGAGCAGATCCACGCCGTGGGCAACACCGAGGCGCAGGCCCGGGTGGTGTTGCGCAAGATCGAGACGATTCTCGCCAGCCAGGGCCTGGGGCTGGGGGATGTGGTGCAACTGCGGATCTACCTGGTGGGGGACCCGGCCCTGGGCGGCAAGCTGGATTTCGACGGCCTGCAGGTGGCTTTCCGCGAGTTCTTCGGCACCCAGCAACAGCCGCTGAAGCCGGCCCGGACCACGGTGCAGGTGGCGGGGCTGGTACTGCCCGGCGCCCTGATCGAAGTTGAAACCGTTGCTGCCCGAGCGCGCTGAGCCCCCTTCAAAAGGATCTGAAGTCATGAGTATTTCCTTGCGTAATATCGTCCTCAGCGCCGCCCCCGTGAGCCTTGGCCTGCTGGGCCTGGCGGCGCCTGTGGAGCTGCTGGCCGCCGACGAGACCCTGGGCACCGTGGTGGTCACTGGCGTGCGCGGCAGCCAGCAACGCACCGTCACCGACAGCCCGGCGCCGATCGATGTGATCGACAGCGAACAGCTGCGCAGCATCGGCCAGAATGGCCTGAAAGAAATGCTCGGCCGGCTGCTGCCGTCGTTCAACGTGCCCACCATCAACGGTGGCGGCACCGCGTTTCTGGTGCGCGGGGTGAGCATGCGCGGCCTGGGTGGCGACCAGGTGCTGGTGCTGATCAATGGCAAGCGCCGGCACAACTCGGCGCTGATCAACAATGGCGCGCGGGTCGGCAACGCCTCGGTGCCGGTGGACCTGGACCTGATTCCCACGGCGGCCATCGAGCGCATCGAAGTGCTGCGCGATGGCGCGGCGGCGCAGTACGGCTCGGACGCCATCGCCGGGGTGATCAACATCATCCTCAAGCGCAACGCCGAAGGCCTGACCTCCGACACCACCCTGGGCCAGTACTACGACGGCGACGGCACCACCGGCCACGAAGCCTTCAACTGGGGCAACAAGCTGGGAGAGAACGGCGGCTTCATCAACCTGTCCTGGGACGCCAAGCTGCAGGAGCCTTACGAGCGCTCCAGCGCCGCCAGCGGCCAGCTGTACTTCAAGCAGGCCGACGGCTCGCCGGACCCTCGGGAAAGCAATCGCCAGGGCTGGGGCACCGAGTACGGCCTGGGCCGTGACCGCACCACCAGCCTGGCCTACAACGCCGAGCTGCCCCTGGACGACGACCTCAAGCTGTATTCGTTTTCGACCTTGAGCTACCGCAACAGCAACAAGGACCTGGGGCATCGCAAGCCCACCGACATCACCAGCCTGGCGGGGGTGCCCAATGCGCCGTACCCCAACGGTGGCCAGGCGCGGCGGGAAATCCGCGAGACCGACTTCCAGGTTGCCGGCGGCGCCAAGGGCCTGCTCGGTGGCTGGGACTGGGACCTGTCGAGCACCTACGGCAAGGATCGCGGTGTGCTCGATACGGCCAACAACCTGAACATCTCCAACGGCCCCTACAGCCAGCACGACTTCCACCTGGGCAACCTGGTGTTCGACCAGTGGACCAACAACCTGGATTTTTCCCGGGCCCTGGACATCGGCTGGAGCAGCCCGCTGGAAACCTCCTTCGGCGTGGAATATCGCTGGGAGAAATACGCCCTGGAAGAGGGCGAAGCCAACTCCTACGGCCAGGGCAGCTATGTCCCGGCCACCGGGCCGTTCGCCGGAGTGGTGCCGGACCCGGGGCTGTTCTCGGTCAACGGCACCACCCCGGAAGATGCCTACAGCCTCAAGCGCCACAGCGAGGCGGCCTATATCGACCTGGGCCTGAACATCACCCCCAACTGGTACGTCGGCGCGGCGGCACGCTACGAGAAGTACAACCTCGGGGTGGGCGACACCACCAGCGGCAAGCTCACCACCCGTTACGAGTTCCTCCCCGGGTACGCGGTGCGGGCGGCGGTGAGCAACGGCTTCCGTGCACCGTCCCTGGCCCAGAGCGTGTTTTCCACCACCAGCACTGTCACCGAATTCGGCGCCGGTGGCACCACCAGCTCGGTGCGCACCAAGCAGATGCGCCCCAACTCGCCGGAAGCGGTGGCCCTGGGCGCCAAGGACCTGGAGCCGGAAACCTCGCGCAACTACAGCCTGGGCTTCACCGCCGAGCCCACCGAGCGGCTGCGCCTGACCGCCGACTTCTACCTGATCGACATCGACAAGCGCATTCTCCAGACCGGCATCCTCAAGGGCCCGGCGGTGTCGCAGATCCTGGTGGAGAACGGCCTGTCGCCCAACCTTGCCGGGCAGTACTACACCAACGCCGCGGACACCCGGACCAAGGGCGTGGACCTGGTGGCGGACTACCGCCAGTCGTTCGGCGAGTACGGCACGGCGAAATGGAGTGTCGCCTACAACCACAACAAGACCACCATCCGCGACCTGGCGGACACCCCGGCGGCCCTGTCGCGCCTGGGGGCGGGTTATGTGCTGTTCGACCGCCAGCAGCAGATCGACCTGACCCGATCCACGCCCAAGGACAAGTGGATCCTCTCCAGCAACTACAAGGTCGGCGACTGGACCACCAACCTGCAACTGACCCGCTTTGGCGAGTACACCGAAGGCTCGAACATCCCGGCCAACGACCGCACCTACAGCGCCAAGTGGATCACCGACCTGGACGTGGCCTACGACGTGACCCAGAACCTCACCGTCGCGGTGGGCGCCAACAACCTGTTCGACGTGTACCCGGACAAGATCGGCCTCAAGGCCTGGGCGGGTACGTACGAGTACGGCATGTTCTCGCCCTACGGATTGGGCGGTGGTTATTACTACAGCCGCGTCAGCCTGGCGTTCTAGGCATGACCGATATCTATCTCGTAGGAGCTGGCTTGCCAGCGAAGGCGGCCGCATGAGTGGTGCAGGGTTCCAGGACCATTCGCCAGCAAGCTGGCTCCTACAGTCGCTGTGTCAGCCTGGCGTTCTAGGCATGAGCGATATCTATCTCGTAGGAGCTGGCTTGCCAGCGAAGGCGGCCGCATGAGTGGTGCAGGGTTTCAGGGCCATTCGCCAGCAAGCTGGCTCCTACAGCCGCTGTGTCAGCCTGGCGTTCTAGGCATGACCGGTATCGATCTCGTAGGAGCTGGCTTGCCAGCGAAGGCGGCCGCATGAGTGGTGCAGGGTTCCAGGACCATTCGCCAGCAAGCTGGCTCCTACAGCCGCTGTTTCAGCCTGGCGTTCTAGGCATGACCGATATCCATCTCGTAGGAGCTGGCTTGCCAGCGAAGGCGGCCGCATGACCAGTACAGGATTCAGGGGCCATTCGCCGGCAAGCCGGTTCCTACAGGGAGTGGTGTTGTGTTTGTGGCTGGGCAGTGCGCTGGCGCAGCCGGCGTTGCGAGTGTCCAGCCAGAAGCAGTCGCTGAAGATTCTGCTGCAGGCGGCGGGGGAGCTGGAGCAGGTGCCGTACCCCATCGAGTTCGCTTCCTTCGCTGCCGCAGCGCCCACCGCCGAGGCACTGGCCGCCGGGGCGGTGGACATCGGCAGCCTGGGGGATGCGCCCTTTGTGTTCGCCGCCGCGGCCGGGGCGCCGCTCAAGACCGTGGGGGTGATCAAGCTCAAGGTCACGCCGACCGCGGTGGCGATCCTGGTCAAGGAGGATTCGCCGCTGGAGCAGGCCGCCGACC
Organism: Pseudomonas sp. PH1b; assembly: GCF_000633395.1. Classification (GTDB taxonomy): domain Bacteria; phylum Pseudomonadota; class Gammaproteobacteria; order Pseudomonadales; family Pseudomonadaceae; genus Aquipseudomonas. The sequence continues at coordinate 385,938 of NZ_AYMU01000004.1, forward strand.
TCAAGGGCCGGCGCATCACTACCACCCGCGGTTCCATCGGCCATTTCCTGGCCCTGGCTGCCCTGCGTTCGGTGGGCCTGCACGGCAGCGACGCGCAGTTCATCTTTCTCCAGCCGGCCGAGTCCCGCAGCCTGTTGAGCAACGGCCAGGCCGACGCCTGGTCCACCTGGGATCCCTACACCAGCATGGTGCAGATGGAGGGCGGCAGCCGGGTGCTGGTCAGTGGCGAAGGTCTGTTCGCCGGGCACATGCTGCTGGTGGCCAACGACCAGGCGATCCGCGACAAGCCGCAGCAGATCGCCGACTTCCTGCGGCGCCTGGATCGTGCCTATGCCTGGGCCAACCAGCACCAGAGCGAGTTTTCGCAGATCCAGGCCAGCTACAGCGGCCTGCCGGTGGAGGTACATGAACGTTCCAATCGCTACTCGCTGCCCCGGCGCATCGCCGTGGGCCCGACCGTGGTGGAAGACGTGCAGCACACCGCCGATCTCTATCGCGAGGAGGGCATCATCCAGACGTCTTTCGATGCGGCGGCTTATATGGATGGTCAATTCAATGAAGTTGAATGACTGCGTGGCAGTTTTATTAATTAACCTCGGGAGTCGTTAAATAAAAAACAGCAAAGATGTTCATCGCTTAAGTTAACTATCAGCAAATTTCATAATCTTTCCGCAGTCTCTTTAAAGTGCCTGTGAAGGCGGCTATTTGCCTGATTTTCGATACATTTTTAAGTTTGGATATTAGAGATAAAGGGTATTTCACAAGGCCTTCGCAACTGCCTAAGGTGGCCCTGAAACAAATTATTACGTTCTACCGGTGTTGTACTTCGTCGCTACTTCCAGGGAATTAAGGGAGCTTGCATGTTCACAGTCACTACCGCCGACAAACTTGAAGCGCGGCACATTCTCGATGTTGTGGAAAAACGCTCTTACGGCGTTCAGCTCAAAGGTTTCTGCCCGCCGGATACCTTGCAGGTGGCGCGGGATCATCTGTACCAGCAGGAGCTGCGCAGTGCCTTCAGCCAGCAGCAGGAGTTCGTCCGGGTCGGCAAGGCCTACATCGAGATCCAGGACGAGCAGAGCCGGGCCGAGTATCACGCCCTGGCCCTGCCCAACATCCGCAAGATCCGCAATCTATTCCGGCCCCTGGCCTCGCCCATCGACGAGCTGCGCCTGCTGCTGGACGAAGTCTGGCCCCAGGGCGCGCACCTGTTGCAGGTGGACGGGCAGAAGTGCTTCGTCGGCATCGCCCGCTTCCAGGGTTCGGGGGTCGATCTCACGCCCCACACCGACAAGCTTGAACGCAATGCCCCCGAGGGCCACAGCCCGCAGCTGCTGACCCAGCTGTCCACCAACATCTACCTGGAGATCCCCGAGGACGGTGGCGAGCTGGAGATCTGGGGCATCGAGCCGGACGAGCAGGAGTACAACCGCCTGAAGGGCGAGCGGGCCTACGGCATCGAACGCCACCTGCTGCCGCCGCCGGATTTCGTGGTCAAGCCCGAGCCCGGCGACCTGATCCTGCTCAACCCGCGGCTGATCCACGCCGTGCGCCCTTCGGCCAGCAGCACCCGGGTCACCCTCGGGGTCTTTATCGGTTACTACGGCGAACACCAGCCTTTGGCCTACTGGAGCTGAACTCATGAGCAAGGTGCAGGAAATCAACCTCAAGGCCTACTTCAACAAGGGCGGCGAGGAGCACGAATTCGACGGCAAGCGGGTGGTACTGGCGGTCAGCGTCGGCCAGGAATACCACGAGGACCAGAAACTGCGGTCCACCATCCACCTGATCAACCAGTCGGGCTTCAGCCACGTCAAGGTGGTGGTGGCCGACACCCTGCAACGCCACAACAAGCACGGCAAATCCCCGGGGGAGGCGCTGTCGGCGTCGATCCGCGAGGGCGATGCCTGGCTGGCGCGCAACCAGGACATTCTCGACGGCCTGCGGGTGCCGTATCACATCACCCGTTGGAACCAGGAGCTGGCCAGTGATCGCTATGCCGAACTGCGCCAGCAACTGAACCAGGTCTACCAGCAGCGCGAGGAACTGCGCGACGCCATCGACAGCACCATCGGCGTGTTCACCGAGCGCCTGCGCCTGCGTGACGAACACGCGGACATCGAGCGGGCGGCGGCCCAGTGCCGGGAATACATCCTCGAAGAGATCCCGATCATCCTGCCGCTGTGGGCCGACGAGGGTTACCACTACGTGCTCTACCCGCAGCAGATGACCACGGCCATGGCCACCAGCCGCGAGCTTTTGATCGAGCCCCACAGCCCGGACCGGGTGCGCTGGCTGCCGCTGAAGTTCAAGAAGCGCGGGATTCCGATTCCCTTCACCTTGCCCGGCGCCATTCACCCCAACTGGACCAGCGGCGCCATCGCCATCTGACCCGCCCAGACCTGTTGTTTTCGCTGACCTCCGTAGGAGCTGGCTTGCCAGCGAAAGCGTCCGTTGGCGCGCTACAGAGCCCAAGGGCCTGTGCGCCAGGGCTCCTGCGGATAACGGTTTTTCTATGACTGACAAGGAGTTTCCATGAGCGTTTTTGCGCAACAGCAACGCAAATGGTGGGCATTGCTCGGTGTGAGCATCGCCAGTTTTCTCGGCTGTGTGGATTTCACCATCGTCAACACCGCGTTACCGGCCCTGCAGGCCGACCTCGGGGCCTCGGTGGACGCCCTGCAATGGGTGATCAACGGCTTCATCCTGGCGCTGTCGAGCTTCATGGTGCTGGTGGGGCGCCTGGCGGACCTGCACGGACGCAAGCGGGTGCTGTTCATTGGCCTGGCGGTGTTCGGCCTGGCTTCCCTGGCAGCCGGGCTGGCGGGGCAGATCGACACCCTGATCGGTGCCCGGGTGCTCCAGGGCCTGGCCTGTGCGGTGCTCTACACCGCCTCGGGAGCGATTGTCTCCAGTACCTTCGACACTGCCGAACAGGGCCGGGCCTTCGGCGTGCTGTTCGGGGTCAACGGCGTGGGGCTGGCGGTCGGCCCGGTGTTGGGCGGGCTGATTACCAGTGCGTTCGGCTGGCAGTGGATCTTCCTCATCAACGTGCCATTCGTACTGTTGAGCCTGGCTATCTGCAGCTTCAGCGTGAAGGAATCGCGGGCGGGCGAAGCCGGTGCGCGGCTCGACGGCTGGGGCGCGCTGCTGTTGCTGATCGGCTTGCCAAGCCTGGTGCTGGTGATCGTCCAGGGCGGCGTGTGGGGCTGGGGCTCGAACCTGACCCTGGGCCTGGTCGCCGTGGCAGTGCTGGCCCTGGGGGCGTTCCTGCTGGTGGAGCAACGGGTCGCGGCGCCGATCATCGACCTCAAGCTGTTCGCCAACCGACGTTTTGTCGCCGCCGTGACGGCCAGCTTCGGCTTGGCGCTGTTCTACTGCGTGGCGTTTTTCGTCATGCCGCTGTACCTGGCGCAGATCCGTGGTGAAAGCCTGCAGGCCAGCGGCCTGTTGCTGTTGCCCACCACCCTGGGGGTGGCGCTGCTGTCGCCGCTGGTGGGGCGCCTGGTGGACCGCAAGGGCCCGGCGCTGCTGATCAAGACCGGGCTGCTGCTGTTTGTGCTGTCGGCGTTGTTGCAGGCCGGTTTCGATCGCCAGACCTCGTTGCCTTACCTGCTGGGCGCCTTTGTCGTCATGGGCCTGGGCTGGGCGAGCATTCTCGGGCCATCGACGGTGCTGGGGATCTCCTCGGTGCCCCAGGACGTGGGCTCGGTGGCCATGGGCTCGCTGATGACCCTGCATAACGTCGGCGGCGGCATCGGGCTGGCGCTGGGGGTGGGCTTGTTCCACCATTTTTCCGCGACGCCGCCGGATGATGCCCAGCAGGCCTTTCTCAACGGTTATCGCGCAGTGATGGGGTTCCTGGCGCTGGCGATGCTGTTGGCCTGGGCGGCCGTCAGCCTGTTGCTGCGCACGGCCCCGGTGCCGCTGCCGACGGCCGAGGAGGGCGCCAGCCGTGGCTGAGCGCGGCGGGCAGATGGGGCTGGGGGCCTTTCTCTCCGGCTCTGGCGCCCATGGCGGCAGTTGGCGCCATCCCCAGGCGGATGCCGATGCCTCGCTGAATTTCCAGCGCTACCGGCATTACGCGCAAACCCTGGAGCGCGGCTGCTTCGATGCGCTGTTTCTCAATGACAACGTGGCGGTGGGCGACCTCGATCCACGGGTCCTGGCCCACAGTTCCTACAGCTTGCGCTGGGATCCGCTGACCCTGTTGCCGGCCCTGGCGGTGGTGACTCGGCATATCGGCCTGATCGCCACCGCCAGCACCTCCTTCAACGAGCCCTACAACCTGGCGCGCAAGTTCGCTTCCCTGGATCACCTGAGCCAGGGGCGTGCCGGCTGGAACCTGGTCACGGGGCTGATCGGCGGCGAGAACTTCAATTACCCCGAGCCGCCAAGCCATGCCGAGCGCTATGCCCGTGCCGAGGAGTTTTTCGATGTGGTCAGCGGCCTGTGGGACAGCTGGGCCGACGATGCCTTCCCCCGGGACAAGGCCAGCGGCCATTGGCTCGACCCGCAAAGGATGCACCTGCTTGAGCACCGAGGCCGGCATTTCCAGGTGCAGGGCCCGTTGAATGCGCCGCGGCCGCTGCAGGGCTGGCCGCTGATTGCCCAGGCCGGCTCATCGGGGCCGGGCTGCGAACTGGCGGCACGCTGCGCCGAACTGGTGTTCACCGCCCAGACCGAGCTGCCACAGGCCAGGCAGTTCTATGCCGAACTCAAGGAACGACTTCCCGCTTATGGGCGCCATGCCGGGCAGTTGAAAATCTTCCCCGGCATCGCCCCGACCGTAGGCCGGACCTTCAACGAGGCGCAGGAAAAGTACCAGCAGCTGCAGGAGCTGCAGGACCCGCAGGCACAGCTCAAGGCGCTGTCCTATCTGCTGGACCTGGACATCGACCTGTGCGCCTGGCCCCTGCAGGCCCAGGTGCCGCTGCTGGAGGACGTGGCTCCCACCGATCGGCACAAGAGCCGCCGGCAACTGGTGGTGGACCTGATCCGCCGGGAACGGCCGACCCTGGCGCAGTTGCTGCGCAGCCTGTCCGCCAGTGGGCACAAGGTCATGGTGGGGACCCCGGGGCAGATCGTCGATGAGATGGCCACCTGGTACGAGGAATACGCTGCCGATGGCTTCAATGTGCTGTTCACCCATTTACCGGGGGCCATCGACGATTTTGTCCATTTGATCACCCCCGAGCTGCAACGCCGGGGCCTGTTTCGCCAGCGCTATACGGGACGCAGCCTGCGGGAACATCTGGGGCTGGCCCGGGTGGAGAACCGTTTTTTCAGCCACCAGGGCAATGGCTGAATGGCCGAAAGGGTCTTTACTCTCAAGGCGCAACGCCCATCGATCAAGACCAGGAGCAGCATGATGTCCGGATGGTATGAGTTGAAGAAAAGCAGCAACGAGCAGTTTCGTTTCGTGCTCAAGGCAGCCAATGCCGAGACCATTCTCACCAGCGAGCTGTACACCACTCGCGCCGCGGCCGAGAACGGCATCGCCTCGGTGCAGGCCAACAGCCCACTGGAGGAGCGCTACGAGCGCAAGAGCGCCAAGGATGGCAAACCCTATTTCAACCTCAAGGCGGCCAATCACCAGATCATCGGCAGCAGTGAAACCTACTCGTCCGACGCGGCCCGGGAGAAAGGCATCGCCAGCGTCAAGGCCAACGGCCCGAGCCACAACATCAAGGACCTGACTGCCGTTTAGGCGCGGCTCGACACACCCTCGACAGCACAAAGCCCGGACCAGCGTTCGGGCTTTGTGCATGCAGTGGGTGTTGCACAAGCACCAGGCGTTCGCCCCGGAGGCCGAGCGAGGGACGCGTATTGTGATCTGGGAGGCCGCCAGCCGATTGGCGACTGAATTATGGCGAAATGCCATCGTTTGCATTATCCTCCGCGCCCGTCATCGGGCGCTCGGCCGGCCTGGCGCGCGGGTTGACGCTATCGATCATTGTCCAAGGGATCTGCGACCTCATGATTCGCCCTCTCGTATTACTCGCCGCGTTGCTGGCGTTGAGCGGTTGCTACAGCCTGCCTTCCACGAAAGTTGCCGAGAGCATGCGCCCCGACTCGCAGTCGGGGGTGGCCTATGTGGTGGGGGTGGTCGGCATCTGGCCGAAGGCAGTGCACACCGCCCACGAACAGATGCTGCTGATTCGCCCGCGGGGCGGTGACGGGTTCGCCTCGGCGCGCTTGTACAACCAGGTCTACGGCCGCACGCCACGGGATGTGCGCGAGACCTGGCACGGCATCGGCAGCCTGTTCGTGATGCCGCTCAAACCCGGGCGCTACGAGATCTACAACCTGCACTTCGACCGCGGCAACGCCACCGCCTGGAGCCGCGAAGACTTCTCCATCCCCTTGGAACTGGAAGCCGGCAAGGCCTATTACCTGGGTGATTTCCGCGCCGGCTGCCTGTCGGCGTCGGGAGCCAAGTGCGTGTTTCTGCACAGCGACCACTTGGAGCGCGACGCCGCTCTGGTGCGCGCCAAATACCCGCAGGTGCCGAGCCTGCAACGGGTCGATCTGCAGAAGATGGAGCAGGTCACGTCGTTGATCGTCGAGGAGCAGGGGCCCAAGGCGTCGATGCTCAAGGCCATGCTGTCGGGAGATCTGTAATGCGCAATCAGTTGTGGTTGTTGATGGTGCTGATGCTGGGGCTTGGCGGTTGCCAGACCAGCCACAGTCTCAAGCCGGCCGAGGTGGATTACCAGCAGCGCTTGCCGGCGATCAACGTCAGTGTGATGGGGGCCATCCCTGCCGGCCTGATCCGTGACGAACTGCGTCGTCGCGGCACCTTCGAGCAAGTACAGCCGGGGTTCAGTGCCGATGGCTACAACGTGATCGTGATGGCCAGCAGTGATTACTTTGGCTGGCAGAACATTCCCATGGGGCTGCTCAGTGCGATGACCTTGTTTATCGTGCCGGGCCGGGCCACTTGGGACAGCCAGGTGCTGTTCCATGTCAGCCGCGGTGACCAGGAAGTGGCCAGGTATCGGGTCAGCAATCAGACCCGTTCCTGGCGCGGCTGGGCCAACCCCGATGGTGGCCAATACCAGCATGTGCGGCGCATCACCGACGACTTCATTGCGCAGATGCTGCAGGACCCGCAGTTCAAGGCCCAGGCCCCGGTGGCGCTGAACAGTCACTGAGCCACGCTTGAATGCGGCCCATGCCAAAGCCCGGACGGCGTCAGCCGTCCGGGCTTTTTTTTCAGGAAATCAACCCAGGGTCTGCAGCAGCGTCTGCAACTGTTGGCGACCGCCCTCGTTCAGCGGGAACACCGGCTTGCGCGGCTCGCCGGTGGGCAGCCCGGTCAGTTCCAGCCCGGCCTTGACCGTGGCCGGCAAACCGCCCTTGAGGATGAAGTCCAGCAGCGGCAACTGGCGGTAGAACAGCGCCCGGGCGCGATCCAGGTCGTTGCTCAGCACGGCCTGATAAAGGTCGAGATTGAGCTGCGGGATCAGGTTCGCCGCCGCGGTGCACCAGCCGCTGGCACCGGCAGCGAAGGCTTCCAGGGCCAGGGGGTTGCAGCCGTTGTAGAACGGCACCTGGCCTTCGCCCAGCAGTTGCAGCTTGTGCATGCGCTGGATGTCGCCGGTGCTTTCCTTGACCAGGGTGACGTTTTCCACGGCGTGGAAGATCTTCAGGATCAGCTCCACCGACATGTCGGTGCCACTAGTGGCCGGGTTGTTGTAGAGCATGATCGGCACGCCGATGCTGGCGCCGATGGCCTGGTAGTGAGCGAGGATCTCGGCTTCGCTGAGCTTCCAGTAGGAGGCCGGCAGCACCATCACCACGTCGGCGCCCTTGGCTTCGGCGAAACGCGCACGGCGGATGGCCTTGGCGGTGGTCAGGTCGGAAACGCTGACGATGGTCGGCACGCGCTTGGCCACCCGGCGGATGCTGAATTCAGCGACCTGGTCCCACTCGGCGTCGCTCAGGTAGGCGCCTTCGCCGGTGCTGCCCAGGGGGGCGATGGCGTGTACCCCGGCGTCGATCATGCGGTCGATGGAGTGCCCGAGGGCGTCCAGGTCGAGGCCTTCGCCCTGGGCGCTGAACGGGGTGACGGTGTAGCCGATGATGCCGTGGATCTTGGATGTGGACATGGTGCAACTCCTGCAAGGCATAAGGGGGTGGATCAGTTCAGGCAGTCGGCGTGTTTTTTCAGGTTTTGCCGAGCGTAGTAGTTGAAGGCGGCGCCGTGGCGCTTGGGCTTGGAGATCCAGTCGTGGGCTTCACGGCCCAGTTCAGGGCGGATCGGCTTGATGGTGCCGGCGGCCATGGCCAGCAGTTGCAGCTTGGCCGCACGCTCGATCAGTTGAGCGATCACGCAGGCTTCCTCGATGCTTGCGCCGGTGGACAGCTGGCCGTGGTGGGAAAGCAGGATCGCGCGCTTGTCCCCCAGGGCGGCGGAGATGGTTTCACCCTCCTCGTTGCCCACCGGCACCCCCGGCCAGGGCTCGAGGAAGGCGCAGTCCTCGTACAGCGGGCAGAGGTCCATGTGCGAGACCTCGAGCGGCACTTCGAGCATCGACAGGGCGGCGACGTGGGTCGGGTGAGTGTGGATGATGCAGTTCACGTCCGGGCGAGCGCGGTACACCCAGCTGTGGAAGCGGTTTGCCGGGTTGGGCATGCCGTGGCCTTCCAGGACTTCCAGGTCTTCGTTGACCAGCAGCAGGTTGCTGGCGCTGATTTCATCGAAGCCCAGGCCCAGTTGCTGGGTGTAGTAGGTGCCGGGTTGCGGGCCGCGGGCGGTGATCTGCCCGGCGAGGCCGGAGTCATGACCGTTCTCGAACAGAATGCGGCAGGTGAGGGCCAGCTTTTGCCGGTCGGTCCACGTATTATCCGCCAGGGTATTTTGCATCTGGGTCAGGGCTTGCTTGACCAGTTGGTCTTTGGGCAATGCTAATGTCTTGGCCATATCGGGGTCCTTTGACTGGGGTGCGATGGACGTCGGATCTGCAGCTCACCCGCTGCTTGCAAGGTTGTTGGGTGAGCGCTAATGACACTTAAGAGGCTATATGACACTTTGTGTCATTGGCAGGCACCAATCGTTGTTTCCTTGATGGATTAATCGCTGCGCATGTCTATCCGTTTGAAATTACTGAGAAAAAAACTGGGCGTGACCCTGGAGGCCCTGGCCGAAAAATCCGGGATGACCAAGAGCTACCTGTCGAAAGTCGAGCGCGGCTTGAACACGCCGTCGATTGCCGCGGCGCTGAAACTGGCCAAGGCGCTGAACGTCAAGGTCGAGGAATTGTTCGCCGAGGACAGCATCAGCCTCGACAGCTACAGCCTGGTGCGCCATGACGAGCGCCAGTCGCTGGCGGCCGACGGCCAGGCCCCGGGCTACGCGGTGCTGGCCCATCAGGTCAGCGAGCGCAACCTGTTGCCGTTCATCATCTACCCGGCCCGGGAATTCAGCGACAAGACCTTCAAGGAGCACCTGGGGGAGGAGTTCCTGTTTGTCCATGAAGGCCAGGTGGAAGTGGACTTCATGAACGAGCGGGTGATTCTCAACCGTGGCGACGCGCTGCACTTCAACGCCCAGAAGCCCCATCGCATCCGTTCCCTGGGGGACGAGCAGGCGCAGTTGCTGGTGGTGGTGCACAGCAGCGAGGAATGATTCCGGCGGCTAGGCACGCAGCCCAGCCTGTAGCCGCTGACGGTGAGCCGCGCCGAAGGGCCGGCAGGCGACTGGCGCAACGATGTTTGTCGTTGCAGTCGCCGTTTGGAAGGGCCGGGGCTCAGCGCTCCACCGGCACCGCCAGCGACGGGTTGCCCAGGGCGTGGCTCCTGGCATCGAAGAAGCGCAGGGTCAGCCCCAGGCCTTCGAACAGTTTGCTGTAGTGGCGCTTCTGGTGCTGGATGAAGGCCGCGCTGCGCGGGTAGATGGAGATCGCCAGGGTGCCTGCGGCGGATTGGCGGATGGCCTGCACCAGGTGCTCATCCTGGGGGCCGAGGTTGTGGCCGAAGATGCACAGGGCGCCGCGATGATCCTGCAACTGCTGGTAGCAGAACGATAGATAGTCCGAGCTGCGCAGGGTCTTGAGCTTGTCCGCCAGCGGCCCTTCGTTGATGAACAGCGGCACGTCGTCCAGGGTCTTGAGGGTGTTGTTGATGGCAAAGCTGCCCAGCAGGGTGCCTTCGGTGGAGGTCAGCTTGCGCGCACTGCCGTCCAGGTTGCGCACCAGGTGCAGGCCGCCGTGCAGGTAGAGGATGCGCGTCTGCCCGCTGCTGGCGGCGCCCAGTTCGAAGGCCGGGTCGGCGCCATGGAACAGGTCGCTGAGCCCTTCGGGCTGATGCTGCACTGCCCAGTAGTTGAGCAGGTCGTAGTTGCTGGTGAACACCGTGGGGTAGCGGCGCAGCTCCTGGTTGATCGCCGCCAGGCTGGCCGGTTGCACCAGGCGCCAGGGGATGTGCACGGCATGCACGGTATTGATCAGGGCTTCCTTGATCGCGTAGTAGCGGTTGCGCGGTGCCGCCGAGCTGACGGCCAGGGCCTTGTTGACCCGGCTGGTGGTCTTCAGGGCCCCCAGCACCTGTTCGAAGCTGCGGGTCTGCAGGGCGTCGAACACGCTGAGTTCGGATTGCCCCAGGGGTTTTTCTTCCACGGTGCGGGCGTTTTCGAACAGCGAGTCGTAGGCAAAGTCTTCCCACACGGCGCGGCTGGCGCCGTTGCCGATCAGCAGGCCACTGAACGGAGTGCTTTCGCGCAGGGCGTTCCAGTCTTCAAGTTCGGCGTCAAATTCCTGGAAATCCATCATCGCGGTCATCGGTCTCAAGGCAGAAGGTATTCAGGGCGCCGACTTTATCACGACGGACCCTTGAGCCAGATCAACAACGCCCGTGACCGATCGGTCGATCCTGTCGGGCAAAGCCTGAATCGATATCCACATCGGGCATTCGCCTGGAGATTTCCTCATGAGCAGCACTTTCTTTATTCCAGCCGTCAACATCATGGGCATCGATTGCCTGGACGAGGCCATGAGTGCCATTCGCAACTATGGCTTTCGCAAGGCGTTGATCGTCACCGACGTCGGCCTGGCCAAGGCTGGGGTTGCCAGCATGATTGCCGAGAAGCTGGCCATGCAGGACATCGACTCGGTGATCTTCGATGGCGCCAAGCCCAACCCGAGCATCGCCAACGTCGAACAGGGGCTGGCGCAGTTGCAAGAAGCCAAGTGCGATTTCGTGATCTCCCTGGGCGGCGGTTCGCCCCATGACTGCGCCAAGGGCATCGCCCTGTGCGCCACCAACGGCGGGCAGATCCGCGACTATGAAGGTGTCGACCAGTCGAGCAAGCCGCAACTGCCACTGATCGCCATCAACACCACCGCCGGCACCGCCAGCGAGATGACCCGTTTCTGCATCATCACCGACGAATCGCGCCACGTGAAAATGGCCATCGTCGATCGCAACGTCACGCCGTTGCTGTCGGTCAACGACCCGGCGCTGATGGTGGCGATGCCCAAGGGCCTGACTGCCGCCACCGGCATGGATGCCCTGACCCACGCAGTGGAGGCCTACGTTTCCACCGCTGCCAATCCGATCACCGATGCCTGCGCGCTGAAAGCCATCACCATGATCAGCCACAACCTGCGCCAGGCCGTGCACGATGGCAGCGACCTGCTGGCGCGGGAGAACATGGCCTATGCGCAGTTCCTCGCCGGCATGGCCTTCAACAACGCGTCCCTGGGTTTTGTGCATGCCATGGCCCACCAGCTGGGCGGTTTCTATGACCTGCCCCATGGGGTGTGCAACGCGGTGCTGCTGCCCCATGTGCAGAGTTTCAACGCCAGTGTCTGTGCCGAACGCCTGACCGATGTGGCCCATGCCATGGGCGCGGACATTCGCGGCTTCAGTCCGGAAGAGGGTGCCCAGGCGGCAATCGCGGCGATTCGCACCCTGGCTCGTGATGTGGACATTCCCGCCGGTTTGCGTGAATTGGGCGCCAAGTTGCAGGACATTCCCGTGCTGGCGGCCAACGCCCTGAAAGATGCCTGTGGCCTGACCAATCCGCGTCCGGCGGAGCAGCGGCAGATCGAGGAGATTTTTCGCAACGCGTTCTAAGCCAAGGGGCGGCTCGCTGGCGAAGCGTTATGGCGCGCCTGTGCGTCCAGGTTGTTCAGGGCGCCAGGCAGCCATTCAATGCGCATTCTCGGTGCCCTCGCCGGCCCCGGCGATGGGCCAGGGCTGGCGTTGTCACCAGGTAAGGCCACCCCCGAGCGCGTGCTCCCAGCGTTGAAAGCGCTCGCGCTGCAGAGGATAGTGCGATCTGAAATGGCGCTCTATCCGTCTGTCACAAGGAGTCGTGAATGATCCGTTGCTCTTCCCTGATCCCACTTCTGGGCAGCCTGGCCCTGCTGGCCGGTGCCTCATCCGCCGCCGCCCAGTGCCTGCCGCCGCCACGCAATGCCGAAGTCCCGGGCTTTTCCCTGTGCAAGGACTGGCCGGCCTTTGCCGAGCAGAGCATCAATCTGCTGTCCGAAAAAGTCCCGGACCCCAGCGACACCGGCAGCGATGACGGCACCTACAACCTGCAACTGACAGTGCTGGACCGCAGCAGCGGGCAGGCCCTGGCCAGCTATGTACAGCCCGCGGCCTTTGTCTCCGACGCCTTTCGCCTGGAGAGCCTGAAGCTCGATACCGGGCGCTTCCAACTGACGCCTCAGGTTCGAGCGTTCGGGGTCCGGGCCGCGTTCGAGGGTTCTTCCCGCGTCAACCCCTTCAATCAGACCTGGCTCAGCCTCTACGTGCGCGAGGGCAGCACTCTGCGCCCGGTGCTGGAGAAGTTCGTGGCCCGTTCCTACAACGGCGAATGGGATGGCCAGTGCGCCGGCGAGGGCACCGAAACCACGCGCACCCTGGATATCGCCAAGACCCGTAGCCACGGCTTTGCCGACCTGATTGTGCGTTCGGTCAGCGTCAGTACCCAGAGCAAAAAAGTCGGGGAAGAGTGCCAGTCCACCCGCGAGACCGCCAAACCGGTGGTCAGCACCCTGCATTACGATGGCCAACGCTACGTTTTGCCCAATGGCTTCAGTGGCATCTGATACCGGCGATCGATAAGGAAGCTTGATCAACCTGCTTGAGCAATCGACCCGTGGGCGGTTGCAGTGCGCCTTGCTGGATGTGGCGACGACGGCGCTGGCCGAGTGTGAGCACGACATCTCAAGGGGCCGGCCGGTTGCCAGCGTCGCGACCTGCTGCCCAAGCACAGCCGTGCCACCTTGCACTACCACGGCCAGCACTACCCTTTGCCGAAAACCTTGAAAGGAGTGTGATCCATGCTCAAGGGGCTCAATCACCTGACCCTGGCAGTCAGCGATCTGCCTCGCAGCCTGGGGTTCTACCACTCACTGTTGCAGTTGCGCCTTGAGGCCACCTGGGACAGTGGCGCCTACCTGTCGCTGCCGGGGCTGTGGCTGTGCCTGTCGCTGGACGTGCAACGCGCCAGCCGGGACGCCGCCGATTACACCCACTACGCCTTCAGCCTCAAGGCCGCGGATTTCCTCCCCTTCGTCCAGCGCCTGCGTGGAGCAGGGGTCAAGGAGTGGCGGGACAACCGCAGCGAGGGCGCGTCGTTTTATTTTCTCGACCCCGACGGGCATCAACTTGAAGCCCATGTCGGCGACTTGGCCTCGCGTTTGCTGGCCTGTCGCCAGCAACCCTACCCGGGAATGCGCTTCCATACGGACGATTGAGCCGGCAGGCGAGTACTTTGCGCGGACGAAAGTGGCTGGTGGACAGCGGGGCGGATCGTGCAGAATCCGCTCATTCCCCCTGCGCCTGACGCCCCCGTGCGGCGCATCGTTCTGGAGTTGCCTGATGACCTCATCGCTGTTGCTGGCCGTTATCGCCTCGGGTTTCATTTATGCGATCACCCCCGGGCCCGGGGTGCTGGCGGTATTCGGCATTGGCGCAGCCCGTGGCCGGCAGGCCGGTGCCGGCTTCCTCTGCGGGCACCTGCTGGGGGATGTGGTCTGGTGCAGCACGGCGCTGATCGCGATTGTCGGCGCCCGGGTCATCGGCAGCGAAGCCTTCAACATCCTCGGCCTGCTCAGTGGCCTGTACCTGTTCTGGCTGGGCCTGCGGGCGATCCGCAGCCGTCGCAGCAGCGGCGATGCGCCCCAGGGGCCAGCGCGCAACCCGTTCTGGCACGGGATCCTCTTCGGCCTGACCAACCCCAAGGCCTATCCGGTGGCGGTGGCAACGTTCACTGCGTTGCTGTCCAGCCGTGCCGAGCTGCTCAGCTGGTCGATGCTCCCCGGGCTGATCGCCTTGAGTTTCCTCGGCGGCCTCGGTGCATACGCTATTCTCATCGGCATCGTCGGCGCCCGTCAGGTGCGCGGCTGGTACCAGCGTCACGAGCTGGCGATCACCCGGGTATGCGGGGTGATGTTCATCGGTTTTGCGCTCAACGCCCTGTGGCATTCGGTGCCCGGCTTGATCGGCAGCAAGGAGTAACACGCCTCGCGGGTTGCGACGGTGTGCAGTCGGCGGGTCACACGCGCCGACCGGGGGCAAGGGATGGGTACTCAGTGCATTCTTCATGGGCAGTAGCTTTCTCTGATGGCAACCAACAACTCCGCACCTCTGGCCAGTTTCATCGACCTGCTCCTGGATGCCGTCTGCGCGGTGGATATCGACGGTCGCTTCGTGTTTGTCAGCGCCGCCTGCGAGCGGGTCTTCGGCTACACCGCCGATGAACTGATCGGCCGTCCAATGATCGAGCTGGTGCACCCGGCCGACCGCGAGCGCACCCTGCAGGCCGCCCGGGAAATCATGGGCGGCGTGCCCAAGCCGAACTTCGAGAACCGCTACCTGCGCAAGGACGGGCGGGTGGCGCACATTCTCTGGTCGGCGCGCTGGTCGGAAGTGGACCAACTGCGCATCGCCGTGGCCCGGGACATCACCGAGCGCAAGCAGGCGGAATCCCGGCAGGCGGCGCTGTACGCGATTTCCGAGGCGGCCCATGCCACCGAAGACCTGCTGGTCCTGTTCAGGCATGTGCATCGGATCATCGGCGAATGGCTGCCGGCGCTGAATTTTTCCCTGGCCCTGTATGACGAGCGGGCCGCCAGCCTGAGCTTTCCCTATCACGTCGATGACTGCGAGGGCAGCCCGGAACTGCCGGGGACCTTGATCGAGCGCTTCTGCGCCGAGGTCCAGCGTAGGGGCCAGCCCCTGCTGCTGGCCCCGGAATGCCCGCTGAACCAGGCCATCTGGCGCGAGTTCGCGGCGATCCAGGGACCACGCTGCTGGCTTGGGGTGCCGTTGAATTCGCAGAAGGGCACCATCGGCGTGCTGATGGTCAAGAGCGCACCGGGGGCGCCGGGCTACAGCGAGCAGGACCAGGAACTGCTGCAGTACGTCAGCGCGCAACTGGCCACCGCGATCGAGCGCAAGCAGTTGCACGCGCGCTTGCACTACATGGCCGAATACGACCAGCTGACCCATCTGCCCAACCGCGAGCTGCTGCGTGAGCGCCTGAAGTCGGCCCTGGCCCGGGCCCGCCGCGAGTCCGGGCGCATGGCCCTGCTGTATGTCGACCTGGACAAGTTCAAGGAGGTCAATGACTCCTGCGGGCACGCGGTGGGCGACATGCTGTTGCAGGCCGTGGCCAACCGCCTCAAGAGCTGCGTGCGGGAGAGCGATACCGTGGCGCGCATCGGTGGTGACGAATTCGTGATCCTCCTGGAGAACGTGCAGCACTGTGAGGACGCCCAGCGGGTGGCGGAGAAAATCCGTCGCACACTGAGCGAGCCGCTGCGCCTGGATGGCCACTCCCTGTGCACGCTGCCGAGCATCGGCATCGGCCTGTACCCCGAACATGGCGTGGAGGAGCAGCAACTGTTCAAGCATGCCGACGAGGCGATGTACGCCGCCAAGCGCGAGCACAAAAGCCGCACCAACGCTTGAGCCGTCGCGGTACCAGGGGCGCTGAGGGGCCCTTGTCGGAGGAGGTTTTCGGGCCTGTTGCCTGCGGCCGTTCGTCGTTCGGGGAAGGTTTTTCTAAACCTTTGCGGCGCAGGCTTTTCCCTATGCAGACGGGGGGCTTCGGCTCCCGGTGAATTTATCTGCAACAGGAGAACCCCACCATGAACCCCATGGCCACTGTCATGCGCCGCGCCGGCCTCGCTCTGCTGCTGGGGCTTTGTGCTACCAGCGCCCTGGCCCAGTCTCCCGCGGCCTTTATCGACGACGCCTCGGCCCAGGGCATGGCCGATATCGAGGCCAGCCGCCAGGCGCACCAGCAGACCTCGTCCAAGGCGGTGAAGGAATACACCATCCAGGTGATCAACGACCGCACCACTGCCAACCAGCACCTGGCGAAGATCGCCAAGCAACTGGACTTGCCAGTGGCGCCTCGGGAGCAGGTCATGGACCAGGCCAAGCGGCTGATGCCGAAGGTGGCCGAAGGCGAGGATTTTGACCGCGCCTATGCCGCCAGTCAGGTCAAGGCCACCGAGGCGGCCATCCAGCAGATCCGCCAGCAGGCTGAAACCAGCGAAGTGCCGGAGCTCAAGGCGTTCGCCGAGTAGACCTTGCCCAAGCTGGAAAACCACCTGCAGATGGCCAAGGCCCTGCAGGCCGGTGGTCGTTCCGATCGCCTGGATGGATAGGCCGCTTGCTCAGCACTGGCTGAAGTCGGTTTTCTGCTGATCGTCCGGTGTCGATCCGGCAAGGTCGCTATTGTGGCCTTTGCCGATTTCGCGGTATTCGCCCCGCAGCTTTTCCAGTTGCTTGAGGTCCAGCCCGTCCAGGCTGAGCATGGCGTTGTGGGCCTCCTTGGTGGCCCGCAGCAGCTCGTCGATCTTCAGGTGGAGGATGTCGTTGTCGCGGTTCTGGGTGTTCTGGATCAGGAACACCATGAGGAAGGTGATGATGGTGGTGGAGGTGTTGATGATCAGCTGCCAGGTATCGTTGAAATGAAAGACCGGGCCACTCAGCCCCCAGATCAGGATCAACAGCAGGGCCCCCAGGAAGGTTTTCGGGCTACCGGCCCACATCGACAGCGCTTGCGAGATTTTCGAGAACTTCATGGCCGTGTTCCTTGTTGGGGGGATCTGAAGGTCAGACAACGGCGGCTCGGCGGAATTGTTTTTTTGTCGGTGCTTACACCTGAAAACATTCCTTCGCAGAATAAAACACGATTGTGCTGGAGCCCCTGGGGCTGTGGGCTTAACGTGGCCCGGATCAGGCGCCGCGTGGGGCGTCGCGTGGCTCAAGGAGGCAGCACATGACGGATCCGGTCCGGGCTTCGGTCATCGACCTGTATCACCAGGCGGAAGACTATTTCTTCGTTTCCATTTCCCAGTTCTATCGCCGTTTTGGCAACGGCTTGAGCGCCTATTGCACCGGGGTCGAGGCCAGCAGCCTGAACCTGTTGATGATGAACAACCAGGAAACGGACGGAACTGAGCAACTGGCCGCAGGGGTGGCCTTCCTGCAGCGCACCGGCATGCCGTTTTGTGTGGTGGTGCCCGAAGCGCAGGTGCAACGGCTCAGCGAGCCGTTGCAACAGCAGCACCTGCAGCCGGCGGACAAGACCACCTGCATGGTCCTGGACCTGGCCGCCTATGTCGCTCGGGAGACGCCCGCCGAGTGGGCGGATATCCGTTGCACCGATGCCCATCTGGAGGATTGGGGGCTGCCGGTGGACAGCGCGTTCGAGTCGGGCGAGTCGGGGATCGAGCAATACCTGGCCCGGCATCGGGCGGCACTGCAGGCCGGCAGGGCGTTGCGCCATTTCACCCTGTACCTGGAGCAGCGTCCGGTGAGCGCGCTGACGCTGTCCCTGGGGCCCGGGGTCGCTCGTCTGGATGACATCGGCACGTTGAAGGCGTACCAGGGACGTGGTTGCGCCACCGCATTGATTCATTCGGTGCTCAGGTTCGCCCAGGCCCAGGGCGCGCAACTCTGTGTGCTCGAAGCGTCCCTCGATGGCCTGTCGATCTACCGCAAGGCCGGTTTCACTCCGCTGTTCGATTACCGCACTTTCTGCCAGGAATGAGCCCAGCCTAACGCGTGGCGTTCTGCCGGAACTGTCGCGGGCTGAGCCCGGTCAAGGCCTTGAACTGCCGGCTGAAGGCGCTGTGGTCGGTGTAGCCGCACTGCAGGGCGACCTCGGTGATCGGCTCGTCGGTGAGCAGCAGTCGCGAAGCATGCTCCAGGCGAGCCTTGTGAATCATCTGCCGTGGCGTCAGGTGGAAGATGCGCTTGCAGTAGCGCTCCAGCTGGGCAATCGACAGGCGGGCGATGCGGGTCAGGTCTTCCAGGCGGATGGCTTCGCTGTAGTGTTCGCGGATGTGCCGGTCCACTGCGGCCAGGCGCTCATAGGCCGGGTGGGTGTCGCGCGCCGCTTGCAGGTCCAGGGAGATTCCGGCCATGCCGATGATCTGCCCGTCACGTCCGTACAGGGGCAGTTTGTGGGTCAGGCACCAGCCGGCTTCACGGCTGCCGTACAGGTGCAGTTCCAGTTGTCCCTTGATGGTGATGCCCTGGTGCAGCACGCGCTGGTCCTGCTCGGTGTAGACCGGGCCGAGCACCGCCGGAAAGACTTCCGCGGAAGTCTTGCCCAGCAGTGGCCGGATGCTCTTGAAACCGCAGCGCTGGGCCAGGGTCAGGTTGGCGACCAGGTAGCGCGCCTGCAGGTCCTTGATGAAGAACACGGCGCTGGGAATGCAGTCCAGCAGCGGGGTGATCGGGGCCATGTTGGCCAACAGGCTGTTGAGGTCCCGGGGGGAGTGGGCGGCGATGGCCCGGGGCAACTGGTGAAGTTGTGCGCTATCGATCATGGTCGCCTCTTGTTCTGGGGGCTTGGGATGAGTCGGTGTCGATAAAGCCGAGGGTTGCAGCGGTGATGGTTGCACTTCGCCGGGTTGGTTTGCCAGCCCGGCGTCGGTGGTTCGTCAATGCCTTGGGGCCTGCCCTGGGGCCACGGGCCGTGGCGCCGTCAGCCGGCTCGATGCCGGCGCCGCGAAGAGCTCGGTGACAGCCCGCGTGCGCTTGACCCGTGGGCTCACGAGCCGATGCCCCAGGCGAACGGGTCGCTGTGATCCAGCAGCAGGGTGGCTTCGGCGCTGATATAGGCACTACCGCGCAAGGTGGGAATGACCTGCTCGCCAGCCAGTTCGTAGTGGGCGCTGAATTGGCTGCCGATGACACTGGCCTGACGCCAGACCTGGCCCGGGGCGAGCTTGCCGTCTGCCGCCAGGCAGGCCAGTTTGGCGCTGGTGCCGGTGCCGCAGGGCGAGCGGTCGTAGGCCTTGCCGGGGCAGAGAACGAAGTTGCGGCTGTCGGCGTGGGGATCGTCGGCAAATAGCTCGATATGGTCGATGACTCCGCCTTCGGCACCGGTGATGCCGGCAGCTTCCAAGGCCTCACGCACGCTCCAGGTGTACTGGGTCAGGGCTTCGACATTGTCCGGGGCGAGGCGCTGGCGGTGATCGCTGATCAGGAAGAACCAGTTGCCGCCCCAGGCGATATCGCCATGCACCGTGCCATGGCCGGGCACTTGCAGGGCTACCTGGGCGCGGTAGCGGTAGGCGGGAACGTTGCGCACGCTCACTGACAGGTCGTCGTGCAGGGTGGCCTCCACCGTGCCTACCGGGGTCTCGATGCGGTGCGTGCCGCAGTCGATGCGCCCCAGATGGTACAGCGAGCGCACCAGGCCGATGGTGCCGTGGCCGCACATGCCCAGGTAGCCGCTGTTGTTGAAGAAGATCACCCCGGCACAGGCGTCGCTGGCCTGGGGTTCGCAGAGCAGTGCTCCCACCAGTACATCGCTGCCCCGGGGTTCGAGGACGCAGGCGCGGCGCCAGTGGTCGTGCTGGCGGCTTAGCCGTTGCAGGCGCTCGGCCATGGAACCCTGGCCCAGGTCGGGGAAGCCGTCGATGACCAGGCGGGTGGGCTCACCGCCGGTGTGGGAGTCGATCACGGTTATTTTTTTCATGGCAGCACCTGCGCAGAGGGAGCTACAGAGTGGCCTTGGCGGCGGCGCTGGTGCTTGTGGGTTTTCGTTGTCGCGGGTGACGAAATCAGCACAGTACAGAGCTTCAGCGCGGTCCAGGAACTCCAGCGAATACAGGCGCCGCGGGAATCGCAGGCGCTTCAGGCGTTAGGCAAAATCCACCGCCCCATTTCCCCAAGAAAGCCTGGCGTCCATGGCAGTTCAGCTGGTTTTCCCGCCACAGGAAACAGCGGCGAGTGTGCCGATTTCGTCTGTATCGGGAGGGAAAAGCCTCAAGCTGCGACGGGGATAAAAAGCGACTCTGGTTTTGGCTTCCACCCTGTGTCGGCCCGGCCGACTTCCAATAAGGACCAGACCATGAGTCGCAAAGCCATTCCATGGCGCGCTGTGTTTGCTGCGGTGAACACCCGGTTCAACGCCGATTTCGCCATCGGCCCGCAGATCACCCACATGCTGTGGGCGCCGTCCAGGCGCCCTGCCTCGGTATTGGCCACTGGTCCGAGTTTGCCCCACACCGGCCCCTGAGGTGATGCCGGGCGCCCAGGGCAATGGGCGCCCATTGGCGGGAAACCGCAGCGCAGCGACCCGGTACGGTGCTGCAAGCGTCGGACGCTCTCGCCGACGTGACATTAGATCTGCCTATACCAATAACCCCAAAAAAGGCGCAGCCCCATGTCAGGCAAAGGCAAGTTCAAGCAACAACTCTCTCTGGTGGACCTGACCTTCATCGGTCTGGGTGCGATCTTCGGTTCCGGCTGGCTGTTCGCTGCCAGCCACGTCTCGGCGATTGCCGGGCCGGCGGGCATCTTCTCCTGGCTGCTGGGCGGTTTTGCCGTGCTGCTGCTGGGCATTGTCTATTGCGAACTGGGAGCGGCGCTGCCCCGAGCCGGTGGCGTGGTGCGCTACCCGGTGTTCTCCCACGGGCCATTGCTGGGCTACCTGATGGGGTTCATCACCCTGATCGCCTTTTCCAGCCTGGTGGCGATTGAGGTGGTGGCGGCCCGGCAATACGCTGCGGCCTGGTTTCCGCTGCTGACCCATGAAGGTTCGAGCAATCCGACGATCATCGGCTGGCTGTTGCAGTTCGCGCTGCTGTGCCTGTTTTTCTGGCTCAACTACTACAGCGTCAAGACCTTCGCCAAATCCAACAACTTCATCAGCCTGTTCAAGTTCATCGTGCCGCTGCTGGTGATCGGGGTGCTGTTCACCTTCTTCAAGCCGGACAACTTCCACGTCCAGGGCTTTGCCCCGTTCGGGTTGTCGGGGATCGAGATGGCGGTCTCGGCCGGGGGCATCATCTTTGCCTACCTGGGGCTGACGCCGATCATTTCCGTGGCCAGTGAAGTGCGCAACCCGCAGCGCACCATTCCCATCGCCCTGATCCTCTCGGTGCTGCTCTCGACCCTGATCTACGGCCTGTTGCAACTGGCGTTCCTGGGCAGTATTCCCACAGAGATGCTGGCCAACGGCTGGAGCGGCATCAGCAAGGAATTCTCCCTGCCTTACCGCGACATCGCCCTGACCCTCGGGGTCGGCTGGCTGGCCTACCTGGTGGTGGCCGACGCAGTGATCTCCCCCAGCGGCTGCGGCAACATCTACATGAACGCCACGCCGCGGGTGATCTATGGCTGGGCCCGCACCGGGACCTTCTTCAAGGTCTTCACCCGCATCGACGAGCAGTCCGGCATTCCACGTCCGGCGCTGTGGCTGACGTTCGGCCTGTCGGTGTTCTGGACCCTGCCGTTCCCGTCCTGGGAGGCGCTGATCAATGTGGTTTCGGCGGCCCTGGTGCTGAGCTACGCGATAGCCCCGGTCAGCGTTGCGGCCTTGCGCAAGAGCGCACCCCAACTGGCGCGACCGTTTCGGGTGCGGGGCTTTGCCGTGCTGGGACCGGTGTCCTTCGTGATCGCTGCGCTGATCGTCTACTGGTCCGGTTGGGGCACGGTGTCCTGGCTGCTGGGGCTGCAGATCCTGATGTTCGTGATCTACCTGCTGTGTCGGCGCCTGGTGCCCACCGAGCACCTGAGCCTGGGGGAGCAGGTGCATTCGTCGCTGTGGCTGATTGCTTTCTACGCCCTGACCATCCTCATTTCCTACCTGGGCAGCTTCGGCGGCATCGGCACCCTGGCGCACCCCTACGACACCCTGACCGTCACCCTCATGGCCCTGTGCATCTACTACTGGGGCGCCAACACCGGAGTACCGAGCGCCAAGCTGGTACTGGACGGCGATGAGCCGGAATGAATCCGGCCACTTTCAAGCAGACGAGGTTATCCATGGCTGTTACTGGACAGATGTTGATCGGCCACAGCGCCACCTTGGGGCAACGGGGTTCGTTCCAGGCGCTGGCGGCTGCCAGCGGCGAGGAGCTGCCACCGCTGTTCGGCGGTGCCAGCGAGGCGGATCTTGCCCGTGCCTGCGCCCTGGCGCAGGCCGCGTTCGAGCCCTATCGCCAGAGCACACTGGCGCTGCGAGCGGCGTTTCTGGAAAGTATCGCGAGCAATATCCTGGCCCTCGGTGAGGCGCTGATCGAGCGCTGCCAACTGGAGACCGGCTTGCCCCGGGCCCGCCTGGAGGGCGAGCGCGGGCGTACCGTCGGCCAGTTGCGATTGTTTGCGGCGGTGGTCCGCGAGGGTGGTTTTCTCGGGGTGCGGATCGATCCTGCGCAACCGGCGCGCGAGCCTCTGCCCAGGGTCGACCTGCGCCTGCGCCAGATCGGCCTGGGGCCGGTGGCGGTGTTTGGTGCCTCGAACTTCCCCCTGGCGTTTTCCGTGGCCGGCGGCGACACCGCCTCGGCCCTGGCGGCGGGGTGCCCGGTGATCGTCAAGGCTCATTCAGCGCACCCCGGCACCTCGGAGCTGGTGGGGCAGGCGATCGTAGCCGCCGCGCAAAGCCACGGGTTGCCGGAGGGGGTGTTTTCACTGCTGTTCGACAGTGCCCGCAGTATCGGCCAGGGACTGGTGGCCGACCCGCGAATCAAGGCCGTGGGCTTCACCGGATCGCGCACTGGCGGGGTCGCGCTGATGCAGATCGCCGCTGCTCGCGCGGAACCGATCCCGGTGTACGCCGAGATGAGTTCGATCAACCCCGTGCTGTTACTGCCCCATGCGCTGGAGTCGCGAGCGGAGTCGATCGCCGCGGCGTTCGTCACTTCCCTGACCCAGGGGGCCGGCCAGTTTTGCACCAATCCGGGGTTGCTCCTGGCGGTGGAAGGGCCGGCTCTGCAGCGCTTTGAAGCGGCCGCCGCCTCGGCCCTGGGCCAGGTGTCGGCGCAGACCATGCTCACGCCGGGCATTCACCACAGTTACTGCCAGGGCGTTGCCGCGCTTGCCGAGCATGCCCAGGTGCAGACCCTGGCCCGAGGGCTGGCGGGGCAGGGCAACCAGGCCTGTGCGGCCTTGTTCGCCACCTCGGCCGAAGCCTTCTTGGGCTCGCCGGAGCTGCGTGAGGAGGTCTTTGGCCCCGCTTCGCTGATCGTTCGTTGTGCGAACCCTGCAAGCTTGCAGCAGGTGCTGCTGGGCCTGGAGGGCCAACTGACCATTGCCTTGCACCTGGATGACGGCGACCACCCCCAGGCCCGGGCGTTGCTGCCGCTTCTGGAGCAGAAGGCCGGGCGCTTGCTGGTCAACGGCTTTGGCACCGGCGTCGAGGTGGCCCATGCCATGGTCCATGGCGGCCCGTTTCCCGCCACCTCCGACAGCCGCAGCACCTCGGTGGGCAGCCTGGCGATCCAGCGCTTTCTGCGTCCGGTGTCTTACCAGGACCTGCCCGAGGCACTGCTGCCCCTGGAGCTGCACGAGCGCAATCCGCTGCGGGTGCCGCAGTCGATCAATGGCCAGCAGCCGGGCGGCTGAGCGTGCCTCGTCGAGAGGGCGATGCCGGTCGGCGCGAGTGCTTGCGCGAGGCGCCGGTATGCCCTCTGCGATGGCCTGCTGGTGCAGTGTTCTGGTTGGCACGGCAGGCGCTTTTTCCCTCCGAAAACTCTCCCACAGGAGCGTTCACCCACCTGCCATAGAGGTTCCACCATGTCTGACTCCATCACCCTGTCACTGGACGAAGTCCAGGCCCTGTCCTTCCAGGTACTGAGCCGGCACGGGCTGTCCGAGGCCCACAGCCGGGCAATCGCCGAGGTCATCACCCAGGGGCAG
Source organism: Pseudomonas sp. PH1b (assembly GCF_000633395.1). GTDB lineage: Bacteria > Pseudomonadota > Gammaproteobacteria > Pseudomonadales > Pseudomonadaceae > Aquipseudomonas. Next base: position 410,073 of record NZ_AYMU01000004.1, read on the forward strand.
CGTGACGAATGCCACTCCCATGGCGTGTATCGCCTGCTGGGCTGCGTACGCTCGGTGCGCGAAGGCAAGATCGACCCTCGGGCCGAGCCCAGCCTGCGCCATATCTCCCCGGGGGTGCTGGAGGTGGATGCCCATTACGGCTATTCCCTGCTGGGTTTTCATAGCGGTTTGCCGCTGCTGGCCGAAAAGGCCCGCAGCCAGGGCATCGCCGCCATGGTGATCAAGCGCTGCTTTCATTTTTCCGCCCTGTGGCCCGAGGTCGAGGCGATTGCCGCCACCGGGCTGGTGGGCCTGGCGATGAACCCCAGCCACAGTTGGGTGGCCCCGGCCGGTGGCCGTCACCCGGTGTTCGGCACCAACCCCCTGGCCTTCGCCTGGCCACGCCCGGGGGGCAATCCCTTTGTCTTTGATTTCGCCACCAGCGCCATTGCCCGCGGTGATATCGAGCTGCATGCCCGCCAGGGCAAACCCATTCCCAGCCACTGGGCCATCGATGCCGAGGGACAGCCGACCACCGACGCCAAGGCCGCGCTGGAGGGGGCCATGCAGACCTTTGGCGGGCACAAGGGCTCGGCCCTGGCGGCGATGATCGAACTGCTGGCCGGGGCCCTGATCGGCGATCTGACCAGTGCCGAGTCCATGGCGTTCGACGAGGGGGTAGGCGCCACGCCCTGTCACGGCGAGCTGGTGCTGGCCTTTGATCCCAAGGTGTTTTTGGGGGCGGACTATCAGGCGGGGCTGGAGCGGGCGGAAGGATTGTTCGCGGGGATTGCCCGGCAAGGGGCGCGGTTGCCGTCTCAGCGGCGTTTTGAAGCCAGGGCCCGGAGCCTGGAGCACGGGGTGCAGATTCCCCGAGCATTGCTGGAAGAGATTCGCGGGCTGCTCTAGGGCCTGTTCGCCGGCAAGTCGGCTCCTACGGATGGGGTAGGAGCCGGCTTGCCGGCGAAAGCGTCAGAAGCGAACGTTGGCCGCCAGCTCCGCGGAACGTCCCGGGGCGACGGTGGCAAACATCCCGACGTGGGAGGCGTCGTAGTAGGTCTCGTCGGTGAGGTTGAGCACGTTGAGCTGCAGGTCCAGGTTCTTGTTCACCCGATAGGCGACCATGGCGTCGTAGCGCCAGTAGGAATCGAGGCTCTTGGTGTTTTCATCGTTGGTGTAGCGCTTGTCCACATAGTTGGCGCCGCCGCCGATCTTCCAGCGGTCGGTGAGCGCGTAGGTGGTCCACACCGAGCCGCTGTTGGGGGCGATGAACTTGGCACGGTTGCCATCGTAGTTGGTGTCTTTGCCGGAGGCGTACTTGACCGTCTTGGCATCCAGGTAGGTGTAGCCGGCCATCACTTCCCACTGGTCGGTGAGGTGGCCGGTGGCGCCCACTTCAAAACCTTTCACCTCAACGTCGCCGTCCAGGGTGACCTCATTGCTGATCGGGTCGTAGGTCCGGGCGTTGGTCTTCTCGGTCTTGAACACCGCGGCGGTCAGGGCCAGGCGTTCGTTGAGCAGGTCCCACTTGGTGCCCAGCTCGATGCTGCGGCTCTTTTCCGGGTCCAGGTTGCTCAGCCGTCCGCCTGCGGCGCCGTCGGCACCGCCCGATTGCCCGGCGGTTTCCCCCGAAGGGTTGAACGAGGTGCCGTAGGACAGGTAGATGCTGCCGTAGGGCAGGGGCTTGAAGACGATGCCGCTCTGGTAGGTCCAGATGTTGCTGCGGTTGCTCTGTGTATTGTCGCGCACGTGATAGTTGTCAAAGCGTGCCCCCAGGTTCAGGTCCCATTGCTCGTGCAGGGCCAGGGTGTCCATGACGTAGAGAGCACGGTTGTTGTGCTTGGTGACGCTGTGGTTGCCATTACCCCGTGCCACAGGCGCGTAGGGATCCTTTGGGTTGGGGTTTTCCAGGCTGCCCGGGTCACTGCCTTTGGGTGAGTAGCGATTCTTGACATCGATCCGTTCGCGGGAGAACTCGACCCCGGCGCTGTAGCTGTGGCCGATGGAGCCGGTATCGAACTTGCCGAAGATATCGGTCTGGTTGATGGTCGAGGTGTTGACCACGTTGCGCCCACGGGCCGGGCCACGCAGTACGACACCCGTGAGTTCGTTCTGCGCGGAGCCAAGCGTCGGCCGGCTCATGATGTAGTCCTGCATGCTGCGGCCCTGGCGCGTGGTGTTGCGCAGAGTCAGGTGTTCACTGAAGTCGTGCTCCAGTTGCAGGGTCGCAAGATCAGCCGAGGTCTTGCGGAAGTCACGCTTGGCAAAACCGTAGAAGTTGTCGCGGTCGACCTTGACTGGTTTGCCGGTGATTTCCGAGACCGGGTGCCCCTGGTCGGGAATGTCGTCGCTTTGCATGTGGTAGTAGCTGAGGGTACCGCGGGTATCGGTGTTCAGGCCGAAGGAAAAACTTGGCGCCAGGCCCCAGCGACTGACTTCGACATCGTCGCGCCCGGGGGTATCGGCCTCATGCTTCATGGCGTTCAGGCGCAGGGCCATGTTCTGCTCGGGCAGGTACTGGTTGAGGTCAATGGTGGTGCGGCGCAGCTGGTCGGTGCCCAGGCTCAGGCTGCCGGCTGCGAAGGTTTCCTGCTGGGGCACCTTGCTGATCAGGTTGATGCTGCCGCCGGTCGAGCCCCGTCCCGAATAGGCCGAGCCCGGGCCTTTGACGATCTCGATCTGTTCGACGTTGAAGGCTTCGTGGGTCATGCGGCCGACGTCGCGGATGCCGTCGATCATGATGTCGGTGCTGGCCTCGAAACCACGGATGAACGGACGGTCACCCAGCGGCGTGCCGCCTTCGCCGGCACCGAAGGTGATGCCCGGCGTGGTCCGCAGGGCGTCGGCCAGGGTCGAGACTGCGCGTTCCTGCATCAGCGATTCGGTGATGATGGTCACCGACTTGGGTGTCTCGCGCAGGGGCGCGGTGAACTTCACCGAGTCGGATGTCTCGCGCTTGTAGCCGGGCTTGTGCTCGCCCTGGACGTGGGTGGTGCCGAGGTTCAGCGCTTCGGCGTTGGATTGACGCTGGGTCTCTTCAAGCGTGGCTCCCAGGCTGGCTTCGCTGAGGGCCATGAGACCGAGGGAGGTGGACCACAACTTCCATGGTTGTGGGCGGGCAGGACTGGACATTGGGATAAAGCCTCCGTTTTATTTGGAAGCGATTCTCATGTGCGAATTCATATCATTCAATCAGATACTTCTGAACAATCGTGTCGAAAAGTGTATGTGTGAATCTGCATCGGGGGCCGGCCCTTGCCTCATTGGCCCTGGGGAGTTGGACCGGCTGCAGAATCTTGCGCTGGATGCTTTGCTTTTATTTTGCGTTGCGTTCTGATGGGCGACCCACCACCAGGAGATCAGGGATGAACCTGCATTTTGAAACCTCCAACCTGTTGTTGCGTCCACGCACCCTGGAACATTTCCAGGCCTGCCTGAGCATGGACCAGGACCCTGAAGTCAACCGTTTCATCCCGGGAACCTGGGACGGCGGGACCTGGCACCGGGATTTTTTGCACTCGCGCATGACCGAGGATTTTGGTGAGCGTTGCGGTTACTGGGCGATCTTCGCCAAGGACGCTCCGGATGAATTGCTGGGCTGGGTGTCGTTCATTCCCTTCGATGCCGTTGGGCCCGAGCTGGAGATGGGCTGGCGCCTGGTGCGGCAGGCCTGGGGGCGAGGATTTGCCTCGGAGGCGGCGCGACGGATCGTCGAGCATGCGTTTGCCGATCCGGGGGTGGAACGGATAGTTGCCGATGCCCATGTCGATAATGGCGCCTCCTTGGCGGTGGCGCGCAAGATCGGTTTTCGTTTCAGTCACGATGCCGATTTCGAAGGCTTGCCTTGCCGCTTCTTCGACATGACCCGTGAAGATTTTCTTCAGCGCCGCGCTGCGGTCTGAGTGCTGGCCGGCGCTTGCATTGGCCAGGACAGGGGCGCCTTGATCGGCACCCCTGTGGTTTCAGCCATTGGCTCAGAGGTGGCGGCTGACCCACCACAGCACCAGGAAGGCGATGCCGGCCGCCAGGGCCGACAGCTGGAACAGGTTGATCAGCCACTTCAAGCCCAGGGGGAAGTTCTTGTAGTCGCGCACGTCCATGCCACCGTTGCGCAGAAACAGGTGGGGCATGGCGAACAGGCCGCCGATGCACACCAGCATGAACAGGCGGCTGAGGGGGTCCTTGCCCAGCAGGGGCATGCGAATCGAGATGACGCGGCAGCGAGCCAGGTGCTTGACCATGTCGTCGATCCTGAAATAGCCCAGGTAGACCTGGATCACCAGGGACACCAGTCCGGACATGACCACCAGAATCCAACCCGCGGTATAAATATCTTTGGCGTTACACATATCTATTCAGTGACCTCCTCACGTTTCACGACCAGGCGTTTGGCGTATCTCTCCTTCAATGAGCCCTGGCACGCAGGGCAGCCGACCACCATAACACCCCCGAGCCTGGACTGGGCGCAAGGGACTTGGGGCCCGGGTTGCAATGTCCGGGCCGCGCCGTATGGAGAATGTGAGAAGGACCCTAGAAGGTTGGCGTTGTTGTTGCCATGGGACGAGTACCAAAGAGCCGAGCGCGTTTGAGCTTCACGCCAGAGGGCGACCGGGCTGTCGAGGCTCGTAGAGGCCTTGTGTTAGCCGATGATCACCCTGGCGTTGTCTGTCGCTCATGCATGTCAGCGTCGTGAGCGGTGACGGCTTCAGCGTGGCCCGTGATCCTGGATTGTTGATTGCAGGTTCAGCAACCCGACAGTCTCGAGCTGTTAAAACGTCTGCACGCCAAGCAGGAGCTGGGCGCTGACAAGGGGGCAAAAGTGGCTCACCGGATTCGTACCCGACGTTGAAGTCCGATCCGGTCCATTCGGTTTAACCAGCAGAGCGATCCCAAGGATCGCTCTTTTTTTGTCGGGTGATTCTCGGCAGGCCTTTCAGACCAGTCCCAGGGTTACAGGCCGGGCGCCGGGGAATACGCTCTGCAATTGAGCGCTGGAAAGCCCCCAGGCATGGCCCAGCAGGCCTCCGAGCAGATCTCGGTAGTTGTTGAGCACCGGATAGTCGCGATTTTGCAGCAGGCTCTGGGCGTTGACAGCCACCTGTTCCCCGGCGATCCGCCCGCCGCGAACCCCGCCACCCAGCACCCAGTACACCGTGCCATGGCCGTGATCGGTGCCCTTGGCACCATTCTCGCGAAAGGTCCGTCCGAACTCCGAAACCACCACCACGAGGCTGTCCTGCCAGTGTTCGCCCATGGCTTCGGCGTAGGCCAGCAACCCCTGTCCGAGGCTGGCCAGATTGTTGGCCAGGGGGCCATGAGTGCTGCCCTGGTTGACGTGGGTATCCCACCCGTTTGCGCGAGATGAACCGGGCGCAGGCCGGCTCCCAGGCCTCTTGGTGTTCGATGTCCAACGCTCTAGATCAGTTGTTTCAACGGGCCCTTCCCGACCTTGCCGTCGACCGTTCGTCCGACGGATGGAATTGGCAAGCACTAGTCTCTGCGTCATGCTGTCGACGGATGTCGTAATGCCACTATTTTGGACTCGACCCATTTCCCCAGTGGCGTTTTCCCTCTGCGATGTTGAGATAGGTTTTCTGATGATTGTGTTGATCCTGTCCGAGGCGCGGTATGCCCGATAAGGCGTTGGCCGAAGAGCAGCGCCTGGCTGCCCTGTATGCATTGGAGTTGCTGGACACGGCCCGGTGCGAACGCTTTGATCGTATCTGCCGTCTGGCCGCGGAATACTTCAAGGTGCCCACGGCGCTGATCACCCTGGTGGATCGCGACCGACAGTGGTTCAAGTCGCGGGTCGGCTTCGTTGCCGAACAGACTCCCATCGATCAGTCCTTTTGCGCCTACACGGTCAAGTCCGATGAGGTCTTCGAGGTAAGCGATGCCCGCCAGGATGTGCGTTTCCACGCCAACCCGCTGGTCACCGAGGAGCCGGGGATCGGCTTCTATGCCGGCGCACCGCTGATCACCTCCACCGGTCACGCCATCGGCAGCCTGTGTGTGATCGACAAGCAGCCGCAATGCCTGAACGCCGCCGAGCGCCAGCATTTGCGTGACCTGGCCTCGCTGGTGATGGAGCAGATAGAGCAGCGCCAGCGCCTCACCCGTCGCGACCCGGTCAGTGGCTTGCCCAACCGTGAACAATTCCAGAGCGATCTGTACGACCTGGCGGAACAGCATCCCGGAGAAAGCCGCGTGCTGGTGCTGGTGGATGCGGTGGACATGACCGTGGCCCATGAGCTGACCCTGGCGATGGGCATGGCGCCGTTCGAAATCATTGTGCGTTTTCTCGCCCAGCAACTGCTGACCTACCTGGGACGGCATGTGCGGGTGTATCACGTCACGGTCAAGCGCTTCGGTTTCCTGCTGCCGGTCGGCCCCGGGATCGAGCGTTTTCTCGAGGGCCTGGTGCGGCGATTGCGGCGCCAGCCGCCGGGGCTCGAGCTGCCGATGATCCCCGGGGTCTGCGCGGGGACGGTGGAGTTTTCCACGGACCGCGACGCGGTGCCGGACGTGCTGCGCAAGGCCATGTTCGCCCTGGAACTGGCGACCCTGAATCGCAGTACCTGGGCGCCCTATGACGTGGTGCGGGACCAGGCCTATCGGCGTGCCTTCAACCTGGCTTCGGACATCAGCGAAGCCCTCGACAGCGGGCAGGTCTACCTAATGTTCCAGCCGCGCTTCGCCTTGCCCGACGGCGCCCAGGTCAGCGCCGAGGCCCTGATCCGCTGGGACCATCCGTGGCTGGGGCCGATTTCCCCGGCGGAGTTCATTCCAGTCATGGAGCGCAATGCCCTGATCCACCGGGTGACCCACTGGGTGATTAACGCAGTGCTGCACAAGTTGCACACCTGGGACTCTGGCAATGTGCAGCGCCTGTCGATCAACCTCTCGCCCCAGGATTTCGAGGACCAGGACATCGCTGATGTGCTCAGGGATGCCTGCCGGCGTCACGGCATTGCCCCCCAGCGCCTCGAGGTGGAAATCACCGAAGGCGCCTGGCTGCGCTCCAACCCCCGGGTGCTGGATCAGTTGAGCAAGATCCGGGCGTTGGGCATGGACGTGGCCATCGATGATTTCGGCACCGGCTACAGCAACTTCGCCTACCTGCACCAGATTCCAGCCAATGTGGTGAAGCTCGACAAATCAATGGTCACCGACCTCGAGAGCAGCGCCCAGCACCAGAAGATCACCCGCTCGGTCATCGCCCTGGCCAGGGAGCTGGGCTATCGCACCGTGGCCGAAGGCATCGAGAGTTTCAAATGCCTGCAGATGCTGCGGGCCTTTGGCTGCGACGAAGCCCAGGGCTATTACCTGGCCCGGCCCATGGCTCAGGAAAAATTCCTCGCTCGCAGCGGGGCCGGGCGCTTTCCGTTGCAGGGGGGTGGCTAGAAGCCGGCAACGAGCGATGGCTGCCTCAACGTTGGGCAGCCACCAGCAGCAGCATTGGCCGTTCCCGCTCTTCTTCCAGCGCCGGTTGATCGAGCACCTGCTGCGCCGTGGGGCCCCACTCTTCGACATGACGAATGCTGAACCCTGTGTCGATCAGAGTGTTGAGCAGGGTGCCCAGGGTCCGGTGCTGCTTGATCACGCCTTCCGCCAGCCAATGGGTCACGCGCTCGCCTTCCTGCTGGTAGCTGTCCAGCGGCCAGGACTTGCGGCCCTGGTCATCCACCCGCCAACCCGGGTTGCGCGGAGCCATGAAGATCGGGTGCTCGATGGAGAACACCAGGCGCGCCCCGGGTACCAGGGCGGCATGGAGTTGGCTGAACAACCCGCGCAAGTCCTTGATGTAATGCAGGGCCAGGGAACTGTAGGCCAGGTCGAAGCTGCAGGTGGGCAGGCTCAGGTGTTCCAGGTCGGCCCGCTGATAATCGATGTTGGAGGCCGAGGTGCTGGCGCGGGCGTTCGCCAGCATCTTTTGCGAAACGTCCAGGCCCAGTATCTGCTGGGCTCCCTGTTCGCTGGCCCAGCGGCTGAACCAGCCGTAGCCACAGCCCAGGTCCACCACCTTGAGACCGTTCATGGCAGGCAGCAGGGCCTGCAGGGCCGGCCATTCCGGTGCCGCATCGAGGCCGCCGAGAGAGCGGCCCATCTGGCTGTAGCCCTGAAAAAAGGTTGGATCGTCGTAAATGTTCTGGGTCATGTAGCGTTTCCTTCAGACTCGTGTGCAGCCGTGGTCTCGGGCGGAGGATGCAAAAGACGTGGCTGAGGATTTTCCTCTGACCCTGTCACGGCGGATTTTCACTCAGTGTGGGTTATGCATTATCGTGCGCCACGCCTCAAACGATCAGCGTCGTCATCGACACCAACCCCACCGATACCGGTGGGTGATCGCCTGTAGGGGCCAACCGAATTCCCCGAACCCGGGTCTGTACCCTAAGCGAGGTATCGTGGGCAAAGCGAGAGTGATAGGCACGACAATAGAGGCCATTCATGCTGCCGAGACGGCATTGGGGCGAACCTTGCCCAGGTCGTTTGTGAACTGGCTGCTGGAGCACAACGGCAGGGCGCTGGGCGGCCTGGAAGTGTTTCCTGTCTTTGACGCGCGTGATCCCCGCAAGACCTGGGAGTCGATAGTCCGGCATTTCCAGCAGGGCTGGCAGGCCTGGCAAGACAGCTTCTGCGGTATTGCCCTCGACTTCTCCAGCCTGCTGCCGTTCGCTCAATTCGGTACGGGCGACTATTACTGCTTCGACTACGCGGTACTGGGCGACGCCGGTGAGCCGGTCGTGGTGCTTTGGTCCCATGAGACGGGTCGAACCTGCGTCGTTGCGGATGGCTATACCGCTTTCTTGGCCAATCCTGATCGGCTGTGCCAGGCGCCTGGCTGATGCGCCCTTGGCAAAGGTCGATGCTGAAACAGCGGCACCCCGATCATCTGCATGAGGCGTGGGCTGGATTCGCTAGGTTTGCTGCTGGGGGAGAGAAGATCGTTTGAATGAACGACTTGAGAAGCTTCTACAGATATCTGCGCAAACCGCAGATTGGGGAAGTGGAGCGGGTGAAGGGAATCGAACCCTCGTTATCAGCTTGGGAAGCTGGAGTAATGCCATTATACGACACCCGCTCGAACGGCTGACTTTGTACCAGATATGGCCAGGGATTTGAAGTTTTTCTTTATCTGACTTGTGCTTGCGCGTTTCTCTGGGGCGTTGCAGATCCGTCAAACAGCCAGAAAACCGTAGGCTTTCAAGGCTGGCTGACGGTCTGCGCTAACGCTATTTCAGATGGCCAGTGCATGCTGATCCTGAGGCTGGTGGGGACGCAAACGACCGTCGTGCTGACCCGGCCTGAGGAACTCCAGCAGTGCCTGGCGGCTGTCGCGGCAGGCTGCCTTGTGTTCCATGTCGAGAAAGTGACCGGTGGCCCGAATGGTGCTGAAGCTGGAATGCGGCACATGGTTGGCGAACAACCGAGCGTCGTTGGCCGAGGTATATTCGTCCCATTCGCCGTTGACGAACAGCACCGGGACCTGGATGTTCTTCGCCGCCTTGAGGTAGCACTGGCGGTCGCTGTTGAGCACATGGCTGATGTGGAAGTGCATCTGCCCGTATTCATGCTCGGCCAGGCTGCTGACGTGGCGATAGTTGAAGCGCTTGAACAGCGACGGCAGGTGCTTGCCGATGGTGTCGTTGACCAGGTGCCCGACCCGGTGGCGGTCGAGGTTGCCCAGGTAATCGACGCCACGCTCCAGGTAGTCGCGCATCGGTTCGTTGATCACCGGCGAGAATGAGCTGATCACCGCCTTCTCGATACGCCGCGGGCGCTGGGCCAGGGCCTGCAAGGTGGCGGCACCGCCCCAGGAGAACGACAGCACATGCTCGGCGCAGAAGTGTTCGATCAGCTCCAGCAGGATCTGCCCCTCGACTTCCTTGGTGAGCATCCGTTCGTGCTTGTTGTGGATCTTGGACCGGCCGGCGTACGGCTGGTCGTAGAGCACCACGTTGAACTGCGGGTGAAGGTTTTTCACGGTCTGGGCAAAAGACGCAGTGGTGGCCATCGAGCCGTTGACCAGAATGATGGTCTTGTCTGCGGCTTCTGCGCGATAGAACTCCGTGTAAACCCGATACTGACCTTGTATATCCAGCACAGCGATTTCTGGCCTCATGTCATAAGACTCCTGGCAAGCGGGTATGCGCGCAACTCGAGTGTGCGCGGGCAATGTGACAGGTAGGCATACGCCTGGAATCGGAGCCCATGTCGATCCGGTAAGGCAGATCGACGGGTGTTGTTATAGGCGGGCGGTTTACCGGGGGAATGCAGAGCAGGCAGGGCTCAGGCCGGCAAAAGGTTTCTTAGATGTGTGGTGGTGACTGATCGGTCACAATTCGGCCGACGGACTGATTCAAGCAGGGCATCGGTGAACCTGCAAGTGCATTGGACAAATTGTTCGACAGCTTCTGCCCAGCGGTCATGCACCGGGGCCGGGTCGTCAGATCAGGCGGATTTCATCACCGCTCAGGGCCCGGTATTCGCCCGGTGCGAGGCGTTCGTCCAGGGTCAGCGGGCCCATGCGTTCCCGGTGCAGGCGCACGACCTTGTTGTTGAAGTGACCGAACATGCGCTTGACCTGATGGTAGCGGCCTTCGACGATGCTCAGTCTGGCACTGCGGGGGCCGAGGATCTGCAGGTCCGCGGGCAGGGTGGTGAGGTCCTCGAAGGCGAAATACAGACCCTGGGCAAAGGTCTCGATGTATTCCGGGCCAATCTCCTGTTCGGTCTCCACGTAGTACAGCTTGGGCAGTTTGGTCTGGGGTTGGGTCAGGCGCCGCGACCAGCTGCCGTCGTTGGTGATCAGCATCAGCCCGGTGGTGTTGTAGTCCAGGCGCCCGGCGATGTGCAGCTCTTGCGGGTCCGGCTCGTGGAGCAGATCCAGCACGGTTCTGTGCTCGGGGTCGCGGGTGGCGCTGACGCAGCCCATGGGCTTGTGCAGCATGAAATAGCGCGCCGGTTTGCCGGCCTGGAGCACTTCCTCATCCAGCTCTACGCGACTGAACTCGCGGACTTCGGCCTTGGGATCGGCCACCGGCTGGCCGTCGATGCGGATGCGGCGTTGCACCAGCAACAGGCGCACCTGCTGACGGTTGAAACGGGGCAGGTTGCTGAGGAAGCGGTCAATGCGCATGGTGATCGGCGGCTGGGGGCATGGTGAGGTGATTCAGGAGCGCGGCAAGGTGCCGGCGCGCAACTGCGCATCGACCCCAGCGCAACGGGGGCACAGGCAGGAGCGGTTGCGCAGTTGTGGCGGCAAGGCTTCGATGATGGCCGGATCGATGCTCACGCTGTAGCACCAGCAGGCTTGGTCCGCCGTGCGCGGGTCGGCCAGGGTGCAGTCGTTGCGGGCACCGCAGGCCGGGCAGAGTTCAGGTTCATTCATGGCTGGAGTGAGGCATTTCCACGCAGGTTCGATTACGTCCACCCTGCTTGGCACGGTACATCGCATGGTCGGCACGGGACAGCAGGCTGTGCAGGGTGTCTTCCGATTGCAGAGCGGTCAAGCCGATGCTGACGGTCAGTTGCAAGGGTTGCCCTTCATAGTAGTAGCGCTGCTGCTCGGTGAGCAGACGGATTTTCTCGGCGATCTCCAGGGCGATGCTGCCTTTGGTGTCCTTGAGCAGGACGATGAACTCCTCGCCGCCCCAGCGGCAGACGATGTCGGACTGACGCAGGCAGTCCTGCAGGTCCCGGGCGAAACCACTGAGCACCTGGTCCCCGGCCAGGTGGCCGTAGGTGTCGTTGAGGCGCTTGAAATGATCCAGGTCCAGCAGCAAGGCGCAGAGGGGCGTGAAGTCGCGCCGTGCCTCCAACAGGGCCTGGGCTGCCAGCAGGTCGAAACCGCGGCGGTTGGGCAGCCGGGTCAGGCTGTCGAGGGTGGCCTGGGACTCGATCCTGCGCTGGTAGCGGCGCACCACGGCGCTGAGCAGGATCAGGACAATGGCGGTGATCACCAGGCAGATCAGCAGGTTCAGGTACAACGACTGGCGAATGCTGTTCAGGGCGCCGTCTTCTCGCTTGTCGACGAACAGGTACCAGTTCAGTTCCGGAATGAAGCGCACGTTGAGAAAGTGCCCCTGGCCCTGGACCGAGTATTCATAGCTGCCGCTATGGGGCTTGGGCAGTTGGGCCATGAGTTCCTTCAGGCTGTCGAGGTCGTGCAGGGACTGGCCGCTGCGAGCACCCTGGGGCCCGCCGTCGGCCCCGGTAAGGACGATGCGGCCGAAGGTGTCGACGAAGTACACACTGCGCTGGTAGCGCTGCTGGTACTTGTCGATCAGCTTGATCACCGCGTCCACGGTCAAGCCGACCCCGGCCGCACCGATGAAGCGGTCCTGATAGTCGTAGACCTTGTAGTTGATGAAGAAGGTCAGCTTGTCCTGGTTGGCCAGGTCCGGGTCGACGTTGATCTCGTAGGGCGTGGCCATGTCGCGCACGCGAAAGTACCAGGCGTCCCGCGGCTCATCGACCTTGACCTTCTTCAGCACGCCCTTGGCCTGGTAGTAGGTGAGGCTGGTGTTGGAGACAAAGAACGCGGTGTAGGCGGCGTAGTGGGTCATGACCTCGTTGAGGTAGCGGGTCATCTGGCTGGGGTCGCGTTCGCCGGCCACCACCCAGTCACGCATGAAGGTGTCGCGGGCCATCATCGATGAGATGAGGACCGGTCGTACCAGGTCCTTCTGGATTTCCGAGTACACCGTGTCGGAGGTCAGCGGCAGTTCGGTGTTGACGATGCTGTCGCGAATCGAGTCCCGCGAGGCGTAGTAGCTGAGCAGCGAGGTGGCGAGAAAACCACTGCCCAGCAGAGCGATCAGGACCAGCACCAGGGATCGTTGTGAATACAGGGGAGAACGAAGCAGCATGGTGATTCCGTGATAGTGGCCCAATGACGCATTCTAGTGGCAGCGCTGGAAAATAACTTGCTGATCACGGCATGAAATTGTCTCGGGATTGACACCAATGATGGGCTCGAGAAATGCCTATGGGGCTGTCTCCCGGTATTGCTGCAAGGCGCTTGTCGTCCAGTGGCGGTGCTGCAGATGCCACCGGTCGGGCGGGTAGGAGGTGTGGCGTTGCGCGACGCACCGCAGGGGCTTTTTGCAGTCTGATGTGATGTCAGTCATCGCCGTATCGGCTGACGCTGCCCAGCTTCGCTGGCGCGGCTTGCATGCGGCCCGGGAGGCGGCCATGTTCCGTCGAATCCTGTTCGGTGTCGTGCTTGGGTTGAGTCTGTCTGCCTGTGTGCCCTATTACGTCGGTCCGGGTTATTACCGCAGCGATGTGTACGCGGTGCCGGGTCCTTACTACTACGGGGGCGGGCCTTATTATCGAGGCTGGTACGGCCCCCACTATTACCGTCCGTACCATTACGGCGGCTACGGTCCGCGCTATTACGGTGGCTACCGGCGCTGGCACCACTAGTCGACGACAAGAGCCATGCAACAGGCCTGGGTCCCAGGGGGGGGCAGGGGGCTAGAGGTCGAGTGTCATTGCAAGCAGCGGCGTTCTGGCAGCAGGCGCCGCTTTTTTGTGACGCTGGAAAACCGCCGCGAATGGTTGCCGCGGGACTTGTATCAATGTGTTGCTAAAATCGCACCCGACGGGGTTTTCGCGGTCAGATGTTGCGTCAGTCAGCCATTGCTGATTGCCGCCTGCCAGCGTCGCTGGTGTGGCTTCTTCGCGGTCCAGGAGGCCGCCATGTATCGCCGACTTCTACTGATTGCATTACTGGGTCTGAGTCTTTCTGCCTGTGCTCCCTATTACGGTGGAGGTTCCGGCTACTACAGCTCAGAGGTCTATAGCGCGCCTGCGCCGACCTATTACTACGGCGGCGGGTCTTCCTATTACTCCACGGGCCGCAACTACTACCCGCCGCGCTACTACGCCCCGGCCCCGCGTTATTACCAACCGGCGCCACGCTACTATCAGGCACCACGTGCGGTGTACCGGCCTTATCCGAACCAGGGATGGGGAAACCAGAACCGACACAGTTGGAACAGCAATGGCGGCAATCGGGACTGGGGCGGTCACGGTGGCCGAGACAATCATGACCGTGGCGACCGTGGCCGGGGTGATCATGGTCGGGGCGGTCGTGGCCATTGATACCGAGGCTTGAGCGCTGGTTGCCGCCACGGCAAGCGGGCCGGGCGGCATCAGCAGGCGGGGGACGCTTGTGCTCCGTGCGGAGCCTTCAGTACAGGCTCCGCAGCAGTGCTTTCAATAATCGCTCAGGTCCGCCAGCGGATGGCGGCCTTCCCAGGCTTTGTGGAAGTGTGCCTCCACCACTGCCTCGGGAACGTTGTTGATGTCCGACCAGTGCCAGTGTGGCTGATGATCCTTGTCGATCAGGCGTGCACGCACCCCCTCCGCAAACTCCGGATACCGGCAGCAGTTCAGGCTCAAGGTGTATTCCATCTGGAACACTTCGGCCAGGGACAGGTGGCGGGCACGGCGAATCTGTTCCCAGACCAGGTGCGCGGTCAGCGGGCAGCCTTCGGCAAGGGTCTTGGCTGCGCGGCTGTAGAGCGGGTCACCGTGGTTCTGCAGCTGGCTGATGGCCCGCCAGGCACAGGCCACGTCGCTGACATCCAGCCATTGGTCAATCTGCTGCCGGCGTGGCAGCCACTGGGCTTCGGGCATCTGGCCCAGGGCTTCCTGTTGCAAGGCCTTGAGCAGGCTATTGAGTTGCCGCGGGGTCTGCTCCTGCCAGTTCAGTTGCAGCAGGCCCTCGATCAGTGCCTCTTGCTGGTCGTCCAGCAGAAAACGGTCGGCGAGGTTCAGGTCCAGGGCATCGCGGCCATTCATCTGGGCGCCGGTCAGGCCGAGAAACAGCCCGAGCTTGCCGGGCATTCGCGAGAGGAACCAACTGGCGCCCACATCGGGATACAGGCCGATGCTGATTTCCGGCATCGCCAGGCGGCTGCTGGGGGTGACGATACGAATCCCAGCGCCTTGCAGCAGGCCCATGCCGCCGCCCAGCACATAACCATGGCCCCAGCAGATCAGCGGCTTGGGGTAGGTGTGCAGGCGATAGTCGAGACGGTATTCCGCGGCGAAGAATTGCCCGGCCAGGGGCGGCACCTCACCGGGGTGGGCCAGGCAGGCCTGGGCCAGGCTGCGCACCTCGCCACCGGCACAGAAAGCCTTGGCGCCGTTGCCGCGCAACAGCACGCAGACCACTTGCGGGTCCTTGGCCCAGGTGTCGAGGTGCTCAGCCAATGACTGGATCATCGGCAGCGACAGGGCGTTCAGGGACTTTTCCGCGTCCAGGGTTGCGATGGCGATGCGTGCGCCATCGGTGCCGGTGAGTTCTTCGACGTGCAGGTTCATCGTGACCTCGATGGAAAATAGGAGCGATCAGTATGATCGCTGTGAGGGAAAGTGCCGGTTATGTGTCAGATCAATTGACAAGCGAAGTCGGCTTTCCTAGGGTGCGGCCATTGTTTTTTCACGGGCATGGCCATGACTGCTGACGATCGTATCAAACTCGAACCGAGCTGGAAGGAGGCGCTGCGTGCCGAATTCGAGCAGCCTTACATGTCCGAACTGCGGGAGTTCCTGCGCCAGGAACATGCCGCCGGCAAGGAAATCTATCCGCCGGGCCCGATGATTTTCAACGCCCTGAACTCCACGCCGCTGGATAAGGTCAAGGTGGTGATTCTCGGCCAGGACCCGTACCACGGGCCGGGCCAGGCCCATGGGCTGTGCTTCTCGGTGCAGCCGGGCGTACCTGCGCCACCCTCGCTGGTGAACATCTATAAAGAGCTCAAGCGCGACCTGAACATCGACATTCCCAACCACGGCTACCTGCAAAGCTGGGCCGAGCAGGGCGTGCTGATGCTCAACACCACCATGACCGTGGAGCGGGCCAACGCCGCCTCCCATGCGGGCAAGGGCTGGCAGTTTTTCACTGACCGGATCATCGAGGTGGTCAGCGAGCACCAACCGCACCTGGTGTTCCTGTTGTGGGGCGCCCATGCCCAGGGCAAGCAGAAGCTGATCGACGCCACCAAGCACCTGGTACTGACCTCGGTCCATCCTTCGCCGTTGTCCGCTTACCGAGGCTTCCTTGGCTGCGGGCATTTCAGCCGCACCAACAAATTCCTCGAACAGAACGGCGAAACACCGATCGAGTGGCGCCTGCCTCCGGTTTGATCGAGGCCCTTTCGCCGGCAAGCCGGCTCTTTAAGCCCCTGTAGGAGCCGGCTTGTCGGCGAACAAGGTTCTCAGTCCCTGTTCCAATGCCGAAACAACGGCTCCGCGAGAAACAGCACGAACAGCAACCGCATCACCTGCATCGCCGTCACCAGCGGCACCGACAGTTGCAGGGTCTCGGCCGTCAGGCTCATTTCCGCGATACCGCCTGGCATCATGCCCAATGTCAGCGAACGTAGATCCAGGTGGGTCAACACACTCAGGCCCAGTGCTGCGAGGCCGGCGATCAGCATGGTCAGGGCGGTGCCGACCAAGGTCCGGCCCATGAACGACGGCGCCCGGCGAAAGAACTGCCGGTTGAAGTGACAGCCCAGGCCGCTACCGATCAACCATTGGCCCACCTGGCTGGCGCCGTCGGGGAGGCCGATGTGCAGGTCCCAGGCGATGCTCACCGTAGCGCTGAGCAGCAAGGGGCCGAACAGCCAGGGGTTGGGTTGGCGCAACCGCTGCCAGAGCCAGGCCAGCAGGGCGCCCGCCGGAAACAACAGGACCAGCCACCGCCAGTCGACCGAGCTGGCATGCAGTGCGGGCGTGCCTTCTCCCAGCAGGTACTTGAACGCCGCCGGCACACAGAGCACCACCGTCAGCACTCGCAGGCTCTGCCCGGCCGCTACGCGGCTGAGCACCGCACCATTGCGCGCGCCGAGGTTGACCATCTCCCCCGAGCCCCCGGGCATGCTGGAGAAGAACGCCGTGGCCCGGTCCTCGCCGGTGCGCCGCAGCAGCCAGACCCCGACCACGCTGGACAGGCTGGTGACCAGGGCGCCGAAGAAGATCAGGCCGAAGTGGCTCAGCACCTGTTCCATCACCACCGGCGTGAAGTGCAGGCCGATGCCGATGCCCACCACCCATTGCCCGCATTTGCGCCCGCCGGGGATTTCCGCCAGTTGCCAGGGCGTCAGGCAGCGCACCAGGATGATCGCCAGCAATGAGCCGACCATCCACGGCAGCGGCCAGCCGACCTGGCTGGCGAGGTAACCGCCAGCCAGTCCCACCAGGGGCGTACCCCACCAGTGCCTGAAACTGGCTTCAGACATCGGCCACGGCACGTTGCTGGGCGGAGCGTTTGCGCCAGATGCGCAGCAGCGGCATGAGCAGCATGATGGCCGTCAGCACCCAGACCCCGACCGTGATCGGGCTCGACCAGAGGATTTCCATGGCTCCATTGGAGATCGACAGCGCCCGGCGCAGGTTCTGCTCCATCAGGCCGCCGAGGATGAAGCCCAGCAGCACCGGCGACAGCGGGAAGTCGAGCTTGCGCAGGATGTAGCCGAAGATGCCGATGCCGACCATCAGGAACAGGTCGAAGGTGGTGGCGTGCACCGCATAGACACCGATCCCGGTGATGATGGCGATCACCGGCACCAGGGCCCAGTTGGGCACCGCGAGGATGCGGGTGAAGATGCGGATCATCGGGATGTTGAGGATCACCAGCATGATGTTGGCGATGAACAGCGAAGCGATCAGGCCCCAGACGATATCCGGCTGTTGCTGGAACAGCAGCGGGCCGGGGGTGATGTTGTACAGCGACAGGGCGCCGATCATCACCGCGGTGGTGCCGGAACCGGGCACGCCCAGGGTCAGCATCGGCACCAGGGCTCCGCAGGCCGAGGCCCCGATGGCGGTCTCCGGTGCCGCCAGGCCGCGCTTGTCGCCCTGGCCGAAAGTGCCGTTGGCGCCGGCGATGCGTTTCTCGGTCATGTAGGCCACGGCGCTGGCCAGGGTTGCGCCGGCTCCGGGCAGCACGCCCATGATGAAGCCCAGCAGGCCGCAACGGATGTTCACCACGAACACCGAGGCCGCTTCCTTGAAGTTGAACATCATGCGCCCGGTGGCCTTCACCGCTTCCTGGCCGCGATGGGTCTTCTCCAGCAGCAGGAGGATCTCGCTGATGGAGAACAGGCCCAGCACCAGCACCACGAACTGGATGCCGTCGGTGAGGTGGATATTGTCCCCGGTGAAGCGGTACACACCGCTGTTGGCGTCGATGCCCACCGCCGACAGGAACAGGCCGATCAAGGCGGCAATGAAGGTCTTCAGTGGCCGATCGCCGGCCATGCCGCCGAGGCAGACGATGGCGAACACCATCAGCACGAAGTATTCCGCCGGGCCGAAGGCGATCGCCCACTTGGCCAGCAGCGGGGCGAACAGCACCATGCCGCAGGTGGCGATGAAGGCACCGATGAACGAGCTCCAGGCCGACAGCGACAAGGCCACGCCGGCCAGGCCCTTGCGCGCCATCGGGTAGCCGTCGAGGGTGGTCATCACGGTGGAGGCTTCGCCGGGAATGTTCAGCAGGATCGAGCTGATCCGGCCGCCGTATTCACAGCCCAGGTACACCGCCGCCAGCAGGATCAGCGCCGATTCCGGTGGCAGTCCGAGGGCGAAGGCAATGGGGATCAGCAGCGCCACGCCGTTGATCGGGCCCAGGCCCGGGAGCAGGCCGACCACGGTGCCGATCAGGGTGCCGGACAGGGCGGTGACCAGGTTGTACGGGGTCAGCGCGACGCCGAAGCCCTGGCCCAGATAGCTGAGGGTATCCATATCAATTCTCCAGAACGTCGAGCAGGCCGAGGGGCAGTGGCACGTCCATGACCCGGTCGAACAACCAGTAGAGGCCGACACTGAGCAGGCTGATGATCACCAGGCTGGGCAGCCAGCGGCCGCCGTAGAGCCGTGCCATCGGCACGCCGATGAGGATGCTGGCGAGGATGAACCCCAAGGGCTCGAAGGTCCCGGCGAACAGCAGGAGCAGGGCCACGCAGATCGTGATCTTGGTCAGGGTCTCGCGGTCCAGGGGCGGTTCGTCGTCGCTGTGCTTGATTGGCGCGGGGCGAAAGACCATGTACAGCAGGGCCAGCCCCATCAGCCCGAGCATCAGCAGCGGGAAGGCCCGGGGGCCCACGGGTTCATAGGAAAAGGCCGCCTGGTACGGCCAGGCCATCAAGGCCAGGCCGACACAGGCCAGTAACAGCACCGAAGCAAAAATGCGTTGGATGAGCATGGCAAACTCCTGAGCCCGGCCCGCGATGCGCGGGGGCCGGGCACTCAGTACGAAGCGGTCACTGGATCAGGCCGAACTCTTTGGCCAGGGTCTTGTAGTCGGCCACCTGTTTCTTCACGTAGGTGTCCAGTTCGGGACCGGTCATGGCGAAGGGGAACAGCTCGCGCTGGTCACGCAGCTTGGCGAACTCTTCGGAGGCCAGCAGCTTGTCGAAGGCGTCCTTCCACCAGGCGTATTCCGCGTCGCTGACCTTTGGCCCCAGGTAGAAACCGCGCACCACCGGCCAGACGATGTCGTAGCCCTGCTCCTTGGCGGTGGGGATGTCCTTCATTTCCGGCTCGTCCAGGCGCTGTTCGGAGAACACCGCCAGCAGGCGCATGTCACCGGCCTGGATGTGCGGCATGGAGTCGGAGATGTCGGTACTGCCGACCTGGATATGCCCACCCAGCAGTGCGGTGGCGATTTCGCCGCCGCCTTCCAGGGCGACATAGCGCAGGTCCCGCGGGTTGATCCCGGCGGCCTTGGCGATCAGTGCGGTCTGCATCCAGTCCTGGCTACCTACGGTACCGCCAGAGCCGATCACCACTTTGCTCGGGTCTTTCTTCAGGGCCTGGACCAGGTCGTCGAGGGTCTTGTAGGGCGAATCGCTTTTCACCGCGATGGCGCCATAGCTGGTGCCCACTGCCGCCAGCCAGCGCACCGCGCTTTCATCGAAACGGCCGAACTTGCCTTGGGCCAGGTTCAGCAGCGAGCCACTGGACCAGGCCACCAGGGTTCCGGCATCGGCCGGGCGCTGGGCCACCACCGCGTTGTAGGCCACGGCTCCAACGCCCCCGGGCATGTAGGTCACGCGCATTGGCTTGGTCAGGATCTTCTCGTTGACCAGGGCGCTCTGCGCCAGCTTGCAGGTCAGGTCGAAGCCGCCGCCGGGGGAGGCCGGGGCGATGCATTCCGGACGCTTGGGCTCGGCGGATGCCGCCAGCAATTGGCCGGCGAACAGCATGCAGCCGGCGGCGAGGGCGAGTTTACGCAATGAAAGGTCCATGATTGTCTCCACAGGAGTTGTTATCGGTATGTCCGGGTCATCCCCGACCCTTTTTTTCGTAGGCGCCGGCTGGCTGGCGAAGGGGCCCATGAGCCTTGTGCAGGACTGTGGGCCTATTCGCTGGCAAGCCAGCGCCTACGACGCAGCGAGATACAGGGGGCTTACCACAGGGCCACGCTGTAGCTCACCAGCAAGCGCACTTCATCCGCATCACGAGCCGAATAGTTGGAACGGTAGGTGGCGTTGCGCAGGCGCACGGCGACATCCTTGAAAGTGCCGCTTTGCACCACGTACTTGATCTCGGTGTTGCGCTCCCATTCCTTGCCGGTGTCGCCGTTCTTCAGGGCGATGTTGTCACCGCTGAGGTAGCGGGTCATGAAGCTCAGGCCAGGCACCCCCAGCTTGGCGAAGTCATAGTCGTAGCGGGCCTGCCAGGAACGCTCCTCGGCGCCGGCGAAGTCGTTGATCTGTACGAAGTTCACCAGGTACGGATCGCTGCCATCGACATAGGGGAAGGCGCTGTCGCCGGACATGTG
This sequence comes from Pseudomonas sp. PH1b, assembly GCF_000633395.1. Taxonomy (GTDB): domain Bacteria; phylum Pseudomonadota; class Gammaproteobacteria; order Pseudomonadales; family Pseudomonadaceae; genus Aquipseudomonas. Next base: position 430,861 of record NZ_AYMU01000004.1, read on the forward strand.
TTGGTAGCCCGCGCTGAGTTTATGCCCGTTCAGGGCGTAGCTCACCAGGCCATTGAGGGACTTGTTGTCGATCTTGCCGCCCCGGGCCTGGCCCTGGTCGTCGCTGATGGCCAGGCGCAGGTCGGTGGCGAAGGTGCCAGGGCCCATGGGGCGCGAGGCCACCAGGCCGAGGAAGTGCTGGCTGTAGACATCGTCCAGCTGGGCGAAGTGGTAGCTGCCGGTGATCTTGTCGGTGAACTTGTAGTCCAGGCCGCCGAAGTTGAAGTGCTTGCCGGCCACGGTGCCGGCGAAGCGGCTGTTCTTGTTGTTGAGGCGGATGTCTTCGTAATTGCTGTCGTCGCGGTCCTTGGCCTTGTCCAGGCGGCCGCCGGTGAAGGTCAGGTTCTTGATCTCCCTGGAGGTCAGCAGGCCACCTTCGAAGGTTTGCGGCAGGATGCGCCCGTCATTGGGCTTGAGGATCGGCAACTCGGGAATCAGGCTGCCGATCTTCAGTTCGGTGGCGGAGATCTTCACCTTGCCGGTCAAGCCGAGCTTGGAGTACTGGTTGGCCGCGCGTCCGTCATCGTGGGTCGGCAGCAGGCCGGTGCCGGTGCGGTCGGGGCTGGAATCGAGCTTGACCCCAAGCATGCCCAGGGCATCCAGGCCGAAGCCCACGGTGCCTTCGGTGTAACCCGACTGCAGGTTGAGCATGAAGCCCTGGGCCCACTCGTCGCGCTTGGATTGCTGGGCACTGGTGCCGTCGCGAAAGTCGCGGTTGAAGTACATGTTGCGGGTTTCGAAGGTGGCGCTGCTGTCTTCGAAGAAGGCGGCCTGGCTGAACGGCGAGAAGCCGGCGAGGGCGGCGGCACCGGCAAGGGCGCTGGGGGTCAGACGGGAAAAACGCGCAGGCTGGGCAGCCTGAGGGTGCGAGGACGGCATCCTGGTGTACTCCGTTATTGTTCTTATTTTGACGAAAACGCTTCGAGGCGTTTTGCGGCTCGGCGGCCATCAAGGCCCGGGCAGTCGGGACTGTCCGTGACAGGACTGTAATGCGCCAACCTTTCGCTAACCTTTCAGCGCACTTTCACGGTTTTCGGGCTTCACAGCGGCGGTTGCGGCGGTACACTCCGCGCCAAAGAGTGGTACCGATAGCCCCCGGAACGAGGTAATCATCCATGCGAGTCCTGCTCGTTGAAGACCATCTGCAACTGGCCGAAAGTGTCGCCCAGGCGCTCAAGAGTACCGGCCTGACCGTGGATGTGCTGCACGATGGCGTGGCCGCCGACCTGGCCCTGGGCAGCGAGGAGTACGCGGTGGTGATCCTCGATGTGGGCCTGCCGCGCATGGACGGTTTCGAGGTGCTGGCGCGGTTGCGGGCCCGGGGCAAGAACCTGCCGGTATTGATGCTCACGGCCCGCAGCGATGTGAAGGACCGGGTCCATGGGCTCAACCTGGGGGCCGACGATTATCTGGCCAAGCCTTTCGAACTCACCGAGCTGGAAGCCCGGGTCAAGGCCCTGCTGCGCCGCAGCGTGCTGGGGGGCGAGCGTCAGCAGCGCTGCGGGGTGCTGGCCTATGACCTGGACACCCGGCGCTTCACCCTGGGTGAGGAATTGCTGACCCTGACTTCCCGCGAGCAGGCGGTGCTCGAAGCGCTGATCGCCCGCCCGGGGCGGGTCATGAGCAAGGAGCAACTGGCCTCTCAGGTCTTCGGTCTGGACGAGGAGGCCAGCCCGGACGCTATCGAGATCTACGTGCACCGCCTGCGCAAGAAGCTCGATGGCCACGCGGTGGTCATCGTCACCTTCCGTGGCCTGGGCTACCTGCTGGAAAGCCGCGATGCATAAGCCCAGCAGCCTGCGTTGGCGGTTGCTGTGGAACCTGGCGCTGTTGCTGGTGGTGCTGATGCTGGCCAGCGGCTTGAGTGCCTACTGGAATGGCCGGGAGGCCGCCGATACCGCCTACGACCGGACCCTGCTGGCCTCGGCGCGGACCATCGCCGCCGGCCTGTCCCAGCGCGACGGCAGCCTCAGCGCCAATGTGCCCTACGTGGCCCTGGATACCTTCGCCTACGACAGTGCCGGGCGCATCTACTACCAGGTCAACGACATTCACCAGCACCTGATCTCCGGTTACGAGAACCTGCCGGGGCCGCCGCCCGGTACCCCCCGCACCGATGACTATCCGGCGCTGGCGCGCTTCTACGACGCCACCTACCAGGGCCAGAACGTGCGGGTGGTGAGCCTGCTCAAGGCGGTCAGCGAGCCGAACATGAACGGCATGGCGGAAATCCGCGTGGCCGAGACCGACGAAGCACGGGTTGCCATGGCCCGCAGCCTGATGGCCGATACCTTGCTGCGCCTGGGCATGCTGGCGATCGGTGCCTTGCTCTTGGTGTGGTTCGCGGTGAGCGCCGCCTTGCGTCCCCTGGAACGATTGCGCGGCGCGGTGGAAGAGCGTCAGCCCGATGACCTGCGGGCCCTGCCACTGGTTTCAGTGCAGCGGGAGTTGTGGCCGCTGGTGCGGGCCCTGAATCATTTCACCGAGCGGCTGCGAGGGCAGTTCGAGCGCCAGGCGCAATTCATTGCCGATGCGGCCCATGAGTTGCGCACGCCCCTGGCGGCACTCAAGGCACGCCTGGAACTGGGGCTGCGCTCGAGCGAGCCCGAGACCTGGCGCTCGACCCTGGAGAGCGCGGCCCAGGGCACCGACCGCCTGACTCACCTGGCCAATCAGTTGCTGTCTCTGGCGCGGGTGGAAAACGGTGCCCGAGCCATTGCCGAGGGCGGTGCGCAGTTGCTCGACCTCAGTCAACTGGCCCGCGAGCTGGGCATGGCCATGGCGCCCCTGGCCCATGCCCGGGGCGTGGCCCTGGCTCTGGAGGCTGACGAGCCGGTGTGGCTCAAGGGTGAGCCGACCCTGCTCAACGAGTTGCTGAGCAACCTGGTGGACAACGCCCTGGCCCATACACCGCCGGGCGGCAACGTCGTGCTGCGGGTTTCACCCCCGGGAGTGCTGGAAGTCGAGGATGACGGGCCGGGGATTCCCCTGGAGGATCGCGACCGAGTGTTCGAGCGTTTTTACCGACGCAACCAGCAGGTCGCGGGATCGGGGCTGGGCTTGGCGATTGTCGGCGAGATCTGTCGTGCACACCTGGCGCCGATCAGTCTGCATGACGGCGAGCCGTCGGGATTGAAGGTGCGGGTGAGTTTTATCGCCGACTAGGGCATCAATAGAGCATTGAGCGCGATTCCAGGAGATCGCCGCACATGGCCTGGTTGTCCGGATCGATCCCCAGTTTCTTGAAGGCCGGTACGCTGAAGGCGTCGATTCGCGACAGTGGATGCTCGGTGTCTTTGTGGCAATACAGGGTCGCCACCTGGACCAGGTCGACGTAGTCGATGGCTGTGCACTGACGGTTGAAGTTCAGGTACTGCCCGGGAATCTCCACCAGTTGCTCGGGGAATTCCCAGACCCGCAACAGCTTGTCACCCAGCAAGGGGTGGATCCGCTCGATCACATGATTGAGGCTGACCGGGTCGGAGAGCAGTTCATAGTGGTCTTCGGCGTAGGTAAGGATCGGCAGCACGCCAATCTGGTGCACCAGGCCGCCAAGCGCTGCCTGGTCAGGCTTGAGCTGGGTGTAGCTGCGGCACAGGGCATAGCTGACCCCGGCCACCTCCAGGCTATGGCGCCAGACGTCGCGCATCTTCTGCTCCACCACCTCGGAGCGGGCGTTGAAGATCTGCTCCATCACCAGGCCGATGGCCAGGTTGCTGCTGTAGTTGACCCCCAGGCGAGTGATGGCGGTGTGCAGGTCGGTGACTTCCTGGGCGGCCCGCAGCAACGGGCTGTTGACCACCTTGATCAACCGCGCCGAGAGTGCGGTGTCGCGGCCGATCACTTTGCTCAGGGTGCTGACGCTGATTTCCGGGTCTTCGGCGGCCTGGCGAATCTGCATGGCCACCTCCGGTAGGGTCGGCAGGACCAGGTCATCGTTGTCGATGGCCTCCACCAAATCCCGTTGGACCTTTTCCGCCAGCTCAGTCATTTCAGTTCTCTAGGGTGTGGCAAAAATGAGCCAGTGATCAGCGCTGGATCTCGCGGTCGCGGTCCAGTTGGTACGGCAGGTCCAGCAATTGCAGGCCGGGCCCTTCAAGTGCACCAAGGTGCAGGTTGCCGCCTTCCACGGCCTCGGCCTGGAGCACGGCCAGCAGTTCGATCTGTTGCGGTGCTTGGGCAGCCAGCACCACTTCGCCAATGCCGCTGTTGTGGGTCGGAGAAAACAGCGGGGTGCCGGGGGCCGGCAGTTCGCCCGCAGGCAAGGCCAGGCGGTACAGGCGGCGCTTGAGTTTGCCCAGGTACTGCATGCGCGCGACGATTTCCTGGCCGGTGTAGCAGCCTTTCTTGAAGCTGACGCCGCCCACGGCCTGCAGGTTGAGCATTTGCGGGATGAACAGTTCGCGGGTCTGCGGCATGACCTGGCCCAGGCCCGCGCGGATCTGGCCCAGCAGCCATTGGTTCAGATCGCCTTGGGGCAGTTGCGCGGCCAGTTGCTGGCGCAGGCTGTCGGCCCGGTCTGCCGGGACCCAGAGCTCAGCGCGCTCGTTGGAGACGCGTACGGCAATCAAGCCGGCGGCGCGGACCACGGCGCCGTCTTCCTCGGGCAATCCAAGGCCCAGGGCGTCCAGCACGGCCTGCCCGTTGGTGAGGCCGAAGCGGGCCCATTGGGGGCTTTCGTCGCTGAGCTTGGCCTTGGAAAACACCGCGTACTTCTTCAGGTCCGCCAGTTGCGTCTCGATCAGTTCGCTGGCCATGGCCAGCAGGCAGCCGTCGCCGTCCAGAACAATGCGGAAGCTCGATTGCATGCGGCCTTTCTGGTTGCAGCGGGCCCCCAGGCTGGATTGCGTGTCGCTGAGGTAATTGAGGTTGCAGGTCAACTGGCCCTGAAGGAACTTGCTGGCATCAGGGCCGCGGACGGCGAGTACGCCTTCGTGGGACAGGGGGCAGAAAAAAGCGGAGTCAGCCATGGTTCATCGCAGGGTAAAAAGTCTGAGGCACATCATAAGGGGGCGCCCCTGAAATGGATAGTTCACAAAGGTGGGGCGGGGCCGACCAAAGCCGACTGTTCTCGTGCCCCCCGGGCTGTATACTTGCGCTCTATTTGAGGAGGGCCCCATGGTTGAAGATGTTGAACTGAATCGCCTCTACTGGCACAGCCGTCGCGGCATGCTTGAGCTGGACGTCTTGCTGGTACCGTTCGTCCGAGAGGTGTACGCCCATCTCAACGAGACTGATCGCGAGTGCTATCGCAAGCTGCTGGAGTGCGAGGATCAGGACATGTTCGGATGGTTCATGGAGCGCAATGAATCCGAGGACCCTGAACTGCAACGCATGGTTCGCATGATTCTGGACCGTGTCCAACCCAAGTAGGCTGTTCGAGTGCCGCTGGCGTGCTTCACGGCAATTGCTGGCGGCCTACCTCCTGGCTCAGGCATTCGCCCTGGGCGCCGTTTCCCTGTTGGAAATCCCTCTTTTCGCCAAGGTCCTGGGGATTTTTCTGTGCTTGGCTCACGCTGGTTGGGTGCTGCCCCGCCAGGTTCTGCTGACCCATCCCCGGGCGTTCACTCGTTTGCGGTATTCGGCGGATGGCTGGCAATTGTGGAACCCGGCCCAGGGCTGGCAGGCGGTGCAACTGCGGCCCGACAGCCTGGCGCTGCCGTTGATTGTGGTCCTGCGCTATCGCCTGGCGGGTGAGCGCTGGGTCCGTTCCCTCTGCGTGCCGCGGGATGCGCAGGCGGCCGACGAGCATCGGCGCCTGCGGGTGCGCCTCAAGTTCAGCCGGCGTAGGTGGGTGGCTGAAGGATAGTGTCCCGGGCTTCGAGCAACTGATGCGGGTAGTCGAGGGTGTAGTGCAGGCCGCGGCTTTCCTTGCGTTCCATGGCCGAGAGGATCATCAGTTCGGCGACCTGGGCCAGGTTGCGCAGTTCGATCAGGTCCCGGCTGACCTTGTAGTTACTGTAGAACTCGTCGATCTCGTCCAGTAGCAGGCGCACCCGGTGCTGGGCTCGTTGCAGGCGCTTGTTGGTGCGCACGATGCCCACGTAGTCCCACATGAATCGCCGCAATTCGTCCCAGTTGTGCGCAATGATCACGTCTTCATCGGAGTCGGTGACCTGGCTGGCATCCCAGGCGGGCAGGGCGATGGGGATCGATACCTGGGGCAGTTGTCGAAGAATGTCGGCCGCTGCCGAGCGAGCGTACACGAAACACTCCAGCAGCGAGTTGCTGGCCATGCGATTGGCCCCGTGCAGGCCGGTGAAGCTGGTTTCACCGATGGCGTACAGGCCGGGGACGTCGGTGCGGCCCTGTTGGTCGACCATCACTCCGCCACAGGTGTAGTGAGCTGCCGGCACTACCGGGATGGGCTGCTTGGTGATGTCGATGGAGAATTCCAGGCAGCGTTCATAGACGGTCGGGAAGTGAGTCTTGATGAAGGCTTCGGGCTTGTGGCTGATGTCCAGGTAGACGCAATCGATGCCCAGGCGCTTCATCTCGTGGTCTATGGCCCTGGCCACGATATCCCGAGGGGCCAGTTCGGCGCGAGGGTCGAAGCGTGGCATGAAGCGCTCGCCATTGGGCAGCTTCAGGTGGGCGCCTTCTCCGCGCAGGGCCTCGGTGATCAGGAAGCTCTTGGCCAGGGGGTGATACAGGCAGGTGGGGTGAAACTGGTTGAATTCCAGGTTGGCCACCCGGCAGCCCGAACGCCATGCCATGGCGATGCCATCGCCGCAGGCGCTGTCGGGGTTGCTGGTATAGAGGTAGACCTTGGCCGCGCCGCCGGAGGCGAGGATCACGAAGCGCGCGCCGAAGGTATCGACTTCGCCGGTGCCGCGGTTGAGCACGTAGGCGCCCAGGCAGCGGTCGCCTTCCAGTCCCAGGCGCTTCTCGGTGATCAGATCGACGGCGACCCGTTGTTCCAGCAACTCGATATTGGGATGTTGCCTGGCTTGAGCGAGCAAGGTCTTGAAAATGGCGGCGCCGGTGGCATCAGCGGCATGGATGATTCGCCGGTGGCTGTGGCCGCCTTCACGGGTCAGGTGGAACTCGAAGCCGTTGTCGTCGCTGCCGGCATCGTCGTCGCGGGTAAAGGGCACGCCCTGGTCGATCAGCCACTGGATGGCCTCCCGGCTGTGCTCGACAGTGAAGCGCACGGCATCTTCATGGCACAGGCCGCCGCCGGCATTGAGGGTGTCATCGACGTGGGATTCGACAGTGTCGGTATCATCCAGTACAGCAGCGACTCCGCCCTGGGCCCGGTAGGTCGAGCCATTGGCGAGGTCGCCTTTGCTCAGGACGGCAATACGCAGGTGGCTGGGCAGGGTCAGGGCCAGGCTCAAGCCGGCGGCACCGCTGCCAATCACCAGGACATCGTGTTGAAACTGTTGGCTCATTTGAAGGATTCCGCTCAAAGCGACCCAGGACGGGGTTGGCGCAAGACGCCTGAATCGGCAAGTCAAAGCAGCCACACAGCCCACTAGTATATAGAGGGGGGGATCGGCACAATAGTCGCGCCTTCACGGCATTGTGCGACTTTGCTGAGCAAAAGCGTTGCACTCGATCAGCCTGATATGCGGACCAGCTATTGCCCGAATCGGCTATTGGCGAGTGCTGATCCAGGGAACAGGGCTGTTTTTCTCTTTATCGTTACACAATCTTCGTTCTGCACAGCTATAAAGATTGGGAACTTTTGCAGAGGCCCAAAGCTCAATAGAAGGTTGCCTGAAAGAAGGGACAGCGTCGGTTCTATCCAAGGTTTGCGATGTGTTCCTTGTGACAGGAAGCGGCGACAGGATTATTCGCGCAGCCGGCTTTGCCCGCGCTGCGTTTTTCGTGCGTGCCGGATCAGAGCCCGCAGGAAACTTGCTTGGAGGGGGAGAACTTTTGCGAAAAGCCCGAGTCTATGTTTGCAAGCCTGATCGATTAGTGATGCAAGCCTCCTCCGAGCTTATCGAGGAGAGTTCATGCTAACCCAGGAAGAGGATCAGCAGCTGGTCGAGCGCGTTCAGCGTGGCGACAAGCGAGCGTTCGATCTGCTCGTGCTGAAATACCAGCACAAAATTCTCGGGTTGATCGTGCGTTTCGTGCACGACACCCATGAAGCCCAGGATGTCGCACAAGAAGCCTTTATCAAGGCTTACCGTGCACTAGGAAACTTTCGTGGTGACAGCGCGTTTTATACGTGGCTGTACCGTATCGCCATCAACACGGCGAAAAACTATCTGGTTTCACGCGGCCGTAGGCCGCCGGATAGTGATGTCAGTTCCGAGGATGCAGAGTTCTATGACGGCGATCATGGCCTGAAGGATCTCGAATCACCGGAACGTGCATTGCTGCGGGATGAGATCGAAGGCACCGTCCATCGAACCATCCAGCAACTGCCGGAAGATTTGCGTACAGCTTTAACTTTACGTGAATTCGATGGTCTGAGTTACGAGGACATTGCCAGCGTCATGCAGTGTCCGGTGGGTACCGTGCGCTCCCGGATTTTCCGCGCTCGGGAGGCCATCGATAAAGCCCTGCAGCCGTTGTTGCAGGAAACCTGAGACAGCGGCGACAGCCAAGAGAGGAACCGCCATGAGTCGTGAAGCCCTGCAGGAATCGCTGTCCGCGGTGATGGATAACGAAGCGGACGAACTGGAATTGCGTCGGGTATTGAATGCCATCGACGAAGTGGAAACCCGTGAGACCTGGGCCCGTTATCAAATCGCCCGGGCAGCCATGCACAAGGACTTGCTGCTTCCACGTCTGGACATTGCCGCTGCCGTTTCTGCAGCTCTGGCTGATGAAGCCGTGCCGGCCAAGGCCTCCCGCGGACCATGGCGCAGCCTGGGTCGTCTGGCGGTCGCTGCCTCGGTGACCGTTGCGGTGCTGGCCGGTGTTCGCCTGTACAACCAGGACGAAATCGCCGGTGTCGAACTGGCCCAGCAGGCCGGTCAGCCAACCCTGGCTACCCCACAAGTGAAAGGCCCAGCTGTATTGGCCGGCTACAATGAAAGCTCGGAAGCCACCGGCCCCATGGCCAATGGCGTACTGCAAGGGCAGCCAGGCTGGCATGACCAGCGTCTGCCGAGCTATCTGCGCCAGCATGCCCAGCAGGCTGCACTCAAAGGCACTGAAAGCGCTCTGCCTTATGCCCGTGCGGCAAGCCTGGAAAACCGCTAAGGAGGATCATGCGCGCCATACCTCTACTAACGCTTCTGCTCAGTGGCTGGTTTGTGGTTCCAGCCCATGCCGACGAAGCCCAGGACTGGTTGCAGCGTCTTGGGCAAGCGGAACAGCAGCAAAGCTTTCAGGGCACCTTCGTTTACGAGCGTAACGGTAGTTTTTCTACCCACAACATCTGGCACCGAGTCCAGGATGGCAAGGTCCGCGAGCGGTTGGTCCAGCTCGATGGCTCCGCTCAGGAAGTAGTGCGTGTCGATGGTCGTACCCAATGCGTCAGCGGCATGCTGGTGGCAGGCTTGGGGGACACTCCCGACTCTGCGGCGCGTTCGTTGGACCCGCAAAAACTCAAGAACTGGTACGACCTTGCCGTTATCGGCAAGTCGCGCGTGGCCGGCCGCCAGGCGGTAATCGTTTCGGTCACGCCCCGCGACCAGCATCGCTACGGTTTTGAATTGCACTTGGACCGGGAAACCGGCCTGCCGCTCAAGTCCTTGCTGTTGAACGACAAGGGGCAGTTGCTGGAGCGCTTCCAGTTCACTCGCCTGGACACCGCGGATGTGCCTGAGGACGCCGAGTTGCGCCCCAGTGCCGACTGCAAGCCGGTCACCCTGGACAGTGATAAGGCCTCGGCGGTCAAGACTGCGCAGAGCTGGCACTCCGACTGGTTGCCCCCGGGCTTCGAGTTGACCAGCAGCAGCGCACGCAAAGACCCGGAAACCAAGACTCTGGTCAACAGTCTGCTGTACGACGATGGGCTGGCGCGTTTCTCGGTGTTCCTCGAACCGCTCAATGGCGCGACAGTCACCGATACCCGGACTCAGCTCGGGCCAACCGTTGCCGTGTCGCGCCGCTTGACCACGCCTGATGGCGAGATGATGGTCACCGTGGTCGGGGAAATTCCCATTGGCACTGCTGAGCGTATTGCCCTGTCGATGCGTTCCGATGCCAACGCCAAGCAATGAGGCTTCATGGGTTGTGTAAGAGGTCAGTCATGGCTGCTCCACAATTGAGAAGATGAAATGTTTGGTGAGCAATTTCATTTGCAAAATCCCCAAAGTTTTTTTATAGGTCAGAACCCCTTGGTTCTGGCCTTATTTGTCGTTCCTGGCGCAAAAGTACCGCCCCTGTCTGGGTGGTGCCCCTTGCTCCATATCGCTTAATCACGCTCGTCGTAACGGGAGCCGTATGTCGATACCACGCTTGAAGTCTTACTTCACCATTCTTGCCACCGTGCTGGTGCTGGGTCAGGCCGTGTCTGCCCAGGCAGCCGAGTTGCCTGATTTCACGCAACTGGTCGAGCAGGCCTCGCCTGCAGTGGTGAACATCAGTACCACCCAGAAACTGCCTGATCGCCGGGTTTCCAATTCGGCGCAGATGCCTGATCTCGAAGGCCTGCCGCCAATGTTGCGGGAGTTTTTTGAGCGCGGTATGCCACAGCAGCGTTCTCCGCGCGGCGATCGCCAACGTGAAGCGCAATCCTTGGGTTCGGGATTCATCATCTCCCCGGATGGCTACATCCTGACCAACAACCACGTGATTGCCGATGCCGACGAAATTCTCGTGCGTCTGGCTGATCGCAGCGAATTGAAGGCCAAGCTGATCGGCACCGACTCTCGTTCCGACGTGGCGCTGTTGAAGATCGACGGAAAAGACCTGCCGGTGCTGAAACTGGGCAAGTCCCAGGACCTCAAGGCCGGCCAATGGGTGGTGGCAATCGGTTCGCCGTTTGGCTTCGACCACACAGTGACCCAGGGTATCGTCAGCGCCATCGGTCGCAGCCTGCCGAACGAAAACTATGTGCCGTTCATCCAGACCGACGTGCCGATCAACCCGGGCAACTCCGGAGGTCCGCTGTTCAACCTGGCAGGTGAAGTGGTGGGGATCAACTCCCAGATCTACACCCGTTCCGGTGGCTTCATGGGGGTGTCCTTCGCGATCCCGATCGATGTGGCCATGGATGTTTCCAACCAGCTCAAGACCGGCGGCAAGGTCAGCCGTGGCTGGCTGGGTGTGGTGATTCAGGAGGTCAACAAGGACCTGGCTGAATCCTTCGGCCTGGAAAAACCGGCGGGTGCGCTGGTGGCGCAGATCCAGGATGACGGCCCGGCAGCCAAGGGCGGCCTGCAAGTGGGGGACGTGATTCTCAGCCTCAACGGCCAGCCTATCGTCATGTCGGCAGACCTGCCGCATCTGGTAGGGGCACTCAAGGCCGGTGCCAAGGCCAACCTGGAGGTGATCCGCGACGGCAAGCACAAGAATGTCGAGCTGACTGTCGGTGCGATCCCCGAAGAAGACAAGGACCTGAGCATGCTGCCCAAGTCCGGCGTCGAGCGCAGCAGCAATCGCCTTGGCGTAGCTGTGGTTGAACTCACCGACGAGCAGAAGAAGTCTTTCGACCTCAAGGGCGGCGTGGTCATCAAGGAAGTCCAGGACGGTCCTGCGGCATTGATCGGCTTGCAGCCGGGCGACGTGATCACCCACCTGAACAACCAGGCGATCACCTCGGCGAAGGAATTTACCGAAATCGCCAAAGCGCTGCCGAAGAACCGTTCGGTGTCCATGCGCGTCCTGCGTCAGGGCCGAGCCAGCTTCATCACCTTCAAGCTGGCGGAGTAATCCGCCAGGCGAAAGGTTCGCCCCAATGAAAAAGCCCGCCTCGTGAGAGGCGGGCTTTTTTGTGGGCTCGACATCACTTCACCGCATCATGTCCTTGACCATCTGCTCCTGATCCATCATCTCGCGCTGGCGAGCATCGATCCGAGACGACAGGGGGAAGTTGCTGCCGGCCCGCCGCTTGGCGAAGTCCAGTTGCTGGATCGCCTGGCGGTAGTCGCCCACCAGGGCGAAGTATTCGGCGCGAGCCTGATGCAGGCCGATGATGTTGCCCGACAGGCCGCGGGTTTCCGCTACCAGGTACCAGACGTCCGGATCATCGGGGCGACTTTTCAGCAGGCCTTCCAGGGCCTTTTCCGCATCTGCCGGGCGGTTCTGCTTGAGCAGCAGGTCAACCCGGATCTGATTCAAGGGGTAGTTGGCCGGGTACAGGCTGAGCATCCTGTCGACTCGGGTTTGAGCGTCCGGCAGGCGGCTGTTGGCCATGTCCAGTTCGATCTGGGCCAGGTTGTAGGTGATCTCGTTGGGGGATTTGGCCAGTAGAGGCTTGAGGTTCTCTCGGGCCTCGTTCCATTGGCTGCCCTTGATCTGAGCGATGGCCAGGCCGTAGCGGGCAATGTCGTTCTTCGGGTTTTCATCGAGCTGCGCGCGAAAGCGCTTGGCGGCCAGGCCTGGAGAATCTTCGTAGGTCAGTTGCACGCGAGCGCGGATCAGTTGATAGCGCAGGCTGTCTTCGATGCCGCCAATCTTGGCCTGCTCCGCACGGTTGCGGGTGTCGGCGATCCGTGACTCGGTAACCGGGTGAGTCAGGAGGAATTCCGGTGGCTTGGCATCGAAGCGGTATTGGCGTCCCAAACGTTCGAACATGGTGGGCATCGAGCGCGGATCGTAGCCAGCTTTCTCCAGGTTGAGGATGCCGATGCGGTCGGCTTCCTGCTCGTTCTGGCGGGAGAAACGCCGCTGTTCCTGGATGGCCGCCGCCTGGGTGCCGGCAATGGTGGCGATGCCTGCATCACCGGCGCCGGCAGCAGCGATCACGATCCCGGCCAGCAGTGCTGCCATCATGGGCACCTGCATCCGCTGCTGGGCTTCGACACCGCGAGCAAAGTGGCGCTGGGACAAGTGCGCCAGTTCGTGGGCCAGCACCGAGGCATATTCGCCCTCAGTCTGGGCATTGAGGAACAGCCCGCCGTTGACCCCGATGATCCCACCCGGGGCCGCGAAGGCGTTGAGTTGCGGACTGTTGATCAGGATGAACTCCAGGCGCCGGTCATTGACCTGGCTGGTCTCCACCAGTTTGTAGACGCTGGTTTCGACGTAGTCCTTGAGTTGCGGGTCATTGAGCTGCGAGACCTGGCTGCGCAGCAGCGCCAGCCAGGCACGGCCCAGTTGGTATTCCTGTTGAGGAGAGACGATGGCTGAACTGGCATCACCGAGTGACGGCAAGTCGTCGGCGAAGCCCGGTGAGGCGAGCAGGCAAGCGAGCGTCAGCAGGGTCGGGCGCAATAAATTCATGCACATAGCCTTAATCGACAAAGGCTCTACTGTAGCTGGACACCTGGCCGGGGACCAGATAAAGCCAGTGAAAACTCTAAGGATAAAAAGTGCTTTTGAGTAAATTCCGGCGTCTACCTGATTGTGGCTTCGGCAGGGCGCAGCAGTGCTCTGGTGCCGAGCTTCTTTATTGCCGGCGGTCCTGGCTTGCAGGGTATTCTAGACGCCTTGAATTGATGATCGGAGTCACCCAATGACCGATGTTGTCGCCCATGATGCCGAGCTGGACGCCAGCGGCCTAAACTGCCCGCTGCCGCTGCTCAAGGCCAAGATGGAACTCAATCGCCTGGCCAGTGGCGCGGTACTCAAGGTCACTGCCACCGATGCCGGTTCCCAGCGCGACTTTCGCACTTTCGCCCGGTTGGCCGGTCATACCCTGCTGCGTGAAGAGGACGAGGCCGGGGTTTATCGTTACTGGTTGAAAAAGGCCTGACATCGGCAGCCCTGCTGGCTCCCCATCTTAAGGATCATTGATGTTCAAAGTGCTACGCGACTGGATACAACGTTACTTCTCGGATGAGGAGGCGGTGGTGCTGGCGGTCTTGCTGTTCCTGGCCTTCACCGCCGTACTGACCTTGGGCGGCATGCTCGCTCCGGTGCTCGCGGGCATGGTTCTGGCTTACCTGATGCAGGGGCTGGTGGTCAGCCTGGAGCGCCTGCGCCTGCCCGGAGGGGCGGCGGTAGGGCTGGTGTTTGCCCTGTTCATGGGGCTGTTGCTGGTGTTCATCCTGGTGGTGGTGCCGTTGCTCTGGCATCAGTTGATCACGCTGTTCAACGAATTGCCGGGCATGCTCGCCAAATGGCAATCGTTGCTGCTGCTGTTGCCCGAGCGCTATCCACACCTGGTGTCCGACGAGCAGGTCTTGCAGGCCATCGAAGTGGCTCGCGGCGAAATCGGCAAGTTCGGGCAATGGGCTCTGACCTTCTCCCTCTCCAGCCTGCCGTTGCTGGTGAACATCATGATCTACCTGGTGCTGGTACCGATCCTGGTGTTCTTCTTCCTCAAGGACCGAGCCATGATCAGCCGCTGGGTCATCGGCTATCTGCCACGCGAGCGTACGCTGATTACTCGGGTCGCCCATGAGATGAACCGGCAGATCGCCAATTACATCCGCGGCAAGGTCATCGAGATCGTCATCTGTGGCGGGGTTACCTACATCGCCTTCGTTGCTCTGGGCTTGAACTACGCGGCCTTGCTGGCGTTGCTGGTGGGGATTTCGGTGGTGGTGCCCTATGTCGGCGCGGTGGTGGTAACGGTGCCGGTGGCGCTGATTGCTCTGTTCCAGTGGGGTTGGAGCGACCAGTTCATCTACCTGATGGCGGTCTACGGGATCATCCAGACCCTGGATGGCAACGTGCTGGTGCCGTTGTTGTTCTCCGGTGCGGTGAACCTGCACCCGGTGGCGATCATCTGTGCGGTGCTGCTGTTTGGCGGGCTGTGGGGCTTCTGGGGGATATTCTTTGCGATTCCCCTGGCTACCCTGTTCAAGGCGGTGCTGGATGCCTGGCCCAGGAAGGACCCGGTGGTGGCACCTCTACTCTAGATACGCGGGGCGGCTGATTCAGCCGCCCCGGTCATTTCAGGCCTTGTTCAGGGCCTGGGCTGCGGCCAGTACGGCGTCGACGTGGCCCGGAACCTTCACTCCACGCCATTCCTGGCGCAGTACACCGTCCTTGTCGATCAGGAAGGTGCTGCGGTCCACACCCAGGTATTCCTTGCCGTAGAGCTTCTTCAGCTTGATCACGTCGAACAGCTGGCAGACGGCTTCGTCCTTGTCGCTGATCAGCTCGAAGGGGAATTCCTGCTTGCACTTGAAGTTCTCGTGGGACTTCAGGCTGTCGCGGGAAACGCCGAAGATCTCGGTGTTGGCAGCCTGGAAGGCCGCGTACTGGTCACGAAAACCCTGGCCTTCGGTGGTGCAGCCCGGGGTGCTGTCCTTGGGGTAGAAGTAGATCACCACTTGCTTGCCCTTGAGGTCGGACAGGCTGACGGTCTTCCCGCTGGTGGCAGGTGCCTGGAAATCGGCAATAGGTTGATCGATAGCAACGGCCATGGGGCTTCCTTACATAGGGTTCTGTGGGCGCCAGGGTTCGATCAGCGCATCGAGGTTCATGGCGTCGGCAAAGTCCAGGAACTGGTCGCGCAGCCAGCTGATCTGGGTGCCGGCGGGCAGGGTCACGGTGAAGGTGGCGTTGAGCATGGTGCCGCCGGTTTGTGGTGCCTGATAGGTATCGCAGGTGAGGTTTTCCAGCTCGACCTGATGGTCGATGAAGAACTGGCACAGCTCATTGACGATATCCGAGCGATAGGCGGCGCTGACGTAGGCAACATAGGGCAGGGCCTGGGGACGGCTCTCCAGGGCGGCACTGCGGACCACGTTGACCGTGAACCCGTGCTTCTTGGCCAGGGACGGCAGGCTGCCTTCCAGGCGTGCCAGGGCGTCCCAACTGCCGGAAATCTCCAGGACCAGGGCGCTGCACTCGCCATGCCGAGTCAGGCGCGAGGTCACCACGGCACAGCGGTTTTCATGGCTGGCGCGGCACAGGACGTTGGTCAGCTCCATGGGGTTGGCGCCGAGGGCACTGATGACAAGGAATTGTTCGCGAACTGTGGGGGTGGACATGCAGCATTCCTAAAGCGATGAGCGGTCGTTACTTTTCACAAGCCAGAGCCGGGTATGCGCGTCGATCATCTCTCCATGGCCTTGAACCGCAAGCCGGCCACAGGCGCCGAAACTTCCGGAGCACAGGCTGGCGACGCAGGAATGGGGCTTTGGAGATCCAACAGGCAGGCAATAACCCGGTTCACACGCTTATCAGTAGCGATCAAAGCCTGAAGGGTAGCGAAAACCATCGCTCAGGGGAATGCTCACGGCGCGGGACTTTGCTTGTGCAAGGAACTTGGCGCCAGTACCATTACCGCTCTCTTTTTCCGGCAGGAGCGGTTGCATGATTGCGGGCAGTATGGTGGCACTGGTCACACCCATGGATGCACAGGGAAATCTCGACTGGGACAGCCTGAGCAAACTGGTGGACTTCCACCTGCAAGAGGGCACCAACGCCATCGTGGCGGTCGGCACCACAGGTGAGTCGGCGACCCTGGATGTCAACGAACACATCGAAGTGATTCGTCGGGTGGTGACCCAGGTTGCAGGGCGCATTCCGGTGATTGCCGGTACCGGCGCCAACTCGACGCGTGAAGCGATCGAACTGACCACCAATGCGAAGATCGCCGGCGCCGATGCCTGCCTGCTGGTGACGCCGTACTACAACAAGCCGACCCAGGAAGGCCTGTACCAGCATTTCCGCGCCATTGCCGAGGCCGTGGACATTCCGCAGATCCTCTACAACGTTCCGGGCCGCACCGCTTGCGACATGCAGGCCGAGACCGTGATCCGCCTGTCCAGCGTGAAGAACATCATCGGGATCAAGGAAGCCACTGGCGACCTGGCCCGCGCCAAGGCCATCCTCGCCGGCGTGCCCAGCGATTTCCTGGTGTATTCCGGCGATGACGCCACCGCAGTCGAGCTGATCCTGCTGGGCGGCAAGGGCAATATCTCGGTCACCGCCAACGTCGCACCGCGGGCCATGAGCCAGATGTGCGCCGCGGCCATGGCCGGCGACGCCGCCAAGGCTCGGGAGATCCACGAAAGCCTGATGCCGCTGAACAAGACCTTGTTCATCGAATCCAACCCTATTCCCGTGAAATGGGCCCTGCATGAAATGGGTTTGATGCCGGACGGTATCCGTCTGCCGCTCACCTGGCTCAGTGCCGCCTGTCACGAACCGCTGCGGCAGGCCATGCGCCAGTCCGGCGTCTTGGTTTAATTGAGGAAGTACAACGCATGAAGCGAATGGCCGGACTTTCCGCACTTGCCTTGATTATCTCCAGCACCAGTGGCTGCGGTTGGATCTGGGGCCCGGAAGGCTACTTCCGTGACCGGGGTAGCGATTACCTGCAAGCGCAACAAACAGCACCCATGCAATTGCCGCCGGATGTACAGACCGCCAAGCGTCTGGACCCCCTGCTGCCGATTCCGCGCAACGTGGCCGACGACAGCGTCAAGGGCGAGTACGAAGTGCCTCGTCCGCAGCCGCTGTCGGCGATTGCCGATGCCAGCGACTACAGCCTGCAGAAGAGTGGCGATTCCCGCTGGATCATGGCCCAGCGTCCGCCAGCGGAAGTCTGGCCTGTGGCGGTACAGTTCTTCCAGGACAACGGCTTCCACCTGGATCAGCAGCGTCCGCAAACCGGTGAGTTCACCACCACCTGGCAGCGTTCCGATGAGCTTTCCACAGCGGTGGCCAGGCGCCTGAGCAGTGCCGGTGTTGCCGCCGACAGCGAAACCCGCGTGCGGGTACGCATCGAGCCGGGTGTACAGCGCAATACCAGTGAAATCTACGTGGTCAGCGCCGAGCGTCCTGCCGGCAGCACCGCGGATGTGGACTTCACCAACCGTTCGGTCAATGTCGGCCTGGACGCATCGCTGGTGGACGACATGCTGGCGAGCATGAGCCGTATCTCCGAGAAGGGCGGTTCGGTGTCGCTGCTGGCAGCGCGTGATTTCGATACCCCGAGCCGGGTCAGCCTCAGCGAAGACGGCAGCGGCAACCCGGTGCTGAACCTGGGCGCGGACCTTGATCGTGCCTGGTCCAGCGTGGGCCGTGCCCTGGAGCAGGGCGAATGGCGGGTTGAGGACATCAACCGCAGCCTGGGCCTGTACTACATCAACCTGGCGGAAAAAGCCGAGAAGAAGAACGACGAGCCAGGCTTCTTCGGCAAGTTGTTCGGCAGCAAGCCGGCCAAGGAAGAGATCGAAGCCCGTGCCGAGCGCTATCAGGTGCGCCTGAGCAAGGTGGGTGAGAACGTACAGGTCACCGTCGAGAAGAACATCAACACCGTCGCGCCTGCCGAGGTAGCGCGCAAAGTGTTGGGCGTGATTCAGGACAACCTGGGCTGATCGAATGCGTTTTGCCGTTCTCGGCAGTGGTAGCCAAGGGAATGGCACGCTGATCGCCAGTGCTGACACCTGCATCCTGGTGGATTGTGGTTTCTCCCTGCGGGAAACCGAGCGGCGCCTGCTGCGCCTGGGAGTCGATCCCGCGCAGTTGAGCGCCATCCTGGTGACCCACGAACATGCCGACCACGTGCATGGCGTGGGTTTGCTGTCTCGGCGCTACAATCTACCGGTCTACCTCAGCCAGGGCACTTTGCGCGGGATGCGCAAGCCGGTGGAGGTGGCGGGATTCGTCAGGGGTGGCGAGTCGTTGCAGGTCGGTGCCTTGCGCATCGACGTGATTGCCGTGGCTCATGATGCCCAGGAACCGACGCAGTTCGTTTTCAGTGACGGCCAGCGGCGTTTCGGCCTGTTGACCGACCTTGGCTCCTATTGTGCAGGCGTGCTGGAAGGTTATCGCGGGCTGGATGCCCTGATGATCGAGGCCAACCATTGCCGGGACCTGCTGGCCCGTGGTTATTACCCGTACTTTCTCAAGCAGCGGGTAGGCGGCGACGAAGGACATTTGAACAACCACCAGGCCGCGCGCCTGGTGGCCGAATTGGGATGGCAGGACCTGCAGCATCTGGTCCTGGCTCATCTGAGCAGCAAGAACAACCTGCCGCAGCTGGCCCGGCAATGTTTTGTCGACACCCTCGGGTGCGACCCGGACTGGCTGCAACTGGCCGATCAAGATTCAGGGCTCGACTGGCGCCACATCGCCTAGCCCATCTACTTAGCAAGCGGAGCCCATCATGGAAAAACGTGAAGAACTCTACCGCGGCAAAGCCAAGTCGGTTTACAAGACCGACGACGCTGACCGCTTGATCCTGCTGTTTCGCAACGACACTTCGGCGTTCGACGGCAAGCGCATCGAACAGCTCGATCGCAAGGGCATGGTGAACAACAAGTTCAACGCCTTCATCATGCAGAAGCTCGAAGCTGCCGGCGTGCCGACTCAGTTCGACAAGCTGCTGGGCGACAACGAGTGCCTGGTGAAGAAGCTCGACATGATTCCAGTGGAGTGCGTGGTGCGCAACTACGCAGCCGGCAGCCTGGTCAAGCGCCTGGGTGTGGAAGAGGGCATGAAGCTCAACCCCTACACCTTCGAACTGTTCCTCAAGGACGACGCCAAGGGCGACCCGTTCATCAACGAATCCCACGTCGTGGCATTCGGCTGGGGCACTGCCGAGCAACTGGTGCGGATGAAAGAACTGTCGCTCAAGGTCAACGAAGTCCTGAGCCAGCTGTTCGACGACGCCGGCCTGCTGCTGGTGGACTTCAAGCTTGAATTTGGCGTGTTCAGCGACGGCTCCATCGTCCTGGGCGACGAGTTCAGCCCGGACGGCTGCCGTCTGTGGGACAAGGCCACCATGAAGAAGATGGACAAGGACCGCTTCCGTCAGGGCCTCGGTGATGTGATCGAAGCCTACGAAGAAGTTGCCCAGCGCCTCGGCGTACCGCTGTAATCGACGCAAGCATCTGATAGCACGGAAAAATTTCGCTTTGGGGCTTCGCTTCAAGTCAATGTGCTGTTATGATGCGCGCCGTTGGAGAGATGCCAGAGTGGCCGAATGGGACGGATTCGAAATCCGTTGTACCTTCACCGGTACCTAGGGTTCGAATCCCTATCTCTCCGCCATACCTATGAAAACCCCTGAAACCTCTGGTTTCAGGGGTTTTTTGTTTTGCGTCGCACGCAATGTCCGTACGCAGATTTCCAGTGTCGCCCCTTCCTCGATTTCTCCGCCTCCCGGTCACTTGCATGCCGGGCCGGGTGTGCCGTGGCCTTCAGAACCTGCGCCCGCTACCGCTCGGGCGCGCTTCAGGCGAGTGCCTTGGGTTTCGCTGCAACGATGAACCGGGGCGTGGGTAACGCTGTACAAGCCCTGGACACCGCTAGTAATATGCGAAAAGCAATCATTCTCATTAGTTGAAGCCACTATGTATCAAGACAGCCTCGTCTCGCCCGTCGAACAGTTGTATGCGAATCATCACGGCTGGCTGCGGGGCTGGTTGCATCGGCGGCTCGGGCACAGTGCCGATGCCGAGGATTTGGCTCACGACACTTTTATCCGCGTGTTGCGCTCCAACCAGGATGTACGGGAATTGCGCCAGCCCATGGCGTTCCTCGCCACCATTGCCAATGGCTTGCTGATCAACCGCTGGCGGCGCCAGGAAATCGAGCGGGCCTATCTCGAAGCGCTGGCCGCGCGGTCCGAGGCCGTGGAGCCCTCGCCGGAAGAGCGGCACTTGATGATCGAAACCCTGTTGCAGCTCGACTCGCTGCTGGTGGGGCTTTCGGTGCAGGTGCGGCAGATTTTCTTCCTGTCCCAGCTCGATGGTTTGACCTATCCGCAGATCGCTGCGCAACTGAACTTGAGCGTGGCCCAGGTGCAGCGGGCGATGGGCAAGGCCTTCAGCGTCTGCTACGCAAGCCGTTTTGAATGAACAGCGCCGCTGTCGACCCACGGGTGCGGGACGCGGCCATCGACTGGATGGTGCGCTTGCAGTCGGGAATCATGAGTGCAGCCGACCACCAGGCGCTGCAGACCTGGCGCCAGGCGAGCGCCACCAACGAACAGGCCTGGCAACGGGTGCTCAGCTTGCCGCTGTTGCAGCAGCCCGGCGCCCACCTGCTGGCCGACGTGACGGCCCGCAGGGCGCTGGAGGCTGCCGGGCCGAATCAGCAGCGTCGTCGCCATGTGCTCAAGTGCCTGTGCGCTCTCGGCCTGCTGGGGGGTATTTCCTGGCAGGGCGCTGGCTCCGCCTTCGTGCGTTCGGCCCTGGCGACCTACCGTACCGGTACTGGCGAGCGTCGCCAGTGGACCCTGGCCGATGGCAGCTCGCTGTGGCTGAACACCGCCAGTGCGGTGAACCTGGATCTGACCGCGGATTCGCGCAACCTGCAGTTGGTCGAGGGGGAACTGGCCCTGGAGGCTGCAACCGAGTCCAGGGGGCTGCAGGTGCTCACTGCTGATGCGGTGTTGCACAGTCGTGGTGCTCATCTGCTGCTGCGCCATGATCGGCAGGGTACCCGGGTCACGGTACTGGAGGGGCTGGTGCAACTGCATTCACGATACGGCCAGGCCTCCTTGCCGCTGGAGGCCGGTTGGCAGGTCCGGGTGGATGGGCGAGGTATCGGTCAGGCAAGCCGTGTCGACCGGTTCATGGCCCAGGCCTGGCTGCGCGGCATCCTGCCTGCGGAGCGCATGCGCCTGGATGCCTTGCTCGCCGAGCTGTCACGCTATCGCCCCGGCGTTCTGCATTGCAGTGAGCAGGTTGCTGCGTTGCGCCTGACGGGCAGCTTCCAGTTGGACGATACCGATGCCGCCCTGGCCTTGGTGGCCCGTACGCTACCCGTGCGTATCGAGCGGCGAACCCGTTACTGGGTGACTGTGGTGCCGGCCTGAAATTTTTTTCTTCTGTGCGCGATAGTTTTTCAACACTCGATTGGCCTACAGGAACAGCCCGCCGCAAGAGACGGGCCTCGACCTCTAGGAGCCTTGCATGATTGACCCTGCCCGCGCCTTGCGCGCCCGCACCCTTGGCCTGATTTTCCTGAGTCTGCAGCCTCTGTGCGGCCTGTCGGTGTTCGCCGCTGCGGCGGCGCAGCACTTCAGCATCGATGCCGGACCGCTGGACCAGACGCTGTCGCGTTTTGGCGTCCTGGCCGGAATCAGCATGGCGGGCAATGCAAGCCTCACGGCGGGCAAGAGCAGCCAGGGATTGCATGGCGACTTCAGCCCGGAAGCCGGTCTGGCGCGGCTGCTGCTGGGAACCGGGCTGACCTTTCAGCGCCAGGCAGACGGCAGCTATCTATTGCGCCAGGGGCTGGAAGCGGTGGCTTTGCCAATCCAGAAGGTCAAGGGCGAAAACCTCGAGCAGGAAGACGTATATCGGGCGCCGCGCTCGTCGGTGTACATCTCCGGCGAAGACATGCAGCGCTTTGGCGTGGTCTCGGTCGGCGACGTATTGAAAGGCCAGCCCGGGGTCCAGGTGGGTGACAGCCGTAATGGCGGGGGCCTGGACGTCAACATCCGCGGTATCCAGGGCCAGAGCCGAGTGGCGGTGACGGTGGATGGTTCGCAGCAGGCGCTGGATGTGTATCGCGGTTATGCGGGCACTCAGCAACGCAGCTACGTCGATCCGGACATGATCAGCGACATCGTCATCGACAAGGGCCCAAGCCTGACCTCCAGTGCCATTGGCGGCACGGTGAAGATGCGCACCATCGGTGTCGAGGACATCCTGAAGGACGGTCAGAACATTGGCCTGCGCTTGAAGGGCGATCTGTGGAACAACGGGGTCGCACCCGCCTCGCGTGACCCGCACTCCAGGACCGAGGACCTGTACTCCGAACCGCACCAGAGCCGTGGCGGCCTGTTTGGCTCGGAGGCGGAGGCCGGCAGTGCCGCGTTTGCCTATTCCCATGAGCTGTTCGACGTGGTGGCAGCCTATGCCCACCGCAACCAGGGCAACTACTTTTCCGGCAAGAAGGGCCAGGACCGCTACCGCACCTATGACCGTTGGGGCGATGAAGAGACCAGTGTGGCCACCACCTACAACGCCGGTGAGGAGGTGTTGAACTCGTCGTCGGAGACCGACTCGTTCCTGCTCAAGACCACCCTGCGTCCGGCGGACGGCCACACCTTCGACTTGGGCTATCGCCGTTATGACGGACGTATTGGCGAGATCATGCCCTCGGACATCTTCCGTTTCGGCACCGGAGGCATCTATCAGTACCCCCTGGGCCACACCAAGATCGATACCTACACCGCACGCTACAACTACCTGCCGGCGGGCAACCCGCTGGTGGACCTGACCGCCGACCTGTGGCTGACCGATGCACAAACCAGCCAGCTGTCCGCCTGGTCGGCACCGGCCTCCCAGGCCTACCGCACGGACCGCTCCTGGAGCCGACAGGCCAACCGCCGCACCGGGGGCGGCCTGGCCAATACCTCGCGGTTCGAGACCGATTACGGCGACCTGAAGCTGGACCTGGGCGGCTCCTTCCAGTTGGAGGAGTTGCGCCCGCAAAAAGGAGTGGTTACCACCCAGGACGACATCAACGCCAACCGCAGCCTGCGGGAGGGCTCGCGGCAGGAGTTCAGCTTCAACGGCAAGCTGGAATACCAGCCGGTGGACAGCCTGACGCTATGGGGCGGTGGCCGGTATACCCACTTTCGCAGCAAGGACCAGGTGGCCCACGCAACGGCGCGGCGAGAGGAGCGAGAACACCGCTACGTGACAGTGTCGAAGCCGGGGGACTATGGATACCTGATGTGGTTTCCGGACCAGAACGGGCTGTACACCGACGCCACCGACCCTCGGTTGAACAACGGTATTGTCTTCACCAACACCAACTACCCGTTCGAGGGCACGCCCTATGACCAATACGGCGCGACCAGTACCGACGTTGACTCTCCGCAATTCGGCAGGGTGGTCACCGGCTTTGACTATTCCGGCAAGGAGAGCAACAGCGGAGGCGCTTTTGCCCCGGCCTTCGGCATCAATCTCGAGGTATTGCCCGACACCTTCCTCTACGCCTCCTACACCCGAGGCTTTCGCATGCCCTCGCTGTTCGAAACCGGCCACGGTGTGCAGCAGACCACCCCGGGCAAGGGTTTGAAGCCCGAGCGTTCGAGCAACTGGGAAATCGGTGCCAGCACCCTGCAAAAGGGCCTGCTGCTGGATAACGACACCGCGGCGCTCAAGGTGGCCTACTTCAACAACACCATCAAGAACTACATCACCCGCTACTACGACCCGACCCCGGGCCTGTGGGGCCTGATGCGCTTCAGCAACACCGACAGCTACAAGACCAGCGGCCTGGAGCTGCAAACCCGTTATGACGCCGGACGGATGTTTGCCGACTTGTCGTCCACCTACTACCTGAAGACCGAAACCTGTGACGCAGCGTTTGCCGCGACGCTGAGGGCTGCCAGCAATCCGTACAAGGACTTGAGCGGCACTCCGGACTGCACCCCGGGCAGTTTCATGGGCTCTTACACCAACACCCAGAACCCGCCGCGGTTTGCCGGAAACCTGACCACGGGCCTGCGCTTTTTCGACCAGAGCCTGACCCTCGGTACACGTATCACCTACACCTCCGGTCCCACTGTCACCGTCGACAAGCCCTGGCAGACCGGTGCTACCACGCCGCAGGTGAACTATCGCGAAGTGGCGCTGGTGGACCTGTTCCTCAACTACAAATTGCAGGAGCACACCCAGTTCAACCTTTCGCTGCAAAACCTCACCGATCGCTATTACCTGGACCCCTTGGCGCAGAGCTTCATGCCCGCACCCGGACGTACGCTGCGGATGGGGCTGCAGACCAAGTTCTGAAACCGGCCTGCTGTGTGCCCTGCGCTGTGCAGCACACTGATCGATACGCCACCTCAAGCCGGTGGCGACGACCCAGGGCACAGCGTCCCCTGTGCCTGGCCAAATGTTGACGAGCCATGACCACGCGGAGGGAAAGCTCTGTTTCGCAGCACTCCACAAAAAAGCCCCGGGAATCGGCCATTCCCGGGGCTTTTTTGTGGGGGAACATATGGCGGCGCCCCCCCGGGTGGCAGGTTTTCGTGCGCCCGCGATCACGAATGTTGTCTGTCCCTGCAGAGCAGGCGCACCGGTGCCTTGCCGCCTTTGAGTCAGCGCATGCTTATTGAGAGCGGCAGATAATTCCATGTTGTTGTCGGGTATTGGGCGAGGCTTTCGTGAGTTTATATCGTTAGTCATAGACGCTGTTTGTTCTTGATAAGTGTTTCTTTATTGGCCGTAGGAAATTTCCTTTTGTTTTCTCGGATGATTCAGGCGGTCTTAACCAATCCAGTCTTGTTCTGAATCAATAAGCTCTTCTATAGAGTGATTGCCTGCTGTCGAGCCAATGCATCTCTTTTAATTAAAGATGATTGCGGGACTGCAAGTCAGCAGCGTTTGTGAGCTTCTAATTGGGGGTGAGTGCTTTGTTCTGTTACACGGTTGGAGCTTTTAGTTTCTTCCAAGTGGCGGGATATATGTTTTTTCCTCTGTGGGACATTTGGAAAAGGAAATCAGATGAAACGTAAGTCTCTGTTCTCTGTGGCAACTTCCGGGCTGATGCTTGCAGCATTGATTCCGGCTATGGCCCAGGCTAATGATGGTGTCATCAACTTCAGTGGCAGTATTACTGATGTGTCTTGCAACATTAACGGGTCGACGCCTGGATTGAATAACGTAACCAACGTCAATCTCGGTACTATCCAACCATCGGTATTCGACGGAGCTGCTGGGAAAACTTCCCCACTAGAACCGTTCCAACTGGTGCTCTCCGGAGACAACTGCAAAGACGGTTCCAAGGTCTCTATCGAGTTCGATCAGGTGGGTAACGTCGATCCAGCTTCCGGCAACCTGAAACTGACTGGTGGCGCTGCGTCGGCGTCGGGCGTGCAGATCCAGATCTATAACGACCACGTCCAACCACCGGTCAAAATCCAACTGGGACAAGGCGAGTCAACCCCTCAAGTCGCAACCATTACTGGTAAGACCGGCACGCTGAAGTACAAGGCTGCTTATGTCTCCACCGGTACTGTTACGGCGGGTTCGGGTATTTCTCATAGCCGTTACACCCTGGCTTACCAGTAAAAAACGTTAGTTACCAAGGAGTTGGTTATGGCGCCGGTAGCGCGTTTTTTAAATTCTCTCGTTATCGGTGCCATGCTCTTGGGGTTGTTCTCGGGAGCGGCTCAGGCCGGAATAATCCTGCAGGGTACTCGTCTGGTCTACCCGGCTGAGGCTCGTGAGGTCACGTTGAAGATATCCAATCCGGGGACCGTGCCTCTGTTGGCGCAAAGCTGGGTTGACGACGGGGATGCCAGTAAATATCCGGAAGAAATAAAAGTTCCTTTCCTGTTGGCACCGGCTGTTAGTCGACTGGAGCCGGAAGGCTCGGCGGTGTTACGTATTTCATACTTGAAAGCGCCGTTGGCAAAGGATCGCGAGACTTTGTTCTGGTTGAATGTGCTGGAAATGCCACCGCGTGAAGAAAACAAGGACAACGTACTGCAGTTTTCATTTAGATCGCGTATCAAGATTTTCTTTCGCCCCGATAACCTGGCGGGCTCCTCACATACCGCTGCTGAAAAACTCCGCTGGGAGTTCAAGCGCGGCACTCAATTGAAAGAAGCCTCCACACAATCGGACGCTCTTGTGGTCAAGGTGACCAATCCAACACCTTATTACGTGTCTTTTGGTCGCATGGAAGTTGATCTTGAAGGACGCCACGTAGCCCTGAAACCGGGCATGGTCGCGCCGTTCTCCGATGAAGTTTTCCCTTGGCCAGCCAGCGCTCCGAAAGAGCCGAAAAAGGCATCGATTCGCTATGAAGTGATCAACGATTTCGGTGGTCGCAGATTAATTAACACACCGCTGCTCTAGCCGGCTTCCTATTTCAACTTCGCTTGTATCTCAGTGTCATTGAGCTCTATAGGAGCGCGGCATGTTGAACGTTCAATGTCATAGGCGTGATGTCTTTGCGCGCCTTGGTATTTGGTGTAGTCGAGATTCTGCTGCGGATGTTCGAACGCTGTGTCTGGCGGCTGTGCTGATGGGCAGTTCAACAGGCTTGGCAGCCAACGAAGAGTCCTCGGCACCCGATCAGCCAGAGATCCAGGGCAATCAGTCCGGCCAGCCCATGGTGTTCGACAGCCAGATGCTGTTTCAAGGCAAAGGGATGCCCATCGACACTTCACGCTTTGAACAATTGGGCTATGTCGCGCCGGGAAAGTACTTGCTGGATCTGTTGGTGAGCGGGCAGTGGCGGGCGATGGAGGAAATTGAATTCCGTGCCGGCGCTGACGCCCAGAACAGTCAACCCTGCTTCGACCGTTCACTGTTGCAGCAGTTGGGTATCGACTTGAGCAAGGCAGATGCAGCGTTGAAGGCGGGGGTTTCCCATCCACTGCAGGGCGAAGGGCAATTCTGTGGTGACCTGGGCAGTTACATCCAGGGAGTGACCACTCGCATCGACATTGCAGAACAGAAGATCGAGTGGTCCGTACCGCAGTTCTTCCTGCAGCAGGAAATGTCGAAGAACTTCGTTGATCCGGCAAGTTGGAATCAAGGGATTCCCGCCGCGGTGCTCAACTACAACACCAACCTGTTCAGCTCTCAAAGCAACGGGGTCACCCAGACCAATGGTTATGCCGGGCTCAACATGGGCCTGAACATCGGTGCCCTGCGTTTGCGCCATAGCGGTACCGTGACCTGGTCGCCAACCACTGGCAGTGACTATCAGCGTGGCTACATCTACGCCCAGACCGACCTGCCGGACTGGCGTTCGCAGCTGTTGGTGGGGGAGAGCGTCACCGATACCGATCTGTTCGACTCGGTGTCGTTTCGCGGCGTCCAGTTGTTCAGCGACTCGCGCATGCTGCCCGATACCCAGCGCAGCTATGCACCGCAGGTCCGAGGCACGGCCAACACCAACGCCAAGGTGTCGGTGTATCAGCGTGGATACCTGATCCACGAAACCACCGTCGCTCCGGGGCCGTTCGAGATTTCCGATCTGCAGGCTGCAAGCTTTGGCGGTGACCTGGACGTGACCGTCACCGAAGCCAATGGGCAGGTCAGCCGTTTTACCGTGCCCTTTGCCACCACTGTGCAACTGCTGCGCCCGGGAACCTCGCGCTACAGCCTCACGGCGGGCCAGGTGACCAGCCCCGAGCGCGGCGGCAACGGCCAGTATGTGGCCCAGGGCACATTGCACCATGGGCTGGATAACCAGATCACCGCTTATGCCGGCACGGCATTGACCGGCAGCTACATGTCGGCCCTGATTGGCAGTGCGCTGAATACCTCCCTGGGCGGTTTTGGCCTGGACCTGACTCAGGCCAGAACCGAGATCCCCCAGGGCGGCAACATCCAGGGCTCGAGTGTGCGCCTGTCATATAGCAAGAACCTGCCCAACAGCGGGACTCATTTTTCATTGTTGGCGTATCGCTACTCCACCAGCGGCTACCTGGGCCTGAGCGATGCCATTGCCCTGCAGGACTATGTCGATCGAGGCAACCGCGCCGAGTCCTTTGCCCGGTTGCGAGACCGCCTGGATATCAACGTCAACCAGCAGCTGGGTGATGATGGTGGCCAGGTGTATGTCACCGGCTCCTCCCTCAAGTACTGGAATCGCGAGGGGCAGCGGCTCAACTTTGCCCTGGGCTACAGCAATCAGTGGCGGGGTAACAGCTATTCCTTGATGGCCCAGCGCATGCGCGCTTCCTCTGGCGGAACGGCGCGCAACCAGGGCTCGGATGACACCTTTTTCAGCCTCAGCCTGACGATTCCCCTGGGCAATGAAAGGCGTCGCGGGACCATGATCAATGCCTACGCCAGTCATGACCGCAGTTCCGGTGCGCACTACACCACTGGCATTTCCGGGCTGCTGGACCAGCAGGGCGACCTCACCTATGCCGTGTCTGCCTCCCGTGATCAACGGCAACGAGAGACCTCCACCAACGCCAGCCTCAATTACTTCCTGCCTGAAGTTTCCTTGAGCTCGAGTTTTTCCCAGGGCAGTGACTATCGCCAGGAGTCCCTGGGGGCGTCCGGCGGCATGATTGTGCATTCCGGGGGGGTGACCTTTTCCCAGCCCTTGAGCGAAACCATGGGCCTGGTGCACGCCCCCAATGCCCAGGGAGCCAGGGTAGGCAACTCCGGGGCCCGGGTGGATGGGCGAGGTTATGCGGTGGTGCCCAGCTTGAGCCCCTACCAATTGAACACCGTGGATATCGATCCCGGCACCATCGCCGACGATGTCGAGTTGCAGGTCAGTTCACGCCACGTGGCACCCGTGGCGGGTTCGGTGGTGATGCTTTCCTACCCGACTCGCAGGGCCCGGGCGTTCCTGATCGACAGCCGTCAGCCCAATGGCCAGGCGCTGCCGTTTGCCGCCATCGCCATCGATGTGCAGAGCGGTGCGGAACTGGGGGCGGTGGGTCAGGGCAGCCGCCTGGTGCTGCGGGCCGAACGGGAGCAGGGGACGATCCGAGTGGAGTGGGGCAGCGAGCCCGATCAGCGATGCCTGATCGACTACCAGTTGCCAGCGCGCGAGTCCGCGTCGTCCACCGGCTACGACTTGCTCGAACAACCTTGCCGCGCCGTGCCTGCCGTGGATGCGGGCCCAGGCCCGCAGGAGCAAACATGATGGGGCCTGGAGGACGTGAGGCCCCGGGCCCGGTACGCGCCGGGCGCTGGCTGCTGGCGGGCTGGTTGGCCCTGTTCAGTACCTGGGCCCTGGCTGATCTGTCGATTACCGGCTCCCGGTTCATCTATCCGGCCGGGCAGTCAGCCTTGACCATCCGGGTCGGCAACGTCGGCCCGGCGCCGATTCTGTTGCAGGCCTGGCTGGACAAGGGGGATGCCGAGGCCAACCCCAGTGACCTGGTCGTGCCCTTCGTGCTCTCGCCGCCCCTGTCCCGGCTTGAACCGCGACAGCGATCGGCGCTGGTGGTGCGTTACAGCGGCGAGCCTGTGCCGGCCGATCGCGAGTCGGTGTTCTGGATCAACTTTCTTGAAGTGCCGTCCCTGGCGCCAGTGGGCAGCAACGTCCTGCGGATGGCCTATCGCATGCGCATGAAGCTGCTGTATCGCCCCCAGGGCCTGGCGGGCACGGCAGCCGAGGCCGTGGGGCGGCTGCGTTGGAGCCTGAGCGGCGCAAGTGCGCCTGCAACGACGCTGCGAGCCAGCAACCCGACACCGTACTACGTGTCCTTCGCCCAGTTGACCCTGGGCAGCGGAGCGCGAGCGAACACCTGGCAGGGGATCACGGTGGAGCCCTTTGGCTCGACGGATCTTCCTCTGGCCGAGGTGCAAGGGAAGGTCCCGGATCAGACGGTAATTCATTACCAAGTGGCAACAGACAGCGGGGAGACGCTGAGTGGAAGTGCGCGAATACAAGACTGAAGTTGCCTTGGGCAAGTCATTGAGCAACCCGCCTGCGAGGTGTCTTGAACGGCCCCGGCAGTGTTTGCCCTGGGGCTGCCTGAGCTTGCTGCTGATGCTGCCCGGGGTGGCGGCTGCCGCGTTGCCCAACGCCGGGCAGGCGATGCGTGACCTCGAGGCCACGCAACCGGCCTTGCCGGAGCCTCCGGCGCCGGAACTGGACCTGCCGGCGAAGCCGCCGAGCGCCCCTGCCCAGGCTCCGGATACCTCCGGCATCCGCCTGCAGGTCAACGATTTCGTGATCGTCGGCAATCAGGTGTTCAGCAACGAGACGCTGCAGGCCGAGTTGGCGGACCTCAAGGGTCAGGAGCTGGATCTGAACCAGCTGCGCGCGGCTGCCGAGCGTCTGACCACCTATTACCAGAACCAGGGCTACATGCTGGCCCGGGCCTTCCTGCCGGCCCAGGACATCGAGGACGGCGTGGTGCGTATCGAGGTCATGGAAGGCCGTTACGGCCGTATTCAAGTGAACAACCAGTCCCGGGCTCTGAACTCGGTGATCAGCGGCCCCCTGTCGTCGCTGCAAAGCGATACCGCAGTGCGCAGTGACGATCTTGAGCGCAGCCTGCTGCTGTTGAGCGACCTTCCCGGGGTTCGGGTCAAGGGCACCCTGAGTGCCGGTGAGCAGCGGGGCACCACCGACCTGCTGGTCAATGCGCAGCCCGGGCCCTGGGCCAGCGGCACCCTGGAAGCCGACAACTTCGGCGGCTACTACACCGGCGAATACCGCCTGGGGGGCAGCCTCAACCTCAACAATCCCTTGCGTCTGGGCGATCAGCTGAACCTGCGGGTGCTGGGCAGCGATGAGGATCAGCGCTACTACCGCGCCGCCTACAAACTCCCGCTAGGTCCCTGGTCCACCAGCCTGGGCGTGGCCTATTCGCGGATGAAGTACGAGTTGGGCCGGGACTTCGAGCTGCTGGAGGCCAACGGCCAGGCCAGCATCGGCAGTGTCTTCATCACTCAACCGCTGATCCGCAGCCGCACCTTCGATCTCAGCGCCCAATTGCAGTACGAGGACAAGCGGCTGCGGGACGACATCGACCTGTTCGAAATCAGCAGCCAGAAGCATGTGGAGCTCTGGAGCCTGAGCCTCAACGGCAACTCCCAGGACAGCGTGCTCGGCGGCGGGCAGAACTTCTTCTACCTCATCTACGGCAGTGGCCGGTTGAGCATCGACGACCCGATGGACCAGTGGCGCGACCACTTCACGGCCGGCACCAACGGTGGCTTTCAGAAGCTCAACCTGAATGCCGCGCGCCTGCAGTACCTGAGCCCGCGCTTTCAGCTCTACGGCCAGTTCAACGGCCAATGGTCTTCGACCAACCTGGACAGCTCGGAAAAATTCGGCATCGGCGGCCCCTTCGATGTGCGCGCCTACCCCCAAGGCACCAGCAGTGGCGACCAGGGCTGGCAAGCGAGCCTGGAACTGCGCTTTCTCCTGGCCCCGCGTTGGCAGCTCAAGGCGTTTGTCGATCACGGCGCGGTGCAGATCAACAAACGCCCCTGGATTCACGATGAGAACCGCCGCCAGCTTTCGGGCGCCGGTGTGGGTGCCAGTTGGAGCGGTCCTTCGCAACAGATCAGCGTGACCAGTGCCTGGGCCCTGGACAACAACCAGGAAGGCAGCGGTCCCGAGCGTACGCCGAGGATCTGGGCAAGCGCGACTCAGTATTTCTGAAGGCGCATGTGCGCTTCGGATGTAGTGCCGCCCTGCAAAAGTTGCAAGGCGTTAATCAGTAAAATAAGGAGTCAACGTGAATAAGGTTTATGCATTGGTATGGAACCAGGCTCAGGGTTGCTGGAGTGTGGCCGACGAAGGGGCGCGGCGCCGTCGGCGTTCAGGAACCCGCAAAGGCCTGGTGGTGATGGTTGCCGGGTTGCTGGGCATAGGCGCTTTGCCTATGGCCTTCGCGCTGCCGACTGGAGGAACCATAGTCTCCGGACAGGCAGACATCCTGACGTTCGAGAATGGCAAGCAGATGTCGATCAACCAGCACTCCGACAAGCTGATCACCAACTGGAACGACTTCAGCGTGAACCGCGGCCAGACGGTGACCTTCAGCCAGCCGACCAAGACCTCGGTCGCCCTGAACCGGGTGATCGGCGTCAACGGCAGTAATATCCAGGGGCAAATCAATGCCAACGGCCGGGTGTTCCTGATCAACCCCAACGGCGTGGTATTCGGCAACAACGCTCAGGTCAACGTCGGTGGCCTGGTGGTCTCGACCAAGAACATCAGCGATGACAACTTCAAGGCCGGCAACTACAAGTTTGCCGGGACCTCACAAGCTGAAATCGTCAACAACGGCGTGATTACTACCACCGATGGTGGCAGTGTGGCCCTGCTCGGCAAGACCGTGCGCAACGAAGGCGACATCAAGGCGCAAAAGGGCCGTGTGGCCCTGGGTGGCGGTGACGAGTTCACCGTCAGCTTCGACAGCAACAACCTGCTGGACCTGAAAGTCGATGCCGCGGCGATCAATGCGCTGGTCAGCAACGGCGGCCTGCTCAAGGCCGATGGCGGGCAGGTGTTGATGACCGCACGCAGTGCCGGCTCGATGCTGCAGACCGTGGTCAACAACCAGGGCGCCATCGAAGCCAACACTCTGTCGCGCAAGGCCGGCAAGATCACCCTGGACGGCGGTGATGTCGGCGTGGTCAACGTCGGTGGCTCGATGAGCGCCAATGCACTGACTTCGATCGGTGATGGCGGTGTCGTGGAGACCAAGGGCGCCGACACCAAGGTGCAACTGGCCGCCCGGGTCAACACCTTGGCCACCAATGGCAAGGCCGGTACCTGGAAGATCAGTTCCACCGATATCAATGTCAGCCCAACCTCCACCCCCGGCAGCAACAACGTGTATGCCGATACCCTGTCGTTTAACCTGGCTTCCACCAACGTCGAGTTGAGCAGCAAGTCCGGCGACGTTTCGATCGACGGTGATATCAACTGGAGCAGCGGCAATCACTTGAACGTCGCTTCGGCCCAGGACATCAACCTCAATAAAAACCTGAAGGCCAGCGGTACAGGCGCTCGTGTCGAGCTCCAGGCCGATCGGGACATCAAGCTCAATGGTGCGGTAGCGCTGACCGGTAACAACAGCAGCCTCGGCCTGGTCTACGGCAACAGCTATGTCCTGGGCGATCGCGGCCAGGTCACCCTGTCCGGCAGCGGCGCTTCGTTCGACGTCAATGATGACCTGTACACAGTGATCCAGAACTCCGCGCAGTTGCAGGCGATCGGCACCAACCTCGGTGGCCTGTATGTGCTGGGCAATGACATCAAGGGCACCGGCATCATCAAGACCATTGGTGGCAACAGACAGTTCAACGGCATCTTCGAGGGCCTGGGCAATACCATCAGTGGTTTCACCGTCAATACCGATGGGCCTTACGGTGGTCTGTTCGGCCGATCGTCCGGCAGTATCAGCAACCTCAAGCTGGCGTCGATGAGAATCAACGGTACTACCTCCAACTCCGGCTTCGGAAAAATCGGTGGCTTGGTGGGCGAGAACACCGGCCGTATCGAAAACGTCAGTGGCACCAACCTGGTCGTGAACGCCAACAGCAATCAGACCAACACCGTCGGTGGCCTGGTCGGCGTCAACGCCGGCGGCAGCATCAACCGTGGATCGGTGACCGGTACGGTGACCGGTAACAACAACACCTTGGCCATGGGCGGCCTGGTCGGCGAAAACAATGTTGGCCGCGCCGGTGTGGGGAGCATTACCAATAGCTCCACCAACGTGCAGGTGTTGGGCACCGTACAGCTCAGTGAGGTGGGTGGCATGGGCGGCCTGGTGGGGATCAACAAGGGCGGGGAAATCAAGGGTTCTTCGAGTGCCGGTACGATCGGAACGGGTTTCCGTCCACCCGTTAACCCTCCTGTTCGCCCACCATACATCGACCCGAACCTGGGTGGCCTGGTGGGCTACAACCAAGGCGGCCTGATTGAGAACGCCAGTTCTTCGGTCAATGTCTCGGGTTATGCCGCCAGCCGTATCGGTGGTCTGGTGGGGACCAACAAAAATGGCACCATCATCGACTCCAGCGCCAGTGGTTCGGTTACCGGGGTAACGTCCCTGGCCGCAGGTGGCTTGGTGGGCTTCAACCAGAACAGCGAGCTGAAGAACGTCAAGGCCACTGGCACGGTGACTGACTCCACCGGCACCAACATTGGCGGTCTGGTGGGCAAGAACGAGGACAGCCAGATCCACACGGCGGAAGCGACCGGCAGTGTGACAGGTGGTACCAACAGCAATGTCGGTGGCCTGATCGGACACAACTTTGGCGGTAACACCGAATATGTCGTGGCTCGTGGCAATGCCAGCGGCGGCAACATCAGCAACGTCGGCGGGTTGGTTGGTTACAACGACGGTGACCTGAGTTCGGCCGAAGCCAGCGGTGACGTCCGCGGCGGCGTCACCAGCTTTGTCGGCGGCCTGGTGGGTACCAACGGCGACCTTGTCGATCACCGCATCAATAGCGCATCGGCCAAAGGCGACGTAGTGGGCGGTGATCGGAGTGCGGTTGGCGGCCTGGTCGGTCAGAACAAGTCGTTCATCACCAACTCCCTGGCCGATGGCCAGGTGAGCGGCGGCGTCTCTGCCCTCCTGGGCGGACTGGTCGGCTTGAACACGGGCGATCTGCGTAACTCTTCGGCCTCGGGCAAGATCAACTTCGTTGCGCGCAACGCCCAGACCTACGGTGGCCTGGTCGGGGTCAACTACGGCGACATGCGCTACAACAGGGCGGAGGAGCTGGCGGCGCAAGTGCCAGCGGTCGGCCTGAACGAGGGCGATATCCGCAACTGATGACCGGTACCCACTGATCTGAGGAAGGACAGTTCCCCGGTGCACCTGGCTGATGCCTGGCGTACCGGGTGCTGACTGATGACGGGTACCTGCTTGTCTCGTTCCTTGATGATCTTTCTTAAGGGTGGCCGGAAGCAGCCGGCCACTGTTGGACAACCCATCTCGTTTGTGCAGGGCATGGCCGTTCACACAGGCGGTGCTCCAACAGTGCAGACAGGGAGAAAGACAGATGATTCGCCAATGGCTGAGGCTTGTAACCGAGCGTAGACCGCTGTCCCTGTGGGTTCATGGCGTCGTGCTTGCAGCGATGCTTTGCGGCTGGGTCGGCACGCAAGCGCGCGCAGCCTCGGTGAACGGTTATGCCAGGGGCTGCGACGTCACCAGCAACGCCGTTACGCAATGGCGGCTGATCAACCCGTTGAACACCAATACCGCGGTAGGAACCGTGTTATGGCAGCGTACGCTGACCTTGCATACCAGTTTCAACCTGGCTGTCTCCGGCAGACCTCGGGAACTGGTGACTGCGGGGCATTGGACCCCCGGTACGCCGCAGTACGATGGTGCCGCGCCTACCAATGTCGCCGGCATTGGCTTGCGACTGGAGGTTGTTCCTCAAGGGGGCAAGAACATACGGGTGGCCCAGGTCACCTACCCGATTGCCTTGGAAAAAAATGACGACCTGGTCTTTGAGAGCGGTTTACCCAAGCAGACCATGGTCACCCAGATTGTTCAGTCACTGATCCTGACCGTGCCACCGGATCAGTTGCCCACGGGCACCCTCAAAGTGACTCAGGTAACAGGCTCTTCCTACCTGCAGTTGTATGCGTACGACCTGGAAAAAAACGAGTCGACCCTGGGGGCCCAATTGAGCCAGCTCAGCGCACCGCTGACCGGCAGTTGCCGCACGAGCCTGGTCATGGGCGGCATGGACTTCAACATCAACATCGAGCTGCCCAAGACCTGCGTGGTGGAAGCCTACAAAGAGATCGGGGTGCGCTTGGGGCGCTTCACCCTGTCGGACTTTCCCCAGGTCAACGCTACCTCGCCTGCGGTTCCTTTCAGCATCGGCTTGAGCCGTTGTTCGATGCAGGCCAAGCCTCGCATCAGCTTTATCGACAAGTCCGGGGGCTCGTCGGTCCCGGGCGTACTGGGTCTGATCAATTCCAGTACCCGGGGGTTCGGCATTGTCATGACCAATGGGCTGACTTCGGAACGCATCGAGTACAGCGGCCAGAGCTACGAGATGCAGCGCATCGGCGAGGGCGCAAGCATTCCCTTGCGGGCCAGCTACATCCGCATTGGCAATGACCAGGAAGTCCAGGCCGGCGGAGAGGCCAACGGGGCCGCAGAGTTCACCTTTACCTTCCCATGAGCGCGACCGGTCATTGAGCCGGTTCGCCCGTGGGCGAGTTCTACCCAACACCGTCGTTCAGTCTTGAAGGCCTAGCGAGCGCTTCAGCGGCAGTGCCGTGCTGTAAAGGTTTGCAGTACGTAGATAAATCGATATGGAGTTTTCATGAACAAGATCTATGCGTTGGTATGGAACCAGGCCCAGGGCTGCTGGAACGTCACTCACGAGGGCGCCCGGCGTCGGCGTACCGGTTCCGGCAAGGGCCTGGTGGTGGCGGTTGCCAGTCTCCTGGCGATGACCGGGTTGCCCTCGGCGTTTGCCTTGCCCACGGGAGGGGAGGTGGTGTCCGGCAGTGCGGACATCCTTGCCCAGGGCCCGAACATGTCGATCAATCAGCATACGGACAAGCTGATCACGAACTGGAATGACTTCAGTGTTCAGGCCAATCAATCGGTGACCTTCAATCAGCCCACCAGCACCTCGATTGCCCTGAACCGGGTCGTCGGCGTCAATGGCAGCCAGATTCATGGGCAGATCAATGCCAATGGCCGGGTGTTCCTGATCAACCCCAACGGGGTAGTGTTCGGC
The DNA here is from genome assembly GCF_000633395.1 of Pseudomonas sp. PH1b. GTDB lineage: Bacteria > Pseudomonadota > Gammaproteobacteria > Pseudomonadales > Pseudomonadaceae > Aquipseudomonas. The sequence goes on from NZ_AYMU01000004.1 coordinate 467,970, forward strand.
CAAGGCTCACAGGTCAATGTCGGTGGCCTGGTGGCTACGACCCGCGACATCAGCGATGCCGATTTCAAGGCCGGCAACTACCGGTTCACCGGCGACTCGGCGGCCGAGGTAGTCAACCAGGGCGCCATCACTGCCGCTGACGGTGGTGGCGTTGCGCTGCTCGGGGCCAAGGTGACCAACCAAGGCACGATCAATGCGCAGAACGGGCGTGTGGCGCTGGCCGCAGGCAATGGCTTCACCGTCAGCTTCGATGACAACCAACTGCTGGACCTGCACGTCGACAGCGCCGCGCTCAACGCGCTGGTGCACAACAGCGGCACCGGCCTGCTCAAGGCCGACGGCGGGCAGGTGCTGATGACCGCCAAGAGCGCAGGTTCGATGCTGCAGACCGTGGTCAACAACCAGGGCACCATCGAAGCCAATACCCTGTCGCAAAAAGCCGGCCGGATCACCCTCGACGGTGGTGATGTAGGAGTGGTCAGCGTCGATGGTTCGCTGCAGGCCAACGCGCTAGGCGGCAAGGGCGATGGCGGGCTGATCGAGACCCGGGGCGCCACCACCCGGGTACAGCTGCCGACCAAGGTCGGCACTCAGTCCAGGGATGGCCGCACGGGCACCTGGAAGATCGCCAGCAACGAAGTCAAGGTGGGCTCCTTCTTCAACGCCAACAGCAACACCGTCCATGCCGACACCCTGTCGCGCAACCTGGCCACGACCAATATCGAACTGGCCAGTGGCAAGGGCGATGTAGCGGTGGAAAACGGGATGCGCTGGTCCAGCGGTAACCAGTTGACCCTCTCTTCGGCCAAAGACATTCGCCTGAATGATCGCCTGTCTGCCACTGGCGCCAATGCCCGGGTCGAACTCAACGCCCAGGGTGGTATCAAGCTCAACCGTCAACTGACGCTGAGCGGCAGCAACAGCAGCCTCGGGCTGAACCACGGTAGTGGGTTTGTCATGGGCCAGAATGGCGGCGTCACGCTGTCCGGCAACGGAGCGCGTTTCGACGCCAACGGCGAAGCCTACCGCGTCATTCAAGACGCCACGCAGTTGCAGGCAATCGACCAGGACCTGGCCGGGCGCTACGTCCTCGGCAACTCCATCAACAGCAGCGCGCGCCTGACCTCCATCGGTGGCCAGCAGGCCTTCAGTGGCATCTTCGATGGCCTGGGCAACACCCTCAGCGGTTTGACGATCAACAGCAACGGCACCGATGGCGGGCTGTTCGCCAGCTCGTCCGGCAGCATCGGCAACCTCAAGCTGGCCTCCTTGACCATCAACGGTGCCATGCCGACCTCCGGTTCCAGTGCTGTCGGTGGCCTGGTCGGACGCAACAGCGGGAGCATTGCCAACGTCAGCGCCAGCGATCTGCGGGTAAATGCCAAGAGCCGACAGGACAACGTGATCGGCGGGCTGGTGGGGATCAACTCCGGCGGTTCCATCGATAATGCGTCGATCACCGGTGTGGTGCTGGGCAATACCCTCACTTCGGCCGCCGGTGGCCTGGTGGGCGAGAACCGTCAGCTGGAGGGGAGTGGCGGCACCGTGACCAACAGCAGCGCCGATGTCCGGCTCACCGCCAGCATCGCCAGCAACGCCGAGGGTGGAGTGGGTGGGTTGGTGGGCATCAACCATCAAGGACTGATTGCCGACTCCTCCAGTGCGGGAGCGGTTTCCAGTGGGAACAGCTACAGCTACAAGGGCACCAACCTGGGCGGCCTGGTGGGTTACAACCAGGGCGGCCGTATCGAGCGCTCCCAGTCTTCGGCAACGGTATCCGGCACTGGCGCGAGCAACGCCGGAGGCCTGGTCGGTCGCAACGAATCGGGCCGGATCAGTGATTCGGTAGCCAGCGGCAGGTTGCAGGGCAACAGCTTTGCCACGGCCGGTGGCCTGGTGGGGCTGAACCACGACAGCGTGCTGCGCAACGTCAACGTCAACGCCAGCGGCGCGGTGAATGCGGGGAACAGCCTGCACATCGGCGGCCTGGTGGGGCAGAACCTTGACAGTGACATCAGCCTTGCCGAAGCGTCCGGCCTGGTTCAGGGCGGTAGCAACAGCACTGTAGGTGGGCTTGTTGGTTCCAACGCTGGTGGGCTCATTGCCAACTCCCTGGCCTTGGGCAATGTCACTGGCAAGGATCAAAGCCATGTCGGCGGGCTCATCGGCTACAACGCCGGGGACCTGAAGTCTGTCGAGGCCCATGGTGATGTCAGTGGCGGTGCCAAGAGCGCGGTCGGTGGTCTGGTGGGGACTCATGGGATTGAGCAGGGTGACAGCCTCATCGACACCGCCTCGGCCAAGGGCAATGTTTCCGGGGGCAGCTACAGCGTGGTCGGTGGTCTGGTGGGGCAGAACAACGCGCGGATCGTCAACACGCTCGCCAGTGGCGAAGTCTCGGGCAACCAGTATGCACAGCTGGGCGGCCTGGCGGGGGTAGACCTGGGTGACATTCGTCAATCGGCAGCCTTCGGCAACATCAAGGTAATAGCTCCGAACTACGCAAGCACGGGCTACGACCGCCCCTTGAATCAGCCAGCCAACCTCAACCAGGGCGAGCCGCGTAACTGGTGATCACCCCCTCTTGATACAAGGAAATGGCCACTGCCTTGGTATGCCGTGCGCGAGCACGGCATATCGAGGTTGGCCTGATTCAGGGCTGCCATGCAGCTTGTCCTGAGCGGCCCGAGGTACATCGCTTGGGATTGTGCGAGCACTTAACCGCATTGCTGCCAGGGCGCTGTGCCCCAGCCGTGTTGTGCTGCTCTGCAAAGGTTTGCCGGGTATTGAGAATACGATAAGGAGCTTTATGAATAAGGTTTATGCGTTGGTCTGGAATCAGACACAGGGCTGTTGGAATGTGGCTCACGAAGGCGCGCGCCGGCGTCGGCGTTCGGGCTCGGGCAAAGGTCTGGTAGTGGCGGTCGCCAGTCTCCTGGCATTGGTCGGGATGCCTTTGGCGTTTGCCTTGCCCACCGGGGGGCAGGTGGTGTCCGGCAGTGCGGACATCCTTGCCCAGGGGCCGAACATGTCGATCAACCAGCATACGGACAAGCTGACCACGAACTGGAATGACTTCAGTGTTCAGGCCAATCAATCGGTGACCTTCAATCAGCCTTCCAGCACTTCGATTGCCTTGAACCGGGTGGTCGGTGTCAACGGCAGTAACATCCAGGGGCAGATCAATGCCAATGGCCAAGTGTTCCTGATCAACCCCAATGGCGTGGTGTTCGGCAATAAAGCTCAGGTCAATGTCGGTGGCCTGGTGGCTACGACCCGCGACATCAGCGATGCCGATTTCAAGGCCGGCCGCTACACGTTCTCCGGGACTGCGGCGACTGAAGTCGCCAACCTCGGTTCTATTACCGCGGCGGACGGTGGCAGTGTGGCTCTGCTGGGGGCGAAGGTTCGCAACGAAGGCACGATCAAGGCCCAGAACGGGCGCGTGGCTTTGGCTGCGGGCAACAGTTTCACCGTCAGCTTCGACAGCAACCAGTTGCTGGACTTGCACGTCGACAGCGCGGCGCTCAATGCACTGGTGAGTAACAGCGGCCTGCTCAAGGCCGACGGCGGCCAAGTGCTGATGACCGCCAAGAGCGCGGGTTCGATGCTGCAGACCGTGGTCAACAACCGGGGCACCATCGAAGCCAATACCTTGTCGCAAAAAGCCGGTCGGATCACCCTGGACGGTGGTGATGTGGGCGTGGTCAGTGTCGATGGTTCGTTGCAGGCCAGTGCGCTAGGCGGCGAGGGCGATGGCGGGGTGATCGAGACTCGGGGCGCCACCACCCGGGTACTGCTGCCGACCAAGGTCAACACTCAGTCCAGGGACGGCCGCACGGGCACCTGGAAGATCGCCAGCAACGAAGTCAAGGTGGGCTCCTTCTTCAACGCCAACAGCAACACCGTCCATGCCGACACCCTGGCGCGCAACCTGGCCACGACCAATATCGAACTGGCCAGTGGCAAGGGCGATGTAGCGGTGGAGAACGGGCTGCGCTGGTCCAGCGGTAACCGGTTGGCCCTCTCCTCGGCCAAGGACATCCGCCTGGATGACCGCCTGTCTGCCAGTGGCGCCAATGCCCGAATCGAACTCAATGCCCAGGGTGAGATCAAGCTCAACCGTCAACTGACGCTGAGCGGCAGCAACAGCAGCCTCGGGCTGAACCACGGTAGTGGGTTTGTCATGGGCCAGAATGGCGGCGTCACGCTGTCCGGCAACGGAGCGCGCTTCGACGCCAACGGCGAAGCTTACCGGGTCATTCAAGACACCACGCAGTTGCAGGCAATCGACCAGAACCTGGCCGGTCGCTACGTCCTCGGCAACTCCATCAACAGCAGCGCGCACCTGACCTCGATCGGTGGCCAGCAGGCCTTCAGTGGCATCTTCGATGGCCTGGGCAACACCCTCAGCGGTTTGACGATCAACAGCAACGGCACCGATGGCGGGCTGTTCGCCAGCTCGTCCGGGAGCATCGGCAACCTCAAGCTGGCTTCGTTGACCATCAACGGCGCCAAGCCCACCTCCGGTTCCAGTGCTGTCGGTGGCCTGGTCGGGCGCAACAGCGGGCGCATTGCCAACGTCAGCGCCAGCGATCTGCAGGTGAATGCCCAGAGCCGGCAGGACAACCAGGTCGGCGGGCTGGTGGGGATCAACTCCGGCGGTTCCATCGATAATGCGTCGATCACCGGTGTAGTGCTGGGCAATACCCTCACTTCGGCAGCCGGTGGCCTGGTGGGCCTGAACACGGGCTCGGTGAGCCGGAGCAGCGCCGATGTCGATGTCAGGGGCACCATGAACAGCCATGCTCTGGTGGGTATAGGCGGATTGGTGGGGATCAACCAGAGCGGCTCGATCGCTAACTCTGCAAGCTCGGGAACGCTTGGGTTTGGCAGCATTCATGACTACGCCTACCGCAACCTGGGTGGCCTGGTGGGCATCAACCAGAACGGCACCATAGTGGGCTCCAACGCCTCGGGCTTGGTGTTTGGCGGGGCTGGCAATAACGTAGGAGGGTTGGTGGGTCTCAACAACTCCAGCTTGATCACCGACTCGTCAGCCAGCGGATTGGTGATTGGGCTGGTGCTTGATACCGCTGGTGGTCTGGTGGGGCTCAACCAGAACAGCGTTCTGCGCAACGTCAAGGCCAGTGGTGAGAACTATGGACAAAAGAGCTTCAACGTCGGCGGCCTGGTCGGCAAGAACGTGAACAGTGAAATCAGCGGTGCCGAAGCCTCGGGCATGGTCGCTGCCGTGGATTCCACCCATGTTGGCGGGCTCATTGGGCACAACACTGGCGGTATCACCCAATACGCCGAGGCACGAGGCGATGTATACGGCGGCTCCAACAGCCATGTGGGCGGTCTGGTCGGCTACAACGCGGGTGATCTGCGCTCGGTCTCGGCCAGCGGACGCGTCCGGGGCGAGAGTACCAGCGCTGTTGGCGGTCTGGTTGGCACCCATGCCAGTGGTCTCATCGATACGGCATCGGCCAAAGGCAGCGTCTATGGAGGCTTGCGTAGCAAGGTGGGTGGCCTGGTAGGCGAAAACAAATCCCGGGTCGTCAACTCACTCACCAGCAGTCACGTAAGTGGTGGTAGCTATGCCGTCCTTGGTGGTTTGGCGGGGGTCGACCGGGGAGAGATACGTCAGTCTTCGTCCTTCGGCAACATCAAGAGCGTGGCCGGTAACAGATGAGGAGCCCCCGCTAGTACCGGGCATGTGCAGGTTTCAGGGGCGTCAGGCCAATCCCTGACGTCCCCGGGATCTGTAGCTGCAAGGCGGCTATCGGCCAACAGGCCCCGCGCTGCGGGCAAGCTCAAACCGTCAAGGAACAACGCCGCTTTCTCTGCACGAGAAAGCGGCGTTGCCGAAGCGTTTGGTCTGATCCGGGGCCGCTATGGGGCCTGTTCTCTTTTCTGACGGCTGGCGGCAGTCAGCCGTTGCTGCATGGCATTTTTTTTGGTGTGTGTGAACCTCTCCCGGGCCTGATGTCCCGGGAGTCAAGGGCGCAGGCCGCCTCAGACGCCGAGGCTTTCCAGGTCCCGGGCCAGCATCACCAACTGGTGGGCCAGGGAGCTTTCGAGTTTTTCGCTGGACAGCTGGAAGCTCGGGGCGCCGCAGGTCAGGGCCATGATGCTGCCATCAGCCAGGTGCAGCGGCACCCCAGCGCCGTTGACGTTGCGGTCCCACTCCCCCAGGGACAGGCAGAAGCCAAGGGACTCGTACTCGCGGAAGGAGTCTTCCAGGGACTTTTCCAGGGCTGGCCATTCATCGCCGATTTTCTTCGCCACTTCCCCGAGCAAATGGTCGCGCTCAAGTTTTGGTGTGGCAGCCAGGTAGGCGCGCCCCGCGGCGCTAGTGGCCAGGGGCAGGCGAACTCCGGGCTCCATGCGCAGGCTGGCCACTTCGGGCGGGCGGCTGCTGTCTACGTGAATCATCGACAGGCGATCGCGGCAGGTCAGGCTGACGGTGGTGTTGGTGCGGCGCGCGAACTCGTCCATCAAGGGTTTGCCAAGCTGGCGAACCCGCAGGCTGGCGGAGTAGGCGTAACCCAGGGCCAGCACCGCCGAGTCCAGCTGGTACTTCTCCAGGTCCTGGTTGTACTTGAGGTAACCCAGCTGCGTCAGGGTGTAGGTCAGGCGCGACACCGTGGGCTTGGGCAAGCCGGTGATCCGCGCGATGTCCTGGTTGCCGCGTACCGCATGGCCATGGGTAAAGGCCCGCAGCACTTCCAGGCCGCGGGCCAGGGCTTCGACGAACTTGCGGTCTTTGGGCGCTTGTTCCGGGCTGTCGTTCGGGTCGTGCATGGGGGCTTCCGGTAAGGGCTGGTGCCGGTCGCAATGCCAGTTGACCACACAGCGAGTTCTTGGACACAAAGAAAAAATGTTATCCCGGAACGGCCTGAATTGAAATCAAAGGTTCCCCTACGAAATTGAATTTCACCCACTGTGCCCTGGGCCGCACCTGCCCGAGAGGCGGCCTTCAGCGGTTGTCGAGGCGCAGGCGACCGCGCTTGAACACCCCTTCGGCGCTGGCCAGCAGGCGATCGTCGGCGTCCAGCAGGTCACAGCTGGCCATGAAGATCTTCGCCCCGCCGCCACGCAGGCGCGCCACTGCGCGGACCTCGCTTCCCGGGGGGATCGCCGCCATGTAGTTGATGTTCAGCGACAGGGTCAGGGCCAGCCGCCATTGCTGCGGATCGGCATGCCAGGTGCCGCTCATGCCCATCGCGGTGTCCGCCAATGAGGCGATGACCCCGCCATGCAGATTGCCGGCCTGATTGAGGTGGTGCTGCTCAACGGTGACTGCGATAACGGTTTGCGCCTGCCGGTATTCCCGCAGGCTCAAGCCGAGATGGACCGCAAAACCGCTGAACAGACCTTGCAGGATCGGTGCATCAGGCACAGCACTCATAGGCGATGACTCTTGTGTCAGGCCCTGGTCGGTGTCGGGGTGAACGTAGGGGCCGTTACCAGGGCGCAGTGATTTTTCTGATTGTGTTTCGCAGGGGGTGTTCGACGTTGAAATGCAGGATGTCAGCGAATAATCTACCGGTCAATGCGGAATCTTATTTCGCAAAGCGAAATATAAGGATTGAAAAAAACATGGCCCATGGGGCAGGATCGACCCGGGGCCGATACCCGCTGGCGCAAGGTCTGGTCATTGGCGCAGGTGTCGAGTGCGCTTGTTCGCGGTTGTCCCCTTGATCAATCCAGGCCTCGAAGGAGTCTGCATGTCCACTACTCGCACTCAGCGTCCCCATCATCGCGTCTGGCCCAAGCGCTTGCCCCATGCCCTGACGGTGCCGGCCACCTCGTTGTGGTTCAACCTGGAGGTGGCGGCCCAGCGTTACCCGGACAAGGTGGCCTATCGGTTTTTCGGGCGGGCCCTGAGCTTCGCCGCCCTGCGGGCCGAGGCCCTGGCCCTGGCCGGCTGGTTGCAGAAGGTCGGCGTTGGGCCGGGGGATCGGGTGGCGCTGTACTTGCAGAACTGCCCGCAATTCATCGTTGCCTGCTATGCCATCCTGCGGGCCAACGCGGTGCTGGTGCCCGTCAACCCGATGAACAAGGTCGAGGAACTGGCCTATCAGCTTGGCGACGCCCAGGCGCAGGTGTTGATCTGCGCCGCGGACCTGGCGTCGACCGCCCAGGCCGCGAGTGCCGAGCTTGGTCCCGAAGGGTTGCTGCGCACGGTACTGGTGGCCCGCTACAGCGATGCCATGCCGGCGCCGGCAGAGATGGACCCGCAAGAAGCCTCCAGCGTCGAGATCGATGCCTGGCTGCGCAGCGAGCCGCCGCTGCCCGAGGGCTACTGGTGCTGGCGGGAGGCACTCGGGCAAGCCCTGAGCCCCGGCGAGCACTGCGCCCAGGCCGACGACCTGGCCCTGCTGCAATACACCTCGGGCACCACCGGCCATCCCAAGGGCTGCATGCACAGCCACCGCAGCCTGATGAGCAACGCCGTCAGCGGCAGCTGGACCCAGTCCACCGTCGAGTCGGTGGGCCTAGGGGTGGTGCCGTTCTTCCATGTCACTGGCCTGGTGTGCTTTGTCCTGCGAGCGGTGTTCGACGCCACCAGCACGGTGATCATGCCGCGCTGGGACCGGGAACTGGCCGGGCGCCTGATTTCCCGCTATCGGGTGACCCACTGGACCTGCATCCCGACCATGGTCATTGATCTGTTCGGCAGCCCCAATTACCAGGACTTCGAACTCTCGAGCCTGGTGCACATCAACGGCGGTGGCGCGGCGATGCCCCAGGCGGTAGCGGAGCGCCTGCGCCAGGAGTTCGGCCTGACCTTCCTCGAAGGCTACGGGCTGACGGAAACCGCCGCCGCCAGCCATGGCAACCCTCCCGAACGGGCCAAGCTGCAATGCCTGGGCATGCCCTTCTTCGGGGTCGATTCACGGGTGGTCGATCCCCACACCCTGGAGGAACTGGAGCCTGGCCAGGTGGGTGAAATCATTACCTTTGGGCCGATGCTGTTCAAAGGTTACTGGCGCAATCCCGAGGCGACGGCCGCGGCCTTCGTCGAGTTCGAGGGCAAGCGCTTCTTGCGTACCGGCGACCTCGGCCACATGGACCAGGAGGGCTACTTTTTTCTCACCGATCGCCTCAAGCGGATGATCAACAGCAGCGGTTTCAAGGTCTGGCCGGCCGAGGTCGAGGCGTTGCTGTTCAAGCATCCGGCGGTGCATGAGGCCTGTGTCATCGCGGTCCGGGACGGTTATCGCGGGGAATCGGTAAAAGCCCTGGTGGTGCTGCGCAGCGAGGCCGTGGGCCAGGTCCGCGCCGAAGACATCATCGACTGGTCGAAGCAGCACATGGCGGCCTACAAGGTGCCGCGGCTGCTGGAGTTCGTTGACAGCCTGCCCAAGTCCGGCTCAGGCAAAGTCATGTGGCGCGTGCTGCAGGACCGCGAGGCGAGCAATCACTGAATTTCGATTCCACTGACGCTGCACCCACCGACTCCGCCGGAGACGACAATGACTAGAAAAATAATAACGGTCCCAGATCCACATGCCTTGCACGATCCCGCCCAGGCACTCGACGCGCTCTACGCGAAGATACGCTGGCGCCTGCTGCCGCTGCTGATGACCTGCTACATGATCGCCTTTCTCGATCGGGTCAACATCGGCTATGCGCAACTGCAGATGAAACAGACCCTGCCTTTTGGCGATGCCGTGTATGGCCTGGGTGCCGGTATCTTCTTCATCGGCTACTTCCTCTTCGAGGTGCCGAGCAACCTCATGCTCAAGCGCAGCGGTGTGCGCAAGACCTTGCTGCGCATCATGTTCTGCTGGGGCGTGGTGGCCGCGGCGATGATGTTCGTCACCACACCGTTGCAGTTCTACATCCTGCGTTTCCTGCTGGGGGCCTTTGAGGCCGGGTTCTTTCCGGGGGTGATCCTGTACTTCACCTACTGGTTCCCGGCGCCGCGCCGGGGGCAGGTGATCGCCCTCTTCATGACCGCTGCGGCCGTCGCCGGGCTCATCGCCGGGCCGGTCTCTGGCAGCATTCTCAAGTACCTCAACGGCGTGGCCGGCTACCACGGCTGGCAGTGGATGTTCGTGCTCCAGGGCCTGCCGGCCAGCGTGCTCGGGGTGATGGCCTTCTTCTACCTGCCGGACTCCCCGGAGCAAGCCAAGTGGCTCAGCCCGCGCGACAAGCAGTTGCTGGACGCCGACATGGCCCAGGACCTGAAAAACGCCCGGGACAAATCCCAGGGCAGCCTGGGGCAGATGTTTCGCGACCCCAAGATCTACCTGCTGTCCATGGCCTATTTCATGTTCCTCGGGGCCACCTACATGCTGGTGTTCTGGATGCCGAGCCTGATCCAGGGCTGGGGCACCAAGGACCTGTTGCAGGTGGGGCTGATCACGGCGGTGCCCAACATCATCGGCATTGTCGGCATGGTGCTGATCGGCCTGCACTCCGATAAGCGCCGGGAGCGCCGCTGGCATTTCGTCGGTTGCATGGCCGTCGCGGCGTTCGGCCTGGCGATCATCACCCAGTTGAACGGCCATCTGCTGCTGTCAGTGGCCGCGCTGTGTGTGGCTTATGTGGGGATCAAGGCCGGAACGCCACTGTTCTTCGCCCTGGTCAGCGAATACCTGTCGGTAGCGGCCACCGCCGGCGGCATCGCCTTCATCAGCAGCCTGGGCAACCTCGGCCCGGCGGTGACGCCCTGGCTCAACGGGGTGATCAACAGCCACACCGGCGGGCATGTGTCCAGCATGTACCTGGGGATCGCGATGTACCTGCTGGCCGGGGTGCTGGTGCTGATCACCGCTCGTACCGCCAGAGCCGCCAAGCCCTTGGCGATCATGGCCCAGTCATGAAGTCCATTCGCCCTTGCACAGGAGCCAGGCCATGAGCTTGCCCGAGATACTTTCCCAGCGCCTGCGGTTGCCGGTGATGGCCGCGCCGCTGTTCATCATTTCCACCCCCGAACTGGTGATCGCCCAGTGCAAGGCCGGGATCATCGGCTCGTTTCCGGCGTTGAATGCCCGGCCGGCCGAGCGCTTGTCGGCATGGATCGAACAGATCACCCAGGCCCTGGCCGAGCACGACCGGCTGCACCCTGAGCGGCCCGCGGCGCCCTTTGCGGTGAACCAGATCGTCCATCGTTCCAATGACCGGCTCGAGCACGACATGGCCGTCTGTGTGCAGCACCAGGTGCCGATCATCATCACGTCCCTGGGCGCGCGACCGGAGATCAACCAGGCGGTGCACAGCTACGGCGGTATCGTCCTGCATGACGTGATCAACAACGGTTTTGCGCGCAAGGCCATCGACAAGGGCGCCGACGGCCTGATCGCTGTGGCGGCCGGTGCCGGAGGGCATGCGGGCAGCCAGTCGCCCTTTGCCCTGGTGCAGGAGATCCGCCAGTGGTTCGCCGGGCCGCTGCTGCTGTCCGGGGCCATCGCTTCGGGGCGGGCGATCCTCGCCGCCCAGGCCCTGGGGGCTGATCTTGCGTACATCGGCTCGGCCTTCATCGCCACCGAGGAAGCCAATGCGGTGCAGGGCTACAAGCAGATGATCTGCCAGTCGGGGGCCCAGGACATCGTCTACACCAACCTGATTACCGGGGTGCACGGCAACTACCTGAAAGCTTCCTTGGTGGCGGCCGGGCTGGACCCGGAGCGCCTGCCGGAAAGCGACCCGTCACAGATGAACTTCGGCTCGGACCGCCAACGGCCCAAGGCCTGGAAGGAGATCTGGGGCTGTGGCCAGGGAGTTGGCGTGCTGGAGGGCGTAGCGCCCGCCGAGGCGTTGGTGGCCCGGCTCGAGCGCGAATACCGAGAGGCCTGCCAGGGGCTTCGCGCTACCTTGGGCTGAGGCGGCTGAGTGGTGCCGAAGCTGCCGGCCATTGCCGGCAGCCGGGTTTTGGGGTTACCAGAGCTTGACGCTGTAATCGACGATCAAGCGGTTTTCATCCACGTTGGCACTGTAGTTGGCGCGGTACATCACGTTGCGCCAACGCAGGCTGAGGTCCTTGAACGGGCCGTTCTGGATCACATAGGCCAGGTCGGTATCGAGTTCACGCTCCCGGGCGTGCTGCTGGCCGATCCTGAATTCATTGCTGCGCACATAACGGCTCATCAGGCTCAGGCCGGGCAGGCCGGCGGCTGCGAAATCATAGCGGTAGCGCAGTTGCCAGGAGTCTTCCCCAGCGTTGACGAAGCTCTTGTAGGTCGAGGTATTGAACCCATAGGGGTCGGTGCCGCTGATGAATGGCATGCCGCTGCGCCCGCTCTGGTCCTGATAGATGAAGCTCAGGGCATGGCCCCGATAGGTCAGGGTTTGCATGACCCCCAGGTTACGGTTGTCGACCTCGGCCTGGCCCAGGCCGGCGCTGTGGAAGTAGCGCACTTCGGACTTCAGCGAGAGGTTCCTGGCCAGCGGCACATGGTGGGTCAGGTTGCCGTAGTGCTGGCGGTAGTTGTCCTGCAGTTCGGCATAGAAGTAGCTGGCCTTGAGCGCATCGCTGAAGGCGTAGCCGGCACCGCCGTAGCTGAAGCGGTCGCTGTCGACCCGGCCAGCGACCTGCCGGCCGTTTCTGGCCAGGGCGGACATCTGCAGGTCTTCCTGGTCGGTCGAGTTGCGCTGGCGCACGCTGGCGAAGCGGCCCAGGGTCAGGGACAGGTCCTGGAGATCATTGGACACCCACTGCGTGCCGTTGAAGGTCTGCGGCAGTAGGCGGGTGTCGTTGCGAAAGGCCACCGGCAGCAAGGGTTCGTGGCTGCCGAGGCTCAAGACACTCTTGGCGACCCGGGCCTTGGCGGTCACCCCGAACGCCCCGTACCGGTCGGCCACATCGCCGCTGCGGTCTGCCAGCAACGCTCCGGTATGGGCCGTGCCGCCACCGGAGTCGAGCTTGATGCCCAGCAGGCCGAGCCCGTCGACCCCGAGGCCGAGCGTGCCATCGGTGAACCCCGACTGGTAGCGCAGGATGAAGCCCTGGGCCCATTCCTCGGCCTTGTTCTGTGGCGGGCGATCGCCATGGAAGTCGCGGTTCATGTAGAAGTTGCGCGCGCCCAGGGTCAGCTGGCTGTCTTCGATGAACTGTGCCTGGCACACCAGTGGCAGCACGCAGCCGCCCACCAGAGTGGAAAAGGGCAGGGAAGGGATGGATATGGATTGCATGGTGTTCACCTGTCTTGTTGTTTTTATAGTGATGTGCGGCTATGCCGGGGTTGAGCCGGCCCTGTGAAACCTAGGGGACGACTGCTATCGACCCCGCCAGGGGACGGGGTCGATGAGCAGGCAAGGTGGCAATGGCTTGCCGGGGAAAGGGAAGGTCAGTGCCGTGTGCCGGCGTTGGCTGCGCCCAAGGCAAGGACGGCGGCGACACCTCGGGCCCTGGCGACGGGGGCCTGTCGTCGCCGGCGTTTGGCGTTCACAGCGCCTGTTCTTGGCCGAGGGCGATATAGCGCTGCAGGTGGTGGTCCTCATCGCCCAACTGGTGGTCGATCATCACCAGGCGCTTGGCGTAATGGGCCAGGGGCAGCTCCCAGGTCATGCCGATACCGCCATGCAGCTGGATGCACTCCTCGGCCACCAGGGTGCCGATGCGGCCGATGCTGACCTTGGCCGCCGACAGTGCCCGTTCGCGGGTCAGCCGGTCGGCATCCAGGGCCGCGGCGGCGTTGATCACTGCCGAGCGTGCCTGTTCGATTTCCAGCAGCAATACCGCCATGCGATGCTGCAGCGCCTGGAAACTGCCGATCGGCCGGCCGAACTGCTGGCGGGTACGCAAGTAGTCCAGGGTCGCCAGCTTGGCCGCCTCCATCGCCCCCAGTGCCTCGGCACACAGCGCCAGCAAGCCCTGGCCGATGCAGTGCTCAAGGAGGGCGTGGCCCTGGTGCAAGGTGCCGAGCAAGGCCTGCTTCGGCAGGTTGAGGTTGTTCAGCCGCACTTGTGCGACGGGGCCGCCATCGTGGGTCGGAACCTGGTGGATCTCCAGCCCCTGGGCGTCGCCGGGCACCAGGAACAGCGAGATGCCCTCGCGCTCATCGACGGCTCCCGCCGTGCGCGCGGCGACCACCAGCAACCCGGCCTGGGCGCCGTGCAAGACCAGGCTCTTGATGCCGTTCAGGCGCCAGCCGGTGCCGTGCGCCTCGGCGCGACAGGCGATCCGCTGGGTTTCATAGTGGCTGTCGGGTTCCTCGTGGGCCAGAGCGGCAATCAGGCTGCCGTCGATGATGCTCGCCAGGTGGCCTTTGTGTTCCTCGGTGCCGCCCAGGGCTATGGCACCGCCAGCCAGCACGGCGCTGCCCAGCAGCGGCTCCACCAGCAGCCCGCGGCCCAGGGCCTCGAAGACCAGGGCCAGGTCGAAACCGCCACCACCAAAGCCGCCATCGGCCTCGCTGAAGAGGGCGCCGATTACCCCCAGGTCTGCCAGCTGCTGCCAGATCTCGGGGTTGTAGCCCAGGTCCGTGGCCAGGCTTTGCAGGCGTTTGTCGAGGTTGTACTGCTGTGCGATAAAGCGGTTCAAGCTGTCGGCGAGCATGCGCCGTTCTGCGCTGTGTTCGAAGTTCATGTGCGCGCCCTCAGAGCCCGAGAATCATTTTCGAGATGATGTTTTTCTGGATTTCATTGGAGCCGCCGAAGATCGACAGCTTGCGGTTGTTGAAGTACTGCGCCGTCGCGTTGCTGGCGAAGCCATGGCCCTGGTCCAGGGGCCGGTCGTCCTCGTCGATCACCAGCCGGGCTGCCGGCCCCATGGCCCGGCGCAGCAGCGAGGTCAGTTCCTGGCGGATCTCGGTGCCGCAGATCTTCAGCATCGAGCTTTCCGCCCCCGGGGCGCCGCCGCCGGCGACCGCGGCGATCACCCGCAGGTTGGTGGTCTTCATGTTCTCCAGGTCGATCTCGACCCGGGCCAAGCGGGCGGCGAAGGATGGATCCTCCAACAGGGGCCGACCGTTGCGGGTCCGTTGCGCGGCCAGGCGCTTGAGGCGCTGCAGCGCCGCCATGGACAAGCCGACCCCGGCGATGTTGGTGCGTTCGTAGGTCAGCAGGTACTTGGCGCAGGTCCAGCCCTTGTGCTCGTCGCCAACCCGGTTGGCCACCGGTACTCGCACGTCGGTGAAGAACACTTCGTTGATTTCATGATCCCCTTCCAGGGTGATGATCGGCCGCACCTCGACCCCGGGACTGTTCATGTCGATCAGCAGGAAGCTGATGCCCTCCTGGGGCTTGGCTTCGCGGTCGGTGCGCACCAGGCAGAAAATCATGTTGGCGTGCTGGCCGAGGGTGGTCCAGGTCTTCTGGCCGTTGACCACATAGTGATCGCCGTCGAGCACGGCGGTGGTCTTCACGGCCGCCAGGTCCGAGCCGGCACCGGGCTCCGAGTAGCCCTGGCACCACCAGTGGCGGCCATCGAGGATGCGTGGCAGCCAATAGTCCTGCTGTTGCACGGTGCCGTACTTGATCAGCACCGGCCCCAGCATGTTGACCCCGAAGGGCACGATGCGCGGCGCGTTGGCCAGGCCGCATTCGAGTTCGAAGATGAACTTTTCCACCGGGCTCCAGCCCGGCCCGCCAAAGGCCACGGGCCAGTGGTTGGCCAGCCAGCCACGGGCGTTGAGGATCGCGTGCCATTGCGCCATGTCGTCCTTGGACAGGTGCGCGCCATTGGCGACCTTGTCCCGCAGGTGCGTCGGCAACTGTTCGGCGAGAAAGCCTTGCACCTCGTTGCGGAAGGCTTCTTCCTGTTCAGTGAAATTCAGGTCCATGTCGCTTTCCTCAATAGATTTCGAACAGCGCGGCGGCGCCCATGCCGCCGGCGATGCACATGCTGACCACGGCGTACTTGACCCCGCGGCGGCGGCCTTCGAGCAGCACATGGCCGGCCAGGCGGGCCCCGGTCATGCCAAAAGGGTGGCCCAGGGCAATGGCCCCGCCGTTGACGTTCAGGCATTCGTCGGCGATGCCCAGGCGTTGCTGGCAATAGAGGGCTTGCGAGGCGAAGGCTTCGTTGAGCTCCCACAGGCCGATGTCATCGACCGTGAGGCCATGCCGGGCCAGTAGCCTGGGCACTGCGAACACCGGACCGATGCCCATTTCGTCGGGTTCGCAGCCGGCAACGGCCATGCCGCGAAACACCCCCAAAGGCTGAAGGTTGGCGCGGGAGGCTTCCCGCGCCTCCATCAGCACGCAGGCCGAGGCGCCATCGGACAGCTGCGAGGCGTTGCCGGCGCTGATGAATCGGTCCGGGCCCAGCACCGGTTCGAGTTTGGCCAGCGCCTCGTAGGTACTGCCACGGCGGTTGCAGGTGTCGGCAGCGACCGTGACCGGCTGCTGGCTGATGGCGCCGCTGTGTTTGTCGGTCACGGCCATGGTGGTGGTGCAGGGAATGATTTCCGCCTGATAGTGGCCGGCCAGTTGCGCGGCCTCGGTCTTGCGCTGGCTTTCCAGCGAGAAACGGTCCTGGGCCTCGCGGCTGATGCCGTAGCGGGCGGCGACGATGTCCGCGGTCTCGATCATCGGCAGGAACAGCTCCGGCTTGTGCTGCAGCAGCCAGGGGTCGAGGTCCGGGTCGTCGGTGCCACGGCCACGGATCTGGGAAATGCTTTCCAGGCCGCCGGCAATGATCGCCGGAACACCCTCGACCACGATGCGTCCCGCCGCCATGGCGATGGCTTGCAAGCCCGAGGCGCAGAAGCGGTTGACCGTGGTGCCGGCGATGCTGACGGGCAAGCCGGCGCGGATCACTGCCTGGCGGGCGATGTTGCGCCCGGTGGTGCCTTCGCCGTAGCCGCACCCGAGGATCGCGTCCTCGATCAGCCCGGGATCGATGCCGGCCCGCTCGACCGCGGCGCGCACGGCGAAGGCGGCAAGGGTCGGGCCGGGGGTGATGTTGAACTCGCCACGGTGGGCCTTGGTCAGGGGCGTGCGGGCAGTGGAGACGATAACGGCTTCGCGCATGGATCGATTTCCTGTGTTCAGTGGGCGTGGTTGAGGCTGTCGAAGTTCGCTTCGCGCTCCACCAGCGCCACCAGCAAGGGTGAGGGTTTCCAGAATTGCGGGTCGTCCTCGGCGAACTCGCGGATATCCGCCAGGACCTGGGGCAGGCCGTACTGGTCGGCATACTTGAGCGGGCCGCCGCGATAGCGCGGGAAGCCGTAGCCATGGATAAGCGCGATGTCCAGATCCAGGGGCCGCAGGGCAATGCCTTCGTGCACCACGTTGGCGGCTTCGTTGATCATCGCGGCCATGTAGCGGCGGATGATTTGTGCGTCGCTGAAGGTGCGCGGGGTGATACCGGCGCGCTGGCGCTCGGCGTCGATGATCGCCAGCACCTCCGGGTCCTCGCTGGCGCTGCGCGGGCCCTGGGGATAGAGGTAGTAGCCGCGGCCGGTTTTCTGCCCGAACCAGCCGCGCTCGCAGAGCCGGTCGGCAACCTGTACATAGCGTGCCTTGGGGTCGCGGGTCGCGGCCTTGCGCTTGCGGGTCGCCCAGCCGATGTCGCCGCCGGCCAGGTCGGCCACCTGGAAGGGCCCCATGGGAAAGCCGAAGTCACGCAGGGCCTGGTCGATCTGATAGGGCGAGGCGCCGTCTTCGAGCATGGCGTCCACCGCCTGGCGATAGACCGCGAGGATCCGGTTGCCGATAAAACCGTCGCAGACCCCGGCGCGCACCGGCACCTTGTGCAGTTTTTTTGCCAGTTCGAAGGCCGTGGCCACGACCTGCGCGGCGACCTTGGCCGGGACCACGATCTCCAGCAGCTTCATGATGTTGGCGGGGGAGAAGAAGTGCAGGCCGATGACGTCGGCGGGGCGCGAGATGCTCTGGGCAATGACGTTGATATCCAGGTAGGAGGTGTTGCTGGCCAGCACCGCGCCGGCCTTGCACACCCGGTCCAGCTCCTTGAACACCGCCTGCTTGGCGGCCATGTCCTCGAAGACCGCCTCGATCACCAGGTCGGCCTGGGCCAGTGCCCGGTAGTCGATGCTGGCACTGAAGCGGGCCAGGGTGGCAGCCTTATCCGCCGCGCTCAGGCGACCCTTGTCGATCAACCCGTCATAGACCTTCTCGACGTTGCCACGGCCACGGGCCAGGGCGGCCTGGTCGCGCTCGATCATGGTCACCTGCAGGCCGGCGTCGAGGGCAGCCACGGCGATGCCGGCGCCCATGGTGCCGCCACCGACCACGCCGATCTGTTCAAGGGCGCGAGGTGCTGCGGCGCGGGTTTCCGGAGCCTTGAGCACCTCGCGCTCGGCGAAGAAGGCATGCACCAGGCCGGCCCGCTGCGGGCTGTCGAGGCATTCCAGGAACAACCGGCGTTCTTCTTTCAGGCCGTCCTCGAACGGCCGGTCGAGGGTGGCCTCGACGGCCTGGATGATGTGGTGCGGAGACAGCAAGCCGCGGGACTTCTTGCCGGCCTGCTCGCGGGCGGCCGCAATGGCGGCCCGCTGGGGGGCCAGGTCGCTCAGGGCCAGGGCATCCCGGGTGCGCCTGGCACCGGCCTGGCTCGCCAACAATTGGCCCAGGTAGGCCAGGCCTTCGGCCTGGGCATCGTCGCTGTCGCCCAGGCGGTCCACCAGGCCCAGCTCCAGGGCTTGCTCGGCACTCAGGTGGCGGCCGCTGAGCATCAGCTCCAGGGCCGCCTTGGCACCGATCAGGCGTGGCAGGCGTTGGGTGCCACCGGCGCCCGGCAGCAGGCCAAGCTGGACCTCCGGCAGGCCAAGCCGTGCACCGCGTACGGCCAGCCGATAGTGCGCGGCGAGGGCGACTTCCAGGCCGCCGCCCAACGCCACGCCATGGATCGCCGCAACCACGGGCTTGGCGCAAGCCTCGATGCGCTTGACCAGCTCCGGCAGTGCCGGAGGCTGGGGCGGCTTGCCGAACTCGCGGATATCGGCGCCGCCACAAAAGTGCCGGCCGGCACCCAGTATCAGGATGCCTTCGACCGCCGGGTTGTCGGCCGCGCTATCGAGGGCGGCCAGCAGCCCGCGCCGGACCTCGACCCCGAGGGCGTTGACCGGTGGGTTATCGAGGGTCAGCACCAGGATGGATTCGTGCAACGTGGATTCGACGGTGGGCAGGGGGGTGTCGCAACTCATTGCAGAAGTCTCCGGGTGAAGGGCAGTGAGAGGCTGGCGGGCGCGGTGTGCTTTCAAAGTGATGAACAGCGCGGCAAGCCATTAATGATGTGTCCTGTTTCGCTCTATGAGTCAGCGTGTGCAAATTATCCTGTCACCAATAAATAATGTGGTCAATACGGAATATGGTTTCGCACAGCGGAACATGTAGATGTTTTTTCTCTTTGAATCATGCCGTCGCCAATCCAGTGGTCCGACACCTGGGGTTTGACATATTTGATTTGTGATCACATATTGCGAGCGCAAGAACCACAACACAGGTACATCCCATGTCCGAAGGTCCTACCCGTCTGCCCTCATTGCGCCAGGTTGCTCGCGATACCTTGCAGGATCAGGTCTATCGCCAGATCCGCGAAGCCTTGATGAGCGGGCGCTTTCAGCCCGGTCAGAAGCTGACCATCCGCGGCCTGGCCGAAGCCCTGGGCTCGAGTCCGATGCCGGTACGCGAAGCGCTGCAGCGCCTCAGTGCGGAAAACGCCTTTGAAGTCACCGAAACCTCGCGCCTGCGGGTGCGCATGATGACGGTGGAGCGCCTGCGGGAAATCCGCGATGCGCGGGTGGCCCTGGAAGGGTTGCTGGCGGAAAAGGCCGTGCAGCTCCTGCAAATGGACGACATGCAGGCCATTGCCGACCTCTGCCGGCAGATGCAGAAGGCGGCCGATGAAGTGGATGTGTCCCGCTACCTCTGGACCAACTTCGCCTTTCACCGGCGCATCTATGCCGTGGCCCAGGCCGAGCTGACCATGGCCGCGGTGGAGAACTTCTGGTTGCACATGGGCCCCTGCTTCGCCCTGGTGGCGCCGGACAAGGCCCACCTGCAACGCTCCATGCAGGCCCACGATCGAATTGTCGAGGCGCTGCGTGCCGGTGACGGGCCAGGGGCGCGGGCGGCGGTCACCGACGACATCATGCAGGCGGCGGATTCTCTCGGGCGCTTGCTGGCCAAGAGTGCCGGCGCATCGGCTGTCGCGGCCAAAGGAGGTCGGGCATGAGCGTCCTGCAGCGGTTGCAACCCTACCCGGGCTTGCGGGTGATGATTTCCGGTGGTGCCGCGGGCATCGGTGAAGTACTGGCCGCGGCCTACCTCGAAGCTGGCGCCCAGGTGCATGTGTGCGATGTCAGCGAGACGGCCCTGGCGGCATTTCGTCAGCGCTATCCTGCGGCGCTGGCGACCCGCACCGATGTCGCCGACCCGGCGCAGATCCAGGCGCTGTTCAGTCTCCAGCTGGAGCATTTCGGCGGCCTCGATGTACTGGTCAACAACGCCGGGATCGCCGGCCCCACCGCGGGCATCGATGAGGTCAGCGACCAGGACTGGCAGCGCACCATCGATATCAACCTGACCGCGCAATACCGCTTCGCCCACCACGCGGTGCCCCTGCTCAAGGGCTCGGACAAGGCCCACCTGCTGCACATCGCCTCGGTGGCCGGGCGCCTGGGCTACGCCTGGCGCACGCCCTATGCCGCCACCAAGTGGGCGATCGTCGGGCTGATGAAATCCCTGGCGGCGGAGCTGGGGGCCAGTGATATCCGGGTCAATGCGCTGTTGCCGGGGATTGTCGAGGGGCCGCGCATGGACGCGGTGATCCAGGCCCGGGCCCAGCAGACCGGGGTAGCAGTGGCCGAGATGCGCGAACAGTACCTGGAGAAGATTTCCCTCAAGCGCATGGTCAGCGCCGAAGACGTGGCGGCCATGGCGCTGTTCCTCTGTTCGCCGGCGGCGCGCAACGTCACCGGCCAGGCGATCAGCGTCGACGGCAACGTCGAATACCTCTAGCCGCGCAAGCAGCCCGCGCCGCTGCAGCCTTCAGCGGTGCATGCCATCAGCCACACCCTGGGATTTTTTTCATCAAGAATAAAAGTCGGAGTACCGTCATGCCTGGAAAAACACCTGTCATCATCACCTGCGCCGTGACCGGGGCGATCCACACCCCTTCCATGTCGCCCCATCTGCCGATCACCGCCGGGGAGATCGCCGCCGAGGCGATTGCTGCCGCCGAGGCCGGCGCGGCGATCGTGCACCTGCATGCGCGGGACCCGGAAGACGGCCGGCCGAGCCAGGACCCAGAGCTGTTCCGGCGTTTCCTGCCGCAGATCAAGGCCGCCAGTGACGTGGTGATCAACCTCACCACCGGCGGTGCGCCGACCATGGGCGTCGAGGAGCGCCTGCAACCGGTGCTGGAGTTCAAGCCGGAACTGGCGTCGCTGAACATGGGCTCGATGAATTTCGGGCTGTACGAAATGCTCAACCGCTTCACCGAGTTCAAGCATGACTGGGAGCGCCCGTACCTGGAGGACAGCGACGATCGGATCTTCCGTAATACCTTCCGCGATATCGCCCATATCCTCAGCGCCTGTGCCGAAAATCGCACTCGTTTCGAGATCGAGTGCTACGACATCGGCCACCTGTATACCGCGGCGCATTTCCGTGAGCGCGGCCTGCTCAAGGCACCGCTGTTCATCCAGTCGGTGTTCGGCCTGCGGGGCGGTATCGGTGGGCACCCGGAAGACCTGGCGCACATGCGCCGCACTGCCGACCGCCTGTTTGGCGATGACTATCAGTGGTCGATTCTCGGGGCCGGACGCAATCAGATTCCCCTGGCGACCATGGGCCTGGCCATGGGCAGCCATGCCCGGGTCGGCCTGGAAGACTCGCTGTGGGATGGCCCCGGCAAGCTGGCGGCGAGCAACGCCGATCAGGTGCGCCGCATCCGCACGGTGATCGAGGCCCTGGGCGGCCGGGTGGCGACCCCGGATGAGGCCCGGGCCCTGCTCGGGCTCAAGGGGCGTGACCAGGTCGGTTTCTGACCCTCAGCCCGCTTCATGTCAGCGGTCCCGGCTCCTGGCCCGCTGACCATCCCGCATAACAATTACAAAGGGATATGCCCCATGAACACTGCAAGCACCACCGCGCCCCGGGATCAGCACCAGTTGACCCGCCTGATGTTCCTCAAGCTCATGCCGTTGTTGATCGCGGCCTATGTCCTGAGTTTTCTCGACCGCACCAACATTGCCCTGGCCAAGCACCAGCTGGATGTCGACCTGGGTATTTCCGCCGCGGCCTACGGACTGGGCGCCGGGTTGTTCATTCTCACTTATGCGCTGTCCGAGGTGCCGAGCAACCTGATCATGCACAAGGTCGGCGCGCGCTTCTGGATTGCCCGGATCATGGTCACCTGGGGGCTGATCTCCGCCGCCATGGCCTTTGTCCAGGGCGAGACCTCGTTCTACGTGCTGCGCCTGCTGCTGGGCATCGCCGAAGCCGGGCTGTTCCCCGGGGTCATGCTGTACCTGACTTACTGGTTCGACCAGCAACAGCGGGCCCGGGCCACGGGCTACTTTTTACTCGGGGTGTGCCTGGCCAACATCATCGGTGGCCCACTGGGCGCGGCACTGATGAAAATGGATGGGCTCTTGGGCTGGCACGGCTGGCAGTGGATGTTTTTGCTCGAAGGGCTGCCGGCGGTGTTTTTCGCCTGGGTGGTCTGGCGGCGCCTGCCGGATCGTCCCAGCCACGCACCCTGGCTCACTGCCGAGGAAGCCCAGGCCATCGAACAACGCCTGGCCCGTGAGGCCGACGAGGGGGCGGGGCAGGCTGGGCACTCGTTCAGGCAATGCTTCACGCCACAGATCCTGCTGGCGATCTTCGTCTACTTCTGTCACCAGATAACCCTCTACACGGTGATCTTTTTCCTCCCCAGCATCATCAGCAAGTACGGCGCCCTGAGCCTCATGAGTGTCGGCCTGCTGACCTCGCTGCCGTGGCTCGCCGCGGCCCTGGGGGCAATCAGCCTGCCGCGCCTGGCCACCGACCCACAGCGCGCCCGGCGCTTGCTGGTCAGTGGTTTGCTGGTGATGGCGGCGGGGCTGCTGATCGCCGCGTTTTCCGGGCCGGTCCTCAGCCTGCTGGGCTTCTGCGTGGCGGCGCTGATGTTCTTCGTGGTGCAGTCGATCATCTTCCTGTACCCGGCGTCGCGGCTCAAAGGTGCGGCCCTGGCCGGCGGCCTGGGTTTCGTCAACTCCTGCGGGCTGCTGGGCGGGTTTGTCGGTCCCTCGGTGATGGGAGTGATCGAGATGAGCACGGGCGATGCCATGAACGGCCTTAAGGTGATTGCCCTGGTGTTGCTGATCGCTGCCGTGGCGGCCTTGCGTCTGCGCCAGGGCCAGGAAGACCGGCGCCCCGTGGCGGCGACGGCGAAGGGCTCCCTGAGCAAGTCCTGCTGAGTCGCCTGTGAGCGCTGGCGTCCGGTCGCAGATCTTGCCTGGACGCCAACCCCCGGCCCTTTCTACACTGAGCACCGTCTGGGGAATGGGGCATCGCCGATGAATCGCAATGAACTGCGCAAGGCCGACATCAATCTGATGGTGGTGTTCGAGGCGCTGATGCTTGAGCGCAACGTCACCCGGGTGGCGGAAAAACTGTTTCTCGGCCAGCCCACCATCAGCTCGGCCCTCAATCGCCTGCGGGCGATGTTCAATGATCCGCTATTCATCCGCGTTGGCCATCGCATGGAGCCCACGGCCCGTGCCGAGCAGATCATCCAGCACCTGTCGCCGGCCCTGGATGCGCTGTCCTCGGCCCTGAGCCTGACCCACGATTTCGACCCCGCCAGCAGCACCATGACTTTTCGCATCGGTCTTTCCGACGATGTCGAGTTCGGCCTGCTGCCGCCCTTGCTGCGGGCCTTGCGTCAGGAGGCACCGCAGGTGGTGGTCGTGGTCCAGCACGTGGATTACTGGCGGATTCCCGACCTGCTGGCCTCCGGCGACATCACCGTCGGCATCAGCCAGCCCCGTGGCCTGCCGGCCAATGCCAAGCGCAAGCTGCTGCGCCATATCCAGCCCAGCGTGCTGCGGGCCGATGCCAGCGACACGCCGCTGACCCTGGACGAGTATTGCCAGCGCCCCCATGTGCTGGTGTCCCATACCGCCAACGTGTCCGGTTTTGCCGATGAGTGGCTGGCGGAGATCGGCCGCACCCGCCAGGTGGTGCTCTCGGTGCCGCAGTACAGCTCGTTGCCGGCCTTGCTCGCCGGTACCAAGCTGATTGCCAGCCTGCCCGATTATGCCGCGGCGGCCATGGCGGCCTCGGGGCAGTTGTACTGCGAGCCGTTCCCGTTCAAGACCCCGACCCTGGATCTGTCCATGGTCTGGCTCAGCCATGTCGACACCGACCCTGCCGAGCGCTGGCTGCGTTCGCGCCTGGAGGCTTTCATGAGCGAACGGGCTCCCCTGGCAGTGGCCGGCTCCTGATAGGCCCCGGCGGCTTGGCGTTGTTCCCGGCTGGCTGCTTTGCTGGGTGAGTCCCCTGTTCAAACCTCAGATCTGCGGAGAGTGTCCATGAGTCGTTCCCGTTCCCTGTTGCGTGGGCGTGGCAGCCACGACAGCGGCAAGGTTGGCATGGTCGAGCTGTTCTTCGACCTGGTGTTCGTGTTCGCCGTGACCCAGCTGTCCCACGCGTTGCTGGCGCACCTGTCCCTGGGCGGGGCGTTGCAGGTGGCCCTGCTGATGGTGGCGGTGTGGTGGGTGTGGATCTTCACCTCGTGGATCACCAACTGGCTGGACCCGGAAACCCTGCCGATCCGCCTCGGGCTGTTCGTGCTGATGGTGGCCGGGCTGTTGCTGTCTTCCTCGATCCCCCAGGCCTTTGGCGAGCGCGGCCTGCTGTTCGCCGGGGCCTATGTGTTCATGCAGGTGGGGCGCACCGCCTATTCGTTGTGGGCGGTGCGGGGCGAGGCGTTGAACATGACCCGCAACTTCCAGCGGATTCTCCTGTGGCTGATGTTCTCGGGCCTCTTCTGGATCGCTGGCGGCCTGCTGGACGGGCCTCAGCGGCTGTTGTGCTGGGGGCTGGCCCTGACCATCGAAGTGCTATCGCCGTCGCTGTATTTCTGGGTCCCGGGGCTGGGCCGCTCGACCCTCGAGGACTGGAACGTCGAAGGCAATCACATGGCCGAGCGCTGCGGCCTGTTCGTGATCATTGCCCTGGGCGAGTCGCTGCTGGTCACCGGCGCGACCTTCGCCGAGCTGCGCACCAGCGTCCAGGGCGTGCTGGGTTTCGTGGTGGCGGTGCTGGGCAGCATCGCCATGTGGTGGGTGTATTTCGACAGCGGCGCCGAGCGCGCCCACCACCGCATAGCCCACTCCGACGACCCGGGACGCCAGGCCCGGATCGCCTACACCTACCTGCACCTGCTGATCGTCGCCGGGATCATTGTCAGCGCCGTGGCCGATGAGCTGGTGCTGGTGCATCCGGACCACGCCAGCCCAGCCGGGGGGCTGGTGATCATCGGCGGTCCCTGGCTGTTCCTGCTGGGCTGCGCGCTGTTCAAGTGGGTGATGAACGATCGGCTGTTGCCGCCGTTGTCGCACCTGGCGGGGCTGGGCTGTTTGCTGCTGTTGTTGTTGCCGGCGGCCTGGAGCCAGGTGTTTTCCGCACTGGCCCTGGGCAGCCTGACCACCCTGGTGATGGTGCTCGTGGCGGCCTGGGAAACCCTGGCGCTGCGTGAACGGGTGGCCACGGCCGGGCAATAGGGCCAAGGGCTAATGCGACCGGGGGGCGGCCTTGTGTAGTATGGAGCGCCTTTTACCCCTGACTGACCGGGAGCTCTGCCATGCCGCACCTGTACATGGAATACACCGCCAACCTGCCCCAGCTGGACGTCGACAAAGCGCTGTTGCGGCTCAACCACGGGCTGGTGGCATCCGGGCAGTTTTCCGATGAATTCGACATCAAGAGTCGGGCGCTGAAAGTCGAGTCGTTCCGGGTCGGTACGGGCCTGGGCGAGCGGGCTTTCGTCCACGTCAAGCTGGCCCTGCTCAGCGGCCGTTCGCCGGAGATCAAGAAGCAGCTGTCCGAGAGCCTGCTGGCAGTGCTGCAGGACCTGGCGCCCTGGCCGACCCAGCTTCAGGTGCAGTTGTGCGTGGAGATCATCGACATCGATCGTGCGGCCTACAGCAAGTCCACCAGCTGACGCTGACTAGCTCAGTTCCAGTTCGGCACAGACCTTGACCACCTGTTCGCGGAGCCAGGTCTGTGCGCTGTCCTGATCGGTGCGCTGGCTCCACTGCATGTCCAGGGTGAAGCCGGGCAGGCCGCTGGGGGCCTCGCAGTGATTGAACACCGCTTCATTGGCCAGCAACGCCTGGATGCGCCGCGGCAGGGTGAGGATGAAATCGGTGCCGGTGATCATCTTCAACGCCGCACTGTAGCTGTTGGAACGGGCGACGATCTGCCGCTTGTGGGCCTGCCGGGCCAGCCAGCCATCCACCATGTTGCTGTCCGAAGTCCAGGGCGTGGGAAACACATGACGCCGCTCGATGAAGGACTGCAGGCTGAATCGCGGTTCCTGGGGCGGTGTCGCACGCTTGTCGAAGACGCACACCAGGTCGTCCTCCAGCAGCATCTGCGACTTGAAGTCGGCATGACTGCGGTGGAAGTTCGGGCCGAAGCAGATCACCAGGTCGACACTGCCATCGCGCAGCTCTTCGGCGGGAATGTCGCTCTCCAGCTTCTGCACATTGACCGTCACCGGCAGGTCGGCATAGTCGAAGCCCCTGAGCAGGCGTGGCAGGATCAGCAGCTCGAAGTACTCCGGGGCGCAGAGGGTGAAGGTCACCGCCTGGCGGATCGGATCGAAGGCCGGGACGCCGCTGTGGCAGAGGTTGATGCTCTCGAGGATCTTCAGCACGTGGCCGTACATGCTGGTGGCCTTGTAGGTCGGGCGCATGCCGGTGCGGGTGTGGATGAACAGCTCGTCCTCGAAGCCGTTGCGCAGTTTCTTCAGGCAGTAGCTGACCGTCGACTGGCTGACACAGAGGGTTTCCGACACCCCGGTGACACTGCTTTGCTCGTACACGGCGATAAAGACCATGAGGTCCTGCATGTCGAGTTTTCTGAGCACATTGCTGATGAGCATCCGTTCCATCCCGCTGGGCACCTGGCGCCGGTGGCGCCAAACCGGGTCGATGCTAGCGGAACGATCGTCCTAGTTAAATGCCCGGGGGCGGGATTCGCGGACAGCATCGGGACATTAATTTCCGATAATACGACCTGCGCCTTTTCTGCCGGCAAATGCGCGTCCGGCAGCGGGCATTTTCAGGCCGTGGCGGTGCTCGGTCGGCTGCTGCGCACCAGCCCGAACATGCCCAGGGCCACCAGCAGCGCACCGAGTAATTCTCCGGGGCGGGGAGGCTGGCCCAGCCACAGCCAGTGGAACAGGGTCAGGCACAGGGTGCTCAGGTAGATGTAGGAAATCACCGTGGACGGAGCGATCACCCCAATCGCCCGGTGCAACAGCCAGAAGGTCGCCAGGGTGGCGAACAGGGCCAGGTACAGCAGCCACAGCAGGTCGTTGCCACTCAGCAGCACGCCACTGCGCCAGCCGCCACTGGCCAGGCTCGTGACAAACAGGAACAGCGCACCGAAGAGCATGTTCCAGAAGGTCATGGCGACCGGGCTGCGACCCTGCAGGCTGTGGGCCTTGAAGCGCTGGCTGAGGGGCGAGTACAGGGCCATGGCCAGGCAACCCAGGGCGTACACCCCCATGGCGTACAGCGATGGCAGTTGCCCGGCGGCTCCCCCTTTGAGAATCAGCAGCAGGGCCCCGGCGCCGGCCACCAGCATTGGCAGCAATCGGCGTTGCTGGCCGTTGCCGGGCAGCAGCCAGGCCTCGAACAGCAGCGTCAGCAAGGGCACCAGCGTGAACAGGGTCCCGGTATTGACGGCCGAGGTGTAGCGCAGTGCCTCGAACAGCGAACCGAAGTACAGCGCCAGCAACAACCCGAGCACCGCATGGGCGCGCAAGCCGGCCAGGGTCGTTGGCGAGGTGCCTTTGAGCCACAGCAGGGGCAGGAACATCAGCGCCGAGAACAGCAGGCGCAGGGCGGTCAGCAGCACCGGGTCGATGGCCTGGCTGACCTGGGCCGCGGCGAAGAACGAGGCGGCGATCAGCAGGGTCCAGAGCAGCATGCCGAGGTTGGCCTGGGTAAAGCTCACAGGGTTCATCAACGCCTCCCGGACGTCTGGTGCTTCAGCGGATGTGCTGGGCGTAGTGGCGTGGATTGAAACGCAGCACCATGAGGATCATCAGCAGCATCACCGCGGTCAGCGACCACCAGGCCCATTCGAAGCTGCCGAGCTGGTCGCGGATCATCCCCGCCAGCAGCGGCGACAGGCCGGCGATCAGGTAGCCGATGCCCTGCACGAAGGCGGTCAGGCCGCCGGCGCGACGCGGGTCGGGCAAGTGATCGAGGGAGACGATCAGGCTCATGGGAAACAACCCGCCAATGCCCAGGCCCAGCAGGCACGGCCAGAGCAGGCTGAGGTGTTGCGGGCTGAGGATCAGGCCGCAGAACCCGGCGATGATCAGCAGCAACAGGATCACCAGCACCCGGCGCCGATCCTGGCTGCGGTTGGCGATGGCCGGCGTGACCAGCCCGGAGATCACTTCCATGGCGGTGAGAAAACCCAGCAACAGGCCGGCGTTCTGTTCGCTCCAGCCGTTCTCCACGTAATAGGGCGCCAGCCAGGCCAGCACGCAGGTGTAGGAGGCGGTGCCGAGGCCGAAGAACACCGCCAGCAGCCAGGCTCGACGGTTGCCGACAAAGGATTCGCGCCCGGCGCTGGCGGCGGGCAGGCGGGGCAGGGCGGATCGTTGGGCGTACCAGAACCCCAGGGCCAGCAGGGCCAGGGCGGCCCAGATCGCCAGCGCCAGGCGCCAGCTGCCGCTGTGATTCATCACCAGTGGGGCAAAGGACGCCGCAATGGCCGCGCCGCCCATGATCGAGGTGACATACAGGCCCATGAACAGCGAGACGTTGTCGGCAAAGCGCGACTTGATCAGCGCCGGCATCAGGGCCTGGATCAGGGCGATGCCGATGCCCGCCAGTACCGCGCTGAGAATCAGCTCGGCCGCCGAGTCCATGAACAGCCGCGAGACCGTGGCCAGGCCGATGATCAACAGCGACAGGACCACGGTACGGTGTTCGCCCAGGCGCTGGCTGATGCCCATGCCGAAGAACATCGCCAGGCCCATGGCCATGACCGGCAGCATGGTCAGCAAGGAGGCCAGGCTGAAACTCAGGGGGATTTCGCCACGGATGCCCGAGAGCAGGGGGCCGACAGCGGCCATTGACGGTCGCAGATTGAGCGCCACCAGCACCACACTGGCCATCAGCCAGAGGGCGGGGCGGGAGTTTGCACGCACGTTTTCCATAATCAGGCCTTCAAGGAACAGGGGCTGATTAGGCGTTGGCGGGCGGGGGAGGGGCAAATCAGAAAGTCTGCAGGGCGACCTAAAAACTAAATAGCAGAGCAGCAGCTGCAAGCTTCAAGCGGCAAGCTTGAGGCTTGCGGCTTGAAGCTTGCCGCTGCCCTTAGAACGGTTTGGTTGGCAGGTATTTGCCGTCCAGGGTGATCACGGCGCGGGAGCCACCTTCGGGGTCTTCGACCTTCTTGATGTCCAGCTTGAAGTTGATGGCGCTGATGATGCCGTCGCCGAATTGTTCGTGGACCAGGGCCTTGAGGGTCGAGCCGTAGACCTGGAGCATTTCATAGAAGCGGTACACCGTCGGGTCGGTGGGGATGCCACCGGCGATGCTGCCGCGCAGCGGGATGCTCTGCAGCAGGCGGCTGGCGTCCTGGTCCAGGTCGAGCTTGGCGCACACCCGGTCGGCGGCCTCGGCGGGCAGGGCATGCTGGCCCAGCAGGGCAGCGGTGACGAAGGCCAGGCTCAGCCCGGTGCCGTCGGCAAGCTCCTGCCACGACAGATTCTTGCGCGCCTTGGCGTCGATGATGGTGTCGGCCAGGGCCAGGCGAGGGGCTTGGGCGAATTGTGATTGCAGCATGGGGCGGTTCCTCTTGGGTGACGAAACGGGCGCTGTTCAGGCAGCGCTGGATGGGTGGCTGGCCAGGGCACAGGTGTGCGGGTGTTCGGCCAGGGAAACGAAGTGCTGATGGTTGCCGTCGAGGGCGGCGATGGCGCCGCTTTCGATGTCATACACCCAGCCGTGCAGGTTCAGCCGGCCCTGTGCCAGGGCCAGGGCTACCGAAGGGTGCGTCTTCAGGTTAGCCAGTTGGGCGATGACGTTGTCCCGTACCAGGGCATCCAGGTGTTCGGCGATGGAGCTGTGGTGGCGGGCGGCATTGATCACCCTGGCCGAGTCGGCGTGGCGCAGCCAACTGGCTACGGCGGGCAGGTGGTCGAGGCACGTGCACTTGGCAATGGCGGTCATGGCGCCGCAGTCGGAGTGGCCACAGATGACGATATCGCTGACCCCCAGTACCGCCACTGCGTACTCCACGGTGGCCGACACGCCGCCGGGCTCGGGGCCGTAGCCGGGTACGATGTTGCCGGCGTTGCGGATCACGAACAGGTCGCCGGGTTCTTGCTGGGTCAGCAGTTCCGGAACCACCCGGCTGTCGGAGCAGGTGATGAACAGCGTGCCCGGGTTCTGGGTACTGGCCAGTTGCTTGAACAGTGCGCTGCGCTGGGGAAAGGCTTCGCGCTGGAACTTGAGGAAGCCGTCGATGATGTTCTGCATGGGGTTCTCCTTGCGTCGCTGATGGGGCAAGGATGGGAGTTTTCGGCTATAGGGTCCAAGATCGGTTTATTATGCTTTCCATAAGTACTGCCTATAGTTGGAGCCGTCATGCTCTTGCGTCATATCCGTTACTTGCTGGCCGTGGCCGAGCACTGCAACTTCACTCGTGCCGCTGAGGCACTGCACGTATCGCAACCGACCCTGTCGCAACAGATCAGGCAGTTGGAGGAATCGCTGGGGGCGCCGCTGTTCGACCGTTCCGGGCGCAGCGTGCGCCTTACCGATGCCGGCCAGGCCTATGTCGCCTATGCCCGTCGTGCCCTGCAGGACCTGGAGGCGGCCAGGCGGGCGATCCACGATGTTCAGGACCTGAGCCGTGGCACTCTGAAACTGGCCATGACCCCGACTTTCACCGCCTACCTGACCGGGCCCTTGCTCAGTCGCTTCAATCAGCGTCATCCAGGTATCGACCTGGGCATCGAGGAAATGCCCCAGGACCGCCTGGAAGCGGCTCTGGCCGAAGACCGGGTGGACCTGGGGATTGCCTTTGCCGGCGGGCACCTGGCGGAGATCGAGCCTCAGCCGCTGTTCAGCGAGACCCTGAGCCTGATGGTCGGCCCGCAATGCCCCGAGCAGGGCCGCCGCCCCTTGAGTGCCGCAGCGCTGGGCCGCCAGTCCCTGGTGCTGCTCGGTGCGGATTTCGCCACCCGCCGGCACATCGACCTGTATTGCCGGCAGCAGGGCATCGCGCCACGCATTGCCGTCGAGGCCAACTCGGTCAGTGCAATTGTCGAGATCGTCCGCCACGGCCCCCTGGCGACCCTCCTGCCCAGTTCCATCGCCAGTACCCAGCCGGGGTTGCGCACCCTGGCCCTGCGCTCACCGCCGGCGCCGCGCAATGTGGTGCTGCTGGAGCGCAAGGGCGCCTATCGCAGCGCCGCCTGCCAGGCCTTCCGGCAGATGCTGCTGGAGGGCGATCAGGGCGCCGCCAGCCACTGATTCACCACCTGCTCGTAGGCACCGGTGGCCTTGCTCAGGTGCAGCCACTGGTCGACGTAGCTCTTCCAGGCCATATCGTCCCGGGGCAGCAGGAAGGCTTTCTCGCTGTATTGCAAATAGCGCTCGGGGTTGACTGCGCACAGCCCCGGCTTGCGCTTTTGCTGGAAGCGCGCCTCCGAGGCGTCGGTGATCATCACGTCGGCCTGCTTGGCCAGCAGTTGATCGAAGATCGTCACGTTGTCGGCGAACAGGGTCAGGCTGGCCTTGGGCAGGCGGGCCCGGGCGAAGACTTCGTTGGTGCCTCCCGGCGGTTCGATCAGGCGCACCGAGGGCTGGTTGATCTGCTCCAGGGTCTGATAGCGCTGCACATCCTCGCAGCGCACCAGGGGAATCTTGCCGTCGATGCCCAGGGGCTGGCTGAAGAAGGCTTTTTTCTGCCGTTCCAGGGACACCGAGATACCGCCCACGGCGATGTCGCACTGCTGGCTCTGGAAGTCGGCCATCAAGGTCTTCCAGGTGCTGTTGATCCACTGCACCCGCACTCCGAGGCTCTGGGCCAGGGACTCGGCCATGGCGATATCGATGCCTTCGTAGCGCCCGTCCTCGCGCAGGTAGCTGTAGGGCTTGTAGTCGCCGGTGGTGCAGACCTTCAACTGACCCCGTTCGAGCACCTGGTCCAGGTGCGAGGTCGGGGTCTGGGCGAAGCTGAGGGCCGGGGCGCTGAGGCCCAGGAGGGTGCAGAACAGGAAACGGGGCAACATGGAATCTTTCCTTTAGTGGCCGGCAAAAGAAGGGGCCGGAGCATTATTGGTGCCGCCTTGCGACCAGGCAAGGCTATACGGGGCCTGGATCTTCGATCGCCCTTCGAACGGCTTTCGACCTTTTTTTCACGAACGACTGGTTAACCTGCAATTCTGGATTCCAACACGAGTTCGCCTGTCATGCCGTCCCACCCCCCACCGTCCATCGAACTGGAGTTCGCTCGGCGCTATGACCAGGAGCACGCCCGCGTCTGCGGCGAGCCCCGGCCTGCCGGGCTTGGCGCGCGCCTGACGCTCTGGCGCACGGCGCGCCTGGTGCGCCATGCCCTGAAGGTGGCCGGCGAGCCGGGCCTGATCCTCGACGTGGCCTGCGGTGCCGGACGCTATTGGCCGGTACTGGCGGAGCATGGCAACCGGGTGATCCTGGCGGCGGACCCGTCCCAGGAGATGCTGCAGCACGCCCAGACCCATCACCCGGCCAGCCTGATGAAGCGGGTCAAGACCTTCCACAGCTCGGCCTTCGACATCGGCCTGTCGGCCAATGCAGTGGACAGCATCATCTGCATGCAGTTGTTCGCCCATGTGGCCCGTGGTGAAGATCGCCTGGCACTGCTGGGGGAGTTCTACCGGGTCAGCCGCGACTCGGTGATAGTCGCCACTCGGGTCAAGTCCTTCTTCAAGATCGGCGGGGCTCTGGCGGAAGAGGCCGGCATGTCTGCTCTGGTGAACAAGGTGCAGTTGGAGGCCGAGTTCAAGCAGGCCGGCTTTGAGGTGCTCGGCCATCAGGATTTCCTGCCCGGTTTCGTGTCTGCGCGGGTGTATGTGCTGAGAAAGCAGGGCTAGTCCAGGCTCCCGGACTATTCTTGCTCGGCCGCAGAGGGTTTCGCACTGGCTCTTGTCGGGTGAATGCTCGGAAATCCCTGGCGGCGATATATACTGCGCGCCATTCTTCAAGGGAGAGCCGTGTGGCCATCGATATACATTGGATTCGCGACAACGATAGCCTCGGTCAGCTTTGCGCCGAATGGCAGCAGCTGCCATTCGTTGCCCTCGACACCGAATTCATGCGGGTCGACACCTTCTATCCCATTGCCGCCCTGCTGCAGATCGGCGATGGACAGCGCGCCTACCTGATTGACCCTTTGACCATCGACGACTGGCAGCCCCTGGCCGCCCTGCTGGAGAACCCGGCGGTGGTCAAGGTGGTGCATGCCTGCAGCGAGGACCTCGAAGTCCTGTTGCGCCTGACCGGCAGCCTGCCGGCACCGTTGTTCGACACGCAACTGGCGGCGGCCTACCTGAACCTGGGCTTCTCCATGGGGTATTCGCGCCTGGTACAGGAAGTCCTGGGCATCGATTTGCCCAAGGGCGAGACCCGCTCCGACTGGCTGCAGCGCCCGCTGTCGGAGACCCAGGTCAGCTACGCCGCCGAAGACGCCGTGCACCTGGCCCAGGTGTTCACCGAACTGCGGCCGAAGCTGTCCGAGGACAAGTACCGCTGGGTGCTGGAAGACGGCGCCGAGCTGGTGGCCAACCTGCGCCGTGAAGTGGACCCGTACGAGCTCTACCGCGAGGCCAAGCTGGCCTGGAAACTGTCCCGGGCCCAGTTGGTGGTGCTGCGTGAACTCTGCGCCTGGCGCGAGCGTGAAGCCCGAGCCCGCAACCTGCCGCGCAACCGTATCGTGCGCGAGCATGCGCTCTGGCCCCTGGCCAAGACCCAGCCGGATAACCTCTCGGCCCTGGCCAAGATCGAGGACATGCACCCGCGTACCGTGCGCCAGGACGGCGAGTTCCTGCTCGACCTGATCAAGCGCGCCGCCAGCGTTGGCCCTGATCAATGGCCGCCAGCAGTGCCCGAGCCCTTGCCGATCGAAGCCTCGGCCTTGCTCAAGCGCCTCAAGGCGGTGGGCCAGGCTGAAGCCGAACGGCTGCAGATCGCCCCGGAAGTGATGCTGCGCAAGAAGACCCTGGAAAGCCTGCTCAAGAGCGGCTACCCCAACGGGCCCTACCAATTGCCTGATTCGCTGCGTGGCTGGCGCCGCGAATTGATGGGCCAGGCGCTGTTGGACAGCCTGGCCACCGCTGGAGAACAGCCTTGAAACGTATCTGCTCCATCTACAAAAGCCCGCGCAAGAACGAGATGTACCTCTACGTGCTGAAAAGCGAGGCCCTGGAACGCGTGCCGGAAAACCTGCTGCAGGCCTTCGGCAAGCCGCAACACGCTTTCGACCTGGTGTTGTCTCCCGAGCGCAAGCTGTCTCGCGAGGACATCCACCAGGTGCTGGAGAATCTCGACAAGCAGGGCTATCACCTGCAGATGCCACCGGCGGAAGACGAGTACATCGAGCACCTGCCTGAAGAGCTGCTGCGTCGCAATGATCCGGTCTGACCTGTAGACGCTCGGTCCCGAGCGTCGCGCAAGTGCAATTGACTAACCTGGCAGCCACCTTGATCGATGGAGCGAAACTCCGTCGGTGGTTGCCTGCACCGTTTTTAAGGTTTGAACCATGCGCGTTCTGATTGCCGAACACGATCACGCTGTCTACACCCGCCTGTTGCGTCAGGCGGTCCCGGAGCTGGAAGTGCTGAGCAGCGGCGACTCTGCCGAGTTGGCGCGGCTGGCGGCCGACTGCCCGGTCTGGCTGGGGCAGCCGGACCTGCTGGCGACCCTGCTGCGCCAGGGCCACCAGCCCCAGTGGCTGCAGTCCACCTGGGCCGGCATTACCCCGTTGCTGGCCGACGGCCTGCCTCGGCATTACCGCCTGACCCGGGCGGTGGGCATCTTCGGCCAGGTGATGGCCGAGTATGTGCTGACCTACATCCTCGGCCACGAACGCGAAGTGCTGCCGCGGCTGGTCAGCGAGGTCGAGCGCAAGTGGGACAACCGCCTGGGCCAGAGCCTGGTGGGGCGCAAGGTGCTGATCGTCGGTACCGGGGACATCGGCCAGAGCGTGGCGCAGTTCCTGCTGCCGTTCGGGGTGAAGTTGTACGGCATCGCCAGCCAGGCCCGGGAACAGGCGCCGTTCATCGAAGTGGCCGGCCTGGAAGAGCTGGGACGCCTGGTGGGGGAGGTGGATTATGTGGTCAACCTGCTGCCCAACACGCCGAGCACCCACGACCTGTATGACGCGGCGCTGTTCAAGCAGTTCAAGCCCACCGGGCTGTTCATCAATGTCGGGCGGGGCGTTGCAGTGGTCGATGCGGACCTGGTGCAGGCGCTCAAGGACGGCCACCTGGCGGGTGCGGTGATCGATGTCTGCCGCCAGGAACCGTTGCCGCAGCGGCACCCGTTCTGGACTGCCTGGGGCCTGCTGTTGACCGGCCATAGCTCGGCACCGACTTCGCCGGAACTGATGGTGCAGTTGTTCGTCGATAACCTGCGGGCCTATGAGGCCCGGCAGGCGTTGCGCGGTGAAGTGGATTTCGCCCGCGGCTATTGAGAGGGGCCTGGCCGTAGGAGCGAGCTTGCTCGCGAAGCCCGGCAAGCGTGGCTGTCGCGAACACGCTTGCTCCTATACAACCGATTGGCCTGTTACAGGCTGAAATCGCCTTCGGCCGCGGTTTCGCTCAGGGGGCGGCGCGGGCTCGGTTCTTCGCGGGCCTGCAGGTAGTCGGCCAGGGTCGACTTGTCGCCCAGCTTGCCCACGGCCACGGCCGCGTGCAGGGCGTAGCCTTCGGGAATCTTCAGCTCCTTGCGGGTCAGTTCCTGGTCGAAACCGGCCATGCCGTGGGTGTGCCAGCCACTGAGGCTGGCCTGCAGCGCCAGGTGGCCCCAGGCCGAACCGGTGTCGAAGGTGTGCCACAGGGCCGGGGTTTCTTCAGTGGCGCCGGGGACGGTGAAGGTGGTTTTCGAGATCACGATCACCAGGGCCGAGGCGTGCTGCGCCCAGCCACGGTTGAATTCGTTGAGCAGGCCAAGGAAGCGTTCCCAGTTTGGCGTGTCGCGCCGTGCATAGAGGAAGCGCCAAGGTTGCGAGTTGTAGGCCGAAGGCGCCCAGCGTGCGGCCTCGAAGAAGCTCAGCAGGGTTTCTTCCGGGATGTTTTCGCCGGTGAAGGCTCGTGGCGACCAGCGCTGGGTGAACTGCGGGTGGATGGCGTAGTCGGCAACGCGAGTGTTGGCGCTCATGGAAAATCTCCTGGCAACATTTGAGAGTGATGGAATAAACCGGCAGGCGCAGTTGAGCTGAGCGAAGGGGTATTCCTGACCCCGCGCGATCTACCGGGTGCAACGCGGTCGAGCGTTAATGGCACACGGACGTGGGTCGGTCCGAGGGGCAAAGCTACTGTGCCCATTGCCCGCTGACAAGCCCCTGACTACCGACAGTCGTAAGCGCTTGGCCCGCCGGGTCTTCGGCACTAGACTGGCGGCCTTTTCACCCTCGGATACTGATGCTTGAGCCATGGCCGCCAAAGTCGAACCTTTCTGGATACGCAAAACCCTCGAACAACTCGATTCGCAGGAATGGGAGTCGTTGTGCGATGGCTGCGGTCTGTGCTGCCTGCAAAAGCTTGAGGACGAAGACGACAACAGCGTCTATTACACGCGTATCGCCTGCAAGCTGCTGGACCTGAAGACCTGCCAGTGCAGTGACTACGCGAATCGCCGTGAGTCGGTGCCCGACTGCATCCAGCTGACCCCGGGCAAGGCCGACGAATTCAAGTGGCTGCCGCCCACCTGCGGCTACCGCCTGGTGAGCGAGGGCAAGGACCTGCCACTCTGGCACCACCTGGTGTGCGGCGATCGCGATGCGGTGCATCACGAGCGTATTTCCCAGTCCGGGCGCATGCTCGCCGAAGGCAGCGTGGCGGAAGAGGATTGGGAGGATCATCTTATTTTCCGCGCCGGCTGAGGATGGGCCGCGTCAGCTTGAGGATTTCAACAGCAAGGAGTGGGTATGAGGGTGGGGGCGAAGCTGTCGCTGGCCGTATTGGCCCTGGTGCTGAGCGCATCGGCTTGGGCGAAGAAGGTCGATCTGGATTATCACGTGCGCTTCCTGCCCCAGAGCGATCAGGCCGAAGTGCGCCTGACCCTGGCCGAGGGTTCGGCCCTGCGCAGCCTGGATTTCGACCTGGGCAAGGGCGGCGACTACAGCGACTTCAAGGCTGATGGCCAATGGCAGGCAGCGGCTGTCGAGGCCGGTGGCCAGCGCGGGATCTGGCGTCCCGCCAGCGGCAAGGCCAGCCTGAGTTACCGCGTGCGCCTGAGCCACAGCATCAAGCAGGGCAGCTACGACAGTCGCAGCACCGCCCACTGGGCTTTGCTGCGGGGCGAAGCGCTGGTGCCCCCGGCCCGCCTGGACCAGCAGGACGGTATTGAACTGGTGTCGCGCCTGGACTTTGAGCTGCCCGCCGGCTGGAAAAGCATCGAGACCGCCTGGCCACGTATCGGCAAAAATCGCTTTCGCATCGACAACCCCTCGCGGCTGTTCGATCGCCCCGCTGGCTGGATGCTCGCCGGCAACCTGGGCAGCCGTCGCACGCGCCTGGGGCAAACCGAGGTCAGCGTGGTCTCGCCCCTGGGCCAGGGCATGCGGCGCATGGATATCCTGACCCTGCTGACCTTTGTCTGGCCCCAGGTGCAGGCGGTGTTTCCCCGTCAGCCGGGCAAGCTGCTGATTGTCGGTGCTGCCGACCCCATGTGGCGCGGTAGCCTGGCGGGGCGGGATTCGCTGTTCCTGCACAGCCGTTTGCCCCTGGTCAGCGAGAGTGGCAGCAGCCCACTGCTGCGGGAGCTGGTGCAGTCATTGGCGCGGATCAACGACAGCCAGCGCAGCGACTGGATCAGCGAAGGCCTGGCGGAGTACTACGGCATCGAACTGTTGCGCCGAGCCGGGGGCATCAGCGACGAGCGCTACGAGGTGCTGCACAAGCGCCTGGTCCGGGACAGCCACCAGGTCAGCAGCCTGCGAGGCGAGCAGGTGGACAGCGCGGTGGTCGCCAGGGCGGTGCTGCTGTTGCAGGAGCTGGATCGGGAAATTCGCCTGAAGACCCGCAACAAGCGTTCACTGGATGATGTGTTGCAAGCGGTGATGCGCCTGGAAAGCGTCAGCACCGCCGAGTTCGTGCAACTGAGTGAAAGCGTGCTGGGCGAGTCGTCCAGGGTCCTGGACAGTTCCTTGCTGCACTGATTCGCCGGCACCGCTGAAAGCGTCCCGACGCCGGCCTCAGCCTTGGCTCTTGGGCGCCTTGGCCGGATCCACGCTGACGGTTTTGGCGCTGTGTTCTGCAGCCTCGGCGCTGGCCTTCAGGTTGCGCAGTTCATCACCGGCCCGTTCGATCTTTGTTCGTACCCGGTGCATGTCCTGGCGACCTTTCTCCAGCAGGCTTTTCGCCGAGCTGTGGCCGGTGATGCCGCGGGCCAGGGCCACGCCACCGATGGCCACCTGGATCAGGCCGAACAGGCCGCCGCGGCGCAGGCCCTTGCCGACCATCACCACGCCACCGGCCAGGGAGCCGACGCGCTCCCAGCCCTGGACGTTCTGAGGCACCGGGGCCTGGAGCGGGGTGGGCTCGATGGGTTGCAGTTGTTTGCGCTCGCTCATGATCGTTCTCCAAGGGCAGTGGGGGATATAAAGCTGACTGCGCGAAGCCCCCGCTTGTTCCCGGCAAAGGCGCCTGGCGCTGTATTCAGTACTTGGGCCCGGAACGGGTGTTGTTGCCCTTGGCCAGGCGGTCGTAGAGCACCACGTTGACTGTGGCCGCAAGGTTCATGCAACCGGTGGTGGGGATGTAGACCACGTCTTCGCACCAATCGCGGATCTCCTTGTCGAGGGAGCCGTCTTCCGGGCCGAAGATGTACAGGGCGCGATCCGGGTGGGTGTATTCCGGCAGCGGGCGGGCGCCCTCCACCAGTTCCACGGCCACCGGGATGCAGCCCAGGGGCAGGATCTTCTTCAGGTCGTCGATGCCGATCAGCGGGATGTCCTGATGGACCTTCTTGGTGTCGGTAACGAAATCCCGGGCCCGCTCGTAGCGCTTGCCGGTGTAGAACACCGAGGCGACGCCATAGCAGCCGGCGGCGCGCATCACCGAACCGACGTTCTCCGGTGACTTGGGGTTATACAAACCGATGCAGCTGTACCTTTTGTTTGCCACGAGCGAGGAGCCTTGGAGAAAAAAGCGCGATTATACGGGGATTGCCCAGGGGCCGGGGGCTTGTTGTGGCGAGGGAGCGCGCTTGCGCCGGGGCGCGTATCGGCCCTAGGCACTGGCGCCAGGGGTTTTCAGTCACTGCGCAGTGCTGTGCACTCCAGCGCGAGCCAGCTCCCTCGCCACAGGGCGCGGCATGCAGAGAGCTTCACACCGGGAGCTTAAGCCCAAGGCCGGGCAGGGCGCCCGGCCGCAGGCAATCACTCGTCGTCTTTCTTCATCAACCCGGCCAGGGCGGCGAACGGGTTGTGGGTGGCCTTGGCCACTTTCGGCGTGCTCAGGGAGCCTTCGCCGAAATACTGCTGGTCGGTGTAGCGCGAGTGCTCGTTGTCGTGGCAGTACAGGCACAGCAGTTCCCAGTTGGAGCCGTCCTGGGGATTGTTGTCATGGTTGTGGTCGCGATGGTGCACGGTCAATTCGCTCAGGCGCTTGCCGGAGAACTCGCGGGCGCAGCGACCGCAGACGTGGGGATACATCTTCAGGGCCTTGTCGCGGTAGCCCATTTCCCGGTCGCGCTGGGCGTCGGCAAGGATGCGGTCCAGTTTGGAGGTGTTGGTCGAACTCATGGGTTCACCTTGTTGGGAAAGACTGATGACGGTTATGAATCAAGTTTAGCTCAGGCCTTGAGCTTCTCGGCAATCCAGATGGTGTGCCGGGTGCCGCGGTTGCCGTGGGCAAATACCTGCACTTCCTCGGCCTTGAAGCCGGCCTTGCGCAAGCGCTCGGAGAACTGCCGGTCGGCGCTGGCGGACCACACCGCGAGTATCCCCTTGGGCCGCAGGGCCCGGGCGCAGGCGGCCAGGCCCGCGCTGGAGTAGAGCCAGCTGTTGGCCTTCTGGGTCAGGCCTTCGGGGCCGTTATCGACGTCCAGCATGATTGCGTCGAAGCCCTGGGGCTCGGCTTGCAGGACCTTGGCCACGTCCTCCAGGCGGATCACCGTGCGCGGGTCCAGCAGTGGCCGGCCGGACTTTTCCCCGAGGGGGCCGCGGTTCCATTCCACCACCCCGGGCACCAGCTCGGCGACCACCACCTCGGCGCTCTTGCCCAGGTGCTTGAGGGCGGCGGCCAGGGTGAAACCCATGCCCAGGCCGCCAATCAGTACCCGCGAGTTCGGGCGTCCGGCCACCTTGCTGCAGGGGATCTGCGCCAGGGCATCCTCGGAGCCGTGCATGCGGGTGTTCATCAGTTGGCCGCCGTCGCCGCCCTGGATCTTGATGACGAAATCCTCACCGTATTCGAACAGGCACAAGGCACCGCCGTTATCGGGAATCGCAGTGGTGTCCAGCAGTACGAAACGTTTCATGGAGATCTCATTGAGGAAGGCAAAACCGCCCGGTTGGGAGTAGCCTGACGCCAGACAATAGCAATGGAGCCATTGATGAAGCGCACTATTCTAACGGTGATTGCCCGCACGGCGCTCTCGCTAACTGCTGCCCTGGCGATGAGCGTCGGTGCAGCCTCGGCGGACGACTCGCAAAGCGCCCCGGTGGTGACCCCGACGCCGACCCTGGGAACGCCCGGCACCGCCACGCCGACCCCTTATCCGCAAGTCACCCCGCCGACCACGCCCAAGGCCGGCAGCAGCGGCAGCGCGCCTCTGCTGCCACCGATCGACATGCCCAAGCCGCCCAAGGACCAGACCCTGCCGGGCCTGGAGCAGAACGACAACAAGGCCAAGGCGCAGGGGTGATGCCTGTACCGGGGCTAGGTGGCGAGGGCGCCTGCTCTCGCTGGGGGGCGCTGCGCCAGCGGCCGCCTGGTGGTTTCAACCGTAACAACGCGGCTCCGCTGTTACGACCGCTACGCGGCCGAGGGGGAGCAAGCCCCGCGCAACAGGTGCGGGGCAATCAGGCGCCTAGAACTGTTGCGCAAGCAACTGGCCGTCGGCCATGCGCAGGCGCTTGGACAGGGAGACTGCCAGGGCGCGAATGATCTTCGCGGCGATCTTCGGCGCGTCGTTGAGCATCTTCTCCAGGGAGTCCTTGCCCAGGTTGAGCAACTGGCAATCGCTGGCGGCCACGCAACTGGCCGAGCGCCGCTCGCCATCGAGCACTGCCATTTCGCCAAAGGCCCGGCCACTGCGCAGGGTGGCAATGGTCTGGGGCTGGCCTTCATGATTGTTCTTCTGCACGGCCACCTGGCCGCTGTGGATGATGCACATGAAGCTGCCGGCATCGCCTTCGTGGAAGATCGCCTGGCCCTGGGGGATGCTGCTGATGCTGAAGTAGCCGGCAGCGGCGTTGAAATCGGCGGGCAGCAAGAGATCGAACAGGCCACAGTCCATCAGCCAGTCGCGGATCTCGTTGTTGAGTAAGGTCGGTTCGGTCATGGGGTCACGGTCTTTTTCTTGTCTCTGTTGCACGGGGGCAAGCCCGGTCCGGCGTATGCCGGCGGCGATCCTGGGTTAAGACCGGAGCGCCGCCGGGAGTTCCTCAACCCAGGCCCAGAATGTTCAGGACAAAGGCATATTCGAGAGCTACGTCACGCAATCCCTGGTAGCGCCCGCTCATGCCACCATGGCCGGCGCCCAGCTCGGTCTTGAGCAGCAGCAGGTTGTCGTCGGTCTTGGTCGCCCGCAGCCTGGCCACCCACTTGGCCGCTTCCCAGTACTGCACGCGGCTGTCGTTGTAGCCGGCGATCACCAGGGTCGCGGGGTAGGCCTGGGCCCGGACATTCTCGTAGGGCGCATAGGCCTTGATCCGCGCATAGACCTCGGGGTCTTCGGGGTTGCCCCATTCGTCGTACTCGGTGACGGTCAGGGGCAGGTCGGGGTCGAGCATGGTGTTCAGCACATCGACGAACGGCACTTCGGCAATCGCCGCCTGGAACAGCTCTGGGCGCTGGTTGAGCACGGCGCCGATCAACAGGCCGCCGGCGCTGCCGCCGCTGATCGCCAGTTGCCGGGAAGTGGTCAGGCCCTGGGCGATCAGGTGCTCGGCACAGGCGATGAAGTCGCTGAAGGTGTTGGGTTTGTGCTCCTGCTTGCCGGCGCGGTACCAGGCTTCACCCAGCTCGCCGCCGCCACGCACATGAGCGATGGCAAAGGCCACGCCGCGATCCAGCAGGCTCAGGCGAGCGTGGGAGAACCAGGGGTCGAGGCTCTCGCCATAGGCACCGTAGCCGTACAGGTACAACGGCGTCGGCTGGCCCAGGCATTCGCGCTTGACCACCAGGCTGATGGGCACCTGGGTGCCATCGGCGGCGGTGGCCCAGAGACGCTGGCTGACGTAGGCGTCGGGGTCGAACGGACCCAGCACCGGGGTTTCCTTGAGTACCTGCTGCTGGCCGTCGGCCAGGTGCAACTGGCGGACCTGGGCCGGGCGGTTCAGCGCTTCGTAGCGCAGGCGGATGCGTTCGCTGGCGAACTCCAGGCTGTTCTGCACGTGCAGGCTGTAGGCTGCGTCGGGCAGTTGCACCCGGTAGGAGGGCAAGCCTTGCGGGTGCACCTCGATGATCGGCAGGCCACCTTCGCGCAGGCTCAGGGTCATGGCGCTGGCATTCAGGGTCACGCCGTCGAGCATCACCGCGTCGTTATGCGGGACCAGCCGTTGCCAGTCGTCCTGCTCGGGCACCGCGCCGCTGTCGGCGGCCTGGTACAGGGCGAAGTTGATGCCTTCGCGGTTGCTGCGGATGAACCAGGTCCATTGGCCGTCGAGCTGGCCGTGGTCGACGTCGTATTCATGGCCTTCGACCCGGGGCGCCAGGCAGGTGAATGGCAACTGTGGCTGCGCGGCGTCCAGGGCCCAGGTTTCGCCGGTGGTCTTGCTGCCCAGAGACAGCAGCAACTGGCGCTCGGAGCTGGCGCGGTAGCAATGCAGGAAGAAGCGCCCGTCGGGCTCGTGGAACACTTCTTCGGCTGCGGTACCGTCCAGGCGGTAGCGGTACAGCTTGTGCGGGCGGTGGGTGTCGTCCAGCTCGCCGAAGAACAGGGTCAGGCTGTCATTGGCCCAGGTCATGCTGCCGTCGCAGTTGTCGAACGACAGTTGGCTGACCTTGTCGTTGGCCAGCTCCTTGATGAACAGGGTGTAGATTTCCTCGCCGGTGGTGTCGAGGCTGTAGGCCAGGCGCTGATGGTCGGGGCTGATGCTGAAGGCGCCGAGGGAGAAGAAGCCGCCGTTGGCCAGGGCATTGGGGTCGAGCAGCAGTTGTTCGTGGCTTTCGTCCACCACCAGGCTGTCGTCCGCCGGGCGCGGGCAGCGGTAGTGGCG
The DNA here is from genome assembly GCF_000633395.1 of Pseudomonas sp. PH1b. GTDB lineage: Bacteria > Pseudomonadota > Gammaproteobacteria > Pseudomonadales > Pseudomonadaceae > Aquipseudomonas. The sequence goes on from NZ_AYMU01000004.1 coordinate 511,743, forward strand.
GGCGTATTCATCGCCGGCAGTGGTGCGGGTGTAGTACAGGTAGGGGCCCCAGGGCGAGGGCAGCGACAGGTCGGTCTCGAGGATCCGGCCCTTGATCTCCTGGAACAGTGTTTCGCGCAGGGGCGCCTGATGGGCCAACTGAGCGTCCAGGTAGCTGTTTTCAGCGTTCAGGTAGTCGAGCACCGCATCGGTGTCGCGTTCCTGCAACCAGGCATACGGGTCAGCGCCTTCGGCCTTGTGGGCAATCGGGGCGCTGGTGTCGTTGGCGGGTAAGGGCATGGGTGGCTCTCGAACGATGACAAATGAGGGCTTGGCAGACGGCGGTGCAGCCTGACACGGGAAAAGTCGTTATCATAAGCGCCTCTTTGCCTGCCTTGCCATGGACACCATGACCGAGAACGACTATCTGATCGCCTGGGGCCTCTACGCCTTCGCCGCCTTGGGCTGCCTGCTGGTATGGATGCGCCTGACCCGCTGGATGTGGCGCTGGCTGCGCGAGCCGCTGCGTGTATTGGTGGCGGTGCTGCTGTTCAGCCCGACCATCATCGACCCGGTCAAGGAAAAACTGGCCCCGGCCGTGGCCATCACCGCCCTGGACATCGCCTTCAAGGTGGGCAACAACGCCTGGCGAGCGGTCTCCGACCTGTTCATGTACGGCATGATCGCCTTTGGCCTGTACCTGCTCTTCGTGCTGGTCCGCTGGCCCATCGAGCGTTCGGCCAGGGAGCGCCGGGAGCGCAACGAAGCGGTGAAAGCCGCGGCCAAGGTCGCCGAAGTGGAAGACGACCAGCCCTTTGGCGGTGCCGGCAACGACCGCTATGGCCGTGCTCCGGCTGGCAGTGCCCCCCTGAACACGCGGGTCGAGCCGCGTTTGTAACGCTGCCCCGGCATTGAAGCGAGAGTCCGAACATGTGTGAGTTGTTGGGCATGAGCGCCAATGTACCGACCGATATCGTCTTCAGCTTTACCGGGCTGATGCAGCGTGGTGGCCGCACCGGTCCCCATCGCGACGGTTGGGGCATCGCATTCTACGAAGGCCGTGGCCTGCGCCTGTTCCAGGACCCAGCGGCCAGCAGCGAGTCGGAAGTGGCCAACCTGGTGCAGCGCTACCCGATCAAGAGCGAAGTGGTGATCGGCCATATCCGCCAGGCCAACGTCGGCAAGGTCTGCCTGGCCAACACCCATCCCTTTGTCCGTGAACTGTGGGGGCGCAACTGGTGCTTTGCCCACAACGGCCAACTGGCGGACTTTCACCCGAGCCTCAGCTTCTACCGCCCGGTGGGGGATACCGACAGCGAGGCGGCATTCTGCGACCTGCTCAACCGAGTGCGCGAGGCCTTCCCCGAGCCGGTGGAGATCGAGCAACTGCTGCCGACCCTGATCCAGGCCTGCAGCGAATACCGCAGCAAGGGTGTGTTCAACGGCCTGCTCAGCGACGGCGACTGGCTGTTCTGCTATTGCTCGACCAAGCTGGCACAGATCACCCGGCGCGCGCCGTTCGGCCCGGCCCGGCTGAAGGACGTCGATGTGATCGTCGACTTCCAGGCCGAAACCACGCCCAACGACGTGGTCACGGTGATCGCCACCGAACCCTTGACCGAAAACGAAACCTGGACCCGCTACCAACCGGGCCAGTGGAGCCTGTGGCGGCGCGGTGAATGCGTCAGCCAGGGCCAGACCGAATAAGGACATCCCTATGTTGCTCAGTTATCTGCGGCTGGTGCTGTTCGCCGCCGGCCTGTTGATCGGTGTGCAAGTGCCGGGTTTCATCAGCGACTACGCCAAGCGTGTCGAAGCCCACATGATCGAATCGCAGAACAGCCTGCAAGGCTTCCAGGGCACCGCCCAGCAGTTCTTCAAGGGTGACCTGAACGCCCTGGTGGCGCACTACCGGGCCAGCGATGACCCGGTGTTTCGCAGCGACGCCGAAAGCCTGAGCGCCTTGCTCAACCGTCAGTTGGCCCTGGACAAGCAGTACCAGGCGATGCAGGGGCCGTGGTACATCCGCATGCTGCAAGTGGTTCTGGCCGCGGATCCGGCGATTCGCAAGGAGACCTGGGATGGCTACAGCTACCAGATCCTGCTGACCCCGGAGGCGATGATCTGGGGCATGAGCGGCGCCTTGCTGCTGTCGTTCGGGCTGGAATGCCTGTACCGGCTGATCGACTGGGTGGTGCTGGGCGGCCGGCGCCTGCGCCAGAGCCGGCCGATCGAAGAGCGCGACCTCAAAGGCCTCTGACCCCCTGTAGGAGCCGGCTTGCCGGCGAAGGGGCCCGCAAGCCCTGCACCTGGCCGAAGATCGCCTTCGCTGGCAAGCCAGCTCCTACGGTAGTCGTATCGAGTTGGTTCTCTGTGTGTAGGAGCCGGCTTGCCGGCGAAGGGGCCCGCAAGCCCTGCACCTGGCTGAAGATCGCCTTCGCTGGCAAGCCAGCTCCTACGGGAGTTGTGTCGAGGTGGTTCTCTGTGTAGGAGCCGGCTTGCCGGCGAAGAGGCCCGCAAGCCTTGCACCTGGCTGAAGATCGCTTTCGCTGGCAAGCCAGCTCCTACGGGAGTCGTGTCGAGTTGGTTCTCTGTGTAGGAGCCGGCTTGCCGGCGAAGGGGCCCGCAAGCCCTGCATCTGGCTGAAGATCGCTTTCGCTGGCAAGCCAGCTCCTACAAAGGGGGATGGCGGTTTTTACTGGGGGGCGATCAGCACCAGGTAATCCTCGCCGACCTTTTGCCCATAGCGCTGCACCACGCGCTGGCACAGCTCGACAATGTCCTCCACCAATTCCACTCCCACCCGCCATGACACCACCACCTGCAGGTTCGGTGGACGCTGTTCGATGGCCAGCAGGGTCAGTTCGCCCCGGGCCAGTTCCTCGCGCACCAGCACCGGCGGCAGGGCGCCAATCCCGAAGCCGTCCCTGAGCAGGCGGGTGATGGCCGACACCGAGTTGACGCAATTGAGCCGTGGCGCCAGCACCCCGTTGGCCTGCATCAGGCCGAGCACTTGCTGGTGGGGCAGGGAGTTCTTCGAATAGGTGATGATCCGCTCCCGGGCCAGCTCGGCGAGATTGGCGTAGTCGCGGTTGTAGATCGAATTGCTGGCAGCAATCCAGCCCACCGGGTGGCTGGCCAGCTCCAGGCTGCGGATGCTCTCCTGGCGCAGCAGGTCGGTCTGCAGCACCAGGTCGAGAAAGCCTTTTTGCAGTTGCTCGCACAGGTTCAGCGAGGTGTCGGCCACCAGTTCGATTTCCACTTGCGGGTAGTGGTCCATCATCTCCGCCACCAGGGGGCTGAGCCAGGTGTGGATCACCGTGTCCATGACGCCGATGCGAATCCGCCCGACCTTGCTCGACGGCGCCTCGATCGATTGTTTCAGCGCCTGCAGGGTGTCGAGCATCTGCTCGGCGTGCTCCAGCACCTTGAGGCCTTCCGGGGTCAGGCTGACGCCGCGGGAGTCGCGCAGGAACAGCTTCACCCCCAACTCGCCCTCCAGTACCGCGATCCGGCTGGAGATGGCCGCCTGGGTGGTGAAGAGTTTGTCCGCGGTGAGGCTGAAGCTCTTCAGCCGCGCGACCCAGACGAAGGTTTCGAGAAACTTGAGATTCATGGGATCAACTTTTCTTATGCCTTGGGGCGGTTTTTATTAGTTGGACGCCGGTTGTGCCTGAACCGAAGAATGGCTCAACCCACGATATGCGTCGTCGGGGCCCAGAACAACACCAATAAATTACCCTGGAGATCGCCATGAGTGCGCCCGAAACACTGGCCGCCAAGGCTTCGCGCCGCGCCGGCCCGTTTGACTGGTACCGGGACATCAATCAGCAGGAACGCCGGACATTCTGGAGCTGCAAGATAGGTTATGGCCTGGATGGCATGGACACCCAGATGCTCAGCTTCGTGATTCCGACCCTGATCGCGCTGTGGGGCATCACTTCCGCCGAAGCCGGCCTGATCCATACCAGCACCTTGCTGGCCTCGGCCCTGGGCGGCTGGATTGCCGGCATCCTTTCCGACCGCATCGGCCGAGTACGCACCCTGCAACTCACGGTACTGTGGTTTGCCGTCTTCACCTTTCTCTGCGGCCTTGCGCAGAACTACGAACAGTTGCTGATCGCCCGCACCCTGATGGGCTTCGGTTTCGGTGGCGAATGGACCGCCGGCGCGGTGCTGATCGGCGAAGTGATCCGCGCCAAGAACCGCGGCAAGGCGGTGGGCATGGTGCAGTCCGGCTGGGCTCTGGGCTGGGGGCTGACGGCGCTGCTGTATGCGCTGCTGTTCTCCCTGCTGCCACCGGAAGATGCCTGGCGCGGGCTGTTCCTGCTGGGCATCCTGCCGGCGATCTTCGTGATCTTCGTCCGCCGCCTGGTCAAGGACCCCGAGGTCTACCGGGAAACCAAGGCGCGCGAAGTGCCGAGCAACCCGGCGCGCTTCTACGAGATCTTCGCTCCAGGGATTCTCAGCACCACCCTGCGTGCTTCACTTTTGGCGGCAGGCGCCCAGGGCGGCTACTACGCCATCACCTTCTGGCTGCCGACCTTCCTCAAGACCGAGCGCGGCCTGAGCGTGCTCAGCACCGGTGGCTACCTGGCCATGGTGATCTTCGGCTCCTACGCGGGCTATGTGATCAGCGCCTACCTGACGGATATTCTCGGGCGCAAGAAGAACTTCGTGCTGTTCGCCGCGGGCTCCTTCACCATTGTCCTGCTCTATACGCAAATGCCGGTGAGCAACGCGGTGATGCTCTGGCTGGGCTTTCCCCTGGGCTTTTTCGCCTCGGGCATCTTCAGTGGCATGGGCGCCTTCCTCACTGAACTGTTCCCCACGCGGATCCGCGGTTCCGGCCAGGGTTTCTGCTACAACAGCGGCCGGGCGCTGGCGGCGCTGTTCCCGCTGCTGATCGGCCTGCTCAGCCAGCATGTGCCCCTGAGCGTAGCCATCGGCAGCTTTGCCGCGGTGTCCTACGGGGTGGTGGTGCTGGCAGCCCTGAGCCTGCCGGAAACCCGGGGCAAGGAACTTGAGGCGCGCTAACTGATAATCTGCGGGGCAGAGCGCGTGCCGCCCCACAGCTACCCTATAAAAACCACAGGAGCACTGACCGTGAGCCGCCTGTTATTGAATTGCGACATCGGCGAAAGCTTTGGCAACTGGACCCTGGGCCTGGATGCCGAGGTGATGCCCTTTATCGACTGCGCCAACATTGCCTGCGGCTTCCATGCCGGCGACCCGGGCATCATGCGCAAGACCGTGGCCCTGGCCCTGGCCAATGGTGTGCGCATCGGCGCCCACCCGGCGTACCAGGACCTGGCCGGCTTTGGCCGCCGCTCCATGAGCTACTCGCCCCAGGAAATCCAGGACCTGCTGCACTACCAGATCGGCGCGCTGGACGGCATCTGCCGGGCCCAGGGCGGCCGGGTCGAGTACGTCAAACCCCACGGCGCGATGTACAACGACATGATGGCCAAGCCGACCCAGCTGCGAGCGGTGATCCAGGCGGTGGCGGCCTACGACCCGCAACTGCCGCTGATGCTCATGGCCACCCGCGACAACAGCGCGGCCCAGGCCCTGGGCGACGAGTTCGGCGTGACCCTGTGGTTCGAGGCCTTTGCCGATCGCGCCTACGACAGTGCCGGGCACCTGGTGTCGCGGCAATTGCCCGGGGCGGTGCACCACGATGCGCAAACCATCCTCCAGCAGGCCCTGACCATTGCCCGGGGCGAAACCCTGACCGCCAGCGACGGCAGCGCCTTGCTGCTGCACGCCAACACCCTGTGCGTGCATGGCGACAACGCCAGTTCGGTGGCGGCGGTGCAGCGCATTCGCGAGGCCCTGAACCAGCAGTCCGGCCTATGAAGCCACAGGTTGAAGTAGTTGCCATCGACTGCCTGATGGTGCGTCTGTTCGAGGTGATCGCCGAGGACAACATGCCCTGGATGCTGGCCGCCGCCGAAGGGCTGCGGCGGGCCTTTGGCGAGTCGCTGGTCGATCTGGTGCCGTCCTACACCACGCTGATGGTGCATTACGACTTGCTGGCCCTGAGCCCGTCCGAGGCCCGGCAGCGGATCGAGGTCGCCTTGACCGATCTCACGCCAGGCACCACTCAGGCCGGGCGCGAGCATGTGCTGCCGGTGTGGTACGACCTCAGTGTCGGGCCGGAGCTGAAGTTGTTGTCCCGGCGCAGCGGGCTGTCGGTGGCCGAGGTGATCGAGCGTCACAGCCAGCGTGAATATCAAGTGTTTGCCCTGGGCTTCGCGCCCGGATTCGCCTTCATGGGCCTGGTGGAAGAGGCGCTGGCGAGCCCCCGCTTGAACACCCCGCGCAAGCGTGTGGCAGCCGGCAGCGTCGGCATTGCCGAACGGCAGACCGCGGCTTACCCGGTGGTATCGCCGGGAGGGTGGAACCTGATCGGCCGCACCCCAAGCCGCTTGTTCGACCGCGAGCGCGACGGCTACAGCCTGATGCAACCAGGGGACCGGGTGCGCTTTGCCGCGGTGGAGCGGGCCGAGTTCCTGCGCCTGGGGGGCGATGACACGCCACTGGAGGTGCCGGCATGAGCCGTTTGCTGATCGAGGCCAGCACCCCGCTGTGCCTGCTGCAGGATGCCGGGCGTTTTGGCGTGCGCCACCTGGGGGTGACCCAGGGCGGAGCGCTGGACTGGGTCTCCATGTCCTGGGCCAACTGGTTGCTGGGCAATGCCCTGGATGCGCCCGTGGTGGAAATCACCCTCGGCGGCTTGACCCTGGTGGCCGAGGACTATTGCCTGCTGGCCCTGGCCGGCGCTGATCTTGGGGCTTATGTGGATGAGCGGCCGTTGACCCCGGGGCGCAGTTTTGTCCTGCAAAAAGGCCAGCGCCTGCGTTTCACTCAACCCTTCTTCGGTGCGCGGGCGTACCTGGCGGCGCCGGGCGGTTTCGATGCGCCCAGGGTGCTGGGCAGTTGTGCCAGCGTGCTGCGCGAATCCCTGGGTGGGCTCGACGGTCATGGCCGGGCGCTGAGCGAGGGCGCCTGGCTGGGCTATTCAGGGCAGGGTGGGGCGCTCAAGAGCCTGTCGCCCGCGCAGTTGACGGATTGGCAATCCGCGGCCCCCCTGGAGGTGATCCTGGGTGCGCAGATTGGCCAGTTCAGCGGCTTGAGCCTGTTCGATGCCTTCAACAGCCGTTGGACCCTGGACAGCCGTGCCGACCGCATGGGCGCGCGCCTGCTGGGGCCACAATTGCAGTATCAGGGACCACCGATGATTTCCGAGGGCATTCCCCTGGGGGCGATCCAGGTGCCGCCGGATGGCCAGCCGATCGTTCTGCTCAATGATCGGCAGACCATTGGCGGTTATCCGCGACTGGGGGCGCTGACGCCGTTGTCCCTGGCGCGGCTGGCACAGTGCCTGCCGGGCAGTGAGCTGCGTTTGGCGCCGGTGGTACAGGAGACGGCGCATCAGCAGCAGGTGGCGTTCTTGCGGCGTTTTGGGTGATGGACAAGCGCTTCGCCGGCCAGCCGGCTCCTACAGGGTTGGGTAGGAGCCAGCTGGCTGGCGAACGGGTTTATTTGGACAGGAAACGCATGCCTTCTTCCAGGCCGCGCAAGGTCAGGGGGTACATCTGGTCCTCGATCAGGTCGCGCACGATGTTGGTGGACGCGGTGTAGCCCCAGGTGTCCTTGGGGTAGGGGTTGATCCAGATGAGTTTCTTGTACTTTTCCATGAAGCGCTGCATCCACACATAACCGGCTTCCTCGTTCCAGTGCTCGACGCTGCCGCCGGCCTGGGTGATCTCGTAGGGGGCCATGGCGGCGTCGCCGACGAAGATCACCTTGTAGTCGGCACCGTACTTGTGCAGCAGGTCCTGGGTCGAGGTGCGTTCCGAGCCGCGGCGCAGGTTGTTCTTCCACACCGATTCGTAGATGAAGTTGTGGAAGTAGTAGTACTCCAGGTGCTTGAACTCGGTCTTGCAGGCCGAGAACAGTTCCTCGCAGATCTTCACGTGGGCATCCATGGAACCGCCGATGTCGAACAGCAACAGCAACTTGATGCTGTTGCGCCGCTCCGGACGCATCTGGATGTTCAGCAGCCCGGCATCCCGCGCGGTGTGGTCGATGGTGCCATCGATGTCCAGTTCTTCCGCCGCACCCTGGCGGGCGAACTTGCGCAACCGGCGCAGGGCCACCTTGATGTTGCGGGTGCCCAGTTCCACCGAGTCGTCGAGGTTCTTGTACTCGCGCTGGTCCCAGACCTTGACCGCCTTGCCCTGGCGCTTGCCGGCGTCACCCACGCGGATGCCTTCCGGGTTGAAGCCGCCGGAGCCGAAGGGGCTGGTGCCGCCGGTGCCGATCCACTTGTTGCCGCCGGCGTGGCGTTCCTTCTGTTCTTCCAGGCGCTTCTTGAACTCTTCGATGAGCTTGTCCAGGCCGCCCAGGGACTGGATCTGTGCCCGCTCTTCGTCCGTCAGGGAGCGCTCGAACTCCTTGCGCAGCCAATCCTCGGGGATCAGCGCCTGCAAGTGGTCGTCGAGTTTTTCCAGGCCGTTGAAGTAGGCGCCGAAGGCCCGGTCGAACTTGTCGAAATGCCGTTCGTCCTTCACCAGGATCGCCCGGGCGAGGTAGTAGAACTCGTCCATGTCGGCGAAGGTCACGCGCTGCTTGAGCGCGTTGATCAGGTCCAGCAGTTCGCGCACCGAGACCGGAACCTTGGCCGCGCGCATTTCATTGAACAGGTTGAGCAACATGGCATCAGCCTCTTAGCGACTGCCGCGACGGCTCATGAAGGCCAGGCGTTCGAGCAGTTGCACGTCCTGCTCGTTCTTCACCAGGGCGCCGGCCAGGGGCGGGATGGCCTTGGTCGGGTCGCGCTCGCGCAGCACCGCTTCGCCGATGTTGTCGGCCATCAGCAGCTTGAGCCAGTCCACCAGCTCGGAGGTGGACGGTTTCTTCTTCAGGCCCGGCACCTTGCGCACATCGAAGAACACGTCGAGGGCTTCGCTGACCAGGTCCTTCTTGATGTCCGGATAGTGCACGTCGACGATCTTCTGCAGGGTGGTGCGGTCGGGGAAGGCGATGTAGTGGAAGAAGCAGCGGCGCAGGAAGGCGTCCGGCAGCTCTTTCTCGTTGTTGGAGGTAATGATGATGATCGGCCGCTGCTTGGCCTTGATGGTCTCGTCGATCTCGTAGACGTAGAACTCCATCTTGTCGAGCTCTTGCAGCAGGTCGTTGGGGAACTCGATGTCGGCCTTGTCGATCTCGTCGATCAGCAGGATCACCCGCTCCTCGGACTCGAAGGCTTCCCAGAGCTTGCCCTTCTTCAGGTAGTTGCGGATGTCGTGGACCTTGTCCACGCCCAGCTGGGAGTCCCGCAGGCGGCTGACCGCGTCGTACTCATAGAGACCCTGATGGGCCTTGGTGGTGGACTTGATGTGCCAGGTGATCAGCTTGGCGCCGAAGGATTCGGCCAACTGCTCGGCGAGCATGGTCTTGCCGGTGCCGGGTTCGCCCTTGACCAGCAGCGGACGCTCCAGGGTGATGGCGGCATTGACTGCCAGCTTCAGGTCATCAGTGGCGACGTATGCGCTGGTGCCTTCGAACTTCATCTGCAATTCCTCGAAACGGTGACGGCGAGCTGCCCGGGGCAGGTCGGATGAATAAACGCGGTGGCCGACTATAACGCGGCGCCCGGTCGACTGTGAACGTAGACGCCCCATTCAGTCTCTGAATGAGGCGTCACGGGGTGACTCAGTCAGTCGAAGGCTTGGGCTGCTCATAGCGGGCATTGAACGCCTGGACGAAGCCGTTGCGTAAAATCTGCAAAAAAGCCTGGAACGCGCTGATATCTTGCTGGTGCACGCTACCACTGAGTTCGACCCGGGTGGCGAACTGGTTCTTGCGCTGGTTCTTCAGCACGGTTTCGCTGGCGCCGACCAGCGCCTCCCATACCGAGCGGAAAATGCTCTTGTTGCGGTTCTCCACATCCTGTTGCCAGTTGAACACTTCCACGTCCCGCAGCAGTGGCTTGATGTAGCCATGCAGCTGGCCTTTCTCGGCCTGGGCCTCGATCACCACATCGCCGTGGCCGGCGTTGAAGTCGAACTTGCCGTAGGCCGAGGCGAAGTCGTTGAAGCGCTTGAGCTCGATGTCCCGGGCCCGCAGGCGGAACTCGAAGTTCTCGAAATTGCTCAAGGGGTCGAAGGTGGCCGTGCTTTCCATGGGCGCCTGGCCCTGCAGCAGGGCCTTGCCGTCAAAGCGCGCATCGCGCTTGCCCTGAGTGTCCACGACATTGGTCAGGTTGTAGAAACTGGCGTTGACCTGGGTTGCGCCGATGTTCACCGGCGGCGTGGAGCTGAAGTTGCGAAAGTGGATCTTGCCGTCGTCGATCCGCACCTCGTCCAGGGTGATGGGCAGCAGCTTGCCCAACTGGGCGCGCCAGTCAGTGCCTTCACCGGTCTGCGAGGCCTGCTTGTCGGCCCCGCCGTCGACGAAGTTCAGCTCCGGCTGGACGAACTGCGCCTTGGCTACCACCGCGTGGTCATACCACAGCGAATGCCAGCTCACCGAGAGGTCGATCAGCGGCGCCTTGACGAAAGGCACCGGCACCTTGCCGCTGACCTTGACGATCTCCAGGCCGTTGATCCGGTACGCCCCGCGCCACAGGGCCAGGTCGATATCGGCGATCTGCCCGCGGTAGTCACCCATGTCCGCCAGCTTGCCATTCAGGTAGTCGCGCACCAGGTAGGGCAGGGCGAGGTGCAGGGCTACCAGCACCAGCGCCAGGCCTGCCAGGGTCCATAGGGGCCAACGGTAACGAGCTTTCATAGTGGGAGATCTCCAGCCGTATAAGGCATTGACTGCTCACCGTCACAGGGGTTCGGTGCGACTGGACGCTCACGGGCACCAGGCATACCCTTGAGCACTTCTTCACTGCTGCATAAGGACCCAGCCATGAGCCGAATTTTTGCTGACAACGCCCATTCCATCGGTAATACGCCCTTGGTGCAGATCAACCGCATCGCCCCGCGCGGGGTCTCCATCCTGGCCAAGATCGAAGGGCGCAACCCGGGCTACTCGGTGAAATGCCGGATCGGCGCAAACATGATCTGGGACGCCGAAAGCAGCGGCAAGCTCAAGCCGGGCATGACCATTGTCGAGCCGACCTCGGGCAATACCGGGATCGGCCTGGCGTTCGTCGCCGCCGCCCGTGGCTACAAGCTGATGCTGACCATGCCGGCGTCCATGAGCATCGAGCGGCGCAAGGTGCTCAAGGCCCTGGGCGCCGAGCTGGTGCTCACCGAACCGGCCAAGGGCATGAAGGGGGCGATCGACAAGGCCGCGGAAATCCTGGCCAGCGATACGTCCAGGTACTTCATGCCGCAGCAGTTCGACAACCCGGCCAACCCGGCCATCCACGAAAAGACCACCGGGCCGGAAATCTGGAACGACACCGACGGCGCGGTGGACGTGCTGGTGGCCGGGGTCGGGACGGGCGGCACCATCAGCGGCGTGTCGCGTTACATCAAGAAGACCCAGGGCAAGCCGATCCTCTCGGTGGCGGTGGAGCCGGTGACGTCGCCGGTGATCACCCAGAAGCTGGCCGGGGAAGAGATCAAGCCCAGCCCGCACAAGATTCAGGGCATCGGTGCCGGCTTCGTGCCCAAGAACCTCGACCTGGAAATGGTCGACCGGGTCGAGCTGGTGACCGATGAGGAATCCAAGGCCATGGCCCTGCGCCTGATGCAGGAAGAGGGCATCCTGTGCGGTATTTCCTGCGGTGCGGCGATGGCCGTGGCGGTACGCCTGGCGGAAACCCCGGAGATGCAGGGCAAGACCATCGTGGTGATCCTCCCGGATTCCGGCGAGCGCTACCTGTCGAGCATGCTGTTCAGCGACCTGTTCACCGAGCAGGAAAACCAGCAGTAACCCGCAGGGGCGCGCCGGCCTCCCAGTCTCCGGGTGCTCCTGCCGGGGACCACAGGTCGGTGAATGCCTGATCCACATCAGTCACCGGCCAGGCGCCTTATGCTACTTAAGGCATTTGTTGCGCATCCGTTAACGCTGAATGTTGGGTTGTGCGGGTTTTTCCCGGGCCCTGGAGTGTTTATCATTGCCGGCTGCCAGGTCGGGTGAAGACTCCCCCATGGGCACCTATTTTCAAGGAGTTGTTGCATGAGCTTTTCCTTTGCCGCCAAGTTCGCGGTGTTGTCGCTGTTCATCGGCAGCATTCTCTACGTGCATTTGCGTGGCAAGGCGCGCCTGCCGGTCCTGCGCCAGTTCGTCAACCATTCGGCGCTGTTCGCCCCCTACAATGCGCTGATGTACCTGTTTTCCGGCGTACCCTCCAAACCCTACCTGGACCGCAGCAAGTTTCCCGAGCTGGATGTGCTGCGTGACAACTGGGAAGTGATCCGCGAAGAGGCCATGCACCTGTTCGACGAGGGGTACATTCGCGCGGCGGAGAAGAACAACGACGCCGGTTTCGGTTCCTTCTTCAAGAAGGGCTGGAAGCGGTTCTACCTCAAGTGGTACGACAAGCCACTGCCGTCGGCCGCAGCCCTGTGCCCGAAAACCGTGGAACTGGTCAGCGCCATTCCCAACGTCAAGGGTGCGATGTTCGCCTTGCTGCCCGGTGGCAGCCACCTGAACCCGCACCGCGACCCCTTTGCCGGTTCCCTGCGTTATCACCTGGGCCTGTCGACCCCCAACTCCGACGCTTGCCGGATCTTCGTCGACGGCGAAGAGTACGCCTGGCGCGACGGCGAGGACGTGATGTTCGACGAGACCTACGTGCACTGGGTGAAGAACGAAACCGAGACCACTCGGGTGATTCTCTTCTGTGATATCGAGCGGCCCCTGAGCAGCCGCCTGATGACCCGCATCAACCGTTGGGTCAGCGCCCAACTGGGCCGTGCCACCGCGCCGCAGAACCTCGACGACGAGCGGGTCGGCGGGATCAACCAGGCCTACGCCTGGAGCAAGCGTTTCAGCGACAGCTTCAGCGGCGTGGTCAAGCAGTGGAAGCGCCGCAACCCCACCCTCTACCGCGTTCTGCGTCCGGTCCTGGCGGTGCTGGTGCTGGTGCTGTTGTGGAAGTGGTTGTTCGGATAAGTCTTGCAGTGAATATCGGGCGCTGGTTATATTCGGCGCTCGGTGCATCCCCGGATTCACCGTTTTTCCCCTCATCAAGAAAGATCGGCACATGACAGGTTCCCCTCTCAACGCGGTAGTGGTTTCAGCGGTCAACGCTGGCGTCGTGCCGTGCGGGAATCAACAGCCTGTGCAGATCAGCCATTACCCCCCCACCTGTCAGTAGCACGCCGGTGTACGCAGTCGTATCACCGCCGGGCGTTGGCTTCTCGGGCTGATCGGCAACCGCTGCCGGTTCCTGCGCCCGCCTGAAAAAAACACTACTGAATTTCAGCTTTGGCTGAGTTGGCTTTTTGCCTGATTACAGGTGGTTTTCATGCTGCTTATTTCAAAAAAGTCCGCGCTTGCGGCGGCTTCCACGAGCTTGTTCGTCCTGCTTTGGAGCAGTGGCGCGATCTTCTCCAAATGGGGCCTGGACCACGCTTCACCCTTTGCCTTCCTGCTGATGCGCTTTGCCATCGCCCTGATCGGGTTGGTGCTGCTGGTGCCGTTGCTCAAGCTCCGGTTGCCGAGGGGCCGTCGGGCCATGGGCTTTGCCGTGGCCACGGGGCTGGTGCTGCTGGGGGCCTACCAGGTCTTTTACATCCTGGCCCTGGACCTGAAGGTCACCCCTGGCGTCATGGCCACCCTCATGGGGGTGCAGCCGATCCTCACCGTGGTGCTGATGGAGCGCCAGCGTTCCTGGAGCCGTCTGTTCGGCCTGGGCCTGGGGCTTACCGGGTTGATCATGGTGGTGTACCAGGGCATCGGCCTGGCGGGAGTGTCGATCTCCGGCATGCTCTGCGGCTTGCTGGCCCTGGTGAGCATGACCGTCGGCTCGATCATGCAGAAGCGCATCACCGATAACCCGCTGGGCACATTGCCGGTGCAATACCTGGCGGGAATGCTGGTGTGCGCGGTGATCGTGCCCTTCCAGCCGTTCCATTTCGAGCACAGCGCCGGGTTCGTGATTCCGGTGTTGTGGATGGGGCTGGTGGTCTCGGTACTGGCCACGCTGTTGCTGTACCGGTTGATCGCCCAGGGCAACCTGGTGAATGTCACCAGCCTGTTCTACCTGGTACCGGCAGTGACCGCGCTGATGGACTATGCCTTTTTCGGCAACCGCCTGGCGTTGCTCAGCCTGCTGGGAATGGGCCTGATCATCGTCGGGCTGGTGTTTGTGTTCCGCAAGCACGCTTGATGGACCTGGCGGCGGCCTTCTGGGTCGCCGCTGGCATCTGCGGCCGGGTGCAAGGCCTGGCTGGCGCGGAGTTTCGATTGCAGGATGGGTCGACAACGGCGCTCAATGGTGGCTATATGGCATTATTGCGAGAGAGGATTGGATCGCGGCGAAAAGCGTCGCGCAACGGCCCTCAGGTCTGATGAAACGGAGTGGCTGGATCCAAGCCTCAAGGTATTTTTGAAGCCTGGATGTCAGGTTTTTCCGTTGGCTATTTCCAAATGGTCAATCAGAAAAACCTTAAAAGTTAAAGCCACTGCCTAGACTGACGACATAGTCCTTAATACCAAGGAGAGTCAGTATGAACGTAGCGCTAGCTTCAGCCGCTTTCGGTTTGTTTTTTGGACTATCGAGCAGTTGTTTCGCAGGGGCCCCAGGGACGCAAGGGGTCATCCGTTTTACCGGCAGCATCACGGAAACCAACTGTGCTTCCAACGCGGTCGACACCGGGCTGAATCTACGCCAGTGTCCCCAAGGCTTGCGTGGCGGAGCGATCGAAATCACCCCCATCAATCCGCAGGTCAGCGTCAAGGGCCTGGATCCTTCCGCAGTCAAGGTCAAGCTGATTAGCGACAGCGGCCGTCAGGGACGCTACTACGACCAGCACTACGCCTTTGTCGACCAGTCCGGCAAGCCGGTGACCTCTGGCACCTACCTGGTCACCTTGAGCGTTCCTTGAAAGCCCAGCCCGGCGCAGCCCTTCAGTCAGTAGGCGATCGTCGCTAGCGCAAGGGATCAGGCCGCGACTTTCGGCGTCGGCCTGAGCACCAGCCACAGCGCCGCGGCGATCAGCGCACCGCCATAGAGGTGCCCCATGGACAAGGGCTCGTCCAGCAGCAGGGCCCCCCACAACACGCCGAACGGCGGGATCATGAAGGTCACGGTCATGGAGCGCACCGGGCCGATGGAGGTCAGCAGGCGGAAGTACAGGACGTAGGCAAAGGCGGTGCAGCCAAGACCCAGGCCCAACAGCGACAGCCAGACATTCCAGCCACCCCAGCTGGCCGGTGGCTGGCTGAGGGCGCTGTAGGCAAACAGTGGCAGCAGGAACAGGGTCGCGCCGAGCATGCTGCCCAGGGCCGAGAGGCGGCTGTCGAGGCCTCCGGCCTGGTCCAGCCAGCGTCGGGCGAGGAACCCGGCGAAGCCGTAGCAGGTGGTGGCCAGCAGGCAGGACAGGGCGCCGACCAGCAGCTCGTGGTCGAACGCCACCGGGCCGGCGCGGCTGAGGATGCCGACGCCGAACAGGCCCAGGCAGACCCCGGCGATCTTGCTTGGGGTCAGGCGTTCGCTGAAGAACAGTCCGCCGATCAGCACCCCCATCAGCGGCGTGGTGGCATTGAAGATCGCCGAGTAACCGGCGGGCAGCACCTGGGCCGCCACCGAGTACAGGGTCGCAGGCAGCCCGGAGTTGATCACCCCGAGCAGCAGTACGGTCTTGAACTTGCCATGAAAGTCCCAGCTCACCCGCATCAGCGCCAGCAGTACCAACAGGCCGACGGCGGCGATCGACACACGGAAGAAGGCGGTGGGCACAGTGCCCAGTTCCGGGGCAATGATGCGCATGAACAGAAAGCTCGCGCCCCAGATGGCGGCCAGTGACAACAGGCGCAGGAGATCGACAGGTCTCACGGAAGTTTCCTTGGGTGGCAGGGCGGGAATCTTGCCCAGCACGACTGGGCATGGCAAACCTTATTGCCCCATGAAACGAAGAAAGTCCGCACCCTGATTCTTGCGTTCGATTCTGTGCAGCGCTCGATGCTGCCTGTGGTGCGGCCGGGCAGGGCGCAATCAGGCCGACCGGATGAGCCACTGGGCGACCACCGGGTCATTTTACGGCGTACGTTCGATGACAAAAATACGCTTCTCCTCAGGTCGTATCAGTGGCTAAGCTCAGGCATCGCAAATTCCCGCAGAGGTCTTCCTTATGTCGCAGTCATGGCCCGCCGCCGATATCGCTCGAATGATCCTCGAGGGTTTCGACGACTACCGCGAGCACTTTCGCCAGATCACCGACGGTGCCCGGCAGCGCTTCGAGCAGGCGCAGTGGCAGGAAGCGCAGCAGGCCTCGGCGGCACGGATCAACCTCTACGAAGAAAAGGTCGGGGAAACCGTAGCCCGGCTGCACCAGGCCTTCAGCACCGAGCTGCTGATGGAGGTCAGCCAGTGGCCTCTGGTGAAGAGTGCCTATATCAGCCTGATCGACCTGCGCTTCGACGATGAGCTCTCCGAGACCTGGTACAACTCGATCTTCTGCGGGCTGTTCAGCCATGACCTGATCAGCGATGGCTGCATGTTCATCCACACCACCCGGCCCAGCCTGCGTCGGGCCCGGGCTGCGCAGACCCGCAGCTACAGGCCCCAGGGCGATCTTTCGGCGACCCTCGCCCAGGTGTTTGCCGACTACCGATTCAGCGAGGATTACGCCGACCTGGCGGGCGACCTGCGACGCCTTGAAGCGCAGCTGCGGGAGAACCTGCCGGACTGGGTATGCAAAGACCCGGAGCTGACCCTGGAGCTGTTTTCCTCGGTGCTCTATCGCAACAAGGGGGCCTACCTGGTGGGGCGCATCTTCACCCATGAAGAGCAGTGGCCCCTGGTGATTCCGTTGCTGCACCGCGAAGGCCGGGGCATCCAGATCGATGCACTGATCACCGATGAAGCCGATGTCTCGATCATCTTCTCCTTCACCCGCTCCTATTTCATGGTGGACGTGCCGGTGCCGGCGGAGTTCATCGGCTTCCTCAAGCGCATCCTGCCGGGCAAGCACATTGCCGAGCTGTACACCTCGATCGGTTTCTACAAGCACGGCAAGTCGGAGTTCTACCGTGCCCTGATCAACCACCTGGCCAACACCGACGACCGCTTCATCATGGCCCCCGGGGTGCGCGGCATGGTCATGAGCGTATTCACCCTGCCGGGCTTCAACACCGTGTTCAAGATCATCAAGGACCGCTTCTCGCCGTCGAAGAACGTCGACCGGGCCACGGTGATCGAGAAGTACCGGCTGGTGAAAAGCGTCGATCGGGTCGGGCGCATGGCCGACACCCAGGAGTTCGCCGACTTCCGTTTCCCCCTGAGCAAGTTCGATCCGGCATGCCTCGAGGAACTGCTGGAGGTGGCGCCGTCCACGGTGGCCGTGGACGGCGAGACGGTGCTGATCCGCCACTGCTGGACCGAGCGGCGCATGACCCCGCTCAACCTCTACCTGGAACATGCCAACGAGGCCCAGGTGCGCGAGGCCCTGGAGGATTACGGCCTGGCGATCAAGCAACTGGCGGCGGCCAACATCTTCCCTGGCGACATGCTGCTGAAGAACTTCGGCGTGACCCGACATGGCCGCGTGGTGTTCTACGACTACGACGAAATCTGCTTTTTGACCGAGGCCAACTTCCGCCGCATTCCGGCACCACGTACGCCGGAAGACGAGATGGCTTCCGAGCCCTGGTATTCCATCGGTCCCCACGATGTGTTCCCCGAGGAGTTCCCGCCGTTCCTGTTCGCCGACGCCGGCCAGCGCCGGCTGTTCGACCAGTTGCATGGCGAGCTGTACAACGCCGACTACTGGAAGGGCCTGCAGGACGCCATCCGCGCCGGCAAGATCATCGACGTCTTCCCTTACCGGCGCAAAGGCCTGGAAGACGAGTGACGGTGTAGGAGCCGGCTTGCCGGCGAAGGCATCCTCACTGGCCCCTTCGCCGGCAAGCCGGCTCCTACGTATTGTCTGCGCTTTTCTGCGACAATCGCGCCCTGCCTACATATGACGACTTTTGCGTACCTGATGACTTCCGAATCGCCTGCAATTGACCAGCTGTTGAAAAACCTCGATCAAGCCATGCTGGCCGACCGTCACCGGTTGCGCCGGCAACTGCTCGAACTGCGCAAGAAACCCGACGAGGCCAAGCTGGCCCAGTGGCTGGAGCGGATGCAGGCTTCCTGCAACCTGGTCACTGCGCGCCGCGAGAGCGTGCCGCCGATTCGCTATGACGACAGCCTGCCGATCGCCGCCAAGCGCGACGAAATCAAGGCAGCGCTGCTCAAGCATCAGGTGCTGATCATTGCCGGCGAGACCGGCTCGGGCAAGACCACCCAGTTGCCGAAGATCTGCCTGGAAATCGGTCGCGGCCAGCACGGCCTGATCGGTCATACCCAGCCCCGGCGGATCGCTGCCCGCAGCGTGGCCAGCCGGGTCGCCGAAGAGCTGGCCACGCCCCTGGGGAGCCTGGTGGGTTATCAGGTGCGCTTCGAGGACCAGAGCGATTCCAGCACCCTGATCAAGCTGATGACCGACGGCATCCTGCTGGCGGAAACCCAGAACGACCGCTACCTGGAACGCTACGATACGATCATCGTCGACGAGGCCCACGAGCGCAGCCTGAACATCGACTTCCTCCTCGGCTACCTGAAGACCCTGCTGCCGCGGCGCCCTGATCTCAAGGTCATCATCACCTCGGCCACCATCGATCTGGAGCGTTTTTCCAAGCACTTCGACGATGCGCCGATCGTCGAGGTGTCCGGGCGCACCTTCCCGGTGGAAACCTGGTACCGCCCGCTGACCCTGGAGCAGGACGAAGAAGGCAACCGGGTCGAGGACGACTTGACCGTGGACCAGGCGATCCTCGCCACCCTGGACGAGATCGCTGCCCATGAGCGCAGCGAGCGCCGCAGTCCGGGGGATGTGCTGGTGTTCCTGCCGGGGGAGCGGGAGATCCGCGACGCCGCCGAGATGCTGCGCAAGGCCCAGCTCAAGCACACCGAGATCCTGCCGCTGTACGCGCGCCTGTCGCCGGCGGAACAGCAGCGGATCTTCCAGTCGCACCCCGGCCGCCGGGTGGTGCTGGCGACCAACGTCGCCGAGACCTCGCTGACCGTACCGGGGATCCGCTACGTGATCGACAGCGGCACCGCGCGCATTAGCCGCTACAGCTACCGGGCCAAGGTCCAGCGCCTGCCCATCGAGGCGATTTCCCAGGCCAGCGCCAACCAGCGCAAGGGTCGTTGCGGCCGGGTCGAGCCGGGGATCTGCGTGCGCTTGTACAGCGAGGAAGATTTCCTCGGCCGGCCGGAGTTCACCGATCCGGAGATCCTGCGTACCAACCTGGCGGCGGTGATCCTGCAGATGCTGCACCTGCGCCTGGGTGAAATCACCGCATTTCCCTTTATCGAGCCGCCGGATGGCAAGGCCATCAGCGACGGTTTCAACCTGCTGCAGGAGCTTTCGGCGGTCGACCGCAACAGCCAGCTGACCCCACTGGGCCGGCAACTGGCGCGGCTGCCGGTGGACCCGCGCATGGGCCGCATGCTGCTGGAAGCGGCCAGGCTCGGCAGCCTCCAGGAAGTGCTGATCGTTGCCAGTGCGATGTCGATCCAGGACCCTCGCGAGCGACCGCCGGAGCGTCAGCAAGCGGCTGACCAGGCCCACGCCCAGTGGAAGGACGTGGACTCGGATTTCGCCGGGCTGGTCAACCTGTGGCGCGGCTTCGAAGAACAGCGCCAGGCCCTGACGGCGAGCCCGCTGCGCAACTGGTGTCGGAAGAATTTCCTCAACTACCTGCGCCTGCGCGAGTGGCGTGACTCCCACCGCCAATTGAGCCTGATCTGCCGGGATATGCAGCTGAGCCTCAACAAGGAGCCGGCGGACTACCCGAAACTGCACAAGGCGGTGCTGGTGGGGCTGCTGAGCCAGATCGGCCAGAAGACCGAGGACGGCGACTACCTCGGTGCCCGCCAGCGACGCTTCTGGATCCACCCGTCCTCGGGCCTGGGCAAGAAGCGCCCGCAATGGTTGATGACCGCCGAACTGGTGGAGACCACCAAGCTCTATGCGCGCATGGTGGCCAAGATCGAACCGGACTGGATCGAGCCCCTGGCCGGGCACCTGATCAAGAAGAACCACTTCGAACCCCATTGGGAGAAGAAGCGCGGCCAGGTGGTGGCCTACGAGCAGATCACCTTGTTCGGCCTGATCGTGGTCGGCCGGCGGCCGGTGCATTACGGCCCGGTGGACCCGGTGGTGTCGCGTGAGCTGTTTATCCGCGAGGCCCTGGTGCGTGGCGAGATCCAGTCCAAGGCCAAATGCCTGAGCGCCAATACCCAACTGCTGGAGCAGCTCGACGCCCTGGAGGCCAAGGCCCGGCGCCGGGACATCCTGGCGGACGAGGAAACCCTGTTCGCCTTCTACGACGAGCGCCTGCCGGCGGAGATCCACCAGACCGCGACCTTCGATAGCTGGTACCGGGTGCACAGCCAGAAGAATCCGCAACTGCTGATCATGCGCGAGGAAGATGTGCTGGCTCGCGAAGCCAGCGAGGTCACCGCCAAGCAGTATCCGGACACCCTGCACATCGGTGACCTGGAACTGGCCCTGAGTTACCACTTCGAACCCAACCACCCCCGTGACGGCGTGACCCTGCGAGTGCCGGCGCCGCTGTTGCCGGCCCTGCCGGCCGAGCGCCTGGAATGGCTGGTGCCGGGGCTGCTCGAGGCCAAGTGCATTGCCCTGGTGCGCAACCTGCCCAAGGCCCTGCGCAAGAACTTCGTGCCGGTGCCGGACTTCGTCAAGGCCGCCTTGCAGCGCATGACCTTCGCCGAGGGTTCCTTGCCCCAGGCCCTGGGGCGCGAGCTGCTGCGCATGACCGGTGCGCGGGTCAGCGACGAGGCCTGGAGCGAAGCCGAACAACAGGTGGAAAGCCACCTGCGGATGAACCTGGAAATCGTCGACGCCCAAGGCAAGTTCCTCGGTGAAGGCCGCGACCTGGCCGAGCTGACCGCGCGCTTTGCCGAAGCCAGCCAGGCAGCCCTGGCGGTGCCGCAGACCGCCAAGAGCCAGCAGCCGGTGGAAGCCAAGGTGTTCGCCGCAGTGGCGGAGAAGACCCAGCAGAAGATCGCCGGACTGTCGATGACGGTGTACCCGGCCCTGGTGGAAGAGGCGGGGACGGTCAAGGAAGGGCGCTTCTCCACCGCTGCCGAAGCCGAGTTCCAGCACCGCCGGGCCTTGCAGCGCCTGCTGTTGCAGCAACTGGCCGAGCCGGCCAAGTTCCTGCGGGGCAAGTTGCCTGGGCTCACCGAACTGGGCCTGCTGTACCGCGAGCTGGGCCGGGTCGATGGGCTGGTGGAGGACATCCTCCTGGCCAGCCTCGACACTTGCATCCTCGACGGCGAAGCCACGTTGCCCCGGGACGGCGCCGGACTGGCGTCCCTGGCCGAGCGCAAGCGCGGTGCTTGGACCGAACATGCCGAACGCCTGGCACGCCTGACCCTGGAGATCCTCAAGCTCTGGCACGGCCTGCAGAAACGCTTCAAAGGCAAGATCGACCTGGCTCAGGCCGTGGCCCTCAACGACATCAAGTCCCAGCTCAGCCACCTGGTGTATCCGGGCTTCGTCCGCGAAACCCCGGCCTTGTGGCTCAAGGAAGTGCCCCGTTACCTCAAGGCGGTAGAGCAGCGTTTCGAGAAACTTGGCAGCCAGGTGCAGAAGGACCGGGTCTGGAGCAGCGAGCTGAGCAACCTCTGGAACCAGTACCAGGCCCGCGCCCAGAAGCATGCCCAGGAAGGCAAGCGCGATCCCCAGTTGGAGCTGTACCGCTGGTGGCTGGAGGAGTACCGGGTGTCGCTGTTTGCCCAGCAGCTGGGGACCAAGGTGCCGATCTCCGACAAGCGCCTGAGCAAGCAGTGGAGTCAGGTCGAGGCCTGAGCCAACCCCCCGTAGGAGCTGGCTTGCCAGCGAAGGCGCCATCAAGGGCACTGCAAGGCTCAAGGCCTGGTTCGCCGGCAAGCCGGCTCCTACAGAGATATCGCGATACGCCTCCGTAGGAGCT
The DNA here is from genome assembly GCF_000633395.1 of Pseudomonas sp. PH1b. Taxonomy (GTDB): domain Bacteria; phylum Pseudomonadota; class Gammaproteobacteria; order Pseudomonadales; family Pseudomonadaceae; genus Aquipseudomonas. Next base: position 533,880 of record NZ_AYMU01000004.1, read on the forward strand.
GGCTTGCCAGCGAAGGCGCCATCAAGGGCAATGCAAGGCTCAAGGCCCGGTTCGCCGGCAAGCCGGCTCCTACAGAGATATCGCGATCCGCCCCCGTAGGAGCTGGCTTGCCAGCGAAGGCGCCACCAAGGGCACTGCAAGGTTCAATGCCCGGTTCGCCGGCAAGCCGGCTCCTACAGAGATATCGCGGTACGCCCCCGTAGGAGCTGGCTTGCCAGCGAAGGCGCCACCAAGGGCAATGCAAGGCTCAAGGCCCGGTTCGCCGGCAAGCCGGCTCCTACACGTCAACTCCGTCGATCTTGCAATTGCGGCGAAATATCGGAGGTTATGGCAAACTCCGCCGTCATAAATGCCGGCCCCGGTTTTCTGCAGCGCAGGCAGCCCGGGCGGATCCGAATAAAGCGAAGCCAGGAACTGTCCCGCCAGCGGGGCAGTTCCTTTACGGTTTGGCACGGCGGTGCCAATACCTTCTGCCTCAACACACTAGAGGAACGACCGTGCATAACGTCGTCATCAGCGGCACCGGCCTGTTTACCCCGGCCAACAGCATCTCCAACGAAGAGCTGGTGGAGTCTTTCAACACTTACGTCCACCAGTTCAACCGCGACAACGCCGCCGCCATCGAGCGTGGCGAAGTGCAGGCCCTGACCGAATCCAACGCTGCGTTCATCGAGAAGGCCTCAGGCATCAAGAGCCGCTTCGTGATGGACAAGGACGGCATCCTCGACCCGCAACGCATGGCCCCGCGCCTGCCGGAGCGCTCCAACGACGAATGGTCGGTGCTGTGCCAGATGGCCGTCGCTGCCGCCGAGCAGGCCTTGCAACGGGCCGGCAAGACCGCCGCTGACATCGACGGGGTGATCGTCGCCTGCTCCAACCTGCAGCGCGCCTACCCGGCCATCGCCATCGAAGTCCAGGCCGCACTGGGCATCCAGGGCTTCGGCTTCGACATGAACGTGGCCTGCTCCTCGGCGACCTTCGGCATCCAGGCCGCCGCCAACAGCGTGCAGTTGGGCCAGGCCCGGGCGATCCTGATGGTCAACCCGGAAGTCTGCACCGGCCACCTGAACTTCCGTGACCGCGACAGCCACTTCATCTTCGGCGACGCTGCCACCGCGGTGATCATCGAGCGCGCCGACCTGGCCACCTCCAAGCATCAGTTCGACATCGTCAGCACCAAGCTGCTGACCCAGTTCTCCAACAACATCCGCAACAACTTCGGCTTCCTCAACCGCACGGCGGAAGAGGGCATCGGTGCGCCGGACAAGCTGTTCGTCCAGGAAGGCCGCAAGGTGTTCCGTGACGTGTGCCCGATGGTGGCGGAACTGATCGCCGCGCACCTGGAAGAGAACCAGCTCAACGTCGGCGACGTGAAGCGCTTCTGGCTGCACCAGGCCAACCTCAGCATGAACCACCTGATCGTCAAGAAGCTCCTGGGCCGCGAAGCCTCGGTGGAAGAGGCCCCGGTGATTCTCGACACCTACGCCAACACCAGCTCGGCGGGCTCGGTGATTGCCTTCCACAAGTACCAGGACGATCTGTCCAGCGGTGCCCTGGCGGTGCTTAGTTCCTTCGGCGCGGGTTATTCGATCGGCAGCGTTCTTCTGCGCAAACGTTGATCTAGGCTGAGGCGGAGTGTGGCGCGAGGGAGCATTGGCGCGTCACACCCCACTCAAACCCGCATGATTGAACGAGGCATGAATGGCCGCTGCTGATGACACGCAACTGCTAGAGCGCCTTTTGGCGGGCGAACAGAAGGCTTACAAGGAACTGGTCACGCGCTACCAGAGCGCCATGCGCGCGGTGGCCTACGCCATTGTCGGCAATCGCCACGCCGACGAAGTGGTGCAGGATGCCTGGCTCTCGGTGGTGCGCAACCTCTCGGGTTTCCAGGGGCGCTCCAGCCTCAAGACCTGGCTGCTGACCATCACGGCCAACGCGGCCAAGGGCCGCTACAAGCAGAATCGCCGGGAAGTCCTGCTCGATGACCTGCCTTCGCCTCACGGCACCGTTGGTGATGAGCGTTTCTCCTCCAGCGACGGCCACTGGCTGGTGGCGCCCTTCGCCTGGCACGAGGACACTCCCGAAGCCCTGCTGACCGAAGCCGAGCTGCGTGACTGCCTGGAGCACACCCTGCTCAGCCTGTCGGAGCTGCAAAGCAGCGTGTTGCTGCTGCGTGAGCGCCAGGGCCTGGAGCTGGAAGAAATCTGTAATCTTTTGGGGCTCACGCTCTCCAATGTCCGGGTGCTGTTGCACCGGGCGCGCTTGAAAGTCTTCGCCACCGTGGAGCATTTTGAGGAAACCGGCCAATGCTGACCTGTAAGGAACAAGTGGCACGATCCAGTGATTATCTCGATGGCCAGTTGAGCTTTCGTGAACGCTTGATGGTACGTCATCACTTGCTGTTCTGCCCCAACTGCCGGCGCTTCATCCGCCAGATGCGCCTGCTGCAAGCCACCTTGCGGGTGCTCCCCGAGCCGCCCCTGGAAGGTCTTGACGAACTGGCCGAGCGTTTGGCCGCCGAGAAAAAACGCGACCTCTGAATCTGCTGCTGCGGGTGCTGCAAGGGCACCCGCTGATCCTGTCCGTCCCAGTGGCTGACCTGCCATGAAACTGTCATCCGATCAAAGGTGACAGTGCCCGCTGATTTGTCCAAACACCCGTGAATATCGCTGCGAGCGCTCTAGTACAAGCATTTTGCCTTATTTCATTTCGAAGTAAAAAAGTTCCCCTGTAATCAAATCTTTATCTATCAGCAACCCGGCTGAAATAACCCATCGCCAAGATTCCCACCCAACACCAGCGGGCCAACCCCGCGTGTTTTCCAACGCTACAGACCACCAATTAGGGGAACTCTTCGATGATCCGTAAGCACTTCGCCGGTTTTGCCGCCAGCGCCCTGGCCCTGGCAGTAACCGCCCAGGCTTTCGCTGGCACCGTCACCACCGACGGCGCCGATATCGTAGTCAAGACCAAGGGCGGCCTTGAGGTTGCTACCACCGACTCAGCGTTCAGCTTCAAGCTGGGCGGTCGTCTGCAAGCCGACTATGGCCGTTTCGACGGGTTCTACACCAAGAATGGTGACAGCGGCGACGGCGCCTACTTCCGCCGCGCCTATCTGGAATTGGGCGGCACCGCCTACAAGGATTGGAAATACCAGATCAACTACGACTTCTCCCACAACTCGGGCACCGCCGATGACGGTTACTTCGACGAGGCTTCGATCTCCTACGTCGGCTTCAAGCCGGTGACCATCCGTGCCGGCCGCTTCGACGAAGACTTCGGTCTGGAGAAGGCCACCAGCTCCAAGTGGGTCACCTCCATGGAGCGCAACGCCGCCTACGAGCTGGCCGACTGGGTCAACTCCCACGAGAACGGTATGGGCCTGCAGGTCAGCTCGGTGGTAGCCGACATGGCTTACCTGTCCGGCAGCGTGGCAGCCAAGGACATCAACGACAGCGACGGCGACAGCGTCAAGCAGTTCAACGCCCGTGCGGTGTTCGCCCCGATGCATGAAACCGGCAACGTCCTGCACTTCGGCCTGGATTTCGCCAGCCGCGACCTCAGCGACACTGCCTTCGATTCGCGGATCCGTCCTCGTCTGGGCGTGCGTGGCATCGCCACCAACGGCGGCAACGATGCCGGCACCAACGGCAACCGTGCCACCTTCGGCGGCGGCACCGGCCTCAATGCCTCGAACCTGACGGCTGCCGGTGCCTACGACAACGACCGGGTGTTCGGCGGTGAATTCGCCTTCGCCACCGGCCCGTTCTCGGCCCAGGCCGAATACCTGACCCGCAAGATGAAGGCCGACAGCGCGGCTTACCAGGACGTCAAGGCCACCGGTTTCTACGGTCAACTGGCCTACACCCTGACCGGCGAGTCCCGCGTGTACAAACTCGACGGCGCCAAGTTCGACACCATCAAGCCCGAGAACAAGCAGTACGGTGCCTGGGAAGTGTTCTACCGCTACGACAACATCAAGGTCGATGACAAGAACGTCGTGACCGCCAGCGCCACCCGTGAAGTCGGCGATGCCAAGGCCACCATGAACACCATCGGGGTCAACTGGTACGCCAACGAAGCAATCAAGGTTTCCGCCAACTACATCAAGGTCAACACCGACAAGATCAGCAACAACGTCGGCGACGACAGTGGCGATGCCCTCGTAGCCCGTGTGCAGTACGTGTTCTAAAGCTGTTGCGACACCCAGGTAGAGCTCTTTCTCATCCGTTATAGCTCCTCTCGTTTTGACCCCGCCCCGGCGGGGTTTTTTTTGTCCGGGTAATTGCGTGGCCCGTTTCAGGGGCAGGCGGTTTCATGCAGGTACAGCCACTGCACCGAATCGGCTTGCACACGGATGATCGCCAGGGACAGGCGCGAGGTTTCGACCTGGCCCATGCGGTGGGTTTCCTTGTAGCGGATCGCCGCGCTCTGGCCCTCCTGCCACACGCAGCGCAGCTCGCCGACAGTGATTTGCAGCCCCGGGCGCTGGCCCAGGCCACCACGAAACAGCTGTTGCACCTGTTCGCGGCCGACCAGGGCAGCGCCAGTGGTGACCATCTGGAAGTCATCGGCTAACAGCGCCAGCAAGGCGTCGAGGTTGGCTGCGCCGTCCCCCTGCTGGTCGGTGAAGACGCTGTGAATCAGTTGGTGAATCCGGTGCACGCTGGATTGCGCTTGTTCAACGATCGAGTGGGGCATGGGAGGCCTCGGGTAGTGGGAGTCGGTTCAGGGTCAGCAGGGGCAGCAGGCCGGCCACGGCGGCCAGCAACAGGCTCAGGTGATAGGCGCCGGTGGCGCCTCGATAGCCGAGCAGCAGGTTGTAGAGCATCAGCAGCAAGGCAGCGCCCAGGCTGAAAGCCATTTGCCGGTTGATGTTCCAGATCACGCTGGCCTTGTGCGTGTCGGCGCCGTCGAAGTCCAGCAGTGCGGTGGTCTGCGCGGTGTTGGCACCTGCACCTCCGCCCAGCCCCATCAGCAGGTAGGCGAGCATCATCAGGGGCTGGTCGGAGGCCGAGTCGACCGCGCACAACGTGGCGATGCCGACGCTGTGCAGCACCAGGGCAATGGCGAACAGGCGCGCGGCGCCTGCGCGGTTGTACCAGCGGCCGCAGGCCAGCATCGCCAGCAAGGCGCCGGCGGCATACAGCAGCATGAACATCCCGCTGTGCTGTGCGCTCAGGTGCAACTGGTCCTGGAGGAAGAACAGGCTCAGCAGGTTGACTCCGGTGAAGATCCCCGGAATCGCGTAGTAGATGGTCACCGACAGGCCCAGGCGCGGATTCTTCAGCAAGTGCAGATCGATGATGGGGACCGGGCAGCGGCGGCAGTGACGCCGGTAGCCCTCGGCAAACAGCAGGCCCGCGCCGAGGCCCAGAAGCGCCTGGTACGCCGGGTAGCCGCTGCCGTACAGCGACAGGCCCAGCAGCAGGCTGCCCAGGGCGGCGCTGACCAGCAGCAGGCCGCGCAGGTCGGGGCGAGCCGGTACCGGGCCGGGATCGCTGTTGATCCAGCACCAGGACAATCCCGCCGCCAGCAACGACAGTGGCAGGCTGGCGAGGAACACCCAGCGCCAGGAACTTTGGTCGACAATCGCTCCGCCCAGGGTCGGCGAGAGTGCCGGGGCCAGCAGGGCCACCACCATGACCAGGGTCGAGATCCGCGCCCGTTGCCTGCCCTGGAACAGGTTGAAGGTCAGTGCCTGCCCGAGGGGAATCAACAGGCCCCCGGCCATGCCCTGGAGCAGTCGCCAGGACACCAGGAACAGGAAACTCTCGGCCAGCCCGCACAGCAGCGCTGCGGCACTGAACAGCAGCATCGAGGCGCAGAGCAGTTGCCGGTTGCCCAAGCGTGCCGCCAGCCAGGTGCTGACGGGAATCGCCAGGGTCAGGCCGAGGATGTAGGCATTGGCGACCCAGGCCACGCTGGCGCTGGACACCTGCAGCTGGCTGGCGATGCTGGGCAGGGCCACCGCGGACATGAAGATGTTCACGCAATCAATGAAGAAACCGAGGAGGAATACCACCGCCACTTTGTATCTGTAGGTCATGTCGCCTCCGTTTTTCCCGCGCAGCTTAGGGAGCTTGGGGCGGGGCTGTCGAGGCGCCTATACTTGACGCATTGTTTAACAGGATTTGACAGTGAGCCAGACCTTTCACGGCCAGTTGCATCGGGTGCAGACCTTCCTCGCGGTGGTGGACTTTGCTTCCTACACCCGTGCGGCCCAGTACCTGGGCATCAGCAAGGCCATGGCCAGCCTGCATATCAAGGCCCTGGAGCAGGCCTTGGCGACCACCTTGCTGATCCGCACCACGCGGCATGTGGCGCTCACCGACAGCGGCCGGGAGCTCTATGACCAGTTCAAGGGGATTGTCGCCCATATCGACAGTGCCTTTGACAATGTGCTGCACGGTCGCAATCGGGTCTCGGGCAAGTTGCGCATCAGTTCCACCGCGGAATACGCCGAGACCTTCGTTCTGCCGATCCTGCCGCTGTTCACCGCGCGTTACCCCGAAGTGCGCCTGAGCTATCACTTCAATTCGTCGTTGAACGACCTGGTGGCGGAAAAGCTCGACCTGGTGATCCGCCTCGGGCACCTGGCCGATTCGGGGTTCAAGGGGCGCAAGCTGGCGGACTATGCCATTGCCCTGGTGGCCAGCCCGGGGCTGTTCGCCGAGCGCCCGCCGCTGCAGCCCGAGGACCTGGGGGCATGGCCGTGGATCTGCAACAGCAATCTTGCCGGACCGCCGAGCTGGACGCTGAGCCACCCGCGCCGGGGGGAGGTGCAGGTGCCGGTCGAACCCGGGCACGAATCGAACTCGGCCACGGCGATTCGTGCCATGGCCCTGGCCGGCCTGGGGCTGGCGGTGCTGCCGGAATGGATGATCCTCGACGACCTGGGCAACGGCCGCCTGGTGCGGGTGCTGCCGGAGTACCGGCTGGCCGCGCAGCCGGTGCATGTGCTGTTTCCCAACACCGCGCATCTGCCACGCAAGTCCCGGGTGTTCATCGATTTCCTGGCGGAGCATCTGGGGCGTTGATGGCCCTGGGCGGTGCTGGCAGTTTCGGTGAGCCCGGCGATGGAGGATACTCCCCGAGTTGTTCGATCTGAATCCCGGGGACCCCGATGCCGCTGCAATCCTTGAACAGCCTGTCTGCCGTCGATCCCACGCATTGGGACGCTTTGCTCAAGGACGGCCAACCCTTTGTGCGCCACGCCTTTCTCAGTGCCCTGGAAGACAGCGGCAGCCTCGGCCCACGCTCCGGCTGGCAGGCCGAGCACCTGCTGCATGTCGAAGACGGGCGCCTGCTGGCGGCACTGCCGAGCTACCGCAAGTGGCACTCCTATGGTGAATACGTGTTCGACCATGGCTGGGCCGACGCCTGCGAGCGGGCCGGGATCGACTACTACCCCAAACTGCTGACGGCGGTGCCCTTCAGTCCAGTGAGCGGTGCCCGGGTGCTGGCGGCAACCCAGGCGGACGCCCTGGAACTGTTGAAGAGCCTGCCCGGCTACCTGGAGATCGAAGGGCTTTCCAGTGCCCATATCAACTTCACCGATGACTTCAGCGATCTGGCCCTGGAGCAGCAACCCGGCTGGCTGCAGCGCCTGGGTTGTCAGTTCCACTGGCAGAACCGCGGCTATCGGGACTTCCAGGATTTCCTCGATGCCCTGAGTTCGCGCAAGCGCAAGCAGATGCGCAAGGAACGCGAGCAGGTGGCGGGGCAGGGGATCGACTTCCAGTGGCTCGAAGGCCATGAGCTGGACCAGGCGCAGTGGGATTTCGTCTACGCCTGCTACGCCAACACCTACGCGGTGCGGCGCCAGTCACCCTACCTGACCCGCGCGTTTTTCAGCCTGCTGGCCGAGCGCATGCCCGAAGCGATTCGCGTGGTCCTGGCCAAGCAGGGCACACGCCCGGTGGCCATGGCCTTCAGCCTGGTGGGGGGCGACAGCTTCTATGGGCGCTACTGGGGCTGCCTGGCGGAGTTCGATCGCCTGCATTTCGAGACCTGTTTCTACCAGGGCATGGAGTACGCGATCGCCAATGGGCTGCAACGCTTCGACGCTGGAGCCCAGGGCGAGCACAAGTTGATCCGCGGTTTCGAGCCGGTGCTGACCCGCTCCTGGCACTACCTGCGTCACCCCGGCCTGAAGGCCGCGGTGAAGGATTTCCTGCAACAGGAACAGGCTGGGATTCGCGCCTATGCGCAAGAAGCGAGGGACGCCTTGCCCTATCGGCAGGCGTGACCCTCGCCTCGTTGCCTCAGCTGTCTTCCTTGCCCAGCCAGCGGTAGACCACGCCGCCGATCACCGCGCCGAGGATTGGCGCCAGCCAGAACATCCACAGCTGCTGCAAGGCCCAGCCACCGACGATCAGCGCCGGCCCGGTACTGCGGGCCGGGTTGACTGAGGTGTTGGTCACCGGGATCGAGATCAGGTGGATCAGGGTCAGCGCCAGGCCGATGGCGATCGGTGCCAGCCCCGCCGGGGCGCGTTTGTCGGTGGCGCCGAGAATGATCACCACGAACATCAAGGTCATCACCAGCTCGCAGACAAACCCCGCGGCCATCGAGTAGCCGCCGGGGGAGTGCTCGCCATAGCCGTTGGCAGCCAGCCCCGAGGCCAGTTCGAAGCCGGGCTTGCCACTGGCGATGAAGTACAGCAACGCCGCGGCGATCACTGCGCCGATCACCTGGGCGACGATATAGGCCGGCAGTTCCCTGGCCGGAAAGCGTCCGCCCACCACCAGCCCTACGGACACGGCGGGGTTCAAGTGGCAACCGGAGATATGGCCGATGGCGAAGGCCATGGTCAGCACCGTCAGGCCGAAGGCCAGGGCGACGCCCAGCAGGCCGATGCCGACATTGGGAAAGGCCGCCGCGAGCACGGCGCTGCCGCAGCCGCCCAGGACCAGCCAGAAGGTGCCGAGCAGTTCAGTCATGGAACGTTTGAACAAAGACATGGAGGAGTCCTTGATAGGTCAACCTATCAACGCGATACAACTGTTATGCATCCCGCAGGTTAACTACAGGTTCCGCTCCGGAACCTAGGGTCAGTACAGCAGGCTTTTGGCGCAATTCCACTCGCCCATGAAAAACGCCAGGGCCCCCTGAAACCGGGGGCTCTGGCGCTTGGTGCAGCGGCTGCAGAGGCTCAGTCGATGCCGACGAAGCCTCCGGTCTGGTGCTGCCACAGGCGTGCGTACAGCCCGCCATGAGCCAGCAGTTCGGCGTGGGTGCCGCTCTCGGCGATGCGCCCCTGTTCCAGGACCACCAGGCGGTCCATGCGGGCGATGGTCGAGAGGCGGTGGGCAATGGCGATCACGGTCTTGCCCTGCATCAGGGTCTCCAGGCTTTCCTGGATCGCCGCCTCGACTTCCGAGTCCAGGGCCGAGGTGGCCTCGTCCATGATCAGGATCGGCGCGTCCTTGAGCAGCACCCGGGCGATAGCGATGCGCTGGCGCTGGCCGCCGGACAGCTTGACCCCGCGCTCGCCGACATGGGCGTCGAAGCCGGTGCGGCCCTCGGCGTCGGAAAGCTGTGGGATGAACTCGTCGGCCCGGGCCTTGCGCACCGCTTCCCAGAGCTCTTCGTCAGTGGCATCAGGGCGACCGTAGAGCAGGTTGTCGCGGATCGAACGGTGCAGCAGCGAAGTGTCCTGGGTGATCATGCCGATGCGTTCGCGCAGGCTTTCCTGGGTCACTTCGGCGATGTCCTGGCCATCGATCAGGATCCGCCCGCCCTGCAGGTCATACAGGCGCAGCAGCAGGTTGACCAGGGTCGACTTGCCGGCGCCGGACGGGCCGATCAGGCCGATCTTTTCTCCGGGGCGAATGTCCAGGTTGAGGTCGCTGATGACCTTGCTGGCCTTGCCGTAGTGAAACTCCACGTGCTCGAAGCGCACGCCACCCTCGGCCACCGCCAGCTTCGGTGCCTGCGCGCGGTCGGTGAGCTGCAGCGGCTGGGCGATGGTCTTCAGGCCGTCCTCGACCATGCCGATGTTTTCGAAGATGCCGTTGATCACCCACATGATCCAGCCGGACATGTTGACGATGCGGATCACCAGGCCGGTGGCCAGGGCGATGGCCCCGGCGCTGATCAGCGACTGGCTCCACAGCCACAGGGCCAGGCCCGTGGTGCTGACGATCAGCAGGCCGTTGAGGCTGGTGATGGTCACGTCCATGGCGGTGACCACGCGGCCCGCCAGTTGGCTCTTCTCGGTCTGCTCGGCGATCGCCTCGCGGGCGTAGCTCTGCTCGAAGTGGGTGTGGGCGAAGAGCTTGAGGGTGGTGATGTTGGTGTAGCCGTCGACGATCCGGCCCATGAGCTTGGAGCGGGCGTCGGAGGCGTCCACCGAGCGCTTCTGGATGCGCGGCACGAAGAAGCGCATGGCACCGATGAAACCGGCGATCCACAGCAGCAAGGGGATCATCAGGCGCCAGTCGGCATCGGCGAACAGCACCAGGGAGCCGATGGCGTAGATGGTCACGTGCCACAGGGCATCGATCACCTGCACCGAGGAGTCCTGCAGCGAGTAGCCGGTCTGCATGATGCGCTGGGCGATGCGCCCGGCGAAGTCGTTCTGGAAGAAGTTCAGGCTCTGGCGCAGCACGTAGCTGTGGTTCTGCCAGCGGATCAGGCTGGTCATGCCGGGGTTGATGGTCTGGTGCATCAGCAGGTCGTGCAGGCCCACCATCAGCGGGCGGAACAGCAGCGCCACCACGGCCATCCAGGCCAGTTCCAGGCCATGGTCGCTGAACACCTGGGCGCTGGGCGTGCCCTGGGCCAGGTCGATGATGGTGCTCAGGTAACTGAACAGCGAGACCTCGATCAGGGCCACGAACAGGCCGACCACCAGCAGGAAGACGAAGCTTGGCCAGACTTGCTTGATGTAGTGGAAGTAGAAGGGCAGGACCCGATTGGGCGGGGTGGCGCTGGGTGCGTCGCGGAAGATGTCGATCAGTTGTTCAAAACGACGATAGAGCATGGGGGCTGCAGCCCGTGGTACGGGCTCTCCTGTTCAGAAAGCGGACGGGGCGCCGGGTAGGGCGCCGCCGTCGGGACAGGCGGCTGGATTCAGTCGATGCGCTTGGCCGACTTGATCAGCACCGGGTCGATCGGCACGTTCTGCATGCCTTGCTTGGTGGTGGTCTGGGAGTTGACGATCTGGTCCACCACGTCCATGCCGCTCACCACCTTGGCGAACACCGCGTAGCCGGCATCGCGGCCCGGGTCGAGGAAGGCGTTGTCGGCGACGTTGATGAAGAACTGGCTGGTGGCCGAGTTGGGGTTGGAGGTGCGGGCCATGGACAGGGTGCCACGCACGTTATGCAGGCCGTTGGAGGCTTCGTTCTTGATCGGGTCGCGGGTGTCCTTCTGCACCATCTGCGCGGTGAAGCCACCGCCCTGGACCATGAACCCCGGGATCACCCGGTGGAAGATGGTGTTGCTGTAGAAGCCGCTGTCGACGTAGTCGAGGAAGTTCTTGCTGGAGATCGGTGCCTTGACCGGGTCCAGTTCCACTTCGATCTTGCCGAAGCTGGTGTCCAGCAGGACGTGAGGTGCCTTGGCCGGCTGTGCGGCCATCAGGTTGGCGGCGAAGAGTACGGAGCCGGCGACGAGGGCGATTTTTTTCAGCATGGGTCAGTGATCCTGGGTGGTGGTGTCGACTGTGGTTATGAATTCGAGCAGGGTTTGGTTGAAGCGCTGCGGCTGGTCCAGCGGCGTGGCGTGTCGGGAATCCTCGATCACCACCAGCCGTGCATCCGGCAGCAGTCTGACATAAGCCTCCTTGACCGCCACCGGGGTGTAGTCGCGGTCGGCGCTGACGACCAGGGTTGGACAGGTGATCCGGCCCAGACGTTCCTGGACCCCCCAGCCGACGATGGCGTCGAAGCTGGCGAGATAAGCACGTTTGTCGTTTTTTGCCCAGCGTTCGGCCATCTTCTGCCGCAGTTCGGCTTGCTCCGGCTTGGGAAACAGGCGGGCGCCCAAGGCCTTGCCGATGGTGGCCAGGCTCAGCACCCGGGCCAGGCTCCAGCGCTTGAACCACTGCCAGTAGTCGTTGGCGCTGCGCACCTTGACCTCCGGGGCGCTGTTGACGATACACAGGCTCTTGAGCAATTGCGGCTGGTCCACCGCCAGCTGGAAGCCGATCATCCCGCCCATGGACAGCCCGACATAATGCGCGGGGCCCAGGTTCAGGTGCTCGATCAGCGCCACCAGGTCGGCGGTGAAGCCCTTGATGCTGTAGCGCTCCCGGGGTTTGTCGGAGCGCCCGTGGCCGCGCACGTCGGGGATGATCAGGCGGTAGCGGGCCGCCAGATCGGGGATCTGTTTTTCCCAGTCCTGGGCGCTGGAGCCCAGGCCATGAACCAGCAGCAGGGGTTCGCCCCGGCCATATTCCTCGTAGTGCAGGGTGCAACCTTCATGCTCGAAATACGCCATGACAGAACTCCTGTTCTGGTGGGTGATGGATCAGGCTTGCTCGGGGGCGGCAAAGGGCGCGTCCAGGGGCGCGGTGTCGAAGGTGCGCAGCAGCTCCACGAGGATCTGCGTGGCCGGGCCCAGGGGTTTGTCCTTGTTGGAATAGAGAAAGAAGGTTGGATGGCGGCTGCCGCCCTGGTCCAGGGGCAGGACCTTGAGCAGGCCTTCGCGCAGCTCGCGCTCGATCAGGTGCCGGGGCAACCAGGCAAAACCCAGGCCGCTGCTGACGAAGCTTGCGGCGGTGGCCAGGCTGCCCACGGTCCAGCGCTGTTCGGCGCCGAGCCAGCCCACATCCCGTGGCTGCTGGCGGCCGGAGTCGCGGATCACCACTTGCAGATGGCTTTCCAGGTCCTGGAAGTGCAGTTCCCGCTGCAGGCGGTGCAGGGCGTGTTCCGGGTGGGCCACGGCGACGAACTCCACCGAGCTCATCTCGGTGCCCAGGTAACCGGGAATGTTGAAACCGCTGATGGCCAGGTCGGCGACGCCTTCGAGCAGCACTTCCTCGACCCCGGACAGCACTTCTTCGCGCAGACGCACGCGGCAGCCACGGCTTTGCGGCATGAAGGCGGTCAGGGCGCGGACCAGGCGCGCGTTGGGGTAGGCGGCGTCCACCACCAGGCGTACTTCGGCCTCCCAGCCCTGTTCCATATGGTGGGCCAGGTCTTCCAACTGGCTGGCCTGCTTGACCAGTTGCCGGGAGCGGCGCAGCAGCACGCCGCCGGCCTCGGTGAGCACCGCCTTGCGGCCGTCGATGCGCAGCAGCGGCACGCCGAGTTGGTCCTGCATGCGCGCGACGGTGTAGCTGACCGAGGATTGCGAACGGTGCAGGGCCTCAGCGGCCTGGGCGAAGCCGCCGTGGTCGACCACGGCCTGCAGGGTGCGCCATTGATCCAGGGTCACGCGGGGCGCTTTCATGAGGGGCTCCTCTTGTCCTAAGCTGGCGCTCCTTACTGGAGACTGCCGAATGAGAAAATTCTGTTGTGTGTTGCTGGCTCTGCTGCCCCTGAGTGCCTGGGCCTATCCGATCGATGTCGAGAAGCAGTTGAACGGCCTGAGCATCGACTACACCGCCTACGACACCGATGAGGACATCGGCTCCATCCAGTTGAACAACTTCGGCAAGGTCGATGCCCTGTGCTCGGTGGTGTTTCGCAACGGTCCCGAGGCACCGCGCACCCGCAAGGTGGAAGTCGCCGCGGGCAAGAGCAAGAACGTTACCGCCAAGTTCAACCGCAAGATCATCAAGCTGCGCATGGACCTGAACTGCCAGGCCAAATGATCGAAGCAGGGCCGGCCTGGCGTATCACGCCGGGACTGGCTGTGCTTATAAACGAATTTATTGATTGGTTATAGCAGTTATTTGCGCTTTTTCATCGATATCACTCTGTTTAATCTGCGCCCCATCGACTTACGCATACCCCGATGGAGGCTTCAGCCCATGTCCCGCGTTCTGATCATTGAAAGCAGTGCCCGTCAGCAGGATTCCGTTTCCCGCCAGTTGACCCAGACCTTCATCCAGCAATGGCAGGCCGCTCACCCTGGTGATTCGATCAGCGTGCGTGACCTGGCCCGCAACCCGGTGCCGCACCTGGACGCCAACCTGCTGGGCGGCTGGATGAAGCCCGCCGAACAGCGCAACGCCGCCGAACAGGATTCCCTGCAACGCTCCAATGAACTGACCGAAGAGTTGCTGGCCGCCGACATCCTGGTGATGGCCGCGCCGATGTACAACTTCGCCATCCCCAGCACCCTGAAGGCCTGGCTCGACCACGTCCTGCGTGCCGGCGTGACCTTCAAGTACACCGAGACCGGTCCCCAGGGCCTGCTCACCGGCAAGCGCGCCTATGTACTGACGGCCCGTGGCGGCATCTACGCCGGTAGCACCGCGGATCACCAGGAACCCTACCTGCGCCAGGTGATGGGTTTCATCGGCATCCACGATGTCGAGTTCATTCACGCCGAGGGCCTCAATCTGGGTGGCGACTTCCACGAGAAAGGCCTGAACCAGGCCAATGCCAAGTTGGCCCAGGTGGCCTGAAAACCGGCTTGCAGTGATTTGCCGGAGCGATGGCGCCGATTCACCGATAACCGATCAGCGCCGTTAATCCACAGATAATCCCCCGGTGTTCAAGTAGTGCCTGCGCATCCCCTTCAAGCCGGTTCGCGCATCGGACCTCCCTTTGCACTGGTTGCTCCTTCAGTGCCGACGCCCGATTGCACGCCTAGCGAGATCGGGCTTTTTTTTGCCCGGGATTTTATCTGCCGGAGCAAAACCGTTATCGTCGCCGCCATCCAAGATGAGGCGAACATGGGCTATCTACTTTTTGTCACCCTGATCCAGGCGTTTTCTTTCAGCCTGATCGGCGAATACCTGGCCGGTCATGTCGACAGTTACTTTGCGGTACTGGTGCGGGTACTGCTGGCGGGGCTGGTGTTCATTCCACTGACCCGCTGGCGCCGGGTGGAGCCGGCCTTCATGCGTGGCATGCTGCTGATCGGTGCCCTGCAGTTCGGCATCACCTACGTCTGCCTGTACCTGAGCTTCAGGGTGCTGACGGTACCGGAAGTGCTGCTGTTCACCATCCTCACGCCGTTGCACGTGACCCTGATCGAAGACGCCCTGAACCGGCGTTTCAATCCCTGGGGCCTGCTGGCGGCGCTGGTGGCAGTGGCCGGAGCAGTGGTGATCCGCTACGACAGCATCAACCCGGACTTCTTCATGGGTTTTTTGCTGCTGCAACTGGCCAACTTCACCTATGCCACCGGGCAAGTGCTGTACAAGCACCTGGTGGCGCGCCACCCCAGCGACGAGCCGCATTACCGGCGTTTCGGCTACTTCTACCTGGGGGCGCTGCTGGTGGTGTTGCCGGCGTTCCTGCTGTTCGGCAAGGCCCATTACCTGCCTGATGCGCCGCTGCAATGGGCGGTGCTGCTGTTCCTTGGCCTGGTGTCCACGGCCCTGGGCATGTACTGGTGGAACAAGGGCGCGTGCCTGGTGACCGGGGCGACCCTGGCCGTGATGAACAACCTGCACGTGCCGGTGGGGCTGCTGATCAACCTGCTGATCTGGAACCGGCACGAGGAACTGGGCCGGCTGATGCTGGGTGGTCTGGTGATCCTCGCAGCGGTCTGGATCAGCCGCCGCGGCGCGGCGCCCCGCCTGACAACCTGACCGATTGCCGACGCCTTCGCTGACCTATAGGAGCCGGCTTGCCGGCGAAGAGGCCCGCAAGCCCTGCGCCTGACGTGCCTACGCCTTCGCTGGCAAGCCAGCTCCTACGGTGGTCCAGAGCGGCTTGCCGTCGAAGGGCCCGCAAGCCCTGCACCTGACGGGCCCCCGACGCCTTAGCTGATCTGTAGGAGCCGGCTTGCCGGCGAAGAGGCCCGCAAGCCTTGCACCTGACGGGCCGACGCCTTCGCTGGCAAGCCAGCTCCTACGGTGGGCCAGAGCGGCTTGCCGGCGAGAGTGTGCCTGAAGGGCCCCCGACGCCTTAGCTGATCTGTAGGAGCCGGCTTGCCGGCGAAGAGGCCCGCAAGTCTTGCACCTGACGGGCTGACGCCTTCGCTGGCAAGCCTGCTCCTACGAGGTTACAGCGCCTGTTTTTCGATCTGGGGTACATGGCTGGCGCCGAGCACCGCCGGTAGCAAACCGGCCCGCAGGTCGGTACCGCTGGGTTGCTGGTACAGGTTCAGGCCGAACTCCGGCATCACCGCCAGCAGGTAGTCGAAGATATCCCCCTGGATCCGTTCGTAGTCCACCCACGCCGTGGTCTTGGTGAAGCAGTAGATTTCCAGCGGAATGCCCTGGGCCGTGGTCTGCATCTGGCGCACCATGCAGGTCATGTTCGGCTGGATCTCCGGGTGGCTCTTCAGGTACGCCAGGGCGTAGGCGCGGAAAGTGCCGATATTGGTCATGCGCCGGCGGTTGGCCGACAGCGCCGCGACATTGCCCTGGGCCTCGTTCCAGCTTTTCAGCTCGGCCTGCTTGCGCCCGATGTAGTCGGTGAGCAGGCGCACCTTGCTCAGCCGCAGCTCTTCATCGTCATGCAGGAAACGCACGCCGCTGGCGTCGATGTACAGGCTGCGCTTGATCCGCCGGCCACCGGACTGCTGCATGCCGCGCCAGTTCTTGAACGACTCGCTCATCAGGCGCCAGGTGGGGATGGAGACGATGGTCTTGTCGAAGTTCTGCACCTTGACCGTATGCAGGGTGATGTCCACCACGTCGCCGTCGGCGCCCACTTGGGGCATCTCGATCCAGTCGCCGACCCGCAACATGTCGTTGCTGGTCAGTTGTACGCTGGCGACGAAGGACAGCAGGGTGTCCTTGTAGACCAACAGGATCACCGCCGACATGGCGCCCAGGCCCGACAGCAGCAACAGCGGCGAGCGGTCGATCAGGGTGGCGACGATGATGATCGCGCCGAACACGTACAGCACCATCTTCGCCAACTGCACATAGCCCTTGATCGAGCGGGTGCGGGCGTGTTCGGTGCGCGCATAGATGTCCAGCAGGGCATTGAGCAGGGCGCTCAGGGCCAGGAGCTGAAACAGGATGGTGAAGGCCATGGCCAGGTTGCCGAGGAACACCTGACTGGTCTTGCTCAGCTCGGGCACCAGGTGCAGGCCGAACTGGATCACCAGGGACGGGGTCATCTGCGCCAGGCGATGGAACACCTTGTTGTGGCGCAGGTCATTGAGCCAGTGCAGCGCCGGCTGGCGGCCCAGCAGCCTGATGGCGTGGAGGATGACATAGCGTGCCACCCGGCCGAGTACCAGGGCGACCACCAGCAGCAGGGTCAGACCGATGCCGGCATGCAGGAGAGGGTGTTGATCGAGGGCTCCCCAGAGATCCTGGGTATTGAGCCAGAGCTGTTTGAAATCCATGGGCTAAATCGATTCTTCTGTATGGCACAAGGGAGGGATTAGAGCATTTAACCCCGGCAAAGTTACGTTCAAGGACAAATCGGCTAACAAAAAACCAACTCTTTGCGACCGTTTGCACAAAGAAACTCGGCCTTGGCGCTCGAAACCGTTACCCTATGCAGCTGTTTTTTTGCATATCTTCGAGGTAGCACCCGTGTTTTCCCAATTCGCCCTGCACGAACGCCTGCTCAAAGCCGTGGCCGAGCTTAAATTTGTCGAGCCGACGCCGGTGCAGGCCGCGGCTATTCCGCTCGCGCTGCAAGGGCGTGACCTGCGGGTGACGGCACAGACCGGCAGCGGCAAGACCGCGGCTTTCGTCCTGCCGATTCTCAATCGCCTGATCGGCCCGGCGAAGATCCGGGTCAGCATCAAGGCGCTGATTCTGCTGCCGACCCGCGAATTGGCCCAGCAGACCCTGAAGGAAGTCGAGCGTTTTTCCCAGTTCACCTTCATCAAGTCCGGCCTGATCACCGGCGGTGAAGACTTCAAGGTCCAGGCCGCGATGCTGCGCAAGGTGCCGGACATCCTCATCGGCACCCCCGGCCGCCTGCTGGAGCAGCTCAACGCCGGCAACCTCGACCTCAAGGAAGTCGAAGTGCTGGTGCTCGATGAAGCCGACCGCATGCTCGACATGGGCTTTGCCGAAGATGTGCAGCGCCTGGTGGACGAATGCCCGAACCGCCAGCAGACCATGCTGTTCTCCGCCACCACCGGCGGCTCCGGCCTGCGCGAGATGGTCGCCAAGGTGCTGAACAACCCTGAGCACCTGCAACTGAACGCGGTCAGCCAACTCAACGACACCACCCGTCAGCAGATCATCACCGCCGACCACAACCAGCACAAAGAGCAGATCGTCAACTGGCTGCTGGCCAATGAGACCTACCAGAAGGCCATCGTCTTCACCAACACCCGGGCCATGGCCGATCGCATCTACGGCCGCCTGGTAGCCCAGGACTACAAGGCGTTCGTGCTGCACGGTGAAAAGGACCAGAAGGACCGCAAGCTGGCCATCGACCGCCTGAAGCAGGGCGGGGTGAAGATCCTGGTGGCCACCGACGTCGCCGCTCGCGGCCTGGACGTCGAGGGCCTGGACCTGGTGATCAACTTCGACATGCCGCGCAGTGGCGATGAATACGTGCACCGCATCGGCCGTACTGGCCGCGCCGGCAACGATGGCCTGGCCATCTCGCTGATCTGCCATGGCGACTGGAACCTGATGTCGAGCATCGAGCGCTATCTCAAGCAGAGCTTCGAGCGCCGCACCATCAAGGAAGTCAAAGGCACCTACAGCGGGCCGAAGAAGGTCAAGGCCTCCGGCAAGGCCGTTGGGGTGAAGAAGAAAAAGACCGACGCCAAGGGCGACAAGAAGAAGGCCGCGGCCAAGGCGCCAACCAAGCGCAAGACCGCCAACCGGCCGAAAAGCGACAGCCTGGTCAGCCAGGATGGCATGGCGCCGCTCAAGCGCCGCAAGCCACAGGCGCCGGCGGCTGAATAAGCGCCTGGCCTGATGCGAGCAGAAAGCCCGGACCTGGTCCGGGCTTTTTTATGGCGTGCTCCTGTCGTCGGCAGCGCCTGGAGCCGATGCCGGATGGATGCCTGGAGATAGGACATGAGTGATTATTTTGACCAGCAGTTGCGTGAGGACCTGGCAGAACCTATCGCGGCCGGACAACTCAGGGTCTCCCTGGATGTCGATCATTACTTCGGCTTGATGAAAGCCAGGTTCCCCATCAGAAGCCTGCGGCCCGATTGGCAGAAGATGCCGTTCCGGGTGACTGAGGTGAGTGAGGATCGGCACAGCAGGACAGAGGCCTGCAGGGCGTTTTTCCAGCGCAGGGTGGATGAGTTTCGCTTGATCGGAGACGCGGTCTACGTGGGAGATGGTTGCACTGACATTGCAGTCTCGGACGATCTTGAATCCTTGTTGGAGATCAGCGAATGCCTGTTCTCCATTCCCCAGCATCACTATGTCCTGGCGACGGATCAGTCATGGTTCATGTGCCTGATGATGGAAGGCGACATGGGGTTTGGTTTTTTTCGAGACCCAGGGGAGGCCCTTGAGCGGCCGCTTTGATCGAGGACCGCGGGGGCTGATTGGCCTTTAGATGGCCTTCAGACCAGGAGGCGCGAGGTCCCGGTGTTGTTCAACGGGCCCCGCTGTATGGCCGGCGCCGCATTCCAGCATTCTGAACACACCGCCCCACGGGGCTCATATCCCGCAGCGGGCACAACCACGCGCGGATCTGCGCCGGGCTTTCTTCGGCGTGGTTCTCAGCTATCGGCCTGCTTCTCGGCGGTGGCCAGTTCCTTGAGCCGCTGATCGATCAACTGGCAGTCATCCGGCTGGTCCTTGCTGGAAGTGCTGAGTTTCATCCTCTGCAACTCGTCGTTGATCTCCTTGGCCTTGGCCGGGTTCTGCTCGGTGATCTTGCTCACGGCCTGGGCCAGTTGCTCGCGCTTGGCAGTGGCTTCGTCCGGGGTACAGGCCCAGGCGGACAGGCTGAACAGCAGGGTACTGGCAACAGTAAGAATGCTCAGGGTTTTCATTGCAGGGACCTCGCGGGTCGGATTCGGGCTGTCAGGCGGTTGACGGGAGGAGGCCAGGGTTAGTTCAGTTGGATGCAACGAGTGCCGAGGAAGTGGGTACGGCAGGGGCGTGAAAATACTTATTTAAAGCCGGATTTTTCCGATGCGGATGATGGCCATGAGGACCTGCCATCAGCGACCGCTTTAGGTCGCGGCTTCTGGGAGATCTGGCCATTGTTCGGCGATCCCTTGGCTTATTTGACGCCAGAATAGTGGCACATTAATATCGCGCCCCACTTTTGCCTCTGGCTGCCGTTTCGAAGGATCGAATATGTCTCTCTCCACCCTCGGGATGAGGTTGTGCCGCACCTTGCCTGGCGTGCTCCTGGCCAGCTCGCTGAACATCGCCTCTGCCGCCCCACTGCCCGGCCCGGCCTTCAACCCCGGTGACCAGGACCTGATCCGCGACCGACAGAACCGCCTGCTGCAAGAG
>NZ_AYMU01000005.1 GCF_000633395.1 Pseudomonas sp. PH1b
GAACAGGTACTGGTGCCAGTGCTGTACCTGGCCCAGGCCAACAACCGCCTGGCGCCCAACGGCTCCCTGATCGCGGGCAAGGACGTGAGCCTGATTGCCGGCAAGGACCTGAACAACGTTGGCACCCTGCGCGCGGCCAATGACCTGTCGGCGGTGGCGGGGGAGAACCTGGTCAATAGCGGTTTGGTGGAGGCGGGCAACCGCCAGGACCTGCTGGCCGGCAACTACCTGGTCAACCGTGCCGGCGGCATCATCGCCGGGCGCGACGTGAGCCTGACCACCACCCAGGGCGACGTGATCAACGACCGCACCCTGACCACCCACCAGAGCAGCAGCGAAGACTACGTCCGCGAGCAGCGCCGCGATTTCCTCGACAGCGCCGCGCGCATCGAAGCTGGCAACAGCCTGAGCATCGACGCCGAACGGGACTTCGACAACAACGGCAGCGTCCTGCACAGCGGCGGCGACACCCGCATCAAGGCCGGTCGCAACGTCAGCCTCACCGCCGTCGAGCAAGTGGTCAGCAACGACCGCGGCATTGGCAACCTCGACCAGAGCAAAACCCAGCACGGCGCCACCCTTGAGAGCGGCCGTGATCTGACCATCGATGCCGGTGGTAGTCTCACCGCCGTCGCCAGCCAGATCGACGCCAAGGGCGATGTGTCGATGACGGTCACAGAAAACCTGACCCTGGCCTCGGCAGCCAACGAACAGCACTGGGCCAGCAAGACCGGCACCACCAAGAGCGAAGAAGATCGCGTCCACCAGCAAGCCACCACGGTGACGGCGGGCGGCGATGTGACGCTCAAGTCCGGCCAGGACATGACCCTGATCTCCAGCCGGATCAAGGCCGGGGACGAAGCCTACCTGGTGGCCGGTGGCGAACTGAACCTGCTGGCGGAGCAGGACAGCGAGCATTCGCTGTATGACATGAAGAAGAAGGGGGGCTTTGGCAACCTGCAGACCCAACGTGACGAAGTCACCCGCACCACCCATATCGGCAGTGAGGTCAGTGCAGGGGGCAACCTGACGCTCAAGAGTGATGGCGACCAGAAGTATCAGGTCGCCAAGCTGGAGAGTGGCAAGGACCTGACCTTGGACAGCGGCGGTGCCATCACCTTTGAAGGGGTGAAGGACCTGCATCAGGAGAGCCACGAGAAGACCAATAACAACTCCTTCTGGGTGTCCTCCAAAGGCAAGGGCAATACCGACGAAACCTTGCGCCAGACCCAGATGGTGGCGGCCGGCAACATCGTGATCAAAGCCGTTGATGGCCTGAAGATCGATGTGAGGCAGGTCAATCAGCAGAGCGTCAGCCAGAGCATCGACGCCATGGTCAAGGCCGACCCGCAACTGGCCTGGCTCAAGGAGGCTGAGAAACGCGGCGATGTTGATTGGCGCGTAGTGAAGGAGATCCACGACTCCTACAAGTACAGCAACTCCGGGTTGGGGCCGGCGTCGCAGATCATTATTGCGATTGTGATGGCGGCGGTGGTTGGGCCCATGGCAATGGGCGCGATGGGGACTGCCACCGGTGGAGCGGTTGCTGCGGGGACCATGAGTTCGGGAACTGCTGGAGTATTGGCGTCGAGTGCGGGAGCTATCGCTACAGGCGCCGCGACTAATGCAACTGTTAGCTTTATCAACAATGGCGGAAACCTGGGGGCGGTGTTCAAGGATGTGACCTCTTCCAGCGCCATGAAAGAGTATGTGATCTCTGGTGTTACTGCGGGGCTGACGGCTGGTTACTTCAATGAGTGGACAGGTACTTACACCAACCCAGTAACGAATCAGATTATTGGACCGAACCTGAGTACTTGGACAGGTATTGGGCAATTTGCTGCGAGCCAAACGCTGCAGAGCGGCACCTCCATGCTGTTGAGCAAAGCGTTGGGGCAGGGCGGCAGTGCCAGTGAGGCGCTGAAAAGTGCCTTGTTCAATACCT
This sequence comes from Pseudomonas sp. PH1b, assembly GCF_000633395.1. Classification (GTDB taxonomy): domain Bacteria; phylum Pseudomonadota; class Gammaproteobacteria; order Pseudomonadales; family Pseudomonadaceae; genus Aquipseudomonas. The sequence goes on from NZ_AYMU01000005.1 coordinate 1,946, forward strand.
TGGCGGCGGCGAGTTTCAACGCCGTGGGAGATTACTCTCTGGACGTCTTTGCTGAAGGAACCTTACCGAAAATAGCCATTCACGCGATTGTCGGAAGATTACTATCGGAAGCGACTGGCGGGGACTTCAAAATTGGCGCTTTGGCGGCAGGTGCTAGCGAAGCTTTGGCCGTGGAACTGGGCCAGTTGGTCAAAGGTGATGAAAACCTATTGGTCATGAGTTCACAAATTGTCGGTGTATTAGCAGCTGCCTCGCAGAAGGATGCCGATGCACAGTCAATGGAGAAGGGCCGTTGGGTTGCACAGCAAGCAATGCTTTACAACAACCTCAATCATGCGGCGGCAGAAAAACTGCTCAAGGAGATCAAAGACTGTCGTGCTGCGGGAGGTTGTGGCGAAAGCAAACTTAAAAGCATTCTGGGGAAATATGAGCGGTTGTCTGCTGAACGCTCCAATGCCATCAGTGCATGTGGTACCCGCGCATGTGTAGACAAAATCCTCAATAGCTCGATCCGAATGGAGGACCCTGTTTCTCAGGAACTGCTTGGCCTGTTACGCCAGACAACCTATGACACCCCTGGCTTATTGCAGGGAAATCCTGACTTGGTGAGCTGGCAAAGTCCTAACCCGAGTGGTTGGGGAGATACTTTTGCACTGGACAAGCAACAGGCGTATGCCAAGAACATCAAGGAGGGATGGCTGACTCCTCAGGAGTTGGCTGACCTCGACCGTTGGAATGACTCTACCTCGTGGGTGGATAGACTCGTAGGACGGAAGTTAGAGGCTAAAGAAAAAGCTAGTATTCTGTTGGAACTGGGTACAACGGCCGCCATGGCGCTGATGGGGGGGCGAGGGAGCGTTGGGGCTGGCGGAAAGGGAACAGGGATACAACATGTATATGACTCTATTAGAAAGGCACCGCAATTTCCGGAAGGTTTTAGGGAGAAAGTTGGTGGTACTACTAAAAATGTAGTGAATGATAAGTTTTTGCTGGCTGAGTTGCGCGAAGTTGAGCCTGGAAAGTGGTCTAAAATATATAAAGATGGGTTTGATTCAAAAGGGTCCAAAGTGTCCGTTCATTACTTTCAAAGCGAAAGTGGAAAGGTTTTTAACGTGAAGGCTAAAAAAGAATGGAGCAATAACAGGTGAAGAGTTTTTCATTGGTGATCGAGCTTTTTGACGCTGAAGAGGCTGCTAGGTTTTTATCCGCAACATCTATTGGATTGTTAACTATGATTGCTAATGGTCTTATGAGCGTGGATGAGGCGGAAAAGCTTTTATTTACCCCAAGGACATCAAGGATTTTGAAAGATAAAGGTATTCCTCAAGACCTTTGTGATCTCGTGATGAATTGCTGTGAGCTAGAAGACGTTCTTGATTTAATTCCTCTAAAATTCGAGGAGTCAGTAAGGGATAGGATGGTTGAGTTTTTGGAATTCTTGAAAAAGACAAAGGCTCAAGATCCAAGTTTTGAATACTTGGATCTTCGGTAGGGAATTGTGATTTTCTAGAACTCTGGTGGTGGTCTTTTAGTTGGGCGTATAAGTGTGGGGTATGAATCTCATGATGTTGGACGTGCTTTGCAGGGGAGGTTTCTGGTCTGTTAGCAAAACCTGGGAGTACGTCTGTACCTGCAAGTGGTGTTGGTGCAGGAGCGACACTTAAGGTTGACTCGGCTCAGTTGGGTAAAAAACTCGGCAAGCATGTTGAGGACTTCGGAGATAATGCTTCAAATGCCGCAGATCGTAGGCTGGTAATAAATAAAATCCAGGAAATAGGGGTTAATCCTGACAAGATAGTTTCTGGCGTTTGTTCAGGGCAAGGGCCTGGCGGGAAAATAGGCCCTGTATTTTTCAGGATTAAAGCAAGTAATGTTGTTGTAACAAAACCAAATGAGTCATTTTTTACCATTTTAAAATACGGTGTGATCGAAAATACATTTGTCAAAAGTCTCTTTGAGGGGGCTGTTTCGGTAAGATGTTGTGTGCCAGCGATGGTATGTCATTGAGGTTTTCTTTAGATCCTATGAGTAGTACGGATCTTGGCGAATATGGGCGGGAGGAGATATTTTCTTTATGTGGAGTCGATATTTTGATGTTGTAGGCAAAAAATTAATTAATGCTTGTTTTTTTGTACTTAACTGTCTCTGAGGCTCTTGTGGGTGTTATGTTGGTCTTTGGAAATGATTTGACATTGTCTGTTATGAATCTTGGGGGTGAGCTGTATGTTAGTAAGTTGACTCTAGAGGACGTTTTTAAGTGAGGGAATAAGAATTTTTGAATTAAGTTTGCTCAATTAAAAGTGTTCTATGGTCAGGCGTTAAAGCTACAGGCGTAAGTGGAAGATATCCAAGTGGCTGGGTTACATGTGCGTTGCCTGGTGGAAGAGTCGAAAATTGGCGGGCGGATAGTGGTTTATTGGTTTTCGCGGGGTTGGATGATGAGTGAACTCAAATTTTAGAAGGTTGGGAATGTAAATAATTATTTGTGTGTTTATTTTTAAGGTGGAAAAGATTTTCTTGTGGGGGTTGGTGTGTCTGAGGAAGAGGTTGTTGAGTTTTTTATTTCGAAAATAAGCTGGTGTTAAATTCTACTCGGTAGGAAGAGATTTTGGTGCGTGGTCAAATTTTTTAAAGACTGAGTTGGGGAATAAAAATTTTGAATAATGGCGTTCGAAGAGGACGCGGTTGTCTACCTCAATCGGGATGAGGCTGTCGTGATGATAGTGCTGAACGGTGTGGGAAAGCGTTATCTGGTTCAGGATGCGTCGCTGGGGACTGTTGCGAAACAGAGTAAGTCAGCCTTGTGTTGATCTGCATTCGATTAATTGCAAGAGAAGAAGGGGGGGTAAGCCGATATTCCGGTTTAGAGAAAATGATAAAACTACGTGTAATAGGGATGAATCACATGATTAAGAATGTCTGCAAGACCGCTGCTGTTCTCTCGATAGCCTTGCTTTACGGCTGTGCCTCAGCCCCATCAATGGAAAAGATGCAAGCCGAAGTCGCGCAGTATTCACCACCCAAACCTGCAGTTGCCGACAAAGGACTGGTATACGTCGTTCGTCCTAGCAATGCGGGAATGATGGTGCGTTTCAATGTCTTCCTGGATGACAAGCAAGCCGACTCGGAAATGGGCTACAACCGTGGTAACCAATACATCTATTTTTACGTCACCCCTGGTCAGCACGTGATTAGCTCCAAGGCTGAAAATTGGGCAGACATGCCTGTGACGGTCAAGGCAGGCGAGGTTATCTACCTCAAGCAAGAAGTTGAGGTTGGCGTGGTGATGGCTCGCAACAGTTTGAAGGTGTTAAGTGATGTGGAGGGGCGTTATCTGGTCAAGGATGCGAGCCTGGGTACTATTGCCAGAGAGAGCAAGTAAGCCTTTGACCGATCGGTATCCGATCTACTGCAAGAGAAAAAGGGCGACTTTCAAGCCGCCCTTTTTGCTTACTGAAGCACCTGTTCCTGCATTCGCTTTGTCGTCACATCCATCAAGTCGTACCCCTCCATTTTTCGCCACCTCACACCCTCACCCGCGGAGCCCTCAGCTGCTCACGCGCAAAGGTGCTTTCATACGCCCGACAAACCCTCAGTACCTGATCATCAGCGAAGCGCGCTGCCACCACTTGCAGGCCGATGGGCAAACCCTGCTCCGAGAAGCCGCAAGGCAGGGAGGCTGCGGGTTGCTGCGTCAGGTTGAACGGGTAGCTGAACGGCGACCAATGCAGCCAGTCGTCGAGGCCGGAGCCGGGCGGGGTGTCGTGCCCGGCTTCGAAGGCGGTGATGGGCAGCATCGGGCACACCAGCAGGTCGTAGCGCTGGTGAAAGGCGTTCATCCGGGCCATCAGGGCGGCCCGGGCTTCCTGGGCGGCGGTGAAGTCGGCCAGGGTGGTGCGCCGGCATTGCTCGGTGAAGCGCAGCAGGCCGGGGTCGAGCAGGGCCTTGTGCGCCGGGGTCAGGTGGCTGGCCAGGCTTGCGGCTCCGGCGTTGATCACGGTCCTGAACAGTTCCAGTGGGTTGTCGAAGCCCGGGTCGACGGCTTCGACCCGGGCGCCGAGTTGTTCCAGGCGGGCTACCGCTTGGGCGACTACTCGAGCCACTTGCGGGTCGACCTGGACGTAGCCGAAGTTTGCGCTGTAGGCGATGCGCAGGCCCTTGAGGTCGGTGCTTTCGGGCAGCCACGGGGTGTGGCGCGGGGCGCCCAGCAGTGGGTCGCGCGGGTCGGGCTGGGCGAGGGTGTGCAGGAATAGCACGGCATCGTCGACGCTACGGGTCATGGGCCCCAGGTGCGACACCAGGGTGGTGGCGCTGGCCGGCCATTGCGGGATGTAGCCGAAGGTCGGCTTGAAGCCGAAGGTGCCGGTGAAGCTGCTGGGGATGCGGATCGAGCCGCCGGCGTCGCTGCCCTGGTGCAGTACGCCGAGGTTCAGTGCGGCGGCCACCGCGGCGCCGCCGGATGAGCCGCCGCAGGTCATGCGGGTGTCCCAGGGGTTGCGGGTGATGCCGTACAACGGGCTGTCGGTCACGCCCTTCCAGCCGAATTCCGGGCTGGTGGTCTTGCCCAGTATCACGGCTCCGGCGTTGCGCATAAAGGTGGTGACGGGCGCGTCGACCTCCCAGGGGCCATCGGCGGCAATGGTCAGCGAGGCTTTGCGGGTCGGCATGCCACGGGTCGGAGTCAGTTCCTTGATCGAGGTGGGCAAGCCATCCAGGGCGCCGCAGGGCTGGCCCTTGAACCAGCGTTGTTCGGCGCAGCGGGCAGCTTGCAGAGCGCCTTGCGGGTCGGTGTAGCAATAGGCGTTGACCAACGGGTTGAAGCGCTCGATGCGTGCCAGGGCATCTTCGGTGACGTCCACCGGCGACAGGCGCCGGGCACGGTAGTGAGCCAGCAGTTCGACGGCGCTCATGTCGGCAATGGCAGTGGCTTGAGTCATGGCAGTGATCCTGGTTAAGAAGCTCCGAGCGGGCCGCGCAACGCAAGGGCGGCGCGGCCGCTGCAGGGACGAGGTGATTGGCGCTGGCGCGGGGCCACGCGCCACTGGCTGTGGGGTGTTGCCTGGGGCGGTCAGCGCAGGTAGGCCTGCACCAGCTCGACCCAACAGGCGGCGCCCAGTGGAATCAGTTCGTCGTTGAAGTCGTAGTGATCGTTGTGCACCGAGCAGCCGTTGAACTCCCCGGTGCCGTTGCCCAGGCCGAAGTAGCAGCCGGGCACTTCCTGCAGCATCCAGGCAAAGTCTTCGCTGCCCATGGCCTTGAATGACACCTGCCCCATCACGTTGTCGGCACCCAGGGCCCGATGTGCGGCCTCGAACATTTGCCGGGTCTCGGCGGGGGTGTTGACCAGCACCGGGGCCAGCAGTTGGTAGTCGATGTCGGCGCTGACGCCGAACGAGGCGGCCTGGCCCTGGACGATGCTGCGGATCCGCTGTTCGACCTGTTGGCGAATCTGCGGGTCGAGGGTGCGCACGCTCAGTTCCAGCATCGCCGTCTCCGGGATGATGTTGGTGGCGGTGCCGGCCTGCACTTTGCCGATGCTGACCACCACTGCGTCGCTGGCGCTGACGTTGCGCGAGACCACGGTCTGCAACGCGCCGATGATGCTGCCCAGGGCCGGAATCGGATCGAGGGTGCGCTCCGGCATGGCGCCGTGCCCGCCGCGGCCTTTGAGGGTGATGCACACCCGTTCGGACGAGGCCATGACCCCGCCGCTCTTGATGATCGCGTAGCCCACCGGGAACCCCGGCATGTTGTGGAAGGCGTACACCGCATCACAGGGAAAGCGCCGGAACAGGCCGTCCTCCATCATGCTCCTGGCGCCGGTCAGGCCTTCTTCATCGGGCTGGAAGATCAGGTTCAGGGTGCCGTTGAAGTCACTGTGCAAGGCCAGTTGCTCGGCCGCCGCCAGCAGGGTCGCGGTGTGTCCGTCGTGGCCGCAGGCGTGCATCAGCCCGGCGTGTCGGCTGGCCCAGGGCAGGCCGTTTTTTTCCTCGATCGGCAGGGCATCCATGTCGGCCCGCAGGCCCAGGGTCTTGCCGCCCTGGCCACGGCGCAGGACCCCCACCACGCCATGGCCACCGACCCCGGTGTGCACTTGGTAGCCCCATTCTTCAAGCAGGCGGATGACCAGGGCCGAGGTGTCCAGGGTGGCCTGTCCCAGTTCGGGGTGGGCGTGGATGTCGCGGCGAATCGTCACGAAGCGCTCGGCGCTGGCTTGCAGTCGATGTGGCAGGTTGTCGGGGCTCACGGCAGTTTCCTTGTTGGCAGGTATGGGAGTGGACAGCGAACCGGCTCAGGGGCGGCCGGGGTGTTCCGGGTAGTACCGCAGGGCCAGGCCGCTGAGGAGGATGGCGCCACACAGGTACCAGGCCGGCACCAGCGGGCTGCCGGTGAGGGCGATCAACCCGGTGACGATCAGCGGCGAGAAGCCGCCGAACAGGGTCACGCCGAAGCTGTAGATGATCGACAGCCCGGTCACGCGCTCGTCGCGGGCAAAGGCTTCCATCAACAGCGCCAGGCCGGCGCCACCGCTGATGGCCATCGGCAGGATCAGCAGCGCCACCGCCACCAGGCAGAGCAGCGTGCTGTGCTGGCCGAGCAGCATGAAGGCCGGGTAGGTGACGATGATCTGCACCCCGCACAGCCAGTACAGCAAGGGCTTGCGCCGTGGCATGCGGTCGGCGAAGCGCGAGGCGAAGGGCGGCACCACGGCCAGCAGGACGCAGGCGAAGGCCACCAGCGAAAAGGCGAAGCTGCTGCTGTAGTTCAAGGTCCGGGTGAGGTAGGTGGGCATGTAGAACACCACCATGTAGGAGCTGACCGTCGAGCTGGCCATGAGCAGGATGCCCAGCCCCAGGGTTCGGGCGTGGCGGCGCAACAGGTCGCGAAAGGGCGTCGGCCGGTCGGGGTTGTGGTGGGTTTCATCCAGGTGCTTGCGGATGTACCAGCCCACCGGGCCGATCAGCAGGCCGATGATGAAGGGCATGCGCCAACCCCAGCCGTGCAGGGCCTGTTCCGACAGCAGGCTGGTCAGCAGCAGTCCGGAGAGTGCACCGAGCAATGCTGCGGCGCCCTGGCTTGCGCCTTGCCAGCAGACCATGAAACAGCGGTTATCGGTACGTCCGGATTCCATGAGGAAGGCCGAGGCGGCACCGACTTCACCGCCGGCAGAAAAACCCTGCAGCAGCCGGCCGAACACCAGCAGCAAGGTGGCGAAGAGGCCGATGCTGGAGTAGGTCGGGGTGAAGGCGATGATCCCGGTGCCCAGGGTCATCAGGGCGATGGTCAGGGTCAGGGCCTGCTTGCGCCCGTAGCGATCCGCCACCCGGCCGATCACGATTGCCCCCAGGGGGCGCACCAGAAAGCCCAGGGCGAAGGTCACCAGCGACATCATCAGCGAGGCCAGGGGGGAGTCGGCGGGGAAGAACAGCTGGCCGATGATCACTGCAAAAAAGCTGTAGACGGTGAAGTCGTACATCTCCAGGGCATTGCCCAGGGACGAGGCGACCACCACTCGGCGCATCTTGCTGCGGTCCGCCGAGGCGGTTTCGGCTGGCGTGTAGTCGAGCGCAAGCGAGGAAACGGGTGTGCTTTTCATGGCATTTTCCAAAGAGTGGCAGGTGGTGCTTGGCATCGCTGATCAACCGTGCAGGGGCGTAGCCCGTACCCTGTTCAACGCTGCCGCGGGTTCCTGCTAGGTGTCAGCAGGAGCCCGCGCTGCGGGCGAATCCGGGGCGCTTAGCGCACCCCGCTCTGGCGCAGGGCGTTCGGCGTGAACTCGGCCTCCAGCGCCTTGACCCCAAACTGGTAGCTGCTCTTCTCTTCGTTTTTCAGCCCCAGCACCAGGTAACGGCCGCTGACCAGGTCATTCAGGGTCTCGGCGGTGTACCAGGGCACCTGGCTGTTGTAGTACGACAGCTGGTGGGCCTCGGCCAGGCGCCACAGGGTATTGCGCCCGTCGTAATGATCGATCACCGCGGCCTGCCAGGAGTCCTCGTCGATGTAGAAGTCGCGCTTGGCGTACACATGGCGCTGGCCGGGCTTCAGGGTCGCCACCACATGCCAGACCCGATGCAGTTCATAGCGCGCCAGGTCCTGGTTGATGTGCCCGGCCTGGGTGATCTCGGCGTATTTGAGCTTGGGCGAATCGAGCAGGTAGCTGTTGTAGGGAATGAACAGCTCCTGCTTGCCCAGCAACTGCCAGTCGTAGCGATCTGGCGCGCCGTTGAACAGGTCGTAGTTGTCCACCACGCGCTGGCCGTCAGTGCTGGCGGCCGGGCCGTCATAGGCAACCTGCGGTGCGCGCCGCACCCGGCGCTGGCCGGCGTTGTAGATCCACGCCTGGCGCGGTTCCTTGACCTGGTCGAGGGTCTCGTGGACCAGCTCGACGTTGCCCGCCAGGCGGGCCGGCGCCACCACCGTCTGCTTGTTGTAGAACAGCACGTTGCTCGGTTTGGCCGGGTCGTAGTCAGCAAGGCTCTCACGCAGCACGTACTGGTGGGCATAGGTGACCGGCGTGGCGACCCCACGAACATCCGGCACGATCTGCACCATCAGCCGCTTGACGCTGTCACCACGGTAGCGAGTGATGTGGTTCCAGATCACCTCCAGGCCGTTGCTCGGAATCGGGAAGGGAAAGGCCTTGGTGAAGTTCTCCAGGCCGTTGCCGCCGGCGATCAATCGAGTGTTCACCGCGTTGCGCCGCGCCGCTTCAACAATGCTCGGCGGCACGCTGGCGCTGCGGTGCGTGGGGAAGACGTTCATCTGGTAGTCGGGGTAGCGCTTGAACATCGCCACCTGGCCGGGGGACAGGCGATCCTGGTACTGCGCCAGGTTCTGCCCGGTGATGCTGAACAACGGGCGCTCGCCGGCATAGGGATTGGCCAGAAACCCCGCGCTGTCGACCGCGCCGGCATCCTTCGCCAGGCCGCCGGTCCAGGCCGGGATGGTGCCCTGGGCATTGCCTGCGCGCTCGGCGCCGAGCGGGGTCAGGGTGGTTTCCAGTTGCTTGGCCGTATCGGGCGAGACCGCCGCCATGGCCGAAGTGCAGAGCAGCAGTGCCAACGCACCGCCGTGGATAAAGGCTGTCGAACCTGTCATGTCACGCTTCCCGTTCAGTGGGCTGATTTGGCTTAAAAGCTCACGCCGACGCTGAGGGCGACAAAGTCGCGATCGGTCGAGGTGTTGTAGCGGCCACCGAAGAAGTCGGTGTAAGAGAGGCTGGCGGTGTAAGTGTTGCTGAGGTCCGCATCCAGGCCGAGGCTGATGGCCTTGCTGCCCTGGTTGAAGTTGGGCCCGTAGCCATGCACGTCATGGGACCAGGACAGGTTAGGCTTGAGGTTCACCCCGGCGATCAGGTTCTGGTAGTCGAGCAGGGCACGGGTTCGGTAGCCCCAGGAGTTGGCGGTGTAGAAACCCTGGTTGTTGCAGTTCTGCGGGTTGACCGGGTTGGCCATGACCACACAGTTGCGGTTGTCCGGCAGTTCGCCGTTGCCGAAGAGGCTGTCGCGGCCGAAGCGCAGGGTGTTGCTGCCCAGGTCCCCCAGGTGGTTGTAGCCGACCTCGGCAATCAGGGTCAGGCGCTCGGCGGCCCAGATCTGATCGAGGAAGTGGGTGAAGGTCATCTGCGCCTGGCTCACCGGTTTGCGCACATAGCCGTGGAAGCTTTCGCCCGCCACGGGCCGGGCGTGGCCGCTGGTGAAGATCGGCGCGCCAAGGTCGGCGGCCATCGGTCCGGCAAGGGCGGCGATGGTCACGTCGCTGCCATTGAGGGACAACGGCATGTTGGGTCGGTAACTGAGTTCACCGGACACCGCAGTGCTGCCCAGGGTGGTGGAGAAACTCAGGCCGTAGAGGCGGATGTCTTCCGGGTACTCGATGAAATATTCGGCGCTGGCCGCCCGGGTTCCCGGCTTGACCGCGAAAGGCGCGCTGCCCACCGTGCCGCCGACGAAGGGCGCGCGGCTGTGGTAGTTCATCCCGTACAGGCCGAACTCGGTGTTGTTCAGCGCCTCGACCTGCCAGCGCAGGGCCACGCCGAATTGCCCGCTGTCCCGGGCGTCGCGGTCGCCGCCACGGGTGAAGTGGTACTGGCCGTTGGGGTCCCAGGGCGGCGAGAAGCCCATGCGGGTGTTGCAGCCGTCGGCCATCACGTCGGAGCCGAAGAAGGTGCCGCAGTTGTCGAGCACCGTCTGGTCCCATTCCAGCTGGTAGAAGAACTCGGCGGAGAGGCTGGTGCTCAGCCCCTGAGACAGGAACAGCATGTTCACCGGAATCAGCCCTTCCTTGACCTCGGCCCCGGGCCTGCGGAACGCCGCGACATCGCTCGGGTTGATCACGTTGATGCCGTTGCCGATGAAGGTGCTCTCGCCCCAGCTGACCACCTGCTTGCCCAGGCGCGCATTGCCCGGTTGCTCGGCGATGAAATAGTTGTGGTAGACGAAGGCGTCCAGCAGTTGCGCGCCCGAGGACTTGGCGGCCTCCTTGCGCTGGCGGTCGCTGATGGGAAGGTAGCGCCGGCTTTCATCCTTGAGTTCGAAGTCGTACCAGTACTTGCCCCGCAGGAACAGGCCGCTGTCGCCGTAGCTCAGTTGCAGGTCGTGGATGCCCTTGAAGATCTTCGAGAAGGTCTCGCCGCGACGAAAGTTCAGGCGTCCATCGTCGGCGCTCTGGCTGGATCCATGCCCACCGTTCCAGGTGCCGATGAAGCCCCGGTCCGGGTTGCGTAGTGCCCAGCTGCTGCCGATGGACAGCGTCGAATCGAACTGGCCCTGGACCTCGCCGATATCGAAGGCCGCGGCCTGGCCCTCGGTGCTGGCGGCCAGGGCGATGACGGCGCCGAGGGTCAGAGGACGCAAGCGATCAAGCTGGAATTGGTGTGCCACAGAACTTCCCCATCGTTATTTTTATTGGAGGCAGTACGCGGTGCCTGCCGGGCGATGCTGGTGCTGGAGAATCTTCTGGGAGCGTGTTAAGAGTGTCCAATGCAAAGGTTGGGAAGGATTGATGCAGTGAGCGACTTAATCGACTTGAAGCGTGTGCGTCACCTGGTGTACCTGAGCGAGGAGTTGCACTTCTCCCGTGCGGCGGCCCGGGCCAACCTGTCGCAGACGGCCTTCAGCCGCAGCATCCAGTCCCTGGAGGCCGACCTTGGGGTGCGCCTGTTCGATCGGGATACGCGCACGGTGATCCTCACGGCCGCCGGCCAGCAGTTGATTGGCCGTGCCCATGAGCTGCTCGGGTGCGCGCGGAAGCTGGTGGCCCAGGCCAGCGATATCGCCGGGGCCGAGGGCGGTGAGCTGAGCTTTGGCATCAGCCCGATGGCCTCGACCCTCAACACCGTCGAGATGCTCATCGGGTTGCGCAAGAAAATTCCCCGGCTGGTGCTCAATGTCCAGGTTGGCTATTGGGACCAGCTGTGCCACCTGCTGGAAACCGAACAGCTGGATTTCGTCGTGGCCAGCATCAAGGCCGGCCAGGAGTTCGACCCGCGGTTCTCGATCATCCACCTGCCGTCCCAGCCAGCGTCGGTGTTCTGCCGCTGCGACCATCCCCTGGCCCGGCAGGACGGCCCGATCCAGCGCGCGCAGATCCTCGACTATCAGTGGAGCGGGGTGGTGCCCTCCAACGAGGCGTCGGTGTACGCCTTGTTCGATTTGCCCCCCGGGACCCTGCTGCCCTGGAGCCTGAGCTCCAACGACCTGAACCTGCTGCGCGAAACCACCCTGAGCAGCGATTCGTTGCTGCTGACCTGGCGCTCCTGGCTCGACCGGGACCTGCGCGAGGGCCTACTGGTGGACCTGATGCCGCGCATCCAGCCGCCCTGGCCGGCGGAACTGCTGACCATCAACAATGCGCTGATGGCCCATGCCGGGCGCACCCTGTCGCCGATTGCCCAGCAGGCGGTGGACATGATCGTCGCCGGGGTTGCGCCTCCGGCGAGTGCCTCGGGCTAGCCGGGAGGCAGGTCGAAGCGGCCTTGCCAGCAACGTGACACAAGGGCAGCTGCCACAGGCCTCGGCAGCTGGGGCCCGCCCCGAGGCGAAAGCCCCAGGGCGCGGTTCTCAGGGTTGCAACAGCAGCTGTTGCCGGCGGGCGCTGGGGCTCTGGTCGAACCAGCGATAGCAGGCCCGGGTCAGGGAACTGGGGTCGCCGTAGCCCAGCAGGAACGCCACTTCGGTCAGGGGAATCTGCGGGTGCGGCAGCAGTGCATCGAGCCGTTTGCGGCGCAGGTCATCGATGATCTGCTCCACCCGCAGTCCTTGTAGCAGCAGGCGCCGCTGGAGCATGTGCCGGGGCATGCCCAGTTGCCTGGCCAAGGTCGGCAGGTTGCAGGTGCCTGTCATCAGCAGGCGTTCTGCCAGGGTCTCCACCTGGCGTCCCAGGTCCAGCGGGTGGCGCTGGATCAGTTGGCGCACCAGGCGTTCGCTGGCCTCGAGTATTGCCTGGCTGGGGGCCGCCAGCGAGGTGTCGAGCAGGGCCGCGGGAAACACCAGGGCGCTGTCGGCCTGGGCGACCTCGACCTGACAGCCGTACCGTGCGCGATAGGCCTCGGCACTGAGGCCGCCCTCATGCTGCAAGCGCAGGCGCCAGTCCGCGCCGGCACTGCCGGTCACCTGCCGCAGGAAGGCGATGGCAATGCCGTAGACCAGCTCGGTCAGTTGCCGGTCGCCCGAGCGGCTGACGCTGGGGTCATGCTGCAGGCGCCAGACCGCCTGCCCGCTCTCGACGGCCAGGCTCACCTGCAGCCCGGGGGAATGGTAGGGCATGTAGCGCGCCACCTGCTGCAAGGCATCGGCGAGATGGCTGGCGTGCTGCACGATCAAGGCCACCGGGCCAAGGATCGAAATGTCCTGCAGGCTCGCCAGGCGTGCGCCGAAGTCGGGCAGGGCCAGGCGCTGGGCAGCCAGCTCCAGCAACCGCGCGACCTGCTCTAGGGGCAGGCAGAAGTGGCTGTCTTGGAGTTGGGCCGAGGTCAGGCCGAGCGCGGCCAAAAGGCTTTGCGGGCTCCCGCCATGCTGCTCCACCAACCGCGTGAAACCGGTCAGGGCAGAGGCCCTGACCAGGAATGAAGTACGGGTCATTTTGTTCCCGGATGCCAAGTGGTCGTTACCAGATGCCAAGTAATGTAGTGCGCCCCGTGCCAGCATCTCAAGACAAGAACAACCATGAGTCGAGGTCACGCCATGCTACGCAACTATCAGGACATCCTGGACATCGAGGCCGGCCCCCAGCCTTTTGCCGAGATCGGCAGCACCTACGGGCTGCTCGAGCGCAGTGCACGCCAGTGGCCCGAGGCCCCGGCCCTGAGTTTCTTTCTGCGGGTCGAGGATCAGGCTTCACCCGTGCGCTGGAGCTATGCCCGGCTGTTCGCCGACATCACCCGCGCGGCCAACCTGCTGCGCCGCCTGGGCGTGCAGCGCAACGATGTGGTGGCTCTGATCCTGCCGAACCTGCCGCAAGCCCATATCGCGATGTGGGGCGCCCAGACCGCGGGCATCGCCTTCGCGGTCAACTCGCTGCTCGATGGCCCGCAGATCGCCGAATTGCTGCGAGTGGCCAAGGCCCGTTGGGTGATCACCGTCTGCCCGGGGCCGGATCAGGAGATCGGCCTGCGGGTCGAGCGGGCCATTCGCGACGTGCAGGGCCTGCAGGGCGTGCTGGCCATCGACCCGCTGCAGCACCTGCCCGGCGGCGGGCCGGAACAGGAGCTGCCGACGGCACTGGCGGGGGTACCGCTGCTGGATTTTGACGCCGAGCTCGCTCGGGAGCCGCAGCAGTGCCTGCAGTTCGCGCCACCGAGCCAGGACGATGTGGCGGCCTACTACTGCACCGGCGGCACCACCGGCCTGCCGAAGATCGCCTGCCACAGCCAGCGCAACGAGGTGCTGTTCTGCGGGCAACTGGATGCGGTGATCGGCGAGCCGATCCTGCGCCAGGGGCACACGGTACTCACCGCGTTGCCGCTGTTCCACATCAATGCGCTGGTGGGCACGGGCCTTGCGGTGTTTGCCCAGGGCGGGCATGTGCTGCTGGCGCCACCGATGGGGTTTCGCACCCCGGGGCTGATTCCGCGGTTCTGGGAGATCGTCGAGACCCACCGGGTCAGCAGCTATTCGGCGGTGCCGACGGTCTATGCCGGCCTGCTGCAGGTGCCCAGCGGCGCTCATGACCTGAGTTCGCTGACGGCAGCGGTCTGCGGCGCGGCACCGATGCCCCGGGAGCTGTTGCGCAAGTTCGAACAGCAGAGCGGCCAGCGGGTGCTCGAAGGCTATGGCCTGACCGAGGGCACCTGTGCCTCGTCGATCAACCCCGCGGACGGCGAGTCGCGCATCGGTTCCATCGGCCTGCGCCTGCCGTGGCAGGACATGCGGGTAATGATCCTCGATGAACAGGGCGCCTGGCGGCGCGAGGCCGGGGTGGATGAAGAGGGCGTGATCTGCATCAGCGGCCCCAATGTCTTCATCGGTTACCTGGAGCCCGAGCACAATGAGTCGGTCTGGTTCACCACCGATAGTGGTGCCGCGGGCGCCGGGCAGCGCTGGTTCAACACCGGCGACCTGGGCCGCTGCGACGCCGATGGCTACTTCTGGCTCACCGGCCGCAAGAAGGAGCTGATCATCCGTGGTGGTCACAACATTGATCCGAAAAGCATCGAAGAGGTCATGGTCGGCCACCCGCAAGTCGCTCTTTGCGCCGCCGTCGGCCGGCCCGATGCCCATGCCGGGGAAGTGCCGGTGGCCTATGTCCAGGTGCGTGCCGGGAGCACGGTCGGCAGCGCCGAACTGCTGGACTACGCCAGCCGCCATATCACCGAGCGTGCCGCGTTGCCCAAGGCCGTGGTGCTGATGGAGGCCCTGCCGTTGACGGGAGTAGGCAAGATCTTCAAACCGGCGCTGGTCATGGCCGAGGTCGAGGCCGTGGTGCGCCAGGAAGCGGCCTTGCTGGACATCCAGCTGGAGGAACTGAAGGTCGAGCAGGTGGCCAACCAGGGCCTGCTGGCAAGTTACCGCTGCGCTGCAGGCGCCGAGCAGTTGGCGCAGGTGCTGGGGCGTTATACCTTCGCCAGCCGGGCGCTATAGCAACGCTGCCGGAAAACGGCGACTCGCCGCGGGCTTGGCCGACGAGGGCGCTCTGCCAGAGCGTCCTGGTCGATGCTCGAGGCTCCGCAGGCCGTGCAGTTCCCGCTGCACCGGCGGCCCCTAAGGATCGACCGAGGCGGTCTGGTGCCGTATGGCAGGCGGTGCAAGGCTGGCTGGCAGGCAGGTTTGCGCTTCGCCCCGTTCGACGATCTTCATCGCCCGTACGTTGCAGCCCAGGCTCGAGCAGATGTAGTCGAACGCCTTGACCGGGTCGCAGGTCGTGCCGCAGGTAAAGATATCGAGAAACAGGGCTCCGTGCTCGGGGTAGGTATGGAAGGAGGCGTGTGACTCTTCGAGCATCACCAGAACTGTCGCACCTTGTGGTTCGAAGCGTTTGGTCAGCGTGCCGCAGACCGTCGCGCCGGCTTCGGCGGAGGCTGCACACAGCAGCCGGGTCAAGGCATCCAGGTCATTGAGCTTTTCCGGGGCGATCTGATATAGCTCGCCCAGCGTGTGCCTTCCAAAAAAAGCATTGGCGTTCGGGTTCATAGGACTTCCCTGTTTCGACACCCGTACGGATGGCGCGGGTCGGTGAGTGAAAGGCTGCGCAGGCCAGATTGCAGGCGTCGATGATGGGGGAGCCAGGGCAGGGTTTCCAGGCAAATTGCCGGAGGGTTATTTGAGTATGTAAGAGGTTGATTCAAATTGTTTCGGGGCCCTGTTGGCGCAGGCAGGACCTTGGCGCGGCACCGCGCAACGGCGCATGCCCCAGCTAACGCCGCGACCGCCCTCGGCAAGGGGCCACAGGAAACCGAGCCATTGATTCATCGCCTCATTGGCAGGTTCATCTATCGCAACTCGCAGGCGTCAGAGTACTGTCCCGGTCCGCACACTGCGTGTTCACGCCTTGCTGGAAATATCGATTCATACTCGGATTGATTTTGTTACAAGTCTGAAATTCTTTTCCGGGTTTTTTGTTTTGGGTCAGTGTTAGTTTGTTTTGGCTGCTGTTCTGGCTGTGGCCGGCAGTTGCGAGTCTTGAGCTTAATACGTGAATTTAAGTTGCGTCGGAATGGCGCCTCTGGCGAGTTGCGCCTGTTATAAGTGCAATTCTGCAGTCTCGATAAAAGTTCATTCAGTTGAATTCCAGTGTTGGAGGGGTGTGATCATGGAAGATCAGAAGTTGAAGTTGTTGGTCTTCGGTGTCGACGGGGCGTCCCATGAGGTACTCCAGCAGTTGATGGCTCGGGGGCTGTTGCCGAACTTCAGTGCCCTGCGTCGGCGTGCCTCCCATGGGGTGCTGCAGTCGACCTTCCCGCCGCACACCGCACCGGGCTGGGCCTCAATGTTTACCGGGGTTTCTCCGGGAGAACACGGGATCTACCAGTTCTGGTCGACCCAGTCTGCGGACTATCGTTTCCGAGCAATGAACGCGGCCGACTACGGGCGTGAACCCTGCTGGCTGACCCTTGAGCGCCAAGGCTTGAAAGTCGGTGCCTACAACATTCCCATGACTCATCCGCCGGCAGACTTGCAAGACGGCTATATGATCAGTTGGCCATTGGCGAAGACCCTGAGATATACCTCGCCCGCCAATTTGATGCATGAGTTGATGCAAGCGGGGCTGCACTATCATTCAGATATTGTCACTATGTATCGCGGCCAGGAAGATTACTGCCAACAGGCGCGGCAGTTTATCAAGGGGCGTGCCGATACTTGCTGTTTCCTGCAGCGCACTCGGCCGGTAGATGCACTGTTTGTAGTCTTCACTGAAGTTGATCGTGTCAGTCATTATTATTGGGGCGACAACTCGGCACCAAGTACTGCGGTGGAACAGTGTTACATCGATATCGATCAGGCGCTGGGCACTGTGTTGACCCTGGCCGACGATGACACCCTGGTGGTGGTGGCTTCCGACCATGGCTTTGGGCGGTGTGAAGCGGACTTCAGCGTCCACGAGTTCCTCGAACAACAGGGCCTGCTGGCGACCCGCTATGAACTCCAGGACTCGGGTGCCGAGGCGTCCCACGACGATCCGGGGGCACGTTCCTGGTTCGATGCCCCCGGCAGCTACCGGCGAGTGGTCGATTGGTCGCGCACCGAGTTCTACATGCCCACCCCTGGCTGCTTCGGCGTCAACGCCAATCTGCTGGGGCGCGAAGCCCAGGGGGTACTGCGCGCCGAGCAGTTGCCAGAGGCCGAGGCACGCCTGCGCACAGCCCTGGCGCAGGTGCTCGATGAACAGGGCCAGCCCTGGTTCAGCCTGGTCAAGGCCGAGCAGGTATATGCCGGCGCACGCCTGCAGGACGCTCCCGACTACCTGTTGATCCCCAGGGATTTCAGCGTCATGCCGACCCCGGCGCTCACCGGGCAAGTCTGGAGCACGCCGACCCAGCGCGGTGTGCACCGTCCTGACGGCATCGTGTTTATCCGTGGTTCGACCTTTCCCGAAGATACCGCGCTGCAAGCGCGGATCGAAGACATCTACCCGACGATCCTGGCCCACCTGGGGCTGCCGGTGCCTGAAGGGCTGGAAGGCCACTGGCTGGTGGAACCGCCCCATGAGCCCCGCCGCGAGCCTGGCCGCCAAGGCTGCGGAGGGCAGCGAATGAGTGAAGAAGAACAGCGCTTCATGGACAGCCAATTACAACAAATTGGGTATTTTTAATGGAAACCGTGCAGTTCACCAACGCCGCCGACGGCTTGATTCCCCTGGCCAACCTGGCTGACCCGATCGACGTGCCAGTGGCCAATCCGTTGCAGTCCAGTGTCGACTTTCGCCAGCCTCAGCCGATGCGCGTGTGCTTTCCGGTGTTGCTCGATGGCGACCTGGTCATGAGTTCCGAACACCTGGGGGTCAGTTACCTGGTGTCGATCCTGCGGGACCTGGGGGCCGAGTGCCTGGTGGTCGAGGTCAAGTCGATCCAGCACGGGGACGAGATCGCCATCGCCGAAGTGGTGGCCTTCAAGCCCGATCTCATCGGCTTCTCCCTGACCACGGTCACCGTCAGCCATGCCACCGCTTTCGGTTCGGCGCTGCGTGCGGCCCTGCCCGAACAGGTGGCGTTCCTGGCCGGCGGCCCGCTGGCCACCTTCCTGGGTTCCAAGTTGCTGAGCAACCCCAACTGGAGTTTCCTTGACGCGCTGGTGCGCGGCGAGGGCGACGTGCCGCTGGTGCGTTACGTCGAGGCCTTCTGGGATCACGGCGACTACGCCCGGGTCCCGAGCCTGAGTTGGCGCGAGGAGGGCGGGTTCGTCATCGACAACCCCATTGGCAAGCCGGTGCCGGAGCTCGACATGCTGCCCGAGCCGGCACGGGACCAGTTCGAACTCAACAGTGGCAAGCTGCCCTATCTGCGCCTGGCCACCACCCGTGGCTGCACCGCGCGCTGCACCTTCTGCAACGCGCCCCATGCCGGCAACAAGATCAACCCCGGCAAGCTCTGGCGGGCCAGGACCCCGGACAACATCGTCGACGAAATCGAGCGGCTTTATCACAAGTACAACTTCAACACCTTCGACTTCGTCGACTCGACCTTCGAGGATCCGGGCGGTGCACCGTTCGCCAAGCAGCGGATCGCCGATATCGCCCAGGGCGTGCTCGATCGTGGCCTGAAGATTTATTACAACTGCTGCATGCAGGCCAAGAACTGGCACCCCGAAGACCAGCCGCTGCTGGACCTGCTGTATCGCTCGGGCCTGGAGAAGGTCCTGATCGGCATCGAGTCGGGGTCACAGATCGGCCTGGACCGCTGGAAGAAGAAGTCCACGGTCGAGGACAACAAGCGGGCCATCGAACTGGTGCGCGGCGCCGGCATCTACGTGGCCTTCGGATTCATTGCCTATCACCCCTGGTCGACCTTCCAGGAGATTCGCGACAACAACCTCTTCCTGCGTGAGTACATGGGCTACAACCTGCGCCGCTATACCGTGCGCCTGGAGCTCTATCCCGGCGCCGAGGCGGTCGAGACCCTGCGTGGCGAGGGCAAGCTGCATGATGATTTCGATGTATCGCTCAATGCCCTGAGCTACGACTTCGAAGACCCGCGGGTGCGCCAGTTGTCGACCATCAGCGCCTTGCTCTACGGCGAGAAGTACGCCTCGGAAATGGTCATCGAAAAGGAACCGGCGGTGTTCGAGTTCGAGACCTACGACATCGTCATGCACACCTTCATGTCCCGCCTGCGGCGTGCGGTTATCGGCGACTTGCGGGGGACGGCGATCCTCGAAGCGGGCGAAGCCAAGGCCGCCGAACTGCGCCGGCTCATGAGCGACTTCAACTACGCGCTGATTTCCGAGATGACCGACCTGGCCGAGCTGGGAACCCTTGACGAAGCCTATGCCCATGAGCGGCGCCCGGAGGTCGAGCAGTTCTATCGGGTCAAGCTCGGCGAGCTGCGCCAGGTCCAGTTGGGCATCAGCATGCAACTCCACCGCGCCGGGCTGAGCCTGCGCGACATCCAGTTCAGCAAAGGGGCTTGAGCCATGACGAATGCCGAACCGGTGAACTTCCTCGGTCACAGCCAGTTGCTAGGCAACGACCTGGTGATCAACGAAGACTCCTGCAACCTGGGGTGCACCTACTGCCTGACCGGACAGAGCAACATGAAATCGTCCCATGAAGGCAAGCTGATCTTTCAACCACCGGTGCATGACGTCTACAGCGAAGACAGCGACCTGGGGCGGCGCCTGCAGACCATCGTCGAGCGGGTCAACCGCACCTTCAAGCCACCGCTGCTGAAACTCACTGGCGGCGAGATCTTCATCATCAAGGGCATCATGAGCTTCATCGAGACCATGTCTCCCTTGCATGAAGTGCTGATCGTCCAGACCAACGGCCTGCCGCTGACCCGGGACAAGGTCCGGCGCCTGGCGCAACTGGGCAATGTCGTGGTGCAGATCTCCCTCGACAGCAGCAACTACCAGGGCAACAGCTACCGGGTCCTGTCGCCGCGCATCCACGAGATGATCATGGAGCGCATCGCGATGGTCCTCGAGGCCGGCCTGCCGCTGGAAATCTATGGCGTGCTCAATGACCGCAGCGCGCCGTATCTGCGCGAGTTCGTGGAGTGGTGCTCCGGGTTTGCGGACAATCCGCCGCAGCTGTTTCCGTTCCCCGTCCGGGGCCCGGACAGCGAGACCTTCAAGGTCCGCCCCGAGCAGTATTCCTTCATCGACGAGCTGTTCGAACTGCGTGAGCGCTACCCGCAGATCCTGCCCCCCAAGGCCTACCTGGACCGCCTCAGTTCGTTCTATCACCAGGGCCGGCGCACCTGGCGCTGCCACCTGCCGCGCCTGGTGCTGTCGACCTTCAGCGACGGCGTCGCCACCCCCTGCCCGAACATCTGGTTCCACAACATGGGCAATGTGCTGGAGCGGGACTGGAACAAGGCCCTGGCGCCGGTGAACCGCTCGCCGTTCTATCAGTTGCTGCTCGCCGAGCGACCACGGCTGGATGCCTGCAAGGGCTGCTTCACCCCCTGGGACACCCTGAGCCTGTATTTCGAGGACGCCATCAGCCTGGACGAGTTGTGCCGCGCGCCGTCCTACGCCCCACCGGCCGTCAGGACCCTGCTCGAGCAAGCCAAGGAAGCGTATCGACATGGCGCCTGAGTCACGGATCGACGACAGCTGGTTTGCCGAACTGAGCAGCGCTGCGCTGCTGACTTCGCTGCCGCCAGCCCGACGCAGCCAGTGGGCCCAGCAGCTTGGGGAACTGGCGGGCAGCGGCCAGCAACGCCTGCTGCTGGTGTTCGACAGTAGCCTCGAGCATGCCGCGCTGTTGCTGATGCTGCTGGAGCAGGGGTTGTCGCCGCTGCTGGTGGCCAGCGATGCCAAGCCCCAGGAGTTGCGGCGGTATGCCGCCCAGGGCGCGATCACCCACAGCGTGCAACTGGAGCAGGGTGAACTGCGGGTGACGGTGCTTGAACCGGGTGCTGCTGCGCCTGAGGGCCAGGCCGCGCAGCCACAGAGGCGTGGCATCTACCTGCTGACGTCGGGAACCACCGGCGAACCGTCGCTGGTTTTCCGCGACCTGCAGAGCTGGCGCGACGAAGGCCTGCGGTACTGCCGACTGTTGCAACTGAGCCGCGAGGATCGGGTGCTGTTCATCGCCCCGGTGTACCACGCCTATGCACTGGGCTGGCTGTGGGGAGCGCTGCTGGCCGGGGCCCAGGTGGAAATCTGCAAGCCTACGGAGCTGGGGGCGGCGCTGCAGGCGTTGCGCCTGCGCGCCAGTCATTGCGTGGTCACGCCATTGCTGGCGACCTTGATGGCCCAGCGGGTTGGCCAAGGTGAGCGCCCGGCCCAGCTCAAGGTGGTGATGTCCGGTGCCGGGCCGGTGGATGCAAGCATCGATGGGCAATTTCGCCAGGCGTTCGGCCTGGGCCTGTCGCGCAACTATGGCAGCACGCAAAGCGGTGCGCTGTTTGCTGGCGTGGCGCCGTTGCCCGCGTTGTCGATCGGCCAGCCCATGCCGGGCATCGAGGTCCTCGAACCGGGGGCGCCGGGACAGCCGTTTGCACTCAAGGTGCGGCTCGAGGATGGGCGGATCTACGACACTGGCGACATCGCCGAGCAGAGCCCGGCCGGCTACAGCATCGTCGGTCGCGAAAGCACGGCGATCCGTCGGGGCGAGCGCTGGATCTCGCCTTTCGAGATCGAGTCGGTGCTTGCCAGCCACCCCGACGTAGTCGATTGTTCGGTGCGGGCGGTGAAGTCGGCCCAGTCCGGCAACGACCATATTTTTGCCTTCGTGGTCTGGAGTGCCGAGCGGCCCTGGAACCCCGGGCTCCTGCGCGAGCATTGCCAGGAGAACCTGGCGGCGGCCAAGGTGCCCGACCGCTTTGAGCGCACGGCATTGATCGCTCGCAGCAGCAACGGCAAGCCGCTGCTCAGTCGCCGTTACCGCCCGGCCGCCAGCCGGGTATTGCTGGACGCGGCCCACGCCTACAAGCGCTCGCAACTGCTGCTGGCCCTGTGGGAGTGCGGCGCCTTGCAACTCAGCGCCCAGGGCCTGAGCGTCGACCAGATTGCCCAGCGAACCGGGCTGCATGCGCAGACCCTGGCGGTGGCCTTCGACACGGCCCAGGCCAACGGCCTGGTACAGGAGGCGGCAGGGCCCCAGGTGCAGCCACAGGAGCTTGAGGCCCTGGCTCCGGTGCTCGATCTGGAAGCATTCAACAACCGGCACTGGAACCGCCTCGACGAGCTGCTGGCGGTGCTGCATGACGGCCTCGACCGGCGCGCCTTCGAGCAGAGTCCCAAGCAGCCGCAATTGCAGCGCCGCTACCAGCGCGCAGTGTCCGGGGCAGACAAGCAACTGGCCGCGCAACTGACCTGGCGCAAGGCCTTGCAGCACACCGCGGGCGCTCTGCGCCTGCTCGACATCTGCGCCACCGGCGCGGTGTACACCCAGGCCTTGCTGGGCCGCCGACGCCTGGACTGCAACGCCAGCCGGATCGTGCAACTGGGGGGGCTCAATCCTCCGGCAGCGGATATTCCGGTGGACAGCCGGGAAACCTTGGCCGAGCTCGATGAATGCCTGTTCGACGTCATCGTGCTCGACAACACCTTGCACCAGCCCTGCGTGGCCCAGGCCTTGCCTGCCTTGCTGGAGCGCCTGGGAGCAGGGGGGCGGTTGATCATCGACGAGATTTTCTTTTGCGACACGGCCTCGGCGGCCGTCGGCGTGGACTGGCTGACCCATGGTGGCTGCCAGTACCCGAGGCAGGCCGAGGTGGTTGCGGCGCTGGCGCGCCTGGGGTTCGTCGGCGAGGAAGTCTGGCGCCGCGAATCGACGATTTATCAATGCACGATGTTATTCAGCAGGAGCTAAAAAATGACCGATACCGACCGCTTGATCAAAGTGTTCTCCAGCACCGTGGGCCGTGAACTGAGCCGCGAGGACCTCGCGGGTGGCGACCTGATCGGCACCCTGGGGCTGAACTCGATCGACGCCTTGCAGTTGCTGATCCAGGTGGAAACCGAGTTCGGCTTCTCCATCGAGGACAACGAGCTGTCCATTGAACTGGTGAACTCGCTGGAGCGCCTGGAAGCCTTTGTCGCCGACAAGACCCAGGCTCGGGTCGTCTGAGGGCGATGACGGCATGTGTCTCTTTGCCAAGGTCGGCTGCGCGGTTTCCAGCGCACGCCGACGTGGGCGGCCCGGCACCCGCCGAGGCCCCCGGAAGAATCGAACGACGAGGGAATTCGTGTGAACGATGCAAAAAAGACTGAGGCGGTGTTTGCCAATCGTCCCGGCACCGACGCCCAGTTGCCCTGGCTCAACCAGCTCAACCGCCAGCGCCTGGCTGGACCTGCGATGGAGAACAATCGCTGGCTGACCGCCGGCGAGGCTCCGGCGACGCTCTGCGTGCACGCCGGCACCTATGAGGACCCGGTGACCGGGGCCGTGGGCACGCCGATATTTCCCAGCACCACCTTCCGCTTCAGCCAGACCACCTACGAATCGTTCCTGGAAGGCTACATCCGTGACATTCCCACCTACAGTCGCTACGGCAACCCGGGGCAATGGTCGGTGCAGTTGAAAGTGGCGGCCATGGAGGGCGCGCAAAGTGCCCTGGTCCTGTCGTCGGGCATGGCCGCGATTGCTTCGACCCTGTTCGCCCTGACCAACCGCAACGGCCACATCATTTCTTCCTACGATCTGTACGGTGGCAGCTACAGCCTGCTGCACGCGGACATCAGCCAGGCCGGGCGCTCGGTGAGCTATGTCGACCCGCTGGACCTGGACGAGATCCGCCGGGCGATCCGCCCGCAGACCCAGATCATGTTCTTCGAGCTGCTGTCCAACCCGCTGATGAAGGCCATCGATCTGCTGGCCATTGCCGACTTGTGCAAGCAGCAGAACATTCTCCTGGTGGTGGACAACACCTTCCTTTCACCCATCAGTTGCCGCCCCCTGGAGTGGGGCGCCGACATCGTCATCCACTCGGCGACCAAGTACCTCAACGGTCACAGTGATGCCACCTGTGGCGCGGTCGCGGGCAGCCGCAAGCTGGTGGACCGGATCTGGGCCCAACTGCTGCGTTTTGGCGGCAACCTGGACCCCTTCGTGTGCTTTCTCCTGGAGCGGGGCATGAAGACCCTGGCAGTGCGCATGCAGGCTCATGCCGCGGGAGCCAGGCAGGTGACGCGCTTTCTCGAGCGCCACCCGCGGGTGACCGCGGTGCATTCGGTGTACGCCGAGGAGTATGCCCACCCCCATCTGTACCAGTACGCCGGCCAGGCCACCTGCGGCATGCTCGGTTTTGAACTGCAGGGCGGGGATCCGGCGGCCCTGGAGTTGCTGGAGCACCTCAAGTTGATCACCTGTGCCACCAGCCTGGGCGGTGTCGAGTCCCTGGTGAGCCTGCCGTTCAATACCTCCCACAGCGGCTTGACCCTCGAGCAGCAGAAAAAGATCGGGCTCAATCCCGGGCTGGTGCGGCTTTCAGTGGGAATCGAGGACCCCAATGACCTGTGTGCCGATCTCGAGCAGGCCTTGCGCCAGGTCTACCAAGGAGGGCGTCAGCCATGAGAAACGGAATGAACATCTCGGGCTTCAGCGAGATCGTCCACGAGATCCAGCAAGAGCCGGCCCAGGCGATCTTCCGTTACGCCGCCTATGCGCACTGTTCGCCTGCCGCCGGCATGCTCGCGGGGGTGGCGCCGGCGGTGATCGGCCTGTTGCGCGCGCCTCGGCATTTCGAGGTGCCGATCCAGCCCAGCCCGGCGCTGCACTGCCACGGCCTGCTGGACCCGGCCTGGCCGCAGGAACTGGCCTTGGCGGCGCTTTCGGGGTGTTTCCTGGTGTCCGCGGTGTCGGGGTTTTCCGCGCGACGGACCACGGTCGATCATCTGTCCATGACCACCAGTGCAGTCCTGCAGGAGGCAGGTGCCGCCGCTCCCCAGGTGCGCTACGACATCCGTTCGGGAACCGACAAGAAAATCAGCGAGGCGCTGGAAGTGATCGAGGCGGTGAAGACCCACAGCCCCAATCACCAGACCTTCGTCCAGGCCCTGGGCCTGTCGGCGCGCCTGGTGGATGCCGAGGGCGCAGGTCCCTGGCAACGGTTTTGCCCCCTCGACCAGGCGCCCCGGGGGGCTGCGCAGTCTCAGGGCCAGGCCCTGTCCCTGGATTGCCAATGGCTCTATGGCACTCAGCTGCGGGCTGATTTCGTCCACCAGGATCCCCGGGACCTGCGGAGCTTTCCCATCGACCAGCCCAAGCAGCTGGCGGGTATCGACTGGGGCCCCAATCCCCAGGAATACCTGTTGATGGCGATTGCCGCCGATGTCCTGGCGCAGCTCAACCGACGCCAGCAGTTGCCCGGCGCGGTACGCCTGGATGTGCGGGCCATGGTGGACATTCGCGGCATGTGTGAAGTGGCGCCGACCCCGGTCCATCTGCAGGACATCGAGCTTGAACTGCAAGTCGAAGGCTGGCCGGCCGCTCAGCTGGCGACGCTGATGCAGCACTTGGCGGCGAGCATCGAGGCCTCGGTGGTGTGTGCGCTGATTCGCCATCGAGTGGGCTTCGAATTCCAGGTTGGAGCCCGGCCGCTGTCCGAGGAAACCCGCGAGTGCCAGCCATGCTGAGTCCGTCGAGCCTGTGTTTCGCCACCCTGGCGGTTCCCGACCTGGCGGCCGCCGAAGCCTTCTACGTGGAGGTCCTGGGGTTGCAGGTCAGCCGGCGCTTTGCCCCGACCTGCTGGATCAGCCTGGAGGTGGACGAGCAGGCCGGTGCCGGGTTCGGCCTGATCGAAGACCCGCTGATGGCGCGGCCATCGCCGGCCAGCATGCTGGACCTGATGGTGCCGGAGCTGGATGCGCTGGTTGCCCGGATGCCACCCCAGGTGATGCTCATCGAAGCGCCGGGATTGACCCCGTGGGGCAGCTACAAGGCGGTGATCGAGGACCCCTTCGGCAATCGCCTGGGCCTGGTCCAGTGCAGCCCGCAGGCGGCAGCCGAGGGCGCCGGGCAGCCGGGGAACAACGAGTGAGGAGCTGGGATGCTTAAGCAATTTGAATGCATGAATGTACAGGACTGCGTGGCCGGCGATGGCGGCTTCGTGTCCGTGGTTTCCGGGCTGCCGCGTTCCGGCACCTCGATGATGATGCGTGCCCTGGCCAGTGCCGGCCTGGCGCCGCTGACCGACAACCTGCGCCAGGGTGACGAGCGCAACCCCCATGGCTATTTCGAATGGGAAGCGGTCAAGTCGCGGGACGGTTACCTGGGCTGGATGGACCAGGCCCGCGGCCGCGCGGTCAAGCTGGTATCGCGCTTTCTCCAGCACCTGCCGGCAACCCACGGGTATCGGGTGCTGTTCATGCATCGCGATATCGATGCGGTGATCCGTTCCCAGCGAGACATGGCCGAGCACCATAGCGGCCAGGTCTGGGGAGGACAGGAAGCCGAGGACCTGGCACGGCTGTATCGCGAGCATGTGACCCAGGTGCTGGCGTGGGTCCGCTCGCGGCCGAACATGCAGGTACTGGAGCTGGATTATCAACGGGTATTGCAAGACCCGAACGGCGAATTCACCAGGGTCGCGGCGTTTCTCTCGCCCTTGCCCCTGCTGGTGCAGTCGATGGCGGCCACGGTGGACCGGGGGCTGAATCATCAAGCGGCGATGGAGGCTGCGACCCATGTCTGAATTGCCCATCAGTGCGGTCATCTTCGACCTCGACGGAACGCTGATCGACAGCAAGCAAGTGATTCGCGAGGCTTATCACGCAGCCCATGCCGAGGTGCTGGGGGCGGGCGTCGAGCCGCCGCCGTTCAGCGAGTACTGCAAGCACCTGGGGCGCAGCTTCGTGCAGATCATGAAGATCATGGGCCTGCCGGCGCAGATGCACCCGGTGTTCATGCGTGAAAGCAACGCGAGAATGCAGCGCATCCGCGTGTTCGAGGGCGTCGGGGAGCTGCTGGCGAGCCTGCAGGCCCGGGGCATCCCCATGGCGATCGCCACGGGCAAGGACCATGGACGAACCGTAGCCATTCTCGAGTACCTGGGGCTGCTGGGGTATTTCTCCTGCATCGTCGGCAGCGACGATGTGGCCAACCCCAAGCCGGCACCGGACATGGCCCGGATGATCGTCGAACAACTGCACCTGGAACCGTCGAGCTGCCTGTTCGTGGGCGATGCACTGGCCGACCTGAAGTGCGGCCAGGCAGCGGGCATGCAGACCGCGCTGGCGCTCTGGGATCATCCTGGCGAGGAGATCCGGCGCTATCCGAGTACCTATCAACTGACTGCGCCAGGCCAGATCCTGGCCTTGCTGGAGGTGGCTCGCCATGCCGACATTACTCCTGCTTAACGGCCCCAACCTGGGCCGCCTGGGGCTGCGCGAACCGCAGGTCTATGGCACCAAGACCCTGGACCAGATCACCCGCGAGGTCACTGCGGTCGCCACCTCTCGTGGCTGGACGGTGCTGGCCCGGCAAAGCAACCACGAAGGCGAGCTGATCGATTTCATCGAAAGTCAGCACCAGGCCGAAGCGATGATCATCAACCCGGGGGCGCTGATGATGTCCGGCTGGGCCCTGCGCGATGCGTTGCAGGACTATCCGGGGCGCTGGATAGAGGTGCACATCTCCAACCTGTTTGCCCGCGAGAGCTTCCGTCACAGTTCGTTGCTGGCGCCCCTGTGCCACGGCTTCATTGCCGGCCTGGGCACCGACGGTTACGCCCTGGCTGCGGCGGCGCTGGTGGGAGCTGGCCATGAATAGTGCGACGAGGGTACCGCTGCGGGCCCAACTGATGAACGACGTGCTGGGCCTTTGCGCCGGCCTGCTGAAAGTGGCGCAGGACGAACTGAACGCCGGGCAGAACTTCTTTGCCATCGGCGGCAGCTCGCTCCAGGCCCTGCAACTGTGCGCTCTGCTCGAACAGCGGCATCCGCCATTGTGCGGCGAGGACGGCATCGACCTGACCCTGATTGTCGGCACCGCGACCCTGGGCGAATTTGTCGACGCCTTGTTGCGCACGGCAACCAGCAGCCGTGCCGGCGCAGTCTCCGAGGGCGAGCTATGAGCCAGGCGGTGGCGACCCTGATCGAGGATTGGGAGCAACGCGGCGTGCACCTCTATGAGGACGGCGGGCGCCTGCGCTACTACTGCGGTGCAGCCGGGCTGCCGGACGACATCCGCCACTCGGTGGGCCATGAGAGGAGCCGCTTGCTGGCCTACCTGGCCCCCCCGGACCCACTGGCGTCTCACCTCGGCGGGCTGCGCCAGGCCTACTGGCTGGGGGAGCATTCGGCGTTCAGCCAGGGCAGTGCCGCCTATCTGCACCTGGTCTATGCCGGTGCGGTGCCCACGGCGGCGCAATTGCAGGCGGCACTGCCGCGCCTGCTGGCCTTGCATCCGATTCTGGCCTACACCCTGGATGCCCAGGCGCCGCGCTTCAAGCCCATGGCCGTGCCGCGGCTGGTTGTCGAGCAGCAGGCCGCCGCCAAGGGCGCGGATCCGCGGCGTTGCACGGCCCTGGCCGACAGCGCCATGCCCATTGCACCGTTGACCGCGGAGCAGCCGCTGTTTCGCCTGGTGCTGGTGGCAGGCGCCGAGGAGCGCTGCCTGCATGTGGTCTATCGGCTGGCATTGTTCGATGCCCCGGCGGTGCAGATTTTCATCGGCGACTTGCTGGCGCTGGTGGCCGGGAATGCCCCACTGGCAGCGGATGGCTATGCACCGGCCCAGGTGGCGGCGTGGAGCCGGGCGCGGCGCCTGGCAAGGTTCAAGGCCCGCGACTACTGGCAGGACAAGATTCTCCAGCTGGCAGCCGGCCCGCACCTGCCGCTGGCACGCCGCAGGCAAGCGCCCTCGGCGCCGGCGCGTTTCATCGAGCATCGGGCGCTCCTGGCGCCTGCACTGCAGCAGGCTCTGGCGGCGGCTGCGCGGCATCATCGGGTATCGCTCAATGCCACCTTGCTGACGGTGTACCTGCAAACCCTGGCGCGCTGGTCGGGCAGGGCCACGGTGACCTGCAGCGTGATGTACAGCACCCGGACACTGCTGGGGCCGGAGTTCGCCCGCACCATCGGCAACTTTGCCGATACCCTGTTGCTCGACCTGCCATCCCAGCCCCTGGCATTCGCCGCCTGCGCCCAGCGGGTCCAGCAGGATCTGTATGCCGCCTTGCAGCACGCCGCCTACGATGGGGTGTCGGTGGTCCGAGAGTGGATCCGCGAACACGATCAGCGCCAGGACGGCACCGAGCCGCCGATGCCCTATGTGTTTTCCTCGTTGCTGGAGATGGACCTGCCGGCGCCGCCACTGCAGCAGACCGATCACGCGATGATGACGCCGCAGATCTGGATCGATGCCCAGGCCTTTGCGAGCGAGGCGGGCCTGTGCCTGTCCTGGGACGAGCGCGAGGGCCTGTTCGAGCCCGGGCTGATTGCCCAGGCCTTCGAGCATTTCCATGGGGCCCTGGAGCGTCTGGCCGGCCAGCCGGAGGCCTGGGAACTGAGCGAGCTGGCCTTGACCGCGCCGTTGCTGGCCCAGGTCGATGCCTTCAATCACACCTCGCAGCCGCTGCCGGGTCAGTCCCTGCATCAGGGTTTGTCCCGGCAGGCAGCGCTGCGCCCGGATGCGCCGGCGGTGTTGAGCGATGGCGCCAGCCTGAGCTTTGCCGAGCTGTTGCGCCTGGCCAGTCGCTTGGCCAGCCACCTGAATGAAAACGGCGTGGGCCCCAGCGACCATGTGGTGGTGCGCGGCAGTCGGGACAGCGCCAACGTCGTGGCGATCTACGCGGTGCTGATGGCCGGTGCGACCTATGTTCCGGTGAGCAAGAGCTCCCCGGTGCGCCGGGTGCACTCGATCATCAACCAGGCGGCGGCCACCACGGTGCTGGGCGACGATGCCGCGGACATCGCGGCGGTACTCGCATCACCGGTGAACTGGTCGCTCGACTACCGGCACTGGCTGGCATCGCCCGAGGCGCAGGGCCCCGGTATCGCGCCGGCCTATCCGGCGGTCGACAGCGCCCTGGCCTACCTGATGTTCACCTCCGGGACCACGGGCACGCCCAAGGGGGTGGCGATCAGTCATCGCGCGGCGTTCAATACCCTGCAGGACTGTCGCGAGCGCTTTGCCATCGACGCCCAGGACCGGCTGCTGGGGGTCAGTGAGTTCAGCTTCGACCTGTCGGTATTCGACCTGTTCATGCCGGCGCTGTGCGGCTGTGCGCTGATCCTGCCGGCCCATGGCGATCGGGCCGAGCCCCAGGCCTGGCTCGACGCGGCACGGACCCACGGTGCGAGTGTCTGGAACTCGGTCCCGGCGATCATGGAAATGGCCCTGGGCTATGCCAGGGCGGTGGGCCTGCCGGCGCCGGCAGCGACCGTGCGCCTGTGGATGGCCAGCGGCGACTGGATCGCCCTGGGGTTGCCCGGGCGCCTGCGGGAGCTGACGCCAGGCTCGCGTTTCGTGGCCCTGGGGGGCGCCACCGAGGCGGCCATCTGGTCCAACTGTTTCGAGGTGCAGCAAGTGGATCCGGAGTGGCCGAGCATTCCCTACGGCCGGCCCTTGAGCAACCAGCGGTTCTATATTCTCGACGCCCTGGGCCGGCGCTGCCCGCCTGGGGTCAAGGGCATGCTGTACATCGCCGGCGACGGCCTGGCGGCGGGCTACACCCATGATCGCCAACGGACCGAACAGGCATTCTTCATCGAGCCCGGGCTGCAGCAGCGGGTCTACCGCACCGGTGACATGGGGCGCTTGCGGATGGACGGAGAGATCGAGTTCCTCGGCCGCGAGGACCTGCAGGTCAAGCTCAATGGCATGCGCGTGGAACTGGCGGAGATCGACGCGGTACTGGGGCGTGCGCCCGGGGTCGAGCAGGTGGCGGTGTGCGTGGACGCTGGCGGGGCCTTGTACGGATTCTTCGTCGCTGGCCAGCCGGCAGCCGATGCCGAGCAATTGCTGGCATTCGCGGCGCAGTACCTCAATCCCTACATGCTGCCGGTGCAGCTCTTCGCGCTGCCACAGATGCCGCTGACCGCCAACGGCAAGGTGGACCGGGGGGCACTGGTGGCATTGTTGCCAGGCCTCTGCGAGCCCCGCGTGCCGGCGCACGACCCGGGGTTCTCAGCCCGGCAGGAGCTGCTGCTGGGTTGCGTCCAGCGGGTGCTGCCGGCCGTGCGCGGCCCGGCTGACTCATGGTTCGAGCGGGGCGCCTCGTCGCTGCACGCGGTGCATATCCTGCTGGGCTTGAACACTGAACTGGGGCTGGACCTGAGCCTGGCGGACATCTACTCCTATCCCTCGGTCAACGCCTTGCTCGGCCATGTGCAGGGCACGGGACAGCGGCATCGCAACCGGGTGGATTTTTGCGCCGCTGCCCACGGCCAGCAACCCTTGCTGGTACTGGTGCACCCGGTGGGCGGAGCGCTGTCGTGCTACTGGCCGCTGATTCGTGCCACCCGCGAGGATTTCCAGGTGATGGGGCTGTGTGCCGACGCCGGCCAGCGTTTCGATACGCTTCAGGACCAGGCCCGGGAGTACCTGGAGCAGTTGCAGGACAGCCTGCAGGCGGCGCGTCCGGTGGTGCTCGCCGGCTGGTCGTTCGGTGGCGTGCTGGCAGTGGAAATGGCCCGCCTGCTCAGCGACCGTGGCCATCGGCAACTGGCGCTGGTGACCCTCGACGCGGGAGCGCCGCTGGACACGGTGCTGGAATTGCCACCGAGCCTGTTGCAGCAGTTGTTTCAGTACGACCTGGAGCATTGCGCCCAGATCCAGGCTGCAGGCCAGGCGGTGCCTGAGGTCTGCGAGAGTGCCACCCAGGAGCGCTTTGCCCTGTTCTGCCGGCATTATGCGGCCTTGCTCGATTATCGCTATCGACCGCTGGCTTGCCCGACCTGGCACCTGCAAGCCAGCGTCGAACGCGCGTCCAGCGGGCTGTGCCCCTTGGCCGAGCAGGCCCGGGACGCTCATTGCCTGACCCTGGCCGGTGATCACTACAGCATCCTTTCCGGGGCAGCCCTGGAGCAGATCGTGGACTGCCTGGCTGTCGCGGCGGGGCGTGATGCCTTCGCGGCGGATGGCCGGCAGGCAGGCCCATGAGCGGTCGTGACAAGAGCGGCGGGCTGCCACGGGCCGCCTCGGCAGAGGCCTCAATAATGGCCGCAGGCCATGACGGCAAGTGTCTGAAAATGCTGTTCCAGGCTGATTCTGCACTGGCGGATCGCGCCGCTTACCGGGAAAATTCGCCTTGGTTCCATGGGCGCCACCCAGGCGCCATGAACCTCATAAACAGGGTAATTAAAGGAGTGACACTGTGAAGTTTGGATACACGATTGTTTATGTCCCCGATGTCGAAGCCTCGATCCGTTTCTTCGAGGACGCCTTCGGTTTCTCCCGTCGCTTCCTCGACGAGTCCGGCGATTACGGTGAACTCGACAGTGGCGCCACGACCCTGGCCTTCGCCAGCCGTGGCCTGGCGGACTCCAATTGCGAAGGCGGCTATCAGTTCTGCAGCCCTCAGCACAAACCCCTGGGCATCGAGATTGCCCTGGTCACCGACGATGTGCCCAAGGCCCACGCCAAGGCGCTGGCCGCCGGGGCCACGGAGCATGCGGCCATACAGCAAAAGCCCTGGGGGCAGGTGGTTTCCTATGTACGGTGCCCGGCCGGAACCCTGGTCGAATTGTGCACCCCGGTGGGCCAGTGAACGCTGGGCCTGAATCCGCAGAGCGCCAGGGAGTGCCTGACCATGCGTAACACCGAGGATGCGGTCCTGGCGTTGCTCGAGGACATCGGCAGTACCCACGGCGCCTTGCTGGATATCGTCCAGCGAGTGCGTCAGGTGGTGGAGGAAACCAGCGGCACAGTCGCGGAGATGGTCAAGTACGGGGGCATCATGTTTTCCCGTGTGGCACCGTTCTGCGGGGTCTATGCCTACACCGACCATGTATCGGTGGAGTTTGGCCAGGGCTATTTGTTCGATGACCCGCACGGGGTGCTCGAAGGCACTGGGAAGTTCCGCCGGCATATAAAGTTGTTTGCTGTATCGGATGTTCAAAAGAAGCATCTTGCTGACTATGTAAGGCAAGCACTCAATCAATAGTCTTTTGAACTGAACACCTAACTAACGGTTGTTTCCTGCGGGGGATCATATCCCCCGCACGGGACTTTATTGCCCTGAAAAAACCACAGAGTGGAATGAGCACATGAGCGATGCCAGCACTTACGGCGAGACCCTGGCCGATATCTATGACGACCTGTATGGCGAGGCCCCGGCCAATGCCATCGAGGTCCTGGTGGCAATGGCGGGCACCCGCGAGCCGGTGCTGGAACTGGGCATCGGTACCGGGCGTTTTGCCTTGCCGATGCATGAGCGGGGGGTGCAGGTGCATGGCGTCGATGCCTCACCGTCGATGCTGGAGAAACTCCGGGCCAAGCCCGGTGCGGCCGGCATTCCCCTGACCGAGGCGGACTTCGCCACCCTTGAGGGGGTGGCGGGGGGGCCGTTCAGCCTGGCCTTCTGCACCTTCAGCTCATTGTTCCTGCTGCTGTCCCAGGCCGCCCAGGTCAGCTGTTTCAAGGCCACCAGCGCCTTGCTCAAGGACCATGGACGCCTGGTGATCGAGACGTTCTACCCGGACCTGTCGCGCTACGGCAAGGACCAGCCGGTCTATGTCGGCGGCCTGGAGCGCAATGAGGTGCTGCTGGAAGCCTCGCGCCTGGACGCTGTCGCGCAGCGGGTCAGCTGCCGCTTCATCCGCATGCAGGAACAGGGGATGAAAGTGATTCCGGTAGAGCTGCGCTATGCCTGGCCGGCGGAACTGGACCTGATGGCCGAACTGGCCGGCATGCGCCTGGTACAGCGCTGGTCGAACTGGGACCAGGCGCCCTTCGTCGAAGGTTCGTTCAAACATATATCGACCTATGAAAAGTTGCCCCAGGCCTGACTTTCCAGAACTTCGGAGTTGGACATGGACGTTTCCCAATCCCCACCCATTGTGATCGACGAAGGTCGTTCGGCCCATGAGTTGATGCTCGCGGGAGAGTGGTTCTGTACTCCAGACCTGGAACTTGCACGCATGCGTTTTCG
The DNA here is from genome assembly GCF_000633395.1 of Pseudomonas sp. PH1b. GTDB lineage: Bacteria > Pseudomonadota > Gammaproteobacteria > Pseudomonadales > Pseudomonadaceae > Aquipseudomonas. The sequence continues at coordinate 36,087 of NZ_AYMU01000005.1, forward strand.
CTCCCAGGCATTGCAACGACGCTTTAACGACTGTTCCCCGCTGGCGTTCAAGGAACAGCAAGCCCTGCTGGCGAAGTTACTCAAACGAGTGGGCAGGAACAGTTGGATAGAACCCAACTTTTATTGTGATTACGGGGTGCATATCGAGATCGGCGATGAGGTGTTCATCAACATGAACTGCACCTTCCTGGACGGCAACCGGATCCTCATCGGCGACCGCAGCTACCTCTCGCCCAACGTGCAATTGATGACCACTGCCCACCCCATGGACCCCCGGGCGCGCACGGTGCGCATCGACGGTCGCCTCAAGTGCGTGCAGCGGGCGGCGCCGATTGTGCTGGGCAACGATGTCTGGATCGGCGCCGCAGCGGTGCTGCTGGGGGGCGTGGAGGTCGGCGACGGCAGCGTCATCGGCGCCGGCAGCGTGGTGACACGCTCGATCCCGGCCGGAGTACTGGCGGCAGGCAATCCCTGCCGAATCATCCGCTCGGTGTACGAGTGAACCTACTGGATCTGTTTATGAGAGACGTGACAGTGAATATCGATGACATGGGCAATAGCGGCGCCATCGCGTCCCTCGACGAGGCGGCCGGTTGGCTTGCCCACGGACCGTTGTGTGTCTGGTTCACCGGCCTTTCGGGTGCCGGCAAGTCGACCCTGGCCAGGGCCCTGGAAGCACGGCTCGGGCAACTGGGCGCACGCGTGCGGGTGCTGGACGGCGACGACCTGCGTGCAGGGTTGAACAGCGACCTGAAGTTCAGTGCAGCCGACCGCAAGGAAAATATCCGTCGCCTGGGGGAAGTGGCCCGGTTGTTCTACGACAGTGGCTATATCGTCCTGGTCAGTGCGATCTCGCCGTTTGTCGAGGACCGCGAGCGAGCACGGACGTTGTTTGCCGCACCGTCGTTCATTGAAGTGCACGTCGCCACCGACCTGGCCTTGTGCGAGGCGCGCGATCCCAAGGGCTTGTACGCCAGGGCCCGCAGTGGCCAGTTGCCGGAGTTCACCGGGATTGACAGCGCCTACGAGCCACCGGTGGCCTGCGAGTGCCTGATCGAGACGGCAGGGTGCAGTGTCGACGATGGCGTCGGGCAGTTGCTGGCGGTCATTGGGCGCATCGGTGGAGGACAGCACTGATGGCCACTTCGACCTTCGAGCGCGTGCTCAAGCGTTACCGTTTCTGGTTGTTCGCCCTGGTAGTGGCGCTGGTCGCGGGGCTGTCCTGGGGGATGACCTCGATCCGCTTTGCCGCCGACTACCGGGCGTTCTTTCCCGAGGGCGAGAAAACCGTCGAGCAACTGGACGCCCTGCACCGGCAGTTCGGCAAGTCCGACACCTTGCTGTTCGTGATCAAGAACCCCAAGGGCACGGTGTTTACCCGGGAATACCTGGAGCAGTTGCATGAATTGACGCAACAGGCCTGGCACATTCCCCACGCCTACCGGGTGGACTCGGTGACCAACTTCCAGCATGTGTTCGCCGAAGGCGACACGGTGCACGTCGAAGCCCTGGTGCGCGAGCCCAGCGACCTGACGCCGGCGCACATCGAATTGATGGAGCGCCTGGGCCGCAACGACATCGAACTGGTCAAGCGCCTGGTTTCCAGCGATGGCCAGACGGTGGGCGTGCTGGTCACCCTGCAGTTTCCGCCGCAGACCCTGGACGCGGCGCTGGCGGCCACCGCCGAAGGCCAGCGCCTGCTGGATGAGTTTGCCCGCAACAACCCGCAACTGCAGGTGCACCTGACCGGCCTGGCAGCCGTGGAAGCGGCCTACCCGGCAGCGGCGCAGCAGGACATGGCGGTGCTCACCCCGCTGATGTACCTGATCATTCTCCTGGTGACCGTGCTGATGCTGCGCAGCCTCGGCGCCTTGCTGGTGGTGCTGATCGCCATCAGCATGGCCACCGCCGCGACCCTGGGTGCCAGCGGCTGGCTGGGCTTCGAGGCGACGGCGTTGACCGGGCTGCTGCCGACCATCGTCCTGGCCACCTCGGTGGCGGAGATCATGCATGTGCTGTCCGCCGCGCGGCAGATGAGCGGCGAGTACGGCAACCGCCGGGTGGACCTGGCTTGCGCGGCGATCAAGGACACCATCAAGCCCATCGCCATTGGCACGGCGACCAATGCCGTGGGCTTCTACAGCCTGGTGTTCGCTGCCTCGCCGCCCTACAAGGAGTTCGGGGTGCTGGCGGCCATCGGTGCCCTGATGGCATTGCTGGTGACCCTCTCGGTGGCCGCGGTGCTGATCCCGCTGCTGCGACTCAAGCCGCTGGAAGGGGCCGCCAGCCGGCGCTATTCGTTGTACATGGAGCCGTTGCTGCGCTACCCGAAACTGTGGCTGCTGGGGTTCGTGGTGCTGTTCGTGCTGGCCATCGAGCCGGCGCGCAACAACCTGATCAATGACCGCATCGTGGAGAACTTCGACACCAGCATCCCGGTGCGTAACGCCACCGAGTTCGCCATGGACAACCTGTCCGGGATCTATCGCCTGGAATATGTCGCCACCTCGGCCAAGGGCGATATATCCGACCCGGGCTTTCTCACCGAGTTGGATCGTTTCGCCCAGTGGCTCAGGGCCCAGCCGGAAGTCGATTCGGTCACGACCCTCGGCGACGCCTTGAAGAAGCTCAACCAGACCATGAACGGTGGGCAGGCTGACGAGTACCGCTTGCCCACTGACCCGGCGCTGGCTGCGCAGATGCTGCTGGTCTACGAGATGTCGCTGCCGTTCGGCCTCGACCTGGGCAGCCAGATCAACATCGACAAGTCTGCCACGCGCCTGGTGGTGACCCTGACCCGGCTCGACACCCAGCAGATCCGCGACATCAAGCAGCGCGCCGATGACTGGTGGCAGGCCCACGCCGATCGCTCGGCGCTGGTGCCGGGCCTGGGCACCGGCGAGGCGGTGGTGTTCGCCAACCTCACGCACATCAGCATCGAGTACATGGTCAATGGCCTGCTGTTCGAGCTGGTGACCATCACCCTGATGGTTGCGCTGTTCCTGCGCAATGCCGGCCTGGGGTTGATCAGCATCCTGCCCAACGTCTTTCCGTTCTTCATCATGTTCGGCCTCTGGGGCCTGTGGCGCGGCGAGATCAATACCGCGGCGATCAATGTCTGCGTAGTGGTCTACGGCCTGATCGTCGAGGCCACGATCCACATCATGAGCCACTACAAAGGGCTGCGCCTGGTGCAGGGCCATCCGCCACGGGAAGCGCTGCGCCTGACCTACCAGCATGTGCTGCCGTCGGTGTTCGCCAACGCAGTGATCCTGGCCTCGGGTTTCATGGTGATGACCTTGTCGCCGTTTTCGATGAACGCCGATTTCGGTTTGCTGGCGGTCATCGCGATCTTCCTCGGGCTGATCTTCGACGCGTTGTGCCTGCCCCTGGTGCTGCTGACCTTTGACCGCTTCCTGTGGGGCCGCGCCGCCACGCGACTGGCCACCCGCGAAGCCTGAACCCCGACCCGAATCCAGAGAAGGAACCGACCATGAATTGCAAAGCCGTATCCAGCGCCTGCCTGTCACTCTGCGCGCTGCTGTACCAGGCCTCCTCGCTGGCCAGCCCGGAGCAGGAACTGGGGCAGCAATACGCCCATCGCTGGCGCGACAGTGACCTGGGCTACCAGGACACCAGTGCCAGGATCCGCCTGACCCTGGTGGAAAAGGAGGGCGCCAGTACCGACCGTTTCATGCGCATGAACAGCTTTGAAACCGCCAGTACGGCGGTGGGTGACAAGGTACTGCTGACCTTCGAGGCCCCGGAGAACATCAAGAATTCCCGGGTGCTGATCCATTCCAAGATCAAGGAGGGCGACCAGGTCTGGCTGTACCTGCCGGCCCTCAAGCGGGTCAAGCGGGTGGCTGCGGCCGACCGCTCCGGTTCGTTCTCGGGCAGCGAGTTTTCCTACGAGGACATCGGTTCGATGGAGGTCGGCAACTACGACTACCAGTGGTTGCGTGACGAACCCTGCGGCGAGTTCCAGTGCGCGGTGGTCAAGCAGGTGCCGCTGTATCCGTACTCGGGCTATTCGTCGATCTGGATCTGGTACAACAAGACCGACTACCGGCAGATGAAGACCGAGTACTACGACCGCAAGGGCAGCAAGTTCAAGACCCTGACCCTGGGTGACTATCAGTTGTTCCTCGGGCGCTACTGGCGTGCCCTGAACATGACCATGGTCAACCACATCACCGGTCGGCAAACCGTCCTGGTCAGTTCCGATGTGCAGTTTCGTACCGGCATCCGCGAGGACGCCTTTGAGCCGGCAAGGCTTGGAAACCTGACGCAATGATCCCAGGCACGGGCCACCGCAGGCTCCAGGCGTTGCTGCTGGGGCTGTGCTGGAGCGTCACCCAGGTGCACGCGGAGGCGGAGCAGGGGTTGTCGGCGAAGATCGCGCTCAAGCGCTACTTCTTCACCTCGTCGCCGGCCGAGGGCGTCGACGATGGGCATCTGTCCGGCACCGCGCAGTTGGGCCTGGACTACCAGTACCTGCAGAGCTGGGACAACCTGCGCCTGCGTCTGGTGGTCAACCCGCGTTATCTGGAGAGCGGGTCCAAGGACCCGCGGCCGAGTTTCTATTGGGATGAGCTGTTCGTGCTCCTGGAACAGGACAATCGCGAGCTGAAGGTGGGGCGGATCAAGGAGCACTGGGGCGTCATGGAGACCCGCCAGCTGGTGGACGTGATCAACACCTACGACAACCTCGACGGCCTGCAGCCGGAGGAAAAACTCTCGCAAAAGGCCATCAAGCTCGGCAGTACCCTGGGGCCCGGGCACCTGAGCCTGTACCTGCTCGACGGTTTCGAGCCGGTGCAGTTCTACAGTGAGCCGGCGCGGTTTGCCGCTTACCGGGTACAGCCGCCGGCCGAGTACATCCACGGCGGCGATCCGGACTCCCTGGACCTGGCGGCGCGTTACTTCATCTCGGTGGCCGACCTGGACATCGGCCTCAGCTACTTCAAGGGCACCAATCGCTCACCGGCATTTCGCAGCGAGGGCGACAGCCTGGTGGCCCAGTACACCGAGGTCGCGCAATGGGGGCTGGATGCGATCTGGGTCAGGGAGCAGTGGCTGTACAAACTGGAGGCCCTGGACCAGCGGGTCTCGGACAGTGCCTACAACTCGCGCAAGCTGTCGGTGGGCCTGGAGTACGCCATTACCCGGGCCTGGCGCGATGCCGACCTGAGCCTGATCGGTGAATACCACCACGACCGTGACCAGCGGCTGGCGCCGGTAAGCATCTTCGATCGCAAGTTCCTGCTGGGTGCACGCCTGGAACTCAATGATGCCCATTTGTCTTCGGTGTTCCTGGGCTACACCGCGCAGGCCTCCGACCTGGGCAACAACATGCTCAGCGCCTCCCTCGACCTGGGGCTCAGCGATGCCGTGCGGGCCGGTGTCAGCGCGGTGCTGATCAACAGCTCCGCGAGCGATGTGGTCTGGGACGCGCTGGCCAGTGATTCCCACGTGGCGTTGGAGCTTTCCTATTCATTCTGATCGCGCCGGCAAACGCCGGCTCGATCCCATGCAGTCGCCTTAAGGGATAACGCCATGGATACCTTGCTACAGATCATCGGATTCGGGCCTGCGGCCCTGGGTCTGTTCATTACTGCAGACCGCAACGGCCGCTTGCGGCAAATGCTCGACTGTGGGGTGCAGGTGCATGAGCGCAGTGGCTCCCTGGAGCAGTGGGACTGCCTGAGCTATGAGATCGAAGCCAATTCGCCGATCGCCGATTTTCTTGCCGGCATCCGCCGCGACGGCGCTTTTGCCCAGTGCCTGCAGCAGCCCCAGGTACAGCGCTGGCTGCAGGCCCCGGACCAGGTGGTGCCACTGGTGCAGGTCTCGGCGTTTTTGCGCCAGTTGGCGCAGGTGATCATCGAGCTGTGTCTGGCCCACCCCAACGCGGCGGTGCATTTTGCCCACGGGGTCGAGGCAATCCGCTGCGAGGCTGGCGGTTTCACGGTCAGCGGCAGCTGGGGTAGCTGTTCCAGCCGTTATCTGGTGCTGGCCTGTGGTGCCCGGGTGCGTGACTTGCAGCACCAGCAGGGCGTGTCGACGGCCTCGACGCTGTGCTCCGACCGGGTATTGCGCGGGCAGGTCGATCCGGCGCTGCTGCAGGCCCTGGAGCAGGGCAAAGCCGTGGTCGTGCTGGGTGGCAGCCACAGCGCCTTTTCCGTGGTCGGCTATTTGCTCGAGCGCTTCGCCGGCTGGCTCGGCCCCGGCTCGATCCAGGTTCTGTGCCGCCGGCGCCCGGCGTTATGGGCGGCCTCGACCCGGGTGGCCGCGCCATTGCGCGCCCAGGACCGGGTGGATGAGGACAGCGGCGAGGTCAACCGCTTCTGCGGCTTGCGCGGCGCGGCCCAGGACACCCTGCTGCAGATCGAGGCCGGAGCGCGGGCCAGTGTGGTGCTGCACATCGGCGCCACTGACCCGCAACCCTGGCTCGCCCGCGGCGCGCTGCTGATCAACGCCACCGGTTACCGACCCCGGGTGCCCGGGCTGCTGGATGGCCAGGGCCGCCAGCTGAGCCTCGACCAGCTCGACGGCAACCTGTGCAAGCACCCGCAGACCCACGAACTGACCGTCGGCGGTGCAGCGGTGCCCGGGCTGTTCGGCACCGGACTGGGGTTTTCCGACCGGCGCGGCGAGACCCTGGAAGTCGGAGTCAATTTCTTTCACGGCCGCTGTGCCGGGAACATTCTGCACGCCGTGCTCTGACGGCATCTCATTTCCACCAGGCCTACAGGAGGCTGCATGCCTACGCTCGTTGCAACTCGAACGGATCTACAGACAGGACTGGCGATGCTGTCCAGCGCTTTACCCGCGGATCCCGCGGCATTGGACGACCTGCTGTGCAAGCTCGCCAGCCCCCAGCGGGTCTATCAACTGTTGTCGTCGCGCCTGACGGTGCGCCAGGTGCTCTGGTGCCTGGCACAACTGCTGGCCGAGGGGCAGTTGCGCGTGGTGCCGGAGGGCTCGGCGCAGCGCTTTGTCCGCGAGGGGGCGGACGAGGTCCCGCTGCCGGGCAGCGGCCTGCATCTGGTGGGCGACGACAGCCTGCGCTTGAACCCGCACTTTCGCGAGATCCTCACCGATCTCATCAGCGACAAGCAGAGCCAGTACAGTCAATCCATCGAGACCTACGAGACCTTGATCCGCCGCTACAAGATCATGCAGAGCCTGGGTGACTTGAATCACGAGGCGCTGTTGCTGTTGGGGGACGACGCGTTGTTCTCGCTGTTTCTCGCGGTACACGGCTATCGCCGGCGGATCGTCGTGGCAGATATCGACCCGCAGTTGCTGGCGACCATTGCCCGGGTTGCGGCGCAGCAGGGTTTCAACAATATCGAGGTGGTTCATTACGATGTCTTCCAGCCCTTGCCGCAGAGCCTGGTTGGGCAATTCGACTGCTTTGCGGTCAATGGCTTCAAGGACCTGGGTGGGCTCTTGATGTTCGTCTGTCGCGCCCTGCAGTCACTCAAGGCACCGCCGGCCATGCGCAGCGGCTACCTCAACTTTGGCAGCCACGATGTGCTTTCAGTGGCACAGGTCAAGCAGGAGGCCGAGATGCATCAGGCGCTGCTGCGCTTTGGCCTGTACCTGGATTACTGCGTGCCCTGTCCCGAAACCCATGTTTGCAGTGCCTTCGAGGAGGCCTTCAGTGCCAGCGCTCGACGCCTGGCCGAGGTGCCGCTGGCGTTGCGAGTGCCGGCGTGCGAGGCCGAGCTGCAGGCGCTGCACCAGGCCTTTGCGCACCTGTCCTGGGTCCAGATGCGTAACTTTCCGGACATCCAGCTCTCGCCCCTGAAGATGGGCCGCTGTCGGGTGGTGGAGCGCAATGACCGGGAGATTTCCCGGTTCCTGCGCCTGGGCCAGCTGTATGCCGGCAGCACCGCCAATGCTCGGTGAGCTGGGAAATGGACGGGTGGTGGTGCTGTCACCGCACCCGGACGATGGCGTCTGGTCCCTGGGTAGCGGCCTGGCGCGCTGGGCACCGCACCAGGACATCCAGCTGCTCAGCCTGTTTGCCGGCGACGCCGGAGCAGGGCTGATCCAGGCCCGTGCACCCGAGCAGCGCTGGCGCTGCTTTTCCACCCCTGGACAACGTCGTGCAGAGGATCGGCGCGCCGCCACGATCCTCGGCTACGGCTGCTCGAACCTGGAGGCGGCGGATGGCGCGTTGCGCCTGGACCAGGCCGGAGGCTTTGCGCACGCCAGCCTGGCGTCACTGTTTCTGGACTCCACCCCGGCATCCTGGCCGGAGCCGGAGCCGGCCCTGGTGGCTGCGCTGCAAGGGTTTCTCCGGCCGCAGGATGTGGTCTGCGCGCCGCTGGCCATCGGTGCTCACGTCGATCATTGCCTGACCCATTGCCTGGCGCGCGGGCTGACCAATCGGCTGTACTTCTACAGCGAGTTTCCCTATGCCGATCAGATGTCGCAGCAGGCGCTGGAGCGGCATGTGCAGGCCTTGGGCCTGCAGCTGCAGGCCGAGGATATCGCCTGTTCATGGCCGGCGTGGCGCGATGCTGCGTTGTGCTACCGCTCCCAGGTCGTGATGCTGTTTGCCGGCCAGGGGCGTTTTCTCCAGGCCCTGCAGCGTCACTGCCGGGTGCAGGGGGACACCGCGTTCTGCCGAATCTGGTCGACCCGGGCAATGTAGCGCTGCACCGAGCCGGTGGGCGAGAGCAGTTCATCCAGGGCCAGGGCCTCGGCAATCGGGGCCTGGGCCTGGAACAGTTGCAGGTTATGCCGGTGGTCCTCCCAGCGCTGGGGATTGTGATGGGACATGTGGTAGCCGCAGGCGCGGGGTTCCAGGCTCAGCCTGACCCCGGCCCGCCACAACCGGTAACCCAGGTCCAGGTCTTCCATGCCCCAGCGCCGGCCATAGGAGGCGTCGAACCCTCCGACCTGTCGCCAGGCGCTGCGGGACAGGGAAATATTTGCCCCGGCACAGGCCAGCCAGGGCCATTGGTTAGCCCGTGGATGTTCAGCGGCCTGCTCCAGGGGGTTGGCCAGGGTTCGCGCGCCTTGCGCTGTCCAGCGCCCGGCCAGCAGGTCTTCCACCAGGATCGGCGGGCAGCCGGCGGTGCCCAGGGCCGGATCGCTCACCGGGCCCAGGGCAATCAGCTCCCGTAGCCGGCCGTGTACCAGGCCTTCGCGTTCCTCCTGGGCCTGCAGGTGGGCCTCGAAGAAACCGTCCTGGACCAGGATGTCATCGTCAAGAAACAGCAGTACCTCGCCCCCGGCGACACTGGCCCCGAGATTTCGCGCTGCGGCGCGCCCCAGGCCCGGCGAACGGACGACCCGTGCGCCCGGCAAGGCGTCGATCAGGGCCAGTACAGCGGGTTGGGCGGCGTCGGCCACGATCACCGTCTCGAATCTGCAGCGCGTCTGCTGGCGCTGCAGGCTGGCCAGGGTCAGGCGCAGGCGTTCGGCCTTGGCATGCACCGGCATGATCACCGAAAGTTGCATCAGGCACCCTCGTCGCGCAGGCTGGCGGCGGGGCCGGCCTGGCCGGGCTGTTGATTGAGCTGGTGGTGACGCTGGGTCATCAGTACCGCGGCGACCAGGTTGCCAACCAGCATGGCTTCCACCAGGCCATTGAGGCCGCGTTGCCAGTGCAGGGTCAGCAGCCAGCCCAGGGGCACCATCAGCAGCAGGTAGGCAATGGCATGGATCAGGGTCGGCGCCAGGGCGTCTTCGCGGCCGCGCAGGGCATTGGACATGATCCCCTGCCAGGCATCCAGAGGCAGCGCCAGAGCCAACAGCAGCATGCTCGGCAGGGCCACGGCCAACAGCTGCGAGTCATGGCTGTATTGCCCCAGCAAAGGGCCCGGCAGGACCGCCAGGACCAAGGCGCAGAGCGAACTCAGGGACACCCCCAGCAGCAGGCCGGCGCGGGTTGACAGCCTGATGTCCGCCAGGTCGCGGTTGCCATGGGCCATGCCCACCTGGATCGAGGTGGCAAAGCCGATCCCCATGGGGATCATGAACAGGATCGAACGGATGTTGACCAGCACCGCGCAGGCGGCGGCGATCAGCGGCGAGGCCACGCCGGCCATGACCGCGATGAGCATGAAGGCCAGGGCCTCGATGCCGAAGCTCAAGCCACCGCCGTAACCGATGCGGCGTTGCATCTGCCATTGCGGCCAGGCCCAGGCAAAGCGCTGGTTGATCCCGAAGTCGGCCCGGTCAGCCATGATCCGGTGCACATACAGCACGATCGCCAGGGCCATCAACAGGCGGACAATGGTGGTGCACCAGGCCGAGCCCAGGGCCCCCATTTCCGGCAGGCCGAACTCGCCGTAGACCATGGCATAGCACAGCACCGCGTTGACCAGGTTGCCGCCCAGGATCACCAGGGTGGCGGGCATGGGCCGGGAGATGCCCTCGAGGAAAAACGAGTAGGCGATATAGATCAGGATCGCCGGCAACCCCAGCGCCACGATCACCATCAGTTCGGCAATGGCCGCGGCCAGTTCCGCCTGCACCCCGAACCGTGCGAGCAAGGGCAGGCTGGCGACACTGGCCAGGGCGCAGGCCAGCCCTAGGCCGATGGCCTGGACGATCCCGCGCTGGGCGGCCAGGCCGGCGGCGCGCGGGTCCTGCTGGCCGATGGCGATCGAGCCCATGACCAGGATGCCGAACAGCAACCCCGCGGCAATCAGCATGTAGGTGTCGGCAATGGCGTGGGTGATAGAGATGGCTGCCAGCGACTCGGTGGCGTAGCGCCCAACCATGATGGTGTCCACCAGGGACAGCAGCAGGAAGCCGATGCGCGACACGACAATCGGTCCTGACAGTTTGGAAAGCTGCAGCAACTTGTCTTTGAGCAATGTGGAACTGGCCATGGGAGCGGCTCCTGGCTGCGGCGTGGGGTCAGTCACCTGACCGCGCGCCGCAGGATGGCGTGAGATGGGGGTAGAGGGAGGACATCGCCGAGGCCAGCGAGCGCAGCTTGCGGTACTCGAGTTCGCGGCTCTGCGGACAAGTGCCCAGGCGGGCGATACGGCTGCCGAGGAAATCCCGGTAGGGCGCGAGGTTGTCCTCGGCGGTGAAGGCCAGTGGGGTCTGGGTGCCGTTCGCGGTCAGCATCAGGCTGGGCTGTTGAATGCGGTTCTGGCTGAAGCCGAAGGTGGTGCGCAGGCAGAGTTCGCCGGCACTGCCGTAGAGGGTGATGCGGGTTTCATCACGCTCCTGGTGGCAGGCCCAGGCGGTGCTCATGCGCACCAGCGTACCGCCCCGGGCCTGCAGGCAACTGAATGACTGCGACTCGACTTCGACGATGCCGATCTGCCCCGGGTCCTGGTCGGCGCGCCAACTGGCCTGGTGCCGACCTTCATCGGCCGTCGCCGGCACGTGGTTGCACAAGGCGGCCTCGATCAGCGGATAGTCCAGTGCGTGCAGGGCCACTTCCAGCAGGTGCCAGCCCAGGTCCGCACCCGAGCCGGCCAGTGCCTGGCGGGCCTGGGTGAACCAGGAACCCGGGCGTGGCACCCCGTGCCTGCGGCGCCAGCTGACATCGATGCAGTGCACGTTGCCCACGGCGCCCTCGGCCAGCGCCGCAACCATGGCCCGGACATCGCTGCGGTGAGCCGCCGCGGCGCTGACCAGGAGATCGGCACCGGTTTCACGGCTACGTTGGATCAGCTGCTCGGCCTCCTCGGAGGACAGGCAGGCGGGTTTTTCCAGGATCACGTGCAGACCCTGGTCCATGGCTCTCAAGGCTTGCTGCACGTGATGCACGTTGGGCGAGCAGATCAGGGCCAGGTTGCAGCCCTGCAACGCCTGGTCGCTCATGCAGCGATGCCAGCGCGGGCCAGGCGACAGGGCTGGGAAAGCCTCGCCCGCATCGGCCTGGGGATCGATCACCGAGACAATCTGCGCGTGGTGCTGCACCAGCAGTGGTGCCCAGATGTTGCGCACCACCCAGCCGGCCCCGACGAGGGCGACGCGGGGCTTGATCATCGTTCGCCGGCCAGGTGCTGGTGGACCTTGGCGATGGCCGTGGCGATGTCCAGGGTGTCCTGTTCGTTGCCGAGCAGGGCGCGGTGGTGGATCCAGATGCCCCGCTGGGCAATGTGCTCGGTCACCGGGCAGGCGGCGATGCACTGGGCCAGGTCCTGGCGGGTGGGGGCGGGCGCCTGCCAGAAACTGGGAATGCGGTACAGCGCCTGATAGGCGCGGAACGCCGGGATGCCTTCGGCCACCAGGCAGTCCACCACCTGGTTGCGATCCAGCACGCGCTGGCCCGGGAGGTCGTTGAGGGTGAACAGGAACATGTAGTAGGGATGGGTGTGGGCGTCCCGGGTACGTACCTGCGCGCAGACCAGTCCCTGGCGGGCCAGTGTTTCGCTGAGGAGGTGGGCGTTGTGCTGGCGCACGCGAGTCTGTTGCTCCAGGCGCGAAAGCTGGGCCCCGAGCACCGCGGCGCTGAACTCGCTCAACCGGGCGTTGGTGCCCACCACGGTGTGCTGATAACTGCGATCACCCAGCGGGCGCCCGCAATTGCCGTACAGGAAGACCTTCTCGCGCAGCTCTTCATTGGGGCACAGGACCAGGCCGCCTTCACCGGCGGTCATCAGTTTGAAGTTCTGGAAGCTGAAGCAGGCCAGGGAGCCATATTCGCCAATCCCGGTGTCTGCGTGACCACGCGCGCCGTGGGCGTGGGCGGCGTCCTGGATGATCACCAATTGATGCTGGTCGGCGATTCTCGACAGGCTGAGCATGTCGCACATGTGCCCGGCCATGTGTACCGGGATGATCGCCCGGGTGCGGGGGCCGATATTGGCCAGCACGGCGGCCGGATCGATGCACAGAGTGTCGGGCAGTACATCTACGGCAATTGCCGTGGCGCCGATGCGCTGGCAAGCCATCGAGGTGGAGATGAAGGTGAAGGCCGGCACTATGACCTCGTCACCGGCACCGATGCCCGCAGCTTGCAGGGCGATTTCAATTGCTACCGTGCCGTTGCTCACGGCAAAGGCCGAATGGGCGCCGTGCAACTGCGCGAAGGCCTGCTCGAAGTCCAGGTTCTCGCGGCCTTGCATGCGCCACCACTGGCCCTGGTGCAGGCTGCGCAGCAGAGCGCTTTCTTCTTCGGCGCCAAACTGTGGCCAAGCGGGATAAGGGGTTTGTCGAACAGGGGTACCGCCATCAATAGCCAGGGTCATACATCCATTCCCTTGGAGAGGTTGCTGAATCAACAGGCAAGCAGAGTTTTACCGAGATGTTTCGGAAAGAACTCCGGTGTTTAAAGTGTTATGCCTGAAGTTGTATTTGGGTGTCGGATTTGTCGCACTGCAGGTTCTGTTGTTTCTGAGTGGTGGTTCTGTAGTTGTTACTTTCAGAACCGTCGTGAAGATAACACGGGATTAAAATCCGAATGCAAGGTTATTTTTAGCAATGCTTTGTAATATTGTGAAATACTCTCCGAGTTGCAGTTGTCGTGTTCGGGTTAATCCCTGTGTTAAAAATTCGCAAATAGCTGATTCGCTCTGAAGGCCCCGGTTTCAATGGGTTTGTGAGGGGTTGGCAGCGGGCGTGAGCGCGCTTTATAAAAATAGCTGACGTCAAGAAAGTGTCATTTCATATCTGGGATTCTCAATGTAACTCTCCTTTTTAATTAAAGGGGTTGTTTGTATCCGGCTGCCTTTTATTTGCTTTCTTGACGGGGTGGTATTCGCGACATTGCAAAGCGATTGTCACTTTGCGGTCATGTCTAAGTGTTGGTCCGGCATGCACTAAGTTTGCCGGAGTCAGGGATGATAAGAGGCTAATTGATATTATGAAGACATTAGTTGTCATTGCCGAAGGGATGGATCCGCTGGTACTGGAGTCCGAAGTTGCCAAAGGCCGGCTTCCATGGTTCTCGCAGCGCCTTGGCGCGCGCTCTTATCGACATTTGAATTGTGGGCCGGTGCCGTACGAACCGAGCAATCTGGCCACCGCGTTCTCAGGGGTCAACCCGGGACGCCATGGCTGTTTTTCCTATTGGAGCGCCCACAGTTCGGGGGAAATTCCACGGATTCTCGAAACCACCGATGTCATGGCCACACGGCTGTGGGAGTGGCCGGAAATGGCCGGCCAGCGCTTTGCCGTGATCAATGTGCAGCTCACTCATCCGCCGCAGCCGCTCAATGGCACGCTGATCACCTACCCGATGCACAACTCGATGAATACCAGCCACCCGCGCAGCCTGCTGCGTGACCTGAATGCCCAGGGGGTGCGCTATGCCCATGACGTGTCGCTGTTCTACACCGGGCAGCCCTTCGACGAGTTTGCGGCCCAGGCCTTCCGGATTGCCGAGCATCAGCTCGACAGCGCCATGGCGCTTGCGCAAGAGGCGGATGTGATGATCGTCAACCTGACCCTGGCTGATCGCCTGTCCCATTTTCTGTGGTACGAAATGCTCGACCCCGAGCCCGCGCAGCGCCCGCAGATTCTGCAGGCCTATGACTTCATCGACCGTGCCTGTGAGCGTCTGCAGTCCCTGGCCCCGGAGTCGATGCTGGTGTTTTCCGAAATGGGCTTCGGCGAGCTGGCGGGGTTCTTTTCCATTGACCAGCACTTGCGGGCCGCGGGCCTGCAAGTGCTCGACGAGCAAGGGCAGGTTGATCTCCAGCGCAGCGTTGCCCTGGAGACGGTGCAAGGTTCCCATGGGGTCATGCTCTGCGCCGACCTGTGCAATGAAGGACGCGCCAGCGCCGCCCAGCGCCAGGCGGTGATGCAATGCCTGAGCGATATCCGCTTTGCAGACGGGCAACCGGCGCTGGCCAGCGTTCGCCATCGAGAGGAGGTGTACCAGGGGCCCCATACCCATCGTGCCCCGAGCCTGATCGTGACCCCGGCGGATCCCACGCGCCCGCCTTTGGGCGACCCACGCTGGGCCAATCACGTCCGACGCACCACGCAGTCGGGATGGCATCGCGATTGCGGCTTCGTGCTGCTGGACGGGGCCAGGATCAAGGCCGCTCCGGGGCCCCTCGAGTTGCAGCAGATCGCCCCGACCATCGCCGGGCTGAGCGGTTGCCAGGCTGCTGCTCAATGTGAAATGACGAGCTTCGCATGACCCGCCCGGCGCTTGTTCGGCAGCCGTTGGCGCATGCCGTTCTCGATAACCTGGGCAAGGTCGAGGATCACCATCGCCGGTTCAGCGTGGCGGCGGGGGAGGCGGGACTCTACGGTTTTGTCGACAGTGATCTGGCGGCGCTGAAATCCATCGGCCTGGCCTCGCGTCTTCAGGAGCACGGGGAGTACTTCGACCCCGATGACCTGTACAGCCTGTCCTTGCACCTGCGCTTGCCATCGCTGCACAAACTGGCCATGCGCAGCTGGGCTGCCGCCTTTCGCCAATCCGATCGCCAGCGGCAGGTCGAACTGGTGTACGCGCTCAACGAGAAAGACCCGCCCCAGGGACCGATCCAGGTGCTGACTGCAGCGGAGCGCCTGTGTGTGCTGCAGGCACCGCAGGGCGGTGACTTCTACCGCCAAAACCTAGTCATACCGGGCCGAATATTGCTCCTGCCGAGCCCGTTTCGGGAGTTGGTCGAAGAAGTCAGCGCCGACATGCAGTTCTACATGCTGCATGACGGAGTTCGTTGGGATCTTGAATTCATGAGCCGGCACAAGCTGGCCGAATGCGGTGGCTTCTCGAAATTGCTGGTCGAGCGGGCCAAGGCACTTGGCTTGCCTGCCAGGCAGGTCTTCGGCCTGCTGCTCAGTTCCCCCTATGCCACCGGCCATTACTGGGCCGAGCTGCAGATCTGTGGCGAGTGGATTGCCGTAGACCCCTTGATGATCCGCCTGCTGTCACAGCAGGCGGGGCTTTCCTGTGGTCAGTGGCCGCTGCACAGGTCGCCGCTGGGCGCTCTGTTGAGGCTATGCGTGGTCGAGACCTATGACCACAACGGAGCGCCCTGTTTGAGCTGCTTCGAAGACAAGTACTTTCGCCAGCTCCCTGTGGCGACGGCAGGAACCATGCAGTACCGGGTGTCATACAGGGTAGCGGTTCAGCTGCCTGATTAATTCGATCGCAGATAGGGAAAATCATGCTGGAACTGAATGGACGGGTGTGCCTTGTCACAGGGGCTTCAGGTGTGCTGGGCGCTGCGATATGTGAAGAGCTGGTTCGTGAAGGCGCTTGGGTCTTCGGGGTCTATCAGCACAACATCGAGCGTATGCAAGCTCTGGTCGCCGAGACCGCCGAGCTGCCTGGCACACTGACTCCGGTCGCTTGCGACCTGACTTGCGCAGAAGAAACCACAAGGATGCTGGCCACCCTGGCCGCCGATTCAAGACCGATTCACGCCCTGGTCTGTTGTGCCGCGAAGATGCTGCGCAAGTCCGCTTTGCTCAGCAATCAACTCGATGGCGATGGGCTGTTCGAGCTCAATGTCGAGTCGACGATCCGCCTGGTGCGCCAGGTGGTGCGCCCCATGCTCGGCCAGCGAGCCGGGCGCGTGGTGCTCCTGGGCTCGCTGGCTGGCGAAAGCGGGATGCCCGGGCAAAGCCTGTATGCCGCGTCCAAGGCGGCGCTGCATGGCTATGCCCGGTCGTTGGCGTTCGAGGTCGGCGGGTTCGGCATCACTGTCAATGTCGTGGCCCCGGGGGCGGTGGCCGGACCACCGACCCATTACAGTGCCGCCGAGGAGCAGCAGGTGTGCCAGCACATTGGCCTGCGGCGTCTGGGGCGCCCCGAGGAAGTGGCGGCGGTGGTCGGCTTTCTTGCGTCAGCCCGGGCTTCCTATATCAACGGTGCGGTGATCGCGGTCGATGGCGGAGGGCGCTTCTGATGCATTGCGCAAGTATCGACCTGGGCGGCAGCAAAATGGCCCTTCATTTCAGCGTCGCCGGACGCGTTGTGCAGCGTGAACGCATCGAGATTCCGGCCGGCTGTGTTCCGCACAGCATCCTGGAACAGGCAGTGGTTCTGTTGGACCAGCAGATAGCGTTGTACGGCCCGATCAATTGCCTGGTGATCGCCAGCGCGCCGACGATCAATGCCGACGGCACCATCATCCGCTGGCCCAATCGACCCGACTGGGAGGGCCTGGCCATCGGCCCGGCCTTTCGCATCGAAGGGGTCGAACGGGTGATCTGGTGCGATGACGGAACGGCTGCGACCTTCGGCGATGCCACGGTCATGCGGGCTTCGAACCTGGTGCATTTTTCCCTGGGGACCGGGGTTGGCGGCGGTGTGGTCTACCAAGGCCGGATGTTGCCCGATCGCGAGTTGGGACACCTGCTGGTGTGGCCCGGAGGGGCGCCCTGCAGTTGCGGGAGGGCGGGTTGCCTGCAGGCCTATGCCTCGTTCCGTTCACTGGACAAGTTTGTCGCCTCGATGGGCTTTTCCGACGAGGCCACGCTCAACCATTGGCGCCTGCGGGCGGTTCAGGCCCTGGCGCTGGCCACGGCCAACCTGGTGGAGCTGTTCCGGGTGGAAGTGATCTGCCTCGGGGGAGGCATGCTCGGGCGCTTTCCGGAAATCCCCCATCAGGTGGGCATGCTGCTGCGCGAGCCGGGCTACCTGAAACCCTCCTTGAACCCACCCCTGGTGATGCATTCCCCCCAGGGCACCGAAGCCTCGGTGCTGGGTGGGTTGTACCTGGCCCAGGCCAGCCATGAAGTGCAGAACGAGATTTGCGGAGGTGGCATCGACAATTCCAGGGTCACCATTCGCCATGTCAGCAACGGCATGAGTTTTATCTCCATGAGCCCTAAGTGAGCGGGCACATGGCAGGACACAACGGATGCATCCATCTTGAAAAAAGGGAAACGATATGATCAGGGAACCACTCCACCAGCCCAAGGGCATCAAGAACGTCCTGGCCGCTTCTGCTCGCGCCTGGCTGACGCCGAATCGCCTGGCGATGTACTTGATAGGCGTGATGATCTTTTCGCTGGGGGCGCTGTTCTTCATCGTCAGCCAATTGGGCACCGATCCATTGGATGTCTTTGTCATCGCCTTGAACAACCATCTGAAGGTAGGGCTGGGGGCCTGCTCCGCGTTGTTCTCCGTGGGCTTGTTGCTCTGGTGGGCCTTGTGGAACAAACAGTGGCCGCCGCTCAGCCCCTTTGTGACCACGACCTTGACGGGCCTGTTCATCGATCTCTGGCTGTTTCTGGAGTTTGACGGGGTGCTGGCGGCGGCCTTGGGGCCCTATGTGTTGCTCGCCATTGGCCTGGGGCTCTGTGCCTACTCCTCGGCGCTGATCATCATGAGCGGGATCGGCATCCGGGTCATCGACTTGCTGGTGATCAGCATGATGAACAAGCTCGGCTGGTCCTTTACCCTGGCGAAGATGGTGCTGGAGATTTCGGTGTTCGTCATTGGCTGGCTCATGGGCGGGCCATTCGGCATCGGCACCATCGCGTTTCTTCTGATCATTGCGCCGATGATCAAACCGTTCATGAACATGAACGAGCGTTACCTGCACATGGGCAACTATGGACTCAAGCGCCGCGATCCACACTTTGCCCCCCCGCATCGCTGACTGGCAAGTAGGCTCAGCGCAGGTCCAAAGGTTTTATCGGCTGCTGAAGATATGTAGAGATGTTCCGATCAACTTGTCGCCAGCGGCTGGCAAGTTGAGAGGGGCGTGGATTTGGTAACGCTGGCTGCAACACGGGGAAGTCAGTCTTGCCCCGTGTTGCAGGATGAAGTGGGATCAACGGGGGGTTAACCCGTTGATCACGCGACTTTAATTAACAGAAGCGATCAATGACCCGAACTTCCGAGTTGCTGCGCAACGCCTGCCATTCAGTCTTCAGGGTCTCCAGTACCCGGCCGATGAAGTCCTTGTCGGCGGCGGCTTTCTTGCCAACGTAGCCCTGGCCGCGGCGGTACATCTTCAGGCGGGCCGCCAGGTCCTGGTTGTTTTGGTCGAACTCTGTTTCATGGCTATGGGGCGACAGGCAGTCGATATGCACTTGGCCCGACTTGGCAATCCACAGGATGTGGCTGTCGTGGCTGTCTTTCTGTGCGGCGAACATACGTGCCAATTCATCAATAGTGGGTTGATTGTTAAGATTCATTTGTAGCCCCCTTGACCATTTATCGATCTGTCTAAGTTGATTCGCTAATTCATCTTGCTACTTCGGTAAGTTGAACCCTGATACCGGAAACAGGGCGACAGAGGGTGTCTGTCGAATACAGATAAGGCCCAGAGCCTGATGCGTGTAGTTGCCTTGATTAACTGCTACGCAATAGCGTCACAACGAAGAGAAGCAGCGCAAACCTGGATGAAGCTGCCGACATTCCCACCATCGGCCACAAGCATCTTGAAGAGTTTTCGCCAGCTTCCCGTCCTTTGTACTGGACGTTCATGCCAGGTCAGTTTCATCAATCTGCCTTGTGGGCAGTACACATCCGGGTCACAGCTCGGCGGTCAGACGAGCTTGCTCATAACACCTTTGCCTTGTCCCCCGATCGGGGAGACGTCTGCATCATGCAAGGCCGAAATCCTCTCGTCAACGGTTTTGTAGTGAAAATTTTCAGGCACTACATATTGTCTGACAAAAGCCGCAAAGCCATCATCCAGACACCCTTTCGCCCGCCAGGGCAGGTAGAATCGGCGCCTTGAAACAGCTCTGAGGTTGCAGTGGTGGATGTACAACAAGGCTTCGTCCTGACGCGGCACTGGCGCGACACGCCGGCGGGCACGGAAGTCGAATTCTGGCTGGCCACCGATCAGGGACCGCGCCGGATCCGCCTGCCACTGCAGACATCAGTGGCCTTTGTCCCGGCTGCCCAGCGGCCCCAGGCCGAGCGCCTGCTGGCCGATGATCCGGATGTGGAACTTCGCCCCCTGCAATTGCGCGACTTCCAGCAGCGCCCGGTGCTGGGCCTGTATTGCCCGCAGCACAACCAGTTGATACGCCTGGACAAGACCCTGCGCCGTGCCGGGGTCGAGGTGTTCGAGGCCGATATACGGCCGCCGGAACGCTACCTGATGGAGCGCTTCATCACTGCACCGGTGCGCTTCAGTGGGCAGCCTGGCGCGGACGGCCTGCTGCTGGATGCGCAGATGAAACCGGCGCCGGAATATCGACCACGCCTCAAACTGGTGTCCCTGGACATCGAGACCAGCGAGCGCGGCGAGCTGTACTCCATTGCCCTGGAAGGGTGCGGCCAGCGCCAGGTGTACATGCTGGGCAAGGCTCGGGCGCAGGACAGCGCGGTGGATTTCGACCTGGAGTTCTGCGCCAGCCGCGAGCAGTTGCTGGAGCGGCTCAACCAGTGGCTGGCGGTGCACGACCCCGACGCGATCATCGGCTGGAACCTGGTGCAGTTCGACCTGCGGGTGCTCCACGAGCATGCCCGGCGCCTGGCGGTGCCCCTGCGCCTGGGGCGCGGTGGCGCGGAGATGCAATGGCGCGAGCACGGCAGCCGCACCCATTACTTCGCATCGGCGGCGGGACGCTTGATCATCGACGGCATCGAGTCTCTGCGCTCGGCCACCTGGAGTTTTCCCTCGTTCAGCCTGGAAAACGTTGCCCAGACCCTGCTGGGGGAGGGCAAGTCGATCGACAATCCCTACCAGCGCATGGACGAGATCAACCGCATGTTCGCCGAGGACAAGCCAGCCCTGGCCCGCTACAACCTCAAGGACTGCGAGCTGGTGACGCGGATCTTCGCCAAGACCGAGCTGCTGACCTTCCTCCTGGAACGGGCCACGGTCACCGGCCTGCCCGCCGACCGCAGCGGTGGCTCGGTAGCGGCCTTCACCCATCTGTACATGCCGCTGATGCATCGCCAGGGGTTTGTCGCGCCCAACCTCGGCGAGCTGCCGCCCCAGGCCAGCCCGGGTGGCTTTGTCATGGACTCGCGGCCCGGCCTGTACGAGTCGGTGCTGGTGCTGGACTACAAGAGCCTGTACCCGTCGATCATCCGCAGTTTCCTGATCGATCCGGTGGGCCTGGTGGAGGGGCTGCGCCAGCCCGACGATGCACACTCGGTGCCGGGCTTTCGCGGCGCCCGGTTTTCCCGTACGCGGCATTGCCTGCCCTCGATCATCACCCGGGTCGCCGAAGGCCGCGAGCTGGCCAAGCGCGAACACAATGCGCCGCTGTCCCAGGCCTTGAAGATCATCATGAACGCCTTTTACGGGGTGCTCGGCTCCAGTGGCTGTCGCTTCTTCGACACGCGCCTGGCGTCGTCCATTACCCTGCGCGGCCACGAGATCATGGGCCGTACCCGACAGTTGATCGAGGCCCAGGGGCACCAGGTGATCTACGGCGACACCGACTCGACCTTCGTCTGGCTCGGCGGCGCCCATGGCGAGGAACAGGCCGCGCACATCGGCCGGGCCCTGGTGGAACAGGTCAATCAGTGGTGGAGCGAACACCTGCGGCAGGAGTACGGCCTGGAAAGCGCCCTGGAGTTGCAGTTCGAAACCCACTACAAGCGTTTCCTGATGCCCACCATCCGCGGTGCCGAGGAGGGCAGCAAGAAGCGTTACGCCGGGTTGGTGCAGCGCGCCGACGGCCGCCAGGAAATGGTCTACAAGGGCCTGGAGACGGTGCGCACCGACTGGTCGCCCCTGGCCCGGGAATTTCAGCAGGAGCTGTATCAGCGGATCTTTCATCGCCAGCCTTACCAGGACTATGTGCGTGACTACGTCGAGCGCACCCTGGCCGGGCAACTGGATGAGCTGCTGATCTACCGCAAGCGCCTGCGCCGGCCCCTGGACGACTACGAGCGCAACGTGCCGCCCCATGTGCGGGCGGCGCGCCTGGCGGACGAGTACAACCGCGAGCAGGGCCGGCCGTTGCAGTACCAAAACGGTGGCTGGATCAGCTACGTGATCACCCAGGCCGGCCCCGAGCCCCTGGAGAATCGCCGCGCGGCCATCGACTACGAACACTACTTGAGTCGGCAGTTGCAGCCGGTGGCGGATGCCATCCTGCCGTTCGTGCAGGACGATTTCAGCACCCTGGTGGGTGGCCAGATGGGCTTGTTCTAAGGGCCTTCAATCCACCACGAACAGCTTGGCCCCCACGGCGCTGTAGGAGCGGTGCGGCTCGGCGTTGTCCGCCACCTGGTAGCTCATGCCCGGGGTCAGCACGAACACCCGGCCGTCTTCCAGTTCGGTGTGCAATTCGCCTTCCAGGCACAGCAGGATGTGCCCCTTGGAACACCAGTGATCGGCCAGGTAGCCGGGGGTGTACTGCACCATGCGCACGCGCATCGGGCCGAACTGGCGGGTGCGCCACAAGGCGCTGCCGCTCTCGCCGGGATGCTCGGTGGGTTCGATGCTCGACCAGTCGGTGGTGGCGAAGGGAATTTCACTGATGTGCATGGCAGGCTCTTGCAGGGGAGAGGGAGGTGTTGTGGGTCAGTCGTCCACGGCTTCACACAGGCCACTGGCACCGTGCGCGTCGGTGTACTTCACGGTCACCGATTCGTCGTCCTCGACGCTGATCAACAAGCTGATTTGCGGCGCCTTGACCTGGAAATGCCGGTCATCCACGGCGCTGTGCTTGATCTCCTTGCCGTTGATGTAGACCGGCCCGCCCTGGTCGGCGCTGACCGCCAGATTGCCCGGACAGGAAACGTTGAACAGCGGGATACCTTCGGCATGGGCCGCACCGGCGGCAATCAGCAAGGTGCCCAACAACAGGATTTTGCGCATCACCCACTCCTCTTGGAAAAGCGCCGGGCACGCTAGAGGCAGGCGCCGTCTTGTGCCCCGGATCAGTGGCTAGCCTAGCGTTTGCCGCGACCTTGCGCGAGCGGAATATTGACCCCGGGCCAGAGCGGTTTCAGGCTTTTGTAGGACAAAAAAAACTGTGGACGCACGCTTGACGAATATGTCAGGTTTCCTGGGCCTCAATGGGCGAGTGATAGGACGATCTCGCAAGCGGGGTCGTGTGTGTTCTATCAGGTTCTTTTTGTCTGGAACAAGGACGTAACAATGTCAAAGCTACTGTCAAAAGCACTCTTGGAAGCCACCGGGAACGAGATCAATCCGTTCGCTCAGGCCAGTAACGCCTACCAGCAGGTCCAGGCCTTCAGCCACTTGTACGACCGCGGCGGCAGCGAGCTGGTCAACGGCAAGCCATCCTTCACCGCTGACCAGGCGGCGGACTCGATCCTGCGCAAGGGCCTGTCCTGGCATGACCAGAACGGCGACGGCAAGATCGACCTGAGCTACAGCTTCCTCACTGCCAAACCGGCCAACTACAACCCGGCCCTGGGTAGCTTCAGCGAGTTCAGTGCACTGCAGAAGGCTCAGGCTCAACTGTCGCTGCAGTCCTGGTCGGACGTGGCCAACATCACCTTCACCGAGTCCGCCAAGGGCGGTGACGGCCACCTGAGCTTCGGCAACTACAACGTCAGCACCGGCGGCGCGGCCTTTGCCTACCTGCCGTCCGGCAGCAGTTACGACGGCCAGTCCTGGTACCTGATCAACGACCAGTACCGGGTCAACGAAACCCCGGGCAACGGCAACTACGGCCGCCAGACCCTGACCCACGAGATCGGCCACAGCCTGGGCCTGTCCCACCCGGGCGTGTACAACGCCGGCAGCGGCAGCCCCACCTACAACGACGTCACCTACGCCCAGGACACCCGTGGCTACAGCCTGATGAGCTACTGGAGCGAGAGCCACACCGGGCAGGACTTCAGCAAGGACGGCGGCGGCGCCTACGCCTCGGCGCCGTTGCTGGACGATATCGTCGCGGTGCAGAAGCTCTACGGCGCCAACCACGAGACTCGTGCCGACGACACCGTCTATGGCTTCAACTCCAACACCGAGCGGGATTTCTACAGCGCCCATAGCGCCTCCGACAAGCTGGTGTTCGCAGTCTGGGACGGCGGCGGCAACGATACCCTGGACTTCTCCGGCTTCACCCAGGACCAGAAGATCAACCTCAACGAGGGTGGTTTCTCTGATGTCGGCGGCCTGGTGGGCAACGTTTCCATCGCTCACGGGGTGACCGTGGAAAACGCCATCGGCGGCTCGGGCAATGACCTGCTGATCGGTAATGCGCTGGCCAACCTCCTCGAAGGCGGTGCCGGCAACGACATCATCTACGGCGGCGGTGGCGGCGACACCTTGTGGGGTGGGGCCGGGGCCGACACCTTCGTGTATGGTGCGGCGTCGGACTCGACCTTCGATGCACCGGACTGGATCATGGATTTCGTCAGTGGCGAGGACAAGATCGACCTCACCGGCATCCCGCAGTTCGCCACGGGTGGCGCGACCCTGAACTTCGTCAGCGGCTTCACCGGCCATGCGGGTGATGCGATCCTCACCTACTACGCCGAGACCAACCAGACCAGCCTGATGATCGACCTGACCGGTCATGGCACGGTGGACTTTGCCGTGGGTACCGTTGGCCAGGCTGCGGTGACCGACATCATCGCCTGATCACCGGGCACTCCGGGAGCGGCGCGCAAGGCGTCGCTCCTCAGGCCGATCGCTTCAGTCACCGCCTCCGCCGCCGCACCCACCCCCGCCACAGCCATTGCTGTCGCCCCCGCCGCCATCACTGCCGCCGCTGCCCCCATCGCCGCCAAAGCGCGAACTGTCATTGCTGTCACTGCTACTGCTGCTGTCACTGGCGCTGGTGGAATCGCTGCCGTGCAAGTCGCTGCCGCAGTGAATCACGCTGCTGGTGCCGTTGTCCGCCACGCGGCGCAGGGACTGGCAGTCGGCGACATAGTGAAAACCCTTGGCGATCTTCAGCTTGCTGTCCAGGGCGAACAGCAGCGGCAGGCGGCTGGGACTGGCGGGGTTGATGTTTTCCTCCAGACAGGCCTGGCGCCAGACTCGGCGCAGGCCCAGGTCGCTCTGCTGCGCGGGGTTCTGGCCGAGGGACGCTGCCGGGGTGTGGTGGAGAAACTGGCCGAAGGCCTTGTCACAGAATGCCTGGTAGTCGCGGGTGTGCAGGATGAACTCGTGCCACAGATCATCCACCACCTGGGAGGGCATCGACACATAGCGCTGGCCGCTTTTCAGGTAGGCCAGGAAGAACTGCCGCAACCCCTGGGCCACCAGTTGGCAGTCCTTGAGGCTCAGGTGCGGATGCTGGGTGCGCAGCGGCGCGAACAGCCGCGGCGGCAGGCTGAAATCGCGGATATGGGCTTCACGGCGCAAGGCCACCAGGGCGGCCTGACGGCGCCAGAGCACCAGGATCAACGCCAGGGCAACCACTGCGGGAAAGATCAACAGCATGCTCGCACTCCGCCGGAAAAAGTGTCGAGACAGTGGCGCAAAGCCGGATTTTGTTCAAGCGGCGCCGGCTCCCGCCCCTTGACGGTCACCGATAGGCCCGCAGGGCAGGGCTCCTGCGGCGGTCATCGGGGACAGGCAGGGCAAAGAGTCACGGATCGCTAGAAAGCGTTTCTATTCTGTGTGCATTGCCGGCCGGGCCAAGCGGCTGGCCAAGGATTTCACACCACACGGACGTCTTGTCATGAAACCAAGCAGCACCTCGATCGCCTGCGCTGTCAGCCTTGCCAGCCTGTGCCTGTTGTCCTCCGCCCACGCCGACCAGGGCAGTGACACGGTGGCCCGCCTGACCCAGTTGTACAACGACACCCGCCAGGATTGCGGCGGCCCGTCGAAGCCGGCCTTTCTCTGCTCCGGCGTACTGTTTCGCGCCACCTGGCCCTCCACCGACTACCAGTTCTACAGCATCAGCCCGAAAAGCCAGGCCAGCGGCGGGGTCTCGGCGTCCTACCTGCGCAAGGACTCCAAATACCGCAAGCTGGCCTACGGGCTGCAGAGCGGTTTCATCTTCGACACCATCTTCGGCAACCCCAAGGACCACCAGGATTACGCGGTGCTCTGTTCCTTTCCCATCGATGCCGCCACCGACGACCGCGGGCAGCAGGGCTGCACCGATTCGCGGCGCACCCCGGGCAATGTCGAGAAGTACTGCCACGAGATCGGCGTGACCAGTGCCGAGCAGTGGGGTGCCAACTACCGGCAGAACCGCGGCGATCACTCGCGCCAGTGCTCCTTCGATGTGCGTGACGAGCGCAACACCGCCGCCGGCCCGGCGTTCTACCAGAGCATTCGCTCCATGGCGCAGATCGCCGCGGAATCCTTCGGTACCCAGAATGAACTGCGCCTGGCCAAGTGGGAGGAAAAGCCGCCGCAGTCGCCGTCGATCCTGGCCCTGTTCTACACCGAGGATCCGGGCCTGGAGGGCGCCCGCCTGAACCAGATCCAGTGGTACAAGGCAGTGCAGCAATACCTGCCGGTGATCAACATGAAGCTGCCGCAGACCCCGGCGCAGGATGCGAGCTTCGTCTATGACAACAAGAAGCAGGTGATCTACCCCATCACCGAGAAGAACAGCTGCGAGCGCTATGTGCAGAGCGCGGTGTGGGTCGAGCGCGACGACCCGGGCTTCGGCAAGAAGGTCATGACCCTGGAAGTGACTCCTACCGATTGCGGGCGCAACGTCAAGGACAACCAGACCAACAACTTCTTCAACGAACTGGCCAGCGACCACTACCTTGATGCCCAGTGGAAGAACAACCCGGACAACCGCGACAGCAGCGTCGGCAGCATGCGCCGGCAACTGGTCTGCCACTTCAACATTGCCCGCAACAAGCCCGAGTGGAACCTCGAGCCGTCGCGGCCCTACACCTCCAACGAAGACTCCATCGCCAAGGGCTGCAACAACACCTGACCCCGCCCCTGTAGGAGCTGGCTTGCCAGCGAACAGGCCCGCCAGCCTGGCGCCGCCTATGGGTACGCCTTCGCCGGCAAGCCGGCTCCTACAAAACCGCGCTCGCCGGCAATCCCCTTGTAGGAGCTGGCTTGCCAGCGAACAGGCCCGCCAGCCTGGCGCCGCCTGTGGGTACGCCTTCGCCGGCAAGCCGGCTCCTACAAAACCGCGCCCGCCGGTAATCCCCCTGTAGGAGCTGGCTTGCCAGCGAACCCCCGTCAGACGTGGTCGATATCCACATCCCGCGTCTCATGCAGGCACAACAGGCCGACCACCAGGCTGACCCCGGTGATCAGCACCGGGTACCACAGCCCATAGAAGATATCGCCGGTATACACCACCAGGGCGAACGACACCGTCGGCAGGAAGCCGCCAAACCAGCCGTTGCCGATGTGGTAGGGCAGGGACATCGAGGTGTAGCGGATGCGGGTCGGGAACAGTTCCACCATCAGCGCGGCCAGCGGGCCGTAGCACATGGCGGCAATCAGGATCAGGGCAACGATCAGCGCCACCACCATGGCCTTGTTGACGTTCTGGCTGTCGGCCTGCTGCGGATAGCCGGCCAGGGTCACGGCGCCGCGCAGGGCCGCTTCATCGAAACCGTCGAGCTTCACCTCACCGACATTCACTTGCACCGGGCTGCCGGCGGGGGCGGCGACGCTGCTGTAGGGCAGGCCCTGTTTCACCAGGAAGGTCTTGACCTTGTCGCAGGGGCTGTCGAAGCGCGCCTTGCCCACCGGGTCGAACTGGAAGGTACAGGTAGCTGGGTCGGCAATGACGCTGATGGGCGCCTGGCGGCTGGCCTGGTCGATGGCCGGGTTGGCGTAGTGGGCCAGGGCCTTGAAGATCGGGAAGTACAGCAGCGTGGCCAGCAGCAGGCCAAGCATCAGCACTGGTTTGCGCCCGATCTTGTCCGAGAGCCAGCCGAAGAAAATGAACATCGGCGCGCCAATCACCACCGCGATGATCAGCAGGCTGTTGGCCAGGGCCGGGTCCATCTTGAGGAACTGGGTGAGGAAGAACAGAACGTAGAACTGCGCGGCATAGAAGGTCACCGCCTGCCCGGCGTTGATGCTGAACAGGGCAATCAGCACCACCTTGAGGTTTTCCCATTTGCCGAAGGATTCGCTGATCGGTGCGGTGCTTGCCTTGCCTTCTTCCTTCATTTTTAGAAAGGCCGGCGACTCGTGCAGGCTCATGCGGATCCAGGTGGAAATGCCCAGCAGCACGATCGACAGCAGGAACGGCAGGCGCCAGCCCCAGACCTCGAACTGATCGCCGGTGAAGTAGCGGCAGGCCAGCACCACCAGCAGCGACAGCAGCAGGCCGAGGGTCGCGGTGGACTGGATCCAGCTGGTGTGGAAACCGCGCTTGCCCTGGGGCGCATGTTCGGCGACATAGGTCGCGGCGCCGCCGTACTCACCACCCAGGGCCAGGCCCTGGAGCATGCGCAGGGCCACCAGGATGATCGGCGCGGCGATGCCGATGCTGGCGTAATTGGGCAACAGGCCCACGGCGAAAGTGGCCAGGCCCATGAGAATGATGGTGGCGAGGAAGGTGTACTTGCGCCCGATCATGTCTCCCAGGCGGCCGAACACCAGGGCGCCGAAGGGGCGCACCACAAAGCCTGCGGCAAAGGCCATCAAGGCGAAGATGAACGCGGTGGTGTCGTTGACCCCGGCGAAGAACTGCTTGCTGATCACCGCCGCCAGGGCGCCGTAGAGGAAGAAGTCGTACCACTCGAACACCGTGCCGAGGGACGAGGCGAAGATCACCTTCTGACTGCCCTTGGCGGCGGACTCGTCCAGGGGCGCATTGAGAGGCTGAGCGTGTTCTGACATAGGGGGCTTCCTTACAGTGATTATTGTTGTTGTTCCACTGCCGGCGCCGTGACCGGTGCCGTTGTTGCAGATTCATCGCGCGCGCTGAATCTTGTTTTCCTCACCCGTAGGAGCTGGCTGGCCAGCGCAGAGGCCCTTGGGCCAGGTGCCGGCCTTGAGGACGCCTTCGCCGGCAAGCCGGCTCCTACATCAGGTGCATCTGTTGCTGTTGTCCCGTAGGAGCTGGCTTGCCAGCGAAGAGGCCCGTGAGCCAGGTACCGGCCTTGGGGACGCCTTCGCCGGCAAGCCGGCTCCTACATCAGGTGCATCTGTTGCTGTTGTCCCGTAGGAGCTGGCTTGCCAGCGAAGAGGCCCGTGAGCCAGTTGCCGGCCTTGGGGACGCCTTCGCCGGCAAGCCGGCTCCTACATCAGGTGCATCTGTTGCTGTTGTCCCGTAGGAGCTGGCTTGCCAGCGAAGAGGCCCGTGAGCCAGGCGCCGGCCTTGGGGATGCCTTCGCCGGCAAGCGGGCTCCTACGGTCATGCCGGGGTGGCGGGTTCTCTGGTCTGGACGCTGCTCCTGGGAACGTTGGCAAGAATCAGTTCGGCGGCTTTCTCGGCGATCATCAGGGTCGGCGAGCAAGTGTTGCCGGAGGTGATGCGCGGCATGATCGAGGCGTCGGCGATGCGCAGGCCCGGAATGCCATGCACCCGCAGTTGCGCATCGACCACCGCATCGGCGTCGGCGCCCATGCGGCAGGTGCCCACCGGGTGGAAGATGGTGGTGCCGATGCGTGCGGCAGCCTCGTGCAATTGTGCATCGCTTTGCAGTTCGGGCCCGGGCAGGTACTCACTGGGCTTGAACGGCCGCAGGGCCGGGGCGTCGACGATGCGCCGGGTCAGGCGGATGGCCTCGGCGGCCACCCTCAGGTCCTCTGGATGGCTCAGGTAGTTGGGCTGGATCAGCGGCGCATCACCCGGTTCCAGCGAGCGGATTTGCACCCGGCCCCGGCTCTGCGGGCGCAGGTCGCAGACCGAGGCGGTAAAGGCCGGGAAGCTGTGCAGCGGCTCGCCGAAGCGCTCCAGGGACAGCGGCTGCACGTGGTATTCGAGGTTGGCCCGGGTCTGCTCCGGCCCCGAGCGAGCGAAGGCCCCCAACTGGCTGGGCGCCATCGACAGCGGGCCGCTGCGGTCATACAGGTAGCGCAGGCCCATGCCCATCTTGCCCCACAGGCTGCCGGCGATCTGGTTCAGCGTGCGGGCGTTTTCCAGCTTGTAGATCAGGCGCAGTTGCAGGTGATCCTGGAGGTTGCCGCCGACTCCGGGCAGGGCATGGCTGACACCAATGCCCAAGCGTTGCAGGAGTGGGGCAGGGCCGATACCGGAGCGCTGCAGGATGCTCGGCGTGCCAATCGAGCCGGCGCAGAGAATGATCTCCCGGCGCGCCTTGAAGTTCTCCAGGCGCCCCTGGCAGTGAGCGCGGACTGCCACCGCGCGGCCGTCCTCGAGGATCAGCCGCTGCACCTCGATGCCGGTCAGCACCACCAGGTTGGGGCGCTGGGCAATCGGCTTGAGAAAGGCCTTGGCGGCGTTCCAGCGCACCCCGGCCTTCTGGTTGACCTGGAAGTAGCCGCAGCCCTCGTTGTCGCCACCGTTGAAGTCATCGGTGTTGGCGATGCCGCTCTGTTCGGCGGCCGTGCGGAAGGCATCGAGGATCGGCCACGATAGGCGCTGGCGCTCCACTCGCCATTCGCCCTGGGCGCCGTGCAGTGCGCTGCCCCCGGCAAAATGGTTCTCGCTCTTCTTGAACAGCGGCAGTACATCGTTCCAGCCCCAGCCCGGGTTGCCCTCGGCGGCCCAGCCATCGTAGTCGGCGGCCTGGCCGCGCATGTAGATCATGCCGTTGATCGACGAGCAGCCCCCCAGTACCTTGCCCCGCGGGTAGCTCAGGCTGCGGCCTTGCAGGCCAGGCTCGGCCTCGGTCTTGAAGCACCAGTCGGTGCGCGGGTTGCCGATGCAGAACAGGTAGCCCACGGGAATGTGGATCCAGGGGTAGTTGTCGCGGCCGCCGGCTTCC
This sequence comes from Pseudomonas sp. PH1b, assembly GCF_000633395.1. Taxonomy (GTDB): domain Bacteria; phylum Pseudomonadota; class Gammaproteobacteria; order Pseudomonadales; family Pseudomonadaceae; genus Aquipseudomonas. Next base: position 66,682 of record NZ_AYMU01000005.1, read on the forward strand.
AGCAACAGGACCCGGTGCTGGGGGTTGGCCGACAGGCGATTGGCCAGGAGGCAGCCGGCGGGGCCGGCGCCGACCACGATGTAGTCGTAGGCGTCAAAGGCAGGAAGCATCCGTAACCTCGTTTTTCGTTCTTATTGGGAGCCATCCTAGTTGTTAGCTTTCGTTAAAAGAATGTTAGTTTTTACCCACCCGCTGTGCGTTTTCTAACAGTGACGACCTGCGACATCGACAAGGAATTTGTATGTTCGACTGGAATGACCTGCGTTTTTTCCTCGAGCTGCAACGCAGCGGCCGCCTGCTCACCGCCGCGCGTCGGCTGAACACCACCCACGCCACGGTGGCCCGGCACATCGAGGCCGTGGAGAAGGCCCTGGGCACCGCGCTGTTCGTCCAGCATGCCCAGGGCTACGAGCTGACCCCGGCCGGCGAGGCGCTGCTCAAGCATGCCGAGGCCATGGAGAACGTCGCCTTGCTGGTGCAGGAGGAGATCACCCAGTCCAGCGCGCCCCTGGGCAAGATCCGCGTCGGCGTCACCGAGGGCCTGGGGGTCAAGTTCCTCGCCAGCCGCATGTATGGTCTGTTCGAACGCTATCCGGGGCTTGAAGTGGAACTGGTGGCGGTGCCGCGCTTTGTCAGCATTCTCAACCGCGAGGCAGAGATCAGCATCCACCTGGAGCGTCCCAGCGCCGACATGCTGGTGACCCGCAAGCTCACCGACTACTGCCTGGCGCTGTACGCCAGCCAGGCCTACCTGGACCGCGCGCCGCCCCTGCAGCACCGCGAAGACCTGGGCCGCCACGCCTGGATCGGCTACGTCGACGACCTGCTGTTCAGCCAGGAGCTGATGTTCCTCAACAGCTTCTGTCGCAACCCCCAGGTGGTGTTCCACAGCACCAGCGTCATCGCCCAGCAGGAAGCGGCCCGCTCGGGCCTGGGGATTGCCGTGCTGCCGTGCTACATGGCCGCGGACGACCCGCAACTGGTGCCCTTGCTACCGGCCGAGCGCATCCAGCGTGCCTACTGGATCAGCACCCGCCGCGAGCTGCACAAGTCCGTGCGGCTGCGGGTGGTCTGGGATTACCTGGTGCAGTTGTGCATTCAGGAGCAGGGGCTGTTGTTGGGGCCACAGAGTGGGCTGGAGTGAGCGCACTGGTGAAGAGGCGGCAATCGCCGTAATCGTGGGCTGGCTAGCTGGCGCTGTAGCACCCGCGGCGCAAGGGCATAGAGAGGTGTGAGCCCACGGTTGCGGTTTGTTTTGAGTCGATGCGCCCGCTCGGCACGCAGATTACCTGGGCTCCAGGGTTACGCCCTTGGCAGTCAGTCACGACGGTTCAATAGGTCTCAATGAGTTTCACGCACCAACCCACTGCGCGGGTGAGTTTCTCCTGGGCATTACCTCCCAGATCTATCCATTCCAGGCCGGATTTGAGGTTGCCTAACGCCTGGCGGTTGAGGGTGCTGGTGCTGACCACGCGTGAGGCCCCGGCTTGCAGTCGGCTCAGGGCATCGAGCATCTGTGTGCGACTTTCGACGATGAGCTGTGCCTTGTCTGCGATGGACAAGGCGACCTGCCTGCATTGTTGATCATTTCTATGAATCTTGTTCCTGATCTCGCCGATCTGCGACATCAGTTTGCCCGCTCTCTTTACCTGCAGGTCATCCTGGAACGCGGCAACCGAGCTATAGGACAGTTGGCTGAATACCCTTTGGAGCTGCGCCGTGCCGGGATAACGGTCAGCGTGAAAGGTTGCCAGAGTCGTGTGGTCATCGGCAGTGCCGGCATAACGTGAGTGGATTTTTTCCAACACGCTTTCAAGCGTCAGAATGTGCTCGTCAATTTCCTTGGTGGCTTTTTTCAGTGCTGGTAGGAGATGTTCCGGACCCGCTGTCTTGACGCTTTGAAAGGCGCTGTGAAAGTCTGGCAGCTGATTGGCGATGACACGCAGTTTCTCTAACAGTGAGATCAGTTGCTCTGCACTCCAATCCCTCCCCAAGGGCAATACCACCGACTCATCGAGCCCTTTCACTAGCACACAGAGGCATGGCTGATCCTCGGGGGATATCTCGAAGAGTTCCAAGAATTCGGGGACGAATCGGGCGGTGGCCTTTGACGTGTCCCTGGCAATCCTTTGTTGTACTTTTTCCCAGTTTTGGCCCAGGTCTTGGAAAGCCTGCTCGTCTCGAAGAGCTCTTATGTCATCACCGGGGTGTTGCGCAGAGGAGAGTACTTGACCTGGAAAGGCAGCAACCTCTCCTCCAGACCGGTCGATCGCCAACGTGGTGGTGGCCTTTGGGTCTAGCAGGATAAAGCCAACTTTGCTCCCCATTGCCCTATCGACGTCATCCAGATCAGCGATCAGCTTGGTGAGCTTTTTCTGATCGGCGTTGCGCGGGGCAAGCAACACGCAGAGCAACGGTTGCTGAGTTAGGGGCTCTTGCCGGGTGTGAAACCAATCGACAAGTTCTTGTGGCGATGCGGAACTGATGAGCATTGCAATATCCCTATCAACAAAGCAGAGGTTAGCCGTGCAGCACTGACAAAGTGCCGGGCGGTGCAAGAATAGTGCATATCGACGCACGATACTGCTCTACTGAAGTCCTGTTGCTGCTTCGGATATTGTCGTCATCCCGTCACGCATCCTCTGTCTTGCGCTTGCTGATCGCCGTATTGCCCAGGCGATGTGGATGAGTCCCGACTGGGCATTCAGAGCATCGGCCCGCAATGGGCCGAGCTGCGGATTGGCGCTCCCGGCTTGATGTCGACAAAGCGCGAGCCATAGGACTGTGGATTCAGCGGTCCGCCGGCGCGGCCCATGCCCAGCCCGCCGGCGCTGCGGGTCTCGCCGTCCTGCAAGAGCGGGTCGAGGCAGGCGCGCCAGTCCACCAGGCGCAGGCTTATCGCCTGGCGCCGTTGCAGCTCACCCTCCAGCAGAGGGCTGGAGCGGTGCCACAGGTACTTGCTGAACAGCAGGGCATCGCCGGGCTCGAAGGCCTGTTCGATGCGCTGCTCCTCGAAGCAGTCGGTGAGCACCCCGGGAGTGGCGTAGGTCTGGTGCAGCAGGGCGCAGAACTCGTCGACCGATTCGCCCCGCGCCAGTTTCTGCGCCAGCAGCCGCGAGAACTGGAAATTCTCCTGGGCCGAGAACAGCGACAGCGGCACCCAGGCCATGCCACCGCCCTGGCCTTCGGGGTGGATCGGCTGCAACGGCAACCACAGGCTGAAGGCCGGGTCCTGGGGGCGGATGTAGCGAAAGTTCAGCGAGTCGTAGTGCCAGGCAAACCCCGTGCGGCCCACCCCCAGCTCGAAGCTCTGGGCCTCGCACATGATCAGCCGGCTGCCGCAGAGGAAGGTCAGCGCCTGGGCGAATGCCGGTTGCTGATAGAGGCGCTCAAGGATGCCGACCTGTCCCAGGCGGTGGGTCAGCCGAGTGAAACCGTCGCTGTGGGCCGGGGTGGCCGGGGGCGCGGCACGCAGCTGACTGTCGGCCAGCTCCCGCAGCTGGTGGATGGCGCTGGGGGTCAGCAACTGGCGCAGCTTGATGTAACCGCGCGTCTTGAAATGCTCCAGGTCGTCCTGGCCCAGGCGGAGCGGATTGACCAGGGCAGGGGCGCTTTCAGGCAGGGCCGAGGGCAGGTTCACGGGCGTATTCCATTACCGGAGAAGTGAGCCTTGAGTATGGGTGACAGCGGTGGGGGTGGCAGGCTGGATTCGACCTTGGACTGTGTGTTTGCGACACCGTGAAAGCCGCGGCCTCAGTCCGGCGGCCGGGCAGACGGGCTGGCTGCGGCGCTTGGCTGCAGGGCCTCAGGCGCCAGCACCTGCTCACGTCGCTGAGGCTGTGTGGTGTGCCTGTGGCCAGCCAGCAACACGCCCATGGCCAACAGGCAGGCGCCCCCCGCGAGGGCCATGGCCAGGCGAAAACCGCTGGTCATGGCGGCGTCATAGAGTTCGCCCAGCAGTGGGCTGTCCAGGGGCAGGCGGTGTTCGGTCACCGCCTGCCGGGCCAGGTCGCTGGCACCCTGGATGCCCGCCAGGGTCGCCGATGCGCTGAGGGCCCGCACCGCCTGGGCGCTCATCAGGCTGCCGAGCAGGGCAATGCCGACACTCATGCCGGTCTGACGCAGGGCGTTCATGCTGGCCGAGGCGATCCCGGCGCGTTCCGGTGGGGCGCAGGCCATGACGGTCAGGCCAGTGGCCGGCACCGCCAGGCCCATGCCCAGGCCCAGCAGGGCGAACAGGCTGCCCACCTGCCAGTACGGCGTGTGGGCTGCGAAGCCGGCCATGGCAGCCATCGCCAGGCCCACCAGCCCATAGCCGCCGACCATCAGCCAGCGCAGTGGCAGGCGGGCGTTGAGGCGGCCGAAGAGGAGGGACACAGTCGCCATGACGATGAACTGCGGGAGCAGGCGCAAGCCGGTGTCGGCCGCAGACCAGCCCTGGATCTGCTGCAGGAAGATCGAGAAAAAGAACAGGCTGCTGTAGCAGGAAAACCCGAGGATGAACGAGGCCAGGTTGGCCACCGCGAACGGCCGCTGGCGAAACAGTTCCAGGGGCACCAGCGGTCGTGACACCCGGCGTTCCACCAGGCCGAAAGCCAGCAGCCCGGCGCCGGCCAGCAGCAGCGCGAGCAGGGCCCCCGGGCTGTCGAAACCGTCCTCGCCGGCAAGGATCAGGCCATAGGTCAGGGCCGCCAGCCAGAACACGCTGAGGGCCTGGCCCAGGGGATCGAGGGCGGCGTGTTGCGGGTGCTTGCGTTCGCTGATGCCCCACAGGCCCAGGACCAGGGCCAGCAGGCCAATGGGCAAGTTGATCAGGAAGATGCTCTGCCAACCCATGGACTCCAGCAGCAGGCCGCCCAGCAGCGGGCCGAGGATCAGCGCCAGGGCGCTGAAGGCCGACCAGCCGCCGATCACGTGGGCCCGTTGCCGGGGATCGGGGAAGGCGTGGCTGAGGATCGGCATCGCTCCGGGGATCAGCAAGGCCCCGGCCAGGCCCTGCACCGCGCGCCCGGCCAGCAGCAGCGACAGGTCCTGGGCCAGGGCGCAGAGCAGCGAGCCCAGGGTGAACAGCAGCACCCCGGCCAGCCAGCCGCGCTTGTGGCCGAAGCGGTCGCCCAGGGGGCCGGCGGAGAGCATGAAGGCCGAAAGGCAGATGGCGTAGGCGTTGACCACCCATTGCAGGCCGGCCAGGTCGGTGGCCAGCGCCTGCTGCAGGGTCGGCAGGGCGACGTTGACGATGCTGATGTCCAGTGACGCGAGGAAGGTCCCCAGGTAAGCGGCGGCCACCAGGGCCGGACGACGATAGCGTTGCATGACACGACTCCCTCGCTGGGCAGGAAAGGCAGCGGGCGGCATCAGGTTAATATTCGACTGACCGTCGGTCAATGGAAAATGATATGCTTTCTCAACTCTCTTTTCCCGGGCAATTCCCCTAGACTGTCGGCCTTTGTGCATCAGCCGGATTGCTTCATGAACGTGAAACCCTCTTCGTCCCACGAGCGCACGGCCGATCAGCCCCGGCCGCGGACCAAGCCCGCCGAGGTGCGCCTGGAAGAGTTGATGGCCGCCGCCGAGGCGCTGTTCCTCAGCCAGGGCGTGGAGGCCACCACCATCAGTGAAATCGTCTCCCGGGCCGAGGTGGCCAAGGGCACCTTCTATCACTACTTCGAATCGAAGAACGACATGCTGGTGGCCCTCGGGCAGCGCTATACCCGGCACTTTCTCGAACGCCTGGAACTGGCGGTGAATGCCTGCCCCGAGGACGACTGGGAGGCGCGGATCTGCAGTTGGATCCGCGCCAGTGTCCAGGTTTACCTGGAGACCTACCGGCTGCACGACATCGTCTACCCCAGCCACCATCACCATGACCGTGGCAACCCGGAAAAAAGCGCGATCCTCCAGCAATTGCTGGGCATTCTCGAAGGTGGCCAGCAGGCGGGCACCTGGTCTCTGGCCCAGCCGGAGGTCGTGGCTTCGCTGATCTACGCCGGGGTGCATGGCGCTACCGACGATGTGATCGCCGCCGGCGAGGACGATGGCCGGGCCTTGGCCGAGGCCATTGTCCAGGCCTGCCTGCGCATGTTGGGCCTGCAGCCTTCTTGATGTTTCCACGGGTAAAAGGAACGACCCTGCGATGAAAAAGATCAACCTCATTCTCGGCGCCGCCCTGGCGCTGTACCTGGCGTACCAGGCCTATGGCTCGTTCTACTACGGCACGCCGTATCAGGGCCGTGACTACAGCCCCGACCAGGCCTTCTACTACCAGAAGTACCGCTTGTTCAGCTGGCGCACCTGGATTCCCACCATGACCATGCCCGGCGATGGCGACAGCTCGCGCTACAGCGTTGGTGGCTACCTGCGGGTGTTCAAGGCCGACGGCACGCTGCAGGGGCAGTCCTATGACGACTGCATCGCGGTGGTGGAAGTGTTCTGGTACGACGACGCAGTGGGCGGTTTCGGCTGCAGCGAGCACTTGATAAGTCTCTCGCCGACTGCCGGCAAAAGCTGAGCCCTGTGGCGGCCGGCAAGGCGCTCAGCGCCAGATTCCCTGGGACTTGGCGAAATCCAGTTTCGGGTCCGCCACCTTGATGAAGTTCACCGCTGCCCCCGACCAGCCGCCTTCCATTTCAGCGCTGAGGTGATAGTTCAGCAGGTTGTACTGGATGCCGGTGTTCCCCAGTTGCGGGTAGCCGATGCGAGTGGTGATGGTCTGTAGCAGGCTGGAAATCAGGTACTGCAAGGGTGAGTCGCAGGCCTTGATGGCGATTCCATAGTCGAAGCCCTGATCATCCCGCTCGCGGAAGTACCCGAGAAAATCGCGCTTGCCTAGGTCGCTGTGCAGTTCCTCGTTGAAGGCCTGCCGGCTGGCTTCCAGGTCCTGGGCATTGGCCCGTGGCAGCTTCAGGGCGTTGTTGAGGTTTTTCTGGGTCACGCAGCCCTGGGTGACAATCACTTCGGGCATCAGGGTGACATCCATTTCGCCGTGGCTGTGCAGATGGTTGTGCCAACTGTTCAGGCTTGTGCGCAGAGCCTCCACGCTGTTGCCCGTATAGCCGTGGTAGCCGTAGATGTAGGTCGGTGGCAGGAGCTGGTCCCTGACGGAGAACGACTGCGTTGGCGTCAGTTCTGCGAATGATGCGCCATACACCAGGTTGCTGTAGTGATCGACAGATTCCCCCAGTAGCGAGACCTGGAGGTTGCGCACCGACTTGCCGTTTTCCAGGGCTTCGAACAGCCTCGCTTCGTTGAGCTGTGACTTGATTTCAATGGTGGCGACCACCCCTTCGATCAGGTACACGTCGGCGGATCCGAAGGTGCGCAGGATGGGGAAATCGCTGCGGTAGATGATCAGGTCGATCTGCTTGGAGATGCCGTCATAGGCATCGATGATCTGCCCCGAGCCGACGCTGACGTTGCTGGGCAGGAAGCGCTGCAGCACGTCGCGGATGAAACTCTCCCGGGCATCGCCGAGCACCGTCCTGTGGTTGGCGATGGTGCTGCTGACTTCATAGCTGCTTTCCAGGAGCTTGGCGATGGACTTGGCCCATTGGCTGATGATTGCCATGTGTTCTTCCTTGAGGGGTGAGAGAGCAGGTGGGCGCCAGAGTATCAGGGCATCAACAATTGGAAATAGCCGCTGGCCAGAGCTTCGCCGTTGACCAGCAATCGCACGCCGTGGCGCCCCGGATAGTGGCGGCGGGTGGTCAGTTCGCGGATCTGCTGGCTGCGGCCAAGCTCCACCTGGGCCAGGCCTTGCAGGGTGAAGGTCTTGAGCTTGAACACCTTGCTCGCGGTGGCGCCGGAGGCCTTGACGTAGTCGATGGCGTAGTCCACCACCAGGCGCTGGGGCTCGGCGCAGGTGGAGAGCAACTGCAGCGACAGGTTCAGGCTCTGGCCCAGGTGCAGCGCCGTCGGCGTTACTTCGAAACCCTGGACCTCGACTTCGGCCCGGCGGTCGGCGCCGATCAGCGCCAGGGCCCGGCGGTCGCCCTGCTTGATCAGGCTGCGCAGGGCATGACGGGCGATCCATGCGCTGTGGGGCTGCTCCAGGGGCCAGCCTTCAAGACGTTCCAGGACCCACTGCGGGTGCTCTTTGGTGATGTCGTTGAGGTGGTTGGCCACCGACTTGCGCACGTACAGGCTGGGATCATTGCGCAGGCGTTCGAGGATCGGCGCCGCCAGTTCCGGGTTGGCCTGCAGCCGTTCCAGGCGGAACGACCAGGGCAGGCGCGGACGGCTGCCTTCGCTGGCCAGGCGGCGTACGTGTTCATCGCTGTCCGTGGCCCACTCGTGCATCACGGCCAGCGTGCGCTGGCAGTCCTGGCGCAAGAAGTGGCGCACGGCGAATTCCGATGAACCGAAGCCGGTGAAATACTTCAGCGCCGCCATGGACAGCTCGAAGTCATGCAGGCCGTAGCTGGCCACGTAGTGGGGCAGGAAGATGCACACGAAGCGGCTGTTCAGGCGCGGCGCCAGGGCTTGCAGCAGCTCCAGGCTGGTGGGGTAGTCCAGGTCCAGCACCTGGTGCAGGCTCTCGCTGACTCGGGCCAGGCGCTGCATCAGCGACAGCTTGTCAAGGTCGTGGCCGGCCCGTTGCAGGAATCCCTGGCGGTCGAAGGCCGGGTGCACCGCGTGCATGGCATCGGCGATATGTAGCAGGCGCTGCTGGTTAAAGATTTCCTTGAGGGCGGGGGCCTGCTCTTGGGTAGAACTCATGGGGCGTATCCATTCAAAGCCGGGGGCGGCGTCCACTCTACACGCCCTCTACTGACAGAATCTGTCGGTAGCCGCTGGAGGAGATGCTGCGTCATGCAGATCGTTTTCCGGTGTTCCTGAGAGCGCCTTCGCCGGCAAGCCGGCTCCTACGGGGAACGGCACGGTCTACCTGTCTGCTGTAGGAGCTGGCTTGCCAGCGAAGGCGGCTTCAAGAGCGCTGCAATACTTACGGTCCTCTTCGCCGGCAAGCCGGCTCCTACGGGGAACGGCACGGTCTATCTGTCTGCTGTAGGAGCTGGCTTGCCAGCGAAGGCGGCGTCAAGAGCGCTGCAATACTCGCGGTCCTCTTCGCCGGCAAGCCGGCTCCTACAGGGCACCGCACGGTCTACCTGTCTGCTGTAGGAGCTGGCTCGCCAGCGAGCGGCGTGCATCCTCAGCGCATCGGCGGCAACGGGCTCTCGACCTGTTCGTCCTGTTCGTCGGCCTCGAACAGCCGGGCCAGTTCGCTGCGGGCTTCCTGGGCGGTCTGCAGGACCTTGGCCTCATCGTCGTAGACCTTGTGCTGGGCCGCCAGCAACTGTTCGTCATGCTGGGTGAAGCGCTGGATCCGCGAATCGGCCTGGGCCTGGCTCAGACCCAGGCCGACCAGGGTGCGGCGGCTCATCTCCAGGCTCGAGTAGTAGGTTTCCCGTACCGCCTGGGCGTCCAGGTCCACCAGCCGGTGCACGTGCTGGCGGTTGCGCGCGCGGGCAATGATCTTCAGGTGCGGGTAGAGCTTGCGTACCTGCTCGGCGGTCTTGATGTTGGTCTCCGGGTCGTCGGTGGCGATCACGAAGTACTCGGCCTCGCCGACCTTGGCCGCCTTGAGGATTTCCGGGCGCATCGGGTCGCCGTAGAACACCGGCATGCCGCCGAAGCTGCGGATCAGCTCGATGGTGTCCACCGAGGTGTCCAGGGCCACGAAGGGGACTTTCTGCGCCCGCAGGATCCGCGCCACGATCTGGCCCATGCGGCCCATCCCGGCAATCACCACCCGTGGGCTGTCGCTGTCGATCTTGCGGTATTCCTCGGGCATCTCCAGGGGTTTTGGCTTGGGCTTGAGCAGCCGCGAGCAAGCCAGCAACAGCAGCGGCGTCAGGGCCATGGACAGGGTGATGGTGAGCACCAGCAAGTCATGCAGGTCGGCGGCGAACAGGCCCTGGTCGCGACCGATCTTGAACACCACGAAGGCAAACTCGCCGCCCGCCGCCAGTACCACCCCCAGGCGCAGCGCGCTCTCGCGATTCAAGCTGCCGACCAGGCGCCCGACCACATACAGCAGCGGCAGCTTGAGGCCGATCAGCAACAGGGTCAGCCCCAGCACCGCCACCGGCGTGCTGAACAGCAGGCTGATATTGGCGCCCATGCCCACGCTGATGAAAAACAGCCCCAGCAACAGGCCCTTGAACGGCTCGATCTGCGCTTCCAGTTCATGGCGGTATTCGGAATCCGCCAGCAGCAGCCCGGCGAGGAACGCGCCCAGGGCCATGGACACCCCGGCCAGGTCCATCAGCCAGGCGGTGCCGATCACCACCAGCAGGGCGGTGGCGGTGGACACCTCAGGCAGCCGGGTCTTGGCGACGATGCGAAACACCGGGCGCAACAGGTAGCGGCCACCGACCACCACCACGGCGATGCTGCCCAGCACCTGCAGGCCGTGCCCCAGGTCCTGGGTGGTGCTGGTGTCGTGGTTGCCGCCGGCGAGCACCGGCACCATGGCAATCAGCGGAATGGCCGCAATGTCCTGGAACAGCAGAATGGCGAACGCCAGGCGCCCATGGGGGCTGTTCAGTTCCTTGCGCTCGGCCAGGCTCTGCAGGCCGAAGGCGGTGGACGACAGTGCCAGCCCCAGGCCCAGGACGATGGCGCTGTTGAGGCGCTGGCCGAACAGGAACAGGGCCACGCTGCCAATCACCACACCGGTCAGCAGCACCTGGGCCAGGCCGACCCCGAACACCGCCTTGCGCATCACCCACAGCCGTCGCGGCGAAAGCTCCAGGCCGATGATGAACAGCAGCAGCACCACCCCCAGCTCGGAGATATGGCTGACGCTTTGCGGGTTGCCGATCAGCCCCAGCACCGACGGGCCGATCAGCACCCCGGCCAGCAGGTAGCCGAGCACGGCCCCCAGTTGCAGGCGCTTGGCCAGGGGCACGATCAGCACCGCGGCGCAGAGGAACACGACGGCGGCTTGTAGCAGGTTGCCTTCATGGGGCATGGGCAGGACTCCAGGTAAAACGCTGCGCGGATGGCTCGATGGCTGATGATAGTCAGCCATCGGTGACGCTTTCACCGGCGGTTGGTCGCCGCGATGATCAGCGCAAAAATGAATGCAGGATAAAGGGTGGGGCCGGGTTTGCGATCCTTCAGGACAGGTCACGCCAAAGGCTCTGGGCCCCCTGGGTGCCCGCTGGCAACTGGTTGAGCAGGGCAGTGGCTTCATCGCCCTGGTTGTAGAACACCACAAAGTCGCCGCTGTCGAAGTCGATCCGAAATCCGCAGAGAAAGGTGCGGCCCAGCTCTGGCCAATGGTCGAACAGCCCCTGTACCCGGACGATCAGGGCGCCCTGCAGGTGGCTGGCTGCCAGTCTGCGCAAGAGGTCGCGGGCCTCCCATGCGCAGTGCACGCCGGCCTCGAGTTCGAAGCTTGCGGGCAGGCGCATGGGCCTTTGTGCGGCGCCGACGCTTTCCCCGTCAGCGAGCAGGAACAGGCTGACCTGGCGGCCGTCCTGGCCATCCAGTTGCAGGTCGCCGCAGTCATCGGTCAGTACCTGTCCGTTGTACAGGTACTGGGCGTGGGTCAATCCCCGCAGGCGCTGGCCCAGCAGGCTGGCGGCGGCCTGCAGGTGTTCGGCTTGTGCGGCCGGATTCAGGCGCGGATCGTCGGGCATGTGCTGCTCCTACAGGGTGGCAAAGCGTCCATCCCACTGCGGGTCCAGGCGCTGAATGCGCTCGGCCAGCGGCGGGTGGGTGGCGAGCAGGCGGCCCAGGCGCAGTTTCACCCCCTGGTGGAAGTACATGTGGCTGTATTGCCCGGCGCTGAAGGCGCTGATGCGCGAGCCCGCGCTGCAGCCGCCGATCTTTTTCAAGGCGCCGCAGATGCCTTGGGGGTTGCGGGTGAACTGCACGGCCGAGGCATCGGCGAGAAATTCGCGCTGGCGGCAGATAGCAGCCTTGATCAGGTTGCCCAGCAGGCTGCCCAGGGACCCGAGGATCAGCAAGGCCAGGCCCAGCACGGCAAAGACGATCTGCCAGATGAAGCGGTTGCGGTCGCTGGACAGGTGCTGCCGCTCGGCCTGGCGCAACAGCGCCAGGCCCGCCAGGCTGAACACCAGCAGCCCGTGGATCACCGATAGCAGCCGGGTGTTGAGGCCCATGTCGCCGTTGTGAATGTGGCTGAACTCATGGGCGATCATGCCTTGCAACTCGTCGCGGTCCAGGCGGCTGATGGCGCCCCGGGTGACCCCGAGCACCGCCTGTTCGGGGTCGAGGCCGGCGGCAAAGGCGTTGATCGAGTCCTCCGGCAGCACGTACACCCCGGGCAGGGTGGAACCCGAAGCCAGGGCCATTTCCTCGACGATGTTCAATAGCCGCTGTTCATGGATCCCCCGGGGGGCATGGTTGATCAGGCGCCCGCCGAGCAGTTCGGCGATCACCTTGCCACCGGCCCTGAGGCGCCAGGTCTTGTAGCCGCTGCCCAGCAGCACCACCAGCAGCATGATCAGCGCCACCACCGCGACTATGGTCCAGCTCAGCACCTTGGGCTGGCTGGACTCCTGCAGCAGCTCGCGTAGCAGCAGGCCGATGCCCAGGCTGCTGATGCCGATCAGGCAGCTCACGGCCAGGGCCATCAACAGCAGGAGCTTGAGGGTGCGATGCTTGGCGCGGGCCTGGTGCTGGAAAAACTTCATGCTTGTTTCCGCGGGACGAACGATGGGCCGCAAGGCCCGTGGAGTTACTGCCAGGAGACCTTGGGAGCGTCCTGAATCAGCAGTGTGTCGGCGAACTGCAGCAGCGCAGCGTCGTTGCGATGGCCGAGCAGGGCGGCGAAGAACAGCGCCGGCACACTGTGCTTGTAGAGGTTGTAGTGGGTCACCGCGTCGTTGAACGCCTGGCGCGCGAAGGCGACCTTGTTCTCGGTGCTGGTGAGCTCCTCGCTCAGTTGCGCCATGTTCTGCGAACCCATCAGTTGGGGGTAGGCCTCCAGGCTCAGGTGCAGGCGGCCAAGGGCGCTGTCCAGGGCGCCTTCGTCCTGGCCCAGGCGGGCGATCTTCTGCCTGTCGCCGGGGTGCGCCGCTGCCGATTGCAGGCTTTGCAGGGCATTGCTGCGGGCGTTGGCCACGCCGGTCAAGGTGTCGCGTTCGTGCTGCAGGTAACCCTTGGCGGTTTCCAGCAGGTTGGGAATCAGGTCATAGCGGCGCTTGAGCTGCACTTCGATCTGGGCAAAGGCGTTCTGCAAGCGATGGCGGCGGGTGGTCAGGGTGTTGTAGACGCTGGCGATGTACAGCATCAGCAAGGCGAGCAGCGCCACGGCGGCGATGTCGGCGGGGGCCATGGGATGTCCTTATCTGGGGCAGGCGTGGGGGCGCCATGGTAACGGAATAACCCCTTTGAGTGACACTGTGCCGTGCGCCTTTATGGGCGGCTGGCATGAGCGGCGAGGGCGCATGCGCCGCGCCCCGGTTGCGCCAATGCCTTGTGGGCAATGCACGGATTTCTCTCAGCAGCCCGCGACGAGTGTTGCCAAGGCGTGGCAATTCTGCGAAAAAGCGCTCCGCGTTCCGCGCCCCGACGGGTGGCAGGCAGCGTTCTTCTCAAAGCTCCAGGGACAGGTAATGGACAAGATCATGCTCAGGTTGTCGGTCGTCGACGACTATCCGCCGGCCACCACTGAAGGGGTCTGGGCCGAGCGCCAGGCTTCGGGGTTCTACCGGATCGCCAATATCCCGTTCTACTCCCAGGAGGTGTGCCTGGACGATGAGGTCGAGGTGCGGGTCGGCGACGATGGCCTCAAGTGGTTTCACCAGGTCGCCACCAGCAGTGGCAACAGCACCTTGCGCCTGGTGTTCATGAGCGCGGGCAGCGAGCGGATCACCGAGGTGCTGGAGCGGATCAACGCCCTGGGATGCACCTGGGAAGGGTTCAGCAAGCGCTTCTACTCAGTGAATGTGCCCGCCACGGTGCTGTTCGACGCCGTGCTTGAGTACTTGCTGGAGCCTTTCGAGCAGGAGTGGCTGGACTACGAATACGGCTTGGTGCGCCAGTGACGAAGTGCCAGCACGGGCGAGCGGCCGGGATGCACAGTGCGAGAAGAGGAGCAGGTCTTGATGAAGCTGATGTTTGATGCCGTGACCTACAGCGCCTACACCGAGGACGAGGTGTCCATCCTCGGCCTGGCCGATGACCCGGCCGAGCCCGGGCAGTACCTGCTGTTGCAGCGTGCGCAGGAGTGCGACGAGCAGGACCGGGCGCTGGGCATGGACACCTACTACGTCGAGCTGGGCGGGCAGGGCCTGGCCGGCTACGGCGGCATTGACCGGGTGCAGTTGGCGCCGGGCCATCTGACCCTGCAGTTCTCGCAGGCGCTGGCCTGGTGCCAGGGGCTGTCCAGCCTGGAGGTGCGGTGGCGCCCCGGGCTGGCGAGCCTCGAGCAACTGGAGGCGGCGCTGCAGGGAATCTTCGACGCCACGGGCACCTTGATCGCGACGCGCCATGAGTGATTGCCAAGGCGCGGCATTTCTGCGAAAAAGCCTCCCGCAGTCCCCGGACGGGGCAATGCTTTGCACGAGAGCGAATGATGAGTGACGAGTTGCAGGTGATCGATATCCAGCCGGGCGATGGCAAGGCGGTGGTCAAGGGGGCCCTGATCACGACCCAGTACCGCGGGTTCCTGGAGGATGGCACCAGCTTCGATTCCTCCTACGATCGCGGCAAGCCGTTCCAGTGCGTGATCGGCACCGGGCGGGTGATCAAGGGCTGGGACCAGGGGCTGATGGGCATGCGGGTCGGCGGCCGGCGCAAGCTGCTGGTGCCGGCGCACCTGGGCTATGGCGAGCGTTGCGTGGGCGCGATTCCCGCCAACGCCAACCTGATCTTCGAGATCGAGTTGCTGGAAGTGCTGACCCGGGACGACTGATACCGCGTCCGCGCCCTGAAAGGAAAAACCCATGCTGGCCAATAAAGCCTGTCCGGTGGTACTGCGGCGCCAGGGGGCGCTGGAGATCCTGGCATTCCGCCATCCCCTGGCCGGGCTGCAACTGGTCAAGGGCACACGGGAGCCAGGCGAGTCGACGAGCGCTGCGGCCCTGCGTGAGCTGGCCGAGGAGGCGGGTCTCGAGGGCTTGGCACTGCGCCCGTTGGGGCTCTGGCAGTGTGCCCTGACCGGCCAGACCTGGGCCTTCCATGAATGCCAGGTGGCGGATGGATTGCCCGAGGCCTGGAGTCATTTCTGCACGGATGACTCCGGGCACCTGTTCAGGTTTTTCTGGCATCCCCTGGCCAGTGAACCGTCGGATGAATGGCACCCGTTGTTCCAGGGCGCTCTGGCTTATCTGCGCCAGCAACTGCTCGGCGCGGCCGGCGACGCCTGACACGGGCGGCGGCCTTATTGCCCCAGCCGATACTGGTTGTTGCCGCTGCGCTTGGCTTCGTACATCGCCAGGTCGGCAATGTGCAGCAACTGGTCCATGCGCCCCGCATGGTCGGGAAACACCGCCACTCCCAGGCTGCTGCCGATGCTGTGGCGCTGGCTGTCGACCTCCACCGGCGGCGACAGCTGGCTGAAGATTTTCTCGCCAATGCGCCGGGCTTCCTCGTCCAGGTCGAGCCCGGGTGACAGGCCCTCGAGAATCACCACGAACTCATCGCCGCCAATGCGCGCCACGGTGTCGCTGGCCCGCAGGATGCCCTGCAGGCGCTGGGCGGTGGCGCTCAGCACCCGGTCGCCGGCGGCATGGCCGAACTGGTCGTTGATCGCCTTGAAACCATTGAGGTCGACGAACACCAGGGCCACCCGGGTCTGGTCCTGACGCGCCTGTTCCAGGGCCCGGGACAGGCGCTGTTCGAGCATCAGACGGTTGGGCAGGCCGGTCAGCGGATCGAAATGCGCCAGTTGCTGCAACTGGCGGGTGGAGACTTTTTCATCGGTGATGTCGCGCACCACCCCCATCATCTTGATGGCGGTGTCGTGCACGTTCTTCACCACGTTGCCGGTTTCCCGCAGCCAGTGAACGCTGCCATCGGGCCACACCACGCGGTATTCCTCGTCATGGTTCTCTCCGGTCTCCAGGCAATGCAGCTCGCCGGCACGGACCCGGGCCCGGTCATCCGGGTGCACGCAGGAGCAGAACAGCTCATAGGAGGGCACCACTTCACCGACCTTGAAGCCGAACATGCCGTAGATGGCTTCCGACCAGTACAGGCGCTGGGTGTCGACTTCCCAGTCCCAGGTGCCGATCCGCGCGAAGTACTGGCTGCGCTTGAAGCGCTCGGCATCATCGGGCGCGCCCTTGGCGAGGGCGCGATAGGCCCGCAGTTCGGCCTGGGCACGGCGTTCGCGATACAGCAGCCACAGGGCCAGCAGGGCTAGCAGCAGGGTCAGGCAGAGCAGGGACCAGACGGCAATCATCGGATTCTGGACAACATGGAAGGACAGGTCCTGAGGAAGGAGTAGCACTTGGCTATGTTAATCCACGGCAGTGGCCGGGCCGCAGTTATTTCTGTGGGACGAGCCGTTGATCCGTGGTTGCCGAGGGCAGCATTTTTCTCCCAGTGACTTGTGGCAGGCCAGATAAGGGCGCAGGATCTGCCTCATATAGGTATAGGGGGTAGGGGTATGTCGCATACGCAGGCACAGAAAGATCAGTTGCTGAAACGGGTCCGGCGCATTCTCGGTCAGGTCCAGGCCGTGGAGCGGGCGCTGGAGAGCGGCGCCGACTGCGGCAAGACCCTGCACCTGGTGGCCGCCACCCGGGGCGCCATCAGCGGGCTGATGGGCGAGATCATCGAGGCCCATGCCCTGGAGCATGTGGCCAACCCCGAGCTCAGCGACGCCGAGCGGGCCCAGGGCGTGGCTGAACTGCTCGCCGCCATTCGCCGTTATGCCAAGTAGGAGTGCACTGATGAATCTGTCCCAGCAGGCTGCCCGTCTCGCCCACGATCACCAGTTCCTCGGTGCTGATCATGATGACAATGCCCGGCGTACCCTGTGGGTGGTGCTGCTGACGGTGGTGATGATGGGGGCGGAGATCGTCGCCGGCTACGTCACCGGGTCCATGGCGCTGTTGGCCGACGGGCTGCACATGGCCACCCACGCCGGGGCCCTGGGCATTGCGGCGGCGGCCTATGCCTTTGCCCGGCGCCACGCCGGCAACGCCCGTTTCAGTTTTGGCACCGGCAAAGTCGGTGACCTGGCCGGCTTCGCCTCGGCGATCATCCTCGGGCTGGTGGCCCTGGGGATCGGCGCCGAATCCCTGCTGCGGTTGTTCCAGCCGACGGCGGTGGCCTTTGCTGAAGCCACGCTGATCGCCGTGGCGGGGCTGTTGGTGAACATCCTCAGCGCCTGGCTGCTGGGCGGCGGGCATGCCCATCACGGCCACTCCCATGATCACGAGCATCACGAGCATCACGAGCATCACGAGCATCACGAGCATCATCGGGCGCACGGCGACAACAACCTGCGTTCGGCCTACGTGCACGTGCTGGCCGATGCCCTGACCTCGGTGCTGGCCATCGCCGCGCTACTGGCCGGGCGCTACCTGGGCTGGGTCTGGCTGGACCCGGTGATGGGCATTGTCGGGGCGCTGGTGATCGCTCGCTGGTCCTATGCCCTGATCAAGTCCAGCGCGGCGGTGTTGCTCGATGCCAGCGACGCGGCGGTGGCTGCGCAGATCCGCGCCTCGGTGGAAGCGGCGGGAGACGCCAGCATCGTCGACCTGCACGTGTGGCAGGTCGGCCCCGGGGCCCGGGCAGCGATTGTCAGTGTGGTGGCCCAGGCTTCCCTCAGTGTCGAGGTGCTGCGCGCACGTCTTGCGTCGTTGCCCGGCTTGTCGCACCTGACCCTGGAACTGCGCAACGTCTGAGGCGCAATCCCGGGCGCCTTAGCTGACGCCCGGGCGGTACAGCTCCAGCAGTGAATAAACCAGGCCGACCACGGCCACCGCCAGCAGCACCAGGCTCGACAGCCCGGTCACCAGGCGCTTGTATTTCAGCGAGAAACCCTGGCGGGCCACCAGGATATAGGCCCCCAGCACGGCAAAATCGATCAGTACCCAGACCAGGGTCAGCAGCAGTGCACTGTGCTGCACCGAGCGGCTGACCTGGATGAACTGGGGGAAGAACGAGACAAAGAACAGAATGTCCTTGGGGTTGCCGATGCCCACCAGAAACCCGGTGGCCAGGCCCTTGCCCCGGCGCCGTGCAGCGCTGGCCGGGGCGTCTCCGTTGTCGGGCGTGCGCAGTTCGCGCAGCCCCTGCAGCGCCAGCCAGGCGATGAAGCAGCAGCCCAACAGGCTGATCCAGCTGATCAGGCGCGGGTCCAGGGCCAGTCCCGTGGTCAGCATCAGTACCGCCAGCAGGGCCAGCAGCAGCGAGGCGGCATGGGTGCCCAGGGCCGTCAGCAGGGCCTGGCGCGGACCGGCGTTGATGCTGGTGCTGATGATCAGCGTCACCACCGGCCCCGGGGTCGCCACCAGCATCAGCACACTCAGCATATAGGCCAGTAACAGCGATATATTCACATCCACGGACATTCACCTGATTCATTGCACAAGCGCTCAGCTTGGGGGCTTTGCCCTGCGTTGAAAAACGCAAAAAGCTGTGACCTACTATGATTATTAATCATCATGAGTGCCTGACGATGGTCGAGTCCCTACCGCCGCTCTATGCCTTGCGCGCCTTTGAAGTGGCGGCCCGTTCCAGCTCCTTCACCCGGGCGGCCGAGGAGCTGTCCCTGACCCAGAGCGCCATCAGCCGGCACATCCGCACCCTGGAGAGCCAGTTCGGCTGCCGCCTGTTCGAGCGCCATGGTCCACGGCTGGTGCTGACCGATACCGGACAGCGCCTGGCCCGGGAGCTCAAGGCCGGTTTTCGGATCATCGAGGACGCCTGCCTGCCGCTGCGGGTCAACAGTGGCCAGTTGCGCCTCAAGGCGCCCTCGACCCTGACCATGCGCTGGCTGCTCCGGGTCCTGGAACAGCTCAAGCGCGAGCATCCCGAACTGCCGGTGCAACTGGCCAGTGTATGGATGGACCTCGACCATGTGGATTTCTACGCCGAGCCCTACGACTGCGCGATCCTCCTGGGCAACGGCCAGTTCGGGGCCGGGGTCGAGGCCTGCAAGCTGTTCGATGAGTGGCTGGTTCCCGTGGGGCCGGCGCAAGCACCGGACGCAGCCCCCTGGACCCTGGAGCGACTGCAGCGTGCCGAACTGATCCACCCCTCGGCCGATCGCCGGGACTGGCGCCGCTGGCTGCAGGCCCAGGGCTTGCTGGAGCAGGTGCCCCTGGATCGGGGCAATGTGTTCGACACCCTGGACCAGGCCATCTCCGCCGCCATGGGCGGGCATGGCCTGTCGATTGCCGACCTGCACCTGGTGGCTCAGGACATTCGCCAGGGGCGGCTCAGCCTGCCGTTCCCCAAGGCACTGGCCTCGGGCGACGGCTATTACCTGGTATGGCTGCGCGACAGTCCGCGCCAGGAACGGATCGACCGCCTGCGCCAGTTCCTGCTGAGCCAGGTGCTGGACATCACCGACCTGCCGCTGAGCTACCTGGGCGCCGGTCCTGGCTCTGCCGATTCGGGCATGGCCTGACGGCGCACCATGACCCAGTCGCGCTGGGGATCGGCGCCGCACTGGAACAAGGTCTCACCGACCTTGATAAAACCGTTGCGCTGGTAGAAGCGAATGGCCCGGACATTGGTTTCGCTGACGGTCAGGCGCAGCGGCCCGGGTTGTTGCGCCAGGGTCTGTTGCAGCAGGTATTGGGCGGCGCCGCTGCCATGATGCTCGGCGGCCAGGTAGCAGCGGGTCAGCTCGGCGATGCCGTCGGCTTCGGCAATTGCCAAGGGTTCGGGCCGCAGGCTGATCAGGCTGTAGCCGATGATCTGCCGGTCCTGCAGCAGCACCCGCAGTTGCTTGAGGGGCGTCTCCAGCAGCGCGGCAAAATGCTCCGCTTGCAGGTGGTCGCGGATAAAGGCCTGGAGTTCTGCCGCCGGGGTGTCTGGCGGGCAGGCGAGGGCGAAGGTCTGGCGGGCGATCCGGCTCAGGTGCGGGCTGTCATCGACCCGGGCCGGGCGAAGGTGGAGGGGCATCGGCGGTTTCTCCCTGAAAGGCAGCGGCTGCGCTGGCCGATCATACCCCTGGGCGAGGGCGCCGCCGGCACCCCCGAGCATTTTTTAGCGACGCCAGGCTCCGGGGCTAGCCGAGGATGATGTAGTCGTTGTGCTGCACGATGCCCTGGTGCGGGCCGTGCACCAGGTGCACATAACGCCCGTCGACCAGGTCGACCGGCAGGCAGTCGTCGACATCCAGCAAGGCGTCGGTGTGGGGCTTGTGCCAGTGGGCGAGCATTTGCTGCTTGCCCTTGGCCTTGGCTTCGAGCCTGTCCCGGGCCACCACCAGCAGGTAACGATGAGCTTCACCGAAGGTGGCGGCCTCGTAGCCGCCCAGGTTGAGGAAAAACAGGCGTGGTGCATCGGCCGCCGGGGCCAGGGGGCTGAGTTCGAGCCGGTAGTCCTCGACCCCGTCGACCTTCATCCAGGAGTCGATGTGCAGGCCGGCGGGGCTGCCGAACCAGCCTTCGCGCAGTTGCGGGTAGGCGGTCGCAAGGCTGTCGGCAACCACGAACTGCACGTCGTGGACTTCGATCTTCGCTCTGGGGTGCTTGCCCCCCAGCATCACCACAAACAGCATGCTCACTCCTTTTTCGATGAACCGCGGCGCCGGCGGGCGCACCTTTTACCCCAGTGCGGCGCCGTTTGCCAAGACCGCCGGCTTCAATTGCTCGGCTCCTGCTTGCCGGGCCCATGGGCCTGGCGACTGTCCTCGGGGGCCTGCTCGCGTTGATGCAGGCCATAGTCGCGCAGCACCGTGGCGACCCGCAGGCGATAGTCGACGAAGATCCCCGTGCGTCCCTGGGACTGCGCCTGGCGATGGCACTCCAGGGTGCGCCATCGGGCCACGGCCTGCTCGTCGCGCCAGAACGACAGCGACAGCAGTTTTTCCGGCTGGCCGAGGCTCTGGAAGCGCTCGATGGAAATGAACCCGTCGATCCCGGCAAGCCGGGCGCCCAGGCCGGCGGCCAGCGCCAGGTAGTGCTCACGCCGCTCGGGGTGCGGCAAGACCTCGAAGATCACGGCAATCATGCGCTCACCTGCGGCCGGTCGCTGAACAGCGCGATGCGCCCGTTGACCGAAGGCAGGTAGTGCCGCTCGAGCTTCAGTTGGTTCAGCCCTGGCGACTGCAACAGGGCCTGCAGCAGGGTCTGGACGATGTTCAGCGCCAGCCCCCGGCCAGGGCACCGGTGCACGCCACTGCCGAAGCTGAAGCCCTGGTGGGCCGGGTCGCTGCCGGTGACGGCGGCCAGAGCCGGGTCATGGTTGGCGGCTGCCAGCAGCACCAGCAAGGTATCGCCGGCCTGCAACTCGACCCCATGCACGGTGCAGGGTTCGGCGACAAAGCGCCGGGTGTTCTGCACCGGCGGGTCCAGGCGCTGGCGCTGGATGAGCCAGGCACCGAGCTGGCCGGGCGCCTGGCGCAGGCGCTGGCAGAGCGCCGGGTCTGCGAGCAGGGCAACCAGGCTGTTGCCGATCAGCCCGGCGCAGGCATCGTGGGTTTGCCCCAGCAGACCCACCAGGTTGGCGCACAGGTCCGCCGGGCAAAGCTCGCCCCGCAGGCGCAGGATGCCGCTCAGCAGCGGGCTGTGTTCCTCGGCAGCCACCAGGGCCTGCATCTGGCCATTCAGGTACTGCGCGGCACTCTGGGCAGCCTGCAACTGGGCCGGATCGCTGAGGGGCGAGAAGCAGGCGACGAACTCGCTGGTGCGCAGGGCGAGTGCTTCACGCTGCTCGGCGGCCACTCCCAGCAGGCCGGCCACCAGCGCCACCGGCAGACGGAATTGCCAGCGATGCAGGTCGGCGGCGCAGCTCGGCGCCTCCAGGGCCGGGTGCCACTGGGCCAGGCAGGCCCTGAGGTCGACGCCTGCCAGGGCTTGCAGGCCGGGTTCGATGGCCGCGCGAGGGCAAGCGTGACGCTGGCCGTCGTTCATCCGCATCAGGCGGGCGAACAGCTCGCCGGCGGGGCCGCCTGCAATCGCCCGGGGCACCGCTTCATGGGCCGGGCGCACGCGGCAGGCCGGGTGATCGAGCACCGCGGCCACCGCCTCGGCACTGCTGGCGACCCATAGCCCGAGTCGGGAATCGTAGGTCAGGCCGCCCCGGGCGCGCAGGCGGGCGTAGTAGAAGTCGTATGGGTCAAAATGGGTAGCAGCGCTGATCGGGTCCATGATTTATCTCTTTGTTCGGCAGATATCCAGGTTGCTACTATCCTCATCCTTTCGAAGACATGATTCGTCAGGGAGCGAAATATGAATGCAGTGCAAAACGACCTGGGGGTATCCAATGTGGCGGCGGCGATCGCCGAGCCGGCCCGTACCCGGATGCTCTGTGCGCTGATGGACGGGCATGCCCGGACCAGCACCGAGCTGGCGGCGATTGCCGAGGTCAGCCCCTCCACCGCCAGCGCCCACCTGGCCAAGCTCAAGGATGCCGGCCTGCTGCGGCTGCAGGTCCAGGGCCGGCACCGCTACTACTGCCTGAGCGACCCGCTGGTGGCCCAGGCCCTGGAGGCGCTGATGGTGATCGGCCGAAGCAGCACGCCGAGCTTTACCCCACGCACGCCGGACCGGCTGCAGTTCGCCCGTACCTGCTACGACCACCTGGCGGGCACCCTGGGGGTGCAGTTGCACGACCGACTGCTCGAAGCCGGCTGGCTGCTGGCGGCCGAGGAGGGCGAGGAGTACCGGGTCAGCGACAGCGGCGTCGAGTTCTTCAAGAGCCTGGGCATCGAGGTGGCCGAACTGGCCACCCTGCGCCGGCGCTTCGCCTGCCCGTGCCTGGACTGGAGCATGCGCCGCCCGCACCTGGGAGGTGCCCTGGGCGCGGCACTGTTGCGGTCACTGCTGGAGCGCAAGTGGCTGACCCAGGACCTGGACAGCCGCGCCCTGACCCTGACCGCCACGGGCGGGCGCTACATCAGCAAGCGCTTCAGCATGGCCCTGATCCAGCCGTCCAGGCCGCTGTCGGCGTCTACCGCCCGGGAGCTGCAGCATCTGGGCGGCTGAGTCGCCTGGTGGGGGCCCGGCAGGAGCGCCCGGGCCTCCAGGGCCGAAGCGCCGGGTTCATTCGGTTGTGATGGATCCCTGCAGGTCGCGGTCGAGGTCGATCATCGCCTGTTCCAGGCGGATCAACGCTGCCTTGATCCGCTCCCTGTCGGCACTGTCGTCGCAGGCGTTTTCCAGGTAATTGCACTCGTCGATCAGGGCCTTGGCCTTGATGATCTGCGCCGCGCCGAGGATGCGGTGGGCGAGGTCGGCTACCCCTTGCGTGCGGTCGCTGGCGAGCAGTGCGCGGACCTGCTTCAGGTCCTGCCGGTTGCTCTGGTGCAGGCCCTTGAGTACCCGCTGGATGACCTGCGGATCGCCGCCGGTCAGGTGGTCCAGTTGGTGGATGTCATACCGCGCGTTGTCGATCTTCAGTGGCGGCCGCGGCAAGGGCCCCAACTGGCGCAGGCGGCGGTCCAATTCCGGCAGGGCGATGGGCTTGAAGAGGCAGCCATTCATTCCGGCATCGCGGCAGCGCTGCTCTTCGTCGGGCTGGACGTTGGCGGTAAAGCCGAAGATCTGCACCGGCGGCCGGTTCTGGGCCTGCTCGGCGGCGCGGATCCTGCGGGCCAGTTCGTAGCCGTTGATCACCGGCATGTTGCAGTCGGTGATCACCAGGTCGAAGGTTTCCCGCTGCCATGCCAGGAGGGCCTCGGCCCCGTCCCGTGCCTGGCTCGGGGAATAGTCGAGGAACTTCAGCTGTTCGCAGAGCAACTGGCGATTGGCCTGGCTGTCGTCCACCACCAGGATGTGCAGCGAGGGCCTGGCGGCCAGCACCTCGATCGCCGGTGCGGCCTGGGGTTGTTGCGGCAAGGCTTCAAGGCGGCTCAGCTGCAGGTCGACCAGTACCTGGGTTCCCTCGCCGGGACGACTGTCCAAGGTCAGGTGCCCGCCCATCATTTCGCACAGGGTGCGGCAGATCACCAGGCCCAGGCCGTTGCCCGACCGGGCGTTCTGGTGCTGCCCGGGGACTTGGCTGAAGGGCTGGAACAACCGCTGCAGGTCACTGGCGGCGATACCGATGCCGGTGTCCCTGACCGTCAGGTGTACGGGCAATTGGGACGAGTCGTCGGGGCTGGCCCTGAGGCTGACCTGGACACTGCCGCTGTCGGTGAACTTGATCGCATTGCTGATCAGGTTCGACAGGATCTGCTTGAAGCGCATGGGGTCCACTAGCACGTCGCCGCTGGCGCTGCTGTCCAGGTCCAGCTCCAGGCGCAGGCCTTTTTGCCGGGCCAGGCCATCGAACACCCGGAACACCGACTCCACCAGTTCCCGCAGGTTGGCCCGCTCGGGGCTCAGGCTCAGGTGCCCGCTCTCGATCCGGGCGATATCCAGGATGTCGCCGATCAGGTCCAGCAGGCTCTGGGCCGAACCGTAGGCCACCTCGATCGAAGAGCGGTCGAGCTGGCCCTGGTCGGCACGCTTGAGGGCCAGCTCGAGCATGCCGATCACCGCGCTCATGGGGGTGCGGATCTCGTGGCTCATGGTCGCCAGGAAGGTGGTCTTGGCCCGGTTGGCCTCATCGGCATCCTGCTTGGCCTGCTGCAGCTGCTCCAGCAGTTGCTGGCGTTCGCTGATGTCCAGCCAGCCGCCGATGATCCCGATGATTTCGCCCTGGCCGTTACGGTACGGCAGCATCCAGTGATAGACGTTCAGGCGCTTGCCCTGCAGGTGCACCACCCGGTCCACCAGCATCGGCTGGCCGCCTTCGAGAATGGCCTGGAAGTCCACGGCGAACTCCCGGGCCTCGGGGACCGACAACTGCTCGAAGTGGGTGCCCAGCATTTCTTCGCGCCGGGCGCCGAGGGCCTTGAGGTAGCTGTCGTTGCAGATCACCAGGCGGCGGTCCAGGTCGCGCACGTAGATCGGGTTCGGCGTGCCGTTGATCAGTGCGTCCATGAAGCGCATCTGGTCGTTGAGCGCCTGCTCGGCGTGCAGCCGCTGGTTGACCTGGCGGCGCATGGCGTAGCCCCAGGCCAGGGCGATCAGCAACAGCACCGCCGAGCCTGCGCCCACCAGGTAGATGATGTAGCGGTAGTCGCGCCAGGAGGGCGGTGCGATCGCGGCCTTCGAGCGCCAGCGATTGTTGAGCTCGGTGATGGCGTCGGGGGCGATGCTGCGCAGGGACTTGTCGATGATGCTGAACAGCTCCGTCTGATCGCGCCGGATGCCAAAGGACTCGTTGAGCAGGGGCAGGTTGACCACCGAGGCGACCTTGAGCTGGTCTTCCTTGATCCGCGGCATGTTGAAGCTGATGGAAATCTCCGCCTGCACCGCGCCGTCGCCCTTGTGGTCGCGCAGCAGGGTGAGGATCTCGAAGTTGGTCTGCACTTCCTCCAGGTGCACCTGGGGAAAACGCTCGCGCAGCATCGGCAGCAGGGCATGGCCGCTGCCGATCAGCAGGGTCTTGCCGGCCATCTCCTCCAGGCTCCTGGGGGCCCCGGGTTCGTCACGGGTGATCAGCATGTAGGGCCCGACCAGGTAAGGGCGGGTGAAGCGCAGGTAGCTTTCGCGCTCAGGGTTGCGGGCCAGGTCGGCGACCATCTGCACCCGGCCCGCGCGTACGGCGTCGTTGAGGTCCTTGAGGCTGGTCTGGGGGGTGATGACGAAGGTCAGTCCGGTCTTGGCTTCGAGCATTGCCAGCAGGTCGGCGGTGATCCCCAGGTAGTTGTCGTCGGCATCGAAGTAGGACAGCGGCGGCAGGTAGCGGTGGATGCCGATGCGCACCAGGGGGTTCTGCTCGATCCAGTGTTGTTCATCGGGACTCAGGTCGGTCTTGTCCAGGCTCAGCAGCAGGCGGTCGCCCCAGCGATTGCGGATGCTGATGTCCTGCTCCTTGTGCACCGCCTGCAATGCCTGGTTGAGCAGGCGCTGCAACTGGTGGTTGTCCGGGCTCAGGGCGAAGGCAAAACCCGAGGTGCCGGCCGGGCCGCTGTAGATCACCCGCAGGTAGTCGCTGTAATTGCGTGAAATCAGGAACTGCGCCGAGACCGCATCGCTGAGCAGAACGTCCACCTGGCCGAAGGCCACGGCGGCCATGGCGGCATCGGCGCTGGGGAAGGTCTCGATCCGTGCCTTGGGGTACATCTGGTGGGCGACCTGCGCGGTCACCGCGTCCCCGGAGATGGCCAGGCTGCGCCCCTGGAGCCCGTCCTTGATTGACGGCGAGCCGCCCAGGCGGGCCACCAGGGTCGGCCGATTGACGATGTAGCTGTCGCTCTGCAACAGGTGGCGGGCCTGGATTTCACCGGTGGTGACGCTGCCCATGAAGTCGACCTCGCCCCTGGCCAGGGCGCTGAAGGCGTCCTCGCGGCTGGGGTAGGCGCGGATCCGCACCTTCACCCCCAGAGAGTCCTCCAGCAGGCCGAGGTAGTCGGCGGTGATGCCCTCGAACTCGTTGCTTTCGGTGACCATCTCCAGGGGCGGAAGGTTTTGCCGCGAGGTTCCCAGCACCAGTTCGCGCTTGTTGCGCAGCCATTGCCAGTCCGTGGCGTCGAGGGCGAGCTCGTGGTGATGGGGGGACTCGTAGTTGAGCAGTTGCAAGGGCATTGCGCTGTCGCCCAGGGCTGGCAGGCAGGCCAGCCAGGCCAGTGCCGGCAGCAGGATAAAACGGGGCATCGGGGCTCCTGGTCAGCGATTGGCGCAAGGGTCGGTCAAGCAGCGTATGGGCAAGGCAGCGAATGGAGGAAATATAGTTCAAGGCCCGGGGCCCAAACAGGCTATTTTCCTGATCCGCCGGGTGCTGAACAAGGGCTGTGCGGAGCACGGACCAAAGGTACGGCTCACGCCTTGACCGGCGCAGTGTTAGGGATACGCTTGTTTTTATCCACGCGCTCCAGGTCATCGCGTCGGCAGGTCTGCGGCAATGGTTTCGGTGAAACGCCGTGGGCTCCTTGTCGGTCACCGCCGTTCCACTCCAGGATGCTCCCGTGAAGACCTTGAAGATACTGGTGCTCGAAGACCACCCCGTGCAGCAACTGTTGGCAGTGGAGCAATTGCGCCGCCTGGGGGTGAAGGCGCCCCTGGCAGCGTTCGACGGCTTGAGTGCGTTGCGCCTGTTGCGTGAGCAGGGAGCGGCCGACATCGTGCTCTGCGACCTGCAGATGCCGGGAATGGACGGCCTGGAGTTCCTGCGCCGGGCCAGCGAGGAGCGACTGGTGCGGGCGGTGATTCTGTTCAGCCTGATCGAGGCCGACCTGCGCCGGGCAGTGTTGCAGATGGTCAGCCTGCATGGCCTGATCGTCCTCGGCGACGTAGGCAAGCCGGCAGCGCTGGCGGACCTGCAGACGATGCTCGAGTTCTATCGGCAGGACGAGCCGCAACTGCCTGCAGCGTTGCCGCCGAAGCTGGTCGCGGTCAGCCCTGAGTTGTTGCGCCAGGGGGTGGAGCAGCACCAGTTCGTGTCCTATTACCAGCCCAAGTTCAACCTGCAGCAGGCCAGTTGTTGCGGCGCCGAGGTGCTGATGCGCTGGCACCACCCGCAGCTCGGGGTGCTGGGCCCGGGAGCCTTTCTCGAGGCACTGGAAAGCGCAGGCCTGCTGGACCAGGTCTTGCGCCAGCAACTGGATCAGGGCATGGCGCTGCAGCGCCAACTGCTGGATCGCGGCGAGGAACTGGAACTGGCTTTCAATCTGCAACCCCGGCAACTGGCGTGCAGCGAGGTGGTCGTGCACATCCGCCAGGCCATCGAGCGCCACCGGATTCCGCCGCGGTTGCTGACGTTCGAGATCACCGAGGTCGGGTTGGTGGAGGCTCCGGCCATCAGCCTGGAAAACCTTGTGCGCTTGCGGATGATGGAGTGCAACCTGGCCATCGATGATTTCGGCGCCGGCTATTCGTCCTTGCAGCGCCTGTGTGAGCTGCCCTTCAACCAGATCAAGCTCGACGCCCACTTCGTCCGTGAACTGGTGCGCCAGCCGCGCTGCCGAGCGGTGGTCGGCGCCTCCCTGGCCCTGGCCCACAACCTGCAGATGAGCCTGGTGGTGGAAGGGGTGGAGACCGCGCTTGAACGGCGCCTGCTGCTGGAAATGGGCTGCACCCTGGCCCAGGGCTACTGGTACGCCCGGCCGATGTCGGCCGCCGACCTGCAGGCCTGGCCGCGAGCTGCGCCGGCCGTTGTCCGCTAGGCGCGGCCGGCCGGGTGTCGGGTCGCTCCTGCTGCCGCCAGCAGGGGCCAAGAGCGCGAGAAAGCCTGGACGCGCGGAGCGTTTATGCCGAAGCTGGGCTCCCTCGACCTGGGTAGAACCTGCATGCTCATTGTTTTCAGCGGATTGCCGGGAACCGGCAAGACCACCATCGCCCGCGCCCTGGTGCCACACCTGAAGGCCACCTATCTGCGTATCGACAGCCTCGAACAAGGCTTGCGCAACGCCGGCCTGGCAGAGGTCGGCAAGGCCGGCTATCAACTGGCCCTGCAACTGGCCCAGGCCAACCTGGCCCTGGGCAACCCGGTGCTGGCGGACTGTGTCAATCCAGTGGCCGAGAGCCGCCAGGCCTGGCGCGAACTGGCCGGCCACTCGGGAGTCGGGCTGCTGGAGATCGAAGTGGTGTGTTCCGACCTTGAGGAACACCGGCGGCGGGTCGAGACCCGGCAGCTGGATGTACCGGGCCTGCAGCCGCCGAGCTGGCAGTCGGTGCTCGACCACGACTACCAGCCGTGGGAGCCGGACCTGCGCCTGGACAGCGCGCAGCTGTCCCCGCAGCAGGCGGTGGCGCGGATCCTCAAGCGTTTGCCTGGGCGCACCTGAGCCGGCGCCAGTGCTCTCCCGGGGGATCTGGCCGGGCCCTTGAACCTCAATGGTGCGCAGCCTGTGCAGGCCCGGGCCGGGCGCAGGGAGAAATGCCCGGCCCGGTGCGGAAAACTCCCGATAACGGGGCAAAGGAAACCCCTTCCCAGGCTTGATGCACCGATTCTGCTCGTCCGGCCCCCGAATGACCCCCGCTTGAAGCCCAGGGGGCATCAGCGATGCCCATGGCTGGATGAATGTCGCGTCGCCTTTTTGAATCTATTTGTCGCATAAGCTGGGCCGGCCGAGCTTGGCCGCTGCCGGTGTGGGTGCTTGTGCATTTGCGGCATAGCGATTGCTATCACAGTTCCAGGGGCCGGCATCGCCGCCCCGATCGAGGGATTCAGGAGGTGCTCGAAGACCAGGGCCCCCTGTACAAGCGTGAAGCCGGGTTTCACCCACACAGGATTCAGATAAGAAGCCGTTGACCTGACGGCAAGGAGTGGCAATGTCCCGCGCTTTTTTTGATGAGATGTATGCCGCCAGTGGCGCCTGCCGCCCTCACTACCAAGCCTTCGCCCAGTGGCTGGCGGACACCCCCCTGGAACTGCTGGACCAGCGCCGGCGCGAAGCCGACCTGCTGTTCCATCGCGCCGGCATCACCTTCACCCTGTATGGCGACGAGCAGGGCACCGAGCGCCTGATTCCCTTCGACATCATTCCCCGCAGCATCAAGGCCAGCGAATGGCGCACCGTGGAGCGCGGCTGCATCCAGCGGGTGCAGGCGCTGAACCTGTTTCTTGCCGACATCTATCACGCTCAGCGGATTCTCAAGGAGGGCATCATTCCCGCCGAGCAGGTGCTGGCCAACCAAGGCTATCAGATGGCCATGCAGGGCCAGGACCTGCACCGGGGGATCTATGCCCACATCGCCGGAGTCGACCTGGTGCGCGATGGTGATGGCCGCTACTACGTGCTCGAAGACAACCTGCGCACCCCCAGCGGCGTCAGCTACATGCTCGAAGACCGCAAGATGATGATGCGCCTGTTTCCCGAGCTGTTCGCCGCCCAGCGGGTGGCGCCCATCGACCACTACCCGAACCTGCTGCTCGACACCCTGAAGAGCTCCAGCCCGCTGGATAACCCGACCGTGGTGGTGCTGACCCCGGGACGCTTCAACAGCGCCTATTTCGAACACGCGTTCCTGGCCCGGGAGATGGGCGTGGAACTGGTCGAAGGCGCCGATCTGTTCGTGCGTGACGACCGGGTGTTCATGCGCACCACCGCCGGTGCCCAGGCGGTGGATGTGATCTACCGGCGCCTGGACGATGCCTACCTCGACCCGCTGTCATTCAACCCCGACTCGATGCTCGGGGTGCCCGGGCTGATTGCCGCCTACCGCTGCGGCAACGTGGTGCTGGCCAACGCCGTGGGCACCGGGGTCGCCGACGACAAGTCGATCTACCCCTATGTCGACGAGATGATCCGCTTCTACCTCAGCGAGGAGCCGATCCTCAACAACGTGCCCACCTGGCAATGCCGCAAGCCCGCCGAACTGTCCCATGTACTGGCCAACCTGGCGGACCTGGTGGTCAAGGAAACCCAGGGTTCCGGCGGTTACGGCATGCTGGTGGGCCCGGCGGCCACGGCGGCGGAGATCGAGGAGTTCCGCGCCCGGCTCAAGGCCCGGCCCGAGGCCTATATCGCTCAACCCACGCTGTCGTTGTCGACCTGCCCGACCTTCGTCGACAGCGGCATCGCCCCGCGGCATATCGATTTGCGCCCCTTTGTGCTGTCCGGCCGCGAGACCCGCCTGGTGCCCGGCGGCCTGACCCGGGTGGCCCTGCGCGAGGGCTCGCTGGTGGTGAACTCGTCCCAGGGTGGCGGCACCAAGGACACTTGGGTGGTGGAGGACTGAACCATGCTTTCAAGAACCGCTGCAGACCTGTACTGGATGTCCCGCTACCTGGAGCGCGCAGAGAACCTGGCGCGCATGCTCGAAGTCAGCTATTCGCTGTCGCTGATGCCCCAGGCCGGGCGCGGCGATGGCCATGCCGAGCTGGCCATGTCGTTGCTGGCGGCCGGCACCCTGGAGGATTACCACCAGCACCACGGTGAACTCAACACCGAGCGCATGCTGCATTTCTTCGCCCTCGACGACAGCAACCCGGGGAGCATCTACAGCTGCCTGCGGGCCGCCCGCAGCAATGCCCACGCGGTGCGCGGGCGGATCACCGCAGACATGTGGGAGAACATCAACGCCACCTGGCTGGAGATGCGCAACATCGCCCGCAATGGCCTGGGGCGCTACGGCATCAGCCAGTTCTGCGAGTGGGTCAAGGAGCGCTCCCATCTGTTTCGCGGTGCCACCGCCGGCACCATCATGCGCAACGACGCCTACCGCTTCATTCGCCTGGGGACCTTCATCGAGCGCGCCGACAACACCCTGCGCCTGCTGGACGTGCGTTATGAAATGTTCGGCGAGGAATCCGAGGAAGTCAGCGACGACTCGGCCCGCGGCTACTACCAGTGGAGCGCCTTGCTTCGTGCCTTGTCGTCCTTCGAGGCGTTCAACGAGATCTACCGCAATGCTCCGGGCGCCGAGCAGGTGTCCGAGATGCTGCTGTTGCGGGCCGATGTGCCGCGTTCCCTGCACGCCTGCATCGAGGAGCTGGACCAGATCCTCGCCGGCCTGCCGGGAGACAACGGCCGCCCGGCCCAGCGCCTGGCTGCCGAGTTGAACGCGCGCCTGCGCTACACCGGGATCAACGAGATCCTCGATTCCGGACTGCACCAATGGCTGACCGAGTCCATCGCCCAGGTCCGCCACCTGGGGCAGACCGTGCACGAGTCCTATCTGGAGGTGGTATGAAACTGTCCATTCGTCACGACACGACCTACAGCTACGCCGACGAAGTCTGCACCAGCATCCAGTTCCTGCGCCTCACGCCTCAGGACAGCACGCGCCAGCAGATCCTCGAATGGCACCTGGAGTTGCCACGCCGGGTGCGCGCCCAGCGTGATCCCTACGGCAACATCCTCCACGTCATGACCCTCGACGAGCCCCACGGGGCGATTGTCCTCTCAGCCTTTGGCGAGGTGCGGATCGACCCGGACCAGGACGTGGAGGGCGACAGCCAGTCGCCGCTGCCGTTCCTGCGCAGCAGCCACCTGAGCCAGGCCGACCTTGCCCTGAGCGAGTTTGCCCGACGCCACTGCGGCCAGCGCCGTGATCGCGCGGCCTTGATCGACCTGATGCAGGCCCTGGCCGAACACATGCCTTACCGTCCGGGTGTCACCGGAGTCGGCAGCACGGCCGCCGAAGCCTTTGCCGGAGGCGCCGGGGTCTGCCAGGACCACACCCATGCGTTCCTGGCCTGTGCCCGCAGCCTGGGGATTCCCGCGCGCTATGCCTCCGGCTACCTGTGCACCGAGGACCAGAGCCACCTGGCCAGCCATGCCTGGGCCGAAGCCTGGCTCGACGACGGCTGGTACAGCTTCGACGTGACCAACCGCCTGGCCCGGCCCGAGCGCCACCTGAAACTGGCGGTGGGCCTGGACTACCTGGATGCCTGCCCGGTGCGCGGCATGCGCCGGGGAGGAGGGATGGAGCAGATGCACGCGCAGGTGCAGGTCAGTTCAATGATGCAGGTTCAGCATCAATAGGTGCGCGGGCTCAGTCCCGTCCCATGGATTGACGGCGGTACTCATCCGGTGTGGTGCCCATCATCCGCCGGAACATGCTGATAAAGGCTGAGGCGCTGCTGTAGCCCAGGTCCAGGCCAATGCTTTCCACGGTCTGGCCCTGTTCCAGCAAGGCCAGGGCCTGCACCACTTTCAAGCGCTGACGCCATTCGCTCAGGGACATGCCCAGCTCCTGCTGGCTGCGACGCATCAGCGTGCGCTCGCTGGTGTGGGCGGCATGGGCCAGTTGCGGCAGCGAGCGCGGGTCTCCGGGGTTGGCCTTGAGGGTGCGCAGCACCGGCCCCAGCAGCGGGTCATCGGAAGAGGGCAGGTAGCTGCCGGCGCAGGAGGCATGCCCCAGCTTGTCCACCAGCACCTGCAGCAGACGCTGTTGTTCGTCGTTCTGGGGCAGCCCCGGCGGCGCCTGGCGCAGGTCGTCCAGGAGCGCCAGGACCAGCGGGCTGAGGCTCAGGGCGCAGTGCCGGGCGGGCAGGGCAGTGCACAGCTCGGGCGCCAGGTACAGCGAGCAGTGGCAGGCTTCGTGGCGGTTGAACCCCATGTGCTCGACATTGGGCGGCAGCCAGATGCCGTACTGTGGTGGCGCCAGGTAATGGTGGTCGCCCAATTCGATTTCCATCACCCCGCTGTAGGCGTAGACGAACTCGCCCCAGGGATGGCGGTGGCGTGGGTAGGTGGCGTGGGCCGGCAGGTTGGCCGCGCGAAAGAAGATCGGCGCCGGCAGGGCTTCGCTGAAAGGGGGCAGGTGCAGCAGTTGCGCGGCTTTGTTCACGGTGGGCACCGGTTGGCGGATAAGTGCTATGGGCTGGCGGAATAAAACTATATCTAGGAAAACTGTCAGGCGGACAATCCTTCATCACTTTTTCTCCATGAAGGATCTGCCATGGCCACTCGCCAACCCCTGGATGCCACCGCCTGTAGCCTGATGGTCGGCCTGTGCGCGATCTGGGGCCTGCAACAGGTGGCGCTCAAGGCTACTGCGCCGGACATTGCCCCTGTGCTGCAGATTGCCCTGCGTTCCGGCGGCGCGGCGCTGCTGGTGGGGCTGCTGATGCGCTGGCGCGGCGAGAGCCTGGGGCTGGGCGATGGCCACTGGCGTCCGGGCCTGCTGGTGGGCGGGTTGTTCGCCCTGGAGTTTCTGCTGGTGGGTGAAGGGTTGCGCTACACCACGGCCTCGCACATGGCGATCTTTCTCTATACCGCGCCGATCTTCGCCGCCCTCGGGTTGCATTGGCTGATGCCCGCCGAGCGTCTCAAACCTGCGCAATGGCTGGGCATCGGCGTGGCCTTTGGCGGCATAGTCGTGGCCTTCAGCGGACCCTCCACGGCCGGGCACGGTGGCGGCAGCAATGTGCTGCTGGGGGATTTTCTCGGGGTGCTGGGCGGGGTTGCCTGGGGCGCCACCACGGTGGTGGTGCGCTGTTCGCGGCTGGCTTCCAGCCCGACCACCCGCACTCTGCAATACCAGTTGCTGGGGGCGTTCGTCTGGCTCGGACTGGCGGCCCTGCTGTTCGGCCAGACACGGATCCATTTCACTCCCCTGGTGATCGCCAGCCTGGGGTTCCAGGTGCTGGTGGTGTCCTTCGCCAGCTTCCTGATCTGGTTCACGCTGCTGCGCCGTTACCCGGCCTCGCGGCTTGGAGTGCTGTCGTTCATGACTCCGCTGTTCGGCATCGGCTTTGGGGTGTGGCTGTTGCACGAGCCCTTGGAGCGGAGCTTCATCTTCGGCGCGCTGCTGGTGCTGTCGGGGATCGTCATGGTCAGTGGCTACGAATGGCTGCGCCAGCGTCTCAAGCGCAACCGCGAAAGCCCGGTTGCGCCGCACAGCTCTTGAGAACCCAGCCGCCTCGCGAGCAGGCGCAGGGATTCAGCGTTTCGCCGCCTCAACGGCGTTGCGGATTTCTTCCTGCAATTGGCGGGCGCCGCTGCAGGCCGGGTCGGCGGGGCCGTGCTTGCAGGACTTTTCCAGCACCTTCAATGCCAGGTTGACATCGGGGGTTACGCCTATGCCCCGGCTCAGGTGGAAGCCGTACATGGTGCAGGCCCAGGGATCATCCAGCTCACAGGCCTTGTTGAAGGTCTGCACCGCACAGTGCCGGACGGCCTGGCTGTCGGCATCGGCCGTGAGCATGCCAGCGGCGCGGTTGGTGCATCCGGAGACCAGCCCCAGGCTGCAGGCGCGCTGGTACAGCGGTTCATAGCCGTCCGCGGGGCCCTTTGCCTGTTGCAGGGTGGTTGCCAGCCAGTAGCAGTCGTTGCCGTCGCCGGCTTCGCAGCGCTGCAGGCAGGCCTCCAGTTGCCCAGGGGATGCACAGCGGTTGGCTTGCATGCTGCGTGTCGCGGTCCTGGCCGGCATGTTGTCGCCGGGGCATTGCCTGGCCTGGGCTTGCCAGTCTTGCCGGGCCTGGATGTCGGCATACAGCCTGTCGATCAGGGCCTGGTTGTCTGACGTGGCGCTGGCGGCAAGGCTCGACAGCAGGGCGATGCCGAACAGGCAGAAACGGTAGAGGCGATGCATGGCACAGAGTCCTTTCCAGAGGAGCGTGGGGGCGGGCGTATGTTAAGGATTTTCGCCAACAGCACCAGGCTGCCGACGGGTTGGCGAGATTTTTTTCACTTTGCCCCTGGCAACGCCCTTGTGGTCCCGGGCTTTTACTCTGTACTGTATATAAAAACAGTATCCGGGCCCCGACCATGCAGTTGATCGACAAGTTGAGCATCCTCGCCGATGCGGCCAAGTACGATGCCTCCTGCGCCAGCAGCGGGGCGCCCAAGCGCAGCTCCGAGGGCAAGAGCGGGCTGGGTTCGAGCAACGGCATGGGCATCTGCCACAGCTATACCCCGGATGGGCGCTGCGTCTCGCTGCTCAAGGTCCTGCTGACCAATTTCTGCCTCTATGACTGCCAGTACTGCGTCAACCGTCGTTCCAGCGACGTGCCCCGGGCGCGCTTCAGCCCCGAGGAAGTGGTGCACCTGACCCTGGATTTCTACCGGCGCAATTGTGTCAGCGGCCTGTTTCTCAGCTCCGGGATCATTCGCTCGGCGGACTACACCATGGAGCAGTTGGTGCGGGTGGCGCAGCTGCTGCGCGAGGTGCATGAATTTCGCGGCTACATCCACCTCAAGACCATTCCCGATGCCGACCCGGCGCTGATCGAGCAGGCCGGGCGCTATGCCGATCGCCTCAGCGTGAATGTCGAGTTGCCCACCGATCAGGGCCTCAGGACCCTGGCCCCGGAAAAGCAGCTGGGCTCGATCAAGCAGGCGATGCAGACCATCTACACCGGCGAGCAGACGGTACTCAACGAGCCCCGGGCGCCGCGTTTCGCCCCGGCCGGGCAGAGCACCCAGATGATCGTCGGCGCCGATGACACCGACGACAGCACCATCCTCCACAGTGCCCAGGCGCTGTATGGCAACTTCCGCTTGCGCCGGGTCTATTACTCGGCCTTCAGCCCGATTCCCAACAGCCCGAAAAGCGTGCCCCTGGCCGCGCCGCCGCTGATGCGCGAACACCGCCTGTACCAGGCCGACTTCCTCCTGCGGGGCTACGGTTTTAGTGCCAACGAGCTGTTCAAGGGCCCCGGGCACCTGGCCCTGGACATCGACCCCAAGCTGGCCTGGGCCCTGGAGAATCGCAGCGTGTTTCCCCTCGACCTGAACCGCGCCGAGCCGGCGCTGATCTCGCGGATTCCGGGGATTGGCCTGCGCACCACCCAGCGCCTGGTGGCGTTGCGCCGCGAGCGGCGGATCCGCTTCGAAGACCTGGCGCGCATGCGCTGCGTGCTGAGCAAGGCCAAGCCGTTCTTCATCACCAGCGACTATCACCCGCAGCAGGCGGAAAGCAGCAGTGCCTCGCTCTACCAGCAACTGCGCGATCGCCCGCAGCCGCAGCAGATGGGGCTGTGGGGATGATCAGCCTGGACTGCGACGACCTGTTCGACACCTGGCGCCAGCAGGCGCGCTGGCTGCTCAGCCATTCCATCGACCCGAGCCGGGTCAGTTGGTCCGGCAAGCAGGCAGCCGACCTGTTCGCCAGCGATGAAGACCTCGCCCAGGAGCCGGGCCCTTTTCGCGCGCGCATTCCCCTGGCGCTGTTGCCACTGCTGGAGCGGGCCGGTGCCTGGTGCGGAGAGCAGCGCTGGAGCCTGCTGTACGAAGTGCTGTGGCGGGTCGCACACGGTGATCGCACGGCGATGCTCAGCGGCGATGCGCTGGGCAGCGAGCTGCAACGACGGATCAGGCAGGTGGACCGCGAGGCCCATCACCTGCATGCCTTCGTCCGCTTCGTCAGCGTGCCCGAAGGCCGCTCGAACCTCGCAGAGCAGCCGCAGTACGTGGCCTGGCACGAGCCGGCCCACGACATCCTGGCCAGTGCCAGCGAGCACTTCATCGGGCGCCTGGGGCGCCAGCGCTGGATCATCGCCACGCCCCGGGACGGGGTCTGCTATGACGGCCAGCGGCTGATCCACCTGCGCCAGTGCCCGCGCGCCTGGCAACACCTGGCGCAGACCATCGAAGACCCCAAGGGCGACCTGTGGCTGGCCTACTACAGCCACATCTTCAACCCGGCACGGCTCAACCCCAAGGTCATGCAGGGGCATTTGCCGGCGCGGTTCTGGAAGCACCTGCCGGAAGGCCCGCTGATTCCCGCACTGATCAGCGAAGCCCGCCACGGCAAGCAGCGTGATGGCCAGGCCAGCGCCGTGGCGGCGCGGCCGGGCAAGCGGATTGGCCAGGTGCACAGCGATAGCCCTGGGCATTGGTCGGGGCCATCCATGACAATGGGCGGCTTCGAACAATGAGGCAGGCAGCCATGGATGACGGCAAGGGGATTACCGAGGTGTTCTGGTCGAAGACCGTCAGCGACGACGCCAAGATGATGTGGCGGGTCGGCAGCCGGGGCGCGACCTTCCTGATGGCCTTGCTGTTGCCCAAGACCGGGTTCAAGGCCGTGGACATCGCAGTGGGGGTGCTGACCATGCTGATCCCCTTGCTGGTGATCGAAACGCAAAGGGCCTATTCGAAGTTCTCCCCCGGGTTCCTGGCCTGGGTGATCCGCATCAGCGTGTTTGCCAGCGGTGTGGCCATGGCCAGCCTGGGGCTGGTGATCTACTTCGGGGTGGTCATGCCTGTGGTTTCGGCGGTGGGGGTGCATTTCTTCCAGCAAAGTACTCGCTACCACGGGCAGGGGCAGAGCGCTGTGGAGCTCTTCGGATTCTGGTGGATGGCAGCCGTCACCGGGTTTGCCGTGCTGTATGCGCTGTTGAAGAATTTTCGCGAGACGAAGATTTTCGAGATTGTCTATCACCTGCCGCGCAACGCGGTGCGGCAACTCATGCAGGATCGGCCATTGCGTGCTGACAACTGGCCGATGTTCGTCTGGTTCGAACTCTGTGTGTTGATCGGCAGCTTCCTCTACACCTTCATGGCCTCCCAGGCTGCGTTGCTGGTGGTGGACGGGTCGCGACAGGTGTTGAAGTTGTTCGGAACCGGCCTCTAGGGAGGGACCCGCCTTCGTCGAGAGGAAGACGGGCACCGCTGG
The DNA here is from genome assembly GCF_000633395.1 of Pseudomonas sp. PH1b. Classification (GTDB taxonomy): domain Bacteria; phylum Pseudomonadota; class Gammaproteobacteria; order Pseudomonadales; family Pseudomonadaceae; genus Aquipseudomonas. The sequence continues at coordinate 104,790 of NZ_AYMU01000005.1, forward strand.
CTGTGGCAAGGCGCCACCTGGTGGGGCTCGGCCCTCGGCAGCAACTGTACTTGAAGCTGGTCGTCAGGTTGCGCGGGGCACCCTGGTTGCCGCAGGAACCGGCGTTGCTGTAGCCGCTGCGATCGAACCGGTTGTCGAGGTTGAGGGAGGCGCTGAGGTCCGAATGATAAAGCTTGTCCTATGGAGCGTTGCCAAAGCTCCGCAAGAAAAGTCTGACGCCGCTCTGCCAGGAACGCACAGGCAGATTCCAGGCATGAAAAAGCCCGCCCCTGGCAAGCAGGGGCGGGCCTGGCTGAAGCAGGGGGGATCAGACCTTGACGATCCAGCCCGCTGGCGCTTCAACGTCGCCGGTCTGCACGCCGGTCAGCTCTTTGTAGAGCTTCTGGGTGATCGGGCCGACTTCTTTTTCGCTATAGAACACGTGCAGCTTGTTCTGGTATTCGATGCCGCCGATCGGGGTGATCACGGCGGCGGTACCGCAGGCACCGGCTTCCTTGAAGTCCGACAGCTTGTCGATGAACACGTCGCCCTCGATCACTTCCAGGCCCAGGCGGGTCTTGGCCAGTTCGATCAGCGACAGGCGGGTGATGCCTGGCAGCACGGAAGGCGAGTTCGGGGTGACGAACTTGTCATCGTGGGTGATGCCGAAGAAGTTGGCCGAGCCGACTTCCTCGATCTTGCGGTGGGTCAGCGGGTCGAGGTAGATGCAGTCGGCGAAGTGCGCCTTCTTGGCCTCGGAGCCGGGCATCAGGCTGGCGGCGTAGTTGCCACCGACCTTGGCCGCGCCGGTGCCTTGCGGGGCTGCACGGTCGTAGCTGGAAATCAGGAAGTTGTGCGGGGTCAGGCCGCCCTTGAAGTAGGCGCCGACCGGGATGGCGAAGATCGAGAAGATGAACTCCGGCGCGGTACGCACGCCGATGTTGTCGCCGACGCCGATCACGAACGGGCGCAGGTACAGGGCGCCGCCGGTGCCGTAAGGCGGGATGAAGCGCTCGTTGGCGCGAACCACTTCCTTGCAGGCCTCGATGAACTGCTCGGTGGGCACCTGGGGCATCAGCAGGCGTGCGCAGCTGCGCTGCATGCGGGCGGCGTTCTGGTCCGGGCGGAACAGGTTGATCGAGCCGTCCTTGCAGCGGTAGGCCTTCAGGCCTTCGAAACATTGCTGGCCATAGTGCAGGGCGGTGGAGCCCTCGCTGATGTGCAGCACGTTGTCAGCGGTCAAGGTGCCCTTGTCCCACTCGCCATTACGCCAGTGCGACAGATAGCGCTTGTCTGTCTTGATGTAGTCAAAACCCAGCTTGTCCCAATTGATGCTTTCGTTACCCATGACACCCTCTATCGCTTAACAACCGTCGGAACGGCTCAAGGCTTCTGACGTTTTTTGGATGGGCACAACAATACTGCATTCCGGGGGCGTCCCGCATCCCGGACGATGGGAGGGGGAGCAAAAAAACATAGCCTGCTTATGAAGCGTCCCCATAACAGCCCCCATAGCCCCTGTAGGAGCGAGCTTGCTCGCGAAGGCCCCGGCGCGAACGCGTGGCTATCCACGTCAGCCCTTTCGCGAGCAAGCTCGCTCCTACCTGGGCAGTGTCCTGTGTGCCCCTGAATGCTTACAGATGCAGGGCGTGGCCCAGTGCTCGCAGCGCTGCTTCCTGGACCGCTTCACCCAGGGTCGGGTGGGCGTGGATGGTGCCGCCGATGTCTTCCAGGCGTGCGCCCATTTCCAGGGACTGACCGAAGGCCGTGGACAATTCGGAGACCCCGACCCCCACCGCCTGCCAGCCGACAATCAGGTGATTGTCCCGTCGCGCCACCACCCGCACGAAACCGCTTTTCGATTCCAGGGTCATGGCCCGGCCATTGGCCGCGAACGGGAAGCTGCTGACGATGCAATCCAGGCCGGCCGACTTGGCTTCGTCCGGGGTCTTGCCCACCACCACCAGTTCCGGGTCGGTGAAGCACACCGCCGGGATTGCCGCCGGGTTGAACTCGCGGTGCTTGCCGGCGATCAGCTCGGCGACCATCTCGCCCTGGGCCATGGCCCGGTGCGCGAGCATCGGCTCACCGCTGAGGTCGCCGATGGCCCAGACGTTGCGCATGCTGGTCTGGCAGCGGTTGTCGATCTTGATCGCCGCGCCGTTCATGTCCAGGTTCAGGGCTTCCAGGTTCCAGCCCTGGGTGTTGGGCTTGCGGCCCACCGCCACCAGCACCTGGTCGGTGGCCAGGTTCAGGGTGTCGCCGTTGGGCTCGCGCACCTGCAGGCTGCTGCTGGCGGCGTCGAAGCCGAGCACGCTGTGCTTGAGGTAGAGCTTGATCCCCAACTGTTTCACCGATTCGAGCACCGGTTGGGTCAGCTCGGCGTCATAGGCCGGAAGGATGCGCTCCTGGGCCTCGACCACGCTGACTTCGACCCCGAGCTTGCGGTAGGCGATGCCCAGCTCCAGGCCGATGTAGCCGCCGCCGACCACGCTCAGGCGCTTGGGCAGGGCCTTGGGCGCCAGGGCCTCGGTGGAGGAGATGATCGGCCCGCCGAGGGGCAGCATCGGCAGGTTGACGCTTTTCGAACCGGTGGCCAGCAGCAGGTGCTCGCACTGGATGCGGGTGTCGGCGCCTTCGATCTCCACGGTCTTGCCGTCGATGACCTTGGCCCAGCCCTGGATCACCTGGACCTTGTTTTTCTTCAACAGCGCGGCAACCCCGGTGGTCAGGCGGTCGACGATGCCGTCCTTCCATTCCACGCTCTTGCCGATGTTCAGGGTTGGCGCCGCCACTTCGATGCCCAGGGCCGAGCCCTGGCTGTGGTGGCGGGTCTGATGGAACTGCTCGGCGACATGGATCAGCGCCTTGGACGGGATGCAGCCGATGTTCAGGCAGGTGCCGCCCAGGGCCTGGCCCTCCACCAGAATGGTGGAGATGCCCAGCTGGCCGGCGCGGATCGCCGCCACGTAACCGCCGGGGCCGCCGCCGATGATCAGCAGTTGGGTATTGAGAGTCTGAGGCATGTCTTACTCCACAAACAGCGTGGCGGGTTGTTCGAGCAGGCCGCGAATGGCCTGGATGAATTGCGCAGCGTCCATGCCGTCGACCACCCGATGATCGAAGGAGCTGGAGAGGTTCATCATCTTGCGGATCACGATCTGGCCCTTGATCACCATGGGCCGCTCGACAATGCGGTTGACCCCGACAATCGCCACTTCCGGCAGGTTCAGCACCGGGGTGCTGACGATTCCGCCCAGGGCGCCGAGGCTGGTGAGGGTGATGGTGGAGCCGGACAGTTCATCGCGCGCGGCCTTGCCGCTGCGGGCGGCCTGGGCCAGGCGCGAGATTTCCTCGGCGTTGCCCCACAGGCTGCGGGCTTCGGCGTGACGCACCACCGGCACCATCAGGCCGACGTCGCTCTGGGTCGCGACCCCGACATGCACCGCGCCGAGGCGGGTGATGACCTGGGCTTCATCGTCGTAGCGGGCGTTGATCTGCGGGAAGTCGCGCAGGGCAACGACCATGGCCCGTACCAGGAACGGCAGCAGGGTCAGCTTGCCGCGGGTGGCGCCGTGCTTTTCATTGAGGTGGATGCGCAGCTCTTCCAGGGCGGTGACGTCCACTTCCTCGACATAGCTGAAGTGCGCGGCGCGCTGGGTGGATTCCTGCATGCGCTGGGCGATCTTGCGGCGCATGCCGATCACCTGGATCTGCTCTTCGTCGTGGCGTTCGGCATAACCGGCCCCCGGTGCCGAGTAGCCCTTGAGCGGCTGGCTGTCCTGGGCCAGGTAGGCGTCCAGGTCTTCGTGGAGGATGCGTCCGGCCGGGCCGCTGCCTTGCACCAGGCGCAGCTGGATGCCCAGGTCCAGGGCGTGCTTGCGCACCGCCGGCGAGGCCAGGGGGCGTTCGTCGGCTTCCCGCGCCACCGGCGCCTGGGGCGCTGGGCGGCAGGCGGCGGCTTGGCTGGCGACGGGTTTTTCCGCCTGGGCTGCGGCGGCCACCGGCAGGGCGGCTGCAGGCTTATTAATAGCAGCCGGCTCTTTGGCTGCCGGCGCAGTTGCCTGGGCAGACTCCTTGAGGTTGCCCGCGCCTTCGACTTCGATGCTGATGAGGATGCTGCCTACCGCCATCACTTCACCGGGCTCGCCGCCCAGGGAAATGACCTTGCCGTGCACCGGGGAGGGGATGTCCACCATCGCCTTGTCGGTCATCACGTCCGCCAGCACCTGGTCTTCCACGACCTGGTCACCGACCTTGACATGCCACTGCGCCAGTTCTACTTCCGCGATGCCTTCGCCGATGTCCGGCATCTTGATAACGTGCGTGCCCATTCAGACCTCCATGACCCGTTGCAGCGCCGCGCCCACTCGGGACGGCCCTGGGAAATATGCCCACTCCTGCGCGTGGGGATACGGCGTATCCCAACCGGTAACGCGCTCGATCGGGGCTTCCAGGTGGTGGAAGCAGTGTTCCTGCACCAGCGACACCAGTTCGGCGCCGAAGCCGCAGGTGCGGGTGGCTTCGTGCACCACCACGCAACGGCCGGTCTTCTTCACCGACTTGACGATGGTGTCCAGGTCCAGGGGCCACAGGCTGCGCAGGTCGATGACCTCGGCGTCGATGCCGGTTTCCTCGGCCGCCACTTGCGACACATACACCGTGGTGCCGTAGGTGAGGATGGTCACGTCCTTGCCCGGGCGGGCGATGGCTGCCACGTCCAGGGGCACCTTGTAGTAGCCGTCCGGCACCTGGGCCGCGGGGTGTTTCGACCAGGGGGTGACCGGGCGATCGTGGTGACCATCGAACGGGCCGTTATACAGGCGCTTGGGTTCGAGGAAGATCACCGGGTCATCGTTCTCGATGGAGGCGATCAGCAGGCCCTTGGCGTCATAGGGGTTGGACGGCATCACGGTGCGCAGGCCGCAGACCTGGGTGAACATCGCCTCGATGCTCTGGCTGTGGGTCTGGCCGCCGTAGATCCCGCCGCCGCAGGGCATGCGCAGGGTCATCGGCGCGGTGAACTGGCCGGCGGAGCGATAGCGCAGGCGCGCGGCCTCGGAAATGATCTGGTCGGACGCCGGGTAGACGTAGTCGGCGAACTGGATTTCCGCCACCGGGCGCAGGCCGTAGGCGCCCATGCCGATGGCTGCGCCGACGATGCCGCTTTCCGAGATCGGCGCGTCGAACACCCGCGAGGTGCCGTACTTGGCCTGCAGGCCTTCGGTGCAGCGGAACACGCCGCCGAAGTAGCCGACGTCCTGGCCGAACACCACGACGTTGTCGTCACGCTCGAGCATCACATCCATGGCCGAGCGCAGGGCCTGGATCATGGTCATGGTGGTGGTGGTCATGGCGGTGTCCAGCTGGATATTGTTGTTGTGATCGTTCATCTCAGATCCCCAGTTCCTGGCGTTGGCGTTTCAGGTGTTCGGGCATGTCCTTGTAGACATCCTCGAACATGGTCGCGGCGCTTGGGATCTGGCCGCCGGCGAGGGTGCCGAACTGCTCGGCTTCCTTCTGCGCGGCGATGACCTGGGCCTCCAGCTCGGCACTGACGGCGGTGTGTTCCTCTTCGGACCATTGGCCGATCTTGATCAGGTGCTGCTTGAGGCGGGCAATCGGGTCGCCCAGGGGGAAGTGGCTCCAGTCGTCGGCCGGGCGGTATTTCGACGGGTCGTCGGAGGTGGAGTGCGGGCCGGCGCGGTAGGTGACCCATTCGATCAGGGTCGGGCCGAGGTTGCGGCGGGCGCGTTCGGCGGCCCAGCGCGAGGCGGCGTAGACCGCGACAAAATCGTTGCCGTCGACCCGCAGCGAGGCGATGCCGCAGCCCACGCCGCGTCCGGCGAAGGTGGTGGCTTCACCGCCGGCGATGGCCTGGAAGGTGGAGATCGCCCACTGGTTGTTGACCACGTTGAGGATCACCGGCGCCCGGTACACGTGGGCGAAGGTCAGGGCGGTGTGGAAGTCCGACTCGGCGGTGGCGCCGTCGCCGATCCAGGCCGAGGCGATCTTGGTATCGCCCTTGATCGCCGAGGCCATGCCCCAGCCCACGCCCTGCACGAACTGGGTGGCGAGGTTGCCGGAAATGGTGAAGAACCCGGATTCCTTCACCGAGTACATGATCGGCAGCTGGCGTCCCTTGAGCGGATCGCGCTCGTTGGACAGCAGTTGGCAGATCATCTCCACCAGCGGCACTTCCCGGGCCATCAGGATGCTTTGCTGGCGATAGGTGGGGAAGCACATGTCGTCGATGTTCAGCGCCAGGGCCTGGGCACTGCCGATGGCTTCCTCGCCCAGGCTCTGCATGTAGAAGGACATCTTCTTCTGCCGTTGGGCAACCACCATGCGGTTGTCGAAGATCCGCGTCTTGAGCATGGCGCGCATGCCCTGGCGCAGGATGGCCACAGGCACGTCGTCGGCCCATTCGCCCAGGGCGTTGCCCTGGTCGTCGAGCACACGGATCAGGCCCCGGGCCAGGTCGGCGCAGTCGGCAGGTTCGATATCGATAGGGGGTTTGCGGGCCAGGCCGGCATCGTTCAGACGCAGGTAGGTGAAGTCGGTCTTGCAGCCGGGACGGCCCGAAGGTTCGGGAACGTGCAGGCGTAGCGGTGCATACGCTGTGGTCATGGCTTTCTACGCTCGATCTTGTGGATTTCTTGTAATTGGGCGCGCTAGCTGGCAGTCATTCCCTGGGTAAGGGAAATCTTGTCCTACAAACATCATAGGCCGGGTGAGAGAGAATATTTATCTCTGTTTCATTGCGCTGGAGATCATTTGCAGATAAAAAATCTGCATAAACATAAAAAACAGGTTGTTTTGTCTCATGCGTAAACTGGACCGTACCGACATCGGCATTCTCAACAGCCTTCAGGAGAATGCCCGCATCACCAACGCCGACCTGGCCCGTTCGGTGAACCTTTCACCCACTCCCTGCTTCAACCGGGTCAAGGCCATGGAAGAGCTGGGGCTGATCCGCGAGCAGGTGACCCTGCTGGACGCCGACCTGCTGGGCCTGCACGTCAACGTGTTCATTCACGTCAGCCTGGAGAAGCAGGTGGAAGAGGCCTTGCAGCATTTCGAAGAGGCCATCGCCGACCGCCCGGAAGTCATGGAGTGCTACCTGATGGCCGGCGACCCGGACTACCTGATCCGCGTGCTGGTGCCGACCATCCAGGCCCTGGAGCGCTTCATGATGGACTTCCTGACCAAGGTCCCCGGGGTGGCCAATATCCGCTCCAGCTTTGCCCTCAAGCAGGTGCGCTACAAGACCGCACTGCCGTTGCCGGCCAACGGCCTGACTCTGGGCACCTGAGGCTCAGGCGGGGCTCTCGCTCCAGAGCCGGTCGAGCTGCTTGAAATCCCAGTCTTGCGGGTCTTCGCGGCCGACGATGCGTTCCTTGCCCTGGTGCCGTGACAGGTCGATGACCCGTTGCGGCAGAGGCATTCCCGAGCGGGTGGAAAAGAACACTTTGACCCTGGGCATCAGCAACGAGTCGGGGTTCTGTTCCAGCACCACCGCCAGCTGCCCGCTGTGCAGGCGCACCAGGGAGCCCACCGGGTAGATGCCGACACTCTTGACCAGGGCCTGAAGCACCCGCGGGGCGAAATGCCCGGTCCAGCCGGACATCCTCTGCAGCGCTTCGGCCGGGTCCCAGCCGCGGTTGTAGGGGCGGGTCGAGGTCACTGCGTCATACACGTCGCAGACCGCGCCCATCTGCGCGAACAGGCTGATCTGCTCCCCCGCCAGGCGGTGCGGGTAGCCGCTGCCGTCGATCTTTTCGTGGTGGTGCAGGCACACGTCCAGCACCAGCGCATCCAGGTGCGGGTTCTGGCGCAGGATCGCGCCACCGGCGGCGGGGTGCAGCTTGATCCGCTCGAACTCGTCGGCCGAGAGTTTTTCCGGTTTGTTGAGGATGCTGTCGGGGATGGTCAGCTTGCCGATGTCGTGCAGCAGCCCGGCCACCCCGGCCTGATGCACCTGGGTGGCCGGCAGTTGCAACTGACGGGCCACCGCCACCATCAGCGCACACACCGCCACCGAGTGCATGTAGGTGTAGTCGTCGGCAGTCTTCAGCCGGGCCAGGCTGATCAGCACGTCGGGGTGGCGCAGCAGCGAAGCGGAAAGGTTATGCACCAGATCGTCCACCTGGGCCAGTTCGATGGCCTGGCCCATGCGCACTTCCTGGAACATGGCCATGACGGCCTGTTTCGAGTGGGCGCAGAGTTTCAGCGCCCGCTGGATTTCCTCGGAGCGCTCGACCCGCCGCGGGGCCGCGGGTTTGACCAGCGGGGCAGGGGCAGGCGCAGGCGCCGGGCTGTCCGGCGCCAGGTCCAGGCCCTTGTTCAAGTCGATCCACAGGTCGGTGAGGTTGGACTGGCGCAGACGCTGGTAGTCGGACGGGCTCTTGAGCACGAAGCCGGCCTTCCAGAACGAATGATCCAGCCACGAGCCGTCGAACTGGTGGATGTACATCCCCATGCGCAACTGAGTGATGGATATGCGTTTGAGCACGCTGAAACCCTCCGCCCGATCCAGTCCCGGCGGCCCCCTTGGGGGCCGGCCGGTGCCGAACGATAAAGCTCCTTGCCGTTATTCGTCCTGAGCCTCGCGAGCGGGCGCGGAATCAGTCCGCGCCAGCGCTCAGAGGGAGAAGCGTGCCACCAGTTTGTTCAGACTCACCGCCAGGCCCGACAGTTCACTGCTGGCGATCGACGTCTGGCTGGCGGCCGACGAGCTTTGCAGCGACAGGTCGCGGATGCTCATCAGGTTCTGGTCCACCGAGCGGGCGACCTGGGCCTGCTCTTCCGAGGCGGTGGCGATCATCAGGTTACGCTCGTTGATGTCGCTGATGGCCTGGGTGATATGGCCGATGGCAGCGCCGGCCTCGTGGGCGATGGCCAGGGTCTGGCTGGCGTCCTCGCTGCTTTGCTGCATCGACAGCATGGCCTTGTTCGAACCCGACTGGATGCCCTGGATCATCTGCTCGATCTCCTGGGTCGAGAGCTGGGTCCGGTGGGCCAGGGCGCGCACCTCGTCGGCCACCACGGCAAAGCCGCGGCCTTGCTCGCCGGCCCGGGCGGCTTCGATGGCGGCGTTGAGGGCCAGCAGGTTGGTCTGTTCGGCAATCGCCCGGATCACGTCCAGAACCTTGGTGATGTCCTGGGCCTGCTGGGCCAGGCCGGCCATTTCCACCCGGGTGTGCTCCACGGTGCCGGTGAGTTTCTCGATCGAGTGGATGGTCTGTTCGCCCCGTTCCTTGCCCAGCCCTGCCGAGCGTTCCGAGGCCTGGGTCGACTGCGAGGCGGACACCGCGTTGCGCGCCACTTCCTCCACTGCGGCGGTCATTTCGTTGACCGCGGTGGCGGCCTGGTCGGTCTCCATGCTCTGTTGCTGGATACCGGCATTGGACTCGCGGGTGATGGCGCTCATTTCCTCGGCGGCGGAGGCCAGTTGGGTCGAGGAATCGGCAATGTGGCGGATGGTGGATTTCAGGCTGTCGAGCATCGCCTGGGTGGAGGTTTGCAGATCGGTCAGTTCGTCCTGGCCGCTGACTTCCACCTGGGTACGCAAGTCGCCCTCGGCGATTTTCTGGGTGGTGGCCAGCAGCGACAGCACCGGGCGGATGATGCTGCGGGTGAACAGGGTGGCGATCAGGATGGTCAGGACAATGGCCAGCACGATGATCACCCAGGTCAGGGTCAGGCCGCTGTCAAACTGTTGGCCGGCCAGGGTTGCGGACTGCTCGGCGCCAGTTTCATTGATGCGGATCAGCGCCTCGATCGAGGCTTGCAGGCTGTTGGCCAGGGGCACGGTGACCTGGTTGATGTAGGTGTTGGTCTGTTCGGCGGTATTGGTCTTGCTGTTGTCGATCATCACCGTCAGCTTGTCCAGGTAGTCCTGGGCGCCGCGCTTGACCTGCTCGTAGTTGGTTTTTTCTTCGGCGCTGGAGATCAGCGGCTCGTAGTCCTTGATCGCCTGGGCCAGGGTGGTTTTCAGGTTGCCCAGCTTGTCCAGCGAGGCGGCTTTCTGGCTTTCGGTCTCAGTGGCGTAGTGCAGGGCCTCCAGGCGCACACGCAAGGTTGAGGATTCGATTTTCGTGGCTTGCCTGACGCTGGGCAGCCAGTTGGTCTGAAGGTCGAGCGCAGCGTCGTGAATCTGTCCCATTTTCCACAGTGCCAATCCCCCCAAGCCGATCAACAATACGCAAATGGCGCCAAAACTCACGAGCGCCCTGGAAGTCAGTTTCAGATTTCTTGTCACCATAGAGGCACCTTGCAGGTTGGAGTGATACAGCTAAAAACGTTTCGACTCCTTGTCGCCTTGATAGCACTCTGACTCCAAAATGATGAAAAATCTGTAGAAATGTAAAAATATATTTCCACAAGTTTTCCATCGTTCAGCCGAGGGACAGCCAAGGCGGGAAAAAGCTCCGGGTAGCCTGGGCTTGCCGGCCCCTCCGGGAGGACCGGCGCGGTACGGCAAACCCGCGGGCTTGACCCTTATCAAGGCACTTTTGAGCGTTTTGAGCGATCCTTGGCACCTGTCCAATGGAAAAGGAAAAGGCCCATGACAACGCCTGTGACAACGGCGCCCGCGGCCAAGGCCGTATTACCGATTGGATTGCTGATCGGCGTGCTGGCCCTGGTCGGCGTACTGCTGTTGCCCCTGCCGGCCGACTTGCCGGTGGCCGGGCATCGCATGCTGGCGATCCTGGCATTTGCCGTGGTGGTGTGGATCAGCGAGGCGGTGTCCTACGAGGCCAGCGCCATCATGATCACCGCCCTGATGGCATTCCTCATCGGCACCGCGCCAACCCTGCAGGACCCGACGCAGATCTACGGCAGTTCGGCGGCCATCAGCATGGCGCTGACCGGCTTCTCCAACTCGGCCCTGGCCCTGGTGGCCGGCGCCCTGTTCATCGCCGCCGCGATGACCCACACCGGCCTGGACCGGCGCATCGCCCTGGTGACCCTGACCGGGGTCGGCACCAGCACCCGGCGCATCCTCATCGGCGCCATCGCCGTGACCATTCTCCTCAGCCTGCTGGTGCCCAGCGCCACCGCCCGCAGTGCTTGCGTGGTGCCGATCATGATGGGGGTGATTGCCGCGTTCGGCGTCGACAAGCGCTCGAACATCGCCGCCGGCCTGATGATTGTGGTGGCCCAGGGCACCAGCATCTGGAACGTCGGGATCCAGACCGCCGCGGCGCAGAACTTGCTGACCGTGGGCTTCATGGACAAGATGCTCGGCCAGCGCGTGGCCTGGCTCGACTGGCTGATCGCCGGGGCGCCCTGGGCGGTGATCATGTCTCTGGTGCTGCTGTGGCTGGTGCTCAAGCTGCTGCCCCCGGAAACCGACAGCATCCCTGGTGGCCAGGAAGCGGTGGCCCGATCCCTGGCGGAAATCGGCCCCATGACCGGGCCGCAGAAACGCCTGTTGGCAGTGTCGCTGCTGTTGCTCCTGGCCTGGTCCACCGAAGGCAAGCTGCACCCCTTCGACACCACGACCACCACCTACGCCGGGCTGGTGATCCTGCTGCTGCCACGCATCGGCATCATGACCTGGAAGGACGTGCAGTCACGGATTCCCTGGGGCACGGTGATTGTCTTCGGGGTCGGCATCAGCCTGGGCACGGCGCTGCTCAGCACCCAGGCCGGGCAGTGGCTGGGCACCCAGGTGGTGGCCCACACCGGGCTGGACCAGGTGGGCCCGCTGGCGGTGTTCGCGATTCTTTCGGCCTTCCTGATCCTCATCCACCTGGGGTTCGCCAGCGCCACGGCGCTGACCTCGGCCTTGCTGCCGATCCTCATCGCCGTGCTGCAGACCCTGCCCGGGGAGATCAACCGCCTGGGCATGACCATGCTCCTGGGCTTTGTCGTCAGCTACGGTTTCATCCTGCCGATCAACGCCCCGCAGAACATGGTCTGCCTGGGCACCGAGACCTTCACCGCCCGGCAATTTGCCAAGGTCGGCCTGTTGGTGACCCTGGTGGGCTATCTGCTGATGCTGGTGTTCGCCATGACCTGGTGGAAGTGGCTGGGCTGGATGTAGCCCTGGCTGCACCAATGCCCCGGGGTTACAGCCACCCCTGAAACACCCGGGTCACGCGACCGGCCAGGTGCACCGTGCCCTGGCCGTCCCAGCTCACGGTCACCGGGCCGCCATCGCACAGCACCCGGACCGGGCTGTCGAGCAATCCTCGGCGAATGCCATTGACCGCCGCCCCGCAAGAGCAGGAACCCGAGCCCAGGGGAATGGCGCCATTGCGCTCCCAGATCCGCAGGCGGATGGTCTGGCGGTCGATCACCTCGATGAAATGCACGTTGGTCTTCTGTGGAAACAACGGGTCGTTCTCCGTCAGCGGGCCGAGGCGGGCCAGGTCCAGGGCCGCCAGGTCGTCGACGAAGAAGCTGCAATGGGGATTGCCCATGCTGCACGCAGCCGGCGTTCCCGGCAGGGGCAGGGCGAGGCTGTCCAGGGGGGCGGCCAGGGGAATCTCCCGCCAGGCGAACTGCGGTTCGCCCATTTCCACCGAGACTGAATGATCCTCCAGGCGTCGGCAGTGCAAAATGCCCCGTTCGGTCCTGACTTGCAGCGCCTCGACGGCGCTTTCGTCCATCAGCAGATCGGCGGCGCCACGGGTCGCGCTGCCGCAGGTGGCAAGGCTGGAACCATCGGCATTCCAGAAGGTCAGTTGAGCCGCCGTCTCGGGGCAATCGCCGAGCACCACCAACTGATTGAAGCCGATGCCACGCCGGCGGTCGCCCAGGGCCCTGGCCTGTTCGCCAGTGATCGGCTGGTCGCGGCCACGGGCATCGATCAGCACGAAGTCATCGCCATTGGCGTGCATCTTGATAAACGGCAGGTTGCTCGCGTGCAGGGGCATTGGGGCTCCAGGGAGTGACGGCCGAGAGTCGTGAGTAGTGGGGCAGGGCGCAGGCAGCAGGATTTCGAAAAAAACGCGCCGGCGCCAGCGCATTAAAATAAAATTCATCTCGCCGGTAGCCGGTTCGCCCGGATTCCGGGTTTTGCGGCACACTGGCGAACCACCAGGAACATCGCCCGCGGCTGCACCGCAGCCTGGCACCGCACAAGGTCACTGCATGGATCACTACGCGCCGCGCAACTGGCAGCCCCACGAAAAGCCCAGCCTGCCCGGTTCTCCGTCCACACCGCTGCATCCCACCCACAAGCGCCTGGCCTATGCCCTGGTGGGCTTGCTGGTGGCCATCACCGGCGGCCTGGGCAACTCGCTGGTGATCGCCAACCTGCCGTACCTGCAGGGCGCGCTGGGGGCCACCACCGCGGAAATGGCCTGGCTGCCGGCGGCCTATGTCATGACCAACGTGTCGATGAACCTGCTGCTGGTGAAGTTTCGCCAGCAGTTCGGCCTGCGCGCCTTCACCGAAGTGTTCCTGGTGCTCTACGCCCTGGTGACCTTTGGCCACCTGTTCGTCAACGACCTGAGCTCGGCCATCGCCGTGCGTGCGGCCCACGGCATGGTGGGCGCGGCCCTGAGCTCCCTGGGCCTGTACTACATGGTCCAGGCCTTCCCGGCGAAGTGGCGGCTCAAGGCCCTGGTGCTGGGGCTGGGCGCTTCGCAACTGGCCTTGCCCCTGGCCCGGCTGTTCTCCGAGGACCTGTTGCAGATCGCCGAATGGCGCGGCCTGTATCTGTTCGAACTGGGGCTGGCGCTGACCTCCCTGGGCTGCGTGTTCATGCTCAAGCTGCCACCGGGGGATCGCTTTCGTACCTTCGAGAAACTCGACTTCCTGACCTTCGCCCTGCTGGCCAGTGGCGTGGCGCTGCTGTGTGCGGTGCTGTCCCTGGGGCGCATCGACTGGTGGCTGGAAGCGCCGTGGATCGGCTACGCCAGCGCCGCCTCCATCGTGCTGATCCTGGCCGGGCTGTGCATCGAACATAACCGCAGCAACCCGATGCTGATGACCCGCTGGCTGGGCAGCGGGGTGATGATCCGCCTGGCCCTGGCGGTGATCCTGATCCGCATGGTGCTGTCCGAGCAGTCCACCGGCGCCGTGGGTTTTCTCCAGGCGCTGAACCTGGGCAGCGAGCAGATGCGCCTGCTCTACGGGGTGATGCTGCTGGGCAGCATCGCCGGGCTGGCCACCAGCGCCCTGACCATCAACCCGGCGCACCTGCTGATGCCGCTGATCATTTCCCTGGCGCTGATGGCCGTGGGCTCGGTGATGGACAGCTTCTCCAGCAACCTCACGCGTCCGGCCAACATGTACCTCAGCCAGTTCCTGCTGGCCTTTGGCGGCACCTTCTTCCTCGGCCCGACCATGGTCCTGGGCACCCGCAACGTGTTGACCAACCCGCGCAACCTGGTGAGCTTCTCGGTGCTGTTCGGCATTTGCCAGAACCTCGGCGGGCTGATCGGCTCGGCCCTGCTCGGGACCTTCCAGATCGCCCGGGAGAAATACCATTCCAGCCATATCGTCGAGCAGTTGACCCTGCTCGACCCCCAGGTACTGGCGCGGGTGCAGAGCGGCGCGGCGGCCTATGGCAAGGTCATCGCCGACCCGGACCTGCGCACCTTGCAAGGCATGCGCGCCCTGGCTACGGCGGCCACCCGCGAGGCCAACATACTGGCTTATAACGATGTGTTCATGCTGATTGCGGTGATCGCCGTCCTGACCATGATCTGGATCTTCATACGCAGCCTGTGGCTGATGAGCACGACCCAAGCCGTCGCGCCCGCCAGCCCGGCCCCTGTCCAACCACGTGGTGCCCCTTCTTCATGAGCGAACCGATCAATCCCACCACCAACGCCATTGCCTCGAGCCCCGAGCCCAATGGCCCGCCGACCATCCCGGCCACCGAGCCGCGCCCGCTGGCGGTGCGTATTGTGTCCTCCCTGGGGTTTGCCGCGATTGCCATCGTTGGCGTGCTGATCGTGCTCTACGCCTGGCAGCTGCCGCCGTTCTCCAGCGCCATCGAGAGCACCGAGAACGCCCTGGTGCGCGGCCAGGTGACCATCATCGGCCCGCAGCTCAGCGGCTATGTGTTCGAAGTACCGGTGCAGGACTTCCAGCAGGTCAAGGCCGGCGACCTGCTGGTGCGCCTCGACGACCGCATCTACAAGCAGCGCCTGGACCAGTCCCTGGCCCAACTGGCGGTGCAGAAGGCCGCCCTGGCCAATGCCCTGCAGCAACGCAACAGCGCCGAGGCCACCATCAAGCTGCGCCAGGCGGCCCTGGCCGACAGCCAGGCCCAGGCGCGCAAGAGCGCGGCCGACCTGCAGCGCAACGAAGCGTTGATCGCCGACGGCTCGGTGTCCCGGCGCGAGTTGGACGTGACCCGCGCGGCCAATGCCCAGACCGTGGCCGCCGTGGCCCAGGCCCAGGCGCAACTGGAAATCGCCCGCCAGGACCTGCAGACCGTGATCGTCAACCGCGGCTCCCTGGAAGCGGCGGTGGCCAGCGCCGAAGCGGCGGTGGAACTGGCGCGGATCGACCTGTCCAACACCCGGGTGCTGGCACCCCGGGATGGGCAATTGGGGCAGATCGGCGTGCGCCTGGGGGCCTACGTCAACTCCGGGGCGCAACTCATGGCCCTGGTGCCCAGCCAGCTGTGGGTGATCGCCAACATGAAGGAAACCCAGATGGACAATGTGCATATCGGTCAGCCGGTGAGCTTTACCGTGGATGCCCTGAACCATCGCAAATTCACCGGCAGGGTGCAGTTGATCTCACCGGCCACCGGTTCCGAGTTCGCCTTGCTGCAGGCCGACAACGCCACCGGCAACTTCGTCAAGATTGCCCAGCGAGTGCCGGTGCGGATCACCGTCGACCCCGACCAGCCAGAGCTCGACCGCCTGCGCCCGGGGTTATCGGTGGTGGTCAGCATCGACACCCGCGCCACCCCCCACTGACGCCCCGTAGGAGCCGGCTTGCCGGCGAAGAGGCCCTTGAGCCTTGCATCGCCTGGGCGGACGCCTTCGCTGGCAAGCCAGCTCCTACGGGGTTGTGTTTTGCCCGCACCCGATGCTTTTTCGTAGGAGCCGGCTTGCCGGCGAAGAGGCCCTTGAGCCTTGCATCGCCTGGGCGGACGCCTTCGCTGGCAAGCCAGCTCCTACGGGATTGTGGTTTACCCGCGCCCAATGCTTTTTAGTAGGAGCCGGCTTGCCGGCGAAGAGGCCCTTGAGTCTTGCATGGCCTGGGCGGACGCCTTCGCTGGCAAGCCAGCTCCTACGGGATTGTGTTTTGCCCGCGCCCAATGTTTTTTCGTAGGAGCCGGCTTGCCGGCGAAAAGGCCCTTGAGCCTTGCATGGCCTGGGCGGACGCCTTCGCTGGCAAGCCAGCTCCTACGGGATTGTGGTTTACCCGCGCCCAATGCTTTTTCGTAGGAGCCGGCTTGCCGGCGAAGAGGCCCTTGAGCCTTGCATGGCCTGGGCGGACGCCTTCGCTGGCAAGCCAGCTCCTACCGGCTGTGGTTTACACCGCCTGCATCGGTGGCAAGGTGCCCAGCAACGACACGGCGGCCACCGCCGCCACGCCCAGCAGCCACTCCATCAGTACGCTGTTGCGCAAGGTGCCCAGGCGCCGGTCGCAACCGCGAATCCGCAAGCGATTGAACAGCGCCAACCCCAGCATCCCCGCCACCAGCAGCACCTTGATCAGCAGGATCAGGGCAAAGCCGCTGAACAACGGGGTCGGCCACCACTGCCCGGTAAGTACCCGCACATTGATCAGGCCGGTTATCAGCAAACCGCTGACCAGCCCATAACCCACGCCGCTGAAGCGCTTCAACAACGGTTCGACAGACAGGCCCGCGGGCTGCCGCAACACCAGCAACAGCACCAGCAGGCCCCCCAGCCACATGGCCACACAGCTTAAATGCACGATCTGATTGAGGA
Source organism: Pseudomonas sp. PH1b (assembly GCF_000633395.1). Classification (GTDB taxonomy): domain Bacteria; phylum Pseudomonadota; class Gammaproteobacteria; order Pseudomonadales; family Pseudomonadaceae; genus Aquipseudomonas. The sequence continues at coordinate 121,652 of NZ_AYMU01000005.1, forward strand.
TCAGCAACTGCCCCTGCACCCCATCGAGCATGGCGCCGTGGCCCACCGGCGCCAGGGTTGCCAGGAGCACAGCGCCCAGCCCCAGTTGCAGCGGCAGGCGCCGGCCCAGTGGGGTCGGCAGCAGCGCCAGCAACAGCAGGTTGAGCAGCAGGTGCCAGGTCCAGACCTGGCCGAAAAAGGTCTTGCCCAACACCAATTGCAAGGTCGTCGGGTCCAGCGCCGCCGACCAGGAGCCGGCCATGCTGGCGGTAATCAGCAGCAGCCAGCACAGGCCGCTGCCCAGACCGATCAGCGTCAACCAGCGGCTGAGCCGATCAAGCTGTCGCTGCACGGCGCCATGCTCGTTCTGCGCTGAATCACGGCCCAGCAACAGCGGGCGAAACACCCAGGCGCCGACCAGGGTCAGCACCACCGCAAAGTGCACGAAGCGGCACAGCACCAGCCATGACGCCATGGATTACGGGCTCACCTTGAAGCTGTAGCTGCCTTCGCTCTTGTGGGTGTCCACCGACACCGCGTGCCATTGCACCTTGTACTCGCCGGCTTGCAGCGGCGTGGCGGCCGGAGTGACGACCAGGGTCTTCTTGTCCGAACCTTCGGTGGCCAGGCCTTTCACCTCGAGAGGGGCGCCGTCCTTGCTGATCGTGACCTGGGTGAAGGCCGCTTCCACGCCTTCGGTGAACACCAGGCGCAGTTCGGTGGGCGCGACCACGCTGCTGTCGGCCGCCGGCGTGGCGCCTTTCAGGTGCGCGTGGGCCATTGCCGAGGAGGCCGCCAGCAGGGAGGCGAGCAGGGCGGTGGTGGTGAAGAGGTTTTTCAGTGACATGAGAGGATTACCTTTAACAAAGAGGGCAGGGCTCAACGATCTTGCAACTGCATGTGGATGATCGGAAACGGTCGTCCTTCGCCGTCGGTTTCCGAGCGGCCGCAGTCGGCGAAGCCGTAGTGCCGGTAGAAGCCGTGGGCCTGGGGGTTCTGTTCATTGACGTCGACCTTCAGGCCAGGGCGACGCACCTGGTCCAGTAGCCTACGGCCGATGCCCTGGCCGCGCAGGGCCGGGTCGATGAACAGCATCTGCACCGTGTCGTCGCTGGTGGCGATAAAGCCGCCGGGGCTGGCATCGGGAGTTTCCCAGACCAGAACGTCGAGGGCCGGCAGGTAGCTGTCGCGCACCAGCGGGTAGAGGCGCTGGATATCGTCTTCAGCGATAAAGTCATGGGTGGCGCGCACCGAACGCTCCCAGAGCGCGGTCAGCAGGGCGTCGTCCGCAGCGACGCGAGGGCGAATCTTCATGAGCATGTTCCATCGGTAACAGGACAGATGGCCGGCGATGGGGCAGGGCCGGCATTCGGGCAGAGACCTGTATGCCCGTGTCGCGAATTAACGCCTGGACGGAGCACCGCAGTGGCTGCTGCAAATGAGCGGGAGGCCGATCCTACCCAATACCGCCGGGCGGCGAAAGACCGGCGTCGTCCTGCAATGTCCCAGCCCTGACGCCTCCCCGCAGTGCGCGGACGAATGCTAGTCTTGCCCCAGACTGTTTTCCTAGGAGCCCTCATGGGCAATCACAAGATCGAGATTCGTCGCAGCAACGTGGAAAAAATCCTCCTGGGTGCCGAGAAAATCTTCGCTGAAAAGGGCTATGCCGGCACCGCCATGGCCGACATCGCCGAAGAAGTGCAACTGCCGCGTTCCAACCTGCATTACTACTTCAGCACCAAGAACGAGCTGTACAGCGCCGTGCTCCTGGACCTGCTGGAGGTATGGAAGCAGGACGCCCTGTGCTTCGAGATGTTCGACGACCCGCGGGTGGTGCTCAGCAGCTACATCCGCGCCAAGATGCAGCATTCCCGCAGCCGGCCTTATGGCTCCAAGGTCTGGGCCAACGAAATCATGCACGGTGCCCCGACCCTGGGCGAGGCCCTGGATGCCAGCCTGTACGACTGGGCGAAGATGAAGGAAGCGAAGATCCGCCAATGGGTCGAGGACGGGCGGATCCTGCCGGTGGAACCCTCAAGCCTGCTGTACATGATCTGGGCCTCGACCCAGCACTACGCCGACTTCGACCACCAGGTGATGATCCTCAACGACCACCAGCCCCTGTCGGACCTGCAATTCGAACGAGCGGTACAGACCGTCACCAGCGTCATCCTGCGGGGCATCGGCCTAGAGCCCTGAGCCTGTCGCCGCCTACCGTAGGAGCTGGCTTGCCAGCGAAGAGACCCGCAAGACCGCCTTCGCCGGCAAGCCGGCTCCTACAGAGCCTTCCGCGATATCTCTGCCAGCCGTAGGAGCTGGCTTGCCAGCGAAGGGGCCCGCAAGACCGCTTTCGCCGGCAAGCCGGCTCCTACAGAGCCCCCGCGATATCTCTGCCAGCCGTAGGAGCTGGCTTGCCAGCGAAGAGGCCCGCAAGACCGCCTTCGCCGGCAAGCCGGCTCCTACAGAACCCCCGCGATATTTCTGCCAGCCGTAGGAGCTGGCTTGCCAGCGAAGGGGCCCGCAAGACCGCCTTCGCCGGCAAGCCAGCTCCTACAGCAGGTGCGTGGGTCACACCGCTTCGCGGTAGGGATTGCGCGGATCATGCAGCCAGTCGAGGAACGGCTTGCCGGTTTGCTGAGGCACCATCTCGATGCAGTCCTGCACCGGGCAGGTGATCTGGCACAGGTTGCAACCCACGCATTCGTCGTCGATCACTTCATATTTATGGGTGCCGTCCGCTTGCCTGAGGCTGGCAATCGCCTGGTGCGAAGTGTCTTCGCAGGCAATATGACAACGGCCGCAACCGATGCACGCCTCCTGGTCAATTTTCGCGATCACCTGGTAGTTGATGTCCAGGTACTTCCAGTCCGTGGTGTTGCCCACCGCGCGCCCGCTGAAGTCTTGCAGGCTGTGGTAGCCCTGGCTGTCCATCCACCGCGACAGCCCATCCTTCATTTCCTCGACGATGCGAAAGCCATGCAGCATCGCCGCGGTGCACACCTGCACCGCGCCGCAGCCCAGGGCCACGAACTCCGCCGCGTCGCGCCAGTTGCCGATGCCGCCAATGCCGCAGATCGGCAGGCCGCGGGTCTGTGGATCGCGGGCGATCTCGGCCACCATGTTCAGGGCAATCGGCTTGACCGCCGAACCGCAGTAGCCGCCGTGGGTGCTCTGGCTGCCCACCATGGGGTGGGCCACCATGCGCTCCAGGTCGACGCTGGTGATGGAGTTGATGGTGTTGATCAGCGATACCGCATCCGCGCCACCGCGATGGGCGGCGCGGGCCGCGGTGCGGATGTCGGTGATGTTCGGCGTCAGCTTGACGATCACCGGCAGCGAGCAATAAGTCTTGCACCAGCGGGTCACCTGTTCGACGTATTCCGGCACCTGGCCCACCGCCGCGCCCATGCCCCGTTCCGGCATGCCGTGAGGGCAGCCGAAATTCAGTTCGATGCCGTCGGCGCCGGTGGCTTCCACCAGGGGCAGGATGGCTTTCCACGATTCTTCGACGCAGGGCACCATCAGCGAGACGATCAGCGCCCGGTCCGGCCAGTCCTTCTTCACCTGGGTGATTTCCTGGAGGTTGATCTCCAGGGAACGGTCGGTGATCAGCTCGATATTGTTGATGCCCATGACCTCGCGGTTGGGCCCGAAGTGCGCCGAGTAGCGCGACGACACGTTGACCGCCGCCGGGTCTTCCCCGAGGGTTTTCCAGACCACGCCGCCCCAGCCGGCCTCGAACGCGCGGACCACGTTGTAGGCCTTGTCGGTGGGCGGCGCGGACGCCAGCCAGAACGGGTTGGGGGCTTTGATACCGGCAAAGACAATCGACAGATCGGCCATTTATGCAGCCTCCTGGTTGAGCATCAGTCGGGCATGCATGGCTTCTGCGGCCAGCTTGCCGTGTTGTACCGCCTGCACGGTGAGGTCCTGGCCGAGGCTGACGCAGTCGCCGCCGGCGTAGACCCCGGGAATGCTGGTGCGCAGCTGTTCGTCCACCTGGATGCGCTCGCCGCAGCGTTGCAGCTCCCGGGCCAGCGGGTCGCTGAGGGCGGCGCCGTCGAAGCCCTGGCCGATGGCCTTGAAGATCGCGTCGGCGGCCAGTTCGAAGGTGTCGCCGGTGCTCTGCAGGCGGCCTTCCACCAGCCGGGTGCGGGCAAAGCGCATGCCGCGCACCCGGCCCTGGTCATCCAGCAGCACCTGCTCGGGGGCGGCCCAGGTCAGCAGGCGCACCTGATTGGCCTTGGCGATCTCCTGTTCGTGCTCGGTGGCGCCCATGTCCTCCACGCCCCGGCGGTACACCAGGTTGACATCGCTGGCCCCCAGGCGCGCCATCTGCACCGCCATGTCGATGGCGGTGTTGCCGGCGCCGAGGACAATGCAGCGGTTGGCCAGGGGCAACTGGCTGAGGTCGTCGGCCTGGCGCAGTTCACGGATGTAGTCGGTGGCGGCCAGCAGCCCGGAGGCTTGTTCATGTTCCAGCCCAAGCTGCTTGCTGGCGGCCAGCCCGAGACCGAGGAACACCGCGTCGTACTCCTGATGCAGTTGGGTCAGGCTCAGGTTGTCGCCGAGTTTCTGCCCGTGACGGATCTCGATGCCGCCCACCCCGAGGAGAAATTCCAGCTCCTGCTGGGCGAAGTCGTCCACCAGCTTGTACTTGGCGATCCCGTATTCGTTGAGGCCGCCGGCCTTGTCCCGGGCTTCGAAAATCACCACCTCATGGCCATGCAGGGCGCAACGGTGGGCGCAGGACAAACCCGCCGGGCCGGCACCGACCACGGCGATGCGTTTGCCGGTGGGCGCGGCGCGCTGGAACGGGTGCTGGGTGAAGTGGGCGTTGTCCAGGGCATAGCGCTGCAGCAGGCCGATCAGTACCGGCGCGCATTCCTGGGCGTTGTTGCGCACGCAGGCCTGCTGGCAGAGGATCTCGGTGGGGCAGACCCGGGCGCAGCTGCCGCCGAGGATATTGGCCGAGAGAATCTTCTGCGCCGCGCCCTGGACGTTGTCGGTGTGGATATTGCGGATGAACGAGGGAATGTCGATCTCGCTGGGGCAGGCATTGACGCAGGGCGCGTCGTAGCAATACAGGCAGCGCGAGGCTTCCAGGTGCGCCTGGCGGGCATTGAGCGGCGGCGCCAGGTCGGTGAAATGGCCAGCCAGGCTGGCGTTGTCCAGGGTGGGGTGGGGCAAGTGGTTCAAGGTCTTGATCACGGTTTTGGCCTCACGGTTCGTTTCTTGGTTGCCTCTGACGGGCATTTTCTGTAGCTGAGATCACCCCTATCCGTAGGAGCCGGCTTGCCGGCGAATAGGCCTTTGACTCTTGCAAGGGATTTGCGGGCGCCTTCGCTGGCAAGCCAGCTCCTACAGGGGGCATGGGTTTCTGTAGGAGCGAGCTTGCTCGCGATAGGGGGGCAACGCCCCCCGGTCTCAGCGTTTAACCGCCGTCGGCTTGTGCCGCTCGGCGCGCTTGCTCAAGAGGTCGAACACCGCCGGGTAGGCCGGGCGCTCGATGTAGCGCCCGGCGCCGCGTTCGGCTCGCAGGTCGCCGTCGGCCCACACCAGCCGGCCCTGGCTGATGGTGTGGCTGGGCACGCCGCGCACGGTCTTGCCTTCGAAGATGTTGAAGTCCACCTGCTGGTGGTGGGTCTTGGCGGAGATGGTGCGGCTGCCTTGCGGGTCCCAGAGCACCAGGTCGGCATCGGCGCCAACGCGGATCGCACCCTTGCGCGGGTAGAGGTTGAAGATCTTCGCGGTGTTGGTGGAGGTCAGGGCGACGAACTCCTGCATCGACAGGCGCCCGCTGTTCACCCCTTCGTCCCACAGCACTGCCATGCGGTCTTCGATGCCGGCGGTGCCGTTGGGGATCTTGCTGAAGTCGTCGCGGCCGGCGGCTTTCTGTTCGGCGCAGAAGCAGCAGTGGTCGGTGGCGGTGGTGTGCAGGTTGCCCGACTGCAGGCCGCGCCACAGGGCTTCCTGATGGCCCCGGGGGCGAAAGGGTGGGCTCATCACGTAGCCGGCGGCGGTCTGCCAGTCCGGGTCGCGGTACACGCTGTCGTCCAGCAGCAGGTGTCCGGCCAGCACTTCACCGTAGACCGGCTGGCCCTTGCCCCGGGCGTAGCTGATTTCATCCAGGGCTTCCTGGGTCGAGACATGCACCAGGTACAGCGGCGTGCCCAGGGTCTCGGCGATGCGGATCGCCCGGCTGGCCGCTTCGCCTTCCACTTGCGAGGGCCGTGACAGCGGGTGGGCTTCGGGCCCGGTGATGCCCTGGGCCAGCAGCTTGCGTTGCAGGTGATACACCAGCTCGCCGTTTTCCGCGTGCACCGTGGGCACCGCCCCCAGTTCCAGGCAGCGCTCGAAGCTCGCCACCAGGGTGTCGTCGGCGGCCATGATGGCGTTCTTGTAGGCCATGAAGTGCTTGAAGCTGTTGATGCCGTGGTGCTGCACCAGCTCGGCCATTTCCTCGCGGACCTGCTCGCTCCACCAGGTGATGGCCACGTGGAAACCGTAGTCGCTGGCGGATTTTTCGGCCCAGCCGCGCCACTGCTGGAAGGCTTCCAGCAACGACTGCTGGGGGTTGGGAATCACGAAGTCGATGATTGAGGTGGTGCCGCCTGCAAGACCCGCCGCGGTGCCGCTGAAAAAGTCTTCGCTGGCCACGGTGCCCATGAAGGGCAGTTGCATGTGGGTGTGGGGGTCGATGCCGCCGGGCATCAAGTATTGGCCGCTGCCATCGAGCACTTCGCAGCCTGCGGGAATATCCAGATTGTTGCCGATGGCTCTAATCAGGCCCTCTGCGCAGAGTACATCGGCCTGGTAACTTTCATCATGGGTAATAACGGTGGCGCCACGGATCAACAGAGACATTCCGAGTTCCTCGCAGGCATGACCGGCTTGTGCCGGTTCTAACTTTTTTATTGAACGCGCTGACAACTATACAATCCTGTCAGCGGTGTCAGGAATAGAAGCTAGCCCGAGTTACAAGAAACAGCAAGAATATTTTTTATAAGCTTATATTCAATATAAGTTGCTGAAATTTAACGATTAAAAACACAAATCCGCAAAATGGTGCAGCGCCTCACCATTTTGACGCACTTGACAGGATCAAAAAATAGTCGAGATTTCCTATGTCGAATCAGCTGCTTGAGGAGGCGCTGGGAAGACCAATAAATAATTAAAAAAATAAATGTGCACTGCTTTGGGTCCTGACCGAATGGACAACTTGCCAAACACCCGGCCTGAGTGAATTGGCAACTAACCAGGGACTTGCAAGTTGCTTGCATAAAACCCAATGACATCAGTTGTTTACATGGATTCCGCCGACTGTGCAGCAGCGACCGCGCAAGTACTTGGCATCTTTATTGAGTGCCGCCGCAGGTCGATGTGCCAGAGGCTGGAAGTCGTAAGTTCTCCGGCCATCGTCCGGCGCGCGAACCCTTCGCCTGCCGCCCTGATGAGCAAAATAATCAGAACAACAGTGGAGCGGCCATGCAACAGATCAGATCCCAGGTGACCGAGCGCGAGGGCTTGTACGAGTTGGACGCCGGCAGCGACGTACTCGACAGCCCCCGTTACAACCACGACATCGCACCGACCAAGGTCCAGGAGCGCACCTGGAACAAATGGCACATCACCGCACTATGGATCGGCATGTCGATCTGCGTGCCCACTTACACCCTGGGCGGGGTGCTCACCGCCTACTTCGGGCTCAGCGTTGGCGAGGCGCTGCTGGCGATCCTCCTGGCCAATATCGTGGTGCTGGTACCCCTGACCCTCAACGCCTTTGCCGGCACCAAGTACGGCATTCCGTTCCCGGTGTTGCTGCGCTCATCGTTCGGCATCATCGGCTCCAACGTGCCGTGCCTGATCCGCGCCCTGGTGGCCTGCGGCTGGTTCGGCATCCAGACGATGTTCGGCGGGCTGGCGATCCACCTGTTCCTGGGCTCGATCTTCGAGGGCTGGAAGGCCCTGGGCGGCACCGGCGAGGTGATCGGCTTCATGATCTTCTGGACCCTCAACCTGTGGGTGGTGCTGCGCGGCGCCGAGTCGATCAAGTGGCTGGAAACCCTGTCCGCGCCGCTGCTGGTGGCGGTGGGTATCGGCCTGCTGGTGTGGGCTTTGCCCAATGTGTCCCTGAGCGAGTTGCTGGCAATCCCGCCCAAGCGTCCCGACGGCGCCAGCGTCACCAGTTACTTCATGGCCGGGCTCACGGCGATGGTCGGCTTCTGGGCCACCCTGTCGCTGAACATTCCCGACTTCAGCCGCTACGCCAAAAGCCAGAAGGACCAGATCCTCGGGCAGATCTTCGGCCTGCCACTGACCATGTTCCTGTTCGCCGCCCTGGGGGTGGTGATGACCGCCGCCTCGGTGAAACTGGTGGGGGTCACCGTCTCCGATCCGGTGAGCCTGATCGGCCACATCCAGAGCCCGGGCTGGGTGGCCCTGGCCATGGCGTTGATCATCATCGCCACCTTGTCCACCAACACCGCGGCCAACATCGTCTCGCCCACCAACGACTTCCAGAACCTGGCGCCGAAGCTGATCGGCCGCACCACCGCAGTGATCCTCACCGGCCTGGTGGGGCTGGCGCTGATGGGCCACGAATTGCTGAAAAAGCTCGGCCTGCTGATTTCCGACGTCAGCCTGGAGACCGTGTATTCCAACTGGCTGCTGGGCTACTCCAGCCTGCTGGGGCCGATTGCCGGGATCATGGTGGTGGACTATTTCATCATCAAGAAACAGCGCCTGGACCTGGCCGGCCTGTACCGTGACGACGTCTACCCGGCGTGGAACTGGCACGGCTTCATCGCCTTCGGCGTGCCGGTGGCGCTGACCCTGATGTCCCTGGGCAGCAGCGCCTTCAACTGGTTCTACAGCTACGGCTGGTTCACCGGTTCGGCCCTGGGCGGGCTGATCTACTACGGCCTGTGCAGCCTGCGCAGCGCCCAGGTAGCGACCGCCAAGACCCCGACATGAACACCCAACCAACCACCCTTCCCGTAGGAGCTGGCTTGCCAGCGAAGGCGTCCTCAGCCTTGTACACGGCTCCAGGGCCTCTTCGCCGGCAAGCGGAGCGTTGCCCGGCCGGCTCCTACAGATACAGGTTTTGCCGGGCCATTATCCCGGGCGATTGCTGGCACGAATCCCCCGACACCATCAGAAGAAATGCCTGAGGAGATCACCATGAACGCTGCCGTTGAGGTTCTGCAATCCAGCCATCAGCACATCAACCGCGACCGCCTCTGGCAGTCGCTCATGGAGCTGGCCCGGCTCGGGGCCACGGTCAAGGGCGGGGTCTGTCGCCTGGCCCTGACCGACCTCGACCGCCAGGCCCGGGACCTGTTCGTGCAATGGTGCGAAGCGGCCGGCTGCACGGTCACGGTGGACGGCATCGGCAACATCTTCGCCCGCCGTCCCGGGCGCAACCCGCAACTGCCACCGGTGATGACCGGCAGCCATATCGACACCCAGCCCACCGGTGGCAAGTTCGACGGCTGCTTCGGCGTGCTGGCCGGGGTGGAAGTGCTGCGCACCCTCAACGACCTCAAGCTGGAAACCGAGGCGCCCCTGGAAGTGGTGGTGTGGACCAACGAAGAAGGCTCGCGCTTCCCGCCGTGCATGATGGGCTCCGGGGTGTTCGCTGAAAAATTCACCCTGGAAGACACCCTGGCCAAGACCGACGCCGAGGGTGTCAGCGTCGGCGAGGCCCTGAACGCCATCGGCTACGCCGGAAAGCGCCAGGTCAGCGGGCACCCGGTGGGCGCCTATTTCGAGGCCCATATCGAGCAGGGGCCGGTCCTTGAAGACGAACGCAAGACCATAGGCGTGGTGCTCGGCGCCCTGGGCCAGAAGTGGTTCGACCTCAAGCTGCGGGGCGTCGAAGCCCACGCCGGCCCGACCCCCATGCACCTGCGCAAGGACGCCCTGGTGGGCGCCGCCGCCGTGGTCGCGGCGGTCAACCGCGCCGCCCTCGGCCACCAGCCCCACGCCTGTGGCACCGTTGGCTGCCTGCAGGCCTATCCAGGATCGCGCAACGTGATCCCGGGGGAGGTGCGCATGACCCTGGACTTCCGCCACCTGGAGCCGGCGCGCCTGGATTCGATGATTGCCGAAGTGCGCCAGGTGATCGACAACACCTGCGAACAACACGGCCTGAGCTTCGAACTGACCCCGACTGCGGACTTCCCACCGCTGTATTTCGACCCGGTGTGCGTCGATGCGGTGCGCGGTGCCGCACAAGGGTTGGGCCTGTCCCATATGGACATCGTCAGCGGCGCCGGGCACGACGCAATCTTCGTTGCCGAACTGGGCCCGGCGGGAATGATCTTCGTGCCTTGCGAAGGCGGCATCAGCCACAACGAAATCGAGAACGCCGACCCCGACGACCTGGCTGCCGGCTGCGCCGTGCTGCTGCGCGCCATGCTCGCCGCCTCCCAATCCATCGCCCAACGCCAACCGTAGGAGCCGGCTTGCCGGCGAAGAGGCCCTTGAGCCTTGCATCGGCCTTGAAGACGCCTTCGCTGGCAAGCCAGCTCCTACCGGGGGGCTGTGGTGTATCGACGAATCCGCCCACACCACCATCCCCGTAGGAGCCGGCTTGCCGGCGAAGAGGCCCGCAAGACCTGCATCGCCCATGCCGACGCCTTCGCTGGCAAGCCAGCTCCTACCGGGGGCCTGTGGTGTTTTCACGAGTCCGCCCACACCACCATTCCCGTAGGAGCCGGCTTGCCGGCGAAGAGGCCCGCAAGAAGTGCACCGCCCATGCCGACGCCTTCGCTGGCAAGCCAGCTCCTACAAGGGCATCGTCAGCCGTTGATCCTGGCGTACACTGGCGAACTTTTCGCACGGGATGTCGACTATGCACAGGATGGCGCTCTGTTTGGCCCTGGCTCTGAGCCTGGGGGGGTGTATCGATTACAAATGGGGCCACGACTGGAAGGCCGACAGCCTCGGCGGTTGGCAGGACGCCAGCAAGGGAAGGTATGACCAGGGCACCGCGTTCAAGCTGGCCTGCGGGCCCGAGCCGCTGTATGTGAAGCTGACCTCCGCGCCGTCCCACCATCTGATGTCGTTGCTGTTCATTCCCCTGGTCCCGGCGGCCACCGGCGATGACAACCATCTGAGCATCAACGCCCGCCACCCCAGCCTCTCGGCCTGTTCGGCGGCGCAGAACCCCCTGGTGATCAAGCTGGACAACCGGGTGATCAGCCATATCGGCTACGCAGCAGGCGACCAGGCGGGCAGTTGCGAGCTGCGCCTGGACGAGCGCGAGTTGCAGGGCGAGCGGGTGTCGATCGAGGTCAATCAGGCCGTGCTGCCTTGTGCCGTGGCCCCGCTGACCCTGAAGAAAAACGGCTTCTTCTGCCTGCGCAAAACCGAGTTCGGCGGTTCCAAGCCTTGTGACCGTTAGGGGCGGTCAGCTGCACGAACCTAAGCTAATTCCTAAAAAGTATTTATTTCCTATTTGTTAGATCGATTAGCTTTTTGCGACTTTCCTGTCTCCGAGAAGGTTCGCCCCCATGCGCCTGCCCTTTGCTTTGCGTCGTAGCTTGTCGATCACCGCCCTGGCCGGCCTGGCGCTGGGCATGGCCCTCAATGCCCAGGCCGATACCGACCTGCGGATCGGCTACCAGAAATCCTCGACCCTGCTGGCCTTGCTCAAGGCCCAGGGCACCCTGGAAAAACAGCTGGCAGGGCAGGGGGTGAAGATCACCTGGCACGAATTCACCAGTGGCCTGCCGCTGGCGGAATCGCTGAATGTGGGCAATGTCGATATCAGCGCGGATGTCGCCGACACGGTGCCGGTCTTCGCCCAGGCCGCCGGGGCCAAGCTGACCTATTTCGCCACCGAAACCCCATCACCCGCCGCCCAGTCCATCGTCATTGCCAAGGACTCGCCACTCAAGTCCCTGGCTGACCTCAAGGGCAAGCGCATCGCCGTGACCAAGGCCGCCGGCAGCCATTACCTGCTGATCGCTGCCTTGCGCGAAGCGGGCTTGAGCTTCGCTGATATCCAGCCGGTGTACCTGACTCCGGCCGATGGCCGCGCGGCGCTGGAAACCGCCAAGGTCGATGCCTGGGTCACCTGGGAACCCTTCGTCGCCAGCGCCCAGCGCCAGCAGGGCGCGCGGGTGCTGCACGACGGCCAGGGGCTGGCCAGCTATCGCCGGTACTACCTGGCATCCAGCGATTACGCCAAGGCCCATCCCGAGGTGCTGAATCAGGTGTTTGCCGAGCTGCAGAAGACCGGCACCTGGGTCAAGGCGCATCCGGCCGAGGCGGCAAGACTGCTGGGCCCGCTGTGGGGCAACCTGGATGTACCGACCGTGGAACTGGCCAACAGCCGCCGCACCTATCAGGTGGAAGTGGTGAAGCCGGACGCCTTGGGCGAGCAGCAGAAAATCGCCGATGCCTTCTACCAGGAAAAGCTTTTGCCCAAGCCAGTGGATGCCCGGGCGGTGCAGTTGTGGAGCCCCAAGAAGTTGTGATCGCTGGTTAGATTGCCTTCGCTGGCAAGCCAGCTCCCACCACGCGATGCCGTTGTGGGAGCCGGCTTGCCGGCGAACAGGCCTCCTCTTTTTTTCTTGTTCACCGCCGGCAACGCCATCCCGCGCCCGGCGTCAGGAGTTCCCGTGTCTGCCGTTCACGCCCAAGAGGCTTTCGCCGTCCCAGCCTCAGCCGCCACGCCACCGAGCCCCGCCGAGGTGGTGCTGGAGTTGCGCAACCTGACCAAGCACTACGCCCGCCGCCGTGGCCAGAGCGCGCCGCCGGCGGTGCAGCAGGTCAGCCTCCAGGTGCGCCGTGGCGAGGTGCTGTGCCTGATGGGCACCTCCGGCAGTGGCAAGTCCACCTTGCTGCGGCATATCAACCGGCTGATCGAGCCCAGCAGCGGCGAGGTGCTGATCGACGGTGCGGCCATCAGCCAACTCTCGGCCGAGGAACTGCGCACCCTGCGTTCCCGGCGCATCGGCATGGTGTTCCAGCATTTTGGCCTGTTGCCCCATCGCAGTGTGCGCGACAACGTCGCCTTGCCCTTGGAACTGCGCGGCGAGCCCGAGGCCCAGCGCCACGCCGCGGCCGATCTGCAACTGCAAGCCATGGGCCTGGACGGCTGGGGCGAGCATTACCCCCATGAACTGTCCGGCGGCATGCAGCAGCGGGTCGGCCTGGCCCGGGCCCTGGTCAGCGAACCGGACATCCTGCTGATGGACGAACCCTTCAGTGCCCTCGACCCGACCATCCGCCGCGACCTGCAAAGCCACTTTTTGCGGGTGGTGCGCGAGCGCGGCATCACCACTTTGCTGGTGACCCACGACCCGGCAGAAGCCTTGCGCCTGGCGGACCGCATTGCCGTGCTGCGCCACGGCCAACTGATCCAGCTGGGCCCCCCCAGCGAGCTGCTGGAGCAACCGGCGGATGCCGAAGTGGCGGACTTCTTTCAGGACCACGGGGCTCGCAGCGACACGCCGGTGACGGCCTTGCCGACCCCGGGTAAGCGCGGGGTGGCGCCGGCTCCGGCCAGCCCTGGATTGTCCTTGGCCCAGACCCTGCTGCTGGGGCCGGCGGCCCTGGCTGCCAGCGGTCGCGGTGGCCTGTACTGGCTGGGGTTCGCCCTCGAACTGGGGGCGGCCGCAGCCCTGGGGCAGGGGCTGGCCACGGCCAGCCTTGCCTGGGGCGTCCTGGCGCTGCTCGGCCTGCTGTGCAGCCGCCTGTTGAGCCTGACCCTGGCCCGGCGCCCCAGCCGCCAGGGCCGTTCCGACTGGCGCCTGCCGTGGCTGGTATTGCTGCTGTGCCAGGCCCTGGTGCTGTGGCGGGTTCTGGTCGCCGATGCTTCGGGCCCCTGGCTGCAGTTTCCCGCCGACCGCCAAGTGCTGCTGGGCACCGCGGCGGCCATCGACCAGTTGATCGGCTGGTCCCAGGTCACCTTCGAGAGCACCTTCGTCGGCGTGATAGTGGCCGTGCGTACGGTGATCGAAAGCATCGAAAGCCTGCTGGGCTGGCTGCCCTGGCCGGTGCCGGCCCTGGCCCTGGTGCTGCTGGCCTGGCGCAGCGCCGGCGCCGCCCTGGCCCTGACCAGCGCCGCCGCCTTGCTCTACATCGGTCTGTTCGGCTTCTGGGAACGGACCATCGCCACCCTGGCCCTGGTGGGTTCCTCGGTGCTGATCTCGCTGTTGATCGGCGTGCCCGCCGGCATCCTCCTGGCCAAGCGCGCCCTGGCCCGGCGCCTGATCACCCCCTTGCTGGACGTGATGCAGACCCTGCCGACCTTCGTGTACCTGATCCCGGCGGTGGCGTTCTTCTCGGTGGGCAAGACCCCGGCGGTGATCGCCACGGTGATCTTCGCCCTGGCGCCGATGATCCGCCTCACCGCCCTGGGGATTCAGGAAGTGCCCAAGACCGCCGTCGAAGCGGCCCTGGCCCACGGCGCCACGCCGTGGCAGATCCTGACCAAGGTCGAGCTGCCCCTGGCTGCGGGTTCCTTGCTGCTGGGGATCAACCAGACCCTGGTGATGAGCCTGTCGATGGTGGTGGTGGCGGCGCTGATCGGCGCCGGCGGCCTGGGCTACGACGTGATGACCGCGCTGCGCAACATCAAGGGTGGCGAGGGCATGTTGGCCGGCGCCGCAATCGTGTTCTGCGCGTTGATTCCCGACCGCATCATTCAAGCGACCCTGCGCCAGCGGGATCGCACATTGCATCAATCATGAGGTGTCCCTTGAACAAGTCGTTTACCCGTACCCTTGGCGCCGCCGCGCTGCTGTTGGGTTTGTCCCTGCCGGTGCTGGCCAAGGACAAGATCGTTATCGGCGAACAGAACTGGACCGGCGCCATCGCCATCCAGAACATCCTCGGCGAAGTGATCAAGAGCCGCCTCGACGGCGACGTTTCCTACCTGGCCGGCGACGTGCCGGTGTTGTTTGCCGCCGCTGCCAAGGGCGACGGCTCGGTGGACGTGCTGACCGATATCTGGCTGCCCAACCAGTCTGCCGCCTGGGCCAAATACGTCACCGGTGGCACCCGCTCCCTGGTGCCCAACAAACAGCCGTACCTGGGGGTGCAGGGCTTCTATATCCCCGGCTACCTGCAAGACAAATACGGCGTGAAATCGGTCTACGACCTGCAAAAGCCGGAAGTGGCGAAACTCTTCGAACCCCTGGGCGGCGGCAAGGCGCAACTGCTGGTGGGCCCGGCGGGCTGGGAGTCCACCTACATCGGCGAGATCAAGGCCAAGGACTTCGGCTTTGCCGACAAATTCGAATCGGTGTCCACCGAAGCCTCGGCGACCTACGCTAAGCTCGCCGCGGCCTACAAGGCCCAGCGCGGCGTGGTGTTCTACGCCTACACCCCGGACTGGATCTTCTCCGCCTTCGACCTGCGCCGCCTGGATGAACCGGCGTTCGACGGCTATGCCCAGGACAACAAGAAGGGCGACCCGCTGTACAAGGCCGATGGCTGCTGGAAATTCATCAGCCCGACAGTGGATGCCGACTGGCTGAGCAAGAGCAAGATCACCTGCGCCTACCCGGATGCCCGGGTGTATGTCCTGGCCTCCAGTGCCCTGCAAAAACGCGCACCGCGAATTGCCGCGTTCCTGGAGAACTTCAGCATCGAGCCTCAGGCCCTGAACGACCTGATCCTCAAGATCGAAAAGGAACAGCAACCGGCGGCGCAGGCGGCCAAGGAATGGGTGGCGGAGCATCCGCAGATCGTTGATGGCTGGCTGGGTGCCAGCGGTGAAAAAGTGGGAGCGATTCAATGAGTGGGATTGAACAGGCGACCTTCGGCGCCGGCTGCTTCTGGGGCGCGGAAGCCGCGTTCCGGGCCCTGCCTGGAGTAGTGGACAGCCGCGTCGGCTACGCCGTGGAAGCGGCGGACGAAGCCTTGCAGATAGAAGTGGTGCAGGTGGATTTCGACCCGCAGGTGCTGGCTTATACCCGCCTGATCGAGCACTTCTGGGGCCTGCACGATCCCACCTCGGTGGATCGCCAGGGCGAGCATGGCGGGGTGAAATATCGCTCGGCGATCTTCCACACCAACGCCGTGCAGGCCGAACAGGCGAGGGCGGCCAAGACCGCCCTGCAAGACTCCGGACGCCTCAACAAACCCATAGCCACGGTGGTCGTGCCACTGGGGCGGTTTGAACTGGCGGATGAAGAACACCAGCGTTACCTGGAAAAGAACGGCCTGAGCAGCTGTCATATCTGATCATTTGCAGATACGCAGGCTTCTGTAGGAGCCGGCTTGCCGGCGAAGAGGCCCTCAAGTCATGCATCGTTCTGGCGGACGCCTTCGCTGGCAAGCCAGCTCCTACGGGGCGGTACACACGGCCTCATCTTCAGGCCGGCCGCAAGGCCGCCGTCAGATTTTGCTTTTGATCTGCCTGCCCCCTTAGACACGATGGCCGAACGCAGGCATTGAGCCGTGGGTAACCCGGCACCGAGTGGAGGGGCAGAAGCGTTTTGCTTACTTTTGCCTGGGCCGGCACTCCGGCTGTTCAAAAGTGAGTCGCTGTAAGAGCGAAGCCGTAAGTGGCCACACCCGCAGCAACGGAAATGTATACCACCGCGGTGAAAACGAAACGCAACAACGGATATGTATTCCGAACCTCCATAACGACCTCTCTATCACCCCTTAAAATAGACTAAAGAGTGTCGTCGCAGACTCAAAAAACATTGATGATTGATCTTTCTAGTTAGACGGCCAGCGTGTCGTGGCTCTTGCAACCTATCGGCGTCACGATATTTACGACAATTTATGGAACTCGCTGAAACCTAATTTACCCATCTGTTCACCGTCAGAGGAACTGATGGTGAAACAATACTTCTGCTCAGATATTTGTATTGCCTTGTGGGCTATCAAAGCTTGTGGACATGAGATTAAACAGGCATCTCGGCAGAAAAACACAGTTTGTTTTTATCCAAATCTCTCGCATACGCTGAAAAGTAGGGCCCCCGTTGGCCGGGTTTACCCTCGCAGGTACCGCCCAATTCAATCGCCTTTTCATGAAATCTTTTTACTTTTTCTACAGAGTCAACATTAAAACCAATCATCGTGCCATTTCCATTTGTTGCAGGCTCCTTATCAAAGGGAGTGGCTAGGGCAAATGAAAAATTGCTACTTTGCCAGTAAGTCATTCTGTCTGTTGATATCAAGTGCTTGAGTTCTGTTTTTTCAAAGAGTGCATTGTAGAACTCAATTGCAGCCGCCATGTTGTTTGTGCCTAGGACGCAGTAGTTAACTCTCATAATTTAATATCTCATTTTTGTAACAGGATTTAGTACTCATGATTAGCATGTTGAAGCTGTTCATTGCAGTCATTATGGCGCAGGGCAGTGACAGTTTCTGTCAGGATCGATCGATACGCACAATAAGGGCAGGCCGCAGAGTTTGGGGAAGTCCTACGCTAAGCCGGCTTGGCTTAAGTGCGTTTCCTGTTCCGGCGTTTTTCAAGGTAGTTGTTGCGTCAGCCGTCTAGATAGGTCGTCACAAGACTCAAAAAATTGATAATCGGTCTTCCTAGTTAGACGGCCAGCGCGTCATGCCCTTGCAACCCATCGGCGCCACGGTATCTCCGCCAATGTATGGAGTTTGCTGAAACCTCATTTAGCCGGCCGCGAAGGCTCCTGGGGAGGACGAGCAAAGGACAATCGGCTATTCATCAACACCGTATTCTGGATTTTGCGCACCGGGGCACCTTGGAGAGACCTACCAGGCGATTATGCTTCAGGTTTCAAGCCCCACCTTTCCACCCCCCACCCAACGCCACCACCAACCCCACACTTGCCTGCAACTCCCTTGTCTGCAGTGCCTGCAACCCCCGTTGCGCCTGCAGCGCTGCAGTCTGCGCCGTGACCACATCCAGATAACTCACCGCCCCGGCCTGATAGCTGTTCATGGCCAAGGTCTGGGTGTGCTGCGCTGCATTCACCGCCGCCTGCTGATCCAGCGCTTCCTGCCGCAGATCCCGCAGTTGCCCCAGGTTGTCCTCCACCTCGCGCACCGCCCGCAGCACTTGCCCACGGTAATGCGCGGCGGCCTCTTCAAACTCGGCATGGGCCTGGCGTTCATTGGCGCTCAGCCGTCCGCCATCAAAGATCGGCAGGTTCATCAGGGGGCCCAAGGCCCAGTAGCGATTGCCCGCCGCCAGCAGATTACCCACGCCCTGGGTCTGCCCACCGAGCATCCCGGTCAGGCTGAAATCCGGATACCAGGCGGCGCGGGCGATGCCGATGCCGGCATTGGCGGCGTACACCCGGCGTTCCGCCGCGGCAATGTCCGGCCGGCGTTGCAGCAGGGTGCTGGGCAGTTGTTGGGGAATGCTCGGCAGGCTTAGCAGCTGTTCCGAGGGCGCAAGGCTGAACTGGCTGGCCGGTTCGCCCACCAGTTCGCCAATGGCGTGTTCGCTGAGGTTGCGCTGGGCCCGCACTTCGTCCAGTTCCGCCTCGGCGCTGGCCAGTTGGCTCTGGGCCCGGGTCAGGTCCAGTTCCGAGGCGATCTGCCCTTGATAACGGTCGCGGGTCAGTTGCAGGGCCTGGGCGTAATCCTCCAGGGAGTGGCTCAAGATCCGGCTCTGGGCATCCAGGCCATTGAGTTGCACATACAGGCTCGCCAACTGTTTTTGCAGGCTCAGGCGCGCGGCTGCCAGGTCATCCCCGGAGGCTTGGGCCTGGGCATCGCCGGCCGCCGCTTGATTGCGGATCCGGCCCCAGAGGTCGAGGTCGAAACTCAGGGCAAAACCGGCGCTGTTGCTGTTGTACACCGAGGGTTGGCTGCTGCCGCGCAGGGGGCGGCTGTCCGACTGGCGTTGGCGCAACGGCTGGGCGCTGGCGCTGATCTGCGGGAACAACCCTGCGTGCAGTTGGCTGGCGTAGGCCTGGGCGCCGTCGTAGTGGGCCAGGGCTGCCGCCAGGTCCGGGTTGGCCCGGAGCAGGCGCTGTTGCAGGTCGTCCAGACGCGGGTCCTGGTACAGCAGCCACCAGTGCTCGGCGAGCCCCTGGGGCGTGGCGGCCGGGTGCCAGGGGCCATCGCTGTTCTGTTCGCGGTATTGCGCCGGCAGCTCGATGGCCGGCACCTGGTAGTGGGGCGCCAGGGAGCAGCCGTGCAGGGCCAGCAACAGCAGGGCGGCGAGGGGTTCAAGCCTTGGGCGCATGCTCACCTCCTGCGTCCGCCAGTTGCACCAGGTCACCTTCGCGCAGGGCGTCCGGCGGGTTGTCGATGACCTGATCCGTGGCTTGCAGGCCCTGGTCGATCACCAGCCGTTCGCCCAGGTCGAGGCCGATATGGATGCTGCGCAGGTGCACGTGCCGGGAACCGTCGATCAGCGCCACCTGGGTGCCCTGGGCGCGGAAGATCAAGGCACTGGCGGGGATGCTCACGCCGTGGGTGTCGGCGGGAATCGCCAGGCTCGCCTCGGCATAGTCGCCGGGCATCAGGGCGCCGTCCGGGTTGGCGGCGACGAACTGCGCCAGCAGGGTGCCGGAGCGCGGGTCGATGGCGGTGGAGTCGCCCACCAGTTGCGCGCGAAAGTGCTGGCCCGGGTGCTCGGGCACGGTCAACTGCGCTTCCAGGCCGGGGCGGATCACGCTGGCGTAGTTCTGTGGGATCGGTACGTAGAGCCGCAGTTTGTGGGTGTCTGCCAGGTCGAACAGTTCCGGGTCGCTGTCGTTGTCGGCCTTGATCAACTGGCCGATGTCGGTGTGGCGGGCGGTGATGGTGCCGGCGAACGGCGCGCGAATGGTCTTGTAGTCTTCCAGCGCCGTGAGCCGTGCGTAGTCGGCGGCGGCTGCGTCAGCATTGGCCTTGGCCGCGGCGGCGTTGGAGCTTTTTTCATCGGCTTCCTGACGCGATACCGAATGGCTGGCCAACAGGTGCTGCCAGCGCTCGGCGGTGGTCTGGGCCAGCCGCGCGTTGGCTTGCTCCTGGATCATCCGCGCCCGGGTCTGGGCCATTTGCTGATCCAGGTCGGGGCTGTCGATATGGGCCAGCACTTGCCCGGCGGTCACCTTGGCGCCTATGTCCTGGGTCCAGTCCTTGAGGTAGCCGCTGACCCGGGCGTGGATCGGCGCCTTGCTCCAGGCTTCCAGGTGCGCCGGCAGGCGCAGGGTGTCGCCCAGTAGGTTGTGCTGCGGCTGGAACACCAGCACCTGCGGCACGGCGGCGGTTTCGGTCCAGGCGACCACGGCCCGTTCATGCCGGGTACGTGCGGCCAGGCCGCTGGCCACCAGCAGGGCGGCCAGGCTCAGGCCGCCTATGCCCAGCAGCATCAGGCGTTTGCGCGAGGGGGTGTGATCAGGCGACATGGGTGTTTTCTCCAGCAACAGCGGATTGGGGACGGCGGCCGTGGACCAGGCTGAAGACCACGGGGACAAAAATCAGGGTGGCGACGGTGGCGAGGAGCAGCCCGCCGATCACCGCGCGGCCCAGGGGCGCGTTCTGTTCTTCGGACAGGGCCAGGGGCAGCATGCCGATGATCATCGCCAGGGCGGTCATGCACACCGGGCGAAAGCGTGTGTAGCCGGCTTCCAGGGCGGCCTTGAGGGCGTCGCCGTGCTCCGCCAGGCGCTCGCGGCAAAAACTCACCACCAGGATCGAGTTGGCGGTGGCCACCCCCATGCACAGGATGGCCCCGGTCAGCGCCGGCACCGACAGCGAGGTGCCACTCAAGAACAGCATCCACACGATCCCGGCCAGGGCCGCCGGTAGCGCGGTGATGATCACGAACGGATCGACCCAAGACTGGAAGTTGACCACGATCAGCAGGTAGATCAGCACCACCGCCCCCAGCAAGCCCAGGCTCAGGCCGCTGAAGGCCTGGTGCAGGGCGTCGATCTGCCCGTGCAGGCTGACCGTGGCGCCCTTGGGCCGCAGGGCTGCGGCGTCGTCCAGGACCTTTTGCATGTCGTGGGCCACGGCGCCCAGATCGCGCCCCTGGACGTTGGCGTACAGGTCCAGTGTGGGCTGGATGTTGTAGTGGCTGACCACCGCCGGGCTTTCAACCCGGGAGATGTCTGCCAGGCCGCCGAGGATCTGCGACTGGCCGTTGCTGCCGGTGACCGGCAGCGCTTCCAGGGCCGGCAGGCTGTCCAGGCGGTACTGCGGGGTGGCGGCGACGATGGAGTAGGACACGCCGTTCTTCGGGTTGAGCCAGAAGGTCGGCGCCACCTGGGAGCTGCCGGCCAGGGAGGCCACCATGCTGTTGGTCACGTCGCGCTCGGTGATCCCCAGGCCATTGGCCCGCAGGCGATCGACCTTGACCTGCAAGGACGGGTAGCCGGTGGACTGCTGGATGCGCAGGTCGGCGATGCCCGGCACATGCTGCAGGCGCCGTTGCAGTTCCAGGGCGAAGGCGCGGTTGGCTTCGGCGTTGGGCCCGGAGATTTTCACGTCCAGCGGGGCCGGAGCGCCGAAGTTGAGGATCTGGCTGCTGATGTCCGCCGGCAAAAAGGCGAACTGGCTGCCCGGGAAGCTTTCCGGCAAGGCTTGGCGCAGTTGCTTCACGTAGTCGGCGCTGGGGGCGTGGCCGGGTTTCAGGGTGATCTGGATATCGCCATCCTGGGGACCGATGGTGCCGCTGTTGCTGTAGGCCATGTCGATGCCGCTCAAGGGAATGCCGATGTTGTCGATGATGCTGTCCAGCTGCTCCGGCGGGATCACCTCGCGGATGCGGCCTTCGATGCGGTCGAAGGCCGCCGCGCTTTCCTCGATCCGCGTGCCCAGGGGCAGGCGCACGTGCAGGGCCAGGGCGCCGGCGTCGGTGGCGGGGAAGAAGTCCTGGCCCAGGCTTGGCAGCAGGGCGAAGGACGCCAGTACGCAGGTAAGGAAGCCGAGGATGAAGCTCTTGCGCCGGCCCAGGGCCAGCTGCAGCAGGCCGTGATAGGTGTCGCGAATGTTGGAAAAGCGCGCCTCGAAACCCTGCTGGAAGGCCAGCAGCCCGCGGACCAGAGCGCTGTGTGGCTGGGCGTGCGGTTCACCTTCGTGATGGTTGATGAAGGCGTCTTCCGGGTGATGCCCGGGGCCCGTTTGCGGCGCATGGGGCTTGAGCAGGTACATGGCCAGTGTGGGCACCAGGGTCCGCGAGAGGATGAACGAGCTGGCCATGGCGAAGATCACCGCCAGGGCCATGGGCCGGAACAGATAGCCGGCAATGCCCTGCAGCAGGAACATCGGCACGAAGACGATGCAGATGCACAGCAGCGAGACGAAGGCCGGGCCGACGATCTGTTTGGCGCCGTCGAGGATCGCGTCCTGCACCGCCTTGCCCTGTTCCAGGTGCCAGTTGATGTTCTCGATGGTCACCGTGGCGTCGTCCACCAGGATCCCCACCGCCAGGGCCAGGCCGCCCAGGGTCATGACGTTGAGGGTCTGGCCGCTGACCGCCAGCAGGGCAATCGCGGAAAGCACCGCCAGGGGAATCGAGGCGGCGATGATCAGGGTCGAGCGCCAACTGCCGAGGAACAGCAGGATCATCGCGCTGGTCAGCAGGGCGGCGATGATGCCTTCCTGGGCCACGCTGCCCACCGACTGCTTGACGAACACCGAGGCGTCCCCCAGCAGCGAAGTCTTCAGCGCCGGCGGCAGGGTTTCGTTGATTCGCGGCAGCATCTGGCGGATGCCATTGACTATGGACAGGGTGGAGATATTGCCGTTCTTCAGCGCCGGCATCAGCACCGCCCGGCGTCCGTCGACCCGCACGATATTGGTCTGCGGCGGCGAGCCGTCGCGCACGTGAGCCACCTGGCCGATGGTGATCAGCGCGCCGTCCACGGTCTTGATCGGCAGGTCGTTGAGCTCCTCGATGGCGGTCGGGCTGTTGTTCAGCAGCACCGTGTATTCATCGCCGCCGAGCTTGGCGGTGCCCACCGGGATGATCTGGTTCTGCGCCGCCAGGGCATTGCCCACGTCCTGGGCCGACAGGCCCTTGGCGGCCAGGGCTTGCGGGTCCAGGTCAAGGGTGATCTGGCGCTGCTTGCCGCCCATGGGCGTGGGCATGGCCAGGCCGGGCAGGGCGCTCAGGGGCAGGCGGATGTTGTTCTGCACCAGGTCGCGGATCTTCGCCTCCGACAGGGTCGGGCTGGAGAAGGCCATCTGCAGGATCGGCACCGTCGAGGCGCTGTAGTTGAGGATCAGCGGCGGGGTGATGCCCGGCGGCATCTGCTTGAGCACGGTTTGTGAAACGGCTGTCACTTGGGCGTTGGCGGTGCGGATATCGACCCCGGGCTGGAAGAAGATCTTGACGATGCCCATGCCCGGCAGCGACTGCGATTCGATGTGCTCGATGTCGTTGACCGTGGTGCTCAGGGAGCGCTCGTAGGTGTAGATCACCCGCCCGGCCATGGCGTCCGGCGACAGGCCGTTGTACTGCCAGACCACCGCCACCACCGGAATGCCGATATCGGGGAACACATCGGTGGGGGTACGCAGGGCCGCCAGGGGCCCGATGATGCAGATGAAAATCGCCAGCACGATGAACGTGTAGGGCTTGAGCAGTGCGGTCTTGACCAGCCCGAGCATGCCGAAAACCTCCGAGGGAGTGGGATTGCAAACCTCGGCAGCCTGCAGCGACCCACCTAACACGCGGCTTTCAGCCAGGTGAAGGAAGTTTTAGCTAAGGCCTGTATTTCCTTTCATGTGGATTCATTTGTTCTCGCACCGGGGCCTCGACAAGCTGGATCGGCATCGACACAGGCGATTGTCTCGGGCCTGCGTCGCACTCCTTTCTGTCACTTGCGAGGTTTCTTCCATGTCCCTCAAACCCTCGTTGCTGCTGCCGGGCCTGGGCCTGGTGTGCCTGCTTTCGGCCTGTGCCGGGCCTTTGCCCAAGGCCGATCCGCAGCAGGCCTGGATCGATCTTTCCCCGGAGTCGCCCAACGACTTGTTGGCCGACAGCGTCGATGGCAAGCGCCTGAACGATGGCCGCTACTTCCAGGTCAGCCCCGGCCAGCACCGCTTGCAGATGGCCTTGCTGCAAGGGGCCAACGGCAACTCGGCGCAGCCTGAATGCCTGGGCCGCCTGGACTATGCCGGGTTCCAGGCCGGCGGCCATTACCAACTGCTGGAATCGAGCCAGGGCCAGGAGGTGAGCGCCGCGCTACTGGACGCCCAGGGTCGGCAAGTGGCCCAGAGCCGGCCGTTCAGCTGCCTGTAAACGTTTTTTCAACTGCCGAGGTACTGCTTCATGACACTCAAACCATTGCTGCTGATCCCCGCCCTGGGCCTGACATGCCTGCTTTCTGCCTGCGCTGGGCCCATGCCTCAGCCCGACCCCAGCCAGGCCTGGATCGGCCTACAGGAAGAGGCGCCCAACGACCTGATGGCCGAGCGGGTGGACGGGCAGAAGATCGACGATGGCCGTTATTTCCAGGTCAAGCCCGGTGCCCACCGCCTGGACGTGACCCTGTTTGAAGAGAATGTCGGCGATTCCAACCAGCAAGACTGCAATGGCCATGTCAGCTACAGCGGCTTCAAGGCCGGCGAGCATTACAAACTGGTGGAGTCATCCCTGGGCACTGAGGTGTCGGCGCGCTTGTATGACGCCAAGGGCAAGCAGGTGGCCAGTACCCATGACTTTGCGTGCATGCCGGGCTGAGTGGTGCTTTTGCGCCACTCGCATCAGGACCTTTCGCTCAATGGAAAGAGACAGGGCTGACTACAGGTTGATGGCGGGCCACGGGATGATAGGGGCCTGTTTCCTGTCAATCGGGCATTGCTCATGAATCAACAGGCACAAGTGGCAAGTGCATCCACCGATGCGGCATTTGGTGAAGTGGCGCAGATGATCACCGCCGCGTGGCAACGGGCGCTGCGCGCGGTGAATACCGAGCTGGTGGAACTGTACTGGCAGGTCGGGGCCTATATCAGCCGCAAGATCGAGGCGGCGGAATGGGGGGATGGCGTGGTCCGGCAATTGGCGGATTACCTGGCGCGGCAACAGCCGGGGCTGCGGGGGTTTACCCGGGCCAACCTGTTCCGCATGCGCCAGTTTTACGAGGCCTATCGTGATCACGAGAAAGTCGCACCACTGGTGCGACAATTGCCCTGGAGCCACCATCTGGTGGTGATGGGGCAGAGCAAAGGGCCAAGGGAACGTGAGTTCTACCTGGATCTGGCGGTCCGCGAGCAGTGGTCACGGCGCGAGCTGGAACGGCAGATCAAGTCGGCCCTGTTCGAACGCACCCTGACCCGTCCGGCAAGCGCCTCGGCAACCTTGAGGCAGGCCCGCCCCGAGGCCCTGAAGGTCTTCAAGGATGCCTACATGGTGGAGTTTCTCGACCTGGCCCAGGGGCATGACGAAGCCGATCTGCATCAGGGCCTGGTGCGCCAGCTCAAGAATTTCCTGATCGAAATGGGGCGCGACTTCTGCTTTGTCGCTTCAGGCTATCCGTTGCAGGTCGGCGGGCGGGATTTTGTCCTGGATCTGCTGCTGTTCCATCGTGGCTTGAATTGCCTGGTGGCGGTTGAACTCAAGGTCGGGCGCTTCGAGCCGGAGTACCTGGGCAAGCTGGATTTCTACCTGGAGGCCCTGGATCGCCAAGTGCGCAAACCCCATGAAAACCCGGCCCTGGGCGTGTTGCTCTGTGCCAGCAAGGAGGACGAGGTGGTGGAATATGCCCTCAACCGTTCACTGTCGCCGGCCTTGATCGCCGAGTACCGGACCCAACTGCCAGACAAGAAACTGCTGCAAGCCAAGCTGCAGGAGTTTTATGCCCTGGACACGCAAGCGCGGTGAGTCCGGCGGCCATCTGGTGCCGGCGCTCCTAAGTATTCTCGTGAGTCGGATGAACACCAGGGCCGCCCCCCAGCCGTTGCGCTTGCCCCTTGTTCAGTCTGGTTCACTGCCGAACCAGTCCGCCAGGCGCGCGCTGGCTTGCTTCTTGACCTCGGCGTTGATGTGGGCGGCCACGGCCACCACTGAACCGGCCAGCAGCCCAAGGTCATCCGCGTATCCGACTCCCGGGATCAGGTCGGGGATGATGTCCAACGGCAGCACGAAGTAACCCAGGGCAGCGTAGATGGTGGTCTTGGCCCAGATCGGGGTTTGCGGTCGTTGCGCGGCGTAGTAGAGCCAGAGGGTTTTCTGGATCAAGGTCCGGCCGATTCGCGAGGTATAGCGGCCGATCTTGCGCCAGAGGCACTGTTCAAGGGATTGGGTGGTCGACATGGCGTACTCCTGGGGGACACAGGTCCGGGCCATAGTCGCCGCCTGCGCGGTTGACCGGCAGAGGCCAATCTTTCCCTGGCCACTTGCGTCGTAGGAGCCGGCTTGCCGGCGAAGAGGCCGGGCCTGGCGCCGTGAAGCCTCTATCAGGTCAGCGGCGCTGGCGAGGACGCTGTCGCTGGCAAGCCAGCTTGCCAGGGGTGCGCTGCAGGCGGGGCGCTGTGCAGTTCAGGGTTGCCGGCGGGCTTCCAGGCGCTGGAACAGCAGCATGCCCACGAGCATGGCCAGGACAAACACCCAGGCTTGCCAGTGCCCGCCGGGCAGCAGCACCAGGGCCGGCCCGGGACAGATGCCGGCAATGCCCCAGCCGATGCCGAACAGCAGGCTACCGCCGATCAGGCGCCGGTCCATGCTGGTTTTGGCGGGGATCTGCATGGGTGCGCCCAGCAACGAGCGGGATTGGCCCATGGCCCAATGAAAGGGCCACCAGGCGATGCCGATGGCGCCGAGCATCACCAGGGCCAGGGACGGGTCCCACTGGCCTGCCAGGTCGAGAAAACCCAGGACCTTGGCCGGGTTGGCCATGCCCGCCAACAGCAGGCCGATACCGAACAGCAGGCCGGCGATAAATGCGCAGAGTTTTCTCATGCCGTCAGCCCCAGCAGATGCCGCAGCACCCAGACCGTGGCGAAGCCGGTGGCCATGAAGCACAGGGTGGCGATGAGCGAACGGGGTGACAGCCGGGAAATGCCGCAGACCCCGTGGCCGCTGGTGCAACCGGCGCCATAGCGGGTGCCGATGCCCACTAGCAGGCCGGCGCTGACCAGGCCAAGCAGGCCACTCTGGAACTCGACGCTTGGCAGGGCGGTGAACAGGCCCCAGAGCAGGGGCGCGAGCAGCAGGCCGATAATGAACAGGGACTTTTCCCCCCAGCCGTCCGTGCCGGGTTGTAGCAGACTGCCGAGCAAGCCGCTGATCCCGGCAATGCGTCCATTGGCCACGATCAGCAAGCTGGCCGCAAGCCCGATCAATCCGCCTCCGGCCAGGGCCGACCAGGGGGTGAAATGCAGATAATCCAGAAGCATATCCTGTTCCTTGTAGGAGCCGGCTTGCCGGCGAAGAGGCCGGTCGTGGCACCGCCATTTTTCCCTTGCAACGCCGGCGTCGGCGAGGGCGCCTTCGCTGGCAAGCCAGCTCCTACGGGTGGCGGTGCGTAGGTTGATGTAGGAGCCGGCTTGCCGGCGAAGGTGCCGGTCGTGGCACCACCATTTTTCCCTTGCAACGCCAGCGTCGGTGAGGGCGCCTTCGCTGGCAAGCCAGCTCCTACGGGTGGCGGTGCGTAGGTTGATGTAGGAGCCGGCTTGCCGGCGAAGGGGCCGGTTGTGGCGCCGCCATTTTTCCCTTGCAACGTTAGCGTCGGTGAGGGCGCCTTCGCTGGCAAGCCAGCTCCTACGGTTGGCGGTGCGTAGGTTGATGTAGGAGCCGGCTTGCCGGCGAAGGGGCCGGTCGCGGCACCACCATTTTTCCCTTGCAACGCCA
The DNA here is from genome assembly GCF_000633395.1 of Pseudomonas sp. PH1b. GTDB lineage: Bacteria > Pseudomonadota > Gammaproteobacteria > Pseudomonadales > Pseudomonadaceae > Aquipseudomonas. Next base: position 149,325 of record NZ_AYMU01000005.1, read on the forward strand.
GCGTCGGTGAGGGCGCCTTCGCTGGCCAGCCAGCTCCTACGGGTGGCGGTGCGTAGGTTGATGTAGGAGCCGGCTTGCCGGCGAAGGGGTCAGTGGGCAATCAGCCCCAGGGCGCCACCGGCCAGCAGCAGCCCGGCCAATATGCCGGTGACGGCGAACAGTTGCTGCAGCCGTGGCCCGGCCAGGCGGCTGGCCACCTGGCGCCCCAGTACCAGGCCCAGCACCGCGCCCAGGGCAAAGGGCGCGCCCACGGCCCAGTGCATTACGCCGCTGACGCTGGCGGTGACCACGCTGCCCAGGGACACCAGGGCAATCACCGCCAGCGAGGTGGCGACGATGCTCTTGCTGTCCAGGTTGGTGTAGCGGCTCAGGGCCGGGATGATCACGAAACCGCCGCCCACCCCCAGCAGCCCGGAAAGCAGCCCCGAGAGCATCCCGGTCAAGGTCAGCGCCCGGGCGCAGGGCAGGGTCCAGCGCAGGCGACCCTGGGCCGGGTTGAGCACGCAGGGCAGGAACGCCGGGCGCGGTGCGGCCTGGCCCTGTTTCAGTTCCAGGCTGGCTTTGCGCAGGATGCGCCCGCAGGCGTACAGCAGCACCAGGGAAAACAGCAGTGCCAGGGGCATGTTCGGCAGGCGGTGGGCCAGCCACAGGCCCAGCGGCGCCATGAGGATGCCGATCCCGGCGACGAACCCCGCCGCGCGGTAGCGCACAATGCCCTGGCGCAGCCCCAGTACCGCGCCGACGCTGGCGGCCAGGCCCACCGCCAGCAGGCCGATAGGGGCGGCCTCGACCATGCTCAGGCCGAGGCCGAAGACCAGCAGCGGCACCGCGAGGATGCCGCCACCGGCCCCGGTCAGGGCCAGGATCGCGCCGATGATCGCCCCCAGCCCGGCGCCCAGCAGACTGTGTTCGCTCATACTTTCGGGGTGTCCGTGGCCGGGTGCGGTTGGGCCAGCCATTCATGGCCCTTGAGCATGCCGCGCCAGTACAGCGGCGGCAGGATCCGCTCCTTCAACCACCAGGCGCGGCGGGTCGGTTGACGGCCGTCCAGCAGCCAGCGCGGGAAGCTCGGCGCCAGCTTGCCGCCGTAGGTGAACTCGGCAAGGACGATCTTGCCCCGCTCCACGGTCAGCGGGCAGGAGCCATAGCCGTCGTATTGCGCCAACTGGGTCAGGCGCTTGAGGGCCACCAGCACATTGTTGGCCACCACCGGCGCCTGCTTGCGCGCCGCCGCGGCGGTCTTGGCGTTGCTGGTGTTGGTGGCGTCCCCCAGGCCGTGGATGTTCACGTAGCGCTTGTGGCGCAGGCTGCCAGGGTCCACGTCGACCCAGCCGGCGGCATCCGCCAGGGGGCTTTCACGGATGAAGTCCGGAGCGCACTGGGGCGGTACCACGTGCAGCATGTCGAACGGTCGTTCCAGGGTTTCCTGAGTGCCGTCGGCCAGGGTACGAACGAAAGTCGCGCGCCGGGCCGGGCCGTCCACCGCTACCAGGTTGTGGCTGAAGGCAAGGTCGACTGCGTATTTCTTGATGTACTCCATCAGCGCCGGCACGTAGTCGGCGACGCCGAACAGCACGCCGCCGGCATTCAGGAAGCTCGGCTTGATCGCTCCCAGGCGGCCGTGGCGCAGCCAGTGGTCGCAGGACAGGTACAGGGCCTTCTGCGGCGCTCCGGCGCACTTGATCGGCATCGGCGGCTGGCTGAACAGTGCCTCGCCCTGTTGCAGTTGCTGCACCAGTTGCCAGGTGTAGGGCGCCAGGTCGTAGCGGTAGTTGGAGGTCACGCCGTTGCTGCCCAGGGTGTCTGGCAGGCCGTCGATGGCCGCCCAGTCGAGCTTGAGCCCGGGACAGACGATCAACTGGTCGTAGGCCAGCACCCGGCCATCGGCCAGGACCAGGGCGTTGTTGTCCGGCTCGAAGCGGCTGACGGCGTTCTGGATCCACTTGACGCCCTTGGGCATCAGCGTGGCCATGTCGCGCACGGTGGATTGGGCGCTGAACACTCCGGCACCCACCAGGGTCCAGCCGGGTTGGTAGTAATGGGTCTTGGCCGGGTCGATGATCGCCACGTCGAGGTGGGGATCGCGGGACAGCAGGCTCGCGGCAACCGCGATGCCGGCGGCACCGCCGCCGACGATCAGCACCTGGTGGCTGCCGTCGACGGCGCGCAGGGCGGGGTTGATGGGACGCATGGCAAGGTCTCCGTGTGGAGTCATAGTTATAGGGTGTTGAGGGGAATCTTCAGGTAGCTGACGCCGTTGTCCTCGGGTTCGGGAAACTGTCCGCTGCGCATGTTGACCTGCACCGAAGGCAGGATCAGCACCGGCATGTCCAGGGTCGCGTCGCGGGCTTCGCGCATCTTCACGAAGCTGTCCTCGTCGACGCCCTGGTGGATATGGATGTTGTTGGCCCGCTGTTCGGCGACCGTGGTCATGTACTGCAGCTCGCGGCCGTTGGGCAGGTAGTCGTGGCACATGAACAGCCGGGTGCTGGGGGGCAGGGCGAGGATCTTGCCGATCGAGCGGTACAGGGTCCGCGCGTCGGCCCCGGGGAAGTCGCAGCGGGCGGTGCCGTAGTCGGGCATGAACAGGGTGTCGCCGACAAAGGCCAGGGTTTCGTCGCCGACCTGTACCAGGTAGGTCATGCAGGCCGGGGTATGCCCCGGGGTGTGCATGGCCCGCGCGGTGAGGCCGCCGATGGCGAATTCGGCGCCGTCTTCGAGCAGCACGTCGAACTGGCTGCCGTCCCGGGCAAAGGCCGGGGCTTCGTTGAACAGCGCGCCAAAGACCTTCTGCACCCGGGTGATCTGATTGCCGATGGCCACCTGGGCCCCGAGCTGCGCCTTGAGGTAGGCGGCGGCCGACAGGTGGTCGGCGTGCACATGGGTTTCCAGGATCCAGTCGACCCGGGCATCCAGTTCTTTCACCCGGGCGATCAGGCGGTCGGCGGACTCGGTGTGGGTGCGGCCGGATTTCGGGTCGTAGTCCAGCACGCTGTCGATCAATGCGCAGTGGCGGCTGGCCAGGTCCATCACCAGGTAGCTGATGGTCCAGGTATGGCTGTCGAAAAACGCTTCTACACGCAGCGTGTCGCTGATGATCATGGGGCACTCCAGGCAATGAAGGTGAGGGCAGTCTGCGCTGACGCTCGTTCCTTGAAGTGTCAATAAGCGTGCCAACCCGAAACGGCGTCGTTTGGCGCCTGTTCATTGGTTTAGACGGTTTTTCAGCCCCCTGGGGATGGGGTCTCGCCAGGACTGTCACCCCGGCCTGGCAGTTATTTGGCAGTTGCTGGCAGAAAATGGCAGTGATGGCGCCCATGCTTTAAGCTGCCGCCTCTGCCCCGGAGTTGCCCATGTCCCTGATTGCCACCGACCTAGTCCCGCCACCGATGTCTGCCCTGGTGTCCTACCTCGAACACGACCCGCAGCCCACCATCGTGCTGGACACCGACTACAACATCATCGCCGCCAACACCGCCTACCAACGCCAGTTCGGCGTGGCCGGCAAGCCCCACGTGGGCGCCAAGTGCTACCGGGTGTCCCACCAGTTCGCCGTGCCCTGCGACCAGGCCGGCGAGCACTGCCCGATGCGCAAGGCCCATGACAGCCGGGTGCCGGAGCGCATGTTGCACATCCACCACACGCCCCGGGGGCCGGAGCACGTGGACGTGGAGCTGCGGCCGATCATTGGCGAGCACGGCACGGTGGTGGCCTATGTCGAGCGCCTGAGTTCGGTGGCCGTGGCCTCGGTGCAGCCCCAGCAGAAGGGCCTGGTGGGGCGCTCGCCGGCGTTCAACGAAGCCTTGAGCGCCCTGCAGCGGGCAGCGCCGGCGCCGATCCCGGTATTGCTCCAGGGTGAGTCCGGCACCGGCAAGGAGTTGTTCGCCCGCGCCCTGCACGACGGCAGCCCCCGGGCCAGCGGGCCGCTGGTGGTGGTGGATTGCACCGGGCTCACCGAAAGCCTGCTGGAAAGCGAACTGTTCGGTTATGAAAAGGGCGCCTTCACCGGCGCTTTGCAGCGCAAGATCGGCCTCGCCGAAGCAGCCCATGGCGGCACCCTGTTTCTCGACGAGATCGGCGAAGTGCCCCTGGCCATGCAGGTCAAGCTGCTGCGCCTGATCGAGTCCGGCAGTTTCCGCCCGGTGGGCAGCCTGCGCACCGTGCACTCGGATTTCCGCCTGGTGGCGGCCACCCACAAGCCGCTCAAGGAAATGGTTGCCGCCGGTACCTTCCGCCAGGACCTGTATTACCGCATCAGCGCCTTCCCGATCCGCCTGCCGGCCTTGCGCGAACGCAGCGACGACTTGCCACTGTTGATCGACAGCTTGCTGCGTCGCCTCGATCCCGGGGTCGTGCCGCGAGTCGATCCCCAGGCCCTGGCCCAACTGAGCCTGTACACCTACCCGGGCAATATCCGCGAGCTGCGCAACATCCTCGAACGGGCGCGGCTGTTCAGCGACGACGGGATGATCCGCCTGGCGGACCTGCCGCCGGAGCTGCGCAGCACGCCGCCGCCAGCGCCGCCCGGCCGCCGCCGCGGTGGCAAGGACCTGGAGCAACTGGCCCATGCCCTGGAGGTGTTCGAGGGGCCCCGCAGTGAGCTGGCCAAGGCCCTGGGCCTGAGCGAGCGGACCCTGTACCGGCGGCTCAAGGCCCTGGGTCTCTGAGTGCCGGTGCTGATCAGGGGCGGCGGTTTCGAGGAACCTGCTTTGCAGCCGCGAGCGAAACGCGGCATCGACTCCCAGCCCCTCGCGCAGGTAGTTCTCCACCGAGCCGTAGTCTTCGCGCATGGCCATGAACGCCGCTTGCAGGTAGCGCGCCTCGACGCCGAGCAAGGGCTGCAGAAGGGCAGGATCGGTACGGCCTTTTGACGCCAGCCTGACGTGTTCGGCGATCCGGCGGTTTTTTTTCCCGAGGTAGCGGTTGGACGCCAGATAGTCCTCCATCACCGTTGCTTCCGGCACCCCCAAGGCCATCAACAGCATGGCCGAAGCGAAGCCGGTGCGATCCTTGCCCGCAGTGCAGTGGTAGGGAACCGGGGGGCCTGGTCATCGAGCAGGCCATGCAGCTAGGCTCGAAAGAGCGAGCTCTGCTCACGGACGAATTGGATGTTGGCCCTGACCAGCACATCCTCCAGGTGCAGCTCGGCGGTGTCGCCACTGTTGATGCGCCGAGTCAACATCGCGGATGTCGATGTTGCCGGCACTGATCGGCATCTCGATCCGCCGCTCCAGCAGATCTGGCGGCAGACGCTCGGGGGCGAAGGCGATTTCGCAGACCAGGGCGGCCAGCGGGGAACTGAACAGGAGCAGGGAACCGGCAATTGCGAGCAAGGCGGAGCGCGCGTAAGGCGTTGTTGTTTTTTTCATTGCTGCTTCTGAATGTCTGTTTTTGCGTCGAGCTACCTTAGAGTTGTGGAACGGGGGAGAGGGGCTATCGGAAATGCAGCGGGGGCCGGGCATCGTCTATTCGGACTAGTTGCTGTGTTGCCGGCACTGCAGGTTCAGGCCGCTGGGGGCTGAACGCGCGGGGTTCTGGAGGGAGGGGCCGACGGAGCAGGCGCTGCCCCTGGGTGGGATCTCGAGCGTCAGGCCGGGCGTTCGCCGGTGCGCGGCAGGTCGCAGGCCATCACCCACATGCCGATCTGCTCCATGTCGGTGCTGAACGGCACTTCGCCGATCTGCCGCAGGCCGGCACTTTCATAAAAGCGCCGGGCACCGGTGTTGCTCTTGAGCACGTCCAGCCACAGGCACGACTCACCGGCGGCACTGGCCCGTTGCAGCACATGTTCCAGCAGGCGCCGGCCATACGCCTTGCCGGCCTGGGACTTGAGCAGGTAGATCTTCTGCAGTTCGGCGCCGAGCCGGTCGCTGCCCGGGGTCGGGCGGCCCCAGTTGAGCTTGGCGAAACCGATGGGCTGTTGCTGTTCGTCCAGGGCCAGCAGCCACAGGTGCAGGTGCCTGGCGGCCAGGGAGGCTTCGAGGGTCTGCGGGGCGAAGTCCTGGGCCAGAAACTGCTGCATGCCGTCGGCGGTCCAGATCGAGGAGAAGTGCTCGCGGTAGGTGGCACACCCGATGGCCTGCAATGTATCGATGTCGCGGCCTTCGGCCTCACGAATGGTGATCATGCTTCGCTCCTTGAGGAGGGGCGGGTTCTGGCGTATCCGCCCGGGCCTGGCAGCTTAACCTCTGGGAAGAGGGGGCTCCAGTTCTCGCGATGCATGCTTCAGGGCACGATGGCGGTGTGCCGCGGTCGTAGTTTCAATCCCTTCTATCCGGTGCCCTGGCCGTTCGCGGCGGCGCCGGGTTTCCTCCGGAGATGCCATGAGCCAGGCCGTACTCGCCACTGAAACCAATCGCCGTCAATTGCAGCAGATCATCTCCGGGCTGTCCGACGGGGTGATCCTCATCGACCCCGACAAGACCCTGCTCTGGGCCAACGAGGCGGCACTGGCCATGCACGGGGTCAGCGAGGTCGGCGAACTGGGCAGCAATGCTCGGCAATACGCGCGGCGCTATGCCTTGCGCTACCGCAACAACCATCCACTGACCCTGGACAGCTACCCCATCAGCCGGGTGGCCGCCGGCGAGACCTTCAGCGATGTGGTGGTGGAGGTGCAGGCCGAGATCGACGGTGAGCCCCGGCACTGGGTCCACCGGGTGCGCAGCATGATCCTCACCGATCGCAGCGGCGCCCCGGAGTCCCTGGTGCTGATTCTCAGCGATGCCACCGACTGGGCCAGCGCCGAGCAGCGTTTCGAGAAGACCTTCAACGCCAACCCGGCGCCGGCGGTGATCTGCCGCCTCAGCGACCTGCGCTACATCAAGGTCAACCAGGGGTTCCTGGAGATGACCGGCTACGCCCGGGACCAGGTGATCGGCCGTTCGGTGTACGAGCTGGATGTACTGGAGGATGCCGAGCACAAGGACCTGGCCGTCGAACGCCTGGGGCAGGGCGCGACCATCCCGCAGATGCAGGCCGAGCTGCGCCTGCCGGAGGGCGGCAGCAAGCTGGTGATCGTCGCCGGCCAGCCCCTGGACATCAACGATGAGGACTGCATGCTGTTTTCCTTCATGGACCTGGAGCCGCGGCGCAAGGCCGAGATTGCCCTGCGCCAGAGCGAGGAGCGTTTCGCCAAGTCGTTCCGCCTGACCCCGGTGCCGACCCTGGTGTGCAGTGCCGAGCAGCAGATCGTCGACGTCAACGAGGCCTTTCTCAACACCAGCGGCTACTGCAGCGAGGAGCTGCTGGGCAAGACCGTGGCGGCCACCGGGTTCATCTGCGAGGGGGTGGCGGCGCAACTCTTCGGCCAGTTGGAGAAGGCCGGCCGGATCGACGGCCTGGACCTCAAACTGTGCAAGAAGGGCGCGGAGCAGATCGACTGCGTGGCCTACGCCGACACCCTGAACATCCAGGACAGCCCCTGCTACCTGCTGGTGCTGATGGACATCAGCGAGCGCAAGCGTTCCGAACTGGAGCTGGTGGCGGCCATCGAAGAGGTGATGCGCGACGCGTCCTGGTTCAGCCAGACCCTGATCGAAAAACTCGCCAATGTGAAACGCCCCAAGGCCGCCGAGGCTCCCGGGGTGTCGTCCGCCGACCTGAGCGCCCGTGAGCGCCAGGTGCTGGGGTTGATCTACCAGGGGCTGGCGGACAAGGAAATTGCCGCGCAGCTGAAGCTGGCGCCCAACACCGTGCGCAATCATGTCGCTACCCTGTATTCCAAGCTCGACGTGCACAGCCGTGGCGAGGCCATCGTCTGGGCCCGTGAGCGGGGCTTGTTTGTCGGCACCGGTGAGCGCTCGGCCGGTTGAACTGGTGCAAATGCACCAGTGCCGACAGTGCAAATGCGCCTGTTGCCGAGGCGTGGTTTTTTTACGCTGTGATTCTGCGCAAGGCTCTGCAACGGGCTTGTGCGGTTGATAAACCACAGCAAAGGGAAGCCGGAATGGGTAATCAACAGATCAAGGGCAGCGTGGACAAGGCGGCGGGCAAGGCCCAGTCCGTGCTGGGCGAATGGCTCGACGATGACTCGATGCAGGCCCGGGGCAGGGCCCGCGAGGCCGCGGGCCAGTTGCAAGAGCACTATGCCCAGGCCCTGGACCAGGGCGCACGCTGGGTGCGGGAAAAACCCCTGCTGAGCCTGGCCGTGCTGGCCGCTGCCGGCCTGCTTGCGGGCCTGCTGCTGCGGCGTCGTTGAGATGCCGGCGGTGATCACCCAAGCGCAGTTGCGCAGCTACATCGAACAACGCCTGGCGCCCCTGGCCTGCAGCTTCAGCCAGGCCGGTGATGGGACCCTGACCCTGCGGGTGTTCGAGCCGCAAAGCGGTCGGGTCGATCTGGTGGTGACCGGCCTTGGGGTCAAGGCGCTGCAAAGCGAGGCCGATGTGCTGCGGATGATCGACGAGCTGCTCTACGAGCTGGACAGCAACTCCCTCGGGCAGGTCGACCTGGCGCCTTGATCGACCCGGGGCATGGCGCGCCGGTGAATGGCGGCGCCAGCCGCGCTGGACTATAAGCAAAGGGTTGCGGGCCGGGGTCCCGGCCGCTGCCGCCAGCCTTTGCAGGTGTCCGCGCATGCCTTCGTTCCGCTGTTTGCCCTTGCCCTTGCACAACCTTTCGATGATCCCGCCCACACCAGGGGCAGAAGGATGAACGCCCGGGCCCAGGGCGTGCCCCGGCGGTTGGAAAACATCGTCCTGGTGGCGGACCTGGCGGGCACCGCGGTGTTCGCCGTGGAGGGCGCCATCAGTGCCATGCGCGCCCAGCTCGACCTGCTGGGGGTGATGGTGATCGCCTTGATCGTCGCCCTGGGCGGCGGTGTGACCCGTGACCTGCTGATCGGCGCGACCCCGCCCAAGGCGGTGGCCGACTGGCGCTACCCGGCACTGGCACTGCTGATGGGCGGGCTGGCGTTTGTCGCCCGGGACTGGGTGCTGGGGCTGTCCGGGCCGTGGCTGATCCTGCTGGATGCAGCGGGGCTCGGGCTGTTTGCCGTGGCAGGGACGCAAAAGGCGCAGAACTTCGGCATCTCGCCGTTTGTGTCGATGCTCATGGGCACCGTGACCGGGGTCGGCGGCGGGGTGCTGCGGGACATTGTCCTGGCGCGCATTCCCCTGGTGCTGCAGGTCGACCTGTACGCCAGCTCGGCGTTTTTCGGCGCAGCCACCCTGGTCATCGCCCGGCGCCTGGGCTTGCCGCCGCTGTGGTGTGCCTGGCTGGCGGGCCTGGGCTGCTTTGCCTTGCGCATGCTCTCGGTGCGTTACGGCTGGCAGTTGCCCAGGGCCTGATCCGCCCGGGGCCGGCCTGGGCAGCCATCGAGCGGCAGGCAGCGCTGGCCAGGTCTCGGGTTCGCCAGCCGCTTCTCAGCTTTCGGCGATCAGGCTCGGCCGGCAGTCCAGGCTCAGGCGCGCGCCACCGCGTTCGCTGGTGCCCACCTCAAGCTTGAAGCCGTGCAGGCTGACGATGGCCGCGACGATCGACAGGCCCAGGCCGAAACCGCCCTGGGCGTTGTTTTCATCCACCCGGTAGAAGCGCCGGAACACCGCTGCCCGTTCCGCCGCAGGAATGCCCGGGCCGGAGTCGAGCACTTCCAGGCGCGGGCTGCCGCCGTCGTCGAGGCCGCGCAAGATCACCTCGCCCCCCGGCGGGGTGAACTTGATCGAATTGCTCAGCAGGTTGGCCAGGGCCTCGAACAGCAAAGCCCGGTCGCCGGTGAGGCGCGGCAGGCTCGAAGGCACGTCCAGCACCAGGTTGAGGCGGCCTTCTTCGGCCAGGGGCAGGTAGAAGTCGTGCAACTCCTGCAGCAGGGGCAACGGGTCGAGCTCGAGGAAACCCGAGCGCCGCTGCTGGTCTTCCAGTTCGGAGATGCGCAGCAAACCGCGAAAGCGCGCCATCAGGGTGTCGGCTTCCGCCAGCAGCTGGTCCATCTGCAAGGCCTGGGGCGTGCCTTCCTCGGCCTGTTGCTGCAGGCGGTAGAGCTGGGCCCGCAGGCGGGTCAGCGGGGTGCGCAGGTCATGGGCGATGTTGTCGCACACACCCTTGACCTCATGCATCAGCCGCTCGATCCGTTCGAGCATGGCGTTGACGATGGCCGCCAGCATGTCCAGTTCGTCGCGCCGGTCCGACAGCGGCAGGCGCCGGGTCAGGTCGCCGGCGACTATGGCCTCGGCGCTGGCCTGGATCTGGCGGATGCGCCGCAGCGGCCGGCGGCGCAGCAGGTGCCAACCGGCAGCCCCGGGAATGATGGTCAGGGAAATGCCCCAGAGCAGGGCGTGGAGGATGATCCGGGTCACCGCGAACAGCGAGCCGTTGTCGCGCACCAGCACCAGCCAGCGGCCGTCCCGGGTGTGGGTGGCCACCGCATCGCAGCTGTCGCGGGGCAGGTTCGGGTCGTCGGAGTCGATGCAGTTCTTCAGCTCGTGGATCTTGCCGTCCAGGGGCAGGTCGTCGGGGATCTGGCGGATCGGCCCGCTCAGCGGCCGGCGCTGTTCATCGAACAGGCCGTAGGCGTCGATGGCGCGCATGTCGAAGGTCATGCTGGTGGTCAGGGCCTCCACCAACTGGTCGCCCTCGAAGCGTGCGAACAGGTGCTGGCGCTGCATCAGCGAGTGCTTGGCCAGGCTGTCCAGGTAGGTGGAAACCTCGTAGTACAACACCCCCATGAGGATGCAGCTCCAGGCCACGAACAGCGTGCTGTAGAGCGCCAGCAGGCGGCTGCTGGAGGAGCGCCAGCCTTTAGAGGGGTTCAGCAATGACATAACCCGAGCCTCGCACGGTGCGGATCAACGGGGTCATGCCGGGCGGGTCGATCTTCTTGCGCAGGCGGCCGATGTGCACGTCGATCAGGTTGGTTCCCGGGTCGAAGTGATAGCCCCAGACCTCCTCGAAAATCATCATCCGCGAGAGGATCTGCCCAGTGTTGCGCATCAGGAATTCCAGCAGCTTGTATTCGGTGGGCAGCAGCACCAGCGGTTGTTCGGCGCGGGTCGCCTCGCGGCTGATGAGGTTCAGCTCCAGGTCGGCCACCCGCAGGCTGGTGTCGAAATCCTTGACCGTGCTCTTGCGCCGCAGCAGCACCTCGACCCGGGCCGCCATCTCGTCGGAGGCGAAGGGCTTGGTCAGGTAGTCGTCGCCGCCGGCGCGCAGGCCGCGCACTCGCTCGTCGACGTCGGACAGGGCGCTGATCATCAGGATCGGCGTCGATACGCCAATGGTGCGCAAGGTGGTGACGATGGCCAGGCCGTCCAACTCCGGCAGCATGCGGTCCAGGGTGATCAGGTCGTAGTCGCCACTGACGGCACGTACCAGGCCTTCGCGGCCGTTGTCCACCCAGTCCACGTCGAGGCCGTGGCTGGTCAGTTCGGCGACGATCTCCCGCGCCGTCACGGCGTCGTCTTCGATGGTCAGAATGCGGGTCATGGGTTTGTACCTGTTCAGCGGTTCATCACACAGGAAGGCATATTGCCAAGAAACCTGCGCCAGGTTCCTAAAAAAACTTTCACTTGCGCTCCCGTGCCCCGGGAAACCGCTGGCAATTGCAGCACCGGCAGGGGCACTGTTCGATCGAGCCGCGGGTTCCGCGAACGGCCTCCCTGGCAAAGCGTTCGAGCCTGAGTGCGCCAGAGGGGGGAAGCTTGATATTATCCGGCCGGTTTCTTGCCAGGAGGCGCAACCATGAATGCCCGCATCCGGGTCGGCTGGAAGCCATTGACCCTGCTGTGCCTGATGCTGCTGGGCAGCACGCTGGTGCTGGCGGCCAATCAGCCCTGTTCCGGTCGCAAGGGCGGCGTCGCCCGCTGCGACGGCGAGCTGTTCCTGTGCAACGACGGCTCCATCAGCGCCTCGAACAAGAACTGTGCGCTGATGTTCGGCCAACCTTCTTCCACGCCTCGGGCCCAGCCGATACTGCGCGATGCCCAGGGCTGCAGTTGTGGCAGTGGCAGTTTCTGCACCGGCCCCCGGGGCGGGGTGTACTGCCTGACCCCCGGTGGCAGCAAGAGCTACAAGCGGCGTTGAAACCTCCGGTGGACCTTCTCTGTATCAAGGTGTTGTGCAATGAAATACGCATCACGTTTCAAAGGCCTGCTGTGGCTGCTGTTGGCCAGCCTGTTGCTGAACCTCGCCGTGGATCTGGCGCTGCGCCTGCCGGGCTACCTGGAGGCCTATGCCGCCGATCCGCGCTATGCGCGCTGGATGCTGGGGTATCGCGGCCTGGACGTCCTGGTGATCGCCCTGATGGCGGTGGTCGTGCCGGGCATCCTGCGCCTGCTGGATTTTCGCCGTTCGGCCTGGCTGGCATTGCCGCTGTTTGCCTTGTGGGGGCAGGGCATCGCGCAACTGGCGCTGCTGGCCAACTGGCTGCTGGCACTGTGGGTCCTGGTGCTGGTGCTGCACTGGTGCGCCACCCGGGGCCGGGAGCTCTACCTGGGCTGGCGGGCCTGAACGCCGGGCGGGCCGTGCAGAACGCCCGCCCGAAAACCCCCGGGTCGGTAAATTGCACGATCGCGGATTATTTATTTATCGCAACTCATTGAAATTCAAGGGTTTGTAAAGTTCGTGCAACTGGCACGGTGACTGCAATTCTCCCCTCGAGAGTTGTAACACCATTTTTCATGCCTGGAGCAGAACAACAATGAACAGACCCTCTGAACACCTGGTCGCCACCGCGGATGCCTCGAGCCATTACTCGGGGGTGTCCTGGGCGGCGATCTTCGCCGGTGCCGCGGCGGCGGCGGCCTTGTCGCTGATCCTTTTACTGCTGGGCTTGGGCCTGGGCTTTTCCGCGGTTTCGCCCTGGGCCGGCAGCGGCGTCAGTGCCAAGGGGCTAGGCATCTCCAGCATCGTCTGGTTGGCCCTGACGCAGATCATCGCCGCCGGCCTGGGCGGTTACATCGCCGGACGCCTGCGGGTGAAGTGGGCCAACCTTCATGGCGATGAAGTGTATTTCCGTGATACCGCCCATGGCTTCCTGGCATGGGCCGTGGCCACCCTGGTCACCGCGACCCTGGTGCTGGGCTCGGTCAGCAGCGTCATCAGCGGCGGCGTGCATGCCGGCGCCCAGGTGGCGTCCGGAGCGGTTGGCGCAGCGACCCAGATGGCCGGCCACGCGGCCAGCCAGGGCGGCGAGGGCGACTACGGTTACTTCGTCGACAGCCTGTTTCGCGACGATCGCCCGGCAGCGGTCAGCGATGACGCGGCCCGCGGGACGGTGTCGCGGATCTTCGTGCGGACCTTGAGCAACGACGGCCAACTGGCCCCCGAGGATCGCAGCTACCTGGCGCAACTGGTGGCCCAGCGCACCAACCTCAGCCAGGCTGATGCCGAGCGCCGGGTCGATGAAGTCTTCGCCAAGGCCCGCCAGGCCGTGGAAGAGGCCAAGCAAGCGGCCAAGGAAGCTGCCGACAGCGCCGCTAAAGTGGCGGCCTGGTCGTCGCTGTGGATGTTTATCGCGCTGTTGTGCGGGGCCTTCTTCGCCAGCCTCGCGGCCACCTTCGGCGGTCGCCGTCGGGACGCCGTGGTGTGGCTCGCCAGCGATGCCCAGCCGCGTACCGTCGCCCCCACCCCCGTCAACTGATCCAGGAGAATTCCCATGCGCTCATTACTCTTGTGGTTCCTCGGTGTGCCGATCCCGGTGATTATCCTGATCGCCATCTTCATGCACTAAGCCCGCTTTCCCGCTTCATCCCCTTGCCGTTGCCGGCCTCTGCCGGCAACGGTTTTTTTTGTGTCCAGGGTCTCACTTCGGTGCGCCACAGGCCGCGACCGTGCCTGGCGCAGCCCTTTGCTTGGCCCAGATCAATATTCTTGTCTGACAAAACCACTAGATTGGCCCGCGCTCGGTTCTGACAGCGTTATCGGAACCGCGGTGTTGCCACGTCCTCGCCCCGGGACCCTGGGCGGCGGGATGCCGGCAACCCCACTCACTTTTCACGGATGAACCGCCATGCGTCAGATAGACCGCAACTTTGATATCCAGCCGCTGCAGCATGCGGACATGACCATCAGCCTCAATGGCCAGCCGGTTACCGCCGCCCTGGGCGAGACCGTCCTCAGCGTGATCCAGGCCACCGGCCTGCGCCAGGTGGCGCGCAATGACCATGGGCAGCTGGTCGGAGCCTATTGCGGCATGGGCGTATGCCATTGCTGCCTGGTGCAGATCGATGGCCGACACAAGCGCCGGGCCTGCCAGACCCTGGTGAAGCCGGGGATGCAGGTGCAGACCCTGAGCAACCGCATCAACGAGACGGAGCCCAGCCTATGAGCCTGAACCCGGTGATCGTCGGCGGTGGGCCGGCGGGCATGGCTGCGGCCATCGAACTGGCCGAGCACGGCGTGCACAGCACCTTGATCGAAGAGGCCTCGCGCCTGGGCGGGGTGGTGTTCCGCGGGCCGCTGCGCGATGGCGTGCAGCTCGATTACCTGGGGCCGCGCTATTGCGAGATGCTGGCCAAGCTGCACGGCGACTTTGGTGACCACGAACAGCTGATCGACGTGCGCCTCAACAGCCGGGTGGTCGGTGCCGAGGGCCATGAAAGCCTGGTACTGCTGGACGCCGACGAGCAGGTGCAGCAGGTGGCCTATTCACAGTTGCTGCTGGCCGCCGGCTGCCATGAGCGCAGTGTGCCGTTCCCCGGCTGGACCCTGCCCGGGGTCAAGCTGCTGGGGGGCCTGCAACTGCAGATCAAGAGCGGGGTGGTCAAGCCCCAGAGCCCGGTGGTGATCGCCGGCACCGGGCCGTTGCTGCCGCTGGTGGCGTGCCAGCTGCATGCCTCGGGCGTGCGGGTGGCCGGGGTGTACGAAGCCTGTGCCCTGGGCAAGATCGCCAAGCAGAGCCTGGCGTTGCTGAACAAACCCCAACTGTTTCTCGATGGCCTGAGCATGCTCGCCTACCTCAAGCTGCACGGCATCGCCCTGCGCTACGGCTGGGGCGTGGTCGAGGCCCAGGGCCAGGACGCCTTGAACGTGGTCACCCTGGCGCCTTATTCCAGCGACTGGCAGCCGGACATGTCCAAGGCCCAGCGCGTGGCCGCCCAGACCCTGGCGGTGGGCTACGGCTTCATTCCGCGTACCCAACTGAGCCAGCAGATGGGCCTGGAGCACAGCTTCAGCGACGACGGCTACCTGCGGGCCGACGCCAATGCCTGGCAGCAGAGCAGCGAACCGCACATTCACCTGGCCGGCGACATGGGCGGCATTCGCGGCGGTGAGGCGGCCATGCTCAGTGGGCGCATCGCTGCGCTGTCGATCCTCATGCAGCGCAATGTCCTGAGCGGCGAAGCAGCCCTGCAACGGCGCGAGGGTTATGAGCGCAAGCTGGCCTCGATCCTGCGCTTTCGCGGTGCGGTGGACCGCTATACCGCGCGTGGCGTTGGACAGATAGAACTGCCCAAGGGCGACACGGTGATCTGCCGTTGCGAGCACACCACCCGCAACGACATTGAGCGGGCCCTGGCCCAGGGCGTGCAGGACATGGCCAGCCTGAAGATGCGCACCCGGGTGAGCATGGGCGACTGCCAGGGGCGGATGTGCGTGGGCTACTGCAGCGATCGCCTGCGCCAGGCCACCGGACGCAAGGACGTGGGCTGGATACGCCCGCGCTTCCCCCTCGATCCGATTCCGTTCTCGGCATTCCCGCCATCTGACCAGGAGGTCTCGCAACATGACTAAGCATTACGACGTGGTCATCGCCGGGGGCGGTGTGATCGGGGCGTCCTGCGCCTATCAGTTGTCCAAGCGCCAGGGCCTCAAGGTGGCGCTGATCGACGCCAAGCGTCCGGGCAACGCCAGCCGCGCCTCGGCCGGCGGCCTGTGGGCCATCGGTGAATCGGTGGGCCTGGGCTGCGGGGTGATCTTCTTTCGCATGATGTCGGCCAACCGCAAGCGCGAGGCCCAGGGCTCGGCGGTGGTGGTGGACTCCAGCACCCCGCACATCCTGCCGCAGTCGTTCTTCGACTTTGCCCTGCAGTCCAACGAGCTGTACCCGCGCCTGCACCGCGAGCTCATGGGCCTGCACGGCATGGACTTCAAGTTCGAGCAGACCGGGCTCAAGTTCGTCATCTATGACGAAGAAGACCGCCTCTACGCCGAGCACATCGTCGGCTGCATCCCGCACCTGGCGGACCAGGTGCGCTGGCTCGACCAGGCGGCCCTGCGGGCCTCTGAGCCGACCATCAGCCACGAAGCCCAGGGCGCCCTGGAGTTCCTCTGCGATCATCAGGTCAACCCGTTCCGCCTGACCGACGCCTACACCGAAGGCGCCCGGCAGAATGGCGTGGATGTGTATTTCAACACCAACGTCACCGGCGTCCTGCGCCAGGGCAACCGGGTCACTGGGGTACAGACCGCCGAGGCCGGTGTGTTCCATTGCTCGACCCTGATCAATGCCGCCGGCGCCTGGGCCGCCGAGCTCAGCCTGCAGGCCACCGGGGTGGAGATTCCGGTGAAGCCGGTCAAGGGCCAGATCCTGCTCACCGAGCGCATGCCCAAACTGCTCAATGGCTGCCTGACCACCAGCGACTGCTACATGGCGCAGAAGGACAACGGCGAGATCCTGATCGGCAGCACCACCGAGGACAAGGGCTTCGACGTCAGCACCACCTACCCGGAAATCAACGGCCTGGTGCAGGGGGCGGTGCGTTGCATCCCCGAGCTGGCCAACGTCAACCTCAAGCGTTGCTGGGCCGGATTGCGCCCGGGTTCGCCGGACGAGTTGCCGATCCTCGGGGCCATGGACGGGATCGAGGGCTACCTCAATGCCTGCGGGCATTTCCGCACGGGCATCCTGACCTCGGCGATCACCGGTGTACTGCTGGACAAACTGGTGAACGACGAACCTCTGCCGCTGGACATCACACCATTCCTGGCCCGGCGTTTCGCCACCGCCCCGGCGAAAAAACAGCCGCTCCCCGCCTGACCCCCAGTCCTCTTCGCCGGCAAGCCGGCTCCTACAGGGAACGGCACGGTCTATCTGCCTGCTGTAGGAGCTGGCTCGCCAGCGAAGGCGGCTTCAAGAGCGCTGCAATACTCGCGACCCTCTTCGCCGGCAAGCCGGCTCCTACAGGGGACCGCACGGTCTACCTGTCTGCTGTAGGAGCTGGCTCGCCAGCGAAGGCGGCTTCAAGAGCGCTGCAATACTCGCGATCCTCTTCGCCGGCGAGCCGGCTCCTACAGGGAACGGCACGGTCTATCTGCCTGCTGTAGGCGCTGGGCTCAGGCGGCAGGGGTGGCAAGGAACACTGGCAGTTGCTCGGCGTATTCGGCAAAGCCGCGCACCGCCGGGAATTGCTCGGGACCGAACTGGTCCGCCACCATCATCTGACTGAAGCTCCAGGCCACCGCCAGGCTGATCCCGGCCTGGCTCAGGGAGCCGTCACGGGGCAGCGGTTGATGCTGCAACTCTCGCTCCAGCTCGGCATAGGCGGCCTGCAACTGGCCGCCGATCCGCTCCAGCCAGGGGCCGTGCTGTTTCTCCAGCGGGCGCAGTTTTCTTTCGTAGACGATCTGCACCGACTTCTCGCAGGCCGCCAGGGCCAGGCCGATCAGGCGCAACTCATGCAAACGCTGGGGCGCTGCCTGGGGCATCAGGCTGTTTTGCCCGCCGGCCAGGGTTTCCAGGTAATCGATGATCAGGCTCGAATCCATCAGCACCTTGCCACCCTCGCAGACCAGGGTCGGTGCCTTGACCACCGGGTTGATCGCCTGGAACTGTTCGAAGGTGCTGAACACCGAGACCGAGTGATGCTCGAAGGGCAGCTTCAGGCATTTGAGGCTGATGGCCACGCGGCGCACGTAGGGTGAATCGAGCATTCCAATAAGCTGCATCGAGTATCTCCTGGTCTTGAGTGGTACTACGCAAGGGAGCGGCGCGGCTAATTTAGCGGCATTGCGCTGGCCTTGAACAGGGCTTTGCTGCAGCCGCTGACGCAGGC
The DNA here is from genome assembly GCF_000633395.1 of Pseudomonas sp. PH1b. Taxonomy (GTDB): domain Bacteria; phylum Pseudomonadota; class Gammaproteobacteria; order Pseudomonadales; family Pseudomonadaceae; genus Aquipseudomonas. The sequence goes on from NZ_AYMU01000005.1 coordinate 167,255, forward strand.
CGTGCCGCGGCTATCTTGGGGTTAGCGCAGCCGTGGCCGCAGGCACCACCAGACCAGGCCCAGGGCCAGGCTGAACAGGCCGGTCAGGGCTTGCAGCGAACCGCCCGGGCGGTCCACCAACAGGCTGGCCAGCAGCCCGCAGCCCGCGGTCATGGCCATCTGGATAAAGAAAAACAGCCCCGAAGCCGTGCCCGCCACCGCCGCATAGGGCTGCAGGATCGCCAACTGGCAGGCGGGAATCGCCAGGCCCACCGAGAACATCAGCGCCAGCATCGGCAGCACGATCGCCCACAGGCTGTCGGGCCACAGGCTGCGAGTCAGCAGCAACAGGCCGGCGCCGGCCAGGTTCAACAGGCAGGCCGCGCTGATCAGGCGGTCGGCACCGTGGCGTGGCGCCAGGCGCTGGAACCATCGCGAGCCCAACAGGTAGCCGGCCACGGTGGCGGCGAACACCAGGGCATAGACCCCGGGAGACAACCCCAGCTGGCGCTGCAACAGCGCCGGCGACTGCAGGATAAACGGGAAATAGGTGCAGTACAGGCAGCCGATGGCCAGGGAGTAGCGCATGAAATAGGCCTCGCTCAGCAGGCGCAGGTACAGGCGCAGCAGGTTTTCGCCGGCCGCCGGCTGCGGGGCTGGCGGCCGGGTTTCGGCCAGTCGCTTGTACATCAGCAGCCAGGCTGCCGCGGCCACCAGGCTCAGGCACAGGAACAGCCCGCGCCAGCCCAGCAGATGGTTGATCAGGCTGCCCAGGGGCGGCGCCAGCATCGGCGACAGGGCAATGCCCATGGACAACAGCCCGAGCAACCGTGCCTGCTCCTCGGGCGCGCAGCGGTCACGCACCATGACCCGGCCCACCAGGGTGCCGCAGCAACCGCCCAGGGCCTGCACCAGGCGTGCGGCCATCAGTGCTTCGACGCAGGTGGCGAGCATGCACGCCAGGCTGGCCAGTAGAAACAGCGCGGTGCCCGCCAGCAGCACCGGACGCCGCCCGTAGCGGTCGCACAGGGGGCCGCCCAGCAGCATCGACAGGGCATAGCCGAGCATGTACAGGCTCAGGGTCAGCTGCAGCTGGGCATCGCTGGCCTTCAGTTGGTCAGCCATGGCCGGCAGTGCCGGCAGGTACAGGTCGATGCTGATCCGTGGCAGGCAGACCACCACCAGCAGCAACAGGGTCCAGAGCCAGGGGGCGAGGGGGCGTTCGCTGGTGATGGAGTGGGGCGGGGCGTTGGCGATTGGCGGCATGACAGGCTCGGGGCAGGTGGCTAAGGCGCTGAAATTAAGCGCTTTGTGGTTTAATGCCGAGCACCATTTAGGCCGCTTTTGACTGGACCGCTATGAGCCGTGGCAAACACCCCGTGCCCCTCGACCTGCCGCTGCCCCAGCACTGCGCTGAAGCCCCGGGCAAACAGGACAGCGCCTACAGCGCTCTGCGCCAGGCGATCCTGGAAAAGCGCCTGCCGGCCGGCTGTCGCTTGCCCTCGACCCGCACCCTGGCCCAGCGCTGGGGCCTGTCCCGGGGCACCCTGGAAGTGGTCTTCGACCGCCTGCGCAGCGAAGGTTATGTGAGCCGGGCCAGCGGTTCCGGGACCCGGGTCTGCGCGGTGGTGCCGGACCTGTACCTGAGCGCCCCGGCCCGAGTGGCACCGCTCGCCGCCGATGACCATGAGCCACCGTACCCACCCCTCAGCGTGCGGGCCGGCCAGCCCTTTGTCGCCCGCCTGGCCGACCCGGCGCTGTTTCCCCTGCAACGCTGGACCCGTTCCCTGACCCGGGCCCTGGGCAATGCCTCGGCGCAGTCGCTGTGGGACGCCGACCCCGGCGGCTTGGCGGCCCTGCGCCAGCAGATCGCCCAGTACCTGGGGCAGCACCGGGGCATCGCCTGCGAGGCGCAGCAGGTGATGATCACCACCGGCATCCGCCACGGCCTCGACCTGTTGGCCCGCAGCCTGCTGCAGGCCGGCGACAAGGTGTGCCTGGAAGATCCCGGCTACCTGTCGGCCAAGAGCCTGTTCGCCCTGGCCGGAGCGCGGCTGATGCCGATTGCGCTGGAGGAGGATGGGATCGATGTGCAGCAGCTGCAACGCCATCGCGATGCTCGCATGGTCTACGTCACCCCGGCTCACCAGGCGCCCCTGGGCATGACCATGCCGGTGTCCCGGCGCCTGGCCCTGCTGGAATGGGCCCGGCACAGCGAGGCCTGGGTGGTGGAGGACGACTACGACAGCGAGTTCAACTACCAGAGCGCGCCCCTGGCGGCCCTCAAGTCCCTGGACCGGGATGACCGGGTGATCTACTGCGGCAGTTTCAACAAGACCCTGTTCGCCGGCCTGCGGGTGGGCTTCATGCTGGTGCCTGAACGTCTGCGCCCGCAGTTGCTGGCGACCTTGCAGAACACCGGGCGCTCGGTGGGGGTGATCGAGCAGTTGGCCCTGGCCGACTACATCGCCAGTGGCGCCTTCCTGCGCAACCTGCGGGCGGCGCGCCAGGCCTATCAGGAACGCCGCGACCTGCTGCTGGCGATCCTTGCCCGGGAGGCGCCGGGCTGCTACCGCGTCAGCGGCCAGCAGGCCGGGCTGCACCTGCTGCTGGAGCTGCCGCCGGGTAGCGATGAAGCGGGCTTTCGCCAACGCGCCGCCGAGCAGGGCCTGCTGTTGCAGGGGCTGGCCGAGCACTGCCAGCAGGCGCGCCGGCCGGCGGCGGTGATCGTCGGCTACGCGGCCCTGAGCCTGGCGCAGATCCGCTTCAGCGGCTCGCGCCTGGCGGCGCTGCTGGTGGCCGAGGCGGGGCGTGTACATGGCCGCTGACTGTCATCTGTCTGTCATGTCGCTCGGGCACCCTCGGCGCCCCGGCCTCTGGCCTTTGTGCACTACAGGGACGTCATGATCATTGTCACCTCCGGCGCGGCCTATCTGGATATCGACGCCTACGCCGGTTGCATCGCCTATGCCGAGTGGCTCAACCTCAGCGGTCGCCCGGCCCGGGCCTTGAGCAGCGCACCGCTCAACGAGAGCATCCCGGTGCTGTTCCGCCAGCGCCTCAAGGGCCTGGACCGCCATGTCCCGCAAGGGGCTGACCGGTTCGTGCTGGTGGACATTTCCAATCACCTGCACCTGGACCCGCTGGTGGACCTGAACCGCGTGGTGGAGGTCATCGACCATCACCCGGGTTTCGAGGCCTTCTGGGACGAACGCCTGGGCCGGCACGCGGATATCCGCCAGATCGGTGCCGCCTGCACCCAGGTCTACGAGCGCTGGCGCGACTCCGGGCTGCTGCCCAGGATCAGCCGTGACAGCGCGCAACTGCTGGCGGCGGGGATTCTCGACAACACCCTGAACTTCACCGACCAGGGCTGCACAGCGGCGGACCGCCAGGCCTACGCCGCCCTGGCGGCACTGGCCGACCTGGGGCCCGGCTGGCCGCAAGACTATTTCCAGCAATGCCAGCAGCAGATCGAAGCGCAACTGCCCCAGGCCCTGCTCAAGGACCTCAAGCTGCTCGAACCTTCCAGCAACCTGCCGCGGCGCTTCGCCCAGCTGACCCTATGGCACGCCGAGGGCCTGCTGGCGCGCCAGCGCAGCCTGATCGAACAGGTGCTGGGGCAGTGGGGCGATGACTGGCTGCTGAACCTGATCGGCCTCAGCGAGGGCACCAGCTATTTGCTGACCGGCAGCCCGGACAGTGCCCGCCAGCTCGAACGGCTGCTAGAGTGCAGCACCCTGGACGGCGTGCATTGCCCGGGCCGGCCGATCCTGCGCAAGGAACTGCTGCGCAAGGGCCTGGCGCTGCAGGGCGCGTCCTGACCCCGGAGAGCCCCATGGACCTTGAACAACGGTTGCAGCAAGTGCATGACGAACAGAGCTTCCTCGACTTCGTCCAGGCACTGATTGCCGACCGCCGCCAGGCGCAGCGCACTGTCCAGGCCGGCGAGGCCGACAGTTGGCAGAACCACTCCATCGAAGACTTTCTCGACGGCGCCCACGCCTGGGCCGAGGCCACTGGCATCGGTGCCACCCAGGGGCTGGTGGAGGCCTCGCCCTGGCAGCGTTTCGCGGTGTTCCTGTACTGCGGCAAGATCTACGAGTAGGGCCACCGCAAGCGCCCCGTCGGTTGCTGGCAGGCGGCTAGGCTGAGCGTCTGCAGCGCCGGACGCGGCGCGGGAGGTGGGCCATGGGTCAGGACCAAAACGCACTGGTGCTATCCGGGGGCGGCAGCCCGGGTGCCCTGCTGGCCCGCAGCCATGGATCGGCGTCGGGCTAGTCGTCGAAGCCGCCCTGTTCGTGTATCTCGTCCATCTTCAGTTCCAGGCGGTAGGCCACGGCGATGAACAGCGCCTGGCACAGGCACAGGGTGGCGCTCAGTGAACGAAAGGCGAAGGAGCTGCCTTCATTGACCAGCAGCGCTGCGTTGGCCCGCTTGGCCAGGGGCGAGAGCGTGCTGTCGGTGATGATCAGGGTCTTGGCCTGGTTGTGCTGGGCGATGCGCAGGCAGTGCTGGGTTTCCTTGGCATAGGGGGTGAAGCTGATGGCGATCACCAGGTCGTTGGGGCGGATGCTGCGCATCTGTTCCCGGTAGCTGCCGCCCAGGCCCGACACCAAGTGAATGCGCTTGTTGGTGTGCTGCAGGTTGTACACCAGGTAGTCGGCCACGGCGAAGGAACGGCGCACCCCCACCACGTAGATGTTGTCGGCGTTGACCACCAGCTCCACGGCCTTGTCGAAGGTCGCGTCGTCCAGCTCCAGGCCCAGGCGCTCGATACCGGAAAGGGTGGCGCTGATGCATTCCCGGGCCAGGTCGCCGCCGCTGGCCTTCTGCGACTTGTTGGCGATCATGCTGCGGATGCGCTGCTGGTAGTTCTGTACCGGCGTCGCCTTGTGGGTGTAGGCCTCGCGAAACAGCGCCTGCATTTCACTGAAGCCGCTGAAGCCGAAACGCTGGGAGAAACGCACGATGGCCGAGGGGTGCACTTCGCATTCCCGGGCAATGTCGCTGATCCGGTCGACCATGATCCGGTCGCTCTGCTGGCTCATGTAGCTGGCGATGCGCTTGAGCTGGCGGGGCAGGCCTTCGTATTCCCGGGTAATCAACTGCAGCAGGCGCTCGGCATTGATCGGGGGGCTGGCGAGGTCGCTCTGTGGCGTGCTCTCGGACAAGGCCGGCTGATCGGTGCTGGACATAAGGAATCCTTCTGACGGGTGCTGAGGCGGCGACCGCGGGCGTCGCCCCCTGGCAATGGGGTGGCTGGGCGCAGTCTACAGGGTCGCTGCCGGGAAAATCTTCGAAGAGCGCGGCTCCGGCGCCTTGCTGAAACGATGCACGCCGCACCCCTGGGCGCTGCAAAAAAGTTTAATAGAAAAAATATTCCAAGTAAAAAATTTATGGAATAAATATTGATTGAGGCCGACAGACGTTCTAGTCTGCATCCACCTAGAGGGCCTGCGGCGCCGACAAGGGCGGTGGGCAGCGGCTGATAAAAATAACAGGAGCCAGCATGGGCCAGACTCGTTTTGCCAGTGGGCGTCAATTGGATCTGATCTGCCTTGGACGCCTGGGCGTCGACCTTTATGCCCAGCAGGTGGGGGCCCGGCTGGAGGATGTCGGCAGCTTCGCCAAGTACCTCGGCGGCTCGTCCGCCAACATCGCCTTCGGCACCGCGCGGCTGGGCCTGAAGTCGGCAATGCTGAGCCGGGTCGGCGACGATCACATGGGGCGCTTCCTGCTGGAATCGCTGCAGCGCGAGGGCTGCGATGTCAGTGCAGTCAAGGTCGACCCCGAGCGCCTCACCGCCCTGGTGCTGCTGGGCCTCAAGGACCGCGAAACCTTTCCCCTGGTGTTCTACCGCGAGAACTGCGCCGACATGGCCCTGGCCGCCGAGGACATCGACGAAGCCTTTATCGCTTCGAGCAAGGCGCTGCTGATCACCGGCACCCATTTCTCCGCCGACGGCGTGTATCGGGCCAGCGTCCAGGCCCTGGAGCATGCCGAGCGCCATGCTGTGTTGCGGGTCCTGGACATCGACTATCGCCCGGTGCTCTGGGGCCTGGCGGGCAAGGCCGATGGGCAGACCCGGTTTGTCGCCGATCAGCAGGTCAGCCAGCATGTGCAGGGCATCCTGCCGCGCTTTGAGCTGATCGTCGGCACTGAAGAGGAATTTCTCATCGCCGGCGGCCATCAGCAGTTGCTGCCGGCCTTGCGCCGGGTCCGCGAGCTGACGGCCGCGACCCTGGTGCTCAAGCTTGGCCCCCAGGGTTGCATGGTGATCCGTGGCGCGATTCCACAGCGCCTGGAAGACGCCAGGCTCTACCCCGGGGTGCAAGTGGAAGTGCTCAATGTGCTGGGGGCCGGCGATGCCTTCATGTCCGGTTTTCTCAGTGGCTGGCTGCAAGGGGCCGACGATGAGCGCTGCTGCCAGCTGGCCAATGCCTGTGGCGGCCTGGTGGTGTCGCGCCATGCCTGTGCCCCGGCCATGCCGACCCCGGCGGAGCTGCAATACCTGTTCGCCAGCCCGGTGCCCATTACCCGCCCGGACCAGGACCCGGTGCTGCAGCGCCTGCATCAGGTCAGCGTGCCGCGCAAGGCCTGGCGGCCACTGTTCATCTTCGCCTTCGACCACCGCGGACAGCTGGTGGAACTGGCCCAGCAGAGCGGCCGCGAACTCAAGGCCATCGGCCAGCTCAAGCAACTGTTCATCGAGGCCGTGCAACGGGTTGAAGGCGACCTGCGCCGCCAGGGCATCGAGGCCGACGTTGGCCTGCTGGCCGACCAGCGCTTTGCCCAGGATGCGCTGAACGCCGCCACCGGCCGTGGCTGGTGGGTCGCGCGCCCGGTGGAGGTGCAAGGCTCGCGCCCCCTGGCGTTCGAACACGGGCGCTCGATCGGCAGCAACCTGATCACCTGGCCCCAGGAGCAGATCATCAAGTGCCTGGTGCAGTACCACCCCGACGACGAGCCCCTGCTGCGCCTGGAACAGGAAGCGCAGATCAAGGGCCTGTACCAGGCGTCCCAGGCCGGCGGCCATGAGCTGCTGCTGGAAATCATCCCGCCCAGGGACCTGCCCGGTGCCCACCCGGAGGAGCTGTACCGGGCCATCAAGCGCCTGTACAACCTGGGCATCTACCCGGCCTGGTGGAAGATCGAGGGCCAGAGCGCCGAGCAGTGGCAACGCCTGGACCAGTTGATCCAGGAGCGCGACCCCTATTGCCGGGGCGTGGTGCTGCTGGGGCTCAATGCGCCACCTGCGACCCTGGCCGAAAGCTTTCGCCAGGCGGCCCAGAGTCGCACTTGCCGGGGGTTTGCCGTGGGCCGCACGATCTTCCAGGAACCCAGCCGGGCCTGGCTTGCCGGGGAGATCGACGACCAGGCGCTGATCGCCCGGGTGCAGGGCACCTTTGTGCAGTTGATCGCTGCCTGGCGCAGTGCGCGGCAGGCGCCGTGATCGCCCGCAGCGACCCAACCCCAGGGCACAGGGCAAGCACCGGGGGCCATAGAAGGGCGTCTGCCCGGATCCAAACAAAGCAAGGCACAGCTGGAACCGTGGCCAGGGAGCTTGCTCCCGCTGGAGTGCGCAGCACTCCTCGGCAGGCCCCGCGCAGTAGCTGAAAGGGGCCGGTCGGCATTTTGCGCCGCCGCCATGTGATCTGGCGCGAGCCAGCTCCCTTGCCACCAGGGCCTCGCGCGGGTGGTGGGGGATCTTCAAGCGTTATCTGAACAACAATAAAAGGTGCAGCCATGCCCGCGATTCGAATTGGCATCAACCCGATCTCCTGGAGCAACGACGACTTGCCGTTCCTGGGTGGGGAAACACCCCTGGAGACGGCGCTGGCCGAGGGCCAGGCCATCGGCTACGAAGGCTTTGAGCTCAACGGCAAGTTCCCCCGGGACGCCCAGGGCGTGGCCGATGTGCTGCGGCCCTACGGCCTGGCCCTGGTGTCGGGCTGGTATTCCAGCCGCCTGGCCAGGCGTTCGGTGGCGCAGGAGATCGATGCCATCGCCGCCCATGTGCAACTGCTGGCACACAACGGCGCCACGGTGCTGGTCTACGGCGAGGTCGCCGATTCGATCCAGGGCCAGCCCATTGCCCTGGTGGAGCGCCCGCGCTTTCATTCCGAACAGGCCTGGCAGGACTACGCCGACAAGCTCACCGAGCTTGCGCGTTTCACCCTGTCCCAGGGGGTGCGCCTGGCCTATCACCACCACATGGGCGCCTATGTCGAATCCGCCGCCGACATCGACCAGCTGATGCGGCGCACCGGCCCCGAGGTCGGTCTGCTGTTCGATTCGGGCCACTGCTACATGGGCGGCGGTGACCCCCTGGCAGTGCTGCGCCGGCACATCGACCGGGTCTGCCATGTGCACTTCAAGGACGTGCGCAAGGCGGTGGTGCAACTGGCACGCAATAACCTCTGGAGCTTTCCCGATTGCATCATCAACGGCACCTTCACCGTGCCCGGCGACGGCGATATCGACTTCGCGGCCTTGCTGGAAGTGCTGCTGGACGCCGGTTATCAAGGCTGGCTGGTGGTGGAGGCCGAGCAGGATCCGGCAGTCGCTCCCAGCCAGGTCTATGCCCAGAAGGGCTACGACACGCTGCGCGCCTTGCTCGACCGCGCCCGGCCAGGGAGGGCTGGCCAATGAGCCTGTTGCAGAAGGCGACCGCCACCGGCCGGACCCTGGTCCAGCTCACGGACGGCGCGTTGCACTACGTGGGGTTCGCCGCCTACCGCCTGAGCCTTGGCGAGCGCTTGGCGCTGAGTGCCGGTGACCGCGAGTTGTGCCTGGTGTTGCTCAGCGGGCGGGTGGATATCCACGGCGAGACGCCGGGGCAGGGCCGGTTTCAGTGGGACAATCTCGGCGAGCGCCATTCGGTGTTCGAGGAGCTGTCGCCGTTCGCCGCCTACTTGCCGCCGGATACTCAGGTGCAGGTCAGCGCCCTGAGCGAGGTGCAGATCGCCGTCTGCGCTGCCCCCGGCTCCCGCGAGGCCGGCCTGGGGCCACGGTTGATCCGCCCGGAACAGTGCAAGCGCAGCGTGCGCGGCCGGGGCGCCAACACCCGCTATGTCTGCGACATCCTGCCGGACAGCGAGCCGGCCCATTCGCTGCTGGTGGTGGAGGTGCGCACGCCGTCGGGGCACTCCTCCAGCTACCCGCCGCACAAGCACGACACCGATGACTGGCCGCGCCAGAGCTTTCTCGAGGAAACCTACTACCACCAGGTCCACCCGCCCCAGGGCTTCGTGTTCCAGCGGGTCTACACCGACGATCGCAGCATCGACCAGGCCATGGCGGTGGAGCACCACGACCTGGTGGTGGTGCCCAAGGGCTACCACCCGGTCAGCGTGCCTTATGGCTACGAGTCCTATTACCTGAATGTCATGGCCGGGCCGAAGCGGGTCTGGCAGTTCCATAACGATCCGCAGCACAGCTGGCTGCTGGACCTCTGAAACCCTTGCTTGGCCAATGCCCCGTGGGAGAGTCAGGACCATGCATCACCCCTTGCGTTTTGCCTTGAACCGAATGGTTGCACCGCAGTTGTCACTGCCCGAGTTCCTTGACCTGGCCGTTGCCCTGGAGATCGACGCGGTCGAGCTGCGCAACGACCTTGAGGGCGTGGAGATCGAGGACGGCACCGCGCCTGAACAGGTGCGCCAATGGTGCGCCGAGCGCGGCATCAGGGTGCTGTCGATCAACGCGCTGTACCCCTTCGACCTGTGGAACCCCGAGCGCCAGCGGCAATTGCTGCAACTGGCGGCCTACGCCGTGGCCTGCGGCGCCGAGGGGCTGGTGCTGTGCCCGCTCAACGAGGCCGCTGACTGGCGCACCGACGCCCAGCGCGCGGCCGGCCTGGGTCAGGCCCTGGGGCAGATCGCTCCGGTCCTGCGGCGCCATGGCCTGCGCGGCCTGGTCGAACCCCTGGGTTTTGAGCAGAGCGCCCTGCGCTCCAAGCGTGTGGCGCTGGAGGCCATGCAGGCCTGCGGCGGGCTGGATGTGCTGCGCTTGGTGCACGATACCTTCCACCACACGCTGGCGGGGCAGCCCGAGCTGTTTGCCGAACTCACCGGGCTGGTGCACATCTCCGGCGTCGAGACGCGGGGCAGCAGCCTGGCCGGCCTGCGGGACAGCCACCGGGTGCTGGTGGGCGAGGCAGACGTTCTCGGCAATCCCGAGCAGATCGCCGCGCTGCTCAAGGGCGGCTATGCCGGCTACCTGTCGTTCGAGCCTTTTGCTGCCAGCGTCCATGAACTGCCGGACCTCCGCCAGGCGCTCCAGGCCAGCATCGATCACCTGAAGGCCGCCATTCCAGGCGCCGGGCGGCCCGCAGGGGCATGAGGATCAGAGCCCGCGCCGGCGGTGCCGGGGTGCGGGCCTAGCGTGGTTTTTCTTGCAGGGAACAGACATGAGCACGATTCGATTGACCATGGCCCAGGCCCTGGTGAAATTTCTCGACAACCAGTACCTCGAGGTGGATGGGATTCAGGAGCGCTTCGTCGCCGGGGTCTTCTGCATCTTCGGCCATGGCAACGTGCTGGGGCTGGGCCAGGCCCTGCAACAGGACCCCGGCGGGCTGCAGGTGCATCAGGGGCGCAACGAGCAGGGCATGGCCCACGCCGCCATCGGCTTCGCCAAGCAGCGGCTGCGGCGCCAGGTCTATGCCTGCAGCGCTTCGGTGGGCCCCGGCGCGGCCAATATGCTGACTGCCGCGGCCACGGCCACGGCCAACCGCATTCCCTTGCTGCTGTTGCCCGGGGACGTGTTCGCCAGCCGCCAGCCGGACCCGGTGCTGCAGCAGATCGAGCAGTTCCATGACCTGGGCATCAGCACCAACGATGCCTTCAAGGCGGTGAGCAAGTACTGGGACCGGATCAACCGCCCGGAACAGTTGATGAGCGCCGCGCTGCAGGCCATGCGGGTGCTCGCCGATCCGGCGGAAACCGGCGCGGTGACCCTGGCGCTGCCCCAGGACGTGCAGGCCGAAGCCTATGACTACCCCTTGAGCTTCTTTGCCCGGCGGGTGCATCGCATCGAGCGCCGGCCGCCCACCGAGGCCATGCTGGCTGACGCCGTGGCGCTGCTGCGGAGCAAGCGCAAGCCGCTGCTGATCTGTGGCGGCGGGGTCAAGTACGCCGGGGCCAACCAGGCGCTGCAGGCCTTTGCCGAGCGCTTTGCGATCCCTGTGGCCGAGACCCAGGCCGGCAAGAGCGCGCTGCTCTCCAGCCATCCGTTGAATGTCGGCGGCATCGGCGAAACCGGTTGCCTGGCGGCCAACCTGCTGGCCCGGGAAGCGGACCTGATCATCGGCGTCGGCACCCGCTACAGCGATTTCACCACCTCGTCGAAGTGGTTGTTCCAGCACCCCGAGGTGCGCTTTCTCAACCTCAACGTCAACCCTGGCGATGCCTTGAAGCTCGACGGCGTGCAACTGCTGGCGGATGCCCGGTGCGGCCTCCAGGCCCTGGCCGAGGGCCTGGCGGGCAGCGGTTATGGTGCCGCCTGGGGCGGGCAGGTCGAGGCGGCCAAGGCGCAGCTGAAAGCGGAGGTGGAACGGCTCCATGGCGTGCAGTACCAGGCTGCCGGGTTCGTCCCGGAAGTCGAAGATTCGCTGGACCCTGCCGTGCTGCGCGAGTTCATCGAACTGACCGGATCCTGCCTGACCCAGAGCCAGGTGCTCGGGGTGCTCAACCAGACCCTGGGCGACCAGGCGGTGATCGTTGCCGCCGCCGGCAGCCTGCCCGGCGACCTGCAGCGCAGCTGGCACAGCAAGGGGGTCAACACCTATCACGTGGAGTACGGCTACTCGTGCATGGGCTACGAGATCAGCGCGGCCCTGGGGGTCAAGCTCGCCGAGCCCGAACGCGAGGTCTATGCCCTGGTGGGCGATGGTTCCTATCTGATGCTGCACTCGGAACTGGTCACCTCGATCCAGGAGCGGCGCAAGATCAATGTGGTGCTGCTGGACAACATGGCCTTCGGTTGCATCAACAACCTGCAGCTGGGCCAGGGCCAGGACAGCTTCGCCACGGAATTTCGCTACCGCAACCCGGACAGCGGCCAGCTCGATGGCGGCCTGATCCCGGTGGACTACGCCATGAGCGCCGCGGCCTATGGCTGCAAGACCTACAAGGTCAGCAGCCTCGAGCAATTGCATGAAGCCCTGGCCGATGCCCGGCGCCAGACGGTGTCGACCCTGATCGACATCAAGGTACTGCCCAAGACTATGATCCACGGCTACCTGTCCTGGTGGCACGTGGCGGTGGCCGAGGTTTCCACCAGTGAGCGGGTTGCCGCGGCGGCCCAGCGGATCAACCAGCAATTGGCCAAGGCGCGGCAGTACTGACCGCGCAGGCACTCACCATCACAGGAGTAGGTCCATGTCTTTGCAGCTAGGCGTCATCGGTACCGGGGCCATCGGCCAGGATCACATCCGTCGTTGCAGCCAGACCCTGCGCGGCAGTCGGGTGGTGGCGGTGACCGACATCAACTTGCAACAGGCGGCCAGGGTCGTGGGCGAGCTCGGGCTCGACGCCGAGGTCTACCCGGATGGCCAGGCCCTGATCAGGGCGCCGGAGGTGCAGGCGCTGCTGGTCACTTCCTGGGGGCCGAGCCACGAGGAGTTCGTGCTGGCAGCGATTGCCGCCGGCAAGCCGGTGTTCTGCGAAAAGCCCCTGGCGGTGACTGCCGAGGGCTGCCGGCGCATCGTCGAGGCCGAGATCGCTTACGGCCGGCGCCTGGTGCAGGTGGGGTTCATGCGGCCTTACGACGCCGGCTACCAGGCACTCAAGGCGGTGCTCGACAGCGGGCGGATCGGTGAGCCGCTGATGCTGCACTGCGCCCACCGCAACCCGCGGGTGGGGGAAAACTACCAGACCGGCATGGCCATCACCGACACCCTGATCCACGAACTGGACGTGCTGCGCTGGCTGCTGGGCGACGACTATGTGTCGGTGCAGGTGCTGTTCCCGCGCCAGACCCGCAAGGCCCACGCCCAGTTGCGTGACCCGCAGATCGTGTTGCTGGAGACCGCCAGGGGCACGCGGATCGACGTGGAGATATTCGTCAATTGCCAGTACGGCTACGACATCCAGTGTGAAGTGGTGGGCGAGAGCGGCATTGCCCGCCTGCCGGAGCCGTCCCAGGTGCAGTTGCGCAGCGAGGCCAAGCTGTCCAACGCGATCCTGATGGACTGGAAAGACCGCTTCATTGCCGCCTATGACGTCGAGCTGCAGGCCTTTATCGACAGCGTGCAGGCCGGGCAGGTGGGTGGGCCGTCGGCCTGGGACGGCTTTGCCGCGGCGGTGGCCGCCGATGCCTGCATCCAGGCTCAGGAGAGCGGGGCGATTGTCCCGGTGCAGCTGCCCCAACGCCCGGCTTTCTACGGTTGAGGTGCCGTCCCTCGGCCGAGGGCTGCGGTTTGCGGGCCTGCCTTCCCGGCATTGCGAGGAAGGCCAGGCGCCATGGGCGCAGCCGTCACTGCAAGGAGAGGTCATGCGCATAGGACTGGTGGGATACGGCCATGGCGGCCGGTTTTTTCATGCACCGCTGCTGGCCAGCCTGGCCGGGGCCACGCTGGTGGGGGTGGTGACCCGCGACCCCGGGCGCCGACGTTTGCTGGCCGAGGATCACCCCGCGGTAATGGCGTTCGACAGCCTTGGGCAACTGGTGCAGGCGGGGGTTGATGTGCTGGTGATTTCCACGCCGTTGGAGGGCCGCCCGGCGCTGGTGCTGGAGGCCATCGAGCGCGGTGTGGCGGTGGTCAGCGACAAGCCTTTTGCCAGCGATGCGCACCAGGCGCGACGGATGATCGACGCCGCCGCCCGGCGCCAGGTGCCCTTGGCGGTGTACATGAACCGGCGCTGGGACGCGGATTTTCTGACCCTGCGCACGCTGCTTGCGCGCGGCACCCTGGGGCGCATCAGCCGTTTCGAATCACGCATCGAGCGCTATGTGCCGCAGCAGGCCGCCAGCCCCAGTGGCGGCGGTTTCCTGCGGGACCTCGGCAGCCACCTGGTGGACCAGGCCTTGCTGCTGTTCGGCCCGGTGGCGCGGGTTTATGCCGAGCTGCAGTACTGCGGCCCGGAACCGTCCCTGGACGATGGCTTCTTTGTCTCCCTGAGCCACGTCAATGGCGTGGTTTCACACCTGGCGGGCAGTGGCCTGCAAAACAGCCCGGGTCCGCGTTTTCGCCTCACCGGCAGTGCCGGCTGCTACACCGTGGACGGCCTCGACGGCCAGGAGCAGGCGCTGCTGGCCGGTTTGTCGCCGGCCAGCGAAGGCGAGCACTGGGGCGTGGAGGAGCATCGGCGCTGGGGCTGGTTCGAGCAGGGCAGCGAACGCCAGCGGGTGCCATCCGAGCGCGGCGCCTGGCCGTGCTTCTATCGGCAACTGCTGGAGGCGCTGCAGGGGCGCGGCGAGGTGCCGGTGACGGCCGCCGAAGCCCTGGCCACCACCCGGGTGCTGGACGCCGCGAGGCGCAGTGCGTTGCACCGCCAGGTGGTGGAAATGGCCGGGTTTGGCGAGGCTGAAAAGGAAATAGAATAAAATTCTAAAATGAGTTGATATGGAAATTATTTTCCAATAAAGTCGTTTCCAGGTTGCCGACTATCAAGGTTTCCAGGCCCTTCAAGCCGCGCTTGAAGACTTGAGAACCAACCAACAAGAACAAACAGGTGCCGTCGATGAAAACCTTTCGCTGTGTTGTGCAACGGCTGTCCCGCGCACATGCCCTCTCATTTCGCGAGCTGCCTCGCGTTCTCTGGTCCTCCTGCTGGTTGTCCATGCTCGGTTGCTTGTGCGTCGAGCACCGGGGAACCCTGCTGTGCTGCATGCCCGGTGCTCCCATCCTGTACTCGCCGGCCTGAGGCGCGGCGGCGGCTCATCCATGAAAACCAACAAGAATGATGGAGAAAGACCCTTGATGACTATCCAGACCCGAGTGGTTTCCCTGGCCCTGGCGCTGATGCTGTTCAGCGGCGCGGCGCTGGCCCAGGTGAGAATCGGCGTGAGCATGTCGCAGTTCGACGACACCTGGCTGACCTACCTGCGCGAGTCCATGGACCAGAAGGCCAAGGCCATGCCCGACGCAGTCCAGCTGCAATTCGAGGACGCCCGCAGCGACGTGGTCAAGCAACTGAGCCAGGTGGAAAGCTTCATCAGCCAGAAGGTCGACGCCATCGTGGTCAACCCGGTGGACACCGCCGCCACCCGCAAGATCACCGAGGCGGCAGTCAAGGCCGGGATTCCCCTGGTCTACGTCAACCGCCGCCCCGATGACCTGAACCTGCCCAAGGGCGTGGTCACCGTGGCCTCCGACGACCTGGAGGCGGGCAAGATGCAGATGCAGTACCTGGCCGAGAAAATGGGCGGCAAGGGCAGCATCGTGATTCTCCTTGGCGACCTGGCGAACAACTCCACGGCCAATCGCACCAAGGGCGTCAAGGAGGTGCTGGCCCAGTACCCGGGAATCAAGATCGACCAGGAGCAGACCGGGGTCTGGCTGCGGGACAAGGGCATGACCCTGGTCAACGACTGGCTGACCCAGGGCCGCCAGTTCAATGCGGTGGTGGCCAACAACGATGAGATGGCCATTGGCGCAGCCATGGCCCTGAACCAGGCGGGAGTGGCCAAGGGCAGTGTGCTGATCGCCGGGGTCGACGGCACGCCTGACGGGTTGCGGGCGGTGCAGCGCGGCGAACTGGCGGTGTCGGTGTTCCAGGATGCCAAGGGCCAGGCCGAGGGCTCGGTGGAGACCGCGGTGAAGATGGTCAAGCAGCAACCGGTGGAGGCGGCGGTGTGGATTCCCTATCGCCTGATCACCCCGGAAAACGTCGCCCAGTTCAAATAGCCGGCCTGTCCTTCAACCTTCATCACGCTGGCCGGGCGGCCTCGATGCCCGGCTGCCGGAGTCGCCGATCATGAACGCTGCTTCGAGTCTTGCCCATCCGGGGCCGCTGTCCGCGGCGCCGGTGACCGGGCCATATCTGTTGGAAGTGATCAACGTCAGCAAGGGCTTTCCCGGGGTGGTGGCCCTGTCCGAGGTGCAACTGCGGGTGCGCCCCGGCACGGTGCTGGCGCTGATGGGGGAGAACGGTGCCGGCAAGTCGACGCTGATGAAGATCATCGCCGGCATCTACTCGCCCGACTCCGGCGAGCTGCGGCTCAAGGGCCGCCCGGTGGTTTTCGGCTCGCCGCTGGCGGCCTTGCAGGCAGGCATCGCGATGATTCACCAGGAGCTCAACCTGATGCCTCACATGAGCATCGCCGAGAACATCTGGATCGGCCGTGAACCGCTCAACAGCCTGCGCATGATCGACCACCGGGGCATGCACCAGCGCACCAGCGCCTTGCTTGCGCGCCTGCGCATCGACCTGGACCCGCAAGAGCTGGTGGGCAGCCTGAGCATCGCTGAACGGCAGATGGTGGAGATCGCCAAGGCGGTGTCCTACGACTCCGACGTGCTGATCATGGACGAGCCGACCTCGGCCATCACCGACAAGGAGGTGACGCACCTGTTCTCGATCATTGCCGACCTCAAGGCCCAGGGTAAGGGCATCATCTACATCACCCACAAGATGAACGAAGTGTTTGCCATCGCCGATGAAGTGGCGGTGCTGCGCGACGGCGCCTACATCGGCCTGCAACGGGCCGACAGCCTGGACGGCGACAGCCTGATCTCGATGATGGTGGGGCGTGAGCTGAGCCAGCTGTTTCCGGTGCGTGAGCAACCCATCGGCGAATGCCTGCTGAAAGTCCGCGACCTGCGCCTGGACGGGGTGTTCGACGGCGTGTCGTTCGACCTGCACGCCGGGGAAATCCTCGGCATCGCCGGGCTCATGGGCTCGGGCCGGACCAACGTCGCGGAGACCCTGTTCGGCATCACCCCCAGCGATGGCGGGCAGGTGCACCTCGACGGCCAGGTGCTGCATATCCGCGAACCCCACATGGCCATCAGCCAGGGCTTTGCCCTGCTGACCGAGGACCGTCGGCTCAGCGGCCTGTTTCCCTGCCTGTCGGTCCTGGAAAACATGGAGGTGGCGGTGCTGCCCCATTACGCCGGTGGTGGCTTCGTCCGGCACAAGGCCTTGCGCGCCCTGTGCGAAGACATGTGCCGCAAGCTGCGGGTCAAGACCCCGTCCCTGGAGCAGTGCATCGACACCCTGTCCGGCGGCAATCAACAGAAGGCGCTGCTGGCGCGCTGGCTGATGACCCAGCCACGGATCCTGATCCTTGACGAACCGACCCGGGGCATCGACGTCGGGGCCAAGGCCGAGATCTACCGCTTGATCGCCAGCCTCGCCGAGCAAGGCATGGCGGTGATCATGATTTCTTCGGAACTGCCCGAGGTCCTGGGCATGAGCGACCGGGTCATGGTCATGCACGAGGGCCAACTGATGGGCACCCTGGACCGTTGCGAGGCGACCCAGGAGCGGGTCATGCAACTGGCCTCGGGCCTGGACCGGGTGCACTAGACATTCAACCGATGGGCGCCGCAGCGGGGTGATTCGCGCCGGTGGCGGCCTTGATCAAGGTGGACGGGTTATGAACGCAATTTTGCAAAACAAACCGGCAGCGGCGACGCACAAGCGCAGTCGGCGGCTGCCCAGTGAACTGAGCATCCTCCTGGTATTGATCGGCATCGCTCTGGTGTTCGAGCTGTTCGGCTGGATCGTTCGCGACCAGAGCTTCCTGCTCAACTCCCAGCGCCTGGTGCTGATGATCCTCCAGGTGTCGGTGATCGGCCTGTTGGCCATCGGCGTGACCCAGGTGATCATCACCACCGGCATCGACCTGTCGTCCGGCTCGGTGCTGGCCTTGTCGGCGATGATCGCCGCGAGCCTGGCCCAGACCTCGGACTTCAGCCGCGCGGTGTTCCCTTCACTGACCGACCTGCCGGTGTGGATCCCGGTGCTGGCCGGGCTCGGCGTCGGCCTGCTGGCGGGGGCCATCAACGGCAGCGTGATTGCCCTGACCGGCATTCCACCCTTTATTGCCACCCTGGGGATGATGGTTTCGGCCCGGGGCCTGGCGCGCTACTACACCCAGGGCCAGCCGGTGAGCATGCTGTCCGACTCCTACACGGCGATCGGGCATGGGGCGATGCCGGTGGTGATCTTCCTGGTGGTGGCGGTGATCTTCCACATCGCCCTGCGCTATACCCGGTACGGCAAGTACACCTACGCCATCGGCGGCAACATGCAGGCGGCGCGCACCTCGGGGATCAACGTCAAGCGCCACCTGGTGATCGTCTACAGCATCGCCGGGCTGCTGGCGGGGCTGGCCGGGGTGGTGGCCTCGGCGCGGGCGGCCACGGGGCAGGCCGGGATGGGCATGTCCTACGAACTGGATGCCATCGCCGCAGCGGTGATCGGTGGCACCAGCCTGGCCGGTGGGGTGGGGCGCATCACTGGCACGGTGATCGGTGCGCTGATCCTCGGGGTCATGGCCAGCGGCTTCACCTTCGTCGGCGTCGATGCCTATATCCAGGACATCATCAAGGGCTTGATCATTGTCGCGGCGGTGGTCATCGACCAGTACCGCAACAAGCGCAAGCTCAAACGCTGAAACCTTTCATTGGCGCTTGCAAAACGCCTGGGAAATACGCTCTATTGCACCGCTGCACAGGCAGCAATCCGCTGCGCGGCACTGCCGTTTGTCTTCTAACAGACCTGCGCATATGGAATTTTTTGTTATAAACGCACTCCGATAGAAGCCACCAAAGCCCGCAATTGCGGGCTTTGCCAGCTTTGTCGGACAGATTGACTGTCATTTCAGTTGCTGCGCCCTCAAACCGGCCTTAGACTGCCGCCCCTCGTAAATTGAGTGCCGGGTGGCGCTTGGAAGGTATGGCGCCTTTCTGATGACCTGACGGGTCAACCGGAAACAGTTTGAATTCGCCTTAATGCACGTATTTTTTATAGAGAAATCAATGACCAAGGAAAAGTTGCTGGCCATGCCGGCGGATGACTACATGAATGCCGAGCAGCACGCTTTTTTCAGCGATCTGTTGCAAGCCATGAAGGTGGAAACCCACGAGCGCATCGAACAGAACCGGATCGCCATTGAAAGCCTGGACACCCCGGCTGACCCGGCCGACGCTGCTTCTGTCGAAGAAGAGCGCACCTGGTTGGTCAACGCCATTGATCGCGACCAGCGCATGCTGCCGCAACTGGAGCAGGCCCTGGGCCGGATCAGCGACGACAGCTTTGGCTGGTGCGACGACAGCGGCGAGCCGATCGGCCTCAAGCGCCTGCTGATCAGCCCGACCACCAAGTACTGCATCGAAGCCCAAGAGCGCCACGAGCAGATCGACAAGCATCAGCGTCAGGCCTGATAACAGCAGCTTCAGGTTGCAAGCTTCAAGCGGCAAGAGGGGCATCGGGCCAATGAGTTTCCCAGATCGCCTTCCTCAGATCGGATCTGATCCACACGCTTGAAGCATCGCCAGTCCGGGCGCAAGGAGCGCGCCCACCGCCCCCATCTCCAACTCCCCCCGCTTGCTTGCCGCTACAAACTTGCCGCTTGCCGCTGCTTTTCATTGATCTCCTGCAACCCCCGCCTTCCCAGACCCATGAATAATGCCCGGCACACAATGCTTGCTGCTTGTGGCTCGACGCTTGCCGCTGCTTTTTTTCCTACTAATGGACCATGGATAATGGCCTTCTAGTGGCGTCTAATGCTGGCAAACAATTAGAACGAAATGGGGTGACCACGATGTCAAGAGAAGGATCTCTAGCGGTGCCTGTCGCGCAACCGCTGGCAGCACCCGCTGCCGCCCGTTGGTGGGCGCCGTCGCTGCAGAGCGCGGCGTTGATGGGGTTGTTCAGTGCCCAGGCGCTGGGCGGCTGGTCGCTGTATGTGTGCCTGCCCCTGGCGGTGCTGGTGGTCTGGCTGCCGCGGCTGCGCACCCGCAAGGTGCCGGCGGCGCCTGCGGCCAGCGTGGACAACGAGCTTTCCAGCCTGACCCGCGACCTGTCCTACAGCACCACCCATAACGCGCTGTCGGCGGCGGGGGTGGCCTATTCGGTGACCCAGTTGGCCAGCAAGCTGCAATCGCAGCTGGACGCGGCGGCGCGCATCGTCGGCAACGCCCAGGTGATGATCAAGACCGAACAGGCCACCTCGCAGCTCAGCCAGCAGGCCCTGGGGGCCGCCAGCGAGGCCCATGCCAGCAGCGCCGAAGGGCGCACGGTGCTGGGCGAGTCGATCAACCGCATGCATTCGCTGAGCCAGCGGGCCAATGGCAGCCGCGAGCTGATCGAGGCCCTGAGCCAGCGCAGCGAGGAAATCCAGCGGGTGACCCTGGTGATCCAGTCCATTGCCAGCCAGACCAATCTGCTGGCCCTGAACGCCGCGATCGAGGCAGCCCGGGCCGGGGAACACGGTCGCGGTTTTGCGGTGGTCGCCGACGAGGTGCGCGGGCTGGCCGGACGCACGGCCACCGCCACCGATGAGGTCGGGGTGATGGTGGCGGATATCCAGCAACGCACCAGTGATGTGGTGGAGCAGATCCGCCAGCTGTCGGACGACCTCAACCTGGGGGTCGAGCAGGTGGAGCACACCGGCCGCCACCTGGATAACATCGCCCGTCTGGCGGCGGGCGTGGAAGAGCAGGTCAGCGAGATCGCCCGCGGCGCCGAGACCAATCGCGAGCAACTGGACAGCCTGTTCCATGCCGTGGAGCAGATGCGCAGCGACCTGGCGGTCAGCGACCAGCAGACCCGTCGCCTGGCCGAGGCCGCGGTGCAGATGGAAGGGCAGGCGGAAACCATCAGCGAACGCCTGGCCGTGGTCGGGCTGGACGACTATCACCAGCGCATCTATGACCTGGCTCGCGAAGGCGCGCGGCGCATCGCCGAGCAGTTCGAGGCGGACCTGGAGCAGAACCGCATCAGCCTCGACGACCTGTTCGACCGGCACTACCAGGTGATCGCCAATACCGACCCGGCCAAGTACCAGACCCGCTTCGACCGCTACACCGATCAGGTGCTGCCGCCGATCCAGGAATCGCTGTTGCCACGCCATGACGGCCTGGTGTTCGCCATTGCCTGCACCCAGGAAGGGTACGTGCCGACCCACAACACGGTGTTCTCCCAGCCACTGACCGGTGACCCGCAGGTCGACAATCTGCACAACCGCAGCAAGCGCAAGTTCTCCGACCGCACCGGCATCCGTTGTGGCAGCCACCAGCAACCGCTGTTGCTGCAGACCTACACCCGGGATACCGGTGAACTGATGCACGACCTGTCGGTGCCGATCATGGTCCGTGGCCGGCACTGGGGCGGCCTGCGCCTGGGCTATAAACCCGAGCAGGCACCACCGCGCAGCACCGCCTGAAGACGCGATTGTTACCAGGCAGGTAACGCTGCTGTGCACAAACCGCCTGTTTCAGGAGCGCCGAAGTGATTAGTATGCCGATATCGTTAGGCAGCTAACTAATTCGCCGAGGAGGCTCCATGCACAGCAAAGTCGATGTGGCAGTGATGATAGGCAGTGGCGTACCGAGTGCGCTGCGGGCCCTGGGGCGCAAGGCGTGCTGGGTGGTGCTGGTCAATGGCGAGCAGCGCGGCACCGCCTTTGCCAGCCGCAGCGAAGCCGAGGAGTGCCGGCAGGCCTGGCAGGAACAATTGGCACAGTGCCAACCCGGCCAGCAGCCCCTCAAGCATTCTGCCTAGCCTGCCTGGTGCAGGCGCAGGTTGAGTTCGTCGACCACCGGTGCCCAATCGGCATCTGCCTGCAGTTGCTGTTTGAGGAAGGCCGCTTGGGGCGCGCTCCAGAACGGGGCATCCACCAGTTTGCGGTCTTCGCCCAGGGGCGAATGCCGGGCAATGAAGGCCTCAATCGCGGCCGGGCTCGAATCCAGGCCCAGTTGGTCGAACAGGCCTTCGAGGGTATGGGTCGGTGCTTGCATGCTGATCTCCTGGCTTGATGGGGCAACCCAATCGTTGCCTCTGAGCATCTGAGGCACTGGCGACGTGCAAGTTCGATCGCAGTGGGCAGGGGGAAGAGGGGGAGGCGCGGTGCGGGGGCAGGGCGTGCAGGCGAGTCACTGGCTGCAAGCTTATCGTCATGATGCGCTTGAGCGGATCTCGCCTGGGTCGCGGTCGCGCCGCCGGGTCCTTGGCGAGCGCGTCAGGCAATCAGGCGTTCAGGGCGCCCTGGTCGATGGCCAGCTTGAGGGCCTTGGCGGATTCCCGGGCCGCCGTCATGGCTTCTTCAGCGGTCTTGAACCAGCGATCGCGTTCCACCTGGTGGAAGGTGATCTGGGTCAGTGGGGGTTTGGCGCGCATGGCAATCACGGCTTGGAACTCGCCTTCGACTTCTCTGCACTCGCCACGAATGAAAAACTCGCCAATATCTAGTTCGGTCACTTCTAGCCTTCCCTTGGAGATGAGTGAGTGCTGAACCTGTGCCAGGGGCCCAGGCCCAACCAATGGCAGAGTATGGCAGTTGTTGCGTGGCGGCGGGCTGAGTTATGTCATCTGGACTCCAGGCGGAGATTATTCTGATGATCTACGTGGAAACTTCTTGTGATGGACTTCAACAATACAGGCCACAGTTGCAGAGTATGTGTGGGGGTAATAAGGGACGTTCGAGCGGCGACTCCGGGCAACGTTACCTGTTGCAGTGCAAGAGTGACCTTTGTATCAATGCTCGAGTGTGCCGAGGTCGATCGCTTTAAATAGTCGAAATGCACTAAGTTGCTCTAGAATTGCCTCTGCAACCCGAAGCGGCTGTCGATTGTTGGACGCATGACCCGGGGGCCTCCAGGCCTGGAGCCTGTTTCTGCCCTCGTCCCGGATGTCGCGCCGCCACGCTTTGCAGGGTTCCAGAGCCTACTCCTCAAGCCTTCGACATCTGCCTGGTGCATCGGCGAAATGCCCCTTGCTCAGTGCCGGTACCAGCGCCGTGGCCGGGAGTGCCAGGTTCATTTGTGTGTTTTTTAGGTCAGTGATTGAGGTGACCACGCCGTCATGGCGGTTTTTTTGTGCTGTCCGTTTTTCCTCGGGCGGCACCATTTTGAGTATCGGGGAGTGTTCCTTGGCAGTAAGTAATCTTGAAATGCATGCGTTGTTCGTTTTGGGCGATTTGCGCGCAAAGCTGGTCAAACAGTTCCAATCCCGTTTTGTCTACATCACCGAACAATCCGCCGAAGGCTTCTACATCGCCGAGATCGATACCGAGACGGCACTGGTGGTGGACGACAAGCCGCGCCTGGAGCTCAAGGTCGGCGATCATTTTCGCGCAGCGGTGTTGCCCAGCCGGGAAGGCGGCAAGCTGGAGATCCGCTTTCGCGAGATCAAGCTGACGGTCTACGGCCTGGGGGACTATGCCTTTGTCAGCAGCCCGCAGGGGCAGGGGATCGTGTTCCGGGAAGGGCATTCGGTGGTGATGGTTTTCGCCGCCAATGAGCAACTGCAGGAAGGCTTGAGCAAGACCCTGAAGGCGGTGGCCAGCAAGGCCGCGAAATTCCGCAAGGGCGAACTGGTGAGCTTCAAGGCCAGCGAGTGATGAGCCAGAGTCGCGCCGAATTTCACCAGATGCACCAGCAGGCGGCCTGCGACGAGGCCCAGCGCCTGTTCGCCAGCAAGGCCCAATTGCAGGGGGCCTGGCTGAGCTGGGTGGCCGCCCAGTTGTACAACCTGCGCCCGGCGGCCTACGCCAGCATGGTGCGCCGCGAGTTGCAGCGGCTGCAGGAGCCGGCGGATCCCTGAAGGCCGGCCTGGGATGATCCAGGATTGCAAATGCGGAACCTCTACTACAGTCAGTTGACTTAAAGCTTCAGGGGCCTTGCGTGAGTCACGGCAAGACCCGTTGCCCCGTCCCGACTGCAAGAGGTGTATCCCGATGAAAGGATTTCGAGCGCTGCTGGCCGGCAGCCTGTTGACCCTGGCCGCCTTGAGTACGCCTCAGGCGGCAGGAGCGGCGCCGCAGCCGATTCACTTCGCCGACTTGAACTGGGAAAGCGGCAGCCTGATCAGCGAGATCCTGCGGGTGATCGTCGAGCGTGGCTACGGCTTGCCCACCGACACCTTGCCCGGCACCACCATCACCCTGGAAACCGCCCTGGCCAACAACGACATCCAGGTGATCGGTGAAGAGTGGGCCGGCCGCAGCCCTGTCTGGGTCAAGGCCGAGGCCGAAGGCAAGGTGGTGGCCCTGGGAGACACGGTCAAGGGCGCCACCGAAGGCTGGTGGGTGCCGGAATACGTGATCAAGGGCGATCCGGCCAGGGGCATCAAGGCCCTGGCGCCGGAGCTGCGCAGTGTGACCGACCTGGCGCGCTACAAGGAGGTGTTCAAGGACCCGGAGAACCCGAGCAAGGGCCGCTTCCTCAACAGCCCGATCGGCTGGACCTCGGAAATCGTCAACCAGCAGAAGCTCAAGGCCTATGGCCTGCAGGACAGCTACGTGAATTTCCGCAGCGGCTCCGGCGCGGCCCTGGACGCCGAGATCAGCTCGTCGATCCGCCGTGGCAAACCGATCCTGTTCTATTACTGGTCGCCCACGCCCTTGCTCGGGCGCTACAAGCTGGTGCAGTTGGAGGAGCCGCCTTTCGACGCCGAGGCCTGGAAGACCCTGACCGACGCCGACCACCCCAACCCGCGCCCGAGCCGCTCCCTGGCCTCGAAGCTGTCGATTGGCGTGTCCGCGCCGTTCCAGAAGCAGTACCCGCAGCTGGTGGCCTTTTTCAACCAGGTCGACTTGCCCATCGATCCCCTGAACCAGGCCCTGGCACAGATGAGTGAAAACCACAGCGCCCCTCGTGACGCGGCCCAGGCCTTCCTCAAGCAGCACCCAGACCTCTGGCGCAACTGGTTGCCCGAGGACATCGCCGCCAAAGTCGCCGCCTCCCTGCCATAGGCGCCGGCTTGCCAGCGAAGAGGCCCGCGCGACATACGCGAGCCCCGGAGCTTCGCTGGCAAGCCAGCTCCTACGCTCGCCCAGACACCCCGCGATATCCCCGTAGGAGCCGGCTTGCCGGCGAACTGGCCCGCGCGACATACGCGAGCCCCGAAGCTTCGCTGGCAAGCCAGCTCCTACGTTCGCCCTGACACCCCGCGATAATCCCGTAGGAGCCGGCTTGCCGGCGAACTGGCCCGCGTGACATGCGCGAGTCCCGGAGCTTCGCTGGCAAGCCAGCTCCTACGTTCGCCCTGACACCCCGCGATAATCCCGTAGGAGCCGGCTTGCCGGCGAACCGGCCCGCGTGACATGCGCGAGCCCCGGAGCTTCGCTGGCAAGCCAGCTCCTACGCTCGCCCTGACACCCCGCGATGTCCCCGTAGGAGCCGGCTTGCCGGCGAACAGGCCCGCAAGCCATGCGCCAGCCCCTACGCGCGCAGCCGGATCAGAAGCGGGTCTGCACCGCCAGTTCGAAGGTGCGTGGCGTACCCAGGTAATAAGCCGGCGACACATGGGCGAACTTGCCGTAGGTCTCGTTGGTCAGGTTGCGTACCCGGCCGGTGATGCTGGTGTGGCTGTCGACCTGGTAGCGCAGGAAGCTGCCGTACAGGGTGTAGGCGGGCAGGGTCAGGGTATTGGCGTTGTCGGCGTACACCGAAGCCACGTAGCGCGCATCGACCCCGGTCTGCCAGCTCGGGGCCAGGTCGTAGGTCAGCCACAGGTTGGCCACCCGCTGCGGGACGTTGGTCGGGGTGTTGCCCTTGCGCGAGACCACCGCGCCGCTGGCGACTTTCTCGTTGAACTCGCCATACTCGGCATCCACCCAGGCGAAGTTGGTCTCGGCCAGCAGCTTGGGGGTGATGCGCAGGGAGCTGGCCAGCTCGATGCCCTTCGAGGTCTGCTGACCCACCGGCAGGCTGTTGGCCGGGTCCAGTGGATCGGTCACGGCGAAGTCCTTGCGCTCGATGCGGTAGGCCGCCAGGGTCGCCGTGCCGCGTCCATCCAGGTAGTCGAACTTGCTCCCCACTTCCCATTGCTTGCCGGTGGACACCTCGAAGTTCTGCGGGCCGCTGGGCTGTTCGGCGGCCGTGCTGTACTGCACGTAGACATTGGCACTGGGGAGGAACTGCCAGGTCAGCCCGAGGCGCCCGGTGACCGGCTCCCAACTGCGTTTCAGGTGGCGTGGATTGCTGGCGGTGACCAGCCGATGGTTGGTCACGTCCAGGTCGATGGCGTCGTAGCGCAGGCCGCTGAGCAGTGACAGTTCATCGCTCAGGGCCAGGCGATTCTCGATGAACAGCGCGCGGGTGGTGACCTGGTTGGTCTTGTCCTTGACCCAGCCCTGGCGGGTGCCCGGCAGGCCGTAGAAATACCCGGGCTGGAAGTTGTCCGGGTCGACGCTGTTCCTGGCCGGTACGTTCGCTGGCGAGTTGGTGCTGCTGTTGACCTTGTATTCGAAGCCTGTGGACCAGGTGGTGTCGAGGCCCAGCAGCCGGTCCTCGTGGCGCAGCTCGAACTGGTTGCCGCTCTGCGTGCCCTGGTGTCGTACCAGGTAAGCGGTGGAGCGGTCCACCCGGCTGTTGTCGGCGTTGTACTGGTAGGTCTCCAGGTTGCGGTAGTCGCGCTGGCTGTCCAGGTGGTAGAGGGTGTTGCGCAAGCTGGTGTCGGGGCTGATCCGGTAGTCGATGATCGAGCGCAGCCACACCGTGCGCTGTTCATACAGGCCGTCGGCGACGTTGTAGTTGTTGAAGCGGTTGTGCCGGTCGATCTTCATCTCGCCGGCCTTGGGGTTGCGCACCGGGGTGCCCCAGTAGGGGCTGTCCTCGTGCTCGTCCTGGTATTCCAGCGCCAGGGTGTGGGACAGGTCCGGGGTCAGGTCGCTGAGCAGGGAGAACGCCAGGCTCCAGGCGTCGCGCTGCTGGCGGTCGATGTAACCGTTGCTGGTGTTGTGACTGACATCCAGGCGCGCGTAGTGCTGGGTCTCGGCGCCGGCGGGACTCAACCGATGGTTGAGCCCGAAAGCGCTCTGGGTGGTGTCGTAGCTGCCGTAGCTGAGCAGGCCCTCGGCGGCCTGGTCGCGCCGCTCGGCGAGCTTGGTCACGTAGTTCAGTGAGCCGCCCACGGAGCCGGCGCCATTGATCAGCGACGAAGGCCCGCCCACCAGTTCCACCCGGTCGTAGATCCAGGCGTCCACCGGCCTTGCCAGGCCGGTGGCGACATTGATGCCGTTGAACATCTGGGTGATCTGGCTGCTGGTGAAGCCCCGGTAGGAGATGAATCCGCCGAAGCCCGGCGGGGCGCTGGCATTGACCCCGGGCAGGGTGTTGGCGGCGTCCTGGAAGGTCTGGGCACCACGGCGCTCGATGTCCTGGCGATTGGCCACGGCCACCGAGGCCGGCGTCTCGCGCAGGCTCAGGCCGAGGCGCGAGGCCATGCCGCTGGATTGCTCCAGGGACAGGCCGGGCTCGGCGTCCGGCTCTTCGGCGCCAATGGTGGTAGGGGCCAGTTCGAGGCCGGCCTGGCCCCAGGCATTGACGGACAGGCAGCCCAGCAGGCTGGCCAGCAAAGGAAGGTGTTTCATCGGTGCATCCTGAATTCTTGGCTAGGAAAGGGCCCACGAACGCGCGCCGCGCAAAAGGCGCAGTGGGCAGGTTGAGCTCGAGCAAGAATCAGGCGAGGGGCGGTGCCCGGGGATGGGCCGTGGGCCAGGTAAAGCGGGCGGGAAGGTGAGGCTGGGCCTGGGCCGCCACTGGCGGCGCCTGGGGCTGCGGCAGCAGCGCCAGGTTGACGCTGGAGTTGAGCGCCGGGCCCATGCCACCGCTGGAGCACAGCGGGCAGCCAAAGGCCTTGGACAGGGTCGGCAGGGAGCCCTGGTCGGCGGGTTGCTGCAGCGGCGCCTGGGTGTTGGGATCAACGCTGCAGAACTGCCCGCCGATGCCGTTGAGCTGCATGCCCAGCATCTGCCCGTGGCCGATGCTGCAGGCGAACACGTTGAACAGGACGCAGCAGTAGAGCATCCAGGCAACGAGCGAGCGATCGGAACGGGCGAATTTCATGGGGCGGCACTTTACCATCGACGGCGACGAACGTACTTACAAAAACGAGCAATCGGGTCCATTCTTCAGCGACATTTTCTACACGGACGTCTGAACATGAATCTTCTGCTCGCACAGGGGGTGGCCGGCATTTTCCTGATGACCAGCCTGATCCATCTGTACTGGGCCGCTGGCGGCAAACGTGGCAGTGATGCGGTGATACCCGAGGTGCCGGGACCGGTTCCCGGCCAGACCCAGCCGGCGTTCCGGCCCCCGACCTTGGCCACGCTGCTGGTGGCGGTGGGGCTGCTGCTGGTGGCGATGCTGGTGTGCCTGCGGGTCGGACTCTACCTGCCGACGGTGACCCACCCCTCGCTGCAGTGGGTGATCAGCGGCATTGCCCTGCTGATGTTCGCCCGGGCCATTGGCGACTCCGAGCTGGTGGGTTTTTTCAAGGAAGTGCGGGACTCGAGATTCGCCCGCCTCGACACCCTGTTCTATTCCCCCCTGTGTGTGGTGCTGGGGGCCGGGCTGCTGGTGCTGGCCTGGGCCTGAGGCCATTACGCGGGCCGTGACGGCCCGCTGCAGGCGCTGCACAACCGCCTTAGTTGCCGGCCTCCCGGCGCTTGCTGCTGACCTCCGCCGGTACGTCGTCGCCGGCCATGCGCTTGCGAAACAGCGCCGCCCGGGCCAGCAGCAGGGTGGTTACCGGCACGGTGATCGACAGCAGCACCGGGATCAGCCACGCATGCAGCACCGGGCTGGACTTGAGCGCCGAAAAATACAGGATCGAGGCCAGGGCCACGCTCCACGAACCCATGGTCGAGGCCAGGGCCGGCGGATGCATGCGCTGGAAATAACTCTTCATGCGCAGGATGCCCAAGGCACCGATCAGGGCGAACAGGCTGCTGATCAGCAACAGCAGGGCCACCAGGACCTCCACCCACAGTGGCAGTTGTTCCAGGCTGTTCATTCGATCACCTCGCCACGCAAGAGGAATTTGGCCAGGGCGAACGAGCCGACGAACCCGAACAGGGCAATCAGCAGCGCCGCCTCGAAGTAGGTGTCACTGGCATAGCGGATGCCCAGCACCAGCATCATCAGCATCGCCAGGATGTACAGGTAGTCCAGGGCCAGGACCCGGTCCTGGGCCGAGGGGCCCTTGAACAGGCGCACCAGGGTCAGGACCATGGCCAGGGAAAACAGGAACAGGCTGAGCAGGATCGCGTTGGTCAGCAGCACGCTCATTCGAAGATCTCCATCAGCGGGCGCTCGTAGGTGGCCTTGAAGTGCTGGATGAACTGCGCCTCGTCCTCCAGGTTGAACACGTGCAGCAACAGGATGCTGCGGTCCAGGGACAGTTCCGACCAGACCGTGCCCGGTACCACCGTGGTGATGGTCGACAAGGCCGCCAGGCCGTTGGCATCGCGCAGGTCCAGGGGGATCTTGACGAAGGCCGAGCGCATCGGGCGCCGGCCTTCGTTGAGCACGCCCCAGGCCACCAGCAGGTTCGACACCAGCACATCGCGGCCCACCAGCAGGAACAGGCGCAGGATGGTCCAGGGCCGGCGGATGCGGATCGGCAGTGGCCGCAGCGGGCGCATCAGCAGCGGCGCGAGAAAGCCCAGCAGGCCCCCCAGCAACAGGTTGCCGGGGCTGAGGGAGAGGTTCAGCACCAGCCACAGCAGCCACAGCGCCAGGGACAGGAAGGGGGCGGGGAACAGCCGCTTCATGGTTGCACCTCCACAGACAGCGCGGCCTTGGCCTCGGGGCCGAGCACCGTACGGGTGCCCAGCACCGCCATCACGTAATGCTCGGGGTGGTTGAGGCTGTCGGCGGTGGCCTGGGTGAAGCGCAGCAGCGGCTCGGCCTTGAAGGTCAGCAGGATGCAGAGCCCCAGCAGGACCACGATCGGCACGCATTCCAGACGTCGCAGGACTGGCGACGGCCGCTCCTCCGGGCTCCAGAAGCGCTGGATGCCCACGCGGGCGAAGGCGATCAGCGAGGCCAGGCCGGAGAGAATCAGCAACGCCAGCAGGCACCAGGCGGCCACCGGGATCGGTGCCTCGGCACTGCTGCCCAGGCCCAGGGGGTTGAGCAGGGCGGCGATCAGGTTGAGCTTGCCGATGAACCCTGAGAGCGGCGGCATGCCGATGATCAGCAGTGCGCAGGCAATGAAGCTCAAGCCGAGGAAGGCCATGGTCCAGGGGATCACCTGGCCGACCACCACCTTCTGTTCGTCGTCGAGGTTGCTGCCCCGGGGCGGATGCAGGGACTCCAGGGGCGCCGGGAGGATTTCGCCTTCGTCTTCCAGGGGCAGTTCATTGGCCGAGCGCGAACGCTCGATCAATTCCGCCAGGAGGAACAACGCGCACAGCGCCAGGGTCGAGCTGAACAGGTAGAACAGCGCCGCACCGGTGAGGGCCGGCTGGGCGAAGCCGATCACCGAGATCAGGATGCCCGCCGAGACCAGGATGCTCAGGCTGGCCATGCGTTCCAGGCGCTGGGCGGGGAGGATCGCCAGGGCCGCGCAGAAGATCGTCGCCAGGCCGCCGTACACCAGCCACTGGCTGCCGAAATACGCCGAGGCCCCGGCTTGCCCGGAGAACAGCAGGGTCCACAGGCGTAGCACGGTATAGACCCCGACCTTGGTCATGATGGCGAACAGCGCCGCCACCGGTGCACTGGCCGAGGAGTAGGCCGGCACCAGCCAGAAGTTCAGCGGCCACATCCCGGCCTTGGCCAGGAAGGCGATGGCCAGGATCGCCGTGCCGGCATGCAGCAGGCCGCGATCGGCTTCCGGCACCAGGGGGATCTTCATTGCCAGGTCGGCCATGTTCAGGGTCCCGGTGACCCCGTAGATCATTGCCGTGCCGATCAGGAACAGCGACGAGGCCAGCAGGTTGATGGTGATGTAGTGCAGCCCCGAAGACACCCGCGCCCGTCCCGAGCCGTGCAGCATCAGGCCGTAGGAGGCCGCCAGCAGCACTTCGAAGAACACGAACAGGTTGAACAGGTCGGCGGTGAGGAAGGCGCCGTAGAGGCCCATCAACTGGATCTGGAACAGCGCGTGGAAGCTGGCCCCGGCGCCGTCCCAGCGGGCCATGGCGAACAGCAGCGCGCTGACCCCGATGATCCCGGTGAGCACCATCATCAGCGCCGACAGGCGATCGACCACCAGGACGATGCCAAAGGGCACCTGCCAGTTGCTCGGCAGGTACACGCCGAAAGAGCCGGTGGCGCCCTGGACCTGGGTCCAGTACAGCAGGTAGCAGGCCAGGGCCAGCCCCAGCAGGCTGGAGAACAGGTTGATCCGGGCCTTGAGCGGGCGGTGCTTTTCCCCCAGCAGCAACATGATCGCCGCGGTCAGCAGCGGCAGGAGGATGGGCGCGACTATCAGGTGCGACAACAGACTCATTCCTTGGGCTCCCGGCCGTCGACGTGGTCGGTGCCGGTCAGGCCCCGGGAGGCCAGGAGCACCACCAGGAACAGCGCGGTCATGGCGAAGCTGATGACGATGGCGGTGAGCACCAGCGCCTGGGGCAGCGGGTCGGTGTAGTGCAGCAGGTCCTGGGGCACGCCGTCCTTGACGATCGGCTCCTTGCCGATGAACAGGCTGCCCATGCTGAAGATGAACAGGTTGACCGCGTAGGACAGCAGGCACAGGCCCATCACCACCTGGAAGGTCCGGGGCCGCAGCACCAGCCAGACCCCGGAGGCGGCGAGGACGCCAATGGCGATTGCGATGACTTCTTCCATCAGGCGGCTCCGCTCTTGATCAGGGATTTGGATTGGCTGGCCGGCTTGTGGGCCCGCACCGACTGGTGCGCCAGGGCCGTGAGGATCAGCAGCGTTGCCCCCAGCACCACGGCATACACGCCGATGTCGAAGAACAAGGCGCTGGCGATATGGATATCACCGAACAGCGGCAGGTCCACGTGCAGGGTGTGGGTGGTGAGGAACGGGTAGCCCCAGAACAGCGCGCCGAGGCCGGTGGCCAGGGCGAACAGCAGCCCGGTGCCCATCCAGCGCAGCGGCCGCAGGCTCATCTGCGCCTCGACCCACTGGGTGCCGGCCACCATGTACTGGAGAATGAAGGCCACCGACATCACCAGCCCGGCGACGAAACCGCCGCCCGGCAGGTTGTGCCCGCGCATGAACAGGTAGAAGGACACCACCAGGGCGATCGGCAGCAGCAGGCGCACCAGCACCGCCGGCACCATCATGAAGCCCAGGGCGGTGTCGCTGGCCTGGCGCGGGTTGACCAGGTCGGTGACCACGTCCGGTGCCAGCAGGCGCTGCTGCGCCGGCAATTGCATGCTTTCCTTGGGCGGGCGGAAGCGCCGCAGCAGGGCGAACACGGTCAGTGCCACCGCGGCCAGCACGGTGATCTCGCCCAGGGTGTCGAAGCTGCGGAAGTCCACCAGGGTCACGTTGACCACATTGGTGCCGCCGCCTTCGGGCAGGGCCCGGCTGAGGTAGAACGAGGAGATGTCGTTGGGCGTCGGGCGGGTCAGCATGGCGTAGGACAGCAGCGCCATGCCCACGCCCACGGCGATCGACAGGCTCAGGTCGCGCAGGCGACGGATCCGCGCCTTGGGCAGGCTGCTGGGCAGCGGCGAGACTTCTTCGATCCGCCGGGGCAGCCAGCGCAGGCCGAGGAGGATCAGCACCGTGGTCACCACCTCCACCACCAACTGGGTCAGGGCCAGGTCCGGGGCCGAGAACCAGACGAAGGTCACGCAGGTCATCAGCCCGCAGACGCTGACCATGGTCAGGGCCGCGAGACGGTGGTACTTGGCCTGCCAGGCGGCGCCCAGGGCGCAGGCAATGGCCAGCAGCCAGAAGGTCACGAAGACGATGGAGCCGGGGATCTTCGGCCGGTCGCCCCAGGTCAGGCTGCTGTAGAGCATGGGGATCAGGCCGGCCACCACGGCCGCCAGCACCAGCAGGAACAACTGGCTCTGCAGGCGCTTGGTGCTCAGTTGCCGTTCCAGGCGCCGGGCCAGGCGCATGCTGCTCACCAGGCTGCGTTCGAACAGGCGCTTGCCGTTGAAGCGACCCACCCCCGGCGGATAGGCGAAGCGCCCCAGGACCAGCGGCTTGCGCAGCAGCAGGTAGAGGACGATGCCGCAGGACATGGCGATCAGGCTCATGATCATCGGCGCGTTGAGGCCGTGCCAGATGGCCAGGCTGTATTCGGGCAGGGTGCCACCCACCACCGGCAGTGCGGCGGCGGCCAGCAGCGGGCCGATGATCTGTGCCGGGAAGATCCCCACCAGCAGGCAGGTGAACACCAGCAGCTCCACCGGGGCGCGCATCCAGCGCGGCGGCTCGTGTGGCGTATGGGGTAGGTCGGTGGCCGGCTCGCCGAAGAACACATCGACGGTGAAGCGCAGGGCATAGGCGACGCTGAAGGTGCCGGCGATGGTGGCGATCACCGGCAGGGCGATCTCGACCCAGGCGCTGGAGTTGATGAACACGGTTTCGGCGAAGAACATTTCCTTGGACAAGAAGCCGTTGAGCAACGGCACCCCGGCCATGGAGGCGCTGGCAACCATGGCCAGGGTCGCGGTGTAGGGCATCAGCTTGATCAGGCCGTTGAGCTTGCGGATGTCGCGGCTGCCGCTTTCGTGGTCGATGATCCCCGCGGCCATGAACAGCGAGGCCTTGAAGGTGGCGTGGTTGAGGATATGGAACACCGCCGCCACGGCCGCCAGCGGGCTGTTCAGGCCCAGCAGCAGGGTGATCAGGCCCAGGTGGCTGATGGTGGAGTAGGCCAGCAGGCCCTTGAGGTCGTTCTGGAACATGGCGCAGTAGGCGCCCAGCACCAGGGTGCAGGCCCCGGCGCCGCTGACGATCCAGAACCATTCTTCACTGCCCGACAGCGACGGCCACAGGCGAGCCAGGAGGAACACCCCGGCCTTGACCATGGTCGCCGAATGCAGATAGGCCGAGACCGGTGTCGGTGCGGCCATGGCGTGGGGCAGCCAGAAGTGGAAGGGGAACTGCGCGCTCTTGCTCAAGGCACCGAGCAGAATCAGGGGTAACAGGATCGGGTAGAGGGCGTGGGCCCTGATCGTGTCGCCGGCAGCTAGTACCTGATCCAGGTCGTAGCTGCCGACCACATGGCCGAGCAGCATGACCCCCGCCAGCAGGCACAATCCCCCGGCCCCGGTGACCATCAGCGCCATGTAGGCGCCGCGCCGGGCATCGGAGCGGTGGTGCCAGTAGCCGATCAGCAGGAACGAGAAAAGACTGGTCAACTCCCAGAAAAACACGATCTGGATCAGGTTGCCGGAGATCACCAGGCCCAGCATGGCCCCCATGAACGCGAGGAAAAACGCGAAGAAGCGCGGCACCGGATCCTGGGCCGACATGTAATAGCGTGCGTACAGCGACACCAGCGTGCCGATGCCCAGCACCAGCAGGGAAAACAGCCAGGCGAAACCGTCCAGGCGCAGCACGAAGTTCAGCCCCAGGCTCGGCAGCCAGGCATACTCCTCGCGAATCACTCCGCCATCGGCGATCTGCGGGTACAGCAGGGCCACCTGGACGGTGCCGACCAGGGCCACCAGGCCCGCCAGCAGGGATTCGGTATTGCGTGCGTTGTGCGGCAACAGGGCCGCCAGACAGCTGCCTATGAACGGCAGAAGCAGTAGAACTATCAGGGACATAGGCTTCTAATCTGCGGAAAAGTATGACGCATAATACGTGCCAGGCCCTGGATCACCAACCGCCATGCTGGGCCAGGCTGCCATAAGAAATGTTACATGCGCTTTCAAAGGTAGGAGACAAATGCCCGATGCGCCCACTTACCGGGAGCTGCAGGGCAAATGTGCTGCCCAAGACAACCCGCTACAAGGATCGCTGACGGTGCACCTCAATCAAGGATCGGCCATGGGCCGGATTATTCGACGCGTATGTTTCGCGCTGTTGTTCACCTGTTTCGGCGCGGCGCTGGGGCTCGGACTGGAACATTTTCTCAACCGCCCCGAGATGCTCAAGACTCGCCAGGCCCTGGTCATCGAAGGCCCGTTGGGGGATGACCGCAGCTACGTGCTGCCGCCGGGCACGGTGCTCTACTTCGACCGCGCCTTTGCCGAAGGGCACAGGCTCTACCACGCCTATTTCTATTATCACGGCGAGCCCGAACACGACCGGGTGCTACTGGAACCCAAGCACAAGGGCTCGCTGACCGTCCCCACCTGGCTCTACGGCCCCGAGTCCCGGTAGGCGCTGGCATCCAAGCCCGCCTTCGCCGGCAAGCCGGCTCCTACAGATCCCCCACGATATCTCTGTCAGCCGTAGGAGCTGGCTTGCCAGCGAAGAGGCCCTCAAGACCGCCTTCGCCGGCAAGCCGGCTCCTACAGTGCCCACAACTAACCCTGCCAGCCGTAGGAGCTGGCTTGCCAGCGAAGAGGCCCGCAAGACCGCCTTCGCCGGCAAGCCGGCTCCTACAGTCCCCACAACTATCCCTGCCAGCCGTAGGCGCTGGCTTGCCAGCGAAAGGGCCCTCAAGACCGCCTTCGCCGGCAAGCCGGCTCCTACAGTCCCCACACCTATCCCTGCCAGCCGTAAGAGCTGGCTTGCCAGCGAAAGGGCCCGCAAGACCATCATCACCAGCAAGCCGGCCCCTTCCGCGGGCCGGTGCTCAGGACTCCAGCGCCTCGCCACTCGGTTGCCCGGCTTCTGCCTTGGGTTTCCATTCGCTGATGATCACCGCCAACACGATCAAGGCGCCGCCCAGCAATGCCAGCCCCGGTAGGCGTTCGCCGACGATCCGCCCGATCACCCCGGCCCACACTGGTTCACCGGCGTAGATCAGGGTGGCGCGGGTCGGCGAGACGCTTTTCTGCGCCCAGTTCATCGCCACCTGGATCGCCGCGCTGGCGGCGCCCAGGCCCAGGGCGCTGGCCAGCAGCAGCCAGGAAAACCCCGGCAACGCCTCGCCGGTCGGTCCCACCATGGCAAAGGCCAGGAGCGAGGTGACGGCCAGTTGCACCACGGTGACCCGGCGCACATCCACACGCCCGGCGAAACTGCTGATCATGATGATCTCGGCGGCGATCGCCACAGTGCTGATCAGGGTGGCGATCTCCCCCGGGCTGAAGTCCAGGGAGGCGCCGTTGGGCCCGGACAGCAGCATCAACCCCGTGAATGCCAGCATGATGCCGATGCTCGGCAGCAGCCCCGGGCGCCTGCCCATGAACAGCCATTGCAGCAGTGGCACGAAGGGCACGTAAAGAGCGGTGATGAAGGCCGACTGGCTGCTGGGGATGCTTTGCAAGCCCACGGTCTGCAGGCCGTAGCCGAGCATGATGGCGGTGCCGATAAAGCCGCCGGCCCGCAGCTCGAACAGGGTCAGGCCGCGCAGGTGGCGCAGGGAAAACAGGGCGACGATGCAGGCCGCCGCGGCGAAGCGCAGGCCGACGAAGAACATCGGCCCGCTGACGGTCATGGCCTGTTGCACCAGGTAGAAGGTGCCGCCCCAGATCATGGTGATCAGCACCAGTACGGCTTCGGCCTTGCTGAGTTTGAACTGCAATCTGCGGGAGGGGCTGGACGTCATGGCCTTGCGTGCTACCTGAGGGGGACGCACAATGCGCCGGAAGTTGGGCAGTATACTGCGCAGGCCTGGAGAGTGAGCAATATAGTGCACAAAGAAAACAGCCAGCGGGCTTCGGTCCTGCAACACGTCAGCCTCAATGTGCGGCGCCTGCGCCATGCCGCCGGCCTGAGCCAGAGCGCCCTGGCGGAAAAGTCCGATGTCAGCCGGCGAATGCTGGTGGCCATCGAAGCGGGGGAAAAGAACGTCAGCCTCGGCACCCTGGACCGGGTGGCCGAAGCCCTGGATGTGGCCTTCAGCGACCTGATCCAGGCCCCCGGTTCCCCGGACCCGAGCCGTATCAACGAACTGGCCTGGGCCGGTGTCATTCCCGGTAGCAAGGCGGTACTGCTGGCCAAGGCCGAGGCCCGGCGCGAAGTGGAACTCTGGGAGTGGCAACTGGAGCCGGGGGAGATCTACCGTTCGGAATGCGACGCCCAGGGCTGGAGCGAACAGATCTATGTCTTCGAAGGCAGCCTGACGGTGTTCTTCGGCGACAGCGAGCGGCGTTTGCACAGCGGTGAGTTCTTCATGTTCGCCAGCCATGTGCCCCACGGCTATCGCAATGATGGCACCCAGGCCACGCGCTTCGTGCGCAATGTGGTGATCTGAGGGCGAGCCTCGGTGGCCACTGTTGGCCCAGCAACAGTGATTGAACATTCTGCTGGTTTTCAGTTGATGTCGATTATTTGAATTGTTTTATAACTGATTGAAATAGAAGCATTTAAGTCGTTGGCTCGACTTCTGCAACGCTGCTGACAGGAACCCCTCCACGAGGGTTCATCTTGATCTTCAGGAAGCGGAGTCGGCCCATGACAGCCCCAGCTCAACCCCCACTCAGTGCCCATATCATCCGCAGTGATGCCGAGGCGATCAGCGTCGCCCGGGCGCTGGCCCAGCGCTTCGCGGTGGAGGCGGCGGTACGCGATCGCGAACGGCGCCTGCCGCTGGCGGAACTCGACGAATTCTCTGCCAGCGGCCTGTGGGGCATCACCATTCCCCAGGCCTACGGCGGTGCCGGAGTGTCCTATGTGACCCTGGTGGAGGTGATCAAGCTGATCTCCGCCGCCGACCCCTCCCTGGGCCAGTTG
Organism: Pseudomonas sp. PH1b; assembly: GCF_000633395.1. Taxonomy (GTDB): domain Bacteria; phylum Pseudomonadota; class Gammaproteobacteria; order Pseudomonadales; family Pseudomonadaceae; genus Aquipseudomonas. The sequence continues at coordinate 204,882 of NZ_AYMU01000005.1, forward strand.
CCGCAGAACCACCTGGGGGTGGTGGACATCCTGCTGCAGACCGCCAGCGAGGAGCAGAAGCGCCATTACTTCGCCAAGGTGCTGCAGGGGCAGCGCTTCGGCAATGCGTTTTCCGAAGCCGGCAGCAAGCACGTCGGGGCCTTCGAGACGCAGATCCGTTTTACCGGCGAGCAGGCGCGGATCGACGGTGAGAAGTCCTACTGCACCGGCGCCTTGTTCGCCCATATCGTCCCGGCGGTGGCGGTGGACGAGCACAACCAGGCGCACATTGCCTTTATCCCGCGCGACAACCCCGGGTTGACGGTGATCGACAGCTGGGACGGTTTCGGCCAGCGCACCACCGCCAGTGGCCGGGTCAGCCTCCAGGCGGTGCAGGTCCCGCGCAGCGCGGTGATCCCGGCCCACCGGGCTTTCGACCAGCCCACCGCCGACGGCCCGATCTCCCAGGTCATCCAGGCCGCGGTGGACACCGGCATTGCCGTGGCCGCCCTGGAAGACGCCAAACAGCATGCCCGGCGCTCGCGCCCCTGGATCGACAGTGGCCTGGACCACGGCTGGCAGGACCCTTTCACCCTGGCGGCGATCGGTGATCTGGAATGGCGGGTCCACGGCGCCGAGGCGATCCTGGTCAAGGCCGCCCAGGCCATCGACCAGGCCTTGCTCAACGCCAATGAAGACAGCGTCGCCCATGCCTCGCTGGTGGTGGCCCAGGCCAAGGTGCTGTCGACCGAAAGCGCCTTGCTGGCGGCCAGCAAGCTGTTCGAACTGGCGGGCACCCGCTCGGTGTCGGGCCAGTACAACCTCGACCGCCACTGGCGCAATGCCCGCACCCACACCCTGCACGATCCGGCCCGCTGGAAATATCACCTGATCGGCAACTACCTGCTCAACGGCGTCAAGCCGGCCCGTCACGCCTGGAACTGAAGGAACGCCCCCGATGAATGCATTGACTCGACCCGACAGCCCGGAAACGGCCCTGGCCCACAGCGCCGAGGACCTGCAGCGAGCCCGGACCTTGTTGCAGCGGACCCTGGAGCATGTCCGCGAACAGGCGCGGTCCGCCAACGGCCTGCCCAGGGCCAACGAAGACCCTTTTGTGATCAGCCGCTTTGGCGACCTGCAGATCCGTATCGAAGTGGCCGCCGCCCTGCAGGAGCGAGCCCAGCGCCAACTGCAGGCGAAACAGCACCCGGCCGAGATCCATATCGCCCTGACCGAGGCGGCGATTGCCGCCGCCCAAGCGCTGCTGGCCAGCGGCAATGCCGAATTCGAACTCACCGGCCAGCGCAGCCCGCAGCCCTCGATGCTGCACGACCCGTTGCGCTTGAAGTACTCATTGATCGGCAACTACCGCCTCAACGGCGTGCTGCCCCAGGTTGCAGGAGGGTGGTCCGATGTCCCGTGAAATTCGCCTCAATGCCTTCGACATGAACTGTGTCGGCCATCAGTCGCCGGGGCTCTGGGCGCATCCCCGGGATCGCTCCTGGCAGTACAAGGACCTGGAGTACTGGACCGAGCTGGCGAAGATCCTTGAAAAGGGCAAGTTCGACGGCTTGTTCATCGCCGATGTGCTGGGCATCTACGACGTCTACCAGGGCCGTGGCGAGGCGGCGATCCGCCAGGCGGCCCAGGTGCCGGTCAACGATCCGTTGCAGCTGATTCCGCCCATGGCCCTGGTCACCGAGCACCTGGGGTTCGGCCTGACGGCTTCGCTGTCCTTCGAGCACCCCTATCCCTTCGCCCGACGCCTCTCTACCCTCGACCACCTGACCAAGGGCCGCGCCGGCTGGAACATCGTCACCTCCTACCTGGAGAGCGGGGCGAAGAACATCGGGCACCAGGCCCAGACCGAGCACGACGCCCGCTACGACTACGCCGAGGAATACCTGGAGGTCTGCTACAAGCTCTGGGAGGGCAGTTGGGAGGACGGCGCGATCCTGCGGGACCGCGAGCGGCGCATCTTCAGCGACCCGAGCAAGATCCACGAGATCCAGCACGTGGGCAGGCACTTCCAGGTGCCGGGCATCCACCTCTGCGAGCCTTCGCCGCAGCGCACCCCGGTGCTCTACCAGGCCGGTGCGTCGAGCCGCGGCAAGCAGTTCGCCGCTGAGCACGCCGAATGCGTGTTCGTTGCCGCGCCGTCCAAGGTCCTGCTGAAAAACACCGTGGCCGATATCCGTCGCCGCGCTGCCGAGGCCGGGCGCGACCCGTCGAAGGTGCTGATCTTCAACCTGCAGACGGTGATCCTTGGCGAGACCGATGCCAAGGCCAGGGCCAAGTTCGAAGAGTACAAATCCTGGGTCAGCTATGAGGGGGCCCTGGCGCTGATTTCCGGCTGGACCGGCATCGACTTCAGCCGCTTCAAGCCCGACGAGCCCCTCAAGCATGTGCACACCAACGCCATCCAGTCGGCGGTGGAGGCCTTTTCCACGGCAGATCCGAACAAGGTCTGGACCCCTCACGAACTGGCCGACTGGGTGGGCATCGGCGGTTTTGGCCCGCTGTTTGTCGGCAGCCCGGAAACCGTGGCCGACCTGCTCCAGGAATGGGTCGAGGACACCGACGTCGATGGTTTCAACCTGGCCTATGCACTGACCCACGAAACCTTTATCGATGCCGTGGAGTTGCTGGTGCCGGAGTTGCAGAAGCGCGGCGTGTACAAGACCGACTACAGCCCGGGCACCCTGCGGGAAAAACTCTTCGGTGCGGGCCCGCGCCTGCCCGAAAGCCACCCGGGCAGTGCCTGGCGCAACCTCGGCCAGCAGCGCCAGGCGGCGCAGAAGAGCGCATGACCCTGAACGTCGAGGCTGTGCTCGCAGATGCACCCTGCGGCTACGGCTGATCCAGCCAGCGGACCACCGCACGCTCTTGTCTGCACGAGCGAGGTGTTCCATGAATCAGTTGTCTTCCTGTCCACCCTGCAACGGGCCCGACGACGCCGTTCTGCTGCAGTTGCCTGAGGCCTTGGCGCAATTGGGTCATTGGGCCCGGGTCAGCCCCTTGCGCACGGCCTTGCGTCACAGACGCCTGGGGCGCTGGTGGGTGTGGCGCTGGATCGATGTGCTGCGCGATGTCCAGCGCCTGGCCGATGGCCTGCGCCAGCACGAGCTGACAGCCGGTTCGCAGTTGCTGCTCAGTGGCGACGCCGATCCCGCCATGTTGCTGCTGGCCCTGGCTGCCCAGAGCCTGGGTGCCCAGGTGCGGTGCCTGGGGGCGGAGTGTTCGCCCCAGGTGTTGCAACGCCACCTCTGGCGCTGGCGGCCGAGTCACGGCTTTGTTTCCGAGCCTGTGCCACTGGCGTTCTGGCATTCCCTGGCCGAGCCGGCCCTGGCGCCGCGCTGGCTGATCAGCCATCAGCCATTGTCTGCGCTGCCAGCGAGGCCGCGAGTGCAGTCGCTGACCTTTGTCCAGTTGCTGGGCGTCAGGGAGGCTGCCCGGCCCGAGGGGCGTTGGTTCGGCGCCGCACCCAGCGCCGGGCCTTGGAACGAGTCCCGTGGACGCCAGCCTGACGGGTTGCCGTTGCTGCTGCAGCAATGGCTGGAAAGTGGCCAGAGCCCGGTCTTTACCCAGCAGGCACACACTACCGGCGCTGTTGGTCGGAGGACGAACGAGCCGGGGTTTCTAGTTCTTTGGTATCGCTGGATGAGGTTCGCCTGGCTGCGGCGTTTATGATCCTCGCGGACATTGCCTCCAGCGCCGGAAACCTGTGCGCAAGGCGCCGCCACGCTTCCTGAACGCCGGGCCACGCAGTAACCTGGCGCTCCAGCAGGCTTGCCGTGCGCCGAGGTGCGGCATGACTGTTTCCAGGGCCAACATTGACCGTGAGCACTCCATGAACCAGACCCCTGCGCTAGCGGCCAGCCGAGACGCCGAAATCCTGATTGTCGGCGGTGGCCTCAGTGGCACCTTGCTCGCGGCGCAATTGCTGCGCCTGCCAGGCCGGCGGCGCATCCTGGTGATCGAGCCCCGCAGCGAGCTGGGGCGCGGCGAGGCCTACAGCGCCGTGGAACTGGGGCATACCCTGAACGGCAATGCGGCGCGCATGAGCGTCGACCCGGACAACCCCGATGACCTGAGCCAATGGCTGGCCGAGCATATTGCCGGCGGTGGCTGGCCCGAGTCGGCGCAGCAGCCCGTGCCGGTCAGCGAGCTGTTCCCACCCCGGGGCCTGTTTGGCGTCTATGTTCAGCAACGCTTGGCCGAAGCTCGGGTGGCCGGCGCGCAATACCTGTCCTCGGTACAGCATGTGCGCGGCGAAGCGGTGGACCTGCAAATCGACCCTGCCGGGGCTCGCCTGACCCTGGCTGACGGCCGCCAGTTGCACGGCGCCGTTGCCGTGCTGGCCACCGGCATGTTCCCGGCGGCGCGTACCCCCCAGACCGAGTCCAGCGGCTTGAATGCGGCGGCGCTGGATCCCTGGGATGTCCCGGCCATGGCACAGCTGGACCCCCAGGCCCGGGTGCTGATCATTGGCGCCGGCTTGACCATGGTCGATGCCGTGGTGTCCCTGGAGCAGGCCGGGCATCGCGGGCCCATCGAGGTGTTTTCCCGCCACGGGCTGTTGCCCCATGTACGGCGCCAGCCCCCAGTCTGGAGCGACTTCCTGGCGCAGGACCCGAGCATCCGCACACCGCGCCAACTGATGGGCGAGCTGCGCCGCCAATGCCGCCAGGCCCAGGCCCGGGGAATCGACTGGCAGGCGCCCCTGGACACGGTGCGGGCCCATATCGGCCGGCTCTGGAGCCAGGCCACCGAGGTACAGCGCCGACAGTTCGTGCGGCATGTGCGGCCCTGGTGGGAGAGTCACCACCACCGCTCGCCACCCTTGAGCGCCGAATTGCTGGCGCGCCTGCACGGGGAAGGGCGGTTGCGGATTCACGCCGCGTGCTACCAGGGGTTGGAACCGGCTGCTGATGGCCAATTGGCGATTGTCCTGCGCTATCGCGGGACGAGTGAGCGCACACGGATGCTGGGCGACGCACTGATCAACTCCAGCGGCATCGAATACGACTGGCGGCGAGTGGCGCGACCCTTGCCCCGGCAACTGCTGGCCCGAGGCCTGGTACGGCCGGGGCCCCTGGCCCTGGGCATCAGCGCCGACCCGATGGGCGCGGTGCACAACGCCGAGGGCGCAGTGGCCGAGCGCCTGTTCGCCCTCGGTCCCCCCCTGCGTGGCCTGTGGTGGGAAAGCACCGCCGTCACCGACGTCGCCCTGCAAGCCAAGGCCCTGGCCGCACGCCTGGCCGCGCTCCCCCTGTAACCCCAGCGCGATATCTCTACCAGCCGTAGGAGCTGGCTTGCCAGCGAAGGGGCCCGCAAGACCGCCTTCGCCGGCAAGCCGGCTCCTACAGACTCCCCACGATTTCTCTGCCAGCCGTAGGAGCTGGCTTGCCAGCGAAGGGGCCCGCAAGATCGCCTTCGCCGGCAAGCCGGCTCCTACAGACTTCCCGCGATATTTCTGCCAGCCGTAGGAGCTGGCTTGCCAGCGAAGAGGCCGGCAAGACCGCCTTCGCCGGCAAGCCGGCTCCTACAGACTCCCCACGGAATCACTGCCAGCTGTAGGAGCTGGCTCGCCAGCGAAGGGGCCCGCAAGACCACCTTCGCCGGCAAGCCGGCTCCTACAGTGTCACCCAGCGCTGTTCCTGGGCGGCAATGCGGATCGCCGCCGCCAGGCGCTCCACTTCCCAGGCTTCCTGGAAATCCGTGCCATCGCGACCCTGTCCCCCCAGGGCCATGATCAGTTCCTGAACCTCCAGGGTCTTGAGCTCGTTGTATCCCAGTTGGTGCCCCGGTGCCGGGCTGAAGGCCGCGTAGCCGGGCAGGGTGGGCCCGGCCAGCAGGCGCTGGAAGCCTTTCTGGCCGACTCGGTACAGGTGCAGTTCGTTGAGCTGCTCCTGGTCGAAGGCCAACGTACCGAGGGTGCCGCTGATTTCGAAGCTCAAATGGTTCTTGTAGCCGTGCTTGATCCAACTGCTGCAGAAGGTGCCCCGGGCGCCATTGGCGAAGCGCAGCAGGGCGTGGGCCTGATCGTCCACGGCAATGCCGCGCCGTTCCTGGCTGCCGGCGTGGGTCGGGCGCTGCAGGTGCACGGTCTGGGTATCGGCGCTTACCGCCTGGACCGGGCCCATGAGAAAGCGCGCCATGGCCAGTAGATGGCTGCCCAGGTCGGCCAGGGCGCCACCGGCGTGCTGTGGATCACAGCGCCAGGACCAGGGCGAATCCGGGTCGGCCATGAAGTCTTCGCTGAATTCCCCCTGGAAACTCACCAGTTGCCCCAGCTCGCCGCTGCCGATCAGTTCCCGGGCCAGGACGATCATCGGGTTGTGCTGGTAGTTGTAGCCGACCCGGGTCACTACCCCGGCAGCCTGAGCCGCGTGGTGCATCTGCCGGGCCTGATCGACGCTGACCGCCAGGGGTTTTTCGCAGTACACCGCCTTGCCCGCCGCCAATGCAGCCATGGCCATGGGAAAGTGCAGGTGATTGGGGGTGGTGATGGCCACCAGGCCAACCCGGGGATTGGCGATCAGTTGCTGCCAGTCGGTGTGGGCCTGGGCAAAGCCCCAGGCTGCGGCGCAGTGCCCGGCACGCTCGGCATCGGCATCCGCCAGGGCCGCCAGGTGCAGGCGCACCGGCAGTTCGAACACCGCACTGACACTGCGAAACGCCAGGGCGTGGGCACGGCCCATGAAACCGGTGCCGATCAAGCCAATACCAAGTTCATCCATAACCGCACCTGCAGAATTATTATTGTAGGGAGGTGTGTTATGGAATAAAAATTCAATAATTGCAATTGGTGGAAATGAAATTGAGCGGCAAGCGGCAAGCGGCAAGCGGCAAGCGGCAAGCGGCAAGCTTCAAGCTCCAAACTTGTGGCTTGTGGCTTGTGGCTTGTGGCTTGTGGCTTGCCGCTTGTGCTGTGGCTAGGGAGCTTGCACCTGCGGGGCTGTTTGGCAGGCCCGCTCTTCGCGGCCCGCCCAGCCCGGGGGCGTCAGGAAAACCTTCAACCTGATGCGAGGGCTGGCAGCCCCCAGGCTGCCTTTTCAGGATTCAGGAGAGAAAGCCGCCATCCACATTCAGCGAAACGCCGGTGGTGTAGCTGGAGGCATCGCTGGCGAGGAACAGCACTGCGCCGGCCATTTCGCTCGGGTCGGCCACGCGCTTGAGGGGGATCTGCGCCAGGGCGGTCTTGAGGATGGCGTCGTTCTTCACCAGGGCCGAGGCGAACTTGGTGTCGGTCAGGCCCGGCAGCAGGGCGTTGCAGCGGATGCCGAACGGTGCGCATTCCTTGGCGAAGACCTTGGTCATGTTGATCACCGCGGCCTTGGTCACCGAGTAGATGCCCTGGAAGATCCCCGGCGATACGCCGTTGATCGAGGCCACGTTGATGATGCTGCCGCCGCCGTTCTCGCGCATCAGCTTGCCGGCTTCCACCGACATGAAGAAGTAGCCGCGGATGTTCACGTCGACGGTCTTCTGGAAGGCCCCCAGGTCAGTGTCCAGCACGTTGCAGAACTGCGGGTTGGTGGCGGCGTTGTTGACCAGGATGTCCAGGCGTCCGAACTGTTCACGGATGCCAGCGAAGACCTGGCTGATCTGTTCCATCTCACCGATGTGGCAGGCAATTGCCGTGGCCTTGCCGCCGTCCGCGATGATGGCGTCGGCCACGTGCTGGCAGCCCTCGAGCTTGCGGCTCGAAACGATCACGTGGGCCCCTTGCTGGGCCAGCAGCTTGGCAATCGCCTCGCCGATACCGCGGCTGGCGCCGGAAACGAAAGCGATCTTGCCGTCGAGGTCGAACATCTGAGTCTTGGACATGGTTTTTCCTTGTTGTGGCTGTCGGGCGCCGGGGCGCGGTCAGAGGCTGGACTTGGCGATGACCTGCAGGCTCATCTGCTCCAGCAGCTTGTTCATGTGGATGAACTGGGCGAAGCGTTTGTCCTGGGTCTGGCCGTGGTAGAAGCGGTAGTAGATCTGCTGCACGATACCGGCCAGGCGGAACAGGCCGTAGGTGTAGTAGAAGTCGAAGTTGCCGATCTCGATCCCCGAACGCTCGGCGTAGTAGTCGACGAACGCCTGGCGGCTCAGCATGCCCGGGGCGTTGCTCGGCTGGCGGCGCATCAGTTGCACCGGCGCCGGGTCGGCGGCCTCGATCCAGTAGGCCAGGCTGTTGCCCAGGTCCATCAGCGGATCCCCCAGGGTGGTCAGTTCCCAGTCCAGTACGCCGATGATCCGCATCGGGTTCTGCGGGTCGAGGATCACGTTGTCGAAGCGGTAGTCGTTGTGCACGATGCTCGAGGTCGGGTGGTCGGCGGGCATCTTGTCGTTGAGCCAGGCCTTGACCGCTGTCCATTGCGGCGCATCGGGGGTCAGGGCTTTTTCGTAGCGCTCGCTCCAACCCTTGATCTGGCGTTGCACGTAGCCTTCGGGGCGACCCAGGTCACCCAGGCCGCAGGCGTGGTAGTCGACCTGGTGCAGCTCCACCAGGCGGTCGATGAAGCTCTTGCACAGGGCCTGGGTCTGGTCGGCGTCAAGCCCCAGTTCCGGCGGCAGGTCGGAGCGCAGGATGATGCCCTTGACCCGTTCCATGACATAGAACTCGGCGCCTATCACCGACTCGTCGGTGCAGTGCACGTAGGCTTTCGGGCAGTAGGGAAAGCCGTCCTTGAGCTGGTTGAGAATGCGGAACTCACGGCCCATGTCGTGGGCGGACTTGGCCTTGTGGCCGAAGGGCGGCCGCCGCAGGACGAACTCCTGCCCGGGGTATTCCAGCAGGTAGGTGAGGTTCGAGGCACCACCGGGGAACTGGCTGATCTGCGGTGTACCGCTGAGCCCGGGGATGTGCGCCTTGAGGTACGGATCGATCAGGCTGGCATCGAGTTCTTCGCCGGATCGAGTACGGGTGGATTGGTCTGTAAGCGCCATGCTTATCCCTTCTGCTTATTCTGGAGGCCAGAGATTATTGGCTAATCTAATGCGCCCACCGGCCCCTCACAATCGTGGCGGGCCTTTATAGGTACGCGTGTTGCCGGACAATCATTGCTTTTGATACAAGCGTTTGAATCTTCCCCCGAGACGGTAGGCACCAGCTTCGCAGCGTGTGGGATTTCTGGTCTTCAGATCGGGAAATAAAACACCTTGGCTGGCAGGCCGGCCCTACCAGCATAGACATTGCCCGTTGCTCAGGGCGCCAGTCGGTTCGCCGCGGGCAGGGCCAGCGGGGTCAGCAGCGGCTGGCCGTCGAAGTGCGCGCTGAGGTTGCGCCCGACCATGGCCACGGTGTCGCGGCTGGCCTGGGGCGAGAGCCCGGCAACATGGGGCGTGAGCACTACGTTGTCCAGGAGCTTGAAGCGGTCCGGCACCTGGGGCTCGTCATCGAACACATCCAGGGCCGCGCCGGCAATCCGTCGCTGCTCCAGGGCTTGCAGCAACGCGTCGGTATCCACCACGCTGGCCCGGGCGACATTGACCAGGAAACCTTCCGCCCCCAAAGCTTGCAGCACCGGCCCGTCCACCAGGTGCCGGGTCTCGGCGCCGCCGGGGGTGGCGATCACCAGCACGTCTGAGGCCCGGGCCAGTTCGACCAGGGTCGAGCAAAAGCCGTAGGGCTGTTCCGGCCTGGGCTGGCGGCTGTGATAGCTGACCTGCATGTCGAAGCCCAGGGCGCAGCGCCGGGCAATGGCCTGGCCCACCGCGCCGAGGCCGAGAATCCCCAGGCGCATGCCGGCCAGGGACGGGCGGGTGATTTTCGGCCATTGCCCCTGGCGCACCGCTGCATCGGCCTGGGGAATCCCGCGCACCAGGGACAGCAGCAGGGCCAGGGCGTGATCGGCCACGGACGAGGCATTGACCCCAGCGCCATTGGTCACCGCAATCCCGCGGTTGCTCGCCGCCTGCAGGTCCACCTGTTCATAACCGGCGCCGATCACGCAGATGATCTGCAGGCGCGGCAGGGCCTGGATCTCCGCGGCCGTCAGGCCCAGCGGGCCACGGGTCAGGACCGCATCGATCTGCCCGGCGTGATCACGGATCGCCCGGGCCCGCTCGGCGGGCGTCGGCGCCAGGATCAGGTAGAAACCCTGCTGCTCCAGCAGGGGCAGGTAGGCGTTGACGTTTTCAACCAGGACCAGGACGGTGGCACGCATCGGGGGCTTCCTCCAGGGGGTTAGCGGGGCAGGGGCTGGCGCAGTTGGAAAATGTTGCCTTCCGGGTCGACGCCGTCGCAGACCCGGGCCTCCTTGAACAGCCATTCGCGTTCGCTGGGGTACAACCGGCCACCGGCTGCGGCGGCACGCTGGCGGGCCTGCTGCAGGTCGGCCACCTGGTACACCGGCTTGCAGGCTGAATCGCTGCGAGGCTGGGGCGGGGCCTGCAACTGGATACCCGCGGCAATTGCCGCCGGCACCTGGACCAGGGTCAGTTCGAAGCCCTGGTGCACGAGTTGCTGGTAGTCGTCATGGCGTTCGCTGATCGGCCAGCCGAGGAGCTCGGCATAGAACTGCGCCAGGGTGGCTGGGTGAAGGCTGTAGAGCACGCACCCGGCGACTGTCGTGGCACTCATGGAAAACTCCATAAAAGCGGGGAAAGGGCTCAAGAGTGCGGTTTTGCCGGCTTTTTGGCAATGCCTGGCGAGGCCCTTCCCGGGGCGTTGCGCCGTTGCCGGCGCGACCCGGGTGGGGTAGGGGATGGCTTCTCTAGAAGCTCAGGTCCGGGGTCTTGGCCAGGCGCACGAAAGGGCCGTTCAAGGTGGCGTTATGGTGGGCGATGATCTTCTTCGCCCCCAGCAGCGGGGTGTCCATGCAGGTGTGGGCGTCTTCCACCAGCAGCACGGTGAAGCCCAGGTCGCTGGCGGCGCGGCAGGTGGCGTCCACGCAATACTGGGTCTTCATCCCGACCACCACCAGTTCCTCGACCCCGGCCTCCTTCAGGCGCTGGGCCAGGTCGGTGCCGGCAAAGCAGTTGGGGCGGGTCTTGTCCAGCACACTGTCCTGCGCTTCATCCAGCTCCAGGGTCGGCAGCAACTGCCAGAACGGGCTGCCGGCGGCAATCGGCGATTCGGCAGGGCCGGTATGGCGCACGGCGAAGATCGGCGCTCCGGCCTGGCGGGCGCGGCGAATCAGCTGATTGATGTTTTCCAGGACCTGCTCGCGCTTGTAGGGTTTGTCCGGTCCGTTGAACAGGCCAACCTGCATGTCGATCACCAGCAGGGCACGCTTGGCATGGGATGAAGGCATCTTGTCTCTCCTTGTAGTGCCAGGTGGACGGAGAAACAAAAGGCCCCGTCCATTGCTGGCGGGGCCTTGGTTCTACTGTGCTTGCTTCATCCTGCACAGCCACCACACGACCCGCCTGAGGCAGTCGTGGTGGTGGAGGCAGGGTTCAGCGCGTAGATATTCATGGGGACCGATCATGCCGTCGCGCCATGAAGCTTGTCAACGCGGTCCGACCCCGGCGCCGGCGTGCCTTGCGGCCGGGAGGGCAGGAGGGGCTCGGCGGCGGACCGCAAGGCGTGACCGGCAATCTGAGGGAGAGGGCCGGACCAGACACCTCGCCAGGCAAATCTGCAGCGTATAAACCGTTCCTCAGCTAAGTCTATGCAGCGCCCTCGGAATCCCGGACAATCGCGCCCCCTCTGTTTCGGCGGGGCACTGCCTGTCGGGTACTCCGACTGGCCCTGACCGATATGGCAATTGACCGGAATGTGGAGATCCCACCGGATGAATGATCAGGCCAACAGCGTTGATCAACGCTTTGAAACGGCGGCCCCAGCGACCCTGAGCCGCTGGAACCGTCAAGACACCACCTGGATGCTGGGCCTGTTTGGCACCGCCATCGGTGCGGGTACTTTGTTTCTGCCTATCAATGCGGGCATTGGCGGCTTCTGGCCGCTGCTGATCCTGGCGCTGCTGGCCTTCCCCATGACGTTCTACGCGCACCGCGGGCTGACCCGTTTCGTGCTTTCCGGGCGTGAAGGTGCAGACATCACCGAAGTGGTGGAAGAGCATTTCGGGCTCAGTGCCGGTGCCCTGATCACCTTGCTCTACTTCCTCGCCATCTTCCCCATCCTGCTGATCTACAGCGTGGCCCTGACCAACACCGTCGGCAGCTTCATGGCCAACCAGCTGCATATCGAGCCGCCACCGCGAGCGCTGCTGTCCCTGGTGCTGATCCTCGGCCTGCTGGCCGTGGTGCGCTGCGGTGAGCAGGTGATCGTCAAGGCCATGAGCCTGATGGTCTATCCCTTCATCGTTGCCTTGCTGTTCCTCGCGGTGTTCCTGATCCCTCACTGGAACGGCGGCATCCTCACCACCATCAGCGACGTACCGGCGCCTTCGGCCTTCCTGCACACCCTCTGGCTGGCGATCCCGGTGATGGTGTTCTCCTTCAACCACTCGCCGATCATCTCGGCCTTTGCCGTTGACCAGAAGCGCCGCTACGGCCAGCACGCCGAACAGCGCAGCTCGCAGATCCTGTCCCGGGCCCACCTGTTGATGGTGGCCATGGTGCTGTTCTTCGTCTTCAGTTGCGTGCTGACCCTGTCGCCGGCGCAACTGGCCGAGGCCAAGGAACAGAACCTGTCGATCCTGTCCTACCTGGCCAACCACTTCAGCAATCCGACCATCGCCTTCGCCGCGCCGTTGATTGCCTTCGTGGCCATTGCCAAGTCCTTCCTCGGCCACTACATCGGTGCCAGCGAAGGCCTCAAGGGCCTGATCCTCAAGGGCCGTCGACGTCCTGGTGCAAAAGCCCTGGACCGCATGACCGCAGCCTTCATGCTGGTGATCTGCTGGGTGGTGGCGACCCTCAACCCGAGCATCCTGAAGATGATCGAAGCCTTTGGCGGTCCGGTGATCGCCTCGATCCTGTTCCTGATGCCCATGTACGCCATTCGCAAGGTGCCGGCCATGGCCCGCTACCGCGGCCAGGCCTCCAATGTCTTCGTGACCCTGGTGGGCCTGGTGGCCATCAGTGCGCTGGTGTTCTCCCTGGCCACCACGCGCTAAGTCTCAGCGCCCGGGACCCACGACGCCGCCGGTGCTCCACAGCACCGGCGGCGTTGTGCTTTGCGCGCGGCGCTGATGGAGGAGGAGCGGTTGGCGCGGGCCTGTTCCAGGGGCTTGACGCAGATCCGCGGGTTCCCGGAATAAAGGTCTACGCTGATGATTTTGTTCCTGCCTGGAGTCCGTTCATGCCCCGTGCCCACCCGCAGTTGATCCGCGCCCGGCTGGAGACCCTGCACCCGACCCAGCTCACCGTCGGCCTGGCCGAAGTCCAGGCCAAGCGCGAGGAGTGGCAGCAGCTCAAGCGCAAAGCACGCAAGGCGGCCCTGGATGACCACTGGTTTCCCTGCGTGCTGGGTCCCCAGCAGCGCTATTACATGGTCGACCACCACCACTTTGGCCTGGCCCTGTTGCAGGAGGAGGTCAAGCACGTGCCGCTGCTGGTGCTCAAGGACCTGTCCTTCGTCGAGCCGGCAAGTTTCTGGGAAGTGATGGCCTTCAACCAGTGGGCCCATCCCTACGATGCACTGGGCATCCGCCGATCATTCGAGCGCATCCCCAAGCGCATCCTCGACCTGCAGGACGATCCCTACCGCAGCCTGGCCGGTCAATTGCGCCGTGCCGGCGGTTTTGCCAAGGACGCCACGCCGTTCAGCGAGTTCCTCTGGGCCGACTTTTTCCGCCGGCGCATCGACAGCGAGGCACTGGGCAAGCTGGGGGCCAAGGTTCAGGCCCGGGCCATGAAGCTGGCGCGCAGCCAGGACGCACGTTACTTGCCAGGATGGGTGGGCCAGATTGTCGACTGATCAACCCGGGCAGGCGCCTGCCACGCCCGCGCCCCGGCGTACCCAGGACCTGCTGGCCGGGCTCTCCATCGCCGGCCTGCTGCTGCCCGAGGCGGTGGCCTATTCCAGCATCGCCGCCTTGCCGCCCCAGGCCGGGGTGATTGCCCTGTTCGCCGGGTTGCTGTGCTACGGCCTGTTCGGCACCAGCCGCTTCGCCATTGTCTCGGCCACCTCCTCATCGGCGGCGGTGCTGGCGGCGGCGACCCTGTCCCTGGCCGCCGGCGATGCCCAGCTACGCCTGAGCCTGGCCTTCGCCCTGGTGCTGCTGACCGGGGCGTTTTTCGTTCTCGCCGGCCTGTTCCGGCTCGGCGGGGTCACCGCCTTCATCGCCAAGCCGGTGTTGCGCGGCTTTGCCTTCGGCCTGGCGCTGACCATCATTCTCAAGCAGTTCGCCACGGTGGTCGGGGTGCACCTGGATAACGGCAACCTGGTGCGTTTCCTGCCGCAGTTGCTGGAGCAATGGCCGCGCTGGAACTGGGCCGGAGCGGCAGTGGCCGCGGGGGCCTTGCTGGTGCTGATCATCTGTTCGCGGATCCGCTACGTGCCGGGCGGGCTGGTGGCGGTGGTGATCGGCATCGGCGCCGGACAATGGCTCAACCTGCCGGCCCACGGTGTAGCACTGATCGGCGTCATCGAGCTCAACCTGGAAGTGCCGAGCCTGCCGCAATTGCCCTTTGCCGACTGGCTGCGCCTGGGGGAACTGGCCTTTGCCCTGGTGATGATCCTGTATGCCGAGTCCTACGGCTCCATCAGTTCCTTTGCCCTGAAGCACGGCGACCGGGTTTCGTCCAACCGCGACTTGCTGGCCCTGGGCGCCTCCAACCTGGTGTCGGGGTTGTTCCACGGCATGCCCGCCGGTGCCGGCTACTCGGCCACCTCGGCCAACGAAGCCGCGGGTGCCGGTTCACGCCTGGCGGGGCTGACGGCGGCAGCGGTGATGCTGCTGATCGTGTTGACGGTACTGCCCTACATCGCCCTGACCCCGGAGCCGGTGCTGGCGGCGATCGTCATGTACGCCCTGGGCCACGGCCTGAGCCTGCAGCCCCTGGGGCGCTACTTCATCTGGCGACGGGATCGGCTGCTGGTGATCTGTGCGGTCACCGCGGTGCTGGTGCTGGGGGTGCTGGACGGGCTGCTGCTGTCGGTGGGCATCAGCATCCTGCTGATGCTGCGGCAGATGTCGGCGGCGGATATCCAGATCCTCGGCCAGTTGGGCAGCGGCCATGACTTCGTCGACCTGAGCCGGCATCCGCAGGCGCGGCAGGTGCCCGGGGTGCTGATCCTGCGTCCGGGGGAGGCGCTGTTCTTCGCCAATGCCGAGCGCATCCTGGGCGGGGCATTGCGCTTGATCCGCCAGGTCGAGGTGCCGATCCACAGCATCATCCTCAGCCTGGAGGAATCGCCAGACCTGGACGGCACCAGCATCGAAGCCCTGGACGAGTTCTTCCGCCAGGTCAGCCTGGAACACAAGCACCTGGCCCTGGCGCGCCTCAAGCACGAGGCCAGGGATGCGCTGGCGGCCTTGCCCTCGAGCCGCGAATACCAGGTGCTGCTCAGCGGCACCAGCGTCGACGACACGCTGCAGGAAAGCCTGCGGGGCTGGAAGGCCGGGGCTTTGTCCCAGGCATAAAAAAACGCCGCGTATCGCAGGATACGCGGCGTTTTTTCTTACAACGCTACAACCTTAGGCTTGCACCACCGGGATGTTGGCGTTGGCTGCCGCTTCACGGAACTCGGCGATCTGGTCGAAGGACAGGTAGCGGTAGATATCGGCCGCCATGCTGTCGATCTTGCCAGCGTATTCCATGTACTCCTCGACGGTCGGCAGGCGACCCAGGATCGAAGCCACCGACGCCAGTTCGGCCGAAGCCAGGTAGACGTTGGCACCATCGCCCAGACGGTTGGGGAAGTTACGGGTCGAAGTCGACACCACGGTGCTGTTCGGCTCAACGCGAGCCTGGTTACCCATGCACAGCGAGCAGCCCGGCATTTCCATGCGTGCGCCAGCCTTGCCGTAGATGCCGTAGTAGCCTTCCTCGGTCAGTTGGTGAGCGTCCATCTTGGTCGGCGGCGACAGCCACAGACGGGTTGGCAGCTGACCCTTGACCTGATCCAGCAGTTTACCGGCAGCGCGGAAGTGACCGATGTTGGTCATGCACGAGCCGATGAACACTTCGTCGATCTTCTCGCCAGCAACGCTGGACAGCAGACGGGCGTCGTCCGGGTCGTTCGGCGCGCACAGTACCGGCTCGCTGATGTCGGCCAGGTCGATTTCGATCACTTCGGCGTATTCGGCGTCGGCGTCGGCTTCCATCAGTTGCGGGTTGGCAACCCAGGCTTCCATCGCTTGAGCACGACGTTCCAGGGTACGTGCATCGCCGTAGCCTTCGCCGATCATCCAGCGCAGCAGGGTGATGTTGGAGTTCAGGTACTCGGTGATCGACTCTTTCGACAGCTTGATGGTGCAACCGGCAGCCGAACGTTCGGCCGAGGCGTCGGACAGTTCGAACGCTTGCTCCAGGGTCAGACCTTCCAGGCCTTCGATTTCCAGGATGCGGCCGGAGAAGGCGTTTTTCTTGCCTTTCTTCTCGACGGTCAGCAGGCCGTTCTGGATGGCGAAGTAAGGAATGGCATGCACCAGGTCACGCAGGGTGATGCCAGGTTTCATCGTGCCTTTGAAGCGCACCAGGATCGATTCCGGCATGTCCAGCGGCATGACGCCGGTGGCCGCGGCGAACGCTACCAGGCCGGAACCGGCCGGGAACGAGATGCCCATCGGGAAACGGGTGTGGGAGTCACCACCGGTGCCGACGGTGTCTGGCAGCAGCATGCGGTTCAGCCACGAGTGGATGATGCCGTCGCCCGGACGCAGGGACACGCCGCCACGGGTCATGATGAAGTCAGGCAGGGTGTGGTGGGTGGTCACGTCGATCGGCTTCGGATACGCCGCGGTGTGGCAGAACGACTGCATCACCAGGTCAGCGGAGAAGCCCAGGCACGCCAGGTCTTTCAGTTCGTCACGGGTCATGGGACCGGTGGTGTCCTGGGAACCCACGGTGGTCATCTTCGGTTCGCAGTAGGTGCCAGGACGAACGCCTTGGCCTTCTGCCAGACCGCAGGCCTTGCCGACCATCTTCTGCGCCAGGGTGAAACCCTTGGTGCTTTCAATGGGGGCTTCAGGCTTCTTGAACAGGTCGAACGCAGGCAGGCCCAGCTCGGCGCGGGCCTTCTCGGTCAGGCCGCGGCCGATGATCAGCGGGATACGGCCGCCGGCACGTACTTCGTCCAACAGGACCGGGGTCTTCATTTCGAAGGTGGCCAGGACTTCGTCGGTGCCGTGCTTGCAGACTTTGCCAGCGTGCGGGTACAGGTCGATCACGTCGCCCATGTTCATCTTCGACACGTCGAATTCGATCGGCAGGGCGCCGGCGTCTTCCATGGTGTTGTAGAAGATCGGAGCGATCTTGCTGCCGAAGCAGAAACCGCCAGCACGCTTGTTCGGCACATAGGGAACGTCGTCGCCGAAGAACCACAGCACCGAGTTGGTGGCCGATTTACGCGACGAACCGGTACCGACCACGTCGCCGACGTAGGCGATCGGGAAGCTGTCGTTGCGCATCTGCTCGATCTGCTTCATCGGGCCGATGGAGCCTTGCACGTCAGGCACGATGCCATCACGGGCCATTTTCAGCATGGCCAGGGCGTGCAGCGGGATGTCCGGGCGGGACCAGGCGTCAGGGGCAGGGGAGAGGTCGTCGGTGTTGGTTTCGCCGGTGACCTTGAACACCCGCAGGCTGATCTTGTCGGCCAGTACCGGGCGGTTCTTGAACCACTCGCCGTCGGCCCAGGATTGCAGTACGCCTTGGGCGTGAACGTTGCCGTTCTTGGCTTTTTCCGCGACGTCGTGGAAGGCGTCGAACATCAGCAGGGTGTGCTTGAGTTGAGCTGCGGCTACGGGCGCCAGTTCGGCGTCGTCCAGCAGGTTCACCAGGGTCACGATGTTGTAGCCGCCCTGCATGGTGCCCAGCAGTTCAACGGCGCGTTTCTTGTCGATCAGGGGGGAGGAGACTTCGCCTTTGGCCAGGGCGGAAAGGAAACCGGCCTTGACGTAGGCGGCTTCGTCGACTCCTGGTGGAACGCGGTTGGTGATCAGGTCAACCAGGAAAGCTTCTTCGCCAGCCGGGGGATTCTTCAGCAGCTCGACCAGGCCTGCAGTTTGTTCGGCGTTAAGCGGCTGGGGAACGATACCCAGTGCTGCACGCTCTTCGATATGTTTGCGGTAGGCTTCAAGCACAGTTATTACCCTCATCAGTGGTCCCAAATGGGTGTCCGGGACGCTCATCCCGAAATTGCCGTACTCATGCGCTGCGTGGCGTTGTGGGCCACTTAGCCAGAATTACCGACAATTCCTTACAGAAGCTGCTTTCAAAGTTTTACGCCTGCAGAACGGGAGCTGATGAGGGTTGGCGCTGGATTTTTCCCCGCTGGAAAAATCCCTCGCCAACACCGCTCTGAAGGAACGACTGTGCTCGTGACGCTTTGAAAACAGCTTCAAACGGACATTGGCGCCTAAAAAGGCTGGCTGATTCTACGGTAAAAAAAGCCTGAACGTAAGTTGGCGTATTAAACTTTGAGGGGTGATCAATGTTAGACAAAGGGCTAACATTGCGACCTGTTTTGTTTTCCTGCGTGCTGTCTATCTATGCCCAATCAGACCATCAAGACCCCCTGCGTCGGCCTCTGTTCCACTGTCTACGGTGACCTGGTGTGCCGTGGCTGCAAGCGTTTCCACCATGAAGTGATCAACTGGAACGGTTACAACGAACAGGAGAAGCGCGCGGTCTGGCTGCGTCTGGAGCAACTGCTGGTGCAGGTGATGGCCGGCAAGCTGGAAGTCTTCGATCCCGAGCGCCTGCGGGCGCAACTGGAGCAGCGCAAGATCCGCTTCGTGCCGCACCAGTCGGAGTACTGCTGGGCCTACCAGCTGATTGCCCGCGGCGCGCGAGTGATCATTCAGCTGGATGCCTACGGGATGGTGCTGTTGCCGGAGTTTCGCGACTGGGGCCTGCCGGAGTTGCGCGACGCCATTGATCGGGAATTCTTCCTGCTCTCCGAAGCCCATTACCAGCGCTACATCGCCCCGGGTTTTCTCAAGGAAGCCCTGGGCTGATTTGCCCCTCGCAAATGCCAACGTAGGCGCTGGCTGGCCGGCGAAGGCGTCGGCGGGTGCAGCGCCAGGCCTTAGGGCCCTTTCGCCGGCAAGCCGGCTCCTACGGGGCGGGGGTTGACGCCGATTTCCCAGGCACCGCCCTTGTAGGAGCTGGCTTGCCAGCGAAGGCGTCGGCGAGGGCGGCGCCAGGCTTGAGGGCCTCTTCGCCGGCAAGCCGGCTCCTACGGGGCGGGGGTTGACGCCGATTTCCCAGGCACCGCCCTTGTAGGAGCTGGCTTGCCAGCGAAGGCGTCGGCGAGGGCGGCGCCAGGCTTGAGGGCCCTTTCGCCGGCAAGCCGGCTCCTACGGGGCGGGGGTTGACGCCGATTTCCCAGGCACCGCCCTTGTAGGAGCTGGCTTGCCAGCGAAGGCGTCGGTGGGGGCGGTGCCAGGCTTGAGGGCCCCTTCGCCGGCAAGCCGGCTCCTACGGGGCGGGGGTTGACGCCGATTTCCTAGGCGCCGTCCTTGTAGGAGCTGGCTTGCCAGCGAAGGCGTCGTCATGGTCGACGCAGGTTACGCCGTGGCGTCGCGGGGAAGGGGCTCAGGCCTTGGCGGCGAGTTCTTCCAGGTGGTCCATGATGTCCGCCGGCTTGAGCACCAGCACGTCGCTGTCCAGAGAGTCCAGCACCACTTCGGCAGTGTTGCCGATCAAGGCCCCCGACAAGCCGGTGCGGGCCACGGTGCCGATGATGGTCAGCACCGCCCCGAGCTTGTGGGCCATGTGGGGAATCAGCACATCCGCCGGGCCCTCTTCGATATGCAGGTGCGCATCGTCGATGTCGAACTCGGCCTGGAACGCCTTGCACTCCTCGCGATAACGCTTCTCGATGGTTTCCTTGAGCTGGAACACCGGGTCGGAGGCCGAGAGCATCGGTGATGGGTGGGCGCTGATCACATGCAACTGGGCCTTGGCCAGGCTGGCGATGTCGA
This sequence comes from Pseudomonas sp. PH1b, assembly GCF_000633395.1. Lineage (GTDB taxonomy): Bacteria > Pseudomonadota > Gammaproteobacteria > Pseudomonadales > Pseudomonadaceae > Aquipseudomonas. The sequence goes on from NZ_AYMU01000005.1 coordinate 224,864, forward strand.
AGCCGTTGTCGACGATGCTGGCGTGCAGGGTGCGGTGCTCGCCGTCCATGTTGCCGACGTCGATCGCCGCCATGACCACGCCGCCGCTCCAGGGCGTGGCGCTCTTGACCAGCAGCACCGGGGTCGGGCAGTAGCGCAGCAGCTTCCAGTCCGCCGGGGTCAGCAGGGCCTTCTTCAACGGGTTGTCCAGCAGGTGCTGCTTGATCACCAGGCCACAGCCTTCGGCCTGCTGCACGTCAATGATGGTTTCGTGCAGGCTCTCGTTCCACGCCTGCTCGGTGGTAACGCTATAGCCTTCGCCGCTCAGGCTGCTCTTGAGTACGCTGAGCAGCGCCGAATGCTCGTGCTTCTTGTCGCAGACCAGCAGGTGCAGGTGGGCCTGGGTGACCCCGGCAATCAGCTTGGCGCGCTTGAGGGCGAGACTTTCGCCGGGCGTGGGATCGATGACCACCAGGATACTGCGGATACTTTGCATGATCGGGATCTCCAGGAAGGGATGAACGGTTAGGGTCTGTTCCCGTTTGGCCCAGCAACGCGGCTCGTCACCAAACGGGAACAGACCCTAGCGTGCACAACTATAGTTGCTGGCGCCCGAGCCGGATGTTGATGCATATCAATCGCGGCCGCTGGTGGTCTGCGGCCCGGCCGGTATAATCGCCGGCCTTTCGCTATGAAGCCTTTTGTCCCGTGAGCCTCATGTTAACGATCACTGATAGTGCTGCCTGCCGCTTTGCGGTCGTGGCTGATTGTTCGGAAATGCGCCGATGAACTTTCCTGAAATTCCCGACTTTCTTGGCTGCCGCACGCCCGATGCCTGGGTCCAGGCGGCCCTGGCCGACCAGGAAACCCTGCTGATCGACCACAAGAATTGCGAGTTCAAGGCCGCCAGCACCGCCCTGAGCCTGATCGCCAAGTACCATTCCCACCTCGACCTGATCAACATGATGTCGCGTCTGGCCCGGGAAGAGCTGGTGCACCACGAACAGGTACTGCGCCTGATGAAGCGGCGCAAGGTCGAGCTGCGCCAGTTGCATGCCGGGCGCTATGCCTCGGGCCTGCGCAAGGTGGTGCGCAGCCACGAGCCGGTGAAGCTGGTGGATACCTTGGTGGTGGGGGCCTTTATCGAAGCCCGCAGTTGCGAGCGCTTCGAGGCCCTGGTGCCGCACCTGGACGAGGAGCTGGGCAAGTTCTACTTCGGCCTGCTCAAGAGCGAGGCCCGGCACTACCAGGGCTACCTGAAGCTGGCCTATCAGTATGGCGACGCCAAGGACATCGCCCAGGTCATCGACCGGGTGCGGGCGGCGGAGCAGGAGCTGATCGAGTCGCCGGATCCGGAGTTCCGTTTTCACAGTGGCGTGCCGGCCTGGTGAACGCCTGCCCTTGTGTAAAAGCAGGGGCAAATTGTTAAAAACTCTTAAAAGAATGAAATATCGCGCAAAACCGCTGCAGGTCCCGGGTTTTGTGGCTTGCGTTATCCTTTCCTTAACCTCTTGCCCCCTATAATGCGCGCGCACAAGTGTGCGCTCACAGATTGGCAAATATGGAAAACCTGGGTCTTGGCAAGGTGTTGCTGGTGGAAGATGACGAGAAGCTCGCCGGGCTGATCGCGCATTTTCTGTCCCAGCACGGCTTTGAAGTGCTGACGGTCCACCGCGGCGATACCGCCCTGGCGGCATTTCTTGAATTCAAACCGAAACTGGTGGTGCTCGACCTGATGCTGCCCGGTCAGAGCGGCCTGCACGTGTGCCGGGAAATCCGCGCCGTGGCAGACACCCCGATCGTCATCCTCACTGCCAAGGAAGACGACCTGGACCACATCCTCGGCCTGGAATCCGGCGCCGATGACTACGTGATCAAGCCGATAAAACCGGCGGTGCTGCTGGCGCGCCTGCGCGCCCTGCAACGGCGCCAGGTGCCGGAAACCACCACCCTGCGCGGGGCCCTGGCATTCGGCGTGCTGAGCATCGACCGCAACAGCCGCGAGGTGCGCCTGGCGGGCGAGCCGGTGGAGCTGACCACCATGGAATTCGAGCTGCTCTGGCTGCTGGCCAGCGCGCCGGGCAAGACCCTGTCTCGGGACGACATCCTCAACCGCATGCGCGGCATCGAGTTCGACGGCCTCAACCGCAGTGTCGATGTCTACATCAGCAAGCTGCGGGGCAAGCTCAAGGACAACCCGCGCGAGCCGGTGTGCATCAAGACCGTGTGGGGCAAGGGCTACCTGTTCAATCCGTTCGCCTGGGAGGTCTGAATGCTGCGTCTGTTTCTCGGGCTCTACCTGTTCCTGGCCCTGGGCTTCGCCGGGGCCATGACCGCGGTGCAGCACATCTTCATCAACTACCTGGCCGCCGACCTGATCGAGTCCTACAACCGCGATGCGGTGCGCGGGCCGGCCTACAGCTTGAGCGAACAGTTGCGGCCGTTCGACGAGGCCGGGCGCCAGCAGCAACTGGAGCAGCTCAAGCCGCACTACGGGCTGCTGCTCAAGCTGGTGCAGGCCGACGACCTGGACCTGAGCGTGCGTGAACAGGCCCTGCTGGATTCCAACCAGTTGGTGGTGCGCGAGGAGTTCACCGAATTCATCGGCAGCATCGACGGCGGCAAGCAACTGTTGAGCATCAAGCTGCCGGAAGATCCGCCCCTGACCCTGCTCTACAACATCGCCGCCTATGCCTTGCTCGGCGCGCTGCTGGGCATCGTCCTGTACTTCTGGGTGCGCCCGCACTGGCGCGACCTGGAGCGCCTGCGCCTGGCCGCCGAACGTTTTGGCGACAACGACCTGGGCACCCGGCTGCACCTGTCGCGACGTTCCAACATCCGCGACCTGGCCCAGCACTTCAACCGCATGGCGGCGCGTATCGAGGGCCTGATCGCCAATCAGCGCGAGCTGACCAACGCGGTGTCCCACGAACTGCGCACGCCCATTGCCCGCCTGTCCTTCGAGCTGGACCAGTTGCAGCAACAGCCGGACCCGGAAGAAAACCGCGAACTGATCGCCGACATGTATGCCGACCTCGGCGAGCTGGAGGAAATGGTCTCCGAACTCCTCAGCTACGCCAGCCTGGAACATGGCGCGGCCACCCTCCATCGGGAAAACATCCAGGCCCAGAGCTGGCTCGACAGCGTGGTCGGCAGCGTGGCCCTGGAGGCCGAGGCGGCCGGGGTGCAATTGCTGATTCGTTCCTGCCAGGTGGAGTACGTGCGCATCGAGCCGCGGTTCATGGCCCGGGCGGTGATCAACCTGCTGCGCAACGCCATCCGCTACGCCGACCGCCGGGTCGAGGTGTCCCTGGTGCGCCTGGAGCATGGCTACGAAGTGCGGGTCAACGATGACGGTCCGGGGGTGCCGGTGGACGGCCGGGAAAAGATCTTCGAGCCGTTTTCCCGCCTTGATGCCAGCCGGGACCGGCGTACCGGCGGGTTCGGCCTGGGCCTGGCCCTGGTGCGGCGGGTGTCGCAATGGCATGGCGGCAAGGTGGAAGTGGCAGATTCGGAGTGGGGCGGTGCTTCCTTCCGCATGACCTGGGCCCACCTCGACTGAGGTTCGCCCACGGAGCCCTGAACCTGCGCAACAACGCGGCCGGTGATCACGGGCCGCGTGTTCCCTTTCTTAGAAGCTGTACTCAAGCTCAGTGGCGATGCTGGTCTGCATGCGCCGATCGACGATCGGGCTGTCGCCGGCTTCCTTGCTCAGGTACTTCATCGACAGCAGGGTCGAGACCTTGGTCTGCTCATTGAGGGGCAGGGTCCAGGCCAGGTCGGCGCCGCTGCTGACCCGTCCACCCTTGGCCCGGTAGGCGCCGAAGCGGCTGTGGGCCGCCTGGGTGTCGCTCACCCCGTACCAGGTCTGCATGTAGTCGGCGTTGCCGAACAGGCTGTTGAGGCTGGCATCCAGGCTGCCGAAGCGGCCCTGGTAGAGGTTGCTGCCAATGCTCAGTTCCAGTGCGCTGTAGGCCGAGCCGGTGTCACGGTTGCTGTTCTTCTTCACCGCGTGGGTCAGGGTGGCGCCCAGTTCGAACGGCCCCAGGTCGTAGCCCAGGTGCGCGCCGAACTGCGCCCGGGACTTGATTTCGCCCATGCCCTTGAGGCGCTTGGAGCCCGAACCCAGGTGGTTCTTGTCGCGGCGTTCCTCGCTCGGGCCGACCCAGGTACTGAACGAGAAGTCCCCCCATTCATTGCCCCAGCCCAGGCCCTGGTCGGTATTGAGGAACACCCCCCAGGGGCTGACGATCTCGCCGCCGAGAATCGGCGCCACGGCGCGTTCGTCACTGCCGCTGTAGCGCGGCACGCTGGCGACCCCGGCGTGCACGCCATATTTCCAGTCTTCGGCGTGCAGGGCGGGGGAGACCGCGGTCAGGCCCAGGGTGCCGGCCCACAAGGCGGTGGTGGTGGAGCGTCTCAGGCGTTTCATCGTCAGTCAGAACCTCAGGTAGTTGGCGTTGTAGGTACGTTTGAATGAGTAGCCCAGGAGGTTCACCCCATTGATCTGGCGGCGCACGGTATCGCCCAGGCCCGGGCCGTTGCCGGCGATCACCGCGTGGGCGTTGTCCACCGGAGCGAGGATGTAGTCGGTGAGGGCGCGACCTTGCTGCAGGCTGCGGATCATCAGGAAGCCGTCCTCCAGGGCGATGTTCATGCCGTCGATGGGGGCAGCGCTTGAGTCGGCGTTGAGGGCCTGGTAGGTGCCGACCGTGGCCAGCCAGTTGTCCGTCAGCGGCACCGGTTCGACCCGTTCCCCCACCGCCAGCAACTGGCCGTGGCTCTTGGCGGTGAACACCCGATGGCCCTGGACCTTCATCACGTCCAGTTGCAGTTGGCCCAGGGGCCCGAGGTCCTGATTCCAGAGCCCGAGCAACCTTTTGCGCACCCGCAGCCAGCCCTGTTCGTCGCGCAGCAGCTCGTAGCGCTCGCCAGCCAGCTCGGCGTACAGGCGTCGGTGCTGGTCGCGAATCCGCAGCACGCCCCAGCGGGTGGCGTAGAAACCCGCCAGCAGATGGCGATCCGCGGCTTCCGGAACCCTCCGGCGCTTGGCCTGCGGGGCTGCGGCCGGCGGTGGCTGTGCCGAGCTGCCGTGGGCCTGCAACAGCATGCGCAGAACCTGGGGCACCAGGGGTTGGGCCAGGGCCTCGCCGCTGTTGGCATTGCTCATCACGATCACCGCCAGCTGCTGCTCGGCCAGCACACTGACCTGGGCATGGAACCCTGCGCCAAAGCCGCTGTGCCGCCAGGTACGGATACCCGGCCGGACCCACTCCTCGCCGCAGGGCGACAGGAACCAGCCCAGGCCTACCTGACAGTCGAAATCCAGCGGGTTGCCGGCGTTCTGCGCGCGGACCATTTCGTTGATGGAGGCCGCTGACAGCAACTGCCGGTCCTGGTACCGGCCCTGGGCGAACAACATGCGCAGGTAGCGGCTCAGGTCCCGCGGGCTGGTCCACAAGCCCTGGGCGGAAAGGTCGCGGACCAGGGCATCGCTGCTCGCGCCGTCTTCGTAGCCCCTTGCCCGGTAAGGCTGGGTGCGGCTGTCACCGACGAAACTCGACTGGCTCATGCCCAGCGGGCGCAGCAGGCTCTTCTGCAATTGCTGTTCGAAATCCACGCCGCTGCTGCGCTCCACCGCTGCCCCGAGCAGGGCATAACCGAGATTGGAGTAGGCGGTCTGGGTCCCCGGGGCGTTGCTCAGCCAAAGCCCGCTGAGCTTTCTCGGCAGTTCATCGAGGGCGTCGGGCCGATGTGCGTCGCGCAGGTATTCGCTGGGAATGCCGCCCTGGTGGCTGAGCAGGCGGCGCAGGGTTACCGCCCGGTCGGCGGCATCCTGGTCCTCGTGGAAACGCGAGCGCACATAGAACTCCCTGAGGGTGTCCTGCAGCGGCGCGTCCAGCTGCAGGCGCCCTTGCTCCACCAGTTGCATCACCGCGGTGGCGGTCAGCAACTGCGACAGGGCGCCGGCGCGAAAGGCCGTGTTCTCGGTCACTTGCAGGCCCCGGGCCTGGTCGGCGAAGCCAAAGCCCCGGGCCCAGATCAGTTGCTGGCCGTCCACCAGGGCAATCGACAGCCCTGGCACCTGGTGCTCGGCCATCTGTTGCGGGATGTACTGCTTCAGGTAGCCGATGATGCTGGCGTAATCACCGGGTGCGATGGGCGGCGGCGCCGGCGGCTGGCCGTTGCAGCCAAGGTTGCTCAAGAGCAGGCCCACCAGCGGCAGGCCGAGACGTTTGCGGGACATGCAGCACCCGAGGGCCAATTGGATGTGCGGATCCTAGGGAAGGGCGGCGCAGCAGTCTTTGGCAGCTTTGTCGGGAAACTGTCAAAGAGTGTTAAACCCCGATTGCGCTCACGCCGCCAGCCCCTGGTGCCTGGAGCTGACGTGGCGAGGCGCTGATGAAATTTTCACAAATGCCCGGGTAAGCTGCGCGTCTCTTTGGGGAGTAACCTGCCACCGCGCACCGCGGTGGCGCCCGTATCAACACTCTCGGCAACCTGCCGTGGTACGGGCACCGTTTCGGTTGGTGAGACCATCGACATACCTGCGCTGAAGTCGGGCGCGTGGGCATGTCGTGGACTCAAGCCCGACCGGAAGACTCAACGTGAACCCAGCCTCGATCATTTTCCTCGCCTTTGCCATGTCCACCGATGCCTTCGCCGCCGCGGTGGGCAAGGGCTCGGCCATGCTCAAGCCACGCCTGTTGCAAGCTTTGCGCATTGGCTTGATCTTCGGCGTCATTGAAGCCATCACCCCGGTGGTGGGTTGGTTCATCGGCCAGGCCGCAAGCCAATGGGTGTCCCATTGGGACCACTGGATAGCCTTCGGCCTGCTGCTGGTACTGGGCCTGCACATGATCTACAACGGCCTGCGCCTGGAAACCGAAGCCGAAGAAGAGGCACCACGCAAGCAGGGCTTCTGGCTGCTGGCCGCCACCGGTTTTGCCACCAGCATCGATGCCCTGGCCGTGGGGGTGGGCCTGGCCTTCGTCGACGTGAACATCTGGGTGGCGGCGGCTGCCATTGGCCTGGCGACCATGACCATGGTCACCCTGGGCGTGATGCTCGGCCGGGCCATTGGCACGGTGATGGGGCAGCGTGCAGAAGTGCTGGGCGGCCTGGTGCTGATCATTGTCGGCTCGGGGATTCTCTACGAGCACCTGAGCGCAATGGCTTGACTCTGTAGTAGCTACAGGGTTTTTACTGGCGATCACAGCACAGTGGAGTGATCGACATGGGTTTTTTCAAGCGGTTGTTGGCGGGGCAGCATGGCGCTGGGCATGGCGGCGGGCATGGTGGTCACGGCGGTTCCCGGGGCGGTCATCACGGCGCCGGGGCCTCCACACAAGGGGGCAGTCCTTGCCCGCGATGCCGGGCGCTGAACCCGGCATCCGCGCGGTTCTGCCAGCAATGCGCGGCGTCTTTGGTGGCGGCGGGCTGTGCCCAATGCGGTACGCCACTGGCCGCCGGGGCGCGGTTCTGCGGGCAGTGCGGCCGCGCCTCGGGCTGAGGCGCGGCGCAGCGGCTACAGGGCTAGGCTGTGGATCACCTGGGTGGCGTCGTCGGGATCGATGGCGCTGCGCATGCCGAGAACCTTCGCCAGCCGGCGCATGCTGTAGTTGGACGCGGCGTCCACCGAATACAGCTGCTGGAAACCATTGTGCCGGGCTTCGTCGATCAGGTGCTGCATCAGCAGCGCCCCAAGCCCCTTGCCTTGCCATTCATCGGCGATGGTCACGGCGAATTCGCAGCGCCAAGGCTGGTCGTCGACCTGGGCGTAGCGGCTGATACCGACTTCCCGCAGCTCGCCGTTGTCGTGCACCAGGGCCACGTAGGCGACTCGTTGCGGGGTGCCGACATCCATCAGCTGATCGAGCAGTTGCTCGCCGACTTCCTTGATCTCACCGAGAAAACGCTGGTGCCGGGTCACCGGGGAGAGGTTTTCGATAAAGGCTTTCTCGCGCTCCCGGTCCTGGGGCCGTAGCGGACGGATCAGCACATGGCTGCCATCGCTCAAGGCGTCGATCCAGTATTGGCCTTGCTGTGCCGGGAAGGGCGGTTGGACGAGGATATCGAGAGCGCTGCTGGACATGATCAAGTCTCCGGAAAACCAAAGGGCGAGCAATTGCCTAGAGCTTCACCCCGCAGGCGAGGCACACCCTTGACCGACATCAATATCTGCGCTGTCACCGGCCCGCTGGCGATCACCGGTCAGGTTCCGCGCCGTCTGGGCCGGCCCTTTGGCCGGGTGCGGCAAACCGGCGCAGCACCGTCGGGGCGGCCCCTTATCGCTGCAGGTCCAGGCGCGCATGCCATTGCGCGATGGACTCCTCGGGGTAGTGCTCGAACTGCAGGTCATGGGGGTGCCAGTCGATCTCCACCCAGGGCGCCCTGGAATCGAGCATCAGGTGGGTGTGCTCCGGCGGCACCGGCAAGGGCGTGTCGATGGCCGAGGCAAAGGGGTGGATCAACTCCGGCCACTGCGGGCTGAACAGCCACAGTCCCGAGCCGCAGAGGCTGCAGAAATGCCGCTCGGCGCTGCTGCGTCGGGCCCGGTGGGCCCCGGGCTGCTTGATCAATGCCCGATAGACGCTGAGGTGACGGCGGCCTTGAACCTTGAGGCTGGCGGCATCGCCGCCGAGGTTGATGGCATAACCGCCGCCGCCCTGGGTCTTGCGGCAGATCGAGCAGTAGCAGCGTTGATAGGGGTAGGGGTGGGCGCTGTCCAGGCTGAAGCGGACGGCGCCGCAGTGGCAGGAACCTTCGAGTTGCATGGGGACCTCCGGGAGTGCGTCAGCAACCTGCCCAAGCCTAGCCGCTGGCAGTGCCGCACGGGGGCTGGCCCGGTGGTTGGCCCGGGCAAAACCGTGCAGGCATTTGGCTATTAACCCTAGTGCCTAATGGTCTTTTCACCGGTATTGGCCCGCGCAAACCCTGATCTACGCTGTCGATCAGGATACCCAGGAGGCAAGACATGGACCGTCAGCGTGGCAGCAACCCTATCCCACGGCAGCTCGTTCTCGGCGTGCTCGGAAGTGGCATGGCCCTGCTGGGGGCGTTCGCCCAGGCGGCGCCGGTGAGCATCAGCATCTCGCCCACGGTGCCCGCCGATATCCCCGGAGGCGCGCCCCAGGCATCCCTGGCCCAGGCTGCGGCGTTCGCCTGGCAGGAGTTCATTGCCCTGAACTGGCCGGCCCAAGCCGGGCAGCGCGATGTGCCTGATACCCGGCAGTTGTTCGGTGCCCAGACCGGTCCCCTGGTGTGGCAGACCTACCGCAGCAAGGTGGAGATTTTCCCGGGCAATGGCAACGCCAGTGTCGGACCACCCGGCTATCCGGGCTCCGGGGCGCGGGGCAACTATGGCTATAACTTTCCCCCTACCTACAACTACGCGGTCAAGGTCGAGGCCTGCGCCGGCCAGGCCCCGGTGCGGCAGCCGGCCTGGATCAACCTCGACGAAACCACCCAGATCGGTCTCGACCAGATGTTCGCCGGGGCATCGCCTGCGACCCCTGTCGGCGGCAACTCCCAGCCCCAGCTGGTGCGCTTCCTGGCCAAGGCCAATCAGGTGCAATACGCCTATGTGGCGGCCAATCAGTACTGGTACGCCAACCCCTCGCTGCGTCAGGCCGCGAACGCCTTCAATACAGCGGTCAAGCAGAAGCCGCCGGTATTCCCCTCTGGCCCGCGGGTCAACTTTCCCAATGGCACCATCGAGGTCAAGTCGGCCTGGCGCAAGCTCGGCCCCGGGGAGAATCCGTCGCGATTCCATGTGCAGACCGTGCGTTTCTACGAGCGGCAGAAGGCGCCGAACAGCGGCCTCTGCTATTTCGAGGATCAGTGGGCCATGGTTGCGCTGCACATCATCCAGAAGACCCCCAGCGCCCCGAGCTTCATCTATGCCACCTTCGAGCAGGCCGACAACATCCTGCTGGCCAATGGCCGGGCGGTAGAAGACCAGGACGGCACCATCGTCAACCGTCCGCCGACTGCCGATCCCACCACGCCCAGGTTGAACTACCAGGACGGGATACCGACTCCCCAGCAACCCAACTTGCCGTTGGTCAAGGCCAGTGGCGGTTTCTGCAAGCCTGGAAAGCAGCTGTATTTCCAAGAGCAGAACAAACCCGGGCTACCGTCTGGCGGGCCGATCTGCGTCAACCAGCGCTATGAGTCGATCACCCCGGATGTGGTGCAGGTCAATCAGGCCGCGCATCGGGCGATCCAGGACTACAACCAGGCTCGCAAGATCAGCAACTCTCCCTGGCTGTACTACAAGCTGGTCTCGGTCCAGGCCCAGCCGTTCGACACCACGCAGATATCCAGGACCGATATCAGCCATGGGCGCGGGGTTTACTACCAGGCCAATATCATGGTGGAAACCGACTACACCCTGCAGCAGTTCAGGGGGCGGATTGCCACCAACGGTGCGCCGACCTCCTTTCAGGCGGCCGGTACGCCACCGCCGCCGAACGTGTTCTCCCAGCCGAGCAGAACCTCCGCGGTGCAGGGGGTGAACATGGGGGGCTGCATGGGCTGCCATGGCAACGCCCAGGTCGCCGGTTACGACTTCAGCTTCATCCTGCAGGGCGGCAATGTCCGGCTGCCCGAGGCCGCGGGCGCCGAATCGGCCGCGGCCGCCAGTGTGCGTTATCTGCAGTTGTTCAATCCGCATATCGAAGGGGAATAAGCATGGCGCTCAACAGTTTCAAGGATGTGCAGAACCTTCTCGACAGCTACGTCGCGCAGAACAACCTGCCCATATCGGGGGCTCCCCATGAGGCCTTCTGGCAGACCAGCTATCAGGCCTTCGTCACCGGCAACGTACCCGGGGTACAGGACCCCAATACCGGCCAGGCGCTGCCGATCCTGAGCAAGGGCGATGGCGCCCACTCGAACATCATCTACGCCCTGAGCGGCACCGCGGGCACTTACTGGGGGCCGGAAGGGGCGTTCGGCCCGATGCCTCCGGGCGGCCCTTCCATGCCCCAGGCGCAGATCGATGAACTCAGTGCCTGGATCAGCAATGGCTGCCCGCAGTAACGCCTTCAGCCTGACCACCTCAGCCATGCCCCGGGGGCACTAGCCCCTGGGGCCTTGCCGTGTCCGAGGCGTGGCCGGCCTCACTCGCCAGCCTGGCTGGTGGCAGGTTGCAGCGCCGTTGGCATCAGCGTCGCGATCAGCGCCCGCACGGTGCCGGGCAGGGCTTCCAGTTCGCGAACGATGATGCTGCGTTCACGAATCGCCCAGCTCTCATCCAGCTTCACCGTCACCAGCTGCATGGTCCGGCTGTGCCGCAGTGCGGCGGACTCGGGAAGGATGCCGATGCCGACCCCGGCCTCGACCATGCGGCAGATCGCCTCGAAGCTCGACACCTGGATGCGCAGCGACAACTGCTTGCCCAGGCGCTCCACGTGCTCACGCAGGAAGCTCAGCAAGGTGCTGCCTTCATGCAGGCCGATGTGCTGGTAATCCAGGGTCTGTTCCAGGGTCACCGACGCCTGGGCGGCCAGCGGGTGGTCCACCGGCACCGTCAGCACCAGGTGATCGGTGCTGAAGTGCAGCACCTGCAGGCCGGCGGCCTCCACGGGGCCGGCGATGATGCCCATGTCCGAGGTGCCGTCCAGCACCCCGCGGACAATGTCCCGGGACAGGCGCTCCTGCAGGTCCACCGTGACCCCTGGGCGCTGGGACAGGAAGCCTGCGAGTATTTCCGGCAGGAACTCGGTGACCGCCGTGGTGTTGGCGAAGATGCGGATGTGCCCGGTGGAATCGCCGCCGTATTGAGTGAACTCGCTTTTCAGGTAATCCACCTGGCGCATGATCAGTCGCGCGTGCTGCAGCAGGCGTTCACCGGCCGGAGTGACCTCCACGCCGCGGCTGTCGCGGTACAGCAGGCGGGTTTCAAGCTGACCTTCCAGGGCCTTGATCCGCGCACTGGCGGCGGCGGGGGAGAGAAAGGCCCGGCGTGCCCCCTGGGTCAGGCTGGGGGATTCGGCGATATGGATAAACAGGCGTAGGTCCGCCAGATCGAAATGCATGTCCGGGCTCCTGTGGGCGCAAGGCGTTCAGCATAAACGAACGCCGGTTTATAGAAATGCAAATTCTCGGTACGCGGTCGGCCCTTGCATGATGGCCGCCATCACCCTTGCGTATGAGGATCCTGCCTATATGAGTGCCATCGACCCCCGTGCCTGGATCGGCCGCAGCCAGCGAATTGACGACGCGTTCAACCACTGCCTGCTGGCGCGCATCGCCGCCACCCTGGGCCAGGCAACGCCCGCCCCCGGCGAGGCCCTGCCGCCCCTGTGGCACTGGTGCTTCTTTCAGCAACCACAACCGGCCTCGGCCCTGGGGGCGGACGGCCATCCCGCCCGGGGCGGCTTCCTGCCGCCGGCAGACCGGCGCAACCGCATGTGGGCCGGTGGTCGCCTGGAGTTCCATGAGCCGTTGCGCGCCGGCGCCGAGGCCAGTTGCCTGAGCCGCATCATCCAGGTCGAGGAAAAGGCCGGGCGCACCGGCAAGCTGTTGTTCGTCACCCTCTGCCACGAATATTCCCAGGATGGCCGGCTGGCCCTGCGCGAGGAGCAGGACATCGTCTACCGCGAGCCGACCCCACCGCGACTGCAGGGCAGCGAGGCACTGATCGAGGGCGACTGGCAGGAAAGGCTGGAACCGAGCCCGACCCTGCTGTTTCGCTACAGCGCGGTGACCTTCAACGGCCATCGCATCCATTACGACCAGCCCTATGCCACCGCCACCGAGGGCTACCCGGGGCTGGTGGTGCACGGCCCGCTGATCGCCACCCTGAGCCTGGCAGCCTTCTGCCGCGCCAACCCTGCGGCGCGCCTGCGGGCTTTTGCCTACCGCGGCCTGCGCCCCTTGATCGCCCCCCAGCCCTTTGTGGTGGGCGGGCGCATCAGCGCCCCCGGCCACGCCGAACTCTGGGCCGGCGACGAAGCCGGGCTGGCCCAGCGCGGCGCCGTGCAATTCGACTGAATTCCAACAACAACCCGGGACGGAGAGCCTGTTGATGACCCCCCACGACCCTGAACAATTCAACGCCATTCGTGAAGGCGTGCGTGCCCTGTGTGGCGAATTCGATGCCGCCTACTGGCGTGCCATCGACGAGCGCAAGGGCTTTCCCGAAGCCTTCGTCAAGGCCCTGACCGAGGCCGGCTGGCTGTCGGCGATGATCCCCGTGGAATACGGCGGCTCCGGCCTGGGCCTGGCCGAAGCCTCGGTGATTCTCGAAGAGGTCAACCGCTGCGGCGGCAACTCCGGCACCGTCCACGGGCAGATGTACAACATGTTCACCCTGCTGCGTCACGGCAGCGAAGCGCAGAAGCGCTACTACCTGCCCAGGCTCGCCAGCGGCGAACTGCGCCTGCAGTCCATGGGCGTCACCGAACCCACCACCGGCACCGACACCACCAAGATCAAGACCACCGCCATCCGCCACGGCGACAAGTACGTGATCAACGGGCAGAAGGTGTGGATCTCCAGAGTCCAGCATTCCGACCTGATGATCCTGCTGGCGCGCACCACGCCCCTGGCCGAGGTCAGGAAGAAATCCGAAGGCATGTCGATCTTCCTGGTCGACCTGCGTGACGCCATCGGCAACGGCCTGACCGTGCAACCCATCGCCAACATGGTCAACCACGAGACCAACGAACTGTTCTTCGACAACCTCGAGCTGCCGGCGGACAGCCTGATCGGCGAGGAGGGCAAGGGCTTCAAATACATCCTCGACGGCCTCAATGCCGAGCGCACGCTGATCGCCGCCGAGTGCATCGGCGATGGCCGCTGGTTCATCGAAAAGGCCAGCGCCTACGCCCGGGATCGGGTGGTGTTCGGCCGGCCCATCGGGCAGAACCAGGGGGTGCAGTTTCCCATCGCCGAGGCCCATATCGAGATCGAGGCCGCCGACCTGATGCGCTGGCGCGCCTGCGCGGAATACGACAGTGGGCGCAACGCCGGGGCCAGCGCCAACATGGCCAAGTACCTGGCCGCCAAGGCCTCCTGGGAAGCGGCCAACGCCTGCCTGCAGACCCACGGTGGTTTTGGTTTTGCCTGCGAATACGACGTCGAGCGCAAGTTCCGCGAGACAAGGCTGTACCAGGTGGCGCCGATCTCCACCAACCTGATCCTGTCCTATGTGGCCGAGCACCTGCTCGAGCTGCCCCGCAGCTTCTGAGGAATCCCCGATGAGCCATACCCACGACCTGGCCGGATTCCTGGCCGGCCTGCGCTACGACGATCTGCCCGATGCGGTGGTGCAACGCAGCGAGGAGCTGTTCCTCGACTGGCTGGGCTCGGCCCTGGCAGCCCGGGGCGCGCATCCGATCCCGTTGTTCGAGGCCTATGCCCGGCACATGGGGCCCGCCACCGGGCCGGCGGCGATCCTGGTCAATGGCGGCAGCAGTTCGGCGTATTTTGCCGCCCTGGTCAACGCGGCTTCATCGCACCTGGTGGAGCAGGACGACCTGCACAACAGCTCGGTATTGCACCCGGCCACCGTGGTGTTCCCGGCGGCGCTGGCGGCCGCCCAGGACCTGGGCAAGTCCGGCCGCGAGCTGCTGCTGGCGGCGGTGGCCGGTTATGAAGCGGGCATTCGCATCGGCGAATTCATGGGCCGTTCCCACTACCGGATCTTCCACACCACGGCCACTGTCGGCACCCTGGCGGCCGCAGTGGCGGTGGGCAAGCTGATGGAGTTCGATCCCGAGCAGTTCATCAATCTGCTGGGCAGCGCCGGCACCCAGGCCGCCGGGCTCTGGGAGTTTCTGCGCGACGCCGCCGATTCCAAGCAGTTGCACACCGCCAAGGCTGCGGCCGATGGCCTGCTGGCCGCCTACCTGACCCGGGACGGCCTGAGCGGCGCGCGTAATATCCTCGAAGGCGAGCAGGGCATGGCCGCCGGCATGTCCAGTGATGCCCGGCCCGCGTGCCTGAGCGACCGCCTCGGCAGTCGCTGGGCGCTGCTGGAGACCTCGTTCAAGTTCCACGCGTCCTGCCGTCACACCCATCCCGCTGCCGACGCCTTGCTGGCCCTGATGCAGCGCGAGGGCCTGGAGCACGAGCAGATTGCCCGGGTGCAAGCCCGGGTCCACCAGGGCGCCATTGACGTGCTGGGCCGGGTGCAAGTGCCGCAAACCGTGCACCAGGCCAAGTTCTCCATGGGCACCGTGCTGGGCCTGATCGCGGTGCACGGCAAGGCCGGGCTGCCGGAGTTTCAGCAGCACGCACTGCACGACCCCCGGGTCGCGGCGTTTCGCGACAAGGTCGGCATGCTGCTCGATGCCGAGGTGGACAGCGCCTACCCGCAGCGCTGGCTGGGCCGGGTCGAGGTGCAGTGCCTGGATGGCCGCACCCTGCACGGCGCCATCGACGAGCCCAAGGGTGATCCGGGCAATGGCCTGTCCCGGGCCGAGCTGGAAGACAAGTTCCAGCGCCTGCTGCAGTTCTCCGGCGCCCGCACCCCGCAGCAGGGGGCCGAGCTGATCCGCCGGATCTGGGCCCTGCGTGACGCCGCCGACCTCAACTCACTGCTCTGAATGCCCGACATCCAACAGGGCGAGGACCGAACATGACTGACAACACAGCACCACTACGGCCCCTGGACGGCATCACCGTGGTCAGCCTGGAGCACGCCATCGCCGCGCCATTCTGCACCCGCCAGCTGGCGGACCTGGGCGCCCGCGTGATCAAGGTCGAGCGCCCCGGCAGCGGCGATTTCGCCCGGGGTTACGACCAGCGGGTCAAGGGCCTGGCCTCGCACTTCGTGTGGACCAACCGCTCCAAGGAAAGCCTGACCCTGGACCTCAAGCAGCCTGAAGCCGAGGGCTTGCTGGACAGCCTGCTGGCCGGCGCCGACGTGCTGGTGCAGAACCTCGCACCGGGGGCGGCGGCGCGCATGGGGCTGTCCTTCGAAGCCCTGCATGAGCGTTTTCCACGGCTGATCGTCTGCGATATTTCCGGCTATGGCACAGGCGGCCCCTATGAGCGGAAAAAGGCCTACGACCTGCTGATCCAGAGCGAGGGCGGCTTTCTGTCGGTGACCGGCGGCCCCGGCGAGGAGCAGATGGCCAAGGCCGGCTGCTCGATTGCCGACATCGCCGCCGGCATGTACGCCTACAGCGGGATTCTTTCGGCCCTGCTGCTGCGGGGGCGCACCGGCCTGGGCAGCCGCATCGACATCAGCATGCTGGAAAGCCTGGTGGAGTGGATGGGCTACCCCATGTACTACGCCTTCGAGGGGGCCGAGCCGCCGCCGCGGGCCGGGGCAGCCCATTCCACCATCTATCCCTACGGGCCGTTTCCCGCCGGTGACGGCGGCACGGTGATGCTCGGCCTGCAGAACGAGCGTGAATGGGCGGCGTTCTGCGACAAGGTACTGGAGCTGCCGGAACTGGCCGCCGATGAGCGCTTCAGTGCCAACTTCAAGCGATCGGCCAACCGCGCGGCGTTGCGTCAGATCATTGTCGAAGGGTTTGCCCGGCTCAGCGTCGCCCAGGTGATCGAACGGCTGGAGCAGGCGCAGATCGCCAACGCCCGGGTCAACGACATGCAGGGCGTGTGGCAGCACCCGCAACTGGCGGCCCGGGAAGCCTGGCGCCAGGTGGACAGCCCGGCTGGCCGCCTGCCGGCGCTGCTGCCGCCGGCGCGCAACAGCGCCTTCGTACCGCGCATGGACGCCGTCCCGGCGCTGGGCCAGCACAGCGCAGCGATCCTCGCCGAACTGGGCCTGAGCGCGCAAAGCATCGAGCAACTGCAGGCCCGCGGAGTCATCTCAACCCCCACCTCCCCGTAGGAGCTGGCTTGCCAGCGAAGGGGGCCCCGAGATCGCCTTCGCCGGCAAGCCGTCTCCCACAGAGGGCAGGACAACACCAGGCTCTTATCGTAGGAGCTGGCTTGCCAGCGAAGGGGCCCCTGAGATCGCCTTCGCCGGCAAGCCGGCTCCCACAGAGGGCAGGGTATACCGGGCTTTTATCGTAGGAGCTGGCTTGCCAGCGAAGAGGGCCCATGAGATCGCCTTCGCCAGCAAGCCGGTTCCCACAGAGGGCAGGACAACACCAGGCTCTTATCGTAGGAGCTGGCTTGCCAGCGAAGAGGGCCCATGAGATCGCCTTCGCCGGCAAGCCGGTTCCCACAGAGGGCAGGACAACACCAGGCTCTTATCGTAGGAGCTGGCTTGCCAGCGAAGGGGCCCCTGAGATCGCCTTCGCCGGCAAGCCGGCTCCTACAGAGGGCAGGACAACACCAGGCTCTTATCGTAGGAGCTGGCTTGCCAGCGAAGGGGCCCCTGAGATCGCCTTCGCCGGCAAGCCGGCTCCTACAGGGGGCAGGGTATACCGGGCTCTTATCGTAGGAGCTGGCTTGCCAGCGAAGGGGCCCCTGAGATCGCCTTCGCCGGCAAGCCGGCTCCTACAGAGGGCAGGACAATACCAGGCTTTTATCGTAGGAGCCGGGCAGCAAGCCTGGCCGCAATTGGTCTTCCATTAACAAGGATCCGAACATGTCCAACCCCATTGTCCGCTCCGCGCTGTTCGTCCCCGGCAGCCGTCCCGAGCGTTTTGCCAAGGCCCTGGCCAGCGGCGCCGACGCGGTGATCGTCGACTTCGAGGACGCGGTCGAGGAGCCCCTCAAGGTCCAGGCCCGCAACCACCTCCAGGCATTTCTCGGCGAGCACCCCGAAGCCCGGGCCTGGGTCCGGGTCAACGCCCCGGAACACCCCCAGCACAAGGCCGACCTGGAGTTCTGCATGGCCCAACCCGGCGTGACGGGGATCCTCCTGCCCAAGGTCGAAAGCGCCGCCCAGGTGGCGCGGGCCGCCGCCAGCGGGCGGCCGGTCTGGCCGATCATCGAAAGTGCCCGGGGCCTGCTGGCCCTGGCGCAGATCGCCACGGCGCCCGGGGTTCAGCGCTTGTCCTTCGGCGGCCTGGACCTGGCCCTGGACCTCAACCTCAGCAGCGCCACCCCGGCGGCGCAGTTCGCCCTGGACCAGGCGCGCCTGGCGCTGATCCTGCACTCCCGGGCCGCAGGGCTGCAGGCGCCGCTGGACGGCGTGTACCCGGGAATCGCCGACAGCCAGGGCCTGGCGGATTCGATCCGGCATGCCTACGCCATGGGCTTTGCCGGGGCCCTGTGCATTCATCCACGGCAGGTGCCGGTGATCCACCAGGCCCTGGCCCCCAGCGCCGATGAACTGGCCTGGGCGCAGCGGGTGGTGGAGGGCGGCCAGGACGGCGCCGGGGCGTATCAGGTCGACGGGCAGATGGTCGATGCGCCGGTGCTGCTTCGTGCCCAGCGGCTGTTGGCCCTGGCGTGAAGTCGCTGCGCCAGGGCCGGGGGGCGGGGTAGTATGGGCCGTCTTTTCCCCCTGAGGTGGCCCATGCACAGCCCGGCAGCCAGCGCCAACAACCTGAGCAACCTGCGATGAGCAGCCTGGAGCGCGCCATCGCGCTGGCCGCCGAAGCCCATGCCGGGCAGGTCGACAAGGGGGGCGCTCCCTATATCCTGCACCCGCTGCGGGTCATGCTGCGCCTGAGCCAGCCCGCGGCGCGGATCGTCGCGGTGTTGCACGATGTGCTGGAAGACTGTCCGGTCACCCAGGAGCAGTTGCGCGACGAAGGTTTCAGCGCAGAAGTGCTGGCGGCGCTGCAGGCGCTGACCAAGGTGGAAGGCGAAGATTATCCGGCGTTCATCCGCCGCGCCGGCGCCAACCCCTTGGCGCGGCAGGTGAAACTGGCGGATCTGGCGGAAAACAGCGACCTGTCGCGCATCCCCGAGCCAGGCGCCGAAGACTTGCAGCGCCTGGAAAAGTACCGCCAGGCCAGGCACTACCTGATGTCACTGGCGGTCGACGAATAGGCGGGCTCAGGCCTTGTCGCCGTCGCTGAGCTCGCCGGCGAAACCCCAATCGCAGTGCTCGATTTCCTGGATCACGATGTGCGTGTGCTCCGGGTTCTTGCCCAGCACCCGCACGAGCGATTCGGTGAACTCCTTGACCAGTTGGGCCTTCTGCTGGCGCGTGGCGCCGCGGGTGATCTGCAGGTTGATGTAGGGCATGGATCGATGCTCCTCGGTAATGGCCGATGGCCGGATGAGCGCGCAGCCTACGACAACCCTTGCTCCGCCAGCCAGCCATGCAACCTGGCAGCAATCAGTTGCTGTAGCTGGAAAGGGCCAGTTCGGCGGTAGGCGTCGGCGGCTTGCGGCCCCGGGTGCGCCAGTGCTCGATCAGCGCGCGGCCATGGGCCAGGCCGGCCTGCAACGCCGCATCGGTGCAGCTGTAGTCGTTGCCGTAGGGCGGGCAGGCGAAATGCACGGAGAAGCAAGGGTGCTGGCCGTGGCCGGTCAGGCGCCCGACGTAGCTGTAGCTGGAACCGGACTGGTGCGGATCAAGGCTGGGCGAGCTCGGCTCACGGATGATCATCACGTAGATGTCGTGGTCGAATTGGGTGTCTTGATACCAACTGCTTGAAGAATTCATGGTCCACCTCCTTGTCCGTGCGTCGGCGCCGCTTCTGCGGCGCCAGCCAGTTGTGCCGTGCGGGTCTAGCGTGTTGCGGGTGATGCGATCGCTGCTTCGGCCAGCCCGCTGGGGTGCGTGAACATCCCGGCGGGCAGGCGTTTTTCCAGGGCCCGGGCGGCCTGCAGTACCAGTGAGTCGCGGCCGAAGCGCGCGACAATCTGCAGGCCGATGGGCAAGCCCGCGGCGCTCAGGCCGCAGGGCATGCTCAGCGCCGGTTGGCGGCTGAAATTGAACGGGAAGGTGGTCGGCTGCCACATGGCGCTGACGTCGCCGGGCCAGTCGGGCGGGCTCTGGCGCTCCACGGCGAACGGCTCGACCACCGCGGTGGGGGTCAGCAGCAAGTCGTAGTCACCGAGAAAATCATGCAGCCGCTGGGCAACCTGATGCCGCTCCTGCACGGCGCAGGCGTAGTCCAGGGCATTGAGCTGGCGCGCCCGGACCTGGGCCTGCTGGAGAAAGTCCCCCACCTGGTGCTGCTGTTCGGCGGGAATTTCCTGGGCCACGGCGCAGGCGACTTCCACTGGCCAGGCCCGCAGGTAGTTCGGCGCCGGGTTGCCGATGTCCGGCGAGGCCAGGACCAGGGTCGCCCCGGCCTGCTGCAGAAGCTGCGCTGCGGCCAGGCAACTGGCAGCGATCTGCGGGTCGACATGGGCGGCGTAGCCCAGGTCGGCGCTGAAGGCGATGCGCAGGCCGCTGACACCGTCCTCGATGCTTCCCAGGAAGTCACCCGTGGCGTGGGGCCAGGCAAAGGGCTCGCCGGGCTCGTAGATGCCCAGGTGTTCCATCAGCAGGGCAATGTCCCGTACATGGCGGGCAATCGGTCCTTCGGCGGCCATGCCCCCGGGGTCGATGCTCGGGCAGGCGGACACTAGCCCGTGGCTGGGCTTGAAGCCAATCACCCCGCAAAAGCTTGCCGGGGTGCGGATCGACCCGGCGGCATCGTTACCGGTGGCGGCCGGGGCGTAGCCGGCGGCGACCCCAGCGGTACTGCCGCCGCTGCTGCCACCGGCATGCAGGGCGAAATTCCACGGGTTGCGGGTGATCCCGGTCAGCGGGCTATCGGTCAGGGGCGTGCTGGCCAGTTCCGGCAGGGTGGTCTTGCCGATGAAAATCGCCCCGGCCTCGCGCAGCCGAGCTACCAGGCTGCTGTCGCGGGTCATCACCGGTCGCTCCAGCAGGGCCTTCGAGCCGTTGCGGGTGTACCAGCCCTGAATGTCGCTGTTGTCCTTGACCAGAATCGCAATGCCATCCAGCCGGCCCATGGGCTGCCCGGCCGCCCAGCGTGCGGTGGACGCCTGGGCCGCGAGCAGCGCGGCGGCGTCCTGACGTTCGCACAGGGCGTTGAGCTGCGGTTCATGGCGCTCGATCTGTGCCAGCAGTGCGTGCAGCAGGTCCAGCGGGGTGAACCGCCGGGTGGCAAAACCCTGCAGCAAGGCCTCGATGGACAGCAGGTGCAGCGCCGGTTGGCTAGGGGTGGACAACGACATGGGCAAGTCTTCTTTCAAGGACGCGGGGCGTTGGCTGCAAGCCCGCGTGGAAAGCCTCCAGGCGCGCCATTGGCGGTGGCCCGGAGCAGCTTCGGGGTGAGTGAGTCAGCGGCCACTGGTGACCTTGACCCAGGAACGGGTGCGGACCCGCTCGGCCTTGGCTGGCAGTGGCGCCAGGGGGAACAGGCGGGTCATGGTCTCGGCGCTGGGGAACAGATCGGGGTTGTCCAGCAACGACTGCTGGATGAACGGCTTGGAGTCGGTGACGCCGTTGGGGTAGCCGACGTAGTTGCTGATGGAGGCAATGACCTTGGGTTCCATCAGGTAGTTGAGGAAGGCGTGGGCGGTGTCCACGTGCTTGGCGCCGGCGGGGATGGCCACGGTGTCGATCCACACCAGGGTGCCTTCCTTGGGAATGCGCATTTCGATGTGCACGCCGTTCTTGGCTTCGTTGGCGCGGTTGGCCGCCTGCAGGAAGCCGCCGGAGTAGCCCACGGCCACGCAGATGTTGCCGTTGGCGATGTCGCCCATCCACTTGGCGCTGTGGAAATAGCGCACATAGGGACGCAGCTTGAGCAACAGGGCCTCGGCCTTGCGGTAGTCCTCGGGGTTCTGGCTGTTGGAGTCCAGGCCCAGGTAGTGCAGGGCCAGGGGCAGCATTTCCGCAGGCGAGTCGAGAAAGGTCACGCCGCACTGGCTGAGCTTCTTCAGGTTCTCTTCCTTGAACACCAGGTCCCAGCTGTTGACCGGGGCGTCGCTGCCCAGCAGTTCCTGGACCTTGTCACGGTTGTAGCCGATCAGGTTGGTGCCCCACATGTAGGGGATCACGTAGCGGTTGCCGGGGTCGCTCTGTTCCAGCAGCTTCATCAGCGCCGGGTCGAGGTTCTTCCAGTTCGGCAGTTGCGCCCGGTCCAGGGGCTGGAAGGCGCCGGCGCTGATCTGCTTGCTGACGAAACCGCTGGAAGGCACCACCACGTCGTAGCCGCTGTTGCCGGTGAGCAGCTTGGCTTCGAGGACTTCATTGCTTTCGAAGATGTCGTACTTGACCTTGATCCCGCTCTCGGCCTGGAAGTCCTTGATGGTGTTGGGGGCGATGTATTCCGACCAGTTGAAGATGTTCACCGTGCGCTCGGGGGCGGCCAGGGCGGCTTGGGAGCAGGTTGCGGCGAGGGCACCCAGGGAGCAGGCCATGGCCAGGCGGGTGAGGGCGGCGTGCAGCGATTTCATGCGACAACTCCATGTCTGAAATGTTCAGAACCATCTGATGGATCATTCTTGGCCGGATGGCCGGTGGAGAGAATGTTTGCAACGGTCAATAGGGGATATTTGACGTCATTCTTCAGCACAGTCTGAAAGTGGCCCGAGCTGGCCGGCCAACTGCCGGAAACGCCCCGGGGCGACACCGCTCCAGCGCTGGAAGGCATGGCGGAAACTCGCGGTTTCCTTGAAGCCCAGGGCTTCGGCGATGCGGTAGATGGGCAGGCTGTGCTGCCCCAGCAGTTGCTGGGCCCGGGCATAGCGCAGCTCGTCCAGCAGTTGCTGGTAGCTGGTGTCCTGGGCTCGCAGGCGCCGGCGCAGGGTGCTCGGCGAGCAGTGCACCTGGCGCGCCAGGCTGTCGAAATCCGGCACTGCGTGCAGCTGTTCATTGAGGATGCGCCGCACCTGGTCGATCCAGGTCGGCCGCGCGCTGAGTTCTTCATTGAGGCGGATGCAGCGCTGCAGCATGTCGTTCTGGGTCACCAGGTCCGCCAGGGGCAGGCGCCGGTCCAGCCATTCCAGGTCGAAGCCGATGGCATTGCGCCCGGCATTGAAGCGCACCGGGCAGTTGAAGGCCTGTTCATAGCTGTCCAGGTAGGGCTGGGGGCCATGCATCAGATGCACCTCGCGCAGGGGCAGCGAGCACCCCAGCAGGTCCTGGCAGGTGACCCGGTAGGACGACATGCAGAAGTCGGTGTTGAACACCTCAAGCTCGGTTTCGCTGTACTGGTCGGCGGTGAGCCAGGCCAGGCCGTCGCGGACCTCCAGGTCGAGGTGGAAGAAGGTGCCCAGCAGCAGCGGGTAGCGCAAGGCCAGGGACCAGCCCTCGCGCAGGGTGGCGCTGGTCAGCAGGGTCAGGCCGAACATGCCATAGGCCGAGATGTGCAGGTTGCGCCCCAGCACCAGTCCCAGGTCCTGGCGCAAGGCCACGGCGTTGCTGAACACGCGCATTTCCTGGCTGATGTTGATCAGGCTGTTGGGCAGGTCCAGGTCCGCCAGCTGGATGCCGCTGCCCTCCAGCAGCACCTCGGCGGGCACCTGGCTGTCGCGAAAGGCATCCAGCACCGCTTGTGTGGTGTGCAGGGTAGTCAGGCGAAGTGCGGCCATCATTGACCTCAAGGTGATATCGGGAGGCGAGACTGTAGGGGTTACGCGCGCGCGGTTCAATTGCCCCCTTGCAGGAGCTGGCTTGCCAGCGCAGGCGTCGGCGGGTGTAGCGCCAGGCTTGAGGGCCCTTTCGCCGGCAAGCCGGCTCCTACGGGGCGGGGGTTGGCGCCGATTTCCCAGGCACCGCCCTTGTAGGAGCTGGCTTGCCAGCGAAGGCGTCGGCGGGGGCGGTGCCAGGCTTGAGGGCCCCTTCGCCGGCAAGCCGGCTCCTACGGGGCGGGGATTGGCGCCGATTTCACAGGCACCGCCCTTGTAGGAGCTGGCTTGCCAGCGAAGGCGTCGGCGGCTGCGGCGCCAGGCTTGAGGGCGCTTTCGCCGGCAAGCCGGCTCCTACGGGGCGGGGGTTGACGCCGATTTCCCAGGCACCGCCCTTGTAGGAGCTGGCTTGCCAGCGAAGGCGTCGGCGGGTGCAGCGCCAGGCTTGAGGGCCCCTTCGCCGGCAAGCCGGCTCCTACACAGGGGGTGTTCGGCTGGGGTGAACGCGGGTATCAAAAATTCGAAATTCTCTATACGCAGCGCCTTGGGCACTCTTGCCTCTATCACAACAATAAAAAGGTGATGTCCATGTTCAAGCTTTCAAGGGCGCTGTGCTGTGCCGCTGCATTGTTCACCGCCGGCCTGGCCCAGGCCGCCGAATCCACCGGCAACCCTATCGTCATCAAGTTCGCCCACGTGGTGGCCGAGAACACCCCCAAGGGCCAGGGCGCGCTGCTGTTCAAGAAACTCGCCGAGGAACGCCTGCCGGGGCGGGTCAAGGTCGAGGTCTACCCCAACTCGTCGCTGTTCGGCGATGGCAAGGAGATGGAAGCGCTGCTGCTGGGGGATGTGCAGATGCTGGCGCCGTCCCTGGCCAAGTTCGAGCAGTACACCAAGCAGATCCAGATCTACGATCTGCCATTCCTGTTCGACGACCTGGCGGCGGTGGACCGCTTCCAGGCCGCCGAAGGCAAGCAGTTGCTGACGGCCATGCAGGGCAAGGGCATTCTCGGCCTGGCCTACTGGCACAACGGCCTGAAGCAACTCTCGGCCAACAAGCCCCTGCATGAACCCAAGGACGCCCGCGGCCTGAAGTTCCGCGTGCAGGCCTCCAGCGTGCTCGAAGAACAGTTCAAGGCCCTGCGCGCCAACCCGCGCAAGATGAGTTTCGCCGAGGTTTACCAGGGCCTGCAGACCGGCACCGTCAACGGCACCGAGAACACCTGGTCGAACTATGAAAGCCAGAAGGTCAACGAGGTGCAGAAGTACTTCACCGAGTCCAACCACGGCCTGATCGACTACATGGTGATCACCAACGCCACCTTCTGGAACGGCCTGCCGGCAGACGTGCGCGGCGAGCTGGAAAGCATCATGGCCGAGGTCTCGGTGGAGGTGAACAAACAGGCCGAAGCCCTGAACCAGAGCGCCAAGCAGAAGATCGTCGAGGCCAGGACCAGCGAAATCATCGAACTGACTTCCGAGCAGCGCCAGGCCTGGCGCGACACCGTGCGCCCGGTGTGGAGCAAGTTCGAGGACGAGATCGGCGCCGACCTGATCAAGGCCGCCGACGCCGCCAACCAGCGCCCCTGATCATCCCTCCCGGCCGTCCGCAGCGGACGGCCACTGCTCGTTTCGCGAGGTATCTCTATGCAGTCCCTGAGACGTATCTGGGAGCACCTGGAGGAGGGCCTGATTGCCCTGCTGCTGGCGACCATGACCCTGGTGACCTTCGTCTACGTGATGCTCAACAACATCTACACCCTGTTCTTCGCCCTGGCTGACAAATGGGCCGCCAGCAGCGCCTTCTTCAACGTTCTGGGCGACACCACCATGGGCCTGGCCCAGGACATGACCTGGAGCGTGGCCCTGACCAAGGCGATGTTCGGCTGGCTGATCTTCTTCGGCATCTCCTATGGCGTGCGCACCGCCGGGCACCTGGGAGTGGACGCCCTGGTGCGCCTGACCCCGCGCCCGGTGCAACGCTACCTGGCGCTGCTGGCCTGCCTGTGCTGCCTGGTGTACGCCGGGCTGTTCATGGTCGCCAGCTACAAGTGGCTGAGCGCGATCATGGCCGCCCATATCGGCGCCGAAGACCTGGACCGCTTCGGCATCCGGATCAGCCACATCGTGGTGATCGTGCCCATCGGCTTTGCCCTGGTGCTGATCCGCTACCTGGAAATCTTCTATCGGATCCTCACCCGGCGCCAGGTCGGCCTGGGCTTGGCGGATGAAGCAGGGGAGGCCAGCAAGCTGGCCGGCAACCACGGGGAGCGTGACTGATGGCCGTGCTCTGTCTGTTCCTGTTCCTGCTGGTGTTCATGTTCCTCGGCGTGCCGATCGCCATTGCCCTGGGCCTTTCAGGGGCGATGTCGATCCTGATGTTCAGCCAGGATTCCCTGAGCTCCCTGGCGATCAAGCTGTTCGAGACTTCCGACGCCTACACCTTCCTGGCGATTCCGTTCTTCCTCCTGTCCGGGGCCTTCATGACCACCGGCGGCGTGGCCCAGCGCCTGATCGACTTCGCCAATGCCTGCGTCGGGCATATCCGTGGCGGCCTGGCGATTGCCGCGGTGCTGGCCTGCATGCTGTTCGCTGCCTTGTCCGGCTCCTCGCCGGCCACCGTGGCGGCGGTGGGTTCGATCGCCGTGGCGGGCATGGTGCGCTCCGGTTATCCGAAGGAGTTCGGCGCCGGGATCATCTGCAACGCCGGGACCCTGGGCATCCTGATTCCGCCGTCGATCGTCATGGTGGTGTACTCGGCCGCCACCGAGACCTCGGTGGGCAAGCTGTTCATGGCCGGGGTGATCCCCGGGCTGTTGCTGGGCCTATTGCTGATGATCGCCATCTACATCGTGGCCCGGGTGAAGAAACTGCCGGCGCAACCGCGGGCCACCTTCCGCGAATGGTTGAGCAGTGCGCGCCGGGCTTTCTGGGGCCTGCTGTTGCTGGTGATCATCCTTGGCGGTATCTACAGCGGCATGTTCACCCCCACCGAAGCGGCGGCGGTGGCGGCGGTGTACTCGGCCTTTGTCGCGCTGTTCGTGTACCGCGACATGAAGCTGCGGGACTGCCCCAAGGTGTTGCTGGAGTCGGGCCGGTTGTCGATCATGCTGATGTTCATCATCGCCAACGCCATGCTCTTCGCCCACGTGCTGACCACCGAGCAGATCCCCCAGGAAATCACCGCCTGGGTGATCTCCGAAGGCCTGACGCCGATCGGTTTCCTGCTGATGGTCAACGTGGTGCTGCTGGTGGCGGGCAGCTTCATGGAGCCTTCGGCGATCGTGCTGATCCTGGCGCCGATCTTCTTCCCGATTGCCATGAAGCTGGGGATCGACCCGATTCATCTGGGGATCGTCATGGTGGTCAACATGGAGATTGGCCTGGTGCATCCGCCGGTGGGCCTGAACCTGTTCGTGACCTCGGCGGTGACCGGCCTGACCCTGGGCCAGACCATCCGCGCGGCCATGCCGTGGCTGATGATTTTGCTGCTGTTCCTGATCCTGGTGACCTACGTGCCGCTGATCTCCCTGGCCCTGCCCAACTGGCTGGGCATGTAGGAGCCGGCTTGCCGGCGAACCGCGCAGCGCCCAGGCGGCGCCGGTTCAGCGGTTGGATATTGGGTCGCGCCTGCGGACGCTTTCGCTGGCAAGCCAGCTCCTACAGAAGGGCATATCCCCGTAGGAGCCGGCTTGCCGGCGAACCGCGCAGCGGCCAGGCGGTGCCGGTTCAGGGGTTGGATATTGGGGCGCGCCTGCGGACGCTTTCGCTGGCAAGCCAGCTCCTACAGAAGGACATACCCTCGTAGGAGCCGGCTTGCCGGCGAACCGCGCAGCGGCCAGGCGGTGTCGGTTCAGCGGTTGGATATTGGGGAGCGCTTGCGGGCGCTTTCGCTGGCAAGCCAGCTCCTACAGTGGGATCGCGTTGTGGCCTGCCGGGTTCGGTTCAACGACCAATGCCCAGGAGCGGGTCAGGCCGACGGCACGCGCCACAGGTACCAGGCCGCGGTGGTGCGCCAGGGGCTCCAGGCCTGGCCGATCTGGCGCAGCTGCCGGGGGCCGGGCTGTTGCTCAAGGCCTTTCAGGCGGCGGTAGCCTTCGCGTACGCCAAAATCATCCACCGGCAATATGTCCGCGCGCTCAAGGCTGTAGATCAGCAGCATCTCCACAGTCCAGCGGCCAATGCCAGGCAACTGGGTCAGGCGTTCTATCAACTGTTCATCGTCCAGGCCGCGGGCGCTGGCGGCATCGGGCACGCGGCCGTCCAGGGTGGCGTGGGCGATGCCCTGCAGGGTCGCCACCTTGCGCGCGGAGAAACCGCAGCCGCGCAGGCTCTCCAGGCTGGCATCGGCCAGTTGCCGGGGTGTGGGGAAGTCCTGCCCGGGAAACAAGGCGCGCAGGCGGCCGAGTATCGCGTCGCCGGCGCGGGCATGCAGTTGCTGGTAGGCCACCGCGCGCACCAGCGCCTGATAAGGCTCGCGCTCCGGGCGGGGCTGGTGCAGGCAGGGGCCGACGGCGGCGATCAGCGCGGCCCAGTCGGCATCCAGGGCGGCAAGAAAACGAGTGGCGGGGCAGGTGGGCATCGGCGATCCGGAACAAGTGGCGGGGCGAGCGGCAGATTAGCCCGCCGCCCCAAGGCTTGCACTCCGTCTCTTGCGTTGGAATTCGTGGCCCGGGCCTTGCCCCCGGGCGCCGGGTTTTCAGTCCTTGGCCGCCGGCAGGTACAGCCGCTGCAGCACGTAGTGCAGGGAAGCGGCCAGGGTTTCGCCATGGCTGAGTTTTTCGAAGCTGTGGTAGTCCAGGGCCAGCCCCGGCACCTGGGCCAGTTGCCCCTGCAACTGCCTCGCGCGCTGGTCGGCCTCGGGCCCCGGCGGCTGGCGTGGGTTGCCAGGTTCGGCGCCGCCACGCATCAGCAGCAATTGCGCACGATGGCCCTGCAGGCGCTCGGCCAGGCCCTGGGCCTGGCCGAGGATCAAGCCGTCGCCCCACCACAGCGAGGGGCTCGCCGCGGCGTAATGACGAAACTCCCCGGGGTGCTTGAACAGTGCCTGCAGCACCAGCAGGCCGCCATAGGAGTGCCCCCACAGTGTCTGTTGCCCGGCGTCGATCGGCACCTGCGCCGCCACTGCCGGGCGCATGCGTTCGCGCAGCAGTTGCAGGAAGGTTTCGCCGCCGCCGCTGGGTTGCCCGGTCAACGGGTCTTTCTGCTCCGCGATGCCCGGTTGCTGCGGGGTGTAGTCATAGGTCCGGGCGTTGCGTTCGATGCGCAGCGGGGTCTGGTAACCCACGGCCACCAGCAGCGGCGCCTGGCCCGGGTCCAGGCGCTTGAGCTGCTCGGGGTCGAGGGCGCCGATGGCGGCGTTGCCATCGAGCATCCACAGCACCGGGTAGCCCTGGGGCGGCGGCGCCTGCAGCGGCTTGCCGATCCACAGTTGGTAGTGCCGCTGGCCGTCGGCGGAGTCCAGTTGCAGGCTAGTGAAGCGGTAGGGCAGGTCCTGGGGTTGCAGCAGGCTGCGGTCCATGGGCTGGTCCGGGGCGGGGGCGGCCAGGGCCGCTCCCGCCAGGCCCCAGGCCAGGGCCAGGGGCAGGAAAAAAGTTCTCATCAGGCGTTCTCGGCGGGTTCTTGGTGATGGCTCAGAACGATGCAGTCAGGCTGGTGTACAGGGTGCGCCCGGGTTCGTTGTAGGTGGCGGCGCCGGCGCCGGCGATATTGTTCACGCCCTGGGCATTGCCTTCACGGAACAGGCGCTTGTCGAACAGGTTGTCGACCCCGGCGGTCAGGCTCAGGTTGCGGGTCAGGGCGTAGGTGCCGCTGACCCCGGCAATGGCGTAGGGCGCCAGTTGCTGGGTGGCGCTGCCGGTGACGCGGTCGCCGTGGTAGTCGTACTTCTTCGGCGTCTGTTTGCCGTACCAGGCCACGGTGGCCTGCAGCGACAGGTCCTGGGTCGCCTGCCAGTCGAGCATCGAGTTGAGGGTGTAGCGCGGGGTCACCGAGAGGTAGTCGCCGGTTTCCTTGTTCTTCGATTGCAGCATATAGGTGAAGTTGTTGTTCCAGGTCAGTTGGCTGGCCAGAGGAATGGTCAGGGTGCCTTCCAGGCCTTCCACCAGGGCCTTGGGTACGTTCTCCCACTGGTAGATCGCCGAGTTGCGGTAAGCACCGCTGCCGCCGCTGGCACGGCTCACCGGCGCCAGGCCGGATTCCACCTTGTTCTTGTAGTCGTTGCGGAAGTAGGTCAGGCCGGCGACCCAGCCGTCGGCCTTGTATTCCAGGCCCAGTTCCTTGTTGACGCTGGTTTCCGCCTTGAGCTTGTCGTTGCCCTGCAGGTAGCAGCTGGTGCTCTGGCCGTAGCAGCCCTGGCCGCGGCTGTAGAGCAGGTAGTCGGAGTTGAGCTGGTACAGGTTCGGCGCCTTGTAGGCGCGGGCGATGCCGGCCTTGAGGGTCAGGCTGTCGCTGAGGGCGTGGGACAGGTTGAGGGATGGGCTCCAGTTGTCACCGACGATGCTGTGGTGGTCCAGGCGCAGGCCCGGGGTGAGCATGGTGCCCGGTTGCAGTTCGATGTTGTCTTCGGCGAACAGCGAGAAGATCTGCGCGCTGGACTGGGTGTCGCGGTTGCTGGAGGTCAGGCCGTTGACCGCGCCGCCTTCGCTGGTGCTCTGGGTGTTGGCGCTGGGGTCGTCGAGTTTTTGCTGGGACCATTCGCTGCCCAGGGTCAGGGTCTGCTCGAAACCGGCATGCAGCGGCAGGTTGAGCTCGCCATGGGCGGTCAGGTCGCGCAGCACTGCGGTGTAGAACTCGCTGTTGCTGAAGATGCCTTCGGTGCCGCCGGCCAGGCCTTCGTTGATCCGGGTGTTGCGGGTCTTTTCGTATTGCAGGTAGGCCATGGAACTGCCGAAGTCCCACTCGCCGCGGTGGGTCAGCGAATAGGTCTCGCGGTAGCTGCGGTTGGTCTCGTGGCCCAGCAGGCCCTGCACATTCTTGTTGCTGTTGGTGTTCTGGGTATCGCCGGTGTAGATGTTGCCCTGGCGGCTGAAGCCGGCTTCGAAGTCCAGGGTCTGGTCCGGGGTCAGGTGCCAGCTCAACAGGCCGTTGAGGTCCTTGTTGCGCACGCCTTCACGGCCGGCGGGCAGGGTGCCGACCTGGTTACCGGTGCGCAGGGATTCATGGCCGGCGTTGATGTCGGCGTCGTCGGAATCGGTCTTGGCCACGTTGCCGTAGACCCGGTAGCTCAAGGTGTCGGTCAGCGGGCCGTTGAGGCCGAAGCTCATGCGTTGGGTGGCGCCTTCGTCCTTGTGGGTCGGGAACGAGCTGTAGATGGTCGCGTTGCCGTGGGTCTGAGTGCCGGCCTGCTTGGTGACGATATTGATCACCCCGCCGGCGGCGCCGTTGCCGTAGCGGGCCGCCGCCGGGCCGCGGATCACTTCGATGCGTTCCACCTGGTCGGCCGGCACCCAGTTGGTGTCGCCGCGGCTATCGCGTTCGCCGCGCCAGCCGTAGCGCACCGAGTTGCGGCTGCCTACCGGCTTGCCGTCCACCAGGATCAGGGTGTTTTCCGGGCCCATGCCGCGGATGTCGATCTGCCGGTTGTTGCCGCGCTGGCCGCTGGTGGAGTTACCGGTGAGGTTGACCCCGGGCATGGTGCGGATGATCTGCGACAGGTCATTGGCCGGTGGGCGCTTCTGGATGTCCTCGGCGGTGATCACCGAGACCCCCGGCGCCTGCTTGGTTTCTTCCTTGGCGGTGGCGATCACCGACTGCGGTTCCAGCTCCAGGGCCGGCTGGGCCGTGCCGTCGTTGGCAGCCTGCACGGCCTGGCTGAGCAGGCAGCAGCCGGACAGCAGGAAAGGGGCGAAAGGACGCATCGAGCGCATGGACATCGGTGATCTCCGGACAGAAGCAGAAACAGGAAGATCACGAATGATAATGACTGCTATTTGCGAGTAAAGCGCATTAACTTTCTAAACACTTCCAGGCCTGGACCAGGCCTGTTTTGCGCGCAGGCGCGGTTGTTGCCGGGCCTAGGCGGCGGGCAGCAGCAGGTGCATGCACAGCCCGGGCTGGCCATTGCTGGCCCAGATCCGCCCCTGGTGCAGCTCGACGGCGCGCCGGGCGATGGCCAGGCCCAGGCCGAAACCGTCGCCCTGGGCCGAGTCCAGGCGTTGGTAGGGCTGGAAGATGCGTTGCAGGTCCTGCTCGGCGACGCCAGGGCCCTGGTCTTCCAGGCACAGGTGCCAGTACGCGCCTTCGCGCCAGCCGCGCAAACTCACCCGGCCGTCGGCGGGGGAGTAGCGGATGGCATTGCGCAGCAGGTTCTCCAGGGCCTGGGCGACGCTGTCCAGGTGCACCTGGACCCGGCAATCGGCGTTCAGCAGGCAGGGCAGGCGCTCGGTGTCCCAGGCGCTTTCGAAGCAGGCGTCCTCGCGCAGGGCTTCCCAGATCGACAGCACCTGCACCGCTTCGGTAGGCAGTTGCGGGCGCTCGGTATCGAGCCAGGCCAGGTCCAGGGTGTCTTCCAGCAGGCGCTGCATGTCGGCGATTTCCCGGTCCAGGCGCTGACGCAACTGCTCCTCTGGCAGTGCACTGTCATGGGCGATGCGCAACCGCGCCAGGGGCGTGCGCAGTTCATGGGACAGGGTGCGCAGCAACAGGCGCTGCTGGGCCAGGCTCTGGCGCAGGCGCTCGGCCATGTGCTCGAAAGCCAGGGCCAACTCGCCCAACTCGTCGCTGCGATTGACCAGGGGAGTGGCCAACCCCTGGCTCTCCAGGTCGTCGGCGCGCAGGGCATCGGCGCGGTCGCGCAGGCGGTTCAAGGGCACCACGAGATGGCGATAGATCAACAGGCCGAGCAGGGCGGCCAGTAGGGTCGGCACCACGCCGTGGCTGAGCACGTGGGTCCAGGGCGTGAGGCCGCTGGGCAGCAGGCGCTCGGGCAGTTGCAGCACCAGCCGGCCTTGCTCCGGGTGCTCGGGGAATTCGATGCTGACGTAGGGCAGCTGGTCTTGCAGGCGCCGGCTCATGGGCCAGTCGAGCTTGCGCATGAAGGTCAGGCGGCTGGCTTCTTCAGCGGTCAGCGCGGTGCTGCCCAGGCGTTGCAGGCGCTCGCCCAGCACCGCGACCCAGGTGTCTTCCTCGGCCGCCAGGCGTTGTTCGAAAGCGTCCACCGCCGCCGCGCCGCCCTGGTGCCAGGCCGCCTCGGCCTGCTGGGCGTAGCTGGCCAGGTACTGGCGGTCGGCGGGGGCGAGGAAATAGGTGCTGCGCTCGGCGGACAGGCCCCAGGTCCAGATGATCCAGGTCAGCAGCAGGCAGAAGCCGATCTGCAGCAGGGCCAGTTTCCACAACAGGGGATGGCGGCGCATCAGGGGCGTTCCGCTTCCACCAGGATGTAGCCGGCGCCGCGCACCGCCTGGATCTGCAGATGTTGCACGCCCAGTTCGACGAGCTTGCGCCGCAGGTTGCACACGTGCACGTCCAGGCCGCGATCCAGGCGGGTGTAGATGCGGTGCAGCACCTGCTGGTAGAGGAAGGGTTTGCTCAGGGTTTCCCCGGGATGCTCGCGCAGGGTCACCAGCAGCCGGTATTCGGAACCGGTGAGGCCCGCGGCGCGGCCCTGGTGCAGCACGTCCTGGGCCTGGTCGTCGAAGTCGAGGTCCGGGTCCTGGCGCGTGGCCTGCTGCTGTTGCACCCGGGCCATGCGCCGCAGCAGGGCGTCGGCGCGGGCATCCAGTTCGGCCAGGCTGAAGGGCTTGGGCAGGTAATCGTCGGCGCCCCGGGTGAAGCCGGTGATGCGGTCCTGCTCGGCGCCCAGGGCCGACATCAGCATCACCGGCGTGCCCTGTTCGTGGCGCAGGGTGTCCAGCAGTTCCAGGCCGTCCATGCCCGGCAGCATGATGTCCAGCAGCACCAGGTCGAAGTGTCCGGCCCGCACCGCGGCCAGCCCCTGGCGGCCGTCGGCGCAGGGGGTGACGGTAAAGCCGCGCTGGCGGAAATGCAGGTCCAGGTCGTCGCGCAGTCGGGCGTCGTCTTCGACAAGAAGCAGGGAGGGAGTCATGGAGGAGGGCACGTGAAGGAAAGGGGTTTAAATGAGAACGTTTAACATTCGCGAATATTGCAGCAATGGCCCTGGCTATGCAATTGCCATGTTGGCTGGAGGTGACCGGAATCAATTAAACAAAAAGTTGTTAATTCAACAAAACGTTGATAATTTTTGCTGCCGTTTTACTCACCGAGAGCACCATGACCCCCACTGCCGACCCCGTCCTTGCCGAGCGCCAACTGGTCCTGCAGGTGCTGCACGGTACCCTGAAGATGCTGGCGGGTGTGGTCGGCCCCCATGTGGAAATCGTCCTGCATGACCTCGACCAGCCCGAGCGTTCGATCGTCGCCATTGCCAACGGCCATGTCACCGGGCGTCGAGTGGGTGGCCCGGTGCTGGGCGGCCCCCGGCATGACCTGGGGTTCGCCGCGGTGTTGCGGGCCCTGGAGGACCGCTCCGGGAGCACGCCCCTGGTGCTGGAAAACTACCCGACCCAGGCCCCCGACGGCCGCGAGTTGCGCAGTTCCACCGTGGTCTTTCGCGACAGCGGCGGGCAACCCTTTGCCAGCCTGTGCAGCAACAGTGACCTGAGCGGCATCGCCGCGGCCCACGCCTGCCTGGGGCAGATGCTGGGGCTGGGGGCTGCGCCCGAGCCGCGAATCGCCGAGCCCCAGGACATGGAGCAGTTGCTGGCCCAGATCATCCAGGGCGCCTGCCCCGGCGGCGCACGCATGACCCGGCAGCACAAGCTCGACGCCGTGCGGCAGATGCAGGACCGCGGCGTGTTCATCGTCAAGGGCGGGATCGAGAAGGCCGCCGCGGCCCTCGGCGTGACCCGCTACACCATCTACAACTACCTGGAACAGATCCGCGCCCAAGGCGCCGAGGAATGACCGCGATGCAGCTCGATATCTTTCAAGTGGATGCCTTTACCTCCCAAGTCTTTGGCGGCAACCCGGCGGCGGTGTGCCCCCTGGACGCCTGGTTGCCGGACGAGGTCCTGCAGCGCATCGCCGAAGAGAACAACCTCTCGGAAACCGCCTATTTCGTGCCCAACGGCGAGGTGTTCGAACTGCGCTGGTTCACCCCCGCGGTGGAAGTCGACCTGTGCGGGCACGCGACCCTGGCGGCGGCCTGGGTGCTGTTCGAGCAGTTGGGCGAGCGCCGCGACGTGCTGCGCTTTGCCACCCGCAGCGGCGAGTTGCGGGTCAGCCGCGAGGGCGGCCTGCTGTCCATGGATTTTCCCGCCAAGCAGCCCGAGGCCGTGGCGATACCTCCGGCCCTGCTGCAAGCCCTGGGATTGCCGGCGGCCGAGGCCCTGTACCGCACCGACGATTACCTGCTGGTGGTGGACGACGAACGCCTGGTGGAATCGCTCAAGCCCGATTTCGCCGCCCTGGCCGCCTTCGATGTGCGTGGCATCGCGGTGACGGCGCCGTCCCGGGAGTTCGATTTCGTCTCGCGCTGGTTCGGCCCGCGGGTCGGGGTCAATGAAGACCCGGTCACCGGTTCCGCCCATACCTCCCTGGCGCCTTACTGGGCCGCGCGCCTGGGCAAGCGCCAGTTGCGGGCGCAGCAGGGTGGGGCGCGCAAGGGCCAGCTGGAATGTCAGGTGCTGGACAACGGGCGGGTGATCATCAGCGGCTACGGCGCCTTGTACCTCAAGGGCAGCATTGTCCTCTGACGCGGCAGCGACGCCGCTCTGCCCAGCAGGCCTGGCGCCTGCAGGCGGATTTGTCTCGGTGCTGCCTGCGGGAGTAGAGTCGCGGTTTTTTCGCCTGCTCAGGATGCTCCAGACCATGCAACGGACGCGCACCTTGCCCCGCCTTTCCAGCACACCGCTGCTGGCCTTGCTCTTCGGCCTGTGGGCCGGCACCGCCCAGGCAGCCAGCCTCAGCCAGAGCCTGCTGGACTGCCAGCCGGAGTTTTTCAAGGCCCTGTATCAACAGCGCGCCGAACTCGGGCAAGTGGTGAAGCTGGCGGAGAATCAGCGCCAGGGCATCGCCTGGATTCCGGTGGCGGAGCGCCGCGACAGCGCCACCGCGCTGACGGCGTTTTCCCGCCCGCTGCTGGATCAGGGCCTGCCCCTGACCGCCTACTACGATCGCCAGTTCGACCTGGGTGAGCAGGGCACCTTCCACTTCTGGGGCTTTGACATCGATGCCAGCCGCGAGGCCGTCATGGCCGCGCTGCCCCAGGCCGGTTGGCAGGAGGCCGGCGAATACTTCATCTCCCGACCGCAGATCAAGGCCAACGCTGCGGCGCCCTGGCAGGACAACCCAGGCGCCGCTTCGGGCATCGCCCCGGCGCCGGGTTCTGCGGAAAAGATCCTCATGCTCAGCGATGAAGGCGGCAAGAGCCGATTGCTCTGCTCGTTGCAGGGCAGCGTCGATCAGCCGCTGCTGCACCAGGAGCGGCCGGACCTGGCCCAGGGAGCGGGCCGATGAACAAGCTGTTGAGCTTGAGCGCGGCGCTTGTGCTTGCCGGTTGCGCCCATTCGGGTACTCCCAAGGAGGCCCCGGCGCCGCAGCGTCCGGAGGGCATGTTCAAGGTGCTGGAGACCCCGGAGCTGGGCACCTACTTCGCTGCCAACTCGCTGGCCCTCTACCAGAACAACCCCAACCTGCGGCAGTTCTATCTGGTCAACAACTACGCCAAGCCTGCTCAGCTGGGCGGCGGCAAACCGCCGATCTACAGCTCGCGGGCGACTCGGGTGATCAACTGCGAGAAGGATGAATCGGCGCAGTTTGGCCGGGTGTACTTTTCCGCGCCGTTCGCCCAGGGCGTGGAGGTCATGCGCAAGGAAGATCTTGCGCAATGGGCCGCATTTCCTCGTCAGTCGTTGCTCGGGGAACTGCGCAACATGGCCTGCGCCATCGACCCGACCCGGCTCAAGCTGGCTCCGGCCCCGAGTCGCTGAGGGTTTCAGTCAGGCCGGTTGTTCGGCCCGGCCAGGCCATGATCAGTTCGGCCTGGCCGGTATCGGGGTCGATGCCGTTGTCGATCACCTGGAAACCCTGCTGGCGGTAAAAGCCGATGCTCGGCAGGTTGGCGGCATACACCGCCAGTTCCAGGCGTGAGCGGCGCTCGCGGGCATCGGCCAAAAGCTGCGCGCCCAAGCCCTGGCCCTGGTGCTGCACGCCGACGAAAATCGCTGCCAGTCGATCCTCATGCAGGCAGTAAAAACCCAGGAGCTGGCCGTCGCGTTCGGCCACTCGGGTCTGGGCATTGGGAATGTAGAGGTTGCGCATGTCCTCGACCTTGCTGCGCCAGAAGTCGGGGTCGACAAAGTGGTGGGCCTGGATTGAAGCGTCCAGCCAGAGTGCCAGCAACGCTTCCAGATCGCGGCTTTGATAGTCCCTGATCTGCATGTTTGGGGGCCTGTCGGATTGAAGTGTGCGCCGCACGCTACTCAGGTGGCGGCGGTCTGTCCAATTGTTGAGAGCCAAGGAAGTATTCGATGCTG
Source organism: Pseudomonas sp. PH1b (assembly GCF_000633395.1). Lineage (GTDB taxonomy): Bacteria > Pseudomonadota > Gammaproteobacteria > Pseudomonadales > Pseudomonadaceae > Aquipseudomonas. The sequence goes on from NZ_AYMU01000005.1 coordinate 261,766, forward strand.
GAAAGCAACCGCACCATCACCCTCTCGGGGGAGCAGGCACTGCAAGCCCTGGCGGAACTGGAGTTCGTCTTGATCTCGCTGCACAAGATGGGCGCCTATTACATGGATAAACCCGTGGCCGACTACCAGCGCGCCACCACTGATTTCATCGATGGCCAGCAGGTCACCCAGCGCCTGGCCCAGGTGCGCAGGATTCTCAGCGAGCCGTTCGACTGCACCCTGGGAGACGACCACATGGATGACATCGAACGCCACATGGAGGGTCTCGAACTGTGGCAACCCGAGTAACTGCACGGCGGATCGCCAGGGTTTTTTCAAGGAGCCTGCCATGTCGCGGATAAGCATCGCCGTGGCGACCCCCACCAGCAGCCTGGCGCTAGTGAAGTTTCTCCATCAGCGCCTGGGCCTGTCCCTGAGCGTTGCCCAGAGCCATCTGCGCCGTGGTGCCGAGGGCTTCTTCTACAGCGCCAAGCTGTTTCACAACGACCATGTGCAACGTGAACAGGAACTGCGGGACATCCTCGCCTTCTTCAATGAGGCCCAGGTGCCGCTGCTGATTGTCGAAAGCGACCCCGATGAGCCATGGCACGGGGTTGCGCCCGAACCGTTGCAGGACTGCGCGATGCCCCAGGAGCACTTGTTCAATCTGCTCCAGGCCTATGAAGAGGACTATCAATAACCTCCGAGAGCGGGCCTGTGCCGCTTTTCCCGGGGCGGCACCGACAAGGTCGAAGCCGACCTCTATGCCGAAGCCACCCTGTAGCGCAATGAACAGTTCAGCCTGGCTTCGGCCATCATCACCGGCGCGACCTTTTTCGTGATTCCGTCCATGGCGAAGAACACCTTCACCCAGGAAACCGTGTTCAAGGACAAGGACGGCAAGGAGCTGGGGCGGATTCGCAAGAGCGAGTCGGTGCGCACCTGGATGCAGTTGCTGCTGATCGTCGCCATTCCGTTCCAGCAGGACACCCGCGACGTGGTCCAGGAACTGGCCCGCAGCACCCTGGATGAAGCGGTGCAGCGTCAGTTGTTGTAACCCCCTGCGCAGCACCTTATGGCAGGCATGAAAACGCCGCTGGCCCGGGGAGGGCCAGCGGCGTTTTTTATCGGTCGGATCCTGCCTTGGCGGGAGCTTAGCGCTGGGTCAGCCAGTAGCCGTGGAGCGCCCGCGCTGCCGGTTCGATGGCCGCGACTTGCTGGCGATGCTGGTCCAGGTCCAGATCGGCCGGCAGTTCGAAGTTGTCCTGCTCGGCGCAGTCGATGATCGTCTGCAGCCAGGCGGTCTGTGGCGCCGGCATCTGTGGCCAGTTGCCCACCGCCACTCCGCGCAGGTAGCCAAAGCACCATTCCTCGGCCAGCAGCAGGTTCTGGCCCTGGTGCTCGGTGGTTTCGAAACGTGCGTGGAAGCCTTGGGCATCGCTGGCCAGTTGCTCGGCCAGGGTGTTGATGTGGCGCACACAGAGATCGATGAACTGCCGGCATTCCTCCGGGGCTTCCCAGTTGGGGTTCTCGCCGCCCCAGATCCCCGGGAACCATTCGGCGATGTCGACCTGGGTCGGGCCCGACACCAGTGCGGTGAAGTAGCCGTCCAGCTCGCAGGGGTTGAGTACCGAGTGGTCGTCGCCGTACTTGAGCAGGGTGTCTTCGAGGGCTTCGAAGTCGGCGGCGTTCAGTGGGGTGTTTTGCATGAGAGAGGTCCTGGAAAAAGCAGCGGCAAGTTTCCGGGTTCAGGCGCCAGGCTGCAAGCCTTGAGCGGCCAGCCTGACGGCTGAGAGCGCAGCATTCAGGTACCGCGCAACAGGTCCTGGGAGTCCAGCAGGCGGTAGGCGATTTCCGGGCGCTGCTCCATGGCCCGGCGGATGGCGGCCGGGATCGATTGCCGGGTCTTGCGGCACAGCCCGGGCAGCTCGCCCAGGGAGATGGCAATGCCGCGCATGCTGCGTACCCCATGGTCACTGGGGTTGATGTCGACGCGGATGCCCAGTTGCTCGTACATCCGCCGTTGCATGTGCTCCAGGTCCGCCAGGTCCTTGAGGTTTTCCAGGCGTTCGAGCAGGCGCTTTTCCTCCTGGCGCGTCAGATTGAGGATGCGCAGGTCGGCTCCGGGGGTGTCCAGCAACTGCTCGCGCTCGCAGATGCAGGCGCCGGGCGGACACGGTTGGCGGATCGCAAGGCTGGGATTCATGGTGAACCATCATAGCGAGCCCGAGGCGGCTGTCAGAGAAAAATGTGCACGAGGGCGCATCCATTTCCTAAGCTGGTTCGTAGGATTGTTGTCCCTGCGGTGAAGGGGCGAGCTTATCGGCATGGAGATCCACGACATGGAATCTTTGCAGTTCCCACCGCTGGCAAGTGTCAGCGACGATTCACAGCTGTTGCCGCGCCTGCTGGCCGGCGAGCCGCAGGCCTACCGCGAACTGGTCAGGCGACATCAGGGCGCCATGCGCTCGGTGGCCCTGGCCATCGTCGGGCACTGGCAGGTCGACGACGTGGTCCAGGACGCCTGGCTGGCCATCGTGCGCAACCTCGCCGGCTTTCAGTGCCGCTCCAGCCTCAAGACCTGGATGCTGGCCATCACCGCCAACGCGGCCAAGTGTCGTTATGTGCAGCATCGCCGTGAGGCGCTGGGCGGCGGTGAGCGCCCATCCCTTCAAGACGACCTGGGTGCTCGGCGTTTTGCCGTGGTCGACGGCGGCTGGTTGTCGGCGCCGCGGGACTGGCACGAAGACAGCCCGGAAGCCTTGTTGTGCGAAGAGCAGCTTCGCGGCTGCATGGAGCGCGAACTGGCCAGCCTGCCATTGCTGCAACGTCGGGTCTTGTTGCTCCGCGAGCGTCAGGGCCTGGAGCTTGAGGTGATTGCCAGGCACCTGGAGATTTCCCTTAGCCATGTGCGGGTGCTATTGCATCGTGCCCGGCTGCAGGTATTTTCCGCCATTGAGCGGCACCAGGCGCTAGGCGCGATGGCCTGAAAGATGCGCGCGGCGAAGGCGGGTGCCCGGGGCTGCGTGGCAGGCCGGGCAGGTCAACGACGGGTTGCAGCGCGCTAACGTCAGGTCGCCGATCCGTCGGCTACCAATCAACGCTTGCAGAGATAGTCCTGGGTCACGGTGGTCTGCAGGCAGTTGAACTGGCCCATGGTCTTGCAGATCGACTTCTCGCTGCCCGACTGTTCGGCGTTCTTGTAGCCCCAGACCTTGCAGCGTTCGGTGGCGGTGGCCAGCCCTTGGGCCGCGGTGCTTTGGCCGTTCTCGAACTGGCCTTGCTCGTAGGACACCTGGACTACGCCGTCGGTCTTGCTGCCGCCGGTGGCTTCCCATTGTTTCGGGGTGGCGCAACCGGACAGAACAGCAACGGCGAGCGCCAGGGCAGTGATTGAGAGTTTCATGATTGAGAAGGTTCCTTGAGTGGGGAAAGGCGTTGCCCATGCCGGGCGCGGTGCCAGGGGAAAACCCGCGATGCCGGGGTCAAGAGAAGGGGATGGAGGTGTTCATGCGTCGTCCTTGATGTGGTTTTTCAGGCATAGAGATCCCCGACACCGCAAAGCTGCGGCATTGGGGAACACTGAGGGGAGTGCGAAGGACTATAACGCTGGCCTGGGCAGCGGTCGATTAGCACAAATGTGCTAATGGCACCCGGCTCTGGAGCGCCGGACGGGGGCTGGAGCCGGCTATGCATCTGTCAAGGCCCTGACCTCGCACGGGATCGGCCAGGCCAAGCACCAGTTCGAGGCCCCGGGGCAGATCGAGCGCCTGCATCGCTGTCACGGTGACAAGGCCCCTTGGGTGCTCACGGCGTGGGCCGGCACCTGGCTCTCGGAAGCTTTCAGCGACTGGACTCTGGAGCGCTGCGTGACGACGATCCGCTGCCCATTGCTGGTCCTGCATCGCGTAGAAGCGAAGTGGCGGATTTCAGCCGCGACGGGCCATCAGCAGCACCGAGGCCGCTCCCGACAACAGCACGGCGCAGCCACGGTTGAACAGGCGCTTGCCCCGGGGGTCGGCGAACCAGCGGCGCATGTGCAGGCCCATGTAGGCGTAGGCGCTGATGGCGATCAGTTCAAGCCCGAGGAACAGCGCCCCCAGCACCAGGAACTGCGCGCCTACCGGTTGCGCCGGGTCGACGAACTGCGGCAGGAACGCCGTGAAGATCAGCACCGCCTTGGGGTTGCCTGCCGCCACCAGGAATTCCTGGCGGGCCAGGGCCCACAACCCTGCCTTGGCCGCCGTCGACTCAGACTTCGCCTGCGGATTGTCCCGCCACAGTTGATACGCCAGGTAAAACAGATAGGAGGCCCCGAGGATCTTGATCCCGTAGAACAACAACTCCGAGGTTTGCAACACCACCGCCAGCCCGGCGGAGGTGAGGGCGATCATCCCGGCGAACGCCAACAGGCGACCGACGCCTGCCAGGCACGAGGTGCGGTAGCCGTAGCGGGTGGAGTTGCTCACGGACAGCAAATTGTTAGGGCCGGGCGCCATGTTCAGAGCGAAGCAGGCCGGTAGGAATAAGGTCAGGGTGGCGAGGTTCATGGGGCTCCGGCGGGCGGTGGCAGGTCAGGTCTTGAGAATAAGAGATGAAGGGGCGGTTGAACAATTTTAGGTGATGGATGCGCAGCTTGAATCTCTGGTGCAGAGTGGCCGCTTCGATCCGAAGCAGGCACCAAGGATTGCATGCGGGGATAGTTTTCTGATGCTTTTGTGCGCCGTATAGTGGCAATGATTTTTTTTCGGTCAAAGGAATGGCTATGAACCCGCTCAATGGCCTCTCCATTGTTGCAATTGGCAACCTTGGCATCGTAAGTGTCATTTCGTATTGCACGAAAAGGAGAATGCCATGCATGCAGGAATGATCCTTGCCGGAGTTGTCACCACGCTGGTGCTGCTGTCTGCATCGCCGATCCAGGCTGCGCCTCTGCCCACAGGCACTGTCAAGCAGGGTGGTATCTCGGTTCTGGTACAAGGCTCGGGAACAGATATTATCTTGATTCCAGGATTTGCGTCGTCCTACGAAGTATGGGCTGATTTGGCCTCCAGATTACGGCAGAGCCACCGTCTCCATCTCGTACAGGTAGCTGGTTTTGCTGGCTCACCTGCTGTAACCAATACAGACGGTCGAGTAATCGCGCCGACGGTCGAAGCTGTCTCTGAATACATCCGCAGCCAGCGCATCGAGGCGCCTGTCATCATCGGTCATTCGTTGGGTGGTGAGGTGGCGCTGATGTTAGGTGCTCGTCATCCCGATCAAGTGGGACGCCTGATGATTGTCGATGCGATGCCCTTTTATACGTTGCTGTTTGACCCCTCCGCGACCAGTGAAACGGCGGCGCCGCATGCTGCTGCGATGCGCGATGCAATGTTAGCGGCAACGCCTGAGCAGGTGGACGCCATGCAGCAGGCCTCCATCGCCCGTCTCGCCAAAACCGAAGCGGCCAGACCAAGCCTGGTCGCAGCGGGGATAAACTCGGACCGAAAGACTATGGCCGATGCGATGTATGAACTGATGGTTACCGACCTCCGGCCTGAGCTTGGACGCATCAAGGTGCCGGTCGAAGTCGTCTATGCCTACGACCTGCATTACGGCGTAGAGGCATCCCAGATTGATGCAATGTTCCGTAACGCCTATGCCTCGACCCCAAACATCAGCTTCAGGCGCATTGACGGCAGTTTTCACTTCATCATGCTTGATCAGCCAGAGCTGTTTGCCGGTGCTGTCATCAAGTATCTGAACCCCTGAGCGGTGGCTGGGTGGCTAGAGTGATGAATCACCGTTGAAGGGCACAGGCCTCGTCGCTGTGTTTGCAGGTCACCGACCGTCCGTTTTTGGCCGACTGTTGTCGCTCACGAATGACAGGTATGGGTCGATTGCCACCGTCAGCCAATGACGGCCTCTGACCCCGTACCTATGCGCCATGGGTAGGACCAGCCCACTGCCCGACGAAGTCGTCAATTCTCCGTTCAATGTCACTCTCAACGGTCCGCAGCCGCAGAATAGGAATGCCACTTCTAGCCAAAATCTCATTTTTCATGGCGTCCCGAGCTGCCTGCACGGGGCGGTCGTGGTACCCGCCATCGACCTCGATCACCCCTATCGGTTTCTTGCCCACTTTGAAATAGATCACGAAATCGCAACTGGCGCGCCTCATGAACGCCCGCTGGGGCTCCGTCCAGTCGAGACTGCCCGGCGATGCAAGCTTATCCAGCTGGATCTGTGTGTGGTATTTCAATGCCTGGCACGCCGGGGCTGACAGCGCTTCGCGTAGCAACTGTGCCACGATCTGCTCGGACTTGTAGCGTGAATCCTCGGGCCGCAGGCGGGCGTCCAAACGTACCAGAGACTGGTCGAACTCGCGGTAGAGCAAATCGAATGCCGACACCACCGGCGCGCGTACGACCTGTTCGTCCTGCGCGTAATAGCTGATGTAGCGGATCAGCGCGGCGATGTGGCCATTGTTGTCAGTGAACACCTCGTCGCCGGTCACCAGAGTGAAGCGATGCTTGGCCCGCGAAACTGCCACGTTGATCATGCGTGGGTCGTCGGCGAAATCCAGGCGTGTTTGCGCCTGGTTGTAGCGCTTCTTGTCCAGTACGGTGGAGAAGACGATCTCGTCGCATTCGCGCCCCTGAAACTTGTGCACGGTGTCCTTGATGAAATCCGTCGGCAAGTGCGTGTCGCAAAGGTTGACTTGCGCCCGGAACGGGGCGATGTAACCGCGGCCTTCGCTGTCCATTCCGACGGGCTGCCCTTCGTCCTCCAGCACCTTCAGCAGGGAGTCCAATTCCCGAAGGTTGGTGTTCTTCCTGGCGTGGTTGCCCTTGGCTGTCACCACTAGGCGCAGGGGGGCTTCGCCCTTGTCCTCGGTCATCGGCACCAGTGCGTTGTCGTAGAACTGCTGGTTGCAGAACTGAATGATCCTGGGGTGGCAGCGGTAATGCTCTTTCAGCAGAGTTCTGGGCAGCGTGTCCTGGAACACGGCAATGCACGAATCCAGCAGGCTGTAGTGCTCGCAATCGTAGGCCTCGGCGGGCGCTTGAAGCCCCAGTACCACAGGGATATGCGGCAACTGGCGGTTGTCTCCAACGACAATCAGGTTCTTGGCGCAGCCCAGTGGCAGGATGCCCGGCACGATATCCTGCAAAGAGGCTTCATCGATGATCACGTAGTCGAGGACCGCTCCCGGCGCGATCGAATTGACGATGGAGTGCGTGCCGCTGCCCAGGATAGGGAAGCGCTGCACGAAGGCATCGAAATGCCGGCAGTAAGTTTTGACATCAAAGCTGTCCGACGGCGGTACCTGAAGTTGCAGATGCTGTTTCAGATGGTGCATCGATGCTGTTGTCAGTTCTTTCAGCAGGGCCGTGAAATTCGCGTGTGCCAACGATTCACGGCACGCCCGCAGCTCCGCTTCCTTGTCCCGTAGCGATTTGTCGTAGTAGTGCATCTGCAGTGCATGGAAAACGGCCATGCGCGCCTCGCCCTCGGCGAAGGGTTTGGTACGAAAAATTCTGAATTTGAACAGTAGCTCGATGCGGTCTTTGAGATGAATGCGCTGCTCGCCGAGGTAAGCCAGGTAGGCCATGAGGTCCGCAGTCTTGCGCGGTGTCAGGCCGTACTTGTCGAGCGGGCCTGTGGCCTGCACATCGCTTTCCGCCTGCCACTGCTGCAGGTAGCGCCGCTCAATGATCAACTCGTCCAGCTCGATTTGCAGTTGTGCCGCCCTGTTGTGGTCTTGCAGGTGCTGCTTCAAGCGGGTCAGCAACGCCTGGATCTCATCCAGGGACGGTGCCTGCTCGGGTGCGCTTGATGGCCACACAGGCAGGTCGGCGAAGAAGGCTTGACGTTTGTCTTTATTGCCTAGCTTGGCGACCAAGTGGCCCAGGCCGTATTTCTCCAGCTTTTCGTAGACGTTTTCCACGGCAGCATTGTTGTTGGACAGCACCGCTACCGTCTGCCCACGTAACAAAACATTGGCGAGGATGTTGAGGATCGTCTGGGTTTTTCCGGTCCCTGGCGGGCCTTCGATCACGCTAATTTGCGCACTGAACGCCCGCTCGACCGCCTGTAGCTGACTCTCGTTAAGTCCGAACGGATAGATGAGCCCCTGACCCGGCGCCAGCGTGCCGTTGCGCCCCGTGCAATAGGCTTGCAAGGCAGTGCCAGCGATGGCGGGCAGTTTTTCGAGCTGGCGCACCACATTGCTGGCAATTTCACGATCAGTCTTTGACTCAGCGTGATCCTGTCGTGCATTGGCCACGGTAGTGAAATAGCGGAAGGCCGGCGTTTCCTTCATCGATGTCGGGGCGGTAAAGCCGATACCGTCCATCTTGTAGACATAGGGCTTTTTGGTGCCTGGGTAGTGCACGACGGCATATCGCTCGCCGTAAATCGTAGCTTTGGCAATGGGCGTGACGATCGAGCTGCCGGGCTTGTGCAGCAATACATGGGTCAACTCGCGGGTGGGCGAAACTTGGCAGTTGATGAGCGGGCGGGTGTATTTTTTTGGGGAGGGGGAAGTGACAGGTCAGTTCCAGGGCTTCGTACTTGTCGCTCCAGCGGATCGCCCAGTCGTTGATCTTTTCGGTCTTGTCCTCACCATCCACCTGAATCGAAGCCATATTCCATATCCCTATGCGCATGACATCCGGCTTCGTCTCGCGCCGAATGCTACTTTCTCCAAGAGCAATCATATTGCCATCATTGCGTGCAGGGTCGATACCCGGTTCATGGGTTTGCTTATCTTCTGTGCTTCCGGCCCAGAGCAGCCCATCGCAAATGGCAGCTAGCGACCCGAAGCTTCCGCTCGGATGATCGAAGTCAGCCCCAAAGCGGACGTCTTAATGGGTGATCAGGTTGGTATCTACAAACTGGTAGGTGAACACCATTGGGTCGGCAGTCAATCCATTCTGCTGCATGTATTTGGAATAGGAATCCCATTTGGCATGGATACGATTGGGAAAGTCATTTGGCAGATCCATCTGCTCGGCGACTATTTCAAACCACGTTCCCTGGGTGGCATAAGTCTCGCGTAGTTTGGGCTCCAGTTGAGCCAAGGCGCTCAACTGCTCTGGCTCAATCCTGCCGATGGATTTCAGAACGTAGAAATCCAATAGCTTTAGAAAAGGTTTGCCTTCGTAACGACTCATGGCTGCATCCTTACGCATGGTGTGATTGATACTTGACGCTTCGATTGGTAGAAATACGCCTGCAGCCTTATTGGCAAAACTGATAGGCGTAAAGAGCACCAATAACACGGATAACAGCCTGGAAGTCCGCTTCATGGCTTTTTCACCTCGGTAATGAGTCAATGATCGGATCGCGGCAACGCTCCAGTTAGCTGCTTTGCAGTCTGAGCTTGGGACTGGTGATTTTCCACCTACGACAGGCGAATGGGGTGAAATGACGTTGCATACTCTAAACGGCTGTTTCTGGACGATAGACGTCTCTAAGAAAACTCTACATTGCCCTTTATCAGGCTTGCTTGAACCTAGCTTGATGCCTCCCTGCAAGGTGAGTAATAGCCAGCGTGGCGGGTCAAGGGCGGGCGAAGCTTCTGCTGCGTAAAGACTGCAAAGAGGCAGCGCAGGACCGCGGCAAGCCCCTCTCGCTGCCATGGCAGGGAGAGGGGCAACCCTGATCAGCTGATGTTGATATAGGGGTCCCAATCGCAGTAACCGACGACCTTGTTGTCGCGGTCAACGATCATGAAGGCCCAGGTGTAGGTAATGCTGCCTTGGCGGATGGCGTCGCCTTCCCAGTAGAAGTTCCTTACCACTTGCGCGATGGGGGGGCCGGAAGGGTTGTTCACGTCGATGATGGGCAGGGGCGTCTGGTCCAGGACCTGCGCTCGGACGTTCTGCACATGGTCCAGGTCGGTATCGGTCACCGGCGGGTCGGACTGCTTGTACTTGTACAGCAGCACGGCGTAGTCAAGCCCCTTGGACAGGCTGGTGGTTCGCCAGCGAATATGGTCGCCCTCGTGGACGTTGACCACCAGTTCATCGGTCCCCTCGGAGATCTGGTTGGTCTCGTTGCGCCGGGCCACCATATAAATTGCCTGAGTGGAAAGTCGCCCAGACGAGTTGGTGTAGTCATAGAGGTGGGTGGGTTTCGTCGAGTCGGTCTTTTGGATATGGAACACGTTGTTGTCGAACTGTTGGCCCTCACTGTTGAGGATGGTGTCCACATCAATGGTGATCATGATGTCCAGGATGTTGTCGTTCATGTCCAGCTCCCTGCTGTCGCGTTGGAGGCCCGGATTGCCCAGGCGCGGTGGCTCTCACATTTGCGGGACGCGACCACCGAGCATCAGTACGCTGGCCCGGCATGCCGACGGCGGGCTTGATGCACTTCCATGCAGTCGCGAGTGGAATCTAGATCCCCAAGACCGTTAGTCAAATGACGCTGCGGTAAAAAAACCTGAAGAAGACGAGCGGCGTGTTCCGCGGCGGGCCGGCCGGCCCCGGCTCTTGCAGAGGCCGTTGGAGCGGGCGCGCCGCCAGGGTGGCCTGGGTCGGGCCCCGGTTGCGTGCTGTGCCGGGCACGACGGAGCCGCAGGCGGCCACACGGATCATCCGCCGCGGTTTATCATGGCTCGCCATTGCCCCTTGAGCTTCGGCAACGGCATTTGCTGCTCACCGATTACGGACGCGCCGACCATGTCAGATTTGCCCGAGCACCGTTCCAGCCCCGCTGGCATCCCCCAGTTCCCCGTGTGCCACGCCCGTGGCGGCACCTCCACCGGCCTGATCCTGGCCCGGGAGGCGCTGCCCGAGGACGAGGCCCTGGTGGAAGAGCTGCTGCGCCACTTGATGGGCGTACCGCTGCAGGGCGAGTGGCCGGGCAACAGCCAGATCACCGGCCTGGGCCGGGGCGGGCCCACCAGCAACAAGGTGTTCATTGTCGAGCGTCGCCCGGGCGAGTCGCGAATGATCAGCACCCTGGCGCAGATGGCGGCGGGCAAGAGCGCCATCGACTGGAGCGTGAACTGCGGCAACATGTCCGCGGCCCTGCCGCTGTATGCCTGGCAACGGGGCTGGTTGACCCCCGAGGGGGACAGCGGGCAGATCGAGATCTATAACAGCAACACCCGGACCACCCTGTATGCCCGCCTGGGGTTCGCCCACGGGCAGTTGCTCAGCGACACGCGCATCCCGGGGGTGAACGGGGTGTTTCCCGGGGTCGACCTGTTTCTCCAGGACCCGGTGGGGGCCAAGACCGGGGCGCTATTTCCCACTGGGCAGGCGCAGGACGTGCTCGACGGCATCGCCGCCACCTGCATCGATGTGGCGGTGCCCATGGTCATCGTCCTTGCGGCGGATCTGGGCAAGAGCGGCGAGGAAACCCCGGCGCAACTGGACGCCGACCCGCAGTTCAAGGCGCGCCTGCTGGAACTGATGGTGCTGGGCGGCCTGCGCATGGGCTTGCGCCGGCGCGATGGCAGCCTGATGAGCGCCGACGACCTGCGGCGCAGCGAGACCATTCCGAAGATCTGCATGGTCAGCCCGGCCCGGGAGGGCGGCGACATCGCCACCCGTTACTTCACCCCGCAGAACGCCCATCCGTCCCTGGCGGTGTCCGGGGGCTGCTGCCTGGCGGCGGCGTGCTTGGCGCCCGGTACCGTGGCCCAGCGGATGCTGGCTGAAGTACCTCGGTTGGGAGCGACCCTGGGTGAGCACCGGGTTGCCATCGAGAACCCGGCCGGGGTTCTGCAGACCCTGGTCAAAGCCCGTCTGGAGGGCGCGCAGTTGCTGATCGAAGGGGCGGCCTACCGGCGCAGCGCGCAGATTCTGCTGCAAGGCCACACACCGCTGTACAACGCCTCGCCCGAACTGATCGCCGCCCTCGGCTCCTTGTAGCGGCTGGCGCAGGCGTCGCCAGCGATCCGTCAATCGACGAGGCGCCTGCGGCAACGGCGAGGCAAGCTCCCGGGGCTGGCGGGGAACGCCTAGCCGAGCCTCTCCAGTTCCACCCGCAGCTCCGGCGGGGCTCTGAATATCAACGGCAGATCAGCGAGCCTCGGCAATATCGGGAAGAAACTGCGGAACCTTCTGGCGCAGCAACTGAATCAGCTCCGGGTCCATGAAGTCGTAATCATCGGGAATGTTCAGGCACACAATCTGCTGCTCGCGCAGTTGCGCCTTGAAACGCTTGCGCAGCTTTTCCCGGTGTCGGGTTTCCATCACTACAATCAGCCCGGCCCACTCCACCAGCTCCGGGCCCAGGGGCACCTCGGCGTCGTGGTTGAGGCCCGCCGAGGCGGTCTCGATGCCCGGCCAGTCGGCGAACAGCTGTTCGGCGGTGGGGCTGCGCAGGCGGTTCTGACTGCAGACAAACAGAACGTTGAGCAAGGCGGGTGCACTCCATGGCAGATAAGGTCGAGGTGATGCTCTTCACGGCTGGCGAACGGGTTACCGGCTGCTTGTTCGGTTCAGGGGGTGATTGAGCGGGGATGGAAGTCTTGGGGGCTTTTTACGCCCTGTCCAGCCCTTATTGAGGAGGCGGGCGCTTTCATTGGTCAGGTGCATTTGCCTGGCAACCGTCGGCACTGCCAGACTGTCGGCCTGTTCCTGCACTCAGTTCATTGCCATGTCCACCTCCTTCCTTACCGCCCCGCACCTGGGCCTGGCCCTGCGGCGCTGGCGCCTGCTGCACCGGGTCAAGCAACAGCACGCCGCCGAGCTGTTCGGCGTGGCGCAGTCGAGCATTTCCCGTTGGGAGAACGGCCAGCAGGCAATGGAGCCGGCCGAGCGCGCGCGTCTTGAGCAACTGCTGGCCGCCAACCTCAGTGCCAGCGCCGACCAGGCCCTGGCCCGGCTGGTGAGCGACAGCCCGCGAGCGGTGCACCTGGTGTGCGACCTGACCCATCGGCTGCTGGCCTGTTCGCCGGCCCGTGCCGGGCAGTTCGGGCTTCCCCTGAGTGAGTTGCTGGGCCAGTCGTTGTGGGGCTTTTGTACCGAGGAAATCGTCTGCAAGGAGGCCGCGCTCGACGACCTGGGCTGGCGCTCGCTGCTGGCGCCGCCGTCCGTGGAATTCTTCAGCGGCCACAACGATTCGGCCATCGTGCCCATTGCCCCGAGCCGGTGCCGCTGGACTCGCCTGAACCTGTCCGACGGCAACGCCGTGCGGCTGGTGGAAACCCTCTGAGCGCAGTCGAGCCTCGCCACGGATATTTTATCCGTGGACCTGGATGCAGTGGCTGACTAGTCTGCTTGGCCAGCGTCCGCGGTGCTTGGTGCGGATGATTGCCCAGTCACTTTCGCCCACCAACACAGGCTTGAGCATGAACAGCGAACTTCTCAGCGGCCGTCTCGACTTTCTCCGTGAAGCGGAAAAACTCAAGGACGTGCTGCGCAGTGCCCACACCTCCAGCGGCCGCCAGGAAAGCACCGCCGAGCACAGCTGGCGCCTGTGCCTGATGGCGCTGCTGTTGGAAGACCAACTGGGCGAGCTGGACCTGCTGCGAGTGCTGAAGCTGTGCATCGTCCACGACCTGGGGGAAGCCATCCATGGTGATATTCCGGCGGTGGAGCAGGCCGGCCACCCGGATAAGAGCCAGCAGGAGCGCGAGGACCTGCAACTGCTGGCCCGCACCCTGGACGCTCCGGCGCGCCAGCGCCTGCTGGAGCTGTGGGACGAATACGAAGGCGCCAGCAGCGCCGAGGCGCGCACGGTCAAGGCCCTGGACAAGCTGGAAACCCTGCTGCAACACACCCAGGGGCAGAACCCGGCGGGTTTCGACTACCGCTTCAACCTCGGCTACGGCCGCCGCTATACCGATGCCAGCCCGCTGTTCCAGGCCCTGCGCCAGCAGATCGACGTCGATACCCAGCGCCGCCTCGACGCCCAGGCTCAGGCCGCTGTTCCCCATCGGCTGGGCTAAAAGCCTGGGCGCCGTTCGCCAGATCCAGAACAGGTTTCCAGAGGGCAGGGCGCCCGCGCAGAAACCTTGCAGGCGTCATGGTTTTTTTCTGCCAGGGTCATCAAGCGGGTCTATTTTTACCTTCGGTTGCCGTTCACTACGCTTTTCATACGCACGTCCAGCCTCGGGCCCATATCGAGCAGCCGGGTAGGGATGACCGAAGGAGAGTCCCATGTCCAACGAATCCAAGTGTCCGTTCAAACACACCGCCGGCGAAGGCACCAGCAACCGTGACTGGTGGCCCGGCCAACTGAACCTGAAGATCCTTCACCAGCACTCGCACCTGTCCGACCCCATGGCGGAAGATTTCAACTACGCCGCCGAATTCAACACCCTGGACCTGGCCGCAGTGAAGCGCGACTTGCTGGCGCTGATGACCGATTCCCAACCCTGGTGGCCGGCGGACTTCGGCCACTACGGCCCGCTGTTCATCCGCATGGCCTGGCACAGCGCCGGCACCTACCGCATCGCCGATGGCCGCGGTGGTGCCGGTGGCGGCCAGCAGCGCTTCGCCCCGCTCAACAGCTGGCCGGACAACGTCAGCCTGGACAAGGCCCGGCGGCTGATCTGGCCGATCAAGCAGAAGTACGGGCGCAAGCTCTCCTGGGCCGACCTGATCATCCTCACCGGCAACGTCGCCCTGGAATCCATGGGCCTCAAGACCTTCGGTTATGCCGGTGGCCGCCAGGATGTCTGGGAACCGGAAGACAACGTCTACTGGGGCAGCGAAACCACCTGGCTCGACGACCAGCGCTACAGCGGCGACCGCGAACTGGAGAACCCCCTGGGGGCGGTGCAGATGGGCCTGATCTACGTCAACCCGGAAGGCCCCAACGGCAACCCCGACCCGCTGGCGGCAGCTCGCGACATTCGCGAAACCTTCGCCCGCATGGCCATGGATGACGAAGAAACCGTGGCCCTGATCGCCGGCGGCCACACCTTCGGCAAGACCCACGGCGCCGGCCCGGCGAGCCACGTCGGTCCGGAACCGGAAGCCGCTGGCCTGGAACAACAGGGCCTGGGCTGGAACAGCAGCTTCGGCACAGGCGTTGGTGGCGACGCCATCACCAGCGGCCTGGAAGTGATCTGGACCACCACCCCGACCCGCTGGAGCAACGATTTCTTCGACCACCTGTTCGGCTTCGAATGGGAACTGAGCACCAGCCCCGCCGGCGCCCACCAATGGCAACCCAAGGCTGGAGCCGGGGCCGACAGCGTGCCTGACCCCCATGACCCGAATAAACGCCGCACGCCGTCGATGCTCACCACCGACCTGTCGCTGCGCTTCGACCCGGCCTACGAGGCGATCTCCCGGCGCTTTCATGAGCATCCCGAGCAACTGGCCGAAGCCTTCTCCCGGGCCTGGTTCAAACTCACCCACCGCGACATGGGCCCCCGGGCCCGCTACCTGGGGCCGGAAGTGCCGGCCGAAGAACTGATCTGGCAAGACCCGATTCCTGCGCTGAACCACCCGCTGATCGACGCCCAGGACATCCAGCAGCTCAAGGAGCAGATCCTCTTGTCCGGGCTGTCGGTGGCGCAACTGGTATCCACCGCCTGGGCCTCGGCCTCGACCTTTCGCGGCTCGGACAAACGCGGCGGCGCCAACGGCGCACGGATTCGCCTGGCCCCGCAAAAAGACTGGGAGGTCAACCAGCCGGCACAATTGGCCCAGGTGCTGCACAGCCTGGAAGCGGTGCAGAGCGCCTTCAACAGCGCCCAGGCTGCTGGCAAACGCGTATCCCTGGCGGACCTGATCGTCCTCGGCGGTTGCGCGGCGCTGGAACTGGCGGCGAAAAATGCCGGCTACAGCATCAGCGTGCCGTTCGCCCCAGGGCGCATGGATGCCAGCCAGGAACAGACCGATATCGAATCCTTCGCCGTGCTGGAGCCCGTGGCCGATGGCTTTCGCAACTACCTCAAGCCGGTTTCCGGCGTCACCGCCGAAGCCCTGCTGGTGGACAGAGCGCAACTGCTGACCCTGACCGCACCGCAACTCACCGTATTGCTGGGCGGCCTGCGGGTGCTGGGGGCCAACGTCGGGCAATCGCCCCACGGCGTGTTCACCACCAGGCCGCAGACCCTGAGCAACGACTTCTTCGTCAACCTGCTGGACATGGGCACCCAATGGAAACCCCTGTCCGAGGCCCGCGAACAGTTCGAAGGCAGCGACCGCACCAGCGGGCAATACAAATGGAGCGGTACTCGCGTGGACCTGTTGCTAGGCTCCAACTCGCAACTGCGGGCCCTGGCCGAGGTGTATGCGGCGGCGGATGCGGGTGAGAAGTTCGTGCGCGACTTTGTCGCGGCCTGGGACAAGGTGATGAACCTGGATCGGTTCGATTTGCGTTGAGAGATTTGCAAACCGGGTAAAACCACAACGCCTCCCTAGGGAGGCGTTGTTGCAGCGCGCTTGCGCCGTCGCAGATCAATGAGCGTCGCGCCCGCCAGACGCTTTACTGGGTCTTGAGGTACTCATTGAGAAACGCCTGGGCATCGCCATAGCTGGACAGGTTGCTGTCATACCCCACCTTCAGCGGTTTGGCCTCGCCCGGCAGATGCAACTCGCCATAGCCTTCCTGAAGCAGCAGCACCACGAACTTCTGCCCGTCCACCTGAGTGAAGTAACGGGTGTCACGCGAGGTTTGCTCCACGCTCATTTTCTGAATGCGCAGGTTCCAGTCGTGGTCGGCGTCTTCCACCTGCACCAGCGCCTGATTGGCGCTGCGCTCACCGATGCGCAGGGTCCAGACCTTCACCCCGTGGGGCCCGGTGTAGGCCACGATCTTGTCCGCCACCTGTGGCCGTTCCTCGGCCTGGGCCAGCCCGGCTCCCAGTACCCACGCCATGACCCATGCGGCCGCCCAGCGGTAATAAAGCTGCATCCTTCTAGCTCCTGAACATGAAAAAGGGCGTTTATTGAAGCCGACCCGGGCGGCGCTGCCAAGCACCCAGGGCAACAGGCGAGGTAAAAAACCCTTCGTACACCACCTACGTCGGGCCACCCGCGAGTGGATTACCATCCGCCGCCTTCGCGCCCCGCACGCGCTGGAGCCATGCACTGGCCCGGCAAGGCTGTTGGTCAGCCTGCAGCCTTCTCAGGGCTGAAAAAACTGCATGAGTGAATGCTGGCCGTTTACGCTGGACCAACCCGCCACCGACCTGTCGCGAACAGCACACTCTTTGCGCCCCCGGCTAAATGCAGGCCGCAACCGTGGCAAGGCAAAACGTCGCCAGCGGTAGTCTAGGACGACCATCTGGGAGACTTTCGATGATTCGACGCGCTTGCTTGGTCGCTCTAATGACAATGACGGCATCAACCGCCTTTGGCGGCCCTGGCTACGATCATCTCTATGCTTTCGGTGACAGCTACTCTGACAACGGTGCGGGTGAAACCTTCACCCGAACAATGGCCGCACAGAAGGTCAAAGATGCACAGGCGCTACCCGGTTCGTTGTATTGGCAGGGACGCTGGAGCAATGGTCCCACCGCCGTCGAGCACTTGGCGCAGGCCTTGAAAATCCCCTTGACCGACTACGCGATTGGCGGCGCCAAAAGCGGCAGCGGCAACTACTACGCCTGGATGCAGCCCTCTCGCGACACTGGGGTTTTCGGCCAGATCGCCGATCATTTGCAAGCCGCTAAAACACACAAGGCGGATCCGAATGCGCTGTATTTCATTTTCATCTCAGCCAACGACTTTTTTGAATGGGCCGACTTCTCGCATCCAGAAACGATTGACGTGCTAAGCCACAACAGCGTGGCGAACATACAGAAGAGCACTGAGACGCTGATCGCAGCCGGCGCGAAGCACCTGATGGTGGTGGGGACTACGGATTTGAGCCATGTGCCGGCTGTGGTGCAGGGCAATCAAGTCAAGAACGCAACAAAATACCAACAGATACTCGAGCAAAAACTGCCAGCCGTGCTGACAACACTGGCTAACGCCCATCAGGTCAGTCTTAGTTACTTTGACCACCTGGCCTTCAGCAACAAACTTCGCGCGGCACCTGACGTTGCGGGCCTGAAGGATCTGGATACCCCGTGCCAAGCCACCTATCCAGACGTCAAACCCGTGTGTGCGGATCCCGATGCCCATTACTACTGGGATGAATGGCACCCGACCCGCAAAGTCCACGCCCTGGCCGCCGAGGCGATGCTTGAAACGCTGAAAGCGAGCCGTTGAGGTTCTCTATCCGCCCATAGCCGGTCAGCACTGCCCGGCTATGAGCGCCAATCGTTGTCATGGCAGTTGCTCGGACATCCTTGCCCTTGTCGTTGAGAACAGCACGCTGCGTTCACGGGATGCTTATCGATGGGGAGACGCCGGCAACGAGTTCTCCCGTGGTGTGGAGGACATGGGTTTAGCTCCACTCTTGAGGTCGTTGTTTGGGCTTGAACCCGATAAAGTGACCCGCCTCAAAGCGCCTAACGCACAAGCCGCGCTTCTGCACATTCCAGCCCACGATCGCGCCCCGATTCAAAGGCCGTTGTTTCAGGACGAATACCCCATGAGCCAACTCACCGCACTGATCGCCCAAGCCCGAGTCGGGCTTTCGGTCCAACAAAACACTCCCCAGGAACGCTGGGAGGCCATTGCCACCCAGTGCGGCGCCGAGGAAATCGCCGAGATCAAAACCCGCATCGCCTCACTCAAGGCCGCCCGCGAAGCGGTGGAAGACTGGGACGGCGACACCCGCGATGACCTGTACTTCGCCATCGCCCATTTTACCCGCCTGCTGGAACTGGCCACCGCCTACGCACAAGGTGAATGAACATGCCGGCTGAGCGCACAACGGATTATGTCGAGAGCAGCGAGGGCGCCGTGCGCCTATGGATAGAGCAGGGCAGTGCAATTCATCTCAAGGCCTGCACCGAACACAACGACCCCGTGGAGCTGACAGCAGAACAGGCCCTGGAACTGGCCCAGGCACTGCAACGTTTGGCCAGCCGCCTTGCCGACTGAAAGCAGCGCCAAGACCCGCGCCCAGGCAACCACCTGGGCAACGGCACACCTGAGAGGAACAGCCCCTGTTTAACGAACTAGTGTTTTTGCCCGAAGACCCCGACCAGCACTCCGCCTACCTCGGCGGCAACCCCTACCTGCCTGAGTCCATCCTTTGGCCCAGCGACTCGAAGGGCGCCCCCTTGCTGCACCTTGCCAGCCTGCCGGCCAGCTTTATCAATCGATATCTTGCAGCCATGCAATTGAATGACGAACTGGTGGTTTCGCTGTTTACGCCTTACTCAAGCGTCAGCGATTCCTACATCGAGCAGGCCATGCAAGAGGGCGGCAAGGTGCTGGCCTACAGGCCCGCGGCGCGACAGGTAGACGGTTACGGACAGCCCATCACCCCGGCGCGGCGAATCGACGTGGTTGCAAATCCGCGGCAGGACAGCGACGAAAACGGCCTGGCCAAGATCGCCGGAATACCCGCCTGGATTCAGGGTCAAGAGACACGCCCAGGCTTGAACTATGTGCTGCAGATCAACAACTCCCGGCTGAACAGGGCCGCTCCAGGGCACAGGGGCATTTTGGTCGGCGGAACCGGCTACCTGCTATTGAAGCAAGGCATTGCTGACGAAGACCTGATGGCCGGGGCCCTAATCATCCAGAGCTCATAAGACAGGGGGCGGGCCCTCAGCCCACGAGGGCAAAATCCTTGGGATCGAAGCGCTCGCTGTTGTCCATCTGAACATTGCGCAGGCTAGCGGTTTGCTGATGGCTGGCGTACAGCGGCTCGGCAAAGTAGGCGATCAGCAGCGAACGCCGGCGCGCACCGCTGGGGTTCAGACTGGCCCCATGCAGCAGATCGGCATCGAACAGCAGAATGTCCCCCGCCTGGCCTGAAAGCTGCACCGTGCGGGATTCGTCGGCGAAATCGAACGCTGCTTGCTCCATCCCCGGGCGATGACTGCCGGGAACAAGGCGCGTCGCGCCGTTCTCTGGGCCGTAGTCGTCGAAATAGGCGATAGCGTTCACCACATCCCCTGGCCGCTGCGCCGAAAAATCCCGGTGCAATTGCTGATGACCACCCCCGGCCAGCGGCTCACGCCCCTCCACCTGGGCCAGAAAGAAACGCTCAGCGATCAATTCGCCCACCACCGTTAGCACCTGGGGCAAGCGGCACAGGGCCTGCACCTGCGCATCCGTATCCAACTGCGAATGGCGCCAGTCCCAGCCACGGGGCACGGGCCATTGGTCCGACGGCTTTACCCCGGCATCGAAAGTGGCGCGCAGGTTCGCCAGCCAGTCGAGCGGGATGGCCTGGCGCAGCAGGGCATAGCCATTGCGGTGGAGTTGTTCGCGGTGGTTCATGGGGGGCTGGATATCCTTATCTGCAATAACGTGCCGAGCATACCTGTGGGCAAAAGCCCTGGACATAACCGGCGACGGTTTAGCCGTTGCCCGAACGCGAACAGCCGCCTAGTCTGCTGCGGTCGCTGCAAAATCAGCGACCGGGCCTGAGAACCCGGTAAGATGCAGGCGCACAAGCGCCCGCCCATGACTGCAGGCGCATTTTTGTGCCCGTCTGTTCGTGTTATGGCGGCTGTGCGTGGGAGACCTTCGGGTCTGCCGGGTTCCTGTATCTCCGGTTTCTCAGCCCGCGCACAGCTGCCACCCACTCGCCTGAGAACGAAGGTGGCAGCTCTCATTACTGATATGGGAGTTTCAATCATGTACGCCCGTAATCTGTGTGGATCTTCCCTTCGCAATACCCGTCTCCTGGCTGTTGTAGGAGGTGTCCGATGAGCAGTACAGCCTCAGTCAAGACACTGGGTTTCGTCACCTTTGGTAGTTGTGCCGATCCTGAACTAGAGCTGTTTCGCGTGAATGCTGATGTGCCTTTGGAGCAGGCGTTGGAGCATGCATCTACTTTGCTTTACTACGCCAAGAAGCTAGCGCTGGATGCCGCTATGGAAGAGCAGGGGGAACGCTATGCTTGGGCTTCGCACTTTTTGGCGGAGATGGGCAAGGCGGTGATTGATGATGTGTGTTTGGGGTTGGGGGGAAGAGGGACCGAGGGAGGAGCTCTGAGTTAGGGCAACATCGCACGGAGTAGATAGAAACGCCGCTTATCGCTGCTTGATAAGCGGTGTCTCTATTACTTGAGAGGCTGCTTTCGGCCAAAGCAGCCGTTTAGTCACCTGCTAACTCATAGACGGCGAAGCTCGGCACTCTAATCGTCCTCTTGGACGAGTTGCTTCTGGGGGCTTAGGTAGTCTCAATTTATGCATACAGGTTGTGCGAGGACACATCCAATCGCGTGGCCACTTCCGAGACGGGAAGCTGCTTTACGGCACTTGGTTGACCGCATAGATTTTGAATTCTTCTGGATAACGCTGGTTGCTCATGAAACCTCCTAATAGACCTCATTTAAGGTTTGGAGGTAATTACGAAGTGAGGGGCAATTTAATTGCAGGGATAATATAATTATTGCTAATAAAAAACTACTCACTCTAAATAGCATTTCCCTTCTGTATCTCACGCAGCAGGAATAGCGCTTTTATTGCATAAGGATCAGCAGGTTCCGCCTGCAACCAAAAATTCACCTTGCCAATAAGAGAGTCGAGATAAAAAGGTTTTCTTATTTTCTTTTTTGATATGTGCGATTGATAGCCATATTTTTGAATAAAGTGTAATTCTTTCTTTAAGTCACGTTTAAAGCTTCTCGGTACGCCTATCGATTCGCCAGCAACAGATAGGCCCGTAATAATTTTCTGATTTCTGTCTATTTGCAGCCTGGTTTTATCAATGTTAACTTCTAGTCCGAAGTCGGATATGATCGAGTCGACAACCCCAATAACTGTATGGGGGATATACTCACCAGAAAAAGTCAAGTCATCGGCATAGCGAGTATATTTCATGCTATAACTTTGAGCGAGATTAGAAAGCCTTTGATCCAATCCGCGCAGCAATATGTTTGTTAGGTATGGGCTTGTTGATGCTCCTTGAACCAGGGAACCATCTTTACAGCACAACGAAGCCAAGTAGAAAGATACGTTGTCGGCATATCCCAGTTGATTGAAGAAATTTGCGACCCAGTCAATTTTAATTGAAGGAAAAAAATCTTTTATATCCATCTTCAATATGCACTTGGATTTTAAGTGCGGAGTGGCATTGGTGAATATTGATCTGCCGGGGACGTAGCCGTGGACACAAGAGTGGATCGGAATATTTAATAGTATATTTCTGTATATCCAGTTCTGGCAAATAAGTAAAGAGGGGAATGGGCTGCTTATCTCCCGTAGTCCGCCTAGTCTTTTTTTAATATGAAAGGTTCTATAAAAAGAAGAGCTTGAGTTTACCATTGCGCGGAAACGAGCCTGATCAATGCCTATCAAGCGAGATAAATGTTCAAACTCAAAAATGACAGGAACTTTGTTGCCTACAAGAGTCCGAATATATTCTGCATAGACATCAATAAGCGGTCCTGACACCCCCCTTTTTCTGAAGTGTGCAAGCCATTGTTTTATAAGGATTTCATTCATAAAAAAACCTGCAGAGGCTACCTTCTTTACTTTAGCTGCTTTGCTTTTGACTTTGTTGTACCTATCTGTAATTTCGCGCAGCGAAATTGCAGATAGGTGGGACGACGTCAAAACGCGAAGCGTTTTGTAAGTGTAGTAACTTCAGTGCGCTTCATCGCTGAAGTTACTACGACTTGGTTATCGGGAACCTTACCCGGGGAGCGACTACACTCCAACGTACTAGCCTCTGCAGGCGGCGCGATCATACTGCATTCTTATTTAGTTTGAAAGCGTTTTTTGCTTAACAGATCCACGTTTGGTATGTAGTAGTCATCCAAAAGCTTCGGGCGTAAAAAATCCGAAGGTGCGTCGCGCCACTCTTTTTTCATTGAAATTAACCTAGGTAATGCTGCTTTAGCATTTTTTTCACCTGCGACTGACAAGCGCGCTACACCCAAGTGCTCAATAATTAAGTTGGACTTAACAAGTCGGGAATATCTTTCAAGGAAAAGCTTTAGCGAAAACCTACTTCTACGATAAATAGTGAATGGTTCCAATCCGCCTGATGATGCTAAAATAATATATAACAATTTGACGTCGGCAAGTATAAGGTCGCGTTGCACTTCGGGGCTAAAATTCATGCATCTCCCATGGCTCTAGTCATCAATACATGTCTATCTTCGCCATCACAATTAAAAGCCCACCAGAAAATAGGAAAAACACTGTTTGGGGCGTTTCCATCTTCTCGGCAGTATGTAGCTTGAGCCTCATTGTAACCGAGGCTGGGCATTGCTCTGCCTTCGTACTCAGTAGAAAGGTTTCCCTCAATAAGTCTCATTAAGTCGCGATACTGAGCAGCATCTCCTGATGAGTAATAATCATCAATTCCTTTTTTGACAAGCCTCTGTGCGGTCATATCTATACCAGCGGCAGTCACATTCCCAAGGCCGAACTCGGTAGAAACTAATACTTTCACCGCAATAGAATAATCCTCGATCCCAGCAGTTTTCAACTGCCTATGGATTGAATCAACTCTTCCTAAGACGGTTTGCCCCGAGCCGACAAATTCATCGATTAGAACTATATGATTGTGTTTTGTTTTTTTATATTGTTTGTATACGTCTCCAAAGTTATTAATTATAGCATGATGTCGCCACTTTTTTTTCTCCATGATCGGCTTGAGAGTGTAGGCGACAAGTTGCGAGCTATCAGTGGCGGAGCCGGCTCCCATTGCGGTAATTAGCGTGCTAGATTCACGTTCAGAATATTTAGCAATTATTTCACTGGCTAAGCTTTCTATTAGTTGATAGTTTTCTTCTCTATTTATATAAAGAAATCTTTCTATTATGTCAGAAATAAGCTGCCTAGATGTGTTGCACTTACATTCGGAGAAAAGAACATGCTTAAGCTCATCAGTCTTATCTTCCAGCCATGGCTGACTTCTGATTATATTAAGCATTAGATTAAAGTGTTCTTTATTCATTGCTGCGCTATACGCCTGAGCTGATCCCGCTTTCACAAGAGATGGCATCATAACAGTTAATTTAATGGCTACAAGCCATTAGTCATAATGATGCTGATTTCAACACATTCCAAGGTGTGTTGGATATTACTGCTCTTCAGTTCTTCATTGAATCGTCCTGGGTTTCATCGACACCTCCAAGCCTCAAAGGAGGCCAGCTAAGACACTGTGGAACAGTCTACTTTTGGCCGATAGTTGTTGTTCGGCGGCCCCGCGACTCAAGCAGTTCCTTGGTAGATTAATCTCGACCTTCTAAATCAGATATTGACTACTCGATCCTAATATCTAGTAGAGACAGACCTCCAGTCTGCGAGGTCGAAAGTAGCTTTTACCCCAACCCTCAAAACGTCGGCGGCGTAATCACCCACAACACCACCGCATCCTCCTCCCCAGGATTCCCATACTTATGCGGTTCCTGGCTGGAAAAACTAAAGCTATCCCCCTCACTCAACTGAAAATACCGCTCGCCCACCCACAGCTCAAAGCGCCCCGACAGCACATACCCGGCTTCCTCGCCCTCATGGCTATAACTCTCCTTGCTGTACGTCCCCGGCGGAAAGCGCGAGTGCAAAAACTCGAGCTGCCGGGTCGGCTGTGGGGTCAACAGCTGATCAACAATCCCGTTCTCATAATTCACCTGCAGCCGCTGTTTCTTGCGTACCACATAGCCTTGGTCTTCGGGTGCGGTCTGGGTTTCGCTGGCGAAGAACCATTGGATGGTCACGCCCAGGCTGCGGGCGATATTGAACAGGGCGGGGATGGAGGGGTAGGCGAGGTTGCGTTCCAGTTGGCTGATGTAGCCGGCGGTGAGTTCGCTCTGCTGGGCCAGTTCGCTCAGGGTCAAGCCGCGGCGTTTGCGCAGGCCGCGGATGCGGGTGCCAAGAAACTGTGGGCCGCCAGGGGCTTGGTTGTCGCTGCCGGGCTCCGGTGCGGGAGGGCGGCTCGCGGGCGGCGTCTTGCTGCTGGGATTCATGGCGGGCTCCGGACCAGGTGAACGGGCGCATCCGGGCACCCGTCCTGCAAAAGCCCTGGAGTATAAAGCAGCCTCAAAGCGCCCAGGCGACTTTCAAGCCTTCGTGGATGGCTTCTTCCACGGTGCGCGGTGCCAGGCAGTCGCCGATGCGCTGGAAGGGCACCAGGCCTTTGAGCTGTTGGCCGAGGTCGTCCACCGATTGGTGGCCTTGGCACAGCACCAGGCTGTCGACGTTTTCCAGGAGCATGGGTTCGCCGCTGGCGGTGTGTTGCAGGTACACGGTGCTGTCGTCGCAGCCGTAGAGGCGGGCGTAGGGGATGATCGGGATCGCCAGTTTGTGCAGTTCGCCGGCCAGTTGGTCGCGCACGTACAGCGGCAGACTTTCGCCGCAGTGGGTGCCGTTGACCGCCAGTTGCACTTGGTGCCCGGCGCGTACCAGGCGTTCGGCGATGCCGGGGCCGATCCAGTCGCAGCGCCAGTCGGCCACTACCACGCTGCGGCCCAGTTGCACTTCGTCCCGCAGTACTTGCCAGGCGTCCACCACTTGCAGCTCGCCGCCGCGTTCGAAGTTCGGCCAGTAAGGCTGGGCGCCGGTGGCGATGATCACGTGGTCGGGGTTTTCGCGCTCGATCAGGGCGCGGTCGACCCGGGTGTTGCGCAGCACTTCCACGCCGGCCAGTTGCATTTCCCGTTGCAGGTTGGTGCTGGCGCCGCCGAATTCGCTGCGCCGGGGCAGTAGTTGCGCCAGTTGGATCTGGCCGCCCAGTTGCGCGCTGGCTTCGTAGAGGGTGACGCGGTGGCCCCGTTGCGCAGCCACCGCAGCGGCTTTCATCCCGGCCGGGCCGCCGCCCACCACCAGGATGCGTTTGCCGCGGGCGCTGGGCTTGGGCTGGCCGTAGAGCAGTTCGCGGCCGGTTTCCGGGTGCTGGATGCAGGAGATCGGCAGGCCCTTGTGGAAGTGGCCGATGCACGCCTGGTTGCAGGCGATGCAGGCGCGTACGTCTTCGGCGTGGCCGCGGTCGCTCTTGTTGGGCATCTGCGGGTCGCAGATCAGCGCGCGGGTCATGCCGCACACATCGGCCTGGCCCTTGGCGATGATCGCCTCGGCTTCCTGGGGCTGGTTGATGCGCCCGGTGACGAACAGCGGGATCGACAGCCCGGCCTTGAAGGTGCCGGCTTCCCGGGCGAGATAAGCCGCTTCCACCGCCATGGGCGGCACGATGTGCACCGCGCCGCCGAGGGAGGCCGAGGTGCCGGCGACGATGTGCACGTAGTCCAGTTGCCCTTGCAGCAGTTGTACGGCGGCCAGGGATTCGTCTTCGG
This sequence comes from Pseudomonas sp. PH1b, assembly GCF_000633395.1. Classification (GTDB taxonomy): domain Bacteria; phylum Pseudomonadota; class Gammaproteobacteria; order Pseudomonadales; family Pseudomonadaceae; genus Aquipseudomonas. The sequence goes on from NZ_AYMU01000005.1 coordinate 287,971, forward strand.
TGAGGCCTTCGGGGTCGCGTTCATCGGCGGAAATCCGCAGGCCGATGATGAAGTCCTGATCGGTGCTGGCGCGCATGGCGCCGAGGATTTCCCGGATAAAGCGCAGGCGCTGTTCCAGCTCGCCGTTGTAGCCATCGCTGCGGCGGTTGACCCGCGGGTTGATGAACTGCGCCGGCAGGTAGCCGTGGCTGGCCACCAGTTCCACGCCGTCCAGTCCGGCCTGGTGCAGGCGCCGGGCGGCGTCGGCGTAGCCCTGGATGATCTCGTCGATCATCTCCTGGTCCAGGGCCCGGGGCATGACCCGGAAGCGTTCGTTGGGCACCGCCGAAGGGGCGTAGGCCACCGCCAGCAGGCCGTCGGCGGACTCCATGATTTCCCGCCCCGGGTGGAAGATCTGCGACAGCACCACGGTGCCGTGGGCGTGGCAGGTTTCCGCCAGGCGCCGGTAGCCGTCGATGCAGGCGTCGTCGGTGGCCATCAGCACGTGGCTGGTGTAGCGCGCACTGTCGTGAACCCCGGCCACCTGCAGCACGATCAGGCCGACGCCGCCTTCGGCCCGGGCCCGGTGATAGGCAATCAGCTGTTCGTTGACCAGGTTGTCGGTGGGCATCGAGGTGTCGTGGCCGCTGGACATGATGCGGTTCTTCAGGCGTTTGCCACGGATCTCTAGGGGTTGGAACAGGTGCGGGAAGGCGCTGGTCATTGCGGTGGCTCCAGGCGGGCCGAGGGCAGGGGGCAGGGCCTCGGCGTTGTTATTATGTCGCTATCAAAATTTACCTGTAGTAAAAAATCAACTTGTTTTTTTACTGGTGCTTGCAGTAGCTTCGATCTGCGCCCGCTCCCGGGGCCAACCTCACAACAATAAAAAAGGGCTGTGCCGGCGCCTGCCGGTGCGGCACCGCGAAGAGGATTCACAGATGAAAGCGCTCACCCGCAAGCACGGTTGTTCCTTCCTGGCCCTGAGCCTGGCCCTGGGTTTTTCCCTGGGCCAGGGCACTGCCCAGGCAGCCCCCGACATGGTGGTCGTGGCGTACGGCGGAGCCGGACAAAAAGCCCAGGACGTGGCGTTGTTCCAACCCTTCAGCAAGGCCGATGGCAGCAAGCTGATCCAGAGCGAATACAACGGCGAAATGGCCCGGATCAAGGTCATGGTCGACACCGGCAATGTCGACTGGGACGTGGTGCAGATCGAAGGCCCGGACCTGATGCGCGGCTGCGAGGAGGGCATGTACGAGCCCCTGGACTGGAAGGCCCTGGGCCGTGCCGAGCAGCTGATTCCCGACGCTGCCCAGCCCTGTGGCTCGGCGGTGCTGGTGTGGAGCGTGGCCATTGCCTACGACCGCAACAAGCTGGCCAAGGCGCCCGCGTCCTGGGCGGATTTCTGGGACGTCAAGCAGTTCCCCGGCAAGCGCGGCCTGCGCAAGCGCGCGGTGTACAACCTGGAATTCGCGCTGATGGCCGACGGGGTCAAGGTCGAGGACGTGTACAAGGTCCTGGCCACGCCGCAAGGGGTGGAGCGGGCCTTCGCCAAGCTGACCGAGCTCAAGCCGTACATCCAGTGGTGGGAAGCCGGGGCTCAGCCGGGGCAGTGGCTGGCCGCCGGTGATGTGGTGATGACCTCGACCTACAGCGGCCGCATCGCCGTGGCCGCCCAGGCTGGCGCACCGTTGGCGGTGGTCTGGCCCGGCAGCCTGTACGGCATGGACTACTGGGCGATCATCAAGGGCTCGAAACACGTCGACCAGGCCAAGCGCTTCATCGCCTTTGCCAACACTCCAGAAGCCCAGGTCAACTACGTGCAGCAGATCCCCTATGGCCCGACCAACACCCTGGCCGCGGCCAAGCTCGACCCGGCCCTGGCGCAGTGGGTGCCGACCTCGGAACAGAACCTCAAGGGTGCGTTGGCGATGAACGTGGAGTTCTGGGTCGATCATGGCGAGGAACTGGAAGAGCGCTTCAACGCCTGGGCCAGCAAGTAGCCCCAACGGGCTGGACGTCCAACGATGTCCGGCCCTATTGTTTGCCAGCCCAACCGCCTGGAGGACTCCAATAATGAACAACATCGCTCCCAGCCCCCACGCCCTGACCGAGCGCAGCAGCACCGAACAGCGCCTGCGCGAAGAACTGGCGGCCTGCTACCGCCTGATCGCGCACTTTCGCATGACCGACCTGATCTTCACCCATATCTCGGTGCGCCTGCCTGGGCCCGAGCATCACTTCCTGATCAACCCCTACGGCCTGATGTTCGAGGAAATCACCGCTTCCAACCTGGTGAAGATCGACCTCAATGGCCAGGCCGTGGAGCCGTCGCCGTACCCGGTGAACCCAGCGGGCTTCGTGATCCACAGCGCCATTCATGGCGCCCGGGAAGACGCCCAGTGCGTGCTGCACACCCACACCAAGGCCGGTTGCGCGGTGGCGGCGCTCAAATGCGGCTTGCTGCCGGTGAACCAGATCTCCATGGAGTTTTATGGCCGCGTGGCCTACCACGACTACGAAGGCGTGGCCCTGGACCTGGGCGAGCAGCAACGGCTGGTGGCCGACCTGGGGGACAAGAGCGTGCTGATGCTGCGCAACCATGGCTTGCTCACCGTGGGCGAAACCGTGAGCCAGGCGTTTTTGCGCATGTACTACCTGGAGAAGGCCTGCGAAATCCAGCTGGCGGCCCAGGCGGCGGGGGAGATCGTCCTGCCGCCGGACGCGGTCTGCGCCCACACCGAGCGTCAGTTCAACGACCCGGGGCGGCCGCTGCAGGAAGGCGAGCTGAATGACCCGGATGCCATGCAACTGGCCTGGGCGGCGTTGTTGCGGTTGCTGGAACGCATCGCCCCCGACTATCGGGCCTGAAGGGGGACGGCCTGAAGGCGGGGCTGGATGCTCGCGGGACGCCTGTTGTACAGTCGTTCAGCTGCACATTCCCGCCACCGTCCAAGGAACCCGCCCCATGAGCCAGGAAGCGCGCTTTTCCCGTCTGGAACCCGACTTGCGCAAGGCCGAGCTGATCGAGGCGACCCTGACCTGCCTCAAGCTCCACGGTTTCCAGGGTGCGTCGATCCGCAAGATTTCCGCCGCGGCCGGGGTCTCGGTGGGGCTGATCAGCCATCACTATTCCGGCAAGGACGAGCTGGTGGCCGAGGCCTATCGCGCGATCACCGGGCGGGTCATGACCCTGCTGCGCGAGGCCATGGAGCAGGCCGCACCTGATCCCCGGCAGCGGCTGTCGGCGTTCTTTCGCGCCTCGTTCTGCGCCGAACTGCTGGACCCGCGGCTGCTGGATGCCTGGCTGGCGTTCTGGGGCGCGGTGAAGACCGCCGAGGCGATCAACCTGGCCCACGAGCATTCCTACGGTGAATACCGCAATGAGCTGGCCAGCCTGCTGGGCCAGTTGGCCGGCATTCAGGGCTGGACAGGCTTCGACGCCGACTTGGCGGCCATCAGCCTCAGCGCCTTGCTCGACGGCCTGTGGCTGGAATCCGGGCTCAACCCCGGAACCTTCAGCCCGCAGCAGGGCGTGCAGATCTGCGAGGCCTGGGTCGAGGGCCTGCTGGCCAGCTCCGGGCGCGGTTTTATCCCCCCGACGCAGGGCTGTTGATCGGTTGTTCAGTAATGGCTAGGCTGCTGCGCTGTAGGTGATCTTTCTAATAAAAATAATCAGGAACACAGGCGATGACTCCTCGGGTATTGATCGTCGACGACGATCCGCTGATTCGCGAACTGCTCCACGCTTATCTCTCTCAGGAAGGCTACGAGGTGCACTGCGCTGCCACCGCGGAACAGGCGGAAGCCTTTCTCGACCAGCACACGGTGGACCTGCTGATGCTCGATATCCGCCTGCCGGGCAAGGACGGCCTGACCCTGACCCGCGAGCTGCGGGTGCGCTCGGAGGTGGGGATCATCCTGATCACCGGGCGCAACGATGACATCGACCGCATCGTCGGCCTGGAATGCGGCGCCGACGACTACGTGATCAAGCCCCTCAACCCCCGCGAGCTGGTGTCCCGGGCCAAGAACCTGGTGCGCCGAGTGCGCCATGCCCGCCTGCCGCAACCCATGGCCGCGAGCCCGAGCCCGGTCAAGCAGTTCGCCGACTGGGCCCTGGACACCGACCGCCGTCGGCTGATCGACCCCCGGGGCAGCGAGACCCTGCTGACCCACGGCGAATACCAGCTGCTCAGCGTGTTCCTGCGCAACAGCGGCCACACCCTGAGCCGCGACCAGTTGATGGACCAGATCCGCAACCGCGAATGGGTGCCCAGCGACCGCTCCATCGACGTGCTGGTGGGCCGTCTGCGGCGCAAGCTGCACGACGACCCGGCCGAGCCGGAGCTGATCATCACCATTCACGGTGCCGGTTACCTGTTCACCGCCAGCGTGGCCGCCTGAATTGCGGCGCTGCGCCTGGGGGCTGTGCTTGATGCTGCTGGCGGGCGCCGCCTGGGCCCAGCCCATGCTTGAATCCCGGCCGGATGCGCGGCCGCTGCTGCGCTATTGCGACTACCCGGTGTACCCGCCGATTTCCTGGAGCGATGGCCAGCAGGTGCGCGGCCTGGCGCCGAACCTGGTGCGCCAGGTGCTGGGGGACCTGGGCTACCAGGTGCAGGTGGTGGTGCTGGGCAACTGGAAGCGCTGCCTGCTGGACGCGGCGGCCGGCCGGGTGGACGTGGTGCTGGCCTACAGCACCAGCCAGCGCCAACAGGACCTGGTGTTTTCCCGGGTGCCGGTGCTGCGTGAAGAGGTGGCGCTGTTCGTCAACCGTCGCCATGCGCCGCACTTTGAAACGCTCCAGGACCTGACCGCCTACCGCGGCGGCCTGCTGTTTGGGGAAAGCTACGGCCAGCAGTTCGACCGTGAAGTGGTGCAGCACGGCAATATCGAATGGGTCTCCAGCAGCCAGCAGAACTTCGGCAAGCTGATCCGCCAGCGCATCGACTTCATCCCCCATGAACGCCGCACCGGGCAACTGTTCATCGAACAATTGCCCGGTGCCGAGGACATCGTCGCCTTGCCCCAGGCGCTGAGCGTCGACTACCTGCGCCTGGCGGTGTCGCGGCACTCGCCCCTGGCGGCGCACATGGTGCAGATCGACGCCCAATTGCAGCGTCAGGTGGACAGCGGAGCGATTCAGCGCTGGCTGGATCAGAGCCAGGCCGACTACCGGGCCATGCTGCAATCGACCCGGGCGGCGCCATGATCCGTCCCCGTCCCGGCGGCCTGCTGCGGCGCCTGCTGCTGTTCATCCTACTGTTCAGCCTGTGCTTCACGGTGCTGGCCAGCGCGGTGCAGCTGTACTTCGAATACCGTCGGGAAATGCGCGAGATCGACAGCCGCATGGAGCTGATCCGCGCCGGCTACCTGGGCAGCCTGGAGCGCAACCTGTGGGACCTCAACCAGGAACAGCTGACCGTGCAGTTGCAGGGGCTGGTGGATTTTTCCGACGTGGCCCGGGTGCACCTGGTGAGCCCTGATTTCGACCTGCAGCAAGGCAGCAGCGAGCTGATCGGGCCGCTGCGGGTGGAGCGCTTTCCCCTCAGCTACCAGCCGCCCTCGGGGCCGCTGCGGGAGCTGGGTGAGCTGCAGGTCAGTACCGACCTGGGGGCGGTGTACCGACGCCTGTACGCCACCGGGCTGGCCAGCCTGCTGTGGATGAGCGTATTTCTCTGCGGGCTGGCGGTGGCCTTGTCTGGCCTGTTCCACCGCCTGGTGACCCGGCACCTGCAGGTCATGGCCGACTTTGCCCGGCGGGTGGCCAGCGGTGAATTGCACGAGCCGTTGCACCTGGACAAACGGCAGACGCCGGAAGGCGATGAGATCGACACCGTGGCCCGGGCCCTGGACGAGATGCGCGGGGCGATCCTGGCCGATATCCAGCACCGCGAGAGCGACCGGCTGGCGTTGCAGGACAAGCGCGACGAGTTGCAACGGCGGGTCCAGCGGCGCACCGCGAGCCTGGAGCACGCCAAGGAAGAGGCCGAGGCGGCCAACCTCGCCAAGTCGCGTTTTCTGGCGACCATGAGCCACGAACTGCGCACGCCGTTGAACGGCATCCTGGGTATGGCCGAGTTGCTGCGCGGGGCACCGTTGGACGCTCGCGACCAGCGCCGTTTACAGGCCTTGCACCAGGCCGGGGAAGGCCTGCTGGCGATCCTCAACGAGCTGCTGTCGTTTGCGCGCCTGGAGGAGGGCGAGAGCCGCCCGGAGGTGCGGGACTTTTCCCTGCGCCAGTTGCTGGACGAGGTCATCACCCTGCTGGAGCCCCGGGCCCAAGCCAATGGCACCCGCCTGGAACTGCGGGTCGATCCATGCCTGGCGCCCCGGCAGCAGGGCGCCGAACAGTACCTGCGCCAGGTCCTGAGCAACCTGCTGGCCAATGCCATTCGTTTTACCGAGGACGGCTGGGTGCGGGTCGAGGTGCAATTGCTGGAGGGCCGTGGGCCGCTCCAGCACCTGCGCTGCTGTGTGCGCGACAACGGCATCGGCATCGCCGCGTCGATGCGCGAGAAGATCTTCGAGCGTTTCGTCCAGGCCAGCGATCAAGTGGCCCGGCGCTATGGTGGCACTGGCCTGGGTTTGGCGATCTGCAAGCACCTGGTGCAGCAACTGGACGGCAGCATTGGCGTCGACAGCGAGCTGGGGCAGGGCAGTTGCTTCTGGTTCGAACTGTCCCTGGGCATCAGCTCGGTGGCGCAGGAAGCACCTCGGATACACGGGCCGGCCCGAGGGCTGAAGATTCTGGTGGTGGAGGACGTGGCGCTCAATCGCGAAGTGGCCAGCGGGCTGCTGGAGCGCGAGGGCCATCAGGTCTGGCTGGCGGAGGATGGGGAGGCGGCGCTGGCCCTGTGTCAGCAGCAGGCCTTCGACTTGCTGCTGCTGGACGTGCACCTGCCCGGCATCAGCGGAGTGCAACTGTGCCAGGAACTGCGGCGGCGCCCGGGGCCCAATCGCCAGGCCCGGGTGTTTGCCCTGACCGCCAGCGTCCAGCCGTCCCTGGTTCGTGATTACTTGCAGGCCGGAATGCAGGGCATCCTCGGCAAGCCGCTGCAGTTGGACCACCTGCGCCAGGTCCTGGCCGGGCAGGTTGGGCCCCGGTTGACGGCGAGCGAGGATGGGGTCGTCGACATCGGGCTGCTGGACACCCACCGCACCCTGCTCGGGGACAACAAATTGCAGGGGCTGCTCAAGGTCCTGGGCGAGACCCTGGACCAGCAATACCCGCCGTTGATCGAAGCCCTGGCCGCCGAGGATTGCACCGCCATCCAGCACCAGGCCCACCGCCTGGCGGGCAGTGCCGACTCCCTGGGCTTTTGCGCCCTGGCCCGGGTGCTGCGCGCCCTGGAGGACGCAGCGATTGCCAGCGACCGGCCCTTGCTGGCGTCCCAGGCCCTGGGCCTGACGGCCACCTGGCAGCAGTCCCGGGCCATGCTGGCGCGCTTGCTGGCGCCTTGACGTACAAATTCCTTACGACTTTTTACATCTTCGATCTTTTGCTTCAACCCGAACTTACATGGCTTTCCAATAATCGATGAAGCCGCGCTTGCCGCGGTCTTCGACGCTTACTGGAGATAATAATAATGAACTGCCTGCAAGCCGCTTGCGCCTTTCCGACGTTCCCCTCGCTGCGCCTTGCGCGCCTCACCGACTGTTGAGGTGCGCCATGACCACCACCGAACGTAAAGGCATTCAACTGCCCCGGGCCTTGAAGAGCCGGCACATTTTCATGCTGTCCCTGGGGGGCGTGATCGGCACCGGGCTGTTCATGGGCTCCGGGGTCACCATCAACCAGGGCGGGCCCTGGGGCGCGATCCTCTCCTACCTGGTGGCCGGGTTCCTGATGTACCTGGTGATGGTCTGCCTCGGCGAGCTGTCGGTGCAGATGCCGGTGTCCGGCTCGTTCCAGGCCCACGCCACCAAGTACATCGGCCCGGCCACCGGCTTCATGATCGGCTGGGTCTACTGGATGAGCTGGGCCACCACTGTGGGCCTGGAGTTCACCGCTGCGGGCATGCTGATGCAGCGCTGGTTTCCCGGGGTGCCGATCTGGTACTGGTCGGCGTTTTTCGTGGCCTTGCTGTTCGGCATCAACGCCCTGGCCACCCGGGCCTTTGGCGAGGCCGAGTACTGGTTCGCCGGGGTCAAGGTGCTGGCGATCCTGAGCTTCATCGTGGTCGGTGCGCTGGTGATCTTTGGCGTCATCGACCTGCCCGGCGGCGCCCCGGCGCCGATGTTCGACAACCTCAAGGGCGACTCGCTGTTCCCCAACGGCCTGTCGGCGGTGTTCGCGGTGATGATGACCGTGGTCTACGCCTTCCAGGGCTGCGAGATCATGGGCGTGGCGGCGGGCGAGACCGACCAGCCGGAAAAAAGCATTCCCCGCGCCGTGCGCAACGTGGTGTTTCGCGTGCTGATCTTCTACGTGCTGGCGGTGATGGTGCTGGCGGCGATCATTCCCTGGCAGCAGGCCGGGCTGGTGGAAAGCCCCTTCGTCCAGGTGTTCGACATGGTGGGGATTCCCTACGCTGCCGACCTGATGAACTTCGTGATCCTCACAGCGATCCTCTCGGTGGGCAACTCCGGGCTGTATGCCTCCACGCGCATCCTCTGGGCCATGTCCAAGAGCGGCATGGCGCCCAAGGCCCTGTCGCCCCTGAGCAAACAAGGAGTGCCACTGCGAGCCCTGGCCATTACCCTGTGCTTTGCCCTGATCTCCCTGCTCACCAGCGTGGTTGCCGCCGACACCCTGTTCATGGTGCTGATGGCGGTCAGCGGCATGGCTGGTACCGTGACCTGGATCGTGATTGCCCTGGCCCAGTACCGCTTCCGCCGCCAGTTCCTGCGCGAAGGCGGACAACTGCAGCAGCTCAAGTACCGCGCGCCCTGGTTCCCTCTGGTGCCGCTGCTGTGCATCGTCCTGTGCAGCTCGCTGTTCGTGTTCCTGGCCCTGGACGCAGCCCAGCGCCCGTCGCTGTACTGGGGCTCGGGCTTTATCGCCCTGTGCTATGGCGCCTACTACCTGATGCAGCGCAAACGCCAACTGCAACCCGCCGCAGCGTTGTAGGAGCCGGCTTGCCGGCGAAGAGGCCCTTGAGTCCTGCATCGCCTGGGTGGACGCCTTCGCTGGCAAGCCAGCTCCTACAGCCGTCAGATAGACCGTGCGGCTCCCCGTAGGAGCCGGCTTGCCGGCGAAGAGGCCCTTGAGTCTTGCATCGCCTGGGTGGACGCCTTCGCTGGCAAGCCAGCTCCTACAGCAGTCAGACAGACCCTGCCGTTCCCCGTAGGAGCCGGCTTGCCGGCGAAGAGGCCCTTGAGTCTTGTATCGCCTGGATGGACGCCTTCGCTGGCAAGCCAGCTCCTACAAGCAGGCAGATAGTCCGTGCAGATCCCCGTATCACGCAGGGATCAGCTCGGCCGCAATACCCGAACAGGTGCAAGCCCCCTCGCCACAAAGGCTCTGCGCCGTATGCCTTTGTCGAGGGTTGTTCGAAGTTGTAACAGCAACCTCGCCACCATCCTCGTGGTGCTAATTTTTTCCAAACAAAAACAATGAGATAGGTCGTTTTTTCGGCTGCAGCCAGGCTCTCGGGCAAGCAATTGCCGCCTTGTTGAACACTCGTTTAGTATGGCCCTCAAGTCACCCCCTCACGCCAACCACAATAATTCGAGGACGCTCATGACCCTTTCATCGTCGCTGCTCAGCCGGATCGAAGCCGGCGTAGCCTGGATCACCCTCAACCGTCCCGAGCAACGCAACGCCCTGGACATTCCCACCCTCAAGGAGCTGCACGCTCTGCTGGAACGCTGCAACAGCGATCCGGCGGTGCGGGTGTTGGTGCTGACCGGCACTGGCCGCAGTTTCTGCGCCGGGGCCGACCTGGCGGAATGGGCCGAAGCCGAAGCCCGCGGCGCCCTGGAAAGCTACGGTTGGACCGAAACCGCCCATGCCCTGATGACCCGACTGCACAGCCTGGACAAACCTACCATCGCCGCCATCAACGGCACCGCCGTGGGCGCCGGCATGGACCTGAGCCTGTGCTGCGACCTGCGGGTGGCGGGGCAGTCGGCACGGTTCAAGGCCGGCTACACCAGCATGGCCTACTCGCCGGACGCCGGGGCCAGTTGGCATCTGCCGCGCTTGATCGGCAGCGAACAGGCCAAGCGCCTGCTGTTTCTCGATGAGTTGTGGAGCGCCGAACGGGCCCTGGCCGCCGGGTTGGTCGGCGAGGTGTGCGCCGATGAACAGTTGATCGGCAGCGTCAGCGAACTGGCTGCGCGCCTGGCCCAGGGCCCGACCTTCGCCTTTGCCCAGACCAAGAAGCTGATACGCCAGGGCGCCGAGCGCAGCCTGGCGCAGCAACTGGCCGCTGAACTGGCCGCGGGCCTGCTGTGCGGGCGCAGCGCCGACGGCGCCGAAGCCCTGCGCGCTGTCAGCGAAAAACGTCCCCCAAATTTCACCGGACTGTAGGAGCGGCCAGGCGGCGTTCCGCTTGCCGGCGAAAGGGTCCCTGGGCCATGCACCCATTTTGTAGGAGCCGGCTTGCCGGCGAAGGCGCCCGCAAGAACAGCGCCTTAGTCAAGGGCCCCTTCGCCAGCAAGCTGGCTCCTACGGGAAGGTGTTTGGTGGCAGGGAGCCCTGGCAGATCACTCGTTTATTGCACCGTTAATCACTCACAGGTAGCGCCATGAATTTCCAACTCAGCCAAGAACAAGAAATGCTGGTGGATGCGGTTCGCAGTTTTGTCAGCAAGGAGTTGCTGCCCCACGAGGAGGCGGTGGACCGCGCCGACGAGGTCAGTGCCGACCTCGCCGGGGAAATCCGCAGCAAGGCCATCGCCGCCGGCTTCTATGCCTTCAACATGCCGGAGGAGGTGGGCGGTGGCGGCCTGGATTACCTGTCCCAGGCGCTGATCGAGCGCGAATTGGCCAAGTGTTCCTGGGCCCTGCATGTGTTCGTTGCCCGGCCGTCGAAAATCCTCATGGCCTGCACCGGTTCGCAGATCGGCGACTACCTGCTGCCCTGCGTGCAGGGGCGCAAGGTCGACTGCTTCGCCCTCACTGAACCCGGCGCCGGCTCCGATGCCAATGCGATCAAGACCCGCGCCGTGCGCGATGGCGGCGACTTCGTGCTCAACGGCAGCAAGCACTTCATCAGCCACGCTGGTCACGCGGATTTCGCCATTGTCTTCGCGGTCACCGGCACCTATGAACACAACGGTCGCCAGCGCAACGCGGTGACCTCGTTCCTGGTGGACCGCGACACCCCGGGCCTGACCATCCGCCGTGGCCCCAAGTGCGTGAGCAACCGTGGCTACCACACCTTCGAGATGTTCTTCGACGACTGCCGGGTGCCGGCCAGCAAGGTGCTGGGGGAGGTGGGCAAGGGCTGGGAAGTGGCCAATGCCTGGCTCACCGCCGGGCGGGTGATGGTCGCCGCCAACTGCGTGGGGCAGGCCCAGCGCGCCCTGGATGCTTCCTTGCAATGGGCCGCCGACCGCAAGCAGTTCGGCCAGGCCATCGGCAGCTACCAGGGGGTGTCGTTCAAGCTGGCGGACATGGCCACGCAGATCCGCGCCGCCGAGCTGCTGACCCTGCACACCGCCTGGAAGATGGACCAGGGCAGCATGACCGATGGCGAGGCCGGCATGGCCAAGCTGTTTGCCAGTGAAGTGCTGGGCCGGGTCGCCGACGAGGCGGTGCAGATCTACGGCGGCATGGGCCTGATGGACGAAGGGCCGGTGGAGCGCATCTGGCGCAACGCGCGGATCGAACGGATCTGGGAAGGCACGTCGGAGATCCAGCGCCACATCATTTCCCGTGAACTGCTGCGGCCGCTGATGCGCTGAGCGCCCTGGAGAATTGCCGTCATGTCCCAGACTCTGCGTGACAATCTCAAGCGCCTGCTGGCCCCGCGGCACCTGGCCTTCGTCGGCGGGCGCAGCATGGCCCGGGCCCTCAAGCGCTGCGCCGAAGGCGGTTTTGCCGGGCCGATGTGGCTGGTCAACCCGCAGCATGCCGAGCTCGATGGTGTGCCCTGCGTGGCCAGCATCGAACAACTGCCTTGCGGCCCGGATGCGGTGTTCGTCGCCACCAACCGCGAGCTGACCCTGACCTGCGTCGCGGCGCTGGCGGCCAAGGGCGCCGGCGGGGCGATCTGCTACGCCTCGGGCTTTGCCGAAACCGGCGCCCAGGGCCAGGCCCTGCAACAGCAGCTGCTGCAGGCCGCCGGCGCCATGGCCCTGCTGGGGCCCAACTGCTACGGCCTGCTGGATTACCTGCACAGCGCCGCGTTGTGGCCGGTGGCCCATGGCGGCAAACCGGTGGAACGGGGCGTGGCGGTGCTGACCCAGAGCGGCAACTTCGCCTACAACCTGTCCATGAGCGATCGTTCGCTGCCGGTGGCCTACATGGCCTCGGTGGGCAATCAGGCGCAACTGGGCATTACCGAATTGATGGACGTGCTGCTGGACGAGCCGCGGGTCACCGCCATCGGCCTGCACCTGGAAGGCCTGAAGAACGTGCCGGGCTTTGCCCGGGCGGCGCACAAGGCCCTGGAGAAGGGCATTCCGATCATCGCCCTGAAGACCGGGGTGTCGCAGATCGGCGCCGAGCTGGCCTTGAGTCACACCAGTTCGCTGTCGGGATCGGACGCGCTGTACGACGCGCTGTTCCAGCGCCTGGGGGTGATCCGCGTCAGCGGCCCGGTGAGTTTTGTCGAGACCTTGAAGGCCGCCTCTTGCGGCCAGTTGCCGGCCGGCCCACAGCTGATGGCCCTGGCCTGTTCCGGGGGCGATGCCGGGCTGATCGCCGACTACGCCGAGCGCAACGGCCTGCAGTTGCCCAAGCTGGATGCCGGGCAATGCGCCGAGCTGGCCGCGGTGCTGCCGGGCTACGCCAACTTGGTGAACCCGCTGGATTTCACCACCGCGATCTGGGGCGACGCCACGGCCCTGCACAGCATGCTCGACACCGCCCTGCGTACCGAGGCTGACAGCGCCATGCTGGTGCTGGATTACCCGGCCGAGTTCACCGGCGAGCGCAAGGAATGCGACCTGCTGCTGGAGCTGTTCTGCGCCGCGTTGCAGCGCCACGGCAAGCGCGGTTTCGTGACCTCGGCCTTTCCCGAGCTGCTGCCGGCCAGTGCTCGGGAGCGTTTGCACGGCCATGGCATTCCGGCCTTGCAAGGGGTAGAGGATGGTCTCGCGGCCTGGGGCCGGATCGTGACCTATCAACAGCAGCGCCCGGCGTTGCTGGCCCTGGGGGAGTCGGCCCTGCTGCCATTGTGTCCGGCAACCCTGGATGGCACCGGCGTGGTGCTGGACGAGTGGCAGTCCAAGCAGGCCTTGCGCAGCTTCGGCCTGAGCATCCCGGACGGGGTGCTGAGCACCCCCGAGCAGGCCCTGAGCGCAGCGGCCGCTGTCGGTTATCCGCTGGTACTCAAGGCGGTCAGCGCGCAGTTGCCGCACAAGACCGAGGCCGGGGCGGTGGCCCTCAACCTCAAGGACCCTGAAGCCCTGAGCGCTGCGTTGCGCCTGATGCGCACGCGGATTGCCGAGCGTGCGCCAGGTGTGGCCTTCGATCAGGTCCTGCTGGAGCCCATGGCCGCGCCGCCCCTGGCGGAGCTGATTGTCGGCATCAAGCGCGAGAGCGACTTCGGCCTGGCCCTGGTGATCGGCGCCGGCGGGGTGCTGGTGGAACTGCTCAAGGACAGCCGCAGCCTGCTGCTGCCGACCACCGAGGGGGCGATCCGCCAGGCCTTGCTCAGCCTGCGCAGCGCTACCTTGCTGCAAGGCTTTCGCGGACGCCCCGAGGCCGATCTGCAGGCCCTGGTGGCGGCCATCGGCGCAGTGGCTGCCTACGCCTGCGAACACGCCGGGCACCTGCTGGAACTGGATGTGAACCCATTGTTGGTCGGTGCCCAGGGCACCGTCGCGGTCGATGCGTTGATTCGCCTTGGCCAGGCTTGAGGAGAGAGACATGCACGATCAGACCTTGACCGGTGGCCAGGCCCTGGTACGCCTGCTGGCCGGCTACGGCGTGGAGACGGTGTTCGGCATTCCCGGGGTGCATACCCTGGAGCTGTATCGCGGGCTGCCCGGCAGCGGCATTCGCCATGTGCTGACCCGGCACGAGCAGGGCGCGGGCTTCATGGCCGACGGTTACGCCCGGGTCAGTGGCAAGCCCGGGGTGTGTTTCGTCATCAGCGGCCCGGGGGTGACCAACGTCGCCACGCCGATTGGCCAGGCCTATGCCGACTCGATTCCGCTGCTGGTGATTTCCAGCGTCAACCACAGCGCCAGCCTGGGCAAGGGCTGGGGCTCGCTGCATGAAACCCAGGACCAGCGCGCCATCACCGCGCCGATTACCGCCTTCTCGGCCCTGGCCCTGAGCCCGGAAGACCTGCCGGAGCTGATCGCCAGGGCCTTTGCCGTGTTCGACAGCCAGCGCCCGCGGCCGGTGCACATCAGCGTGCCCCTGGATGTGCTGGCGGCCAAGGTGGCCCGGGACTGGACCGGCGAGGTGGTGCGCCGCCCCGGGCGTGGCCCGGCCGCGGCGGCGGATATCCGCCAGGCGGCGGACACACTGCGCAAGGCCAAGCGGCCGATGATCATCGCCGGCGGTGGCGCCTTGCACGCCGCCGAACAACTGCGGGCCCTGAGCACCCGCCTGGGGGCAGTGTTCTTCAGCAGTGTCGCCGGCAAGGGCCTGCTGCCGGACGAGGCGCCGCTCAACGCCGGGGCAACCTTGTGCGTGGAGCCCGGCTGGCAGCTGATCAGTCAGGCCGATGTGGTGCTGGCGGTGGGCACCGAGATGGCCGACACCGACTACTGGCGCGAGCGCCTGCCGCTGAACGGCGAGCTGCTGCGGCTGGACATCGACCCGCGCAAGTTCAATGACTTCTACCCCTGCACCCTGGCCTTGCACGGCGATGCCCAGGCCACCCTGGACGCCTTGCTCCAGGCCTTGCCACACACACCGGCCGAAGCCGGGGCGGCGATTCACGCGGTGGCCGATCTGCGCCAGGCGCTGCAGAACGGGCAGGGGCCGTTGCAGCAGATTCACCGTTCGATCCTGCAGCGCATTGCCGCCGAGCTGCCGGAGCACGGCTTTATCGCCAGCGACATGACCCAGCTGGCCTACAGCGGCAACTACCTGTACCCGAGCCGGGCCCCCCGCAGCTGGCTGCATCCCACCGGCTACGGCACCCTCGGCTACGGCTTGCCGGCGGGCATTGGCGCCAAGCTCGGTGCCCCCGAGCGCCCAGGGCTGGTGCTGGTGGGCGACGGCGGTTTTCTCTACACGCTGCAGGAACTGGCCACGGCGGTGGAGGAACTGCGCAGCCCGCTGGTGGTGCTGTTGTGGAACAACGATGCCCTGGGGCAGATCCGCGACGACATGCTCGACCTGAACATCGAGCCCATTGGCGTGCTGCCGCGCAATCCGGATTTTGCCGCCCTGGCCCGGGCCTTTGGTTGCAGCGTCAGCCAGCCCGCCAGCCTCGATGAGTTGCAGCAGGCATTGCGCAGCGGCTTTGCCCGCGATGGCGTGACCCTGATCGAACTCAAGCACGCCTGCGCGCGCTGAACATCCCTTTTTTCCTGGAGTTTGTGCATGCGCTTTTCTCAACTGACCCAACGTATTGCCGGAGACGGCGCCGCCGCCTGGGACATTCATTACCGGGCCCTGGCCAAGCGCGAGCGCGGCGAGGACGTCTGGCTGCTGTCGGTGGGCGACCCGGATTTCGACACCCCGCAGCCAGTGGTCCAGGCGGCCATCGACAGTCTGCAGGCCGGCCACACCCATTACGCCGATGTGCGCGGCAAGCGCGCCTTGCGCGAAGCCATTGCCCGGCGCCACCAGCAGCGCAGCGGCCAGGTGGTGGATGCCGAGCAGGTGGTGGTGCTGGCCGGTGCCCAGTGCGCCCTGTACAGCGTGGCCCAGTGCCTGCTGGACCCGGGGGACGAAGTGATAGTGGCCGAGCCGATGTACGTCACTTACGAAGCGGTGTTCGGCGCCTGCAATGCCCAGGTGGTGCCGCTGCCGGTGCGGGCTGAGGATGGCTTTCGGGTGCAGCCCGAGGCGGTGGCCGCGCGTATCACCGGCAAGACCCGGGCCCTGGTGCTCAACAGCCCGCACAACCCCACCGGCGCGAGCATTCCCCGGGCCACCTGGGAAGCCCTGGCGGCGCTGTGCATCGAACACGACCTGTGGCTGATCTGCGATGAGGTCTACAGCGAGCTGCTGTACGAGGGCGAGCATGTCAGCCCGGCCAGCCTGCCGGGGATGGCCGAGCGCACCGCGACCCTCAACAGCCTGTCCAAGTCCCACGCCATGACCGGCTGGCGCCTGGGCTGGGTGGTGGCGCCCACGGCCCTGACAGCGCACCTGGAGAACCTGGCGCTGTGCATGCTCTACGGCTTGCCGGAGTTTATCCAGGACGCGGCCATCGTCGCCCTGGAACAGCCCCTGCCGCAGTTGCAAGCCATGGCCGAGGCCTATCGCCAGCGCCGGGACCTGGTCTGCGATTGCCTGGCGGACTGTCCCGGGGCGCGGCCCCTGAAGCCCGATGGCGGGATGTTCGTGATGGTCGATATCCGCGCCACCGGGCTCAGTGCCCAGGCGTTTTCCGAGCGCCTGCTGGACGACCACGGGGTCTCGGTGCTGGCCGGCGAGGCCTTTGGCCCCAGCGCTGCCGGGCATATCCGCCTGGGCCTGGTGCTGGAGCCCGAGGCCCTGCGCGAAGCCTGCCGGCGCATTGCCCGTTGTGCGGGGCAACTGATGGCCTAGGCAAACCGCTGGCGGTGGGTAGGGCGCCGCTGGTGCAGGGCTGGAGTGAAGAGGGCGCCGCTAGCCGTGGCGCGATGGCGTACCGCCGTGTTCGGCGGCTCAGGCCCGGGAAGTCTTGGCCTTGGCCGTTGCCGGGCGGTTGCCGGGCGGTGGCTGTTCCCCGGCGCTTTCCAGGGGCGGGTCGAAGGCCACGAACAGCTGGTCGACGGTGATGCTGGCCAGGTCCAGGCGCATGTTGCTTTCCAGCAGGCTGAACAGGCGGGTGAACACCTCGAACACCTTGCAGTGGTCTTCCATGCCGGAAAACGGGTTGTCGATCTTTTCCGCGATCAGCGAGCTTTCCTGCACCGCATCGTAGACGTCGCGCAGGGTGATCTCGCTGGCCGGGCGGGCCAGGGTCAGGCCGCCCCTGGGGCCGCGCCAGGAGGTCAGGATGTTGGCCTTGACCATCTGCGACACCAGGTTGCGGACCCGCGTCGGGTGGGTCTTGACCCACTTGGCGATGGTCTCGGTGCGCAGCTTCTGCGGCGCGTTGGCGGCGACGAAGGAGAGGATGTAGGAGGCGGTGATCAGGCGGGTCGACTGGCTCATGAGTGTCCGTAAGTCCCTTTGAAAAAACGAGTATGACAGCCTTGGACAAGCGTGTTCAGCAGCAGAATTTTTCCGTTGTGCCGAGGTTAATGTATTTGTTACGGTAACAAATACAAATAACAACAGCAGCATCCAGTCGAAACATTTTCTCTGCTTTGATCAGGGGCAATGCCATGAGCGATAACAACAACAAGATTCCTCAAGCGATCCATGAAGTATGCCTGCCGCGCCGGGACTTCCTCAGATACAGCGCCAGTGCCGTGGCGGTAGCGGGGGCCCTGGCCCTCGGCCTGCCGCTCGGTGCCCGGGCCGCAGAACCGCAGCCCAAGGCTGGCGGCGTGCTGCGCCTGGGCCTGGCGGGGGGCAGCACCACCGATTCCCTGGACCCTGGCTCCTGGAGCGACACCTTCACCTTTGTCGGCTTCTCGGCGGTGTACAACACCCTGAGCGAGATTGCCGTGGACGGCACGGCGATCCCCGAGCTGGCGCAGCAGTGGGAGTCGAGTGCCGATGCGCGGACCTGGACCTTCACGCTGCGTCCCGGGGTGACCTTCCACAACGGCAAGTCGCTGACCGCCGAGGACGTGGTGGCGTCGATCCAGCACCACCTGGGCGAGCAGTCCACCTCGGCGGCCAAGACCGTGCTCGGCGATGTGGCCAAGGTCAGCGCCCAAGGCAGCGACACGGTGCTGTTCGAGCTGCATTCGGGCAACGCCGACTTCGCCTATGTGGTGGCCGACTATCACCTGGTGATCATGCCGGCCAAGGATGGGCTCGCCGACTGGCGTTCCGGGGTGGGCACCGGTGGCTACCGCCTGAGCTCCTTCGAACCCGGGGTGCGCATGCAGCTCGAGCGCAGCCCCGACTACTGGAAAGCCGGGCGGGCGCATTTCGCCGCTGCCGAGCTGCTGGCCATCAGCGACGGCACGGCCCGTGTCAACGCTCTGGTCACCGGGCAGGTGGATGTGATCAACAAGGTCGACCTGAAGACCGTGGGCCTGCTCAAGCGCAACCCCAAGCTGGTGATCGAGGAAACCAAGGGCGCCCAGCACTACACCTTCCCGATGCTCTGCGACAGCCAGCCGTTCCAGAACAACGACATCCGCCTGGCGATGAAGTACGCGATCGATCGCGAAGCGCTGCTGGCCGCGGTGCTGCATGGCTACGGCCTGGTGGGCAACGACCACCCGATCCAGCCCGGTAGCCGCTTCATCAACAGTGCCCTGGAGCAGCGCGGCTACGACCCGGACAAGGCGCGCTTCCACTTGCGCCAGGCCGGAGTCGACTCGCTCAAGGTGCGCCTGCAGGCCTCCGATGCCGCCTACACCGGCGCGGTGGACGCTTCGGTGCTGTTCAAGGAGCAGGCGCGCCAGGCCGGGATCGACATCGAAGTGGTGCGCGAACCGGCCGACGGCTTCTTCTCCAACGTGTGGATGAAGCAGCCCTTCACCACCTCCTTCTGGTACAGCAGCCTGACCGCCGACCGCATGTTCAGCATCGGTTATGCCAAGGGCGCGGCGTGGAACGAAACCCGCTGGGACAACCCGCGCTTCAACCAGTTGCTCAACGCGGCCCGGGGCGAGATGAACGACCCGTTGCGGCGCGAGATGTACAACGAAATGCAGGGCCTGTGCCGCGATGATGGCGGCGCCATCGTGCCGTTGTTCGCCAGCTCCGTGGCGGCCCGCTCGAACCGGGTGAGCCATGGCGGCGTCACTGCGCCCTATGGCGAACTCGACGGCCTGCGGCTGATCGAGCGCTGGTGGCAGGCCTGAGTCGGCGGTCACCGGGGAGGGCGCTGGCGCCGCCCCCGGTGGCCACCTGCAGATCCCGGGAGTGGCCTTGGCCAGCCCTGTGCATTCGAGGAATGAGTCGGTGAAAAGACTTGGCAATCTGCTGCTGCAGCGCCTGGCCCTGGGCCTGTTTTCGCTGTTCGCGGTGTCGGTGATCATCTTTCTTGCGGTCAGCCTGCTGCCCGGGGACATCGCCCAGGCCATGCTCGGCCAGGCGGCGACCCCGGAAACCGTGGCCGCCTTTCGCGCCCAGCTGGGGCTGGACCAGGCGCCGCTGGCGCGTTTCGGCCATTGGCTGTGGCAGCTGCTGCACGGCGACCTGGGGCTGTCCCTGGCCAACCAGCGGCCGATCACCGAACTGGTGGCGGCGCGCCTGGGCAACACCTTCAGCCTGGCGGCGCTGGCGGCGCTGGTCTCGGTGCCCCTGGCCCTGGCCCTGGGCATGCTGGCGGCGCTGTACCGCAACGGCTGGTTCGACCGGCTGCTCAATACCCTGGCCTTGAGCGCGGTGTCGTTTCCGGAGTTCTTTGTCGCCTACATCCTGATCCTGGTGTTCTCGGTCAAGCTCGGCTGGCTGCCGAGCCTGTCCGACCTGCCGCCGGACGCTTCCCTGGGCACGATACTGCAACGCTCGCTGCTGCCGGTGGCGACCCTGAGCCTGGTGGTGATCGCGCAGATGATGCGCATGACCCGCGCCGCGCTGATCAACCTGCTGGCCAGCCCCTACATCGAGATGGCCCGGCTCAAGGGCCTGCGTCCGTCGCGGATCATCCTGCGCCATGCCTTGCCCAACGCCCTGGCGCCGATCGTCAACGTGGTGGCGCTGAACCTGGCCTACCTGGTGGTGGGGGTGGTGGTGGTCGAGGTGGTGTTCGTCTACCCGGGGCTCGGCCAGTTGCTGGTGGACTCGGTGGCCAAGCGCGACATCCCGGTGGTCCAGGCCTGCAGCCTGATCTTCGCCGCCACCTACATCCTGCTCAATACCAGTGCCGATGTGCTGTCGATCGCCAGCAACCCGCGCCTGATGCATCCCAAGGGGTAGTCCATGAGCCTGTTGAAAACCTTGCTGCGGGCGCCCCTGAGCGCGCGTTTCGGCCTGCTGGTGATTCTGCTGTACATCCTCGTGGCGCTGTTCACGCCGCTCTTGGCGCCTTATGGCGAAACCCAGGTGGTGGGCGAGGGCTTCGCGCCCTGGAGCAGCCAGTTCCTGCTGGGCACCGACAACCTGGGCCGCGACCTGTTCAGCCGCCTGGTGTACGGCGCGCGCAACAGCCTGGGCATTGCCTTCCTGACCACCGCACTGGCGTTTCTGCTAGGCGGCCTGGGCGGCCTGGTTGCCGCCTTGCGCGGGGGCTGGGTCGACCAGGGCCTGTCGCGTCTGGTGGATATCCTGATGGCCATTCCGCAGTTGATCTTCACCTTGCTGATCCTCAGCGTGGTCGGCACCAACGCGGTTTCCCTGGTGCTGGTGATCGCGCTGCTGGACGCCACCCGAGTGTTTCGCCTGGCCCGGGCGGTGGCGATGAACATCGTGGTCCTGGATTTTGTCGAGGCCGCACGCCTGCGTGGCGAAGGGCTGTGGTGGCTGGTGACCCGCGAGGTCCTGCCCAACGCCGCGGCGCCGCTGATTGCCGAGTTCGGCCTGCGCTTCTGCTTTGTCTTTCTGTTCATCAGCGCCTTGTCGTTCCTCGGCCTGGGCATCCAGCCGCCGACGGCCGACTGGGGCAGCATGGTGCGCGACAACGCGGTGCTGATCACCTTCGGTGACTTCAGTCCGCTGCTGCCGGCCCTGGCGGTGGCGCTGATCACCGTCAGTGTGAATTTCGTCGTCGACTGGATGCTGCACCGGTCCAGCGGCCTCAAGGAGGGCTGAACATGGCCGAATCCCAAGCCAATCCGTTGCTGGAAATCCGCGGCCTGCGCATCGACGGCCATTACCAGGAGGCCTGGCATCCCCTGATCAAGGGCCTGGACCTGACCCTGCAACGCGGCGAAGTGCTGGGGCTGATCGGCGAGTCCGGCGCCGGCAAGTCGACCCTGGGCCTGGCGGCCATGGGCTATGTGCGTGATGGTTGCCGGTTCAGCGGCGGTTCGGTGCGCTTCGACGGCATCGAGCTGCTGCAGGCCCCCGAGGAAACCCTGCGCCGCCTGCGCGGCCTGCGCATCGCCTATGTCGCGCAAAGCGCCGCGGCTTCGTTCAACCCGGCCCAGCGGCTGATCGACCAGCACGTGGAAAGCGCGGTAGTCAACGGCGGGATCGAGCGCGCCCGGGCCGAAGCCGAGGCGGTGGAGCTGTACCGGTTGCTGCGCCTGCCGGACCCGGAACAGATCGGTCAGCGGTATCCGCACCAGGTCTCCGGCGGCCAGTTGCAACGGGTGATGACCGCCATGGCCATGGCCTGCCACCCGGACCTGATCATCTTCGACGAGCCGACCACCGCCCTTGACGTCACCACCCAGATCGAAGTGCTGGCGGCGATCCGCGACGGCGTCAGGACCTACGGCAGCGCCGCGCTGTACATCAGCCACGACCTGGCGGTGGTGGCGCAGATGGCCGACCGGATCATGGTCCTGCGCCATGGCCAGTTGGTGGAGCAGGCCCAGACCCGGCGCATGCTCAGTGATCCGCAGCAGGACTACACCAAGTCGCTGTGGGCAGTGCGCAGTTTCAGCACCGAGCCCAAGCCGCAACCGGCGGGTGAGCGCCCGTTGCTGGAGTTGCGCAAGGTCTGCGCTGCCTATGGCCGGCAACCGGTGCTGCAGGATGTCTCGCTGAGCCTGTACCCGGGCCAGACCCTGGCGGTGATCGGTGAGTCCGGCAGCGGCAAGAGCACCACCGCCCGGGTCATCAGCGGCCTGCTGCCCCCCGGGTCCGGGCAATTGCTGTACGACGGCCAGGCCTTGCCCCTGGATTACCGCCAGCGCAGCAAGGAGCAACTGCGGCGGATCCAGATGATCTACCAGATCCCCGACACCGCCCTCAATCCGCGCCAGCGCATCGTCGACATCCTCGGCCGGCCCCTGAGTTTCTACCTGGGGCTCAAGGGGGCCGCACTGCGGGCCCGGGTCGGCGAGCTGTTGGAGATGATCGAGCTGGACCCGGCGACCTACATGGAGCGTCAGCCCCGGGAGCTGTCCGGCGGCCAGAAACAGCGGATCTGCATCGCCCGGGCCCTGGCGGCCGAGCCGCAGTTGATCATCTGCGACGAAGTGACCTCGGCCCTCGACCAGTTGGTGGCCGAGGGCGTGCTCAAGCTGCTGGACCGGATCCAGCGGCAGCTGGGGGTGGCCTACCTGTTCATCACCCACGATGTGGCCACCGTGCGTGCCATTGCCGACCAGGTGCTGGTGATGCAGCGCGGGCGAGTGATGGACCAGGGCAGCCGCCAGCGCATTTTCACCCCGCCTTACCAGGACTACACCGGGCTGCTGTTTTCATCCGAGCCGCAGATGGACCCCGACTGGCTCGACCAGTTGTTGGCCCGTCGCGCCGCATCTTCCACCTTGCACGCTGTTTGAGGAATGTTCATGAAAGTGTTGATCGTCCACGCTCACCCCGAGCCGCAATCCTTTACCGCCGCCTTGCGCGACCAGGCGGTCGCCACCCTGGAGGCTCAGGGGCACCAGGTGCAGGTCAGCGACCTGTATGCGATGAACTGGAACCCGGTGGCCAGCGCCGAAGACTTTGCCGCCCGGGCCAACCCGGACTACCTGGTGTATGCCCTGGAACAGCGCCTGGGAGTAAAGAGCGCAAGCATTGCCACGGACATCCAGGCCGAACTGGACAAACTGCTGTGGGCTGACCTGCTGATCCTCAATTTCCCGGTGTTCTGGTTCTCGGTGCCGGCCATGCTCAAGGGCTGGATCGACCGGGTGCTGGTGTCCGGGGTCTGCTATGGCGGCAAGCGCTTCTATGACCAGGGCGGCCTGGCGGGCAAGAAGGCCCTGGTGACCCTGACCCTGGGTGGGCGCGAGCACATGTTTGGCGAGGGGGCGATCCATGGACCGCTGGAGGACATGCTGCGCCCGTTGCTGCGGGGCACTTTGGCCTATGTTGGCTGTGACGTGCTGGAGCCTTTTGTCGCCTGGCACGTGCCCTACATTAGCCAGGAAGCCCGCCAGGCATTCCTGCACAGCTACCAGCGGCGCCTGGAGCAACTGACTGACGAGCAGCCCCTGGTGTTTCCACGGCTGGAGCAGTTCGACGACGCCCTGTACCCGCTACCGGCCTGAACCGTCCAGGCGGCGCAAGCTGTGCGTCGCCCTTACCGACGCCTTCGCTGGCAAGCCAGCTCCTACGGGTCAGCCCCGGCGATGCGGAATCCTGTAGGAGCCGGCTTACCGGCGAATAGGCCCTCAAGCCGAGCATCGCCCTTACCGACGCCTTCGCTGGCAAGCCAGCTCCTACGGGCCAGTCCTCGGAAAGGCGGAACCTTGTAGGAGCCGGCTTGCCGGCGAAGAGGCCCTCAAGCCATGCATCGCCCCTACCGACGCCTTCGCTGGCAAGCCAGCTCCTACGGGCCAGCCCCCGGCGATGCGGAACCCTGTAGGAGCCGGCTTGCCGGCGAAGAGGCCCTCAAGCCATGCATCGCCCATGCCGACGCCTTCGCTGGCAAGCCAGCTCCTACGGGCCAGCCCCGGCGATGCGGAATCCTGTAGGAGCCGGCTTGCCGGCGAAGAGGCCCTCAAGCCATGCATCGCCCATGCCGACGCCTTCGCTGGCAGCCAGCTCCTACGGGCCAGCCCCCGGCGATGCGGAACCCTGTAGGAGCCGGCTTGCCGGCGAAGAGGCCCTTGAGTCATGCATTGCCCATGCTGACGCCTTCGCTGGCAAGCCAGCTCCTACGGTGATGGGGGGCGGTTGAGGGGGCGGTGGCGAACCCCGGGTTCAGAATCTCAGGGTCGCGCCGGTGGTCAGCCAGCGGTCGCGGCTTTCGGTCAGGTGCTGGCCGAAGATCAGGTCCAGGTCCAGGTGCTGGCTGACGTGCAGCCGTGGCCCGGCTTGCCAGGCCTGTTCGCCGCCGCGCTGGCCATAGCGCTCGGCAATCAGGGTGAGGCTGGGCGCCAGGTCATATTCGACGCCGCTGCCCCAGGTCCAGCGGTGGCTCTGGTCGCCATCGTCGTAGGCGTGGGCCCAGCCGGCATTGAGGTTGAGGCGCAGGCTTGGGCTGGCACTGAAGGTCAGCGGCAGGCTCAGGTCGCCACCGTCGAAACTGTGGTTGCGGTTCAGCGCCCAGTGCGCCGAGCCGGCCAGGGCCAGCTGCAGGCCGAGGTCTTCGCGGTCCAGCAGGGCGATCTTGACTTGCGGGCTGAGCTGGGTCTCGCCCTGGCCATCGGCCTGCTGGCGCTGGATCGCCGTGCCCAGTTGCACCCAGGGCAACTGGCTGAAGGTGCAGGCCGGGGCAATCACGCTGTTGTGCTCGGAACGCTGGTGTCGCGTGCTCTGGTACCAGACGTCGACGTTGCATTCGCCGGGGGCGTTGATGGCGCCGTCATCCACCACATAGGCACCTCCGGCGGCCTGGGCCTTGGAACACAGGGCCAGGGTGCCGGTAATGCCGCCGGTGAGGGCGAGGAACAGCAGGTTGCGCTTGAGCATGCGGCTTTTCGCGGCAGGCAGGTTGTGGCTGCGGGAGGAGCGATAAGGGCTGTGCTTGGACATGGCGAATCTCACTCTGTGTAGGGGGCCGGGCCGGTTGGTCGGGGGCCGGCGTCAATGGGCAGTGCGTGGGGGGTCTTCAGTCATCCACCGTCAGGGTCTGGATGCCCCGGGCCCGGGCCTGGAGCAGCAACCCTTCGGTGTCTTCTCCGCCGGGCAGGGCGATGACGATGTCGGGCCGGCTGTCGCCGAGCATGAAGCTGTTGCGCAGGCGTTCGGCGTGCTTGCCATGGAGTTGCCAGTTGGGTGGGTAGCGGACGATGTCGGCCCCGGTTTCCCTGGCCCAGCCTTCGATATGGGCGCCGAGGAACTGACTGCCACCGTGGATCACCACGCGGATTTCGTGCAGCCGCTGGAAGGCTTCGAGCACCTGGCGGCACTGGCGGTTGTCGGCGTAGTAGCGGCCGGCACAGATCAGGACGCGCATCGGGCGGTCTCCTTGTCGGCGCGATCCGGGCGCTCCTCGGGCACCGGGTCGTTGAGGTAGCCGTGCTCGATGTCGCGCTCGCCGGCGCGCTCCAGGGCCGGGTAGGCCAGGGCGGCGATGTGGTGGTGGACCCGGCGGTAATCGCGCAGCAGGCGCTGGAAGATGTCGCCGGACTCGGCCCAGGCGCCCTTGTCTTCGCGCAGCTTGCGAAAGTGCTCGCGGCTGGCGGCGGCTTCCAGGCGACGCACGTTTTCCTTGCGTGCCACCAACTGGTGCGCGGTGTTCAGGTCTTCGCGCAGGAACACGGTGATCGCCAGGCTCAGGCTCTCCAGCAGTTCCTGGTGCAGTGGGTACAGGGTGCCCAGTTCGAACTCGGAGAACGGTTCGCCACGGCGCAGGCGCCGCACCGCCAGTTGCGCCAGGCTGGTGGACAGGATGTCGCCGGCGTGTTCCAGGTTGATCACCAGCAACAGCACTTCCTGGGAACGGTCGGCGTCCTGGTCGCTGATGCCTTCCTTGCCGATGTCCGCCAGGTAGGCACGGATCGCCGCGCTGAGCAGGTCCAGGGACTGATCGATCTGCCGTACCTGCTCGGCATGACTCAGGCTGGAGGTGCGAAACAGCTGCAGCACCCGATCGAGCATGCCCGAGAGCATGTCAGCCATGCGCAGGGCTTCACGGGCGGCGTTGGCCAGGCCGATGTTGGCCACCTCCAGCCCGGCTTCATCCAGGTACTGCGGCATGCCGGGGTCGGTGACCGGCGCCGGGGCCGGCAGCAGCCGGCTCAGCAGTTTGCCCAGTGGCTCGGTGAAACCGATGAACATCAACGCCAGCACCAGGCTGAAGGCACTGTGCAGGTACACCACCAGCAGCGCGGGCGGCAGTTGCTGGATCAGCGGCCACTGCGCCAGGGCGGTGATCCACGGCAGCAGCAGGACCACCCCGACCAGGCGCACCAGCAGGTTGCCCAGGGGCAGGCGCCGGGCGACGTTGCCGCTGGCACTGAACAGCGATGGCAGGGTGCCGCCGAGGTTGACCCCGAGCACCAGCGCCATGCTGGTGACTGGCGACAGCAGGCCGGTGCCGGCCAGGGAGGCGATCAGCAACACCACCGCGACACTGGAGTGGCACATCCAGGTGAGGGCTACCGCCACCAGCAAGGCCAGCAGCAGGTCGCCATCGAGGCTGCTCATCACCAACTGGAACACCGGCGTGCTTTCCACGGCGCCCAGGGTCGACCCCAGGAGCCCCAGGGCCAGCAGCATCAGGCCCAGGCCGATCAGTGCGCAGCCGATGCTTTCAAAGCGTGAATCGTCGCGCAGGCGAAAGGTCATGAAGCCCGCCAGCAGCACTACCGGGGTCACCAGCGAGAGGTCGAGGCTGAGCAGCTGGACCACCAGGGTCGAGCCGATATTGGCCCCCAGCATGACCGCCAGGGCCGGGGCCAGGCCCAGGGTGCCGGCGGCAGTGAAGGAGCTGGCCATCAGGCTCACCGCGGTACTGCTCTGCAGCACGCCGGTGATGCCGACGCCGCAGAGCAGCGCCAGCCAGCGGTTGTTCAAGTGTTGTCCGAGCCATTGGCGCAGCGGGCTGCCGAAGCCGCGCAGGAGTGATCCGCTGATCATCTGCGAGCCCCAGAGCAGCAGCGCAATGGCGCCGGCCAGGTTGATCAAGAGTGTGGTGCCCGACATGAGTATTCTCCCGGGACTGTGTCAGGTTCAGGCAATCGCCAGCCGCAGGGAGGCGCGGGTGATGGCGGCGCTGAAACCCAGCAGAAATCGAACTTCAACCGCGCTCAGCAGGCCGCGGGCATAGAGCCGGATGCTCAAACGCGTGAGCAGGCGGGCGCAGCCGCTGAGGACAATGACCAGCAGCCCGCGCAGGGCGCGCTGCAAGCATGAAAAAGCCTTGAGGTACATGGCGATGCTCCTTGCAGGCGAACGGCGTCAGCCTCGGCAGGGCGTGAGCGTGCCGACGCTGAACGGGTCGTTCTCTGGCTGTGCGGCGCGGCCGGCGGTGGCCGGTCGCGCCTGTCCCACTAAGGCTTCAAGCCCTTAGAACCACTGCTTGAAGCGGCGGATGTACAGGGTCTTCATGGTCTGGGCGACCACGCAGTAGGCGAGCAGGGTGCCCACCAGCCAAGGGAAGTATTCCCACGGCAACGGCACCAGGCCGACCATGCTGCCCAGGGGCGAGAAGGGCACGTAGATCCCCAGTGCCATCACCAGCCCCGTGGCCAGCATCACCGGCAGGGCTGCGGTGCTCTGGATGAACGGGATCTTGCGGGTGCGCAGCATGTGCACCACCAGGGTCTGCGAGAGCAGGCCTTCGATGAACCAGCCGGACTGGAACAGGGCGGCCATTTCCACGCTGTTGGCGGCGAACACGTACCACATCAGGGCGAAGGTGGTGATGTCGAAGATCGACGAGGTCGGCCCGATCCACAGCATGAAGCGCCCGATGTTCTTGGCGTCCCACTTGCGCGGCTTGGCCAGGTATTCCTTGTCCATCTTGTCCCACGGCAGGGCCAGCTGGGAGAAGTCGTACATCAGGT
Source organism: Pseudomonas sp. PH1b (assembly GCF_000633395.1). Taxonomy (GTDB): domain Bacteria; phylum Pseudomonadota; class Gammaproteobacteria; order Pseudomonadales; family Pseudomonadaceae; genus Aquipseudomonas. The sequence goes on from NZ_AYMU01000005.1 coordinate 315,771, forward strand.
TCTGCAGCAGCAGGTGGATCGCCAGCATCGGCAGGAACGGGATGAAGGCGCTGGCCACCAGCACCGAGAACACGTTGCCGAAGTTGGAGCTGGCGGTCATGTTCAGGTACTTCATGATGTTGCCGAAGGTCTCGCGACCCTTGATCACCCCTTCCTCCAGCACCATCAAGCTCTTTTCCAGGAGGATGATGTCCGCCGATTCCTTGGCGATGTCGGTGCCGCTGTCCACCGAGATACCGACGTCGGCATCGCGCAGGGCCGGGGCATCGTTGATCCCGTCGCCGAGAAAGCCGACGGTGTGGCCATTGGCTTGCAGGGCCTTGAGCACCCGGGACTTCTGCAGCGGAGTGAGCTTGGCGAATACGCTGCGCTCTTCCACCAGGCGGGCGAGGGTTTGGTCATCCATCAGCTCGATGTCGCGACCCAGCAGCGGCTCGCCGGCTTCCAGGCCGACTTCGCGGCAGATCTTTGCGGTGACGATGGGGTTGTCGCCGGTCAGCACTTTCACCGTCACGCCATTGTCGCGCAGGGCGGCAATCGCGGGGCCTGCGGTTTCCTTGGGCGGATCGAGGAAGGTCAGCAAGCCTTCGATGACCAGGTCGCGTTCGTCGCGGGCGCTGTACTGGGTCTGCGTCTGGTCCCGGGGCAGGTCGCGGGTGCCCACCAGCAGCACGCGGAAACCGTCACGGTTGTAGTCTTCGGCGAGGCTCAGCAGGGCAGCGCGGCGTTCGTCGTCGAGCTTGCTGGCGACTCCGTCCTGGCGGACCCAGGTGGCGGTTTCCAGCATCTCTTCCACGGCGCCCTTGCACACCAGCAGGTGATGGCCGCGGGCATCGGCGAGGATCACCGACAGGCGCCGGCGGACGAAGTCGAACGGCAGCTCATCGACCTTGCGCCAGGCCGCCGGTGGGGTGAAGTGCGGGTTCTCTTCGGCGAAGCTGACTACCGCGCGGTCCATCAGGTTCTTCATGCCGCTCTGGTGGTAGCTGTTGAGCCAGGCCAGTTGCAGCACTTCATCGCAGCGGCTGCCGCTGATGTCGACATGGTGCTCGAGGATGATCCGGTCCTGGGTCAGGGTGCCGGTCTTGTCGGTGCAGAGCACGTCCATGGCGCCGAAGTTCTGGATCGCGTTGAGACGCTTGACCACCACCTTGCGCTTGGCCATGGCCGCGGCGCCCTTGGCCAAGTTGGCGCTGACAATCATCGGCAGCATTTCCGGGGTCAGGCCGACGGCCACCGCCAGGGCGAACATGAAGGCTTCGGCCCAGTCACCCTTGGTGAAGCCGTTGATCAGTAGGACGATGGGCACCATTACCAGCATGAAGCGGATCAGCAGCCAGCTGACGCTGTTGACCCCGCGGTCGAAGGCGGTTTGCGAGCGCGAGCCGACGATGGAGCGGGCCAGGGAGCCGAAGTAGGTACGGGCACCGGTGGCCACGACCACTGCGGTGGCGGTGCCGCTGACCACGTTGGTGCCCATGAAGCAGATGTTCGGCAGGTCCAGCAGGTCCTGCTGGTCAGCCGCCTGGGCATGGGCGGACTTTTCCTGTACTGCGCCCAGGGTGTCGTACTTTTCCACCGGCAAGGCTTCGCCGGTCAGCACCGCCTGGCTGATGAACAGGTCACGGGATTCGATCAGGCGGATGTCCGCCGGGATCATGTCGCCAGCGGACAGGCGGATGATGTCGCCCACCACCAGGTCGCGCATCGGCACTTCGCGCACCCGGGACTGCATGCCCATCTGTTCGCGACGTACCACTGCCGCGGTGGTGCGAACCATGGCCTTGAGAGCCTCGGCGGCCTTGGCCGAGCGATGCTCCTGCCAGAAACGCATCAGGCCGCTGGCCAGCACCATCACCAGCACGATGATGACCCCGGTGAGATCGGTTTCTTCGCCGGCCTGCAGCGGCAGCCAGAAGTCGGTGAAGAAACTGATACCGGTCAGGGCCATCAGCACATAGATGAAGGGGTTGTTGAAGGCTTGCAGCAATTGCACCAGGGCGTGGGGCGGACGGTCGTGGGCGACCTCGTTGTGGCCATCCCGTTGCAGGCGGCCTTCGGCGTCCAGTTCAGTGAGGCCTGCGGTGGTGGAGTTGACGTTGGCCAGGGTCACGGCCAGGCCGTTCTGGGCTTCGCGAGCGGCGCGCATCGACAGTTTGTTGCTGTCGCTGCTGGCGCTTTGGTTCCGGGGCGTTGCGTTCTTTACAGTCATATCGTGTGCTCCTGCCGCCTGACTGCGGCACAACACACCAACAACTCAACTAATTAAAGGCGAGCGCAAGTATGTCGAGCCGCAGGTTAGCGATCGATTCGGATCTTGGCGTTTTTCAGGTTTTAACGTTCGCTGCTCAAACAATGAAGTTGAATGAGCAGCGAACCTACTACTGGCCTCTTCCATAACTTTCTCCGGCAAGTTTTATAACTGACAGGCAATAGAATTCCACCGAATTCCCAACTAAGGAGTTCGCTTGGAAACAACGGAAGATATCCGCTGATTTAAGGCTAAGTGCGCGCCCCGAGGTACAGGCCGACGATCAGTCCGGCCTGCTGCCAGAGCAGGGCTGCGCCCCGACTCTGCGGGTCCTGGCTGTCATCGAGGCTCCAGCGTTGCTGCAACTGGCCACTTTTCGGGCAGACACGCCAATTGGCCCGCAGGGCGGTGGCGCTGGCTGGCGATGGGGAAGAGAAAGGCGAGCGGGCCAGGGCCTTGGGCTCCCGGCACAGCTTGACCCGCATGGTCGCGGCAAAGGCGCGCACACCGGGCATTACAACAGAAGAAGAGAAGTTCATAACATTTGCCTCGCGACCGGACTGGTACCGGGGAGGCAAGTTACGTTGGAGCGTCAAGCCCTAGCGCAGCTTACCCGACCGCGGAGTCGAGTCCCGTCATTTTCAGGGTTTAATGCCTGGCTCTGCGCAGCGGCAGCGACCAGACAGCGTCTAGATACTGTGTCCATTGGCTTCTTTAGTGAGTTGAACAAGGGCCGGATTTACCGGCCCGCGCAATTTACTCAGGAGGGTCCCCCGAGTCAAGGCTAAATTGCCTTGAATCTTTATTTGGCGATGAAGTTTCAGCTGAGGTTCAGCTTAAGGGAAGAGTTCACTTGCGCGGGCGTGGCGGATATATAAGGGATATAACGAAAAAGTGCTCATGACGGAGGGGCGTCATGAGCACTGGATATAACTTCGCGGATTATCAGTTCAGCAAGTGCCGGGATATATCCTTGTAAGTGTTGCTGTCGGTGGCGGCCATCAATTGCCGGCCATCCTTGAGGGTGCCGATGAAGGTCACTTCGTTTTCCGTGCCGGCCATCAGGTAGCCGGCGATTGCGCCCACCGGCCCCAACAGCATGGCACCGGCAATGCCATAGCCAAACGCGTCCTTGTTGGCGATGGGGCTTTCGGTTGCGATCTCCAGGCTCTTGAAGGCCGATGCCTTGATCTCGACGCCGGCGCTGTTGAGCACCGTCTTGAGCCTGAAGGTGCCATGCCGGTACTCACCGGCACCCTGCAGGAAATCGCCCGATAGAACTTCAATGTTTGCCATGTTGAATCATCCTTATCCAAGCATAACGAGACGGACCATTGGGCCCCTGGTCAGCGGGGGCGTCAACGGGGTTGCGATGAAGGGTGCTACCGCCAGTCAGCGATCTTCATGTCCTGAGCCTCGGTCAGGATTCTGCGTTCAATGCTGATCCAGATCAGGGCTGTGAGAGTTTGTAGCAGGCGCTGGCGGCTGGACCCTGATGTTCCGACCAGTGGCGGGCGCAGCGGGCAGAAAATCGCGATGTTAAAAAATGTTAGATCGAAAAAGATCTTCACATAATCCGTTCATTGGTGGATGATCGTTCACAGCCAAAGCTCAACCTGATAACAACAGCAACAGGATGGCCAAGATGATCAATTCGCTCCTGCCTCTATCGGCACCTGTCCAGGGTGCCCTGCACCTTCCGGGCTTGCCGTCTGGCACGTCGCCTGTTGCCGCTGCCTGTTTTGCAATTGCCGGACCTGCAATCCGGATTTCCCTGTCCTGCCCGGTTCTTGCCTGGCGCCTGTCCGGCGCGGCACAGTCCTGGGCTATTTCTGGAGTCCCCCATGAATAACAACAATGTCGGCGTCATCGGTCTTGGCGCCATGGGCCTGGGCATCGCCCGTTCGCTGTTGCGCAGCGGGTTCAAGGTGCACGCCTGCGACGTCCGTGCGGCGGTCACCGAGCAGTTCGCTGCCGAAGGTGGAGTGGCCTGCGCCTCGGCGGCGCAACTGGCGGGCGAGTGCGATGTGATCATCAGCGTGGTGGTCAACGCCGAGCAGACCGAAAGCGTGCTGTTCGGCGAGGGCGGGGCGGCAGCGGCACTGCGCCCCGGCAGCCTGGTGATCGGCTGCGCCACCGTGGCCCCGACCTACGCCGTGGACCTGGGCCAGCGCCTGGAAGGCCTGGGCCTGCTCTACCTGGATGCGCCGATCTCCGGAGGGGCGGCCAAGGCTGCCGCCGGCGAGATGACCATGATGACCTCCGGCCCGGCCGCCGCCTACGCCAAGGCCGAAGCCATCCTCGCCGGCATGGCCGGCAAGGTCTACCGCCTGGGGGATGCTCACGGCCTGGGCTCCAAGGTCAAGATCATCAACCAGCTGCTGGCCGGGGTGCACATTGCCGCGTCTGCCGAAGCCATGGCCCTGGGCCTGCGCGAAGGGGTGGATGCCGACGCCCTGTACGAGGTGATCACCCACAGCGCCGGCAACTCCTGGATGTTCGAGAACCGCGTGCCCCATATCCTCAAGGCCGACTACACGCCACTGTCGGCAGTGGACATTTTCGTCAAGGACCTGGGCCTGGTGCTGGATACTGCCCGGGCCAGCAAATTCCCCCTGCCGTTGTCGGCCACCGCGCACCAGATGTTCATGCAGGCCTCCAGTGCCGGTTTTGGCCGTGAGGACGACTCGGCAGTGATCAAGATCTTCCCGGGTATCGAGTTGCCCGTGGCCAAGCCCGATGCCGTTTGAGGAGCCTGTGATGAGCACTTCCAATCCGCGCCCGTTGCTGGGCTGCATCGCCGATGACTTCACCGGCGCCACCGACCTGGCCAACATGCTGGTGCGCGGCGGCATGCGCACGGTGCAGAGCATTGGCATTCCCAGCGCCGAGGTTGCCGCTGGCCTGGACGCCGACGCGCTGGTGATCGCGCTGAAATCCCGCACCACCCCGGTGGGCGAGGCGGTGGCCGAATCCCTGGCGGCGCTGCAATGGCTGCGGGAGCAGGGCTGCGAGCAGATCTTCTTCAAGTACTGCTCGACCTTCGACTCCACCGCGGCGGGCAATATCGGCCAGGTCAGCGAAGCGTTGCTCAAGGCCCTGGGAGGCGACTTCACCCTGGCCTGCCCGGCGTTTCCGGAAAATGGCCGGACGATTTTCCGCGGCCACCTGTTTGTCCAGGATCAACTGCTCAATGAATCGGGCATGCAGCATCACCCGCTGACGCCGATGACCGACGCCAACCTGGTGCGCGTGCTGCAGGCGCAGACCACCCTGCCGGTGGGCCTGCTGCGCTATGACAGCGTGGCCCGGGGCGTGGACGCGGTGCGGGCGCAGATCGCCGAACTGCGGGGCAAGGGCATCGCCATGGCGATTGCCGATGCGCTGTCCGACGCCGATCTCTACACCCTTGGCGCGGCCTGCGCCGACCTGCCGCTGTTGACTGGCGGTTCCGGGCTGGCCCTGGGCCTGCCGGAGAACTTCCGTCGTGCCGGCAAGCTGCGGGACCTGGATGCCACGAGCCTGCCGCCGGTGGGCGGGGGCGAAGTGGTGCTGGCCGGCAGTGCCTCGGCGGCCACCAATGCCCAGGTGGACGCCTGGCTTGAGGCCGAGCGTCCGGCCTGGCGCGTCGATCCCTTGGCCCTGGCGGCGGGGGAACCGGTGGTGGCCCAGGCCCTGGCCTTTGTCCAGGAGCAGCAGGACACCGTGCTGATCTACGCCACCAGCACCCCGGAGCAGGTCAAGGCGGTGCAGCGCCAGTTGGGCGTCGAGCGCGCTGGTGCCTTGGTGGAGAACGCCCTGGGCGAGATCGCCCGGGGCCTGCGGGACAACGGCGTACGGCGTTTTGTGGTGGCCGGCGGCGAAACCTCCGGGGCGGTGGTCAAGGCCTTGGGGGTGCGGCTGTTGCAGATCGGTGCACAGATCGATCCCGGGGTGCCGGCCACGGTCAGCAGCGGCGGCGAGCCCCTGGCCCTGGCCTTGAAGTCCGGCAATTTCGGTGGGCGCGACTTTTTCGCCAAGGCCCTGGGCCAACTGGCCGGAGGTCAGCCATGAGCCGCGAAAGCGCCCTGCGCGAGGAAATCTGCGACGTCGGCCGCAGCCTCTATCAGCGCGGCTACACCGTGGGCAGCGCCGGCAACATCAGCGCCCGGCTCGACGATGGCTGGCTGATCACCCCCACCGATGTCTGCCTGGGGCGCCTCGATCCGGCGGCCATTGCCAAGGTCAACCTGGCGGGGGAGTGGGTCAGTGGCGATAAGCCGTCCAAGACCCTGGCCCTGCATCGCCAGGTGTATGACCGCAATCCCGGCGTGGGCGGGGTGGTGCACACCCATTCCACCCACCTGGTGGCATTGACCCTGGCCGGGGTCTGGCGCGACGACGACATCCTGCCGCCGCTGACCCCGTATCAGGTGATGAAGGTCGGGCACATTCCATTGATCGGCTACCAGCGTCCGGGTTCGCCCAAGGTCGCCGAACAGGTGGCGCTACTGGCCAACCGCGTACGCGGCGTAATGCTCGAACGCCTGGGCCCGGTGGTCTGGGAAAGCAGCGTGTCCAAGGCCAGTTATGCCCTGGAGGAACTGGAGGAAACCGCGCGCCTGTGGCTGATGAGCCAGCCGCGTCCGGAGCCCCTGGATCAGTACGCCCTGGATGAACTGCGGGATGCGTTCGGCGCCGCCTGGTAATCACTGACAACGCTTCACGTCAAGCCGCCCCCGGGAGCGCCATCGCGCTCTCGCGGGGAGCGGCTTGCCGGTAAAAAACAATAACAACAGGACATCCCGAGATGAATGACTGCACAGGCTTTACGGGTTCCAGCACGCTCTGCCACTTACGCCAGCAACCTTGTGGGGGGCTTTCGCTATGAGCCCGCTGATTCTGATGATCACCGCCGGGGCCGGCATCGCCCTGTTGCTGTTCCTGGTGCTCAAGTACAAGTTCCAACCCTTTGTCGCCCTGATGCTGGTGAGCATCCTGGTGGCCCTGGTGGCCGGGGTGAAACCGGCGGACCTGGTGGCCACCATCGAAGGCGGCATGGGCAAGACCCTTGGCCACATCGCCATCATCATTGCCCTGGGCGCCATGATCGGGCGCATCATCGAACTGTCCGGGGGCGCCGAGGCCCTGGCCAAGACCCTGATCGAGCGCTTCGGCAACCGCCGCACGCCCCTGGCCCTGACCATCGCCGGCTTCATCATCGGCGTGCCGGTGTTCTTCGAAGTCGGGGTGATCATCCTCATGCCCCTGGCCTACGGCGTGGCCCGCAGTGCGCGCAAGCCGCTGCTGGTGTTCGCCTTGCCGATGTGCGCCGCGCTGCTCACCGTGCACGCCTTCCTGCCGCCCCACCCGGGCGCGGTGGCGGCGGCCAGCCAACTGGGCGCGGACCTGGGCCGGGTGCTGATGTTCGGCCTGCCGCTGACCGCGCTGCTGTGCTACGTCGGCTACCGTGTGGCAGGGCGCATGACCCGGCGCAACTACCCGATGACCGACGACATCCGCGCCGAAGTCTATGGCCCCCACGTCACCAATGAAGACCTGGCGGCCTGGAACAACGGCTCCGAGCAACCGGCCAGCCCGCAGGCGGTGGCCGCCGTGGCGCACATGGGCCTGGAGGAATCCACCGGCAGCCTGGCGGCGAAACTGCCGCCGGCGCCACCCCCGGGGTTCGGCCTGATCGTCAGCCTGATCCTGCTGCCCATCGTGCTGATCCTGCTGGGCACCCTGGCCACCTCCCTGTTGCCACTGGAGTCCACCTTGCGTGGGGTGCTGACCGTACTCGGCGCGCCGCTGGTGGCGCTGCTGCTGGACACCTTGCTCTGTGCCTGGCTGCTGGGCTCACGCCGCGGCTGGAGCCGCAGCCAGGTCTCCGACGTGATCGGCTCGGCCTTGCCCGGGGTGGCCATGGTGATCCTGATCGCCGGGGCCGGCGGAGTGTTCGGCAAGGTGCTGGTGGACACCGGCATCGGTGCGGTGGTCTCCGACATGCTGCGCACCACCGGCCTGCCGGTACTGGCCCTGGGCTTTCTGCTGACCATGTTGCTGCGCGCCGTACAGGGCTCCACCACCGTGGCCCTGGTGACCACCGCCGGGATCATCGCGCCGCTGATCGCCACCCTCAACCTGAGCCCCAACCACATGGCCCTGCTGTGCCTGGCCATGGGCGGTGGCGGGCTGGCGATGTCCCATATCAACGACGCCGGGTACTGGATCTTCACCAAGCTGGCCGGGCTCAACGTCGCGGATGGCCTGCGCACCTGGACCGTGATCACCACCTTGCTCGGCACCTTGGGGTTCTGTATTACCCTGCTGATCTGGCCGTTTGTCTGACCTTTTGTCCCTGGAGTTCCCATGCCTCGTTTTGCTGCCAACCTCAGCATGCTCTACCCGGAACATGCCTTTCTCGATCGTTTCGCGGCCGCCGCGGCCGATGGCTTCACCGCTGTGGAGTACCTGTTTCCCTACGACTACAGCCCCCAGGAACTGAAGCAGCGTCTGGACGACCACGGCCTACAGCAGGCCCTGTTCAACGCCCCGCCCGGTGACTGGGCGGCGGGGGAGCGGGGCATCGTTTCCCTGCCCGGGCGCGAGCAGGAGTTTCGCCAGGGGTTCGACAAGGCCCTGGAGTACGCCGCAGTGCTGGGCAACTCGCGGGTCCACGTGATGGCCGGCCTGCTGCCCTCGGAAAGCGCCCGCGCCCGCCATCACGGGGTGTACCTGGAGAACCTGGCCCACGCCACGGCCCAGGCGGCCAAGGCCGGAGTCACGGTGCTGCTGGAGCCGATCAACACCCGGGACATGCCGGGCTTCTTCCTCAATCGCCAGGACCAGGCTCAGGCCATCTGCAAGGAAGTCGGCGCCGTCAACCTCAAGGTGCAGTTCGACTGCTACCACTGCCAGATCGTCGAGGGCGACCTGGCGGTGAAGCTGCGTCGCGACCTGGCCGGCATCGGCCATATCCAGATCGCCGGGGTGCCGGATCGCCACGAGCCGGACCTGGGCGAGCTGAACTATCCCTACCTGTTCCAACTGATGGACGAGCTGGGCTACGACGGCTGGGTCGGTTGCGAATACCGCCCCCGTGGCGACACCTCCGCCGGCCTGCAATGGCTGCGGGACTGGCAGGCGCGCTAAGCGGCTGCTGCCCCTTGGCGCCTGCCGCGCCAGGGGGCCTCTCCCATAACAACAAGCACAGGAGTTTTCCCATGCAGCGTTTTGCCTGCCGGGCCGCGCTCGGCCTGATTTTGTCCCTGGGCGGTATGGCGCTGGCCACGGCCGCGAGCTTGCCGCCGGCCACCGAGGGTGATTGGCTGGCACCGCAGTTCACCTTTCACAACGGTGAGCAGTTGGCCAACCTGAAGCTGCACTACATCACCCTGGGGGACCCCAAGCATCCGGCGATCCTCTATCTGCATGGCACCTACCGGCCGGCCAGCGACCTGCTGAGCAAGGATTTTGGCGGTGAACTGTTCGGCCCCGGGCAACCCCTGGATGCCAGCAAGTACTACATCATCGCCACCGACGGCATCGGCGTCGGCCAGTCGAGCAAGCCTTCGGACGGCCTGCGGGCACGCTTTCCCCAGTACAACTACGAGGACATGGTCCAGGCCCAGTACCGGCTGCTGACCGAAGGGCTGGGGGTCAAGCACCTGCGGCTGATCATCGGCAATTCCATGGGCGGCATGCAGACCTGGATCTGGGGCCAGAAGTGGCCGCAGATGATGGACGCCCTGGTGCCCATGGCTTCCCAGCCCGGGGAAATGTCCTCGCGCAACTGGATGATGCGCCGCCTGCTGGTGGAGTCGATCAAGCAGGATCCGGCCTGGGAGCAGGGCAACTACCGGCAACAGCCGCCGTCCCTGCGCCTGGCCAATGCGCTGTTCGCCACCGGCACCAGCGGCGGCACCCTGGCCTATCAGGCCCTGGCGCCGACCCGGGCCCAGGCCGACCAATTGGTGGAGGAGCGCCTCAAGGCCAGCCAGAACGCCGATGCCAATGACTTCATCTACCAGTGGCAGTCTTCGGCGGACTACAACGCCGCGCCGGGGCTGGGCAAGATCCAGGCACCAGTGCTGGTGATCAACGCCGCGGATGACGAGCGCAACCCGCCGGAAACCGGCACCCTGCAAGCGGCGCTGAAACAGGTGAAAGATGCCCGCCTGCTGCTGATTCCCGCCAGCGCCGAGACCCGTGGCCACGGCACCACCGGCATGGCTCGGTTCTACGCCCGTGAACTGGGGCAGTTCATGGCCGAGACCGAACCAGGCCGCTAGTGGCCGACGGAGGCCCCTCGCCTCAGGGGGGCTATCGCTGACTCAGGACTGTGCCGGCAGCAGCAGTTCCACGCCATGCTTGCGGATCCCGTCCGCCGCCGCGGGGGCCAGGGCGGCGTCGCTGATGATGATGTCGAACTGCGCAAGTTCGGCGATCTTGTACATGCTGAAGGTGCCGTACTTGGAGCTGCTGGCCACCAGTACCACCTGGGTCGCCGACTGCATCGCCACCTGCTTGACCTCGACCTTCAGCGCCGAGGGCGTGGTGATGCCGCGGCGCAAGTCCCAGGAACTGGTGGAGATGAAGGCCACGTCGGTCACCATCTGACGCAGGGTTGCCACCGCCAGCCCGCCGACACAGGAGTGGTTGGAGTGGTCCAGCTGCCCCCCGGTATGGATCACCGTCACCTGGGGCGCGTCCATCAGGGCCTGGGCCACGCCGAAATCGTTGGTCACCACAGTCATCCCCGACAGGGCCTTGATGTAGGGCACGATTTCCAGGGTGCTGGTACCGGCGTCCAGGTAGACGGTCATGTCCGCTTGCAGCAGGCTCGCCGCCAGCTTGGCCATGGCCTGCTTCTGCGGCAGCTCCACCACCGCCTTGGACTGATGGCTGGGCTCGCTGTGCAATTGGCTGGCGATGCGCACCCCGCCGGTGACCGAGTGGGCCCGGCCTTCCTGTTCCAGCAGGGCGATGTCCCGGCGCACGGTCATGTGCGAACAGTCGAACATCTCCATCAACTGGTGCACGCTGAGCACCTGGTGCTTGCGCAACTGGCGCAGGATCTGTTCGCGACGCTGCTCGGGAATCATCGGCGTAGCGCTGTCGCTGGCGATGTCCTTGGGGTTGGGCATGGGGGCTCCGAAGCAGACTGCGGCTGATGGCGAAAGGGCTGAGCATAGTAGCGAATCCGTGCCCTGGAGAGGAGCCCGCAATGGCCTGGCGCGGCCAAATCCGCTAGCCGCCGGTTGTTCCGGGCGCTACCCTGGCGGCCCCGCGGATCGTGGGGACCGGTTGGAGCCGCCGATGAGCGACGACGAAGAGTTTTTCCAGGGCCGCCTCGGCCTCAGCACGACGTGGCGAGAAATGCGCATGAGCCATTGGCTGCACAACCCCAGGCTGGTGGAACGCGCTAGCGCGAGGGTGCTGCTGGACCTGCAGGGCAGCCTGTGGGACCTGCTCTCCAGCCATGAATCCGCCACGGCTCTGGAGCTGTCGCTGCGCCGCTATCCCGGCGATCACCCCGCCTTGACCTTGCGCATCGAGGCCATGGATTTCAGCCTGTGGCTCGGCGCGCAGCGGCTTGAGCCTGCACAGGTAGAACCGGCCCTGGAGGCGGCCTGGCAATTGCAGTGCCAGTAGACGGATCAGGACTGCTGTTCATGCAGTTGGGCGTAGGCCTCGGCCTCCAGCTCGCCGTTGCCGGTGAGCGCCTGGCCGGCTTCGTTGTACAGGGCAAAGTCATGCTGCAGGCCGCCGACACTCGCTGCGCCGTCCAGGCCCAGCAGCAAGGTGTAGAGCTGGTCGGTGAGGGCGCAGTCGAGCAATGCCAGGACCTGGGCCTGTTGCTCGGCGGGCAGCGCGAGGTCGCGCAGGAGCCCAGCGGCGCGGGAGCCCGGGGTGTCCTGAAGCTGGTCCAGGTAGTGCTGTTTTTCTGCAACCCAGTGGGTCACCAGGGTTTTCGCATTCATGCCGGGTTCAATCCTCTGTGGCGTGGTAACGGGCCTGGTCGATATGCCAGCGCTGCTTGATCTGCAGCAGGCTGCCATCGCGTTTCATGGCCTCCAGTGCCTGTTGCCAGCGCGCCACCTGGGCGGCGTCGACCTTGGGCGAAAAGGCAATATAGGCGTCCTGGTGCATCAACGGCATCTGGTAGCGCAACTGGTCGGCCCGCAAACCCTCTTCGGCGGCAAAGGTGTTGACGCTCATGGTGTCGGCCACCACGTATTGCACGCGGCCCACCTGCAGCAGGCGCATCATGATTTCCGGGCTGTCGACGCCCCACAGGTTTTCCACGCCCTGTTGCTTGAGGTAGCTGTAGATCAGCCACCTGCGGGGCACGGCAATCTGCCCGCGGGTCTGGCTCAGGTCGGTGACCGGCAGGTCATCGCTGTCGCGGGTATAGAGCGCGGTCTCGGTCTGCATCAGTGGGCCGACCCACTGGTAGCGCGCTTCACGCTCGGGGGTGCGCAGTACGGTAAACACCGCAGTGTCGGGGTTTTCTCCGGCATCGCGCAGGGCACGCAGCATCGGCCGTTGCTGTACCGTCACCTGGTCGCCGCTGCGCTGCGCCAGCGCGTGGACCACATCGACCCCGAACCCCACGATCCGCTCGCCCTGCTGGAAATGCAGCGGCGGGTGATTGTCGGTCAGTAGCCGCAGTTCCGCTCCATGGGCCCAGAGGCTCACAAGTGGCAACAGCGCCCCCAGAATCCGCTTCATCCAGTGACCTTGGCAGTGAAAAAGACAGAGCTTAGTACGACTCGCCAGTGGCTGTCGCGAGAAAATCCAGACGCTCTGGGCCGGCGCTCGACAGTGGCTGCCAGCTCAGGTTTTTTTCTTCGTGACAGTCCTCTGGGCCCTTGGTCGCAGGTATTCTTGCGCGGCCTTTTCAGAATGGAATCTTTCGATGTTTTCAGCCTTTATCCGTCCTCTGCAGGTCAGCGGCCTGGCGCTTGCCGCCCTGACCTGTGCCACGGCCCTGCAGGCCAGCAGTTTCGACTGCCGCAAGGCCGCCAGTGCCAGTGAAAAGGCGATTTGCGCCGACCCTTACACCGCCGGGCTGGACCGCCAGCTGGGCGAGGCCTGGACCGCGACCCTGGCCCAGTCCAGGGACCCCAAGGCGCTGCGCCTGGATCAGCGCCAGTGGCTCCGGGAGCGCGACCAGTGCGCGGCCCAATTGGCCTGCCTGCGCGGGGCCTACCTGAGCCGCCTGAGCGTGCTGCGCTACATCAACCTGCCGTTCAATTGGCAGGGCACCTGGCAGCGGGTGTCCATCAGCCCGTTCTACGCCGGGGACCTGGTGATCCAGCAGCAGGGCACGGACCGCCTGAGTTTCGATCTTTCAGCCATGGGCGGAGCCAACTCCGGCGCGTTGCACGGCAAGGCACGGATCAAGGGTGGCCAGGCCAGCTACAGCGTCGAGGGTTGCACGCTGGTGTTTCGCGCCCGCCAGGGGCTGCTGGAGGTGGACCAGCAAGGCGATGCCTTTGCCTGTGGCGCCGGTAGCGGGGTGGTTTACGACGGGCTCTATGTGCCCAGCAAGCAGGCCCTGGCCAATCAGTACAGCCTCTTGAGCATCGCGCTGGTGCGCACCGAGAGTGAAGATCGCCAGGCGCGGCAGTTGCTCAAGGACGACTACCAGACCCTGCTGGACAGCGGCTCGGTGTTTGTCGACCAAACCGCTGCCGGCCAGACTTCTGCCGATCTGCCGGGCGCCGAGGTCACCGATATGTGGCTGCGGGGACTGGCGGACACCAATGCGGCGATTTTCGTGCGCAGCGCCCAGGGCCAGTTGTGGGTGGCGCTGTTGAAGGTGACAGGCCCCGGGGACGAGGTGCGGGTGCGCTACTACACCAGCGTGCCGGAGTGGAAGGAAAGCCTGCCGGACGTGGTGCAGAACTGGTACGAGGAACGCACCAAGGGCAAGCGCCTGGAGGTGGACATGATGCCTTGACCCTCCAGGCCCCAGCCGTGGTGGCAAGCGCGACGGGGGCGGGGGCGAGGAGATTTCGCCGGGCGGATGCTGTGGCGCATCGGCGCAACTGCTAGAGTCTCGCCCCTGGCAGGGTGCCCTGCGCTTCCGGCAGGCCATGGACGCAGGGTAAAAGCCGGGGCCTGCCGGGCAAATTCGATCGGTTGGTGACGCGAAGCCATCGCGAGCGTCTACGACTTAGCAAGTGACACTGCCGCCGCCGTCATCGGCGTCTGGCACATTGAAATTGGGAGATTCTGTATGGTCATCAAACCCCGCGTTCGCGGCTTTATCTGTGTGACGACCCATCCGGTGGGTTGCGAAGCCAACGTCAAGCAACAGATCGATTACGTCACCCAGCAGGGCGCCATCGACGCAGGGCCGAAGAACGTACTGGTACTCGGCGCTTCCACCGGCTATGGCCTGGCGGCGCGGATCACCGCAGCGTTCGGCTGCGGCGCCAACACCCTCGGGGTGTTCTTCGAGCGCGGCAGCGTTGACGGCAAACTGGGCACTGCCGGCTGGTACAACACCGCGGCGTTCCACAAGTTTGCCGAGGAAAAGGGCCTGTACGCCAAGAGCATCAATGGCGACGCCTTCTCCGATGCGGTCAAGGCCGAGACCATCGAGACCATCAAGCGCGACCTGGGCAAGATCGACCTGGTGGTCTACAGCCTGGCCGCGCCGCGCCGCACCCATCCCAAGACTGGTGAAGTGCTGACCTCGACCCTCAAGCCCCTGGGCAAGTCCGTGACCCTGCGCGGTGTCGACACCGACAAGGAAATCGTCAAGGAAACCACCCTGCAGCCGGCGACCCAGGAAGAGATCGACGGCACCGTGGCGGTGATGGGCGGCGAAGACTGGCAGATGTGGATCGACGCGCTGCATGAAGCCGGGGTCCTGGCCGAAGGCGCGAAGACCACCGCCTTCACCTACCTGGGCGAGAAGCTGACCCACGACATCTATTGGAACGGTTCCATCGGCGAAGCCAAGAAGGACCTGGACCAGAAAGTCATTGGCATGCGCCAGCAACTGGCCGACCTGGGCGGCGACGCTCGCGTTTCGGTGCTCAAGGCCGTGGTGACCCAGGCCAGCTCGGCGATCCCGATCATGCCGCTGTACCTGTCGCTGCTGTTCAAGGTGATGAAGGAGCAGGGCAGCCACGAAGGTTGCATCGAACAGGTCTACGGCCTGTACAAGGACAGCCTGTACAACAGCGAGCCGGTGATCGACCAGGACGGCCGCCTGCGTGCCGACTACAAGGAACTGCAACCGGCGGTCCAGGACCGGGTCAAGCAGCTGTGGGACCAGGTCACTAGTGAGAATCTCTACGAGATGACCGACTTCGTCGGCTACAAGCAAGAGTTCCTGCGCCTGTTCGGTTTCGAGATCCCGGGGGTCGACTACGAAGCCGACGTCGATCCGGACGTGAAGATCAACAACCTGATCCAGCTGTAATCCTGACGTAGCGTTTCACTGCAACGCCCCTCAAGCCTGAGGGGCGTTGTCGTTTCTGCTCAGGCCAACTTCACGTTCATGGTGATCTGCGCCGTGAACACGGCCTGGTCCTCCTCGTTGAAGGCGGTTACCGCCACCACCTTGTCGCCGGCACTGGCCCAGTCCACGGCGCTGCCATCAGCCACCGTACGCACGCTGCCCTTGGCCTTGGCCAGGTATTGCACGCTCATGCCCTTGGGAATCCAACGCGCGCCGGCGGGAATGCTGGCGTCGGTCATGACCCCGGCCGCCAGTTCCGCGGCGTTGCACAGGGCGATGGCGTGCACCGTGCCCAGGTGATTGGTGATCTCCCGGCGAAACGGCAGGCGCACCTGGCAATGGCCGGGCTGCAGCTCGTCGATCAACGGGTTGATGGTGGCGAAGTAGGGCGCCATCTGGCAGGCCATCTGGGTGAATTTTTCCGCGCCGGCGGAATTGAACATGCTGAGCACCTGACTCATGGAAATGCCTCTTGCAGGGTTATCGGGATTAAACAGAATAATATTCTGTAAAAGAACAATATTCTGCTAACGGAAAATCTGTCAAGCTGCCAGGCCTGTGCAAACCGGGCCGAGGGGCCCGCTTCCGTGAACCTGCGAGGACCTGCCAAGCCATGCCGGATACCCAACTGCTGGAGCGCCGCTACCCGGGGCGGCGCGCCGAACTCAAGCGCGCGATCCTCAAACAGGCCCTGGTGAGCTTCAACCAGCAAGGCCTGGAAGCCACCACCATCGAGATGATCCGCGCCGAATGCGACACCAGCGTCGGTGCCATCTATCACCACTTCGGCAACAAGGAAGGGCTGGTGGCGGCGCTGTTCTTCGCCGCCCTGGAAGACCAGGGGCAATTGCGCGACCAGTACCTGGAGCCGGCCGGCACGTTGCAGCAGGGGGTCCAGGCTTTGGTCCACAGTTATGTGGACTGGGTCGACCAGCAGCCGGAATGGGCGCGCTTTCAGTTCCAGGCGCGCTTCGCCGTGGCCAAGGGGCCGTTCGCCGAGGAACTGGCGAACCGCAACCGGCTGCGCAACCGCACCCTGCTGGGGTGGATGAAAGAGCGCTCCGAGGATGGCCTGCTGCAGCGCTGGCCGGCGGAACTGGTGCCTTCGTTGATCGTCGGGCCGGCGGAGAACTACTGCCGGGCCTGGTTGTCCGGGCGGGTCCAGGCAAGCCCCGCAAGCTACCGCGAACAGCTGGCGGCGGCGGCCTGGCGCTCCCTCGGCGGCGCGCAGTAGCGGCCCCGTGCAGCGCCAGCGGCAACGGCAGGGCAAGGCCATGGCCAGGCAATTGCGCAAGATTGTTCAAGCCAGCCGTGCGGCGGGCTGGCACAGTCACTGTCCGTTTCTTGCGTGCAGGCTGTTATGACCCGCGTTCTTCTTCCCCGCGCCGCCTTTTTGCGCGGTGCCATTGCCATCATGCCGCTGTCCCTGGCCACTGCGCCCTGGGGCTTGCTGGCGGGCTCCATGGCCATCGAGGCCAATCTCACACCACTGCAGGGCCAGGGCCTGTCGAGCATCGTGTTTGCCGGCGCCGCGCAACTGGTGGCGATCGGCATGCTCAAGGGCGGCGCGGGGATCTTCTCGATCCTCTTGACCACCTTGCTCCTGACCTCCCAGCACCTGCTCTACGGCATGAGCATGCGCTCGGTGATCTCGCCCTTGCCCGGCCGTTGGCGGGTCGGCCTGGGCTTCTTGCTCACCGATGAGCTGTTCGCCCTGACCAGCGCCCATGACAAGCAGCAATTCGACCGCTGGTACGCCCTGGGCGTGGGCCTGACCTTCTATGTGGCGTGGAACCTGTTCACCTTGCTGGGCATCGTCCTGGGCAAGAGCATTCCCGGGCTGGAGCACCTGGGGCTGGACTTCTCCATTGCCGCCACCTTCATCGCCCTGATCACGCCGCTGGTGCGCAACCTGCCCACGGTGGTCTGCGTCGCGGTGTCGCTGTTCTGCTCGGTGCTGTTCAGCTACTGGCAATGGGGCTCGGCCCTGGTCCTCGCGGGCCTGGCGGGCATGACTGCGGGGTTTCTCTGCAACAAGCTGTATCGGGGGCGTACATGATGGTCTGGGCAGTGATTCTGGGCATGGGCCTGCTGGTCTTTCTCAACCGCTATGTGTTCCTCGAACCGCGCCTGCCGCTGCGCCTGAGCAGCAATGCGCGGCAGTTCCTCGGCTTCGCGGTGCCGGGCATGCTCACCGCCATCTGCGGGCCGATCGTGTTCATGCCCGACCACCAGTTGAACCTGCAGTGGGACAACCCTTACCTGTTGAGCTCCCTGGTGGCCATCGTGCTGGTGATCTACACCCGCAATACCCTGGTCAGCATGCTGCTGAGCATGGGTTTCTTTTTCCTTCTGCGCTGGTGGCTCTGAGGGGGGATTGAGGTAGCCTGTAGCCCCTTTGGCCCAGGCCACCTGACCACCGCAACGGATGCATCGGATGAACGAGTTTCCCCACGATATCGACCTTGAGAGCTGTTGGGACAAGGCCGCCAGCGGCAAGATCAACCAGCCGCCTCCCAGCGATCAGTTGATCGCCGAACTCCAGGCGTCGCTGGAGCGGGAGGTACAGCCATGAGCGAGGAATCGATCCGCGTCACCGGCGAGGAGTTGCTGTCCAGCAACTGGTATGTGCTGAAGAAATTCAGCTTCGAGCTGCGTCGCCGCGACGGCAGTTGGCAGCCTCAGGTCCGCGAGGTCTATGACCGGGGCAATGGCGCGACCATCCTGCTGTACAACCTTGAACAGCGCACGGTGTTGCTGACCCGGCAGTTTCGCATGCCGGCCTTTGTCAACGACCACAGCGGCTACCTGATCGAGACCGCCGCCGGCCTGCTGGACAATGCCAGCCCCGAGGTGCGCATTCGCCAGGAGGCGGAGGAGGAGACCGGCTACCGGGTGCAGGCGGTGCAGAAGGTCTTCGATGCCTTCATGAGCCCGGGTTCGGTGACCGAGCGGGTGCACTTTTTCATCGGCCGCTACCAGGCCGAAGATCGGGTCAACGCAGGCGGTGGCCTGGAACACGAAGGGGAGGATATCGAGGTCCTGGAACTGGACTTCGAGCAGGCCCTGGCGATGATCGGTTCCGGGGAGATCGTCGACGGCAAGACCATCATGCTGCTGCAGTACCTGCAGTTGCACTTGCTCAAGCCCCGTAGCCTGATGGTGCTGGTGGCCGGGCCTTATCGTTCCGGCACCGAGGATGACCCGGCCCGGCTGGCTGACAACGTCGAGGCCATGGAGCGGTGTGCGGCCCAGGTGCTGGCAGCGGGGCACTTTCCGGTGCTGGGGGAATGGGTGGCGCTGCCCATGACCCGCCTGGCAGGCTCGCTCGAAGTCGGCGATGCGGTGTACAACGCGCAGTTCCATGCCTACGCCGAGCGCCTGCTGGAGCGCTGCGACGCGGTGCTGCGCATCGGCGGGCCGTCGGCGGGCGCCGATGCCATGGTCAGCATCGGTGAGCGCCTGGGCCTGGGGATCTATCAGCAGGTTGGACAATTGCCGGTGATTGTCCCGCAGGCGCAACAGGCCTGATCCCCGGCCATGGCCCTGGCCGGGGCTGGATCCGCTGCCGGCGCTTGAGGGCCGGGCCCTGGCCCTGAGCGCCCGGTTCCGGGCGTTTCTTCACGCTTGGCGGGAAAATACTGTCTATCGTCAATAGGCAAGCGGGAGCTTCGTCAAAGGCCCGGCGCGGTCTGAACCATGCCGGTCGGTTTGTCGCCATGGCGCCTGGAGCATTATGGAAAATCTCGGTCTTGATCCTTCTTCAGGTCGCAGCACCTCCAACCGGGCGCTGACTCGAGCCACCTTGCTCGGATGCTCGGGCCTGCTGCTGGCGCTGTTTCTGTTTACCGGCGTGCTGCTGGTGTATATCGCCTTCGATCAGAACCTCGCTGCCGAGCGGCACAACCGCCTGGACATCGACAAGGCCCTGCAGACCTTCGACACCAATGCCCGTACCACCCTCAAGGACTACGCCCTGTGGGGCGACGCCTACCAGTACCTGCACCTGAGCGTCGACCTCGACTGGGCCTACACCCGGCAGAACTTCGGCCCCACCCTGTACCGCGAACTGGGGTTCGACGGGGTGTTCGTGGTCAACCCCAGAGGACACACCGTCTACTCGCTGGTGGCCGGGCGCCTGGAGTCGATGGATGCCGGCCAGTGGCTGGGGGATCAGTTGGCGCCCCTGGTGGAGGAGGCCCGGCGCACGGCCGGCGGCCAGGCCAGCCAGCGCTACCTGTCGATCGCCGGCACCCCGGCGCTGGCAGTGGCCGACATCTTGAGCCCGGGCAACGACCCGCAAGTGCGGCCCGATGCCGGACCGCAGTCGGTGCTGATCTTTGTCGCCCGGCTGGACCCGGCACGCCTGCTGGCCCTGGGGCAGGGCATGGGCATCGAGCAGTTGCAAGTGGCCCCGGGCGCACCGGCCGACGGCCTGCCAACCCTGGCCTTGCCCGACGGGGCCGGCACCCTGCAGTGGCGGCCGGCGCGCCCGGGGCACCAGCTGCTGGTGTTGGTGATGCCACTGTTGCTGCTGGCCGGCCTGCTGGTGGGGCTGATGGCCCTGTTCCTGCTGCGCCGGGCCGGTGCCGCGGCCCAGGTCATGGATCAGCAGGTCGAGGCCTTGCGCGCCAGCCGCTCGGCCCTGGCCGCCAGCGAGGAGCGCTTTCGCGATGTCGCCGAGGCAGCCTCCGACTGGATCTGGGAGGTCGATCCGCAGTTGCGCTTCACCTACCTGTCGGAGCGTTTCGAGGCGGTCACCGGTCTGGCGCGAGAGGCCGCCCTGGGCAGCCCGATGAATGACCTGCTCAAACCCGAGCAAGGCTCGTTGCGCACCTGGCTGGCGGCGCCGGAACGCCGCTCCCAGGCGATCCTGCAGTGCGCCTACGAGGACGGCCAGGGGCAACCGCGGGTCTGCCGCCTCTCGGTCCGGGCCATGGCCGTCGGCGGCTACCGTGGCACCGCCAGCGACATCACCGAAGAAGTCGCCGCTCGACGGCGCATCGAGTACCTGTCCCAGCACGATGCCCTGACCGGGCTGGCCAACCGCACCCGGATGCAGGAGTTCCTCGAAGGCAAGCTGCTGACGCCACCGACGTTGCAGGAACCGCTGTTGATGCTCAGCGTCGATCTCGACCGCTTCAAGCCGGTCAACGACCTGCTGGGCCACGCGGCCGGCGACCAGGTGCTGCACGAAGTATCCCAGCGTCTGTCCCAGTGCCTGCGCAGCAAGGACCTGGTGGCCCGGGTCGGTGGCGACGAATTCGTCCTGGTGGTGCCGGGGCAGGTGACCGCGCCTGAAATAGAGGGCCTGTGCCGGCGCCTGATCGAGCGCATCGAAGAGCCGTTCTACATTGCCGAACACGAAGTCTTCATCAGTGCCAGCATCGGCATTGCCAGGGCCCCGACCGATGCCGTTCTGGCCGAAGAACTGCTGCGCTTCGCCGATATCGCCCTGTACGAGGCCAAGGCCGCGGGCCGCAGCACCTGGCGTTTCTATGCCGCCGACATGAATGTGCGGATCATCGAGCGACGGCGCCTGGAGCGTGACCTGCGCCATGCCATCGAGCAGGACCAACTGCTCCTGCAGTTTCTGCCGCGCTACCGCCTGGGCGACGGGCAACTGGTGGGGGCCGAGGCCCTGGTGCGCTGGCAGCACCCCCAGCATGGGTTGCTGGGGCCGGAGGTGTTTGGGCCGCTGGCCGAGGACACCGGCCTGATCCTGCCGCTGAGCAACTGGGTGCTGCACGCTGCCTGTCGCGCCGCGCGGACCTGGCCCGAGCGCCTGCTGGTGGCGGTCAACCTGTCGCCCACCGAGTTCCAGCGTGGGCAACTGGTGGCCCAGGTCAGAACGGTCCTCGGCCAGAGCGGCATCGACCCTTCACGGCTGGAACTGGACATGACCGACAAGGCGCTGCTGGACAACAGCCAGCAGGTGCTTGGCATCATGCAGGGGCTCAAGGCCCTGGGGGTGCGCCTGCTGCTGGACGACTTCGGCACCGGCCATTCGGCGTTGCAGTACCTGCAGACCTTTCCCCTGGACGGCTTGAAGATCGACAGCAGCTTCGTCGCCGGACTGAGCCAGGATGAAACGGCTCGCTCCATTGTCGAGGCGATCATCGACCTGGGGCATGCCCTGTCGTTGCGGGTGATTGCCGAAGGGGTGGAAACCCCGGAACAGCTCAAGGTGCTGCGCGACATCCGCTGCGACGAAGCCCAGGGGCCGCACCTGAGCCCGCCCCTGGACAGCGCAGCCCTGCTGGCGCTGTGCGATGCTGGCGCCCGGGCCTCGCGCTCGATCCTGTGAGCAGGGGCCTCAGGGCAGGTGGTCGGCGGCAAAGTCGGCTTCAGAACGGGCCTGCAGCCGGCCCTGGCGGCAGGCCTGCTGGAAGCGCTCGAAATCCCGCTCGTTCTGCGTGGCATAGGCCTGGGCGTAGTGCCACAGGGCCTCGGCCAGGGTGTCGCTCTTGCCGATGTAGCCGCTGATCAGCGGCGCCTGTCCCGAGGCCTTGGCATGGGCGCGGGCCAGGGCCCGGCCACAGACCCGGGCATAGGCGGCGAAGGTGTCTTCGTCGAAGGTCTCCAGTTCCGCCGAGACTTTCATGTCGCGCAACTGGCGCACGTAGAAGTGCCGGCCATTGGGCCCGGTGGTCCAGCCCAGGAACAGGTCGCTGGCGGACTGCATCAGGCGCTGGCCTTCCACCACCCGCTGGCCGTTGTGCCGTGGCCGCGAGCGTTCGCCCACATAGCCGGCGAGCACCGAGTGCCGGGCTTCCTTGAACTGCAGGAACAGCGGTCGCTGCTGGCTGTCGGTGAGCAGCGCCACCAGGCAGCGGGTGCCGACACTGCCCACGCCCACCACCTTGAACGCCAGGTCGCAGGCATTGAAGCGCGACAGCAGGTCGCGCCGGTCGGCCTGCAAGGTGCCGCGATAGTCACGCATGAAGGTGTCGTACAGCGGCCGCCAGTCTTCCAGGCGCAGCCAGTCGTCACCCTCATCGAGCAGCGAGGTTTCCTTGTGCAGATGGAAAATCTCCGGCAAGTCATCGCGAATCCGCAGCTGGCCCTGGCTGTCACGTTCGCTGATCTTCGGCAGCAGGCCGGCGTGGGTGCGCCGCGCGGCCTTGTCGATGGCCCGTTGCAAATGCTCCAGGGCCGAACGGTTGTCCTGGGCCTGGAGCAGCAGGTTGTCCTGGGTCAGGGCGTCGTACCAGACTTCCAGGGCGCTCTGCCCGGCACAGGTGGCCATGCTGCGCTGATAGGCCCCCACCAGTTCGCGGCAGACCCGCTCTTCGACACGGGTGCCATGGCGCAGGTGGCGAGCCGCAATCAAGAAGCTCGCCACCAGGCGCTTGAGGTCCCATTCCCAGGGGCCGGGGTGGACCTCGTCGAAATCATTGACGCTGAACAGCAGGTTGCGCTCGGGGGTGGCAAAACCGCCGAAGTTCATCAGGTGGCAGTCGCCGCAGATGATCGAGCGCAGGCCCATGTCCGGCGTGGTTGCAAGATCATGGGCCTGGAGCAGGGCATTGCCGCGGTAGAAGGTGAAGGGTGACACCAGCATGCGCCCATAGCGCAGCGCCACCAGGGCCTGCACCCGGCCCTGGCTCGAGGCTTCGATCAAGGGCAAGGGATCGCGCTTGATCTGCCCGGGGTCCGCGTGCGAGCTGCGCGGGCAGTGCCTGCGGGCGGCCTTGCCCTGCTTGATCGGGTCATTGGGACGGCGCATGGGAGTCTCCTGTGGGAGGGCAGGGCAGTGTTGTCGGCGGTTCAGGTGTGTGGCGCGGCGGCGGGCTGGCGCATCGGCAGTTCCAGGCGAAAGGTGCTGCCGGCCCCGAGCTGGCTGCGGACGCTGATCTGTCCGCCATGCTTCTTGACGATCCCGTAGGACAGCGACAGGCCCAGGCCGGTGCCCTGGCCCACCGGCTTGGTGGTGAAGAACGGGTCGAAGATCTTCTGCAGGTGCTGGGGGTCGATACCGGCGCCGGTGTCGCTCACTTCCAGCCAGACCTGCTGCCCCTCCACGCCGGTACTGAGGGTGATGGTGCCGCGCTCCGGGCCGATGGCCTGGGCGGCGTTCATCACCAGGTTCATCACCACCTGGTTGAGCTGGGAGGGCAGGCACTCGATCTGCGGCAGTGGCTGGTAGTGCCTGATCACGTCGGCCTTGTACTTGAGCTCGTTGGCGACGATGTTCAGGGTCGAGTCGATGCCTTGTTGCAGGTCCGCCAGTTGCCATTGCTGATCAGTGTCGACCCGGGAGAAGTTCTTCAGGTCCTTGACGATCTGTTCGACCCGGCCGATGCCGTCCTTGGATTCCTTGATCAGCAGCGGAATGTCTTCGCGCAGAAAGTCCAGGTCGATGCTTTCCCGTAGGCTCTGCAGCTGTTTGCGCAGCTCCGGTGCGGCGATTGCCTCTTCGCTCTGGCGATAGGCGGCGAGCATCTGCTCGAGTTGGCGCAGGTAACCTGCCAGGCTGCCAAGGTTGGAGGAGATGAAACCGATGGGGTTGTTGATTTCATGGGCAACCCCTGCTGCCAGTTGACCGAGGGACGCCAGCTTCTCCGATTGCACCAACTGGTTCTCCAGCAGTTTGCGTTCGTCGATTTCCTGTTGCAGGGCCACTCCGGCCTGTTTCAAGTCTTCGGTGCGCTGTTCCACCAGGTGCTCCAGGTGGTGCATCTGCAACAGCGCGCGGGCGGTCATTTCCCACTTGCTGGTGAGGGTGCTGGCCATCTGCTGGACCTCGATGTTGTCGAAGGGCTTTTTCAGGATCAGCAGGCGGTCGTGCCCTTGCAGGCGCTCCAGCAGGTCTTCCCAGGAGTAGTCGGAGTAGGCGGTGCACACCACCACCTGCAGGCGCGGGTCCTGTTGCCAGAGCCGTTCGATGGTCTGCGCCCCGTCCCAGCCCTGGGGCATGCGCATGTCGACGAAGGCCAGGGCATAGGGGCGTTGCTGGTCCAGGGCCTGGCAGACCCTGTTCAGGCCTTCCTGGCCGGTGTAGGCCGAATCCAGTTCGAAGGCTTGCTGGCGGGGGCGGGACTGGGCACCGAACAGCTGGGCCTCGAGGTCGTCCAGGTGCTGGTCGTCGTCAGGGGCCGGGGTGAGGATCTTGCGAAAGTCCTCGTGGATCGACGGGGTGTCGTCGATCAGCAGGATACGGCGGTTGTTCAGCTCATCCATCATTGGCCCTCGGCGCTGATCAGTGGAATGTCCAGGGTAAAGGTGGCGCCCAGGCCCGGGCCGTCGCTGTGCACGCTCAACTGCCCGTCCATTTCGACGGCGGCCAGGGCACAACTGTGCAGGCCGAAACCGTGGCCTTCCTTGCGGGTGGTGAAGCCGTGGGCAAAGATTCGCGTCAGGTTCTCCGGTGCGATGCCTTCGCCCTGGTCACTGACCTTGATGCGCAAGGTCTTGCCTTCGATCTCCCGGGCACTGAGGGTCAGGGTCCTGGGCTGGTCTTCGAGGTTGGACATGGCGTATTTGGCGTTGCTGATCAAGTTGATCAGGATCAGCAGCAGGCGGTGCTTGTCGCCCATCACCGGCGGCACCTGCTCGTAGTCCTTGACCACGGCGACCTGATGCCGGGCCAGGGCCCCGGAGTTCATGCGCAGGGCATCGTCGATCAAGTCGGCCACCCGTAGCGGTTCGATCAGGCGTGAGGCCCCGGCGTAGGACTGCTGGGTCGCGACGATTTCCTTGATGTGGTCGACGCTGCGCCCAAGCTGGGCGAGCTCGGCGCTCATGCTCTGCTGCTCGCCGGCAATGGCTTCCACCAGTTGGTTGAGGTAGTCGGGCAGCAGCTTGCCCTTTTCGTCCTGGCTGAAGAAATGCCCGAGGTCGGCGCGGTGCTGGTTGACCAGCTGCATCGCCTTGCCCAGGCCCAGGGCCTTGCTGGTGCGCAGTTTGCGGCTGAGGATCTCGCTGGAAATGTTGACACTGTTGAGCACGTTGCCAACGTTGTGCAGGACGTTGGTGGCGATTTCCGCCATGCCGGCCTGGCGCGCGGTGTCCAGCAGTTCACTCTGGGCTTCCTTGAGTTCCCGGGTACGTTCCTCGACGCGTTGCTCCAGGTGTTCATTGGCGCTCTGCAAGGCCGTGTTCACTCGGCGGATGACCCCGTAGCTGCGCACCAGGCGGACGATCAGGTAGAGGATCAACACAATCAGCAGCGCCGAGAACACCAGCAGGTACTGGTGGGACTTCTGATCCTGCAGGTCGGCTTGCAACTGGTCGCGGTTGAGCAGGTCGGTGATGGCGTCCAGGCGCTCGGCCACCGGGATCGAGGTGATGCGCTCCAGCAGTTCATTGACCACCGGCTGTTCGCGCAGGATCACCGAGACATGGTTGCTGAGGATGTCCACCGGATCGTGCATGGCCTCGGGCAGGCGCTCCTTGTTGACCGCCAGCTTGTTCAGCCCCAGGAGGATATCGGCGGCCTTGTCGTCGCTGGACACCTGGGCGAACTCCAGGCTGCTGAGCAGCAGGTCGTAGGTGTCGATGGCAATGTTCTGCTGCAGCAGCCGCTGTTGATCGTCCAGGCCGGCCAGTTGGCGCTGGATATCGTCTTCGGCCGTGGGCAGGAACGCCAGGGAGTTGCGCAGCACGGAGTTGTGGGACTTGAACCGCTCCACCAGTTCGGCCTTTTCCCGCAGGGCGTCGAGGAACGCCTGGCGGCTGGCTTGCCAGGCCGCCGGGTCGGTGTGGCCCCGCGTCGAGACTTGATCGAAGTGGCTCCAGATCTGGTTGATCTGCTGCAGCGGAACCACCAGCGGGTCGTAGTCGTGGGTGATGGCGATCCGGGCCTTGAGCACTTCGGTTTCCCACTGTGCGTTCAGTTGCTTGATATGGCCGATCAGGTCCCGTGACAGGGCATAGTTCGAAGGCTGGCCAATCACGCTTTTCAGGTAGAGGAACGCCAGCGTCAGGGCCAAGCCCAGGGTGACCAGGGTCAGGAGTGCTGCCGGCAGCCGGCGCGGCAGTTTCATAGGGGCTTGCCTTGCCATTCGCCGGTGAGGGTCTTGAGAAACTTGACGATCAGGCTCGTGTCCTGAGGATTGGGGTTACGCCCCAACTGGTACTTGAACATCACCTCCACCGCCTGTTCCAGGCTCTGGGCCGAACCGTCATGGAAGTAGGGCGCGGTGACGGCGACGTTGCGCAGGCTGGGCACCTTGAAGACGTAGCGGTCCTGCTCGTCGCCGGTGACCTGGAAGCGTCCCAGGTCAGCCGCCTCGGGGTTGCCCCGGGCGGCGAAGTAGTCGCCCATCACGCCGAACTTCTGAAACATGTTGCCGCCGATGTTGACCCCCTGGTGACAGGCGATGCAGCCGTAGTCCTTGAAGCGCTGGTAACCGTACTTTTCCTCCAGGCTGAGGATCTCGGTATTGCCTTCCAGATACTGGTCGAACCGCGAGTTGCGGCTTAGCAAGGTTCTTTCATAGGTCGCCAGGGCATCCTGCACGTTGGCGGCAGTGATCGCGTCCGGGTACAGCTCGCCGAAGGCCTGCCGGTAGCCACTGTCCTGGTTCAGGGTGTGGATCAGGTTGGGCCAGTTGTTGCCCATTTCGATGGGGCTTTGCAGCACAGTGTCGATCTGTGCTTCGAGGGTCTCGGCCCGGCCGTCCCAGAACTGGCGGAAATTCAGCGCGGCATTGAACACGCTGGGGGCATTGACCCGGGTCAGTTGCCCGTTGATTCCCAGGGACCGCGGACGGCCGTCGGCCCCGCCCTGGGCCAGGGAATGGCAACTGGCGCAGGACCGGCTGTTGTCCAGTGACAGGCGCGGTTCGTTGAACAGTCGCCGCCCCAGTTCGACCCGCTGCCGATCCAGGGCCGGCACCGCGGGCAAGGGCTTGAGCGGCTCGTCCAGCGGTGCTGCGTGGGCGGGCAGGCCGGCGCCAAGCCCTGCCCAGAACAACAGCAGGCCCAGTCGGCGCAGGCCACCGGAGCGTTGACCGACGCGGCGTTCGAGGATCGCCGTCATGGGCGGTGCCCTAGGGGTTGTGCAGCCAGTAGCCGGGCAAAATCCTCGGCGGGCAGGGCCTTGCTGAAGTAGTAGCCCTGGCCTTCTTCACAGCCCTGGTGCTTGAGAAACGCCAGTTGCTCGGCGGTTTCCACCCCTTCGGCAATCACGTTCAGGTGCAGGCTGCGCCCCAGGGTGATGATCGCGCTGACCAGCGCTGCATCCTTGGGTTCCTGGCTCAGGCCATGGATGAAGGACTGGTCGATCTTCAGCACATCCACGGGAAACCGGCGCAGGTAGCTCAGGCTGGAGTAACCGGTGCCGAAATCGTCGATGGCCAGGCGCACCCCCAGGGCCTTGATCGCCTGCAGGGTATTGAGGGTGAGCTCGACGTTCTGCATCAGCACTCCTTCGGTGATTTCCAGTTCGAGCAAGCCTGGGTCCAGGGCGCTGGCCTTTAGTGCGCCCTGCAACTGCTGGATCAACTGGGGCTGGCGGAAGTCGCTGGCCGAGAGGTTCACGGACAGGCGGATCGGTGCGAGCCCGGCGCTTTGCCAGGCCCGCGACTGGCGCGTGGCTTGCGTCAGCACCCACTGGCTGATGCGGGTGATCAGCCCGCAGTCTTCGGCCACCGGTATGAATTGCGCCGGGCTGATCCAGCCCTGTTGCGGGCGGTGCCAGCGGATCAGGGCCTCGGCCCCCACCACCTTGCCCGTCGCCAGGTGGATTTTCGGCTGGTAGTGCAAGCGCAGCTCCTGGCGCTCCAGGACCTGGCGGATGCCCGATTCGATGTGCTGCTGCTCCCGGGCCCGGCGGGTCATGTCCTCGGTGAAGAAACCGTAGCTGCCCGGCGCCTGCTCCTTGCTGTTGCGCATGGCCATCTCGGCCTTCTTGATCAACGCCAGGGCATCCTGGCCATCCTCGGGATAGAGGCTGATGCCGATGCTGGTGGTGACCCGCAGATCGTGCCCGGCGATGGCATGGGACTGGTTCACCGTGGCCAGGAGCTTTTGCGCAACGCCGCGCACCTGATCGGCCAGGTGCAGGTCGTGGACCAGCACCACGAACTCGTCGGAGCCGTAGCGGAACACCGAGTCCGATTCACGCATGCTGTGTTGCAGGCTGTGGGCGATGGCCTTGAGCAGCTCATCGCCTGCCGGATAGCCCAGGGCGTTGTTGATGCGCTTGAAGCGGTCCAGCCCGAGGAACACCACCGCCAACTGCAGGCCGTAGCGCCGGGCCCGGGCCATGGCCTGACCCAGGCGGTCCCCCAGCAGGGTGCTGGACGGCAGCCCGGTAAGGACATCGTAGTGCAACAGGTGGGACACCTTGAGCAGCTCCGCGACCCGCTCCTCGATGATGCGCTGCAGGTCGTCGAGGCGCTGGCGGGCATCTTGGGCCATCTGCCATTTCCAGGTCAGGGCACTGGCCATCTGGCGGATCTCCAGGCTGTCGAAGGGCTTCTTCAGGATCAGCAACTGGTCGCCGAATGCCAGGCGTTCGGCCATGGCTTCCCAGGAGTAGTCGGAGTAGGCGGTGCACAGGGCGATCTGCAGGTCGGGGTCGACCTTCCACAACTGTTCGATGGTTTCCAGGCCGTCCCAGCCGGGTGGCATGCGCATATCGATGAAGGCCATGGCATAGGGCGTGCCCAGGGCCAGGGCCGACTCGACCTTGGCCAGGGCCTCGCGGCCCTGGAAGGCCGAATCGAGGGTGAAGGACGGGGGTGGTTCGGTCGTGGCACTGCCGAACAGCCGGGCTTCGGCTTGCGTCAGCGCGAGGTTGTGGACAGGCACCAGGATCTTCTGGAAGTCCTCGTGGATCGACGGGCTGTCGTCGACAATCAGCACTCGCCGGTTAACGCGCCCGGGGGCCGGCTCAGGGGCGTCTTGCGCTCTTGTCTGTGCATCGCAGCCAGCGTCCATAGACTTTCCCTAGTGCTTCGAGCGTGCGTCCAACGCTGTCAGCATAGTCACTGGGCTGGCGCTCGGGAGAGGTTTTTTTTCCGGGGCCGGGCGAGGGTGAAAATGAAAAAAACATCTAGGATTGTCTGGGCAACCCCGCAGCTGCCCAGTGACGGGAGCGGCCTGGCCGGCAATTGATGTACAGCACAGGGAGACACGCAACATGGAAGCGCCACAGCCCTCCACCCTGGCCCCGCGTCCCAGCCTGCTACTGGTGGACGACGAAGAGTCGATTCTCAACAGCCTCAGGCGCCTGCTGCGTGGCCAGCCCTACGAAGTGCTGCTGGCCGACAGCGGTGCCAGGGCCTTGGAAATCCTCGCTGAACGCCCCGTCGACCTGGTGATGAGCGATGCCCGCATGCCGGTCATGGATGGCGCCACCTTGCTCGCCCGGGTGCGCGAGCTCAGTCCGGGAACCCGGCGCATCCTGCTGACCGGTTATGCCGACCTGGACACCATCATCAACGCCGTCAACGACGGGCAGATCCATCAGTACCTGAGCAAACCCTGGAACGACGAGGAACTGCTGCTGGTCCTGCGCCAGACCCTCGAGCACCAGCACGCCGAGCGCGAGCTCAAGCGCTTGCAACAGCTGGTCCTGGAGCAGAACCGCCAACTCAAGACCAGCAATGCCGGCCTGGAACAGCGGGTGGTCTCGCGTACCGCCGAGCTGCAACAGACCGCCGACATGCTGGACCTGGCCTATGAGGAGCTCAAGCACAGCTACGTGACCGCCACCGAGGTGTTTTCATTGCTGGCCAACCTGCGCCTGCCCGCGGACAAGCAGACCAACCGCAAGATCATCGAGCTGGTACGCGCCTGCTGCACAAGCCAGGGCCTGGACGAGGCCTCCAGCCGCGACCTGACCATGGCCGCAGCGCTGTACAACATCGGCAAGCTGAGTTGGAGCGACACCATGCTGGGGGCGCCGTCCGACCTGTTGCGCCACACCGATCAGGCCCGCTACCGGGCCTATCCCGAACAGAGCGAGTCGGTGCTGATGGCGCTGGAGCCGATGCAGGACGCCGCGCGGCTGATCCTCCATCATCAGGAGCGCTGGGACGGCAGCGGTTTTCCCCAGCACCTCAAGGGCGAGGCCATTCCCTGGGGGTCTCGCTTGCTGAAGCTGGCGGTGGATTTCATCGAACTGCAGTGCGGGCTGATCCTGGAACGGCGAATGAACAGCGACGAGGCCTTGCTGTTCATTCGCAAATACGCCGGCCGCCTGTACGACCCGAACCTGGTGGAGGACTTTGTCCGGGTCTGCGCCGCCTACCTCAATGATGTGACCGTCGATGATCCAACGGTCAGGGTCCTGGGGACCCGTGAGCTGGCGGCCGGGATGGTGCTGCGGCGCAACCTCAATGCCGACAACGGCATGCTGCTGCTCAATGCCGGCAAGGTGCTCAGCGAGCCCCTGGTGCAGAAACTGATCGCGTTCGAGGCCATGGAAGGTGGCCGCTACAGCATCTTTGTCAGCATGCCCGAGGCCTGAGGGGCCTGGTTTCCCCCGGCCCGGCGCGGCGCTTCTTCGCCGCCGGCGGGCGGCCTTCGCGGGCGTCGATAGCCCAGCATGCCCAGGCGTTCACTGGTATTTTGTCGCTCCTGCGCCTGGCCGGTTTACCGGGGACGCCAGGCGGCCGCTGTCATGTTCCTGCAATGGCTGCATGCCAAGAAGGTCTGGCGGCCCGACGCCGTTCCACCCCGATGGCGGGGCCAGGACGATCCGATTCCCCAAGGAGAGGTCACAATGAGAAAGTTTTTTACCCTGATGGCGGCCCTGGTGCTGACCCTGGGGATGGTCGGCATCAGCGATGCACGACAACCCAAGCAGCAGCGGGACTCGGTAGCGGGGAGCTTCGACTACTACCTGCTGACGCTGTCCTGGTCGCCGACCTTCTGCCTGATGCACCCGGAGAACGAGCAGTGCTCGGGCAAGGGCTACGGTTTTGTCCTGCACGGCCTGTGGCCGCAATACGCCAAGGGCGGCTGGCCGCAGTCCTGTCCGCCGCTGACGCCCCTGACCCAGGAAGAGCGGGCCAAGGGCCTGACCCTGTTTCCCACGGCCAAGCTGATGAACCATGAGTGGACCAAGCACGGCACCTGCAGCGGCCTGGGCGGCATGGGCTACCTGGACGCGGCAGACAAGGCCCTGGCCAAGGTGCAGATCCCCGAGGCGCTGCAGCCTTCGACGGCGGTGCGTTATTTCCCAGCCACGGAGATTGCCCAGCAGTTTCGCCAGAGCAACCCTGGGCTTGCCGACAACGGCATCGCGGTGATCTGCAGCGGTCCGGAGCTGTCCGAGGTACGGGTGTGCCTGACCCGGGAGCTGGCGTTCGGTGCCTGCGGCAAAGGGGTGAAGAACCAGTGCCGTGCGGGAGATATCCGCATCCCACCGATTCGCTGAAGCACGCTTCGATTCCCGGCCGGCCCTTGCACAGGCGTTGCTGCAAGAGCGGCCGGAACACCCTCCACGGGCCTGTCGAGCCTCGCTGGGCTAGAGGCCAGCCAGCAGGCTTTTCAGGCGCGCGCCGGTTTGCTCGCTGCAGTCCAGCATCGGCGCCCGCAGCTGTGGCTGGATCAACCCCTGATGGGCCAGCAGCGCTTTCACCGGCGCCGGGTTGGGTTCGGCGAACAGGGCCTGGATCAGTGGCACCAGGTGCATGAAGGTCGCCCTGGCCGCCTCCAGCTGTTGCCCCTGAACCTGTTGCAGCAACTGCACGAACAGTTCCGGGCGGATATGCGCTGAAGCCGCAATGGCCCCGCAGGCCCCCAGGCACAAGGCATTGAACAGCTGCAGGTCTTCCCCGCACAGCACTTGCACCTCGCCACTGGCCAGCAGTGCCAGGGTGTTTTCCAGGTTGCCGCCACAGTCCTTGACTGCGGCGATCCGTGGATGACGCACGATGTTCAGCAAGGTGTCCTGGTGCAGAGTCACCCCCGTGCGGTAGGGAATGTCGTAGACGATGAGCGGTACGCTGGAAGCGTCGGCGACGCTGTGGAAGAAGCTTGCCAGGGCGGCCTGGGAGGGCCGGATGTAGTAGGGCGCGGGCACCAGCAAGGCGGCCACCGGGCGCTTGAGAATCTGCTCCTGCAGGCTCAGCAGCGACTTCAGGTTATTGCCCGCCAGCCCCATGATCACTCGCCCGGCGGGGGCCTGTTCCAGCACTGCGTCGAGTACCGCCAGTTGTTCGTCCTTGTCCAGGGCTGCGGCTTCGCCGGTGGTGCCGCAGACCACCAGCCCGGCCACGCCGCTTTCCAGCAGATGGGCGCAAAGGCGCCGCAACGCAGCGAAGTCGATGGCGCCGTCGGTGAACGGCGTGACGATAGGGACCCAGATACCTTGAAACGATGACATGCGTGTTCTCCTGATGGTTGACCGTCGGGTCGTCGTCAGAAGAGTAGAAGGGCGGTAAGCAGGGGGGAGTCCGTTGCGCTTTAGGTCCTGTCAGCTCATCTGACGGGACACAGCGCCCCGGTCACATGAGCGACTGTTTCTTCGATTTGGAGCTGCAAGCCACACGCACCTGAGCCTTGGCCGGCAGGCCAATGGCGTTGTGGATGAAGGTGCGGATTGTCGACATGGGGGCTACAGGCTCCGAAATCAGGCGCTCAGTTTTAAGAGTCGGCGCGGCGTTTGTCAATGCTCAGGGCGTGATCGAGGGCAGGGGGCCGGGCCAACGGTACAACGTGCAGGGATGGCCCTGGGCAATCACCGACTGCGGGCGCCCGGGGTGCTGGCTCAGGTCGGTCAGCACCCTGCTCCAGAATTGGCGGGCCGGCTGGTTGGCATCGAAATGCATCACTTGCCAGGGGCCCTCCAAGGCCTCGAACAGCTGCTGCACCACTTGCCGCCCGACGCCCTGGCGGCGAAAGCGCCGGGCAATGAACAGGTAGCCCAGGTTGTGCCCGGTGCCGTTGCCGTGTTGCCCATCGACCACGGCAAACCCGGCCAGCTCGCCGGCGACCCACAGCAGAAAAGGGCGGGTCGCTGGGTCGCGCCAGTAGTCGTCCAGGGCCTGGATCGGGTACAGCCCCTGGGGGCCGAGCGTCAATGGCAGCCACTGGCTGAGGTCGTGCAGGTAGAACTGCATGAGGTTGTCCAGGCAGGGCCAAGTGTCGCGGGTGGCCGCTTGCAGTGTGACGGTCTGCATCAGTCGGCGCGCCGTTCCAGGCCGGCCAGGGTCAGGCCATGGTCGTCGGCATCGAGCCGGTACAGCAGGCTTGGGGGCAGGCCGGGAAAATCGTCCAGTTGGCCATTCAGGCTCAGCCCCAGGCGTTCCAGGGCGCGCCTTGAAGGCAGGTTGTCGGGCCTGACCAGGCCGATCACCCAGGGCGCGTGCAGTTCCTCGAAGGCCAACTGCAGCGCGGCCCGGGCCATTTCGCTGGCGTAGCCTTGGCCCCAGGCTTCGGGGCTGAAGCGGAAATACAGGTTGAGCCCGGCCTCATGGCCGAAATGGGCCTGCATGATGCCGCCAAAACCGATGATCTGCCGTGGCCGGTCCAGCCGTTCGATCGCCCAGTAGCCGAAGCCGTAACGTTGCCAATGGTCAATCCAGCCGTGCAGCTTTTCACCACTGGCGGCGTCGCTGGCCGGCCCGTTGGGGTTGAAGCGATTGGTGTGCGGATCGCCATGAATGGCGCAGACCTGGGGCAGATCGTCCAGGGTCGGTGCCCGTAGCAGCAGGCGGGCAGTGTGGGCAGTGGCAGCGGGCATGGGCGAGGCTCTTGGGCTTGAGGTGTCGGGCAGGATGGCTAACCCGGCCGGGCACGCTGCTGAACGGCCTGCCCGGTGGGCAGAAGGTAGGTGATGAACGGTGGTTTTTCCATCCTGTAGCTCGACAGGCCGGCCGTCGGCAGTGGAAAGGACAGGGCAGGAGCATTCGTTAGTTAGGGTGTTAGTTGCCAGGCTAAGTATTGATTCAAGTCATGGGAAGTTGAAATTGGCAGGCTACCAATCGGCTTGCCTGAAAATATTCATGCGCTGTTTTAAATGGCGTATCTAGACTCGGTTTTCTGGAGGCTGAGTTGCAGTGGGTCATGGCTCGGGAGTTCCGGGGAAGTTCTGCAGGTGCGCAGAAGCTGTCTTCGAATAATCGCAGGATGCGTAAGTCGCTATTTGCTATTGACTGGCAAGCCATTACTTTCCTGCGAGGTTTTTCAGATGAAAAACAATCTCCCGGTGTCTCAGCGTGAGCGGGTGTTCCCTGGCGAACAACGACTTATTTCCGCCACCGATGTTCGCGGCAAGATCACTTACTGCAACGACGAATTTGTCGCGGTCAGTGGTTTCAGCCGGGACGAACTGATTGGCAGCCCCCATAACCTGGTGCGGCATCCGGACATGCCCGAGGCGGTATTCGCCCATATGTGGTCCTACCTCAAGGACGGCAAGAGCTGGATGGGCATCGTCAAGAACCGTTGCAACAACGGTGATCACTATTGGGTCAATGCCTATGTCACCCCGATCTTCAGCCAGGGCGTGATTGCCGGATACGAGTCGGTGCGGGTCAAGCCCGAGCGTGAGCAGGTGGAACGGGCCGGTGCCCTGTACCAGCGCCTGCGCAGCAACAACCTGGCCTTGCCCTGGCGCAACCGGTTGGGCCACTTCGCTGGTTTTGCCCTGCCGCCGCTGCTGGTCCTGGTCGCCGGTGCCACGGCCTATTGGCTGGGTGGGCCCTGGGCTGCGCTGGCAGTGGCGGTACTCGGCTGTTGCGCGGTGCAGGGTTATGGCATCTACCACACGCGACAGCTGCTCGGGCGTATCAGTTCGGTGTCCCTGGGCAGTTTCGACAGCGAGTTGATTGCCCGCACCTACACCGATGAGCAGGGCCCGGTGGCGAAGCTGCAGATGATTCTGATCAGCGAGTCGGCGAAGATCCGCACCGCCCTCAGCCGCCTGGGAGACTACGCCAACCAGGCTGCTGCCCTGGCCTCCACCAGCAAGAACCTGTCGGCACAGGCCGAGTCGGCCCTGGGCCAGCAGCGGGACGAGGCCGACATGGCGGCCACGGCGATGAACCAGATGGCCTCGTCGATTTCCCAGGTGTCGGTGCATATCCACGACACCGCTTCGGCCGCCGACCAGGTCAACAATCTGACCCAGGTGGGGTCCCAGGAGGCCCGCAAGACCCGGCAGGTGATCGAGAAACTGGCGGACACAGTGGATGCGGTCAGCCATTCGGTGCAGGGCCTGGCCGAGGAAACCCAGTCGATCCAGCAAGCGGCCAACATGATTCACGCCATTGCCGAACAGACCAACCTGCTGGCCCTCAATGCCGCGATCGAGGCGGCCCGAGCCGGGGAACAAGGGCGCGGTTTCGCGGTGGTGGCCGATGAGGTGCGGGCCCTGGCCTCGAAGACCCGGGAGTCGACCCAGAGCATCCAGCGCATCATCCTCACCTTGCAGGACGTGGCCAGCCGGGCCGTGGAAGTGGCGCGCCAGGGCAGTGTCGAGGCGCGCTCCGGAGTGGCCCAGGTGGTCAGCACCCAAGAGGCCCTGGAAGGCATCAATGCGGCGGTGGAGCGCATTCACCAGATGAGCCAGCAGATGGCCGCCGCTTCCGAACAGCAAGCCCATGTGGCCGAGGAAATCTCCGAGCAGATCACCAACATTGCCCGGGTCTCGGATCAGAACGCAGAGATTGCCGTGCACTCTTCAAGTATCGGGGGGGATCTTGAGTCAACCGCCCTTGAACTTAATGCATTGGTGATCCGTTTTAATGGTTGATCGCCAGAGGCAATTTAACAGCAGGTTTTAAATAGCCAATAGATATATTCAAGTGGATGAAAGTGTCCGCTGCTGCGTTGGAAAAGTTTGCGACTTTAGTAGTAGCTTGGCATTCGCAAGTTGCTGTTTGGCGAGGCTGGTCGCTACCGCTCGCTTGCACTTGCAGAGCAGCTGTTGTGCAAGACAAGCACCCTTTTCGGGCACGGACAATGTCGAGGGTGATTTTCTTCAATACGGTTTTACCCGCGCTCCTTAATCTCTCCTGCGGTTGATCCCATCCGAACAAGAGAGGCAAGTGATGAGCGTAGTGTTTTCCATGGCGGCCTTTGCCCTGGCGGCATCCATTACCCCGGGGCCGGTGAACATCGTGGCCCTTGGCAGCGGCGCGCGTTTTGGTTTCAGGGCCAGCCTGCGGCACGTCGGCGGGGCCACGCTGGGGTTCACCCTGTTGCTGGTGCTGATTGGCCTGGGCCTGCACGAACTGCTGCGCCGGTGGCCGCTGCTGACCCAGGGGATTCGTCTGTTCGGCGTGGCGTTCCTGTTGTTCATGGCCTGGAAGCTGGCCCGCGACGACGGCCGACTGGGCACCACAGGCGCACCCCGAGCCCCTTCGGCCTGGTATGGCGCACTGATGCAGTGGCTCAACCCCAAGGCCTGGCTGGCCTGCGTGGCCGGCATGGGGGCCTTTGCCGCCGAGGGCGAGGCCCGCCTGGTGTGGCTGTTCGCGGCGGTGTACCTGGTGATCTGTTACCTGTCGATCGCTTGCTGGGCCTATGCCGGCAGTTGCCTGCAGCACTGGCTGGACAACCCGGCCAGCCTGCGCCTGTTCAACCGCAGCATGGCCGGGCTGCTGGTCGCCAGCGCTGTCTATCTGATGGTGTGAAGGCAAGCGGCAAGCTTCAAGCCGTCAGCGGCAAGCAGCAGGTGCTGAGCTTCTAGCGGCACGCTTGCCGCTTGAAGTGGTTCTGCGCTGCTCTGTATTGGCCAGGGGTGGCGGCCAGGTGCTGTTTGAAGGCGCGCTGCAGATGGGCCTGGTCGGCGAAGCCGCTTGCCAGTGCCACTTCGGCGATGGAGGCGCCGTTGCGCAATTTGGCCTGGGCGAACTGCACTCGCTGGTTGACCAGGTAGGCATGCGGCGAGATGCCGAAGCGTTGCTTGAAGGCCCGGATCAGGTAGGACGCCGAGAGCTGCGCCGCCTGGCAGATGTCCTCCAGCGCCAGGGGTTCGGTGCAGTGCTGGCGGATATACCGCGCGGCCTGCTCAAGCTTGTCAGGGTTGCTGGGCGCGGCCTGCTGCGCGGGGTTCAGGCGCTGCTGCAAGTCACAAAAGAACGCCACTGCACAGCCGTGCTTGTGCAAGGTATCGGCGTGTTCGTCCACCAGGGTCTGATACAGCTGCTCGAGCTCGGCAAACAGCTGCGGATCGTGACTGTGGGTTTCCTGGAACGGGCGAAAGCCCAGGTCGGTGCTCACGCCCAGCTCGTGCTGCAGGCGGGTCAGCCAGGGCGTATCGACATAGAGCATGCGATAGGACCAGGGCTGGTCGTCGATGGGGTTGCAGGCATGCACCACGCCGGGGTTCATCAGCACCACGGTGCCGGCGCTGACCTGCCACTGCGCTTGCCCACTGAGGTAGGTGCTGTGGCCGGCGGTGATGCAGCCGATGGAGAACTGTTGGTGGGCGTGGCGGCTGTAGCAGACCTGGCGTCCGTCGGCGATGGAGCGGGCCTCGATGAACGGCAGGCTCGGGTCGCGCCAGAAGCGCGGCGCTTGATCGGCGGGCAGGGTGGTGTTCATCGGCAGCTGTCCATCGTTACGGGGCTGGCACGAGTGTATTACCCCTTGGCGTCGAAGGCTCGTTGCAGGCGTTCGACATCCAGCTTTTTCATCTGCAGCAAAGCTTCCATCACCCGTTGCGAGCGGCTTGGGTCGGGGTCGCACATCATCTGCGCCAGGCTCTGGGGCACGATCTGCCAGGACAGGCCGAAGCGGTCCTTGAGCCAGCCGCACTGCTGTGCCTGCAGCGGGCCACCGAAGCCCAGGGCATGCCAGTAGTGGTCCAGTTCGGCCTGGGTCCGGCAGTGCACTTGCAGTGATATCGCTTCGTTGAAAGTGAATGCCGGACCGCCATTGAGAGCGGTGAAGGCCTGGCCGTCGAGTTCAAAGACCACGCTCATCACCGAGCCTTCGGGGCGCCCATGGAATTCGACGCCGGCCTTGCCGTAATGGCTGACGTGGGTGATGCGCGAGCGTTCGAACACCGAGCAGTAGAACTGCGCGGCTTCTTGCGCCTGATGGTCGAACCACAGGCAGGGGGTGATGGTTTGAATGCGTTGCATGGTGTCGGTCCTCTGCGGGTTGATCACGCTTGAACAAGCGTAGTCAACCCGGGGACCGCCCGGCGCACCGCAGATCGGCGCGCCGCGGCCGACTTCAGAAATCCCAGCGAGTGGCCAGTTGCAGGCTGCGCGGCTCGCCGTAGAAACCGGTGCCGAAGTTGCCGAGGCCGGTGTAGTACTGCTTGTTGAACAGGTTCTTGACGTTGAGGGTCGAGCTCAGGTGCTGGTTGAACTGGTAGCGAGCCATGGCATCCACCAGGAAGTAGCTGTCCTGGGTGATCCGCGAATCGTGCCCGCCATTCACCGGATCGCTGGGGTCGGGCTGGAACACATTGCCGAAGAACTCGCTCTGCCAGTTGACCCCGCCGCCCAGGGTCAGCTTGTCCCAGGCACCGGGTAGGCGGTAGGAGCTGAACAGCCGCGCGGTTTGCTGCGGGGCGGTGGTCTGCAACACCGATCCGTAGACGTAGCCGCCCCGGGCGTCGCGGGTGTGGTTGTAGCTGTAGCCGGCGGAGAGGTTCCAGCCGTCGAGGATTTCCCCGGCCAACTCCACTTCGAAGCCCTTGGTGGTGGCACCTTTGGTGGGGCGGTAGACGGCATCGCTAGCAAAGCCGCTGACCAGTTGTGCGACGTTGTCCTGTTCAATGCGCAACACCGCGAAGCTGGCATTGACTCGGCCGTCCAGGTATTCGGCCTTGATCCCGGCCTCGTAGCTGTTGCCTTCCACCGGGTCCAGCAGCTTGCCGTTGATGTCCTTGCTCATCTGCGGCTGGTAGATGCTGGTGTAGCTGGTGTAGACCGAGTAGTTGTCGTTGAGGTCGTAGACCAGGCCGGCGTAGGGCGTGACCACCCCGGTCTGGTGATAGCGGGTGCGGACATCGGCCTGGGTCGGGTCCAGGTAGGTGGTGTTGTCGATGCCCTTGAAGTCGCTGACCCGGGTGCCGAGGATCAGCGCCAGGTCATCGCTGGGCTTGAGGCGGGTGGCCAGGTAGGCGCCGGTCTGGCGCTGGAGAAGGTCGGTGTCGCCGATCTTCGGGATGTCCGGCTTGGCGAACTCGCCACGCCAGTCGTAGATGCTCGAGCCGAGCATGGGGTAGACCGAGCCGTGCACCGGGATGTCCTGCTTGGCGTTCATCACCATGAAGCCAGCGATCAGTTCGTGCTCGCGGCCCAACAGGCTGAAGGGGCCGCGCAGGTTGAGGTCGAGGTTGTCCTGTACCTGGTCGCCCTTGAACTTGCCCATGTACATGAACATGCCGTTGCCGCCGGCCGGGTCCGGGTTGCCGCCGCTGGCCGAGCCGAGGAAGGTGTCGTGCTGGCGCCGCTTGCGGTCGTAGCTGACCTTGAGTGCCCAGTCATTGGCCAGTTTCTGCTCCAGGGAGGCGAACAGGGTCTGGTTCTTGAAATCGCGCCGGCTCCAGTCGGTGGCCGGGTTGAAGGAGCGGGAGAAATCGGTGCGCGCGCCGTTGCTGAAGTACATCGGGAAGCCGGTCCAGGTCGCGCCCCGGGAGCGGGTGTTCTGCTGGTCGAGGCCGAAGGTCAGCAGAGCGTCCGGGGTCAGGTCGACTTCGAGGATGCCGTAGGCGATGTCCTTGGTGTTCTGGTAGTGATCGAGGTAGGAACTGCGGTCCTGGTAGACCCCGACAAAGCGCCCGCGGACGTTGCCGCTCTCGGTCAGCGGCCCGGAGATGTCGCCTTCGCTGCGGTAGTTGTCCCAGGAGCCGGCGGTGCCGGTGACCGAGGCCTTGAATGCCCGGGTGGGGCGCTTGCGAATCAGGTTGACGGTGGCCGAGGGATCGCCCGAGCCGGTCATCAGGCCGGTGGCGCCCTTGATGATTTCCACCCGGTCGAAGGTGGCCATGTCGGTGCTGGTGGTGCCGTAGTCGTAGACCCCGTCGTAGGTCGAGTTGACTCCGTCGTACTGGAAGTTGGTGATCGGCATGCCGCGGCTGGAGAACTCCCAGCGCTCGCTGTCGTAGTTCTGCACGCTGACCCCGGGGGCGCGGCGCAGGGTATCGGCGATGCTGGTGCTGCCCTGGTCGTCCATCTGCTGGCGGGTGATCACCGTCACCGTCTGCGGGGTTTCCCGCAGCGACAGGCTCAGGCCGGTGGCCGAGGCGCTGGCGCCGGTGGTGTAGGAGTGGCTGTCCTCGGTGATTGCCCCCAGGCCCTGAGCGGAAACCTGGGTGGTGCCCAGTTGCAGCGAGCCACTGCCGGCCGGCAAGGCTTGCAGCACGTAGCCGCCGGCGACGGCCTGGGCCTGCAGGCCAGAGTTGCGCAGCAACTGTTGCAGGGCTTGCGCGACGCTGTACTGGCCCTGCAGTCCTGGGCTCTGCTTGCCGGCGGCGAGGTCGTTGTGGCCGGCGACGAACACGCCGCTCTGTTCAGCGAAGCGGTTGAGCACCGTGACCAGGGGGCCGGGGCCGATGTTGTAGCTGTGCGGCGCGGCGTCCGCCTGCCGGCCGCCGGGGGCGTCGGCCGCGTGGGACCAGGGAGCGGGCAGGCACAGCAGGGCGCTGCACAGGGTCAGGGGACGCAACGACTGACGCAGGCGGTGACGACGGGGTGTTGGCATGGGGTTCCCTTGTGGCTCGGCAATGTGAGGGCTGTTGCCGGGTTAACCGAAGCAGAATCAGCAAAGGGAACCGCTGCCTGAAAATAAATCGAGCAGGGGCGTTCAGCCTCGGGGTTCCAGGGTCACCCACCAGGACGCCAGGCGCTTGACCCGCACCGGCAAGGCCGCCTCCAGCAGCCCCAGGGCGCGGTCGGAATCGTGCAGGGGGAAGGCCCCCATCACCGGCAGGCGGGCAATGTCCGGGCTGCACCCCAGGTGACCGGGGCGATAGCGTCCGAGCTCGTCGAGCAACTGCTCCAGGGGCAGGTTGTCGGCCAGCAGCAGGCCCCGGCTCCAGGCTTCGCGGGCAGCGCTGGCGCTGTCCAGCGGGTCAAACCCGGCGGCGCCAAACAGCAGTTGCTGGCCGGCCTCGACCCGCTGCGAACGGCTGCCATCGAGGCTGCGTACCTCCACGGCGCCGGCATAGACATTGAGCAGGGTCCGGGCGGTTTCCCGGCGCACACTGAAACGGGTGCCCAGGGCCTGCAGGCGACCGTGTTCGGTATCGACCAGGAAGGGCCGCAGCGGGTCCTTTGCGGTGTCGATGAGGATTTCCCCCTGATGCAGTAGCACCCGCCGCTGTTCGGCGTTGTAGCGCACATCCACCGCGCTCAGGGCGTTGAGCCACAGATGGGTGCCGTCGCTGAGGCGGGTGTCGCGTACCTCGCCGGTGCCGGTGGCGTAGTCCGCCCGCCAGCGGCCCAGCGCCTGGGGCAGCGGGGTTGCGCGCCAGGTGCCCCAGCCCAGGCCGACCAGCAACAGGGCGCCGAGTACCTGGCGCCGGCCCAGGTGCGGGCGCCGGGTGTCGCTCAGGGCCCGGCCGGCGGCGCCTTGGGCATTGGCGTCCTGCAACGGCAGCAGGCGCTGGCTGACCCGTTGCACATAGCCCCAGGCCTGGCGGTGTTCCGGGTGCTGGTCGATCCAGGCCTGCCAATGATGGCGCTGTTCATCGCTGACGTTTTCGTCCTGCAGTTGCACATACCAGTTCGCCGCCTGTTGCAGGCTGGCGTGACTGAGCCGGCCGCCGTGT
The DNA here is from genome assembly GCF_000633395.1 of Pseudomonas sp. PH1b. GTDB lineage: Bacteria > Pseudomonadota > Gammaproteobacteria > Pseudomonadales > Pseudomonadaceae > Aquipseudomonas. The sequence continues at coordinate 358,128 of NZ_AYMU01000005.1, forward strand.
TGATCGCCCATGCCGGGTCACTCCACCAGCAGGCCGTCGAGCTCGGCCTCGAGCAGCGCGCAATGCACCAGGGCCTGGGCCAGGTACTTCTTCACCATGCGCTCCGACACCCCCAGTTCTTCGGCAATTGCCTTGTAGGGACGACCGTGCAGTTGGGCGAGGATAAAGGCTGCTCGCACCCGTTGGGGCAAGCGGTTGAGCATGGCATCCACTTCATGCAGGGTCTCGACGATGATCGCTCGCTGCTCCAGCGAAGGCTGCACGGCGGGCGGACAGGCCGCCAGTGCCCGCAGCCAGGCCTGTTCCAGCTGGCGGCGGCGCCAGTGATCGATGCACAAGCCGCGGGCGATGGTCGCCAGGTAGGAGCGTTGGTGGACCTCGTCCTGGAGGTCCGGCGGGCGCTTGAGCACGCGCACGAAGATCTCGTGGGCCAGGTCGGCGGCATCCCAGGCGTGGCCGAGGCGGCGTCGCAACAGTTCGTAGAGCCAGTGGTGATGGGCGTCGTAGAGGCTGTGAACCGGGCAGGGGCGGGCGGATGGCGTGGAGGGCAAGGGCGGGATCCGGTGGCGGGCTTGGGTGTAAATGGGAATTGATCGCGATTAAAGCAAAAGCCCTTGAGCCCTGCAAATGATATCGATTCGCTATTGTCGTGGTACGGGGCCCGGGCAGGCGGGGCGACGACGGGATCAAGTCCTGGGCAGCGGGGACGATAAAACACAGAGCAATCGAACATTCAGCGCTTGCTGGCGGAGGTTTCTTCAGTGGTATCTTCGCCTGCATCCCCTGTTGACGGTCGGGTGCCGCCAGGTTGTGGCGGGGATCAACTGCGGGGTAACGACGTGCAGTAGCAGGGGGAGAGGCTCATGCGGCAACTGGGGTTCAAGCTGTTTTTCACCCACCGCCTGGCGTTGCTGGCGGGTGCCGAGTCGTTGCGTTCGATACGCGAGGGCCTGCTCTGGCTGTTGCCGAGCCTGCTGGTGTCGGCGGTGTTCCTGATCCTCGCTCAATGTGCCCAGGCCCTGGGTGCCCCCAGCGCCGTGGTGGAGCTGCTGACGGGCCTGCACCAGCGGATCAGCTCGATCATTCCGCTGTTGGTGGCGGCCTCCATCGGCTACATGCTGGCGATCCAGTACCGCCTGCCGCAACTGCCGGTGGCCTTCCTCTGCCTGTCCCATGTGGTGATCGCCATCTACCTGATGCGCGACTACCCGCTGGCCTCGGCCACCTTCATTCTGTTCATCGCCATCGCTTCGCCCCTGGTCAATGTGCCGGCCGTGGCCTGGCTGCATCGCCGGCGCTGGACCCGGCTGGTGGACGAAGGGCTGGTGGGGCACAACCTCAAGGGCACCATCAACATGGTGCTGCCGGGGCTGCTGACCTCCCTGGTGCTGGTCTGCGTGCTGCAACTGCTGTTGCAGATCCATGATTTTGCCTACATCCAGCGGCCGATGGACATCGATAGCCTGGACAGCTCATACCTGCACGCGATCATTCTCACCTCGACCAATTCGCTGCTGTGGTTCTTCGGCATCCATGGCACCTACGCCATGCAGCCGTTGATGGCGGTGATGGACCAGGCGGTGCTCCTCAACGCCGCGGACCACGTCGCCGGCCAGCCGCTGCGCTTTGCCCTCAACAGCGGCTTGCTGGGCTGCTTCGCCTTCATTGGCGGCTCCGGCGGATCCCTGGCACTGGTGCTGGCGATCCTCGGTTTTTCCAAGAGCCGTTCCATGCGCCTGCTGGCCGTGGCGAGCCTGCCGCTGTCGCTGTTCAACGTCAACGAACTGCTGCTGTTCGGCCTGCCGATCATCCTCAACCCGCGGTTGCTGGTGCCTTTCATACTGGTGCCGGTGGTCAACGCCTGCCTGGCGTTGCTGGTGGTGCAGCTCGGCTGGGTGAGCCCGGCGCTGGTCAGCGTGCCCTTTACCTCGCCGGTGCTGCTCAACGCCTACCTGAGCACCCAGGGCGACTGGGGCGCGGTGCTCTTGCAAGGGGGGCTGCTGGCGGTCGGGACCTTGATCTACATGCCTTATGTGCGCAGCATCCAGCGCCAGGGCGAACGCGCCCAGCAGGTTTACCTGAAGACCTTCGACACCACCTTTCGCGGGCTGGAGGAGCGCGGCCGGCTGTTCGAGCTGGACCCGATGGCCACCTCCTACAAGCTGGCGGCCCAGCAGGCCTTGCAGCTGGCGCGCATCCAGCAGTTGAGCGAGTACGACTTCCATCTGGAGTATCAGCCCCAGGTGGCCAAGGACAGCGGGCTGTGCACCGGTTGCGAGGCGTTGATGCGCGCCCGTGACCGCGAGGGCCAGGTGCAGTCGCCCTGGGAGTTGCTGCAGTGGCTGGGCCAGGCCGGGCTGATGCCCGAGGTGGACTTCTGGGTCGCTTCCCAGGCGGTGCGCCAGCATCTGGCCTGGCGCAAGATCGGTTTCGAGCTGCCCATCACCATCAATGTGTCCAGCGCGACCCTGGCGTCGGCGGAGCATGGCCGGCGCCTGCTGGAGATCCTTGCCCGGGCCCATGGACAGGTCTCGGTGGAGATCACCGAGGATGCCCTGGTGGGGGACGCGGTACAGACCCAGCAGTGGATCGACAAACTGCATGCCCAGGGCGCCCGGGTCTATCTGGATGATTTTGGCACCGGCTTTTCCGCCCTGAGCTACCTGCACCAGTTTGCCGTGGACGGGATCAAGATCGACCGCAGCTTCGTCCTTGCGCAGCGCGAGCCCAAGGGCGCCCAGGTGCTGAACGGCCTGCTGCGGTTCTGCGAAACCCTCAAGCTCAAGGTGGTGGTGGAAGGGGTGGAGACCCGTGAGCAACTGGACTTCCTGCAGTCCAGTTCGCAGTTGATCATCCAGGGCTGGTACTACAGCAAGTCATTGCCCGGGGAGCAGATTCCCGGGTTCGTCAGCCAGCGGGCTCGTGATGCTCTGGCGGCCAGCGCCGACTGAGCCGGGGCGCTGGCATCGCCGCCGATCCTGGCCCTGCAGTTTTCACTCGCTGCGGCTTGACTGCCTGGTAGTCGTATTGACCTTTTACTGGCTCTTTATGACTCTTGGCGGTCGTGGTCATAAAGACCCGGCAAGGCGCTCATGCCCGATTGGCCTGGGGCGCCACGCTGGCATGGAACCTGATAGCTAACCTGGGCCACTGATTGGCCAAGGAGTGCTGAAGATGATCCGCTACTGCAATTTGTTCTTCACTGTGCAAGGGGAGCGCCGCCTGTGAGCCTGTCTGAACGCTGGCGGCAATGGGCCGGACAGCCACTGTGGAGCTTGGGCTTCAGGCCGTTTTTCCTCGCCGGCAGCGGTTTTGCCTGCCTTGCCCAGGTTATCTGGGGCCTGTGGCTGCATGGCGCCTGGAGCAGCCTGGGGCTGGGGCTTTCGGCCTTGCTGGGCGGGCTGGCGTTCGCCGTGTTCGTCGCTGGTTATGCGCGGATTCTGCTCACCGCGCGGCTCTGAGAGAGAGGCCGTGCCAGGGCTCCCGGCCTGGGTCGGGAGCCGTGGTGATGAGTATTTTGGACTACGCTTGCGGTCTAAACCGCGAACGGAGTCAGCGATGTTGTACCCAAGCAAACCCAACAATGAGGCCCTGCGGATCCAGACCCTGCGGGAGCTGAATGTCCTCGATACCTCACCGGAAGAGCGTTTCGACCGCCTGACGCGCCTGGCCAAGCGCCTGTTCAATGTTCCCATCGCCCTGGTCAGCCTGGTGGACGGCGACCGGCAATGGTTCAAGTCCTGTGTGGGACTGGAGGCCAGCGAGACCCCGCGGGACATTTCGTTCTGCGGCCATGCGATCCTCGGCGACCAGATCCTCACGGTGTGCGACGCCGAGCAGGACGAGCGCTTCCACGACAACCCGCTGGTGGTCGGCGACCCGAAGATCCGCTTCTATGCCGGCTGCCCGCTGACCGTAGCCAATGGCAGCAAGCTGGGCACCTTGTGCCTGATCGATCTCAAGCCGCGCAACCTGGACGACGAGGAGCGAGCGCTGTTGCGCGACCTGGCGCGGATGGCCGAGCAGGAACTGGCCGCGGTCCAGATGGCCAGCATGGATGAGCTGACCCTGCTGTCCAACCGCCGTGGTTTCGAGGCCCTGGCCCGCCACGCCCTGGGGGTCTGCAAGCGCCTGGAGAAACCGGCCACCCTGCTGTTCTTCGACCTCAATGACTTCAAGCAGATCAACGACAGCTACGGTCACGCCGAAGGCGATGGGGCACTCAAGACCTTTGCCGATGTACTGCGCATCGCCTTTCGCGAGAGCGACGTGATCGGACGCCTGGGCGGTGACGAGTTCGTTGCCCTGTTGACCGCCGCCGACCATGTCGAGACCTCGGCGATCATGGCGCGCCTGCGGGAAATTCTCGACGAGCGCAATGCCACCTTGAAGCGCGGCTACGACATTCGTTTCAGCGTGGGCCAGATCGAGTACGACGCCGAGCGTCATCCGGATGTCGAGTCGCTGCTGGCCGATGCGGACAAGGCCATGTACCTGCACAAGCAGGCCTTGAAGAAAGCCCACTAGGCAGGGGCGCGCCCTCGGCCAAGGGCGGCCGGGGGCGGGCCTGGCGCTAGGCCAGGCTGGCCACCCTGGCGCGACGGTTGATGCTGGCATTGAGCGCCAGGCCGGCACTGCTCAGGACCACGAAGCTCAAGGCCAGGGTCGACTGCAGGTCATAGGGGCTGAGGTTGACCAGGGCGCTGATCAGGCCGCCGCTGATAAAGATCAGGGTATTGCCCGCCGAGGCCGAGGTCCCGGCGTACTCGGCGAACAGCTCCATGGCCCTGGAGGTGGCTGCCGGGCGGGTGATGGTGGTGCCCGCGGTGCAGATGATCATGGGCACCAGCACCGTGGCCGGGGTCAGGCCGTACAGGCTTGCCAGCAACGCCATGGTCAATCCGGCGAAGAGAATCAGGCACAGCCCGGTGACGATCTGCGTGGTCGATGGCATGCGCTTGTTCAGCACCCCGGCCAGCGTGCCGCCCAGCACATAGGCCGCGCCATAGAGCAACAGCGTTAGGGAGAACTGGTAGCTGTCCATCTGCAACTGTTCCATGAAGATCAGCGGCGAGACCACGATGAAGGAAAAGTGGCAGGCAAAGACGATGGCGCAAATCAGCCAGTAGGCCATGAAGCTGAAGTGGCTGCAGAGTTGGCGGTAGGCCTTGAACACCTGGATGCGCTGGGTTGCCAGGGGGCGCGGGGGATTGTCCAGCGACACCAGGGCCTTCAGGAACACCAGCGCGGCCAGGGCGCTGAAGATATAGAAGCTGCCTGGCCAGTCCAGCCACTCCTGCAGCAAGGTGCCGGCCAGCGGCGAGAGGGAAATGCATACCCCGCTGGCCGTCACCATGAGGATCCGCAGGCGGTCGCGCTCCTGGCCGACGAAGAGGTCCTGGACCAGGGCCTGGGACAGCACGAAACAGCCGCAGCCTACGGCCTGGACCACGCGGAACAGCAGGAAATACCCGTAGTCCGTGGCCCACACGCAACCCAATGCTCCGGCTATCGCCACCGCCATCCCCGCCAGCAGCAGGTTCTTGCGGCCCAGGGCATCGGACAGGGGACCGATCAGCAGTTGCGACAGGGAGATGCCGACGGCAAACAGGCTGACGGACAAGGCGATGTCCGAAGGGCTGGTGCCAAAGTGCCGGGACAAGGAGGGGAAGGAGGGCAGCACGACGTCGATGGGGAACACGCCGAGCATGACCATGGCCATCAGCAGCATGACGGCGCCGACCTTGCTGCTCGTGGATGGACGCGCCTTGGTTTCAGGCATCGATCAGTCCTGCCTGGCTGAACAGCGCGTAATGCGCCTGTTCCTCGAAGAAACCGGCGCGCTTCATCGCCAGCAGTGTGGCTGCGGCGCTGGAGCGGGCTCGCTGCGCGCGGGCCTCGGGCTGCTGCAACTGGTTCACGATGTCCCGGGCCTGGGTGCTGGAGAGGCCCACGCTGGTCAGGCTGGCTTCCAGCCAGGGCTCGTCCACCTCGGAAAAGATCATGATGATCTCGATCAGCTGGCGCGCCGAATCTTCCTGCTGGCTCGCAGCAAGCCTGGGCCACAGGTACTGGAACACCTCGGAAAAATAGCGGCTGTGGCGCGCCTCGTCCTCAAGGTGCTCCCTGAACATCTGGTACACGGTGCTGACCAACCCCTGGTCGCTGAGGCTCAGCAGTTCCTTGGCAATGATCGTTTCCGATACGAAGCCGATCAGGAACCACAGCAGCGGACGCCCCTGGTCATGGCTGGCATCCAGCCGTTCCAGCAGCAGGCGGATGCGCTTGGGTGGCGAATCCCAGGCGGCCATGCGGTAGTAGTCCGCGACCTGCTCGGCCAGCTTGAAGGAGAACAGCGCGTGGTAGCCCTCATCGGTGTACAGCTGCAGTGCCGCGATCTTCATGGCCTGTGGCAAGTGCAAGGGCAGCTCGTCGTGGATCAGGGTCTGCACTGACCGGTTGACGACCTTGTGCTCCAGCAGTGTCGTGTAGTTGAGGAAGTACACCAGGTGATTGGCCGCCAGGCGTTGTTGCACGGCGCGCGATGCCTGTTGAATGGCCGGGTGTTTGAAGTAGTGGATAAAGGCTGGCGGGAACCAGTCTTTGCTTATTAGTTGTTGTTGGATTTCAGGGGGCGCTGGAAGTTGATAGCTGCTCTTCTTGCTGCGCACCGCGGAACGATTATCCCAATCACCCAAGGTCCAGTGGCGATGTGTGGACGACGGGTTTTCGGGCATGTTCCAAGTTGCCATTATTGTTCTTGCTCCTGATCGGCTATTAGCGCCCTCAGTTCCTTGCATTGTGCTTGTCCGTCACTGTAGCCGCTGCCGACGAAGAACAACGGTTGTTCTGCCGAGTTGTCCAGCCCCAGCAGTTGTTCTACTTGTTCATCATTGAATGCCCCGGTCAGCCAAGTGCCCAGTCCCAGGTCCGTTGCGGCCAGCTGGAAGGTCTGGGAGATATGCCCGGCTTCCACATAGGCCATGCGGTAGGCGCGCGAATGTTCGTACTTCCACCATAACTTGTCAAAGCGGGCGGTGATGAAAAGCCCCATGGGCAAGTCATTGATGAAGTGTTGCCCGGCCAGCAGCAACCCCAGCGGGTGGTTGGGCAGCGAGTGGACCCACTGCAAGGCATGCAGTTGCGAATGGTAGAAGTAGATCCCGGGAGTCAGGCCTTCGACCCGGGCGGCATAGACGTAGCCCTCGCAGGCATTCAGGCCACCGCCGGAAGGGCTGGCGCGCCTGGCCCGCAGCGTTTCTGGAGCGCTCTCGTCCGGATCCGCCTGGCGTTCCCGCAGGTAGCCCAGGGACAGGTAGAGCAGGTTGCCGAGGTCTTCCAGGGCCATGGGCCGGGCGTGGAAGGAACGTGAGGTCTTGCGCTTGAGCAGGACCTGGGCCAGGGCGTTGCCGGTGTTTTCCAGCAATGGCGCCGGCAACTCGATCAGCTCGGCCGGGCTGGCCTGGTCGAAGCGCTCGGTGGGCGGCTGGGTGTCGAGCACCTGCTGGCAATGCTCAAGGTACAGCGCCGACCATTCATGGATGTCCTTGGGGAGCTGTTCGAAGGGCAGGTTCTTGGTGCCGACATGGAAGATCCTCGACAGTTCGTCCCAGCCCCATTCGGGCTCGGCAAACGGCTCTGCGGACAGGAGCCCGGCGGCGAGGAATGCGCCATCGATTTCATCAGCGCCATCAAATAAGGCGGGGTCTTCCACAAGTTGTATCAGGCGTGTGGAATAGGAGGCATCCAGTTCGTACTGAGTGTGCTCCTTATAGTTCCAGACGATAGTGAAAGGCGGGCGCGCAATAATGAAGAAGTTTGGGTTTATATGCATTGTTGTTGATAGCCCTGAACTTTGCCTGAAGATGGGGCTGGAGGATGTAGCACTCCAGCCCATCCACTACTTCACTTAGCGGGATTTAGCCGCAGTGAGGCAATTCAGGTTGGCGATTTTTTTCGATTCAAGGCTGATGGCTTTCATGGGTAGTGCTCCTGAGTAGTAAAAGATGTCGCTTCAGTGCGACTTCGAGAGCGTAGTAAAGGTTGTTAGTTAGGCAAGTAAGTTTTTTGCTTTTTTATAAACGTACCGGTTCGTGTAATAGGCGCTGCGGTGATTGCTGACCCTGGTGCGGGGTAAACAGGGCGGGCATGCAGGGGAAAACGGGGGCCAGGGTGGCTGCTTGTTCACGGCCGCCGGGAAGCAGCCAGAAGGGCCGGGCTGGCTGGCGAAAAAACGCCGGTGGTATCACCGGCGTCTGCCAGCGGCTAGACCCTGGGGGCGGCGGTACTCCTCAGGGGCTTGCCCGTGGGCTTCACTCTTCGAGGTTGCCCATGGCGGTGGTGTTGAAACCGCCGTCCACGTACATGATCTCGCCGCTGATGCCGGAGGCCAGGTCCGAGCAGAGGAAGGCGCCGGCGTTGCCGACTTCTTCGATGGTGACGTTGCGTCGCAGCGGGGTCTGGGCTTCGTTGGCCGCCAGCATCTTGCGGAAGTTCTTGATCCCCGAGGCGGCCAGGGTGCGGATCGGGCCGGCGGAGACGGCGTTGACCCGAGTGCCCTCCGGGCCCAGGGAGCCGGCCAGGTAGCGTACGCCGGCTTCCAGGGAGGCCTTGGCCATGCCCATCACGTTGTAGTTGGGCATGGTGCGCTCGGCGCCCAGGTAGGACAGGGTCAGCAGGCTGCCGTTGCGGCCCTTCATCAGCTCGCGACCGGCCTTGGCCAGGGCCACGAAGCTGTAGGCGCTGATGTCGTGGGCGATGCGAAAGCCCTCACGGGTGGTGGCGTCGGTGAAGTCGCCTTCGAGCTGGTCGCCGGGGGCGAAGCCTACGGAGTGGACGATGCAGTCCAGGCCGTCCCACTGTTTACCCAGCTCGCTGAAGACCTGGGCGATCTGTTCGTCGCTGGCCACGTCGCAGGGGAAGCACAGCTCGGCGCTGGAGCCCCAGCCGGCGGCGAATTCCTCGACCCGGCCCTTGAGTTTTTCGTTCTGATAAGTGAAGGCCAGCTCGGCGCCTTCACGGTGCATGGCGGCGGCAATGCCGGAGGCGATCGACAGCTTGCTGGCGACGCCGACGATCAATACACGCTTCCCAGCGAGAAAACCCATAGGTTGCTACTCCTGTTGCAGATTATTCGGCGCTTGCCGGAGCCAGGAACGCGGCTTCCAGCAATTGCCGTGTGTAGGGATGTTGTGGGACGGCAAAGATACCGCGCGCGTCACCCTGTTCCACCACCTGGCCGTGCTTGATCACCATCAGCTGGTGGCTCAGGGCCTTGACCACCGCCAGGTCATGGCTGATGAACAGGTAGGTCAGGTTGTACTTGAGTTGCAGGTTGCGCAGCAGTTCCACCACCTGGCGCTGGACGGTGCGGTCCAGGGCCGAGGTCGGCTCGTCCAGCAGGATCAGCCGCGGCTTGAGCACCAGGGCTCGGGCAATGGCGATCCGTTGCCGCTGGCCCCCGGAGAACTCGTGGGGATAGCGGTCTCGGGTAGCCGGGTCGAGGCCGACCTCCTTGAGGGCGTCGACAATCGCCTGTTCCTGCTCTGCCTCGGTGCCGATCCGGTGGATCCGCAGGCCCTCGCCAACGATCTGGCTCACGCTCATCCGTGGGCTGAGGCTGCCGAAGGGGTCCTGGAACACCACCTGCATTTCCCGGCGCAGCGGCCGCACCTGTTTCTGCGACAGTTGGTCGAGTTGCTGGCCTTCGAAACGAATGCCGCCTTGGCTGCCGATCAAGCGCAGGATCGCCAGCCCCAGGGTCGACTTGCCCGAGCCACTTTCGCCGACAATGCCCAGGGTCTGGCCCTGGGGCAGGCTGAAGTGAACGCCGTCCACCGCCTTGACGTGATCCACGGTGTGGCGCAGCAGCCCTTTCTTGATCGGGAACCAGACCTTGAGGTTGTCCACTTGCAGCAGCGCCGGGCCGACTTCATTGGCCGCCGGCAGGCCGCTGGGCTCGGCGGCCAGCAGTTCCCGGGTGTAGGGGTGCTGCGGCGCGCGAAACAGCTCCTCGCAGGAGGCTTGCTCGACGATGCAGCCCTTTTGCATGACGCAGACCCGATGGGCAATCCGCCGCACCAGGTTCAGATCGTGGCTGATCAGCAACAGGGCCATGCCCAGCCGTGCCTGCAGCTCCTTGAGCAGTTCGAGGATCTTCAACTGCACGGTGACGTCCAGCGCCGTGGTGGGCTCGTCGGCGATCAGCAGTTCCGGCTCGTTGGCCAGGGCCATGGCGATCATCACCCGTTGCCGCTGGCCGCCGGAGAGCTCGTGGGGCAGGGCCTTGAGGCGCTTCTGCGGTTCGGGAATGCCCACCAGTTCCAGCAGTTCCAGGGTGCGCCGGGTGGCCACCTTGCCGGTCAGGCCCTTGTGGATGGCCAGCACCTCGTTGATCTGCTTCTCGATGCAGTGCAGCGGGTTCAGCGAGGTCATGGGTTCCTGGAAGATCATCGCGATGCGGTTGCCGCGAATGTGGCGGATGGTCTTTTCTTTCAGGGTCAGCAGGTCGTGCCCGGAATAGTTGATGCTACCGCTCGGGTGGCGAGCCAGGGGGTAGGGCAGCAGACGCAGGATCGAGTGGGCGGTCACCGATTTGCCGGAGCCGCTTTCGCCCACCAGGGCCAGGGTCTCGCCGCGCTTGATGTCGAAGCTGATGCCTTCCACCACCCGCTGGGCGCGGTCGCCGGTGACGAACTCGACGGCCAGGTCGCGGACTTCGATCAGGTTGTCCTGGGTCATGTCATTTCCTCGGGTCGAAGGCATCGCGGGCGGATTCGCCGATAAACACCAGCAGGCTGAGCATCAGCGCCAGCACGGCGAAGGCACTCATGCCCAGCCAGGGCGCCTGCAGGTTGGACTTGCCCTGGGCCACCAGTTCACCCAGGGACGGCGCGCCGGGGGGCAGGCCGAAACCGAGGAAGTCCAGGGCGGTCAGGGTGCCGATGGCGCCGGTGAGGATAAAGGGCATGAAGGTCATGGTGGAGACCATGGCGTTGGGCAGGATGTGGCGAAACATGATCGCCCCGTTCTGCATGCCCAGGGCCCGGGCTGCGCGCACGTATTCCAGGTTGCGCCCGCGCAGGAACTCGGCGCGCACCACGTCCACCAGGCTCATCCAGGAGAACAGCAGCATGATCCCCAGCAGCCACCAGAAGTTCGGTTGCACGAAGCTGGCGAGGATGATCAGCAGGTAGAGCACCGGCAGGCCCGACCAGATCTCCAGGAAACGCTGGCCGACCAGGTCCACCCAGCCGCCGTAGAAACCCTGCAGGGCGCCGGCGATGACCCCGATGATCGAGCTGAGCAGGGTCAGGGTCAGGGCGAACAGCACCGACACGCGAAAGCCGTAGATCACCCGCGCCAGTACATCGCGGCCCTGGTCGTCGGTGCCCAGCAGGTTGTCTGCCGAGGGCGGCGCCGGCGCCGGGACTCGCAGGTCGTAGTTGATGCTCTGGTAGCTGAAGGGGATCGGCGCCCAGAGTACCCAGGCATCCTTCTGCGCCAGCAGCTCGCGAATGTAGGGGCTCTTGTAGTTGGCTTCCAGGGGGAATTCGCCGCCGAAGGTGGTTTCCGGGTAGCGCTTGAGGGCCGGGAAGTACCAGCCGCCTTCGTAGTGCACCACCAGCGGCTTGTCGTTGGCGATCAGCTCGGCGCCCAGGCTCAGCACGAACAGGGTCAGGAACAGCCACAGCGACCACCAGCCGCGCTTGTTGGCCTTGAAGCGTTCGAAGCGCCGGCGATTGAGGGGGGACAGGTTCATCTCAATGCTCCCGGCTGTCGAAGTCGATCCGCGGATCGACCAGGGTGTAGGTCAGGTCGCCGATCAGTTTCACCACCAGCCCCAGCAGGGTGAAGATGAACAGGGTGCCGAAGACCACCGGATAGTCGCGGTTGATCGCCGCCTCGAAGCTCATCAGGCCCAGGCCGTCGAGGGAGAAGATCACCTCCACCAGCAGGGAACCGGTGAAGAAGATGCCGATGAAGGCCGAGGGGAAGCCGGCGATCACCAGCAGCATGGCGTTGCGGAACACATGGCCGTAGAGCACCCGGCGCTGGGTCAGGCCCTTGGCCTTGGCGGTGATCACGTACTGCTTGTTGATCTCGTCGAGGAAGCTGTTCTTGGTCAGCAGGGTCATGGTGGCGAAGTGGCCAATCACCAGGGCGGTGACTGGCAGCGCCAGGTGCCAGAAGTAGTCGAGGATCTTGCGCCCCCAGCTCAGCTGGTCGAAGTCGTTGGAGGTCAGGCCGCGCAACGGGAACCAGTTGAAATAGCTGCCGCCGGCGAACACCACGATCAGCAGGATGGCGAACAGGAAGGCCGGGATCGCGTAGCCGACGATGATCGCCGAACTGGTCCAGACGTCGAAGTGGCTGCCGTGGCGGGTGGCCTTGGCGATCCCCAGGGGGATCGACACCAGGTACATGATCAGGGTGCTCCACAACCCGAGGGAGATGGACACCGGCATCTTTTCCTTGATCAGGTCCACCACCTTGGCGTCGCGGAAGAAGCTGTTGCCGAAATCCAGGGTGGCGTAGTTCTTGATCATGATCCACAAGCGTTCCGGTGCCGACTTGTCGAAGCCGTACATGTGCTCGATTTCCTTGATCAGCGCCGGGTCCAGGCCCTGGGCACCGCGGTAGCTGGAGCCGGCCACCGAGACCTCGGCACCGCCTCCGGCGATGCGGCTGGTGGCGCCGTCGAAGCCTTCGAGCTTGGCGATCATCTGTTCCACCGGGCCGCCGGGGGCGGCCTGGATGATCACGAAGTTGATCAGCAGGATGCCCAGCAGGGTGGGGATGATCAGCAGCAGCCGACGAACGATATAGGCCAGCATGTCAGTGCACCGCGTCGGCCGCAGCCGCCTGGTTGTCGTTCGGGGCCGGTTCCACGGCGGGCCTGGCATTGGGCTTGACCCACCAGGTGTTGATGCCGATGTCGTACTTGGGCGCCACGGACGGGTGGCCGATATGGTTCCAGTAGGCCACGCGCCAGGTCTTGATGTGCCAGTTGGGTATCACGTAGTAGCCCCATTGCAGGACCCGGTCCAGGGCCTTGGCGTGGGCCACCAGGCTGGCGCGGGAATCGGCGTTGATCAGGCTTTCCACCAGGCTGTCGATGGCCGGGTCCTTGAGGCCGATGTAGTTGCGGCTGCCGGGCTTGTCGGCGCTGGAAGACATCCAGAACTCGCGCTGCTCGTTCCCCGGGGAGTTGGACTGGGGAAAGCTGCCGACGATCATGTCGAAGTCCCGGGAACGCACCCGGTTGATGTACTGGGACACGTCGACCCGACGGATCACCAGGTCGATCCCCAGGTCGCTGAGGTTGCGCTTGAACGGCAGCAGCACCCGCTCGAAGTCGGTCTGGGCCAGCAGGAACTCGATCACCACCGGCTTGCCCTGGGCGTCCACCATCTTGTCATCGACGATCTTCCAGCCGGCTTCCTGCAGCAGTTGGTAGGCCTGGCGCTGCTGGGCGCGGATCATCCCGCTGCCGTCGCACACCGAAGGGCTGAACGCCTGGGCGAACACCTGCTCGGGAATCTGCCCACGCAGCGGTTCGAGGATCGCCAGCTCTTCAGGGCCGGGCAGGCCGGTGGCGGCCATTTCCGAGTTTTCGAAGTAACTGCGGGTGCGGGTGTAGGCACCGTTGAACAGCTGCTTGTTGCTCCACTCGAAGTCCAGCAGCAGGCTCAAGGCATGGCGCACCCGCACGTCCTGGAACAGGGGGCGGCGGGTGTTGAAGACAAAACCCTGCATGCCGGTGGGATTGCCGTTGGCAATCTCTTCCTTGATCAGTTCGCCCCGGGCCACCGCCGGGACGTTGTAGGCGTTGGCCCAGTTCTTCGCGGTCATTTCCAGCCAGTAGTCGAACTGGCCGGCCTTGAGGGCTTCCAGGGCCACGGTGTTGTCGCGGTAGTAGTCGCTGGTGATCACGTCGAAGTTGTAGAAACCGCGGTTGACCGGGAGGTCCTTGGCCCAGTAGTCCTTGACCCGCTCGTAGCGGATCGAGCGTCCGGCCTTGACCTCGGTCACCCGGTAGGGACCGCTGCCCAGGGGAATCTCCAGGTTGCTCTTGGCAAAGTCCCGGTGCTCCCACCAGTGCTTGGGCAGGATCGTCAGTTGGCCAAGAATCAGCGGCAGCTCGCGGTTGTTGCTGTGCTTGAACTTGAACAGCACCCGCAGCGGGTCTTCGGCGATCACCTGGTCGACGTCGGCGTAGTAGCCGCGGTACAGCGGCGAGCCGGCGCTGATCAGGGTCTGGAAGCTGAACACCACGTCCTCGGCGCGGATCGGCTGGCCGTCGTTGAAGCGTGCTTCGGGGCGCAGGTAGAAGCGCACCCAGCTGTTGTCCGGGGCTTTCTCGATCTTGCCCGCCACCAGGCCGTACTCGGTGAAGGGTTCGTCCAGGCTCTGGTACAGCAGGGTGTCGTAGACCAGGCCGATATTGAGTTCGGGCACGCCCTTGCTGATGAACGGGTTGAGGCTGTCGAAGCCGCCGAACCCGGCCATGCGGAAGGTCCCGCCCTTGGGCGCGTCGGGATTGACGAAGTCGAAGTGCTGGAAGTTCGCCGGGTACTTCGGCGCTTCGTTGTACAGGGTCATGGCATGTTGCGGCGCGGCCTGGACACAGCAGGCGATGGCGCCGAACAACAAGCCGCCGGTGCACTGGAGCAAGGCACGCAGAGGCATCATCGGGTGTTCTCCAAGGACTTCAGCCACCAGGCGCTCAACCCCAGGTTGTAGGGCGGCGTGGTGACGAAGGCGAACCGGTTGCGGTAGGCCAGTCGGTGATAGTTGAGGTACCAGTTGGGAATCATGTAGTGCTGCCACAACAGCACCCGGTCCAGGGCCCGGCCAGCGGCCAGTTGCTCATCGCGGTTCTGCGCGGCCAGCAGTTGTTCCAGCAGGTGGTCGACAACCGGGTTGTGGATGCCCGCGTAGTTTTTGCTGCCCTTGACCCCGACCTGGCTGGAGTGGAAGTACTGCCATTGCTCCAGGCCCGGGCTCAGGGTCTGGTTGAGGGTCATGAGGATCATGTCGTAGTCGAACTGGTCCAGGCGCTGCTTGTATTGGGCCCGGTCGACGGTGCGCAGGCGCGCGTCGATGCCGATGCTGGACAGATTCTCCACGTAGGGCTGGAGGATCCGTTCCAGGTTCGGGTTGACCAGCATCAGCTCAAGGCGCAATGGCTGTCCGGCGCTGTTCTGCAGGCGCTGGCCATTGAGCTTCCAGCCGGCCTCGGCGAGCAGCGCCAGGGCCCGGCGCAGGGTTTCCCGGGGGATGCCGCGGCCTTCGGTTTGCGGCAGGCTGAAGGCCTGGGTGAACAGGCTCGCCGGCAGTTGCTCACGGTAGGGCGAGAGCAGCAGCCATTCATGACCGACCGGCAGGCCGGTGGCAGAGAACTCGCTGTTGGGGTAATAGCTCAGGGTGCGTTTGTAGGCGTCGCTGAACAGCGTGCGGTTGGTCCACTCGAAGTCGAACATCAGCCCCAGGGCTTCACGCACCCGCACATCCGCGAAGGTGCTGCGTCGGGTGTTCATGAACAGGCCCTGGGTCTGGGTGGGAATCTGGTGCGCCACCTGGGCCTTGATCACCTCGCCGCGCCTGACCGCCGGGAAGTTGTAGCCGTTGGCCCAGTTCTTCGCCTGGTGCTCGATGTAGATGTCGAACTCGCCGGCCTTGAAGGCTTCGAAGGCGACATCGCTGTCACGGTAGAACTCCACCTCGACCCGGTCGAAGTTGTTGAAGCCGCGGTTCACCGGCAGGTCCTTGCCCCAGTAGTCCTTGACCCGCTCGAACACCAGCTGGCGCCCGGGCTGGACCTGGGTGATGCGGTAGGGGCCGCTGCCCAGGGGCGGGGTGAACGTGGTGGCCTTGAAGTCGCGGTCCTTCCAGTAGTGCTGGGGCAGCACCGGCAGCTCACCCAGGCGCAGGATCAGCAACGGGTTGCCGGCGCGCTTGAACACGAAGCGGATGCGCTGGGGCCCGAGGATGTCGACCCGCTGCACTTCCTGCAGGTTGGTGCGGTATTGCGGGTGGCCCTGCTTGAGCAGCAGGCGGTAGGAAAACGCCACGTCGTAGGCGGTGATGGGCTGGCCGTCGTGGAAACGCGCCTCGGGCCGCAGGTTGAACACCACCCAGCTGCGATCCTCGCTGTACTCCACCGAACGGGCGATCAGGCCATAGCTGGAGGTGGGCTCGTCGCCGGAAGGCGCATAGAGACCGGTGCCGACCATCAGCGGCTCGTTTAGCTCATTGACCCCGTACTGCAGGAAATTCGCCGTGGCCACCGGGCTGGTGCCCTTGAAGGTGTAGGGGTTGAGGGTATCGAAGGTGCCAAACGCCATGACCCGCAAGGTGCCGCCTTTGGGCGCTGCGGGGTTGACCCAGTCGAAGTGGGTGAACCGGGTCGGGTACTTGAGCGTGCCAAACTGCGCATAACCATGACTTTCAGTGATCGTCGCGCTTGCGGGAAAGCTCAAGGCCAGGCTGATGAAGAGCAGGAGGAGGGGACGCATCGAGTCAGAGATCCGATCCAGGCGGCTTGGGCTTTGTGCTCCGTACAGTAACAGCTTGTATCAGCAGGAAAAAGCGTGCTTTTTCAGTCGCAGGTGTGGCGCCGGAGCGTGCTCGCGCTGGCGCGTGCAACGCTCCAGGTTCCAGGGCGCATCGGTTACGCGGCGCTTGCCGGTACGACCCATCGGGGCCCGGGCAAGCGCCCTGGCCCCAGCGGGCTGCGTTGCGATCAGTGCGACAGGTAGACCGTGAGCATCTGGCCGGGCTTGAGGGCCTGGCCGGCGCGGGGGTTCCAGCGCTTGAGGTGCTGCATTTCAACGTTGAAGCGCTTGGCAACCATATACAGCGAGTCGCCTTGCTTGACCTTGTACTGGGTCGACTTCTTCTTGGCGTTGCTGGCCACGCGGGTCTTCTTGCTGGCGACCTTGCGAGTGTCCTGCATCACCAGGGTCTGGCCGACCTTGAGGTTCTTGCCACTGAGCTTGTTCCAGCGCTGCAGATCCTGGACGTTGACCTTGTTGGCCTTGGCGATCAGGGTCAGGTTGTCGCCGTTCTTGACCCGATAAATGCGCTTGGGCCGCAGCGAGTCACGTCCTTCATCACGGTCGAACACCGGCTTGATGGAGCGCTTGCTGATCAGCTCTTCGGGTTTCATGGTCGACAGGCTGGTGGTCAGCAACTGCGCCTTGGAGGTCGGCACCAGCAGGTGCTGGGGGCCGTCGATGGTGGTGCGCTGCTTGAACGCCGGATTGAGCTGGAACAGCTCGTCCTCATCGATGTTGGCCACCGCCGCGACCTTGGACAGGTCCATGCGCTGGTTGATCTCGACCACCTGGAAGTAGGGTTCGTTGGCGATCGGGTTGAGGTTCACGCCATAGGCTTGCGGGGTCAGGACCACCTGGGCCAGGGCCAGTAGCTTGGGCACATAGGCCTGGGTTTCCGTCGGCAGCGACAGGTTCCAGTAGTCGGTGGGCAGGCCGAGCTTTTCATTGCGCTCGATGGCCCGGCTGACGGTGCCTTCGCCGGCGTTGTAGGCCGCCAGTGCCAGCAGCCAGTCGCCGTTGAACATGTCGTGCAGGCGGGTCAGGTAGTCCATGGCCGCGGTGGTGGAGGCGGTGATGTCGCGCCGGCCATCGTAGAAGCGGGTCTGGCGCAGGTTGAAGTAGCGCCCGGTGGCCGGGACGAACTGCCACAGGCCCACCGCATCGGCCCGGGAATAGGCCAGCGGGTTGTAGGCGCTCTCGATCACCGGCAGCAGGGCC
This sequence comes from Pseudomonas sp. PH1b, assembly GCF_000633395.1. Taxonomy (GTDB): domain Bacteria; phylum Pseudomonadota; class Gammaproteobacteria; order Pseudomonadales; family Pseudomonadaceae; genus Aquipseudomonas. The sequence continues at coordinate 375,908 of NZ_AYMU01000005.1, forward strand.
AGTTCCAGCGGCATGTTGCGCTCTTCGAGACGCTCGACGATGTAGTGGATGTAGAGGCTGCCGCGCTCGCCGGCGTTTTCCAGGAAGGAAGGGTTGCTGGCGAACCACAGGCGCTGTTGTTCAATACGCGGGTTGACGCCCAGGCCGTCTTGCAATTGGAACCCCTGGCGCATGCGTTCCCAGACATCCTGGGGAACTTGCGGGCTTGGCTGGTTGCTCAGCCAGATGGGTTTCTGCTTGATGCGGGCGTTGAAATTCTGAGTGTGTGTCGCGTCGCTCTGCGGGGCTTGGCCGGTGGTTTGGCAGCCCGCAAGAGTCGCTGACACAGCTACCGCGATGGCCTGGGCCAAGCGCGTCAATGCGTCTGAACTGATGGGAAAACGAATAGATGACGACATTGGCTGGAAGTAAGTTCCGGGCAAAAATGTCGGGCGATTCTAGGAAGCACCCGGGGTGCGGTCAACCATTCAGAATTTTTGTGCCAATCCGGCACCGGCCTAGAACTTATCTTTCCAGGCCCTCAGGGCTGCAAAGACCGCACTTTGGGACAGGTTATCCTGGCCATTCCGTTCGTCCGCTTTTTGTTTAACGGATGTTTCAGCGGTACGCAGAAAAGGGTTGGTCAGTTTCTCCAGGGCCAGGGTCGACGGCAAGGTCATGCGCCCGTGTTCGCGCAGTTGGCTGACTTTTTCCAGGCGCTGGGCGATGTCCGGGTTGGCGGGTTCCACGGCCTGGGCAAAGCGCAGGTTGCTCAGGGTGTATTCATGGGTGCAGTAGATCAGGGTGTCGTCCGGCAATGCCGCCAGGCGCTCCAGGGAGTGGTGCATCTGCTCCGGGGTGCCTTCGAACAGGCGACCGCAACCTGCGGCGAACAGGGTGTCGCCGCAGAACAGCAGGCCGTGGTGGTAATAGGCAATGTGCCCCAGGGTGTGGCCGGGGACGGCAAACACCTCGAATTCCCAGCCCAGGATGCTGGCGCGGCCGTTGTCATCCAGGGCCACGTCGCGCCCGGGGATCTTCTCTTGCGCCGGACCGTAGACCGTGGCGCCGCTGTGTTGCTTCAGGCGCTCGACACCACCGACATGGTCATGGTGATGGTGGGTCACCAGGATATCGCTGAGCTGCCAGCCCGGGTGCTGTTCCAGCCAGGCCAGTACCGGCGCCGCATCCCCCGGGTCGACGACTGCGCAACGCTGGCTGCGATGATCCTGTAACAACCAGATGTAGTTGTCGGTGAAGGCGGGCAGGGCACTGATCTGTATCATCTTCGAATTCGCCAAGCAGAAAACAATGGCGCATCTTAGTGCTTCTTGGCGTGTTGGAGAATGCAATGACCGATAAAGCCTTCGCTCAGGCAGATCCCGACTGGCTGGCCCTGATCAGTGCAGCCCGGGAATGGCTGTCCGGCCCCCTGGGGCAATTTCTGCTGGATGAAGAGCGGCGCATGCTCGAAGAGGAGCTGGGGCGTTTCTTCGGCGGCTACCTGGTGCACTACGGCCCTTCGGCGCAAACCCCGCCGGCGGCGCCCCAGGTGCAGCGCAATGTGCGCCTCGGGGCACCGTTGCCCGGGGTCGAGATCGTCTGCGAGGAGCAGGCCTGGCCCTTGAGCGAGCACGCCGTGGACGTGGTGGTGCTGCAGCACGGTCTGGATTTCTGCCTGTCGCCCCATGGCCTGCTGCGGGAGGCGGCGAGCAGCGTGCGTCCGGGCGGGCACCTGTTGATTGTCGGGATCAACCCCTGGAGCACCTGGGGGCTGCGCCATGTGTTCGCCCACGATGCCCTGCGCCAGGCCCGCTGCATTGCCCCCTCGCGGGTAGGCGACTGGCTCAACCTGCTGGGCTTTGCGCTGGAGAAACGCCGCTTCGGGTGCTATCGTCCGCCGCTTGCGTCGTTGGCATGGCAGGCGCGACTGGCCGGCTGGGAACGCCGTGCCGGGCAGTGGCAATTGTCCGGAGGCGGGTTCTACCTGCTGGTGGCACGCAAGATCGCCGTGGGCCTGCGCCCGGTGCGCCAAGTCCGGCGCGAGCCGATGGGCAAGCTGGTGCCGCTGCCCATGGCCAAGGTCAATCGCCGTAACAGCGAGCCCTGATGACCGATTGAAACCTTCTTTTTATACAGCCGGCCGGATTGTCCGGCCCTGGGCACTGTCGACTGTGCTCGACAGGCCAATGGCAATTTTCTGATGGAAGGCGTGGATGAGCGATAGCGTAGAAATCTTTACCGACGGTGCCTGCAAGGGCAATCCCGGCCCCGGTGGCTGGGGCGCGTTGATGGTGTGCAAGGGCGTCGAGAAGGAGCTCTGGGGCGGTGAAGCCAACACCACCAACAACCGCATGGAGCTGATGGCGGCGATTCGCGGCCTGGAAGAGCTCAAGCGCGAGTGCGAAGTGCTGCTGGTCACCGACTCGCAGTATGTAATGAAGGGCATCAACGAGTGGATGGTCAACTGGAAGAAGCGCGGCTGGAAAACCGCGGCCAAGGAGCCGGTCAAGAATGCCGACCTGTGGCAGAAGCTGGATGAACAGGTCAACCGCCACAAGGTCACCTGGAAGTGGGTGCGTGGCCATACCGGCCATCACGGCAACGAGCGGGCCGACCAACTGGCCAACCGCGGCGTCGACGAGGTCCGCGGCTACAAACAGCCCTGATGCCCTGAGCGGGCAATCAGCGACAAGGCAGCGGCCGTTCGAGCCGCTGCTTCATTTGCGCCGTCGCACGGGGCGAATCCACCAGTACTGCATCCATCTTCAGGCAGGTGGCCGCCTGGTAGTCCTCGGCGCTATTGATGCCGATCGCCAGCATCCGCACCTTGCCCCGTGACTGAAAGCAATCCACCGCAGCGGGCGTCCACAGCCGGGCATCGACCTGGGAGCGGGCTTCGCCCAGGGTAAAGGTCTCGACCAGTTGCACCGGGCGCCGGTACTCGAAGGCCACCCAACTGCCGGGTGCAGGTGGTGCGTTGCAGTGGTGGGCGAGGGCGACGCTGGCCAGCCGATCCCGGGTGCTGTCTCTGGATTCGAACAGCCGAGCCTGGGGATAGGGGGCGAAAGCCTGCTGGTAGCTGGCATCGGTGGAGTAGATCAGCACCCGGTTCCAGGCGTGCAGCTGTTCCAGCAGGCGGGCGACGGCCTGGGCCTGGGGGGCAGCCGGCAGGGCCTTCATGTCGAGAATCACCGGCACCGACTCGGGGATCGCCAGCAGCGCCTGGCGCAACGACGGCAGGGGCAGTGGCTGGGTGCGATAGGGAAAGCTCACCTGGCCATCGGCTGCCGTCTGCTTGAAATTCCACCCGGCATTGAGGGCCTGCAACTGCGCCAGGGTGTGCTGGTTGACTGCGCCTGTGGCCTGGGTATTGGCGCTCAGGTCGGCCGGTCGGTACAGCACCGGTACGCCATCACTGCTCAGTTGCACCGTCAGCCAGAGCATGTCGACCTTGTTGCGCAGGGCGTTGTCGATGGCCAGCAGGGTGTTTTCGGGAAAGTCCGCGGCGCCGCCGCGATGAGCGACGATCAGCGGCCGTTGTTGGCTGTCGCTGTCGGTGCGGGCAAGGGAAGAGCAGCCACTGATGCAGGCCAAGGCCAACAGCAGTGGGAACATCTGTCGAGTCTTGAGCATGGGAGGGCGGTTCCTGGTGGGTGAGTGCAACGCCGGGTATCAGCGCCCGCGTGCCTGGGTGAGGCGGCACGGTAACGCAATAGCCTTGTTCACATAAAGAAACGGCTGGGGCGGGCGATGAATTAGCCGCGCAGCCACCTGGGGCTCAGAGCGCAAGCATGGCGCTGGCCAGTTGCAGGTCGGTACAGGGCGGGGCGGCGAGCACCTGGCGAATGTGCATCAGGGCGGCTTCCAACCGGGCGCCACGGATTTCGCCGGCGCTGGCCACGAAGGCTGCGGCGTCGCTCTGGGCGGCGAGCACAAGTTTGTCGTCCTTGAATGAGCTGCTGGCTTTGGAGCTGCCTTCGGTTGAACTCAGGGTCAGGCTCATGCTGATGTCGGTGCTGATCACCAGGGCGCTGGCCTGGACGAGGTCGGCGAACAGGCAGGCGCAGAGCGCGCAGGCCAGTCGGGTTTTGCTGGGGGTCATGGCAGGGCAGGGTCCGGCGAAAAGTATCGTCCGGCACCCTAGCGCTTTGCGGCGCAATGAACTGCAGCAGCTTTGCTAAGGATTGTTAAAAACTGCGCAGGCCGCCGGCTGATGAATCCGCCATGGGTGTCATGCCGCCAGAGCGTGCTAAAATCCCGCGCTTTGAAACACTTCCAGCGTTGAGAACTGACCCCTGATGGCCAACAGATCTGTTGTACTCGATACCGAAACCACCGGCATGCCGGTGACCGACGGCCACCGGATCATTGAAATCGGTTGCGTCGAGTTGATCGGTCGGCGCCTGACCGGCCGGCACTTCCACGTTTACCTGCAAGCGGATCGCGAGAGTGATGAAGGCGCCATCGGCGTTCACGGCATCACCAACGAATTCCTGGTGGGCAAGCCGCGTTTCGCCGAAGTCGCCGACGAGTTCTTCGACTTCATCCAGGGCGCGCAGCTGATCATCCACAACGCGGCGTTCGACGTTGGCTTCATCAACAACGAATTCGCCCTGATGGGCCGCCAGGACCGGGCGGACATCACCCAGCACTGCACCATCCTCGACACCCTGTTGATGGCCCGTGAGCGTCACCCAGGCCAGCGCAACAGCCTGGATGCCCTGTGCAAGCGCTATGACGTCGACAACTCCGGCCGTGAGCTGCACGGCGCCTTGCTCGACTCGGAGATCCTCGCCGACGTCTACCTGACCATGACCGGTGGCCAGACCAGCCTGTCGCTGGCTGGCAATGCCTCGGACGGTGATGGTTCGGCTGGCCAGAGCACGGAGATCCGGCGCTTGTCGGCCGAGCGTGCGCGGGGGCGGATCATTCGCGCCAGCGAGGCCGAGCTGGCCGAGCATCAGGCACGCCTGGAAATCATTGCCAAATCCGCCGGCGCGCCGGCCTTGTGGACCCAGTTGCTCGAAGCCCAGCAGTGATGCCCAGGCAGCCCGCTCCCGGGTTATGCCCCGGGCCTGGCGGCGCGGGCCTCTTGCAGGCGCGAGGCCTGTAGCTTCGCGAGGTGGCCGGGGACGATTACAGGCCACAGCAGCCTCGAAGCGGAGCGGCCAATTATCCCAGGGCGACGTTTTGTTACACCCTCTCCCTGCCCGGGGTGACACGAAGCGCCCCCAGCTTCTACCCTGAGTTCCATTGGCGGAGCCCACCCGCCGTCTCAGGACGCCCAGCTCCATGTATAAAGACCTGCAGTTTCCGATCCTGATCGTGCACCGCGACATCAAGGCCGACACGGTCGCCGGGGACCGGGTGCGGGGCATTGCCCGAGAGCTGGAAAAGGACGGTTTCAGTATTTTCTCCGCCGTGGACTATGCCGAAGGTCGGCTGGTTGCCGCGACCCATCACGGCTTGGCCTGCATGTTGATCGCCGCCGAGGGGGCCGGGGAAAACACCCACCTGCTGCAGAACATGGTCGAGCTGATCCGCCTGGCCCGGGTGCGTGCGCCACTGCTGCCGATCTTCGCCCTGGGCGAGCAGGTGACCCTGGAAAATGCGCCTGCCGACGCCATGAGCGAGCTCAATCAACTGCGGGGCATTCTCTACCTGTTCGAGGACACGGTGCCGTTCCTGGCCCGGCAGGTGGCCCGGGCGGCACGCAATTACCTTGATGGCCTGCTGCCGCCTTTCTTCAAGGCCCTGGTGCAGCACACCGCCGACTCCAACTATTCCTGGCACACCCCGGGCCATGGCGGTGGCGTGGCCTATCGCAAGAGCCCGGTGGGGCAGGCGTTCCACCAGTTCTTCGGTGAGAACACCCTGCGCTCGGACCTGTCGGTCTCGGTACCGGAGCTGGGCTCGCTGCTGGACCACACCGGCCCTCTGGCGGAAGCCGAGGCACGGGCGGCGCGCAACTTCGGCGCGGATCACACGTTTTTCGTGATCAACGGCACCTCCACCGCCAACAAGATCGTCTGGCACTCCATGGTCGGCCGCGATGACCTGGTGCTGGTGGACCGCAACTGCCACAAGTCGGTGCTGCATTCGATCATCATGACCGGGGCCATCCCCCTGTACCTGTGTCCGGAACGCAACGAACTGGGGATTATCGGGCCGATTCCCCTGAGCGAGTTCAGCCCCGAGTCGATCCAGGCCAAGATCGACGCCAGCCCGCTGACCCGCGGCCGGGCGCCCCGGGTCAAGCTGGCGGTGGTCACCAACTCGACCTACGACGGGTTGTGCTACAACGCCGAACTGATCAAGCAGAGCCTGGGCAACAGCGTCGAGGTTTTGCACTTCGACGAAGCCTGGTATGCCTACGCGGCCTTCCACGAGTTTTTCTCCGGGCGCTACGGCATGGGCACTTCCCGCAGCGCCGACAGCCCCCTGGTGTTCACCACCCATTCGACCCACAAGTTGCTGGCGGCCTTCAGCCAGGCCTCGATGATCCATGTGCAGGACGGTGGCGCCCGGCAGCTGGATCGGGACCGTTTCAACGAAGCCTTCATGATGCACATCTCCACTTCGCCGCAGTACAGCATCATCGCCTCCCTGGATGTGGCTTCGGCGATGATGGAAGGGCCCGCGGGGCGCTCACTGTTGCAGGAAATGTTCGACGAGGCCCTGAGCTTTCGCCGGGCCCTGGCCAACCTGCGGCAGAACATCGCCGCCGATGACTGGTGGTTCTCGGTATGGCAGCCGGAGCGGGTCGAGGGCATCGACCAGGTGCGCACCGGAGACTGGCTGCTGGAGCCGGAAGGCGAGTGGCACGGTTTTGCCGGGGTCACCGATGACTATGTGCTGCTCGATCCGATCAAGGTGACCCTGGTGATGCCGGGCCTGACCGCTGGCGGCGCCCTGAGCGAGCACGGGATTCCCGCGGCGGTGGTCAGCAAGTTCCTCTGGGAGCGCGGGCTGGTGGTGGAGAAGACCGGGCTCTACTCGTTCCTGGTGCTGTTCTCCATGGGCATCACCAAGGGCAAGTGGAGCACGCTGCTGACCGAGCTGCTGGAGTTCAAGCGCAACTACGATGCCAATGCCAGCCTTGCCAGTTGCCTGCCCAGCGTGGCCGGCCAGGACCCGCAGCGCTATCAGGGCATGGGCCTGCAGGACCTGTGCGACCAGTTGCATGCCTGCTACCGCAGCAACGCCACGGCCAAGCACCTCAAGCGCATGTACACGGTGTTGCCGGAGGTGGCGATGAAACCCGCCGACGCCTACGACCATCTGGTGCGCGGCGAAGTCGAAGCGGTGTCGATTGACCAGCTGCAAGGGCGCATCGCTGCGGTGATGCTGGTGCCGTACCCGCCGGGGATCCCGCTGATCATGCCCGGTGAGCGCTTCACCGAGTCGACCCGCTCGATCATCGACTACCTGGCCTTTGCCCGAGCCTTCGACAGCAGCTTCCCGGGGTTTGTCGCCGACGTGCACGGGCTGCAACATGACGACCAGGGCAATGGACGGCAATACACCGTCGATTGCATCAAAGCGTGAGGAGTTTCCCCACTATGCAGCCCGCTGTTAATCCCCGGTACCCGGGCCTGGCGATCCGCGTCGCCGATGAAGGTTTTGCCCCTTATGTCTGGGGCAGTGATTTCAGCTTCCAGGTCGGCGCCTACGCCGAGGCCGAGCGCGGTGTGTCGGTCAGTGACTGGCCGTTGCGCCAGATCGTGCCTTACCGCAAGTGCTATGGCATCGACCCGGAAGAGTTCAGCAGCTACCGCAACGCAGCGGACAGCGAGATTTTCATGGCCTTCCTCGACGACCAGCCGGTGGGCCACATGGTCATCAGTACCAACTGGAACGGCTACGCGCATATTGACGAGCTGGCGGTGCATGCACCGGCGCGACGCCATGGCGTGGCCCGGGCGCTGCTGGAAGTGGCGCAGTTCTGGAGTCGCAAGAAACAGTTGCCGGGGGTGATGCTGGAGACCCAGAACAACAACCTGGGCGCCTGTCGCCTGTATGAGCGTTGCGGCTATGTGGTGGGCGGCGTGGATCACCTGCGCTATCGCGGCATCGATGCGCAAACCAGCGAGGTGGCGATCTTCTGGTACCGACTGTTTGCCGATGAGCCCGAGCTTGCCCAGCCTTAGCCCGCCAGCAGTGCCTCGGCCTGCTCCGTCAGCAGTTGCAGCAGGGCATCCAGCAGTGGCGAACCGTCGCTGCCGGCGCGGCGCAGGGCATACAGGGTGACGCTGACCGGGGGCGACAGGGGGCTGACATCGAGCCCGGCGCTGCGCGCGCCGGCGGCGGTGAAGGGATCGACGATGGCCAATCCTTCGCCGGCTTCCACCAGGCTGCTCATCATCTGGTAGGTCTGTACCCGGGTCTGGATCACCGGGCTGGGTCGCAGGTTCTGCAGTTTGCCGGTAAGCACCAGGCTCAGCGGGTCCTGGCCTTCGAGGCCGACCATGGCCTGGCCGGCCAGGTCCTGCAGGGCCACGTATTTTTGCTTGGGCTGCAGCCAGCCATGGGGGGCGATCAGGAACAGCTTGCCCTGGGCCAGGACCTGGCTGTCGATGTCCGGGTGCTCGGGGTCGTAGAGGCTCAGGCCCAGGTCGCAGTCGCGCAGCAGCAGGCTGTCGACCATCGCCCGGGTGCTCTGGCTGCGCAGGCTGCAGGGGGTGTCGGCGAAGCGCCGGCGCAGGGCGGCAATGCACCGGGGGAGAAGTTGTTGCACCAGGGGCGGGGTGCCGATGATGCGCAAGGGTGGCGCCTGGTGAAACCTCAGGCTGTCGGCCAGGCGTTGCACCGGTTCGAAGGCGTCATAGACTCCGGTGATCGCCGCTTGCAGTCCGCGGGCCTCGCGGGTGGCCTGCAGGCGTCCACGCACGCTGGCAAACAGCATGAAGCCCAATTGGCTTTCGGCATCGCGCAGCAGGGCTTCGACCTCGGCCACCGACAGTTGCAGCAACTCGGCGGCGGTGCCCAGGTGAGCGGTTTGCAGGAGCGCCTGAATCACTTCGATATGACGTAAACGCATGCTTGAAATCCATATCCAGCCGGTTGGGGAGTCAAGCATCGAATCCTACCCCAAGTGCAGGCCAGGAATCTGTAGCCGCGGCCCCGGGCCGCGAGAGGGGCCGCAAGGGCTTCAGCGCTGTTGCAATCGCCGCGTGGGTGGCCACGAGCTGCGGCGCCGGCCTGCGGCTGCTCGGCACACGGCGAGGTGTGGGGTCACTCGCTCACGTACGTCTCGGGTTCACGCACTATGGTCACGTCCGACTGCACCAGCAGAAACTGGTTGTCATCGAGCTTCTTGACCCGGTCGCCAATCGCCAGGCGATAGGTGGTCACGGGCTCCGAGCCGGCCAGGCCTTCCTCCGAGGGCATGGATTCCTGGAATTCGTGCACTGAATACACTCGTCCCTCGGCATCTCTTGCATGGAATTGTCCGACAAGTACTGCTGCCATCTTTTAGAGCCTCTGGAGATAAAACACGCAAATTTCGGTGCTGTAGACCCAGAGGGTACGGGGTAAGTTTTGCCGGCAGGAAAAAATATTCCGCCCATGGCCGTGGCGCAGCTCCGGGCCGTGTCGCACGGCGGGGCCCAGGACAAAAAAATGCCGGTGCCGGGTAGCAGGCAACCCCTCGGCTCATCTATAACTAGGGCCTTCCTCAAGCGAACGGTTGGAGTCTTCCATGAGCAATGTCTACAAGGTCGCAGTGCTGGTCGGCAGTCTGAGAAAACAGTCCCTGAACCGCAAGGTCGCCCTGGCACTGGCCGAACTGGCGCCTGCCAACCTGCAGTTGAACATCGTCGAGATCGGCGACTTGCCGTTCTACAACGAAGACATCGAGGCAACGCCGCCGGCGGCCTACACCCATTTTCGCGAGCAGATCAGCGCCGCCGATGCCGTGTTGTTCGTGACCCCGGAATACAACCGTTCGGTACCGGCCGTGCTGAAGAACGCCATCGATGTCGGTTCGCGCCCTTATGGCAAGAGCGCCTGGGGCGGCAAGCCCGGCGCGGTGATCAGCGTTTCCCCGGGGGCCATCGGCGGCTTCGGCGCCAACCACCACCTGCGCCAGTCCCTGGTGTTCCTCAATGTGCCGTGCATGCAGCAGCCCGAAGCCTACCTGGGCGGCGCGGGTTCGGCGTTCGACGAGTCCGGCAAGCTGTCGGAGGCCACCCGGCCGTTCCTGCAGGGCTTCATCAATGCCTATGGGCAATGGGTGGAACAGCAGAAGAAGAACTGAGCACCTGCTCGGCGGCGGGCGGGTTCCTTCTGGTACCTGCCTGCCGGCAATGCCCGGGGTAATCATCGCTTTACCGTATATACGAAAATCCATATATTTGCCGCTCCCGTTCCAGGAGCGCAGCTGGTGTCCGTCTCTCTCAATCCTGCCGAGTTGTTCAAGGCCCTGGCCGATGAAACCCGCAGCCGCATCGTGCTGCTGATCACCCGGGAAGGGGAGCTGTGCGTCTGCGAACTGACGGCCGCCCTGGACCTGAGCCAGCCGAAGGTTTCCCGGCACCTGGCGCTGTTGCGCGGTTGCGGCCTGCTGGCCGACCGGCGCCAGGGGCAATGGGTCTACTACCGTCTGCACCCCGGCCTGGACGGCTGGGCCCACAGCCTGTTGCACGGCACCTTGCAGGGCAACGGCCCCTGGCTGGCGGAGGATGTGCAGCGCCTGCAAGCCATGGCCGACCGTCCGCTGCGCTGTTGCTGAGTCCCGCTCATTTACGATCCTCTTCAAAGGCGGTTGCCCATGTTGATTGCGGTATTGATTTTCCTCCTGACCATCACCCTGGTGATCTGGCAGCCCAAGGGCCTGGGAGTGGGCTGGAGCGCAGTGCTGGGGGCAGTCCTGGCGCTGCTCTGCGGGGTGGTGCAGGTTGCCGATATCCCGGTGGTGTGGCAGATCATCTGGAATGCCACTGGCACCTTCGTCGCGCTGATCATCATCAGCCTGTTGCTGGACGAGGCCGGTTTCTTCGCCTGGACGGCCCTGCACGTGGCGCGCTGGGGCCGGGGCCGGGGCCGGCGCCTCTTCGCCTACATGGTGCTGCTGGGGGCCCTGGTGTCGGCGCTGTTCGCCAATGATGGTGCGGCGCTGATCCTGACGCCCATCGTGATTTCCATGCTCCTGGCTCTGCGCTTCAGCGCAGCCACCACCCTGGCCTTCGTCATGGGCGCCGGGTTCATCGCCGACACCGCAAGCCTACCGCTGGTGGTGTCGAACCTGGTGAACATCGTTTCCGCGGACTTCTTCAATATCGGCTTCAACCGCTACGCAGCGGTGATGCTGCCGGTCAACCTGGTGAGCGTGGCCGCGACCCTGGCGGTGCTGCTGTGGTTCTTCCGCCGCGACATACCTCAGGACTACGATCCACAACAGCTGGCGCTGCCTGCCAGTGCAATCCATGACCGGGCCACCTTCATCGCCGGCTGGTGGGTACTGCTGATTCTCCTGGCAGGCTGCTTTGCCCTGGAGCCGCTGGGCATTCCCATCAGCGCGATTTCGGCTGCGTGCGCCACCTTGCTGCTGGTGATCGCTGCCCGGGGTCATCGGATCTCCACTCGCAAGGTACTCAAGGAAGCACCCTGGCAGATCGTGATTTTCTCCCTGGGCATGTACCTGGTGGTCTATGGCCTGCGCAACGCCGGACTCACCGCTCACCTGGCCGGCTGGCTCGACGGTTTTGCCAGCGGCGGAATCTGGGGCGCGGCCCTGGGCACCGGCTTGCTGACGGCCGGGCTGTCGTCGGTGATGAACAACCTGCCGACGGTGCTGATCGGCGCCTTGTCCATCGATGCCAGCCAGGCCAGTGGGGTGGTCAAGGAGGCGATGATCTATGCCAACGTCATCGGCAGCGACCTGGGTCCGAAGATCACCCCCATCGGTAGCCTGGCCACCTTGCTCTGGCTGCATGTACTGGAGCGCAAGGGCATTCATATCGGCTGGGGGTATTACTTCCGTGTCGGCATCGTGCTGACCCTGCCGGTGTTGCTGATCACCTTAGTGGCGCTGGCGTTGCGCCTTTCCCTGGCCTAGCGCGAGCCCAGCCCAGGAACCAGATGATTGCAGTGCTCCCCCGTAGGAGCCGGCTTGCCGGCGAAGAGGCCCGTGAGCTTGGCGCCGGTCTTGCGGACGCCTTCGCTGGCAAGCCAGCTCCTACAGGACCCAGGTGATTGCAGTGCTCCCCCGTAGGAGCCGGCTTGCCGGCGAAGAGGCCCGTGAGCCTGGCGTCGGTCTTGCGGACGCCTTCGCTGGCAAGACAGCTCCTACAGGTTCCAGGTGATTGCGCTGCTCCCCCGTAGGAGCCGGCTTGCCGGCGAAGAGGCCCGTGAGCCTGGCGTCGGTCTTGCGGACGCCTTCGCTGGCAAGCCAGCTCCTACAGGTCCCAGGTGATTGCGGTGCTCCTCCGTAGGAGCCGGCTTGCCGGCGAAGAGGCCTGTGAACCTGGCGCCGGTCTTGCGGACGCTTTCGCTGGCAAGCCAGCTCCTACAGGTTCCAGGTGATTGCGGTGCTCCCCCGTAGGAGCCGGCTTGCCGGCGAAGAGGCCCGCGGGCCTGGCGCCGGTCTTGCGGACGCTTTCGCTGGCAAGCCAGCTCCTACGAGGGGCGGTCTCTGGGGGCGAGGGCCTGGGGCGTGGGGACGTTGGGCCAGAGATCGGCCACCAGGAACAGCCGCTCGGCTTCTTCCCAGTCGCCTTCCAGGGTTTCCTCCATCCTGACCAGTAGCTGCGCAGGGGCGTGGGGCTCGAGTTCGGCCAGCCATTGCTGCAGCTGTGCAGCGCTCCAGGTGTGCTCGGCCGGGTAGTGCGCCGGCGCCAGCCAGGCGTGGCGGGGCAGGGGTTGCCAGCGTCCCGGGGGGCTCTGGACGATGAACGCGGGCCAGTCCCGCTGGTGCAGCCAGCGCCCGTGCAGGTGCTGCGGGTGCGCCCCGCGCGGCGATTCGGCGTGGCCCGGCCAGGGGTAGAGCAGGTAACCCCCCAGCCACAGGTGGGCGCTGAACTGCTGGATGCCCAGCGCCTCCAGGGCCTCGCGGCTTTCATCGCGGGCGGAAATCGGCAGTTGATGCTCGTCCAGGTGCGCCAGCTTGCGGTCCAGGCGGTCGTGGCAGCCAGGGCCAAGCCATTGCGCGCTATCGACGCCATTGCCGTGCTGCGGCCCCAGGTACAGCTTGATCGCCAGCTCCAGGTGATGCACTCCCTCGGCATCGCGCAGCAGCATGTCCAGTTCGCCCAGGGTATGGCCGCCACGCCGGATCGGCAGGTTGGCCGCCAGCAGCTCGACGCCGGGGGCATGTTGCACGGCAAATTGCCAGAGGCGTTCGTAGTACAGGCCCAGGCGCCGGGTCGGGCCCCGGGTCAGCCACTGGCGCAGGGCGTTGCTGTCCAGGTCCAGGCGCCTTAGCCAGTGGGCCAGCAGCTGCGGCGCCTGCACCCAGTCGCTGCCGGCCAGGGGGTGGCGCTGTGGCCAGGGCGTCTGGCTGAGCATCGGCGGCGCGAGGATGACCCAGGCGAGGTCGCGGACTTCAGGTTGACGCAACTGGCGGGGGAGGTTGAGCAGATCCGGGAACAGGAGCATGTTGCGAGCATAGACGCAAACCCGCCTCGATCGCGATAAATGCGTGCCACTCGCAGTTGCGCACGGGGTTGCTAAGCCCGCGTGGCTGAAAGGATTTTGTCTAACGCCGGGTTTCGCCCATAATCCTCAGTTTCGCCCGTACCCGAACCCCGCAGGAGCCCCATGGAGCAGTTTCGCAATATCGGCATTATCGGTCGCCTGGGCAGTTCCCAGGTGCTGGACACAGTGCGCCGACTGAAAAAGTTTCTGCTGGCCCGCCACCTGCACGTGATCCTCGAGGACACCATTGCCGAGGTGCTGCCGGGCCATGGCCTGCAGACCTCCTCGCGCAAGTTGCTGGGCGAGGTCTGCGACATGGTCATCGTGGTCGGCGGCGACGGCAGCCTGCTGGGTGCCGCCCGGGCCCTGGCGCGGCACAACATCCCGGTGCTGGGGATCAACCGCGGCAGCCTGGGCTTTCTCACCGACATCCGTCCCGATGAGCTGGAGGTCAAGGTCGCTGAAGTGCTCGACGGCCACTACCTGGTGGAGAACCGCTTCCTGCTGCAAGCCGAAGTGCGCCGGCATGCCGAGGCCATCGGCCAGGGCGATGCACTGAACGACGTGGTGCTGCACCCGGGCAAGTCGACGCGGATGATCGAGTTCGAGATCTATATCGACGGCCAGTTCGTCTGCAGCCAGAAGGCCGACGGCCTGATCGTCGCCACGCCGACGGGCTCCACCGCCTACGCGCTGTCCGCCGGCGGGCCAATCATGCATCCCAAGCTGGATGCCATTGTGATTGTGCCGATGTACCCCCATACCTTGTCTGGAAGGCCGATCGTGGTCGATGGCAACAGTGAGCTGAAAATCGTCGTGTCCAAAGATATGCAGATCTATCCGCAAGTCTCCTGTGACGGCCAGAACCACTTTACCTGTGCGCCGGGCGATACCATCACGGTCAGCAAGAAGGCACAGAAACTGCGCCTGATCCACCCGCTGGACCACAACTACTACGAGGTCTGCCGGACCAAGCTTGGCTGGGGCAGCCGACTGGGCGGTGGAGGCGACTGATGCTCGATCCCGCGCGTAGCTACGACCTGATTGGTGACGTGCACGGTTGCGCCCTGACCCTGGAGCACTTGCTGGATCGGCTCGGTTATCACAAGCAGGGCGGCGTCTGGCGGCATCCGTCGCGCATGGCGGTGTTTCTCGGTGACATCATCGACCGCGGCCCGCGGATCCGTGAGTCCCTGCATATCGTCCACGACATGGCCGAGGCCGGACAGGCGCTGTGCATCATGGGCAATCACGAATTCAATGCCCTGGGCTGGAGCACGCCTGCGCCCGCCGGCAGCGGCAAGCAGTTCGTGCGCGAGCACACCCCGCGTCATGCCCGGCTGATCCACGAAACCCTGACCCAGTTCGAACAGCACCCCGGGGACTGGCACGACTTCCTCGAATGGTTCTACGAGCTGCCGTTGTTCGTCGATGCCGGACGCTTCCGGGTGGTGCATGCCTGTTGGGATGGGGGATTGATCGCGCCCTTGCGCCAGCAGTTCGCCGACGGCTGCATCGACCGGGCCTTCCTCGAAGCGTCGGCGCTGCCCGACAGCTTTGCCAGCATGGCCTTCGACCGCCTGTTGCGTGGCACTGACATGCGCCTGCCCCATGGCCTGACCATGACCAGTGGCGATGGCCTGACCCGGGCGTTCTTTCGCACCAAGTTCTGGGAGGACGACCCGCAGACCTACGGCGACATCGTGTTCCAGCCCGACGCCTTGCCCGATCCGGTGGCGCGCACGCCGCTGTCCCCGGCCGAGAAGAACAGCCTGCTGCGCTACGGCGCCGACGAACCCATGCTGTTCGTCGGTCACTATTGGCGCAGCGGCAAGCCGGCGCCGATCCTCCCCAACCTGGCGTGCCTGGACTACAGCGCGGTGCTCTACGGCAAGCTCGCCGCGTACCGCCTGGACCAGGAAGAGCGTCTGGACCCGAATAAATTTGTCTGGGTCGACGTCGAGCGACCCGAGGTATTGCGATGAGTGCGGTAGCGGTATTGCGCCTGCCCCTGACGGTGGACCTCAGCGGCTTCATCAAGCTGCTGCAGCGTATGCAGGTGCCCCATCGGGTCAGCGAAGAGGCGGGGGAGCAGGTGCTCTGGGCGCCCGAATCCATCAGCGAGGACGTGCGCGGCCTGTACCAGCGCTTCCCCCAGGGCGATCCCGAGCAGCAACTGGATATCCCTCAGGCGGCCGCTCCCGCGCGCGTCGGCATTGCCCAGCAGTTGCGCCGCAGCCCGATCACGGCGCTGATCCTGCTGTTGAGCCTGGCGGTCTGCGGCATCACCTTGCTGGGGGACAATCTGCAGACGCTGAGCTGGTTCACCTTCCTCGATTTTCGCGTGGCGGGCGACTACATCCAGTTCACCCCCCTGGCCGACAGCCTGGCAGCGGGGCAGTGGTGGCGCCTGGTGACGCCGATGCTGGTGCACTTCGGCATCCTGCACATCGCCATGAACGGCATGTGGTACTGGGAGCTGGGGCGGCGCATCGAGATGCGCCAGGGCAGCATCAACCTGCTGGGCCTGACCCTGCTGTTCAGCCTGGTGTCCAACTACGCGCAATATTATTTCAGTGGCCCGACCCTGTTCGGCGGCCTGTCCGGGGTGCTCTACGGTTTGCTCGGGCATTGCTGGATCTATCAATTGCTGTCACCCAACCCCATCTACCGCCTGCCTCGCGGGGTGCTGGTGATGATGCTGGTGTGGCTGCTGCTGTGCCTGTCCGGGCTGGTCTCGATGATCGGTTTCGGGGAAATCGCCAACGCCGCCCACGTTGGCGGCTTGCTTATCGGATGCCTCACCGGTCTGTTGGGCGGCTTGTACAGCCGCCGTCGACTGGCCCTTTAAACGCTGGAGTCTTGTATGTCGTCCTTTGTCGAAATGATCGAAAACATCACCCCCGAGATCTACCAGAGCCTGAAGCTGGCCGTAGAGATCGGCAAATGGTCCGATGGCCGCAAGCTCACCACCGAGCAGCGTGAACTGTCCCTGCAGGCGATGATCGCCTGGGAACTGCAGAACCTGCCGGAAGACCAGCGCACCGGCTACATGGGCGCGCAGGAGTGCGCCTCGAAGTCCGAGCCGGTGCCGAACATCCTGTTCAAGTCGGATGCCATCCATTGATCGAGATCGGCCGCGGCTCCATCAGCAAAATGTCGGCGCGCCTTGACGGGCCGAACGTTGAATACGCTTTTCGCCTGGGCGACAGCGAGGTACCGGTCAACCCCTTGATCGGCAGCAGCCTGCGCCTGGAATACCTGGGGGCGATCCATTGCTCCCACTGCGGACGCAAGACCAAGACCAGCTTCAGCCAGGGCTATTGCTACCCGTGCATGACCAAGCTGGCCCAGTGCGATCTCTGCATCATGAGCCCTGAGCGCTGCCACTACGACGCCGGTACCTGCCGCGAGCCGTCCTGGGGCGAGCAGTTCTGCATGACCGACCACGTGGTCTACCTGGCCAACTCCTCGGGGATCAAGGTCGGCATCACCCGTGCCACCCAGTTGCCGACCCGCTGGCTCGACCAGGGCGCGAGCCAGGCGCTGCCGATCATGCGCGTGGCCACCCGCCAGCAGTCGGGCTTCGTCGAAGACCTGTTCCGTTCCCAGGTGGCGGACAAGACCAACTGGCGCGCGCTGCTCAAGGGCGATGCGCCGGCCGTTGACCTGGTCGAGGTGCGCGAGCAGTTGTTCGCCTCCTGCGCCGAGGGCCTGCTGGCCCTGCAAGAGCGTTTCGGCCTGCAGGCGATCCAGCCGGTGACTGACCTTGCGCCCCTGGAAATCCGTTACCCGGTCGAGCAGTACCCGACCAAGATCGTCAGCTTCAACCTGGACAAGAATCCGATTGCCGAAGGCACGCTGATGGGGATCAAGGGCCAGTACCTGATCTTCGACACTGGCGTGATCAATATTCGTAAGTACACGGCCTACCAGCTCGCCGTGCATCAGTAGAAGGAATTCGCCATGCGCACCGACCAACCGAAGATGATCTACCTGAAGGACTATCAGGCCCCCGAGTACCTGATCGACGAGACGCACCTGACCTTCGAGTTGTTCGAGGACCACAGTCTGGTCCATGCGCAGCTGGTGATGCGTCGCAACCCGGCCCGTGGTGCCGGCCTGCCGCCTTTGGTGCTGGATGGCCAGCAGCTGGAGCTGCTCTCGGTGGCCCTGGGTGACCGTGAGCTGACGGCCGCCGACTACCAGCTCGACGACAGCCACCTGACCCTGCACCCCACCAGTGCCAGCTTCACCCTGGATACCAGTGTGAAGATCCACCCGGAAAGCAACACCGCCCTGGAAGGCCTGTACAAGTCCAGCGGCATGTTCTGCACCCAGTGCGAGGCCGAAGGCTTTCGCAAGATCACCTATTACCTCGACCGCCCGGACGTGATGAGCACCTTCACCACCACCGTGGTGGCCGAGCAGCACCGCTACCCGGTGCTGCTGTCCAACGGCAACCCCATCGCCAGCGGCCCCGGCGAAGACGGCCGGCACTGGGCGACCTGGGAAGACCCGTTCATGAAACCGGCCTACCTGTTCGCCCTGGTGGCCGGTGACCTGTGGTGTGTCGAAGACAGCTTCCGCACCATGAGCGGTCGCGATGTGGCGCTGCGCATCTATGTCGAGCCGGAAAACATCGACAAGTGCCAGCACGCGATGAACAGCCTGAAAAAATCCATGCGCTGGGACGAAGAAACCTACGGCCGCGAGTACGACCTGGACATCTTCATGATCGTCGCGGTCAACGACTTCAACATGGGCGCCATGGAAAACAAGGGCCTGAACATCTTCAACTCCAGCGCCGTGCTGGCCCGTGCCGAAACCGCCACCGACGCCGCCCACCAGCGGGTCGAGGCGATTGTCGCCCACGAGTACTTCCACAACTGGTCGGGCAACCGGGTGACCTGCCGCGACTGGTTCCAGCTGTCGCTCAAGGAAGGCTTCACGGTGTTCCGCGACGCCGGTTTCTCCGCGGACATGAACTCGGCCACGGTCAAGCGCATCCAGGACGTGGCCTACCTGCGTACCCACCAGTTCGCCGAAGACGCCGGCCCCATGGCCCATGCCGTGCGCCCGGAAAGCTTTATCGAGATTTCCAACTTCTACACCCTGACCGTGTACGAAAAGGGTTCGGAAGTCGTAGGCATGATCCACACCTTGCTCGGCGCCGAAGGCTTCCGCAAGGGCAGCGACCTGTACTTCGAGCGCCATGATGGCCAGGCCGTGACCTGCGACGACTTCATCAAGGCCATGGAGGACGCCAATGGCGTCGACCTGACTCAGTTCAAGCGCTGGTACAGCCAGGCCGGCACGCCACGCCTGGCGGTCAGCGAGTCCTACGACGCTACTGCGAAAACCTACAGCCTGACCTTCCGCCAGAGCTGCCCGCAAACCCCGGACAAGGTCGAGAAGCTGCCGTTCGTGATCCCGGTGGAACTGGGCCTGCTGGATTCGAAAGGGGCGGGCATTGCCCTGCGCCTGTCCGGCGAAAACGCCGCCCAGGGCACTTCCCGGGTGATCTCGGTGACCGAGGCCGAGCAGACCTTCACCTTTGTCGACATCGCCGAACAGCCGTTGCCTTCGCTGCTGCGGGGCTTCTCGGCGCCGGTGAAGCTGAGCTTCCCCTACAACCGCGACCAGCTGATGTTCCTCATGCAGCACGACAGCGACGGTTTCAACCGCTGGGACGCCGGCCAGCAACTGGCGGTGCAGGTGTTGCAGGAACTGATCGGCCAGCATCAGCAGGGGCAGGCCATGGTGATGGACGAGCGGCTGCTGACGGCCCTGGGCACGGTGCTGGCGGACGAAAGCCTGGACCAGGCCATGGTTGCCGAAATGCTCTCGCTGCCGGGCGAGGCCTACCTCACGGAAATCAGCGAAGTGGCCGATGTCGAGGCCATCCATGCCGCCCGCGAGTTTGCTCGCCAGCAGTTGGCCGAGGGCCTGTTCGACAGCCTGTGGCAGCGTTATCAGGCCAATCGCCAGGTGTCCAAGGCCACGGCCTATGTGGCCGAGTCCGAGCATTTTGCCCGTCGTGCGCTGCAGAACATTGCCCTGTCGTACCTGATGCTGACCCATCAGCCGCAGGTGCTGGCAGCCGCCATCGAGCAGTTCGACAGCGCCGACAACATGACCGAGCGCCTGACCGCCCTGGCGGTGCTGGTGAACTCGCCGTTCGAGACCGAGAAGGCCAAGGCCCTGGCGGTGTTCGCCGAAAACTTCAAGGACAACGCCCTGGTCATGGACCAGTGGTTCAGCGTCCAGGCTGGCAGCCCGCTGCCCGGTGGCCTGGCGCGGGTCAAGGCGCTGATGCAGCACCCGGCGTTCAACATCAAGAACCCGAACAAGGTGCGGGCACTGGTGGGAGCCTTTGCCGGGCAGAACCTGATCAACTTCCACGCGGCCGACGGTTCGGGCTATCGCTTCCTCGCCGACCTGGTGATCGAGCTCAATGGCTTCAACCCGCAGATTGCCTCGCGGCAACTGGCGCCACTGACTCGCTGGCGCAAGTACGACAGCGCCCGCCAGGCACTGATGAAGGGCGAACTGGAGCGCATCCGCGCCTCCGGCGAGCTGTCCAGCGACGTGTTCGAAGTGGTGAGCAAAAGCCTCGCCTGAGGCTTGTATCGCCCCTGGCATCGCCTTCGCTGGCAAGCCAGCTCCTACGGTGACCCAACCCCCCGCATATCCCCGTAGGAGCCGGCTTGCCGGCGAAGAGGCCCTCAAGCCTTGTATCGCTCCTGGCATCGCCTTCGCTGGCAAGCCAGCTCCTACGGTGACCCAAGCCCTCGCATACCCCCCGTAGGAGCCGGCTTGCCGGCGAAGAGGCCCTCAAGCCTTGTATCGCCCCCGGCATCGCCTTCGCTGGCAAGCCAGCTCCTACGGTGACCCAACCCCCCGCATCCCCCCCGTAGGAGCCGGCTTGCCGGCGAAGAGGCCCTCAAGCCTGGTACCGCCCCGGCATCGCCTTCGCTGGCAAGCCAGCGCCTACGGCGACCCAAGCCATCGCATACCCCCGTAGGAGCCGGCTTGCCGGCGAAGAGGCCCTCAAGCCTGGTACCGCTCCCGGCATCGCCTTCGCTGGCAAGCCAGCTCCTACGAGAACGGTGGTGGTGGGGAGGCAGGGGGGATTCTGCTCTGTAGCGCTTCGCTCAAGTCGCGGTGATAGTTCTGCGCGCCGATGGCGTGCAGGATGCCCACCCGCTCCAGCTTGGCGTGCACCCTGAGGTTGGCTTCGCACAGCTTCACCGCGATCCCGCGCTTGTGCAGTTGCTCGATCACTTCCTCGAAGGTCTGCAAGCCGGTGATGTCCATGAAAGGCACGTGCCTGAGGCGGATGATCAGCAGCTGCGGATCGCTGTGGGTCTGTGCCAGAGCCCGCTCGAAGGTTTCTGCCGCACCAAAGAACAGCGGCCCTTCGATGGTGTAGACCAGCACCCCCGGCGGCAGGTGCAATTGGCCGCTGCTGTGCAGTTCGCTCTGCAGATCCTGCTCCACCACCTGCTGCACTTCCACCGAGGAAGCCATGCGCCGCAGGAAATGCAGCATGGCCAGGATCACGCCGATATTCACCGCGATCACCAGGTCACTGAACACGGTCAGGACAAAGGTGCAGAGCAGGATCGCCACGTCGGCCCGCGGTGCCCGTTGCAGCATGCGCTTGAAGTGGTGCAGCTCGCTCATGTTGTAGGCCACCACGAACAGGATCGCCGCCAGGGCGCACAACGGGATATTCGCCGCCAGCGGCGCGAGGAACAGCACGATCAGCATCAATACCAGCGCATGGGTGATGCCCGCCAGCGGGCTGTTGCCACCGTTGCGGATATTGGTGGCGGTACGGGCGATGGCGCCGGTGGCGGCAAAACCGCCCAGCAGGGGCGTCGCCAGGTTGGCGAGGCCCTGGCCGATCAGTTCCTGGTTGGAGTCGTGGCGGGTGCCGGCCATGCCGTCGGCGACCACCGCCGACAACAGGGATTCGATGGCCCCGAGCAGGGCGATGGCAAACGCCGGGCCGATCAGGTCCAGAACCCGCGGCAGGCTGATCTCCGGCAACTGCAACGACGGCAGGCCCTGGGGAATGCCACCGAAGGCACTGCCGATGGTGGCCACGCCGTCGAACTGGAACAGTGACTGCAGGGCCGTGGCCAGGGTCATGGCCAGCAAGGGCGCGGGCAGCCGTTTGAGCATTGCAATCCTCGGTACCACCAGCAACAGTCCCAGGCTCAGCAGGGCCAGCAGGGTGGTGGCCGGGTGCAGCCCGGGCAGGGCCTGCAGCAGGTGCCAGAGTTTCTGGTGAAAATACTCGCCGCCCACCGCCGGCAGGCCGAAGAAGTCCTTCCACTGGCTGACCCAGATGATCACTCCGATACCGGCGGTGAAGCCGAGGATCACCGGGTCGGGGATGAACTTGATCAGTGCCCCGAGGCGGCTGATGCCCAGCAGGAACAGGATCACCCCGGCCATCAGGGTCGCCAGTTGCAGGCCGTCGACCCCGTACTTGGCGGTGACCCCGGCGAGAATCACGATAAAGGCCCCGGTGGGCCCGGCGATCTGCACACGGCTGCCGCCGAACAGCGACACCAGCAGGCCGCCGACAATGGCGGTGTAGATCCCCTGTTCCGGCTTGACTCCGGAGGCGATGGCAAAAGCCATGGCCAGCGGCAGCGCGACCACCCCGACAATCACCCCGGCCAGCAGGTTGCGGGCCCAGTGCTGGCGCCCAAGCAGCCCGGCTTTGAAGGCCTCGCGTATGGCAATCATGGCTCACTCCTGAACGTCATCGGACCTGCAACCCGCCTCGCTCATGATAGCCAAGGCAGGGGGGGAGGAACCCCGCCCTGGATCAGTGTTTGTTCCTGGAACGGGACGTTGCCCTGAGAGGCGAGGCTGAGCCGCTTCAGAGGCCTTTGCGCACGGCTGTCGGACAGGGGGCTGCAACGCCCCATCAGCCCAGTGAATGCGCTCGCATTCAAGGCGACGACGGGGGCGGGGTGATTAACAAAAGATAACGTGGCGTCGATTGTCAGACCTTTCGAAAGCCCGATAGGATAGCCCGCAGCCAAAGGGGCTCTAGATTGCAGGTTTCAGAACGATCGTCGCGATCGATCAGGCCACTGCAACCCCTGAAGGCGCCCTGATAGGTCAAATGACCTGACAATAATAATGGGGGAATGGTCTATGAGTGAGCCTGTCATGGGTGTGGTTGTTGGCCGCCCGCCGGCACTGCGCACGTTCGCACTGCTGGCTACAGCGCTCTCGCTGTCGGCTGTCGTGACGTTATCGACACCGGTCCTGGCCGCTGCCAATGCAGCGGATACTGTCTACTCCATCGAATCGGCCAAGGCCGCGAAAAGCCTGATGCTCGATGTGGTCCACGCCGGCAAGCGCCTGGTGGCAGTGGGCGATCGCGGGCACATTCTCTATTCCGACGACCTGGGGGCCAACTGGACCCAGGCCAAAGTGCCGACCCGGCAATTGCTCACCGCGGTGTTCTTCGTCGATGACCAGCACGGCTGGGCCGTCGGCCACGACGCCCAGGTGCTGGCCAGCAGCGATGGCGGCGCAACCTGGAGCCGTCAGTTCCAGGACCTCAAGCGTGAAGCACCGTTGCTCGATGTGTGGTTCAAGGACACCCGCACCGGCTACGCGGTGGGTGCCTACGGCGCTTTGCTGGAAACCACTGACGGCGGCCAGCACTGGGAAGACGTCAGCGACCGCCTGGACAACGAAGACCAGTTCCACCTCAACGCCATCGCCCAAGTCAAGGATTCCGGGCTGTTCATCGTCGGCGAGCAGGGCAGCATGTTCCGCTCGGCCGACGACGGGCAGACCTGGGAGCGCCTCGAAGGCCCCTACGAAGGCTCGCTGTTCGGCGTGATCGCCACCGGCCAGCCAGCAACCCTGCTGGTCTATGGCCTGCGCGGCAACCTCTATCGCTCCACGGACTTTGGCGGCACCTGGGAACAGGTGGAGCTCAACGCGGCCCGTGGCGCCCTGGAGTTCGGCCTGTCCGGCGCCACGCTGCTCGACGACGGCTCGCTGGTGATCGTCGGCAACGGCGGCAGCGTGATCCACAGCAGCGACCATGGCCAGACCTTCAGCGTGTTCAACCGTCCGGACCGCATCTCGCTGTCGGCGGTGACGGGAGCCGGCAACGGCAACCTGATCCTGGCCGGGCAGGGCGGTGTGCGGGTCGCTGCGGCAACCGGCGCTGAACTTGGCAAGTAGGCCGGGCACATAATAAGAAGGTGGGGAATTCCATGAGCAGTCATCACCAGGACAAGGCGAACTTTCTTGAGCGCCTGATTTTCAACAACCGCCCGGCAGTGATCTTCATCTGCCTGCTGGTCAGCGCCTTCCTGTTCTGGCAGGCGACCCTGATCCGGCCGTCCACCAGTTTCGAGAAGATGATCCCGCTCAAGCACCCGTTCATCGAACGGATGATGGAGCACCGCAACGACCTGGCCAACCTGGGCAACACCGTGCGCATCTCGGTGGAAGCCCGCGATGGCGACATCTTCTCCAAGGACTACATGGAGACCCTGCGGCAGATCAACGACGAGGTGTTCTACATCCCCGGGGTCGATCGTTCCGGGCTCAAGTCCCTGTGGAGCCCCAGCGTGCGCTGGACCGAAGTCACCGAGGAAGGTTTCGCCGGTGGCGAGGTCATTCCGCAAAGCTACAACGGCTCGGCCGACAGCCTGGAACTGCTGCGCAACAACGTGCTCAAGTCCGGCCAGGTCGGGCGCCTGGTGGCCAACGACTTCAAGTCCAGCATCGTTGACGTGCCGCTGCTGGAGTCCTACCCGGACCCCGAGGACCAGGGCAAGCTGCTGGCCCTGGACTACCAGAAATTCTCCCACCAGCTGGAAGAGAAGATCCGCGACAAGTTCGAAGCGCAGAACCCCAATGTGAAGATCCACATCGTCGGTTTTGCCAAGAAGGTCGGCGACCTGATCGATGGCCTGATCATGGTGGTGATGTTCTTCGGCGTGGCCTTCATCATCACCCTGGTGCTGCTGTACTGGTTCACCTGGTGCATCCGCAGCACCATCGCGGTGCTGATCACCACCCTGGTGGCGGTGGTCTGGCAGTTGGGGCTGATGCACGCCTTCGGCTTTGGCCTGGACCCGTATTCGATGCTGGTGCCGTTCCTGATCTTCGCCATCGGCATCTCCCACGGGGTGCAGAAGATCAACGGTATCGCCCTGCAGTCCAGTGATGCCGACAATGCCCTGACGGCGGCGCGGCGCACCTTCCGCCAGCTGTTCCTGCCGGGGATGATCGCGATCCTTGCCGACGCCGTGGGCTTCATCACCCTGTTGATCATCGACATCGGAGTGATTCGCGAACTGGCCATCGGTGCTTCCATCGGGGTGGCGGTGATCGTGTTCACCAACCTGATCCTGCTGCCGGTGGCGATTTCCTACGTCGGCATCAGCAAGCGCGCTATAGAGCGCAGCAAGAAGGACGCTTCCCGCGAGCATCCGTTCTGGCGCCTGCTGTCGAACTTTGCCAGCCCGAAAGTCGCGCCGATCTCCATCGCCCTGGCCCTGGTGGCCTTTGCCGGCGGCCTCTGGTACAGCCAGAACCTGAAGATCGGCGACCTCGACCAGGGCGCCCCGGAACTGCGTCCCGATTCGCGTTACAACAAGGACAACAACTTCATCATCAGCAACTACTCCACCAGCTCCGACGTGCTGGTGGTGATGGTCAAGACCGCCGCCGAAGGCTGCTCGCGCTATGAAGCCATGGCGCCGATCGACGAGCTGATGTGGAAGATGCAGAACACCGAGGGCGTGCAGTCGGCGATCTCCCTGGTGACCGTGTCCAAGCAGATGATCAAGGGCATGAACGAGGGCAACCTGAAATGGGAAACCCTGTCGCGCAACCCTGACGTGCTCAACAACTCCATTGCCCGGGCCGACGGCCTGTACAACAACAACTGTTCCCTGGCGCCGGTGCTGGTGTTCCTCAACGACCACAAGGCGGCGACCCTGGACCGCGCCGTGCATGCGGTGCAGGAGTTTGCCAGCGAGCACAACAAGGACGGCCTGGAGTTCATCCTCGCCGCCGGTAACGCCGGGATCGAGGCCGCCACCAACGAGGTGATCAAGGAGTCCGAGCTGACCATCCTGATCCTGGTCTACCTGTGCGTGGCCGGCATGTGCATGATCACCTTCCGTTCGTGGGCCGCGACCTTGTGCATCGTCCTGCCGCTGGTGCTGACTTCGGTGCTGGGCAACGCCCTGATGGCCTTCATGGGCATCGGCGTCAAGGTCGCGACCTTGCCGGTGGTGGCGCTGGGGGTGGGGATCGGGGTGGACTACGGGATCTACATCTACAGCCGCCTGGAGAGTTTCCTGCGGGCCGGCCTGCCGCTGCAGGAAGCCTACTACCAGACCCTGCGCTCCACGGGCAAAGCGGTGTTGTTCACCGGCCTGTGCCTGGCCATTGGCGTGTGCACCTGGATCTTCTCGGCGATCAAGTTCCAGGCCGACATGGGCCTGATGCTGACCTTCATGCTGCTGTGGAACATGTTCGGGGCGCTGTGGCTGCTGCCGGCCCTGGCGCGGTTCCTGATCAAGCCCGAGAAGCTGGCGGGGCAGAAGGGCAACTCGCTGTTCGCCCATTGATCTGAAGATAATCGACTCCAAGCCGCAACCTCCGGGTTGCGGCTTTTTTTTTGCCGTTGCCCTGCGCTAGCTCGAGCGCGCGGCCTGAAGCGCTTGCGTGGTGAACGGTGCAGCCCTGAATCGCGACAGTCCAATACACCGCTCTCGTCGGTGAGGTCCTTGCGGTGAAGGTGCCTTGGGCAGGTCGGTGTCGCAGGTCGCCCCCGTGGTTGCACTGGGTGCAAGATCCACTGTCAGGCAAGGTGGGTGAATCAGCTATCATTGCGCCTTTCCACCAAATGATTGAACGCTATGACCGCTGCCAACGACACTTTGCTATCTGCCCTTGAAGCCTGCGACATGCTGGAGATCGACGGTCTGCACGCCTTCGATTTCACCCTCGATGACCAGCGCCTGCTGATCGAGTGCATGGACGGCCGCGCCGCCAAGCGCTGGAGCTTCACCCTGGCCCAGGTGCAGGCCGCGACCTTCGACCAGGCGCTGCAGAGCTGGACCCTGGTAGCCGACACCGGCGAGCACCGCCTGGTGTGCATGAGTGCGTTCACTGCCCGCGACGAAGAGGAGCAAGAGCATGAAGATGCGTAATTTCTGGCCGCTGCTGATGGCCGGCAGTGTCGGTGCCATGGCAGTGCAAGCCGCGCCGGCGGAAACCCAGGAGCTGCTGGTGGGGTCCTACACCCAGGGGCAGAGCCAGGGCCTGTATCGCCTGCGCTTCAATGAGCGCACCGGGCAGATCGACTCCAAGCCGCTGCAAGTGGTCAAGAGCTCCAACCCGTCCTGGCTGACCTTGTCCAAGGACCAGAAGTTCGTGTTCGCGGTGAATGAGAACAGCCCGGGCCAGGCTGATCCCATTGGTCGTGTCAGCAGCTATAGCGTGGCGCCCAAGACCCATCAACTGAACCTGATCAACCAGGTCCAGAGCCAGGGCAACGAGCCGACCCACTCCAGCCTCAGTGCGGATGGCGACTACCTGTTTGTCAGCAACTACTCGGTGGATGTCGACCCGGGTGGCAGCCTGGCGGTGGTGCCGGTCAGCGACGATGGCCACCTGTCGCCAGTGGTGCAATTGAGCAGCCACCCGGCCAGCCGGGTCGATCCCGAGCGCCAGCAGTCGGCCCACGTGCATTCGTCGGTGCCGTCCCCGGACGGCAAGTTCCTGTTCGCCAACGACCTGGGGGCAGACAAGATCTTCGTCTACCGCTATGACCCCAAGGCCAACCCGGAGCATCCGTTGAGCCCGGCCGATCCGGCCTTCGTCCAGCTGCCGCCGGGCAGCGGCCCGCGCCACTTGCTGTTCAGCGCCGATGGCAAGCATGCCTACCTGACCATGGAGATGAGTGCCCAAGTGGCGGTCTTCGACTACCAGGACGGCAAGCTGACCCAGCGCCAACTGCTTGACCTGGCGGCGAACGGCGGCAAGGAGAAAAAGGCCGCCGGTGCCTTGCACGCCTCCAAGGACGGCCAGTACCTGTATGTCAGCAACCGTGGCACCGCCAATCAGTTGCTGGTGTTTGCCATCGATCCGGCCAACGGCCAGCTCAAGGAGATCCAGCGGCGTTCCGTGGAGGGTGATCACCCTCGGGAATTCAGCCTCGACCCGAGCAACCGCTATGTGCTGATCGGCAACCAGAAGAGCAATGAGATCGTGGTCATCGAACGTGATGCCAAGACCGGTTTTCTAGGCAAGACCGTGCAGAAACTGCCCTTCGATTCACCCAGCGACATCAAGTTCATGGTGCGTCAATAGACCGCAGGCCCCGGGAACCGGGGCCTGACTCCTTCTATTAATGACGCTGATAGTGGCTACTGCCGCAAAGAATTTTTTCCCTCCAACCCTCGGGAGTAAGTTTGCTTCACGGCCCACACGGGCAGGCAAGCCAACTGAATACGAGGGTTACCAGCATGAACTTCAATCTCTTCTCCGTGATCGCAGCCTCGGCCATTTCCGCCAGCGTGGCCTTGCCCGCCAGCGCCAACGTGGAAATCAGCCAGAAGAAGTCCAGCACCAACACCTACACCCAGAAGTACCTGCAGCAAAGCGCCAACTTCTACGCCGCCCTGGATCACAAGGCCCAGCAATGAACCGGTAAAAGCCGGCCGGGCGGCATTGCGCCCGCCGGTGAAAGGGCCCCTGGTCTTGTATCGCCCATGACGCCGCCTTCGCTGGCAAGCCAGCTCCTACGGTCCGCCTGAGATGTCGCCAGGCTGTAGGAGCCGGCTTGCCGGCGAAGAGGCCCCTGAGTCTTGCGCCTGCCCAGCCAGTTCCTGCGCCGGGGCATGTCGTTGCTGCGTTGTCTGTTTGCGACGCATTGCACCCGCCAGGCAAATTTTGCTTGGTAGTGTCATATCGCCATGTGTTTAAATTTGACGCTGAATTATTGACTCTTTCCCGAGCAAGGATCGATAGCATGGTGATGCGTCTGACCGTGGTTCTGCTGTTGCTCTATTCCACCCCCATCCTGTCCTCTGCCCAGCCTGTCGAAGGCGAGCCGGAGACTTCCCGCGAGCGTCTGAGCAGCCTGTTGCAGGACTGAGACGGGCGTTTCAAGCATCAAGAAAATTGATGATGGCTATGGATATAAACGTCTTTTTACTGGCGTTTGATTGATAGATCCTCTGGGCACGAAAACGCCTCAGGAGATCATCATGGCCCGTTCGATTCTCAGTTCCGCCAAGCACGGCGCCTACCTGGCGCTGGGGCTGTATCTGCTCGTGATGCTCTGGGCCAGCCTGGCCGCGGGCCTGCCGAGTGCTGCGGTGATCGACTCCGCCGCGGCAAGCGGCCAGGGCCCGGCGCTGCATGCCGAAGCGGGGAGACGCTGATGAAAGGGCGCCGGCTGATGATCACCGCCTTCCTCGCGTTCTTCACCAATGGTGCCAGCCTGCTGGGGGTGGGCCAGGGTTCGGCCGGAGCAGTGGCGCGGGCCATCGAATGCAATCACCAGATCGCCCATCACAGCCAGGCGGCCAAGGCTCCAGCGCTGCTGGCGGGCAACCCACCGGGCAAATCCGCTGCGGCCTTTCCCGGGCCTTTTGCCCTGGATTGCCCACAGGCACGGGTATGCCCGGCCATGGCGGCCTGAGACCAGAAGAGGGGGCAGGAAAAGAAGGGGCCCCGGAACCTGGGCCCCATGCAGCGATGTCAGTCTTTGGGCGAACCGCGTTTCACCAGCTTCATCACCACCACGAAGAATACCGGGACGAAGATCACCGCCAGGGTCGCGGTGATCATGCCGCCGATCACCCCGGTGCCGATCGCCTGCTGGCTCGCGGAGCTGGCGCCGGTGGCGATGGCCAGGGGCACCACGCCGAGGATGAACGCCAGGGAGGTCATGATGATCGGCCGCAGGCGCAGGCGCGCGGCCTGCACTGTGGCGTCGATCAGGTCATGGCCCTCGTCGTACAGGCTCTTGGCGAACTCGATGATCAGGATCGCGTTCTTCGCCGACAGGCCGATGATGGTGATCAGGCCCACCTTGAAGAACACGTCGTTGGGCATGCCGCGCAAGGTCACCGCCAGTACCGCACCCAGTACCCCGAGCGGCACCACCAGCAGCACCGAGGTCGGAATCGACCAGCTCTCGTAGAGCGCCGCCAGGCACAGGAACACGATCAGCAGCGACAGGCCCAGCAACAGTGGTGCCTGGCTGCCGGAGAGGCGCTCCTGCAGCGACAGGCCGGTCCATTCCAGGCCCAGCCCGGTGGGCAACTGGGCCACCAGGCGTTCGATTTCCTGCATCGCCTGGCCGGTGCTGTGGCCCGGGGCCGGCTCGCCGGAGACGGCAATCGCCGGGTAGCCGTTGTAGCGGGTCAGTTGCGCCGGGCCCAGGCTCCAGCTGGCGCGGACGAAGGCCGACAGCGGCACCATCTTGCCGGCGCTGTTGCGCACGTTCAGGCGCAGCAGGTCTTCGACCTGGCTGCGCTGGTCACCTTCGGCCTGGATCACCACTCGCTGCATCCGCCCCTGGTTGGGGAAGTCGTTGATGTAGGACGACCCCAGGGCAGTGGACAGCAGGCTGCCGATATCGGCAAAGGACACGCCCAGGGCGTTGGCCTGCTTGCGGTCGACCTCCAGTTGCACCTGCGGCGCTTCGGCCAGGGCGCTTTCCCGGACGTTGGCCAGGATCGGGCTCTTTTCCGTAGCCTTGAGCAACTCGTCCCGGGCCTGCATCAGGGCCGCGTGGCCGACGCCGCCACGGTCCTGCAGGCGGAACTCGAAGCCGCTGGAGGTGCCCAGGCCATCGATCGGTGGCGGCAGCACGGCGTATACCACGGCATCCTTGATCGCGCTGAGGGCGGCGTTGGCACGGTCGGCGATGGACATCGCCGAATCCTTGCTGCCCCGTTGCGACCAGTCCTTGAGCGTGGTGAAGGCCAGCGCGGCGTTCTGCCCGTTACCCGAGAAGCTGAAGCCGAGAATGATGGTGCTGTCGCCGACTCCCGGTTCACTGGCGTTGTGCGCTTCGATCTGCTCCACCACCTTGATCGTGCGGTTCTGGCTGGCGCCAGGCGGCAGTTGGATGTCGGTGATGGTGTAGCCCTGGTCCTCCACAGGCAGGAAGGAGGAGGGCAGGCGGCTGAACAGCAGCGCCATGATCACCAGCAGCACACCGTAGATCAGCAGGTAGCGGCCGCTGCGCTTGAGGGCATAGGTCACACCGCCCTGGTAGCTGTCGCTGAGGCGTTCGAAGCGCCGGTTGAACCAGCCGAAGAACCCCGTGCGTTCATGGTGTTCGCCCGCCGCGATGGGCTTGAGCAGGGTGGCGCACAGGGCCGGGGTCAGGGTCAGGGCGAGGAACGCCGAGAACAGGATCGAGGTGGCCATGGACAGCGAGAACTGCTGGTAGATCACCCCCACCGAGCCGGGCATGAAGGCCATGGGGATGAACACCGCCACCAGCACCAGGGTGATGCCGATGATCGCCCCGGTGATCTGCTGCATGGCCTTGCGCGTGGCTTCCTTGGGCGACAGGCCTTCGGTGGCCATGATCCGCTCGACGTTCTCCACCACCACGATGGCATCGTCCACCAGGATGCCGATGGCCAGCACCATGCCGAACATGGTCAGCACGTTGATCGAGAACCCCAGGGCCAGCATGGTGGCGAAGGTGCCCATCAGGGCCACCGGCACCACCAGGGTGGGGATCAGGGTGTAGCGGATGTTCTGCAGGAACAGGAACATCACCAGGAACACCAGGACCATGGCTTCGGCCAGGGTGTAGATCACCTTGGTGATCGAGACCTTGACGAAGGGCGAGGTGTCGTAGGGGATCTTGTACTCCACACCGGCCGGGAAATAGCGCGACAGCTCGTCCATCTTGGCGCGGATCAGGGTCGCGGTATTCAGCGCGTTGGCCCCGGGGGACAACTGCACGCCCACCGCGGTGGACGGCTTGCCGTTGAGGCGGGTGCCGTACTGGTATTCCTGGCTGCCGACTTCCACCCGCGCCACATCGCCGATGCGTACCGTGGAGCCGTCGGGGTTGGCCCGCAGGACGATATCGGCAAACTCTTCAGGGCTGGACAGCTGGCCCTTGACCAGGATGGTCGCGGTGATTTCCTGGCTGGCGGGGTTGGGCAGGTCGCCGATGCTGCCGGCCGGAACCTGGGCGTTCTGCGCTGCCACCGCAGCGTTGACGTCGGCCGGGGTCAGGTTGAAACCGATCAGTTTCTGCGGGTCGAGCCAGATCCGCATGGCCCGCTCGGCACCGTACAACTGGGCCTTGCCGACGCCATCGAGGCGGCGGATCTCGTTCATCACGTTGCGCGCCAGGTAGTCGCTGAGGGCAACATCGTTCAGGCGCCCGTCACTGGAGGTCAGGGTGATCAGCAAGAGGAAGCCGGCGGACACTTTCTCCACCTGCAGGCCTTGCTGGGTCACCGCCTGGGGCAGGCGTGGCTCCACCGCCTTGAGGCGGTTCTGCACGTCGACCTGGGCCAGTTCCGGGTTGGTGCCCGGCTGGAAGGTCGCGGTGATGGTGGCACTGCCCAGGCTGCTCTGGGACGAGAAGTACAGCAGGTGATCGGCACCGTTGAGCTCCTGCTCGATCAGGCTGACCACGGACTCGTCCAGGGTCTGCGCCGATGCGCCAGGGTAGGCGGCGTAGATCTCGATCTGCGGCGGCGCCACGGTGGGGTACTGCGCCACCGGCAGCTGGGGAATCGCCATGGCGCCCGCCAGCAGAATGAAGAAGGCGACCACCCAGGCGAATACCGGGCGGTCAATAAAGAATTGCGGCATGTTGTACTACCTACTGGCCAGGGTTCTGGACGGACGCAAGGGGGCTGTCATCGATCTCGACCGGCGCGCCCGGGCGGGCATGCTGCAGGCCTTCGACGACGATGCGGTCGCCGGGCTTGAGGCCTTCGGTGACGATCCAGCGGTCTTTGAGCACACCACCCAGCTGCACCGGGTGTTGCACCACCTGGTTCTGGGCATCCACCAGCAGCACCTGGGCGATCCCCGCGCTGTCGCGCTGGATGGCCCGCTGCGGCACGCTGATGCCTTGCTGGTTGACGGCCTGCTCCAGGCGCACGCGCACGAAGCTGCCGGGCAGCAGGTCGAGGTCCGGGTTGGGGAACTCGCTGCGCAGGATGATCTGCCCGGTGCCGGGGTCGACGCTGATGTCGGCGAACAGCAGCTTGCCCGGCAACGGGTAGAGGCTGCCGTCATCCTGGATCAGGGTGGCCTTGGCCTGGTCCTTGCCGACCTGCTGCAACTGTCCGGCACGCAAGGCTCGGCGCAGCTCGTTGAGTTCGCGGGTCGACTGGGTCAGGTCGGCGTGGATCGGGTCCAACTGCTGGATCAGCGCCAGGGGCGTGCTTTCGTTCTGGCCTACCAGGGCGCCTTCGGTGACCAGGGCGCGGCCGACACGCCCGGAGATCGGTGCAGTGACCGTGGCATAGCCGAGGTTGAGCCGGGCCCGCTGGACGGCTGCCTGGTTGGCGGCGACGTCCGCGGCGCTCTGGCGCGCATTGGCCCGGGCGTTGTCGTAGTCCTGGCCACTGATGGCGTGCTCGGCGATCAGCTTGGAGTAGCGCTGTTCTTGCAACTGGGCCTGGAAGGCCACGGCTTCAGCCTTGCGCAGGCTGGCCAGGGCGCTGTCGAGATCGGCCTTGAAGGGCGCCGGGTCGATGCGAAACAGCACGTCACCCTGCTTGACGTCGGAGCCCTCGCGGAAGGTGCGCTGCAGCACCACCCCGGCAACCCGGGCGCGGACTTCGGCGATCCGCGGCGCGGCGATGCGCCCGCTGAGTTCGCTGGTGATCGACAATGCCTGGCTCTGGATCGTCTCGATCCGCACCTTGGCCGGCGGTGGTGCCTGTTCGCCCTCGTTGTTGCCACAGGCGCTCAGCGCCGCTGCCAGAACAATCAGGCAGGCTGGCGCAAAGAGTTTATTCGACATGCTGATACCCCAATAATGACCTCGGCATGCTAAGGGCATGGGTCAAGGCCCGCTGTGAAGCTGTGTAGGTGCTGTGTGAAAAAGTGTGAAGCGGGCGCGCCGCCATGGCCAGTGTTGTATATCCTTGGCGACTTGCTGGTGGTGCCCGGTGCTTTATAAGGGACGCCGGCGCTCTGTATTTCTTCAATAAAGACCCCATGTCATGCCCAACATCCTTCTCGTCGAAGACGACACCGCGCTCTCCGAACTGATCGCCAGCTACCTGGAGCGCAATGGCTATCAAGTCAGCGTGATCAGCCGTGGCGACCAGGTGCGGGAGCGGGCCAGGGCCACGCCGCCGGACCTGGTGATCCTCGACCTGATGCTGCCGGGCCTGGACGGTCTGCAGGTCTGCCGGTTGCTGCGCGCCGACTCGGCCACCTTGCCGATCCTGATGCTGACGGCCCGCGATGATAGCCACGATCAGGTCCTGGGTCTGGAAATGGGCGCCGACGACTATGTGACAAAACCTTGCGAACCGCGAGTGCTATTGGCTCGGGTCCGTACGTTGCTGCGCCGCAGCAGCCTCAGTGAACCGCAGACCGCCAGCGACCAGATCCTCATGGGCAACCTGTGCATCGACCTGTCGGAGCGCACCGTGACCTGGCGCGAGCAGCTGGTCGAGCTGTCCAGTGGCGAGTACAACCTGTTGGTGGTACTGGCCCGGCATGCCGGTGAAGTCCTGAGCCGCGACCAGATCCTCCAGCGCTTGCGAGGCATCGAGTTCAACGGCACCGACCGCTCGGTGGACGTGGCGATTTCCAAGCTGCGGCGCAAGTTCGACGATCACGCCGGCGAGGCCCGCAAGATCAAGACGGTGTGGGGCAAAGGCTACCTGTTCAGCCGTTCCGAGTGGGAATGCTGAGACCATGCTGCGCATCCTGGTCCGGTTGTACCTGATCACCATCGTTGCGTTCAGTGCCTCGATCTACTTGATTCCCGACCTGGTGATCAAGGTCTTCCACGAGCGTTTCCTGGACTACAACCTGGACCAGTCCCGCGGGCTGCAGAGCCTGATCGTCAAGCAGTTCCGGGCCATGCCGGCGGCGCAGTGGCCGGCCCTGGCGGCAGAGATGGACCAGGAGTTCCACCCGTTGCAAGTGGCCCTGGTGCGCATCGACGACCCGGACTTCAGCAGCTACGAGCGTGAGCGCCTGCAGCGCGGCGAGAAAGTCGTGCGCCTGGGGGACTGGGGCTGGCGCACCCTGGCGGTGTCGCCGCTGGACGAGCAACTGGCGGTCAAGCTGGTGGTGCCGCCGGATCCGCTGGACGTCAACCTGCTGTACTGGAGCATCAACGTGCTCATCGTCGCGGTACTGCTGGCTTGCCTGCTGCTCTGGGTCCGGCCTCACTGGCATGACCTGGAGCGCCTCAAGCGCACCGCCGAACGCTTCGGCAAGGGCCACCTGAGCGAGCGCACGCAACTGTCCGCCCGCTCCAACATCGGCAGCCTGGCCCATGTCTTCGACACCATGGCCGGGGACATCGAGAACCTTCTCAACCAGCAGCGGGACCTGCTCAATGCGGTGTCCCACGAGTTGCGCACGCCCCTGACCCGGCTGGACTTCGGCCTGGCCCTGGTGCTCTCCGACGACCTGCCGGCCGCCAGCCGCGAACGCCTGCAAGGGTTGGTGGCGCATATCCGCGAACTGGATGAACTGGTGCTGGAGCTGCTGTCCTACAGCCGCCTGCAGAACCCGGCCTGCCTGCCGGAGCAGGTCGAGGTGTCCCTGGACGAGTTCATCGACAGCATCCTGGGCAGCGTCGACGACGAACTGGAATCGGACATCGTCATCGATGTGCTGCTGCACGGCACTCTGGAGCGTTTCACCCTGGACCCGCGCCTGACTGCCCGAGCCCTGCAGAACCTCTTGCGCAACGCCACCCGCTACTGCGAGAAGCGCATCCAGGTG
Organism: Pseudomonas sp. PH1b; assembly: GCF_000633395.1. Lineage (GTDB taxonomy): Bacteria > Pseudomonadota > Gammaproteobacteria > Pseudomonadales > Pseudomonadaceae > Aquipseudomonas. Next base: position 411,524 of record NZ_AYMU01000005.1, read on the forward strand.
GGGGTGCTGGTGAGCGATGAGGGCTGCGATATCTGGGTCGACGATGACGGCATCGGCATTCCCGACGACGAGCGCGAGCGGGTGTTCGAGCCGTTCTATCGCCTGGACCGCAGCCGCGATCGTTCCACGGGCGGTTTCGGCCTGGGCCTGGCCATCAGCCGTCGGGCCCTGGAGGCCCAGGGCGGGACCCTGACGGTGGAGGCCTCGCCCTTGGGCGGCGCGCGTTTTCGCCTGAGCCTGCCGCCCGCGCCCAGAGTCTGACTCCACCGCGCACGCCCGTAGGAGCCGGCAGCTAGACCGTGCCGTCCCCCGTAGGAGCCGGCTTGCCGGCGAAGAGGCCCTTGAGTCTTGCATCGCCTGGGTGGACGTCTTCGCTGGCAAGCCAGCTCCTACAGCAGTCAGACAGACCGTGCCGTTCCCCGTAGGAGCCGGCTTGCCGGCGAAGAGGCCCTTGAGTCTTGCATCGCCCGTGCGGACGTCTTCGCTGGCAAGCCAGCTCCTACAGCAGTCAGCTAGTCCGTGCCGTTCCCCGTAGGAGCCGGCTTGCCGGCGAAGAGGCCTTTGAGTCTTGCATCGCCCGTGCGGACGTCTTCGCTGGCAAGCCAGCTCCTACAGCAGTCAGCTAGTCCGTGCGGTTCCCTGTAGGAGCCGGCTTGCCGGCGAAGAGGCCCTTGAGTCTTGCATCGCCTGGGTGGACGCCTTCGCTGGCAAGCCAGCTCCTACAGCTGTCAGATAGTCCGTGCCGTTCCCCGTAGGAGCCAGTTCCTGCAGCGGGGGCAACTGACAGGAATTTCATGCGGTCTGTTGGCGGGCACGGTTTATCCTGATCGCCACTCACCCGCAATGAGGAGGTTCATTCATGAACGAGCAGGCGATTCATCATGCTGCGGCAGACGGCTATCAACAGGCCGCCGATACCTATGTGCGGGGGCGACCGGACTATCCGTCAGCCCTCGACCCCTGGCTGCGGGAGACGCTGGGCCTTGAGCCGGGCAGGGTGGTGGTCGACCTGGGCGCCGGCACCGGCAAGTTCACCGGCCGCCTGCTGGCCACCGGGGCCCAGGTGATCGCCGTGGAGCCGGTGGCCGAGATGCGCGCCAGGCTCGCCGCGGCCTTGCCTCTGGCCCAGGCCTTGGACGGCAGCGCCGAGGCGATTCCCTTGCGCGATGCCTCGGTGGATGTGCTGGTCTGTGCCCAGGCCTTCCACTGGTTCGCCAGCAACGCGGCGCTGGACGAGATCCACCGGGTGCTCAAGCCCGGCGGCAAGCTGGCCCTGGTCTGGAACCTGCGCGATGCCCGGGTGCCCTGGGTGGCGCGCCTGGACGGCATCGTCAATGCCTTGCAAGGCGATACCCCGCGCTACTACACCGGCGCCTGGCGCCAGGTCTTTCCCCACCCGGGATTCGGCCCCCTGCAGGAGCAGCACTTCAGCCAGGGGCACAGCGGCTCGGTGGAAAACGTGATTTTCAATCGTGTGCGCTCCACCAGCTTTATCGCCGCCTTGCCCGAGGCCGAGCGCCAGGCCGTGGACCGGCAGATTGCTGCACTGATCGACAGCGAGCCGCAACTGCGCGGCCGGGCCGAAGTGACGGTGCCCTACGAGACCGCCGCCTTCCATTGCGTAAAGCCGGGCTGAGCCCTGTCGCCGCAACAGGGCTGGGCCGCACGCCAGCCCGCAAGGTCACAGGCAGCTGCCGGGGGGAGTGGGGCAGTCCCGTTTTTGTCCAATGCGCAGCCTTACGGCTCGGCGCTGCCCCTTGCTATAGTTCGGCCCTCATTTTCTGCCCAGTAAAGGATCGCTGCCATGACCGAATACCAAGCCTTTCGCGTCGAACTCGTCGACAACATCGCCCATGTGCAGATCAACCGTCCGGAAAAGATCAACGCCATGAACGCCGCGTTCTGGAGCGAGATCGTCGAGATCTTCCAATGGATCGACGACACCGATGCGGTGCGGGTGGTGGTGCTGAGCGGCGCGGGCAAGCATTTCTCCTCGGGCATCGACCTGATGATGCTGGCCGGCGTGGCCAACGAGCTGGGCAAGGACGTGGGCCGCAATGCTCGCCTGCTGCGGCGCAAGATCTTCCAGTTGCAGGCCTCCTTCAATGCCGTGGACAACTGTCGCAAGCCGGTGCTGGCGGCGATCCAGGGCTATTGCCTGGGCGGTGCCATCGACCTGATCAGCGCCTGCGACATGCGTTACGCCGCCGAAGATGCGCAATTCTCGATCAAGGAAATCGATATCGGCATGGCCGCGGACGTCGGCACATTGCAACGTTTGCCACGTATCATCGGCGACGGCATCCTGCGTGAGCTGGCCTACACTGGGCGCACCTTCGGCGCCGAGGAAGCACGCCGCATTGGCCTGGTCAACCGTACCTACAGCGATGCCGCAAGCCTGCTGGACGGGGTCATGGAGATTGCCCGGGAGATCGCCGCCAAGTCGCCGATCGCGGTCAGCGGCACCAAGGAAATGCTCAGCTACATGCGTGACCACCGGATTGATGACGGCCTGGAATATGTCGCTACCTGGAACGCTGCCATGTTGCAGTCCAACGACTTGCGCGTGGCCATCGCCGCCCACATGAGCAAACAGAAACCCGAATTCCTGGATTGATTGACGATGATTGAACGCTGGACCACCGCAGTACTCGACACCGACCTTCCCGGCGGCTGGGCCGTGGCCCGCGGCCCGGACGGTTTTCTCTATGACGACAACGGCGCGCTGTTCCCCCGGCACTGGCTCAAGGGCCAGGACCTGCCGCTGCTGGCGGAACACGGCATCGGCCACCTGGATGGCGAGCCGGTGTACCTGCTGGAGTTGAGCGCTCGCGCCGAAGTGCCGGGCTGCGGCTGGAAAGGCCTGCGGGCCTTCATGCTGGAGGGCGATCACACCCTGTACAAGGTCCTGGGCTATGCCGCGCAGATCGGCACCTGGGCCCGAGAGCATCGTTTCTGCGGCAGTTGCGGGCGGCCCATGGCCCAGGTGCCGGGGGAGCGGGCGATGTATTGCCAGCCTTGCGACCTGCGCAGCTACCCGCGCATCTCGCCGAGCATGATCGTGTTGATCACCCGCGGTGACGAAATCCTCCTGGCCCGTTCGCCGCGCTTCGTCACCGGGGTCTACAGCACCCTGGCGGGCTTTGCCGAGCCCGGCGAGTCGGCGGAGGATTGCCTGATTCGCGAGGTGCGCGAAGAGGTGAGCATCGAGGTCACGAACATCCAGTACGTGGGCAGCCAGTGCTGGCCGTTCCCCCATTCGATGATGCTGGGCTTTCATGCCGAATACGCCGGCGGCGAGATCATCCCCCAGGAAGACGAGATCGAGGACGCCCAGTGGTTCAGCGTGCATGCGCTACCGCCGTTGCCGGCCTCGCGCTCGATTGCCCGCTACCTGATCGATCTCTATGTGGCGCGCCGCCTAGGCCACGCTGAACCAGTGCTGCCAGGCTAGGCGCACGGTCAGCCCGAGGACCACGGTGATGAACACCGGGCGAATGAACTTGGCGCCACCGCTGATGGCGGTGCGGGCGCCGAAGAAAGCCCCGACCATCACCGACAGGCCCATGCTCAGGCCGATGATCCAGTCCACCTGCCCGGAAAAGATGAACACCGACAGCGCCGCGATGTTGCTGACGAAGTTCATGCTGCGGGCCACGCCGCTGGCCTTGACCAGGTCGATGGGGTAGAGCAGCAGGCTGCTCACCGTCCAGAAGGCCCCGGTGCCCGGGCCGGCCACGCCGTCATAGAAGCCCAGGCTGAAGCCCTGGCTCGATTGCCATTTCTTCTTGATCGGGGCATCGCTGTCCAGCGGCGCCTTGGGCGTACCGCCGAACAACAGGTACAGGCCACAGGCGAAGACGATCACCGGCAGCATCTTGTTCAGCCATTCCGCCGGCAGGTAGTGGGCGACGATGGCCCCGGTCAGGGCGCCCACCAGGGTGCCGACGATGGCGTGGGTCCACTGCCGGGGGTGGAACAGCTTGCGCCGATAGAAGGTGAAACTGGCGGTGGCCGAGCCGAAGGTCGAACTCAGTTTGTTGGTGCCCAGCACCAGGTGCGGCGGCAGGCCAGCGGTGAGCAGGGCCGGGGTGGTGAGCAGACCGCCGCCGCCGGCGATGGCATCGATGAAGCCGGCGATGAAGGCCACGAGGGCGAGAATGGCGAGGGTGGTCAGGTCTACGCTGAGTTCGAAAGGCATGGGGTCGGCTTATTTCGGCGAGAAGCGCAAAGGGGGCTGCGCGAAAGTGCGACATATTACCTGCAACCCCGCCCGCTGCGCGACCGCCACGACCTTGGTCTGATGCCGCTCCCCGAGTGCGGCGCCCGTCCGGATGACGCCTTCGCTGGCAAGCCAGCTCCTACGGGGCGGCACACCGAAATTTCGCTGTAGGAGCCGGCTTGCCGGCGAAGAGGCCCCCGAGCCGAGCGCCCATCCGGATGACGCCTTCGCTGGCAAGCCAGCTCCTACAGGGCGGTGCACCGAAATTTCGCTGTAGGAGCCGGCTTGCCGGCGAAGAGGCCCCTGAGCCGTGCGCCCATCCGGATGACGCCTTCGCTGGCAAGCCAGCTCCTACGGGGCGGTACACCGAAATTTCGCTGTAGGAGCCGGCTTGCCGGCGAAGAGGCCCCTGAGCCGTGCGCCCATCCGGATGACGCCTTCGCTGGCAAGCCAGCTCCTACGGGGCGGTGCGCCGAGATTTCGCTGTAGGAGCCGGCTTGCCGGCGAAGAGGCCCCCGAGCCGAGCGCCTGTCCGGATGACGCCTTCGCTGGCAAGCCAGCTCCTACAAGGGCTGTGCCTGAGGTCAGCGCTGGGGACCGTTGCCGATCTGCCAGACAAAGGGCGGCTCGTTGCCGTTGATCTGCCAGTCGCCGACGATCCGCGCCTTGTAGATCACCGGGTTGTGCGAGGACAGGGTGCGGGCGTTGCGCCAGTGCCGATCCAGAGCCTTGCCCTGGCGAATGTCCGACGCCCCCAGGGCATTGAACAGTTCGCTGGTGGCGCGCTGGATCAGCTCGGTCACGGCCACCTGGGCCGTGGCCGACTCGATCTCCGCCGCCACGTTGGCTGCGCGTTCCCGCTGTTCATCCCCGGCAAAACGCGCAAGGTAGGCCCGTTGCGTCGGTGCTGCGGCGCGCAGTGTCGCGGCCTCGGCGGCGTACACCAGGGCGCCGATCTCGCCCACCACCTGCTGCACCTGGGCATCGGCGCTGACCCGTGAGGCGTTGCCGTGGCTATAGACCCGCTTGCGTTCGCGCACTTCATGGGCCACATCGCGCAGGGCCGCGCGGCCGATGCCGGCCAGGGCCGCCAGCAGCACCAACTGGTAGAACGCGGTCTGGTATTTGAAGCGGGTGGCAAAGTCGATGATGTTCTCGGCGTCCACCTCGGCATCCTTGAAGCGCGAGGTGCCGCTGCCCGTGGTGCGCTGGCCGAAGCCGTCCCAGTCGTCACTTTGCTCGATGCCCGGCTGGTGGGTACGCACGGCGGCGATCACGTCGCCCCCGGTATCGCTGCGTCGGGCATAGACGTCGATCCAGTCGGAGAACAGGCTCCCGGTGCTGTAGAACTTTTCGCCGTTGAGGCGCCATTTCTCACCCAAGGGAGAGACTTGGGTGATCACCTGGCCAATTTCCACCGCGCCGATCTCGGTCCAGGCGCAGCCGACGATGTCGCCTTCGACAAAACGCTTGAACCACAGGTCTCGGGCTGGGCCAGGCGGGGCATTCAGGCGATCTTCGACAAAGGCGAAGTGGCCGCGCAGGGCCTGGGGCAGGTTGGCGTCGGCCTCGGCCAGTTCAATCAGCAACTGAAACAGCTGGGGCAGGGACGCGCCGCCCCCGCCATATTCCACGGGCACTCGCAGCGCACCGAAGCCTGCCGCCTTGAGCCACTTTATGGGTTCATGGGGCAGGTTGCGCTGCTGCTCGCGCTCCAGGGCGCCGGCGGCAATGCGCTGGAAGATCGGCCGAAACCCTTCAGCCAGGGCTTCGTAGTCGACGCCCACGGAGAGCGGGTTGATTACCTGATGTTCAGTCATGGTGTGGCTCCTGAGTGCGGCAGAAAAGAACAGTGCTGGCCGAAGCTGATTGCACACAGCATGCCGACTGGTGAAGGGGCGGTTTGCCTGGGGCCGAGGGCGCTTGATCCGCGAGCAACTGTTGCCCTGGCAACAGCCCATCAGCAAATCACCTGTTTTTTCAGGTTTTCAGGCGTTTCTGGCGCTAGCCCCTAAATGGGGGTAGCCGCCTTGCAGAGGCGGCTGTCGTTGAGCATCACGGCAGGGCCCGCGGGGCTTGCGGGCAGTCGCCCTGGGCTGCCTGGGGGCGGATGCGGGGGGCTGGCACGCTTGCTGCTCTGCTCCTTGCACCTTATCTGCGTCCCGAGGACCAAACCATGAGTCAGCAAGCCGTGAAATTTGCCTACTGGGTGCCCAACGTCAGCGGCGGTCTGGTGGTGAGCAAGATCGAACAGCGTACCCACTGGGGCATCGACTACAACCGCAAGCTGGCGCAGATCGCCGAGCAGGCCGGCTTCGAGTACGCCCTGACGCAGATCCGTTTCACCGCGGGCTACGGTGCCGAGTACCAGCATGAGTCGGTCGCCTTCAGCCATGCGCTGCTGGCGGCCACCCGCCAGCTCAAGGTGATTGCGGCGATCCTGCCCGGTCCCTGGCAGCCGGCCCTGGCGGCCAAGCAGTTGGCGACCATCGACCAGCTGACCGAGGGGCGGATCGCGGTGAACATCGTCAGCGGTTGGTTCAAGGGCGAGTTCCAGGCCATCGGCGAACACTGGCTGGAGCATGACGAACGCTACCGCCGTTCCGAGGAGTTCATCCGCTGCTTGCGTGGGGTCTGGAGCCAGGACAACTTCACCTTCAAGGGCGATTTCTACCGTTTCGACAATTACAGCCTCAAGCCCAAGCCCTTGGGCCAGCCGGAAATCTTCCAGGGCGGCAGCTCGCGAGCGGCGCGGGACATGGCAGCCAGGGTCTCGGATTGGTACTTCACAAACGGCAACAGCGTTGAGGGGATCAAGGCCCAGGTCGATGACATCCGCGCCAAGGCTGCGGCCAACCAGCATTCGGTAAGGATTGGCGTGAACGCTTTCGTGATTGCCCGAGACACCGAAGAGGAGGCGCGTGCGGTGCTGGCGCAGATCATCGACCAGGCCGACCCCGAGGCGGTCAATGCCTTTGGCGATGCAGCGAAGCAGGCAGGCAAGGCCTCACCGGAGGGCGAGGGCAACTGGGCCAAGTCAAGTTTCGAGGACCTGGTGCAATACAACGACGGCTTCAAGACCAACCTCATCGGCACCCCCCAACAGATAGCCGAGCGGATTGTCGCCTTGAAGGCGGTGGGGGTGGATCTGGTGCTGGCGGGCTTCCTGCATTTCCAGGAAGAGGTTGAATATTTCGGCAAGCGCGTACTGCCGCTGGTGCGCGAACTGGAAGCCCAGGCCCGGCTCAAGGACCAGGAAGTTGCCGCCTGAAGCGATCCGCCCCGGGCCGGGCTTGCCAGACTTACAGACGCCTTCGCTGGCAAGCCAGCTCCTACGGGGTGGTGGTTGCGCGAGCTATCTGTAGGAGCCGGCTTGCCGGCGAAAGGGCCCGAAAGCCTGGCGCAAGGCCTACAGACGCCTTCGCTGGCAAGCCAGCTCCTACGGGGTGGTGGTTGCGCGAGCTATCTGTAGGAGCCGGCTTGCCGGCGAAAGGGCCCGAAAGCCTGGCGCAAGGCTTACTGACGCCTTCGCTGGCAAGCCAGCTCCTACGGGGGGTGGTTGCGCGGGCTATCTGTAGGAGCCGGCTTGCCGGCGAAAGGGCCCGAAAGCCTGATGCAAGGCTTACTGACGCCTTCGCTGGCAAGCCAGCTCCTACGGGGGGGGGGCGCGGGCTATCTGTAGGAGCCGGCTTGCCGGCGAAAGGGCCCGAAAGCCTGGCGCAAGGCTTACAGACGCCTTCGCTGGCAAGCCAGCTCCTACGGGGTGGTGGTTGCGCGGGCTATCTGTAGGAGCCGGCTTGCCGGCGAAAGGGCCCGAAAGCCTGGCGCAAGGCTTACAGACGCCTTCGCTGGCAAGCCAGCTCCTACAGGGAGTGGGTGTTGCGTGGGTCGGTTACAGGCCCAGGTCGGAAAGGCCCGGGTGATCATCCGGGCGGCGACCCAGGGGCCAGTGGAACTTGCGTTCGCTGGCCTTGATCGGCATGTCGTTGATGCAGGCGAAGCGATGAGCCATCAGCCCTTGCTCATCGAACTCCCAGTTTTCATTGCCGTAGGAGCGGAACCAGTTGCCCGAGTCGTCATGCCATTCGTAGGCATAGCGCACGGCGATGCGGTTGTCGGTGAAGGCCCAGAGCTCCTTGATCAGCCGGTAATCCAGCTCCTTGGCCCATTTGCGAGAGAGGAAGGCCTTGGCTTCCTCGCGGTTGTGGGCGAACTCGGCGCGATTGCGCCACTGGGTGTCCAGGGTGTAGGCCAGGGATACCCGCTCCGGGTCCCGGGAATTCCAGCCATCTTCGGCCAGGCGAATCTTTTCAATCGCCGACTCGCGGGTGAAAGGGGGAAGCGGCGGGCGCAATTGTGGGTTAGATGACATGACCTGTCTCCAATGAAAGTTGCTGTTCAAACAAAAAAGTTGCTCTTGTTTAAAACAATCAGAGGTCCAATAACTTACGCGCCATGCATTGCGCATTATCAGCAGCACAGTGATCGCCCATGACAAGGGCAACGGTAATGGCGCCATCGATCAGAATCAGCAGTTGGGCCGCCAATTGCGAGGGATGTTGCGCGCCATGGTCCTGGCAAAGCTCGCGCACGTAGTCGAGCAGGTTGTGTTTATGCTGTTTCGCCACCAGGCGCACCGGGTCCAGGGGATCACCGGTTTCACCGCTGGTGTTGATAAAGGCGCAGCCGCGAAATCCTTCGGACTCGAACCACTCCCCGAGCACGCTGAACAGCGCCAGCAGTCGCAGTGCCGGGGTCGCGGCCTTGCCTACCTCGTTCTTGTACCAGTGCATCCAGCGTCGGTCGCGCCGTTCGAGGGCGGCCACCACCAACTCGTCCTTGTTGTCGAAATAGCGGTAGATGCTCTTTCTCGATACCCCGGCGGTTTTCACCAGAAGATCCATGCCGGTGGCGGCTATGCCGTTCTTGTAGATCAGCTTCTCGGTAACGTCGAGGATGATGTCGCGTGTTTCTGAGGGAATGATTTCGTTCATGCGAGCAAGAGTAGAACGATCGTTCTCCTTGGTCAACAACGATTATTTATCCTGGCTCGGGACAGGTTGGCGTGATGCGCCGCCAGCAACTCATGCGCCAGGCCAGGCAAGGTGCGCGCGGGGCTGCGGCGGTCCGGCCTGTTGCGTCAGCCAGGGCTTATCCGTGCCAGGGAGGGGACTCGGGCCGGCCCATGGTGTAAGCTCTTGCGCTCTTTGGATTTGAGCCACCGCGAGCCCTATGCCGTCGCTTTTCAAACGTTCCCTGCTGCCCAAGCTGCGCAGCTTCCCCCTGGCCGCCGAGGCCTTCACCACCCTTTGTGGCGCTGCGGAATTTCGCCGTACTCTGCTGGAGCAAATTGCCCAGGCCACCCGGCGTATCTATATCGTCGCGCTGTACCTGCAACAGGATGAAGCCGGCCAGGAAATTCTCGATGCGCTGCACGCCGCCAAGGCCGCCCGGCCGGAGCTGGAAGTGCTGGTGGTGGTGGACTGGCTGCGCGCCCAGCGCGGCCTGATCGGTGCCGGCAAGCAGCCGGGCAACTCCGCCTGGTATCAGGACATGACCCGTAGCCACGCCAGCGAGGTGCCGATCTACGGCGTGCCGGTGCAGACCCGGGAGCTGTTCGGGGTGTTGCACCTCAAGGGCTTCGTGATCGACGACCGCGTGCTCTACAGCGGCGCCAGCCTGAACAACGTGTACCTGCACAAGTTCGACAAGTATCGCTTCGACCGTTATCACCTGCTGCACAACCAGGCCCTGGCCGACTCCATGCACCATCTGGTGCAGCATGGCCTGGTGGCGTCGCGGGCGGTGCATCGCCTGGACCTGCCAAACCTGCCCACCACCCGCAGCCTGCGCAACGACATCGGTGACCTGCGCAGCCGGCTCAAGCACGCGACCTACGACACCACCGCTGGCGGCCTGGACAAGAGCGGGCTATCGGTCAGCCCCTTGCTGGGGGTGGGCAAGGGCAACCCGTTGAATCGGGTGATCTGCGAGCTGATTGCCGGGGCCCAGCACCAGCTGACCATCTGCACCCCGTATTTCAACCTGCCACTGGTGGTGACCCGGGAGATCAACCGCGCCCTGGAGCGCGGGGTGAAGATCGACATCATCGTCGGCGACAAGACCGCCAACGACTTCTATATCCCCCCCAGCGAGCCGTTCAAGGTCATCGCCGCGCTGCCGTACCTGTACGAGATCAGCCTGCGGCGTTTTGCCAAGCGTCACCAGAAGGCCATCGACAGCGGCCTGTTGAACCTGCACCTGTGGCGTGACGGCGACAACACCTACCACCTCAAGGGCATGTGGGTCGACGAGCGCTACACCTTGCTCACCGGCAACAACCTCAACCCGCGGGCCTTCCGCCTGGACCTGGAAAACGCGCTGTTGCTGGACGACCCCAAGGGCGAGCTGCTGGCGGCGCGCCAGGCCGAGCAGGCGCTGATCTACCGGCACACCCGGCGGATCGAGCACTTCCAGTACCTGGACAGCCTGGTGGACTACCCGGAGGCCGTGGGCAAGTTCCTGCGCCGGGTCAGCCGGGTGCGCATCGAGCGCCTGCTCTACCGCATGCTGTAACCCAACCAGGCAGCGCCGCAGCGTCAAGGCTGCGACCGGACCGCCAGGCTCTTGCCGGCGGCCTTCTGGCCACAGCGCGCCGGTTCTGCGGCGCTAGCGGCTAGCGCGGTCGATCAGGCTTCAGGCCTTAGTCGGCGGATTCGGCCACAGCGCCACCGCTAGCAGCAGTACTGCCGCCAGCAGGTAGGGCAGGCGCGGTTCCACGGCGTAGATCAAGGTTCCGGCCAAAGGCCCGATGACCACGCCCAGGCCCTGGGCGGCGCCAATGCTGCCTGCCGTGGCGCCCTGTTCCGAAGCCTGCACCGAGTTGGCCGCCAGGGCCGAGAACGAGGGGAACACTCCGCCCATGCCTGCCGCCGAGACAAAGAACGCCAGCCACAGGCCCCAGGCGCTGTCCACCAGCATGCTGCCGGCATAACCCAGGGCCGACAGCAGGGCGCCGTAGCGGATCATGCGCAGGGGTGGCCACTCCAGCTTGCGTACCACCAACTGCGAACAGATCAGTGCCACGCCGACCATGGCCAGGGCCACTCCGGCAGTCTGGGCGGCGTCGGCCGGGCTCATGTTCAGCCGGTCCAGGGCATAGAAACTGACGGTGATCTGGGCGATCGACACGCAGAGCATGGCGACGAAGGCCACCACCATCGGCCGTACCAGGCGCGGGTCATTGAGCCGCACTGTGCTCGGTGCCTGCTTGAGGTGCAGCTCCTGGCGCGGCAGCTTGAAGCGCAGAATCAGGAACGCCAGCAGCGGCAGCAGCGCCATGGCGTAGAACGGCAGGCTCAGGCTGTAGCGGGCCAGCAGTGCGGCCAGTGCCGGGCCGACCACCAGGCCCACGGCGTTGGCCGCCCCCAGGGTGGCCATGGCCCGGGCCCGGTGCTGGGGTTCGACGTTGTCGGCGATCAAGGCGAAGCCGCCCACCGGGATCGCGGCATAGAAGGCGCCGATCAGGCCGCGTCCGAGCATCAGCCCGAGAAAGGCCATGGCGACGCTGGGCAGGGTCTGCAGCGACAGGTCGATGAACAGGCACAGGGCCCAATAGGCCAGGGTGAAGCCGGCGGTGCCGAGCAGCAGCACCCGGCGTCGGCCGAAGCGGTCACTGGCCTGGCCCCAGGGGCGCGCCAGGAGCATCCAGATCACCCCGGACACGGTGACCGCGGCGCCGGCGTGCCAGGTCTCCAGGTGCAAGGCGCGGGAGATCGGGCCGATCAGCGAGACGAAGGCCATCATCGACATGGTGCAGGCCATGTAGGCAGCCATCAGTGGCAGCAGGCTGAATGCAGCCGTGGGGGTGGCAGGGGTGGAGCGGGGCATGGACAGTCTTCCGTGAGATCGCAGGTGCCGGGACTTTACACAAACCATCGGACCAGGCACAGGCTTATGGAGGAGGGTGATTCAGACAGCGTCGATCCACCGTGGAGCGCCGCTTTGCGGCAGCGCCGGTGATTTCAGGGCAAGGGGCGTAGGCTTTCGCGGGCAACGATTTCTTGGCTCTTGCTGCAACGCCGTCTCTCGAACACTGCGTTGAAGCGGCTGCCGCTGCTGACCACCAGCACGTTCTCATCGTCGATGCGGGCCATGCGTTCCTGCGTGGGATCGCTGATGCAGGGATCGTGGGCATACATTTCAAAGGAGCTGGCGAACAGGCGTCCGGCCGCATTCAGGCTCAGTGCATACCAGGGGCCGATATAGAAGATGGCCATGATCAGCGCACCGACCCCGACCAGCCTCATGCCCCTGACTGTATTGCTCCAGCGCGGCGCTTTGGCCCGGTTGCCAGGCAGCAGGGCTTGGATCAGGTTGAGCGGTATCGTGACCAGGGCGCTCAGCAATAGATGAAGGGAGGTCGCGATGTAGATGCCGAGGATGACAATCAACACCACGGCCAATGCTGCCGGCGGGGTCAGGAAGGCGGTGGTATAGGGAAAGAGTGACGGCGGCACCCCAGTGATCTCGTTGACCAGGGTGGCGGCATAGGCGGCTGAGAAAGCCAGGGCCATGGCCAGCAGGCCGGCCAATACACCGCGCACCAGCCAGGACTTTTCCTGCCAGCTCTTGAGTGTCGACGCCCAGCCATGGATCTCGATCAGCAGCGCCAGTGCCGCCAGGGTCAGTGTCGCGCCACACAGTGCCAGGCTCAGTGGCGTCAAGAGGTGGATATCGCCGCTGAAGGAAATACAGATCACCCAGGCAAAGGCAAGCAGCATGGCGGTGCTGTACAGCTTGATGTGGAGCGGCGCTGCGATCCAGTCGATGAAGAATTCGGTGATGTTGCTCAATCGTTGTTTCAAGGTTTGCCCAGGTCCGTTGGAATGCCCCTTGTCGGGGGAGGGTGCGAGATCCGTCGCATTATGCCTCAGGTGCAGTCGAGCGATCCCGCCGGGTCACCCTCGCGCGATGGGCGAAAGGGCGACCGCCGGCTGACGGGGGCTCAGTTCAGGCCCAGCTTGCCGCGCAGGGTGGAGAGGTCTTCGGCCAGGGTGTTGACCGGGCCCACCAGGGCCTTGCGGTCGGCTTCCTTGACCTTGTCATAGGTCATGAAGCCGCCATCGGCGGTTTTGTACTTGGCGAGGATCTTGTTCACCGTGGCGAAGTTCTTGTCGACCTTGGCGACAAAGGCCTTGTCCTGCTTCTCGATCTGCGGACGGAACAGGTCGACGATTTTCTTCGCGCCGTCGATGTTGCCCTGGAAGTCGTAGAGGTCGGTGTGGCTGTAGCGGTCTTCCTCGCCGGAGATCTTGGTCGCGGCCACTTCTTCCAGCAGCGCGGCGGCGCCGCCGACGACTTTTTCCGGTGGGAAGGTCAGGCCGGCAACGCGGGTCTGCAGGTCCTTGACGTCCTTGTTCAGGCCGTCGGCCAGCTCGCCCAGGCCTTCGGTGCTGTTTTCCGAGAACAGCGAGTATTCCAGGCGGTGGAAGCCGGTGAAGTCCTCGGCCTTGACGCCTTTTTCATGGTCGTCGACCCGGGAATCGATGGACGCGTCGAGGTCACTGAACAGCTCGGCAATCGGTTCGATCGACTCGTAGTAGACCCGGGTCGGCGCGTAGAGCTTCTTGGCGGCGGCCAGGTCGCCTTGCTTCACCGCGTCGGTGAATTGCTGGGTGTGGCTGGCCAACTCGTCGAGCTGTTCGGTGACGTAGATCTTGTAGTCGGAAATCGGCCCCACCAGCTCCAGGGGCGCGGTGGCGGCGAACGCCGAAAGCGGCGCGTGGAGCAAGCCAAGGGTCAGCAACACAGCGAGAGGCGACTTTTTCATGGGACTTTTCCGTGGGGGTTGTTGTGTCTTTGGTGTTAGGCGGTGGTTGTGGGGCGGGTCGCATCGAGCAGCGAGCGACCGATGAAGTCCTGCTCGCCATTGACCCCCGGCAGGGTGAAGAAGTAGCCGCCGCCAGTGGGCTTGAGGTACTCCTCCAGGGGTTCGCCGTTGAGGCGGGTCTGTACCGCGATAAAGCCTTTTTCCAGGTCCGCCTGGTAGCAGATGAACAGCAGGCCCATGTCCAGCTGGCCGTTCTTGTTGACCCCGTTGGAGTAGTTGAACGGCCGGCGCAGGATCAGGTTCTGCTGGGTCTGCGCAGTGCGCGGGTTGGCCAGGCGAATGTGCGCGTCGAGCTTGGTGACCTTGCCGTGAGGGTCCCGGGCGTAGTCGGGCACCTGGCTTTCCTGGCGGCCGTCCATGGGGGCGCCGCTGGCCTTGATTCGGCCAATGATGCTTTCCTGCTCCTGCAGCGGGGTACGGTCCCAGCGCTCGACGAAGTTGCGAATGATGCGCACCGCCTGGTAGCTGCCATGGGCCGCCCAGGCCGGCTCGTCGCTGCCGGGCTGGACCCAGACGATCTGCTGCATGGCTTTCTGGTCGTTGGAGTCGGGGTTGGCCGAACCGTCGCGAAAGCCCAGGAAGTTGCGTGCGCTCTGCGCCGGTTCGCCGGATTTGGCCGGGGCCTGGGGCGGCACGCTGCCTTCCTGTTTCCAGCGCACCAGCAGCAGGTCCGGCAGGTTCTTGACGATGTCGCGCAGGGCATGGATGTTGGTGTCGGCGGTGTTGGAGCAGAACTGCAGGCTCAGGTCACCGTGGCAGCAGGCCGGTTCCAGGGCATCGTTGGGAAAGCCCACCATGCGCACCAGGCGCTTGGGCTTGGCGGCTTCCAGGCCGAAGCGCTCGTCGAACAGCGACTCGCCCACCGAGACGGTGATGGTCAGGTTGTCCGGGGTCACCACCGGGCCGAGGATCCCGGAATCCAGGGGCGGCAGTTTCGGGTCGACCTGGGCCACCGGGCCACCGTGCATGAGAAAGGCAATGCGCTCGTTGAGGGTTTTGAACAGCCGCTCCAGGTCATCGCGATCACTGGCCAGCACATCGAAGGACACCAGCATGCCGGAGGCGGGGCGCGGGGTGACGATGCCGCTCTGGTGCTGGCCGTGGAACGCGTGGCGGTCCTGGGTCTTGTCGCTGCTGGGGGCTTCGGTGACCTGGGCGGCAGGGGCGGCCATGGCCGGGCAGCTCAGGCTGCTGCCGGCCAGGGCCACGCCGGCGGCGCCCATGCCCAGGAGCACACGCCGGCGCTGGGCGGAAAAGGACGGGTTGGACGGATCTGAATCGTTCATTGAAGGCTCGTTCTGGTTACAGGCCGGAAAGGCCGAGTGCGGGATCGATACCGTCGAGGGCGTCGGCCAGGGCCTTGGCCTTGTCGGCGATCTCTTTGCGTTGTGCGGCGCTGACCTGGTCGTAGTCCACATAGCCGAAGCCGTCGCGCAGGCTGTCGAGGCGGGCGCCCAGGGCACTGGTGGCACTGTCCACCTGGGGCAGTACCGACGGCGCGGATTTGGCCAGCAGCGGCCGCAGCAGGTCGATGACCTTGCGGGTGGTTTCCAGGTTCGCGGCAAAGCCGTTGAGGTCGCTGTGGCTGTAGCGTTCCTCTTCACCGCTGCTGGCCCGCAGGTCGGCCAGGCTGCGGATGTTGCGCGCCACCACGCTGACCAGTTGCTCTGGGGGCAGGGTCTGGGCCAGCAGTTGCTCCTTGAGGCTGGCAACGTCGCTGGACAGGCGTCGGGCAACGGTGTCCAGGCCGGCCAGGTCGCGCTTCTGGAACAGGCCGTATTCCAGGCGGTGGAAGCCGCTGAACCCCGGATCCTGCTCGCGCTGCTCGAAGTAGTCGGCGCGAGCATTGATGGCGTTGTCCAGTTCGGCCTGGCGCTGGGCGGCTGGCGCCAGGCGCTGGTAGGCGGCGCGGGCCGGCAGGTACAGGGCCTGGGCCTGTTTCAGGTCGCCGGCGTCGATGGCCTGCTGCAAGGCGCTCACCGCCTTGATCAGGGCGCTGCCCTGGGTGCTCAGGTAGACCCTGAACTCCGACAGCGGGCCGATGAAGGCCACCATCGACGGCCGGGCCTTGGCCTGGGCATCGGACTCGGCGGTGGGGGTCACGTGCAAGGTGCCGCGGGGGTTGCTCAGCAGCCCGCAGGTGATGGCGTAGTCCCCGGGCAGCAGGTTGGCGTTGATCACCTGGCTCAGGCCGGGGGCGATGTTTTCCCGCTCTTCGACCACCAGCACGCCGTCGAGGATTTCCCACTCCACTGCGCGTTCCGACCGGTTGACGATGCGAAAGCTGGCACGCCCGGCCGGGACTGTCAGGGCATTGGGTTCGCAGCTGTGGGGATGGATGGTCACGGTGATTTCGCCCTGATGGGCCTGGCGCTTGCTGGCGGCCAGTTGCGAGGCGTAGTAGAACAGCCCGCCGGCGGCGATCATCACGATCACCGAGCCGGCAACCGCCCAGCGCAGTGCGCGGGGAGGTGAGGCCTGGGGGGAGGCTTGCTGGGTCATGGGGAGCCTTACTGACTGGAAACGGAAGACGAGGGGCCGGGTGCTTGGGTCGGGGCGCCGCCGGGCAGGAAGAACAGCACCAGGGTCACGCCCAGGTACAACACATAGGCGCCGAGTGTGCTGATGGTGGGGGCGTCCTGGTAACCGAACATGCCGGCCAGCACCGAACCCAGCGGACCGTCCATGGGCAGGCTGGCGCTGAAATCGAAGAGCACGGTCTGCAGGTGGTTCCAGACCCCGGCTTCATGCAGGGCTTGCACTGAATTGGCGAGGATCCCGGCAGCCACCACCAGGATGAACAGCCCGGTCCAGCGAAAGAACGCACCGAGGTTCAGGCGCATGCTGCCGGTGTAGATCAGGAAGCCGACGATGATCGCGCAGATCAGCCCCAGCAGGGCGCCGATGGGCGCGCCCGGGCCTTCGCTCTGCTGGAACACCGCCAGCAGGAAGAACACGGTTTCTAGGCCTTCCCGGGCGACGGCGAAGAACACCATGGCGATCAGCGCGATGACCTGGTGCCGAGACCCGGCCAGGGCGTGATCCAGGGATGCCTGTAGGGAATGCTTGATGGAGCGCGCCACCTTGCGCATCCAGAACACCATGGAGCTGAGGATGCCGACGGCCACCAGGCCGACGATGCCTTCGAAGAGTTCCTGTTGCTTCTGCGGGAACTCGGCGCTCATCAGCTCCAGACCGCCGCCCACCAGCAGGGCCAGGGCCGCCGCGAGAAACACCCCGATCCACACCGCGGGCATCCACTGGCCACGGCCAGTCTGCTTCAGGTAGCTGGCGATGATGCCAACGATGAGCGCGGCTTCAATCCCTTCGCGCAACATGATCAGAAATGGAACGAGCATTCATCACCAACGGGTAGCAAGGGGCGGAAAACAATTTGTAACATAATGATACTCATTGCTAAATGAAGATTATTGACAGCTGCTGAACGGAAGCTGAACGGGTCTCATTTACCAAGCCTAGACCGGTTTGTTGGTTGTGGGGGGGGATTGTCCCGGGTGCTGGGCGTGGGGCCGCCTTCGCTGGCAAGCCAGCTCCTACAGCTGGCGCGATATCGGCGGTGTTCTTGTAGGAGCCGGCTTGCCGGCGAAGAGGTCCTTGAGGTTTGCACCGGGCATGAGGCCGCCTTCGCTGGCAAGCCAGCTCCTACAGCTGGCGCGATATCGGCGGTGTTCTTGTAGGAGCCGGCTTGCCGGCGAAGAGGCCCTTGAGGTGTGCGCGGGGCGTGAGGCCGCCTTCGCTGGCAAGCCAGCTCCTACAGCTGGCGCGATATTGGCGGTGTTCTTGTAGGAGCCGGCTTGCCGGCGAAGAGGCCCTTGAGGTTTGTGCCGGGCATTAGGCCGCCTTCGCTGGCAAGCCAGCTCCTACAGCTGGCGCGATATTGGCGGTGCTCTTGTAGGAGCCGGCTTGCCGGCGAAGAGGCCCTTGAGGTTTGCACCGGGCGTGGGGCCGCCTTCGCTGGCAAGCCAGCTCCTACAGCTGGCGCGATATCGGCGGTGTTCTTGTAGGAGCCGGCTTGCCGGCGAAGAGGCCCTTGAGCCCTGCGCCGAGCATGGGGGCTCAGCCAAGGTTCTGTTCGGTCAGCCGTTGCACCGCCAGGCGGCGGTAGTGGGAGGGGGTCATGCCCTTGAGCTGCTGGAAGCGCCGGTTGAAGTTGGAAATGTTGTTGAAGCCCGACTCGAAGCACACGTCGGTGACCGGTTTGTTGCCATCGGCCAGCAGTTCGCAGGACTTGCTGATCCGTAGGCGATTGACGAACTCGATGAAGCAGCGTCCGGTGGCTTGCTTGAACACCCGGGAGAAATAACTGGGCTTCATGCCCAGGTAGTCGGCGACTTCTTCCAGGGGCAGTTCCCGGGCGTAGTGGGCAAAGATGTAGTCCACCGCTCGGTTGGTGCGGTCGATGCTGTGCTCATCCGCCAGTTGCATGCGGGTGGTGCCGGACAGCAACTGGTAGTCGTCGCAGGCGGCGAGCAGTTCCATGAGGATGAAGAAGTGCCCGAGGCGGGTGATGCCGCTGGAGTCGGCGATGCACTGCATCAGCGTCACGGCCTGGGCGATGGTGTGCGGGCAGCGGAATTCGATGCCGCACTGGGCCCGCTCCAGCAGCGGACCGAGGTTCTTCAGTTCGGCGAATACCTGGCTGGCGTTGTCGAACAACTCGTCGGTGAAGTTCACCAGCATGTCGCGCTTGCTCACCACTTCGTCCTCGGCCACCTGGCTGATCCAGTTGTGGGGCAGGTTGGGGCCGGTGAGAAACAGGGTCTGGGGATAGAAGTTGCCGATGTAGTCGCCAATGAACACCTTGCCGGAGCTGGCGACGATCAGGTGCAGTTCGTATTCCTTGTGAAAATGCCAGCGCACCAGCGGGCAGGGGAAACCGTGCTGGCGATAGATGATGGAGCGGCCGTTGTGGTCGTCCATCAGTTCATAGGAGGGGTCGGTGATCTTGCCGGGTCGACTCATGGCGCGGGTCTGTTCTTGTTGTTGGCCGGGTTGATAATGCCTCGCCCCCGACGTGCGCACCAGCCTCGGTGGCCATGGCGGCACTGTGGCCGGCCGAGGTCGCAGCGGGCGTTGCCGTTGCGCAGCAACGCCGGGTCACGCCGCTGTGGTGGCGCTTGCCCCACGGCCGCAGTTGCCGATCAGGGGCTGGCCGGGCGGTTCTTGGCTTCGATCCATTGCGCCATGTACTGGGTGCTCTTGTGGTGATGGTGACGCAGCATGGAGCCGGTGAAGTTGTCCCGGCGCAACTGCGCCAGGTGCTGGCGGCAGTGCTCCAGGCGCTGGATCAGCGCCGGGCCATGCACTTGCTGGCAATAACGTGCCGCCAACAAGGCCACTCCCCGGGCCTGGGCCTGCTGCCAGAGGGCCTGATCCTGGTACAGCGCCACCGCCGCCGCGGCCAGGGCGCTGGCCGATTCGGCCACGGCTCCCGGCCAGGGCAGGCCCGCTTCGAGCATCGATTCGCTGCCCATCGGCGTGGTCACGCTGGGGGTGCCGCACAGCATGGCGTCGAGCAGCTTGCCCTTGATTCCGGCGCCAAAACGCAGGGGCGCCAGGCAGATGCGCGCAGCGCTCATCACCTGCAACGCATCCTCGGCCCAGTTCATGATGTGAAAGCCCTGGGCCGGATTGTGCAGCGCCGCGGCCTTGGGCGGGGTGTAGGCGCCGTACAGGTGCAACTGTGCGCCTGGCAGTTGCTGGCGGATCAGGGGCCACACACGATTCTTCATCCAGAGCACGGCGTCCCAGTTTGGCGCATGGCGGAAGTTGCCGATGCTGAGGAAGTGGGCTCGCTGCTCGAAGGGCATGAAGTCCCCGGCCAATGGCTCCACCATCAATGGGCACCAGTGCAGCAGGGCCGCTGGCAGGCCGAACTGCTCGACCAGCAACTCGATTTCCACCTGGGAAACCATCAGGCTCAGGTCGCAGCGGTAGAGGGCGGCGATTTCGCGCTTGGCCAGGTCGGTTTCGGCCATGTGCCGGAACTCTTCGATCGCGGCCTTGGCGAACAAGGGGCTGAAGTCGTCCTCGTCGGTATCGCGCTTGAGGTGCTCCTTGAGCCGCTGGTGCCGGGCATGGCGCAGGCATTGCAGGTCCGAGGTTTCCAGGACCCGCAGGGCGCTCGGGCAGTGTTGTTCCACGCGCCAGCCGAACTGTTCTTCCATCATGAACTGGTCGAACAGCACGATGTCCGGCGCCAGTTCGGCGACGAAACGGTCGAAACTCGCGTTGTTGAGCTCGATCGGGCACTCGCGGATGCCCAGGGCCTGGAGGTCCTCCTTGTGCTCGCCTTCATTGGCCGGGCTGCTGAAGGTCAGTTCCCAGCCCTGGTCGAGAAAGCACTGGAGGATCTGCATCATGTGCCCGCCGGCGGCGGAGGAGCGGGGTTCGGGCCAGACGTAACCAATGATCAGGACTTTGGTTGCGGCGGTGGGACTCATCAGCGGGCATTCCTGGCAGGCAAGGGCAAAAAAGGCCGCCATTAAACCACAGCGCAGGGCCGCCGACGGATGGGGTCAGCCGAGGATGGCGCGCACCTTGTCGCGCAACTGATCGATGGAGAACGGCTTGCCGATCACCGCCATGCCTGCGGGCACCTCGATCGACTCGGCGTAGCCACTGGCGAACAGCACCGGTAACTGGGGACGCAACCGGCGGGCCTGCTCCGCCAGTTCGCGACCGTTGATGCCGGGCAGGCCGACATCGGTCATCAGCAGGTCGATGGGCTGCTCCAGGTCTTGCAGCAGGCCCAGCGCCGCCTCGCCGCCGTCGGCCTCGACAACGCTGAATTCGAGCTCTTCGAGCACATCGACAATCAGCATGCGCACGATGGCATCGTCTTCGACGACTAGGATGGTGGAAGCGCTGGCGGGCATAGGGACACTCTCAAGAAATGAATTCGGTGGGGCAGCGTAGCAATGGGCCCTGTGCATCAGTAAGTGGCGGCTTGTCACAAGTTCCCGAAGCTGTACAAAAAAACGCAGCTGTACAAGCGTTGCCAAGAATAACCGCTTCCCTTGTCCCGGGGCAGGTCAAATCGCAATGGTGGGGCCGACGCTTATAAAAAATAGCTGTCATGGCCGAATGTGGGGCAAACTTCGTTTTTTTAACTGGCAGCCAGGTCCGTCAAATGATTCGTCCGTCCTCGGTTGATGAGCAGAGTTTTCGCAAGCTGCTGACCCGCAACATCAGCCTGCCGCTGGGTGTTGGCGTGCTCAGCGCGGTTTTTTTCGTGTCCCTGATCACCTACCTGCTGTCGGTCATCCAGTGGGTGCAGCACACTGACCGGGTGATCAACAACCTCAATGAGGCCGCGCGCCTGACCAT
Source organism: Pseudomonas sp. PH1b (assembly GCF_000633395.1). GTDB lineage: Bacteria > Pseudomonadota > Gammaproteobacteria > Pseudomonadales > Pseudomonadaceae > Aquipseudomonas. Next base: position 432,988 of record NZ_AYMU01000005.1, read on the forward strand.
TGACCTGGAAACCGGCATGCGCGGCTTCCTGATCACCGGCGACGAGCATTTCCTCGACCCCTATGAGGTGGCCAAGCCCCGCATCATCAGCGAACTGCGCGGTTTGCAGGAGCTGGTGGCGGACAACCCGCAGCAGGTGGACCGCCTCAAGCGCCTCGAAGCCCTGCAGGTGGAGTGGAACAACTACGCCCAGGGCATGATCGACTTGCGCCGCCAGAGCGGCGACTACCGGGCGGCGGTGCAGGCCGGGCGCGGCAAGCGGCTGACCGACGAGGTACGCAAGGAATACGACAATGCGGTGGCCATGGAGCAGCAGCTGCGCCTGGAGCGCAATGAAAACGTCAGCCGCACGACGATTTTCAGCGTGGTTCTCTATCTGCTGTTCGTGGTGGGCATCAGCGGCCTGTTGGCCTATGTCGGGCGCCGCGACCTGCTGAGCCTGTCCAGAAGCTACAGCGACAACCTCGAGGCCCAGGAAAAAAGCGCCCGGCGCCTGGAGCAGCAGGCCTGGCTGCGCAACGGCCAGACCGAACTGGCCGAGCAGATGCTCGGGCAACTGACCCTGAACCTGCTGGGCCGCAACATCCTGCAGTTCTGCGCCCACTACCTGGATACCCCGGTGGCGGCGCTGTATGTCCGTGAAGAGCACGGCGGTCTCAAGCGCGTGGCCAGCTATGGCTTCTCCCGGGAGCAGGAACAGCAAGAGCAGTCGCTGTACAGCGATGAAGGCCTGGTGGGCCAGGCTGCACAGAACAAGCGCCTGATCCGCCTGGACCAGGTGCCGGCGGATTACTTCAAGGTCAGCTCCGGCCTCGGCGAGGGCGCGCCACGCAGTGTGCTGGTGGTGCCGACCACCGACGACGGCCGGGTCAACGGGGTGATCGAGTTGGGTTTCCTGCGGGCCTTGAGCGACCGCGATGTGGAACTGCTGGAACTGATTGCCGCCAACATCGGCACCTCCATCGAGGCTGCGCGCTATCGCCAGCGCCTGCAGGAAGTGCTGGCCGAGACCCAGCAGCTCAATGAAGAGCTGCAGGTGCAGCAGGAAGAGCTCAAGACCGCCAACGAAGAGCTGGAAGAGCAGTCGCGGATTCTCAAGGAATCCCAGGCGCACCTGGAAACCCAGCAGGTGGAGCTGGAGCAGACCAACGAACAACTGGCGGAGCAGGCCCAGGTACTGGCCGACCAGCGCGACGCCATGGACCACAAGAACGGCGAGCTGAACGAGGCGCAGCTCCAGCTCGAGGCCCGTGCCGAGGAGTTGCAGCGCTCGAGCAAGTACAAGTCCGAGTTCCTCGCCAACATGTCCCACGAGCTGCGCACGCCGCTCAACAGCTCGCTGATCCTGGCCAAGCTGCTGGCGGAGAACCCCCAGGACAACCTCAGCGCCGAGCAGGTCAAGTTCGCCGAGTCGATCTATTCCGCCGGCAATGACCTGCTGAACCTGATCAACGACATCCTCGATATTTCCAAGGTCGAGGCGGGCAAGCTCGAAGTGCGCCCGGAGAACGCCAGTGTGCCGCGCCTGGTGGACGGCCTGCGCAGCCTGTTCCAGCCGCTGACGGCGGACAAGGGCCTGGAGTTCAAGGTGGAGCTGCAGCCGGGCGTGCCGCAGATGCTGTTCACCGATCGCCAGCGGGTCGAGCAGATTCTCAAGAACCTGTTGTCCAACGCGGTCAAGTTCACCGAGAAGGGCCAGGTCAGCTTGAGTGTCAGCGCCCATCCGGACGCCGGCATCGCCTTTGCCGTGCAGGATTCGGGGATTGGTATTGCCGGGGACCAGCAGGAGAGCATTTTCGAAGCCTTCCGCCAGGCCGATGGCACCACCAACCGGCGCTATGGCGGTACCGGCCTGGGGCTGTCGATCTCCCGGGACCTGGCGACCCTGCTCGGCGGCTCCATCAGTGTCAGCAGCGAGCCGGGGCGTGGCAGCGTGTTCACCCTGGTGCTGCCGGAGCACTACAGCGAGGCTGCCGCGCCGGTGCTGGCGCCTCAGGTTCCGGTCGCCGCGCTGGCGCCGCCAGCGCTCGCCGCCCCTGCCGTGGCAGTGGTCGAGGCGGACAGCCTGCAGATCCCGCGTTTTGCCGATGACCGCGACAAGGCGCCGTTCAGCAGCCGTTGCATCCTGGTGGTGGAGGACGAGGCCAACTTCGCCCACATTCTTTTCGACCTGGCCCACGAGCTGGGTTACCACTGCCTGGTGGCCCATGGCGCCGACGAAGGCTACAGCCTGGCCTGCGAGTTCCTTCCCGATGCGATCCTGCTGGACATGCGCCTGCCCGACCATTCCGGGCTGACCGTATTGCAGCGGCTCAAGGAGCATGCCCAGACCCGGCACATTCCGGTGCATGTGATCTCGGTGGAAGACCGGGTGGAAGCGGCCATGCACATGGGCGCCGTGGGCTATGCGGTAAAACCCACCACCCGCGAGGAGCTCAAGGACGTCTTCGCCCGCCTCGAAGCCAAGCTGACGCAGAAGGTCAAGCGCGTGCTGCTGGTGGAGGACGACGACCTGCAGCGCGACAGCATTGCTCGGCTGATCGGCGACGATGACATAGAGATCACCGCCGTGGGCCTGGCCCAGGATGCCCTGGACCTGCTGCGCGAGAACGTCTATGACTGCATGATCATCGACCTCAAGCTGCCGGACATGCTCGGCAACGACCTGCTCAAGCGCATGTCCACCGAGGACATCTGCTCCTTCCCGCCGGTGATCGTCTACACCGGGCGCAACCTGACCCGGGACGAAGAGGCCGAGCTGCGCAAGTATTCACGCTCGATCATCATCAAGGGTGCACGCTCGCCGGAGCGCCTGCTGGATGAAGTGACGCTTTTTCTGCACAAAGTCGAATCCCAGTTGTCCCATGAACGGCAGAAGATGCTCAAGACCGCCCGCAGCCGCGACAAGGTGTTCGAGGGGCGCAAGATCCTCCTGGTGGATGACGACGTGCGCAACATCTTCGCCCTGACCAGCGCCCTGGAACACAAGGGCGCGGTGGTGGTGATTGGCCGTAACGGCCATGAAGCCATCGCGAAACTCAATGAAGTCGAGGACATCGACCTGGTGCTGATGGACGTGATGATGCCGGAGATGGACGGTTTCGAGGCAACGGTGCAGATCCGCAAGGACCCGCGCTGGCGCAAGCTGCCGATCATCGCGGTAACCGCCAAGGCCATGAAGGATGATCAGGAGCGCTGCCTGCAGGCGGGCTCCAACGACTACCTGGCCAAGCCCATCGACCTCGACCGGTTGTTCTCGTTGATCCGAGTCTGGCTACCCAAGATGGAAAGAATTTAGTGGAGCGTAATACCGAAATCGAACTGCGCTTGTTGATCGAAGCGATTTATCTCAAATACAGCTACGACTTCCGCGACTATTCCGGTGCTTCGATCAAGCGCCGGGTCAGCCACGCCCTGCGCCAGTTCGACTGCAAGACCATCTCGGCGCTGCAGGAGCGGGTGCTGCACGACCCCACGGCGTTCATGCAGCTGCTGCAGTTCCTGACCATTCCGGTGAGCGAGATGTTTCGCGACCCCTCGCACTTCCTGGCGATCCGCCAGGAAGTGGTGCCGCTGCTCAAGACCTACCCGTCGATCAAGATCTGGATCGCCGGCTGCAGCACCGGCGAGGAGGTCTATTCCATGGCCATCCTGCTGCGCGAGGAAGGGCTGCTGGAGCGCACCATCATCTACGCCACGGACATCAACCCCAGTTCCCTGGAAAAAGCCAAGCAGGGCATCTTCTCCCTGGAGAACGTGCGGGCCTATACCCACAACTACCAGCAGGCCGGTGGCCAGCGCTCCTTTGCCGACTACTACACCGCGGCCTACGATTACGCGATCTTCGACAAGAGCCTGAGGGAGAACGTGACCTTTGCCGATCACAGCCTGGCAACCGATAGCGTATTCTCAGAAACTCAATTAATTTCATGTCGTAACGTGTTGATTTATTTCAATAAAAAACTTCAGGATCGGGCCTTCGGACTGTTTCACGAGTCACTCTGCCATCGTGGTTTCTTGGTACTGGGCAGCAAGGAGACCCTGGACTTTTCTGCCTACGGCAAGCACTTCGAGCCCCTGGTCAAACAAGAACGGATCTATCGCAAGACATGAACCGGGAGAATGCCAAGCCGCATTGGCGGCGGCGGGTCGAAGCCATAGTGGTCGGTGCATCCGCCGGTGGCGTCGAGGCGCTGTTGAACCTCTTCAGTGATTTTCCCGAGGGCTTCCAGCTGCCGGTGATTGTGGTCCTGCACCTGCCCGACGAGCGCCGCAGCCAGTTGGCCGAAGTCTTCGACCGGCGCCTGGCGCTGCCGGTGAAGGAGGCCGACGACAAGGAGCAGATCGTCCCCGGCACCCTGTATTTCGCGGCGCCCGGCTATCACCTGTCGGTGGAGCAGGACCGTAGCCTGTCCCTGAGCCAGGAGGAGCGGTTGCACCATTCGCGCCCGGCCATCGACTACCTGTTCGAATCGGCCGCCGATGCCTATGGCCACAACCTGGCGGCGGTGCTCCTGACCGGCGCCAACCAGGACGGTGCCCGGGGCCTGGCCGAGGTCAAGCGCCAAGGCGGCCTGACCATCGTCCAGGACCCCGATGAAGCCCATGTCTCGACCATGCCGGACGCGGCCCTGGCCCTGCACCAACCGGATTACATTCTCCCTTTGCGCGGCATCAGCCGTCTGCTTGCCGAGCTGGAACGAATCCCATGCTAAGTAATATCCAAGCCAAGCTGCTGATCGTCGACGATCTGCCGGAGAACCTGCTGGCCCTCGAAGCCTTGATCAAGCGTGAGGACCGCACGGTGTACAAGGCACTGTCGGCCGACGAAGCCTTGTCGCTGCTGCTCCAGCATGAGTTCGCCATGGCCATCCTCGATGTGCAGATGCCCGGCATGAACGGCTTCGAGCTGGCCGAACTGATGCGCGGCACCGAGAAGACCAAGAACATTCCGATCGTTTTCGTCAGCGCCGCTGGACGCGAGCTGAACTACGCGTTCAAGGGCTACGAGAGCGGCGCCGTCGATTTCCTGCACAAGCCCCTGGACATCCATGCGGTGAAAAGCAAGGTCAACGTGTTCGTCGACCTGTATCGCCAGAGCAAGGCCATGAAGCAGCAAGTCGAGGCGCTGGAGCAGAGCCGTCGCGAGCAGGAAGCCTTGCTGAAAAAGCTCCAGGCCACCCAGGGCGAACTGGAGCAGGCGGTGCGCATGCGCGATGACTTCATGTCCATCGTCGCCCATGAGGTGCGCACCCCCCTCAATGGCCTGATCCTGGAGACCCAGCTGCGCAAGATGCACCTGGCCCGGGAGAACGCCGCGGCCTTCAGCCTGGACAAGATGCACGCCATGGTCGACCGCGACGAGCGCCAGATCAAAAGCCTGATCCGCCTGATCGAGGACATGCTGGACATCTCGCGGATCCGCACCGGCAAGCTGTCGATCCGCCCGTCACGGTTCGACCTGGCGCAGCTGGTGCGCGGGCTCGTGGAGAACTTCGCGCCCCAGGTGGAGGCGGCGCAATCGTCCCTGACCCTGCAGGCCGAAGAACCGCTTGAGGGCAACTGGGACGAGTTCCGCATCGAGCAGGTGGTGTCCAACCTGCTGACCAATGCCCTGCGCTACGGAGCCAAGAGCCCGATCGAGGTGCGGGTGTTTGCCGAGGCCGGGGAGGCGTGCGTGGAAGTCCGCGACCATGGGATCGGCATCAGCGAAGAAAACCAGGCGCGGATCTTCCAGCAGTTCGAGCGAGTCAGTGCCAGCCATGTGTCGGCGGGCCTGGGCCTGGGGCTGTTTATTTCCGAGCAGATCGTCACCGCCCACGGCGGCACCATCAGTGTCGAAAGTCGGATTGGCGAAGGTGCACTGTTCCGCGTAAGCCTGCCCCTGGCCTGACTGTAGGAGCCGGCTTGCC
>NZ_AYMU01000006.1 GCF_000633395.1 Pseudomonas sp. PH1b
GCTTTTTTCATGCACGGGCGACGCTCTTATTGAACGGTGTTCTCGCCGGCGGACTGCATGCGCTGCAGTTCCTGGGCGTACAGCGCGTCGAAGTTCACCGGAGCCAGCATCAGGGCCGGGAACGAACCACGGGTCACCAGGCTGTCCAGGGCTTCGCGAGCGTAAGGGAACAGGATGTTCGGGCAGAAGGCACCCAGGGTGTGGCTCATGGAAGCCTCGTCCAGGTTCTTGATCAGGAAGATACCGGCCTGTTGCACTTCAGCGATGAAGGCCACTTCGTCGCCGTTCTTCACGGTCACGGACAGGGTCAGCACCACTTCGTGGAAGTCGGCTTCCAGAGCCTTCTGACGGGTGTTCAGGTCCAGGCCGACGCTTGGCTCCCACTGCTGACGGAAGATCGCCGGGCTTTTCGGCGCTTCGAAGGACAGGTCACGCACATAGATGCGCTGCAGGGAGAATTGCGGTGCGGTTTCGTCTTCGGCAGCGGCAGTGTTCTGTTGCTCAGTCATCTCAGATCCTTCTTGATCTTTAGGTCTATAGGGTTAGGAGTTTCAGGCCGCCAGCAGCGCGTCGAGCTTGCCGGCGCGCTCCAGGGCAAACAAATCATCACAACCACCTACGTGGGTGGCACCGATCCAGATCTGCGGCACGGACGTGCGTCCGGCCTTCTGGGCCATATCGGCGCGCACCTGGGGCTTGCCATCGACCTTGATCTCTTCGAAGGCTACGCCTTTGCTCCCGAGCAGATGCTTGGCCCGCGAGCAGTAAGGGCAGTAATCACTGGAGTAGACGATGACCTTGGACATTACTTCACCAATGGCAGGTTGTCGGCTTTCCAGCTGGAGATACCACCGGACAGCTTGGCCGCGGTGAAGCCGGACTTCATCAGCTCGCGAGCGTGGGTGCCAGCGTGCTGGCCCTGGGCATCCACCAAGATGATGGTCTTGGCCTTGTGCTTCTCCAGTTCGCCGATGCGCGACATCAGCTTGTCCTGGGGAATGTTCAGCGCGCCGACGATATGCCCGGCCGCGAAGTCCTTGGACGGACGCAGGTCGATCACCACGCCCTGCTCACCATTGACCAGCGCGGTCAGTTCGCGGGTGCTGAGGCTGCGGCCGCCGCGGCTCAATTCATGGGCGATCAACAGGGCCAGCAGGATAGCGAAGGCACCGGCGAGCAAGTAGTGTTCAGTGACGAATTGAATCAGGTGAGCAACCATCTAGGAGGTTCCAGGGCGTTAAAATGTCGGCCAGTATACACAGCCCTCAGGGTCGGCCAAACCCCGCCCGGCGGTGACGCCACCGGAACTTCGCATTAAACTGCCACTCCCTTTTTCAACACCTCCTTTTCAACTCTTTCCTATCCAGCCACGAGTGGACGCCATGACTACCACGCCTAAACCTTTGGTCCTGATGATTCTGGATGGCTTCGGTCACAGCGAAAGCCACGAATCCAACGCCGTCTACGCAGCGAAGAAGCCAGTCCTGGACCGCTTGTGCGCCAGCATGCCCAACGGCCTGATCTCGGGCTCGGGCATGGACGTGGGCCTGCCGGACGGGCAGATGGGCAACTCCGAGGTCGGCCACATGAACCTCGGTGCCGGCCGCGTGGTGTACCAGGACTTCACCCGGGTGACCAAGGCCATCCGTGACGGCGAGTTCTTCGAGAACCCGACCATTTGCGCGGCCGTGGACAAGGCGGTGGATGCCGGCAAAGCGGTGCACATCCTCGGCCTGCTGTCCGACGGCGGCGTACACAGCCACCAGGACCACCTGATCGCCATGGCTGAACTGGCCTTCAAGCGCGGCGCCGAGAAGATCTACCTGCATGCCTTCCTCGATGGCCGCGACACCCCGCCGAAAAGCGCCCAGTCGTCCATCGAACTGCTGGATGAAACCTTCAAGACCCTGGGCAAGGGCCGCATCGCCAGCCTGATCGGCCGTTACTTCGCCATGGACCGCGACAACCGCTGGGACCGCGTGGCCCAGGCCTACAACCTGATCGTCAACGGCCAGGGCCAGTTCAGCGCCGCCAGCGCCCAGGAAGGCCTGCAAGCCGCCTACGCACGTGAAGAGAGCGACGAATTCGTCAAGGCCACCACCATCGGCGAGCCGGTCAAGGTCGAGGACGGCGACGCCGTGGTGTTCATGAACTTCCGCGCCGACCGTGCCCGCGAACTGACCCGGGTCTTCGTCGAGAACGACTTCAAGGACTTCGAACGTGCGCGTCAGCCAAAGCTGGCCGGCTTCGTCATGCTCACCCAGTACGCTGCCAGCATCCCCGCCCCCTCGGCCTTTGCTCCGGGCAGCCTGGAAAACGTGCTGGGCGACTACCTGGCGAAAAACGGCAAGACCCAGCTGCGCATCGCCGAGACCGAGAAGTACGCCCACGTCACCTTCTTCTTCTCCGGCGGCCGTGAAGAGCCGTTCCCAGGGGAAGAGCGCATCCTGATCCCGTCGCCGAAAGTCGCCACCTACGACCTGCAGCCGGAAATGAGCGCCCCGGAAGTCACCGACAAGATCGTCGATGCCATCGAGCACCAGCGCTATGACGTGATCATCGTCAACTACGCCAACGGCGACATGGTTGGCCACAGCGGGGTGTTCGACGCGGCGGTCAAGGCCGTGGAATGCCTGGACCTGTGCGTCGGCCGCATTGTCGACGCCCTGGAGAAGGTGGGCGGCGAAGCGCTGATCACCGCCGACCACGGCAACGTCGAGCAGATGTCCGACGAGTCCACCGGCCAGGCCCACACCGCCCACACCACCGAACCGGTGCCCTTCATCTATGTCGGCAAGCGTCCGCTGAAGGTCCGCGAGGGCGGAGTCCTGGCGGACGTGGCGCCCACCATGCTCAAGCTGCTGGGCCTTGCTCAGCCCGCAGAGATGACCGGCAAGTCGATACTGCTGGACGCTTGAGACAGGCCAACGCCTGCGCCCCCTGGCAACGCCCGATACCTGGTATCGGGCGTTTTTGCATCGGGCCTGCCTGGAAAGCGGCCAGGCCAGCCCCGAGCACGATTCAACCAGCGACGACCAAACCTGCCACCGTCGCTGCCATCGCCCTGCAAAACGAGGGCAGCCGGCAATTTCTCCAGCCGATGGGCGAATTCAGGTAGCGCAATCTTTGCTATCGCTTTATAAATGCAAACAATTATCAATTGGAGCCGCTGGCGCACAAGGGAAAGCGAATGAACAAGACCGCCATGATTTTTTTAGCATCCGTCCTGGCAGGTTGCGCACACCCTGGTCACGTCGAATCCAAAACCCAGGCTGACGCGGTTGCACCCCAGGCCCGGCTGCCCCAGGTAGCAATGGATGCCTACACCTCCGAGAAACTGGGCAAGCTGCTTGAGATCCGCCACCAGGCGGGCTCCGCCCCCACGGGACAGCTCAACGAGCGGATCTCGCGGGAATTCATGCACACGCCTTATGCCGCGGGCCGGCTGGAAGGTTCGGCAACCACGGCCGAAAAACTGGTGGTCGACTTCAGGGGCCTGGATTGCTTCACCTACCTGGACTACGTCGAGGCGGTGCGCAAGTCCACCGACCGAGACAGCTTCATCCACAACCTGATCCAGACCCGCTACCAGGACACAGAGGTGAACTTCGTCAAGCGCCGGCACTTCTTCACCGACTGGGCCCATGCCGGACACCCGCTGACCGACGACCTGACCGCGCAACTGAGCAGCGACTCGGTGACCGTGACGAAACACCTCAACCAGCAGGCCAACGGAAACCTGTACCTGCCGGGCCTGCCCCTGGTCGAACGCGAGATTACCTACATACCCAGCACCTCGATCGACGAGCAACTGCTCAGCCGCCTGCAGACCGGCGACTACATCGGTATCTACACCGACCTTCCGGGCCTGGACGTGACCCATACCGGGCTCTTTGTCAGGACCGCCGCAGGCCCAGTGCTGCGCAATGCCTCGTCCAAGAAAATGCAGCGCCAGGTCATGGACGCACCTTTCATGGAGTACGTGCAGCACATCCCGGGCATCGTGGTGCTGCGCACCCGACAGGACGACCAGGCACCGGGACAACCGGCGGCCGCGCAAAATGAAGCGCCGGCAGCCCCGGACCCGGCCCCTGTTCAGGGTTGATGGCCGACGGCGCTCAGCCACTGCGCGCTCCAGCAATGGGCCGCACTCCATCACCGCCTGGGGCGGCAATCGCCCGCCCCCTGATAGCAAAAGGCCCAATAACCGCCCGGAAACGGCTTTTTATGACGAACGCCTCAAAGCAGTTGGCTTTGAGGCGTTTTTTTTGCAGCGATGGGCGGGCATACTAGACCGTCCCTTTCCCTGGTGTCGCCCGCCTCTATGCTTCGCGCCCTGATTACCCTTGCCCTGATCTGCCTGCTCCAACCGGCTTTCGCCGATGAGCGCGCGCAAACCCAACAACAGTTGGACGCCACGCGTCAGGACATTGCCGAGCTGAAAAAGCTCCTGGGCAAACTGCAGGAAGAAAAGTCCGGTGTGCAGAAAGAACTGCGCGGCACCGAGACCGAGATGGGCAAGCTGGAGAAACAGGTCGAAGCCCTGCAAAAAGAGCTGAAGAAAAGCGAATCCGAGCTGCAGCGACTCGATGAGGAGAAAAAAAAACTCCAGAGCGCGCGCACTGAACAGCAACGACTGATCGCCATCCAGGCCCGCGCCGCCTACCAGAACGGCCGCCAGGAATACCTCAAGCTGCTGCTCAACCAGCAGAATCCGGAAAAATTCGCCCGTACCCTGACCTATTACGACTACCTGAGCCAGGCGCGCCTGGAGCAGTTGAAGAACTTCAACGAGACCCTGCGCCAGCTGGCCAATGTGGAAAAAGACATTTCCCTGCAGCAGGCCCAGTTGCTGGTGCAGAAAAGCAGCCTCGACACCCAGCGTGAAGAACTCGACAAGGTGCGCAAGGAGCGTCAGCTGGCCCTGGCCAAGCTCAACAACGACGTGAAGGCCCGGGACGACAAGCTCAAGGCCCGCGAGCAGGACCAGGCCGACCTGGGCAAGGTGCTGAAAACCATTGAAGAAACCCTGGCACGCCAGGCCCGCGAGGCAGAGGAAGCGCGTCAAAAAGCGCTGATTGCCCAGCAGGAAGCCGAAAAAAAGCGCTTGCGTGAGGCCCAGGCCGACGCCAGCGATGCACCGCGCAAGCCGGCCAGATCAACCCCTGGCGCCCTGGTTTCCAGCAGCGGCCCGTCCTTTGGCGGCGCTTTTGCTTCGTCCCGGGGAAAACTTCCATGGCCCGTTGATGGTCGATTGCTGGCACGCTTTGGTGAAACCCGTGGCGACGACTCCCGCTCCAAGTGGGATGGCGTGATGATCAGCGCCGCCGCCGGCAGCCAGGTGCACGCCGTGCACGGTGGCCGGGTGGTGTTCGCCGACTGGTTGCGGGGCGCCGGGCTGCTGGTGATCCTCGATCACGGCAACGGCTACCTGAGCCTTTACGGGCACAACCAGACGCTGCTCAAGGAAGCCGGTGATGTGGTCAAGGCCGGAGAGTCCATCTCCACTGTGGGTAATAGTGGCGGACAGGACACTCCTGCGCTGTACTTTGCAATTCGTCAGCAGGGCCGCCCCAGCGACCCGGCACAGTGGTGCCACGCGCAAGGATAAGCGTCGCATCTAAATTAGGAGTTCGTTCGACATGCTGCATTTGTCCCGCCTTACCTCGCTGGCCCTGACGATCGCCCTGGTGATCGGAGCGCCTCTGGCGTTTGCCGCCGAAACCGCTCAATCAGCCACCGCCGCGACCACCAAGGCACCTTTGCCGCTGGAAGAACTGCGCACCTTTGCCGAAGTCATGGACCGCATCAAGGCCGCCTATGTGGAGCCTGTGGACGACAAGACCCTGCTGGAGAACGCCATCAAGGGCATGCTCAGCAACCTCGATCCGCACTCGGCCTACCTGGGCCCTGAGGACTTTGCCGAGCTGCAGGAAAGCACCAGCGGCGAGTTCGGCGGCCTGGGCATCGAAGTTGGCGCCGAAGACGGCTTCATCAAGGTGGTCTCGCCGATCGACGACACTCCTGCATCCAAGGCCGGGATCCAGGCCGGCGACCTGATCGTCAAGATCAACGGCCAGCCGACCCGCGGCCAGACCATGACCGAAGCCGTGGACAAGATGCGCGGCAAGATCGGCCAGAAGATCACCCTGACCCTGGTGCGCGATGGCGGCACGCCGTTCGACGTGACCCTGGCCCGCGCCACCATCCAGGTGAAAAGCGTGAAGAGCCAGCTGCTGGAGTCGGGCTACGGCTACATCCGCATCACCCAGTTCCAGGTCAAGACCGGCGAGGAAGTCTCCAAGGCCCTGGCCAAGCTGCGCAAGGACAACGGCAAGAAGCTCAACGGCATCATCCTCGACCTGCGCAACAACCCGGGCGGCGTGCTGCAGGCCGCCGTGGAAGTGGTCGACCACTTCATCACCAAGGGCCTGATCGTCTACACCAAGGGCCGCATCGCCAACTCCGAGCTGCGCTTCTCTGCCACCGGCAAGGACGAAAGCGAAGCCGTGCCGATGGTGGTGCTGATCAACGGTGGCAGCGCCTCGGCTTCGGAAATCGTCGCCGGCGCCCTGCAGGATCAGAAACGCGCGGTGCTGATGGGCACCACCAGCTTCGGCAAGGGCTCGGTACAGACCGTGCTGCCGCTGAACAACGACCGGGCGCTGAAGATCACCACCGCGCTGTACTTCACCCCCAACGGCCGTTCGATCCAGGCCCAGGGCATCGTCCCGGATATCGAGGTGCGCCGCGCCAAGATCACCAGCGAATCCCAGGACGGCGAGTACTTCAAGGAAGCCGACCTCCAGGGTCACCTGGGCAACGGCAACGGCGGTGCCGACAAGCCAAGCAGCTCGGCGAGCAAGGCCAAGCCGATGCCCCAGGATGACGACTACCAGCTGGCCCAGGCCCTGAGCCTGCTCAAGGGGTTGAGCATCACCCGCGGCAAATGATTGAACCCTTTGCCGGCAAGCCGGCTCCTACAGGAGCCGGCTTGTGTAGGAGCTGGCTCGCCAGCGAAGCGCCCGCCAGGGCGCCCATCCCCCTAAAGGCCTGATCCCGATCCCGATGATTTCCCGCTGCTCCCCCCTGTTCCGCTCACTCCGGGCCCCGCTGCTCAGCCTGCTGTGTCTCTTGCCCCTTGCGAGCCAAGCCGCCGAACCCACAGCCGCGGCCCCCAAGGCCTACCTGAGCCTGATCATCGACGACCTCGGGCAGAATTTGCCCCGGGACCGCCGTGTACTGGCCCTGCCCGGCCCGGTGACCACGGCCATCATGCCCGACACCCCCCACGCCGCCGAGTTCGCCCGGGAAGCCCATCGCGCCGGCAAGATCGTCATCCTGCACATGCCCATGGACCCGGCCACCGGGCCTTTCGCCTGGCACCCGGAGCTGCCCATCGAAGAGCTGCACAAACGCCTGGATGCCGCCTTCCAGGCCGTGCCCTACACCAGCGGCATCAACAACCACATGGGCAGCCGCATGACCGCTCAAGGTCCGGCCATGGCCTGGCTGATGAGTGAGTTGCAGCGCCGGCACAAGTTCTTCGTCGACAGCCGCACCAGCGCGCAGACCGTGGCCGCCGCCGAGGCACAGAAGATCGGCCTGGCCAGTGTGTCCCGGGACGTGTTCCTGGATGACGAGCGCACCGAAGCGGCGATTGCCCAGCAACTGCTGACCGCGATCAAGCTGGCCCACAAACAGGGTACGGCGGTGATGATCGGCCATCCCTACCCGCAGACCCTGGCGGTGCTTGAACGCGAACTGCCCAAGCTCAAGGCCCAGGGCATCGAGTGGATCGATATCAAGTCAATGATCAGCCTGCGCAGCAACCAGGCCACAGCGGCTCACGGCAAGAACGGCAAGTACAGATAGGGCGGCGCCAAGTGGCAAGCCTCAAGCTGCAAGCCAAAGCCAAACCCAAAGCGCCGCCGACCGGCTGTTACTTGTAGCTTGCTGCTTGCAACTTGCCGCTGATCTCTAGAGATAGCGCCCCATGATTTCTTCTACCAGTCCTTCCTTGCGCATCGCGTCGAGGGCGGCCTGGAGCCTGGCCACCACCTCGTCGGGCACGTCCTTGTTCAGGGCCAGGTACAACTGGGCACTGTTGAAGCGCAGCACGGTCTTGAGGCCGCTGACACCTTCCTGCTTGGCCAGGTAGCGTCCCGCCGGGTCACCGGTGGCCCACAGGTCGATCTGCCCCGATACCAGCTTCTTCGCATTGTCCTGGTCACGCAGCACCACCTGGGGCGCCAGGCCCTGCTTGGTCAGGGTTTCAGCAATGGCATCGCCCTTGTAGGCGCCGATCTTGTATTGGCGCGCCTGCTCCAGGGATTCGAGGCTGATCTTGCTGCCCGCCTTGGCCAGCATGATCCAGTCATCCGGGCCGATGGGGCCGACCCACTTGAAGAGCTTTTCCCGGTCCGGCAGCCGCGCCATGACGAACACGCCGTAGCCCGGCTGTTCCAGGGCCAGTTTGTAGATGCGCTCCCAGGGGAAGCGCAGGGTCAGGCTGTAGTTGACCTCGGCCCGCTTGAACATTTCGCGGACGATGTCCACCGCGATGCCGTCGATGTTCTCGTCCTGGGCGAAGTTCTTGCCGTTCTTGGCCATGTTGTAGGGGGGGAAGTTTTCCGTCAGCAGCACCAGGGAGGTGCCGGCGGTTTCAGCAGCGCGGGCTAGGCCGCCAAGAAGGAGCGAGACGCTGGCGACAACCACAAGAAGACGCTTGAACATAACGGGCTACCTGAATCCATGGCGTGCTCAAGAGTGCCGTGAGCCCGCCATGCTGTCCAGTGGCTATCGCACAACGATCCCGCGCTGGGCCATGTAGGCCTTGGCCTCGGGTACCGTGTATTCACCGAAGTGGAAAATGCTCGCCGCCAGCACTGCGCTGGCGTGGCCTTCAATGATGCCGTCGGCCAGATGCTGGAGGTTGCCGACACCGCCGGAGGCGATCACCGGAATGCCCAGGGCATCGCTGATGGCCCGGGTCACCCCGAGGTCGAAGCCGTTCTTCATGCCGTCCTGGTCCATGCTGGTGAGCAGGATCTCACCGGCACCCAGGCCTTCCATTTTCTTTGCCCATTGCACCGCATCAAGGCCGGTAGGCTTGCGCCCGCCGTGGGTGAAGATTTCCCAGCGCGGGGTTTCGCCCGGGCCGGAGACCTTCTTCGCGTCGATGGCGACCACGATGCACTGGGAGCCGAAATGCTGCGCGGCCTCACCGACAAACTCCGGGTTGAACACCGCGGCGGTGTTGATCGAGACCTTGTCCGCGCCGGCGTTGAGCAGGTTGCGAATGTCCTGCACGGTGCGTACGCCACCGCCCACGGTCAGCGGGATGAACACCTGGCTGGCCATGCGCTCGACGGTATGCAGCGTGGTGTCACGGCCGTCGACGCTGGCGGTGATGTCGAGGAAAGTGATCTCGTCGGCACCCTGTTCATCGTAGCGACGGGCAATTTCCACCGGGTCGCCGGCATCGCGAATGTTCTCGAACTTGACGCCCTTGACCACCCGGCCGTTGTCCACGTCCAGGCAAGGGATGATGCGTTTGGCTAACGCCATAGACTTAATCTCCGATTAAGAAGCGACAAGCTTCAAGCGACAAGCAAGAGCGGATAGCAGCCACGCGTCCCACTTGCCGCTTGCCGCTTATGCCTTGCTGCTGGCCGCGTAGCCATCACAAAAAGCCTGGGCTTCTGCCACATCCAGGGTGCCCTCATAAATCGCCCGGCCGGTGATGGCGCCAATGATTCCTGGCGCCTTGGCGTCCAGCAGGGTCTTGATGTCGCCCAGGTTGTGGATGCCGCCGGAGGCGATCACCGGAATCCTGGTCGCGCCCGCCAGGGCTGCGGTGAAGGGCACGTTGCAGCCCTGCATCATGCCGTCTTTGGCGATGTCGGTATAAACGATGGCGGACACGCCGTCGGCTTCAAACTGCTTGGCCAGATCGATGACCTGCACGGTGCTGATCTCGGCCCAGCCGTCGGTGGCGACGAAACCGTCCTTGGCGTCCAGGCCGACAATCACCTTGCCCGGGAATGCACGGCAGGCTTGAGCGACGAACTGCGGATCCTTCACCGCCTTGGTGCCGATGATCACGTAGCTGACACCGGCCTTGACGTAGTGCTCGATGGTTTCCAGGGAACGGATGCCGCCACCGATCTGGATGGGCAGGTTCGGGTAGCGCTTGGCGATCGCGGTAACCACTTCGCCATTGACCGGCTGACCTTCGAAGGCGCCATTGAGGTCCACCAGGTGCAGACGACGGCAACCGCCTTCGACCCACTTGGCAGCCATGCTCACCGGGTCATCGGAGAACACCGTGGAGTCTTCCATGCGGCCCTGGCGCAGACGCACACAAGCACCGTCTTTGAGATCGATAGCGGGAATAATCAGCATGCTTTTTCCTTCGTCAAAAGAGCTGCAAGCTGCAAGCGGTTAGCTGCAAGCAGGCACGTGTTTCTACTTCTTGCAGCTTGCAGCTTGAAGCTTGCCGCTGCCCTAGTTCTTTTCGAGCGCCCAGAGGTCGCTTTCGATGCTCTCGAAGCGCTCCTTCAGGTGCGTCTGCACATCGAAAATCGCTCTGTTGTAATAGTGCGGAGCAATTTCCCGGGTAAACAGCTCAAGAATCTCGGCGGCCTCGAACGAACCCAGGTCGAGCTCGAAGCGATCCTCCATGAACCGCTTGATCTTGTGATTGGCCTCGCTCTCCTGTTCGGGAGTGAGGGTCAGGATCGGCGGTTTTTTCTTGGCCATTACCAGCGACCGTCCCAGGCAGCAAAGTTCTGCAGCAACTGCAGGCCATGGGTGTGGCTCTTTTCCGGGTGGAACTGCACGGCAAAGCGCGAGCCCTCGGCCAGCGCCGCGGCGAAATCCACGCCGTAGTGACCGCCACCCACCACCTGCCGGGCATTGCCGGCGTTGATGTAGTAGCTGTGCACAAAGTAGAAACGCGCCAGGTCCGGGATGCTGTGCCACAGCGGATGGTCCACCGCCTGCTTCACCTCGTTCCAGCCCATGTGCGGCACCTTGAGGTGCTCGCCGTCTTCATGCAGGCCCTTGCCGAAGAACTTCACCTGGCCGGGAAACAGGCCGATGCAGTCGACGCCGTCGTTCTCTTCGCTGTGCTCCAGCAGGGCTTGCATGCCCACGCAGATCCCCAGGAAGGGACGGTCCTGGCTGACTTCCCGCACCAGGGCATCAAACCCCAGGCGGCGGATTTCAGCCATGCAGTCGCGGATCGCGCCCACCCCGGGAAACACCACCCGGTCGGCTTCGCGAATCACCGCCGCGTCGCTGGTGATCAGTACCTTGCCGGCCCCTACGTGTTCCAGGGCCTTGGCTACCGAGTGCAGGTTGCCCATGCCGTAGTCGATGACGGCGACGGTCTGCATTACAGCACGCCCTTGGTCGACGGCATCTGGCCGGCCATGCGCTCGTCCAGTTCCACCGCCATGCGCAGTGCACGACCGAAGGCCTTGAACACGGTCTCGATCTGGTGGTGGGTGTTGGTGCCGCGCAGGGTGTCGATGTGCAGGCTGACCAGCGCATGGTTGACGAAGCCCTGGAAGAATTCCTGGAACAGGTCGACGTCGAAGCCACCCACGGTGGCGCGGGTGAACGGCACGTGCATCTGCAGGCCGGGGCGGCCGGAGAAGTCGATCACCACGCGGGACAAGGCTTCATCCAGCGGCACGTAGGCGTGGCCATAGCGGCGGATGCCCTTCTTGTCGCCGATGGCCTTGGCGAACGCCTGGCCCAGGGTGATACCGACATCCTCCACGGTGTGGTGGTCGTCGATATGCAGGTCGCCCTTGCTCTCGATATCCAGGTCGATCAGCCCGTGTCGGGCGATCTGGTCCAGCATATGCTCAAGGAAGGGAACGCCGATATCGAATCGGGCCTTTCCGGTGCCATCCAGGTTGATCGAGGCTTTGATCTGGGTCTCCAGAGTGTCGCGCTCGACAGATGCCTTACGTTCGGCCATCACCAGCTCCGCAAAATCATTGGGCGAAAAAGGCGAATAGTATAGGCCCGCAGGCGGCCAAACAGAAACATGACGGACAATCTCCTGACCGGCGCGAACCAATGGCTGCGGGGCTGTACCTGTCATGACAAGCCAGCGGGAAGCTGCGCCGGTAGCCCCAGAAAGCAGAACAGGGCGCAAGCGCCCTGTTCCTCCAGCATCCAACCACGGCCTAGTGGAACAGCACCGCGGTCTTTTGCAGGGTGACCCACACGCCCCAGGCCAGGGGAATGCCCACGGCCAGCCAGGCGGCGATCACCACTGGCAGGCTCGCCGACGAGGCCTTCCACTCCAGGACGACACTGCTGTCAGCCCCCTTGTCGTGGCCCATCGCCTGTTCGGCGGCCAGTTGCTCGTCGGTCATGAAGTACTTGTCGGCCACCGGGCGCACCAGCAGGTTGCACAGGAAGCCCAGCACCAGCAGGCCGGCGAGGATGTACAGGGTGATGTCGTAGGCCGCGGCGCGCTCGACGCCAATGCTCAGCTGGTACTCGCGAAGGTAGTTCACCAGCACCGGCCCCAGCACCCCGGCCGCAGCCCAGGCCG
Source organism: Pseudomonas sp. PH1b (assembly GCF_000633395.1). Lineage (GTDB taxonomy): Bacteria > Pseudomonadota > Gammaproteobacteria > Pseudomonadales > Pseudomonadaceae > Aquipseudomonas. The sequence continues at coordinate 12,581 of NZ_AYMU01000006.1, forward strand.
TCAGCAGGCGACCGTGGATCGCACCGACCATCTGCGTGCCGAACAGGTCCGCCAGGTAGGCCGGCACTGTGGCGAAACCACCGCCGTACATCGACAGGATGATGCAGAACGCCGCCACGAACAGGGCGATGTTGCCCAGGTGGCCAAGGTTCGGAATCAGCGCGTACAGGGCAAAGCCCAGGGCGAAGAACACGAAGTAGGTGTTCTTGCGGCCCAGGTAGTCGGAGAACGATGCCCAGAAGAAGCGCCCGCCGATGTTGAACAGGCTCAGCAGGCCGGTGAAGCCCGCAGCGATGGCGGCGATCGACGCCAGTTGCCCGGCGTCCAGTTGGCCGAAGGCCAGGTCGTTGCCCAGCAGTTTGCCGCCAAACACTTCCTGCAGCAGCGGCGAAGCCATGCCGAGAATGCCGATACCCGCCGAAACGTTGAGGCACAGCACCAGCCACACCAGGCGGAACTGCGGGGTCTTCCACGCCACATTCACGTGCACATGGCGGTGAGTGATCATCGCATTGGCGGCCTTTTTCGCCGGAGCGCTCCAGCCTTCAGGCTTCCAGCCGGTAGGCGGGACCCGATAGGTCAACGCACCGCCGATCATGAACACGAAGTAGATCGCGGCCATCACCAGGAAGCTCTGCCATACGCCTACGCTGGTGGGGGTCGCAAAGTGGCCCATCAGGGCCGCCGCCAGCGGCGCACCGACCATGGCACCGCCGCCAAACCCCATGATCGCCATGCCGGTGGCCATGCCGCGCTTGTCCGGGAACCACTTGATCAGGGTCGACACCGGGGAGATGTAGCCCAGGCCCAGGCCGATACCGCCGATCACCCCGGAGCCGATCCACATCAGCCAGATCTGGTGGGTATAGACCCCCAGCGCGGAGATCAGCAGGCCGCCGCACCAGCACAGTGCCGACACCACACCGGCCTTGCGCGGGCCGGCATGTTCCAGCCAGCCGCCCCAGATCGCCGCCGAGCAGCCGAGGAAGATGAAGAACAGGGTGTAGATCCAGCCGAGCATGGAGATCGGCCAGTCACACTGGGATGAAAAGACCTGGGCGATAAACCCCATGTCCGGCGCGCAGGCCACCGGCGCGCTGATGCCAAGGGCCTTGGACAGTGGCAGCCAGAACACCGAGAAGCCGTAGGCCATGCCGATGCACAGGTGAATGGCCAGAGCGGCCGGTGGTACCAGCCAGCGGTTGAAACCGGGCTTGGCGATGATGCGTTCTTTGGACAAGAACGCTGGCTGAGCAGACGGACTGGCCGCCGCGTTGCTAGTGCTCATGGATGTTTCCCCCAATTATTAGAATTGTTCATCGGCCACTCCCCTACGACGACCTTGGCACGCAGGCGCGGTCGTTCTATTGAGTAAAGCTCCCTTGCGAGCAGACGCGACATTAAGTCGCAGAAGGACGGACGAACCGCGAGAGGTTACCATTTGCGCCCGGCTAAAAAACCAGACTGACATCAGCTTTTTTACAGCGACTGCTCCAGCGCCGCGGCCGGCCAGGAAGCACGCCCCGGAACGCCGGCCAACCAGGCAGGAGCAAGCGTCCTTGCCACCGATAACCGCGCGAGCCCTTGGTTGACCGCCACCTGGGCCCAAATCTCCCTTCTTGCTGGCAAGCCGGCAAACGGCCCCGCCCCTTCCTTCTTCCACCAGGAGGCCCCCATGACCATCGTTGTCGAACCCCTGCAGAACGCCAGCTACCAGGATCAGCAGGACCTGCAGAAAATCCACCAGGACGCCCCGCACTGGCTGCTCGCGCCCCATGGCGATGCCTTGCAACTGATCGAGCACGGCCTGCTGGGCGGCGAGCTGGTCGTCGCTCGCCTCAACGAGCGGCTGCTGGGGGCAGCGCGCCTGCAACGGCACTCGGGCGGCTGGCACCTGTCCCAACTCTGTGTGCGCAAGATCACCCGGCGTCGCGGCATCGCCGAGCGCCTGGTGCGCGAGGCGCAAAAAATTGCCCTGGCACAAGGCGCCACCCTGCATCTGTTGGCCCCCACCGGAGACCCGCAAGCCCGGGCCCTGGCGGCAAAACTGCAGCTGGCGTTGAAAAATCTGTAAGCGCATTGGGTGACCAGTCGCCAGGTTCAGGGCGCTATACTCCCCGGCTAAATTTTGAATTCGACATACAAGGACTCGCCCATGAAAGCGTTCGGCAAAATCCTGGGTCTGGTAATTCTCGGGCTGTTGCTGATCATCGTGGCTCTGGGCTTTGCCCTGACCCACCTGTTTGATCCCAACGACTACAAAGACGAGATTCGCCAGATTGCCCGCGACAAGGCCCACATCGAGCTGACGCTCAATGGCGACATCGGCTGGAGCCTGTTCCCCTGGCTTGGCCTGGAACTGCATGACGCCGGGGTCGCGACCCTGGCCAACCCGACCCAGCCTTTCGCCGACCTGCAGATGCTTGGACTGTCGGTCCGCGTGTTGCCCCTGCTGCGCCGTGAAGTGCAGATGAGCGACGTCCGGGTCGAGGGCCTGAACCTGCGTCTGAACCGCGACAAGGACGGCCACGGCAACTGGCAGGACATCGGCAAGGCAGCCCCTGCCGACAAGCAGGCCGAGATCCCCGCCACCAGTACCGCCGAAACCGGCCAGGCCACCCCAGCCCCGGAAAAACCCGCGCAGCCGATCCGCCTGGACATCGACAGCCTGACGGTGAACAACGCCCGGATCGAATACAACGATGAGCAGACCGGCAAGCAATTCACCGCCGAAAGCATCCAGTTGAGCACCGGCCCGATCCACGAAGCCACCAACACCCCGGTCAAGCTCACCGCCTTCCTGGCCAGCAGCCAGCCAGCGGTGCGCGTGCGCACCGAACTCAATGGCGAGCTGCGCTTCGACCGCGCGCTGCAGCGCTACCAGTTCGAAGACATGCGCCTGTCCGGCGAAGTGGCCGGCGATCCGCTGCAAGGCAAGACCGTCACCTTCGCCGCCCAGGGCCAGTTGCTGCTGGACCAGGCTGCCAACGTCGGCCAATGGACCGGCCTCAAGGTCTCCCTCAACCAGCTGCGCGCCCTGGGCGAGCTGAAGGTCAATGACCTGGACAAGACCCCGCAGATCAGCGGTGGCCTGTCCATCGCCCAGTTCGACCTGGCGAAGTTCGTCGACAGTATCGGCCAGACCCTGCCAGCCATGGCCGAAGGCAGCCTGAGCAAGGTCGAGCTGGTCAGCCGCCTACAGGGCACGCCCACCAGCCTGGCCCTGGAAGACCTTAACCTGAAGCTCGACGACAGCACCTTCAGCGGCCGCCTGGCCGTCGAGGACTTCGACAAGCAGTCTCTGCGCGTCCAGCTCAAGGGCGACACCTTCAATGTCGACCGCTACCTGCCACCCAAATCCGCCGAGGCCAACAGCGCCGCCAGCGCGCGCAAGGCCGAAGTGCAAAGCAGCGAAGCCGACGCCATGGCCGGGGCCGGCACCACACCGCTGCCCAACGCCCCGACCAAGGGCGCCTGGAGCACCGACCGGCTGCTGCCAGTGGAGCGCCTGAGCAAGCTCGATGTCGATGCCGACCTGAGCTTCGGCCAACTGACCCTGGACCAACTACCGATCCACAACGCCGCCCTCAAGGCCAGCGGCCAGGGCGGCCTGCTGAAACTCTCCAGCCTCCGCGGTGAGCTGTACAACGGCAGCTTCGACGCCAGCGGCAACCTGGACCTGCGCCCCAGCACCCCGCAATTGAGCCTGCAGACCAAGATCACCCGGGTGCCCGTGGAGCGCATCCTCGAAAGCCAGGGGCAGAAGCCTCCGGTCAAGGGCCTGGTGACGCTCAACAGCAACCTGAGCGGCAGCGGCAACAGCCAGAAGGCACTGATCGACAGCCTCAACGGCACGGCCAGTTTCGTCATCAACAATGGCGTACTGCTCAATGCCAACCTGGAACAGCAACTGTGCCAGGGCATCGCCGTGCTCAACCGCAAGAACCTGGGCAGCACACCCCGTGGCAAGGACACCCCGTTCCAGGAGCTCAAGGGCAACCTGACCTTGCGCAACGGCGTAGCCAGCAACCCGGACCTGAAAGTGCGCATCCCCGGCATGACCGTCAACGGCAATGGCGACCTCGACCTGCGGGTGCTGGGCATGGACTACCGGGTCGGCATCATCGTCGAGGGCGACCTGAGCGCCAACCCGGACCCGGCCTGCCAGGTGGGCGAACGCTTCAAGGGCATCGAGCTGCCGCTGCGCTGCCGGGGCCCGCTGGAGCTCGGGGCCAAGGCCTGCCGCCTGGACAAGGACGGCCTGGGCCAGGTCGCGGCCAAGCTGGCCGGCGACCGCCTCAAGGACAAGATCGACGAGAAGCTCGGTGACAAGGTCAGCCCGGAACTGAAGAACGCACTCAAGGGGCTGTTCAAGCGATGAGAGCCGAGGCATTTGCACCGGCGGTGCTGGACTGGTACGACCGCCATGGCCGCCACGACCTGCCCTGGCAACAGGGCATCAACCCGTATCGGGTGTGGGTCTCGGAGATCATGCTGCAGCAGACCCAGGTCAGCACCGTGCTCAACTACTTCGACCGTTTCATGGCCTCCCTGCCCACGGTGCAGGCCCTGGCCGAAGCCCCGGAAGACGAAGTACTGCACCTGTGGACCGGCCTGGGCTACTACACCCGGGCGCGCAACCTGCAGAAGACCGCGAAGATCGTCATGGCCGAATACGGCGGTGAGTTTCCCCGGGACGTGGAGCAGCTCACCGAGCTGCCGGGCATCGGCCTGTCCACCGCCGGCGCCATCGCCAGCATCAGCATGGGCCTGCGGGCACCGATCCTCGACGGCAACGTCAAGCGGGTGCTGGCGCGCTTCACCGCCCAGGAGGGCTACCCGGGCGAGCCCAAGGTGGCCAAACAGTTGTGGGCCGCCGCCGAGCGTTTCACCCCCCACAGCCGGGTCAACCACTACACCCAGGCGATGATGGACCTGGGGGCCACCCTCTGTACCCGCAGCAAGCCCAGTTGCCTGCTGTGCCCCCTGGAGCGCGGCTGCGAAGCCCACATGCTCGGCCTGGAAACCCGCTACCCGATTCCCAAGCCGCGCAAGGAAGTCCCGCAGAAGCGCACCCTGATGCCGATGCTAGCCAACCGCGATGGCGCCATCCTGCTGTACCGACGGCCCTCCAGCGGCCTCTGGGGCGGCTTGTGGAGCCTGCCGGAACTGGATGACCTGGACGATATCCAGCACCTGGCCCTGCAGCATTCCCTGGAACTGGGCCAGAAGCAGGAGATGCCCGGGCTGGTCCACACCTTCAGCCACTTCCAACTGGCCATCGAGCCCTGGCTGATCCGGGTCGAAGAGTCGGCGCTGCACGTCGCCGAGGCCGACTGGCTCTGGTATAACCTCGCCACCCCGCCGCGCCTGGGCCTTGCCGCCCCGGTGAAGAAGCTGCTCAAGCGCGCGGCCGAAGTCTTGAATGCAGGAGAGTCGTCATGACCCGCACCGTAATGTGCCGCAAGTACCAAGAACAACTGCCAGGTTTGGAACGCCCTCCGTACCCCGGCGCCAAGGGCCAGGATATTTTCGAACACGTCTCGGCCAAGGCCTGGGCCGACTGGCAGAAACACCAGACCCTGCTGATCAACGAAAAGCGCCTGAACATGATGAACGCCGAGGACCGCAAATTCCTCCAGGCGGAAATGGACAAGTACTTCTCCGGCGAGGAATACGCCAAGGCCGAAGGCTACGTGCCGCCAGCGGAGTAAACCCGCGGAAAATCGGGGTCGGGCCGTAAGCGGCGGTAATAATTAAACTTTTTTTCAAAACTTGCTTGACGCCCCCCCGAAAAACCCGTTTAATGCGCCCCGTTGCCCAGATAGCTCAGTCGGTAGAGCAGGGGATTGAAAATCCCCGTGTCGGCGGTTCGATTCCGTCTCTGGGCACCACCTTCAGTTTTCAGGTGGTGTTCTACACCACGTGAAAGCAACCAAAAAACCCGCCTAGTGCGGGTTTTTTGTTGCCTGTAATTCAGGCCCATCCTCCAGCCATTACCCCCCACCACACAGATCCGGCACCGCAGCCCTGGCGATCCGCAACCGCTCGATCTGGTTGACGTTGCGCAATGGCGCTCAGACGGGTTACGAGCTGGACGGCACCGGGTAATGCCTGGTCGGCGGCACGACAATGTGCGCCGCCGCGGGCAACCGCTGAAGACGCTCGAGCACCGCACGCAGCGCGCCCAGACTGCCCTGGGTACTGATGTGGATGCTTGTCGGCCCGGCGAAGACCTGCTGGCTCTCGACAAGATAGGTGCGGTACTGCACCTGCCCTCGCCAACCGAGGTCGATGGACTGATCCAGGGTCGCCACACGGGAAATGTCGGCAAAGGGAATGAAGTACTGATAAACGCTGCCCGGGGCTTGCCGTGTACCGCACACCAGGTGCAGGCCGTGGGCATCGAACCAGGCATCGGCACGAGCCGGCGGGTACAGCCGTCCGGCGATCCCCAGGACCATCAGCGGCACAAACAGGATCAAGGCGCCAAAGCCAAGCGCCAGCGCCTGGTTGCCCAGCGCCACCGCGCCAAGCAAGCCTGCAACCAGCAGCACCCAGCCATAGCGCAACACCCGAAAGGGCTTCCTCTCGGGCGTGGCCAGGGTCGCCAGCTCCACACCGTCAGCCCACAGGCTGAGGTGGGTGGCAAACAGTTGGATGCGCCCATTGTCAGCAGTTGGCTGGTACTCAGGCATGGGGGGAATCGACCGCTGGAAAAGGGACGGCCATAGTACTAGACAGCCTCCATCATCTGGCCATGAAAGCCGCGCCTCATGCTCATCGCAGCGAGCCGTCCGCTGGAGCTGTTCCTGCTCGACCCAACCTCCGGTTGTGCGCGGCAAACGCCTGGACCGCGACAGCCCAGCCTCACCAGCTCAGGCTGATGGCTGGGCGGCCTGCCAATGGCGCAGCTCCTGCTCGATGAAGTGCTTGACCAGGTCGCTGTACATTTTCTCGATGGCGTCCGGATTCAAGCCTTCAGCCCGCGCCCACTCGCGGCGGGTAGCGAGCATGGCGTTGAATCGCTCCTCGGCACGCACCGAAGCCGCCGAGGTCTTGAACTTCGAAGCCGCCAGCACGTACTGGAAGCGCGCGCCCAGCAAGGCAATGACGGCCCGATCCAGGGCATCGATTTCCCGGCGGATATCGTCCATGCCCTGGCATTGCTCCGGGCTCATTTGATTCTTCACTTCCATGCTCAAGGCTCCATCGACCAATAGGGACACCCGGACCCAACCGGGCCCGGATTATTCCCATGGGCCCGCCTGGGAGTAAAGTTGCAGGCACCGCGCCCCTGATGCCGCAAAGGACCTGCCTGCCGTGAGCCAGAAGAAGACCCGAGTCCCCCTGCCCCACCCCAAGCCCGAAACAACCCGCAGTGGAGCCTGGCTGTTCCTGCTGATCGGCTGCGCGCTGCTGGCGCTCACCGGGTTGCTGGGCTGGACACTGATCAGCGCACTGATCGACGGCCAGATCGTCACCAGCAACCGCGCCGGCCCGAAGCTCGCCTACAGCCAGGCGCTGCAGCCCACCAAGTTCTACTTCGAGCTGCTCTGGCAAGGCACCTCCACCCTGCTGCTGGGAGCACTGGCAGTTGCCGCGCTGTGGATCGGCCGGGTATTAATGAACGCACAAAAAAACCGTCGCTGAGCGCGGTCGCGGCCCCGCCCCGCTCCAGCCACCCAGGAACAACCGCCCATGTCCCTGCTGCCCCCAACCGACCTGCCAGCCACCCGCCCTGCCGTCATCGAACCTGTGAGCGGCCCCAGCGAAACCTTCAGCGAGCCTGCGCAGGACGGCGTGATGCTGGGCGGCTTTACCTGGCGCCATGCCCAGCCGGCCCCTGGCCGCGCCGTGGTGATCATCAATGCCGCCACCTCGGTGCGCTGCCGCTATTACTTTCGCTTTGCCGACTATCTGTTCGCCCATGGCTTCGATGTCATGACCTACGACTACCGCGGCATCGGCGAATCGCGCCCAGCCTCGCTCAAGGGCTTCAAGGCTTCCTGGTCGGACTGGGGCACGCTGGATTACGAGGCCATCCTCAAGCGCGCTCAGCGCGAGTTTCCCGGCCAGCCAATCGATGTGGTCGGCCACAGCTTTGGCGGCTGCGCAGTGGGCCTTGGCGCCTCTTCGGGGGTGGTCCGGCGGGTGGTGACCATGGGCGCGCAGTTCGCCTACTGGCGCGACTACGCCCCGAAGCTGCGCTGGCGCATGCTCGGCAAGTGGCACCTGCTGATGCCCCTACTGACCTGGTTCTACGGCTACTTTCCCGGCAAGCGCCTGGGCTGGATGGAAGACACCCCGGCCGGAGTGGTCAGTGACTGGTGCACTCCGCACTCGCGCTACGAGGGCCGCCCCAGTGGCAGAACCCTCCAGGGCCACGAGGACTCACTGCCGTTCAGTCGAGTCACGGCGCCAATGCTGGCCATCAGCGTCAGCGACGACCCCTTCGGCACCATCCCGGCCATCGAGCGCCTGCTGGGCTACTACCGCAACAGCCCATGCACTCACCTGCGCATCGACCCTGCAGACATCGGCGAAACCGAGATCGGCCATTTCGCCTTCTTCCACAGCCGCTTCCAGACCCGGCTCTGGCCCCTGGCCCTGGCCTGGCTGCGCCACGGCGAGCTGGATCGCCAGAGCCCCGGGCGCCAGGTGCCACGCCCTCGCTGAACCTGGATTCAGGCAAAGGCGTTGATGAACCAAGTGATGATCGGGATCGCCACGATGTCGATCAGCACCGCACCACACAGCGGCACGATGATGAAGGCCTTATAGGAAAACACTTTGTAGTGGTCGCAGATCGCTCCCATGTTGGCCACCGCATTGGGCGTCGCGCCCAGGCCATGGCCCATGAACCCGGCACACAGCACCGCGGCGTCGTAGTTGCCGCCGAACAGGCGAAACAGCACGAACACGCAGAGCAGGACCATGATCAGCACCTGCACCACCAGGATCACCAGCAACGGCAGCCCCAGTTGCTCCAGCTCCCAGAACTTCAGGCTCATCATGGCCATGGTCAGGAACACTCCCAGGCACACATCGCCCACGGTGCTCACGGCGCTGTCGGGAATCTCGACGACCTGGGCGCGGTCATTGAGGTTGCGCAGGATGATCGCCACGAACATCGCGCCGACATAGCTGGGCAGGACAATCCCCAGGTGCTGGTTGAGGGCGCTGCCCATCCAGAAGCCCAGCACCATGATCACCAGGATGCAGGTCAGCAGGCGCAACAGGGTCGGCGCATCCAGCGGAGCGACCGGCGTGCTCGCAGCGCCTTCCAGGTGCTGCAGGCTGCTGACCTGGTCGGCCTGGATCACCAGCTTGTTGCGCTCGATCAACCAGCGCGCCAAGGGACTGCCCAGCAGGCCGCCAGCCACCATGCCGAAGGTTGCCGCTGCCAGCGCCGCGGTGGTGGCGCCGACCGCACCGAGGTTCTCGGCGATGGGACCAAAGGCCGCGGCAGCACCGAAACCGCCTTCCAGGGACACCGCCCCGGCCATGATGCCCAGCAGCGGATCAATGCCCAGCGCCTTGGCCGTGCCGACCCCTACCAGGTTCTGCAGCAGCGCCAGGGACCAGCAGGCCCCCAGGTAGACGAACAGGATCTTGCCGCCCCGGCGCAGCAGGCCGAGGCTGCCGCCCAGGCCGACCGTGGTGAAGAAGGCCACCATCAAGGGCGTCTGGATCGCCGTGTCGAGCTTGATGGCCAACAGTTGCTGGTCCCGCAGCAACCAGACGATCAGGGCAAAGCCGAAACCACCGATCACCGGTGACGGCACACAGAGCTGGGTCAGCCAGCGGCTGCGTTTTTTCAGCTGCGCGCCCACCCCCAGCAGGATCAGGGCCAGCGCCAGCGTGGTCAGCGCGTCCAGTTCAAAAGTCAGCATGCTTGGTATCTCTTCTTCTTGTCGTTGGGGTGTCGGTCAGCGGGGTTCTGCGCCCCGTCAGTGAATCAGGCTGGCCAGCAGGCGCGCGGCCACGCGAGCCGTACGCTGGTCGTGATCCAGCCCGGGATTGAGTTCGGCAATATCGGCGACCCGCAGCTTGCCGCTGGCCTGGGCGCGCCGGACCAGGTGTTCGACCACCTGGACATCGACGCCGTGGGCCGACGGGGCACTGACCCCGGGAGCCTGGCTGGCGGGCAGTACGTCCAGGCACAAGGTCATGTAGAGCACATCGATACCGTCGAGAAACCCATCGAGGAAGGCCTCGATCGCCGGCATGTTCCAGCCCTGCATCTGGCGGTCCAGCAGGTAGCGCACCTTGAGCTGCCGGGCCTGGTCGAACAGTGCCTGGGTATTGCTCAACTCACTGACCCCCAGGCAGCAATAGTTGAAGGGCAGGTCCGCCGCCTGGCAGTACTCGGCGATCTGCCGGAACGGGGTTCCCGAACTGCTCTGGGCTGCATGACGCAGGTCGAAGTGCGCATCGAAATTGAGAATCCCGATCCGCGGACGAAGCGCCTGGCGCTCCAGGTGCCGGGCCAGGCCGCTGAAACTGGCGAACGCGATTTCATGACCGCCACCGAGCCCCAGAGGCAGATGCCCTTGATCCAGCAACTGGCTGAGGCGCTGGGCGTAATCCCGCTGCGCCGCTTCCAGCTCGGTGCCCTGGCAGCTCACATCACCGGCATCGTACAAGCCGCAACTGCCGTGCCAGGCCAGGTTGGCCAGGGCCACGCGCAGGGCCTCAGGCCCCTGGCGGGCACCACTGCGCCCCTGGTTGCGCTTGACCCCTTCATCACAGGCCAGCCCTAGCAAGGCGACACCGGCCGCCTGCCCGGGCGCCTCGGGCTGCACCCATTGGTGCCAGCGCCGCGCAGCAGCGCCTTCGGCCAGGTCGGTGCGGCCCTGCCACAGGTGCATGGGAATGTGGATCGTCATCGGGTTGCTCCAGTCAATTCAATCAAGCCGGGCGCTCAGGCGCTGCGCCGCTTCACGGGTCCAGCGGATCAGCCGCTCGCGGTTCTGCTCGGCACGAAAGGCCGGCGCCATGAGGCTGATGGCGCCCTGCAAGCGCTCGCGACTGTCGAGCAACGGCGCGCTGACACCCCAGATCCCTTCATCGATCTCGCTCAGGCTGACCGCATGGCCGGCCTGGCGGATCGCCGCGAACCCTTCCAGGTAGCGCGGATACTCGGCTTGCTCGATGCCCTGCTGCTGCAGGATCGGCAGGCTGCGCTCAGGCTCCATGTAGGCCAGCAGGACCCGGGCCGAAGCCCCCAGCAGCAATGGCTGGGCCAAGCCCTTCTGATAGCAGCAGCGCAGGGGCTGGGGGCTGTCCACCAGCTCGATGCAGATCGCCTGCCCGTTGCTCGGCACCATCAGCGCCACGCTTTCCTGGCTGAGTTCGGCCAGGCGCTTCAGCTCCGGCTTGGCCAGGGTCACCAGCAAGCCTTCACGGTCGAATTTCTTCGCCAGTTGCAGGCAGGTCGGCCCGGGCACATAACGGCCCTGGCCGTTGTCTTCGGCCAGCCCCCAGCGCAACAGGGTCTTGAGGTGACGGTAGGTGCTGCTCAAGGGCTGCTGCAGATCCTGCGACAAGGCCTTGGCGGACATCGCCTCGGGGGATTGCCCCAGGGCCACGAGAATTTGCAGTAAGCGGTCAGTCGGCGTGTTGTAGTTCATAGCGGCCTCTTGCGGCCATGGTGCATGGAGTTTCCCGGCGAATGAAATCGGATTCCCACTGAATGGGAAAAACCCGACAAAAGACCCAGCACCCGGGCACCCGCGGGCTATTCATCCAGCCTGCAGTTCCTGGCTGCGGCTCGGCGGCAGATGCCGGATCGCGGATTTACTGGCATCCTTGCCCGCCTGACATGCCGCGAGCCTGCCGCCAGGCCCGTGCTGAACTTCTTCGCAACAAGGTAAGACGCCGATGGCCTCTCTGGACAAACAACACAAACGTGCCGCCCGGGCCAAAGCCAAGGCCAAGCAGAACCGCGCCAAGCGCACCGCTCCGACCTCGGAAGCCGACCTGGACCCCAATGACCAGCGCCTGGATTTCGAGTCGGTGGACCTGACCGAGCTGTTCGTGAAAATGCGCAATGCCGAGAAGACCAGCCAGCAAGCCCTGTGCGAAGCCTTCCTCGCGGACCCGCTGCTGGAGTTGGTGTATGAGCAGGAAGGTGAACAAGGCGCGACGGATTTCATCCTTGCGGCCCTGATCGAGTACCGCAACTGGTCCACCGAAGCCGACGAAGCCACAGCCCTGGCCTGGATCGAGTCCGAAGCCTTCCAGGCCGACTACCTCGCCGCCTCCCAGGCCCTGTTCAGCCCTGAAGAGCAAAACGCAAAACCTGAAGCCTGAAGCTCAAGGCTTGAGGCTTGCCTGGATTCAGGCATGAAAAAAGGGCGCATTCAGCAATGAATGCGCCCTTTTCTGTTTCAGCTCGAGAGCCGGCCTGATGCTCAGGCCGCTTCCAGCCGAGGGATTTCCATGCCGATGCGCGAGCTGGCGAAGTTCAGGTCGCCGCTGGCGATGGACTGGGCCTTGAAGCCCGAGCCGATCAGGTCACGCACATACAGCTTGTTGTAGATGAACATGAACACCAGGTTGCTCAGGCCGAAGGTGAACATGGCCAGCAGGAACATGATGGCAGCCCATTTCCAGTCAGCGCGAAACAGCGCCGGGATGAAGCCGAAGAAGAACACGGTCCAGGAGAAACCAACTGGCGCTTCCTTGATGGCTCCGGTGTTCGGGTTTTTGAAGATGATTTTAGTGAACGCCATGCGCGTCTCCTTGCCGCCCTTTTTTGAGGGAGCAATGGCCGGGCGATCACCATTGAACCCTGAATGCTCATTCTTCGAGCGGGACTGTCGGCCACAGCACAAGCAGGCACGGACAATACAGGAGCAGGGGTGGCACACGCGGATCAAGGGGGGCAGAAACAGAAGGCGGACTTAGAATCCCGACAAGCGTTCATTCCCTTGTACTACAGCGCTATTCCTTAGCTCCTCTCACGCTGGCACGCAAGAGCTCTTATCGAAGAGCGCGCAGGCTACTATTTCGCCAGCGGGCTGTCCATGAAACGCCATGTAACAAGTCACAAATCCAGTAAAAAGGCCGCCGTCAATGCTGATGGCAGCCTTTTTTGCCCTTCAGAACGCCAAACTCTCAAAACCGGCATCCCCTGCCGGAGCCTTCGTCAGTGCCTGGTGGTACTGCTCGGCACTGATTTCGCTGAGGGTCGCGTACCCGTCGTAGAGGTAGAAGCGCTGTTTGTCCCGGGCATAGCGCTGGGCAACAAACTCCAGGCTGGCCAGGTCGATGCGCTTGGCACTCACCGGCCGCCGACCACAGAACAGCTTGCGCGTGCCCAATTGCAGAAAGTCCGGATGTGGAACCGTCACTTCTTCCGGGCTGAATGCCACCTCCAGCGGTTTGCCGGCAGCAAACATCAGTGTCGCGGTGAAGGCGTAGCTGCCCATGAAGCGAGTGTGCGCCGGGTCGAGGGGCTTCTTTCTTGTGCCGTAGTAATACACCGCCGCCTTGTCTCGGGCCCAGCCCTGCCCGCATGACTCGAAGCTGGCCAGATCCGCCTTGGCCATCGGCTCAGGCACCTGATAAAACACACTGTGGCAAAAAACCCTCTGGCCATCTGTCAGGTACGGGCCGCCCAGGGCACGGTACTGATCGGCGCAGGCCGAAGAGAATCGTTCCGGCACCTGGGTCTCGGCGCGATGAAAGGGGATCAGATACAGGCCGTTGGCGTCGCCACACAGGTGTGTGTCCAGCAGCTTGAAACTGCCGGCGTCCAGACCATTGATGGGGCGGCCATGGAAGTGCACCTGGCTCCCCAGCTCGAACCCGGCGCCGATGGCACGCAAGGCCTGGGCTGCTGAAGCCGATGGCGCCTGCAAGCGATGCCACCAATAGCCTTGCACCTGCGGATGCGCCTCGAAGTACGCCGACCACTCTTGCAGCATGGTGTCATCGATCACCCCGTCCGAACCCAGCGGGCCGTGCCTGTCACCCACCAGCAACGGCGAATAGTTGTATTCGCCACGCTCCAGCTGGACCACCACAAAGCTCTCTATATCCACGTCCAGCGGCTTGCTGCGCCGGTAGACGCGATGCCGGTCAGCGTAGTAATCGAATCCCAGGTGGCGAAAGCTCGGGCCATCGGCACCACGCAGGCGGGTGCCATTGCAGTAGACGAACTGATCGTCCACGGCAAAGTACGGGTCCGCCGTTTCACTCTGGCTCAAGATCCGGCCACCGGCGTCGAACAGCGACTGAACACGGTTCAGCAGGCGGAAGTCACCGACATAGCGCAGGGTTTTTCCGGTCAGGTAGTAAGCCCGCCGTGCGTCCTTGGCGTAGCGCTCGTTGAGCACGCTGAAAGTCGCCAGATCGACGTTGTCGATGCGGTAGAAATACTCGTAGGCAATGCTCGAGCCCTGCTGCGCCTGGACGATCACCGAATGCCCATCCGTCCCCCAGCGCCTGGCCAGCATCTGGAAGCCATCGGGATTGGCAATCGGCAATGGCGAACCGTCCTTCTGATGCAGCACAGCGCCGCCCCGGCAGACCTGGCCGCTGATCACTTGATAAGCCGGATGGTTGGTACCGCGTATCTGCTGCTCCGCGCTGGCGATCGCCCGGGCGCCGAGGAAGACCTTGGCCCCGTCACTGAACAGCACCGAGCCCGCGGGCCAGTTTTCTGGCACCGGGTGCACAAGCGCCAGGCGCTCAGGCTGCGCGCCCTCGATCACTTCCTGCCCGTAGTCGTGACAGAAATAGGCACGACCCTGATCACGCCAATGGTCATGGCCCAGGCTCTGCAAGCCCCGACACACGCGCCCCGGCAACGCCTGCAACGGGTGGTAGCCATAACGCTCGAAGTAGCGGGGCAACGCATAATAATCGGCTCGCGCATCACGCAGCAGGTGCCGATGAACACGATGTCGCCACAGCGGCTCGCCCTCTACCAGGGGGGAAGCCGGGAATTGCTCGGTCGCCGCCTGGCAAGCCTGCTCAGCCGGGGTCCGCCCTTCACGCTGCAGCAGGAGGTACACGTCCCGAGCTCGCTCCTCCACCAACAGCGCCCCGTCCACGAAGGCGAACCCTTGATGCCATTCAAGGTCGAGCAGTTCCCACTCGGCATGATCCATATCCAGGTCGTTCATCGCTGCATCCCAAGCTAACCGAGTGGCGGATTATCAGCAGGCGCCCCGGGTGGGTAAAGCGCCCCGTTGCCAGGCCGCGAGTGAGCCTCAGCCCGCCGCCAGCAGACCCGCCAAGCTGCATTCGCAGATGAAAAAGGCCGCGGTCATTTCTGAGCGCGGCCTTTTTCACCAACAGCGGGGCAAAGCGTCAGTTCAGTGCCAGAGCACCGTTGCGCTCGGCCTTGCGCCGACGGGCCACCAACAGGCCGGCAGCGATGACGATGACACTCAGCAGGCCAGTGGCGAGGATCTCCACCCGGTGCTCTTCCTGGAACAGCATGATGCCCAGCACCGCGACGATGAACACGATCACCGCGTAAGTCAGGCCCGGGAACAGCCACATGCGGAAGGCGATCTTCTCGCCGGCGGCCATGCGCTTGTGGCGCATGCGCAGTTGCGACACGGCAATCACCAGGTACACCAGCAGGGCAATGGCGCCGGAGCTGGCCAGCAGGAACTCGAACACCGCAGCCGGGGCCACATAGTTGGCGAACACCGCGAGGAAGGCCGCCGCGGTAGACAGGATCACCGCCCAGTAAGGGGTGCCGCTGGCATTGGTGCGCTTGGCCGCAGCCGGGGCGTCGCCACGCTTGCCCAGAGAGAAGAGCATGCGCGAGGCGGTGTAGAGCGCCGAGTTCAGGCAACTGGTCACGGCCACCAGCACCACCAGGTCAACGATCAGCTTGGCATTGGGAATGCCCATGCGATCGAGCACGGTCTGGTAGGAGCCGACCTGGGCCAGGCTCGGGTCATTCCATGGCACCAGGGCCACGACAATGAAGATCGACACCAGGTAGAACAGGCCGATCCGCCAGATCACCGAGTTGGTGGCCTTGGAGATCTGCTTGCCCGGGTTATGGGATTCCGCCGCGGCGATGGTGACGATCTCGGTGCCCATGAAAGAGAACATGGTGGTCAGCATCGCGGCCAGTACCGCGCCCATGCCGTTGGGCATGAAGCCCTGGGTGTCCACCAGGTGCGACACGCCGCTGACCTGGCTGTTGGGCAGCAAGCCGCAGATGGCGGCGAGGCCGAGGATCACGAAGCCGATGATGGCCACCACCTTGATCAGGGCGAACCAGAACTCGAACTCGCCATAGTTCTTCACGCTGAACAGGTTGGTGGCGGTCAGCAGCAGGGTGATCACCAGGGTAAAGACCCAGATCGCCACATTGGGGAACCAGGCATGCAGGATGGTGGCGGCGGCGTTGGCTTCCAGCGGGATCACCAGCACCCAGAACCACCAGTACAGCCAGCCGATGGTGAAGCCGGCCCAATGGCCAATAGCACGATCGGCGTAGGTCGAGAACGACCCGGTGTCCGGCGAGGCCACGGCCATTTCCGCCAGCATGCGCATGACCAGCACCACCAGGGTGCCAGCGGCGGCATAGGCCAGCAGTACGGCCGGACCGGCCTCGGCGATGGCATGGCCGGAACCGACGAAGAGGCCCGCGCCGATCACGCCGGCAATCGACAGCATGGTCACATGCCGCGGTTTGAGCCCCTGTTCGAGGTCATTGGAGAGTTGCGTACCGCTCATAAAAGCACCTTTGCAACGAAATAAAGAGTAACTCCACCCGGTCCGCATTCGTTCTCGTAAAAAGAAATCAACAGGGCGTTCTTTATTTCGCACGCAAGAATTGCGCCAAAATGTTACAGGGTCCCGGCCAAGCGGGGTTGGCGAGCCGACCGATGGAAATCCCAAGTCATTGAGAACAATGGCATTTCGCCATTTCGTTACCGGGCGACTCAACTTACAGGACGAAACCGTGCACCAAAAACACACCCGAAAAGCAGGTGATGAGCGATTAGAGTGCAGATCCATGACCTTTGGCCCGTTAACCCTTCCAACACCCGGCCAAAGCTGGCACCATCGCGCCTTTTTTTACGCGACACCTATCGGATTTCAGGCGGATTCAGGGTTCAAACGGGCGTTCGGTTGTTGATGGGGCGACAGTCTCCTGTGCTGATGCGACAACCTGCCACACACCGTCTGTTTACCTCCGGTAGCGCTGTTGGCTGCGCTTTGAACCCTATGCTAGCTTGGCGCCTCGCCAGGAAGGCCGCCAACAGCAGGAGCACAATGAACTCTATGAGGACCGCACATGGCTGAGGCCACGCCCGCGCTTGAAATCCACAACTTGCACAAACGCTACGGCACTCAGGAGGTACTCAAGGGTATCTCGCTGACCGCACGCGACGGTGACGTGATATCGATCCTGGGTTCCTCCGGCTCCGGCAAGTCCACTTTCCTGCGTTGCATCAACCTGCTGGAAAACCCGCACCAGGGCCAGATCCTGGTGGCCGGCGAAGAGCTCAAGCTCAAGGCCGCGAAAAACGGCGAGCTGGTGGCCGCCGACGGCAAGCAGATCAACCGCCTGCGCAGCGAAATCGGTTTCGTCTTCCAGAATTTCAATCTCTGGCCGCACATGAGCGTGCTCGACAACATCATCGAGGCACCGCGCCGGGTGCTGGGCCAGAGCAAGGCCGAGGCCATCGAAGTGGCCGAGGCCCTGCTGGCCAAGGTCGGCATCGCCGACAAGCGCCATGCCTACCCCGCCCAGCTGTCCGGTGGCCAGCAGCAGCGCGCCGCCATCGCCCGCACCCTGGCGATGCAACCCAAGGTCATCCTGTTCGACGAGCCGACCTCGGCCCTGGACCCGGAAATGGTCCAGGAAGTGCTCAACGTGATCCGCGCCCTGGCCGAAGAAGGCCGTACCATGCTGCTGGTCACCCACGAAATGAGCTTTGCCCGCCAGGTCTCCAGCGAAGTGGTGTTTCTGCACCAGGGTCTGGTAGAAGAACAGGGATCGCCACAGCAGGTCTTCGAGAACCCGCTTTCGGCACGCTGCAAACAATTCATGTCCAGCAACCGCTAACGGAGCTACACGCATGCAGAGCTATAAGAAAATCCTCCTGGCCGCTGCCGTCACCCTGGCCTTCAGCGCCAGCGCTGCCGCCGAGACCCTGAAGATGGGCATCGAGGCAGCCTACCCGCCGTTCAACAACAAGGATGCCAGCGGCCAGGTCGTGGGCTTCGACAAAGACATCGGCGACGCCCTGTGCGCCAAGATGAAGGTCGAGTGCACCGTGGTCACCTCCGACTGGGACGGCATCATCCCGGCCCTGAACGCGAAGAAGTTCGACTTCCTGATCTCTTCGCTGTCGATCACCGACGAGCGCAAGCAGGCGGTGGATTTCACCGACCCGTACTACTCCAACAAGCTGCAGTTCATCGCGCCTAAAGCCAAGACCGAGTTCAAGACCGACAAGGCCTCGCTCAAGGGCAAGATCATCGGCGCACAACGGGCGACCCTGGCCGGCACCTGGCTGGAAGACAACCTGGGCGACGACATCACCATCAAGCTCTACGACACCCAGGAAAACGCCTACCTGGACCTGACGTCCGGCCGCCTCGACGCGATCCTGGCCGACAAGTACGTCAACTACGAGTGGCTCAAGAGCGATGCCGGCAAGCCTTATGAGTTCAAGGGCGAACCTATGGTGGAAAGCGACAAGATCGGGATTGCCGTACGCAAGAAAGATCCACTGCGCGAGAAGCTCAACGCCGCCCTGAAGGAAATCGTGGCCGACGGCACTTACAAGAAGATCAACGACAAGTACTTCCCGTTCAGCATCTATTGATACTGACTTGCCTGACCGGCGCTCCCCCCTGGGCGCCGGTCCTTAGCAAAGCCATCCAGACCCCATGAATATCGATCTCTACGGATTCGGCCCGGCGCTCGCCGCCGGCGCGCTGATGACCGTCAAGCTGGCCCTCTCGGCGTTATGCCTGGGGCTGGTGCTCGGTCTGCTCGGCGCCTTGGCCAAGACTTCCCCGTACAAGCCGCTGCGCTGGCTTGGCGAAACCTACTCGACCATCGTGCGCGGCGTCCCGGAGCTGCTGTGGGTGCTGCTGATCTACTACGGCACGGTGAACATGATGAGCGCGCTGGGGGAGTATTTCGGCAATCCCGACCTGGCCCTCAGCCCGTTTCTCGCCGGGGTGATTGCCCTCGGCCTGTGCTTTGGCGCCTATGCCACGGAAGTGTTCCGCGGCGCGATCCTGGCCATCCCCAAGGGCCATCGCGAGGCCGGCACCGCGCTGGGCCTGTCCAAATGGCGGATTTTCACCCGCCTGATCCTGCCGCAGATGTGGCGCATCGCCCTGCCGGGCCTGGGCAACCTGTTCATGATCCTGATGAAGGACACCGCCCTGGTGTCGGTGATCGGTCTTGAGGAAATCATGCGCCACGCGCAGAACGCCGTGACCTTCGCCAAGCATCCCTTCACCTTCTTCATGGTCGCGGCCTTCATGTACCTGGGCCTGACCGTACTGGCCATGACCGGCATGCACTTCCTGGAAAAACGCGCCGCCCGCGGCTTTGTGAGGACGACGTAATGGAATGGGAAGTCATCTACAAATGGCTGCCGAAATTCATCCAGGGCGCGACGCTGACCCTGGAGCTGGTAGGCATCGCGGTGATCCTCGGCCTGCTGCTGGCCATTCCGCTGGGCATCGCCCGCTCGTCCAAGCTGTGGTACGTGCGCGCCCTGCCCTACGCCTACATCTTCTTCTTTCGCGGCACGCCGCTGCTGGTGCAGCTGTTCCTGGTGTACTACGGCCTGGCGCAGTTCGATGCGGTGCGCGAGAGCTTCATGTGGCCCTACCTGCGTGACCCGTTCTGGTGCGCCACCGCCACCATGACCCTGCACACCGCGGCCTACATCGCCGAGATCCTGCGGGGCGCGATCCAGGCCATTCCGCCCGGCGAGATCGAAGCCGCACGGGCCCTGGGCATGTCCAAGCCCAAGGCACTGTTCTACATCATCCTGCCGCGGGCGGCGCGCATCGGCCTGCCGGCCTACAGCAACGAAGTGATCCTGATGCTCAAGGCCAGCTCCCTGGCCAGCACCGTGACGCTGCTGGAACTGACCGGCATGACCCGCACCATCATTGCCCGCAACTACCTGACGGTGGACATGTTCTTTACCGCCGGGGTGTTCTACCTGTTGATGTCGTTCATCCTGGTCCAGGCCTTTCGCCAACTGGAACGCTGGCTGCGGGTCGACGCCTGCCAGGGACGCTGACCTTCTCCCGCTCCCGCCAGGGAGCGGGCCTGCCCGGACCCAACGCCCATGCCCCCGATCCTCCAAGGCCCCGCGCTGCTGACTCGCTTCCAGGCCCTCGGGGATTTCCTGCTTGAGCACCAGGCGCTCTGGCGTCCGCGCCCGTTCAACCACCCGCACCTGCCCTGGGAGGCCCAGCATCCCGAGCTCCCCCACTGGCTGCGCCAGCGTTCCCTGGACGATGCCGAGGCGGCCCACAACCACCCGCAGCAACTCCAGGCACCGGCCCCCTTTGTCCAACTGGCAGAGCAGGCCCGAGCACTCGGCGCAGTGGGCGAACTCCCCATGCAGGCACTGCCCGCGCACCACCCACGCCTCAACGTCGACGTGCCCGGACGCAAATGGCAGCAGATCGAAGCCTTCGCCGCCTGCCTGCAATTCGACCGCGAGCCGACTCACTGGCTCGACTGGTGCTCCGGCAAGGGCCACCTCGGCAGGCGCCTGCTGCAACCCGGGCAGCAACTGACCTGCCTGGAATACGACCCGGCGCTGATCCAGAGCGGCGAGCAACTGAGCCGGCACCACGGGTTGCCCGCCCACCATCGGCAACAGGACGTGCTGGCCGATGACACGGCCCGGCACCTGGGCGCCGAGCACAGTCCGGTGGCCCTGCACGCGTGCGGCGATCTGCATGTGCGCTTGATCCAGTTGGCCAGCCAGCAGGGTTGTCCACAGCTGGCCATCGCCCCCTGCTGCTACAACCGCACCCGCGCCAGCCGCTACCTGGGCTTATCCACAGCCGCCCTGGCGTCGAGCCTGGAACTGTCCCTGGAAGACCTGGCCCTGCCCATGAGCGAAACCGTCACGGCCGGCGCCCGGGTCCGGCGCCAGCGCGACACGTCCATGGCCCGGCGCCTGGCATTCGACCTGCTGCAACGGCAAGTGCGTGGCATCGACGAATACCTGCCGACCCCTTCCCTGCCCAGCCATTGGCTGGACAAACCTTTCGCCGCCTACTGCCGCGATCTCGCCGCCTTCAAGGACTTATCCACAGTCGATTGCCAGGATTGGGCCGCCCTCGAAGCCGCCGGCTGGCAGCGCCTGGCCCAGGTGCGCAACCTGGAACTGTTGCGCGGCCTGTTCCGCCGCCCCCTGGAACTGTGGCTGGTGCTGGACCGTGGGCTGTTCCTGCAGGAGCAGGGCTATGCCGTGCGCCTCGGAACCTTCTGCGAGGCCCCCCTGACCCCGCGCAATCTGCTACTGCTGGCACAACGCCCCTAACCTCCCGCCGCGCCGGCTCTGGCCGATGCGCGTGGTGCCTGCCCCCTGCGACCAGTGACCTCACAAACGGACCTCGGACAACCCATTGAACGTTGCCGATCAAGCCGAGGAATGGTCCTCAAGGTCACGAAAGAAAAAAACCAAGCTGATTACGCCTACTAGTCTCTAAGGCGTGCAGAAACAGGCAGCACTCAGGCAACAGCTCGGGCGCAACGAAAGCGGTCATTTTTCGACAGGAAGTCGCCAAGTTCACCATCACCTACAGGGAGTTAACCATGAACGTCATCGACCATCAGGCACACACCTACGAAACCCTGCAAAAGGGTTTCAACTTGCGCTGGCCGCCCAGTATCGAACAGGGCGCACAGCGGATTTATGTATGTACAACGCCCGATGAAGTTCTGGCGGCAGCCAATACCGCACTGCGTGACGGCTATCGCATCACGGTGCGCAGCGGTGGCCACTGCTACGAGGGTTTTGTTTCCAACAAGTTGCGCGGCGAGACAGAAAGCCTGGCAATTATCGACATTGGTGAAATGAAAGGCCTGAAGTACGACGAAGGCCAATCCATCACGTCTCCCTGGGACAGCCAGAACAGGCAGTATCGCTTCATGGCTTTGACCGGCAATCAGAACTGGGACGGCTACCTGTCGCTGTACAAGCAGGCCGGGCGCACCATTCCTGGCGGCTCATGCTATTCAGTCGGTGTCGGCGGGCACATCAGCGGCGGCGGTTACGGGTTGTTATCGCGCCTTCAGGGCCTGACCGTGGACTGGGTTACCGGCGTCGACATTCTTGTGCCTGTGGAAAACTCGCGGCAACTGGAGTTCCGGCATGTTCGCGCAGACAGCCCATCGAACAACGACAGGGCCTTGTTCACCGCCTGTTGCGGCGCCGGCGGTGGCAACTTCGGCATCATCATCGGCTACTACTTCGACCAACTTCCCCAAGCCCCGCAAAAAGCCTACTGGATTCCCCTGGCCTACCCGTGGAAAGAGCTGATTCCCAACTTCTCGAACTTCCTGAAAGCCTATTGGCAATGGTTCTCGGACAACGACGCCGCCGCGACCAGCCCAGTGGAAGGGATTGGCAATGGTGGCTTGTTCACCCTGCTGAAACTGAACCATGTGGATACCTCCGACCATGTAGTGCTGGCGATCCAATACACCGGTCCCAATGGCCTGGTCGGCGGCGCAAACGATATCCCGCTCAATGACTTCATCAGCAAGATGAATGCCGCGGCGGGCATCACGCCGACCCTCCATGACGGTTTCATCGCCCCCAACATTGCACCGCTGCGACACCCGCTTGCCGGCAGAAAATTCAGCGGGGCGGTAGCGGAACATACGGCAATGGATTGGCTGTACGTCACTCAAATGATTAACGGCTCGGGCAACAATCAGCGGGGCAAATACAAGTCCGACTATCAGGTCGAACAGTTCTCCGATCAGGCCTGCAACGCGTTGCTGACGCACTTGACCGAAGCTACGCTAGACAAACGCTTCAGCCAGTCACTGGTACAGATCGATTCCTACGGCGGGGCGATCAATAAAAACGGCATGGGAACGACCGCAGTTCCTCAACGAAGCTCACTGCTTAAAACCCAGTACCAGACGTACTGGACCCATGCTGCCGAGGACAGGGTGCAAATAGCCTGGATTCGCAACATCTTCAATGCCGTACACGGCGGCAAGCCGAAAAGACCCGCCTACGATGGCTGCTATATCAACTACCCCGATGTCGACATGAAGTACACCGATACAGGCGCTGTAGACCCCGACTGGTTGAACCTGTACTACGGCTGGAATACGGAACTGATCAACACCCTTTGCAACCTGAAGGCCTCAATAGACCCCAACAACCTGTTTCGTCATGAACTGTCCATCCCGGCCACAACGACCCAATAGGTTCCAGCCCGGACACACCACAGGGGTATAACCGCAGTGTGCTCGTTCCAGCCTCCCGGTAGCCGTACGCCATTGGCTTGATGAGCATGCTGTGCGCCTCTGCGACAGGCTGTCGCGACCTGTGGATAAGTCTGTTGATGGAATCCTGGCAAAGCCCACAAATGCAGGGCATTGCAGACCAATCAGCGATTGGTCATTTTTTGTTCACAAAATAAAAGCCCGAAAAAACAGCCAGTTGCACAAAGGTGAGAACGGCTCCACAAATCCGACAGCTCCCGGCCCTGGCAACCCATCCGTTGTGCATAAACACCTGAGCGAATGGGCATAACGACCTTCGCCCAGGTGCCAGGGAACGACCTCAGGCAAGGGCCCGATGCCGCTTCCTACTCATCGGCCCGTGCCGGAATCCACCACTCTTCGCCTCGGGCCGTGCTGATGTATTCCGGCCAGCGGAAATCGTGGGGCACCTGGAAGTCCTTGGGCAACAGCGGCGCCTGCCAGCGACTGCCACCAATCCCGCCACCGGTGCGCTCGACGAACTCGGCCTTGGCCGCGCTGAGCAACGCCTCATCGGTGAGCAGGTCCACCAGGGTGCCGGCAATGGTCTTGGCGGCGACCTCGATCATCGGGTCGATGGTCTGGCGAATGCCGCCCAGGGCGTTGGACACCCAGTCCGGATACACCGTCCCGGGCGGCGCGCTGAGCATCGGCCGGGCCACCAGCAGGCGCACGGTGGGGCAATGCCAGGTGTATTCCGGGTAGTCGTCGGAGGTCAGGTAGTTCTGCCAGGCGGGCATCTGCAGGCGCATCTGCCGCTCGCATTCCTGAGGCTCGATCAGCGCTTCAGTGGCGGGCAGGAAAGGCTTGTCCATCGCCTCAAGGCCGAGGTTGCGCTGGATCTCGCGGGCGATCTCCCGGGCTTCTTCGTCCCACTGCGGAGCGCCCACCGCCGCCAGGTTGTCGTAGGTGGCCTGGGCCATGACGTGATTGGGCAGGCCGCCGCGGGACTTGCACACCCAGGTCTTTTTCCATTGGCAGCCGGTGGCCATGGCCGCCGCGGCGGCGTTGTTGTCCATGACCTGGGAGATGGTCTCGGCCTGCTCGATGGAGTCGCAGCGCAGCAGGTACTGGATCTGCGACAGGTGCGGCGGCAGGTTGTCGGCCGTGGCCTGGCCCGCCGTGAGGATCGCTTCGTTGTAGCTCCAAAGGCCGGTGAACGGCAGCGTCGAGCGGCGCAGGCTTTCGTTGAGGGTGTAGAAATGCACCAGAGCGTCGTTGGCCCCCGGGGCACGGGCCGCCAGGTGATTCTGCGGAATCGGGCTGTAGCGGTCAGCGGCGATCCAGTTTTCCGGATCGACGCAGGTGAAGCTGTAGATGTAGGCGTAGGCGATACCGCAGTGGGTGTCCCAGGTGGTGGTGTTGTTCAGCGGCAGCATGTAGGTGGGGTGAAAGCTGATGGCCGCGTCCAGGTCGTTGTAATAGCCCTTGGCCGCGTGCACCGGCTTGGAGGCCCGTAGCTTTTCCGCCGGCTCGCCGAAGAAGCGGATGCTGCCCTGGAGGCCGAACTCGACCATGGTCGCCTTCGCCGCCAGGGCCCCGCCCAGGGCGCTGATGCCCAGGGCCGAGTGCGGGTCGGTGTGGCCCGGAGCGAAGCGCGACAAGCCATCACGAGGCATCTTGCGCGTGGTCGCGGCCTGGCAGTTGCCGGGCACCGCGTCGTACTCGCCGTAGGTTGCCAGCACCGGCCCTTGGCCCTGGGTGAAGGTGGCGCAGAAGGCCGTGGGCATGCCGCCACTGGCGCGCTCGACGGTGAATCCCTCGGCCTCCAGCAACTGGACATACCAGGCGCAGGACTTGTATTCGCGAAACGCAGGCTCCGCGTAATGCCAGATGATCTGGTGCCAGTCCGACAGTTGCTGGCGATGGCGCTCGACCCAATCGAGAGCGAATTCCTTGTAGCGTGACATCCGCGGCACTCCTGGTTATCCAGGTTCCTGCCGGCTGGCGCCGGGGCACAGCAGCGCCCGCTCCAGGCCGACGGGACCTCTTGTTGTTATGGGGGTTGTCCGGTCGGCTGGGGGCCGGATCGAGGCTCAGTATTGGTGAAGCGCGGATTACATCAATCGAATTTTTTCGCCATCAATGTCAAAGAAAATTGACCATTTCTGCAGCGCCGCGGCCCATACTGCGGCCGGCATCCTCGGCCCCCGCGCCTCGCCCCGGCACCGCCGCGCAGGCCGACCGGACGCCGTCGAAGACAGGTTTCCCCCGACCCGGAGGTAGCATGCGTTATCCCTCGATCACCGCCCTGCGCGCCCTCGACGCGGTAGCCCGCCTGGGCAGCGTGACTGCCGCGGCCCAGCAGCTGAGCCTGACCCGCAGCGCCATCAGCCACCAGATCATCAGCCTGGAACAGAGCCTGGGTTTCGCCCTCACCGAACGGGTCGGACGCGGCATCGGCCTGACCTACCAGGGCCAATGCTATGCCCGCGAAGTGCGGCGCATCCTGGCCGATATCCAGGACGCCGGCCGGCGCTTCGACGGCCAGCAGGTGTCCGGCAAATTGCGCATCAGCTGCAACCCGGGATTCGCCAGTTTCTGGCTGTGCAATCACATCAACGGCTTCCTGCGCCAATACCCCCAGGTGCAATTGCAGGTGGTCAGCCCCCGCACCCAGGACGACACCAGCGACGCCGAGGCGGACCTGTTCATCGCCTACGGCATCGGCGACTGGCCGGGGCTGATGGTGGAACAGATCGTCACCCTGCGCTTCTCCCCGGTGTGCAGCCCGCGCCTGATCAACGCCATCGGCGGCCTGAACAGCCCTCAGGACCTGAGCAACTTCCCGTTGATCCACATGAGCGACCCCACCGACTGGCGAGTCTGGCTGGCGGCCGCAGGCGCTACCCAGGTCAATGCCGACAGCGGCATCACCTTCTCCGATGCCCATTGCGCGCAGTCGGCCTGCATTGCCGCCCAGGGCGTGGCCATTGGCGACAACCTGCTCAGTGGCGATGCCCTGGCCCGCGGGCTGCTGGTGCGCCCGTTCGATATCGCCATCAGTGCCCTGCGTGGCTACTTCCTGGTGATCGACCCGGCCAAGGCCGAGCGAGCGGTGGTCCAGGCCTTCAGTGCCTGGCTGAAAAACCAGTTGCAGACCAGCGCCCAGGGCATCACCGACGCGCCGCCGCTGGAGCCGTGAAGGCTTCGGCGACTGGATAATTTCACTCACCAATGAGACAAAAATTAATCCATTGATGTCGCGTTGCTTTTCACAATAATGAGCTCACCGCCTGCTTCGACCACAATAAAAACTTCATCTTTCAGGCCGGTTATCTGGGAGAACACTGCAGTGTCCAGTAGTCCTTCGACTCAACTCAGCGCCCAAGGAATCTGCCAGTACTACGGCAACTTCACCGCCCTGGATGGCATCGATCTCGACGTTCGCCAAGGCGAGTTCCTGACCCTTCTGGGCCCCTCCGGCTCAGGCAAGACCACCCTGTTGATGATCCTCGCGGGCTTCCTCAGTCCCAGCGCCGGCAAGTTGCTGGAGCACGGGGTCGACATCAGCCGCCGCCCGGCGGAAAAGCGCAACTACGGCATGGTGTTCCAGGGGTATGCGCTGTTCCCGCACATGAGCGTTGCCGACAACGTCGCCTACCCGCTGCGGATCCGCGGGATCAAGGCCGAGGAGCGCCAGCGTCGGGTCAAGCACATCCTCGAAGTGGTGGGCCTGGGCGCCCACCTGCACAAGAAGCCTTCCGAACTGTCCGGCGGCCAGCAACAACGAGTGGCCATTGCCCGGGCCCTGGTGTTCGAACCGGACATGCTGCTGCTCGACGAGCCGCTGTCGGCCCTGGACAAGAACCTGCGCGAGCAGCTGCAGAGCGAGTTGCAGCGCATCCACCGCCAGGTGGGCACCAGCTTCGTGTTCGTCACCCATGACCAGGGAGAAGCCCTGGCGCTGTCGACCCGCATCGCCATCTTCAACCAGGGCCGGCTGTCCCAGGTCGATACCCCGCAAGGCATCTATGACCGCCCCAACAGCCGCTTCGTCGCCGAGTTCCTCGGCAAGATGAACCTGTTCCCCCTGCAGGGCATTTCCCGCAATGGCAACCAGGCCAGCGGCCGCTGCGGCGACAACCCGCTGCACGCCGCAACCTCGGGTGAAATCAGCAACCAGCCACAACTGCTGGCCGTGCGCCCGGAACACATGATGCTGCACACCGAGCGTCCGCAGCTGGGGGATCACAACGTGCTGCCGGCGTGCCTCGGCGAACGGGTCTACCAGGGTTCCAGCACTCATCTGGCGCTGAACATCAGCCCGGAACTGGCACCGGTGAACCTCTCGGTGCCCGGCGACCACCCCGGTGCCCGCCTGCCCAGCGGCACCCCGGTGTGGCTCAGCTGGCCGGTGCGCAACAGCTTCCTGCTGGAAGCCTGAGCCGGCGCGCCCACCCCCCAAGCTTCTGCCCAGGGTTTTCGTAAAAAACCAACAATAATCGGCCGTCGCGCAGTGCGTCGGCCTCGCGAGGACTTGCCCCATGAGCCAGCACCATCAACGCGACTGCATTGAAATCCTCATCGAAAAAGCCCGTGGCGGACAGGTCAGCCGCCGCACTTTCATCCAGGCCATGGGCCTGCTGGCGGCCGTGCCCCTGGCGCTGCGCAGCGGCATCAGCTGGGCGGCGGACAAACCCCTGGTGGTGGTCAACTGGGGCGGCGATGCGCTGAACGCCTTTCGCAGCGCCTGGACCGACAGCTTCACCAAGAGCACCGGGATTCCGGTGCGCATCGACGGCGCCGGCCCCACCGAAGGCGCCATCCGCTCGCAACTGGCCAGCGGCCGCCCAAGCTGGGACGTGGTCGATGTGGACAGCTACAGCGCCATGACCCTGGGCCGCGACCAGGTGTTGCAGCCCCTGGACTACAGCATGGTGCAGCGCGACCTGGTGGCGCCTTCGCTGTCCCACGAGCACGGCATCGCCGGCTACCTGTTCAGCTACGTGATCGCCTGGGACAGCCAGAAGTACGGCGACAACGGGCCGAAGAACTGGGCGGATTTCTGGAACGTGGAGAAATTCCCCGGCAAGCGCACCCTCTACAAGTGGATGAACGGCATGCTCGAAGCGGCGCTGCTGGCCGACGGCGTCCCGGCCGACCAGCTATACCCGCTGGACGTGCCCCGGGCCCTGCGCAAGATCGACGAGCTCAAGCCCCATGTCCTGTCGTTCTGGGGCTCGGGCGCCGAGAGCCAGCAACTGATGATCGAGGGCGAAGCCTCCATGGGCGCCATCTGGCACACCCGCGCCACCCTGTTGCACGAAGACAGCGAAGGGCGCATCAAGTGGGGTTTCGATAACGCCTTCCTCAATGCCAGCAGTTGGGGCGTGCTCAAGGACAACCCGGCGGGCAAGGCCCCGGCCATGCAGTTCATCCAGCACGCCCTGCAACCGGCCGGCCAGCTCAAGCTGTTCGAGGCCCTGGGCAACGGTCCGTCCAACGCCGCCACCCAGCAACTGATGAGCGCCGAACAGCGGGAGATCAACTGCGCCTCCGAAGCCAACATGAAGAAGCAGATCTTCCTCGACACCCAGTGGTACGCCGACCACTACTCCAGCACCCTGGAGCAGTACCTGACCCACCTGTCCAAGTGAGCCGTCGACCATGAGTACAACCCGAACCGCGCGCCTGGAACGCAGCCTGCTGCTGTTTCCCCTGCCGCTGCTGCTGGTGGTGTTCTACCTGTTGCCGTTCTTCGGCGTGGTGAGCTGGAGCTTCACCCTGCCCGAGCCCGGGATCGAGCAGTACCAGCGCATCGCCACTGACCCGGCGATCCACGACATGCTCCTGCGCACCCTGCGCCTGTGCCTGACCGTGAGCCTGCTGGCCCTGGTGATCGGCTACCTGCTGGCCTACTGCTGGGTGTTCAGCCCGCCGTTCTGGCAGCGCATGGTGGAGATCTGCGTGTTCATCCCGTTCTGGATCTCGGTACTGGTGCGCGCCTTCGGCTGGCTGATCGCCCTGCGCAGCAACGGCGTGGTCAACGACAGCCTGCTGTCCATGGGCTGGATCGATCATCCCCTGCAACTGACCCGCAACGAACTGGGGGTAGTGATCGGCATGCTGCACTTCATGATCCCCTATGCGCTGTTCCCCCTGCTGTCGAGCATGCGCCAGCTGGACCAGCGCGTGCTGCTGGCCTCCCGCGGCCTGGGGGCCGGCGCCCTGCGCACCTTCTGGCAAGTGCTGCTGCCGCAGACCCTGCCGGGGTTGCTGGGGGCCTTCATCATGGTCTTCGTGTTCTGCCTGGGCTTCTTCATTACGCCGGTGCTGCTGGGGGGCGGGCAGACGGTGATGATCGCCGAGTACGTGTTCCTGCAGATGTTCCAGACCAGCAACTGGGGCCTGGGCGCCGCCCTGAGCCTGGTGCTGCTGACCCTGGTCAGCGCGCTGATCTGGCTGCTGATGCGCATCACCCGTGTCAATCGACTGGTGGGTTGAGGTCACTATGAATACACATCGCACTGCCCTGAGTACCCGACTGATCGCCGTGGTCGCCATGGCCTTCATGCTGTTCCCGCTGCTGACGGTGATCCCGGTTTCCTTCACCGCCAAGCGCTACCTGTCGATGCCCGACGGCAATTGGTCGCTGCGTCACTACGAGGCGCTGCTGAGCAACCCCGACTGGCTGTCGAGCATCGGCCAGAGCCTGGCGATCGCCAGCGCCACCAGCGTTATCGCGACCTTGCTGGCGGTGAGCTTCAGCCTCGGCATCTGGTACCTGCGCTCGCGCCTGGCGACCCTGCTGATCGGCCTGGTATTGCTGCCCATGGCCATTCCACCGGTGATCTCGGCGCTGGTGCTGTATTTCATGGAAACCAACCTCGGGCGCATTGCCCCGGGCTGGGGCTACGACACCCTGCCGGGGGTGGTGATCGCCCACGTGGTGATGGTGGTGCCCTACGGCGTGGTGACCATGCTCGTGGCCCTGAGCCAGGTCGATCGGCGCATCGAACTGGCCTCGCGCAACCTCGGCGCCAGCCTGATGCAGACCACCTTCCTGGTGATGCTGCCCAACCTCAAGCTGGGGATCTTCTCCACTGCGCTGCTGAGCTTCGCCCTGTCCTGGGAAGAGGTGGCGGTGACCCTGTTCATCACCAGCGTTGACGTCAACACCCTGCCCCGGCGGATCTGGAGCGGGCTGCGGGATAACGTCGACCCGAGCGTGGCTGCGATCTCCGTGCTGCTGATCGGCCTGACCCTGCTGGTGCTCATGGGCCGCCTGGCCTTGCAGTACGCCGCCCAGCGCCGCGCTCGCCCCTAGCGCCCCCTGTGGCGAGGGCGCTTGCTCGCGCTGGCTGGCGAAGCCAGCCCAATGCCTGCGTCGCGGTTGCTGCCGACGAACCGCGGACGCAGGCGCTACGGCCGCTGCGCGCCCGAGCAGGAGCAAGCGCCCTCGCCACAACAGCCCCTTGGCCCGCCCTCCCTGCGCGCCTGTCTATTCATCGCGCAACTGACCGAAGTCAGCACTCAGCGCCGGCGTTTATCCGATAGTCGGCGGCTCCGCGCGCCGGCTTGTCCAGGCTCTTCTAGACTCAACGGGTAGTCGTATTTGGAACTGAGCAAGTCGCTTTCGTGCGGATGATTCAAAGGCAGCGTGTCAAGCTGCCCTTTATGCCCTGAACAGGTGCGGCAACGACCGCGCCGGGTACAACAAGATGCCCATTCAGGGTGCATGGCCACCGGCCTGAACCGCCGCGCTACCGTGACGTGGCAACAAGTGCCGCAGCCGACACTTTCGGACCGCCGACAACCACCAGGTGTGTCCGTGACCGTGAGGATTGCTGTATGCCTGATGAAACGCTGCACCTGCCTGTGATCCACACCTTGCTGGAACGCCACAAGGGCGTCCCGGGTGCGCTGTTGCCGATCCTCCACGCCCTCCAGGAAGAGCTCGGCTATATCCCCGATCTCGCCATCCCCGAAATCGCCCACGCCCTCAACCAGAGCCAGGCGGAAGTGCGCGGGGTGATCAGCTTCTACCACGACTTTCGGACCACCCCACCGGCACGGCACATCCTGCGCCTGTGTCGCGCCGAATCCTGCCAGAGCCGCGGTGCCGAACAGTTGGCCGCGCAATTGCGCGAGCGCCTGCAACTGGACGACCACGGCAGCAGCAGCGATGGCAGCATCAGCCTGCGGCCGGTGTATTGCCTGGGCGCCTGCGCCTGCTCACCGGCCCTGGAACTGGACGGCCAGATGCATGCGCGGGTCAGTGCCGAGCGCCTCGACGCGCTGCTCGAGCGTTGCCTGGAGGATGCGTGATGCCCAGCCTCTACCTGTCCTGTGATTCCCTGGCCCGGGCCGTGGGCGCCGACCAAGTGGCCGCAGCCATCGCCACCCAGGCCGAACCGCGCAACCTGCAACTGCAACGCACCAGCTCCCGCGGCCTGTACTGGCTGGAGCCGCTGCTGGAAGTCGACACCCCGGACGGCCGTCTGGGCTTCGGCCCGCTGACTGCCGCCGATGTCCCTTCGCTGCTCGATGCCCTGCAAGGTGATGCCAGCAACCACCCCCTGGCCCTGGGCCGGGTGGAAGACCTGCCCTATCTGAAGAGCCAGCAACGCCTGCTGTTCGCCCGCGCGGGCATCACCCGGCCACTGTCCCTGGCGGACTACCGGGCCCACGGCGGCTTCGAGGGGCTGGCCCAATCCATCGCCCTGGGGGGCGACCAGACCGTGACCGCCGTGCTCGACTCCGGCTTGCGCGGTCGCGGTGGCGCGGCCTTTCCTGCCGGGATCAAGTGGCGCACCGTGCGTGACACACCGCCGCAGCAAAAGTACGTGGTGTGCAACGCCGACGAAGGCGACTCCGGCACCTTCGCCGACCGCATGCTGATGGAAGGCGACCCGTTCCTGCTGATCGAGGGCATGGCCATTGCCGGCCTCGCGGTTGGCGCCAGCTACGGTTACATCTACGTGCGTTCGGAATATCCACAGGCGGTGGCGACCCTGCGCGAAGCCATGGAAATCGCCCGGGATGCCGGTTACCTGGGAGCCAATGCCGGCGGCAGCGGCCAGGCCTTCGACCTGGAGGTACGGGTCGGTGCCGGGGCCTATATCTGCGGCGAGGAAACCGCCCTGCTGGATTCCCTGGAGGGCAAGCGCGGCCTGGTTCGCGCCAAGCCGCCGATCCCGGCCCTGCAAGGCCTGTTCGGCCAACCGACCCTGGTGCACAACGTGCTGACCCTAGCCTCGGTGCCGCTGATCCTGGCCAAGGGCGCGCCGTTCTATCGCGATTACGGCATGGGCCGCTCCCTGGGCACCATGCCCTTCCAGCTGGCGGGCAATGTGCGCCACGGTGGCCTGGTGGAACGAGCCTTTGGCCTGACCCTGCGCGAGCTGGTGGAAGGCTACGGCGGTGGCACTGCCAGTGGCCGGCCACTCAAGGCCGCGCAAGTGGGCGGCCCCCTGGGCGCCTGGGTGCCGCCCGCGCAGTTCGATACGCCACTGGATTACGAAGCCTTCGCCGCCATGGGCGCGATGCTCGGCCATGGCGGCGTGGTGGTGGCCGACGACAGCCTCGACCTGGCCCGCATGGCGCGCTTCGCCCTGCAGTTCTGCGCCGAGGAATCCTGCGGCAAATGCACCCCGTGCCGCATCGGCTCGACCCGCGGCGTGGAGGTCATCGACCGCCTGCTGGCCGCCCCCCAGGCCGAGGAGCGCGAACACCAGGCGCTGATCCTCAAGGACCTGTGCGACACCCTGCAATACGGCTCGCTGTGCGCCCTGGGCGGGATGACGTCCTACCCGGTGGCCAGCGCCCTGAAGCACTTTCCCGCCGACTTCGGTCTGCAGCCCTCGGAGGCCGAGCAATGATCACTCTTTTCGACCCCGCCACAGACATCGACCTCAACGCCGTTGACCTTGGCACCCCGGCCCGGGACAGCCAGGTGCAAATCAGCCTGAACATCGACGGTCGCAGCATCAGCGTG
This sequence comes from Pseudomonas sp. PH1b, assembly GCF_000633395.1. Classification (GTDB taxonomy): domain Bacteria; phylum Pseudomonadota; class Gammaproteobacteria; order Pseudomonadales; family Pseudomonadaceae; genus Aquipseudomonas. The sequence goes on from NZ_AYMU01000006.1 coordinate 46,015, forward strand.
CCCCAGGGCACCTCGGTGATGCGCGCCGCCGCGCTGATGGGCACCAGCATCCCGAAACTCTGCGCCACCGACAGCCTGGAAGCCTTCGGCTCCTGCCGCATGTGCCTGGTGGAGATCGACGGCATGCGCGGCTACCCGGCCTCCTGCACCACCCCGGTCAGCGAAGGCATGGTGGTGCATACGCAAACGCCGAAGCTTGCGACCCTGCGCCGCAACGTGATGGAGCTGTACATCTCCGACCACCCGCTGGACTGCCTGACCTGTTCGGCCAACGGCAACTGCGAACTGCAGACCGTGGCCGGCCAGGTGGGCCTGCGGGAAGTGCGCTACGGCTACGACGGTGCCAACCACCTGCAGGATCAGAAAGACACCTCCAACCCCTACTTCGACTACGACCCGAGCAAGTGCATCGTCTGCAACCGCTGCGTGCGCGCCTGCGAAGAAACCCAGGGCACCTTCGCCCTGACCATCAGTGGCCGGGGCTTCGAATCCCGGGTCGCGGCGGCCGGTGGCGACAACTTCCTGGACTCCGAATGCGTGTCCTGCGGCGCCTGCGTGCAGGCCTGCCCGACCGCGACCCTGATGGAAAAGAGCGTGGTGCAAATGGGCCAGCCGGAGCGGGCGGTAATCACCACCTGCGCCTACTGCGGCGTGGGTTGTTCGTTCCGTGCCGAGATGAAGGGCGACCAGCTGGTGCGCATGGTTCCGGACAAGAATGGCCAGGCCAACCATGGCCACTCCTGCGTCAAGGGCCGCTTCGCCTGGGGCTACGCCACCCACCCGGACCGCATCACCAAACCGATGATCCGCAAGCACATCAGCGACCCGTGGCAGGAGGTCAGCTGGGACGAAGCGGTGACCTACGCCGCCAGCGAACTGCGGCGCATCCAGTTCAAATATGGCCGCGATTCCATTGGCGGCATCACCTCCAGCCGCTGCACCAACGAAGAAACCTACCTGGTGCAGAAACTGGTGCGGGCGGCCTTCGGCAACAACAACGTCGATACCTGCGCCCGGGTCTGCCATTCGCCCACCGGCTACGGCCTCAAGCAAACCCTGGGGGAATCCGCCGGGACCCAGAGCTTCGACTCGGTGATGCAGGCCGACGTGATCCTGGTGATGGGCGCCAACCCCAGTGATGCCCACCCGGTGTTCGGCTCACAGCTCAAGCGCCGCCTGCGTGAAGGGGCCAAGCTGATCGTCATCGATCCGCGACGCATCGACCTGGTGGACTCGGTACACGCCCGCGCCGAGCTGCACCTGGCCCTGCGCCCGGGTACCAACGTGGCCATGCTCAATGCCCTGGCTCATGTGATCGTCACTGAAGGGCTGGTCAACCAGGAGTTCGTCAGCGCCCGCTGCGAACCCGAGGCCTTCGCCCTGTGGAGCGACTTCGTCAGCCGTGCCGACAACTCGCCGGAAGTCCTGGGGGCCATCTGCGGCGTGCCTGCCGCGGATATCCGCGCCGCCGCGCGCCTGTACGCCACCGGCGGCAATGCCGCGATCTACTACGGCCTGGGCGTGACCGAGCACAGCCAGGGCAGCACCTCGGTGATGGGCATCGCCAACCTGGCCATGGCCACCGGCAACATCGGCCGCGAAGGCGTGGGGGTGAACCCGCTGCGGGGCCAGAACAACGTCCAGGGCTCCTGCGACATGGGCTCCTTCCCCCACGAGCTGCCGGGCTACCGGCATATCTCCAACCAGACGGTGCGCCAGCAGTTCGAGCAGGCCTGGAACGTCACCCTGCAGGCCGATCCCGGGCTGCGCATTCCCAACATGTTCGAGGCGGCCCTGGGGGGCAGCTTCAAGGGCCTGTACTGCCAGGGCGAGGACATCGCCCAGAGCGACCCCAACACCCAGCACGTGACCGCTGCCCTCTCGGCCATGGAATGCGTGGTGGTGCAGGACATCTTCCTCAACGAAACCGCCAAGTTCGCCCATGTGTTCCTGCCGGGCTCCTCGTTCCTGGAGAAGGACGGCACCTTCACCAACGCCGAGCGCCGGATCTCCCGGGTGCGCAAGGTCATGGAGCCCCTGGGCGGCAAGGCCGACTGGGAAGGCACCCTGGCCCTGGCCGCGGCCCTGGGCTATCCGATGAGCTACCACCATCCTTCGCAAATCATGGACGAGATTGCCCGCCTGACCCCGACCTTCAGCGGTGTCAGCTACGCCAGCCTGGACCGTCACGGCAGCCTGCAATGGCCGTGCAACGACGCCGCGCCGGACGGCACGCCGACCATGCACATCGATGAGTTCGTACGTGGCAAGGGGCGCTTCATGCTCACTGGCTACGTGCCCACCGACGAGAAGGTCAACGGCCGCTATCCATTGCTGCTGACCACCGGCCGGATCCTCAGCCAGTACAACGTCGGCGCCCAGACCCGACGCACCGACAACGTTGCCTGGCACGCCGAAGACCGCCTGGAAATCCACCCCACCGACGCCGAAAGCCGGGGCATCAACGAAGGCGACTGGGTGGGTATCGGCAGCCGCGCCGGGCAGACCGTGCTGCGGGCCCGGGTCACCGAGCGGGTAGCGCCGGGGGTGGTCTACACCACCTTCCACTTCCCCGAGTCGGGGGCCAACGTGATCACCACCGACAACTCCGACTGGGCCACCAACTGTCCGGAGTACAAGGTCACGGCGGTGGAGGTCAGCCGGATCTATCACCCGTCCGAATGGCAGAAACGCTACCAGGCCTTCAGTGATGAACAGCATCGTCTGCTGGATGAACGCCGCCGCTCCCGTGGCGACAAGGCACAGGTGCGCCGATGAGTACCGCCAGCCTGATCAAGATGGCCAATCAGATTGCCTCGTACTTCGCCAATGAACCGGACCAGGTGCAGGCGGTGCTCAGCGTGCGCAACCACATGCAGATGTTCTGGACCCCGGGCATGCGCAAGGAACTGCTGGCCTGGCAGACACAGCAGCAAGGCGCCGAACTGCATCCCCTGGTGCAGAAAGCTGTCAGCGAAGCCGGCTGGGAGGCCTAGGCAAACCACGCCCTGGCCTGTTGCAACAGGCCAGGGACAACCTCGCAACCACTCACTGACCGGGGCAACGGCGCTCCGCCGGCGGCCGGGATTGCACCGCCAGCGGCAGGGTCGCCCCCGGTTTGCTCAACGGCAGCAACTGATAGACCGCGAACGCGCACAGCGCCTGCACCTCGCCGCCCGCCACCGGAACGTAGTTCAAGCCGACGAAGGCTTCGTAGCTCTTGCCCGGCTCGAACAGCACCACCTTCTTCACCTCGGGGCAGCTGCGATAGGTGCTGCCATATCCGCCCGCCGCCACGCCCCCGCCCTCCAGCAGGAAAGGCCGCCCCGCCGGTACCCGGTACTCGGTGGCGATTTCGTTGTAGGCCCCCTCGCCCATGCGGATTGCGCCTACATAACTCGGCAGTTTTGGCGCGAACCGGGGCAGCATGTCGATCTGCCTGGGAACCTGGGGGAACTGCGGGTCGTTGACGTTCGGCTGGTGATCACTGAGGAACCGCCCGGCCTTGGCCAGACGCCGGCTATCACCCTGGCAGCCGGCATAGGCGTCGCCCCGCACCTCACCGTTGGTGATCACCCGCAGTTGCGCCAGCGGCGCCCCCAGGGGCGGCTCCGAATACGGCGCCACCGGTTTCACGCTGCAGGCACCGAGCATCCCCAGCGCGGCCACCAGGGTATATTTTCCGACATCCATCACTGACTCTTCCTTTGACTGAACCTGGCTACTGATCTGGGCAGGCTATCGGCCGCCTGCCCACAGCCTTCACTCACCACCAGGAGAGAAATGCCGCCTCGCCACTTGCTCCAAAACGCAAGCCGGCTTGTGTCCCTGGAGATGTAAGGCGCAAAGCGTCCAGCCTACTCTTGGCCGATCTGCCTGAAACAACAAAAACAACCAGGGAGCATCCGTAATGACACTCGATTATGCAGTCATGTTGGTCTACGTCCTGCTGATGGCCGGCCTCGGCTGGTGGGGCATGCGCAAAGTGAAGAGCCAGGACGACTTCCTGGTGGCCGGGCGCCGTCTCGGGCCGGCCCTGTACCTGGGCACGCTGTCGGCGGTGATGCTCGGCGGCGCCTCCACCCTCGGCTCGGTACGCCTGGGCTACAGCTTCGGCATTTCCGGCCTGTGGCTGGTATTCATGCTGGGCCTGGGGATCATCATCCTGAGCCTGGTGTTCTCCCGGCAGATCGCCCAGTTGCGGGTGTTCACCGTGACCCAGATTCTCGAACAACGCTACCAGGCCTCCTCGCGGTTGATCGGCGGCTGCGTGATGGTCGCCTACGATCTGATGGTGGCAGTTACCGCCACCATCGCCATCGGATCGATCACCGAAGTGGTGTTCGACATTCCACGCATCCCGGCAATCCTCTGCGGTGGTGGCCTGGTGATCTTCTATTCGGTGATCGGCGGCATGTGGTCGCTGACCCTCACCGACATCATCCAGTTCGTGATCATGACCCTGGGCATCTTCTTTGTCCTGCTGCCCATGAGCGTCGGCCAGGCCGGCGGCCTGGAAGCTCTGCAGGCCAACCTGCCGGCGGGCTTCTTCGAGCTGGGCAACATCGGCCTGGACACCATCCTCACCTACTTCCTGCTGTACTTCTTCGGCGCCCTGATCGGCCAGGACATCTGGCAGCGTCTGTTCACCGCCCGCAGTGAAAACGTGGTGCGCTACGCCGGCCTCGGCGCCGGTGTCTACTGCATGTTCTACGGGGCCGCCTGTGCCCTGGTGGGGGCCGCTGCCAAGCTGTTGCTGCCGGACCTGGCGGTGGCGGAAAACGCCTTCGCCGAAGTCACCCGCAGCGTGCTTCCCGCCGGCCTGCGCGGGCTGGTGGTCGCCGCAGCCCTGGCCGCCATCATGTCCACCGCCAGCGCCTGCCTGCTGGCTTCGGCCACGGTGCTCAAGGAAGACATCTACAGCCGCTTCCTGACCCAGGGCCGGGAAAACCACCTGGCCAGCAGCCGCTGGATCACCCTCGGCCTGGGTCTGGCGATGCTGGTCATGGCCTGCCTGGTCAACGACGTGATTGCCGGCCTGAGCATCGCCTACAACCTGCTGGTGGGCGGCCTGCTGGTCCCCATCATGGGTGCCCTGCTGTGGCAGCGCGCATCGGCCAGGGGCGCCATCGCCTGCATGGTCACCGGCAGCCTGACGGTGATCGGCTTCATGGCCCACGACGGCATCCTGGCCAACACCCCGATCTACTACGGCCTGGGGGTCAGCCTGCTGACCTTTGTCGGCGTCAGCCTGCTGAGCCCGGCGGCACCGGCACTGCGCAGCGCCACCGAATAAGCCCTTCACTGCGAACAAGGAGTCACCCCATGTCCAAGCCCTTTCCCCAACCCGTGGACGCCGCCCTGGTGCCGCGCTTCGCCGGTATCCCGAGCTTCATGCGCCTGCCGCTGTTCGATGACCCGACGCAGGTCCAGATCGCCCTGGTGGGCGTGCCCTGGGACGGCGGCACCACCAACCGCGCCGGCGCCCGGCATGGCCCACGGGAGGTGCGCAACCAGTCGAGCATGATGCGCAAGGTGCACCACGTCAGCCGCATCGCGCCGTATGACCTGGTGCGGGTCGGCGACCTCGGGGATGCGCCGGTCAACCCCATCGACCTGCTGGACTCGCTGAAACAGATCGAAGGCTTTTTCAGCCAGCTCCAGGAAGCCGGTGCAGTGCCCCTGGCCGTAGGCGGTGACCACCTGGTGACCCTGCCGATCTTCCGCGCCCTGGCTCGCCACCGGCCCATCGGCATGGTGCATTTCGATGCCCATTCCGATACCAACGACCGCTACTTCGGCGACAACCCCTACACCCACGGCACACCGTTTCGCCGTGCCATCGAAGAAGGCCTGCTGGACCCGAAACGCACAGTGCAGATCGGCATCCGCGGCTCGATCTACTCCGCCGACGACGAGGACTTTGCCAAGGACTGCGGCATCCGCGTGATCCACATGGAAGAGTTCGCCGACATCGGCGTCGAGGCCACCCTGGCCGAAGCTCGGCGCGTGGTGGGCGACGGCCCGACCTACATCAGCTTCGATGTCGACGCCCTCGACCCGTGCTTTGCACCCGGCACCGGCACCCCGGAAATCGGCGGCATCACCACCCTCCAGGCCCAGCAACTGATCCGCGGCCTGCGCGGCCTGAACCTGATTGGCGCCGACGTGGTGGAAGTCTCGCCACCCTTCGACCTCGGCGGCGCCACCGCCCTGGTGGGGGCGACATTGATGTTCGAGTTGCTGTGCATCCTGGCCGAGTCGGTGGCGCAAGGGCGCGCAGGAAAGCCGTAGCGGCGGCAATACAAGTACCCAAGGAACCCGGCAGACATACCCGGGCCTATGGGAGTCAAACCTCCCTCTGATAACCGTGTTTCATGTCTCGCATGGGAAATCGGAGGGAGGTACAGATATACAGCGTCCATTTGAAACAGGCTAAAACCCAAAGCATTATTTAAATAAGTTCAAATTTCAGCCTGATATTCCAAGAGCGCTGTTACTTGGCAACTTCCTTGGTTTTCTTGTGCGCCCGCGCGGATGTCTTGTAGGCGGAATCAACTTTCTTCTTGGATTCATCCAAGTGCTTGCGCCAGTCGCCCTTGAGCTTGGAAATCACCCCATCCCGCGAGTGCTCATGGGCGTGGACCGCCGACTGGTGGCGCTCCGCCAGGTGTTTGTGGTGGATGGCCGCCTCCTCATGCTTCTTTGCCGCTTCGTGGTGCTGGATAGCCGTGAGATGGTGGTGCTTGATAGCTTCCTTCGACATGACGATCTCCATTTAATTGACATAACTCCTATAAACCTTCGGAAATATCTGTTTCCCCAAAGGCCTGCCATCAAACTTAGACCAGTAGTTTTTTAATTCCACTCTTTGGGACATACGGTCGCACTTCATTTAAAAAACAATGTTTAAAAACCAATTAAGCGCAAGAACAGATAAAAGCTCCAGCTGCCAGAGCAACAGGTTGGAACACTGCCTGTATAACCTCAGAGGAGGTGGCTGCCTGTGACATAGCCGGGGTCCGCCAGGCGGATGAGCGAATAAACCCCGCGGGGTCACCCTCGAACCAGCAGCTGTCACCCAATCCTTAGCTGGCGGACGAAAACCCGGGGGCCTGCAAAAATAGTCAGATTTCAGGGGTTTACAGAACCTCGCCAATCGCTATAATCGTCGCCCTAACACGCCGGTATAGCTCAGTTGGTAGAGCAACTGACTTGTAATCAGTAGGTCCCGGGTTCGACTCCTGGTGCCGGCACCATACAAAACAAAGCCCTCGCAGCGATGCGAGGGCTTTGTTGTTTCCGGGATCAAAAAATCTGTCCCAACGCCTTCAGCTGCGTTTTTGATTCCGGTATCGGAGAGCTTCAGACTCCCCCACCAGCCCCTCCCTCACCCAACGAACACAGGCTCCCTCTCAGGAACCTTGGTTCGCCCTTCGCTGACCACGGGCACGCGCTCAACCCACTGACAGCCCCTGGCTTCAGCTGAATTGGCACAATGGCCTCATCCTTGTTGCAGCCGTGCCCTGCCTGCCCCCCTCTGTACAAGGTGCGGTCTGCAGGTCGGGAAACGCCGATGTTGTCGCTGATTCGCCCCTTGTGTTTACTGCACGGTCGTCGGCACGACTGTGGCAAAGGTTTTGCGCTAGTGTTTCCCTGCGGACCCGGACGGTTTTCACGTGCATTGCCTTCAAACCAGGTGCAAACGCTCATGACCCATGCAACGCCCTCCATCAAACTCAGCACGCTTCAGCAAATAGCGCCCTACCTGAGCATGCGTGGGGTGTCGCCACTGGAGTTCTTCCGGCGGTACGGTATTTCCCCTCAGGTTTTTCAATACCCGGATGCCTGGGTGCCACGGGCGACCTGCTTTCATATAGCCAATGAAATGGCCGCGGTCGCACAGGACCCTTTCGCCGGTGCAACGGTGGGGCACCTGATCGAAGTACGCTCACTCGGCGCCTGGGGCGAGTTGATCCTGGGCTCGTCCACTCTGGCTCAGGCGTGCGCAGTGGCGGCGATCCATACAGACTTACTGCATCAAGGAAGCGACGTAAGAATCGTCACCGAAGGCCGTACGACGAAACTGATCCAGCAGTTCACCGGACAGCACGGGGCAGATCCGCAGCAGGTCATTCTCGGCACTCTGGCGCTGCTGAGAAAAGTACCGCTCATGTCCGGTGAGCCATGCGCCATCCGTGTGCATCTGCAAAACCCGAGGCAACGAGGAGATGAGGCGCTGGAGGAATACCTGGGGCCGAATCTGCACATGAACGCGCAGCACAACATGATCGAGTTCGACCGTGAATTGCTCGACACACCGCTGCAACCCAGCCGGGATGAGGCCTGGAAAGTCACCGAGGCCTTGAAGTCGACCGCGCAAGCCGCCGGCGTGCTGATCGAGCGGATCGGGGATCAGGATCGATCCAAACTTACCGCTATTTCAAGCAACATCGGCTTGTCTTCGCGAACCCTACAGCGGCGTCTCAAATACTGCGGCATCGACTTCGAAGACCTGCGGGACGAGACCCGTCGTAGCGAAGCGCTACAACTGATTGCCTGCGGTAAGTACAGCGCAACCGAAATTGCCTACATGGTTGGCTACAGTGATCAGGCGCACTTTACCCGAGCCTTCAAGCGCTGGACCGGAAGCTCGCCGTCGCGCTACCGCACCCTCTTGAAAGATGATCGCTAAGCTCTTCGCCTGACCCTCCCGCCCCACTATTGGGCGCCTTTCAGTGGCGGCCTTCGCAGCACTTGCTCGCGGTACTTTTGGCACCAAATGGCAAGTTTCCAACGGGGTGTTCTTATACAGTCTGAAAAGGTAATGCCCACTTAAAAGAGCTAGAGGTTTACATGCCCGATTCATCCACGGCCTGCATCGTCGCCCTGACGCTGGCCACTTTTGCCAGTGCAAATGCTCAGTCGTTCGCTGACACGACGATACCGGTAAGTGTCGATAACTTTGCACGTGCCGAGTCCGATCTCTATATGGGCAAGAGTGTGAAGAGTGGAGGCTTGGGCCGGTTTGTTCATAGCCGCGAACCGGTTGCCATCGATGCTCAGGATGTCATCCGAATGAACAGGGACACGCTGTATTCATCAGCGGTGTTCGATCTCGATGCTGGCCCGGTGACCGTCACATTGCCTGAAGCCGGTAAGAGGTTCATGTCGATGCAAGTGGTCAACGAAGATCACTTTGTGCCGGCCGTCATTTACGGGCCCGGCCGCCATACGCTGGCGAAAGAGGAGATCGGCACACGCTATGTATTTGTCGCGATCCGACTGTTCTTCGACCCCTCGGATCGCAACGACCTTGAGCAAGTGCATGCACTGCAGGACGCAATCCAGGTCAGCCAGGCCAGGCCGGGGGAGTTCATGGTTCCGAAGTGGGATCAGGTGAGCCAGAAAAAGATGCGTGATGCCCTGGCTGTCCTGGGTTCGACCCTTCCCGACTACAACCAGTCCTTTGGTCCCAAAGGCAGGGTCGATCCGATCCGGCACTTGATCGGAACCGCTACGGGCTGGGGCGGCAACCCGAGCAGGGACGCCATCTACCTCGGAGCAGTATTGCCGCACAACGATGGGAAAACCGTCTACCGCCTCAAGGTTGAACAGGTGCCGGTCAAGAGTTTCTGGTCTGTGAGTGTTTACAACGCAGAGGGGTACTTTCAGAAAAACCCCTATGACGCCTATTCGTTGAACAACCTCACTGCCAAGAAAAGTGCTGACGGTTCAATTGTCATCCAGTTCGGTGGTTGCGACGCAAAGACCGTTAATTGTCTGGTTACGACACCTGGCTGGAACTATACGGTCAGGCTCTATCGACCGAGCAACGAAATACTCAGTGGCCAATGGCGCTTTCCCCAGCCAGAGCCGGTCGCTTTATAGATTCGATTATTCGAGCAAGTGCGGGTTTGTCGGAATGACGGACTACTGCCCTCGACACTTGTAAACACCCTGTGGTGATCAATCAGGCCAGCGTCTTGCGTCGCGGCTTTACAGGCCTGCACTCGCCTCAGATACCAGCACTTCCAAGTTGAAGAGTACTTATCAACTCAGGAATGGCTCTGCACTACAGAGTTCACATTCAAGGAAATGAACAATGACACTCAAAGATCATTCACATTCTTTCAGGTCTCCCGTGTTGTTCTCCCTAAGTACAGCCCTTGCATTGATGCTGGTGCCGCCTGCCCACGCGGCCCCGGACGATTCAGCCGGCGCACCATCCGTGACGGTAGGCGGTGGCTTGGCTGTTGGCCCGCTGTACCAAGGCTCCTCCCACTACGCGGCCTTCCCTTCACTGAAACTCAAGGCGCTCATGCCCACCCAGGACTGGGGCACCTTTACCGCGGCGTTCCCCGAGGGCCTGCGCTGGGACTTGCCAGGGCTGGCGCCTTTCGGGGTGGCGCTGCTGATCGGTTATGACCAGGGACGCAAGGAGCGAATCCATACCCTGGACGGCCGGGATGACTACTTGAAAGGAATGGGCAACCTGGACAGCACCGCCCTGGTGGGGGCGGAAGCGTACTGGATCCTGCCGGCCGGCCGACTGTTCGTGCGCGGCCTGCAATCGACCCAGGACCGCAACTACGGCGGCGAAAGCCTGGGGCGCACGGCATACCTGGAAGCCGGGGTCGCCACCACCTACCCGCTGTCTTCGACCTTGACCCTGGACTCGACGCTGTACGGCACCTGGAGCAACGAGAACGACATGATGGCGCGCTTCGGCGTCACGGCCCAGCAAGCCGCACGCACCCGGTTCGATGAGTACCACCCGGGGGGCGGGATGCGGGACGTGACCCTGAAGCTGGGCCTCACCTGGCAATGGCAACCACAGCTGGCGCTGGAGGGCGGCATCAAGACCTACGCCCTGGTCTCCGACGCCCGCGACAGCCCGCTGACCGGTGACAAGGTCGGGGCCGGGGCCTACCTGAACGCCTTGTACCAGTTTTGATAGCCGTGGTCATGGACAGAGAAGGAAGCGATCGATGAAAAAAACACCTCAACCGTTGGCGGTGACGCTGTCTCTGGCCGGCTTGCTGTGGTCGGGATGGGCGCCGGCCGAGGAGGCTGCCACGAAAGTCACCGACCCTCACTTCAAGCTGGCACCAGGCTACCTCGACCCCGCTGACTTGCCCGTGCGCCTGGCCCTGCTCGGGGCCCCGCCAAAACCGGACTCCGCAGCACTGGCGCGGGATGAAGAGGCACGGCATGCGGCGCTGGCGCTGCGTGGCACAAGCCGCGAGAAGCTGGCGGCAAACGATGCGGAGCTGTCATTCCCCGGCCCGGCGAAAACCTTCTCTTGCGCAATGGGCACGCCGATCAGCGAAAACAGCACACCCCATCTCTATACCTTGATGCAGCGCACCCTGACGGATGCGGGTGGCTCCACCTACGCCGGCAAGAATGCCTACAACCGCACCCGCCCCTTCGTGGTGCATGACGAAGGGACGTGCCGCAAGGACATGGAGCCCCTGCTGCGCACGGACGGTTCCTGGCCCTCCGGCCACTCCGCCGCAGGCTGGGCCTGGGGCCTGGTCCTGGCCGAGATCAACCCGGCTCGCGCCACCGAACTGATGACCCGCGGCCTGTCATACGGCCAGAGCCGGGTCATCTGCGATGCCCACTGGCAGAGCGACGTGGACGCTGGCCGCATCATGGGGGCTGCCACGGTGGCCAGCCTGCATGGCAATCCGGCGTTCCTGGCAGACCTGGCGGCCGCGAAGGAGGAGGTCAAGGCGGCGCAACAGGCCGGTCTGAAGCCTGCCGAAGACTGCGCGGCAGAAAGCGTGGCTCTTGAGCTGACCCAGCACTGATCGGAGAAACAGCATGATCCACCGTGACCACCGGCCTTCAGCGTTGCCCCATCGGCACACCTGCCTGGCACTGCTGCTCGCTGCCTTGACGGTCGCCGGAGCCGGCCTGCCGCTCGTGGCCAAGGCGGCAGACGATGATAGCTGGCGATTCAACGGCGGTCCTTACGTGTGGGGCGCCGGGATCCGCGGGCACGTCGGCCACCGCAACACCGGGAGCCAATTCATAAAGTCCGACTTCTCGGACATCGCGCGCAGTGTCGACATGTCGGTGATGCTGATGGGCGAGGCACGGCGCGGCCCCTACAGCGTGCTCGCCGACCTGATGTACATCGACACCGACACCCGCAACCGGCTGCCCGCGAGCGTCCATGCCTCCAAGCTCGAGGTGCAAAGCAAGACCGCCTCGGGTTTCCTGGGGGGCGGCTACCAGGTGCTGGGGGATAACGATCATCGGTTGGACATCGCCGGTGGCGTGCGCATCTGGTACAGCAGCACCCGCATCACCCTGCACGGTGGACCGGCCAGCGGCCTGTCGGGCTCCGACCAGGCCACCTGGGCCGACGCGATGGCCGGCCTGCGCGGGCACTACGCGGTGAATGAGCGGTTCTGGTTGTCGTCCTGGGGCATGGTGGGCGCCGGCCAGTCGCGGGAAGACTGGGACCTGGCAGCACTGGCGGGCTGGGAGTTCCTGCCGGGCTTTTCGGCAGTGGCCGGCTACCGGGCCATGGGGGTCAATTATCGCCATGACGGGTTTGTCTACGACATTGTCCAGAAGGGGCCACTGCTGGGGATCAGCGGGCGCTTCTGAGCCTTGCATGGCAAGGCTCCCACCAGGCATGCGCTTCATGATCCAATAGCCGCCGACTCCCGTTGCATGCAGGCCGCCCATGAAGCCCATCGTCGTATCGATCCTGACCCTGTCGCTCCACTCCATGCTGTTCAGCGCCCCGGCCCTGGCCGGCGACGCTGAAACCGGCGGCAAGCTGTTCAAGCGGCTGTGCAGCGGCTGCCACAATATCGGGCCCTCGGTGCGCAGTTCGTTCGGACCGCAGCTCAACGGCATCATCGGCCGTAGCGCAGGCAGCGCCGCGGACTACCAGTACTCGACGGCGATGAAATCCTCGGGCATCGTCTGGACCCGGGAAAAACTCATCCAGTACCTCGAAGACCCGAAAGCCGTGGTGCCCGGCACCCGGATGATTTTCTGGGGCCTGAGCGATGAGGAAAAGATCGATAATCTGCTGGCCTACCTGCAAACGTTCCAGTCTCCCTGACCCTCTCCGCGCTTCCCCACAAGGATGTTTCGATGAAGTTACCCCTGCTGTCCCTGGCAGTCATGGGCCTGTCCCTGGCGGTGTTCGTGCCCGCTGTCGACGCCGCCGGTTTCGACTGCAACAAGGCCTCGACCCTGATGGAAAAGACGGTCTGCGACACTCCGAGCCTGTCCGCCAGCGACGATGAGCTGAACAGCCGCTACAAGGCACTGAAGCACTTGAAGATGTTTCGCCTGTTGCAGGCGCGCTGGCTGCAGGAAGTGCGCGACACCTGCGACTCCAGCGATTGCCTGGCAGCGGCCTACCGGGCCCAGTTGAAGATGCTCGCGCCGCAACCGTTGCCGATCCCGCCAGCCCCGGCCAAGGGCCAGTTGCTGCCGCAGCCGCCCACCAGTCAGTACAGCCTGCTGGATCCCGACGGCTGGCAGCGCTATACCCTCGCCACCTTCAGCGCCGCGCCACCGCAAGGGGACCAGCAGATTGTCGATGCCCAGGTGATCGGCGGGGTACTGCATGTGGTGCTGTTTGTCGGCCAGTATCAACAGGGGCTGAGCGGCTATGTCGGCACCCTGTACGAGTACGTCGACGACCAGCCCGGCCTGCATCCCATCGCCCGGGATGTGCGCTTTGTCGGCTGGGCCCTGCCGGGGTCCAACGACCAGGGGCCGCGCTACGCCGGGATAGTCGACGGGGTGTTCTACTATCGCCAGCGCATCGGCGACGAACTGCAGCAGGGCATGAGTTATCGCCTGGGCTCGCGCAGCGCCCCCGAAGCCAGCCAACGGCTGTTCCAGTCGCTCTCCAACACTCAGCGCCACGCTTGGGCGCGGGTGGCGCAGAGCCTCAATGAAGAAAACTACAGCCTGTCCCTGGACTACGACCAGCAGAGCAACGGCACCTATTCGGAGAACGTCACCGAGCACAACGACGTCGAGTCGGGCTGGAGCATCGTCAACCCGACCTGGAGCGAAACCCGCCCGGTGATGTACTTCGACAACGAGGGGCCCAGGGCCTGTATCTGGCGGGTGGATGTGCAGCGCAAGCTGCTGTCCAAGATCGTCCCGGAACATGAGGCGATTTCGGCACGGCCGGTGGATATCCATGGCCGTGAGGCGGTGGTGTACCTGGAGGGCAACCAGTTGAAATTCGCCCTCAATCCCGACGACTGAAGGCCACGGGCGCCAAACGCCAGGGCTCGCGAACCGCCGCGCCCTGGCGTTTACCCGATCAAGGCACGACTCACGGCAGGCTGATCTTGTACTCGGCCAGCTTGGCCTGGTGCTGAGGCTCGACGTACTTCTGGTTCACCAGTTTGGCGAACGTGGCGAAGTCGCTGCGGGCATCATCGGTCAGGCCGAGTTTGTCGTAGGCCAGGCCCCGGTGGTAGAAGGCCCAGGCATAGTCCGGCTGTTTCAGCAGGCCGGCGCTGTAGGCTTCGGCAGCCTCGCGATACTGCCCCAAATCGTAGAGTGCCTGGCCCAGGTGATAGTAGGTCGGCATGTTGAAACCGGCGCCCTTGCCCGCCTCGCCCAGGTTGGCGTCGAGGTTGGACTGCACCAGTTCCAGGGCCTTTTGCGGGTTGCCCGCCTCGCGGTACAGGCGGCTCAGATCGAGCACGGCGCGGGCATCGGGCTGGGGCCCCAGCTCGATGGATTTCTCCTTGGCACTGATGGCTTCCGGATACCGCTTGAAGCTGGCGTAGGCATCGGACTTTAGCCAGTACACCAGGCTCTGCATGGGCTTGCTCAGCTGGTTCTTCTCAAGGCACAGGTCGGCCTCTTGCAGCACCACGTCAAATTTCTCGGCCTTGGAGGCCTGCCCGACCAGGCGGCAATGGGCGTAGTTGATCTGGTCCTGGCTCTGCAGGCTGGCGCAGCCGGCCATGACCAGGGAACACAGGAGCAGGCTCAACCCGCGAACAGACAATGAAGGCATGGTTTTCAATCCAGCAGATGGGCGTTGAGGTCTGGGCGGTACACCTGCAGCAGCGGCGCGGTAACCGTGCCCTGCAGGCTGCAGAAGATCGTGGTGCGGCCAGAGATCGGCGCGCTGGCAGTGCCTTTGTCGATGCTCAATACCCGCTCGACGAAACCGAATGGCGTAGCCACGCCACCGCCGGCCAGGCCTTCGGTGCGCCACTGCTGGATCGGGTCGCCGACACGGCGGATTTCCACGCGGGTCATTGCACTGCGATCCGCCCTCAGGCGCACGCTGTCCACCAGCAGCGGCTTGAGCGCTGCGGTCACGTCCTTGGGTTCGCCTTCGGCGACAAAGCCCCAGAACAGCAGGTTGCCCACCGACTTCAATGATTGGGCCTCGTTGTAGTAACCCACCAGGCGCACCCCCTTGATCACCAGCGGCTGTTCAAAGGCCTGGTAGCGACCGCCTTCCTGCAAGGGGTTGAGTACCTTGGGCGCACTGACCGGACCGTACTTGACCAGGCTCAAGGTTGCGGGCGGCGGCTGGACGGTGTTCAGGGCCTGGAAGAATTGCCCGTCGCAGCGGGAGAACTGGGTCAGCAACTGCTCGGGCGAGGTTGCCTGCTGGCCATGGGCAATGCTGGCGACGCCCAGCAGGCACAGGCCGGATAACAGGGTACGGAACATCGAAATCATCCGTGAAAAGAAAAGGGCCGGCGGACTGTAACAAGATTGATATCAGCCAACCAGTCGCCGAAAATCCCGACCTCGCCTCACCCTTCGGGACCGCCATGACCATGGAACTGCCACAAAGACTGCTCAAGATCCTCAAGAACAATCCCAGTTGGATCGGGCGTGTCTATGAGTCGTGCATCATTTCGGCGATCAAGCAGTTCGAACAAGCGAATCCACCGCTCGGCAAGCTCAATTACAGCCCCACTCAAAGACCCAGCAACTACCGAAGCAACGTGTTGTTCGATCCGGCCAGCGAGGACAATGGCGAGAATGATGTGGCGGATATCTTCCTCGGCTATCCCCAGCCAGTGCTTGATCTATACCCGAACATCCACGCCCCTGTGGCCGAGAACAAGGAGCTGTTTTGTCAGAGTTTCAGGAACGGCTGGGGGGTGGAAGTAAAAAGCAAGCAGGTACCTAGCACTGCGCAAAGGCTGTCCCTGCTCGCTCGCCGCGCAGAGCTGAAAACCCAGCTTCCCCTGGCACCCAAGAGCGCCTGGATGAAAACCTGGGACGCTCAGGAGTACCGCTGTGACCACGTCACACGGCGCTGGGCGGACATCTATGTCTATATCCTTTATCAACTGCATGACGGATACCCTGACTTCGACGGCATCAACGGGTGTGTCATTCTGGTTATCCCGACCATCATCTTGAACAGGCTACTGGCCGACCATTCCAGCCAGGCGCAAACAATCCAACTCGACAAGCTGATGAGTCTTCTGGGCCCTGACTACAACCAGTACCTGATCTTCTCGGTGCAGGCCATTGCACGCAAAGCCCTCGAGCTGGCCAACGATCACTGGAAGGAGATGATTGCCTACAAACATCAAGGCGACGTCTTGAAAAGGCAGTGGTACGAAGACACTTACCTGCCTTCTCAGGCGGCAATCAAAAAATGCAAAACCCAGGCATAAAAAAGCCCCGAACCAGTCGGGGCTTTTTCGTTGCAGCAACCTGCGCTCAGGTCGCGATCAAACGCTGATCAGAACACGTTGATCGGGTAGTCGACGAACACACGCAGCTCGTTGCCGCCCACGTTGTACTCGGAAGACTTCTGCGAAACGCGCAGTACCGAGCTGCGTACTTTCACGCTCAGGTCTTTGGCCGGGCCGCTCTGTACTACGTACTTGAACTGGTTGAAGATTTCCCGCTCGCTGCCGCCGGTGGAGGTCGAGGTGGTGATGTTGTCGCCACGTACGTAGGCCACGTTATAGGTCAGGCCCGGTACGCCGAAGGCGCCGAAGTCCAGACCGTAGCCCAGCTGCCAGCTGCGCTCGTCTTCAGCGTTGAAGTCGGACCAGTAGGAGTTGGCCAGGTAGATGGTGTTGCCGCCATCGCCCACGCGGTTCTGACCACGCTGGTAGCCACCGTAGGCATAGCCCAGGTTGCTGTCACCGGTGCTGCGCTGGTGCGCCAGGGTGAAGGAGTGCGGGCCCATGGCGTAGGTGGCTGCCAGGCTCCAGATCTTGTTGTCCTCGCCGCCTGCTTTAGCCTTCTGCGCGTAGGACTTGTCCAGCTCGGTACGGTAGCCGTTGAAGTCCAGGGTCAGGGACTGGTCAGTGGCCAGCGGGAATACGTAGTTCAGGTTGATGTATTGCTTCTTCAGCACGTCTTCGACGTCGGAAGCGTACAGCGCGCCCTTGAACTGCTCGGTGAACTGGTAGCTACCGCCCAATACGTTGATCGACTTCAGGCCACCACTGTCACGGCCTTCGGCACTTTTACGCGACTCGGCGGTGAAGTGACCTGCGTTCAGCTCCAGGCCCTTGATCTCCTTGGAGGTGATCAGGGTACCGGTGTAGCTTTCCGGCAGCAGGCGCGAGTTGTCGTAATTCAGCACCGGCAGGGCCGGCATCTGGTCACCGTAGGTCAGCACAGTGTTGGAGAAACGGAACTTGACTGCAGCACCGGCCTTGGCCAGATCATCTGCAGCGCTACCGCTGTCACCCTGCTTGAAGAAGTCGATGCCGCCGGCACCGCTGCGACCCTTGCCGCCGTCCAGGCGCAGTGCGTACAGGCCGAAGGCGTCAACGCCCACGCCCACGGTGCCTTGGGTGAAGCCCGAGGAGAAGGTGCCGATGAAACCCTGGCCCCATTCAGCCTTGTCCGGGTTGCCATCTTTGTAGTCACGATTGATGTAGGCGTTGCGCAACAGCACTTTCAGGCTGCTGTCTTCAACAAAACCCTTGGCGTCGGCCTGGCCTTCAGCCATGGCCTGTGTAGCGCTCAAAATCCCCAGTGCAACCAAGCAGATCCGCTGTTTCAACATTTTATTTTCCTTATTACGGTTTGATGACGCGCTGTGGGCCCTTGTGGTTATGGCGCTTGAGCGCTCTTCTACCGTCGAAACAAAAAAGCCCGTCCGCGGGTGATCGCGACGGGCCTTTTATTATTCTGAAATATGGCTCCTGGCCACAGGCGTTGGGGCGAATCCTATCTGCGCCCTTAACAAGGTGTCAATTTCGTGAATCGTCTTTGAATAGCTGAAAATATTCTAAGAACCGCAGGCTAGAGCATTGCCAACTGCACACTGTGGCTGTCGACGAATTGTTCGAAGTGGGTGACCTTGCCGTCTTTCAGCGTCCACAGGTGGGCCACGCGCACATCGATCGGCTTGCCCGAGGCGTTATAGATGCCCTGGTAATTGCCATAGGCGAACACCTTGTCGCCCTGGGCCACGTAATTTTCGACCTTGAAGGTGAAATCCTGCCATTCCGAACCCAGGCGCTTGAAGACATGCTCCAGCACCGCCTCGAAACCGACATAGGTGCCGGCATAGGGAAAACCCGCCGCCTCGGTCCAGCGGGCATCAGGGGCCAGGGCGGCCGCGGTGTTTCGCGCATTTTCCTGGGAGTTGGCACCTTCGTAGGTGCTTTTGATCAACGCTAGGTTATCCATGGGTGATTCCTCGCAGGTCAGGTGAGTTCAAAGTGCACAACCGTCCAGGCCACAAGCCTGGACCACGCCATCGTGAGGGCTCGAGTCCGCGCCCAGGGAGGTCTTCAGCCACTGGGCAAACGCCTCGGGTTTACCCAACCAGGGGCTGATGTCGAGCAGTTGGAAGCGCCCGTCCTGCTCCAGAGCCAGGGTCGGGAAGCCTTGGCCGCCCACTTTTGCCAGCAGCGCCCGGCTGGCCTTTATATGCTCGTCCAGATCCCGGGCTCCAGCCTGATCGAACGCTTGCGCGAACGCCTCCGGCGCAAACCCCAGCTCCTGAGCCAGTTCCAGCAGCACTTCGCGGTCGGCAATCCGCCGGCCTTCCAGGTAATGCGCAGTCTGCAAGCGCCCCAGCAGTTCCAGGCCACGGCCGGACAGGGCTTGGGCCGCCAGCACCGCAGCAATCGGCGGCGCCGAATCGAAGACTGCCGAATGATCGCGCAGCAGGCCTTCGAAATAGGCCTGGCCGAAGGGCTGCCCGGTGTATTCGGCAATCCGCCGATCATGGGGCATGACGTAATCACGCAACTGCGGCGACACCGACTGGCGATTGCGCCCAGTCATCATGCCGCCGGCGTGGGCCACCACCGGTACCACCGCCTGGGCGGCCTGCACCAGCGGCTTGGCGCCATAGCACCAGCCGCAAAGAGGATCGTAGATGTAGTGAAGAGTGGCCGAGGACATACAGGGCTCCAGCAGGATCTTGAAATTCGATGAGGCCAAGACTAGGCCGCGGATGCCACGGGAAAAACCTCAATATGACTTTTAGTCTGTTTCTGTAACCGGTCGAATCGGGGGGATTGGGCACTATATGCGGGCAGACACCACCCCGAAACAATTCGCAACAACGCCTCGAGAAAACTCATACCGAATAATTAACATAAGCAAACTGCAACCATTATCACTCGCCCCCCTAGAGCTCCCTCCTCTCGGATGCACTTCAGATGCCTGCACATTTCCGCCTCACATCCCTATATCTGGGTCTTTGTACCCTGCTGACCGCAGGTTTTGCCCGCGCCACCAGTACCACCCTGCCGACGACTTCCATCAGTGCCGAAGCCGAGCCCAACCCTGGGTAACACCAGGGCGCTTCCCGCCAGTAACCGACAGGCAAAAAAAAGCGCCGCCCTCCCGGCAGCGCCTTTTGACAATCCGCTGTCTTTCTATCCTTTCACCACATCCCACAGCGCTTGCAGTTCCGCCTCACTGAGCAATCCAGCGGGGTAGCGTTCAATGATGATCCGGCGCGGATCAGGTTCCCTGATCTGACGCGTTCCATTGGACTTCAACCATTGCACCAGAGCCTGCAACGACTCGTTATTCATTGCCAAGGGATGGGACGCCCGCTCGCTGACCATATTCATTCCAGCGCTCTCTCCTGGTTCCTGAGCGGCTTAACTTATCCAAGGTTTATGACAGAACAACAGAGTTCCACCCGTCTCAGAATGACCATTGGGCGGATACAAGAGCTGTGCCAATGTGTCCGGCACGCCGACAGGCGGCCCATGAAAAAGCCCGCAACCCATCTGGGCTGCGGGCTTGCTGGAAAGCCTCAGGCACGGGCCGGAGCCAATGCCGTCAGACCATCGACAAACGCTGTTACAACGGCACTCAAACCCGCTGTGGCGCCGGCTGCTGTTGGGTAAGGCAGTGAATGTTGCCGCCCCCCAGTAACAGTTCGCGCCCCGGCACCATCACCACTTCATGTTCGGGGAACAGGTTCTGCAGGATGGCCTTGGCCTGGGCGTCCATCGGGTCGTCGAAGCTTGGCGCGATGATCCCGCCGTTGACGATCAGGAAGTTCACATAGGAGCCCGCCAGACGGACCGAAGGATTGCGCTCCTGGGTGCCGTCCACCGCATCGACGCCGGCACATTCTTCCTCGGTGGCATACAACGGCCCGGGAATCGGCATCTTGTGCACCTTGAAGGAGCGCCCCTTGGCATCGCGGCTGTTTTCCAGCACCTGCATGGCCGCCTGGCAACGGGGATAGTTCGGGTCCTGAGGGTCGTCGGTCCAGGCCAGCAGCACTTCGCCCGGACGCACGTAGCAACAGAAGTTATCCACATGGCCATCGGTTTCGTCGTTGTACAGGCCGTCCGGCAACCAGACGATCTGCTCCACCGCCAGGTGCTCGCGCAGCACCGCCTCGATCTCTTCGCGGGACAGGTGCGGGTTGCGGTTGTGATTGAGCAGGCATTCCTCGGTGGTGATCAGGGTGCCTTCGCCATCGACGTGAATCGAGCCGCCTTCGAGCACGAAACCCTCGGTGCGATACTCCTGGCAACGTTCGATCTCCAGCACCTTGCTGGCCACCTGTTCATCGCGGTTCCACGGCGAATACAGGCCGCCCTCGAAGCCGCCCCAGGAGTTGAACCCCCAGTGCACGCCGCGCACTTCGCCGCTGTCATTGATGACGAAGGTCGGGCCGGTGTCGCGTACCCAGGCGTCGTCGCTGGACATCTCCACCACACGGATGTTGGGGACGTCGAGGCGCGCCCGGGCGTTTTCGTACTGGGCCGCCGAGACCGCCACGGTCACCGGTTCGAAACGCGCGATGGCCTTGGCCACCGCCGCATGGGCGGCCTGGGCCGGCTTGCCGCCCAGGCGCCAGTTGTCCGGACGCTCGGGCCAGATCATCCAGGTCTGGGTCTGGGTCGCCCATTCGGCCGGCATATGGAAACCGTCGGCGCGCGGCGTGCTGTGCAAAGTGCTCATAGTGTTCAGGACTCCAGGGAACCGTCGAGGGTTTTCAGCGCGCCATAGAGGTTCGGACGACGGTCACGGAAACTGCCCCAGGCGCTGCGGATGTGCTCGAGCTCGTCGAGGTCGAAGCTGTGCACAAGGATACCTTCTTCGGTTTGGTTGAGCTCTTGAACCTTCTCGCCGAACTGGTTGGCGATGAAGGACGAACCGTAGAAGGTGATGTCGTAGCCGTCCTGCTCTTCGTTGCCGATGCGGTTGCTGGCAATCAGCGGCATCAGGTTGGCCCCAGCGTGGCCTTGCTGCACGCGCTGCCAGTGATCGCGCGAGGAAATGCTCTTGTCGTGAGGCTCGCTGCCGATGGCGGTGGGGTAGAAGAGGATCTGCGCCCCTTGCAGCGCCATGCTGCGGGCGCATTCGGGGAACCACTGGTCCCAGCAGATGCCCACGCCGATCTTCGCGTAGCGGGTGTTCCACACCTTGAAGCCGGTATCCCCCGGGTTGAAGTAGTACTTCTCGTGGTAGCCAGGGCCATCCGGGATGTGGCTTTTCCGATAAATCCCGAGGTTGCTGCCATCGGCATCGATGATCGCGATGCTGTTGAAACGCGCCCGCCCGGCCAGCTCGTAGAAGCTGATGGGCAGCACCACTTGCAGCTCCCTGGCGACTTTCTGGAAATGCGCGATGGCCACGTTGGCCTCGACGGTGGTGGCCAGCTGCAGGTAGTCCGGGTTGGGCTTCTGGCAGAAGTACGGGGCTTCGAACAACTCCTGGATCAGGATGATCTGCGCGCCCTTGGCGGCAGCTTCACGCACCAGCCGTTCAGCGGTTTCGAGGTTGGCCTCAAGGTCCCAGGAACAAGCCATCTGGGTAGCGGCGACGGTAACGATACGGCTCATGGATCAACTCCTGGGCGAATACGAGGCGGTGGATGACAGCCATGGAAAAGACTCGGGCAGGAAAAGTTCGCGCCCGACTACGGTCACTTTATATCCGATAAATATCGACTTTAAAAGCTAGAAAAATATGAAACCAGAAAAATACGTAACAAAAACCCGATAACAATCGGGATTTGGATCAGCCCGCCTATCGTCTGCCGATGGGCGGGCCTGCAACGCTCGCCTCTAGAGCTCTTCGCCCAGTACCTTGGACAGCATGTCGACGAAGAAATCCACACTCTGCCGGGTGGTGACCATCGGCGGCTTGATCTTGAGAATGTTCAGGTGATCGCCGGTGGGCTGCATGAACACGCCCAGCTCCCGCAGGCGCTCGCAGAGCAAGGTGGTTTCCTCGGTGGCTGGCTCCAGGGTCTGGTGATTGCGGATCAGTTCCAACCCCAGGTAGAAACCCGAGCCATGCACCGCCCCCACCAGCGGATGCACATCCTTCAAGGCTTCCAGCCGCTGCCTGAAGTGCTCGCCGACCACCCGGGCGTTCTCCCAGAGACCTTCCTCCTGCATCACATCCAGCACGGCGATGCCGATGCGGCAACTGACCGGGCTGCCGCCGGATGAAGAAAAGAAATAACCCTCGGCTTCCAGCGCCTCGGCAATCTCGCGCCGGGTGATCACCGCCCCCAGGGGTTGGCCGTTGCCCATGCCCTTGGCCATGGTGATGATGTCCGGCACCACGCCCTGTTCTTCAAAGCCCCAGAAGAACCGACCCATGCGCCCGTAGCCCACCTGGATCTCATCGGCGATGCACACCCCGCCCCGGGCACGGACCCGCTCATACACCTCGCTCAGGTAGCCAGGCGGCAACGAAATGCCCCCGGCGTTGCCATACACCGGCTCACAGATGAACCCGGCCAGCTGGCGCTTCTGTGCGTCCAGCTGGTCCAGTTGCTGATCCACGCTGCGCAGGTACTGCGGGGTGCTGTCCTGGCCACGGAATTCGCCGCGATAGGTGTTGGGCGCCGTCACCGGGTGCACCCAGTCCGGGCGGCTGGTGAGGGCCTGGGGGTTGTCAGCGATCGAGGTCGATACCGCGTCCGCCGCCACCGACCAGCCGTGGTAGGCCTCCAGCACGCTGAGCATGTCGCGCCCGCCGCTGTAGGCCCAGGCCAGGCGGATCGCCAGGTCATTGGCCTCGGTGCCGCTGTTGACCAGGAACACCCGGTCCATGGAGTCGGGCGCCAGGGCCAGCAGACGCTCGGAGAACTCGGCAATCGCGGCATAGTGAAAGCGTGAATTGGTGTTGAGCAGCGACCATTGTCGCGCCGCTTCGCTGGCCATCCGTGGATGACCGTGACCAAGCACCGCGACGTTGTTGAGCATGTCCAGGTAGGAGCGCCCCTGCATGTCGATCAGGTGGTTGCGCCAGCCCCGCTCGATGCGCGGCGGATCGACGTAGTAATGCTTTTGCGAGCGAGCAAAACTGGCATCGCGGCGGACCAGCAGGCGCTGCGGGTCCAGTTCCGGCTCGGCGTCACAGGCCAGGCCCAGCAGCGCCGCCGGAGAGGGGCACAGCGCCTGCCAGGCCGGGGCCCGGGAGGGCGTGCAGAACAGTGGCGGATGCAACTCGGCGGCGCGACACAGCTGCACTTTGAGCCGCCCCTCGCTGCCCACTGCCCCGAGCACCTGGCCCTTGACCAGGGCAGCTCCCGAATGCAGCGAAGGCTCGACGCCCCACAGGTGCACGCTCAGGGTCGGGCCATCCAGGCGCCACAGCCCCTCTTCGGCGCGATGCAGGACACCGGCGAATGGCGCCTCCACCGCCGTGCCCCCTGGAACCTGCAACTGCACATGCAATGGGCAGGTCTGCGGTTCCAGTGCACAGTCATGGCGGGTGCGCGACAGGCGGTACTGCCCATAGCGGCTGGCCGCCAGGCCATGGGCGGCGCCCGCTTCCGCCAGCAGGCGGTCGTCGACTCCTGGCTGCTCCCAGTTGCCGGCCTCGAAATGCGGGCTGAGCACTCCTAGGTCGATCAGGGCGAACTCGCGGCCCACCAGGCTCGGCAGCAGCGGGGCGAAGCCTTCGCTGCCGATGGCCGGCAACGTCTGGCCGACAGCCGTGAGGATCGCCGCTTCCATCAGCTCGAACGACACCGAACTGGCGACCTCGAAGATTTCCCATTCGTGGGCCAGGTTGGCGCGTGAATACGCATTGCCGGGATCGATGCTGACCTGCTGCTCGCCACTGAGCACCAGCACCGCGGCCCGGGCCACGATCAGCGGCCAGAGTGCCAGCAACTCAGCCCGTTGCAGCGGGTTGACCTGGTGATAGGCCTGGATCGCCGGCAGGATGCGCAGCGGATCGCCCTCGGCGTGATGCAGCAGCGCTGCACAGGTCACCGACAAATCGGTGATGCGCCAGGTGCGGATCAGGTCACCGAAGTCGATCACCCCCTGCAACTGCCAATGCCGCGCCGCATCCCGCTGCCAGACCACGTTGTCGTCGGTGATGTCCATGTGGATCGCCTGCACCGGCAACTGCTCCAGCAGTGGCTGCAGGCGGCGCTCGGCGCGCTGCGCGGCTTCGCGAATGCAAGCCTGCTGCTGCGGCTCGGTGATGATCGGTAACAGGTGGCCGATCAGCGCCTGGGCGTGTCGGGCATCCCACTGCAGGGTGCGCTCGAGGCCCGGATGCTGAAAATCCGCCAGGGCCAGGTCCATCTGGCCACAGAGCCGCCCGAGCCCCGCTACCAGTTCACGGCCCAGGTGCGGCAGATGGGTCAGGGAGCGGCCGTCTATATAGTCGAGCAATCGCACATGCAGTGCTTGCCCGGCAATCTCCAGGGACAGCAGCTCGGCGCCGTCTTTTGCTGCAATGACCCGAGGCACCCGCAGCCCGGGGAGCTGTTGCAGATGCTTGAGGCCGGCGTGCTGCGCCTGCAGTTCCAGGGCGGCGTAGTCGCCGCGGCAGATTTTCAGGACAAAGCGGCCTTGCGGGCTGTCGACGCGGTAGTTGAGGTCCTGCTGGCTGCCCAGGGTCTGCAAGGTGCCGTGCAGGCCGTAATGGGTTTGCAGCAGTTCCAGCGCTTGCTGTGCAGTCACTCGCGGGCTGGGCAGGCTGGCGCGGTGGATCAAAGTGGCGAGCAACATACAACGTCCCCTGGAATTATTGTCAGCCGCTTATATCGCCACTGCCCAAGGCGTTGCGCAACCCCCAAAAACGCTGAACGCACGATGCCCCTGACGGTCGCATGCCTGGTTTTGATCGGATTTCGCCCGCCCGGAATGCAATCGGTGGGCTGCGCCTATTGCGCCACAGGCGTTGTGTCGACAAGCTATGCTGCATTTCCGCAGCACATGATCTTTTAAGGATACAGGCCACTTCACATGCGCATTCTCATCACCGGCGGAGCCGGTTTTATCGGTTCGGCCCTGATCCGCCACCTGATTCAGCACACGGAACACGAAGTGCTGAATCTGGACAAATTGACCTACGCCGGCAACCTGGAGTCGCTTGAGAGCATCGCCAGCAACAGCCGCTACGAATTCGTCAAGGCGGATATCGTCGACCAGGCCACCGTCAGCGCTGTGCTATCACGCTTCCAGCCCCACGCGATCATGCACCTGGCGGCCGAATCCCATGTCGACCGCTCCATCGACGGTCCCTCGGATTTCATCCAGACCAATATCGTCGGGACCTACAGCATGCTGGAAGCGACACGCGCCTACTGGCAGCAGTTGCCCGAAGCGGAAAGAACCGCCTTCCGTTTCCACCATATTTCCACCGATGAGGTCTACGGCGACCTGCATGGCGTCGATGACCTGTTCACCGAAACCACGCCCTACGCCCCCAGCTCGCCCTACTCCGCCAGCAAGGCCGCGTCCGACCACCTGGTCCGCGCCTGGCAGCGTACCTATGGCCTGCCGGTGCTGATCACCAACTGCTCCAACAACTACGGCCCGTTCCACTTCCCCGAGAAGCTGATTCCACTGGTGATCCTCAATGCCCTGGCAGGCAAGCCACTGCCGGTCTATGGCAATGGCCTGCAAGTGCGTGACTGGCTGTATGTCGAAGATCACGCCCGGGCTCTGTTCAAGGTAGTGACCGAAGGCGTGGTGGGCGAGACCTACAACATCGGCGGCCACAACGAACAGAAGAACATCGACGTGGTGCGTGGCATCTGCAGCCTGCTGGAAGAGCTGGCCCCGGAAAAACCCCAGGGCCTGGCCCACTACGCCGACCTGATCACCTTCGTTCAGGACCGTCCCGGCCACGATCTGCGCTACGCCATCGACGCCAGCAAGATCGAGCGCGAACTGGGCTGGGTCCCGGAAGAAACCTTCAACAGTGGCCTGCGCAAGACCGTGCAGTGGTACCTGGACAACCTCGAGTGGTGCCGCCGGGTACAGGACGGCAGTTATCAGGGCGAACGCCTGGGCTCCACCGACATCAAGGATCTGATTGCATGATCAAGGGCATTGTTCTGGCCGGCGGGTCCGGTACCCGCCTGCACCCCATCACCCTCGGCGTTTCCAAGCAGCTATTGCCGATCTACGACAAACCAATGATCTACTACCCGATCTCGGTGCTGATGCTGGCCGGCATCCAGGACATCCTGATCATTTCCACCCCCCATGACCTGCCGCAATACCGCAACCTGCTGGGTGACGGCAGCCAGTTCGGCGTGCGTTTCAGCTATGCCGAGCAGCCGTCGCCGGATGGACTGGCCCAGGCCTTCCTGATCGGCGAGGCGTTCATCGGCAATGATCCGGTGTGCCTGATCCTCGGCGACAACATCTTCCACGGCCAGTACTTCGGCGAACAACTGCGCAATGCGGCCCAGCGTCCTAGCGGCGCCACCGTATTCGGCTATTGGGTCAAGGACCCGGAGCGTTTCGGGGTCATCGACTTCGACAGCGAGGGCCGCGCCCTGTCCATCGAAGAGAAACCCGAGCAGCCGAAATCCAGCTACGCCGTCACCGGCCTGTATTTCTACGACAACGACGTGGTGCAGATCGCCAAGGCGGTCAAGCCTTCGCCCCGTGGCGAACTGGAGATCACCGACGTCAACAACGCCTACCTCAAGCGTGGCGACCTGCATGTGGAGCGTTTCGGTCGGGGCTTCGCCTGGCTCGACACCGGCACCCACGACAGCCTGCTGGAGGCCTCCCAATACGTGCAGACCATCGAGCACCGCCAGGGCCTGAAGGTCGCCTGCCTGGAAGAGATCGCCTACGAGAACCGCTGGATCAGCCGTGAGCACCTGCTGGAGCGCGCCGCCTATTTCGGCAAGACCGGCTACGGCCAGTACCTGTTCACCTTGGCCGGGGAAAATCAATGAATGTCATTCAGACTGAACTCCCGGGCGTGCTCATTATCGAGCCCAAGGTGTTTGGCGACGAGCGCGGTTTTTTCTACGAAAGCTTCAATGCCAAGGCATTTGCCGAAGCCACGGGCCTCGATACTCAATTCGTCCAAGACAACCACTCACGCTCGCAGCAGGGCGTGCTGCGCGGGCTGCACTACCAGTTGCAGAACACCCAGGGAAAACTGGTGCGCGTGACCCAGGGCGAAGTACTCGACGTGGCCGTGGACATCCGTCGCAGCTCGCCGCACTTCGGCCAGTGGGTGGCGGTGCGCCTGTCGGCCCAGAATCATCGCCAGCTCTGGGTTCCCGAAGGCTTCGCCCATGGTTTCGTGGTGCTCAGCGACTTCGCCGAGTTCCTCTACAAGACCACCGACTACTACACTCCCTCTGCCGAGCGCTGTATCCGTTGGGACGATCCGACACTCGCCATCGACTGGGAGCTCAGCGCCCCCCCGCAACTGTCCGCCAAGGATCAGGCAGGAACCCTGCTGACTGAGGCCGACCTGTTCCCATGAGCACTCCCCTGAAAATCCTGATCAGCGGCCAGCACGGCCAGGTGTCCCGCGAGCTGCAACAGCGCCTCGGCGATTTGGGCCAACTGGTGGTCCTGGGCCGTGACCAACTGGACCTGACTCACCCGGAGCAGATTCGCCAGCAGGTCCGGGCGATCCGTCCCGACCTGATCATCAACGCCGCCGCCCACACCGCCGTCGACCAGGCCCAGAGCGAAGCGGACCTGGCCTTCGCGATCAACGCCACCGCCCCCGGAATCTTCGCCCAGGAGGCCCAGGCACTGGGCGTCCCGCTGATTCACTACTCCACCGACTACGTGTTCGATGGCAGCAAGGACGCGCCCTACGTGGAAGACGACGAGCCCAATCCGCTGAGTGTCTATGGCGAGAGCAAGCTGGCCGGCGAGAGGGCGATCAATCTGGTCCAGGGCCAGCACCTGATCCTGCGCACCAGCTGGGTCTATTCCAGCCACGGCAAGAACTTCCTGCTGACCATGCAACGCCTGCTGCAGGAAAAACCGGAGCTGCGCATCGTCGCCGACCAGATCGGTGCTCCGACCTGGGCCGGTACCATCGCCAACAGCACCCGCGCCCTGATCGAACGCTGGCAGGCCGGCAACCCCGGAGCCTGGGGCACCTACCACCTCACCGCCCATGGCGAGACGTCCTGGTTCGGCTTCGCCCAGGCCATCGGCGAGCAGCTGCTGGCCATGGGCAAACCCTGCGCGGTACTGGAAGCCATCCCCTCCAGCGCCTACCCGACACCGGCACCCCGGCCACTGAACTCGCGGCTGGACTGCAGTCGGCTGGCGCAGCAGTGGGGAGTGATCCAACCGGACTGGCACACCGCATTGCGCGAGTGTCTTGCCGAGCAGGGCTAGGCATAATGCGCCTGTATCCACAGGCGCCCTTCCCATGACTGCACCCCTTCCCCGTCGTCCCCGCTGGCGCAGCCTGGCGCTACTGGCCCTGTGCCTGGCGCCGTTGCTGTGGCCACTGGAGCACCTGGCCGAACGCTATTACCGCAACGAACTGGCCAGCCAGAATCGCCAGACCCTCGACCTCTACGTGGCCAACCTGCTGGGCACCCTGCACCGCTACGAAGTGCTGCCGCAGATTCTCGGCGACCTGCCGGCACTGCGCTCGGTACTGGGCGCACCGGACGATAGCGTGACCCAAGGCAATGCCAATCGCCTGCTGAAAAACATCAGTGCCCAGACCGGGGCCGAGGTCATGTACCTGATGGACACCCGGGGCAACACCCTGGCAGCGTCCAACTGGGACAAGCACGACAGTTTCGTCGGGCGCAATTTCGCCTTTCGTCCCTACTTCAGCGAAGCCATGGCCGGACGCCTCGGGCGCTTCTTCGGCCTGGGCACCACCTCGGCCAAGCGGGGCTATTTCTTCGCCGCGGCCGTGCGCGATGGCGAGCGAGTCCTTGGCGTGCTGGTGGTCAAGGTCGATCTGGATCACACCGAGAGCCTGTGGGGCAAGACCCCGGAACAGTTGCTGATGACCGACCACAACGGCGTGGTGATCCTCACCTCGCGCCCGGAATGGCGCTTTCGCTCGACCCGGCCGTTGAGCGCCGAGGAGAGCCAGGCCATCGTCGCCATCCAGCCCTACCCGACCCGCGCCCCACGGCCATTGAATCTCAACCCCGCTGCCTGGCTGACCCAGACCCAGCAGATCGAGGAAACCGGCTGGAGCGTCAGCATCCTCGCCCCGCGCACCCTGATCGATCGTCCGGTGCGCACCGTGGTCGCGGTGGGCGCCGCTGCGCTGCTGGTACTGATGCTGCTGCTGGGCCTGATGATGCAGCGCCGTCGCCACTACCTGGAGCGGATCGCCTTCGAAGCCAAGGCCCGACGGGAGCTGGAGATGCGTGTGGCCGAGCGCACCAGCGACCTGGAGAGCCTCAATCGACGCCTGAAACAAGAAGTGCTGGAGCGTGAGACCGCCCAGCAGGAACTGGTCCGCGCCCAGGACAATCTGGTCCAGGCCGGCAAGCTCTCGGCCCTGGGCACCATGTCCGCGAGTATCAGCCACGAGCTCAACCAGCCCCTGGCAGCGATCCGCAGCTACGCGGAGAACGCCGAAGTGCTGCTGGACCACCAGCGCACCGATGAAGCCCGGGGCAACCTCAAGCTGATCAGCGAGCTGACCGGGCGCATGGCCTCGATCATCACCCACCTGCGGGCCTTCGCCCGGCGCGACCACCACGCCCCGGAAAGCGTCGCCCTGCAGCCAGCCCTGGACGATGCCCTGGCCCTGCTGGCCAAGCGCCGCCGGGCCATGGAGGTGGAACTGATCCGCGACCTGCCGGCCGCCACGCTGTGGGTCGAAGCCGGGGAAACCCGCCTGCGCCAGGTACTCGGCAACCTGCTGGCCAATGCCCTGGACGCCCTGACCGAAAAGGGCCCGCCGCGCAAACTCTGGCTGAGTGCCGAATCCACCGCCGCGGGCGTCAACCTGTGCATCCGTGACAATGGCCCGGGCTTTTGCCTGGAGGCCCTGGGGCGCGCCGGCGAGCCGTTCTATACCACCAAGACGCGCACCCAGGGACTGGGACTGGGCCTGGCGATCTGCGACACCCTGATGCGTGCCTTTGGCGGCGAACTGTCGTTCGCCAATCACCCCGAGGGCGGCGCCCTGATCACCCTGCGCCTGCGCGCCGGGGCACCGGGGGTAAACCTGCAACCCTCCGAGGATCGCGGGGTATGAAGCACCCCGACAGGCTTTGCCATAAGCTATCCACCTCACCGCCCGGCCTGGCGTTGCCGGCCATGACACGACCTGGAAAGTGACCGATGACCCGCCCCGACTCCCTCGATCCCCAGCTGCAGGTGGTACTGATCGATGACGATCCCCATCTGCGCCAGGCCTTGAGCCAGACCCTGGACCTGGCCGGACTCAAGGTGCTGTCCCTGGCCGAGGCCCAGGGCCTGGCCCCGCGCCTGGAGCGGGACTGGCCCGGGGTCGTGGTCAGCGATATCCGCATGCCCGGCATGGACGGCCTGGAGCTGCTCAACCAACTGCATGCCCAGGATCCGGAACTGCCGGTGCTGCTGATCACCGGGCACGGCGATGTGCCCCTGGCGGTGCAGGCGATGCGCGCCGGCGCCTATGACTTTCTGGAAAAACCCTTCGCCAGCGATGCCCTGCTGGACAGCGTGCGCCGGGCCCTGGACTGGCGCCGCCTGGTGCTCGACAACCGCAGCCTGCGCCTGGCCCTCAGCGACCGTCAGGAGCTGAGTGCGCGGTTGGTGGGCCAGTCGGCGCCGATGCTGCGCCTGCGCCAGCAGATCGGCGCCCTGGCGGCGACCCGGGCAGACGTGCTGATCCTTGGCGAGACCGGAGCCGGCAAGGAGGTGGTGGCCCGCGCCCTGCATGACCTGTCGGGGCGGCGCAACGGTCCGTTCGTGGCGATCAATGCCGGCGCCCTGGCGGAGTCGGTGGTGGAAAGCGAACTGTTCGGCCACGAGCCGGGGGCCTTCACCGGCGCGCAGAAACGCCGCATCGGCAAGTTCGAATTCGCCAATGGCGGCACTCTGTTTCTCGATGAAATCGAAAGCATGAGCCTGGATGTCCAGGTCAAGCTGCTGCGCCTGCTTCAGGAGCGGGTGGTGGAGCGCCTGGGGGGCAACCAGCTGATCCCCCTGGATATCCGCATCATCGCCGCGACCAAGGAAGACCTGCGCCAGGCCGCGGACCAGGGACGCTTTCGCGCCGACCTCTACTACCGCCTGAATGTCGCCCCGCTGCGCATTCCGTCCCTGCGTGAACGGGGTGAAGACGCACTGATGCTGTTCCAGCATTTCGCCGACGAAGCCAGTGCCCGCCACGGCCTGCCGCCCCAGGAGCTGCAGCCCGGGCATCGTGCCCTGCTGCTGCGCCACGACTGGCCGGGCAACGTGCGCGAACTGCAGAACGCCGCCGAGCGTTTCGCCCTGGGCCTGGAGCTGGCCCTGGACCACAACGACCTGCCGCACGGCGCCGCTGTCGCTCCCAAGGTGATCGCAGGTGGCCTGAGCGAGCAGGTGGAACACTTCGAGAAGAGCCTGATCGCCGCCGAACTGGCCCAGCCCCACAGCTCGATGCGCAGCCTTGCCGAAGCCCTGGGCATTCCCCGCAAGACCCTGCACGACAAACTGCGCAAGCATGGCTTGAACTTCGCCGACGGTGGCGCCAGCCAGCCCGGCGACGAATCCGAATGAGCCCCACCGTTACTCCCTTGACCCTTGAGGCCCGTGCATGAACCGCGACAGTCGATACCTGGAATCCATCCTCCATCACGACATTCCCCTGACCCGGGACATGGGGCTCAAGGTCCTCGACTGGCAGGCACTAGAGTTGCGCCTGCACCTGCCCCTGGAGGCCAACGTCAACCACAAGAGCACCATGTTCGGCGGCAGCCTGTACTGCGGCGCGGTCCTGGCCGGTTGGGGCTGGCTGCACCTGCGGCTCAAGGAAGTCGGGATCGAGGATGGGCACATCGTCATTCAGGAAGGGCAAATCAGCTACCCGCTGCCGGTCACCGGCGATGCGGTGGCGATCTGCGGCGCACCGGATGAAAAGGTCTGGAAGAAATTCCTTGCCATGTACCAGCGCTACGGCCGGGCCCGACTGACCCTGGACACCCGCGTGGTCAACGCCGGCCAGGACGCAGATGCCGTGCGTTTCAGTGGCCAGTACGTCCTGCATCGCTGACGCCAAGCTGTGGCGGGGGAGCCTGCTCCCGCTGGGCCGCAAAGCGGCCCCAGACCCTGACGCCGGGACTCTCCGGAAAGACCTGGAAAGCCGCTTTACTGCGCCTGTGCAGCCCCGTTGCAATCACACAGCGCCAACAGCTTCGCCCGCCAGGTGGCCTTGGCCGGCAACGCCAGGAAAAAGCCATTGAGCAACGACTCCCGGGGCGGGTAGCAGAACGGCACACCGGTCATGTCCAGCACCTCGCCCCCGGCGCCTTCCAGCACGCCCTGGGCCGCCGCGGTATCCCACTGCGAAGTGGGCGCCAGGCGCGGATAGCAATCCGCCGCCCCTTCGGCCAGCAGGCAGAACTTCAGCGAACTGCCGATATTGGCCAGTTGCAGCTCGCCCAGGGCCGCCCCCAGGCCACTGAGCAACCGTTCCTGCTCCGGGCTCGAATGACGACGGCTGGCCACCACGGTAAAGGCTTCCCCCGCACCTGGCTGTTCGCGCACCTGGATCGCCTGGGGCGACTGCCCCCGATCCGCCCGCCAGGCCCCCAGGCCTGCGCCACCAAAGTAGCAACGCCCATTGGTGGGCATCGACACCACGCCAAACACCACCCGTCCCTGTTCGATCAGGGCGATGTTAACGGTGAACTCCTCACTGCCGGAAATGAACTCCTTGGTGCCGTCCAGCGGGTCCACCAGCCACCAGCGCTGCCAGCCGGCCCGGGTCGCCTGGGGGATGTCGGCATCTTCCTCGGAGAGTATCGGGATGTCCGGAGCCAGCGCGGTCAGGCCGGCCACGATCAAGTGGTGGGCGGCCAGGTCCGCGGCAGTCACCGGGGACTCGTCGGCCTTGTGATTGACCGCCACATCGGCGCGCCAGAACGGCAGGATCGCCTCGCCGGCGCGCAGCGCCAGGTCGATCACCGGTGCCAGCAGGGGGTGGGGCAGGTTCATGCTGATCTCGCTCATGCTTGAAAGACTCCGCGCTGGCTCAGCAAGTCGCGGGTCAGGTACAGCGCGGCCAGGGCCCGGCCTTCACTGAATTGCGGATTCTGCACCAGGCTGGCCAGCTCTCGCAGGTTGACTTTGTCGACCCGCATCGGCTCCGGCTCGTCGCCCTCCAGGCGCTCTTCGTACAGGTCGGTGGCCAGCACCACCTGGATCTTCTGGCTCATGTAGCCCGGGGACAACGACAGCTCGGTCAGGTGCTCCAGTTGCCGCGCGCCAAACCCGGCCTCCTCCTTGAGCTCGCGCTCGGCCGCCGCCAGGACGTCCTCGCCCGGCTCGATCAGGCCCTTGGGCAGGGACAGCTCGTAGGCGTCGGTGCCGCCGCAGTATTCCTCCACCAGCACCGCGTGCTCCGCATCGAGCATCGCCACGATCATCACTGCGCCATAGCCGGCGCCCTTGCCCACCAGGCGCTCATAGGTACGCTCGGCACCATTGGAGAACCGCAACTGCACCTCTTCGACACAGAACAGACGACTGGTGGCGACGATCTCGCGGGCGAGTACGGTGGGTTTCTGGCGCATAACGGGCTCCTTGGCGATAGCGGGTTACTATACAGCCTGTTTTAAAGTGACTGGGTTGCAGATTGCGTGCCTGCCCCCAGGCCCCGCGACGGATTGTTTACTGCGTGTGACCGTTGCCGCCAGGGTATTTTCTCTATCCTTGCGGTCAGTGGATTTCCCTTGCCCCCTAGCCTTGTCGACCCTGGTGGTCGGCTGTTTTCTGATTGCTGGAGAAGTGTTCGATGGCCTTACTGCCCTGGCATGAAATCGATACCGTCCTGCTGGACATGGACGGCACCCTGCTGGACCTGCACTACGACAACCACTTCTGGATGGAGCACCTGCCCCAGCGCTATGCCGAGTTGCACGGGGTCAGTCGGGCCATGGCCGAGCTGGAGTTGCAACCCTTGTTCGAGCGTAACGCCGGGCAGTTGCAGTGGTATTGCCTGGACTTCTGGAGCGCCGAGCTGAAACTCTCGGTGCGCGAACTGAAGCTGGAAACCGCCTACCTGATCGCCCTGCGCCCGGATGCCGATACCTTTCTTGCCGCGCTCAGGCAGGCCGGCAAGCGAGTGATACTGATCACCAATGCCCACCGTGATTCCCTGTCGCTGAAGTTGGAACGGATCGAGCTGGCGCCCTACTTCGAGCGCTTGATCAGCTCCCATGACTACGGCTTCCCCAAGGAAAACCCGCAGTTCTGGGACGCCCTGCAGGCCGATATCCAGTTCGACCCGGCCCGCAGCCTGTTCATCGACGACACCTTGCCGATCCTGCGCAGTGCGCGGGACTTTGGCGTGGCGCAGTTACTGGCGGTGAGCCAGCCAGACAGCCGCAAAGGGCCGAAGGACACCGCGGAATTCGCGGCGCTGGGAGACTATCGGGAACTGATCGCAGGGCTGTGAATGCCTTTGCGGGCAAGCCTGCTCCAGTGGAGCAGGCTTGCCCGCAAGCGCGGCTAACCGATCACTCGGGAATACGCAGGACCTGCCCCGGATAGATCTTGTCCGGGTGGGACAGCAGCGGCTTGTTGGCCTCGAAAATCTTGTTGTACTTGTTGGCATCGCCGTATTGCACCTTGGCGATGGCGCTCAGGGTGTCGCCCTTCTTCACGGTCACGAACACCGCCGACACCACGACCGGACCGGTCACGGTGATCTGGTCCTCGACACTGCCGACACCGGCGATATTGCCCAGGGCCAGAAGGATCTTTTCCTTCTCTTCCTGGCTCGCTACTTCGCCGCTCACGATGACCTTGTCGCCTTCCACGGTGGCCTGGACATTGGGATTGCCCAGGCCGACCTTGGCGATGTGCTCCTTGAGTTGCTCGCTGGCATTGGCGTTACCCGGGGTCAGCAAGTCGATCAGTTTTTCACCGGCTTCTTTCACAAAGCTGAAAATGCTCATGTCGCACACTCCTTGGTTGATAGATCCAGACGCGAAAGACTAGACCAGCCTGACCGGGTGAGGTTCCCGGGCGACCAGTGACCCAAGGTCGCGCCCGCGCGGTAGAATCCCGACCTTTTGCCGCCCCGGAGCGACGATGGACATCAAGCAGCTGAAATTCCTCATCGCCCTCGACGAAACCCGTCACTTCGGCCAGGCCGCGGCCCGCTGCCATATCACCCAGCCGACCCTGTCCATGCGCCTGCGCAGCCTCGAGGCAGAGCTCGACCTGCCCCTGGTCAACCGTGGCCAGCGCTTTGAAGGCTTTACCGCTCCCGGCGAGCGGGTCCTGGCCTGGGCTCGTACCGTGATCACGGCCTACGACGGCCTGCTGGCCGAAGCCGCCGCGTGCCGGGGCAGCCTGGTGGGCACCTTGCGACTGGGCGTGGTGCCCTTGTCGAGCTTCGATCCCTTGCCCTTGATGCAACGCTTGCACAGTGAACACCCGAACCTGCGCTTCGAGCTCTCGTCCCTGAGTTCCGAGCAGATTCTCGAACAGCTGGCGAGCAACCGCCTGGACCTCGGCGTGTCTTACCTGGAGCGCCTGGACAGCGAGCACTTCGACTCGCTGGCCCTGGGCCAGACCCGCATGGGGCTGTTGTACGACCAGCGGCATTTCAGCTTCGGCGAGCAGCCCCTGAGCTGGGAGTCCTTGATCGAACTGCCCCTGGGCCTGCTCACCAGTGGCATGCACTTTCGCCAATCCATCGACCACAACTTCCACATCCGCGGCCTGCATCCACAGCCGGTGCTGCAGACCGATGCCGTCCATCAGTTGGTGCAGATGGTCCACGGCGGCCTGTGTTGCGCGGTGATGCCCCTGGACAGCGGCCTGGAAGCCCTCACCGAACACCTGCGCCTGCAACCCATCGAAAATGCCCAGACCCTGGCCCGCCTGGGCTTGATCATGCGACGCAGCGCGCCGCGCTCCGCCCTGGCGCAAGCCTGCTTCGCGCTTTATCAGGAATCGTTCAACGAGGCTTGATCGACGCCATCTATCAAGGGATCAGTACTAGCAATTAGACGCGACAGATTGCCGCGCTTAGTCTTGGCCCCACTACGCCGCTGGTCCCTTAACGAACGCTAGTGCCCGGCCTGCATGGCTCCCGCCCCCGCAACGCCGCCAGGCGTTTGCCGCCCGCCAGACCCACAGCCCCCTCAAGCGCTCGCAAGCGGAAGCCACCAGCCTGGCCAGGCGATGGTCGCGTGATCAGCGCCTCAACCTTGTCCACCTGCCGCCGTGAAGTGCGCCGCGGGTCGACAGCCCGCGATGGAGAGTCGCCCGTGAGTACACATCATCAAGCCGATCAGAAGCCGGTGGCCCGCTACAAGCCCTACAAGGGCCCGGCCGGTGGCTGGGGTGCCCTGATCAGCGTGGCCCAGGCCTGGCTGACCAGCGACAACGCCCTGAAGAATATCCGCATGATGCTCAAGACCAACCAGAACGGCGGTTTCGACTGCCCGGGCTGCGCCTGGGGCGACTCGCCGGAAAGCGGCATGGTCAAGTTCTGCGAAAACGGCGCCAAGGCGGTTAACTGGGAAGCCACCAAGCGCCGGGTGGACGCCGCCTTCTTCGCCAAGCACAGCGTCACCGCGCTGCTGGAGCAGAGCGACTACTGGCTGGAGTACCAGGGCCGGCTGACCGAGCCCATGAGCTACAACGCCGAGACCGACCGCTACCAGCCCATCAGCTGGGAGAACGCCTTCAGCCTGATCGCCAAGCACCTGCACAACCTGCCCAACCCGGACATGGCCGAGTTCTACACCTCGGGCCGGGCCAGCAACGAAGCGGCCTATCTGTACCAGCTGTTCGTGCGCGCCTACGGCACCAACAACTTCCCCGACTGCTCGAACATGTGCCACGAGGCCAGCGGCGTAGCCCTGGCGCAAAGCGTCGGGGTCGGCAAGGGCACCGTGACCTTCGATGACTTCGAACACGCGGACGCGATCTTCGTCTGGGGCCAGAACCCCGGCACCAACCACCCGCGCATGCTCGAACCGCTGCGTGAAGCAGTGAAGCGCGGGGCCCAGGTGGTGTGCATCAACCCGCTCAAGGAGCGCGGCCTGGAACGTTTCCAGCACCCGCAAAGCCCGATCGAGATGCTCACCAACGGCAACCGCCCGACCAACACCGCCTACTTCCGCCCGGCCCTGGGCGGCGACATGGCCCTGCTGCGAGGCATGGCCAAGTTCCTCCTGCAGTGGGAGCGCGACGCGCAGAAACTCGGCGCCCCGGCGGTGTTCGACCATGCTTTCCTCAATGAGCACACCGCCAACGTGCTCGACTACCTGGGCATGGTCGACGACACCCCCTGGGAACAGATCGTCGAGCAATCAGGCCTGACCCTGGTGGAGATCGAACAAGCGGCGCGCATGTACGCCAAGGGCAAGAACGTGATCATGTGCTGGGCCATGGGCATCACCCAGCACCGCCACTCGGTACCGACCATCCAGGAAATCGCCAGCCTGATGCTGCTGCGGGGCAATATCGGCAAGCCCGGCGCCGGCCTGTGCCCGGTACGCGGCCACAGCAACGTGCAGGGCGACCGCACCATGGGCATCAACGAACGCCCGCCGGTGGCCTTCCTCGATTCCCTGGAGCGGCGTTTCCAGTTCAAGGTCCCTCGGGAGAACGGCCACAACGTGGTCGAGGCGATTCACGCCATGCTCGAAGGCCGCTCCAAGGTGTTCATCGGCCTGGGGGGCAACTTCGCCCAAGCCACCCCGGACAGCCCACGGACCTTCCAGGCCCTGAGCAACTGCGACCTGACCGTGCAGATCAGCACCAAGCTCAACCGCAGCCACCTGGCCCACGGCAAGCAGGCGCTGATCCTGCCGTGCCTGGGCCGCACCGACATCGACCAGCAGGCAGGCGGCCCGCAGGCCGTGACCGTGGAAGACTCCTTCAGCATGGTCCACGCCTCCAACGGCCAGTTGCAGCCATTGTCGGCGCACATGCGCTCCGAGCCATGGATCCTCGCCGGTATCGCCGCCGCGACGCTGGGTAGCCGCCCGGTGGACTGGAACTGGCTGGCGGCGGACTACGGGCGCATCCGCGACCTGATCGCCGACACCATTCCCGGCTTCAAGGACTTCAACGAGCGGCTCAAGCACCCGGGTGGTTTCTACCTGGGCAACAGCGCCGGGGCGCGGCAGTGGAACACCCCCTCGGGGCGCGCCAACTTTCGCGCCAATGCCTTGCCCAAGGACCTGATCCACGAACGCACCCGGGCCACCGGCCAACTGCCGGACCTGATCCTGCAGTCGATGCGCTCCCATGACCAGTACAACACCACCATCTACGGCCTCGATGACCGTTATCGTGGGGTCAAGGGCCAGCGCGACGTGCTGTTCGCCAACGAGGCGGACATCATCCGCCTGGGCTTCAAGCCGGGGCAGAAGGCCGATATCGTGTCGCTCTGGGATGACGGTCGCGAGCGCCGGGTCAAGGGCTTCACCCTGCTGGCGTTCGATATTCCGGCGGGCCAGGCTGCGGCCTACTACCCGGAGGTGAACCCCCTGGTGCCATTGGAAAGTACCGGTGACGGCAGCCACACCCCGACGTCGAAGTTCATCGCCATCCGCCTGGAGGCGGCCAGCGACAGCGGCCTGATCATGGCCCGCTCGGCCTGATGCCTGACTTGAGGGCCTCTTCGCTGGCAAGCCAACTCCTACACTTGACAGGTAAGCTGGCGAGCGCCTCTTCGCGGTCTTGAATCGCGGGCACAAAAAAGGCCGCTTTTGCATAAAAGCGGCCGTTCCGAAGTAGCTAAAGACCCGCAAAAATCACTTAAGTTCCGCAATAAAAACAGTAAGTTACGAGATTGTGTACAACTCGTGCTATTCGTCGGATTTCGTTTGTAAGCGTGGTGATACAGCCTCAGGATCGCGCCGTCATCCCTTTGAGGCTCCTCTATGAAGTTCTCCTCGATTCTCTTGTTGTCCCTTGGCCTGATCAGTGGCGCAGCCTCTGCCGGCGGCACCACCGAAGCAGGTGTGGGCGGCGCATTGGGCGGGGTTCTAGGCTCGGTGGTCGGTCAGCAGATCGGCGGTAATACCGGCTCGGCCATCGGCGCAGCCCTGGGCGGCGCGGGCGGCAGTGCGGTCGGTGCCGACAAGCGCAGCCGTGGCCAGGCAGCCATTGGCGGTGCCCTGGGTGCTGCCGGCGGCAACGTCGTCGGGCGCAGCATGGGGGGCAACACCGGCAGCCTGATCGGCGCAGCAGCAGGCGGTGGCGCCGGCGGCGCGCTGGGTAACTACATGGGCAATGAAAGCGCCCGGGAAGATCGCAACTACCGTGGCCGCGACGACCGCCGCTACTACCGCGATGGCCACCGTGGCCGGGGCCATGCCTATGGGCATCGCAAGCACCGTCACTATCGCGACTGATCACCCGGACCGCGCCGCGGCCTCAGTAGCAGGTGGCGGCGCAGCAGGACCCAGGCCGGCAACCTCATGGCCGATACCGGCCTTCAGGGCTGCGACCTCGCCCTTCACAACCAGGGGCAACGACCCAGATTGAAGACAGCGGCTACCTGCATTCAGGCGGGTAGCAGCTGCTCCAGGGCCACGCGCAATGCAGGCGGAATCGGCACGGGCTGGTTCGAGGCCCGGTCCACGAACACATGGACGAAACGCCCCGCCGCACAGGCATCCGCTTCTCCCGCCTTGAACACCGCCAGCTCATATTGCACCGAGCTGTTGCCCAGCTTGCCGACTCGCAGGCCGATCTCGATACGCTCGGGAAAGGCGATGGACGCGAAGTAGTCGCAAGCCGAACTGACCACCAGCCCCACCACCTCGCCATCATGGATGTCCAGGCCCCCCTGTTCGATCAGGTAGGTGTTCACTGCCGTGTCGAAGAAGCTGTAGTAGGTGACGTTGTTCACATGGCCATAGACGTCGTTGTCATGCCAGCGGGTGATGATCGGCTGGAAATGGCGGTAGTCGCCGCGTTGCGGCATGGACTCGGTCATGCAGGTTTCTCCCATCGACTCGATACCGGGCGATCGATTGATCGCCCGGCATTTCACCCCAAGCAGCTACGCCTGGGCAAACCCTTTTCCTGCCGCCGCCAACTCGTCGATCAGTTGCGCCGGGCGCCAATGCGCGCCGTGCTCGGCCTGCAGGTGCAACAGGCGCTGGCGAATCCGCCCAAGCCCCTGGGTATTCGCCCAGCTCATCGGGCCACCCCGCTCCCGGGGAAAGCCGTAGCCGTTGAGGTACACCCGATCGACGTCATGGGCCGAGCGGGCAATGCCTTCCTGGAGGATCTTTGCGCCTTCATTGACCAGCGCCAGCAGGCAGCGCTCGAGGATTTCCTCAGGGCCGATGTCCCGACGCTGAAACCCCAGGCCTTCGCTGACCTGCTGCACCAGGGCATCGACCTGCAGATCATGTTCGGCCTGGCGACTGCCCGGTTCGTAGTGGTAGTAGCCGTCGCCGCTCTTCTGGCCGAAACGCCCCAGCTCGCACAGGCGGTTGTCGACCTGCACTTCAGGCGCAGCCTGGCCGACGCCATCCAGTTGCCGGGCACGCCAGCCCAGGTCGATGCCGACCACGTCATACATGCGAAACGGCCCCATGGCGAAACCGAAGCCCTGCAGCGCCGCATCCACCTGATAGGGGAAGGCCCCTTCCAGGAGCATCTTGCGGGCCTCCAGCACATAGGTATTGAGCATGCGATTGCCAATGAAGCCGAAGCAGTTGCCGGCCACCACGCTGACCTTGCCCATGCGCTCGCCCAGGGCCAGGGCCGCTTCGAGCACCGCCGGCGCGGTCTTGGCGCCGCGCACCACTTCCAGCAGTTTCATGATGTGTGCCGGGCTGAAGAAGTGCAGCCCCAGCACTAGGGATTGCCGCTGGGTAACAGCGGCAATCGCGTCGATATCCAGGGCCGAAGTATTGCTGGCCAGGATCGCCCCGGGCTTGAGGGTGGCGTCCAGCTGGCGAAAGATCTGCTGCTTGAGTTCGAGGTTCTCGTAGACCGCCTCGATCACCAGGTCCACCTCGGCAAGCTGTGGATAATCCGCCACGGGCTTGATTCGGGCCAGGCGCGCATCGGCCTCGGCCTGATCGATCCGCCCCTGACGCAGGTTGTGGGCGTAGGTCTCGGCCACCGCCTGCAATGCTTGCTCAAGCATCTGCGCATTGTTGTCCAGCCAGAGTACCGGCAGGCCGGCGTTGGCCAGGCACATGACGATACCGCGGCCCATGGTGCCGGCGCCGATCACTGCGGCGCGCTGAATGTCGAATGCTGTCTGGCTCATGCTGGCTCTCTTGTAGGCAATTCGAAGACAGACACCACCATAGTCAGGCGAGTATCATTTTTGAAATTTATTCCTGTGATGAGCAGCATTCAGCGAATGGATTTTGCGGAAGAATGCCAGCCACGCTTTGCTCGCGAAAGACCAGGTTCTGACCACCTTGGTTCGCGCTGGCGCAGGCGCCTGGATGGCTTGCAGCACTCGCCCGGTACGGGATTCAGAAGAGGTTTTTACCCCCACTGCACCTCGGAAAGCCGACCAGCCAAGCGCAAGTACGTTTCCTCGCCACAGGCGGCCGGAGAGTTTTTTAGC
This sequence comes from Pseudomonas sp. PH1b, assembly GCF_000633395.1. Lineage (GTDB taxonomy): Bacteria > Pseudomonadota > Gammaproteobacteria > Pseudomonadales > Pseudomonadaceae > Aquipseudomonas. The sequence goes on from NZ_AYMU01000006.1 coordinate 88,414, forward strand.
CCGTTGTCAGCCGGGCAAATGGGACTCGCACCACTCGCGCACCGCGGCATAGGGGTAATTCTCCAGCGCCGCGAAGCCGGGAATGCCCCGGGCCTTGAGCTTGGTGAACAGCGGCACACTGATGCCACAGAGAAAACGCGTCAGCCGCTCCGCCCCGGGCACAGCGCCGCTGTGCTGCTGATGCCTGTGGATAAAGTCGGCACACAGCCCGTCGAAGTTCTTATCCACAAGTGCCGACAGGGCCGGAGGCTCTGGCAAGTGCGCCACCTGGCCATGGCAGACTGAGCAGTGCCCGCAGCGCCGGGGCGCCTGCTCGTCACCGAAATACTGCGCCAGGCGATGCCCCAGGCACTGCTCGGTGGCGAACAGATCGAGCATGGCGTGGATCCGCGCGATCTCGCTGGCCTCATGACGCGTGAAATAGCCGTGCAGGTCTGCGCTCAAGGCGGCGGCATCGAAGTCCGTCTGCAGCAGGCTGTAGACCTCGGTCATCTGTTTGCTTTCCAGCTCCACCCAGCCCTTTTCCTGGAAGTAGTCCAAGGCCTTGACCACTCGGTTGCGTGGCGCCTGGTACTGGTCATAGAGCGCGTCGAAATTCACCGTGGCCCAGGTCCGGGCACGGCTTGAGGTGTGGATGATGGCTTCGACGAAGTCCCGGCGCTCGCCCTCGAAACGCGCCAGCAGGTCCTGGGTTTCCAGGAGGAACTTGAAACGGTACTCGGCGAAATAGGCGTAGCGCGGCGCGATCAGGCCGCGCAGCTCCAACTGCACCAGCAAGGTCTTGAGCGGCAGCTGGCGGATGTTGCTCTGGTCCGCCAGGGGCCCGAGCAGGAACTCCCACTGGCCGTCCGGCGCCGAGGCCTGCAGCTCGTCGAGCACACAACGAATGCCGCTCAACTCCGGGGTATCGCCATAGACGAAGTTCTCCAGCACGTTGAGGCTGTCGCGGTTGGCCAGCACCAGGCAATCCGACGGCTGGCCATCACGGCCGGCACGCCCGATTTCCTGGCTGTAGTTCTCGATGGACTTGGGCAAGTCGAAATGCACCACGTTGCGGATGTCGCTCTTGTCGATGCCCATGCCGAAGGCGATGGTGGCGACGATGCACAGGCTGCGTCCTGCCATGAAGCGCCGCTGGATCGACTCGCGCTGCTCATGGGGCAAGCCGGCGTGGTAGGCCTCGGCGGCGATGCCCTGCTGGCTCAGGTGCTCGGCGATCTGCTCGGCGGTCTTCTGCAGCGTCACGTAGACAATGCTCGCCTGCCCGGCTCGCTCGCTCATCCACTGCACCAGCCGCCGGCGCTTGTCCGCGCCACGTACCGGTTCCACCAGCAGGTTGAGGTTGGGTCGGTAGAAACCGGTGGTCACCACATCGTCTGGGGCGATGGCGAACTTGGCCTGCATGTCGGCGATCACCTTGGGGGTCGCCGTGGCCGTCAGCAGCAGGGCCTGGGGAATGTTGAACTGGCGCTGGTAGTCCGGCAGCTTCAGGTAGTCGGGGCGGAAGTTGTGACCCCATTCAGAGATGCAGTGGGCCTCGTCCACCACCAGCAGCGAGATCGGCACCTGCTGCAGAAAGTTGCGAAAGCGCTCGTTCTTCAGGCGTTCCACGGAGATCATCAGGATCTTCAGTTCACCGGAGCGGGCCCGGGCCATGACCTCGTTGGCCTCATCGCGACTCTGCGCCGAATCGATGCTGGCCGCGGCAATGCCATGGCGTTGAAGGAAGGCCAGCTGGTCCTGCATCAGTGCCAGCAGGGGCGAGACCACCAGGGTCAGGTGTGGCAACAGCAAGGCCGGCAATTGATAGCACAGGGACTTGCCCGAGCCAGTGGGAAAGATCGCCGCCGCCGAGCGCCCGGCCAGCACCGCGCTGACTGCAGCCTCCTGGCCCGGACGGAACCGTGGATAACCGAAGACCTGTTCGAGGGTGCTGTGCATGAGGGTCACTCCGTTGACCGCTGACCTGTCACTGAAGACTAGCGTGACGGGCCAGCGGGTCGAGTAAAGGTAGCGGGAAAAGGGCTACCGGATGATACCGGACGCAAAAGTTTCAACCGGCCGGCCGTCTCCTGCACCCGCTCTTCCTGCATGAACGAACGGGTGCTGCGGCAGCAACGGGTGCAGGGCCGAAAACCTAGCGCAGGCTCCGGCAATCCAGCCACTGCACGCCATTGTGCTGATTGGCTTCGAACAGCGCCGGCACGGCCTGGGCCGCCTTGGCATGGGTGTCATGGAACAGAATGATGCCGCGCCGCCAGAGCAGCATCAGCGTCTGGACCCGCTGGATGGCGTCCTGGGCACTGACCTTCCTGCTCCAGTCCTGGGAATCGATGTTCCACAACATCAGTTGCAGGCCCTGGGCCTTGAAGAACCCGGCGCTGTCGCTGCGACGCTGCCCGTAGGGCGGGCGAAACCGCGGCTGGTATTCGTCCGCCAGGGTGCGATTGGCCAGGTTGGCACTGTGGATCACCGAGTTCTGCCAGGCGCCCCACGAGGAATGGGACTTGTGCTCCCAACCGTGTACGCCAACACACTGGTTGTCATACAACTCACGCATCTGCCCCGCCGAAGACTGGCTCAAGCGAGCCTGAAACGAGTCCCCCAGGACAAAGAACAGGCTATGCAGGTCGTAGGCCCGCAGTACTTCCAGCAACTCATCCGTGCGCCCGCCGCGTGGGCTCGGGCCATCATCGAAGGTCAGCAGGAACTGCCGGTCCTCCAGTTCATCTCCCAGCATTTCGGCCGGATCGATACGTTGGATTTCACTGCTCACGGTGGGAAACAACGCCGCCAGCCGCAGTTGCTCGTTCAGGTATTGCTGATGGAACCGGGCACTGGCTTCGGCCCAGGGGCCGTAGGTGGATTTGCTGCGTCCCGTGAAGCTGGCCGCCAGCTGGCGCAACTGCGCGAGGTTGCGCACTGCCAGGCAGAACGCCTCGCCCTCACAGTCACGGCTGGCCAACTGATAGTTGTTCAGCAGCAACCTCCAGAAACGCTGGCGTACCTGATCGATCGACTTGAGGTCCAGCTGCTTGACCCCGAGCCGCTGCTTCAAGGCCTTTTCGTCCAGCGCCTCGCTGGCCAGCAGGGCCTTGCCGAACATCAGGATCTCAGCCCGCGAGGCGGTATCGAAATCCGCTGCATTGATCAGCGGGGTCGGCCAGCCGCTACGGTCGATGGTGGCAAAGGCCAATGGGCCAGCGGCCTGGGCCACTCCCGTGGCCAGGCACAGCGCCAGCAACCAGGGGAAAAGACGAATTCGCATATCAACCTCCATAAATACACAACGCGCCACTGCCGGCGCGTTGTGGAGATAACTCTTGCCTGTGTGATCAGCGGCTCTGCAGCCGCTCCACCGCCTTGTCATAGACGGCGTTGGCTTTTTGTTCCCGGGCCTTCTGATAGTGCTCCAGGGCCAGAGGCAACAGGCCGGCGTCTTCATAGACCCGCCCCATGTCGTAATAGGCGCTGGCACGCACCGTCGGCGCCGTTGGGCCACTGGCCAGAGCGATGGCCTGGCGGTCGGCGAGAATGGCCTCGTCGGGCCGGCTGTTCTTGCGCAGGGCCAGGGCCAGGTTGCTGTAGGCCTGGGCGTAGCCGGGGTCCATCTCGATGGCCTCGCGGTAGTAGATGGTCGAGCCCCCGAAGTCGCCCTTGCGGTAGCGCTCCTCACCGATCTGGTTGAGGCTTCTGGCATCCACTGGTCCGGTGTCCTTGGGCACCACCTCGGCAATCGTCCTGGCCGGATCGAGCAAGGGTTCCAGGTCGCTCATCACCGAACCCGGTTCCAGGTTGCTCTGCAGCAGCCGGTCGATGTCCTGCAGGCGGCCATCGGCGGTCAGGCGAAACACCGCCCACAGATTGCCCCGGCGGTTCTGCGGCACCTGATAGCTGCGCATCAGCGTCGGCCCCCGATAGACGTAGACTCGCGCCTGGCTACGACCCAGGCGCAGGGAATCGGGGTTGTTGCCATTGGTGAAGTCATGCACGGCAAAGAGGTAGTTGTCGTTGGCCTGCGGCTTTTCCAGGGTGATGGTTTCCGGGCCACGACTGTCGCTGCTTTCAACATCCAGTCGGGCTCCCGGGCCCTTGCCGGTGGCGAAGTACAACAGCTTGTGGGGATAGTCCAGATAGGCATCGAGGTCCTCCCCCGGTGCACTCCAGCTCAATACCACTCGCAGGCTGTCGGGATCCTGCAGCACCGGGCTCAGGGCATAGCTCAGGCCCTGGCAAGGGCACTGGGTACGCAGATCGGCGTAGCCGAGCTTGCGGATCAGCAACTCGCTGACGGCGCTATCGACGGCCTCGGTGGCCAGGGTCAACCGCCCCTGGGTGTCGGTACGCCCCGTGCTCTTGAGTGTGCCTTGCTGCACCGTCACCTCGGCATCGGCGAGCACAGCGCCCTTGACCACCGCGTCCAGCACCTCGATCGACAAGGACCCGGCCTGCACCGCACTCGCCAGCATCCCCAGCCACAACAACGCCACCAGGCGTAAAACTGCCATAACAAAATCCCTGTAAATGAAGAGGGCCCGAGCTCGGAGCCCGTCCCTCCGCCAGCCGCGAACCATACACAGTTTTGCCCGCCAATGCTCGGCCCGGGCCTTGAAAATGCAGGGCGACGCTGTCCAAAACACAGACCCCAGGCAGAGGCACAAAGTGCCCGGCAGATGCTGAGCTCATCTTCTTCGCCAGTTGAAGTCCGCTCACTGAATCACCGTACACTGCAGCCCTCATGAGCAGACAGTGAACCTCAAGCATGCACCTCGCCCCCGACTTTCCCGACGATGCCGCCATGCGCCAGCTGATGCAGTTGCTGCATGAGGAAATCGGCCTGCCCGAGCGCAAGACCCTGCGCCTGAGCACTGCGATCAACTTCGACCTGGGCTGTGATGGCGCCGATGCCCGGCATTTGCTGCAGACCCTGGAAGAGCAATTCGTGATCGATTTTGTCGACTTCGACAGCTATCGCTACTTCCAGCCCGAAGGCTACGATGTGTTCCTCAAGCGCCGAGCCAAGGGCCGGGGCGACAAGGTCCCACTGACCATCGGCATGCTGTATCGGGCAATCAAGGATCAACGCTGGGACACGCAGGCGCTGGAAGGCCTCTAGGGTTCACGGCAACACGCAAGGACAGGCCGTGGACGTATTGATGGGTTTGCTTGCCGCCCTGCTCTGGGGCGTCACCGATTTTCTCGTGGGCATCAACGTCCGCGCCGTGGGTGTGAAGCGTGCGGTGTTCTTCAGCCAGGCCCTGGGTTTTGCCCTGATGTGCCTGCTGCTGACGGTCTTCCCCGCCTTCCTCTTCAAGGCCATGACCGCCCCTCTGGAGGTCTGGCTGATGGGCGTGGTCGCCGCGGCCTTCATCGTTTCCGGCGCCCTGGCCCTGGGCAAGGCCTTTGCCCTGGGCAAAGCCTCCATCGTCGCGCCGTTGGTGACCTCCTACGGCGTGGTCACCACCCTGCTGTCCTGGGCCAGCGGTGAACAGATCAGCCTGATCCAGCTGCTGTGCATCCTGCTGTGCGTGATCGGGGTGATCCTTTCCGGCATCCACTCCGGCCCCAAGCTGCCCCACAGCACCGACGCCGGCCGCTCGATCTTCTACGCCCTGCTGTCGGCGACCCTGTATGGCACCAGCTTCTGGCTGCAGGGGCGCTACACCCTGCCGCAACTGGGGCCGATCGGCATGCTCTGGCTGGGCTATGGGGTGGGCAGCGGCGTGATGCTGCTGATGGTGTTGAAGATTGCGGACGGATTGCAGATCCCGCCGCTGAAAAACTGCGGCCTGCTGGCGTCCACCAGCCTGATGAACCTCAGCGCCTTCTTCGCCTTTTCCTGGGGCGCCATGAACGGCTCGGTGTCGGTGGTGACGGTGATCAGTACCTTGTCTGGCGGCATCGCCGCGGTACTGGGCTATCTGTTCTTCAAGGAGCGCCTGTCGCCGCTGCAGGTGACGGGGGTGGTGCTGGTACTGCTCGGGGCGCTGCTCCTGCACTTGCAGGGCTGAGCCACGTGCAGCCCAGGCCGCGCCGGCATATACGGCCGAGGAAGGCCCCGCGGTGATCTGGAGCAGCTGCCGATCAGGCGCAACGCCCGATGCACCGGCAAAACCGCCGTGCACAAAAAAGCCGCCCCAGAGGGCGGCTTTTTCATTGCGGGTCGAGGCTTACGCCTTCGGACCGGCAGCCTTGATCGCGTCGCTCACGTCGAACTTCTTGAAGTTCTCGGTGAACAGGCCGGCCAATGCCTTGGCGGCTTCATCGTAGGCGGCTTGGTCAGCCCAGGTGTTGCGTGGGTTGAGCAGGCCGGTTTCGACGCCTGGTACGGCTTTTGGCACGTCCAGGTTGACGATGTCCAGGTGCTCGGTCTCGGCACCGATCAGCGCGCCGCTCTGGATCGCTGCAATCACGCCACGGGTGGTGGGGATGTTGAAGCGTTTGCCAACGCCGTAGCCACCGCCGGTCCAGCCGGTGTTGACCAGGTAGACCTTGGAGCCGAAGCCGCGGATGCGCTTGATCAGCAGCTCGGCGTATTCGCCCGCCGGACGCGGGAAGAACGGCGCGCCGAAGCAGGTGGAGAAGGTCGACTTGATGCCCGAGCCCGAGCCCATTTCAGTCGAGCCCACCAGAGCGGTGTAGCCGGACAGGAAGTGGTAGGCGGCTTGTTCTTCGCTGAGGATCGACACCGGTGGCAGTACGCCGGTCAGGTCGCAGGTCAGGAAGATCACCGCGTTAGGCTCGCCACCGAGGTTCTTCGGTGCGCGTTTTTCGATCAGCTCACGCGGGTAGGCCGCACGGCTGTTCTGGGTCAGGCTGTCGTCGGCGTAGTCGGCCTTCTTGTTGGCATCGAGTACGACGTTTTCCAGGACCGCGCCGTGCTGGATGGCTTTCCAGATCACCGGCTCGTTCTTCTCCGACAGGTCGATGCACTTGGCATAGCAACCGCCTTCGATGTTGAACACCACGCCCACGCCCCAGCCGTGTTCGTCGTCACCGATCAGGTAACGGCTTTCGTCGGCCGACAGGGTGGTCTTGCCGGTGCCCGACAGGCCGAAGAACAGGGTCACGTCGCCGTCTTCACCCATGTTGGCCGCGCAGTGCATCGGCAGCACGTCCACAGCAGGCAACAGGAAGTTCTGCACGGAGAACAGGGCTTTCTTCATTTCGCCGGCGTAGCGCATGCCAGCGATCAGCACTTTCTTGGCCGCGAAGTTGAGGATCACGGTGCCGTCGGAGTTGGTGCCATCACGCTCAGGCTCGCAGACGAAGTTCGGCGCGTTGAGGATCTGCCACTCGTCCTTGCCACCGGCGTTGTACTGCTCCGGGTTGATGAACAGGCAACGGCCGAACAGGTTGTGCCAGGCAGTCTCGGTGGTCATTTTCACCGGCAGGTAGTGGGCCGGATCGGAACCTACATGCACGTGGGAAACAAAACGCTCGCGCTCGCCCAGGTAGGCTTCAACGCGGTCCCACAGGGCGTCGAACTTGGCCGCCGGGAACTTGCGGTTGATCGGGCCCCAGGCGATAGCGTCCTGGGTGCTGGGCTCTTCAACGATGAAACGATCCACCGGCGAACGGCCGGTGCGGTGACCGGTGCGAACCACTAGAGCGCCGGTATCGGCCAGCTCGCCCTCACCACGGTTCAGGGCTTCTTTGACCAGATCATCCACACTCAGATCGGTGTACACGGCGTTATTGGCTTGCGTCATGAGGTTCCCCATCGGCCACTGGCCGAGTGCTCCAAACGTTTTGTAGTAGAAACTCGCGCACTACTACCGCGAAAAAAGTGCGCCGGATTATGCCAGAAAAGCCCGAAAATAGTAGGGCCCTCCCGTCAGCACGGCGTAATTCCGGCGTTTGCCAGGTGATTTACCTGCGCTGAATCGTTTTAGTGACGAGTATCTGACGGTGTGTCGACACCCGCTCCGGCGAACAATTGCGCAATATCAGCGGCATCGAACAGGTAGCGCTCGTTGCAGAACTGGCAATCGATCTCGATGCGGCCACCATGCTCCACCACCAGCTCCTGGGCATCTTCCAGCCCCAGGCTGACCAGCGCATTGCCCGAGCGCTCCCGCGAGCAGCTGCAGCGAAAGCGCAGCGGCTGTACATCGAACAGGCGCACGGCCTCTTCGTGGTACAGGCGGTGGAGCACGGTTTCGTTGTCCAGGCTCAGCAGTTCATCGGCGCTCAGGGTGCTGGCCAATGCGGTGAGGTGCTGCCAGTTGTCCTCGCGCTCTTGCGGGTCGCGCAGGCGGTCGGCAGGCAGCTGTTGCAGCAGCAGGCCACGGGCGCTGCGGCCGTCGGCGTAGAGCCAGAAGCGAGTGCCGGTCTGCTGCGACATGACGAAATAATTGGTGAAGCATTCCGCCAGGGTGGCGCCGTCGAGGTCGACGATGCCCTGGTAGCGCTGGCCCTGGGCCGGGTCCACGGTCAGGGCCAGGACGCCGTTGGGCATCAGGTCGGCGAGGGTCGCGTCGGGGGCGATCTGCGACGCGTCGTAGCGAGCCAGGCCGCGGATCTCACGGTCGCTGGAGCACTCGATCATCAGCAGCGGCACCGGGCCTTCGGAGCGCGCCTGGAGAATCAGCAAGCCATCGAACTTCAAAGTGCCGACCAGCAACGACGCCGCCGCCATCAGTTCGCCGAGCAATTGCGCAACCGGCTCGGGATAGGGGTGTTTGGCAAGGACTTCAGCGTAACTGCGCTCCAGCGCCACCAGTTCGCCACGGGCGTCGCTCTCATCAAAGATGAAGCGTTGGGTGAAGTCGGTATCCGGCAAATCAGTCATAGGTCTGGGTATCTGAATGATGACAAAAAGGTGACAAGCACCGAAAATTAGCTTTTTTGCACCATGAAGGTGCAGTTTTTACGGTGATTGGAGATATTTTATGAACAATCCGGGTTTGTTCCAAGCAAGGTGGAACCTCGGCAAGCTGGTTCTGTGCAATTTACTCCCTTTGGCCCTGCTGGGATTCTGGTTGTGGCCGACCGGACAAATGTTCTGCGTGATCTTCGACGAGTGGCTGTTCAACCACCTCAACGCTCCCCTTGCCACGAACTCCACGTGGCTGCACATCTGGGCCATGGCCAGCTTGCGGCCCTTCGACATCGTGGTCGGCCTGATCATGCTCGGCCTGTTGATTCGTGGTGACTGGGTGTTCAAGGCGGCGGACGTGCGCCGGGCGTTTTTCGGCTTTCTCTCGATCCTGATTCTTATGGTGGTGATTCGCGCACTGTTTTCCAAGCTGGTGGCGATCATGGGCTGGCAGCACAACAGCCCCTCGATGGTGATCGACGGCGCGGTGCACATGAGCGACTACTTCCCCGGCCTGGAAAAAACCTGGGAGCTCAAGGACCGTTCCAGCCAGAGCTTCCCCGGGGACCACGCCTCGGTGCTGCTGATCTGGGGCCTGTTCATGGGTATCTTCAGCCGCAGCGTCGGCCAGTTCCTGGTGGTCTGGGGCCTGACCCTGCTGTTCATGATGCCGCGCCTGGTGGCAGGCGCGCACTGGGGCCAGGACGACTACATTGGCGGCGTGCTGCTGGCAGTGCTGGCCCTGGGCTGGGGCTTCTACACGCCGTATGCGGCGCGGATGTCGAACTTCCTGCTGCGCCTGACCCATCCGCTGTTCAACCTGTTGAGCCGGATGCCGCTGCTGTCGCGCATGAGCGTGGTGCGCGCCAGCAGCCTGCTGCGCTGAGCAGACCTGTAGGAGCCGGCTTGCCGGCGAATGGGCCTTGAAGGCGCCTTCGCCGACCAGCCGGCTCCTGCGGTTTCACTCGTGGCTGCTGCCGTGGAACTTGAACAGATCACGGCGCTGCTTCTTGCTTGGCTTGCCGTCGGTGCTGACCCCAAGGGCCCCGGCCTTGCGCATTGCCGCAGCGGCTTCGCGCTTGGCAATGCTGGCTTCGGTTTCCGAGTAGAGCGTCTGCGCTTCGGGAGCGCCACGACGCACGATGGACAACGCCTGGACCACCACCGTGCGCGCATCGAAGCCGGCACGGATCTCATACTCGTCACCCACCCGCGGCTCCTTGCCCGGCTTGCAGCGCTCGCCACGGTGATGCACCTTGCCGCTTTCAATGGCCGCCTTGGCCAGGGCACGGGTCTTGTAGAAGCGCGCCGCCCACAGCCATTTATCCAGACGAACCTTGTCCTCTTCTTCCTGCTTGTGCGCCACTGGAATTCCTCTTGCTGAAAAATGTCGCAACTGAACAGCCCGCAAACGGGCTCTCATAAACCCTGCCGCTCACCTAAAATAACCCAGGTTGCGCCCTGACACGCGAGGAGTCCCCGTGACTGACTTCCCCACTTCATTGACCTCGCCCGGAACGCGCTGCGAGGGTTGCCAGCAGAGCCAGCCACTGGGCTTTGATTTCGCCTTTGCCTACCAACCCATAGTCGACTTGCGGGACCGCTCGATCTTCGCCCACGAAGCCCTGGTCCGCGGGATCAACGGCGAAGGCGCAGACACGGTGCTGAAGCAGGTCGACGACCACAACCGCTATCGATTCGACCAGCGCTGCCGCACCCAGGCCATCACCATCGCAGCGCAATTGGGGATGCAAAGCCATCTGTCGATCAACTTCATGCCCAATGCCGTGTACCGGCCGGAACTGTGCATTCGCAGCACCTTGGAAAGCGCCCGCGAGCAGCGTTTCCCCCTGGACCGGCTGATTTTCGAAACCCTGGAAAGCCAGCACGCAGATAACTATCGCCATTTGACCCATATTCTGCGTGAATACCGCGAATTCGGCTTCAAGACCGCCATCGACGACTTCGGTTCGGGGTACTCGGGGCTGAATCTGCTGGCGGATTTCCAACCCGATCTGATCAAGCTCGACATGGCGCTGGTGCGTGATGTCGATCAGGATCGTGTGCGCCAGGCAATCATCCGCGGGATTGTCACAATCTGTGCGGAGTTGAACGTTACAGTCATTGCCGAAGGCATTGAAAGTGCCGGCGAACGGGACTTTCTCGCCGACAGTGGAATATATCTGATGCAAGGTTTCTGGTTCGCCAAGCCTGCATTCAAAGCCTTGGCCGAGGTTCCCGCCACGGCCTGGAAAGGTTGATTACGAGTTTGCCTATTTGAAGACATTTGACCATTTGACCGTTGTCGGTCTGCGCGAGTGGGTGGCGCTCCCCGATCTGGGGGTGGCCGGCCTGCGTGCCAAGATCGACACCGGGGCCAGTACCTCCAGCCTGCATGCCACCGAGATCGAGCCCTTCGAGCGCGACGGCGAGCAGTGGGTGCGCTTCAATGCCCACTTGGGCAGCGTGGTGCAGTTGCGCCACCGGCACTGCGAAGCGCCGCTGGTGGCGATGAAGACCATCAAGAGTTCCAACGGCCAGGCCCAGGTGCGCTACGTGATCAGCACCACCCTGGCCCTGGGCGATCGCGTGTGGCGGGTGGAATTCACCCTCGCCTGCCGCAAGGCCATGCGCTATCGCCTGCTGCTGGGTTCCAAGGCCCTGATCGACGGCCAGTTGGTGGTCAATCCGGGTATCAAGTACGTTCAAGACAAACCGGTGTTCCCGGTATCCACTACCTCTGCCACAGGTGTTGCATGAAGATCGCTGTGCTGTCGCGTAACCCGCGTCTGTATTCCACTCGTCGTCTGGTCGAAGCCGGCACCGAGCGTGGCCATGAAATGGTAGTGGTCGATACCTTGCGCGCCTACATGAACATCGCCAGTCACAAGCCGCAGATCCACTACCGCGGCAAGCCCCTGGAGGGCTTCGATGCGGTGATCCCGCGGATCGGTGCCTCGGTGACTTTCTATGGCTGCGCGGTGCTGCGCCAATTCGAGATGATGGGGGTGTTTCCCCTCAACGAATCGGTGGCCATCGCCCGCTCCCGGGACAAGCTGCGCTCGCTGCAGCTGCTGTCGCGGCGCGGCATCGGCCTGCCGGTAACCGGCTTCGCCCATTCCCCGGACGACATTCCCGACCTGATCGAAATGGTCAACGGTGCGCCGCTGGTGATCAAGGTGCTGGAAGGCACCCAGGGCATCGGCGTGGTGCTGTGTGAAACCGCCACGGCGGCGGAATCGGTGATCGAGGCCTTCATGGGCCTGAAGCAGAACATCATGGTCCAGGAATACATCAAGGAAGCCGGCGGCGCCGACATCCGCTGCTTCGTGGTGGGGGACAAGGTGATTGCGGCGATGAAGCGCCAGGCCAAGCCGGGGGAGTTCCGCTCCAACCTGCATCGCGGCGGCAGCGCCAGCCTGATCAAGATCACCCCGGAAGAACGCATGACCGCGCTGCGGGCGGCCAAGGTCATGGGCCTGAGCGTGGCTGGCGTGGACATCCTGCGCTCCAACCACGGGCCGCTGGTGATGGAAGTCAATTCCTCGCCGGGCCTGGAAGGCATCGAGACCACCACCGGCAAGAACGTGGCAGGGATCATCATCGAGCACATCGAGAAAAACGGCGGGCCGAACATGACCCGGACCAAAGGCAAAGGCTAGGGACCGCGTTGCCGGCCTTTCGCTGGCAAGCCAGCTCCTACGGGCTATGTGCTGCCTGCAGGAGCGAAGCCCTCATCAATCCGCATCGCGGGGCAGCAGCAGGCCCAGGGGCAGGCGCACCCGCGCTTCCAGGCCGCCATCGGGGCGGTTGCGCAATTCGACGTTGCCGCCATGCATGGCGGCAATCCGCTTGACGATGGCCAGCCCCAGGCCGGTGCCCTTGCCGCCCCGAGCACGATCGCCTCGGGTGAAGGGGTTGAAGATCGCCTCCAGTTCCGAAGGGTCGATCCCGGCGCCACGGTCCATCACGCTCAACACCACATACGGCGCATTGGTGTCACCGGACAGGTAAGCCGCCACCTCGACTTCGGTCCCCGCATGATTCAGGGCGTTGCCAATCAGGTTGTTGAGCAGGCGCTTCATCGACACCCGACGCAGCGGGAACGGCTGGATCGGCTCCAGGCGCAGGTGCACCCGCTCCTCGTTCTGGTTGTAGGGCGCCGCAACTTCGCGCACCAGGTCGCTGAGGTCGACCTCTTCCACCGATTCGTCGCGACCGTCGCGGATAAACGCCAGGAACTGATCGAGGATCGCGTCCATGTCCTCGATGTCGCGCACCATGTCGTCGGTCAGGTCAGTGTGATCGCCCATCAATTCCAGGGACAGGCGCAGGCGGGTCAAGGGCGTGCGCAGGTCGTGGGACACCCCGGCCAGCATCAGTTCGCGCTCGCGCCCGGCCTGCTCGACGTCCTCGGCCATCTGGTTGAAGGCGCGGTAGACCTCGGTCATCTCGCTCGGGGTATCGCTGATGGGCAGGCGCACGCTGCGCCCCTGGCCCAGTTGCCGGGCGGCATACACCAGGCGCTTGAGGGGCTGGTTGAGCTGGCTGACGAAGATCCACGCCGAGGCGGTGGACAGCAGGCCGATGGCCAGGAACCAGCCGAGCACGCTCCAGATTTTCTGTCCCCGCAGCGGATGGGGGTACAGCGGCACCTTGAGCCAACCATCCCCCAGGCTCGGCGCTCGCACCCAGAGCGCTGGCGGCGCGTGCATGCGCAGGCGCACTTCGGTGTCGGCCCCCAGCTCGGCCTGCATCTGGCGCTGGTAGATCTCGCTGTAGGGCCAGTGCTGCTCGCCGGCCGGCACACCGCTGCCCACCACCTTGATCAGGCCGGCGGCCTCGGCGATCTGGTCGCGGTTGGACTCATCGGCGGCCCAGTAGGCGCGCAGGGTCAGGGCCACGCCGTGACTGTATTGCCGGTCCACCAGCACGTCCTCGTTCATCAGCAGATAAACCAGGGTCAGCGCCTTGGAAAACAGCACCACGATCAGCACCAGCCACAGGGTGCGGGAGAAGAAACTCTGGGGGAACCACAGCGGGGTTTTCATGACAGCCAATACACACTTTGCAGGAGCGAGTCGCACTCGCAGCGTTGTGGAATGCGAACGCCCGGGTCGTTACCGGCCCGGCCGTTCGCTCCTACACATCACTGATCACTTGGTCGCAGTGCCATCCGGCACGAATACATAACCCACGCCCCAGACGGTCTGGATATAACGCGGCTTGGAAGGGTCGGGCTCGATCATCCGGCGCAGGCGGGAGATCTGCACGTCGATGGAACGCTCCAGGGCGTCCCACTCGCGACCACGGGCCAGGTTCATCAGCTTGTCCCGGGTCAGCGGCTGGCGGGCATTCATCACCAGGGCCTTGAGCACCGCGAACTCGCCAGTGGTGAGCATGTGCACCTCGGCGCCGCGCTTGAGCTCGCGGGTGGCCAGGGACAGCTCGTAGTCACCGAAGGTCACGCTTTCGTCTTCGCTGCCGGGAGCCCCGGGCACCGGAGCCGACTGGCGACGCAGCACGGCCTTGACCCGGGCCATCAGCTCGTCGGGGTTGAACGGCTTGGCCAGGTAGTCGTCGGCGCCCAGTTCCAGGCCCTTGATCCGGCTCAGTTCGTCGCCCTTGGCGGTGAGCATGATGATCGGGATCTGGTTGTTGGCGCTGCGCAGGCGGCGGCAGGCGGTCAGGCCGTCTTCGCCGGGCAGCATCAGGTCGAGGACCACCAGGTTGAACACTTCGCGACCCAGCAGGCGGTCCATTTGCTCGGTGTTCGGGACTGCGCGGGCACGGTAGCCCTTGCTGACGAAAAAGCGCTCCAGCAGGCTGCTCAGCCCCGGATCGTCGTCAACAATAAGAATTTTTTCGCCTTCAGCAGTTTGTGCAGTGCTGCTCATTGGATGCTCCTCTAATCTCGGTGCGCATTATGGCGTAGCTGCCGTTATACGCACCGTGTGCATTGTTAGCAGATTTTTCCTCTATCGCCAGCAAACCCGCTGTCGGCCTGAGGCTGGCGATCACCCCGCAACGACTAACGCTGGGTATAATGCGCCGCCTTTTGTGTTGGGCAATATCTGATCAGTACGACAGCGGCCGGTTTATTTATTTGCCTCGGCCGGCAGTATTTTTTCGATTTCACGGGTCAACAGGCAGCCTTTTGATCCAGGTGGCGGCGCGGGCCAGGCCGCTCAACCAGACTCGCCGGGCCTTATTCATGCCCCCGCGGGCCTGCTTTCACAATTTGTCAGGTGGTTTTATGGACAGCATCAACAGCCGCATTGCCGAGGAACTCGGTGTACGCCCACAACAGGTCGAAGCGGCCGTCGCTCTATTGGATGAAGGCTCCACCGTGCCCTTCATCGCCCGTTACCGGAAAGAGGTCACCGGCAGCCTCGATGACACCCAGCTGCGTCATCTGGAAGAGCGCCTGCGCTACCTGCGAGAACTCGACGAACGGCGGATCAGCATCCTCGCCAGCATCGAGGAGCAGGGCAAGCTGACCCCGGAGCTGGCCCGCGAGATCAAGCTGGCCGACACCAAGACCCGCCTCGAAGACCTTTACCTGCCTTATAAGCAGAAGCGCCGCACCAAGGGCCAGATCGCCCTGGAAGCCGGCCTCGGCGAACTGGCGGACGGCCTGTTCAACGACCCGAGCCTGGCCCCGGAAAGCGAAGCCGCGCGTTTTGTCGACGCCGAGAAAGGCGTGGCCGACGTCAAGGCCGCCCTGGAAGGCGCCAAGTACATCCTCATGGAGCGCTTCGCCGAAGACGCCAGCCTGCTGGACAAGCTGCGCAACTACCTGAAGCAGGAAGCCACCCTCAGTGCCCGGGTGATTGCCGGCAAGGAAGAGGAAGGCGCCAAGTTCCGCGACTACTTCGAACACGACGAACCGCTGAAAAGCATGCCGTCGCACCGCGCCCTGGCGATTTTCCGCGGCCGCAACGAAGGCATTCTCAGCTCCGCGCTGAAAGTCGGTGACGAGCTGCCGGGCACCATGCACCCCTGCGAAGGCATGATCGGCCAGCAGTTCGGCATCCAGAACCAGAACCGCCCCGCCGACAAATGGCTCGGCGAAGTGGTGCGCTGGACCTGGAAGGTCAAGCTCTACACCCACCTGGAAACCGACCTGCTGGGCGAGCTGCGCGACGGCGCGGAAACCGAGGCGATCAACGTTTTCGCCCACAACCTGCACGACCTGCTGCTGGCGGCGCCAGCCGGCCCCCGCGCGACCCTGGGCCTGGACCCGGGCCTGCGCACCGGCTGCAAGGTGGCGGTGGTGGATGCCACCGGCAAGCTGCTGGACCACGCCACCGTCTACCCCCACGTGCCACACAACAAGTGGGACCAGACCCTGGGCATTCTGGCGGCCCTGTGCGCCAAGCACTCGGTGGACCTGATCGCCATCGGCAACGGCACCGCCAGCCGCGAGACCGATAAGCTGGCCGCCGAACTGATCAAGAAATACCCAGCCATGAAGATGACCAAGGTCATGGTCTCCGAAGCCGGCGCCTCGGTGTACTCGGCCTCGGAACTGGCAGCCAAGGAATTCCCCGACCTGGACGTGTCGATCCGCGGTGCGGTGTCCATCGCCCGCCGCCTGCAGGACCCACTGGCGGAGTTGGTGAAGATCGATCCGAAATCCATCGGTGTCGGCCAGTACCAGCACGACGTGTCGCAGCTGAAGCTGGCCCGCGGCCTGGACGCGGTGGTGGAAGACTGCGTGAACGCCGTCGGCGTCGACGTCAACACCGCCTCCGTGGCCCTGCTGGCACGGATTTCCGGCCTCAACGCGACCCTGGCGCAGAACATCGTCAGCCACCGCGACGAGCACGGTGCGTTCAAGACCCGTGCGGCACTGAAAAAAGTCGCGCGCCTGGGTGAGAAAACCTTCGAACAGGCCGCCGGCTTCCTGCGGGTGATGAACGGCGACAACCCGCTGGACGCCTCGGCGGTGCACCCGGAAGCCTACCCGCTGGTGCAGCGCATCGCCGCCGACACCGGCCGCGACATTCGTTCGCTGATCGGCGACAGCGGCTTCCTCAAGCGCCTGGACCCGAAGAAGTTCACCGACGAAACCTTCGGCCTGCCCACCGTCACCGACATCCTCCAGGAACTGGACAAGCCCGGCCGCGACCCGCGTCCCGAGTTCAAGACCGCCGAGTTCCAGGACGGTGTCGAAGACCTCAAGGACCTGCAGCTGGGGATGATCCTCGAAGGCGTGGTGACCAACGTCACCAACTTCGGGGCCTTCGTCGACATCGGCGTGCACCAGGACGGCCTGGTGCACATCTCGGCGCTGTCGGAGAAGTTCATCAAGGACCCGCGTGAAGCGGTGAAGGCCGGCGACGTGGTCAAGGTCAAGGTCATGGAAGTCGACATCCCGCGCAAACGCGTGGGCCTGTCGATGCGCATGGGCGACACCCCGGGCGAGAAGATCGACGGCGCCCGCGGCTCCCGTCCAGGCTCGGCGCCGCGCGCGTCCCAGGGCAATGCACCACGCAAGGAAACCACTGCGGCGGCGCCGAGCAACAACGCCATGGCCTCGCTGTTCGCCAATGCCAAGCAGTTGAAGAAGCGCTGATGGAAATCCCCGCCGGCCTCACTGAAAGCGCCTTCAGCCAGTTGCTTGGCTGCCGTCTGCAACGCCTGGAAACCGGCGAGGCGGACGTGGCCCTGGAGCTGACCCCGCAGCTGCGCAATCGCGGGCAGAAGCTTCACGGCGGGGCGATCTTCAGCCTGGTGGACATTGCCATGGGGCTGGCCTGTTCCAGCAGCCACGGCTTTGACCAGCAGAGCGCCACCATCGAGTGCAAGATCAACTACATACGCGCTGTGGCCGAGGGTGAAGTGCTGTGCCGGGCCCGGGTGATCCACCCCGGGCGCCGCACCCTGGTGGTGGAAGCGGACGTGATCCAGGGCGACAAACTGGTCGCAAAAGCACAAGGCACCTTCGCGGTCCTATAGCTGCATCCCCTCAAATTGGGTTAATTTCGGCGCTGCGAAAGCGGCGTCGGGGTTTTCTTGCCCGCGCCGAAGCCAGATTCAAGGATGGAGTGTTGGCGTTTCCAGGCGAGTCGACTTGACTCAAAAACAAGGCGAAAACGCCAGTTTCAACTTCACCCTTGTAGACCGTCCTGCCCACCCCCATATTGGGGCGACTGACGCGTGAAGGAATCCAACTTGAGCGAACTTCTCAACCGCCGCCTGGCCCTGCTCGGCGAGCGCGCTAACCTCTCCCTGCTCGAGCAGTGCCTGCACGGCATCGAACGTGAATGCCTGCGTGTCACCGGCGAAGGCCGCCTGGCACAGACCCCGCACCCGGAAGAACTGGGTTCCGCGCTGACCAACGAACAGATCACCACCGACTACTCCGAGTCGCTGCTGGAGTTCATCACCCCGGCCCTCAAGGACCCGGCGGATACCCTGGCCAGCCTCGACAAGATTCATCGCTTCGCCTACAGCAAGCTCGGCAACGAGTACCTGTGGAGTCCATCGATGCCGTGCCCGTTGCCGGCCGAGGAAGATATCCCGATTGCCTACTACGGCACCTCCAACATCGGCCAGCTCAAGTACGTCTATCGCAAGGGCCTGGCCCTGCGCTACGGCAAGACCATGCAGTGCATTGCCGGGATCCACTACAACTTTTCCCTGCCGGAACAGCTCTGGCCGCTGCTCAAGCAGGCCGAAGGCTTTGTCGGCAGCGACCGTGACTACCAGTCCTCGGCCTACATTGCGCTGATCCGCAACTTCCGCCGCTACAGCTGGCTGCTGATGTACCTGTTCGGCGCCTCGCCGGCCCTGGACGCGGGCTTCCTGCGCGGCCGCTCGCACCAGCTGGAACAGCTGGACGCCGAGACCCTGTACCTGCCCTACGCCACCAGCTTGCGCATGAGCGACCTGGGCTACCAGAGCAAGGCCCAGGCCGGCCTGACCCCTTGCTACAACGACCTGAACAGCTACACCGACAGCTTGCGCAAGGCGGTGGCCACGCCTTACGCACCTTACGTGGAAGTCGGCACCCACAAGGATGGCGAGTGGGTGCAGCTCAACACCAACATCCTGCAGATCGAAAACGAGTACTACTCCAACATTCGCCCCAAGCGCGTGACCTACACCGGCGAGCGGCCGATCCAGGCGCTGATGGCCCGGGGCATCCAGTACGTCGAAGTGCGCTGCCTGGACATCAACCCCTTCCTGCCCCTGGGCATCGACCTCCAGGAAGCCCGCTTCCTCGACGCCTTCCTGCTGTACTGCGCGCTCAACGACAGCCCGTTGTTCGAGAACAACGAATGTGGCAACGCCACCTCGAACTTCCTTGCCGTGGTCAAGGAAGGCCGGCGCCCGGGCCTGCAACTGCAGCGCCAGGGCCAACCGGTAGAGATGAAGGAATGGGCTGCCGAACTGCTGGAGCAGATCGCACCACTGGCCGCCCTGCTCGATCAGAGCCATGGCAGCGACGTGCACAGCAAGGCCCTGGACGCCCAACTGGCCAAGGTCAAGGATTCGTCCCTGACCCCTTCGGCCCAGGTGCTGGCGGCCATGAGCGAGCACAAGGAGAGCTTCACCCAGTTCTCCCTGCGCCAGAGCCAGGCCCATGCCGAATACTTCCGCAGCCAGGCCCTGAGCAAGGAAGAGCAAACCGCCTTCGAAGAAGCGGCGCGCAAATCCCTGGAGCAGCAGACCGAGCTTGAGCAGAACGAAGTGGGTGATTTCGACGTCTTCGTCGGCGCCTACCAGGCCAGCATCCTGGCCATCAGCAACTGACGCTTCGCCGGCCAGCCGGCTCCTACCCCCATCCCGTAGGAGCCGGCTTGCCGGCGAACAGCACGCTGCATATTCCCCTCATAAGCTAATGCAAATAAGTTATTTATTTCTGCATTCTTAGATCATTTAGTCTCCTCCCACGCCGATCACCGGCCGCCTATGAGGAGCACCCCATGAAACTGCACTTCCCCCTTCGCCTCCTGGCGGCCGCGTCCCTGGCTGCAGCGAGTTTCTTTGCCCAGGCGGCCGACGTCACTGTCGCCTACCAGACCACCGTCGACCCGGCCAAGGTCGCGCAAGCCGACGGCAGCTACGAAAAAGCCACCCAGGCCAAGATCAACTGGCGCAAATTCGATAACGGTGCCGACGTCATCGCCGCCATCGCTTCCGGCGATGTGCAGATCGGCTACCTGGGCTCCAGCCCGCTGACCGCCGCCATCACCCGCAAGGTGCCGGTGCAGACCTTTCTCATCGCCACCCAGATCGGCGCCGCCGAAGCCCTGGTGGCCCGGGACGGCTCCGGGATCAACAACCCCCAGGACCTGATCGGCAAGAAAATCGCCGTGCCGTTCGTTTCCACCGGCCACTACAGCCTGCTGGCCGCCCTGAAGCACTGGAACATCGACCCCTCGAAAGTACAGATCCTCAACCTCGCGCCACCGGCGATCATCGCCGCCTGGAAACGCGGCGATATCGATGCCACCTACGTCTGGGACCCGGCCCTGGGCGTGGCCAAGGAAAACGGCAAGGTGCTGATCACCTCCGGTGAACTGGCCAAGTTCGGCGCGCCGACCTTCGATGCCTGGATCGTGCGCAAGGACTTCGCCGAGAAGCACCCGGAAATCGTCACCGCCTTCGCCAAGGTGACCCTGGAGGCCTACGCCCAGTACCGCAAGGACCCGCAAGCCTGGCTGGCCAACCAGGGCAACGTCGACAAGCTGGTGAAGCTCTCCGGGGCCAAGGCCAGCGACATCCCGCTGCTGCTGCAAGGCAACGTCTACCCGCTGGCCGCCGACCAAGTCGTCAGCCTCGGTGCGCCGACCACCAAGGCCATCACCGACACCGCGGTGTTCCTCAAGGAGCAAGGCAAGGTCGAGGCGGTGCTGCCGGACTACGCCCCCTACGTCAGCGCCAAGTTCATCAGTGAATAACCCGCGTCAGGACAGGAGATAGCCGTCATGGCCTTGCTACAACTGGAGCGCATCAGCGCACAGTACCCCGGCGCCGCCGAACCGGTGCTGGCGGATATTTCCCTGACCCTGGGGCCACAGCAACTGCTGGTCGCCCTGGGCCCTTCCGGCAGCGGCAAGACCTCGCTGCTGAACCTGATTGCCGGCTTCGTCGAACCCAGCGCCGGGCGCATCCAGCTCGATGGCGTACCGGTGCAGGGCCCCAGCGCCGAGCGCGGCGTAGTGTTCCAGGACGACGCCCTGCTGCCCTGGCAGGATGTGCTGGGCAACGTCGCCTTCGGCCTGGAACTGGCCGGCGTGGCCCGGGACAAACGCGAAGCCAGGGCTCGGGAGATGCTCGCCCTGGTGGACCTGGCCGGCTTCGACAAGCGCCGCATCTGGCAGCTTTCCGGTGGCCAGAAACAGCGCGTAGGCCTGGCCCGCGCCCTGGCGGCCGACCCGCGAGTGCTGCTGATGGACGAACCCTTTGGCGCCCTGGATGCCTTCACCCGTGAACAGATGCAGGAGCTGCTGCTGCAAGTCTGGCGGCGCACCGCCAAGCCGGTGTTCCTGATTACCCACGACATCGAGGAAGCGGTGTTCCTGGCCACCGACCTGATCCTCCTGGCGCCCAACCCGGGGCAGATCGTCGAACGCCTGAACCTGGACTTCGGCCAACGCTACGCCGCCGGTGAATCGGCGCGGGCGATCAAGTCCGACCCGCTGTTCATCGAAACCCGCGAACACGTGCTGTCCCGGGTGTTCTCCCAACGCAGCGCCACCCAGCAGCAGGAGCGCCCATGAGCAGCTACGAGATTCCCGCCACCGCGACCGGCGATACCAAGCCGAAATCGCCATTGCCCGCGCGCCGCCGCCTGAGTACCCGCTGGATCAGCATGCTGACCCTGGTCACCCTGCTGGCCCTGTGGTGGGCGGTCACCGCCAGCGGCCTGATCGAACCGCTGTTCTTGCCGCCCCCTTCAGCGGTGCTGCAAAAGGCCTGGTTGCTGGGCACCAGCGGCTACATGGATTCCACCCTCTGGCAGCACCTGGCGGCAAGCCTTGAGCGCATCGGCCTGGCCCTGGGGTTTGCCGTGCTGACGGCGATCCCGGTGGGCATCGCCATCGGCGCCAACCGTATCGCCCGTGGCGTGCTCGACCCGCTGATCGAGTTCTACCGGCCGATTCCGCCCCTGGCCTATCTGCCGCTGATCGTCATCTGGTGCGGCATCGGCGAACTGTCCAAGGTGCTGCTGATCTACCTGGCGATCTTCGCCCCGATTGCCATCGCCACCGCCACCGGCGTGCGCACCGTGGACCCGGCCAAGCTCCGGGCTGCGCAGTCCCTGGGCGCCACCCGGGCCCAGCTGATTCGCCACGTGATCCTGCCCAGCGCCCTGCCGGACATCCTCACCGGGGTGCGCATCGGCCTGGGCGTGGGCTGGTCGACCCTGGTGGCCGCAGAACTGATTGCCGCCACCAGCGGCCTGGGGTTCATGGTGCAGTCCGCCGCGCAGTTCCTGGTCACCGATGTGGTGGTGCTGGGGATATTGGTGATTGCCCTGATCGCCTTCGCCATGGAGATGGGCCTGCGCGCCCTGCAACGCAAGCTGGTGCCCTGGCACGGCCAAAGCCACTGACCCCGATCTGTGTAGGAGCTGGCTTGCCAGCGAAGAGGCCCGCCGTCGCTCGGCCGGCTCCTACCCGTCCGCGAACATGAGAATGACCATGAGCCTGACCATCACCCCCTTAAGCTCCGCCCTCGGCGCCCAGATCAGTGGCGTCGACATCAGCCAGCCATTGAGCGTCGAATTGCGTGACGCCATCGAGCAGGCGCTGCTCAAGCATCAGGTGCTGTTCTTCCGCGACCAGCCGATCACCCCGCAGCAGCAGGCGCGCTTCGCCGCCAACTTCGGTGACCTGCACATTCACCCGATCTACCCCAACGTGCCGGAACAGCCGGAAGTGCTGATCCTCGATACCGCCGAAACCGACGTGCGCGACAACGCCATCTGGCACACCGACGTGACCTTCCTGCCGACTCCGGCCCTGGGCGCGGTGCTCAGCGCCAAGCTGCTGCCGGAGTTTGGCGGCGATACCCTGTGGGCCAGTGGCATCGCCGCCTACGAAGCGCTGTCGGAGCCGATGCGCAACCTGCTGCAGGGCCTGACTGCCACCCACGAGTTCATCAAGTCCTTCCCCCTCGAGCGCTTCGGCAACACCCCGGAGGACCTGGCACGCTGGGAGCAAACCCGGCGCAACAACCCGCCGCTGTCGCACCCGGTGATCCGCACCCACCCGGTGAGCGGACGCAAGTCGCTGTTCGTCAATGACGGCTTCACCACCAGGATCAACGAACTGTCGGAGAGTGAAAGCGAGGCCATCCTCAAGCTGCTGTTCGCCCACGCCACCCGCCCGGAGTTCACCATCCGCTGGCGCTGGCAGGAAAACGACGTGGCCTTCTGGGACAACCGCGTGACCCAGCACTATGCGGTGGACGATTACCGCCCACAGCGCCGGGTGATGCAGCGCGCAACCATTCTTGGGGATGTGCCGTTCTTTCGCTGAAGCGCGAGGGCATGCAACAGTGCCCGGCCCCGCTGAATGAGCGGGGCCGGGCGGGCTGACTACTTGAGGCTGGCCGCGGGTCTTTTCTTGCGGTTGCCGATATGGATCGCCTGGCCATTCACCGCCAATGCCGCCTCATGCAGGGCTTCGGACAGGGTCGGGTGGGAGAACACCATCATCCCCAGGTCTTCGGCGCTGGTGCCGAACTCCATGCCGATGGCCCCTTCCTGGACCAGCTCCGCCGCACCCGGCCCGATCACGTGCACGCCCAGTACCCGGTCGGTCCTGGCATCGGCAATCACCTTGACCAGCCCGGCGGTGTCGTTGGCCGCCATGGCCCGGCTGCTGGCAGCGAACGGGAAGGTGCCGATGTTCAGCTCGACACCCTCGGCCTTCAGAGCCTGCTCGGTCTGGCCGACCCAGGCGATTTCCGGGTGGGTGTAGATCACCGAGGGGATCAGCTCGTAATTGAGCGGGTGGTGATGCCCGGCAATACTCTCGGCCACCATCACCCCTTCTTCCGAGGCCTTGTGGGCCAGCATCGGGCCGCGGACCACGTCGCCAATGGCGAACACCCCGGGGACGCTGGTACGGCATTGGCCGTCGACGTGAATGAAGCCCCGCTCGTCCAGCTGCACGCCACTGTCGGCGGCCAGCAGGTCGGTGGTCAGGGGCCGACGACCGACGGCGACGATCAGTCGGTCGAAGGTCTGCTGCTTGTCCTCGCCCGCCTCGCTGAGGCTGACCTTGACGCTGTCACCCTGCACTTCGGAGGCGGTGACCCGCGCCCCGAGACGGATATCCAGGCCCTGCTTGCCGAGGATTTTCTGTGCCTCCTTGGCGATCTGCACGTCCACCGCCGGAAGGAAGCTGTCGAGGGCCTCCAGCACGGTGACTTCCGCGCCCAGTCGAGCCCAGACCGAGCCCAGTTCCAGGCCAATGACGCCGGCGCCGAT
This sequence comes from Pseudomonas sp. PH1b, assembly GCF_000633395.1. Lineage (GTDB taxonomy): Bacteria > Pseudomonadota > Gammaproteobacteria > Pseudomonadales > Pseudomonadaceae > Aquipseudomonas. The sequence continues at coordinate 112,692 of NZ_AYMU01000006.1, forward strand.
CACCCCGAGGCGCTTGGGCACCTGGGTGAATTCCAGGGCCCCGGTGGAATCGACAATCACCTCGCCGGTCAGCGGCGCGGCAGCGATATCGATGGGCCGTGAGCCGGGGGCGAGGATGATGCTGGTGGCGCTGATGCGCTGGGTGCTGCCATCGGCCGCGGTGACCTCCACTGCCTTGTTGGCCAGCAGCTTGCCGTGACCTTCCAGCAGGGCCACGCCGTTGGCCTTGAACAGCGAGGCAATGCCGCCGTTGAAGTTGCGCACCACGTTGTCCTTGCGCGCCAGCATCGCCGGCACGTCCATTTGCGGATTGCTGATGCCGATGCCGTGCACTTCGAAACCGTTGCGCGCCTCGTAATAGTGGTGAGAGCTGTCCAGCAGTGCCTTGGACGGGATGCAGCCGACGTTGAGGCAGGTGCCACCCAGGGCGGTTTTTCCGTCCTTGCCCTTGTAGCGCTCGATACAGACCGTCTTCAGTCCCAGTTGCGCAGCCCGGATCGCGGCGACATAGCCGCCGGGGCCGGCGCCGATAACGATCACATCGTAACTTTCACTCATGCGTTGCCTTCCTTTGCACAGACAAAATCGACCACGGCCGTCATGGTCGCGCTGTCCCTGAGAATTTTCAGATGGCCAAGCCCGCGGGTTTGCAGGACCTGCCGGTGGCGCAACCCTTCAGCGAAGGATTGCAGATCATCCGCCGGAATTTCCTGGTCCTGCTGGTCATGCACCAACAGCACCGGAACGTCCACCTGGCGCCCATAACGGCTGACCGCCAGGCTGCGCATGTCCTTCTGATAGCGTTGCTCAACCAGAAGTTGCATGCGTTGCCTGACGTCATCATTGATCCACAGAAATGCCGCGAAACGCCGGACCACGTTTTCGATGTCGGCCGGCGCCGCCACCAGCACCGCTCGCTGGAAACCCTTGCCGACGTCGGTGCTCAAGGCATAACCGGCCGCCGCCCCCCCGAGGGAATGGCCGATCACCGTGTCGAAAGGGCCCAGTTGCTTCTGCACCTGGTCGAGCATGCTGACGAAGGTCGGCAACGACGCCTGCCGACCACCGCTGCCGCCATGGCCGATGCAGTCGAAGGAAAGCACTTCGCAGCCCTGCTCCAGCAACAGCGCGATCAGGTACTGCCACTGGGTGCTGGCGCCACTCCAGCCGTGCACCAGCACCACTCGGCGCCGAGCCTGCGGCGGTGTCCAGCGAAAGCAGCGCAGCCGCCCTTCGTCGGTTTCCAGGTCCTGCACCGTGGCGCTGGGCAGCGTCAGCGGGAAATGCTGGCGCAGCCGTTGCGGTGTGGTGAACATCTTCAGCGCCCGCTGCGCAGCCCGCTGAGGAAGCAGCCGCGACTCAATCCAGAAGCTGCAACGCAACGCTCCCAGAACCCCTTGATAAATGCCCTTGAAGAGCATTTTTTTGAAGCTGCGGCGCCGGCCCTTGGTGGGTACCGACGGTTGCTCTTGGGTCGCCATCTTCCTTCCTCATCGACTACAGATTTCAAGCGCTGGGTTACAGCTTCACCATGTTGAAGTCCAACTTGCTCACGCCGCACTCCGGACAGGTCCAGTCCTCGGCAATGTCATCCCAGGCGGTGCCCGGAGGCACCCCCGAGTCCGGGTCGCCCAGCCGCTGGTCGTAGATCCAGCCGCAGATCAGGCACATCCACAGGCCGGATTCGGCCACGGCACTTCCTGCATAGCTCGTCATGGGTGGTTAACCATCATCCAAGGGTTGTGGGGCACTTTCATGCCCTGACCTGGGCCACTTCGGCCACCTTGATGTGCTCGGCGAGGAACTGCGCCACCTGCTCCAGCACCGCGGCATCGGAGAGGATCCGCACGTGCCCGAGCCCGGACACCGGTTCCAGCTTCGCCCAGGGCATCAGCGTGGTGATCTGCTGTGCTTCGCAGAACGGCACGATCGGGTCGTTGAGGTCATGCAGCACCAGGGTCGGCAGTTGCAGGGCATTGCCCAGCGCCGGAATGTCCCAGTGCTGCACCGGTACGCCGTTGCGTTTCCACAACTCGCGGTGCATGGCCTGGACTACCGCCGGCTTGAGCTTCAGGTAACCGTTGGCCCAGCGATCGATCACCACTGGCAGATTGGCCGGCGACCCCAGCAGGCACAGGGCCTTGACCGGATGGGTCTCGGCCAGCTCGGCCAGGGCACCGGTGGCGGCGATCCCCCCCAGGGAATGAGCGACCACCCCGACCACATCACCCAGGGCAACGATCGCCGCCTTCACCGCGTCCTTGAACTCGGTCATGGTGCTCAGGGAGCCCGGCGAGATGCCGTGGGCTGGCGCATCGAAGGTGGCGACCTTGAAGCCCTGGCGCTGCAGGATGCGAGTGAAGGAATACAGGCTGCGACTGTCCGCGCCCCAGCCATGGACCAGGAGAATGGTCTGATCGCCGCTGCCCCACTGATAGCCATGGGGAACCCCGGGAACACCCTTGATATGGAAGCGCTGGGCGCCCAGGGGACTCATTTCCTTGTCCGGCTGCTTGATGTATTCCCGGGTATAGCCGAACAGGTCGGTGGCCTTGGCACCGGCGCTGCCCGGAGAGATCGAGCCCAGTACGCTCATGTAGCTGCGCAGCGCCTGCTGCTTGATGCTCAACGGACCACTGGACGTGCTGGCGCCCGGAGTCGTCTGGCCCCCGGCGGCCTGGGCCGGCCGGTCAAAGGACTCGTAGAAGCCGTTGACCGGATCGTACAGGTGGCAGTTGCGCGTCACATGCCACACGTCCTTCACGGTCAGGGGCTTCTCCCGGACCATGCCGGGAAAGGCGGTCTTCAACGCGGCCTGGGCTTCGGGCAGGTTGTAGTGGGGAATGATCGGCGCCACGTGGTGCGCGGTGTGCACCGAGATGTAGTGGGTCAGGAACAGCAACCACTTGGGGTACATGTAGTCGGTGGTGAGCAGCAGCCGGCTGCTGTTGAAACTCCAGTGCTCCTTGGTCAGGAACGGCGTCTCGTCGCTGATGTGGTGCATCATCGTGGTCAGGCTGAACCAGGCATGGATCGCCAGCCATGGCGCGATGAAGTACAGGAACAGGCCGGTGAAGCCGGTGAAGTAGACCAGGGTCGGCAGGTAGATCAGCGCGGCGACGGCCATGAACAGGATCGAGCGACGGACTTCGTTGCGCGCTTCGAGCTTGTGGAACATCGACGGGCGAAAACCCGAGTGACGCTGGTAGTTGACCGTGCCCAGCCAGAACAGCCAGGTGCGGGTGCTGCTGTAGACCAGCTTGTCCCACCAGGACATGGCGTCGTATTGCACCCGCAGTACCGGGCGCCAGTCGACGTCCATTTCCAGGTTGTTGGTGTTGGCGTGGTGCATGTTGTGCATGTGGCGCCAGCCATGGAACGGGTACAGCAACGGCAGCAAGGCGATATGCCCGAGGATGTGGTTGAAGCTGCGATTGCGCGAAAAGGAGTTGTGCCCGCAATCGTGGGCGACGCAGAACAGACCCCAGCCACCCAGGCCCGCAATCAGCCACAGGGGCAGGTAGAACATCCAGTGCACATGGGCAACCGCCACCACCGCGCCGATGTAGAGCGCGTAGCTGACGATGAAGCTGAGCATCCCGCGCCATACCCGGGGCTGGTACAGGTGCTTGGGGATCGCGTCGGTCAGACGCAAGCCTTCAATCTCCCCTGAACGTCGGAGCAGGTCGTTGAATTTATCCGTTTTTTGCGTGGGCATCTGTAATAAGGCCATGGCCAAGCTCCTGCGAAATCAAACTTCGGATGGGGTCAGTTCATTGGCCAGGTATTTGGACAAATCATCGATGCTGGAGTATTCGAACAGCAGGGCCGGCGACAGGCGCTGCTCCATGAACTTCTCCAGGTCGCCCGCCACTTTCACTGCCACCAGCGAGTCCAGACCGTAGGACTCGAAGCTGCGGGCGGTATCGACCTGGGAAGGATCGATCTTCAGCAGAGCGCCCATTTTCTGTACCAGCCAGTGCTTGATGCTGTCTTCGTTGAGCTCGACCGCCGCCTGCTTTTTCTCGGAGAAACTCAGGGTGCTCAACAGGTTGGAAATGAAGTTGGACATAGGATCTTCCTTGATGAGTGGGTGGTTAACACGATCAGACGATCCCGCTGTTCAGGAGGCCTGACGCTTACGGACTTTGTCGATCATTGCCTGTGAGGGTGAACGCAGGTCTGAGACCAGTCTCAGCTTGCCCATTAACGCCAGTGTCCAGCCCGACAAGTCGGGCTCCCACCAATGCACGCCATGCCGGTACCAGGCAGGGAATGCGTGGTGATTGTTTTGCAGCCCTTCACCAAAGGTGAGGAACGCGATAAGCCAGTTGTTGGTGCTCTGGTCGTGGGTCACGAACGGCCGTCCGCCGTAGCGGTGGCAGATGGAACCCACGCACCAGGCGGCCTGGTTGGCGACGAAGATCCGCGCCAGGCCACCGAAGATCAGGCCGCTCCAGGCACCGGACCAGCTCTGGGTGACCAGGCCGCCGATCACGCCCGGCAGGATCACCCCCAGCGCCACCCAGAACAGGTAGGTCTGGTTGTAGAAGAACAGGCGACGGTCACGCAGGATGTCCGGTGCAAAGAAGTTCCAGCTCGACATGTCCGGTGCCAGCATCCACGGCATGTGCGCATGCCACAGGCCCTTGGCCCGCTGCCAGCGGCTCTGTCCCATCAGGTTCGGCGAATGCGGATCGCCGTGCTGGTCGCTGTAGGTGTGGTGCCGGCGATGGGTGGTGACCCAGAACAGGATCGGTCCCTGGGCTGCCATCGAACCGGCGATCAGCATCAGGCTGCTCATCAGCCGCGAGGTCTTGAAGGCGCGATGGGCCAGGTAGCGGTGGTAACCCATCGAGACCCCGAACATCTGGATCACGTAGAACACCCCGAAGAGGATGAAATCCAGGGCATGGGCCTGGCCGGTCACCCAGAGGCGGATTGCCTCGAAGGCCCCGAACAGCGGCACCAGCATCACCGCCAGTGCCACCCGGGCCTTGGTCTTCGCCGCATCCGGACTCAGCTGGGCAATCCCGCCGATCTCTGGAGCCGCTGTGGTTGTGACTATCTCGTCCATGAATAGCTTCCTGTGAGGTAAGTACCGGCCATCAGCTTTCTGAAGGTTCTGCAGCCACCGGCGAGCCGGGCCGCTTGACGTCCCAGACCAGCCCGCAGAGGGCGAGCAGTTCGATGAACAACCCACCGATATCCAGCTGCCAGGGTTTGAGGCCGGCATGGGCCAGCGCCGGGAAGGCATGGTGGTTGTTGTGCCAGCCCCCGCCCACCGTTGGAATCGCCAGCCAGAACACATTGCGGCTGGTATCTCGGGTCTTGTGGTCACGGGAGCCGGTGCGATGGGCGAACGAGTTGATGCACCAGGTGGCGTGGTCCACCAGGAAGATCCGCACGAAGCCGCCCCACAGCAGGCCACTGAGCGCTCCCTCCCAACTGCGGGTAATCAGCCCGCAGGCCAGCGCCGGGATCAGCAGGCCGAGGATGATCCACAGGTAGTAGCGCTGGTTGATCTGCATGATCAGGCGATCACGCAGCAGATCCGGAACAAACTGGCTCCAGTTCTGCTTTCTCAGGCTGAACAGCCAACCCAGGTGAGCGTGCCACCAGCCCTGGAGATTGGCGACGAGCCCCTCTTTGAGGGGGCGCGGCGAATGGGGGTCGCCTTCCTTGTCGGTAAAGGCGTGGTGCTGGCGGTGGGTCGCAGCCCAGAACAGGATCGGCCCCTGGGCCGCCATCGAACCGGCGATGCCGAAGAACGCGGTGATCACCGGGCCGGCCTTGAATGCGTGATGGGAGAAGAATCGGTGCATCCCGACTTCCACGCCCAGCGCGGTCAGCAGGTACATGCTGGCCAGCGCTCCGATTTCCAGCCAGCCAATGCCCTGGTGCCAGGCCAGAACCAGGGCCACCAGGGTGCCCACTGCCGGGACACCCACGGTCAGCCAGGCCAGCTGGCGCTCGCGATGACCCGTGCGATCGATATGAGGATTCATGGCCGTCATGACAAAGCATCCGTAGCAGTTTTAAGGGGGTGTGCCGAGGCCGCAGCCGCACGTCCGGCGCCATAGCGCGACAGGCTGTCGTTGAGCAGGGCCTGCCGAGTGGCCTGGCGCTGGACCTTGCCGCTGGTGGTCAAGGGGATGCCGCCCATGGGCGCCAGGTGAATGCGGGCCGGGGCAACGCCGAACTGGCTGACCAGGGTGCTGGTGATCAGTTGGCGCAGTTGTTCCTGCTGGGCGTCATCGAGCTTTTCGCTGCGCTTGATCTCGGCCACGATCGCCAACTGCTCCTGCTGGCCGTTATCCACGCCCACCGCCACGCAGCCGTTGCTGCGGATACGCGGATCGGCGCTTTCGACCGCCAGCTCCAGGTCCTGGGGATAGAGGTTGCGTCCGGCGATGATGATCAGGTCCTTGAGGCGGCCCGTGACAAACAGCTCGCCCCGATACAAGGTGCCCAGATCACCTGTGCGCATGAAGTGCCCATCGATGCCCGGCAAAGTGGCGCGGAACACCTGCTCGCTCAGCGTTTCCTTGCCCCAGTAGCCAGCCCCCACATTGCCTCCCTGGACCCAGATCTCGCCGATCTGGCCATCGGCGAGCGGTTGCAGACTGGCGGGGTCGACAATCGCCAGGCGCAGGCCCGGAGCCACCCGCCCGCTGCTGACCAGCGGCAGTGCGAAGCTGTCTTGTGCATCGACGATGGCCAGGGTGCCGGTGGCGAGCTGCTGCCGATCCACCTGGGTGCTGAATGCCGCTTCGTCATGGGGCTTGCCGGACACCAGCACTGTGGCTTCGGCCAGCCCGTAGCAGGGGCCGAGGGCCGCGGGGTTGAAACCGGCCGCGGCAAAACGCTTGGCGAAGCGCTCCAGGGTGCTTGGCCGGACCGGTTCGGCCCCGCAATAGACCGCCTTGAGCCGGCTCAGGTCTAGGGCTGCCAACTCCTCATCGGTGATGTTGTCCACACACAGGTCGAAGGCGAAGTTCGGCGCGATGGTGACGTCGGCGCCATACCTGGACACCGCGTCCAGCCAACGCAGTGGCCGCTGGACAAAATGCCCGGGGCTGATGAGCACGGTGGGAAATGCATCGTAGATCGGCTGCAGAATCCCGCCCATCAGGCCCATGTCGTGATAGGGCGGCAGCCAGCTGCAACCCACGCGATCCTTGGCTGCGCCCATCCATTGGCTGGCACTGCGGCAATTGCTGAACAGGTTGCCATGGGTCAGCATCACGCCCTTGGGGGCCGAAGTGGAACCCGAGGTGTATTGCAACAGGGCCAACTGGCCGGGGGTGACACCCTGTGCCTGCCAGGATGAATCCCCGGCCCCCAGTTGCTCCGGGTCGACCCACTGTGGTTCGGGCAGGCCGCCTTGCAGCAAGGCGTTGACCCGCTCCCGGGAGCGCATGAAACGCGCGCCGGTAAGCACAATCTGCGGGTGCGCATCGGCACAGATCAGCGCCAGGCGCTCCAGGCCCCGGGTGCCCACGGGCGGGAAGGCCGGAATCGCCACCGCGCCGGCGAGAAGCAGGCCGAAGAGCGAAACGATGTAGTCGATACCCGTCTCGAACAGCATCAGCACCCGTTTTTCCCGGGGCTCGAAGATCTGCAGCGCAGCGGCCAATTGTTGACTACGCTTCCACAGTTCGGCGTACGTGATCGAGGCCTCTTCCTGCTCGCCATCGAGCAGGTGGATAAAGGCCGTGGCCTCAGGTTGCGCCCAGGCACGATAGGCCAGTACTTCGGTAACAGTACTTAAACATTCGATACCAAGAATCCCGGCCAGCGACAGATCATCAACTGATGTATGTGTCGAGAAAGCTTGATTAATGTCGCTTAGATAAGCGCGAGGCACGGAGTAGTTCATTCAAAATCCTTTTTAAATGGAGATCCATATGCTGACCTAATGGTCGTTTATTATTTTTTGCACTAAGGAACCGAACAAACTCCCCAATGAAGGGGGACTTTTTACTGGGCAGTATTAAAGATGTCATTTTACTGACAGAGCAACGCATTCACTTGATGAATGCATATTTTTATGTCCCACAGGAGATGTAGTGGGCAGCGAAAGTGAAATCTGGATGCGTTGAGAAGTCTGCCACCGGCTTGTATATTTTGCTAATGCACAAATGGACACTTACAGGGAGAAAATGGACATGGATGTGCTCACGCTTATCGCACTGGAAGGCGCCATGGGGTCGAGTGTCGCGATCACCCTGGATGTGTTGCGTACCGCCAACCAGATCGCCGAAGTCATGGGGCGACCCACCATCACCTGGAAGATCATTGGCAGCAGTGAATCGGTGCGCATGAGAAACGGCATGCACCTTGATGCGCTGCCACTGGAGCGGGCGCAGGCCATCGAAGGCAGCATGCTGGTCATCCCGGGGCTTGGGCTGGAGAACACTCAGGAGCTGGATTTCTTTGGTTGTCGTCGGGAAAAAAGGCAGCCGGGGCTGAGCTTGTCGACAGAACTGGTCACCCGGCTCGGGCATAACGATATTCGCAAACTCAGCAGTCTGGTCCACGCACACCACCTGCGCGGGCAACAGACCGCCGCCTCCTGCTCAGCGGTTTTCGTGCTCGGCGAGGCGGGGATCCTGGAGGGGCGGACCGTCACTACCCATTGGCAGCTATATGACACTTTCAAGCAGCGCTATCCCGAGGCCATACTCGACACAAAGCGTATGCTTATTCATGACGGGAATATGATTACTGCGGGCGCAGGTATGTCTCAGATGGACCTGATGCTCTATGTACTGCGCAATAAGATGGGCAATCAAATTGCTGAAATGACCATGCAGTATCTGCTGATAGATGGTCGGCCTGCGCAATATCATTACATGGCTCTATCCAACTTGCAGACAGAAAACCGTGAAGTCCTGATGCTCGAGAAGTTTATCGAAGACTGCCTGCCCAACGTCCCCTCGCTCAGCATCATTGCCGAACATTTGCGGATTACCGAGAAAACCTTATCTCGCAGAATTCGCAGCGCCACGGGTAAACCACCCATGGCCTTTATTCAAAAAGTTCGCCTGCAACATGTTCAAAGCTTGTTGGAAACCACCAATATGAGCATTGAAGAAGTTGCCTTCAAAGTGGGCTACTCCGACTCGACGGCGTTACGCCGGCTGATGTGGAAAAACATGGGCTGCACTCCCAGCCAACTGCGCAAGGCCAGGTCCGGGCCACCGATCATGTAGGCGCCCGATGCCGGGAACCTGGGCGCTCACTTTTCCTCCTCGGCTGCATCCGCTGTGGCCGGGGGCACCTTGCACAGCGGCACCAGCAGCAACGCCACCACGAACATCATCGCCATCAGCCGGAACACATCGCCAAACGCCAGTGTCAGGGCCTCGCGCCCTACCAGCCGGCCAAGAATGCCCTGGGCCATGAGGAACGCATGGGTGGCGTCCGGGGTATCGGCGGCGATCTTCAGGGCCAGTTGCCCCATCAGTTCCTGCGCGGCAACGGCCTTGGCCCCCAGTGATTCCGACAAGCGCAGGGTCTGGGTCCGGGCATCGTCCTGCAGCCAGGTGTTGACCGTCGCAATACCGATCGCCCCGCCCAGGTTGCGCATCAGGTTGAACAGCCCGGAGGCCTGGCGCAACTGCACACCCTGGAATGAACTCAGGGCCATGTTGACGCTGGGCACGATGCACAGCATCAGGAACAGGCCGCGGGCCACCTGGGGCACCAGCAGTTCATCGAAGCCCCAGTTGGAGGTCACCCGGGACGTCAGCCATAGGCTCATGGCCAGCCCGAGGAAGCCCACCGAGATGATCAGGCGTCGATCAACTTTCTCCGAAGCCCGGGCCGCAATAATGGTACTGACCAGTTGCCCGATACCCACGACAAATACCGTCGTGCCAATCTCCAGGCTGTCGAAGCCACGCACCCGGCCGAGAAATACCGGGATCAGGTAGGTCGACGAATAAAGGCCAAAGCCGATCACCAGGTTCAACAGGCAGGCAATGGAAAAGGTCCGGTCGCGAAACGGCACCAGCGACACGACCGGATTGTTCGAATACAACGAGCGCTCGATAAACAAACCGAAGGAAACCAGGGAAACCCAGGCCGCAATGACTATCCCGGTGTCACTGAACCAGTCCTTGCGCGGCCCCTCCTCCAACACGTATTCAAAGCATCCCAGCGCCAGCGCCATGGCGACGAAATGCAGCCAGTCGATACGCCGCAACATGGACAGATCCGGGCGATCCACATTGATCAGCAAGGCCGAGCCAATGCAGATCAGCAGGCCAGGCAACACGTTGATGAAGAAGATCCAGCGCCAGTCCAGGTAGAAGGTCACCAGCCCGCCGACCGTGGGGCCCAGGGTCGGCGCCAGCACCGCCGTCATGCCAAGGATGGCCGGGACCATCGCCCGTTGCTTGCCTTCGAACAGGACGAACCCCACGGCAAACACCGTAGGCACCATGGCGCCTCCGGCAAAGCCCTGCAGCGCCCGCAGCACGATCATCGATTCGATGTTCCAGGCCATTCCGCAGCCAATGCTGAACAAGGTGAAGAATGCCGCGCTGGCAGAGAACAGCCAGCGGGTGGAAATCGCCTGGGCGAGGAAGGCCGAGAAGGGAATCATGATCAGTTCAGCGATCAGGTAGGCGGTCTGCACCCAGCTCACCTCATCGGGACCGGCACTGAGTCCGGCCTGAACTTCATTGAGCGAGGCGGCAACGATCTGGATGTCGATCAACGCCATGAACATGCCAAAGGCCATGATCGTGAACACCAGAAACTTGCGGCGGGTGGACTGTTGACCAGGCTCGGCGCCCACGTCAGGGAGGTCAGATGCGCTTGTCGTCACGGTAGGTACTTCCCTGTAGTATTGCGACCGACATGTGAATATTATGATCGTAATTCAAAACCGCATGGAGCTTCAACATGGAGCAGAGCACCCAGACTCAGAACGCCATCCTGCAAGCCGCTCAAGAGACGGAAAAACCGCGCAAGCGCTCCAAGCGTCCTCTGATCGCCGGTGCTATCGCCCTGACCCTGGTGGCGATCGGAGTGGCCTGGGTGCTCATGGCGCCATCCACTGAAGCCACCGACGATGCCTATATCGCCGCCGATGCCACTTCCGTGGCGCCACGTGTCCACGGCCTGGTGACCGAGGTCCTGGTCAAGGATCACCAGAGCGTCAGTGCCGGACAGCCACTGGTGCGCATCAACACTGAAGAGTTCGACAGCCGGGTGGCCCTGGCCGAGGGCGATTTGGCCGACAATCTGGCCCAGGTGGCCCTGGCCGAAGCGGCCCTGACCATCCAGGACGCGGAACTGCGCCTGGCCAATGCCCGGGTCCTGGCGGCGCGCACGTCGATCCGTACCACCCAGGCCGAATCCAAGCGCGCCGGAGCGGAGCGCAACCGCTTCGACACCCTGGTCACCACCGGCGCCGTGGCCCGCAACGAAGTGGAGAAGTACAGCACCCAGGCCATCTCCGCGGAACAAGGCCACGCTTATGCCCAGGCGATGTTGCAGGTCGCGGAAAACGACCTCGCCGTGACCTCCGCCCAGCGCCAGCGCCTGCAGGCGCAACTGCAAATGGCCCAGGCCCGGGTGGTCACCGCCAAGGCCCGACTGGAGCTGGCGCAGCAGGACCTGAGGCACACCACGGTCTATGCGCCGATGGACGGCACCGTGGGCAATCGCCAGATTCAGGTGGGGGACTACGTACAACCGGGCTCACGCATGCTGACCCTGGTGCCGCTGCATGAACTCTATGTACTGGCCAACTTCAAGGAAACCCAGACCCAGCACATGTACCCGGGGCAAGCGACCCGGATCAAGATCGATGCCCTGCCGGGCGTGAGCATCGTCGGCACCGTGGAAAGCCTGGCACCGGGCTCGGGCTCGACCTTTGCCCTGCTGCCCTTCGAGCCAGGCACCGGCAACTTCACCAAGATCGTCCAGCGGGTACCGGTGCGGATTCGCTTCGACGCCAACCAGCCAGGCCTCGAGCGCCTGCGCCCCGGCCTTTCGGTCACGGCAAAAGTCGATCTGGATGATTCCCAGGAGCGAGCCCTGGCCCGGGCCGACAGCCAGCCGGCCTTGAAGGTCAGCGCCAACAGCGCAAAATAACCACATCAACCACAAGCCCCGGGCCGCCGCGGCTTACGAAAACCAACAGCCCCCTGCCGATCGCTCGCCAGGGGGCTGTTGTCGTTCCGCGTTGCGCAGCGCCCTACTCGGCCGTGGACGGTTTCTCCCACAGGTTGATGCGACCTTCCTTGGCGAAATGATCGATCTCTGCCAACTCCTCCACACTGAACCCCAGGTTCTGCAGCGCACCGACGTTCTCGATGATCTGCTCCGGCCGGCTCGCACCAATCAATGCCGAGGTCACTCGCGGATCACGCAGGGTCCAGGCCAGGGCCAACTGCGCCAGGCTTTGGCCGCGGTTCCTGGCGATCTCGTTGAGGGCACGCACGTGAGCGATATTGGCCTCCGACAAGTGCGAAGCCTGCAGCGAACCACCGCCTGGGCGATTGACCCGTGCATCCTCGGGAATGCCCTGGAGGTACTTGTCGGTGAGCAGCCCCTGGGCCAGCGGAGTAAAGGCAATCACCCCGACACCCAGCTCTTCGGTGGTGTCCAGCAGGTCTTTCTCCACCCAGCGATTGAGCATGTTGTATGCCGGCTGGTGAATCAGCAGCGGCACCTTCCACTCCTTGAGCAACGCCGCCATTTCCCGGGTCTTCACTCCCGAATAGGAGGAAATGCCGATGTACAGCGCCTTGCCCTGCTGCACGGCGCTGGCCAGGGCGCTGGCGGTTTCCTCCAGGGGCGTGTCCGGGTCGAAGCGGTGGGAATAGAAGATATCCACATAGTCCACCCCCAGCCGCTGCAAGCTCTGGTCGAGGCTGGCCAGCACATATTTACGGGAACCACCGCCCTGGCCATAGGGGCCGGGCCACATGTCCCAACCGGCCTTGCTGGAGATGATCAGCTCGTCGCGATAGGCCTTGAAGTCCTCCCGCAGCAGGCGCCCAAAGTTGATCTCGGCACTGCCATAGGGCGGGCCGTAGTTGTTGGCCATGTCGAAATGGTTGATGCCCAGGTCGAAAGCCGTACGCAGCAGCGCGCGCTGGGTGTCGATCGGCGTGCTGTCGCCGAAGTTGTGCCAAAGCCCCAGGGACAGCGCCGGCAGCACCAGGCCGCTGCGGCCGACTCGGCGATAGGGAATAGAGTCGTAGCGATTCTCGGCAGCGAAATAAGTCATCGATTCCTCTCTTGGATTGACCAGCCATCACTTCCCGGGGCTTCGCAAAGCGTTCGAAGCAGCACCGGCCATTGGCAGGCCCGGATGGCAACTCAGGGGTTCAAGCGGATGGAACGGCTCCTGCGACCCTGTCGGCCACCAAGGCCCGCACAAAGTCCGGCACGCCTACGCAGTTCTGAACCGATCACGGGACAGCAGTTCCGCCAGACAAGCACCTGGCCTGCAATGAAGGCCATGGGCGGTCGAAGCTCAAGGCTTTATTTCGTACTGAATTCGTACTGTTTTTAGTCCCCTTTCGAGCGGCAAAAACAGCACTTTCAGGAGTTTTTCGCTCAGGCCACTCAACCACACTCATTCACGGATTGCCCAATGAAATATGCAATGCCGATCATGAGCCAGCGCCAAATCAGCACTTGAAGCATGCATCGAGGGTCCATTTACCGTTTTTTATCCGAGCATCACAAAGGCTGCAAAAAATCAGTTTATACATACCACGTAGCACAGTACTTAATCGTATTCAGTAACATCAAAATGCCTTGTATAAAATTTAACCAGAAAGGCCTGAAAACTACGTAGAAGGTGCGCCATGGGCGAAAAGGGACGAGCGCCCAGTGGAAAGCGAGCTCTGGAAATCCTGCAGCACGTCGAGAAACCATCGAGGCAGAGCGCACGAGCGCCGGGCACTGATTGTTTATAGCTGGCAAAAACGATTCGCGCCGGGCAGGCGCTGGATGGCACTCACACAGGTCAAAGGCGAGGAAAAACAGCGAGCTGGGCCGCTGCAAAAGCATCTGATGAGGTCTTTGGCTGTTGAGTTTATGGTGCGGGAGCCTGCTGCCGTGCCAAGGATCGGCAACACTAAACGGCAATCTGCCTGCATGCCCTTCCCGCCCGTTCAGACCGCCTTGGCGAAGACCTCCGCCAGCCAGTCGACAAACACCCTCACCCGTGGCGACAGCTGGCGGTTTTGGGGGTAGACCACCGACACCGGCATGGGCGGTGGCGGCATATCGGCAAGGATTTCCACCATCAAGCCCTGAGCGATCTGCTCGGCCACGTGATAATGCGGGCACTGGATAATGCCCAGGCCAGCCAGCGCCGACGCACCGTAGACCTGGGCACCGGATACTGACAGCCCGCCATCGATGGCCACCTCTCGCAGCTCGCCGTCCACCAGGAACTCAAAAGGCAATACCCGGCTCGCCATGGGTGAAACATAGTTCACCGCCCGATGCTGACCGAGCTCCTGCAGGCTACGCGGCTCGCCGAATTGCCCCAGGTAATCGGGGCTGGCGCAGGTCACCTGGCGCAAGTTCGCCACCCGCCGCCCCACCAGCGAAGAGTCCTCCAGGGTGCCGGCCCGCAATACGCAATCCACACCCTCGGCGATCAGATCGACAAAGTGGTCGGCCTCGCTGATGGACAATTCGAGCTGTGGATAACGTTGCATGAACTGCCCCAGCCGCGGGATGACAAAATGCTTGGCCAGGGTGCCGTGCATGTCCACCCGCAAGCGCCCTTGAGGCGCCACTGTGCGAAACGCCAGTTCGGCCTCCTCCAACTGCGCCAGCAGCTGCACGCACCGCGGGTAATAAGCCTCGCCGTCCAGGGTCGGGCGTACCCGGCGGGTGCTGCGCTCCAGCAAACGGGTGCCGAGCCAGGCTTCGAACTGGTTGAGGGTATGGGTCAGGGTCGCCCGGGGCAGGTTCAGGTCATCGGCAGCTAGAGTGAAACTGCTGCGCTCGTAGATCCGCACGAATACCTTCATCGCTTTGACTTGGTCCACAGGCGGCTCCGGAGGCTGGATTGTTGGCGACAATTGAACAGTCAAGGCAACTCTGGCGCATTTATTGGTCGAGGTAAATCAGCAAACCTGCAGCCACTTCAAGCCATTCATCCTTAGCAAAAGGACACTCGCCATGACCGCTCAAGCCGCAAAAGTTGCCATTGTCACCGGAGCCTCCCGAGGCATCGGTGCGGTGATCGCCCGCCAGTTGGCCGAGGACGGCTACGCCGTGGCGATCAACTACGCCAGCAGCGCCGAGGAAGCCTCCAGGCTGGTGGTGGAGTTGCGCCAGGCGGGGCACCAGGCAATCGCGGTCAAGGCCGACGTGGCCAGTGCCGCCGATGTAAGGTGGCTGTTCGACGAGACCGAAAAGCAACTGGGCCGGGTCGACGTGCTGATCAACAACGCCGGCATTCTCAAGGTCTTGCCGTTGGCCCAGCACAGCGACGAGCTGTACGAGCAGACTTTCGCCGTCAACACCCGCGGCACTTTCAATACCCTGCGCGAGGCCGCCACCCGTCTCAATGACGGCGGCTGCATCGTCAACTTCTCCAGCAGTACGGTGGGCCTCAACCTGCCGGGCTACGCGGTGTACATCGCCAGCAAGGCCGCGGTGGAATCCCTGACCCAGGTGTTCGCCAAGGAGCTGCGCGGGCGCAACATCCGGGTCAACGCCGTGGCGCCGGGGCCGGTGGCCAGCGAACTGTTCCTGCAGGGCAAGAGCGAAGAGCAGATCCGCAACTTCGCCAAGATGCCGCCTCTGGAGCGCCTGGGGCAGCCGCAGGACATTGCCAGCGTCGTCGCCTTCCTGGCGAGCCCGGCGGCGGCCTGGGTCAACGGACAGATCCTGCGGGCCAATGGCGGGCTGGTTTGACGCCTATGCTGGATGACAGGGCCGCACGCCCCTTCGCCGGCCAGCCGGCCACTGCAGGGAGAAACCCGGCATGCACACCACCATCATCATCACCTTCGGCCTGGCGCTGCTGGCCCTGGTGCTGTTCATCGGCGAACGGCTGGGGTTCAGTCGGGAAGCCCTGAGCTACGGTTTCATCGGGCTGTGGCTGGCGCTGACAGTGATCAACGCAGCGGTAGGCGTGGTCACCGCCCACCAGCCCCTGGGATCGGAGCTGGTGATCGGTAGCCTGGTGTTCGCACTGCCGGTGGGGGCCCTGGCGCTCTATCTGCTGCTCACCCGGGCCTGATCAGCGAGGGATTGCCCCTCGCCAACCCACCTGCCGATCAACGCACCAGATGCAGGAACTGCATGTGGCGTTCGTACTGATCGAGGATGTCGTTGATGATCTGCTCCTTGGTGTAGCCCATCAGATCGTAATCCTGGCTGCCCTCGGCCAGGTGCACTTCGGCCCGGTAGTAACGACGATTGCGCAACTCTTTGGGCCCCATGCCGCCACGGGCGAAGGACGGGGTGAAGTAACCGCGCATCTGCACCTGGTAGATGAACGGATGCTGGTCACCATGACCGATCTCCAGGCTGACGCTGTCGTTGGCCGGGTCGGGCTGGGTCACCACATTCAACCCCTTCTCGACGAACACCGCCGTCACCTCCTCGATGGCCGGGCGCACGGTCTGGTCAAGGAAGCGATACACCTCATCCCGCGACGGGAAGTGCACGGCCTGGCTCAGGCGCTGGCGCCAACCGCCCTTGCCACGACGTGAAGGTGCCACCGGCGCCAGGGAGTGCAATTGGGCAATACGACGTTGCGACTCCAGGTAGAACGCCTTGTGCAGCCCCCACATCATCAGCAGCAGGATCAGCGAGAACGGCAGCGAGGTCAGGACCACCGCCGATTTCAGCGAGTCGATGCTGCCGGCGAACAGCAGCGCGCTGGTGACCAGCGCGGTCATCGCCCCCCAGAACACCCGCAGCCATTTCGGCCCGTCCTCGTCGGCGTTGTTGCCGCGGGCGGAAAGGGTCGAGAGCACCACGGTGCCGGAGTCGGCCGAGGTGACGAAGAACACGAAGCTGATGAACACCGTGACGGCGATCACAGTCTTGCTCCAGGGGTAGGTTTCCAGCAGCAGGTAGAGGGTCATCGACGGGTTGTCGATGGCCGACATGCCCAGGGCACTCATGCCGTGGTTGAGCACCTGATCGATGGCGCTGTTACCGAAGATCGACATCCACGCCAGGGTGAAGCCCAGGGGAATCAGCAGCACGCCGAAGACGAACTCGCGGATGGTCCGGCCACGGGAAATACGCGCGATGAACAGGCCCACGAACGGCGACCATGCAATCCACCAGGCCCAGTAGAACACCGTCCAGCCACCCAGCCAGTCGCTGGGCTTGTTGTAGGCGTAGACATCGAAGCTCTTGACCGGCAAGGCCCCCAGGTAGTCACCGAGGTTCTGGATCAGGGTATTGAGCAGGTGCTGGGTAGGGCCGGCGAACAGCACGAACAGCAGCAGTGCCACCGCCAGCAGCATGTTGATGTCGGACATCACCCGCACACCCTTGTCCACACCGGACACCGCGACGATGATCGCCGCGCCCATCATCAGGGTGATCAGCCCGACCTGGACCCACTGGGTGTGGGCGATGCCGAACAGGTAGTCGAGACCGGAATTGAGGTGCAGCACACCAAAGCCCATGTCGGCCCCGAGGCCGAACACCGTGGCGATGATGCCGAAGCCGTCCACCGCATAACCGATAGGACCGTTGATGCGCTTGCCGATCAGCGGGTACAGCGCCGAACGCAGGGCCAGGGGCAGGTTGTGCCGGTAGGCGAAATACGCCAGGGCCATGCCGACGAAGGCGAACACCCCCCAACCGTGCAGGCCCCAGTGCAGGAACAGCAGCTGCATGCCTTGGCGCGCCGCCTCGGCGGTGCCGGCCTCGCCCTGGGGCGGCTGGAGCATGTGGGTCAGGGGTTCGGAGACGCAGAAGAAGAACAGAGTGATGCTGATCCCGGCGGCGAACAGCATGCCGGCCCATGACAGGTAACTGAACTCGGGTTCGTCGTGGTCGGCACCGAGCTTGATCTTGCCGTAGCCGGACAAGGCGGTGACCACCACGAAGACCAGGTACAGGGTCATGGCCAGCATGTAGTACCAGCCGACCGTATTGGCCGCCCAGTTTTGCGCTGCCAGGAGCCAGGCGCCGGCTTGTTCCGGCATGGAAATCACCACCACGCCGAAGATCAGGATAAAGCTCGCGGCGAAGTAGAACACCGGAGGGTTCATGCGAATCAGAGTATTCGCGGAGGTGGATGGCGCACTCATGAGTGGTGCACCTCGAGGGGGTGAAACATGGCTGAAATGTACGGACTCAGCAAAGGCAAGCCTCCTGTTGTGAGCGGGCAGCGAACCACCGGTTTAACTTGAACAAGCGTTCAAGTTAAACATGGATAGGGGGCTCAGGACTAATCGCAGGGCTCAGCGGTACTGTCAGTACGCTAGCTCAGGGAAGGGTATGACGTATGTCGAACGCAATCGTTCAGCAGAAAAAAGCCCCTTGCCGAGCCGGCCACTCTCCCGTAGGAGCCGGCTTGCCGGCGAAGAGGCCCGCAAGTCCTGCGTCGCTCTCAGGGGCGCCTTCGCTGGCAAGCCAGCTCCTACAGCAAGCCACCGCACACCTTCTTCCGTAGGAGCCGGCTTGCCGGCGAAGAGGCCCGCAAGCCTTGCGTCGCTCTCGAGGGCGCTTTCGCTGGCAAGCCAGCTCCTACAGCAAGCCACCGCACACCTTCTTCCGTAGGAGCCGGCTTGCCGGCGAAGAGGCCCGCAAGCCTGCGTCGCTCCCGGGGGCGCCTTCGCTGGCAAGCCAGCTCCTACAGCAAACCGCCGTA
This sequence comes from Pseudomonas sp. PH1b, assembly GCF_000633395.1. Lineage (GTDB taxonomy): Bacteria > Pseudomonadota > Gammaproteobacteria > Pseudomonadales > Pseudomonadaceae > Aquipseudomonas. The sequence continues at coordinate 131,536 of NZ_AYMU01000006.1, forward strand.
CACCTTCTTCCGTAGGAGCCGGCTTGCCGGCGAAGAGGCCCGCAAGCCTTGCATCGCTCTGGGGGACGCCTTCGCTGGCAAGCCAGCTCCTACACAAGCCAGCCCGTTCATAAGCCAGCGCCTACTTTTGCGAGCCGTCGTCGTGCTGCAGGTTGGCCTGGGTCAGGTTGCAGCCGGCCGGCACGCTGCGGGTCAGCCAGACGTTGCCGCCAATGGTCGAGCCCTTGCCAATGGTGATCCGCCCGAGGATGGTGGCGCCGGCATAGATCACCACGTCGTCCTCGACGATCGGGTGGCGCGGGTGGCCCTTCTGCAACTGGCCGTCTTCGTCCGCCGGGAAGCGCTTGGCCCCCAGAGTCACCGCCTGGTAGATGCGTACCCGTTCGCCAATGATCGCGGTCTCGCCGATCACCACGCCGGTGCCGTGGTCGATGAAGAAGCTACGGCCGATCTGCGCCCCCGGGTGAATGTCGATACCGGTGGCCGAATGGGCGATTTCCGCGCTGATGCGCGCCAGCAACGGCAGGCCGGCGCGATACAGGTGGTGCGCCAGGCGATGGTGGATCACCGCCAGGATGCCCGGGTAGCACAGCAGCACTTCATCGACGCTGCGGGCCGCCGGGTCACCGTGATAGGCCGCCAGTACATCGGTGTCCAGCAGCACTCGCAGGCCCGGCAGGGCCAGGGCGAAATCCTGGATCAGGCGGATCGCCCGGGCGTTGACCTCGGCATCCGCTTCGCCGTTGTGCCGGGCCACGTAGCGCAGTTCCAGGCGTGCCTGGGCCAGCAGGGCATTGAGCGCCGCGTCCAGGGTGTGGCCAACGTAGAAGTCCTCGCTCTCCTCGCGCAGGTCCACCGGCCCCAGGCGCATGGGGAACAGCGCGCCGCACAGGGCTTCAAGGATTTCTGCCATGGCCGCTCGCGAAGGCAGCTCGCGCCCACCCTGCTCACCGCTGACCCGACCGTTGCGGGTACGCCACTGATCACGGGCATCGCGCAGTTGGCCGACGATGGTGTGCAATTGCCAATGGCTGGAACGCTCGCTCACGATAAGACTCCTTACTCGGGCGGCCGGACAATCGGGCCGCGCAAACGGCGATCACTTTACGCCCGGTCACGACCACGTTTAAGAACTAATTGTGCGGACCCAAGCACTTTTTCGCATAAGCGATTGGCGGTTGCCCGGGCAAATATCGCTGCCTATAGTCCTTGCACCTTCCCTGTTCCGTGCGGCCCCATGATCAAACAACAGCTCGCCCGCTTTAATCGTCTCGACCTGCTCAGGTCTACCACCGCCCTGGAAAAGCTCGAACGCCTGTCGGCCTGGATCGGTCGTGACATCTACATCAAACGCGACGACCTCACGCCCCTGGCCATGGGCGGCAACAAGCTGCGCAAGCTCGAATACCTGGCCGCCGATGCCCTGGCCCAGGGCGCCGATACGCTGATCACCGCCGGTGCCCTCCAGTCCAACCATGTGCGCCAGACCGCAGCCCTGGCCGCCCAGTTGGGGCTGGGCTGCGTGGCCCTGCTGGAGAACCCGATCGGCACCGAGGACCCCAACTACCTGGGCAACGGCAACCGCCTGCTGCTGGATCTGTTCGACGCCAAGGTCGAGCTGGTGGAAAACCTCGACCAGGCCGACGAGCAACTGCGCGCCCTGGCCGCGCGCCTGCGCAGCAACGGCAAGAAACCCTACCTGGTGCCCATCGGCGGCTCTAACGCCCTGGGGGCCCTGGGCTACGTGCGCGCCGGCCTGGAGTTGGCGCAGCAGATCGAAGACAGCGGCCTGGAATTTGCCGCGGTGCTGCTGGCCTCCGGCAGCGCCGGCACCCACAGCGGCCTGGCCCTGGCCCTGAGCGAAGTGCTGCCACAGCTGCCGGTGATCGGCATCACCGTGTCGCGCAGCGAAGAAGACCAGCGGCCCAAGGTCCAGGGCCTGGCCGAGCGCACTGCCGAGCTGCTGGGAGTGAAGCTGCCCGACGCATTCAACGTGCAGTTGTGGGACGAGTACTTCGCCCCGCGCTACGGTGAACCGAATGCCGGAACCCTGGCAGCGGTCAAGCTGCTGGCCAGCCAGGAAGGCCTGCTGCTGGACCCGGTGTACACCGGCAAGGCCATGGCCGGCCTGCTGGATGGGGTCGGCCGCCAGCGTTTCGACGAGGGCCCGATCATCTTCCTGCACACCGGCGGGGCCCCGGCGCTGTTCGCCTACGCCGGCGCCTTCTCGTAGGAGCCGGCTTGCCGGTGAAGAGGCTCACGAACCTTGCGCCGCCCTCGACGACGCCTTCGCTGGCAAGCCAGCTCCTACGAGGCCAGGGCAATGGAGTTCTTTGTAGGAGCCGGCTTGCCGGCGAAGAGGCCCACGAGCCTTGCGCCGCCCTCGACGACGCCTTCGCTGGCAAGCCAGCTCCTACGAGGCCAGGGCAATGGAGCTCTTTGTAGGAGCCGGCTTGCCGGCGAAGAGGCCCATGGGCCTTGCATGGCCCGCGATGCCGCCTTCGCTGGCAAGCCAGCTCCTACGGGGGATGGCGCGAGAAGAACCGAACAAAATGGAATAACAAATTGAATTTATATTATTTTTAAACCTATTAATGCCGCCTTATAGTCGCGCCGCAGGCTCATTTGCCACGAGACGCATATGCTGCATTTAAGGCAGGATAAAGCGTTGCTTTCGCCTCACCGATTGACCTGCAACTCCACCCGCATCGTGCATAAGAAAACACACAGGGGCTTGTCATGAATCTTTCCGTACTGCGTCGCAATCTGCTGATTGGCACACTGGGCCTGGCCTTCAGTGCCGGACTGATGGGGCAAGCGGTTGCCGGCGAGCAACTGCAGAAAATCAAGGATGCCGGCGTCATCAACGTCGGCCTGGAAGGCACTTACCCACCGTTCAGCTATGTGGACGAAAACGGCAAACTGACCGGCTTCGAGGTGGAGTTCTCCGAAGCCCTGGCGCAAAAGCTCGGGGTCAAGGTCAAGCTGCAGCCGACCAAGTGGGACGGCATTCTCGCCGCCCTGGAGTCCAAGCGCCTGGACGCCGTGGTCAACCAGGTGACCATCTCTGAAGAGCGCAAGAAAAAGTACGATTTCTCCATCCCCTATACCGTCTCCGGCATCCAGGCCCTGACCCAGAAGAAGGACGAAGGCAAGTTCAAGACCGCCGCCGACCTGGGTGGCCACAAGGTCGGCGTAGGCCTGGGCACCAACTACGAGCAATGGCTCAAGGACAATGTGCCCACCGCCATCATCAAGACCTACGACGACGATCCGACCAAGTACCAGGACCTGCGCGTAGGCCGTATCGAAGCCATCCTGGTGGACCGCCTGGCGGCCTTCGAGCTGATCAAGAAAACCAAGGACACCCTGGTGGTATCCGGTGAGCCCTTCTCCCGCCAGGAAGCCGGCGTGGCCCTGCGCAAGGGCGAACCTGAACTGCTGGCTGCGGTGAACAAGGCCATCGAGGAACTGCGGGCCGACGGTACCTTGAAAAAACTCTCGGAAAAATACTTCAACGCTGACGTCACCCAATAATGGAAGCAGGCCTGCAACTGGCGCTGGATTCAGCGCCATTTCTTCTCAAGGGCGCGTACTACACGGTCATCCTCAGCCTCGGCGGCATGTTCTTCGGACTGCTGCTGGGCTTTGGCCTGGCCTTGATGCGGCTGTCGCGCTTCAAGCTGCTGAGCTGGATTGCCCGCATCTACGTGTCGTTCTTTCGCGGCACGCCGCTCTTGGTGCAGCTCTTCGTGATCTATTACGGCCTGCCGCAACTGGGGCTGGAACTGGACCCGCTGCCCGCGGCGCTGATCGGTTTCTCCCTGAACATGGCGGCCTATGCCTGTGAAATCCTCAGGGCCGCCATCGGCTCCATCGAGCGTGGCCAATGGGAGGCCGCCGCCAGCATCGGCATGACCCGGGCCCAGACCCTGCGCCGGGCGATCCTGCCGCAAGCCATGCGCACCGCCTTGCCGCCGCTGGGTAACAGTTTCATTTCCCTGGTCAAGGACACGGCCCTGGCCGCCACCATCCAGGTACCGGAACTGTTCCGCCAGGCGCAGCTGATCACCGCCCGCACCTTCGAAATCTTCACCATGTATCTTGCCGCCGCTCTGATCTACTGGATTCTCGCCAGCGTGCTCGCGCACCTGCAGAACCGTCTGGAAGAGCGGGTCAATCGGCACGACCAGGAGTCCTGAAGCCATGATCGTGGTGGAAAAACTGACCAAGCAGTTCAAGGGCCAGACCGTACTCAACGGCATCGACCTGGAGGTCAAGGAAGGCGAGGTGGTTGCCATCATCGGCCCCAGCGGCTCGGGCAAGACCACCTTCCTGCGCTGCCTGAATTTTCTTGAAGAACCGACTAGCGGCCGCATCCGCATCGGTGACATCAGCATCGACAGCAGCATCCCCCTGAGCCAGCAACAAGGGCGGATCCGCCAGTTGCGCCAGCAAGTGGGCTTCGTGTTCCAGAACTTCAACCTGTTCCCCCACCGCACCGCCCTGGAGAACGTCATCGAGGGCCCGCTGGTGGTGAAGAAAACCCCACGGGAACAAGCCATCGCCCTGGGTCGCGCGCTGCTGGCCAAGGTCGGCCTGGCGGGCAAGGAAGACAGCTACCCAAGGCGCCTGTCCGGTGGCCAGCAACAGCGGGTGGCGATTGCCCGGGCCCTGGCCATGGAACCCCGGGTGATCCTGTTCGACGAACCCACCTCGGCCCTCGACCCCGAGCTGGTGGGCGAAGTGCTGGCCACCATCCGCAGCCTGGCCGAAGAGAAACGCACCATGGTCATCGTCACCCACGAGATGAGCTTCGCCCGGGACGTGGCCAACCGAGTGATCTTCTTCGACAAGGGGGTGATCGTCGAACAGGGCGAAGCCAAGGCGCTGTTCGCCAACCCTCAGCAAGAGCGCACCCGACAGTTTCTGAGCAAGTTTCTCAGCGCAAGCCACGCCCCCTTGTAGGAGCCAGCTTGCCGGCGAAAAGGCCCTCGAGCCTTGCATCGCCCTCGCGGACGCCTTCGCTGGCAAGCCAGCTCCTACAGCAGGCCACGCCTCTCATCCCCCTCGTAGGAGCCGGCTTGCCGGCGAAAAGGCCCGCAAGCCTTGCATCGCCCTCGCGGACGCCTTCGCTGGCAAGCCAGCTCCTACAGCAGGCCAGGCCTCTCATCCCCCTCGTAGGAGCCGGCTTGCCGGCGAAAAGGCCCTCAAGCCTTGCATCGCCCTCGCGAACGCCTTCGCTGGCAAGCCAGCTCCTACGTGCAGCTACGGGGTGGTTTTGGGGAGGCATTCGTCGCTGAAACCATAGTCGTAGAAGCACGCTAAGGCCTTGATCCATAACGCCTGCGGGCTTCGATTCAACCCTTCTATTCATATTCCTAAAAGTTAGTTTATTTAATTTTTATACACGCATAGGGTATATGCACCGGACCACCGGACATTCTTGATTCTGATTTCGCCGCATGACGCGGCCTATCCAAAAGATGTGAGGTAGGTATGGTCCGGAACACAATCACCCCAGTGCAGATCGCCAGGGCATTGCGTGCAGCCAAGGAGTGGCGCTGATGTCCAGTCTGATCGAAGCCCAGGTCCAGAGTGACCTGGATATCGCTCCCCTTTTGCTGCCCGCTCGGGTTCTGCGCAACGACGCCGAAGCCCTTCAGGCTGCCCATGAACTGGCCGACGCGGCCCGCCAGCAGGCCGCCCAGCGCGACCGCCAGCGCAAGCTGCCCTGGGCGCAGATCGAACAATTCACCCGCAGCGGCCTGGGCAGTATTTCCGTGCCCCGGGCCTACGGCGGGCCACAGGTGTCCTTCGTCACCCTGGCCGAAGTCTTCGCCATCGTTTCCGCGGCCGACCCGGCCCTGGGGCAAATCCCGCAAAACCAGTTCGGCATCCTCGGCCTGATTCTCGGCTGCGGCACCGAGCGGCAGAAGAAACAACTGCTGCAAAGCGTGCTGGAGGGCTGGCGCATCGGCAATGCCGGCCCGGAACGTGGCACCAAGAACACCCTGGAGCTCAAGGCGCGGATCAGCGCCGACGCCGACGGCCATGTGATCAATGGCCAGAAGTTCTACTCCACCGGCGCCCTGTTCGCCCATTGGGTCGCGGTCAAGGCACTCAACGAAGAAGGCCGCCAAGTGCTGGCCTTTGTCCGCCGTGGCACCCCGGGGCTGCGCATCGTCGATGACTGGTCGGGCTTTGGCCAGCGCACCACCGCCAGCGGCACCATCCTGCTCAACGATGTGCGGGTCGAGTCCGAGTTGGTGCTGGACAACTGGCGGATCAATGAATCGCCGAACATCCAGGGCGCGGTGTCACAACTGATCCAGGCGGCCATCGACGCCGGGATCGCCCGCGAAGCCCTGAAGGACGCCATCAGCTTTGTCCGTGAGCGTTCACGCCCATGGATCGACGCCAACGTTGAACGAGCCAGCGACGACCTCTATGTGATCGCCGATATCGGCAAGCTGCAGATCGAACTGCACGCCGCCGAAGCCCTGCTGCGCAAGGCCGGCCAGGTGCTGGACCAGGTCAGCGCGGCCCCCATCACCGCTGAGTCCGCAGCCCGCGCCTCGATCGCCGTGGCCGAGGCCAAGGTGCTGACCACCGAGGTCTCGCTGCTGGCCAGCGAAAAGCTCTTCGAGCTGGCTGGCAGCCGCGCCACCCTCGCCGAATTCAACCTCGACCGCCACTGGCGCAACGCCCGGGTGCACACCCTGCACGACCCGGTGCGCTGGAAGTACCACGCCGTGGGCGCCTATCACCTGAACGGCACGCTGCCGGCCCGGCACTCCTGGATTTAACCGCCCAGAACGCTTTTGACCAGATCTCTGGAGAAACACATGTCTCTTTCTCAACACGTCGCGGTCATCACCAGCGATGAGCAAGCCCTGATTGTCGCCAGCGACCTGGCGGAAGATTTCAAACGCGACAGCGCCCTGCGCGATCGCGAGCGGCGCCTGCCGCACCCCGAACTGGAAGCCTTTTCCCGCTCCGGCCTGTGGGGCATCAGCGTGCCCAAGGAATACGGCGGCGCCGGGGTCTCCAACGTCACCCTGGCCAAGGTCATTGCCCTGATCGCCGAGGCCGACGCCTCCCTGGGGCAGATCCCGCAGAACCACTTCTACGCCCTGGAAGTACTCCGGGTGAACGGCAGCGAAGCACAGAAACAACGGCTGTACGCCGAAGTCCTGGCTGGCCGGCGTTTCGGCAATGCCCTGGCCGAACTCGGCACCAAGACCGCCCACGACCGCACCACCCGCCTGAGCCGCGACGGCAACGCTCCGGGCTACCGCATCGACGGGCGCAAGTTCTACGCCACCGGCGCCATCTATGCCCAGCGCATTCCCACCTCGGTGGTGGATGAGTACGGCGTGCAGCAACTGGCCTTCGTCCCCGCCGACGCCCAGGGCCTGAGCGTGATTGACGACTGGAGCGGCTTCGGCCAGCGCACCACCGGCAGCGGCTCGGTGCTGTTCGAAAACGTCGCAGTGGACGAAGCCGACGTGGTGCCGTTCCAGAGTGCCTTCGAACGCCCGACCCCGGTCGGCCCGCTGGCGCAGATTCTCCACGCCGCCATCGACACCGGCATCGCCCGCGCCGCCTACGAGGATGCCCTGCGCTTCGTGCGTACCAAGACCCGGCCCTGGATCGACTCCGGTAACGACAAGGCCACCGACGACCCGCTGACCATCAAGAGCTTCGGCCACCTGAGCATCCGCCTGCACGCCACCGAGGCCCTGCTGGAGCGCGCCGGGGAATTCCTCGACCGCGCCCAGGCCGAGACCAACGCCGACACCGTGGCCGCCGCGTCCATTGCCGTGGCCGAGGTCCGCGCCCTGAGCACGGAAATCTCCCTGGCCGCCGGCAGCACCCTGTTCGAACTGGCGGGCAGCCAGGCAACCCTGGCCGAGCACGGCCTGGACCGCCACTGGCGCAACGCCCGGGTGCACACCCTGCACGACCCGGTGCGCTGGAAGTACCACGCGGTGGGCAACTACTACCTGAACCAGCAGAACCCGCCACTGCGGGGGACCATCTGATGGCCACGCCGGAAACCGCCAAGAAGAAGATCCTGCTCAACGCCTTCAACATGAACTGCGTCGGGCACATCAACCACGGCCTGTGGACCCACCCGCGGGACAACTCGACCCAGTACAAGACCCTCGAATACTGGACCGAACTGGCCCAGCTGCTGGAGCGCGGGCTGTTCGACGGGCTGTTCATCGCCGACATCGTCGGGGTCTACGACGTCTACCAGAACTCGGTGGAGGTGCCCCTCAAGGAGTCGATCCAGCTGCCGGTGAACGACCCGCTGCTGCTGGTCACGGCCATGGCCGCGGTCACCCGCAACCTGGGTTTCGGCCTCACCGCCAACCTCACCTACGAGGCGCCCTACCTGTTCGCCCGCAGGCTTTCCACCCTCGATCACCTGAGCCGTGGCCGGGTCGGCTGGAACATCGTCACCGGCTACCTGGACAGCGCCGCCCAGGCCATGGGCCTCAAGGAGCAGATCGAGCACGACCGCCGCTACGACCAGGCCGACGAGTACCTGGAGGTGCTGTACAAACTCTGGGAAGGCAGCTGGGAAGATGACGCAGTGCTCAATGACCCACAGCAGCGGATCTACGCCCAGCCGGACAAGGTGCACAAGGTCGAGCACCAGGGCGAGTTCTACCAGGTCAGCGGCTACCACCTGTGCGAACCGTCGCCCCAGCGCACCCCGGTGCTGTTCCAGGCCGGCAGTTCGGATCGCGGCCTGCTGTTCGCCGGACGCCACGCCGAATGCGTGTTCATCAGCGGGCAGAACAAAGCCGCGACCAAGGCCCAGGTGGACAAGGTCCGCGCCAGCGCCGTGGCCGCCGGGCGCAACCCCGACGACATCAAGGTGTTCATGGGCCTCAACGTGATAGTCGGCGAGACCGAGGAACTGGCCTGGAAGAAACATGCCGAGTACCGCAGCCACGCCAGCGCCGAAGCTGGGGTGGCGCATTTCTCTGCTTCCACCGGGATCGATTTTTCCCAGTACGAGATCGACGAACCTATCCAGTACGTGAAGAGCAATGCCATCCAGTCGGCCACCAAGCACCTGCAGAACAACGACTGGACCCGGCGCAAGCTGCTGGAGCAGCACGCCCTCGGTGGTCGCTACTTCACCCTGGTGGGCTCCCCCGAACAAGTGGCCGACGACCTGGAATCCTGGATCGCCGAAACCGGCCTGGACGGCTTCAACCTGACCCGCATCGTCACCCCGGAAAGCTACGTCGACTTCATCGACCTGGTGATCCCCGAACTGCAGCGGCGCGGCTCCTACAAGACCGCCTACGACAGCGGCACCCTGCGGGAAAAACTGTTCCACGAAGGCCGCAAGCTGCCCGAACGACACACCGGCGCGGCCTACCGCCGCTAACCGCTTCGCCGGCAAGCCGGCTCCTACACACCTCACTGTAGGCGCTGGCTTGCCAGCGAAGAGGCCCGCAACCACACCCCATTCCCTGGCCCCGACTCGGACCCTGACCCATATGAAAACCACACGCCTGTGCCACCCGGTCAAAGCCCTGGCCCTCGCCCTCGGCCTGTTCAGCAGCGCCGTGTTCGCCGCTGACGCCCCCCTCAAGGTCGGCACCACCGCCGCCTTCGCCATTCCCCTGGAAGCCGCCGTGGAAGAGGCCGGCAAACAGGGCCTGAAGGTGGAGCTGGTGGAGTTCACCGACTGGATCGCGCCCAACGTCAGCCTGGCCGCCGGCGATATCGACGTGAACTACTTCCAGCACATTCCCTTCCTGGAAAACGCCAAGGCCGCCGCCGGTTTCGACCTGGTGCCCTTCGCCCCGGGCATCATCAACAACGTCGGCCTGTACTCGAAGAAATACCACAGCTTCGCCGAACTGCCCCAAGGCGCCAGCGTGGCCATCGCCAACGACCCGATCAACAGCGGGCGCGGCCTGCAACTGCTGGCCAAGGCCGGGCTGATCACCCTCAAGCCGGGGGTCGGCTACAAGGCCACCGAAGAAGACATCGTCAGCAATCCAAAGAAGATCAAGATCCTCCAGGTGGAAGCCGTGCAACTGGTGCGCGCCTATGACGACGCCGACCTGGTCCAGGGCTACCCGGCCTACATTCGCCTGGCCAAGACCTTCGATGCCGGCTCGGCGCTGCTGTTCGACGGCCTGGACCACAAGGAATACGTGATCCAGTTCGTGATCCAGCCCAAGAGCAAGAACGACCCGCGGCTGATCAAGTTCGTCGACATCTACCAGCATTCGCCAGCCGTTCGCGCCGCCCTGGACAAGGCCCACGGCACGCTCTACCAAGCCGGCTGGGAAGGTTGAAATGAGCGTCGCGACTCTCCAGCGCAAGCTGCCGGAACCTGCGCCCCAGAGCGCCGGGCAGGCCGAACTGCACCCCGAGCTGAACCGCGCCCAGGTGCGCTTTATCGGCCTGGGCAAGACCTACCAGGGCCAGCAGGGGCCGGTGCAGGCCCTGCACGGCATCGACCTGGCGATCCAGCGCGGCGAGGTGTTCGGCATCATCGGCCGCAGCGGCGCCGGCAAGTCGTCGCTGATCCGCACCATCAACCGCCTGGAGCAGCCCAGCAGCGGCCGGGTGCTGATCGACCAGGTGGACATCGGCGAGTTCGACGAAGACCGCCTGGTGGCCCTGCGCCGACGCATCGGCATGATCTTCCAGCACTTCAACCTGATGTCGGCCAAGACCGTGTGGCACAACGTCGAGCTGCCATTGAAGGTGGCCGGGGTGCCCAAGGACCTGCGCGCGCGCAAGGTGCGCGAACTGCTGGAACTGGTGGGCCTCAAGGACAAGCACCGGGCCTACCCGGCGCAGCTGTCCGGCGGCCAGAAGCAGCGCGTGGGCATCGCTCGGGCCCTGGTCCACGACCCCGAGATCCTGCTCTGCGACGAAGCCACCTCGGCCCTGGACCCGGAGACCACCCAGTCGATCCTCGGCCTGCTCAAAGAGATCAACCAGCGCCTGGGCCTGACCATCATCCTGATCACCCACGAGATGGCAGTGATCCGCGAGATCTGCGACCGGGTGGTGGTGCTCGAGCACGGGCGCATTGTCGAGCAGGGGCCGGTCTGGGAGGTGTTCGGCAACCCTCGACACGAGGTCAGCAAGACCCTGCTGGCACCCTTGCAGCAGGGCCTGCCCGAGGACCTGCAAAGCCGCCTGCGCAGCCAGCCCGAGTCCGCCGATGCGGCAGTGGTCCTGAGCCTGCGCTTTACCGGCGGCGGCCGCGAGGAGCCGGACCTGGCGGCCTTGTTCAGCGCCCTGGGCGGGCGAGTGCGCCTGCTGCAGGGCGGAGTCGAACGGATCCAGGGCCATGCCCTGGGGCAACTGCTGCTGGCGGTCCAGGGCTCGTCCCTGGGCACCGTGGAGCTGCGTCAGCGGGCCGAGCAATGGGCACAGCAGGTGGAGGTACTGGGCTATGTGGTTTGATCGTTTGTTGCAGGGCATCCTCGACACCCTGCTGATGGTTGGCGTGTCCTCGCTGATTGCCCTGCTGGCGGGGATTCCCCTGGCGGTGATCCTGGTCACCAGCGGCAAGGGCGGGATCTATGAGGCGCCGAACCTGAACCGGGCGCTGGGGGCCTTCGTCAACCTGTTCCGCTCGATTCCGTTCCTGATCCTGATGGTGGCGCTGATTCCCTTTACCCGCTTGATCGTCGGCACCACTTACGGCGTCTGGGCGGCAGTAGTGCCGCTGACCATCGCCGCTACGCCGTTCTTTGCGCGGATCGCCGAAGTCAGCCTGCGTGAGGTCGACCACGGCCTGATCGAGGCCGCACAGGCCATGGGTTGCCGGCGCTGGCACATCGTCTGGCACGTGCTGCTGCCCGAAGCGCTGCCGGGCATCGTCGGTGGCTTCACCATCACCTTGGTGACCATGATCAACTCTTCGGCCATGGCCGGGGCGATTGGCGCGGGTGGCCTGGGGGACATTGCCTACCGCTACGGTTACCAGCGTTTCGACAGCCAGATCATGCTCACGGTGATCGTGCTGCTGGTGATCCTGGTGGCGGCGATCCAGCTGGGTGGCGACCGCCTGGCGCGGGTGCTGAACAAGCGTTGAGGGCGGCGGTGGCCGTTCGGACGCCTTCGCGAGCAAGCTCGCTCCTACCAGGGACTGCACACAACCTGTAGGAGCGAGCTTGCTCGCGAAAAGGCCGCCAGGTCGCCATTGGAGGTATATTTGCTGCCTCCCTTCTACCCACGCAGCCCGCCATGAAACTCGCCCCCGACGATCTCGAAAGCATCACCGCAACCACCCTCGGCCACTACAACCAGGTGGCCGAAGGTTTTCGCGAAGGCACCCGCGACCACGATGTGAGCCAGAACATCGACGCGCTGCTGCGGCATATCCAGGGCAAAGCGCCGTTCACCGTACTGGATTTCGGCTGCGGCCCCGGCCGCGACCTGCAAGCCTTTACCCGCCTGGGCCATATCGCCGTCGGCCTCGACGGCTGCGAGCGCTTCGCCCAGATGGCCCGGGAAGACAGCGGCTGCGAGGTCTGGCAGCAGGACTTCCTCAAGCTCGAGCTGCCGGCCGAACGCTTCGACGGGATCTTCGCCAACGCGGTGCTGTTCCACATTCCCCGCCAGGAACTGCCGCGGGTGCTCAAGCAACTGCATGCCAGCCTCAAGAACGGCGGCGTGCTGTTCAGCTCCAATCCCCGGGGTGATAACCAGGAAGGCTGGAACGGCCCGCGCTACGGCGCCTACCACGACCTGGCGGCTTGGCAGGCATTGCTGACGGATGCCGGCTTTGTCGAGCTGGAGCATTACTACCGCCCCGCCGGCCTGCCGCGCGAGCAACAGCCATGGCTGGCCAGCGTCTGGCGCAAGGCCTGAGGCCACGGCCTGCCGCCGGGCGGCTCAGGGCTGGCGCGCGACCTGATACTCACGCACCTCGCCGTCCGCCAGCAGTGCCTTGATGCTCTGCCCCGGCAACCTCACGCCCTGCACTTCACGGGCGTGGGCATCGAAATTCGCCAGCAGCCGCGAACCGTCGGCAAAGGTGGTCTGCTGCACCTGGCGGTCCGCCGTCAGCCAGCGAAAATCCGTGAGGGCCTGGGTGCCCAGGCGCTGGTGCAAAGGCTGGAAAAATGCATCCTGGCGGACCATCGGCGGCAGGCGCTGGCGCAGGGTGGCGGCACTCAGGTGATACAAGGGCGGCACGTTGTAGAGCAGCTGGGCCAATTCGTTCTCGACCCGCACATTGCTCAATTTTAGGCTGTCGAACAGCCAATGGTGGCTGGTCACCAGCGACCCATGGAACACCGCCTGGTACAACGGCACACGTGTCGCCGGCGCGAAATACACCGTGCGGTAGGGCTCCTTGAGCGGCGCGCTCTTGAAGAACACCGCTGGCTGCTCCGGCGGGTACCAGTTGCCCAGGTAGTAGGGCGACTTCACCTCCTTGCTCATCTGCTCATCGCCCCAGCCTATGACTGGGGTCTGCATGCCATGGGCGAACAGCACGCCGCCGGCCGTCACCCCATTGCCGTCTTCGGAGCCGCTGACCAGTTGCTGCTGCTCGGCAATCCAGCGCGAAGCATCGATATTGCCCTCAGCGTTCTGCGCCTGGGTCATCGGCCTCTCGGCGCGGTAGCTGTCGAACAGCATGCCGGTGGCGTAGGCATCGAGGAACCAACTGTTGAACCCGACCCGGGCCTGCACGGCCTTGACCCGGGCCTCCAGCAATGGCCTGACGCAACGTGGGTCGGTGTAATGCCCGGACTGCTGGAAACCGCTTTTGAGCTGGCCGTTTTCCAGCACAATCGCGCACTCGCGGTTGGCCCGCGAGCCCAGGTGGGCGGTGCTCCAGTCGGGGTTTTCATTGCTGCGCAACGCGGTCTCGTAGGAGTCGTAGGGCGCCACCAGATAACCCGCGGCCACCCCGGCCCGCACCGCTTCGGGGTGCCATAGCCCGCCCTCCCAACCTTCGCCGAGGCCCAGCCACAAACGGCTCAGCCCGGCCGCCTGCAAACGCTCCATGGTCGCCAGCGACAGGCTGCTGCCCCAACGCGCCGGGTCGGTGTTCAAGGCCGTGGCAAAGACCTTGGCCACCTGCGTGCGCAGCTCGCCGTAACCCTGGGCCAGGGCTTGCATGTCGGGCTCGTCCGCGCCCTGCCAGCCCAGACGGGCCTGCTGGTTCAGCGCGCTGTTGAGGCCGCGCAGCAGGGTGGTGCGCTGATAGGCATCCAGGTTGGCCGCCGGCGCCTTAAGGATCTGCGCGCTGTCCTTGTCCAGGCCGGCCCGCAGCTTCATCGCCAGCGGCTCGTTACCCTGCAAGTCCTGTAGCAACTGCGGCCAGTTGCGCACATCGTCGCTCCCCAGCAGATCGTTGCCCCACAGATAAACATGACTGGCCCCCAGCAACTTGCTGCCTTGCGGCGTGCGCGCCAGCTTGGCCTCCAGGGTCTCGTAGCGCCCGTTGTCGATCAGCCATTGGCGATAGCGCTTGGCGCCCGCCAGCAGGTCGGCGTCGCCAAGGTACAAGGTCATGGTCAGCGGCGCATCGGGTTCCAGGCGGGTGAACTGATGCTGCCCCGTCAGCGCCATGGCCGGCCCTTCGGCGCTCAGGCTCAGGCGGTTGTTATAGGGTCGGGTCAGTAGCCAGCTCAGGGTGAAGGCGCCGTGATCCAGGGTCCACAGCGGCAGGCTCAGGTCCTGGGTACTGTTGACTTCGCCCTGGTCCAGTAGAAACCGTTGCCAGCGCAGGTCCCCCGTCGGTACGTAGTGCCCCTCGGCCAAAGGCCAGACCAGCCCCCTGCCCATGGCGCTGGCCGGCTGGCGCAGAAACGTCAGCGAGCCCGGCTCCCGGGCCTGGATGGAGAACACCAGGTCGCGCTGGCGCAGGGTCGCGCTCAGGCTCCAGGCGCCATCGTCCCATTGCCAACTGAGCTGCTGCGGCGTCTGTTGCAAGGCGCTGACCCGGTGGTTGTCCACACCCGCCGAGGCTTGCACGGCCGGCTGACCGGCAGGGGTCACGCGAATCGCCAGGGTCGCCGGATCGATCTCGACCTGCCACAACGAGTTTTCCAACAACGGCTGGGCCAGCGCCCAGGGCGACAGCAGCAGGGCGGCGGCGAGTAACAGGCCACGCAGAGGCCGGGCAACGCAGGGCATGAGCAATCCCTTCTCGAATGAATGCCCAGAGTGTAAAGCAAAGCGCCGCCCGTCCCGCCGGCATCCGGGAACAGCCCTGTGCGCAACACGCACAGGGCCCTGCCTCAACCGGCTTCTTTCTGCGGTTCGCGAATCTTGTACCAGGCCACATACAGCGCCGGGAGGAACAGCAGGGTAAGCAAGGTGGCGACGATGATGCCGCCGATCATGGCGTAGGCCATCGGCCCCCAGAACACTTCCCGGGCAATCGGGATCATCCCCAGGCTGGCCGCCGCGGCAGTCAGCAGGATCGGCCGCCGTCGATGGTGGGTGGCTTCCAGCACCGCGTCCCAGGGGTGATAGCCGTCGCGCTCGTAGTCGTCGATCTGGGTCACCAGGATCACCGAGTTGCGGATGATGATGCCGATCAGCGCGAGGATCCCGAGGATCGCCACAAAGCCCATGGGCGTGCCCGTGGGCACCAGGGCCAGGACCACGCCGATCAGCCCCAGGGGCGCCACGCTGGCCACCAGGAACAGCTTCTGCACGCTGTGCAGCTGGATCATCAGGAAGGTCGCCATGAGGAACAGCATCAGCGGCACCACCTTGGCAATCGGCCCCTGGGCCTTGCCGCTTTCCTCCACGGTGCCGCCGGTGGCCACCGAATAGCCGGCAGGCAGTTGCGCGGCAAACTTATCGATGTCCGGCTTCAGTTGCTTGACCAGGTCGGTGGGCTGGATCGCATCGCGCACCGCGGCCTTGATGGTGATGGTCGGCTTGCGGTCGCGGCGCCACACCAGTGGCTGCTCCAGTTCGTAGCGCACGGTGGCGAAGGCCAGCAGCGGGATCGAGGTGCCGCTGGGGGTGACGATCTGCAGGTTCTGCAGGGTTTCCGGCGAGCCGCGCTCGTTGTCGTCGGCGCGGCCGACCACGTTGATCAGGTAGATGTCGTCATGCACCTGGGTCACGGTGGAGCCGCTGACGATGCTGTTCATCAGTTGCGCCACGTCCTCCGAGGACAGCCCCAACTGCCGCGCCTTGTCCTGGGCGATGTCGATGCGCAGCACTTTGCCGGGCTCGTTCCAGTCGTAGATGATCTCGCCGATGTGCGGGTTCTTGTCCAGTTCGGTGGCCAGTTCGATGGCGTGCTTGCGCACCTGGTCGATGTCCTTGCCGCTGACCCGGTACTGGATCGGCCGCCCCACCGGCGGGCCCATCTCCAGAGCCTGGACATAGCTGCCGATGCCGACGAAGTCTTCGCGCAGGCGCTTCTGCAGGCGCTGGGTCAGGGCCGTGCGCTGCTCCAGGCCCTTGCTGACGATCACCAGCTGGGCGTAGTAGGGGTTCTGCAACTGCTGGTCCAGGGGCAGGTAGAAACGGATCGCGCCCTCGCCGATGTAGGTGCTCCAGCGCTCGATGTCCGGGTCGTCCTTGAGGGTCGCTTCCAGGCGGTCCACGGCCTGACGGGTCTCGTTGATCGAGGCGTTCTGCGGCAGGTTGAGGTCCACCAGGATCTCCGGCCGGTCCGATGACGGGAAGAACTGGTTCTGCACGAACCGCATGCAGAACACCGACGCCACGAACAGCAGCACGGTGATGCCGATGGCCCACCAGCGGTTGCGCATGGCCCACAGCAGGCCGCCGTTGAAGGCGCGTCCGATACGCCCCGGCTCCTCGGAATGGGGTTTGATGTTGGTGCTGAGAATGTGGATGCCGATCACCGGGGCAAACAGCACCGCGACGATCCAGGACACCAGCATGGCCACCGCAATCACCGCGAACAGGGTGAAGGTGTACTCACCGGCAGAGCTGGCGTTGAGGCCGATGGGCACGAAGCCGGCCACGGTCACCAGGGTCCCGGTGAGCATCGGGAAGGCGGTGGAGGTGTAGGCGAAGGTCGCGGCCTGCTCCTTGCTCTCGCCCTTCTCCAGCCGCGTGACCATCATTTCCACGGTGATCATCGCGTCGTCCACCAGCAGCCCCAGGGCGATGATCAGCGCCCCCAGGGAGATCCGCTGCATGGTGATGCCGCTGTACTCCATGAACACGAAGACCATGGCCAGCACCAGCGGAATCGAGCAGGCCACCACCAGCCCGGCGCGTACCCCGAGGCTGATGAAGCTCACCACCAGGACGATGATCACCGCCTCGAACAGGGCGCTGGTAAAACCGCCCACCGCCTCTTCCACCACTTCGGCCTGGTCGGACACCTTGTGCACCCCGACGCCCACCGGCAGGTCGGCGGTCAGCTGGTCCATGCGCGCGTGCAGGGCCTTGCCGAAGTCCTGGATGTTGCCGCCCTTCTTCATGGCGATCGCCAGGCCGATGGCCGGCTTGCCATTGAAGCGGAACAGCGGCGTGGAAGGGTCGACATAGCCGCGGCTAATCTCGGCGATGTCCGCCAGCCGGTAGAAGCGATCGTTGAGCCGCAGGTTGACCGTGGCCAGGTCCTTCTCCGAGGCGAACTGCCCGGACGTGCGCACCGAGATGCGCTCCGGCCCCGCCTCGATCACCCCGGCCGGGGTCACCGCGTTCTGCGATTGCAGGCTCTGCAGGACCTGGCGCTGGTCGATGCCCAGGGCCGCCAGCTTGCGGGTGGAGAAGTTCAGGTAGATGACTTCGTCCTGCTCGCCGACCATCTCCACCTTGCCCAGGTTCGGCACTTCGCGGATCTCGGCCCGTACCTGCTCCACGTAGTCGCGCAGCTGGCGCATGCTCAGGCCGTCGGCGGTGAAGGCGTAGATCGAACCGAACACATCGCCGAACTCATCGTTGAACCCCGGACCTTGCAGGCCCTGGGGAAAGTCGCCGCGGATGTCGTTGATCTTCTTGCGCACCTGGTACCAGATCTCGGGAATGTCCTTGGCGCTGGTGGTGTCGCGCAGGTAGACGAACACCGTCGATTCGCCGGGGCGGGTGTAGCTTTTCACGTAGTCCAGGGAGTCCAGCTCTTCGAGCTTCTTCTCGATGCGGTCGGTGACCTGCTTCAGGGTTTCTTCCTGGGTCGCGCCGGGCCAGCGGGTCTGGATGACCATGGTCTTGATGGTGAAGGACGGGTCTTCTTCACGCCCCAGGTTCATGTAGGAAAACACGCCCATCAGCAGCGCGACGAACATCAGGTACCAGACGAAGGACTGATGTTTGATCGCCCATTCGGACAGGTTGAAGCTCCCTTTGCTGTCGGGCGTCATGGTGCGCGGTCCTCGTCGAATTTGACTTTCTGCCCCGGCTTGAGGCTATTGACGCCGGCACTGACCACCCGCTCGCCGGGCTTGACGCCGTGGCTGATCAACGCCGAAGCGCTGTCGCGGCTGAGCACCGTGACCTCGCGTGGGGCGACGGTCTGGGTCTGGGGGTCGATGACCCAGATCCGGGTCTGGCCCTGCACCTCTTGCAGGGCCGTCAGCGGCAGTTCGGTGCGCGGCTCGATGGCGGTGCTCAGGGTCACGCTGATGGCGGTGCCCAGGCGAAAGGCTTCGGGGGTGTCCTTGAGGGTCAGGCGCGCACGGCGGGTACGGGTCGCGCTCTGGGCCTGGGGCTCGATCTCGCGCACCGTGGCAGTGGTGTTGATGCTTGGGTCCAGTTGCGCGGCGACGGTGAATTCCACACCGGCCGGCAGTTGGTCCACCAGGCTGGCCGGCAGGTCGATCACCGCTTCCTTGATCTCCGGCCGGGCCAGGGTCACCACTTGCTGGCCGGCGGTCACCACCTGCCCGGCTTCGGCATTCCAGGCGGTGATCACGCCGCCGTGATCGCTGCGCAGTTCGCTGTAGTTGAGCTGATCCTGGGCCTGGCGCACCGAGGCCTTAGCCTGGTCCAGGGAAGCGCCGGTGGTCTTCAGGTCGGTCTGGGCGATGTCCAGTTGCGCCTGGGCGCCCACGCCGCGATCGAACAGCTCCTGTTGGCGCCGGGCATTGGCCTGGGCGTTGATCCACTGCGCCTCGACCTTGGCCAGGTCACCCTGGGCGGCGCGCAACTGGTTCTGCTGATCGGTGGGGTCCAGGGTCGCCAGCAAGTCCCCAGGCCCGACTTCGGCGCCGACATCCACATTGCGGTTGGCGATGCGCCCCGGCACCCGGAAGCCCAGGTTGGTCTCGTAGCGGGCCTGGATGGTGCCGGCAAAGCGCCCCAGGCTTTCCTCGGCCTGGGGCGTCACCTGGATCGACAGCACCGGGCGCACCGGCTCCGGCGCCGGCTCTTCCTTGGAGCAGCCCAACAGCAAGGCGCTGGCACACAACAACGGCAGCAGGCGCTTCATGGTTGTGCTCCCTAGTCCCTGGTCTGCGAGGCGATCTCGACGAACATCCCCGGGTGCAGCAACTGCCCACCCGCCACCACCACTTTCTCACCACCCTTGAGGCCGTCGCTGATGATCACCTTGCCGGTCAGGTAGCGTCCGACCTTGACCTCGTGCAGAGCGGTCTTGCCGTCCTCGCCCACCAGCCACACGGCGGGTTCGCTGAGGTTCTTGGTCAGGGCCGACCAGGGCAGCACCACGCTGGCCTTGCCGTGGGCCCGTGCGGTGGCGCTGACCACCGAGCCCAGGTCCATGCCCGGCGGCAACGAATCGAGCACCACCTTGACCTGCACCGTGCCGCTCTGGGCCGAGACCACCGGCGTCACCTCGCGGACCTTGCCGGTGGTGGTCACCTTGGGGTTGTCCAGCAGGCTGATGTGGATGGTTTCCTGGCCCGGCGGCTGCATCAGCAGCGATTCGTAGACGTTGAACACCGCGTCACGCTCACCATCCCGGGCCAGGCTGAAGATCGGCACCGTGGCCTGCACCACCTGGCCGACCTCGGCCTGGCGCGCGGTGATCACCCCCGGTGCCTCGGCCACCAGCTCGGTGTAGCTCAGTTGCTCGCGGGCGTTGGCCAGTTGCGCCTGGGCCGCACTCAGGGCGCTCTGGCTGCTGCGCAGGGCGGCCTGGGCCGAATCGTATTCGCTCTGGCTGGTGTAGCCCTTGGGCAAGAGCTTCTGCTGGCGGACAAACGCCGCGCTGGCCTGCTTGACCCGCGCCTGCTCGGCGAACACCGAAGCGGCGGCGGAGTCGACATTGGTCTGCAGATCCTTGGGATCGAGCTTGGCCAGCACCTGCTGCGCCGTGACCCGATCGCCGACATCCACCATGCGCTGGATGATCTTGCCACCGACGCGGAACGACAGTTCGGTCTGCACCCGGGCCTGGACGTCACCGGTGAGGGTCACCGAAGGCGCGAAATCACTGCTCTGCACCTCCAGGATGCGTACCCGCGGACGCTCCTTTTCCCCGGGTTTCTCCGCCCCGCAGCCGCCGAGCAGCAGCAACAGGGTCAATCCCACTATCCACTTCGAATTGAACGCAGCCATGCAGGCTCCTTTTGCGTGATGCTGTCTCGCCAGTGACGTTACGACTGTGAGCTTAGAACAGGGTTCAACCCTTGCACGCCGCTCTCATAACCGGTTTTTTGTGGCGAGGGAGCGTGCCTGCGCTCGGCCGGCGCCCCGGCACACAGCCGCCGCCACACCGCGCAACGCGCGCCATCCAGGCAGGCCCCGGGCGCCTGCACCATCGGGCACACGCAAGCTGTGCAGCGACAAATCAGGCACACTGCGCACCACGCAACAGGAGACCCGGCATGCTCAAGACCCTGGCGGTGGCCAATTACCGCTCCATCAACACACTGGTGATTCCCCTGGGTCGGCTGAACCTGATCACCGGCGCCAACGGCAGCGGCAAATCCAACCTGTACCGCGCCCTGCGCCTGCTGGCGGAAACCGCCCAGGGCGGAGTGGTCAACGCCCTGGCCCGGGAAGGCGGGCTGGATTCGACTTTCTGGGCCGGGCCGGAAAAGCTCACCCGGCGCATGCGCAAGGGCGAAGTGCCGATCGAAGCCAGCGTGCGTTCTTCGAGCAAGCGCCTGCGCCTGGGCTTTGCCGGTGAAGACTTCAGCTACGCCATCGCCCTGGGCCTGCCGGAACCGAGCAACTCGGTGTTTGCCCTGGACCCGCAGATCAAGAAGGAGTGCATCTGGTCCGGGCCGTTCTATCGTCCCGCCAGCCTGCTGGTGGACCGCGACGGCCCGCTGATCCGTGCACGCCAGGGCCGCAGCTGGGACGTGCTGAGCCAGCACACGCCGAGCTTCGACAGCCTGTTCGATCAAGTGGGCAGCCTGCGCGGCTCGCCGGAAGTGCTGCAGATGCGCGAATTCATCCGCCGCTGGCGCTTCTACGATCACTTTCGCAGCGACAGCGAAGCCCCGGTGCGCCAACCCCAACTGGGCACCCGCACGCCGGTGCTGCATCACGATGGCCGCGACCTGGCGGCGGCGTTGCAGACCATTCGCGAGATCGGCGACCCCGAGGCCCTCGACGCCGCCATCAGCGATGCCTTTCCCGGCGCACGCCTGGACATCGCACCGCTGCCGGGCGGACGTTTTGCCATCGAGTTCTATCAGGAAGGATTGCTGCGGCCGCTGTCGGCGGCGGAACTGTCGGACGGCACCCTGCGCTATCTGCTGCTGGTGGCCGCGTTGCTGACCCCGCGCCCACCGAGCCTGATGGTGCTCAACGAACCGGAGACCAGCCTGCACCCGGACCTGTTGCCGGCCCTGGCGCGCCTGATCATCAGCGCTTCCGAGCAGTGCCAGGTGTGGGTGGTGTCCCACGCCCGGCGCCTGATCGCGGCCTTGCAGCAAGACCCGGAATGCAACTGCATCGTGCTGGACAAAGAGCTGGGCCAGACCGGCATCGTCGGCCAGCGGATGCTCGACGAACCGGCCTGGTACTGGCCCGACTGAACCATCCCCGCCGACCCCGACTGCCATCCCCCCGTAGGAGCCAGCTTGCTGGCGAAGAGGCCTTCGAGCCCTCAAACCCTCAAGCCCAGCATCGCCCTTGCGGACGCCTTCGCTGGCAAGCCAGCTCCTACAGTCATCCGCCACACCGCGCCAGCCCCGTAGGAGCCAGCTTGCTGGCGAAGAGGCCTTCGAGCCTTGCATCGCTCTCGCGGACGCCTTCGCTGGCAAGCCAGCTCCTACAGCCATCCGCCACACCGCGCCAGCCCCGTAGGAGCCAGCTTGCTGGCGAAGAGGCCCTTGAACCTTGCAGCGCTCTTGCGGGCGCCTTCGCTGGCAAGCCAGCTCCTACAGGTCGGGCAGGGTCAGCCCTGCCATTTGCCGCCTTCGACAATCACGCTCTCAGGCCGGGTGTCGTCGCTCAGTTCCTTGCGCACGTACTGGTCATACAGCTTGAGCAGGTATTTCTCTTCGCCCAGCTTGGCCAATTCGGCATTCACCCAGTCACGCAGTTCGATGTTGCCCTTTTTTACCGCCGGGGCGATCGGGGCTTGCTCGCCCAGGGTCTGCGGCAGTACGCGGTAGCCTGGGTTCTGCTTGGACCAACTGAACAGAATCAGGTTGTCCTGGGCATAGGCATCACCACGACCATTGGCCAGGGCCTGCAGGGATTCGGTGTTTTTCTCGAACTTCAGCAGTTTCCAGTCCGGATGGTTCTGAGTCAGCCAGATGTCCGCGGTGGTGCCGGTGGTGACGATGGTGGTGCGGCTCGCCAGGTCATCCAGGCTCTTCACTTCGCTGCCCTCGGGCACCAGGGCCTGGACCGCCACCTTGAGGTTGGGGTTGGTGAATTCCACCGCTTCCTTGCGCTCCGGGGTCACGGTCATGTTGGCCAGGATCAGGTCGACCTTGTCGCTCTGCAGGAAGGGAATGCGGCTGGCCGGTTCCACGGCGACGAATTCAACCTTGTTCTCGTCCCCCAGCAGGTCCTTGGCGAATTGCCGGCCGATGTCGGTATCGAAACCGACATAGCGCCCGGTTTCATCGACGAAACCGAACGGCGGCTTGTCGGTGAACACGCCGACGATCAACTTGTCCCGGGCCTTGATCTTGTCCAGGTAGCCGGTCGCCGGCGCGGCGCTGGCGGCGGTGGCTGCAGGCTTGGGGGCCTCGGCGGATTTATCGCAGCCGGCCAGCAGGGCCAGACCGAACAGCGGCAGTAACAACAGCGAAGACTTGGCAGTTTTCATAAGAGCTCCAGTTCCTTTTTAGGGGCTTTCTTGGGCAGTGCTTCAACGAAGGAGAACTTCTCCAGGAACTGCTGCGCGCGTGCGCTCTGCGGGTTCGTGAAGAAAGCCTCGGGGGTGTTCTGTTCCACGATGCGCCCGGCGTCCATGAACACCACGCGGTCGGCCACGGCCCGGGCGAAGGCCATTTCATGGGTGACGATCAACAGCGTCATGCCGTCCCGGGCCAGGCCCTGGATCACTTGCAGCACTTCCTTGACCATCTCCGGGTCCAGCGCCGCGGTGACCTCGTCGAACAACATCACCTGGGGGTTCATGCACAACGAGCGGACAATCGCGATGCGTTGCTGCTGGCCGCCGGAAAGCTGCCGGGGAAAGGCCTCGCGCTTGTCCAGCAGGCCCACCCGCTCCAGCAGCGCCTCGGCCTGGGCCCGGGCTTCGCGAGGCTCGCGTTTCTGCACCTTGAGCGGCCCCAGGAGGATGTTGTCCAGCACGTTCATGTGGGGAAACAGGTGGTAGCTCTGGAACACCATGCCGATCTGCTGGCGCACCTGGCGCCAGTCGGTGGCGGCACTCAAAAGCTCGCGCCCAGCAAAACGCAGGTGGCCGCTGTGGGCCGTTTCCAGGCCGTTGAGGCAGCGCAGCAGGGTGCTCTTGCCGCAGCCGCTGGGGCCGAGGATGACGATCACCTCACCCGCCGCCACGCAGAGGTCGACCTCCTTGAGCACCTGCTGCGAGCCGAAGAACTTGTTGAAACCCTGGAACTCGATCAATGCGCTCATGCTTGCGTCCAGCGCCGTTCCAGCACGCGGGAGGCGGCCGACAACGGGTAGCAGATAAAGAAGAAAAACAGGAACAGCACGCCGTAGATCAGCACCGATTCGTAGGTGCGCTCGATGATCTGCTGGCCGACCTTGATCACGTCCACCACGCCGATCAGCACCGCCAGGGAACTGGTCTTGATGATCCGCGTGTAGACGTTGATGGTCGGTGGCGTCATGCGTTTCAGCGCCTGGGGCAGCAGCACGTAGCCGTACAGCTGGGCACCCGAGAGGCCGATGGACAGGCCCGCTTCACGCTGGCCCCGGGGCAGGGATTGCAGGGCCCCGCGCACCACCTCGCCAACTTCGCTGGCGCCCCACAGCGACAGCACCAGCACCGCACAGGTGAAGCTGGGAATGCTGATGCCGAAGAAGATCGGAAAACCGAAAAACAGCAGGTACAGCCAGACCAGCACCGGAATCGCCCGGAACAGCTCCAGGTAGATCCGCAGCGGTACGTCCAGCACCTTGCGCTGCAGGCTACGCAGCACGCCATAGAGCACGCCGCCCAGGGTGCTGAAGGCAATACTCAGCAAGGAAATCGACAAGGTCTGCGCAGCGCCCCGGGCCAGTTGCGGCAGGGACACCAGCAACAGCTCAAGACCCGAACTGGCCATGCTGCAACCTCCTTTCCAGACGGCTGAGCAACAGCGACAGGGGCAGGAACAACAGCACGCAGATCAGCGTCAGCACCGCGAGCATTTCATAGGTCTTGTAGTACAGGGCGATGTAGCTCTTGGTGGTGTAGAGGATTTCCGGCACCGCCACCGCCGAGACCACGGTGGTTTCCTTGAGCAGGAAAATGAAATTGGCGAACAGCGACGGCAGGCTGAGGATCCCGGCCTGAGGCAGGATCACGTAGCGCAACAGCTGCCAGCGCGACAGGCCGATGGAGCGCCCCGACTCCAGCTGCGCCTGGGGCACGGCTTCCACCCCGGCCCGCAGCACCTCGGTGAGGTAGGCGCCACCGAGGAAGGTCATGGTGATGATCGCCGCGGCAAAACCCGAGACCTTGATCCCCAGGGCCGGCAAGGCGAAGTAGACGAAGAACAGCTGGATCAGCAGCGGTGTATTGCGCGCCAGTTCCACGTACAGACCGATCAGCCGGTGCAGGTAGGGGGTGCGAAACACCAGGAGCGTGGCGTTGATCAGGGCCACCAGCAAGGACGTGCCGATGGCGATCAGGCCGACCTGCAGGGTCACCCCCACGGCTTTGAGAAAGGCCGGCAGGGTGCTGAGGATAAAGGCGTAGTCGAGGGTCATGAATCATCCTGGACGCCGCAGGGGTAGCGCGGCGGTGGTGCAGTCCTTGGGGCGATGGGTAACCGCCCGGCTGCCGCGACTTTATAGCTATAAAAAGCAGAATTTAAATACCGTTAAGGCATATGGATATCACCCAAAAACCTAACCCGCGGATTTGCCGGGCTGGCGCCGGGCTACTACCTTTTCTACCGGGTCGAACGGCGCTTTCGCGCCCGCCTTCCCACTGGACGCTGCACCTCTCAAGGACGACCGCCATGGCCGATGCAAAGACTCCGCAACCGCTGGACCCCCACGAACTGATGAAATGGCTGACGGCGTTGCGCCGGGCCACCCAACCCATCGCCAAGAGCGCTCCGCTGTAGCCGCTGCCCTGTGCAGCAACTGACCTGTGCAAGAGCTGGTTTGTGTAGGAGCTGGCTTGCCAGCGAAGGCGCCCGCAAGAGCGACACAAATCTCCAGGGCCTCTTCGCCGGCAAGCCGGCTCCTACGGCGCTGAGCGCTGGCGTCCCAAAAGCGCTGCATCCCCCAAGCGCGCCTCGCCAGGCTGCCACGGCTTTCGCCGAGGCCATAAAAAACGCCGACGCTGTGCTAGCCGTCGGCGTTTAAAACCTTGAAGGGGTTTGTCGCGTCAGTAGCCTAGTTCATCAGAACGCCGGCAGTACGGCGCCGCTGTATTTCTTCTCGATAAAGGCTTTTACCTCTGGGCTGGTCAGGGCCTTGGCCAGCTTCTGGATGGCCGGGCTGTCCTTGTTGTCCGGACGGGCCACCAGGTAGTTCACGTAAGGCGAATCGGAACCTTCGATGATCAGCGCATCCTTGGCCGGGTTCAGGCCGGCTTCCAGGGCGTAGTTGGTGTTGATCATGTCCAGGTCAACCTGGTCCAGGACCCGTGGCAGCATGGCCGACTCCAGTTCCTTGAACTTGAAGTTGTGCGGGTTCTTGGCGATGTCCTTGGGCGTGGCCACGGCGTTCTTCGGGTCCTTGAGCTCGATCAGGCCAGCCTTCTGCAGCAGGATCAGGGCACGGCCGCTGTTGCTGCCTTCGTTGGGGATGGCGATGGTCGCGCCATCTTTCAGCTCGGCCAGGGTCTTGACCTTCTTCGAGTAGCCGCCGAAAGGTTCGACGTGCACGCCGATCACGGTTTCCAGATGGGTGCCTTTGCCTTCGTTGAAGCTCTTCAGGTACGGCAGGGTCTGGAAGTAGTTGGCGTCCAGACGCTTCTGGTCGACCTGCACGTTGGGTTGCACGTAGTCGGTGAAGACCTTGATTTCCAGGTCCACGCCTTCCTTGGCCAGGGTTGGCTTGATCAACTCCAGGATTTCGGCGTGGGGCACCGGGGTCGCAGCGACCACCAGCTTCTCGCCGGCCTGGGCGATACCTGCGCTCAGGGCTGCCGCCAGTGCGGTGAACAACAGAACTTTTTTCATGCAGGGTCCTTAGGTGTCGAGGTCGACGACGGCTTCAAATAGAGAGGATTCAGGTGCCAGTGAAGTGCCACTGCTGGCGTGAAGCGGACAATACCGAGATTTTTTATTCCCGAACAATATCTTTTTCGCAAGAACTTATACCCTTTTGACTGGTACAAAATGGATAGCTGGCTAGCCTGCCGGTACGTCTCGTTGCTCCGTTACACAACGCCTGCGATCTATCGATTACCGACTTCAATGGCAACCTTGGTAATGACCGACGTCAGTGCCTTCTCCAGTGCACCATCACCCTCCAGGCTGGCGTAAATGTCATACCTCACTTCATGCTTCGAGTTCATCCAGCGCAACCCGGTCTTCCTGACTCCGCCCACTACTTTTTCCGACGTTTTCACCAAGGGCTTACCGAGGTCTTGAGGCTTGGCGTAATCATCGTCGTAAACAACTACACGCTGCGTCAGCTCACGTTCATAGTGGGACTCGTAGGTGACAACATAGTCAGCACCGCACGAATAAAGTGACATGACACCGTTCAAACCGCCCTCCTTCATCTCGACACCGGAGGGGGCTTCTTTGGAAAACTGACATCCCAATTTTTCAATTGCCGCTCTCGACTCCGATTTAAACCTGACGGCTTGAGATAGCCTTTTATCGGTCTTCTGAGCGAGTGTGACCATCGAACTGAATTGCTCGAAGCTTGGAAAGCTCGATCTTTTCTCAGGCTCAATTCGGGATGAGGAGGGTCTCTTATTAATGATACTTTGAATATGTGCGTTACCACTTAGAGGGTGAATTTCCAACTCCGCAATTGCCGAGAATGAAACGAGCAACATGCTTATGCAGATCATCAACAAGCGCATCATCACCACTCCGTCAGATTGCAAGAGGTCGTGTAGGTTTCGAGGCAGGGCGAACCGTCAGCTACACTTGGAGACCAGCCAGCAGTACAGACATTGACAAGCAGATGATCCTGTTGAGCACTGTAGTCAGGATCGCCATATTTCCCGTCCGCATAATGGAAACCGTAGACTTCCCAATCCATGCCACAAAATCCGCAACCTGCATAAGACCGCCAGGTACTGTCGGATTTATCGTAAAACTCCCTGTAACTGCCATCCACAGTGTTGTATTGCACAGACGATGTTTCTAATTTCCATGTACGTATCGTGTCCCAACTGACTGACTCGTTGAAACCGAAACAGTTGGCACGAGAAAACATCGCCAGTTCAGTGAGATACGCATAGGCGTTGGGGGCCAGAGCAGATAGAAAAATGACCGCACAAGATATTCTTCTCATAAAAATCCCTTTAATGCTTGAAGCAGATTTCCTTTTCGAAGAAGTTAATGCAAATCATTTGCATGTACAACCATTGCTTTTGCAATAACTCTCGTGCTCGCTCCGCTCTACAATCCCAACCGCTGCGCAACCTTCTCCAGCACAGCCTTCAACCCTCCGCGCTCACTCTCACTTCCCCGCAGCAACACCTCTATTTGCCGCTCCAACTCACTCAGCGGTGACACTGTTTCCGGCAGGTTGAGGTGCTCCGGGAGAATCTCCTCGCCGCTGCTCACCAGCAGGGCAAAGTGGATGACGTTCTCCAGCTCCCGGGTGTTGCCCGGCCAGCTGTGGCGATCCAGGGCCTGCTGCGCGGCTTCGCTGATCAGCGGCACCGGCAGGTCCAGGCGCTGGCTGTAGATGCCGAGGAAGTATTCGGCCAGGGATTCGATGTCTCCCACCCGTTCCCGCAACGCCGGCAGCTCCAGCTGGCCTTCGCTGAGGTAGCGATACAGGCGCTCGTGAAACTTGCCCGCCGCCACCGCCTGGGCCAGGTCGATGCTGGTGGCCGCCACCAGGCGCACGTCCACCGGGCTCGGTTGCTGGGCGCCGACCCGGGTCACTTCGTGGTTCTCCAGGGCGGCCAGCAGCTTGGTCTGGATCGGCAGCGGCAGGTCGCCGATCTCATCCAGGTACAGGGTTCCGCCATTGGCCGAGCCGAACCAGCCGGCGCGGCTGCTGGCCGAACCGCTGAAACTGCCGGCGGCATAACCGAACAGTTCGGCGTCGGCGTAGGTCGGGCTGATGGCGCCGCAGTTCACCGAGACGAACAGGCCACTGCGATCGCTGGCACGGTGGATGTGCCGGGCCAGCAGCTCCTTGCCGGTGCCGGTTTCGCCACGGATCAGTACCGAGACCGAACGCGGCGCCAGTTGCTCCAGCTCTTCGCGCAACTGCCGCGAGCGCGGGTCGACGAACACCAGCGCCTTGGCGCGGATGCTCAGGGGGCTTTTCTCGGCATCGGGGAAGGTCAGCAACGGCTGACCGAATGGGGTATGGGCACTCATGGCAGGCTCCCGCCCCAGGCCGCCTGGGGACGGGGGCGTTTAAACGAAAAAAAGACGATCAGGCACGACGCAGGGCGTGTTGTTCCATGCGGTTCTGCAGGCGGTACAGGTAGGCGAAACCCTGCTCCCAGCGATGGTGGCCGGACTTGACGTTGATATGGCCGGCACCGGCCAGGATGCCGGCTTCGGCGCCCCAGTCGCGGGCCAGTTCCAGGGCCCGCGGCGCGCTCACGGCGCTGTCGTTGTCCGAGCTGACTACCTGGCTGGGAAACGGCAGCGGGTGCCGGGGGATTGGCGCGAAATTGCGCAGCGCCGGGGCGCAGGCCGGGCGCTCGACATCGGCCGGCGCCACCAGCAGCGCGCCGCGCACCTGGCGCAGGGCGGCCACGGGCGCGCGCGCGGCCCAGTGGGCCACGGTGATGCAACCCAGGCTGTGGGCAATCAGGATCACCGGAGTGTCGTCGGCAGCGATGGCTTCGGCCAGGGCCGCCACCCAGTCTTCGCGGCGCGGCGTCAGCCAATCGGCCTGTTCCACCCGCGCGCTGTTGGGCAGGCTGTTCTGCCAGTGGGTTTGCCAATGATCTTCTGGCGATCCTTGCCAGCCCGGCACAATCAAGTAGCGAATGGATTCGTTGCGCATGGGGAACTCTCCTGCTGCGTGTCTGTTCCCGAACGAGTATAGGGAGGGGATTTATATTCGTTAAGGAATAAGAAGCTATTTATTAATACCTTAAATGAATATAAGACCCCGCCGTCTGTAGGAGCCGGCTTGCCGGCGAAAGGGGCCCTCAAGCCTTGCATCGCGCTCTAGGACGCCTTCGCTGGCAAGCCAGCTCCTACGGCTGGCGTGATTTCGGTGGGGGTCTGGCCGGTGAGGGGCCGTGGGCCTTGTGTCGATCTGGCGGGCGCCTTCGCTGGCAAGCCAGCTCCTACAGCTGGCGCGATTTCGGTGGGGTTTTGGCCGGTGAGGGGCCGTGGGCCTTGTGTCGATCTGGCGGGCGCCTTCGCTGGCAAGCCAGCTCCTACAGCTGGCGTGATTTCGGTGGGGGTCTGGCCGGTGAGGGGCAACGGGAGGGCGTTTCGGTGGGGGCTTTGCAGGTGGGTTTTCGCCAGGCAAAAAAAAGGCCGCACCCTGCCAAGGAGACGGCCTGAAAAGTCGTGGCTTTGTTGCTCGTTGTCAGCGGGCGGTGATCACCGACAGTTTGGTGATGCCCGCACGCTCGATGGACGCCATGGCCCGGGCCACTTCGCCGTAGTTGACGCCATCGTCGGCCTGCAGCTGCACCCGCACTTCCGGGTCCTTGGCCTTGGCCGCTTGCAAGTTGGTTTCCAGCAGGTCCGGCTGGATCTCGTCCTTGTTGATAAAGAGTTTGCCGGCACCGTCGATGCTCACCACCAGCGGGTCCTTCTGCTCCACCGGGGCCACGGCCTCGGTCTTGGGCAGGTTGATCGGGATGGCGTTGGTCAGTAGCGGCGCGGTGACGATGAACACCACCAGCAGCACCAGCATCACGTCCACCAGCGGGGTGACGTTGATCTCGCTCAGCACTTCATCGCTGTCTTGGGTGGAGAAGGCCATGTCAGGACGCCTCCTTCACTTTCTGCGGGCTGCCCTGGGCCGCGGCCTTGTGCACGCTCGGGTGGATCAGCACGCGGAACGAGTTCTTCTGCGCCAGGCTGTAGAAGTCGTGGGCGAAGTCGTCGAGGTCGGCGGCGGTGAGCTTCAGGCGCCGCAAAAAGTAGTTGTAGACCAGTACCGCCGGCACTGCGACGGCGATCCCCACCCCCGTCGCCACCAGGGCTGCGCCAATGGGACCGGCCACGGTTTCCAGGCTCGCCGAACCGGCGGCGCTGATGCCTTTCAAGGCTTCCATGATCCCCCAGACGGTGCCGAACAGGCCGATGAAGGGCGAGGTGCTGCCGATACTGGCGACCACCGCCAGGCCGGTTTCCAGGGAGCGGCGCTCACGCACGATCTGCTGGCGCAGGGCGCGCTCCAAGCGGTCCTGATGGTTGATCGCCTGGCTCAGGTCCGCCGCGTGGGGCGCTTCGCCGACCTGGATCGCCGCATAACCGGCCTGGGCCACCCGGGCTGCCGCGCCGGGCTGGGTTTCACTCAACGAGGCGGCGGAGTCCAGGCTGGACGCCGCCCAGAACTGATTGTGGAACTTGCGATCCTGGGACTTGAGGCGGGCGAACTGCACGCCCTTGACCAGGGCCAGGCCCCAGGTGGCGACGGAGAAGACCACCAGCAGCCAGATCACCGCGCTTTCGATGGATTCCAGTGGAGATGCCAGTAACGTCATGATGTGTTCCCTCTGTGTAAGCGTTTAGCGCGTGTTGGTTGATCGGCCTTGCGGCTCAATGAATCTTGAAATCGATGGGTACGCTGACCCAGCCGTCCTGGGCCACATCGCCCTGCTTGGCGGGCACGAAGCTCCAGCGCTTGACCGCTGCCAGGGCCGCATCGTCGAGTTGCTGGCGACCACTGCTCTTCTGAATCTGAATCTCCCCGGGCTTGCCGCTGGCCAGCACATGCACCCGCAGCAGCACCGTGCCTTCCCAGCCCCGGCGCTGGGCTAGGGAGGGGTATTCCGGCGCCGGGTTCTTCAGGTACGCGGCGTTGGCGGAAGCTGGAGTCACGGGTGCCGGGGCCGGTGGCGCGGGCGGCGCCGGAGCGGCTACCGGGGCCGTGGGCTGCGGCGGTGCCGGGGTCTGCTGCACCGGTTTGGGTGCAGGTTTCGGCTCGGGCTTGGGCACCGGTTTGGGCTTGGGTTTGGGCACCGGCTTGGGTGGTGGCGGCTTGACCGCCAACTCGTCCTCCACCGGGGGCGGCGGCTCCACCACCGGCTGTACCGGCACAGGCGGAGGCGGCTCGACCACCGGCGGCGCCGGGTGCGAGAACTCGATGGTCATGGGCGGAATTTCCGGCGGCACAATCGGCAGCACCGGGGTCGGTTTCTGGCTCAGCCAGTAGATCACCGCGGCGTGCAGCACCAGCGCCGCAGCGCCGAGGATGATTGCCTCACGGCGGCGCAGTATCCCCTTGGGCGTACGTTGCAGACGCAGTTGGCCCAACGGCAAGCGGTGAGGCCGGCCGAGATCGACCAACTCGCCGCTCGGTGCCTGGCGCCACAGCACCTCGTGTGCACTGGCGGCGGTCTGGACATTGCCCATGAATTCACTCCCTAGGATCTTTTGAAAAACCCGGCACCGGCGTTTGAACAACCCCCACGCAACGGTACCGCGGGGTCAATGATCGGTGCCCTGCGCTTATCTCTTAAAGTAATCTTTCAAGTTATACATAGATCGAAATCGAATATTAGATGCTCAGCAAAAGAGCCAGGCCCCGTGTTTAAAGGGCTGTAGCCCAGAGCGAAAAAGGCCATGCCTTACAGGCATTGAAAATATTCCCGCAAAGCATCGAAATAAGGCCGTTAGAAGGGGGAAAACAACAGTTCCACAGGTAACAGCCACAACTAACAACAAGCCTTAGAATTTTTAATGAACTTTATGAACAGGCACGAAAAAGCCGCTGGAATAGCACGCCACTTAAATAAGCCGGCGACTACCCAGCAGCTGGTTGTTATCGAAGTTGTTACTGTTTGACGAACTCGCCATTCAGGCCGACCACATCGCCACTGAAGTTGCTGCGGGCGCCAGAGGCTCGCAGTCGGGAGTAGTTGTGATCCGGGGAGAACAGGGCCCAGGCCTGGTAGCCGTAACCGTCGTTGTAGCCGGAGACATTGATGATGGTGGACTGGCCGCTGCTGTTCTGGAAGTGGTAGTGCCCGGCCACGCTGTACTTGACCCCGGCCTGGGTCAACTCGCCGCTGAACGAGCCGTTGGAATCGTTGCCGTCGGTCACGACCAGGCGGGCGTCAGCGTTGGAGTTTACGTAGGTTCCATTGATGCTCGACATGATGCGGGTTTCCTTCTGCGGTTTAAGTTTCATCCAATGAAGCAAGTTCCTCCTGGAACTTGAAAACCCAGCATGGCCGGCATTTACAATGCTGTCCAAAACAAACTTCGCCAGCAACTAACTAAATGGCTATAGCCTGCAAACACCCCTCTATAACTTATGACCAGGCAGTAACCACTTATAACTTATCAACTTGCGGCTTGAGGCTTGCCACTGCCTTCAACTGCTCTTGCAACTCCTTGCCCGCCCGGCTCAGACCGCTGCCGGCGTACAGCGCCAGACGCACGCCCTGGATATCCGGCAAACCGCTGTCAGCGCCGAGAATCCGATGCCCCTTGCCCAGCACCCGCACCGGCAACAGGCTGATGCCCAGGCCCGCCGCCACCGCCGAACAGACGCTGGCCAGGCTGGCGCTGGAATAGGCAATGCGCCAGGGCCAGCCGCCGACTTCCAGGTGATGGAGCATTTCCTGGCGGTACAGGCCACCCACCGGGAACGCCACCAGGGGCAGCGGATCACGGCCAAAAGCCGGCTGGCGAACGCTGTCGACCCAGCACAAAGGCTCGGGCCAGGACGCCACGCAGTCGTCGCTGTGGCCCATCTGCTTGACCAGCAGCAGGTCGAATTCACCGCGCCGGTACTGGCGCAGCAACTCCGGGCCCAGGCCGCTGCTGACCTCCAGGCGCACCGCCGGATAGTCCTGGCCAAAGCGCGAGAGCATGGGCATCAGGCGCTCGGCGGCAAAATCTTCCGGCACCCCGAGGCGCAGCACTTCTTCGCTGCGCTGGTTGACCAGCACATCGCAGGCTTCTTCATGCAACGCCAGGATGCGCCGGGCATAGGCCAGCAGCCGCTCGCCCTCCACCGTGGCCACCACCCGGCGCTGGTCGCGGTCCAGCAACTGGCAGCCCAGGCTCTCTTCCAGGCGCCGTACCTGCTGGCTCACCGTGGACTGGGTGAGGTGCAGGCGCTCGGCGGCGCGGGTGAAGTTCTGACTCTCGGCCACCGCGACAAAACTGCGCAACAACACGGGATCCAACATGCTGACCTACCATCCTGATTACCACTGATTGGCATGATTATATTTAATTTCAGAATACCAAGGGTCATCACCATACTCCCCTTTCATCAGCAGGAACGGGAGGTTCTCATGCAACTCAAGCGCTTTCTGAAACGCGGCCTGATCGCCGCCGGTCTGCTCACTGTGGGGGTAGTCATGGCCAACGACGGTTCATTGCTCGAAGCCGTGCGCAAAGGCCAACTGAGCCAGGTGCAGCAATTGCTCGAACAAGGCGCGGCGCTCGATGGCCGCGGCCTGGATGGCAGCAGCCCGCTGCTGCTGGCCACCCGCGACAACCGCGTCGACATCGCCCGGGCGCTGATCGAGGCCGGGGCCGACGTCAACCGCAAGAACCTGATCCAGGACAGCCCCTACCTGCTGGCCGGCGCCAGCGGCCACAACGAAATCCTCAAGCTGACCCTGGCCCACGGCGCCGACCTCAAGAGCACCAACCGCTACGGCGGCACCGCGCTGATTCCGGCCTGCGAACGCGGCCATGTGGAAACCGTGCGCCTGCTGATCGAGGCCGGCGTCGAACTGGACCACGTCAACCACCTGGGCTGGACCTGCCTGATGGAAGCCATCGTGCTGTCCGACGGCGGCCCGGCGCACCAGCAGATCGTCGCCCAACTGATTGCCGCCGGGGCCGACCTGAACCTGCCGGACCGCGCCGGCCTCAGCCCGCTGCAACAAGCCGAGCGCCGTGGCCAGAGCGCCATCGCCAAGCTGCTGCGCGATGCCGGCGCGGCCTGAGCCCCCCCTTTTGAAGGAACCTTGCATGCACGACGATCAACACTACCTGCAACAGGCCGTGGCACTGGCCCGACGCAATGTCGAACAGGGCGGCCGCCCGTTCGGCGCGCTACTGGTGCGCAACGGCCGGGTGCTGGCCGAGGCGGTGAATGAAATCCACCTCAGCCAGGACCCCACCGCCCACGCCGAGATGCTCGCCATCCGCACCGCCAGCCAGCAACTGGGCCCGCGCCTGGATGATTGCGTGATCTACGCCAGCGGCCAGCCCTGCCCCATGTGCCTGGCCGCCATGTACCTGTGCGGCGTGTCCCGCGCGGTGTTCGCGGCCAGCAATGAACAAGCAGAGCCGTTTGGCCTGTCCACCGCGGCCATCTACCAGCAACTGAGCAAGCCCCTGGAAGCCCAGCACCTGCCGGTGCGGCACCTGCCCCAGGCGGCGATGACTGCCCTCTACCAGGATTGGCAGGCGCGCCATGCCGCGAACTGAATCCAGGTTCCAGCGCTGGGCCGGCTGGGCTCTGCTGGTGTGCCTGGGGCTCAACCTGCGGCCGATCCTCAGCTCGGTCAGCCCGCTGCTCAACGAGATCCGCGGCGCCACCGGCATGAGCTTCCAGAGCAGCGCCTGGCTCACCAGCCTGCCGGTGATCTGCATGGGCCTGGTGGCCCTGCTGGGCGTACGGATCGAAGCCCGCCTCGGCGAACGCCGGGGCGTATCCCTGGGCCTGCTGCTGGTGCTGCTGGCCTGCCTGGTGCGGCTGTTCTTCGGCCAGGCCGCGGCGCTGCTGGCCAGCGCCCTGCTCGGCGGCGCCGGGGTGGCCTTGATCCAGGCCCTGGTGCCAGCGCTGATCAAGCGCCAGTTCCAGCACCGGGTGGCCCTGGCCATGGGCGTCTACTCGGCCTCGCTGATGGGCGGTGGCGGCATTGCCGCCCTGCTCAGCCCGCAGGTGGCCAGCCACTTCGCCAACTGGCAAGCGGGGCTTGGCGTCTGGCTGTTGCCGGCCATGGCCGCGCTGCTGCTCTGGGCCTGCCTGCCCCTGGGCGCCAGCCGCCGCAACGGCAGCCCGGCGCCCCTGGCCGGGCTCTGGAGCAACCGCCGCGCCTGGCTGCTGGCGTTGTATTTCGGCCTGGTGAACTGCGGCTACATGAGCATGGTGGCCTGGCTGCCGGCCTACTACCTGCAGATGGGCTGGAGCGCCAGCCAGAGCGGCTCGCTGCTGGCCTTCATGACTGTCTTCCAGGTCAGCGCCGCCCTGCTGATGCCGGCCCTGGCCCAGCGCAGCAGCGACCGCCGGCCGCTGCTGGGCATCAGCCTTGCGGCCCAGGCGGTGGGGTTTCTCGGGCTGGTGCTGTGGCCCTTGCAGAGCCCGCACCTGTGGGTGGCGCTGATCGGCTTCGGCCTGGGGGCGTGTTTTGCCCTGAGCCTGATCCTCACCCTGGACCACCGTCGCGACCCTCGGGAAGCCGGGCAACTGGCGGCCTTTGTCCAGGGCGTGGGCTTTCTGATCAATGCCGTGTCGCCGTGGCTGAGCGGCTGGCTGCGGCAAGTCACCGGCAGCTTTGTCAGCGCCTGGTGGGTACTGATCGTCGGCGTGCTGGCGATGCTGCTCCTGACCCGGATCTTCAGCCCCGCCAGCTATCAGGCCCGGGCCCAGCTCGATACCGCGCCCCAACCGGCCTGACACCGGCCCTCGAACCCACCGCCTGCCAGCACGGCAGGCGGCGTTCTTTATGTCGCCACAGCACCACTCTCCTTCCTGACCGGCTAAGATCGGCCGCCGACGCCACTCGCGACAACGGGCACACACTCAACTCAGGACACAGGAATAGCGATGGACGCTGCAACGATCGGCCGCTGGGTAAGCAGCCTGGGGCTCAGCCATGCAGAACTGATCGCCCGGGGAGAGCGCATCGAGCCCCCGACGAGCAAGCTCTACGACGAATTCGAGTGGCTGAGCGTGTTCGTCAAGCCCGGCCTGGTACTGGACTTCTGGGAGGACAGCCTGGTGCTGGAGAAGGTCATTATCGATGTGCTGCCACTTGAAGAGGGACGCAGGTTCTATACCGGTGAATTGCCGGCACCCTTCTCACGCACCATGACCCGCGCAGAAATTCGTGCCCTGCTGGGCACGCCCCTGCAATCGGAGGAACGCAGGCCATCAGCGGATGGGCAACGCATGCTCAACGCCTGGGAGAGCTACCGCTTACCCACCAGCCTCCATCCCAAGGCCCGGGTCGGCTTCAGCTACAGCGCCGATATGCGGATCAAAAATCTGACATTCACCTTGCTCGAACCGATACGCGACTGACCCGGTTCTGGCTTTTCGTAGGAGCAGCCGCAGTCTGCGCCCACGTTTGACCTGATACATCGCGGATGTCTGGCCGTGCGCCCTGTCGGAGTGCCGCCCAACCCGTTCGCAGCCTTGCGCAGCTCCAGGGAGTACGCCCACCCCGTCTTCAGGCAGGCAGGCCGCCGTCAGATTTTGATCTGGCTGTTGATCTTCTTGCCCCCTTAGACACGATGGCCGAACGCAGGCATTGAGCCGTGGATAACCCGGCAGGACGCCGGGTTAGCCGCCCCAGGCCATGGATGGCCTGTGGCGGCGGCCCACGGATCAATGCCGGAGAGAGGGCACGCCGAGCCTAGGCGAGGCGCCGAGTGGAGGGCAAAGCCCTTTGGTTACTTTGGGGCCCCAAAGTGACTCGCCGTAAGGGCGAAACCGCCAGCCGCCACACCCGCAGCAACGGATATGTACACCCATAACACCGCAACCTCAGGTTTTACGGCCGCTGCGCGCCCGAGCGGGAGCAAGCTCCCTCGCCACAGCATGATTTCTGGCCTGGAGTCGTGCAGATTATTGAAAATAAATTATTGTAATTCGATAATTTTTTATCAATAATTCGCCACCCCCACAGTTTTGCAAGGAATAACGCATGAACTCCCAAATCAACGGCTCGGCCCAGTACCGCTTACGACGGGTCGGCCTGCTGGCCGCGATCCTGGCCTGGGTCATGGGCGTGGTGGAGCTGGGCGGCAATGCCGGGCTCTGGATCTACAGCAAGGACCAGGTTCTGGGCGCCCTGCTCAGCGTATTCGCCGAACACTCGCCGCGCCTGCTGGAAGCCGACTTCAAGCTCTCGTCGCTGAGCTTCACCCTGCTGGTGATCCTCGACTTCCTGCCCCTGCTGCTGACCAGCTTCGCCCTGTACCTGACCGGGGTGTTCTTCCTGCGACTGTCCCGCGGTGAAACCTGGAGCGATCGCAACATCAGCATCCTCTGGCGCGTCGGCATGCTGTGGATCGTCGCCCCAGCGACCTTCCCCATGGTGGAAACCCTGCAAGGCCTGGCACTGTCCTTCGACCTGCCGGCGGGCCAGCGCATCCTGCAGATTTCCGCGGGCTTCTCGTCCTACGCGGCCTACGAGGTGGTCAAAGGAATCTTGCTGTGCTCGTTTTCCATTATCATGCGCGACGCCAAAGTCCTCAGTGATGAGCACAGTCACTACATATAGAACAATGAGATGACCATTATCGTTCGGCTTGACGTTGTCATGGCTAAAAACAAGATTCGCTCGAAAGAACTGGCTGCCATCCTGGGCATTACCGAAGCCAATCTGTCGTTGCTGAAAAATGGCAAGGTCAAGGGGATGAAAATCGAGACCCTGGACAAACTCTGCGCCGCACTCGACTGCCAGCCCGGCGACCTGCTGGAATACCAGGCCACCGAGCCCGCGTGACACCCCCGCGTTTGTTTGATCCGAGTCCCGTTCGTTAAAGCCTTATCCACTCCTCACGTTGCACATTGGCTTATTCATGACTCGCTATCTGCTCTGCCCGCTGCTTTTGCTCGCCTGTCTTTTGACCGGCTGCGCCAACAAACTTGAAGTGGCCATCGACGCCACTCCGGCCCAAGACTACTACTTCGACCCAAAGGCTCCGGTGCTGGTGACCGTCAACAGCACCAAGGAGGCCCAGGGCCTCAAGGCCAGCTACTACCTGCGCGACATGGTCGCTGCCCTTCACGGCATGGGATTTACACAGGTGTATACCGAATCGTCGCTGCCGAAAAACCATCCGCCTTTTCGCATGAACATTGCCCTTGATGTGGGCAGTAAAAAGACCAGCTATCGCTACACCGCCACCGACTACGGCCCGGTGCCCAGCAGCACCAAAACCACGTGCATGCCCGGCAAGCACCAGCAGACCGTGTGCACCAGTACCCCAACGATGTCCTACCGCGCCATCGGCTCCTCGGAACGCACCGGCTACACCACCCTTTCGACCTTCAACATCCTGGCCAAGGACGAGCAGAGCCGGCGCACGGTATTCCTGCTGCGGGCCTCGTCCTATAACGAGGACTGCCAGGACGCCAAGGTCGAGGATTTCCTGGTGCAGGAGAGCCTGGACAACCTGGACTTGCGCAACCGGGTGCAGCGCAAGTACAGCGTCACCCTGCCAGAGGGCCAAAGCTGCAACTAGCGCCTACCACGCACCGGACGACACGCCTACAATCGCCCCTCCACGCCCGCCCGATCCCCCATCGGGCGGGCGCAGTCTTTCAACGACAAGGCACGTGTCGAGCATGACCCTGGATTGGAATACCTGGGAAATAGAACCCGGATCGGCGGTGGATGAACCACTGATCGCCGAGGTGCAGCAACGCCTCGGGGTCGAGTTCCCACCGCTGTACCTGGAGCTGGTGCAGTACGCCGACGCCGCCACGCCGGGGCTCGGCAGCTTCGCCTACGACGGCGGCTACACCTGCATCAGCGAGTTCTTCGAATTCGGCCTCGGCACCCAGCCCTGGACCCTGCTCTGGTACGCCAGCCCAGGCCGCGTGCCAGGGCTGGCCCCTGGCTGCCTGCCGATTGCC
This sequence comes from Pseudomonas sp. PH1b, assembly GCF_000633395.1. GTDB lineage: Bacteria > Pseudomonadota > Gammaproteobacteria > Pseudomonadales > Pseudomonadaceae > Aquipseudomonas. The sequence continues at coordinate 171,151 of NZ_AYMU01000006.1, forward strand.
CGGGATGCCGGTGGCCTGCTGATCTGCCTGGACTTCAACAGCCTGGGCGTGGCGGTGGAAATCTTCGATCCCGAGAGCGCCAGCCGCCACCCGGTGGCCGCCGACTTCAAGGCTTTTGTCGAGCTGTGGCAGCCATGAAGTGGATAGTCGTGCCCACCAGCAAAGAGGCCATGCAACGCCTGGATCTGGACCAGTGCCGGCCGGGCGACCTGGAACAACTGATCCTGTCCCCAGAGCAGTGGGCCGCCCTGTCCGGCAGCGACCTGCTGCCCAGTTTGAACCGCGCCCTGGGCACCCTGATCGACGACTACGAAGACGCCTCGATCCAGGGCCAGGCTGCCCTGGTCACGGCCCTGTCGATCCTTACCCGGGCCGCAACGGCGCAAGACCCACTTATCCACAGGCTGATCGCCCTGAACCGACTGGCCCAGGAACGGGACACCGGTCTGTTCTTCTACTTCTGAGGCCCTGCCCAGGGCTGCTCCCGCACCTCATGTGTGGCGAGGGAGCTTGCTCCCGCTTCGGCGCCAGCCCGACCTGACCGGAGCCGCAGCACGGCCTCAAGCTCAGATCCCCGAGCTGGCACTGGCCTGCTTCAACCCCGACTCCGGCACGCTCACCGCGGTTTCCGAACGCGGTGTGCCCTGGGGCACCCAGTCGTAGCTCACCGGCAAGGCGCGGTACACCCAGTTGCTGATGGCCTCGCTGCCCGGGGCCTTGCCCAGGTAGGGGCTGACGTATTCCCAGACGATCTCGCCGCCAGCCGTGACCTGGAAGAAGCGCCCGTTCATGCCCTCGTCGATCAAGGTGTTGCCGTTGGGCAGGCGCCGCGCACTGCTGATGAACGAGCTGTAGAAAGCCCAGCCCGGCTGCCGGGAACTGGCGGCGCTGTACTGCCAGACGATTTCATTCTTGATCGGGTCGATCTCCAGCACCCGGGAGCCGGCAATCAGCCCCAAAGGCACCGAGGGGTAACCGGCCGTGCCCTGGTTGTCGAACACCAGCAGATGCCCGGCCCCCGGCAAGCCGGCGGGAATGATGTGGGCGTCGTGCTGGCCGACGAACTGGTCCACCGGACGTGGCACCTTGGCCGCGGTCTTGGGGTTGATCGGCAACAGGTTCGGCCCCAGGCGCCAGACCACCTTGCCGCTGTGCTTGTCGAGGATGGCGATGAAGTTGGCGTTGCGTGAATCGATCAGCAGGTTGTCCGGGGCGAAGCGTTTATCGCCGCCGTCGAACCACTGGTTGGGGCCTACCACGCTGAGGTTGTTGATGTGCAGGTAGTCCGGGTTGTCGGTGCCGTACACCAGCTTCAGTTGCGCTGGGGTAAAGCCGAATTCCTTGAGGTGCTCGGAGGCCAGCCACTGCCATTTGACCTGGCCCTCGGGGCTGACTTCATAGATCGCGTCGTCGATCACCTGGGGCACCTTGAACCCCGCCACCTTGTGCACCTTGTTGGCCAGGACCAGGGTGTTGCCATTGCTCAGGCGGCGCTGATCGTGGTGCTGCTGGGCGGCGCCACCCGGGGCTTGGTCGCCCCATTGCCAGACCAGTTTGCCGTTCCAGTCCAGCTCGCCGACGCTCTGGTTGCCCAGGCCGTTGCCGGCCGAACCCAGGGGCCCGGGTTCCTTGTCCTTGAGCTGCAACAGCACCCGGCCGCGCTCGCCGCCCACCAGTTGCGGGTCGATGATCGCCGAGGGGAAACCGGCCTGTGGCCAGTTCTTCACCTCGTTGCCGTTCATGTCGATCAGGTGGGTCTGTTTATCGGCGCCGCTGAAAATAACGTACTGGTTATAGGCCTTGGCCGGGTCGTAGCGGGTCACTCCGGTGGGGTAGACGCTGGGCGCGGCCTGCACCGCCGTAGCCAGCAGGGCGGTGGACAGCAGCAGGGGCAACGCGGTGTCGAGGCGCAACATGACAAGCACTCCTGTTCAAGTCGAAAGGCGCCGGAAAACCCGGCGCAAGGTGCGAAAAGCCGGGTATCAGAAGTCGTAGCGACCGGTCACGCCCAAGGTCCGCGGGGTGCCCAGCAGGCCTTCGTAACCGCCGTTGCCGCCGGTCCAGAGGGTGGTGTAGTAGGTCTTGTCGAAGGCGTTCTTCAGCCACAGCGAAACGTCCCACTGGCCCTGCTCGTAGTTGCCGCGCAGGCCGGTGGACAGGTTGACCACGGCGTAGCTGGGGATCTGCCCGTACTCGGAATCTTCCACGGTGCCCACCGCCTTGGAGCGGAACGCATAGCTGGCGGTGACGTACTCCTCCAGGCCGTTATCCAGGTTCCACTTGTATTCGCCGTTGGCGTTGCCGATCCATTTCGAAGCGCCCACCACCTGGTGGCCGCTGAGGTCGCACGAAGCCGGGGCACCGGGGCGCAGGCTGACTTCCGGCGGGCACGGCGCATCCTTGTAGGAGAGGTAGCGCACATCGTTGTAGGAACCGTTGAGGTTGAGGGTCAGGCCACGGATCGGCACCAGGGTGCTTTCCACTTCCACCCCGCGCGAGCGCACCGAGCCGGCGTTGGTCAGGTACTGCACGCGGTTGCCGTAGTCGTAGGCGTTGGTCTGGTAGCCGTTGACCTGGGTCCAGAACAGGTTGGCGTTGAGTTGCAGGCGGCGGTCCCACAGGGTGCTCTTGAAACCCAGCTCGGCGTTGTTGGCGCGCTCGGTGCCGATCAGCAGCGAATCGGCCCCGGCGGTAGGCGCCGAACCCACCGTGAGGTTGACCCCGCCGGACTTCTCGCCGTGGGACAGGGTGGCGTAGCCCAGCAAGTCATCGCTGAAGCGGTAGCTGAGGTTGAGCAGGCCCGAGGGGCTGGTGCTGTACTGGTTGAGGTCGCCGGAATCATAGGCCCCGGTACGCCCACGCCGGGCAGTGGCGGCAACCCCGGCCACCGTCGCGCCACCCAGCGGAGCGTTGCGGGTCACCCAGGCGCTTTTCTCCTCGTAGGTGCCGCGCAGGCCGGCGGTGAAATCCAGGCGCTCGGTGAGGTGCCAGGTGCCCTGGGCGAACAGGGCGAAGCTGTTGGTCTGGATATGCCCGTTGCCGATGCTGGTGACGTTGTTCAGGGCGCCGGCCGGGGTGCCGTTCCAGATGTCCGCCTTGGGCCCGTAATAGGCGAAGGACTTGTTGTTCAGGTCGGAGCCGAAGTAGTAGGCCCCCAGCACGTAGTCGAAGAAGCCGCCGGTGGGCGAGGCCAGGCGAAATTCCTGGGACCACTGCTTGTCTTCCACCGAGACCCCGGCGTTGTAGCTGGCCGGCACGTTGAGGCCATCGTCGTTGCGCGGGGTGAAGTTCCACCAGCGGTAGGAGCTGACCGAGGTCAGGGTGAAGTCGCTGGGCAGGGTCCAGTTGGCCTCCAGGGAGGTGCCGCCCTGGAACACCGTGACGTGCTGGTCGTTGTCCAGGTTGACCTTGCGGTGCGAACCGTTGACCAGGGTCGCGCCGGCCGCCGCCGCGCGCGACTCGTAGACATTGGTGCCGTTGATGGTCGGCCCGGTGCTGTACAGCACCCGGGTGCCGGCGCTGGAATCCTCTTCGTTGTAGTCGCCGATCCAGCGCAGGTTGAAGTTCTCATTGGGCTTGTAGAGCAACTGGCCGCGAAAGCCCTGGCGCGATCCGCCGTTGAGGTCGTGGCCGTCGAATTCGTTCTTGATGTCGCCGTCGCTGCGGGTGCGGTAGGCCGAGAAACGCCCGGCCAGTTCATCGGTCAGCGGCCCGGAAATGGTGCCCTTGGTCTGGAAGTAGCCATCCTCGCCCAGGGAGGTCTCGATGCTGCGCTCCGGGGTGAAGCTCGGCGCCCGGGTGCTGATGTTGATCACCCCGGCGGTGGTGTTCTTGCCGAACAGGGTGCCCTGGGGCCCGCGCAGCACTTCCAGTTGCTCGATGTCCATCAGGTCGAACACCGCCATCCCCGGCCGCCCCAGGTAGACGTTGTCGATGTACAGCCCGACGCTGCCTTCCAGGCCGTCGCTGGCCGGGTTGTTGCCCAGGCCACGGATCGACACGCTGGACTGGCGCGCATGCATGTAGGCGACGTTGACGCTGGGCACCAGCTGTTGCAGGTCCTGGATGCGATAGACCCGCTGGCTCTCCAGGGCCTGGCCGCCGATCACGCTCATGGGCGTGGGCACGCTCTGGGAGCTTTCCTCGCGCCGACGCGCGGTGACGGTGACCGTCTGTAACTGGCCGTCATCGGCCTTGGCCTTGTTGGCGCTGCTGTTGGCGGCCGGGGTTGGCGACGCGGGAATATCTTCGGCCCAGCTCGGGGTCCAGCTGGCACTGCCGGCCAGCAGCAAGGCCAACGGCAGGCGCTTGAGCCGCCGGGGCGAGGGAGGTGAGACGAGGGACAACGGGCTCATGGGCGGCTCCTGGTCAAAAAATATACAGCCTCGTATATTCCTTTATGTTATTTATTTATGTTTTTACAAAGATTTACTGCATAAGAGATTGCCTTTATAAGGAGTCGACCTAATGCATAGCCAATGCATTTCCCCGATATTTTTTATGTGAAAAATGCATATCGACCTGCGCCAGCTCCGCCACTTCATCGCCCTCGCCGAACAGCGCAGCTTTGTCGCCGCCGCGACCGCGGTGAACCTCTCGCAATCGGCCTTCAGCCGCAGCATCCAGGCCTTGGAACACAGCGTTGGTTGCCAGTTGGTGGATCGCGGGCGCAAGGACCTGGCGCCGACCAAGCAGGGCCAGTTGCTGCTGGAGCACGCCCGGCGGCTGGTCAGCGGCGCCCAGCAGATGGCCAACGAGATCAGCCAGTTCAATGGCCTGGAAGCGGGAGAATTGCGCTTCGGTTGCGGCCCGGCGCCGGCCGCGGGGCTGATCCCCCGGGCCATCGGCAGCTTTATCGGGCGCTACCCCAAGGCCCGGGTGCAGTTCCAGGTGGATGACTGGCAAAGCCTGAACAAGCGCCTGCTCAGCGAAGAGTTCGAATTCTTCGTTGCCGACACCCGTCACTTCGAGGCCGATCCGGACTACCTGACCCAGCGCCTGCGCCCGCGCAAATGGCATTTCTGCTGCCGCGCCGGGCATCCGTTGGCCCAGCGCGACAGCGTCAGCGCCGGGGAACTGATGAGCTACCCGCTGGCGGTGACCATCCGCCCGCCGAACCTGCGCAAGGTCATCGTCGACCTGAGCGGCAAGCCCGACTTCACGCCCAATGTGGAATGCGAAAACAGCTACAGCCTGCTGGGGGTGGTCATGCGCTCGGATGCCATCGGCATCGTCGGTTCCTACAGCGACGCCCTGCACAACGCCAAGGGCGAACTGGTGTGCCTGAAGATCGACGGCCTGGCCGACGACCTGGAAGAGCTCTACACCCGCTACGGCATCGTCAGCCGCGCCGGCTATCGCCTGTCGCCCCTGGCCACGGCGATGATCGCCGAAATCAAGGCCATCGACGAACAGGACGAAGACCTGTGCAACCTGGACAACCTCGCCGTCTGAGCCGAGCCTGCCTTGCCCTCACCCCCGCCCCGCCTGTAGGAGCCGGCTTGCCGGCGAAGAGGCCCCAAGCCCTGCACCTCCCCCACGACCGCCTCCCACCGTAGGAGCCGGCTTGCCGGCGAAGAGGCCCTCAAGCCCTGCACCGCCCCCACAACCGCCTCCCACCGTAGGAGCCGGCTTGCCGGCGAAGGGGCCCCAAGCCCTGCACCACCCCCACGACCGCCTCCCACCGTAGGAGCCGGCTTGCCGGCGAAGGGGCCCTCAAGCCCTGCACCTCCCTCACGGACGCCTTCGCTGGCAAGCCAGCTCCTACAGGTGCCACAGGACCGCGGGCGCCCCACGCATTGCATGAAACGCATCGAAACTATTCGGCAAATGCGCTTGCCGGAAGCCCCCGCCGAAGGCGAAAAACCTCGCCTGTCCTGTCTTCGGTGAGCCCCATGTCCAATACCCCCAAACCCGTGCGCAACGTGCTCTACATCATGTGCGACCAACTGCGCCGGGATTACCTGTCGTGCTACGGCCACCCGCACCTGCACACCCCGAACATCGACCGCCTGGCGGCCGCCGGGGTGCGCTTCAGCCGCGCCTACACCCAGGGCACCATCTGCGGCCCGTCGCGCATGTCGGCCTACACCGGGCGCTACGTCAGCAGCCACCAGGTGGCCTGGAACGCCGTGCCCCTGCCCCTGGAGGAACTGACCCTGGGCGACTACCTGCGGCCCCATGGCATCCGTACCGCACTGGTGGGCAAGACCCACGCCACGCCCAATCTCGACGCCCTGCAGCGCCTGGCCATCGACCCCGAGAGCCCACAGGCCGAGGCCCTCAACGAGGTCGGCTTCGAGCCCTATTTCCGCCACGACGGCATCTACCCCGACGACCCGGTGTTCGACGACAAACGCGAATCCGCGCCTTATACCCACTACCTGCGCGACCTCGGCTATGACGGGCGCAATCCCTGGCACGACTGGGCCAACGCCGGGGCCGGCGCGCAGGGGGAAATCCGCAGCGGCTGGAAAATGCGCAACGCCCACCTGCCGGCCCGGGTCGCGCAAGAGCACTCGGAAACCGTCTACACCACCGACCGCGCCATCGACTTCATCAGCGAACAAGGCGAGCAGCCCTGGTGCCTGCACCTGTCCTACATCAAGCCGCACTGGCCCTACATCGCCCCGGCGCCCTACCACGCGCTGTATGGCCCGGAGCAGGTCATCCCGGCCGTGCGCGCCGAGCCTGGGCAGCTCAGTGATCACCCGGTCTACGCCGCCTTCCGCCAGCATGAAGAAAGCCTGAATTTTTCCCGGGACGAAGTACGCCTGAACGTGGTGCCCACCTACATGGGCCTGATCAAGCAGGTGGATGACCAGCTCGGCCGGCTGTTCGATTTCCTGCAGAGCAACGGCCGCTGGGACGACACCCTGATCGTCTTCACCAGCGACCACGGCGACTTCCTCGGCGATCACTACCTGGGGGAAAAGGAATTCCTGCTGGAACCGGCGGTGGGCGTGCCGCTGATCGTCCGCGACCCGCGGGCGGCGGCGGATATCAGCCGTGGCACGGTGGATGAGCGCCTGGTGGAAACCATCGACGCCCTGCCGACTTTTCTCGACGCCCTGGGCCTGCCGGGTGCCGAACATCGGCTCGAAGGTCGCTCGCTGATCCCCCTGTTGCACGGCGCCGAACCGGACTGGCGCCGCTACGCCATCAGCGAATACGACTACGCCTTCCAGGCCCCGGCGCGGGAGCGCCTGGGCCAGCCCATCGACCGCTGCCGCATGACCATGGTGCGCAGCGAGCGCTGGAAATACCTGGCGTATGACGGCTTGCGCCCACAGCTGTTCGACCTGCACAACGACCCCCAGGAGTTGAATGACCTGGGGGCCGCCCCGACCCATGCCGCGGTGCGTGAAGAACACCTGGGGTATTTGCTGGAATGGCTGCGCGGCTTGAAACGCCGCACCACCATCAGCCATGAAGAAATCGACCTGCGGGGCCAGCGTTTTCGCTACGGCGAACCGGAAAGCGAAAAGCTGGTGCAGATCGGCGTGTGGTAACCCGGCCCCCCTCCCGTAGGAGCCGGCTTGCCGGCGAAGAGGCCCTTGAGCCTTGCAGCGCTCTTGCGGGCGCTTTCGCTGGCAAGCCAGCTCCTACGGCGGGCAGGGTCATCGCAGAGTTCTCGTAGGAGCCGGCTTGCCGGCGAAGAGGTCCTTGAGCCTTGCAGCGCTTTTGCGGGCGCTTTCGCTGGCAAGCCAGCTCCTACAGCGGGCAGGGTCATCGCATGAATTTTCGTAGGAGCCGGCTTGCCGGCGAAGAGGTCCTCGAACCTTGCAGCGCTCTTGCGGGCGCCTTCGCTGGCAAGCCAGCTCCTACAGCGGGCAGGTTCATCGCATGAGTTTTCGTAGGAGCCGGCTTGCCGGCGAAGAGGCCCTCGAACCTTGCAGCGCTCTTGCGGGCGCTTTCGCTGGCAAGCCAGCTCCTACAGCGGGCAGGTTCATCGCATGAATTTTCGTAGGAGCCGGCTTGCCGGCGAAGAGGCCCTCGAACCTTGCAGCGCTCTTGCGGGCGCTTTCGCTGGCAAGCCAGCTCCTACGGGAAGGGGCGGCGATGGAGGGCGGGTCAGAGGCCCTTGATGGTCTGGCTGCGTTGGCCGTGCACGCCCACCGGTACATCGCCCTTGAGGGTCACCCGGCGCACCACGCGGTCCTGGGTGCCGTAGTCGTCAACCGCGTAATGCTGGGTCGAACGGTTGTCCCAGATCGCCACATCACCCGCGCTCCAGCGCCAGCGCACGGTGTTTTCCAGACGGGTGACGTGACTTTGCAGCAGGCCGAACAGGTGCGCCGAGTCGGCCTGGGAATAGCCCTTGATGCGCTTGACGAAGTGCCCCAGTACCAGGCTCTTTTCACCACTCTCGGGGTGCACGCGAACGATCGGGTGCTCGGTCTCGAACACCGTGGAGGTGAACACCTTGCGGTAACGCTCCAGCTTCTCTGCGGAGACGTCCGGCTTGACCCCGGCGTAGTCGTATTCGTTGCTGTGCACCGCCCAGAGCTTGTCCGCCAGTTCCCGCAGTTCCGCCGACAGTTCGTTGTAGGCAGTAGCGGTGTTGGCCCAGACCGTGTCGCCACCGGAGGCCGGGGCCACCACCGAACGCAGGATCGAGGCCTTGGGGTAGGCGTCGACGAAGGTCACGTCGGTGTGCCAGGAGTTGGCTCGCTGGCCCTGGGCGCCGTCCAGTTCCATCAGGTAGCGGGTGCCGTCGCGCACCGGCACCGTGGGATGGGCCGCCGGTTCGCCCAGCAGGTGGGAGAAGGCTTCCTGGCTCTGGTCATCGAGGTGGGACTGGCCCCGGAAGAAGATCACTTTGTACTGCACCAGCGCTTGCTGGATCGCTTCCACGGTGGCGGCGTCGAGATCGCCGGACAGTTGCACGCCACGAATCTCGGCGCCGATACGGCCGGCCACCGGATGAATGTCCAGGGCATGAATGGCGGGTTTAACGGCTAATGCGGCATTGCTCATCGGATACACCCTCATCTGACTGCTTACGGTTTGAGCCGCAGCGAAACAACGCTCTATCTATATTCAATTTTGATCTAATAGATATTCATGTGCTTCGTTGACGGAATAAGAGCTTGCATTTAAAACCTCATTCCTTACTCGTCGCAAATGCCTTCGAGCTATTTTTCGGATGCCGGGAAAGCATATGGATCTTCGCCAACTGCGTTACTTCATCGCCCTCAACGAGCACCGCAGTTTTGTCCGTGCCGCCGATGCCATGGGCATCACCCAGCCGGCCTTCAGCCGCAGTATCCAGGGCCTGGAGCAGGAGTTCGGTTGTGTGCTGGTGGACCGTGGGCACAAGGACCTGCGCCCCACGCCGGAAGGCCAGGTGGTGCTGCAGCACGCCTTGAGCCTGGTCCAGGGCGCGGCCCTGCTGAGCAGTGAAGTGACGCGGATGACCAAGCTCGATGCCGGCGAAGTGCGCTTCGGCTGCGGCCCGGCCCCGGCGGTGAAACTGGTGCCCGATGCGGTGGCGCAATTCACCAGCGCCCACCCCAAGGTGCGCACCTGCTTTGCCGTGGACAACTGGGAAAAACTCAGCCGCAGCCTGAACCGCGAAGAGATCGAGTTCTTTATCGCCGACATCCGCCATTTCGAGGCCGACCCGAACTACCAGACCCAGCCCCTGACGCCCAAGCGCGGAGTGTTCTTCTGCCGTCCCGGGCACCCACTGCTGGCCAAGGAAAGCCTGTCCACCAACGACATGTTCGACTACCCCCTGGCCACCACCCTGATCCCCCCGGGGATCCGCAAGCTGCTGGCCAACCTCAGCGGGCGCATCGACTTTTCGCCGACCATCGAGACCGAGCACTTCCCGGCCCTGGTGAAGATCGTCCGCCAGTCCAATGCCATTGGCGTGGGCACCGCCGAGGCCTTTGCCGAAGACATCGAGCAGGGCTCCCTGGCGCTGCTGCACTGGCGCAACCTGCCGCAGAACATCGACAGCCTGAATGCCCGCTGCGGTATCGTCAGCCGCAGCGGCTTTCGCCTGTCACCGGCGGCGCGCAAGCTGATCGAGGTCTTGGTGGCGGTGGACCAGCAGAGCCACGCCATCGCCGTGTAGAACAGCTGCGCCGGCAAGCCGGCCGCTACAAGATCCCGCACGGTATCCCCGCCGACCGTAGGAGCTGGCTTGCCAGCGAAGAGGCCCTCAAGGCCGCCCTCGCCGACCAGCCGGCTCCAGGGTTACGCAGGAGCCGGCCTGCCGGCGGCTGGTGCCGACCTCAAAGACCGGCAGCAGCCAACTGCGGTGCAACCCAGGCATCCACCTTGAACGGCTTGCGAATCAAGCGCTCCTTGGCCGCCAGGTCGACCGAATCCTGCAGTTTGCCGAGGAACACCGGGTCCAGGGTCGAGGGGAAGATCTCGCTCAGGCGCTGGTCCTTGAGGTCATCCTGGAGAATCACCGGTGGATAACTGGCCAACCCCGACACCAGCTGGATGTAGGCTTCCTTGTTGCTGTCCTGGGTCAGCCACTCTACGGCCTGCTGCTGGGCCTTGAGCAGTTTTTCCACGGCCTCGGGATGTTCGTCGACAAACTTGCCGCTGCCCACCAGCACGCTCTGCACGCTGCCGGCGCCGCCCAGGTCCTTGGTGCTCAGGGGCAGTTCGGCCAGGCCTTTGCTGCGCAGGGCCGAGAGCCCGGTGCTGCCCCAGGACGCATCGATCTGCCTGGCCGCCAGGGCCGCCACTGCGGCGTTGAAATCAAGATTGACCACCTTCAGGTCCTTCTCGCTCAACCCCCGGCTGGCCAGGGCGGCATCGAACGAAAGCTGGGTGGCGGTGCCACGGAACACCGCCACGCGCTTACCCTTGAGGTCTTCCAGGGTCTTGATCCCGGAACCCGGGACCACCCCCAGGTAGTGCTTGACCCCACGGGCCGAGGCGCTGAGCAGGCGGGTATCCAGGCCATTGGATTTACCGATGATCGCCGCCAGGTCCCCCAGGTAGGCCAGGTCCACCTGGCCGTTGGCGAAGGCCTCGTTGATCACCGGTCCGGCCCCCTTGAAGAAATTCCACTGAATCTTGATGCCCTGGTCGGCGAAGGCTTTTTCGAAGATCTGCTGCTGGCGCAGCACATCCACCACCCCGCCACCACTGTGCTGGGTACCGGCGCTGAGGTCGGGCACGGCGATGCGGATTTCCTTGAGTTCGGCGGCCTGGGACAGCAGCGGCAGGCAACCCAGCAACCCCGCCAGGGCCGGTGCGGCGAACAGACTGATCACGCGTTTGAAGGGAAGGCTCATGGGTACGGCTCCTGGGTGCAAGGGCATTGAGGAGCAAAAGGTAGGCATGGAATGGATAAGTATTTAAATACTATAAATTCACATTTTAATAACCTTATCGAATAAATCAGCAGCCACGGGCCTCTTCTGCGGCCATGCATCAAACGCATGGAAAATATTCTTCGAATGCATTGGATGCGTGGCGGCGAGAGGCCTTAAATGGCTTCTCTTATCGCTCAATAGCATTGATAAGAATTTTAATAGACCACAAAGGAATATTGCAGGAAGCGACGTGTCGCCGCCGGGGCCCTTCGGCCCTGCCGCGCTCCAGGGAGACCTTCACAGCTCTGTGCAAGGCCACCCGGCCGCTCCTGCATGAGCCATGCAGAACCCGACGACGGAGGTCATCCATGGCCCGTGTTTCCCTGCTCAGCCTGCCCTTGGCAGCCCCCTCCAGCGCCCGCCCGGGATGGCCACGGGTCAGCCAGCGTCTGTTGCCCTGGCTATTGCCCCTGGGCCTCTTCGGCCTGTGGTGGCTGGCCAGCCGCAATCACTGGATGAGCGAGCAGATCCTGCCGGCCCCGGCGCTGGTCTGGAGCAGTGCCCTGGAGCTGGCCCACGGCGAGCTGTGGAGCCACCTGGCGATCAGTCTGCAACGGCTGTTCTGGGGCTTGCTGGCGGGTATCGCCGCCGGAGCCCTGCTGGGCGGCGCCCTGGGTTTCAGCCAGCGCCTGGAACGCCTGGTGTTCCCCACTTTCGGCGCCCTGGCGCAGATCCCGACCCTGGCCTGGATTCCGCTGTTCATGGTGTTCTTCGGCATCGGTGAAGTGCTCAAGCTGGTGGTGCTGATCAAGGCCGTGGTGGTCCCGGTGACCCTGCACACCCTGGTGGGGGTGCGCGACGCCCAGCCCCGGCTGCGGGAAGCCGCAGCAGTGCTGCGCCTGCCGCCGGCGCTGCTGGTGCGGCGCCTGGTGCTGCCTGCCGCGCTGCCGGCCTTCATGGCCGGCATACGCCTGGCCCTGGCCACCGGCTGGACCTCGCTGCTGGCGGTGGAACTGCTGGCCTCCAGCGAAGGGATCGGCTACCTGATGGTCTGGGCGCGGCAGCTGTTCATGCTGGACATCGTCTTCGTGTGCATCCTGGTGATCGGCCTGCTGGGGGTGTGCATGGACCGTGGCATCGGCTGGCTCGACCGCAAGCTGGTGCACTGGCCGCACCCGGCCACCGCCGAATTCCGCCGTGGCCCGCGCTATCAGGGCTGGCAGCGCCTGCAACCCTGGCTACTGCCCCTGGCGCTGCTGGCCCTGTGGCAGCTGGCGAGCGACCAGCAATGGGTCGATCCGAACATTCTGCCCAGCCCCCTGGCGGTGCTCGCCACCACCGGCAGCGGCCTGCTCGATGGCAGCCTGCTGGGGGGCATGGGCCTGAGCCTGGGGCGCACCCTCGGCGGCCTGCTGCTGGGCGGTGGCCTGGGCTTGGTCTTTGGCCTGCTGCTAGGCCTGTCGCGCGTCAGTGAACGCCTGCTGGGACCGACCCTGGCCGCTATCCGCCAGATCGCCATCTTCGCCTGGGTGCCGCTGCTCACCGCCTGGTTCGGCCTGGGGGAGTTGGCCAAGTGGGTGTTCGTCGCCCTGGCCGCGTTCTTCCCGCTGTTCATCGCCACCCAGCGCAGCGTCGCCCAGCTCTCGCCGCAACTGGCGGAGGCCGCCCAGGTGCTGCGCCTGAACCTCTGGCAACGGCTGCGTCGGCTGGTGCTGCCGGGCGCTGCGCCGGGGATTTTCGCCGGACTGCGCATCAGCCTGATCTACGCCTGGCTGGGCACCATCGGCGCGGAATACTTCATGCCGTCCAACGGCGGCATCGGCAGCCAGATGATCAGCGCCCAGCAACTGCTGCGCATGGACCTGATCATGGCCGGCATGCTCCTGGTGGGCCTTACCGGGGCCCTGCTCAACCTCATCGGCCAACAGCTCGAACGTCGCGCCACCCGCTGGAGACACGCATGAACGCACCCCTGGTCAGTTTCAATCACGTGGGCAAGACCTTCGCCGTCACCGGTGGCGAAGTGGAGGCGATCCGCGAATTCAACCTGGACATCGCCGAAGGCGAGTTCGTCGCCATCGTCGGTTCCAGCGGCTGCGGCAAGTCCACCCTGCTGCGCCTGCTGATCGGCCTGGACACCGAGTTCCGGGGCGAGATCCGGGTCGACGGCAAGGCCGTCAGCGGCATCGGCGGCGAGCGCGGCATCGTGTTCCAGGAACACCGGCTGTTCCCCTGGCTGACGGTGGCCGAGAACATCGGCCTGGGCCTGGTCAACGAGCCCTTGAGCGCCGCCGAGCGCCAGCAGCGGATCGACGAATTCATCGAGCTGGTGGGCCTCAAGGACTTCACCCGGGCCTACCCGCATCAGCTGTCCGGCGGCATGGCGCAACGGGTGGCGATTGCCCGGGGGCTGGTGGCCAGCCCGCGGATCCTGCTGCTGGACGAACCCTTTGGCGCCCTCGACGCCCTGACCCGCCAGCAGATGCAGGACGAACTGCTGGCGATCCGCGAGCGGGCCAAAATCACCACGGTGCTGGTGACCCACGATGTCGAGGAAGCGATTTTCCTCGCCGACCGGGTAGTGGTCATGGAACCGCGCCCGGGCCGGATCAAGCGCGTGGTCGAGGTGGCCCTGCCCCACCCGCGCCAGCGCAGCAGTTTCGACTTCCACCAACTGCGTGAGGAGCTGCTTCACGAGCTGACCCGCGACGAGCGCTACCAGGCGCCGTTGCCGGTGCAGATCCGCGACCTGCCCCTGACCTTCATTGCTTGCTGAACAGGAGTGACTCGATGCCGCAACGTCCCAACTTCCTGGTGATCCTGGCCGACGACCTGGGCTTCTCCGACCTTGGCGCCTTCGGCGGCGAGATCGCCACGCCGAACCTCGACGCCCTGGCCTTCAATGGTCTGCGCCTGACCGATTTCCACACTGCCCCGACCTGTTCGCCGACCCGCTCCATGCTGCTCACCGGCACCGACCACCACATTGCCGGGATCGGCACCATGGCCGAGGCCCTGACCCCGGAGCTGATCGGCAAGCCGGGCTATGAGGGTTACCTCAACGACCGCGTGGTGGCCCTGCCGGAACTGCTGCGCGAAGCCGGCTACCAGACCCTGATGAGCGGCAAATGGCACCTGGGCCTGACCGCCGAACGTGCGCCCCATGCCCGGGGGTTCGAGCGTTCGTTCTCACTGCTGCCGGGGGCGGCCAACCACTACGCCTTCGAGCCGACCTACGATGAGCACACCCCTGGGTTGCTCAAGTCGACCCCGGCTTTGTACATCGAGGACGACCGTTTCATCGATGAATTGCCCGCGGATTTCTATTCCTCCGACGCCTTCGGCGACAAGCTCCTGCAATACCTCAAGGAGCGCGACCAGACCCGGCCGTTCTTCGCCTACTTGCCATTCTCGGCGCCCCACTGGCCGCTGCAGGCCCCGGAGGAAATCGTCGCCAAGTACCGTGGCCGCTACGACGCCGGCCCCGAAGTGCTGCGCCGCGAGCGCCTGGAAAAACTCCAGGCCCTGGGCCTGCTGGACCCGCAGGTCGAGCCCCATCCGTTGATCAACCTGAACGCCGAGTGGGATGCCCTCAGCGACGAGCAGCGGCAGGTTTCGGCGCGGGCCATGGAGGTGTATGCGGCGATGGTCGAGCGCATGGACTGGAACATCGGCCGGGTGGTGGACTACCTGCGCCAGCAGGGCCAGCTGGACAACACCCTGATCCTGTTCATGTCCGACAACGGCGCCGAGGGTGCGCTGCTGGAAGCCTTTCCCAAGTTCGGCCCGGAGCTGTTGACCTACCTCAACCAGCACTACGACAACCGCCTGGAGAACATCGGCCGGGCCAACTCCTACGTCTGGTACGGCCCGGCCTGGGCCCAGGCGGCCACTGCGCCGTCGCGGCTGTTCAAGGCCTTCACCACCCAGGGCGGGATTCGCGTGCCGGCGCTGCTGCATTACCCGCAGCTGCCCCTCAAGGGCCAGATCAGCCACGGCTTCGGCACGGTGATGGACATCACCCCGACCCTGCTCGACCTGGCCGGCGTGCGTCACCCCGGCAAGCGCTGGCGCGGGCGCGATGTGGCGCCGTTGCGGGGCAAGTCGTGGCTGGGCTTTCTCTCCGGCGAGACCGCCCAGGTGCACGACGAACACACGGTGACCGGCTGGGAGCTGTTCGGCCGCCGGGCGATTCGCCAGGGGCAATGGAAGGCGGTGTATATCCCCGGGCCGGTGGGCCCGGCGACCTGGCAGCTGTACGACCTGGGCCAGGACCCGGGGGAAATTCACGACCTGGCCCACAGCCAGCCGGAAAAACTGCGCAGCCTGCTAGAGCAATGGCAGCGCTACGTGGATGAAACCGGAGTGATCCTCAGCGAATCACCGTTCCAGCCCGACTGAACCTTTAGAAGCTGACTTGTGTAGGAGCTGGCTTGCCAGCGAAGGCGTCCTCCAGGGCAACACAAGGCTCAAGGGCCCTTTCGCCGGCAAGCCGGCTCCTACAGGCTTAGGCCCGCACACCACCGCCTGCATCCTCCTGCACCTGCTCCACGGGATGAAAGCGATTGGCCCGGGCAAAGGTGCCGAAGTCGTTGAAACGCACCCCCATCTCGGCCATCACCCTGTGCGCCACCGGCGCCGTCATCTGGCGGATGTAGAAGGGTTCCTTGACCACGAAATGGTGGATGCCGTGGGTGCTGCCGAAATTGCAGCAGAAGGCCTGCAGCGGCCACAGCCACCAGGGGTTGAGCACCTGGGTCTGCTGGATCACGTTGCCCGCTTCGATATCGCCGTAGTAGTGCATG
This sequence comes from Pseudomonas sp. PH1b, assembly GCF_000633395.1. Classification (GTDB taxonomy): domain Bacteria; phylum Pseudomonadota; class Gammaproteobacteria; order Pseudomonadales; family Pseudomonadaceae; genus Aquipseudomonas. The sequence goes on from NZ_AYMU01000006.1 coordinate 187,244, forward strand.
TTGGAACTGACAAAGTGCAGGCAGAAGGTGCGCAGCACGTTGGGGCCAATGATCACCACCACGGCGATATCGATGACGTGCATCAGCGCCAGGGTATCGGCCGACCACTGGATCGGGCTGCCCAGCAGGGCGGCCACGCCGTTGGCCCCGTGAAACCCGAGGAACACATACCAGGCGCTCCAGTGCAGCAGGGCCAGCGGCGCGTACACCGCCAGGGTGCGCACAAGGATGCCCAGCTTGCGCCTGGCGCCCGGCGCCCGCAGCAGGCGGATGAAGGCCGCCATCATGTTGTCGCCCACCATCAGCAGCCGGGCGAGGCCCCAGGGCTCGCCGTTGGTGATGGCACGCTCCTCGATATCGCTCTCGCTGCCGGACACCTTGTGGTGATTCAGGTGCAGATGGCGCCGCACCCAGGGGTTGATGGTGCTCGGCCGCGCCAGCCAGACCAGCCCCAGCATCAGGTTGTGGGGCAGGCGCCGCTTGCGAAAGTACATGCTGTGGATCAGGTCGTGCTCCAGCTCGTGGGTCAGCGAGGCGAAGAACGCGTTGAGCAGCAAGCACCCCCAGCCGGGCAGATAACCACCGAGGTAGAGCGCCGCCGACCCGACCATTGCGGCCAGGGCCAAGGCCAGGATGCCCGCGCCCAGGGCATCCTGATGCTGCAACAGGGGGTAGCGCCGGCGCAATTCGTCGCCCCGGGCCAGGACCACCTGGCGAATATGCGCGGCTCGTTGTTGCGCGTTCATCTGCGCGGGGCTTGCAGAAATACCCTGCATGATTCCATCCTCTGGTCAGTGGTCTGTGCATCCTGCCTTGAGCCGTGGCTTGGGGCCCTAGCCGTAAACGCCAACCTGTTGACCGGACGCGCCAAATCGCATGACCGAAGCCACCTCCCTTGCCAGCTGGACCCGCGCCTTGCGCAAGCAACTGGACGCACTCGACCTCGACAGTGGCGCGCTGTGCCGCGAAGCCGGGCTCGACCCGCAATTGATGGACGACCCCAACGCCCGCTACCCGCTGTCGGCCACCACCCGCCTGTGGCACCTGGCGGTCAAGGCCAGCGGCGACCCGGCCATTGGCCTGCGGGTGTCGCGCTTTGTCAGCCCCACCACCTTTCATGCCCTGGGCTACGCCCTGGTGGCCAGCGGCAGCCTGCGGGAAGTGTTCGAGCGCATCGTGCGCTACCACCAGGTGGTCAGCGATGCCCTGGAGCTGGCCCTGACCCGGGAGCCGGATCGCTACCGCTTCTTCCTCAAGGTGCCGCCCGGCGCACCGCAACCGGCGTTCGAAGCCATCGACGCCTTTGCCGCGATCTATGTGCGTACCTGCCGCAACCGCCTGGGCCGCGACTATGCGCCACTGGGCGTGCAACTGCGCCGCCCGGCCCCGCAGGACCCGAGCCAGTGGCACAAGGTGTTCCGCTGCCCGGTGCAGTTCGACGCGCCCGACGACTGCCTGGAGTTCGGCCTGCACGATTTCGACAGCCACCTGGACGACGCCAACCCGGAGCTGGCCGAGCACAACGAAGCGGTGCTCAAGCGCACCCTGCTGCAACTGCGGCCCCTGACCTGGGAGCGCAAGGTGCGCGGGGTGATCGAAGCCCAGTTGCCGGAAGGCGAACCCTCCGCCGAGCGGGTGGCCGAGGCCCTGCACCTGAGCCTGCGTAGCCTGCAGCGGCATCTGGCGGATGAAGGCACGCGCTTTGACACCCTGCTCAACGAATGCCGGGAAAACCTCGCCCTGCTGCACCTGCGGGACCTGGACTGCTCCCTGAGCGAAATCAGCTACCTGCTGGGGTTTGCCGACGCCAGCAGCTTCAGCCGGGCGTTCAAGCGCTGGACCGGCATGACCCCGGGGCAGTTTCGCGATGGCTTGCGCTGAGGCCCTTCGCCGGCAAGCCGGCTCCTGCAGGTTCGTGCAACCCAACCCCTGAGGCTCGGCGTCAAGGAAGCGAAAACCCCAGTTCGAACACGGTGTCGCGGCCCTCACTCAGCACCCGCACCTGTCCGCCATGCAGCTGCATGATCGAACGCACGATGGCCAGCCCCAGGCCCCCGGAATCCCCAGGTTCGGCACGGGACGGGTCGACCCGGTAGAAACGGTCGAACAGCCGGGGCAGGTGCTCGGCGGCAATCGCCGGGCCCTGGTTGTGCACTTGCAGCCAGCACCAGCCGGCTTCGTCGCGGCGCCGCAGGCTGATCAGCGAGCCCTCGTCGGCATGGCGCACGGCATTGGCCAGAAGATTGCCCAGGGCCCGTTGCAGCAGTTGCTGGTCGGCCCGCAGCTCGCCGGAAAAACCGTTCTCCAGGCGGATCTGCCGGTCATCGGCCAGAGCTTCGAAGTAGTCGCACAGTTGCGCGCCGACACCCGCCAGTGACAGCAGCTGAAGGTCCAGCACCGCATCGGCCTGCTCGGCCCGGGCCAGGAACAACAGGTTCTCGGCCATGCGCCCCAGGCGCTCGAATTCCTCCATGTTGGAGGCCAGCACTTCCTGGTACTCCGCTGCGCTGCGCGGCTGGTTCAAGGCCAGGCCGTTGCTGCCCAGAAGGTTGTGCAACGGTGTGCGGATCTCGTGGGCCAGGTCGGCGGAAAATTGCGACAGGCGTTCAAAGCTCGCTTCCAGGCGCGCCAGCATGGCGTTCAGGGCCTGCACCGGTTCGTGGAATTCCGCTGGAATGCCGTGGGTCTGCAAGCGCCGGTCGAGGCTGCGCAAATCGATCTCCCGCGCCGCGTCGCTGAGCTGGCGCAAGGGTTGCAGGCCCCGGCGCAACAGCAGCAGGCCCAAGGCGAAGGCCAGCAAGGCCCCGAGCCCCACCGCCAGGTACAGGCGCAGGCGGTAGCTGGCGAGCATCTGCTCGCGCTCGCTGAGGACCTTGCCGGCGATCACCGTCAGGGCTTCACCCTTGGGGCCCCGGGCCTGGCCTGCCAGCAGCGCCACCGGCACCTCGTCCGCCCCCGGCCAGAGGCGTACATCGCTGCGTTGCGGCGCCTGTTGCAGTGCGATGGGGGCGAGCGCGGGCAAGGGCTGCCGGCGCGGGTTGATGTCGATCACCGTCGAGCCGTCGGCGCGCAGCACCAGCAGCAGGCTTTCCTGGTTGCCCAGCATGTTCTGGTACAGCCGGGGCCGGGCTTGCAGGGCATCCAGGCTGTCGCTGTCCTGGAGCAGGGCGCGCACCTGCTCCAGGCGGCCGAGCAGGGCCAGGTCGTCGCGGTAGGCGATTTCCCCGACCAGGGAGCGGTAGAGGAACACCCCGATCACGCTCAGCACCAGGGCGCAGACCGCGGCAAAAGCCAGGGCCAGCCGCCAGGCGATGGAACTAGAGCGCTTCATCCGGGGCTTCCAGCTGGTAACCGACGCCACGCACGGTGTGGATCAGCTTGGGTATGTAGGGGTCGTCGACCTTGGCCCGCAGCCGGCGCACCGCCACTTCCACCATGTTGGTGTCGCTGTCGAAATTCAGGTTCCACACCTGGGAGGCGATCAGGGTCCGCGACAGCACTTCGCCCTGGCGGCTGGCCAGCAGGTGCAGCAGGGCGAACTCCTTGTTGGTCAAGGCGATGCGCTGGCCACCGCGGCTGACCCGACGCCGCAGCACGTCGATCTCCAGGTCGGCGATGCTGAAGGACTCGGCCTCGCGCAGCGGCCCGCGGCGCAACAGGGTGCGCACCCGGGCCAGCAGTTCGGCGAAGGCGAAGGGCTTGAGCAGGTAGTCATCGGCGCCCAGCTCCAGGCCGCGAACCCGGTCTTCGATGGCGTCGCGGGCGGTGAGGAACAGCACCGGTGTGGCGCCACGCTGGCGCACCAGTTGCAACAACTGCCAGCCGTTGAGGCCGGGGAGCATCACGTCGAGGATGATCAGGTCGTATTCCTGCTGCTCGATGAAATGGCGCCCGTCCAGGCCGTTCAGGGCCACGTCCACGGCAAAGCCGGATTCTCCCAGGCCCTTGGCAAGGAAATGGGCGGTCTTGGCTTCGTCTTCAACTACCAGCAAACGCATGGCGCACCTCGGGAATGATCGGCACAGGCTAGGCGCCCGGCGGCCGCTTGCCCATTACAAACTTGTAATCAAGACGACGGGGTTCTGACGGAGCGCGCTGGCTAAGGTGACGGCCGGTCTTTCTGGAGCTCGTTCGATGATCTGCAAACCTCTTGTCCTGGGCCTCGGCCTGAGCCTCGCCGGTACGGCCCTGGCGGCGCTCGAACTGCCGCGCCATGCCGAACTGGACCTGGCCGCCGCCCGGCAACTGGCGGATGCCAGCCTTGCCCACTGCACCGCGGCGGTGTCGGTGCTGGACCGCGGCGGCAACCTGCTGGTGGCGATGCGCGGCGATGGGGTGGGCCCGCACAACGGCCCGGCCAGCCAGCGCAAGGCCTATACCGCGCTGTCCACCAAGACGTCGAGCGGAGTGCTGGCCGAGCGCGCCCGCAACAATCCCGAGGCGGCCAATCTCAATACCTTGCCGGAGCTGCTGTTGCTCGGTGGCGGCCTTGCGTTGTTTGCCGGCGACGAGCTGGTGGGGGCCATCGGGATTGCCGGGGCCGGTGGCGCGACGCAGGACGCGGCCTGTGCGCTCAAGGCCGCACAGCAGGTGGGGTTGGCCGCGGAAAGGGCGGCGGGACGTGAGTGATTTTCTGACCCTGCGCCCGCGTTGCGCTCCTGCGCAGCCCCGCGGGCTCGGCAGCGGCTACTGGTGTTGTCTGTTCAATCGAGGAAGGAGTGTGGCATGAGTGTTTTGCGTAATAGCCTGGCGGCCATCGGCCTGTGCGGTCTGTCGAGCCTGGCCCTGGCGGCGGGCAATCCGTTGAGCGTGCATGTGTTGAACCTGGAGAACGGCCTGCCGTCGCCTGGGGTCAAGGTGACCCTGGAGCAGCAGGTGGGCCAGGACTGGAAGCCCCTGTCCGAAGGGGTGACCAATGAGCAGGGACGGATTGCCGAGCTGTTTCCGGCGGGCCGGGCGTTGACGGCCGGCGAGTATCGGGTGGTGTTCAAGACCGGCGAATACTTCAGGCAGGCCAAGCGCGAAACCTTCTTTCCGGAGATTCCGGTGATCTTCGAGGTCAGGCAGACCGAGCAGCATTACCACATTCCGTTGTTGCTCAGCCCTTATGGGTTCTCCACCTATCGTGGTTCGTAGGAACCGGCTGCCGGCGAGGATGAGCTTGCGGGCCTCTTCGCTGGCAAGCCAGCTCCTACGAGAAGGCAGGGACATCGTGGGAGGTTCTGTAGGAGCCGGCTTGCCGGCGAAGGCGATCTTGCGGGCCCTTTCGCTGGCAAGCCAGCTCCTACGGGAGGCAGGGACATCGCGGAGGTTCTGTAGGAGCCGGCTTGCCGGCGAAGGCGATCTTGCGGGCCCTTTCGCTGGCAAGCCAGCTCCTACGGGAAGGCAGGGACATCGCGGAGGTTCTGTAGGAGCCGGCTTGCCGGCGAAGGCGAGCTTGCGGGCCTCTTCGCTGGCAAGCCAGCTCCTACGGGAGGCAGGGACATCGCGGGAGCTCCTAGGGCGAGGTCAGGGCGCGCAGGCGCTCGGTGTCGAGGATTTCGATCTCGCCATAGCTCAGGCGCAGGATGCCCTGGTGCTGCAGGTCCTTGAGGATCTGGTTGGTGGTCTGGCGCGACAGCGAGAGCATCAGCGCCAGTTGCTCCTGGGGCAGTTGCAGCACGCGCCGGGCCTGGGCCACTTCTCCGTAGCCGGCGGCCATCGCCAGCAGGCGGCTGGCCACTCGCGCAGGCGCCGGCATCAGGCTCAACTGCTCCAGGTTGATAAAGGCCAGGCGCAGTTTGTGGCTCATCAACAGGGCGAACTGACGCCAGTACTGCGGCTGTTGGTCCAGTAGCTGCAACAGCGCGGCCTGGGGCACCTGGAGCAAGGTGCAGGCGCCCTCGGCGTAGGCATCGTGGGTGCGTGGCTGGCCGTCGAACAGGCAGATCTCGCCGAACCAGTGGGGCGCCTCCATCAGGCTCAGCAGTGCCTCCTTGCCCTGCTCGCTGACCGCCCCCACCCGCACCGTGCCCTCCAGCACCGCGTACAGACCGCAGGGCGGATCGCCACGACGGAACAGGCACTGCCCCGCTTTCAGCCGGCGCAGGCGCGCGCCGTCGAGCACACTATTCTGTAAGGAAACCGGCAGGTGGCTGAACCACTGGCCGGTCATCAGGCATTCACGCCACTGCTGCAGGTCCATGGACAGGTCTTTCCCTCAGGGCATCGCAATGATTGTCGCCTAGCTGACAGAGCCGAGCTGAGCCGCCGGGCATGATCGAGCCACCCTAACGGAGGAACAACAATGAAAAGCCTCGTTGATCATCTCAGTCAATACGCCGCCTACCACCGCGACCCGCGCAATATCGCCAGCCACTTTATCGGCATTCCGATGATCGTGGTGGCGGTGGCGGTGCTGTTGTCGCGTCCCGCCTGGAGCATGGCCGGCCTGTCGTGGTCGCCGGCGTTGCTGCTGGCCCTGGCCGCGTCAGTGTTCTACCTGCGTCTGGAACTGCGCCTGGGGCTGCTGATGACGGGGCTGATGGCGCTGTCGGTGTGGGCCGGCCAGGTGCTGGCGGCGCAAAGCACCGGGCTCTGGCTGAGCAGCGGCCTGGGCCTGTTCGTGATCGGCTGGGTGATCCAGTTCATCGGCCATTACTACGAGGGCCGCAAGCCGGCCTTCGTCGACGACCTTTCGGGGCTGATTGTCGGCCCGCTGTTCGTGGTGGCCGAGCTGGCGTTCCTGCTGGGCTTGCGCCATGACCTGAAGCAGGCCATCGAGCAGCGTTCCGGGCCGGTGGCCCTGCAGCACAAGAAAGCCATGGTCTGAAACCCTGGCCAGGCATGCCCCACGCACGCCCGGCCAGGCGCTTTCACAAGGCGCCGAACTCCACCCGCACCGTCAGTTCACCCTGGTTGTCCTGCAGGCCGACACCGTAACGCCCGTTCAGGTCGTCATTGATGCACAACTGCAGCTCTCCTCGCCGGCCTGCCGGTATCTCGGCCAGGTCACCGATCAGGAACGGCTCGCCAGTGTCGCCAACCCTGCCGATCAACGCCCCTTCACTGGCTCCCGGCAAGGTGTAGCCGGCCTTGGCCACATAGCGCGGGTTGCCACGCCCATCCACCATGCCCCCCGCCGGGCTGGCGGACCAGAGCCCGCTGACGTAACGCACCAGACGCGGGCTGATGCCATTGAGCTGCACCCCGGTATTCTGCCAGGGCCGGTTGGCCTGGACCGCTACCGTGGCGGCCTTGAGCTCGTTGGCCAGCACATCGGCGGCCTGGAACGACAGCGCAGCGATGGTCAGGCTGGGGTTGGCGGTGCCGCTGGAAGGAAACACCCCGTCCCCCACCAGGAACAGGTTGGGGTGATCCCAACTGCGCTGGTGCTTGTCCACCACCGAGGTGCCGGGGTCGTCGCCCATGCGGTAAGTGCCCATCAGGTGCCCGGCGCCCTGGAAGCTATAGGGCTCGCCGTCGTAGATGAAGTACCCGGGATTGTCTTTCGGGATTGGCTTCAGGTCGGTGAGTTCGGTAGCCCCCAACAGCTGGGTGATGATGTAGCTGGCGGCTTTGCGCGCCTGCTTGAAGCCCTCCATGGTGTACTTCGACAGCTCGTAGTGAATTTCCGGCCGGGGGATGCCCAGGCGGTCGCGGTACTCTTTGGAGGGCAGGATGTAGCATTTGGGATGCTTCGGATCATCCTCGACCTGCTCCACCAGAAAGGCGATGCGGAACTGGCGGATCAGGCGGTCATTGAGGGTCTGGATCAACTCGCGCCCGTAAAGCGCCCGGGCCTCCTGCTTGGGCTTCGACGCAGGGTTGGCGGGGCTGTCGTGGTGGCTTTCCTGGGGGCCGTCGATCAGCTCGCACACCGTGGTGTAGGGGTCGCCGATCGGCCAGTTCAGCCCCTCGTTGCCAATCTCGATGCGCCAGGCCGCGCGCGCTTGGCGAAAGCCCCCATCGCGCAGGCTTTCAATGCCCGCAGTGGACACCGGCCCGCGATAGGGGAACACCGACTGGCCTTCCGGCATCAGGCCCCAGGCCAGGTAGATCGGGTGGTCGGCCAGGCTGCGGCCAACCTCGCCACTGCGGTTGGCCACGCCGTTGGGGGCCTCGAGGCAGGCCGAGTTGAGCAGCAGCTTGGGGGTCTCGATGGCGTGGGCGGCAATCACATAGTGCTGCCCCTGGGCCACGCCAGTGCCGGTGGGCGGCCCGTCACCCAGTTGGTACTGGATGAATTCGATACCACTGATGCGCAAGTCCGCGGCGACCCGGACCTTGCTCGCCACGGTCTTGTACAGCACCCGCACATTGCCGGTTTCCAGGGCCTTGTTGAGGGTCACGGTGGCATCGTACTTGGCCTGGATCGGGCAGATCGGCGTGCAGTTGGTATTGCCCGCGCAGACCCGGCGCCCGGCATAGGGCTCGGAGTTGCGCCCGGCCGGGGTCGGGCTCACCAGCAGCGGCAGGTCGGCGAACGAATGGCCCTGCACCGCCTTGACGAAACTGGCGTCCACCAGGGACAGCGGGATGCTGTGCATGGGGAATTGGTAGCCCTCGGGAAAGGTCATGCCCAGGTAAGCCTGGTCAGCCACATCCGCCGCCACGCCAATCTCCGCCTCGGCGCGGCAATAGGCGCTTTGCAGGTCCTCATAGCCAATGGGCCAGTCGACGCCGACGCCGTACAGCGACTTGAGGCGAAAATCGTTGGGCAGCATGCGCAGGCAGGTCGCGACCCAGTGCCAGGTGGTGCCGCCACCGACCCGCTCATAGGTACTGGTGAAGGCCTGCGGGCCTTTCTGCACCAGGTAGCTGGTCTGCGGGTTCTGCCAGCCATTGATCAGGTCGGCAATGGTGGGCCGTGGCGCGTTCTGCTGGGCAGGCTGCAGTTGCGGGTACAGCTGCGGCTCCAGGTTGCTGGCCGGCGGGTACGGCGACTCGGGGGTCTTGAGCGTGGCGTTATAGAAACGCTCCATGTACTGGGTGCGATTGGCCGGCACGCTGGGACCGGACTCCAGCACCAGCACCTTGACCCCGGCCAGGCCCAGTTGGTAGGCGATGATGCTGCCTGCCAGACCGGCACCGACTATCACCACATCTGCTTGTTCTGTGCTCATGACGATGCTCCTTGCTGGCCCTTGGCGGGCACCCCGGTGAAGGCCTCCAGGGGAGGGGGCGTCTCGCTCCAGTAGCCAAAATGAAACTGGCTGTAGCCCATGGGGTGGGCCTGTGCCGCCTTCCAGGCCCAGCTTTGCTGGTACGCCAGATCGGACACGACCGACTGCTGCTTCCTCTTGAAGGCGTCGGCGTCATAGGGCTGGTACCAGACCCCCAGCAACCACATTTTCATGATCGAGCGGCAGGCCAGCGTCGACTGCTGCGCGGGATCCTTGAGCAGCTCCCGGGCGATCTCGTCGGCTGGCAGATGATCGGCGGCCAAGGCCGCATACTGTCCGAGCAGGGCATCGAACACCTTGTCCGTCAGCCTCGGGCGGACATAGGCGAGGAATGTCGTCGGCAGATCGATGGGGTCGATCCGCGGCGCCAGCAAGTCGATGCCGATCCCCAACAGGGCCGAGGACAGGCCGACGAAGTTTTTACGATCGGTGCTCATGGTTTGCTCCCTGCGGCGCCGGTGGACTGGGCGCGCTCCAGCAGATAGGTGAAGTCGGCAAAGGTGGTGCGGGGGTTCTGGGTGACCCGGGTGCTGGCGTTGTTGTGGCAGTCCATGCAACTGGAAGATGCCTGGGGCACCGTGCCCTGGATAAAGGTTTCCAGGGTGGCGTTGGCCAGGAAGGTCGGGGCCGGGCTGCCCAGGGGATTGGTCGGCGACGGCCTCTCGCAGTCCGGGGCCGGATCGGCGGGCCACTGGGTATCGATCATCTGGTAGTTGGCCCAGACACTCTGGGGGTTGGCCGTGCGCAACAGTGCCTGGTAGCTGCTGTTCAGGGCCTTGGCGGCCTCGGTCAACGGGATATCGCGGACGATCTGCGACGGCGCGGCCTTGACCGCCGGGTTCCAGGGCCGGGGTGGCGGCTCGTTGACCTTGGCCGGGCTGGCGGCGTTGTAGAACAGGTACGGGCCTTGGCGCTGCTCCGGTGGGGTGGTTTTTTCCGGCACGTTGTCCACATGCTCGAAAGTCGACCAGACCCACTGCGGCGCCAATTCGGTCTTGTGCACTATGTGCAGGCCCACCAGGCCCACCAACTGGGCCTTGCACGACTCCTCCACAATGGGCCCGTGGGTCGGATCGCTGTTGCCAGGGGTATAGACCAGGGCATCGACGCTATGGAACCGGCTGCGCTGGTCATTACCGTCCAGTACCTTCCACGAAGCCTTGACCATGATCGCGCCCAGCTTCTGGTGGGGACTTGAACTGCAACTGAAGGCCACGCGGTTGTTCGGGCTGGCGGCGAAATACGCCTGCTGGCCCTGGACGCTGTACAGGCCCTTGTCGACGATATCGTTGAACATCGGCCGGTTGACCACGATTTCATTGCGGGTGTAGGTGCCGCTCTGATCCACCAGCGGCCCGCTCTGGAACGGCTGGATGAATTCATCGAGCACCCCCGCGACCTTGCCCATCTGCTGCAGCAGGCGCCCGGACTTGAGCCCCTCGCAGGGCTTGGGAAGAATCGCCGGGGCATCCCAGGCCAGCGGCTTTTCACCCTTGGCCCGGAAGATCTGGTAGCTCTCTTTCCAGCCTTCCCAGACGGTGGGACCGTCTTCCTTGCCGATGGGGCCGGTGTCCGGGCTGCCGTCGTCCCGGGCCGGCCAGTTGAGGGCGATGAAGGTCTGCCAGGACAGCACGTCAAAGTCCCGCTGCAGGCTTTCCAGAGTCGGAGCCGGGGGCGCGGTGACTGCAACGTCGTAGGGTATGCGCGAGGACAGGTCAGGCGGCGCGAGCGCGAACGCCAGCGGGCTGAGCAGCGCACCGCATAGCGCACAGCCAAGCCTCGGACCGGGCCGATGGGTTTCCTTTTTCATGCTTGTCTCCTTGGCATCAGGCTGGCCAGGAGACAGAACGCCGGTCCGTCATGGACTCTTCAATCGCGCCCTCCTGGCACAATTTCCAGCGTAGATAAGGAATGTTGCGGCCAGGGGACGGGCCATAGACCGAATCGAGCTAGCAGCAATAGCCGAACGCCATCACCCAGCCGCGAGCCCGTAGGAGCCGGCTTGCCGGCGAAGGGGCCCTCAAGCCTGGTGCAAGTCTGGAGGACGCTTTCGCTGGCAAGCCAGCTCCTACAAGGTGCGAGGGTGAGGAGAATTGCTGCGGCCAACAGCGAGCCCCGGTAGGAGCCGGCTTGCCGGCGAAGGGGCCCTCAAGCCTGGTGCAAGTCTGGATGACGCTTTCGCTGGCAAGCCAGCTCCTACAAGGTGCGAGGCTGAGGAGAAAGGCTGCGGCCAACAGCGAGCCGGCTCCTGCGAGACGTGGGGCTCGCAGGAGGGGCCGGCGGGAGTCAGAGGCTGGTGTGTTTCTGCCAGACCTTGGGCTTGAAGAACAGCGTCTCGCCACGGGCCAGGCCGATCAGGCTGTCGTGATCCTTCACCACTTCGGCCTCGATCAGTTCGCTCTGCCCTTCGACCTTGAGGGTCACCCGGGTGGTGGCCCCCAGCGGGCGGATGTCGCGCACTTCGGCGGCGTGGTGGTCTTCCAGCTCCGAGCGCGACAGCGACACCTCGTGGGGACGGAACAGCACGTGGTTGTCCTCCCCCAGGTGCAGGCGGTTGGAGTCGCCGAGGAAGTGATAGACGAAGTCGCTGGCCGGGTTCTCGTAGACCTCGCCCGGCGAGCCGATCTGCTCGATCACGCCCTTGTTCATCACCACGATGCGGTCAGCCACTTCCATGGCCTCTTCCTGGTCGTGGGTGACGAATACCGAGGTCAGGTTGATGTCTTCGTGCAGCCGCGCCAACCAGCGGCGCAGCTCCTTGCGCACCTTGGCGTCGAGGGCGCCGAAGGGCTCGTCGAGCAACAGCACCTTGGGCTCCACCGCCAGGGCACGGGCCAGGGCGATGCGCTGGCGCTGGCCGCCGGAGAGCTGCTCCGGGTAGCGATCGGAGAGCCAGTCCAGCTGCACCATGTTCAAGAGTTCATGGACCTTCTCGGCAATCCGGCTTTCGCTTGGGCGCTGGTTCTTGGGCTTCATGCGCAGGCCGAAGGCGACGTTGTCGAACACGCTCATGTGGCGGAACAGGGCGTAGTGCTGGAACACGAAACCGACGTTGCGATCGCGCACGTCGTGGCCGGAAACGTCCTCGCCGTGAAACACGATGCTGCCGTCATCGGGGGTTTCCAGGCCGGCGATGATCCGCAGCAGGGTGGTCTTGCCGCAGCCGGACGGCCCCAGCAGCGCCACCAGCTCGCCGCTGTGGATGTCCAGGTTGATGCTGTTCAGGGCCTTGAAGGCGTTGAAATTCTTGCTGACGTTACGGACTTCGATCGACATGAATTATTCCTCCGCGGCGCTGGCGCGCAGGCGGTTAATACGGTTTTCGCTCCACTGCTTCAGCAGCAGGATGAAGAGCGCCATGATCAGCAACAGGCTCGCAACGGCGAAGGCGGCGACGTGGTTGTATTCGTTGTAGAGGATCTCGACGTGCAGCGGCAGGGTGTTGGTCACCCCGCGAATGTGCCCGGAAACCACCGATACCGCACCGAATTCACCCATCGCCCGGGCGGTGCAGAGCACCACGCCATAGATCAGGCCCCACTTGATGTTGGGCACCGTGACGTGCCAGAACATCTGCCAGCCGTTGGCGCCCAGCAGGCGCGCCGCTTCCTCTTCCTGGGTGCCCTGCTCCTGCATCAGCGGGATCAGCTCGCGGGCGACGAAGGGCACGGTGACGAAGATGGTCGCCAGGACGATGCCCGGCAGGGCGAAGACGATCTGGATGTCGTGGTCCGACAGCCACGGGCCGAAAAAGCCCTGGGCCCCGAACATCAGCACATAGACCAGGCCGGCGATCACCGGCGAGACCGAGAACGGCAAGTCGATCAGGGTCACCAGGATGCTCTTGCCACGGAACGAGTACTTGCTCACGCACCAGGCGGCGCTGACCCCGAACACCAGGTTCAGCGGCACCGAGATCAGCACCGCGATCACCGTGAGCTTGAGCGCCGACAGCGCGTCGGGCTCGAAGATCGCATCGAAGAAGGCGCCCAGGCCCAGCTTCAGGCCCTGGGACACGACGATGAACAGAGGCAGGAGCAGGAACAGGGCGAAGATCAGCCAGCCGAGGCCGATCAGCACCCGACGGGATGTCGCGCTGCCACGGCGCGCAGCGTTGGCCGACGAGGCGGCGCTAATAGACGATTGGGACATGTTCGCGCCTCCTCTAAGGTCGTTCGATGCGCCGCTGCAACAGGTTGATCAGCAGCAGCAGGATGAAGGAAACCACCAGCATCAACACGCCGATGGCGGTAGCGCCGGTGTAGTCGTACTGGTCGAGCTTGACCATGATCAGCAGCGGCAGGATCTCGGTCTTCATCGGCATGTTGCCGGCGATGAAGATCACCGAACCGTACTCGCCGACGCCCCGGGCAAAGGCCAGGGCGAAGCCGGTGAGCCAGGCCGGCAGCAGCGCCGGCACCAGGATATGGCGGAACACTTGCCAGGGCTTGGCGCCGAGGCAGGCGGCGGCCTCTTCCACTTCACGGGGGATGTCCGCCAGCACCGGCTGCACCGTGCGCACCACGAACGGCAGGGTGACGAAGGTCAGCGCCAGGGTGATGCCCAGGGGGGTGTAGGCAATCTTGAAGCCCAGGTCGGTGGCGAACTGGCCGACCAGTCCGGAGGGCGCATAGAGGGCCGTCAGGGCGATGCCGGCCACGGCCGTGGGCAGGGCGAAGGGCAGGTCGATCATGGCATCGATGATCTTGCGCCCGGGGAAGCTGTAGCGCACCAGCACCCAGGCCAGCAGCGTGCCGATCAGGCCGTTGATGATGGCCGCGCACAGCGCCGTGCCGAAGCTCAGCTTGAGGGCGGCGAGCACCCGGGGGGCGCTGACGATGGCCCAGAACTGATCCCAGGTGAGTTGCGCGGCATGCACGAACATCGCCGCCAGGGGGATGAGCACAATCAGGCTGAGGTACACCAAGGTGTAGCCCAGCGTCAGCCCGAAGCCGGGTATGACGGGGGAGATACGACGCGACATAAGAGTCCTTGGTTAACGGAACGGATACGCAAAACCCGCAACTCAATGCGGGCTCTGCCTGGTAGAAGCCGGCTTGCCGGCGCAAGGCCCCGCAAGTCGTGCACTGCCCTCAGGGGCGCCTTCGCTGGCAAGCCAGCTCCTACAACAGGGTTATTGCGCCGTGTAGATCTGGTCGAACACGCCACCGTCATTGAAGAATTTCGGTTGGGCAGTTTTCCAGCCGCCGAAGTCCTTGTCGATAGTTACCAGGTCCAGTTTCGGGAACTGCTGAGCATATTTGGCGGCGATGTCCTTGTCCCGTGGGCGGTAGAAGTTCTTCGCGGCAATTTCCTGGCCGGCCGGGCTGTACAGGTGCTTGAGGTAGGCCTCGGCGATCTGGGTGTTGCCCTTTTTCTCGGCGTTCTTGTCCACCACCGCCACCGGCGGCTCGGCGAGGATCGACAGCGACGGCACGACGATGTCGAACTTGTCGGCGCCGCCGTCTTCCTTCAGCGCCAGGAAGGCTTCGTTTTCCCAGGCCAGCAACACGTCGCCCTGGCCGTTGTTGACGAAGGTGATGGTCGAGCCGCGGGCACCGGTGTCCAGCACCGGCACGTGCTTGAACAGCTCTTTCACGTATTCCTGAGCCTTGGCCTCACTCCCGCCGGCCTTCAGGCCGTAGGCCCAGGCGGCCAGGAAGTTCCAGCGCGCACCGCCGGAGGTTTTCGGGTTCGGGGTGATCACCGAGACGTCTTTCTTGACCAGGTCGCCCCAGTCCTTGATGCCCTTGGGGTTGCCCTTGCGCACCAGGAACACGATGGTCGAGGTGTAGGGGGTGCTGGCGTCCGGCAGGCGTTTTTGCCAGTCCGCCGGCAGGGTCTTGCCGAGCTTGGCGATTTCGTCGATGTCACCGGCCAGGGCCAGGGTCACCACGTCGGCGCGCAGGCCGTCGATCACCGCCCGGCCCTGCTTGCCGGAGCCACCGTGGGATTGCTGGATCTTCACGTTGTCGCCCGGGTGCTCCTGCTTCCAGAAGTTCACGAACTCGGCGTTGTAGTCCTGGTACAGCTCACGGGTCGGGTCGTAGGACACGTTGAGCAGCTCATAGTCCTTGGCAACGGCGGAACCGGCAAAAACAGCGCTGGCGAGGGCGGCCAGGGCATAACGGCGAATCGACGACATGGTGAAGCTCCTGAAATTTTTTTAAGGTGCTGGCATTTTTCTTATGGCGATTTCAGCCCGCATTCGAAAAGGAACGCTGGGGTTCGTGCTGGGGGTCATGGATGACGCCCTCCGGTGGACCAGTCGGGCCTCTCGATCACGAGAGGGTGACGCGGTGTTCAGCTGGGTTTGTTGCCGGGCTGTTGCAGGCGGAATTTTTCCTTGCGTTCGATCTGCACCACTTGGGCGTTGTGCACGGTGATTTCCACCGCGCCAAAGCGCAGGTCCCGCAAGGCACTTTGAATTTCCCGCAAGATGGTTGCTTCGTCCTGGCCGTCAACGCTGCGTAGAGATGCGCTCATGGTGCTGCTCCTTGAGTGAGGGATGCCTGGCAGTGGCGGCACTGCTTGCGGCGTAGGAGCAATAGTAGATAGCCGCAGATATTCTTAAAAATACTATTTAAGAATGTTTATATAACCAGAAAAAATTATTTGCCAGAACGCAGGGTTAGGTCCCAAACCCTTGCTGCCGAAGGTGTCGCAGGGCGCAATCCCTGCACCTCCGGCACGGCTCTGGGGCCTTTCCCTCGATGCCATGGGCGTTGCGCCCAGGCACCGCTCGGGGCGTCGGCAGTGGCACTGCGGCGCCCCTTGCGTGCGGCCTTGCAGCCGCACCTCAGCGGATCGGCGGGGCGTTGCTCCAGTCCAACTGCGCCGCCGGCATCGGCCGGCCGAACCAGTAGCCCTGGCCCAGGTCGCATCCGTGTTCGAGGAGGAACCGTGCCTGCTCCATCTGCTCGATGCCTTCGGCGTGAACCTGCATGCCCATGCTCTGGGCCAGGGCGATGATCACCCGGGAAATCGCCGCGTCGTCTTCGTCCCACGGCAGGCCGGCGACGAACCCCTGGTCGATCTTGAGCTTCTGCACCGGCAGGCGCTTGAGCCGCAGCAGGGAGGAATAACCGGTGCCGAAATCGTCGATGGCCAGGCGAATGCCCAGCTCCCGCAGGCGGTGCATCTGCTCCAGGGCCACTTCCGGATCATCCATCACTGCGCTCTCAGTGACTTCCAGCTCCAGGTAGGCCGGGTCCAGGCCGGTTTCGTGCAGCACCTTGGCCACTTGCTGGTACAGCTCACTGCGGGCGAACAAGCGAGTGGAGACGTTCACCGCGATAAACGACAGCACCACGCCCTCGGCCTGCCACTGGCACATCTGCCGACAGGCCTGCTGCATGACCCAGGCGTCGATCTCGGCGATCATCCCGGTGCGCTCGGCAATCGGGATGAATTCCGCCGGTGACACCAGGCCGCGCTCGGGGTGCTCCCAGCGCACCAGGGATTCGACCCCGATCAGGCGGCTGCTCTTGAGGTCATGCACCGGCTGGTAGTAGACCCTCAGCTCTTGCTGCTCCAGGGCGCGGCGCAGCTCGAAGGCGATCTCCACCCGCTGCTGGGCATGGGCGGTGAGTTCCTCGGTGTACAGGGCGTAGCCATTGCGCCCGGCGCTCTTGGCCTTGAACAGCGCCGCATCGGCGTTGCGCAGCAACTGCTGGGCGCTCAGGGCGTCGCTGGGGAACAGGCTGATGCCGATGCTGGCGTTGATCACCAACTGGTGCTCGCCCAACGGGAAGGGCTCCTTGAGGCCGTCGATGATGCGCTGGGCCAGGGCCGCCGCCTGCACCAACTGCGGACAGCTTTCAGCCAGCACGGCGAACTCGTCGCCGCCCAGGCGCGCCAGGGTGATGCCGGGGCCGAACATCTCTCCCAGGCGCTCGGCCACGGCCTTGAGCAACTGGTCGCCGACGTTGTGGCCGAGGCTGTCGTTGATCATTTTGAAGTGATCCAGGTCGATCATCAGCATGGCGCAACCGCGCTTGTGGATCTGCGCCGAAGCCAGGGCCTGTTCGGCGCGATCGGTGAACAGCAGGCGGTTGGGCAGGTCGGTCAACGGGTCGTGGTGAGCCAGGTGGGCCAGCTCGTGTTGGGAGTCCTTGATCGCGCTGATGTCGGAAAACACCGCGACATAGTGGGTGAGTTCGCCTTGTTCATCATGGATCGCGCGAATGGTCTGCCACTGCGGGTAGATCTCGCCGCTCTTGCGTCGGTTCCAGATCTCGCCGCTCCACTCGCCGGTCTGCTGCAGCGAGTCGAACATCGCCTTGTAGAAGTCCGCCGAATGGTGCCCGGACTTGAACAGGCTCGGCTGGCGCCCCAGCACTTCTTCGCGCTGATAGCCGGTGATTTCGATAAAGGCCCGGTTGACGTGGACGATCTGGCCCTGGGTATCGCTCACCAGAACCCCTTCGCGGGTGCAGTCGAACACCGCCGCAGCCTGGCGCAGGCGCTCGCGATCCTTCTGCTGATGGCGCAACCAGCGATCGGCCCCCAGCACCCGCAACAGCCGGGCCCGGGCGAAGAAGATCAGCACCGCGCTGACCACGGCCCAGGCATAGCCACTGACCAGCTGCCAGTGGGCCTGGTCGGTCAACCCATCGAAGAAACTGCTCAATAAATGACCACTGAACTGCAGCCACGCCAGTGACAGCAGCAGGTAGAGCAGCGCGGCACGCAAGCCATTGCGATAAGAAACCGACATAAGTCCGTCTATTTCCACACGAAAAGTTTGGGATTATAGAGGAAGAAACATGCCGCCACTCTTATCTGAAAGGGCGACTGGTTTTCTGACTCGGCTTAGTGATAATGCCTGGGCTGTTTTTTTCTTTTTCGAGGGCCTTATCGCCTATGTGGTATGAAGGTTTACTTGGCTTGTCCGCCTGGCAACTGGTGGCAGTCACTCTGTTGATGACCCACGTGACCATTGTTGCGGTCACCGTCTATCTGCATCGCTATTCCGCGCACCGTTCCCTGGAACTCAACGCCGGCCTGAAACATTTCTTCCGCTTCTGGCTGTGGTTGACCACGGCGCAGAACACCCGCGAGTGGACCGCCATCCACCGCAAGCACCACGCCAAATGCGAGACCGTCGACGATCCCCACAGCCCGGTGATCAAGGGCCTGTCCACGGTGCTGCGCAAGGGCGCCGAACTGTATCGCGAAGAGGCGAAGAACCCGGAAACCCTGCGCATCTACGGCAAGAACTGCCCGGAAGACTGGATCGAGCGCAACCTCTACAGCCGCTACAAACTGGGTGGCATCGCCCTGATGGCGGTGATCGACCTGATGCTGTTCGGCACCATCGGCATCACCATCTGGGCCATCCAGATGATGTGGATTCCGTTCTGGGCCGCCGGTGTCATCAATGGCCTGGGCCACGCCGTGGGCTACCGCAACTTCGAATGCCGCGACGCCGCCACCAACCTGGTGCCCTGGGGCATCATCGTCGGCGGTGAAGAGCTGCACAACAACCACCACACCTACCCCAACTCGGCCAAGCTGTCGGTGAAGAAGTGGGAGTTCGACATGGGCTGGGCGTGGATCAAGGTGTTCAGCTTCCTGCGCCTGGCCAAGGTCCAGCGGGTCGCGCCGATCGCCCACCGGGTCGAAGGCAAGGGGCACCTGGACATGGACACCGCCATGGCCATCCTCAACAACCGGTTCCAGATCATGGCCCAGTACCGCAAGCTGGTGATCGGCCCACTGGTCAAGCAGGAACTGGCCAAGGTCGATCACTCGGTGCGCCACCAGTTCCACCGCGCCAAGCGCCTGCTGTCCCGGGAAACCAGCCTGCTGGAAGACCGCCATCACCTGCGCATCCAGAACATGCTGGAGCACAGCCAGGCGTTGAAGGTGATCTACGAGAAGCGCCTGGCGCTGCAACAGATCTGGGCCAAGACCAGCGCCAACGGCCACGACATGCTGGCGGCGATCAAGGACTGGGTCCACGAGGCCGAGGCCAGTGGTATCCAGTCCCTGCGGGACTTCGCCCATCAGTTGAAGACCTACTCCCTGCGGCCCAACGCGGCCTGAGGCCCAGCCCTTCGCCACAACCTGCTGTGGCGAAGGGTGCGGGATCGCTCGGCATCCCCCCGGCCTTCGCGTTCTGTCTGGAATGTTTCATTGCCTGGTTTGCAGCAGCTGCGCCGCCGAGCGGGTGCAGGCTCCCTCGCCACACAGGCGGCATGGGTGGCGGGCCTCGACGGGGCGTTCGACCGTCCGGCGGGAGCGCGCCAGGTCGCCCGGCCTCCTGGGAACTTAGCGCCCGATCCCCTATCTCAAACAACACTTCGCCACCCAGGCGGGCTTGGTTGCAGCCGCTGTCGAACACCGCGCGGCACGCCTTTTGAGATCTGTGCCAATGGTCAACAAGAACCCACACACTCACTCTTCCCTTCCCCAGTGGCCCGAGGCCGCGCAAACCCTCATGGCGCTGATGCACGCCCAGGGCGAAGTCGCCCGCCTGACCGAACGCGAACAGCTGTTCAGCTCCTTGCTGGTCAGCGTCAACGCGGTGCTCTGGGCCTTCGACTGGGACACGCGCCAGGTGCTGTACGTCAGCCCGGCCTATGAGCGGATTTTTGGCCGCCCCGCCAGCCTGCTGCTGGCGGACAGCAACCAGTGGCGCGACAGCATCTACCCCGACGACCTGGAATACGCCGAACGCAGCCTGGCCCAGGTCCTGGAAAAGGGCGCAGTCGAAGACCGCGAGTACCGCATCATCGATGCCCAGGGGCAGGTGCGCTGGCTCAGCGACAAGTGCTTCATCAACCGCAACGCCGAACCCGGGCAACGATTGATCGTGGTTGGCATCGCCGAAGACATCACCGAGAAGAAACAGCTGGAGGCCGAGTTGCAACGCCTGGCCACCACCGATGTGCTGACCCAGAGCAGCAATCGCCGGCACTTCTTCGAATGCGCCAACCGCGAGTTCGAGCAAGCCCGCCTGCAGGGTGCGCCCCTGGCCTTCCTGCTGCTGGACATCGATGACTTCAAGGTGATCAACGACACCTACGGCCACCCCGAGGGCGACATCGTCCTGCAACGCATCGCCGAAAGCGGGCGCGCCGCATTGCGCCGCGGCGACCTGTTCGGACGCATCGGCGGCGAAGAGTTCGCCGCGGTATTCCCTGGCTGCGCCGCGGACATGGCGCGGCCGGTGGCCGAACGCCTGCAGCGGGAGATCCAGCGCCAGAGCTTCAGCCACAACGGCCAGGCCTTCAGCATCACCGTCAGCCAGGGCCTGACCGGCCTGCTGCCCGCCGATGAGAGCCTCGACAGCCTGTTTGCCCGGGCCGATGCAGCCATGTACGAGGCCAAGCGCCAGGGCAAGAATCGCATCGTCACCGGCTAGTTGACGGCCACGCGCGGCAGCCGTCGACTGGCCCGAGTCGTTCATCCGAGCGGCCCTTTCGCAGCTCCGCCGGTTGCTGTAGAACGTGCCCGATGAACGAACAACAACTGCTCAGACGCATCAACAGCAAACGCAGTGGCTGCCGGGGCAAGCGCCTGGTGTGTTGCCTGATCGGCCTGGTGTTTCCCGTGATGGGCGTGGCCCTGGCACTGAAGGACGGGGCACACCCGGCGCAGTTGCTGGCGCTGGTTCCAGCCTGGCCATTTTTCTACCTGGCCTTGCGTGCCGAGGACCAGACCGTCGAAGGCTGGTTCGACCTGTGTTCGATCCTGGGCAGTTGGTAGGCGTCGCCTAGACGCGCCAACGCGCACTGCATGCGCCGCGCACCGCGATCCATCCTCAGCTCTTGCGCAGGCGGGTGAGCTCCGGCAGGCCGACCTTCAGCAGCCGCGCAGTCTTGCTGCGGGCCACCTCCTCCACGCCCTCGTGGGGCGTCAGGCGCGCCAGTTGCGCCGCCAGGTTCATCACCAGTGCTTCGCGGGAATAGACCCCACCTCCCAGCTGGTAGATCGAGGCGATCAGTTCCCGCAGTTCCAGGGGCATGCGCCAACGGGTACGCAGGGCGGAGCCATAGGCCGCGCCAAAGCGCTCCAGGGCATCGCCGATTTCTTCCTGGTCGTCCAGCTCGCCTCCGGCCTGCTTCCACTCCTGCAGGCAGCGCAGCAGCGCCAGGTCGCCCAGGCGGTGCAGCAGGCCCGCGCAGTAGCAGCGCTCCTGGTCCAGGTCCAGCAGGCGCGCCAGGGTCCGGCCGTACTCGGCGGTGTGCAGCGACAACCCCCAGTAACGTTCGGCGTAGTCGGCCAGGGCCGGATCGCTGAGGCGCGCGCTGCGCTTGAGGGTCAGGCCGAGAATCAGGTTCATGCTCTGCCCGGTGCCCAGGCGATGCAGGGCCTGGGACAGGGTCTGCACACCGTCGCCGTGATGCTGCGCGGCGCTGTTGGCAGCAGAGATCAGTACCGCGGTGATTTGCGGGTCGGTGTGTATTTCTTCCTCCAGCAACCGGATGTCCAGCCCTTCGGGGTTGAGGCTGCGCTTGACCGCCAGTTGCACATCGGTCAGCAGCGGCGCGCCATCGGCCACTTCGCGGCGGCGTTCGAGAAAGGTCCACAAGGTCATGCCGGGGGCCAGTGCTGGCACTTCGCAGGACACCTCCTGGCCGGCATCCAGCAACAGTCCCTGCAAGCGCTGGGTCAGGCTCTCCATGTTCAAAGGCTTGGTCAGGTAGGCGGTGGGGGCCAATGGCAGCGCCTCGCGCACGCTGGCACTGTCGCTGCGCACGCTGAGGAGAATGAACGGTTGCAGCGGATTGCGCTTGCGCTGGCGCACCGAGCGCAGCACCGACAGGCCGTCGATGCCTGGCAGTTCCCAGTCGGCAATGATCAGGTCGTAGGGTCTGGCGCTCAACAGGTCCATGGCTTCCTGGCCATCGGCACACAGGTCCAGGCGCGCGTCGCAGCGCACGTTCAACAAGACCTGCTTCAACAGATCACGGGACCAGGGGTCGGCCTCGGCAATCAACACTCGGGGTACGGCGGGTAAATCCACAGCAGTCATGCAGCACGCTCCGGTAACTATGGGTGCACCTTAGTCAAAGCCATCGGTTTCATACAGGCAAAAACACCGACCGCTGCGCAAAAACCCGAGAAAAACCATCCGGGGACCCTCCGCGAAATCTCGATCACGGCAGCTCCCGGGACAATTCCCAGGCAGCATTGCGTCATTTTTTAAAACGTTATAATGTATCTCTTGATAACGGTTCTCATATGAAGGGCTGACGTTAGCAGGGTCTTCAGCCTCAGTCGACGGACAAGGTTCATCGGCTGGCCACGACGGTTGCAGATTGGAACGGCGGCGTCATTTCAGCTGCGTTGAGTTAAGGGACTACAGATGAATCCATTGCTTGGATCACCGGCGCGCTGCGCCTTCAGGGTTTTTGCCAGCGTTGTTTCGGCCTGCGCCGGCCTGGCCGTCGCCCAGGCACAGGAGACCGAGGACCCGGACAAGCACACATCGTCCCTGAGCCTCGATGCGACCCGGATCAGCGCGCCGCCGCTCAACGATGCCGTTGAAGTCAATGCCGGGGCGTTCGGGGCCAAGAGTCCCCTGGATATCCCCCTGGCCATCCAGAGCTACGACGCCAAAACCATCGCCGACGCCTCCGCCCGCACCGCCGTCGATGTGCTCAGCCTGGACCCGTCGATCCTCAGCGCTTCGGCCGGCAGCGGCTTCGACAACTTCCGCCTGCGCGGCTTCGCCATGGACAACTTCAACACCCTGCGCCGCGATGGCCTGACCCTGGCGCCGCACCATGACGTGCCCCTGGAAAACGTCGAGCGCATCGACGTGCTCAAAGGACCCTCGGGTTTTCTCTACGGCGTCAATTCGCCCGGCGGCACGATCAACTACATCCTCAAGCGCCCGACCCGCGACCCGCTGCTCAACCTCACCCTGCAAGGCTCGTCGCTGACCGGCCGCTACCTGGCCGTGGACAACAGCAACTCGACCGCCAACGGCGCATTCGGCTATCGCCTGAATGCCGGCTACGAGAAGAATGGCGACTACGATCACGCCCGGGACCTGGAGCGCAAGTTCATCGGCCTGGCCACCGACTTTCGCTTGAGCGATCGCGCCCTGTTGCAGCTCAACACCGACTGGTCGTGGAAATCCACCGTGGCCGACCCGCTGCTGCGGGCCGACCAGCGCCACCGGGCCAACCCGCTGGATGCCTCCAGCTACGTGCGGCCACCGAAGATCAACCGCCGCGACCTGCTCACCGGCTCCTGGTTCCGCCACCAGACCGAAGGCAAGAACATCGACGCCAAGTTCGAATACAGCCTCGATGACAACTGGACCTCGATCACCCAGGCCAACTATTCGCGGGTCGAGCGCCACGGTGGCTACAACGACCTGTTCAACATCCAGCCCAATGGCGACATCGGCACCGCCGACCTCTATGTCTCCCGTGGCGAAGTGTTCAGCACCTGGTCGCTGCAGTCTTACCTGGCCGGCAAGTTCAACACCGGCAGCCTGTACCACGACGTGTTCCTCGGCACCGGC
The DNA here is from genome assembly GCF_000633395.1 of Pseudomonas sp. PH1b. Lineage (GTDB taxonomy): Bacteria > Pseudomonadota > Gammaproteobacteria > Pseudomonadales > Pseudomonadaceae > Aquipseudomonas. The sequence continues at coordinate 210,896 of NZ_AYMU01000006.1, forward strand.
TACAAGCAGTTCAAGGACCGCAGCCCGGCCTGGGACGACATCAACAGCAACAACCCCGGGATCAGCGTCGGCGATGTTTCGGTGGGCAACATCCTGCATCCGGTGCAACCGCCCAAGCACCACTTCGGGCCGGAGAACGACATCGAATTCGTCTCGCGGATCAAGGAAAGCTCGGTGTTCGCCAGCGACCTGATTGCCCTCAACGAGCAGTTCCAGGTGCTGCTCGGCGGTCGCTACATCTGGTATCGCGCCGATCACCTGTCGGCCACCGCCCTGCCCCAGAGCCACGACGTGTTCATCCCCAGCGCCGCACTGATCTACCGCCCGCTGGAACACCTGATGACCTACGTCAGCTATTCCCGCGGCCTGGAAAAAGGCGACTACGCGCCCTGGAATGCCACCAACAAGAACCAGCCCACCGACGCCATCGAGTCCGAGCAATACGAAGTCGGCCTCAAGGCCGAGATCGACTCGCGCCTGAGCCTGGGCCTGGCACTGTTCGAGATCCGCCGCAACGCCAGCTACCTCGACACCAGCAACACCTTCGTCAGCAAGGGCGAGTACCGCCACCGCGGGGTCGAACTGAACCTCAGCGACCGCTTCACCGACTCGCTGACCCTCAACGCCAACCTGGCCTACCTGGCAACCCGCCTCGACGATGTGGATGACCCCAGCGTGGCCGGCAAACGCACCGAAGGCGTACCGAAATGGAAAGGCGCGCTGGGGGCCCAGTACCAGGTGCAAAGCCTGCCCGGCCTGTCACTGGACAGCACCCTGAGCCTGGTCGGCAGCCGCCCGGTGGACCCGCAGAACAGTGGCTACATCCCCGGCTACGCCCTGCTCGATGCCGGTGCCAGCTACAAGACCCGCCTGGGCGGCACGCCGGTGACCTACCGGGTGCACGGCAAGAACCTGAGCAACACCTACTACTACGCCAGCACCTACTACCAGGGCGGGCTGGAAGTGGGCCGCGAGCGCGAGGTGTTCTTCTCCGCCCGCTTCGAATTCTGAGTTCACTCCCGGCCGGCCCCTCCCGGGTGCCGCCACGACCGACTCTGCCAAGGATGAATATGTCAGTCATGCAGCTCGCCAACGACGCCACGCCCTGCGATGCCGCTTGCCCAGGCACGCCTCTGCCCAGCCTCAGGCATCCCCAGGTCGAGGCATTGCTGCGCCAGCATCCAGAGGCGCTGCACAGCCTGGTGGACGGCCTGGGCTCGCCGCTGCACCTGATGCTGCCCCAGGTATTCACCGGCAATGTGCAGCGGTTCCAGCGCACTTTCGAACAGCATGCGGTGGATGGCGCCCTGTTGTACGCCAAGAAAGCCAACAAGGCCGACTGCCTGGTCAGGGCCTGCAGCCAGCAGGGCATCGGCGTCGACGTAGCCAGCCTCGGCGAACTGGAAAAGACCCTGGGCGGCGGCGTGCCGGGCCCTCGCATCGGCATCTCCGGCCCGGAGAAGAGCCAGCGCCTGCTGGAGCTGGGCCTCAGCCACCAGTGCCTGCTGGCGATCGACTCGCTGAATGAATTGCGGCGCCTGCAACAGCTGGCCCACGACCGCGGGCAAGCGGCCCGGCTGACCCTGCGCCAGCGCCCCGAGAGCCATGCCGACAGCCGCTTTGGCCTGAGCCCGGCTGAATGTGCACAGGCCATTGCGCTGTGCCGCGAAGACCCACGCGGATTGCGCCTGGAAGGTTTCTCCTTCCACCTTGGCGGCTACTCCTGCGAACAGCGGGTCGAGGCCGCCGCCCAGCTGCTGACACTGTGCATCGACACCCGCGCCAGCGGCCTGGACCACTGCAGGCGCATCAACCTGGGCGGTGGCTTCGCCGTGCAGTACGTGAGCCCGCAAGCCTGGGAGCGCTTTCGCCAGCACAACCACCCCACGCACTACCACGCGGGTAAATCGTTCAGCGATTTCTATCCCTACGGCGCCCCACGCGCTTGCGCCGAGGCCCTGGCGGACATCCTCGCGGCGCCGGTCGAGGGCACCATCAGCCTGGCGCAACAGGCGGCCCGCCACGGCATCGATTTCATCATCGAGCCCGGCAGGGCCCTGCTGGATCAGGCCGGTATCAGCGCGTTTCGCGTGCAGGGGGTCAAGGACCGCCGCGACAGCGACGGCTACGCCCTGGTCACGGTACAGGGCAGTAGCTTCAGCCTCTCGGAGCAGTGGTTCAACAGCGAATACCTGCCCGAGCCGGTGCTGCTGCCTGCCAGCCCTCGCGAGCCCGAGCCCTTTATCGCCTGCATCGGTGGCTCGACCTGCCTGGAGGCCGACATGCTGACCTGGCGCAAGATCCGCTTCGCGCACCCGGTACGCCCCGGCGACCTGCTGCTGTACCTCAATACCGCCGGCTACCAGATGGACTCCAACGAGTCGCCCTTCCATGAAGCCCGACTGCCGCACAAGGTGGTCATCGAACTCGACGGCGGCGCCCTGCGCTGGCAGCTCGACGGGCTGGCGTGAGTTTTATCTGCCAAGAGGAATCAGGATGAACCGCTCAACGCAATACGCCGCCCCCGGCGAACTCTGGGTGCTGCCGCAAGCCGCCCTGGAAGACCTCGGCGTGCGCTATGTCGATGTGCTCGAGGTGGTGCGCCAGGCCTATGTCGCCCTGCGCCAGGGCGACTCGCAGAACCCGCTGAAGACCATTGTCGAGCCCAGGGACCAGCGCTCCATCAGCTACTCCATGGTCGGCCGCGACGGGGCCAGCCAGACCCTGGGGTTCAAGGTGGTGTACGAACACGACCCGCAGCGCCTGCGGGACGCCTATGGCTTCCACTCCTTCATCTTTCTCTGCGATGACCACAGCGGCCAGCCGATTGCCCTGATGGACGTCGCCCAGCTGGGACCGATGCGCACCTCCGCGACCTCGGCGCTGATGGCCCGGGCGGCCTGCCCGCAGGCGCGCACCGCGCTGGTGGTCGGCACCGGCGTGCAGGGGCAGATTGCCTTGCCGATGCTCCTGGCCGCGCTGCCCGGCCTGGAACGCCTGCAGGTCTACGGCCACTACGCCGAGGGCCTGAAGGCCGTGGAACAAGCGCTGCAACGCCACTGCCCGGGGCGCAGGGTGGAGGTGGTCAGCGACCTGGCCGAGGCCGCGGCGAATGCTGACATCATCCTCGGCGTGGCCGGCCTGACCGCCCGCCAGCAGGTACGACGCGCCTGGCTCAAGCCCGGAGCGGTGGCGGTGCTGGTGGGCTATGGCATCGATGCCGACGTGCTGCACGGCGCCGACTACCGCATCGCCACCGACAGCGCACAGATGCGCGTCACCAGCGCCGACCTTGCCGCCGCCGACGGCAGCCTGCCGGCGATGGATGCCGAACTGCCGGACATCCTCCTCGGCCATGCCCCCGCACGGCGCCACCCGCAGGACGTGGTCTTCGCCTACAACAGCGGCATGGTGGTCACCGACGTGGCCCTGGGACGCTACCTCGCGGACCTGGCCCTGGCCGGCCAGCGTGGCCAGAGGGTCAAGCTATGGTGAACTCCGACCCACGTGGCTGGCCGCTGTGGAAGCGCGAATTCCTGCCGTTGCTGCTGCTGGCCTGCCCGCTGATCCTGACCAACCTGGCCCATGTCGCGCTGACCACCATCGATATCCTGGTCCTGGGCACCCTGGGGGCCAAGGAGATCGCCGCCGGCGGCCTGGCCATCGCCCTGTTCAACCAGCTGCGTACCACCGGCACCGGCCTGGTCACCGGCGTCAGCAATCTGGTGGCCCAGGCCAATGCCCGCCAGGAGCCGCAGCAGATCAGCCAACTGCTGGTGGCCGGGCTGTTCTGGGCCACCCTCAGCGGTGTGCTGTTCATTGCCGTGCTGCTGCTTCTGGAGCGGCCGCTGGTCTGGCTCGGCCAGGACCCGAGCGTGGCCGCCGACACCGTGCGTTTCCTCACGATCCTGGCCCCGGGCCTGCTGCCGTGCCTGTGGTTCCAGACCTTGCGCCACTTCACTGTCGGCCTGAAGACCCCAGGGCCGCTGCTGCTCATTACCCTGGTATCGATCGTGCTCACCGCGGGCCTGAACTACGCCCTGGTGTACGGCAGGTTCGGCTTGCCGGCCCTGGGTTTCGAGGGCGTGGCCCTGACCAGCAGCCTGGTGTTCCTGCTCTCGTGCCTGATGTTCCTCGCTGTGGTGCTGAGCAACCGTGAGCTGGCGCGGTACTTCGCCCCCGGGCAGTTGAAGTGTTCCTGGGCGAGCCTGGGGGCGGTGTGGAAACTCGGCCTGCCAATTGCCGGCACCTACGCTTCGGAGGCGGGCTTCTTCAGCGTCCTGACCCTGCTGATCGGCACCCTGGGCATGGAAGCGCTGGCCGCCCAGACCGTGCTCAACCAGATCATCTACATCGTCTTCATGTTCTCCGCGGGAATCTCCCACGCGGCCTCGATCCACATCAGCGAGGCCCATGCCGCCGCCCAGTACCATCGCGCCCGGCAACTGGGGCACATGGGCCTGGCAGCCGGCGGGCTGCTGATGCTGCTGTTCGCGGTGCTCTACCTGCTGTTCGCCCAACCGATCGTCGCGCTGTTCATTTCCGCCGAACAAAGCGCCAACCAGGAGGTGCTGGCCCTGACCGCCAGTGGCTTGCTGATCGCCGCGGTACTGCAGTTCTTCGACGCCAGCCAGAACATCGGCAACGGCATCCTGCGCGGGATCGGCGACACCGCCGGGCCCTTTCGCATCTCCCTCTACGGCTACTGGCTGGTGGGCCTGCCCGCCGCCTATGTACTGGGCATCCTCAGCCCCAATGGCATCTACGGCATCTGGATAGGCCTGGCCATCGGCCTTGCGGCCACCGCCGTGCTGCTGCTGGTGTCCTTCGAGAAACAGCTCAAGGCGCTGCTGGCCCAGGCCGAGCCCGCCCCACTGGCAACCGTGGCCGACCCGGCCGCCAAGGAGCCCACATGACTGCCACGCCCTGCGCCACTGCCGTGCTCAAGCTGCTGCGCAACAGCGTCAAGGCCCTGCCCCTGTACGACCCGGGGGCCGACCCGGAACAGGTGGCGCGCCGCAGCACCCACCCATTGCTCAAGCTGTCGAACAACGAGAATCCCCTGGGGGTGGCCCCGGCGGCCCTGGCGGCGCTCGAACAGCTCAGAGCGCGGAGCTACAGCCGCTACCCGGACCCGGCCTGCCAGCACCTGCGCCGGGCGCTGGGGGAACACCTGGACAGCGACCCCGAGCGCCTGATCATCGGCAACGGCTCGGAGAACCTGCTGGAGCTGCTGTGCCTGGCCTTCCTCGATCCGGCGGATCGCGTGGTCACCCAGTCGCCCTGCTTCGGCCTGCACGAGATCTTTCCTCTGATGATGGCCGCGCAGGTGGTCAAGGTCGCGTCCAACCCGGACTTCTCCTGCAACCTCGACGCCTGGCAAACCGCCCTGGCCACGCCGACCAAGATGCTGTTGATCAGCAACCCGTCGAACCCCTTGGGCACGATCTTCGATCACCAGGCCTTCACCCGGCTGATCGACTCGGCCCCCGACGACACCCTGCTGGTGATCGACGAGGCCTACTACGAGTTCGCCAGCGCCGACGCGGATTTCCCCGATGCCCTGCGCACACTGCGCAACCAGTCGCGACCCTGGATCGTCCTGCGCACCTTCTCCAAGGCCTACGGCCTGGCGGGGCTGCGGGTGGGCTACGGAATCGCCAGCGACGCCAGCTTGGTGCAGGCGCTGGACCGGGTCCGCACGCCCTACAACATCAACCAGGCCGCCCAGCACGCCGCGCTGGCGGCCCTGGGTGACCCGCAGCATGTGCAGCGCAGCCAGGCCTTTGCCGCCCAGGCCCGGGAGCCCCTGCAACGGGCATTGATTGCGGCGGGATTGCGGGTAGCACCCTCGCGGACCAACTTCCTGTTCATCGACACCGGGGTCGATGCCCTGGAGGTCAACCGGCGCTTGCTTGACGAGGCAATCATCATCAAAGCCTGGCGCGAGCCCGGCTACCAGAGCTGTATCCGCATGTCCCTGGGCCAGCCCGCGGACAACCTGCGGTTTCTCGAAGGCTTGCAACGCGCCGTAGCGGCACTGCGTTGCACAAGCCCGTGATTGTCAGGCCCGAGGCCCTTTTCCTGCCCCCCTACTCCGAGGTCACCATGGATTCGCCACCCTGCACCTGCGGCATCAAGCAGCGTGTTTCCGATCTGATCGGCGCATCGCCCCTGCTCCAACTGTGTGAAACCGCCAACGGCTGCCAGTTGCTGCTCAAGCTGGAACAGTACAACCCCACCGGCACCGCGAAGATCCGCATGGCCCGGCAGATGATCGATGAAGCCGAAGCCCAAGGGTTGCTGCAACCCGGCGGCTGGATTGTCGAATCCACCTCGGGCAATACCGGCCTGGGCCTGGCGCTGATCGCCGCCGAGCGTGGATATCGCTTCACCGCCGTGGTCGACCATCATGCCTCGGCGGAAAAACTGCGGGGCATGCAGGCCTTCGGCGCGCAGCTGGTGCGGGTCGGCAGCCCCGACGGCGGCCTGGCCACCGCCGACCGCGACGCCACCGCCGCCCGCATTGCCCGGGAGCAGGGTGCCTACTGGACCCAGCAGCACAATAACCCGGCCAACGCCAACGGCTACCAGGCCCTGGCCGAGGAAATCCACAGCGCCCTGGGCGGGCGCCTGGATTGCCTGTTTGGCGCAGTGGGCACCGGCGGCTCGCTGTGCGGCACCGCCCGCGCCTTGAAGGCCCACAACCCCGAGGTGCGGATCATCGGCGTCGAGCCCTGCGGCTCGGTGATCTTCGGCGGCCCCGGGGCCTGCTATCACCAGTCCGGGACCGGCACCCCGGAAGGCGCGGAAATCGGCGTGCTGATCGACTACCCGCTGATCGACAGCGGCTTGAAGGTGTCCGATGCCGAGGCCTTTGAAACCGCCCGCTATCTGGCACGGGAGCATGGCCTGCTGCTGGGCGGCTCGGCCGGCGGGGTGGTGTACCAGGCGCTCAAGTACGCCCAGGACGCGGCGCCGGGCAGCCTGATCGTGGCCCTGGTCTGCGACGGCGGGGAGAAGTACCTGGACACGGTGTTCAACGATGAGTGGATGGACCGCCATCAGCTCTTCGAGCCGCGGGTCCGGCAGCAACTGGCCGGCTGGCTGGCCCGGGCCTGAATCGCCGGCATAAAAAAGCCGCTGGGCCAGGGGCGCCAGCGGCTTTTTACAGCGGGCCTTCAGGCCCAGGCATCACGCCAGCTCAGCGAAGCACTCTTCGATGATGGCCAGGCCTTTGTCCAGTTGCGCATCCGGCGAGGTCAGCGGCACCAGCACCCGCAGAACGTTGCCGTAGGTGCCGCAGGACAGCAGGATCAGGCCCTTGTCGCGGGCCTTGGCCACAACCTGGGCCACGGCGGCGGCGTTCGGCTTGTGGCTGTCGCCGTTCTCGAACAGCTCGACCGCGATCATCGCGCCCAGGGCACGCACTTCACCGATCACCGGGTACTTGGCCTGGATGGCCTTGAGGCCGGTCACCAGGCGCTCGCCCACGGCCTTGCAGCGGTCCAGCAGGTGCTCTTCCTCGAACACTTCCATCACCGCCAGGGCTGCCGCGCAAGCGATCGGGCTACCGGCGTAGGTGCCGCCCAGGCCGCCTGGAGCGATGGCGTCCATGTACTCGGCCTTGCCGCAGACACCGGCCAGGGGGAAGCCGCCGGCGATGGATTTGGCGAAGGTGGTCAGGTCGGCGGTAACGCCCATCTGTTCCATGGCGAAGAAGGTGCCGGTACGGCCAGCGCCGGTCTGCACTTCGTCAGCGATCAGCAGGATGCCGTGCTGGTCGCACAGGGCGCGCAGGCGCTTCATGAATTCCTTCGGCGCAACGTAGAAACCACCTTCGCCCTGGACCGGCTCGATGATGATTGCGGCGATGTCACGAGGCTCGGCGTCGTTCTTGAAGATGCGCTCGATGCTGGCGATGGAGTCGTCGATGCTCACGCCGTGCAGTTCATTCGGGTACAGCGCGCGGAAGATGCCGCCTGGCATCAGGCCCATGCCGGCCGAGTAAGGCACGACTTTACCGGTCAGGCCCAGGGTCATCATGGTGCGACCGTGGTAGGCGCCGGTGAAGGCGATCACGCCGGCGCGGCCAGTGGCGGCGCGGGCGATTTTCACAGCGTTTTCCACGGCTTCGGAACCGGTGGTCACCAGCAGGGTTTTCTTGGCGAAGTCACCTGGGACCTTGGCGTTGATTTTCTCGCACAGCTCCACGTACGGCTCGTAGGCCAGGACCTGGAAGCAGGTGTGGGTCAGCTTGTTCAGTTGCTCGGTCACTGCGGCGATGATCTTCGGGTGCACGTGGCCGGTGTTCAGTACCGCGATGCCGCCGGCGAAGTCGATGAACTCGCGACCTTCAACGTCGGTAACCGTGGCGTTCTTCGCGCTGTCGGCGAAAATCGGGTGAATCTGGCCAACACCGCGAGGGACAGCGGCTTCACGGCGTTTCATCAGGGATGCGTTGGTCTTGCTCATAAAATCCTCATTCACCGCTCCTAAAGCGGCGTGATTCAAGGGTTGCGGGGCCGGAAGGGCTGCGACAGCATGCGTTGATCGACTGTCGGAGGCGCTCCGGGCCACCTTGAAAATTACGTTTTTACAGCGGCGCAAAGGGACAGCGCTCTCGTGCCCCCTGCGCTTGAAGCGAAATCAGATGCCCAGGCAGAGGTACTTGATTTCCAGGTAGTCCTCGATGCCGTACTTGGAGCCTTCGCGACCCAGGCCCGAAGCCTTGATGCCGCCGAACGGCGCCACTTCGTTGGAGATCAGGCCGGTGTTGACCCCGACCATGCCGTATTCCAGGGCCTCGGCCACACGGAACACACGGCCCAGGTCGCGGGCATAGAAGTACGAGGCCAGGCCGAACTCGGTGTCGTTGGACATGGCGATGACTTCGGCCTCGTCCTTGAAGCGGAACAGTGGCGCCAATGGACCGAAGGTCTCTTCCTTGGCCACCGCGGCGTTTTTCGGCACGTTGGTGAGGATGGTCGGTTCGAAGAAGTTGCCTTCCATCGGCTTGCCGCCCGCCAGCAGGGTCGCGCCTTTGCTCAGGGCATCGTTGATGTGCTCCTGGACCTTGGCCACGGCCTTCTCGTCGATCAGCGGACCGGTGGTGGTGCCTTCTTCCAGGCCGTTGCCGATCTTCAGCTTGGCCACCGCGACTTTGAGCTTCTCGGCGAAGGCGTCGTACACCGAATCCTGGATGTACAGGCGGTTGGCGCAGACGCAGGTCTGGCCGTTGTTGCGGTACTTGGAGATGATCGCGCCTTCGACGGCCTTATCCAGGTCGGCGTCGTCGAACACGATGAACGGCGCGTTGCCGCCCAGTTCCAGGGAAACCTTCTTGATGTCCTTGGCGCATTCGGCCATCAGCTGGCGGCCGATTTCGGTGGAGCCGGTGAACGACAGCTTGCGCACGATCGGGTTGCTGGTCAGCTCGCCGCCGATGTCGCCGGCGCTGCCGGTGACCACGCTCAGCACGCCTTTGGGGATACCGGCACGGTGCGCCAGTTCCACCAGGGCCAGGGCCGAGAACGGGGTTTGCGAGGCGGGCTTGATGACCATGGTGCAACCGGCGGCCAGGGCCGGGCCGGCTTTACGGGTGATCATCGCCGCCGGGAAGTTCCACGGGGTGATGGCCGCGGTCACGCCGATCGGCTGCTTGATCACGATCAGGCGCTTGTCGGGCTGGTGGCCGGGGATCACGTCGCCGTAGATGCGCTTGGCTTCTTCGGCGAACCATTCGATGAAGGAAGCGGCGTAGGCGATCTCGCCCTTGGCTTCGGCCAGTGGCTTGCCTTGCTCCAGGGTCATCAGGCGACCGAGGTCGTCCTGGTTCTCGATCAGCAATTCGTACCAGCGGCGCAGCTTGCTGGCGCGCTCCTTGGCGGTCAGGGCACGCCAAGCCGGCAGGGCCTTGTCGGCGGCTTCGATGGCACGGCGGGTTTCCGCGGCGCCCATCTTCGGCACGGTGCCGAGGATCTCGCCGGTGGCGGGGTTGTTGACCTTGATCGTCTGGCCATTGTCCGCGTCGACCCAAGCCCCATCGATGAAGGCTTGTTGGCGGAACAACTGGGCGTCTTTGAGCTGCATGTCGGCTTCCTTAACAGCACCGCGCATACGCGGGGCGAATTGTGATTGTAGAAAGGCGCCTCGTCAGGAGTGGGCGCAGTCGCGCTGCCACCGGCCTGCATCGAGGCTGCCGTCAGGAAAATCGTTCACTGGGTTGAAGCACGAAAATATCGCACACAAGGATAGACGTGCCCTTGGGCACCCAGGCAAGAGCGTTTGAAATCTCAAACGAATCCTAGGATCAATGGGGGTAAAGGACAATAGGCTGTTCGAAAAAAAGAACGTAAAGGCGCCTGGCGGTCAATATCCCGGGGCAAGGCCGCCGATCGCCGGGCCAAAAGACAACGCCCCCGCAGCCTTCGACAGGCGGCGGGGGCGTTGGCAACACGCCAGGGGAAGGGTCAGCCGCTGAACGACTTGAGCACCGTCAACAGGCTGGTGAGGTTGTCGGCCACACCACCCTGGGCGACTTTCTCGGTGGCCGAGGCACCGGCGGTGGTGTCGACGCTGTAGATCTGCATCACGCCCTGGTTGGTCGCGGCCTGGGCCAGGGTGTTTTGCTGCTGCTGGGCCGACACCGAGTTCTGGAACAGGATGGCCACGGACTGGCCCATGGACTGGTAGATGGTGCCCATCGACATGGCCGGCGCTTCGGCGACGACCTTGACGTTGGTCTGGGTGACGGCATCGGTGATTTGCGGACTGACTGTGCTCATAAAAACTCCATTTTTTCAGCAGGAAAGTTCAACGGGAAATCAGGCGTTCAGCCACTCAGCCCTGGAAGGACTTGAGTACCGTCAGCAAGCTGGTGAGGTTGTCGGAAACACCGCCCTGGGCGACCTTCTCGGTCGCCGCGGCACCGGCGGTGGTGTCGACGCTGTAGATCTGCATCACGCCCTGGTTGGTTGCGGCCTGGGCCAGGGTGTTTTGCTGCTGCTGCGCCGAGACCGAGTTCTGGAACAGGATCGCGGTGGCCTGGGCCATGGATTGGTAGATGGTGCCCATCGCCATGGCCGGCGCTTCAGCGACGACTTTGACGTTGGTCTGGGTGACGGCATCGGTGATTTGTTCGTTAACAAGTGGCATGGCTCAACTTCCTTTGTTAGTACACGGAGCATTCCGTGTCATTGAGTGAACGTGGCAGCCCGGGTCCTGTGAACCTGAGCCAGCAGAGGCCCGGGGCTTGGTTCAGGGGGTGCCTATTGCCCGCTGCCCGTGTTCTGGGTCACTTGCTTGAGGGTGTCCTCGACTTTCTGCGACAGCTCGCTCATCCGCGCTTCCACGGCCGCTTTCACTTCCTGCTGCACCAGGGTGCTGATCATCGCCTTGAGCACCGGGTCGTCCGCCGAGACCGGCGCCGGTGCTGGTGAAGCCGGGGATGGGCCAGAGGGTGGAGGCGAAGCCTGGACCGGCGACAGGGCTCCGGCGGCCGCCAACAGTTGCTGGAGCACCAGCTCCTGGGCCTGGGGATCGTTTCTGCTGCCGGCATTGGCGCCGCTTATCTGTTCGAGAATCTGCCGGGTGCGCCGCTCATCGTCCTGCAGCACCTGACCGGCACGCTGGCGGGCCTGATCGACGGTTTGCTGCGAGGCCTGGGAAAGGTCCATCGGCTTGTTGCGCACAAAAGCCTCCAGCACCTGGCGCTCGACCAGGGTCAATGGCCGCTTCAGGTAGGCCTCGGCAAAACGGATGATCGTCTCTAGCGCATTGGGGTCTTCAGTCGCCATCTCATGCTCCTTCTTCGATGAATGGCGTTGAAGGGCTGGGCACCGGGTCCGTCGAACTTCAACGCCAGGGGGTAAGCAGGGGCCGCGCAAGCACAGCCCTTGAATTCAAGCCACTGGGGCGCCTTGCGCGCCCGGGTGGGAGGTTCAGGACGACGGCCGATTGGCCAGGGTCGCGCTGTACTTGGCGATGCTGGCGTCGATCTTGTCGATGGCCACGCTGGCGGCTTCGGCCTCCATGGCCCCGGCAGCCGCCGCCACCGCTGCCGCCGCCCCCACCATCAGATCGGTGGCCAGGACGCCCAGGGCATCCTCGGCGGCGCCCTTGACGTTCTCTTTGACGATGTTCTCGGTCATCTGCTTGAGCAGCACCGCCTGGGCCGCCAGGGCCAGCTTGCTGACCCCGTCGAAGTACCCCGCCGCCGACTGCGCCACCAGGCCGGCGGCCTGGCTGATCATCATGTCGGGAGCTATCGCGATCTGTGCCGGGGCATAACTGAAGGTCTGGGCATTGGTGAACTGCACCGCCTGGACGATCTGGCTGTTCAGGGCATCGGTGCTGTCGGTGCTGGGGGTGGTGGCCTGCTTCAGCATCTGCTCGTTCATCGTTTCCATCACCGAGACCGGTGCCGCGCCGGCCGGCGATTTCGAGGGTGAAGGATCGGCCGCCGGTGCGGCGGCCGGTTCGTTCGCCGGATCGGCAGCGCTTGCCGCAGCCGGGTCCGCGGCCGGAGCGGCAGCGCTCGGGTCACCGGCCACGCTCGCGGCGTCATCGGCCGGGGCGGCGAGTGGGGATTTCTTCTTGAACCACGCCATGACGATTCTCCCGGGCCAGCAGGCCCTACTCGCCGATGGCCATGATCAACGCCACGGCCTTGGACACCACCGCATTGGAGATCTGGTTCAGCGCCTGCTGACTGTTGACCGCGTTCTGCAATGACAGGCCCGCCGAATGGCTGGCCACCTGGTACAGCGAGGCAATGGCCTGGGCCGGAGCCTCGGCCACGACCTTGACGTTGGTCTGGGTGACAGCGTCGGTGATCTGCGAGTTGACCATGGGATCTGGCATACATCTCTCCTTAGATGGAAGGCCCCCCGCAGGATGCGGCGGCGCCGGCTACAGCGTCGAAAACAGGCTCACTGAACGAGAACGTGCCAGCGGGCCTGCTGTGAATCTTCAGCGCCGATCAACGCAGCGCCGCCCGTAACAGCTGCACATGCTTGCGCGCCAGGGGCTGGTTCATCCCCAGCTCGGCGGCAATGTGTGGGTAGGGCAGGTCATCGACAAACTTTAGTTCAAACAACCGGCGCTTCTTCAGCGGCAACTGCGCCACCCGTCGACTGAGCTGGGCCAGGGCTTCGAGCAGTTCCACCTGATCCAGCACCGACATCTGCGGCGCCTCCAGTTGCTGCAGCGGGTCCTGTTCCAGATCGACCAGGTTGACGAACAGACGGCGCTCCCGAGCCAGCCGGCGGCAGCTGTCGAGAAACACATGGTCCAGCACCAGGAACAGAAAACCCTGGGGATCGCGGATCCGCTCCGGCGACCGGCGAAAGAACAGCAGGGCCTTGATTGCCGTGGCGGCCAGCCATTCCTGGGCACTGTCGACATTGCCCCGCGCCAGCTGCCGGGCGCGGCGCTGCAACCCGGGCAACACCGCCCGCCAGCTTGCCTCGAACAGCGGGTCGGCCAGTGCCGCCTGCAGGCCGCCTTGCATGGAACAATTCATCTCCCGCACCTCCCTGTGCCCCGTGACTGCACGGATATGGCTGCAGGGTGCGCTGGCCCCCAGGAGCGAAGCAGCGGGAAAAATTGCCGCCACGGCCCGGGTTTCCCTGGGTTCCGGGCGCCTGGGGCAACAGGATGAAAACCGGCGTGGACGCCCCGAGTCGACATAGGTATGATGTCGCCCGCACTGCATCCGTAGCTCAGCTGGATAGAGTACTGCCCTCCGAAGGCAGGGGTCGTGGGTTCGAATCCCGCCGGGTGCACCAGTAAAATCAAGTACTTAGCCATTATCCGAAAGGACACACCAAACGTCATGGGTGCAGGGTGGGTGCAGCAGCAAACGGAAAGGCCCCGCTCTGACAGATCAGGCGGGGCCTTTTTTTGTTCTAGGCTGGGCTCTATCCGGCAACCCAGAATTAACCGACTGGGTTCTGCTGGTCAGGCGGTGGTCAGGTCCCTGATCCTCAGCACGGTGGTGGTCGAGCAGTTGGCGTGCCGGGCCGTCGCGCGAATCCCCAGGCCGGCGCCGAGCAGCTCAGTGACACGCTTGTGCAGATCGGCGTCCACTGGCCGCCCCTGGTACTTGCCGGCGGCCTTGGCTTTCTCGATGCCCTGGGCCTGCCGGTCGCGGCGCTGCTCGTAATCCTTGCGCGCGATCGCCGCCATCATTTCCACCAGCATTGAGTTGATGGCACCCAACATCCGCCCGGTGAACTCGTCGCCCTTCGTGTCCTGCATTCCCTGGTGGCTGGTCGGCAAGTCGAGCGCGACGATGCGCAGGCCCTTGGAGTCGATAGCCGCCTTGAGCTTTTGCCAATCCTCCACCGGGAGACGGGATAGCCGATCTATCGACTCCACCAGCAGCACGTCACCCTTGCGCGCGTCTTTTAGCAGGCGTAGCAGCTCCGGCCGGTCGGCGGTGGCGCCGCTGGCGTTCTCCAGGTACACGCTGGCGATGACCTTGTTATGGTCGCTGGCGAACTGCTCAAGCGAGGCGCGGGCGCGGCCGGCGTCTTGCTCTTCGGTGGAGGCTCGAAGGTATGCGCGGATGAACATGATAGGTGCCTGTATCAGTTAGGGCGCTCTACTAATAGCGTTGCACTTTGGGTGTTATTTATCAAGCGAAAAGCGAGGATATACTAAAATATGCGCGTATCAGATCAGGCATACCTAAAAGGAACGATGTGGCCGATCATTTGACTTGGCCTCGAACTAAATGAGTTGAATTTCATGCCAGTACCAGCTCTGATAGGAGCACATCTGCAAGGCGACGATGCTCTGATTGCCGAAGATGAGGAGTTGCCCGAGGACTAAGAAGGGCTAACCATCGAGCAAGGCAAAAGGGGGATTGCTATCGGCTTGGGGATCAGAGTTGAGCAAATAGAAATTCTAATTCGAGCCTAGTGGTTTAGCTCAAATAATTCCAGAACGATGAAAAGCCACCGCTCGGTGGCTTTTTTATGTCCACTATCAACTAGTCATGCCATTGATTCAATTAAGATGAAATTCATCACCACCGATAAAAATGGCCATTTAATTGAGGCTTAATCTGCCCCCGAAGCGTGACTCACGGGGGGCATACATTCGATATAAGTTCATAACCATAAACCTCAATGAGATTGACTTATGACCTTTTCCTCTGTCAGCCATTCCAAATCAGAGGTGAACTCAGCAATATTTAAAGGACCATACTTGAAACTTTTCTCAACCGACTTGGCTAAAGAGGGGCTGTCCGACCCATAGGACGGGCCATATCCGGGTATAGTGATACTTCTACGCATGTCCTCGGCAGTTATCAAATGACGCCCGATTATTGCGATAGTGTCAATTATGAACAGTCTCCGAGCAAGAGCGATTCTATCAGGATTAAGCTGTAAACAACCGCCGAAGACGGACAATATATTTTGACCGATGGAGTACGTGATACCACGCTCAATCTCCAGTAAAGAATAACCTTCGTCGGTCAAAATAGATTTAACCTCTTCAATGTTGCCATCATCGGTTCGCAGCGCTGCATGCTCAATCTCAATTGGAGTGATAAAACCAATAGATTGCAACTCACGCCTTAATCTTACCCACAGCGAGCGAACCTGTATTACAGAATGTGTATCCTCCATTCGAAGCATATGTATCAGGTCGCCACGCAAGGACGCGAAATATCCGGCCCCATCTAAGAACTCCACAAAGCGAGCATCTTTATGTTTGCTTCTGGTGAATGGGCGTGTAGCCACTGTTTGATCGACTACTTTATGCGAGACACTTCCAGAATCTCCGGCGTAAAACTGAGACTGTATGAATATCTTTGGGGACCAACCTTCTGTTTTGTAAGGAAGCGTAAAATCATATGCACGAGTTTTAGTTTTATTTTTCCCGCCTTCCGTAACTTCCTGATCACCTATTATTACATCGGTCAGATTATAATCAACATCAGGCTCTAATCCCAACATTTGCAGCTTGTCCCGCAAGATGGTTTCTGGAACGTGACCTGCGGACGCTGATACCGAGCCTCTTATTTTGAATATAATTGAAGGCGCGATAAGGGCCCGCGCAGCCTCAGGTGAAATTTCCAAGCAGCGCATATACGATCTACAGACAGCCCAGAACTGTCGAAAATCGCTCCTATCAACCATGATGAGAGAGATATACTCATAAGTTAGTTGTAGCGCGGCCCCTCGTAGATCCATACCTTTACTTAAAGCGATTTTTCTAGACTCTGAGTCTGCGTGAGAAACGAGCCCTCGCCCAAGTTTCGTAGCTAGGTCAACGCATTTTATTGTTTGCCCCAGCGGCCTTACCACAAAATCCGTTACTGTGCGAACGCCTTTCTTCGTCATAAAGACCCGTTCAGGAAAGCCTGTTATAGCCTCATCCTGCAAGAGCTTTATCATAAAGTGGTTTTTAAGATTATTGTCGGTTGCGCCAGTCACCGAAAACAAAAGGTTGAAAAAACCGCAAATGAACAGGGATGTATCTTTTTCAGCCCGCCACGAATCTTCGGGAGCGCTGTGAGCTAATGTAAGGGCTTGTTCTATAACCGAAGTGGCTAGAGGATGTATAGCGCAGTCTTCGATACTGCCGAAATTATTAAGTCTAGGGGCCAGACTTTCAATTACATGCGCAATAAGGGATAGCTCATCCCTGAAGCGACCGCTAGACTTGATTTCGACAAGCTGAGGCGTTAGCCAAGCGTCAAACTCTACAAGCTTTTCCTCTAGAGTTAGTGCGATTTCAGGGATTCTCATTCTTGAACGTCCATGCAGTTTTAAAACGCTTTCTAAGTGACCCGCCATATAGTATTATGCGTCTATTGGCGAGGGTCTAAATTTGTCTTCATATACTAATCAAATGATATCTGAAATTGCAAGCCTGCTGAGCCTTCAAACGGGGCTTCCTCTTCAGGCGTCAAACCTGAATATCCGCGAAGTGGATGAGTTTTTCTCACGTCAGCTGGATGGCTTATTGATTAGAGGTGACAACCTAAGCGCCTTGCAAGAGCTTTCCAAAAGCCGAGAAGGCTCCATAAATCTTTGCTATATTGATCCTCCATATAATACATGCAATAAGTTTGTATACAACGATACTCGCCTATCTGATGAAAAAGGGGCTTTCGGAGTCCACGCCGCCTGGATGGCATTTATGCTTCCTCGGTTAGCATTGGCCCACCAGCTGCTGTCTGAAGATGGATTCTTATGTGTAAGCATTGACGACTACGAACAACCGTATTTGAGATTGCTATTAGACTCTATATTTGGCAGCAGCAATTTCGTTGGAAACATTGTGGTCGTGAGAAGCAAGAATGGCAAAGGGAGCAGTCGTAACATTGCTGTGAATCATGAGTATTTAGTAGTGTACGGCAAAAGCAGTAAGTCTCAGGTCATTGGCCTGGGTGACGATGTGAGCAAGTATGACAAGGTAGATGAATACGGCAGATTCAAAATAGACGGGCTTTTCCGAAAGAAAGGTGATGCTAGTCGTCGCGAGGACCGCCCTAATATGTTCTACCCTTTGTTTTACAACAAAGATGGTCATGTGTTCACGCAATACGCCGAAGGACTATCTACAGTTTATCCCATTGATAGCAGCGGGACAGAACGTCGCTGGTTATGGGGATTAGAGAAGGCGTCCAAGGATTCTTGGAAACTTTACGCCAGCAAGAATGGAGTGATATATGTCAAAAACTATAGCTCACATGATAAGAAGGTAAAACTTCGCAGCGTGTGGGATGACAATAGTTACCTTACCGAGCGAGCGACCAAAGAAGTAAAAGACATATATGGCGATAAGGTATTTGAAACACCGAAACCACTAAAGCTCATTGAGGATGTGATACTTTCCCTCTGCACGCAAGACTCGATAATATTGGATTTTTTCGCCGGAAGTGGGACTACGGCCCAAGCCGCTCACAACCTAAATATAGTTGATGGTGGGAGTCGGAAAGTTTTACTGGTCGAGCAGTCCGTAGGCATACCTAAGAACCATATTGCCTATTCGAAAGGGTTCAAATGTATATCCGAAATAACTGTTGCGAGGCTTGCCCATATAAAATCCTTACACCATGATTACACTTATGCAATAGTGTAATGGATGTTTGCAAATGACTGATTTCCCCCCTTTTGGCGCAGAAAGCTAAACTGTGCCAAAATCAGCCACACTTTCCACCCTCTCGATACGCCCTAAATCTCAAGCTTCATAATTATGAGTACAGTCTTCCCAAGCTGACCTCCCTTCCGCTTCCCCTTCCCCGCACCGAAACGCAGTAATCTAGCAGCCAGTTGAACATCGACTCTCTCTAGAGGTAGTCAGGATATGGGGACGTCTTGACTTTCTAAACTAATAAGTAATGACTACTGTTATGAAGGATGATAATCATAGTCAAGTCATGACATAGTATGCGGCTCAGAGCTGGAGAGGCTTTCAATGCAGCAGCACAAAGGCGGTCAAGCTGTGGATAGGCAGCCGCCATGTTAAGATGTAAGCAAGAAAAGCCCCGCTTAAAAAATCCAAAAAGGGGCCTGTCAAAGTTATTTAGCTAGAGAGGCGCTCAAGAGTGGATCTCGATATTCGCAGTGCCAAAGACTCATAACGCATCTTACTCTCCTTGCTGTTCATTTTCGCCTCCAGCTTCCTCTTGACTGCGTTGCCAGCGGCCAGAAAACATCGCTGAAACACCGCAATACTCACTTGGCGTGGATGTAGTAATTACAGCTGCTGACTTACGGAGCACACATCGAAAGTTTCACCAGTCGCTGTCTTATTTTCATCTACCACCCGCATCGATGTCGATATCTCTTCATTAGACTGGATTCTAGCAACAGTGTTTTCCATAGCCCAAACATTACATTCGTGATGGGTGCCCGTATCTACAGTCTGGATGTGGACGGCGATAGGCTGTACGGGGGTGCCATGCGCTAGTTCGTTTGCAACAAGCATTCTCCCGGCATATCCACCTTCTTGATATGAGAAGTAGGTGAACTGCTCGGATAATGCAAACGTGGAGAAGCTTGAGACTGTAACGATGGCAAGGCATTTAAAAACACTCATAGATATTTTCTTTTTTAAAGTTTGTGACGAACAACTCAAATCCGCTAGAGGACTTTAAATATCATTTTATGGCTTAGGTCAAAAATCAGAGGATCAATGGCAATATTTTTTGTGTTAGGGTCACCCATTACCAGTCCTTTAGCTATAAAATAAATGCCTTCTGCTTTTATTCTTTTCCCATCCAGTGCCTTGAAAATCTCAGCCTCATCACCGTCAATCCCAGCGACTTGTGCTATTCCGATGCCGTACTGTTCGCCCCTTCGTGCTTCCCATTCAAAATACAACCAGCCTTCCCAGGGGCCAGTACCGATCTTGACTTGACCGATGAATCTGCCGCTTTCTCGGCTGTATCCCTCGGTGCCCGGTATCGAATATCCTGGAGTTGCATTAATTACATAATCAGCGTTAGTAATTGGAAGATCTTTCGCAACATCCTTTGCATACGCTATTGTTTTTTCAGAAACAGCGTTAGCCTTGATAAATGCATTAGCAATAGCGGCATTTTTGAGGGCGTCGGCATACACAGTCAGATTAAGTTTTTGCGAGAATAAAATATTAGGATGGCCAGCAGCCCCACCAGATGGGCCACCAGATTTAAAATAATCATATAGAGTTTCGTCCAGGCTATAGCCAGCTTTTGCAAACGCTTTGCTCATGTATTTTGCATATACATATGACTGTTCTGGCGTCGGGAATACGGACTGCGCCACTCTAGACATGTCATATTTAAAGTCATCTTCATAGTAGTCCCTGAACTCATTTGCCACCTCTTGGGCCGCCGAAATGGTCAAAGGGGCAGGGGGTAAAGCGGCATGAGACAATGAACATAGTAGCGTGAAAAAAAGAGTCAAACAGAGCCTGAGCATATCAATTTCCTTATCAAGTTGCAGTTGATGTTTATTAAAGTGTCGCTTTCTATAAAAAGCATTTAGATGTGGAGTTCTAAATTCCTCTACAGCCGAATATCAAGAGTTATGGCGATAAATACCCCCTGTCGCAGGTAGAGAGCTTAGTCACGAGGCGCTGGCTTAAAATGCTTGAGCCCGGGTGTTGCCAAAAATCTGATCATAAAACACCCAATGTCACGATTAGTGTGTTCATGATTAGAGCACATGGTCACATCATTTGGGAATGCCTTCATCCCTAAATCAGCAGTTTGGCCAGCGTGTGCGCCTGCTTCGCCTAGCCACCGGAATGACCCAAGAAGCCTTCGCCGACAGGTGCGGCTTTGCTCGGACGTATATGTCTCGGATCGAAACAGGCGGCGCAAACCCGAGCCTTGTCGCGATCAAAATTCTCGCCGATGCCCTCAACATTGAGCTATCAGAACTCTTCGCAGGGCTCTGAAATCACTACTCCTGTTTAAATCAGTATCCTTGTTGGACTTCCTCCCACATTTCTCTGAGTCCAGCTAGTCAGGACATGGGGACGGCTTCAACTTATAAACTGTAAATAAAGACTATCATTGCACTGAGTGATAGTTATGCTTAAGCTATGCCCGACATGTAATTCAGAGATACAAAAAACTTCAAGGCAGTGGAGTAAAAAGCTTTACTGTACTCCCAAGTGCCGAAAGGTGTCTCACAGGAAGCAAAAGTCCAATAATAAAAGGGCACTGCAACGCAGGGCCAACATGCGCCAAAATGATGAAGTTATTAAACTTGTGTGTGAGTGCAGAAGGGCAGGCACTGTTCAAATTTTTACCGGCCACACAATAGACTCCTTCCTGAAAACTATGGAGCTTGTACGAAATCGCCCTAAAGGAAAGGTCGCGCTGTGCCATATCCATCCTGTTAAAGGAAAGGGTCGCACAGGTTTGTTCCATTGCAAAAATCTCTTCTATGGCGGCAAATACCAAAATAACAAATTTGGCAAGAAGTATCTGGGTGGTGGTTTGTCGATTAGCAATAAGAAGCTGAAGTCAAAATGGGCTATTGAGAAAGACACTCCTGCAAATGACGTGCTGATCTTGGTTGAGCATTTTTTAGGCGATATAATTCCTCGTTACCTTGAACTGGCACCTGTGCGAAAATCAAAAAAATACCAGCTAGTGGAAAAAATCCTGGCGTTAGCACCAGGGGAGGATGCTGATTCTCTAATGACTTACGGTTATAAAACACTTCAAGAGCGGCTAGATATACTTTGCCACTCAAAAAGCACTTCAATTCAAAACTCTACCGAATCGAAATACATTGCATACATGGATGAATTGACACGTTTCATCGGTTACGGCGGTGATCGGGTAAAAATGCTACGTCAGATAAGGCGCTTGCTTTTCATTGCCTATATGGCCTTGGAGCGACAATCGGAAAGCCACACTTATAATAAATACTTCTACGTCAAGTATGAGCCACTGTTACAGCCTCAGTACGGTCAAGCTAGACTGCGAGCGCCAGAAAAATGGTCTAATTTTAAGGATTTGGTGTACAACACGGTATTTTCTGTGCTGCAAGGCGCTGCCCTGGATACCAAAGCCTTTAAAAAGGAACTGTTTTCCTACCTAGTATTCGCGCCGAAGCCTGCCTGAGCCCCATTTCAGAGCACCGTGGCAATAAGCAGATGCCCTTCAGCGGGCGTTTTCTTTGGCCTGGCGATCAATAAACGCTTCGAGGTCTTTAACCAGAATCAAACGTCGGCGACCGATTTTGAAGCTCTGGAGGTCACCACGCGCTAGGATTTCATACATCATCGAGCGTGCCACGCCGATCAGGCGGGCACTCTCGTCAACACCGACAGACAGGGGAGCAACTAAATCAAGGTGATTCATCTGCGTGCATCCTCAAAAGCTTGCAGGACAAGGCTTGGAGCCTCAACGATGAGACTCACTGTATCGTGGCGCCATCAAATGTGTCAACACAAATAAAAGTGCGGTGACGATAGCAATTGTGTTTCCATATGCTGTGTGGCAATGTGTGCCCTCCACTGCACATCTGCTGGATAGAAAATGGCGATCAGAAAGAAATCAGAAATCATTCATCTGCGAGTTGAACCCCAATCAAAGCTTCTGCTTGAAGGTCTGGCCAACCTCGGGAACACGACTGCAACCCGTACCATTGAGCGTCTGCTGATGGAGGCCGCAGAAAGTACTCAAGTCGCTGAAACAGAAGTTGCCGTCAGCGAATCAGTTTTTACCAATGGCGGACTTACTTTAAAAGCAGCATTAGAACTGGCACTAGTCGATAGGAACCCGATCATTATCAAATTGCGACTATCATATCTAGCGAATGACGCTCTTAACACTGCCGATCAATTTATAACTCTGGCAATCATCTCATCCAAAACCCTATTTGGTGGAGAAGAGGAAATTTTCACAAAAGCAGAAGGAATTCTAAAGATTGAAGAATTTGATAGTGTGCCTCGCGTAGATACAGACAAAATCGCTGCAAACATGGACTTTCTGGAAAGCTACGCCGACTTCCGAATAAAGAACCCAAGTATCATGATGAGCTACAAGGAATATCTCAAAGCTTCAACGAGTGATAAGCGATAATCCCACTTCTGGCACGCCTCACGTTTGAAGCTGCCGCCACGACGTTGCGCCATGTGGTCCGACATAGTGAGAATAAAAAGCAAAGACCGCTCTTAGATACATTTGCAAGCCTGATGAGGACCATGCCTTCCTTTCATTGCAGCTAACGACCACTATCATATTAGCTCCACAGCCGCCGCTTTGACATCAGGGGCTAAATGGGCATAACGTAAAGTCGTAGTTATGTCTGAATGGCCCAGCAGCTCCCGAACCGTGTTCAACGGTACTCCAGCCATTACCAGCAGAGAAGCAAAAGTGTGCCGCAGGTCGTGCCACCGGAATTTTTTAATTCTCGCAAGCTCCAACAACCCCGCCCAACTTTTTTTAACGTTATCTAAACGCCCACCTTTATCACTTGGAAATACGAAACCGGAACGAGCCACTTGTTGATCACGCCAATCACTTAACACCTGAAGCGCCTCCTTGTTTAGATTGACATGTCGTGTTTGCCCTGATTTCGATGTGCCTCCTTCTACAGTCAAAAATTTCCCATTGAAGTTAACATCAACCCACTGCAAGTTGAACACTTCCCCACGGCGCATTCCAGTATTGATACTCAGCAGTACAAGCGGTTTCAAATGATCGGCGAAAACAACCTTGCGCAGGTCCGGCATCAATTGCTGATTCCGCTCTCTGCGCCAAGCATTAGCACTGTCCCTTTCCGCTCGAATAGTCTCTTCGCGAGCGATCATGGCAGCTCGCAAAGCAGCCATTTCTTCTGTAGTTAGGTAACGAATGCGTCCCCTCTGATCAGTCTTGAGACGACGCAACTTTGCCAGAGGGTGTTCAGTCAGCACGCCCCATTCCACAGCCCTAGACAACAATCCTTTAATACGTTGGATGTTTCGGTTCGCGGTCGCTGAGGCGTTGCCACGGTTTATCCACGACATACGCAGGCTTTCAACACGACGATGATCAATTTCGTCGATTCGCAGGGGCAGCAGATCAGCGAAAGACGATCTGATGGCTCGCAGGCCGTTGAGGTGGTCTCGATGATGAACTCTAGCCCAAGGTTCGAACTGTTCCGTCAGAAACGTTTCCAGAGTTGGCATCAAGCTTTCTGCCTTACGTTTGGAGACGGCCAGGGGCTCGCCATGCTCATGAGCTTCAGCGAGATATTGCAGCGCTTCCTTACGTGCACGATCCAGTGTGAGGATACCCACACGCCCGAGTGTCTTCTTCCTGCCCCTAGCCCAACGTACGACATAGGCCTTATGACCAGCAGCCGTAACTCGCACAAAAAGGCCAGTGACAGTGGTATCGTGAACCTCATATGTGATGCCGGTGACCTCCAGGCCGCTAAGCAAGGAGAGAGTGAGTTTTGCTTTCATAGGTCCTATGGGTGCAAGGTGGGTGCAAAATCTACTATACGGCTCGTCATCGACGTACTCAACCGGACAGAAAAACCCAATAAAACAAGCAGTAACGAACCACCACGGCTATCTGAATTCGCCCTCCGAAGGCAGGGGTCGTGGGTTCGAATCCCGCCGGGTGCACCAGCTCTGATGAAAAAGCCCCAGGCCGAATGGCCCGGGGCTTTTTTGTGGGCCATGCATTCGGGGCGCAGCCAGCGCCGGGCGAAATCCCCCCGTGGGACGCTGGGCCTGGGGGGCACAACTTGCTACATTCGCGGCCCCGGACAGGAGGTCTCGATGCTGCGCCATCCCTCGCACACCCCACCCTTTGAGCCAGGCCTGCGCAACTGGGTCGACTGGTTCATGAGCGATGACTTGTCCCCGGCCCTGGATGCCGAGCTGAGTCGCTACAACCCCGATGATCCCCAGGACCGCGAATACCTGATTCGCCAGTACGGGCTGACACGCCGTGGTCCCCGGGAAAACTTCCGCTATCGCCAGCGCATGGTGGACGTTCTGCAAGCGGCGCTGGATGACCCGGACTACGACTTCGAACAGGTCTGGGAACCCCTCGAAGATGACTACGACTACGAGCAGTGGCCTGCTGGCTGGCCGGCGGTGCTCAACGACAGCCGGGACTTCTTCCAGCGCATGCTCAGCGCGGCCCGGGAACTGTGGCACGCGGACCTGACGCGCGCGCAGTTGCCTTCGTTAGCCGAATGCCGGGCCATTGCGCCCCGGGCTCTGGGCTCTCACGACTGGCTGTTCAACATCGACAACACCGAGGCCTGGAAGGCGGTCTTCGATCTAGCGGCCACGCCCTATGACCTGGATACCCTCGGGCCGCATTTCCAGGGCGAGCAACTGCACCTGCACTTGAGTGGCGCCTTGCCGCGCCAGCCCCTGCCCGCCCTCTGGCCCACCAGCCAGGCCCTGACCCACTGCCGCTTCACGCTCAACATCGGTGGCATCAGCGAACTGGCGGTTGGCGGCACGCGCTTCGACGGGCGCATGCGCACCCAGCTCACTCGCCTGAGCCCCGGGTATTACCTGCGCCTGGAAATCGGCTTCGACTGCGTGATCGAATGCGTGGCGCTGTCTGTCAGCATTGCTGATGTCCAAGGCACACGAGAGGATGCCCGCTGATGAAAAGCAACTTTGAAGAGGCCCTGGAGCGCCAGGAAATACCCCAGTTCTTTCGCGGCCAGGGCCAGTACCTGACCCGGGATGGCGACTGGGACGAGCACCTTTACTGCATCAACTGGCCGGGAGTCTTCGCCTACCTGCGGGACCACGCCGACGGAGCCCAGCAACTGAGCGCGAGCTTCGAGCTCTACGCGTACAGCGTCGAGGAGAACCTCGAGGATTGCTTCGGCCTGCGGGAAAACCTGTTCTGCTACTACTCGACCCGGGCACACTGGGCGCCCGACAGCGCCGACCTGCTGGCGCAGTTGCCGCAGCGATGCCGGCAGCGGATCGTGCAGCGCCTGAGCTGGTACCGCTGGCAAGTGGAAAACCACGCCCGGCTGCTGCCGGAGCGGGCCCGGCGCATGGCCGCCGATGGCGCCGCCCCCGAGTTCATCGACCTGCCCGCCTTCCCCTACCCGTGAACGCACCAGCCGCCGGGATTACGCATCCTCGGCGGCCTCGGGGTCCGGCTCGGCCTGATCGGTATCGGCCGGCGACGCTTGTTCAGCGTCGTCCTCATTCTCTTCCAGGCCAAAGTCCTTGCGACTTTCCTTGATGGCCTGGCGCAGTTCCGCGCCCTTGATCGGGCAGTTCAACATTGCCGCTATGCGGTCGATGCGGGGTGCCATGACCGGCCTCTCACTTTCTGGTAACTGGCCTGATAGTGCGCGTTTTCCGCAGCGACAGCCAATCCTTGCGTCTCATGGACGACGCAAGTCTTGCAGGCGCGCGTCCAGATCCTCCTGTGGATAGGCTTTATGCAACTGCAGCAGCAACTCGGCGGCCTCACGGCTCTGGCCACCCTCCCACAGATGCAATACCACCTGCAGTTGCTCATCCAGTCGCTTGATCCTCTGGGGCTTGACCGAGGCCGACATGCGCTTGGCCAGCGTGTTCGACTCTGCCCAGTCGGAAGCCTGCGTAGAAGACCGTACATCGCTGAACGCTTCCATCTGCGGCGCCGCGGCGAAACTGCCGACAGGTGCCGCCGGAACCACCGGGGCTGGAGCGGCAGGCGCCGGGGCGCTCAGTGCCCCGGCCTGTTCGGCGGCACGTGGCGCCGCCTGGCGGGCCTTGGGCGCAGCCGGCGCCGGAGCGGGCTCTGGAGCAAAGGCCTGTTGTGGGTAGTGTTCCGGGGAAGGTCGCAGCACACCTATGACCAGCGCCACGCCAAACAGGCTGGCAAAGGCCAACTGGTAGCGCGGCCGCTGGCAGGCTTGCACCCAGCGCTGCCAGAGGCTGGGCCTGGGCTCCGGCGCCGCACGACGCGCAGCGGCCAGGATCATCGCATCGAGATGGGCCGGCGGCTCCTGGCCGCTGTGTTGGCGAACATGCGCCAGCATCTGCTCTTCAGGGGACGGGGTCTGTCGGGCGTCAGTCATGTGAGTACCTCCTCGGCCAGGAGCCGACGCAGTTTTTTCAGCGCATAACGGAAACGGCTTTTCACCGTTTCCAGGGGAGCCTGGGTCAGGCTGGCAATCTCTGGCAACTCCAGGTCGCCGTGGGCCCGCAGCAGAAAGACTTCACGCTGGTCGTCGGGCAAATCCTGCAGGGCCGCCTCGATCCGCTGCTGGTCGCGGCACAGGCTCAGTTGCTGTTCCGGACCGGGAGTGTGGTCGGCTTCGCCGTGCAGTTGTTCGTCGTAGCTGTCGTGCAGCGGGTTGCGCTGGCCGTGCTTGCGCCAGTGGTCGATCAGCCGGTTGCGGGCAATCTGGTACAGCCAGGTACGAAAGCTGGCCCGGCCCTGGGGCTGGCTGGTACTGCGGATCAGGCTGAGCCAGGTTTCCTGGTAGACCTCCTCCGCCAGCTCGGCCTTGGCGCACAAGCCCAGCACAAAGCGATACAGGCCCTGGCGATGGCGCTGGTAGAGCACCTCGAAGGCCGCAGGTTCCCCGGCGCGGTAACGCGCCAGCAGCGCTTCATCGCTGCTGGCGTCGCGGGCTGAATGGGCAGCAGACATAGGGCCCAGGAACTCCTGTTCACTGCTCGTCATGAGCTTATTCAAAGCGGCTCTGCACAACTTCAGTACCCGCCGTCCGAACCGCTGCCTGGGCATTGGGTTCGTGAGTTTGCAGGCTTTGCGCCAGCTCCACCAGCTGTATGAACTCGCCGCGCAGGCCGAAAGGATCATCACCCTTGGCGCTGCGGGCCAGCTTGGCGGTCTCTGCCAGGCCGAAGTCGGCAGTGTAGCGACCGTCCTTGAGTTGCTGGGAGAACGCGGCCACCGCGGCGGCAAAGCGCAGGTCGTTACTGGCCTGTGCCAGCGTTGCCGGCTGCTGGGCCGTGATCGGCCGCTCGATCAAGCGGCTGCTACCGCCTTGCGGCGCCTTGTAGCGCAGCCGCAACATGGCCAGCTCAGCCTTCCGGGCGTTCTGCTCAGGGGCCTTGGCCGAGCCGTAGCGCAGCGGTTCCAACCAGCCCTTCTCACCCGCCGGGACAATTTCATACAAGGCGGTGACGGTATGGCCGGCGCCGATCTCTCCGGCATCGACCTTGTCGTTGCTGAAGTCCTCACGCTTGAGGGCACGGTTCTCGTAACCCAGCAGGCGGTATTCGCTGACCTGGGCCGGGTTGAACTCCACCTGCAGCTTCACGTCCCTGGCCACCACCGCCAGGGTCGAGCTGAGCTGGTCCACCAGCACCTTGCGCGCCTCGCGCAGGTTGTCGATGTAGGCGTAGTTGCCATCGCCGGCATCTGCCAGTTGCTCCATCAGGTGCTCGTTGTAGTTATCCACGCCAAAACCCAGGGTGGTCAGGGACACACCGCTCTTGCGCTTCTGGGCGGCCATGGCCCTGAGGCTGTCGAAGTCACTGATGCCGACGTTGAAGTCGCCGTCGGTGGCCAGCAGGATGCGGTTGATGCCCTTGTCGATGAAACCTTGCTGGGCCATCTGGTAGGCCAGTTGAATCCCCGAGGCCCCCGCCGTGGAGCCGCCGGCGGTGAGCTGGTCGATGGCGGTGCGGATCTTCGCCTTGTCGCGTCCGGAGGTAGGCTCCAATACCACTCGCGACTCACCGGCGTAGACCACCAGCGACACCCGGTCCTGGTCCCGCAGTTGGTCCACCAGCAGCTTGAGGGTGCTCTTCACCAGGGGCAGGCCCTCGCGACGGTCCATGGAGCCGGATACGTCCACCAGGAACACCAGGTTGGCCGGGGCCAACTGCGCCACCGCCTGGTCCGAAGCCTTGATGCCGATACGCAACAGGCGGGTGTGAGGGTTCCATGGCGACGGCGCCAGTTCGGTGGTCACGCCGAACGGCGAACCGTCGCTGGGCAGGGCGTAGTCATAGGGGAAGTAGTTGACCATTTCCTCCAGGCGCACCGCGCCCTCGGGCGGCAGGCTGCCCTGGTTGAGCAGGCGGCGGACGTTGGCGTAGGCACCGGTATCGACGTCGGCACTGAAGGTGGAGACCGGGGTTTGGGCAACGCTGTGGATCGGGTTGTCCGCCAGCGTCTGGTACTGCTCCCGAGGTTGCTCGCGATAGCCGGCCAGCATCGATTCCCGGGCGACCGTCGGCGCCGGCATCGGGGCAGACAGGGAAACAGTCCGCAGGCCGCGCTTGGCCATCGCCACATCCGCATACTGCACCTCGTACTGGACAGGTGCTGCAGGCTGCAGCGCGCCCTGGGCCGAGGCGGCCTCGGTGGGCTCAGGCTTGGACGACACACCGCAGCCAGCGACAGCCAGCAGCAGGCCGGTGGCAAAACCCTGGGCGGCCGGGCGAAGGAAATGCAGGGGAAGGGACATGGGGGGCTGACCTCGGGAAGAAATGATCCATTCCCTCCCTCAGACGAAGCCCCCGGGCGATTCGGGTTAAGCCCCGTAAAAAAAATTACCTAACGCGAATAACGGCGCACCACACTGCTGTTACGCAGCACATGGCCGTTGATCTTCTCCAGCAACTGGGCCCGGGTCAGCCCGGCGGGCAGCACTTCGGGCGCCAGGTCCAGGGCATAGATCTGGATGATGTAGTGATGGGCGCTGTCGCCCACGGGCGGGCATGGCCCCATGTAGGCCGTACCGTTACGGCTGTTGAGACCGGCCAGGCCTTCCAGGTTCGGCTTGGTGCCAGCCCCGGCGGGAAGCTGCCGGGTAGTGGGCTTGATGCCGTAATGCACCCAGTGATCCACGCCCTGGCCCTTGGCCCCATCCGGGTCGTGCATGACGATGGCGTAGCTCAAGGTGCCGGTAGGCCCCGCGGTCCAACTCAAGGCCGGGGAATTGTTATGCCCGCCGCAGCCCTTGGCATCACTGGCATTGCCGGTGGTGAACAGCCGGTCATCCGACACCCCGGGAATGTTCAGGGTGAAACGCTCCTGTGCCTGCACCGGAAACTGCAGGCACAACAGCACGGCACCAGCGGCCAGCCAAGTATTGCGAGAGGCAAAGCGAGACATACGAAAGCACCTTTTTGCGGATGAGATCAGGGTGAGCACGAAACTATAGCCTGCACGAAAGAGCGCGCTCCCTCGCACTAGGCACGGGAGCAGATTGAGCGTGAGGACGGGGGTAGTTGTAAATGAATATTTCAGACAGAAATCGCGATGGCGAGCTCAACCCACGGCCGGCCAGAAAGGGCGGCGGGCCACCCGCCCGCCTCCTGAAAGGATGGGCAAACCTCAGCCCTGGTGGGCCTGCATGTACTGGCGCAGCAATTGGTTGATCCGCGTCTGGTAACCCGCGCCCTGGCCCTTGAACCACGCCAGCACATCGGCATCCAGGCGGATGGTCACGGCCTTCTTGCCCGGCAGATGCACTTCGGCGCGACGGAAAAAGTCGTCATCCCGTTCAGGGATATCCGTGGTGTCGATCCCTTGGTCATCGGTTTTCGCCAGGCGATCCCGGTCAGTTTTCGATCCGTTGGACATAATATTTAGCCTCCCGCTTAGTGGCTTTTCGCGCCGAGATGATGCGCATCGCTTGGCCTCGCCGCTCGGTATCGACCACCACGCCCACCAGGGTCCTGGTCCAGCCGAGGCTAACCCAGCGCTCCTCGCCGTCGTCCAGGCGCTCATCGCGCAAGGACAGCACCGGGCGCTGGAACATCAGCACCGCATCGTTGAAATCGATGCCGTGCTTGAGGATGTTGGCGTGGTTCTTGGCCTCGTCCCATTCAACGTACATGAGCAATTTCGTATTTACAAATGTACATACAGGCTCGCCGACCAGTAGTAAAAAACACCTGGAAATACAGTTGAATGGGGGCAGGCAAGTGGCTACCAATGAAGCAATGGTTAACAAGGCGAGCACTGGAACATCCCTACAGAACTCTCGGAAAAGGCTGCACCGCACTTGCCTTGCACCGCCGCAGGCCCGCGGCTTATAGTCCGGCCGTCGCCCATATGGCGACCTGGTTTGGCGACCGGAATAACGAATGCGAAAGCTGTTTGCTTGTTTGCAGGCTCTTTTGCACCCGCAACGCTGCTTCATGGCAGCTGTGCGCGGGAGACCTTTGGGTCTGCCGGTTACTCGTTTCCGGCTCGCCAACCTGCGTACAGCTGCCACCCATTCGTTTGGCGACGATTGAACGGTAGCGTCTACCAATCAAACGAGGTGTGCCAATGAACCGCTACATGCCGATAACCGGCCACGACTGCCTGATTCCTTCCCTGCTGATCGACACCCAGGCGCCCATCGATGTGCTGCACGACGCCGCAGCCTTTCGCATCCGCGCCGCGACCCAACTGCTGGAGAACTTCGCCACCGAGACCCTACGCAGCGAACCGGTGGTACTGCAGGAACTGACCCTGGTGTGCAGCATCCTGCTGCGCGATGGCTGTGATCTGCTGGATGTAACATCACGGCGCCTGCAACCGCAGGCCGAACTCTAAACACCACAGGGCGGTTTCCCGGCCGCCCGCTCTTCATAAGGAAATGCCATGCATAAACCCGCAACAGAAATCCCCCAGCGCCAGATCCGCGCGCTCTACGACGCCGATACCATCCGCGTCTACCAGGCCTACTCCGACAGCATTGCCGACGCTGCCCTGGCCCACGGCACCTTCGTCTCCCCACCCTTCAAGATGGAGCGCATGACCTGGATAAAGCCGTCTTTCCTCTGGATGATGTACCGCGCCGGGTGGGGTTTTAAGGACGCCGGACAGACCCGCATCCTGGCCATCGACATCAGCCGCGAAGGCTTCGAATGGGCCCTGGCCAACGGCTGCCTGAGCCATGCCGACGAGTCCATAAGCAAGGACGAGTGGTTGAAGTTGAAAGACCAGTCACCGGTGCGGATCCAGTGGGACCCGGAGCGCGACCTGTACCTGCGGCCCCAGGAACACCGCGCGATCCAGATCGGCCTGAGCAAGGAGGCCGTGCAGCTGTACGTGAACCAGTGGATCAAACGGATGACCGATATCACGCCACTGGCGCATTCGATTCACCGACTCATTCAGGAAGGAGACTTGGAAGGAGCCAGCAGGCTGCTTCCGCAGGAGCGGGAGTATCCAACGGTGCTCGACTGTTGATCACCTTGCCATATCACAAGATATTAATAGGCTGACAGGTCAGTCACGACAAGGAATACGAAGTCAGCGATTTGGAGTTCAACTCGATGAAATTACCACCCTTCTTCGCCCTTCTCACCTTCACCTTGCTGCTCCCTTCTATTGCCCAATCCAGTGATACTTCGCTGGTCGATACGCTCAGAGCATTCAGCCGTTGTGACGCCAGTTTCTTCTCCAGCCTTGAGACCCACAGCGATGCATAGGAACACAGAAAAAATGTAGCCTGGTTCACAATTGCAGATCGAGTCAGCCTCTCAGCGAACTATGTCAGCCTGCACAGCGCCCCATCGGTAGCCGGTATGAAACTGCTCTCTTATTACATAGTGAAATTTCTGGTGAAAAGCGTAAATCAAAAAAACAACCCGACTTTAACTCGGGTTTTTAGTTCCTGGAAATTAAATCACCCCCAAATCTAGCCTCATAAAATTCAATATCTGCCACAATAGCTTTATTTAAATCATCAGAGTCCATTCTAAAAATTCCCTCCTCTACTAAAGGACCGCCAAATATCAAGATCGTAAAAGGGGTAGAAGATGAGCCCAACTATCTTTCCCCATCTATTTTCACGACTACAGATAATCCATTTTCTGATATTTTCTCAAGAGTAGAAAAAACTCTTATAAATCAATCGCGGACTTTCCCAATGGCTATTATATTTTGAATACCCTGCTCCATTTTCAAACGAGCAGATATATTGGCAGAGTGCACTAATATTTTAGGTGCAACAAAGCCCTCTAAGGCTACAGCCTCTTCAATCCAGAGTATGACGTCATACCCTGTGCCACGGGCATCATCACCCAAGTCATGGTCAAGACTAATCTCTTCAACATTACCTATCTGAAGCAACTCAATAGCCTCGTTGGGCCAGAAAACATGAATCCAGCCTTTAGGTGCAATACGTACGTCATCTAGGAAAACCTTAACTTTTTTCATGGGTGCTTTATTACAAACTCCTTTAAAAATTGTTGAATTAACTCTACCATTGAAAGATTACCTAAACCTCCCTTTTCTGCTTCATCAATAGCACTACGCAATGCATACGAGTCAATTTAAATTCCGTTTTTCTGAACAAACGCTTCTACAACTGCTTGAGCTGTACGTTTACTACTATCTTTAAACAAATGGCCACCTGCAACATCCCTAACCGCTGTTGCCGCTTGACCTGAAAAGCCTTCCCGATAATAAATTTTTTAGAACTGTCTCTATCGAACCTGTAAGTTCTACCCCACCACCACCCGCAGAGTTATTTATATTGATAACTTGCTCAGCGGTGAGAGTTTTTTAACTCTACGCCTCACTTTTTCATCGATTAGTCTTTGTAAATATCAAGCCAGTCAGCAGAGTCAGACGCGCCCCTACTTTTCAAAAAGTCAGAATATCTAATTTTATTACGATCCATCGCCTCATCTTCGATGCATACCTCTATGGACCCAAGACTTCTATCTTCCACAACTATCCTTACAGGGCTTACCTTAGGCGGACTGGTGCCAATTAATCGGCCTACAACTTTTGCCTTATGAAAAATAAAGCTATCCCCTCCGCCTAAAGGAAGGACCTTATCCGATATAGAAAAGATTACTGCTGATTCGAAAAACTCAATTTTCTCCCCAGACCTGTAGTCATCACCATACTCACAAGGAATAAGAAACAGCCTATAATCAATAATCACCAACCATCCAAAAAGTTCAAGAAGCTCACCACTACCAATAGCCTTACTTAAAAACGTACCATGCAGAAGATCTAGATTTTTCATGACTACCTACCGATTAAAATAGCGTTAACACCATGATCCATAGCACGCTCCAAGAAATCTTCACGAACACCTCGGGGGCCTGCTTTAGGATCTCTCGTCATATAGTATTTAACCCCATCAACAACTTTAATCTCATCAACTATTATAAAATGCCTCTGCGATCCCGGCCGCCAACGTCGCTAGCGCTGACACCGTTTGTTTTTGCTCTTCGCTGAGGGTGTTTGTATCGCTGGTGCCATACAGCTGCTGGGTGATCAAACGAGCAGCCAACTCACCTCCGGCGGCTCCCGCTGCGCCTGCAATCGCCGAGTTGCCTTGGGCCTGGGCAACAGCAGCGCCCAGCACCGCGTGAGCCATAGTGTTGAGCGCAGCATTGTCACCCGTGGTTTTCTTGATCAACTGCGCCAGATACGGTGCCGAGGCGCCGGCCAGGGCAGATCCGATGTCCCCGCCGGCCAATCCTTGCAAGGCGGCGGTGACGGCTTGGGCTACTCGCTGGTAATCGCTCCCCGTATCGTACTTGCCCTTATCAACATCCTCTTTGCTGGCATTGCTTCCTGGTCGATAAATACCTTTCTCTTCAAGTTCCTTGCTCGCCTCTTGATCGGCCTTCAACTGCCCCTCAGTCCGAACAATGTCCGTCACCTAGGTACCGATTTCGCCAATCAGTTGCACCTCCCGCAGCCGCTTCTGCTCCTTCTCTTTGTCGAAGATCGGGCTGATGCTGCCGTTGGCGTGTTCGACGTCGCGGCTCAGGGTGGCAACATCCTGCTTCTGCTGGTCTGGGTCACGGATGTCCAAGGTGCCGTTGGAGATTGCCGATGAGGTGGTACCGCTGGCGCTCTGCATCTGGCTTTTGTATTTGGCCTCGTTCCTGAGATCGCTCCAGTCCAGGGTGCCGGTGCTCAGGCGGTTTTTGTCGGCTTCTGCGGTACTGGCGATGACGCTGCCATCGAGTTGGGTGTGTTTGCCCACTTCAACCTGATAGCCGCCCTTGCCGGCGAACAAGCCGGTTTGTTCCTGCACGCTCTGGTACTTGGAGTCGATCTTGCTCTGGCTGACGCTGACCGAAGCGCTGCCCGTCATCATGCCGAAGGTGAAATTGGCTCCGCCGCTGACATTGCTCTGCTTGGATTTACGGCGTATCGCATTCGCGCTGTAGCTCAACGGCTAGAAACTTGGCATTTTCTAAAAACATGTCAAAAGTTGCAGCGGTGCTGCAGGAGCTTTAATTGGTGTGCGGCATTTTTCTGCGCGGTGGATATGGCGAGGTGACGTATGCAGGGGCAACTATCCGAATAAGCAGACAGGGGCATTATAAGTCCTCCTCTTTTAACCAACCGCTGTGGGCGTGCTGCTAAAAACACCTTCACTTTCAACTCCAGCCTTCCGTATTCTTGGCAGCCTGACCTTGATCGCTCTTAAAATTCTTATCAATCTCAGATCTCTAATAAATCACCTACAACCCCACCTTTAATATCGCCGCCGTTTGCACACATCAACATTTTCAACAAGCCACGCAGGTCCCATTCGGTTTTTACTACACTCTCTACATTGGAGTCGTAATGATAAACTGCATCATCCTCCATTAAAGTCTGAATAAAATAGTACTGAGTCTCAGAAACCCAGGCTAAGACAAATGGCTTATTCAGAAACTCATAATGCCCGGATTCTTGCATCTGACTCAAGAAGTTAACCTGAAAAAGCAAATGAGTACGTACTCTCCAAGACGGGCGATACAACTGGATGAATGAATCTCCAATCAATCCACCATCACTTCGCCCCATTTCAAGTAAAAATGACTGTAGTTGACCACTGATACGAATATCATAAAGCCTCTTGATTTTTTCCAGTTCATCTAGACTATAACCCAAAAACCCAATATCCCCCTCAAGAAAATTTTCACTTATAAAAGATCTAACAAATTCACCAATCATGGATTAACTCCCGAAGTACCCTGAAAAAACCTCACATCAAAAAGAGGGTTGTTTTCAGCAAAAGTCTTACTTGTCACCGAACATCCACTACACATACCGGGCTTGGCTGCTGAGGTGTTCTGTACCCCGATTGAAACTTTAACTTTCTGCCCAGAGTAAAACTGTTGTAAATAGCTCATTATCTTTTGTTCAGCATGATTAAAATTGGTAGATCCATTCGCTCCATTTGAAACGCTTGGAACAACCCCACTGTCAGCTACAATCACCTTGTATTGAGACCCTCCTATTTCCACAGTTTTTGGAGCATCGCCTTTCCAGGATTTTCCACTTACAGATAGTAAGTAATTCACCTCACCATTGATCTCAACAGCGCCTGTCGCTACTGACAAGCTGGTTGTATCTCCTCCTCGTACATATGGCAACAAGCTATCACGAACCACTGCCGGATTAATTGCCTTATCAACTATGTCGTCCAAGGAGCTTATATTCAGATTCTTCGGAAGACTGGCACCTGCGGAACTTGCCGCTTCAGCTGCAGCCGCCATCTCCTTAGCCGCAACACTACCAAACCCGCCCACACCCAACGCCGCACCACCAGCCGTCGCTGCGCCAAAGGGCAGCTCAGCCCCAACCAAACTAAGCTCGGTGCAAAGAGCCGGGTTGAATACACAGGCAGCCAGAATTTCAGGACCAAGAGTTACTGCGGCGCCGACGCCTCCCACAACCGCCAAGCCACCTACGACAACATTACCGCCCTCGGCCATGAGCTTGTTACTGTAGTTCGAGCGACACACATCCGCAGGAAGCCCGTCACAGCTCTGCTTGGAAAAGTCGTTGTACTTCTTTTCTGCTAGCAGGCGACTGCCCAGTTCGTTGTTCTCTGTGGCATTTCTGCCCGATTGGGCGCCAGTCACTGCCCCGGCAAAATCACCGCCGATAGCACCACCCACAAAACCTGCGGCCAATGAAGAGAGCGCCGAGATCGTCTGCTTCTCGGCTTCGGTCAGTTGATCGCGACTTCGATTCGGGTACAGCTGCGCCGCAATCAGCTCACCGGTGGCGGCACCCGCCGCGCCGGCAGCAGCCGAGTTGCCTTGAACCTGCGCAACTACCGCCCCCAGAACCGCTTGCGCCATGATCCGAGCAGCGTCGTTATCACCTGCTGTGCGCTTGATGATGTTCGCCAGATAGGGCGCCGAGGCGCCGGCCAGAGCCGAGCCGATGTCCCCCCCCGCCAAGCCTTGCAAGGCAGCAGTCACCGCTTGAGCGGCACGCTGATAGTCACCACCCGTACCGTACTTG
>NZ_AYMU01000007.1 GCF_000633395.1 Pseudomonas sp. PH1b
GTATTCACCACTCGCTTACGTATGAACAGCTTGGCCGCCCCCAGAATGTGCTGTTTCACAGCGACCAAGGAAGCCAATACGGCAGCCGGAGCTTTCGCCAGCGGCTGTGGCGTTATCGCTTCACGCAAAGCATGAGTCGGCGTGGAAACTGCTACGACAACGCACCGATGGAACGGTTGTTTCGCAGCCTGAAAACGGAATGGATACCGACCGCGGGCTACATGAGTGCATCGCT
Organism: Pseudomonas sp. PH1b; assembly: GCF_000633395.1. Taxonomy (GTDB): domain Bacteria; phylum Pseudomonadota; class Gammaproteobacteria; order Pseudomonadales; family Pseudomonadaceae; genus Aquipseudomonas. The sequence continues at coordinate 236 of NZ_AYMU01000007.1, forward strand.
GGCACAGCAGGATATCGGTCGTTTTTTGATGCAGAGGTACAACTGGCAACGGCCACATCAATTCAACAGCGGGCTGGCGCCCGCCGTGGCCGAGGGAAAACTTAACGCAGTGTCCGGGATTAGTTGACCACTACACAACCGCCTTGACGAAATCTAGGATGGGAGCCTTGAGCAGCAACGCTACCGAACCAGCGGTAAAAATCTAGCGACGCCGCCATCGCGTGCAGAATACGGTGAACCTAGCATACTCCCCCGGCACTGGGAGAGACGAGCCTAGGAGGACAAAAAATTGCTGCTATACCTATCGCCGCTTAGCTGGGAGCATATTGAACCTTGGTTAATTCTGCGCCAACATCAAATTACCCCACGACATCAGGAAACATGTGGCCCCACTAAGTACTTAAGTAACCGATTGACTACTTACACCGTACCTTGCTGGAAAACCTCAACATCCTCAATAAATAAGCTTTCTATTTCACCGAATACTGTCCGAATAGCATCAACCAGAGTTGGATCAAAATGGCTTCCAGACTGCTCAAACAAATAGGACTGCGCTCTTTCAACTGACCAACTATCCTTATATGGACGTGGCATACGCAGTGCATCGTAAACATCGCACAATGCGACAATACGTGCAGATAGAGGAATATCCTGGCCCGCTAGCCCACGGGGATAACCACTGCCGTCCCATTTCTCATGATGGCAGTAGGCAATTTCCGCCGCCATACGGGTCAGATCACCTCCTTGCTCCTCGTGCAGAATCTCATAGCCAATAGCCGCATGCTTCATCATAATTGCTCGCTCTTCCTTAGTAAGCGGCCCTTCTTTCAGAAGTATTTCATCCGGAATGCCTATTTTCCCCAGATCATGCATAGGTGCCGCCAAACGCAGTACTTCACACCATTGAACAGTCATACCTATGGCTCTTGCCAGTAATGCCGATGAGTCTCCAATCCGGCGAATATGATTGCCAGTTTCATTATCGCGATAACTGGCTGCACGAGATAAGGCCCTAATAGCGGCCTGATAACTTTCCTGTAATTGCAACGTACGCCTGACGACCTTCATTTCAAGTTCAAGATTCAGCTTTTGCAGCTTTTTGCTCGCCTGTGCTAGACGCAAACAATTGCGCACACGCAAAACCAACTCAGGTAAATCCAAAGGCTTGGTCAGATGATCATTAGCCCCCAACTCCAAACCCAGTCGCCGACTATTAACATCACTCAGCGCTGTCAGAATGATAATGGGTTGCCTTGAGCGGTCTCGGTCCTTGAGCTGTCGCAGAATCTCAAACCCGTCAGGCTCAGGCATGTCCAGATCCAACAGCAGGAGATCCCAGTCCTCGCGCTGGGACCACTCTAGCCCCTGGCGGGACTCAGAAAAGCTGACAATCTCACTCAACCCAAATGCCTTGAGGCTTGAGGAGAGCAAACGCAGATTCGCTGCTACGTCATCAATGATAAGTATTCGGGTATCGAGAGGAATATCAGTGAACATCAAAGTTCTCCTTCTCCAGCAACGCATCAAGGACTTCACGCACCGCGTCCACTTCCAGTGGTTTTTTTAGCACGGCCTGAAACTCGAACCCAACCCAGGCCAATACCTTGGGAGAAGACCCTAGCAGTACGACAGACATCGACTCCGCGTTCAAACTACGCCTTAACTTTCCAAGTAGAGTTGAACGATTGATATCTTCATCATCACAATCGAGTATCAGAATGCCAGGCGCACCTTCAACTCCTGAATCACTGACACAGCTCTCCAGCGCCCCATACCTAAGCATGGCACGCTCTGCTGTAATTATAGAAATCAAAGGCAAAATAGACTCATCGTTTCCCGCATAGAAAATGACAGTCTGTCGTTCCTCCCTGATGCACACTGCCTCGTTTGGGCGCGCTTGCGCAAGCTCAACCCAGAATCGACTGCCCTTGCCCGGCTCGCTGAAAAGCCCCATATCCCCCCCCATCAAACCAGCCAGCTCGCGACAAAGGGCAAGGCCAATACCCGTGCCTTGAATAGCAGTATTTTCTTTGCCTAGTCGTTGGAAAGGCTCGAACAAGGCCGATTGTAGATCGGGTTCGATTCCCAGTCCTTCATCCTCGACAAATAGACGGACCCTTTCCCCAGAAATCTCTGCCCCAATCCAAAGCCGACAGCCAGGGCGATTGTATTTAATTGCGTTTGACAACAAATTCAGCATGATTTGCCGTAAACGACGAGCATCCGCATACACCTCTGTAGGCACGTCTCTGATCAAAAGCTCAAGAATCAGCCCTGAAGCCAGGGCCTGGGAACGAACCATGTCGGCACACTCTTTCAATATGGCAGGAACAGACACGGGCTTAAGCGTAAGTTTCTGTGGTTCGGCCTGCAGGCTTGACCAATCGAGCAGATCATCGACCAGTTGGGCCAAGTGCGTGCTAGCTACAAGAATCTCGTCTAAGTATTGCTCGTCCGTTTGATTACGAGATCCCATACGCATCAACTGAGTAAAGCCCTGAATGGCGTTTAGGGGAGTTCGCAGTTCGTGGCTCATACTGGAAATGAAACGGGACTTGGCCTGGCTGGCCGCCTGGCTCTGCAAGGTGCGTTCACGCAGGTCCATTTCTGTCAGTTTGAGCGCGTCGATGTCCACCAAGGTACCTACCGCAACCCCTCCTCCGTCCAGGATCCCCCTAATCATCCGACCACGTACGAGCAGCCACAGAAAACTACCATCCGGACGACTGAGCCTGAATTCAAGATCGACCCGACTGGTCTGCCCCATACGCAACGAGTCGAAAGCCAACATCATGGACTGCGCATCATTGGCATCAAGTCGAGTCAGGAACGCCTCGCGACTTATCGGCGTCTCAGGAAGCTCAAGCCTGGCCGCCAGCCCTCCACGTAACGTCAGGCTATCGTCATCAAGACAGTATTCCCAAAGGCCGGTTGTGGCGTTTTCCATGACCAATGTCAAACGCTCCTGTGCGACATGGCGCTGCTGCTCACTTGTTGCCAGTTGGCTCCCCATAGTCAGGACACTACCTGCCATCTCATTGAGTTCAAGTATTCCTGAATCGACACGGACAGGTTGCCAACACCCCCGCCCAATCTCACAAAGCATTTGCACGATCCCCGAAATGGGCTGACGTAGCTGTTCACTCAGTTTGCGGGAACGATGCCAGAGCGCACTGAAAAACACCGAATAGAACAACATCAGCCCCACAATCATCAGGTAGCCTATGTTGCGAAAATAAATGGCCAATTTATCCGTTTCAGCCATAACATCTTGCTTATCGGCAACGGCCAGTAACTTCCAGCCTGTGCTCTTAATCTCCTTCCAGGCAAACAAATGTGGACGCCCCTGCAAGACTACCTCACTGACCCCCGAGTCCCCCATCTGTAGCTTGTTCGCCATTACAATCGTGTCATCACGCTGCCCCAGGTTGAACACTCGAGGTTTGAAGACTTCCACGTGTGCTGACGCGTTAACATCAAAAGCTTTGAGCTCACGAATAGCGAAATCATCTTCAGCCTGAGACGGCATCGCCATGATGCTCATATCATCACTGACTAATAGCAGATAGCCAGACCATGGAACCCGGAGACGCGTAATCTCTCTCAGGATGCCATCAACGGTGATGTCGAGCCCCACAACTCCCTCAAGAAAATCATCACGGTAGACGGGCGACACCACCGACATCATCCAACCGTGCCCAGCGGGATCCAAATATACTTCCGTCCAGCGGGTCTTTCTCTGCGGATTGTGGCTCGCATCTGCCAAATAGAAAAAGTTGTACTCTGGAATCCGCATATCCACTGGGTACTGCTTATCGGTGCGAAACCAAGGATATATCCGATTGTAACTGTCCCAAGAGTTGAAATAGAGGCTCGCTATCATCGGATCAATCTGTTTGATCTGCTTGAGCAAGGTATCGATGCTGGCAAGCCGCTGTACCTTATCCAGGTCTTGCCCATCCAAGGGCGTCGCTGCCGAATAGAAAGATGCCGCCCCCCCCTGATCAGTGCTGCTGTAACGTGCGCCTTCGGGAGTGACGCTCAGGGTCTCATCACGCGCACTGACAGGAGCGGCAAGCGCCTGCCTAGCCATCGCACCAAGCAGACCGGCCAAGTCGGCCAAACTTCCGAGTTTGCTCTCGATGATAAGAGCATTCTGCTCCACGCTAGCACTCAAGCTATCAATCGCGCTGCGCTTGAGATAATCGACTTGCGTCTCTCGAGTGACTTGATTGGTCACCAAGTAGCTCGCAATTAAAAGCGTTTCAACCAGAAGTAACGGTATAAGCGCACTGCTCAAGAAGGAACGCCAGATCCATTGCCGTAGGCGGATTTTCGGAACAGCCTGTCTCATAAGGCCTCCAGAGGGAAGATTTCCTGTCAGCAACAGAGCCAAATCCATCATATAATTTTATGTCGAATGCATCAGATGCAGCATCTTGCATCATTCCTTCAGCGAGCCCCCCGCTGCGCCAGTCAAACCAATAGCCTGATCGACCCTGGATTTAGCCTGAAAGGCCGACTGTAACTGATAAGGTAACGATTCATCCCTTGCGATGACTCCCTGCTCCTCGGCAGCTCTGGCAATCATCAACATCTGTGCATTGATCGAAACTATGGTTCGAACTATGCCCCCAACGTTCTCCTAATCTCAACCGCCTAACAAGCCTGTTTAGCTCGACTATGTATCGTCTAAACCTGCCACCGCAGAGAGGAAACCATTTTTCTACGTCCTGCGCTGATTATTTAGTGCGCAAGGTAATTATGCGAACCTCACCGGCGACCACTAAGAAACCTCGCCCATTTTCCACCGCATACGCATGCTAAATTGCAGCATTGAACACCAAGGGCGCTAGCTTGGACTTAAAAACACCTTGCCGTGTTACCTACATCATATTGCAGGCGGTAGCAGCCTGCTCGATTTTGGTGCTTTACTTCTGCCGACAACCATGGATTAGACCTGTTCATAATCATGGCGAACCTTGGTGTAAAATTCATAAAATACGCGCGCCTCCGAACTGAAGTCTAATGCATTGCATAGTCGTAACTGGATGGCGAGCGTACGCGAGATCGGCAAAATGAAGGCCGGCACCCTGCGCCTACGCCTGGAAAGCCTACGCATTACTGTGACCACCGATGAGCAGCAGCGACAAACCCGCATCGCCGCGTTGAGCGGTTATCGCAGTACACTCAAGGACATCATCAGCAGTTACCCGCCACTGATTTCGGGGCCTGCGGAGCGTGAGCTGTACCAGGCGGTGGCCGGCGACGCCCAGAACTATTTTAAGCTGCTGGACGAACTGGAGCCGCTGCTTCGCAGCGGTGACAACGTCGCGGCCATCACCCTGATCAACACCCGCGTCAGCCCCACGACCAACTCCCTGCAGGAGAAGATGGACAAACTCTCGGACTTCAACGACGAGGGCGCCAAGAGGGCCGGGCAGCAAGCGTCTTCGATCTACAGCAGTGGCGTGACTCTGGTCACTAGCCTACTGGCGGTTACCGTCGTGCTCACCGTCGTCCTCGCCGCGGTGCTGACCCGCAGCATTACCTCGCCCCTTAGCGAGGCCCTGGCCGTGGCCGAACGCATTGCCGGCAGTGACCTTTCCCAGGAGATCGGGGTCAGTGGCCGCGATGAAGCGGGTCGCCTGCTAGCGGCCCTGGCGAAGATGCAGACCAACCTGAGGGAAACCATCGCTCACATCGCCGACTCCTCCACCCAACTGGCCTCGGCTTCAGAGGAAATGACCGCCGTGACCGAAGACGCCAGCCGTGGGCTAGTGCGGTAGAACGATGAGGTCAATCAGGCGGCCACAGCGGTTACCGAAATGAGCGCTGCGGTAGACGAGGTGGCACGCAACGCAGACGCCGCCGCCCAATCCTCCCGGAAATCCATGGAATTCACCCACTCCGGCATCGACAACGTGGCGAAGACCCTCAAAGCCATCGAAGGCCTGGCTGGCAACGTCGCCATCACCGGCGAGCAGGTCAAGGCCCTGTCCAGCCGGGCCCAGAACATTAGCAAAGTCGTGGACGTGATTCGCGCCATTGCCGAACAGACTAACCTACTGGCACTCAACGCAGCCATCGAAGCCGCCCGTGCTGGCGAACAAGGCCGCGGCTTCGCAGTGGTGGCAGATGAAGTGCGAGCCCTGGCCCACCGCACGCAGCAGTCGACCCAGGAAATCGAACAGATGATCACCGCGATCCAGGCCGATTCGGCCGAGGCGGTGAGTGCGATGAACGTCAGCGCCGAGATGGCAAACAGTTCGATTGCCGTGGCGCAGAACGCGGATGTGTCCCTCAAACAGATTGCCCAGGCAATTACCCAGATCAATGAGCGCAACCTGCTGATTGCCACCGCCTCGGAAGAACAGGCTCAGGTAGCGCGTGAGGCTGATCAGAATCTGACCATCATTCGCGAGCTGGCGATTCAAAGCTCCGCAGGGGCCAGCCAAACGGCAAGTGCCTGTGGGGAGATGGCCAATCTGGCGATTGAGTTGAACCGATTGGTGACGCGATTCAAGGTTTGATAGGACGCCGGCCCAGGTTAGGGCAGGAGACGGCAATCAACCTAGCTTCGAAGTGGTCTGTCCCAGAACTGGTGGAGAGGTAGTTAAGAGTTACTACTCGCATAGCGCCGCTCAAACTCCACCGGACTGAGATAACCCAGCGTCGAGTGGCGGCTGGACTGCCCCCGACACCGTAGACATCTCCAGCCTATGCTGGCCAACAACCCTCATGCCGAGGGCTGTCTCTTTACCATTCTGTTTCTTCTCTGAAGAGACTAATGTTCGAACTCAGTGAACTGGCTTATTATATCTACCACCTGGCGGGTTCTTTCACGGACCTCCAACAACATAGTGCCTGCCTGAACCGCTAGAGTTACGCCATGCTCTACCTGCTTCTGACTTGTCTGCATGCTGCCCACCGCGCTCTGCGTCAGTTCGTGGTTGTGATTTACTACTTCGTTGATTTCCAGTGTTGCTTGACTGGTGCGTGAGGCTAAGTTGCGGACCTCATCGGCTACAACAGCGAAGCCGCGACCTTGCTCGCCGGCACGCGCTGCCTCAATTGCGGCATTGAGCGCCAGGAGGTTGGTCTGATCGGCAATACTGCGGATAGTCTGAACAATGCTGCCAATCTTCTCTGATTGCTCACTGACCGCCCTAATTGAAGTGGCAGCAACGCCTAACTCAACGGCGATAGCATGCATAACCTCAACAGTCTGTTCCGCCACTTTAGCACCTGCCTGTGTACACGAATCCGTCTGCAATGAAGTATCGTAGGTGCGTCTAGCTGTTTCCACTTCAGCCTCGTGGTGGCGTACCTGAACAGTGATGTCGGTGGCGAACTTTACTACCTTATACAGTCTACCCTTTGCATCGAATATCGGATTATAACTGGCCTCTAGCCAGACAATTTCACCATGGCTGGTAAAGCGCTTGAACTGGCCACGAACGTATTCGCCTTGATTTAGCCGAGCCCAGAACTGCTGGTAGTTTACTGACCTGCTTTCAGCCAGGTCACAAAAAATGCGATGATGTTTGCCTCGAATGTCTTCCAGGCGGTACTCCATGACGTTGCAGAACATCTCGTTCGCATAAATCACCTCTCCCTGCAAGGTGAACTCAATCTCGGCCATTGAGCGACGGATGGCGTTTACAAGCCCTTCTCTCTCTTGCTCGCGGATCACCTGCGAGGTGATATCCGTGGAAATTTTAATGACTCTGGAAACACGGCCTTCATTATTGCGTACGGGATTGTAGCTGGCCTCCAACCATATCTCTTCGCCCCGCTTGTTCAACCTCAGATAGCGGTTACAGTAGAATTCGCCACGGCCCAGATGGCTCCAAAACTCAGCGTAGTCTTGGCTGGAAGCATAGTCCTGCTCGCAGAACATGCTGTGGTGCTTGCCACGAATGTCTTCTAATTCATAGCCGGTGATGAGGAGGAAGTTGGTATTGGCGGTGAGGATGGTTCCATCAGGCAGGAACTCAATCATTGCCATTGAACGACTGAGCGCCTCTAGAGTGGACCTAACCTCGGCGAGTTCGGACTGGCTGCGCTCCAAGGCTTCATGGGTGCGTGAGCGAAACATATCTACCTCTCCCTTTTTAAATTGCTGCTAACGTCGGTAGGTTTAATTCGTCAAGGTTCGTAACCAAGCTTACTGGTCTGTCCCAAAACTGGTGGACTGATGGTTAAGTGCTACTGTTCGCATTTCACCGCTCAAACTCCATGTGACTGATGTAGTCAAACGTTAAGCGGTGATGGCAGTACTTGTAAAAGCGAATGTAGTCTAATACTTCGGATTTCGCCTCTTGGTAGCTGGCGAAACGTGTCAGGCAACGCCTTCGTTGCCTCTCACTCTCTTGCAGCCTGATAGCAAATCCGATGCTACTTTGTTTAAGGTCGTTGATCGGAAGCTGTATCAGGCCAAGGAGTCAGGTCGAAATGATGTCGCCCTGCATGACCATGATCTCCTTGTATTATCAATACTGAGGTGAGCGTTAGGTCGATGAAGGTAAAATCTTTCAAGTGGTCGGTGGGCTGGATGCTGTTCATTCTGTTTGCTGGGCTTACAGCCAGCTATGGTGTCAGCTTTCAGCGGGCTAAGGCCATCGAGACTCATGTCGAATTGGCTCTCAAAGACGCGGGAGAAGCGATTGATGACAACCTGCAGACACGTCTGAAGCTTTACGAGTACCGCCTTCGGGCCATGCGCGGCGCTATCCAGATGTTGAACCTAGATTATGTCAGCAATCGCCAGATGGCGCGTTTTGGACTGGGGCGCGATTTAGAGAAAGAGTACCCTGGGGCATACGGTTTCGGTTTCATTCGTCGGGTGCCTTCCGCCGATGAAGAAAAGTTCATGCGAAACGTCAGGGCGGATGGTCAACCTGAATTCAAACTCACCCTACTGGGCTCCCATCCAGGTGACCGTTTTATCATTCAGTTCATCGACCCGCTGGCGGGTAACTCCCAGATTCTTGGGTTGGATATCGCCTCGGAAGTCCGTCGTCGTGAGGCTGCCATCGAGGCCATGCGTACAGGGGCTTCCACGCTGACGGCGCCCATAACCTTGCAGCAGGATGCTCAGGAAAGTCAGCGGGCGTTTTTACTGTTGTCGCCGGTCTACGACACGCCGGTCCCCCCGCTTGATGCTGAGCTCAGGGAGAAAAAACTGATTGGTTGGACCTATACGCCCTTGTCAATGCATGAGGTACTGGCAGGTGTAGAACCGGGAAATCACCGACTCCATTTGAGACTTTACGATGTCGGTGATACAAGGCAACTGATCTATCAGACCCCGGAAAACTCCCCGGATCCAAAGATCTTGCAAGTCTATAGCTTCGAGCGAGAGATTTATGGGCGACATTGGCGGATTGAGGTAGGAGCTCTTCAGGCTTTTGTCGATACGCTTGATCCTGTGCCTGCGGGGCGGGTTTTTGCTATTGGTGCAGTTGCCAGTTTTCTTTTAGCGAGTTTGGTAGGCGCCCTACTGATCTCCCGCCAGCGCAAGCAGCAGGTGAGGGCCGGGCAGGCTCGGCTTGCGACTATCGTCGAGAACTCCAGCGATGCAATCATTGGTGAGGCGCTAGATGGCAGGATTATTACCTGGAACCGCGCCGCCGAGCAGATGTTCGGTTACACCGAGTACGAAGTACTAGGACAGCCTCTGGCGCCATTATTGGTGCCCGTAGAGCGAGTGCATGAGGACGAGCAATTATTAGAGCAGGCGGCTCGAGGTGACCGTGGCTCGACCCTGGAAACTCAACGCCAGCATAAGGAGGGTCGGTTGATCGATGTGACCATCACCTGCAGTCTGATCCGAGAGGCGGATGGCACCATCCTAGGCGCGGCGAAGACGATGCATGACGTAACTGATCGCAAGCGGGTCGAGCGTTACCTCATGGAGTTCAACGCACAACTGGAAAAGCAGGTCAGCGAACGCACTGCCGAACTGTTCAGGCTCGCCGGGCTTATGCAGGCTGTACTAGATGCGTCTTCGGAGGTCTCAATCATCGCTACGGATACGCAGGGGCAGATTGTCGTGTTTAACCGCGGTGCCGAATTGTTGCTGGGCTATAGCCATGCCGAAATGGTCAGGTGTAAGACACCGATGGACTTTCACTTGTCCGACGAAGTTGAGGCGCGCTCGGCCGAGTTGACCCAAGAGTACGGTATTCCCATTAAAGGTATTGATGTCTTCTGCTACAAGGCCGCCTTGCTAGGCTCCGAAACTCGGCAATGGACCTATGTGCGCAAGGATGGCTCGAAGGTGCAGGTGTCGATGGTCATTACTCCGATTCGCACCGCTGATGGTGAGTTGACTGGTCATCTTGGGATTGCTCAGGATGTTACCGATCGGCTGCGCCATAGTGCAGAGTTGCAGACGGCCAAGGCAGCTGCGGAGGCGGCGAATGCGGCCAAGAGTCTTTTTTTGGCGAATATGAGTCATGAGATCCGTACTCCCATGAATGCTGTGATCGGTATTGCCCATCTCCTCCAGAACAGCTCTTTGGACGAGCAACAACGCCAGTTGCTCACTAAACTGCAGATTGCTGGGCGATCTTTGCTTGGAATCATCAACGACATTCTGGATATAGCCAAGATCGAAGCTGGCGAGATGCGCCTTGAGCACAACCCCTTCAGTCCGCGGCAATTGCTTGACGAATTGGGCGAGTTGTTCACGGCTCAGGCTGAGCAAAAAGGGTTGAGTTTTGCCGTCGAAGGAGGTGCAGAATTGCCCGGTTTGCTTGTTGGTGATGCGCTTCGAATCAATCAGATTCTGATGAATCTAGTGGGTAATGCCTTGAAGTTCACGACCCAGGGCCGGGTTGAGGTAATTGTCACCCACGAGTCCGATGCCACCGATCATTGCTGGCTAAGTTTCAGCGTTCAGGACACCGGCTGCGGCATTGATGCTGATGCTTTGGGCCAATTGTTCACGCCGTTTACCCAGGCGGATGCTTCCACCACCCGCCGTTTTGGCGGAACTGGACTTGGTCTGTCTGTCGTGCATGGGCTGGTCGAGCAGATGAGGGGAAATATGCTAGTGCATAGCGATCTGGGATGCGGTAGCAAGTTTCAGGTTTCATTGCCTTTTAAGATTTGCTCAAGCGAGCTGGAGGCGGTAACTACAGGTGAGAGCCTGGAGGTGTTGATGCTATGTGACGATGGCGTCATGGCGCAGGCCCTGCGGCGAGTTTGTCGCTCCCTGGGCTGGCGGGTGTCATGTATGGCTGATGAGCAGGCGTTATTTCGCCTTTTGCAGGAGCGCTATAAGGCCCAAGTGCCGTTGCCGGATGTGCTGCTTTTGGATTGGCATAGTCCTATGGAGTTGGACTTGCAGCGTCTGCATGAGAGCACGCAACTGCCGATCATTCTCGTAACTCAGTCTGCAACCGAGGCAGCACTCAGTGATCATGTAGACCACGTGCTGCCGAGTCCATTGGACAGCTCGGCGCTTTTCAATGCGGTAAACGCCTGTATTGCCAAATATCACGGCAATACTGAACGAGTACTGCAGTTCACGCGACTGGATATCGGTATGACTCATTGGTTGAGCGGCCTTCAAATATTACTGGTCGATGATAGCGAGATCAATCTGGAAGTCGCGACCTTGCTGCTAGAGCAGCAAGGCGCTCAGGTGCATACCTGTGTTAATGGTTTGCAGGCTCTAGAGCGACTGCGTCAGGCCCCCGAGTTCTTCGACGTGGTACTGATGGATGTGCAGATGCCAGAAATGGACGGCTATGAGGCGACTCGAAGGGTACGCAACGAATTGGGCTTAAAGAATTTACCGATGTTGGCACTTACTGCTGGTGCGCTGGCGGAGGAACGGCTACAGGCTGAATGCGCGGGAATGGATGACTTCCTTACCAAGCCGTTGGAGCCGAGTGCCCTGATTCGCTCCATTCGACGAGCAGTTGAACGGGTACGTGGTACCTCAGTGGCAGTCAGCGCCATAGTGCTGCCTCAGGGGGAGACGGCAGAGGAGTGGCCAGTGATTGAGGGATTCAATATCAGAGAGGCTGCCAACCGGCTTGGTAATGACGTGCAGTTGTTTCGCTCCTCGATTAGACGATTTTTTAACGAGTTTGCCGGGTTTTCGGATAGCGTGGTTCTTTTGCAGGTTGCACAGCAACCTACTCTATTGATTGCCGATTTGCACAAATTACGTGGTGCTGCGGCTTTACTGGGGGCCACTGCGGTTGGGCAGTTGGCCGGGCAGGCCGAATCACTATTGCGCGATGGGCGTGCAGCCGATTCGGTGCTCAGTGCCTTGAGTGAAGCGTTCTCTCTGCTGCTCAAGCAGGCAGCTAACGTGCATGAGACGGCGATGCTGATACCTAGTATCGATATGGATCAAGAGCAGGCCCGTCAGGCGCTGGCGAGCTTGCGTGCCATGCTGCAAAGCCACGATCTTGCTGCGTTGGACCAGTTTGCAGTGGCAGCGCCATTACTACATGCGGCTGCTGGGCAGGTTTTGGTTGAGCGGCTTTGGCAGTCCATAGAAGAGTTGCAGTTCGAGCGTGCGCTGCAGATGCTCGAAAGTGCGGATTTGTGATCGGGGAGCCGCTGACGATGCAGGCCTTACCTAGCTTATTGATCGTTGATGATAATATCTCCGCCATCCGGGCGTTGAGCCGTATCCTACAGGACCTGGGACAGATTTGTTTTGCAACGGGAGGGGAGCAGGCATTAGATTTTTTGCAAAAAATGCGACCGGACTTGATTCTGCTTGATGCCGAGATGCCTGGTATGAGCGGATTTGAAGTGTGTAAAACTCTTAAGGCCGACCCGCTGTTGAAGGATGTGCCCATTATCTTTATTACCAGCCATACAGAAACTCAGGTAGAAGAGGTAGGGCTGGCGCTTGGGGCAGTAGACTTCATCGGAAAACCCGTCAAGCCCGCGATCGTAACTGCCCGTGTCAAAACTCACCTGAATCTGAAAATGGCCATGGACAAGCTAAGTCTTCTGGCCCAGACCGATGGCCTGACCGGATTAGCCAATCGCCGATTTCTTGATCAGCGTATAGAGTACGAGTGGCTCAGGTCACGACGCAATCAAAGTGCGTTTTCAGTGATGTTGCTTGATATCGATTTTTTCAAGCGCTACAACGACCATTACGGCCACCTTCAAGGTGATGAGTGTCTGATTGCTGTGGCGCAGACGCTCAAGGGCTGCCTGCATCGCTCTTCCGATCTAGTGGCTCGATATGGCGGCGAAGAATTTGCTGTACTGTTGCCGGAAACGGAGGGGGAGGGAGCTTGTCAAGTGGCTAAGGAAATCGTCCAAAGTGTTTACGACATGGGGCGTGTGCATGAAACCAGTGACTGTGGCCGAGTCACTATCTCGGTTGGTGTCGCCAGCATAAGCGCCGATTTGTGGCCCCAATTAGGCACAACTATTACATCCACCTCATCAATTGCTGTTGCTCTGTTATCTGAAGCTGATCGGGCGTTGTATAAAGCTAAGCGTCAGGGGCGAAACTGTAGTTGTTTTTTAGCTGTTTTTTCAGAGTCCTAAGTCCTACGCTCTCGCGTTGTCTCAGCAGTTCCTTAGGGGAATTTGCCGGCTCGGTTTGATGTGGACGGAGCAAGGCCTATTTTGTACAGTTTTTTAGGAGACACTCAGTGTTTCGGTATTTTTTCGGGCTAGTGTTTAGTGCTAGCGCCACCGTTTTTTATTTATCGGCACTCCTGCAAAGCTGGTTTTTTCTACCGTGGACCGTAATGTCTTAGAAGGCAATTCGTACTTCCCTTTGCGTCGTATTGCCATGGACTTTAGGGACAAAGAAGATGAGCTTTACTCTAGACTCCACTGTACATCGAACTTGATCTTTTCAAAACGCCAAAGCCCGAAGTTGCGTTGAGTCATCGTTTCCTTTACGGTGAGCATGGTGATTTGAACTGACCGCTTGAGCAAAATTTTAATCGAAGAGCCAAAAGTTAGATGATCAGGCCATCTTTTTAATGTTCGGGTATATCACGCTCTTCTAGCGATTCGACCTCTGATAAGATGCTAAAACGGCACTGCCACTTCATGTCGTAGTTAGACGGGGAGTGTTGCTAGATAATAATTTTTCACTATTTTCTAAAGGTGGCAAGCTGCTGCGGAGTATAAGGCAGTTCTAGTTGAGTTTGATTGCAGTGCTATTTTGCATGTTGCATATAGGTTTTTTAAACTCTAGATACTATATAGAACTGCTGTTATGGCTATCGCTTGGTTTTATTGCGTTTTTCAGTTGCGACTACTAGCGGCTGCGTGTAGTCTTTGCAGGGCGTCGAATATCTGTGTCGAGAATGATATCTGAGTTGATACCAGTGGGTTAATTTATGATGATCCGCATGGAGGGTGTTCGTGTCTAGCCGGTTTCTCACACCAACGGGTCGCCGCCATCCAATCTCTGGAGGCGGTGAAATAAAGTCAGTTAGAGGGAGGTGAGGTATGGAGAGTTTTGATAGTCAGGTCAAACCAAGTATCTACGCTAAAATGGCTTATGAATTAATTCTCCGCGGCGTGCACCGATTTCAGTCTGAAACTGATAGGCGATTGTTTTTGAATTCACTATTGTGCCAATCTGCTCTCTTTGCTCGGATGTTGTCAGGCGAAGAGGCGTTTCAGGATTTACTAGATCGCCTGAAAAATTTTGAATTCGAGACTGAGTTTCAAGAACTGGTGGCTCAAGTACATTGAGAGTCGCTAGACGGTTGCCTCACTTTGAGTGAGCTTTCAGTTATCGATCGGAGGCTTATAGCAATAGGCGGCTGGCTATATGTTAATCATGATTTGGGCATTCCGAGCAAATTTAGGTGCATCAAATTTGGGTTGAGTTCCATTACGTAAGGAAAACTCACCTCTGTGTACCGAAGGATGTCGATGACGTACGCCTGAGCCTGCTTTGAAATTTGTATCTGAAGCTAGCTCATTCTTTCTCGCTTGCCAATTACTCTGGGGCCTCGAAGTTGGCGTCTAGATCTTTATCAAATATAGCATCAATCTGCCCAGATTTAAGCATCCCTATGCCGTTTAATGTAGCTTCGCGTGATGCTTCGAGCCAGGCGGATTATAATGCTTCAAGCTAGGGCTGCATTCGGGGGCTGACGCGCACCACCTCAGTTCTGGTAATGGTCATCCTTTACTAACTGGTCTATGGACTGCTCCATGGGGTTTGAGAGAATGACGTTGTGTTTGGCCATGAGGGTATGCTACGTGATGAGGGGCGACACTTTGCGCCGTATACCTTGCTAAAACAGCAAAGGTGTCTTATTTAAAAATAAGATGTTCTTGCTGAATTGAGAGAAAGATAATGGAGGCTGTAGCCAATATAACCTTTGCTCATCGCCTAAGTGATGTGCTGAGGGCTGTGCCCCGATTCTTTCTGTATAATTGCCGCCTAATGGTTCATTGGATAAAATGCGAAATCGTTGTTGTCGTCTTGATTAACTTATTCGGTAGAATCTTTTCTGCTCTTTTGACGACGATCCTTCTGTGCGTCGGTCTCTGTGCTTTTTCGAAAGTTGATACAGATAGAGTTTTTAGAAGATAAAACTATCTCTGAGATCGGAGATGAACAATGCAGAGCGCCTTTTTATGGTGAGTATGATCACCTTAATTTTTACTTATGCTTCGAGGATTGAATTTTTCCTCACTAATTAAGGTCACCTATCTGTTGGGGTTTTCTTTTATCTTAAAACGGTCTTTACAGCATCTCCTACGAGTTTTTTCCATGCTTTCCTGCGGCTTGAGCATCCTTATTTTCTGGAGAGAGCCCGTCAATGCGATTTACTGTTTTTTCCCTGCCCAAACTAGAATTACAATCCAGAGCGTCGGCAAGATTATGAGCATGACTCCCATTGCGAGGTTTAGTATTGCATCTTGTGTTGTGGTGTTTAGCCCGATTACTGGGTCAAACGAAAGATGCGGTGAGCCTGAGCCGTAAAGAGCGCCAATGATTATTCAGCAGAAAGGCAGAGGGGCTAATGGCGATAAACTACCAATGTATCATGATGCGATCTTAGTGTTTTGTTTTCTTCTGAAGGAGAATGCTTCATTTGAATGTTGGCAATGATTTTCTTGTGCTGCGCGTCTTAGAGGTCTGATTTTTCTGAGGCGCGCAAGATTAAATGTTTGTAGCTCCCTTGAATACCCAAAGATACTGTAAGCGATAGCTAGTCATGTGTTTAAAGTAAAATAAAGTATTAAGTGCTACTGCATAGTTAGCAGCAATCCTTAAGAAGGTGTGGGGTATCTTCTCCACTATTCGCCATAAGCTCCAAGCACTCCTGCACCTCCAGGCTCGCCTGCTCCATATTGGCAACTTCTATTAGCATTTTTTCTGTGTTATTCTCGGAGTAAGCGCGTAAAGCTGCAATGGCAGCTTCATGTACTCTTTTATGCGGAGGTTCGATTCCTTTGAATCCAGGAAGATGTGAGTAATAGCTCCTGCCTTCGCCTTCATAATACCATTTCCCCAAGCGGCATTTAGTGTGAGGGGAGAAGTCTGCTTCACCTTCATTCGTAATTCCAAATAGAACTTTATATATACGAAATTTGTATATCAGGTGATCGATTTTTGCCAGTTCGCAAAAGCTACGAAGTGCTGATGCTGAAACCGTTTGCTCAGTGGTTGACGTTATCTCTAGTAGACTGCGCATGGTGTTTGCTGCTTCGTTCCCATCTTTGCTAAAAGATGCAGACCGCTCTGCTAAATGTGAGATCTGATCTCGGCTAGTAGAACTGCCAGTACAAATATCTTTTACTAAGTTATTGATTTCCGAGGTTGCTTCTGCGGTGCGTTTTGCCAATTGGCGAACTTCGTCTGCAACGACAGCGAATCCTCGACCTGCGTCACCTGCACGTGCGGCCTCAATAGCGGCGTTAAGAGCTAGCAAATTGGTTTGATCAGCAATTTTTCTGATTATTTCAAGTATCCCGCTGACTTTTTGAGCTTGCCTATCAAGATCTCCAACTTTTAACGAGGCGTCCTCAGAAGAGCAGGCTAGTATATCTAAGTTGGTGGTAATTGAATCAATAGCATGTCGACTATTTCTGGAGATTTTCTGAGCTTCTATCACGTAGTCTTTTTCTCGTCTCATTCGATCAGCTAGTTCTGCAAATGATGATTGTATAATTTCAAGTGATTGCGAGAATTTTGAAAAATTGGAAAGTAATTTGTTTTGTTCGCTTGTTTTGTTTTCTAAGTTCGTTGTTAGCTGTTCCGCCTCAAACAAGCGTGTGGTTGATGATTTGAGCTTTTTTTCTGTTAACTCTAGGTCGCAAGTCAGTCTAATTATTTCGGTGTCTTTATTTGCTCTCTGTGAGCGCCAAAACTTCATGTTTTATCCTGGTTTGTGTGTTTTTGGTTTGGGAGGAGGTTAGCTTTTGGTTATCGTTTGTAGCCGTTTTTAGTAGAGGGGCTTTTAATTGGGTAAGGTTTTTATTCTTCTGCTGGTGTTGAGGGTGAGTTTTAATTCGGAATTATGATATCTGATTTTTTGGATTTAAATTCTAGTTATCAATAGATTCTTGCAATTTAAGGAGCATTAAAAAAACCTATATAGAGTATGTTGATCCTCTGGGCGTAGGGCTGTCAAGGTCAAAGAGAGATAGCTAGATTGACGATGATTTTTTAGCGCTGCCAAATCACAGGCGCCAATAAATAGTCGGTCGTGGGCGTCCATTTATGGATGGTGGTAATCCATAAAGTTGAGTTCCAGGCTGATCTATATCTGCGATATCATATTGCCATAGTAGTATGGTTTTCTGATCAGTTTAGAAGTAAGCTCTCGTATAAAGTTAAGAGTGATTATCGATGCTTGATGATATGGGGTTGTTCGTTGAAATAGTGCGTAGTGGGAGTCTAGCCAAAGCAGGGAAAAAGCTATCGATTCCAGCTAATACTTTGAGTAGACGGTTGGTCGGTTTGGAGAGAAAGCTTGGGATCGTTTTGATTATTAGATCGACGAAAACGTTGAAATGTACCGTCGATGGTCAGAGGCTTTTCGATAGCTGCAGTTCGCATATAGATGTAATTAATGACAAGATAAATTCTTTGCAGGCATCATGTGGGAATGTTGCTGGAAAGGTAAAAATTCAGGTGCCATCGGGGTTTTTTAATTGTTGCGCGAGAGAATTTTTGGGGGGTTATTAGTTAATTATAAAGGTCTTGAAGTCGAAGTGGTTGTTTCAGATGTAGAATCCGAACTTATAGAGGAGGGAATCGATTTGATGTTTTTTTGGGGGCGGCCGAGAACGGGAAGTTACGTTGTAAGAAAGGTCTGCTCTTCTATGCTTGGTTTGTTTGCAAGTGCTTCATATCTTGAGCGAAATGGAGTGCCGAAGGTTATTGATGACTTAAAAGAGTATTGTTGCTTCTGGGGGGGGGGGCAGGCCGAATTAAAACTCCGAGATGGATCTGGTGTGAAGGCTATTTCGCTACGTAATAGGTTAAAGAGTAAGTCTGTTCCAGCGCTAATTAATATTGCAGATCACGGCATGGGTATTTTGCTTGCTAATACACTATACATGGCAAATAGCTCCAGTCTCATGCGTGTATTACCAGATTTTCATGCGGAGGGAGAGGGATTATATGTGGTTTATTCTAATCCTCACGCCCTCTCTGCTTCTGCTAGGGTTGTATTGGATTATGCGCTTATGATAAGTATGAGGTTGCTAGAGAGTGGCTAGTTAATGAGGTGTTGATGTGGTGCAATGATTGTGCGTCTGTTGTGCTGTTACTAGAAGAAAAACATTATGGTGCAGCTTGGTTAGTCATGAGCGGTAGTTGTATTACGGAGTGTGCGGTTGCTTTGGTTTTTACGTGTCGATAGTTAGTTTTGCCTGGGGCTGTTTTTTGCTTTGAGGTTTGTTTGGTATCTGATGTAATTTTTGAGAGGTATGGTTTTGGTTTCTGGAGGCTAATGATGAATGAGGAGTTGGAGGGGGCTTTGGTAACTAGCGCGCAAGGGTTAATGTTGACTGCGCTGATTAATGAAAAATTTGGTAGCGTGTCTGGTGCGGTCATGATTATAAATCATGATGGGATAGTGCATGCTGTTAACCCTGCCGCTGAGCAAGTATTTGGTAGGACGGCTATTCAGTTAATAGGTTCTAATTTTTGTTCGCTATTGGTAGATGTGCAGCCTGCCAATGATGAAGGGTTTAAGCTGGTTTCGTCATCTGGAGATGTGTCTTTCCCTTCGAGATTTCTTGAGTTGCCCACTGCCATGAAGTCTGGTGAGATTGTTTCCCTTGGTTGTAGTTTGGGGAGATTAAGTGTTAATGGTGGAGAAGTAAATGTTGGTATATTTCATGCGGGGGACCGTAGGAAGGTTTTAGATCAGGTGACTTATCTGGCAACTCATGACAGTCTTACTGGCTTCCTGAATCGTAATTATCTTAAAGAAAACCTCAGTAGGCATATGCTTGATTGTGATTATAAGAGTTTTCAGTTTGCTTTGTTTTATATAGATCTTGATAATTTTAAGTATATAAATGACAGGTATGGGCATCAAGTGGGTGATGGGTTGCTGAGGGGGTCTCTAATCGTCTGAGGAAGTATTTGGGGACTTCTGATTTGGTGTTTCGATTAGGTGGAGATGAGTTTCTTATAGCATCAATAGCTCGTAGGGATCGAAATGCTCCGAGGCGATTTGCGCAAGGAATACTCAATTTATTGAAAAGTCCCCTTGAATTAAATCAAATTGATTTTGTAGTTCGTGCGAGCATTGGAATAAGCTTATGTCTTGAACCTGGCCTTGATGTCGAG
Source organism: Pseudomonas sp. PH1b (assembly GCF_000633395.1). GTDB lineage: Bacteria > Pseudomonadota > Gammaproteobacteria > Pseudomonadales > Pseudomonadaceae > Aquipseudomonas. The sequence continues at coordinate 20,022 of NZ_AYMU01000007.1, forward strand.
CAACTGGTAAATGATGCAGATCTTGCAATGTATCAGGCTAAAGCTAATGGTGGTAATTGCATCAGGGTTTATAGGTTGTCAATGCGAGAGCAGCTAGATTTTGTTACTAAAACTGTTCATCGTCTTCGGAAGTCGATTGAATTGAAACAGCTTGAGTTACATTATCAGCTTCAATTTGAACTATGCCCACCTTATCGCCCCTCTGGATTAGAGGCTTTGCTAAGGTGGCGTGATCATGAAAATAATTACATCGCTCCGGAAATTTTTATTCCCCTGGCTGAAGAGCACGGATTGATGCCTGAAATAAATAAATGGGTGCTTAGTAGGGCGTGCGAGGATAATAAGGTATTGATTTCTGAAGGTTTGCTTGATGTTGCTGTGGCAGTCAATATCTGCGGTCGTTTTTTTGCACAGGATGATTTTGTTGCGCTGGTATCCACTACACTCTCAAGAGTTGCTCTTCCTGTAAGCCGTCTGGAAGTCGAGGTTACGGAAACTATTGCAATTCATGATGTTTCTCGGGCTGTCGATACTATTATCGCTCTGCATGATATAGGAGTGGAAGTCGCTATAGATGATTTTGGAGCAGGCTATTTTTCTTTGAAGTTGCTGAAAAGTTTGCCTGTGGATCGATTAAAAATTGATAAATTATTTATTAGCGATTTTCCTAATAATGCATTTGATAAGGCAGTGGTTCAGGCTGTCCTTAATATTGCAAAAAGCGTAGGTGTTCAGGTTGTAGCTGAAGGTGTTGAAACGCTTGAGCAGGCTAATGCTTTGCGTGAGCAAGGATGTCAGTTTGGCCAGGGCTATTGGTATTCTAAACCATTGTCAATTGACGATTTGAAGGAGGCGCTAAAAAATAATCATATATTTGGACAGCGCTGTTTGTAGTGGTTTATGTGGTTCTATATAGTTGTTGTATGTTTTTGGTATGAATACTGAAGGGGTGGCCATATCGAATGATTATCCTCTAGATGAATCACCCCGGGTTTCGTGGAGGCCTCAACTCTTGAGAAGATGAGGCCATGAGAAAGACTACGACCTATTCCCCTGAAGTCCGTGAACGTGCCGTGCGCATGGTTCAGGAGCACCTGAACGACTATCCGTCCGAGTGGGCGGCCATTGAGGCCATAGCGCCGAAGATTGGCTGTGCTGCGCAAACCCTGCACGGCTGGATTCGTCGCCAGCAGACCGATGCCGGTCAGCGTCCTGGGCCGACCACCGATGAGCGCGATCGTCTCAAGGCCCTGGAGCGAGAGAATCGCGAGTTGCGCAAAGCTAACGAGATTCTGCGTCTAGCCAGTGCATATTTTGCCCAGGCGGAGCTCGACCGCCGCACCAAGTCCTAAGGGCATTTGTCGATCTGCATCGTGACCGTCTTGGGGTCGAGTCGATCTGCCGTGTCTTACAGATCGCCCCGTCCGGTTACCGTCGGCATGCGGCACAGCAGCGCAACCCGGCACTGCGATGCTGCCGTGCTCGGCGCGATCACGCATTGATCCTGGAAATCCAGCGCGTATGGGACACCAACATGCAGTGCTATGGCGCGATGAAAGTCTGGAAGCAGCTTCGGCGAGAAGTCATCGAGGCAGCCAGGTGCACGGGTGAGCGATTGATACGCCAGGCTGGGTTAAAGGGCATAAGGCGCGGTCAGGTTGTGTGCACAACAGTGGCCGGGGACAAGGCGCTGTGCTCGCTGGATCGCGTGCAGCGCCAGTTCCATGCCGACCGCCCAAATCAGCTGTGGGTGGCGGACTCCACGTACGTATCGACCTGGCAGGGCTGGTTGTATGTGGCGTTTGTGATTGACGTGTTTGCGCGGCGGATCGTCGGTTGGCGAGTCAGCACCAGCATGAAGACCGACTTCGTACTGGACGCCTTGGAGCAGGCACTGTATGCCCGTCAGCCGCATCGCATGGGTGGTCTGATTCATCGCAGCGACGGGGTAGCCAGTACGTATCAATCCGCTACACCGAGCGGCTGGCAGAGGCCGGTATCGAGCCCTCGGTGGGTAGCAAGGGCGACAGCTATGACAACGCCTTGGCTGAAACCATCAACGGGCTGTACAAAGCCGAGCTGATTTACCGACAGTCATGGAAGAGCCGCGAGGCTGTTGAAATGGCGACTTTGAAATGGGTGCACTGGTACAACCACCAGCGCCTGCTGAGCTCAATCGGGTATATCCCACCTGCGGAGGCTGAGGCAAACTTCTACCAGCAACAAACAGATCAGGCCGTTGCGGCCTGACTTAAATGAAATGGCCTCCACAAAACCCAGGGCGATTCACCTTGACTATCGACTAGGAGTGGCACAAACAATGGGCTGAGATGGTGCAATGCAGATATCCGACTGGGAGTCGCTTTTAATCGCAGGACGTGAGTTGTGACTTTGATACAGGCTGTTTGCCATGTTGAAACTTATAAAAACGACTGACCTTTGCGTTGGCATGTATATAAAGGAGCTTTGCGGTTCCTGGTTGAATCATCCTTTTTTGAGAGGGCGGTTCCTACTCAGTAATGAGCAGGATCTGAAGCAGATCCTGAACTCTTCGGTTTCTCAGGTCTGGATAGATATCAGCAAAGGGCTCGATGTACCTCCTGACGCGGTAAGCCTGTCGCCCGAGGAGGCGGGAAAGCAGGCGGATGTGCGTCTGGAAGGCATCACCGAGAAAACCACAGTCATCCGTTCAAGCATGGAGGATGAACTGGTTGCGGCGTTGCGCATCTGCGAACGGTCGAAGTCGGCCGTGGTGGAGATGTTCAGCCATGTCCGGATGGGCGCAGTTATCAAGCTCGACGGGGTCGATATCCTGGTCGACGAAATTGCCAGGTCTATTCACCGGCATCCAAATGCCCTGATTAGCCTGGCCCGGCTGAAGACGGCGGACGAATACACCTACCTTCACTCCGTGGCAGTGTCCGCGCTGATGATCGCCCTCGCGCGCCAGCTTGGACTTTCCGAGGATTTGGTGCATGAGGCAGGTATTGCTGGCCTGCTGCATGACATCGGCAAAGCTGTGGTACCGGATGCTATTCTCAACAAGCCTAGCCGGCTCGACGACGCCGAGTTCGAGTTGATCCGCCGGCATCCGCAGGCCGGCGTCGAAATTCTTATGTCCAGTCATCACGTCAGTGCATTGGCCCTGGATGTCTGCTTGCACCACCATGAGAAGGACGACGGCTCAGGTTATCCCTTCGGGCTGTTGGGCGAACAGATTAGCCTTTTTGCACGCATGGGGGCGGTCTGTGATGTCTACGATGCGATCACCTCGGACCGCCCCTATAAGAAGGGATGGGGACCTTCCGAATCGATTCACAAGATGGCCGAGTGGCAGGGGCACTTTGATGAGAGCATCTTCAAGGCCTTTGTCCGCACTGTGGGTATCTACCCCGTCGGCTCCCTGGTGCGCCTTGAAAGCGGTGCCCTGGGGGTGGTAATCGAGCAGCATGAGCGCTCGCTGCTGATGCCCAAGGTCAAGGTGTTCTTCATGGCCAAGGGGCGTACACCCATCCTACCCAAAGTCATTGATCTCGCCAAATCGACCTGTACGGACCGCATCGTCGGACGCGAGTCTCCTGAGGCTTGGGGCTTTCGCAATGTCGAGGAATTTTGGAAATGCTTTCTCTAGAGGCTAACAATAGACTCACACCGAAGCATCAACTGCCACTCGTTGTTCATACGGAGTTCTTTATTAGTCGGCCTTTATTAGGAAAAAGCTATTTATCCATACATCGGACGTAAAACGTCGGCTTCGCAAGAGGCGACACTCAGTCCACTTGCTGACTTGCTTCTTTGGATAGACTTTTGGGCTCGATGTTCAGCAGGGGGGAAAATAGGTCTGTGATTATGGTTGCTAGTTTAATTGCTACATGCTCTTCGAGGTTTTTAGCCGTTCCGATCGAGCAGCCTTTGCGATAGATATTCTTGGTTGGTATCTCTAGGGCAGCTAAAGCACCGTCAATGAAACCGTCTATAAAGCTGTCGAGACGCTCACATTGAATGCGTAGAGCAAGTATGTATGGCGCATTCTGGTAGTCCCAGCGCACTTCAAAGAACGTCCCCTTCTTGATGATCAGTATTTCCTCAGTTTGCTCTATATGAGTCTGCATTTTCATGCTCCATAACGATGCTTTTTCTCTCTGCATATCTTAAAAACGCAAGTGTTTTTAGAGGTGCCCAGACTCAAAAGGTAACTATACACACAGCTCATGTAATCTGTGTATTGGCTATTGTGTGGTCATTCAAGGTCTTTTGTCTTACCTCTTAATGTTGCAGGTTGTGAAAATCACTTCCAGGGCTCGCCGATCAAATTACTTATGGCTCGCCGCCTTCGGTGGCTTAGCTGTCCAGCATTTGGATCCAGCCGACAGCAGTTCTTCTACCCTCGGTGAAGTGATCATACGTTGTCGTTAGCGGATAGGGCGACCTTGATCTTTGCCGGTAACACGGAGTTGCCGATGTATCGGGGGGCAGAGATCAGCAGGGCTTGCGGCCTCTGCGCATCGGTGAACCAATCGCGCCGGAACAATTCACGCCGTTTGTTCTCTGTTGCTACGTCGTCTAAGGCTTGGTCCCGGGCGCTGATATCTTACTGAAGCGCAGTTACTTGCTGCTAAAGTTGGGGTTCTGTGGGGGTGGGGATACCTTGCCGGGCCATGCCTTGGTGGTAGAGTGAGGTAATCACCGCGGCATGTTTGAAGGATAAATAGTGGCAAGCGCGCTGGAATGCCCGCGACGCCGGTGATAAGCAAGCTTGGGGTCTGGCGGAAACCGAAGAACGATAAAAGAAGCAGGCCTACCAACAATTTATCAACAAGGCGGTGCAGGATGAACAACGCAGGAATGATGAAGCTGTTGCTGATGGTTCCGCTGCTTATTATGATCGCGGCGTGCGGAACCAGGCAGACCGAACCGCAAGCCGGACCACAAGTCAGGTCGGCGGCAATTCCTGTACTGCCGCTGCAAGCTCGGCAGCTTCCCGCGCCGTCTTGGTGCTTGCCGACGTGTTCAAACGCACTGATCAACGCGGTGTCCGGGGGGGACGTGCGAGCAGGCCTATGATGGTCTGAGAACGTCAGTTGGACGCTGAGCTCATGCTTATTTGATGGCTTCTTATCTCGTCGAGAATTGCTATACCTAAAGCGGTGATCGGTAGTTGATGAGGTCGAGGTCATGAAAAATACAGCATTGATTGAATGGCAGTATCTGCTAGCTGTGCTTGATAGCGCCGATGAATGTATCGACGACAGATACTGTCACCTAATCTCCACTGCTAATGAAATGTTACGACTGGGGCTAGTTGACCGCAAGGAGTGGCATAGCCAGATTCAAAAGGCGGGAGATTGGATGGTGGCTGCTATTGAGCGAGAGCAAGCGCTGAGTGGAAAATAAAAAAGCCCGCCGAAGCGGGCTGATGCCGGATTAGGGAGTGGTAATGGTCCGACTCAGTGAGTGTAGCCCAGGCCACTGCTTAAGCAATAATTGAAGAAGTGAGAAGCCTTGTGCAGTACTGGGCTTCTCTTTTCACTAGTGCCATTCTATCGCCGCCCCCTCTACTTCAGTGCCAGACTTGACCCTGTTCAGAGATCGGACGCATAGGCTATTGCCTCCTATTTCTGCTGTTTTGTTTAGGGCAAGGTTCAGAGCTTCGTTAGTAGACCTACCTTAAACCTTAAATATCTCAATTAAATCATATGGTCTGTCCCGGGACCGGTGGATATATAGTTAAGAGTTACACACTCCGTTCGTATTCCACCTTTTCAAAGCCCAGGTCATTCAAGAGTGCGTCCAGCCCGTCGTTTCCATCGCCAGCGTGGCCATTAGCCATAGTCTCAACGCCAGCCTCGTCCTCCAGTGGATTCGGTCGTAATCGTAGAAGAGCGCGGCGAACTTAGCCACTCTCGGAATGCCAGGAATCTTTGGTGAGTCTCATTCGACGGCCATAAAGTTGAACGGCTTTTCAGTAACGAATTGGCTCGAGGCCTCCCCGGTAAGGATACGGTTCATGTCCACCCCAAGGTCGAGTTTGCGGACATGCGCACCTTCAGAAAAGTCAAGTTTTTTCAAGTTCACCCAGAAAACGTTGGGTGAAGTTGCCGATTCGCCATAGAAGAGCATGCTTTTCTGATCAGCCACCACGCGCCAACGGGTTGTGGAAAGGTTCGGTGCTTCAGGAATGCTTACGCCATAGGGTACCGAAGCGTTGCGGATCACACTGAAAACAGCGGCGGCGATTCGCGGGTCGTCGCTTTGGGTTACCGCGTTGATGTAAAAGCCCGCGCGTACGAAGCAGTCTTCGGAGCGGCCACTGCCAGGTAGGAAGTTGAGTGGGTCGACCGCGCTCCAGTATGTCTGGTTGACGAGTTGGCTGCCATAGGGGGGGCGTTCGTCACCACTTGAAACTTGCGGTCATGATGAATGCTCAGCTTTTCGCCGATCCACTCCAGTACAGCACTGTCGCCAGAGGCGTCGGAGAGCGTCAAATGCAACGGTGCGAGGCTGCCGGGTCGGCCAGGTACTTCACCGCTTGCCACCTGCACGGGATGGCTGCGCGTATAATCAACCGCCTCTGATACCGTCGCGAATTGATCAAGATAGAGCTGTGCCCACACCGAGAGCGACATGCGAGGCGTCTTCCCGTCGTCCTTGGGAAACTCTGTGGCGTTGAGCCAAAGCAGGCTGGAGTTTAGGCCGGCCTCGTTCATGGCGTCCACCGTCGAAATGTCATAGCCAGACACGGCCAAGCTGCCGAACTTCGATGTCCATTCAATTGAGCGCGAGCCGGAGGCTCCACTGCGCTTCATCCCGCGAGGGAAGACCCAGAAGTTGCTAACCATGGCGTCCTTGAAGTCCATATTGCGGCCGGTAATATTCATGCCGTCAGGGCCATGATAAACAGCCCTTGCACAGGCTTGGACTTCGGCGCTCACCAGGACTGCGGTTGCAGTTAAGGTGGCGAGCGTGAGTGCGAATTTATACATAGTGAATACCAATCCTTGTGACGGCTGGGCGAAGCCTTCACTGATCAAAAACGATAGGTCATTCCGAGCGCTGGGCCGCTGAAGCGCGTGTCGTATACGTGGCCGTTGTAATCGTAATTAACGTCGAGCAATTTATAGCCTACGGAGGTAGAAAGGCTATCTCTGAAAGCATAATTAAAGGTTACCAGAGTCGACCATGTGAAGTCGGATACTGCGCCAAACCCACCGATGTCGGCCTGCGCTTGAACGGAGAGCTTTTGCGTAATGGGAAGGAATGCACGCAGGCCGACCAGCGGGTCGACCCAGCTGAAGTTTTCGTGGTAACTGGCAGACTTGCAGGCCGCCAAGGCTCCCAGTAACTATCACCCTGTTAGATATGTGCCAAACGCGGGCGCCGACCAACGCATCGAGGCTGAACCCTGGTGCATCTATGACCCTATAGCCGTACATGGACGTCCTCTGTTTGCTAAGCTTTCATTTAGAAGCGGTTTGAAGGTAAAGATTGGTAAGCGTCTGCCGAACCAGTCTTGAACAACTGGATTGGAATTCCGATGTACCTATTTCGAATTTCCATTGAGGTCGCTGGGTAGGCTCATGAGCATCCGTCCCACCTGCGCCAGCCAGTGATAGCCCACCACTAACCCGAATCGTACCCAGACAACTTTATAGATGCTCCAGGAGAGGACTCGGGGATAGTCCTCGCGAAAAAACTTTCCATAGAAGCGGATCATATCCCTATGCTTGTGCCATTCGACGAACACCGGGCGGGGGCGGCTGCAGGCTCCCCAGGCGTGAAAGATCCTGGCCAGGGGCAGAACTTCCTGGCAAAAGCGCATGTACAGGTCCTCGCAGTGCAGGAAATAGCCTTCGTCCCAGCCGCCGACGCTGTCCAGGGCTTCGCGCTTGACCAGCATGCAGGCGCCGGAAATGGCTTCTACCTGCGTCGGACGGCTGGGTAGGGGGTCGCGGTGCAGAAGAAAGTCGGAAAACAGTCGCGGCGAGAGCCAGGCCAGGCCCGACAGGTTGAGGGCGCTTACTATCGCCCGCCTTGGGGTGGGAAGACCCGACGTCCACCGGGCTGTTCGCCGCCGTCGAAATTGCACAGCAGGCCACTTGCCATGCCTAGATCGAGGGTTTTGCGCAGGGGGTCGTGGTCCACCAGTTCCACCAACGGTCGTTCTCTCAGGCGGGAAAAATTCAGATAGGCTTGGGGGCCCAATGGGTATCGGCAATCCTTACCGTTGACGGCTGAGGATTGACGATCATGAGTGAGTCCTTTAGCTCATAGTTGTCTTCCGATGACATTCAGCGTTCTGAGTATCAGTGCCGCTCCACGGCGGGTGTCCGCTTCGCGGAGCATTGACAGCAGCCCATAAAGGCTGGGGGGCGTCACCTGCTCTCTGGTTTCGGCCACGGCCACACGTAACGCATTGCCAAGACTCCAGGAAGTAGCAGTGGCGTCCTCAAACAATCCCGCAAGCTTTTCCACCAAGGCAGGATCTAGCAGGTCGACAAGGTCGGAGACCAAAGCTAGAACATCAACGATATTTTCCATGCGTCCGCCATCCAAAAGCGGTTGCAGCTTGCTTAGCAGCGCTTCGAATACTGCATTGTGTTCAGGCGAGAGAGCGTTGATGTCGGTACTGATTACCGGCGACTTATTGGGTGCATCCATGGCTTTCACTCCTCCCTGTACAGGGTCAAAGCATTCCTCGAGCCACAGCCCAATACAGGCCGCGGTTGAACCCATTACGCAGCAAGCCACCTAGTTTGCTCGGCGGGGTAGGCAGAACATCGTGCGTGTAGTCATACCACAGTGGCATACCGGCATTCAGCCCCATCTGTGCCACTGCTTGGACGCGCCCGTCATACACCGTATTGGTGACTCCTAGGCGGATTTCGGCAGTGATGTTATTGGCGATGACAGGTGCCTGATTGTGGCAGGCTCCTCCTGCCTTACTGATAGGTAGATCCACCGTATCACCAATTACATATACGCTCTCGAGCCCATAGACCTGTAACGTTTCATGATTGGTCGGCAACCAGCCTTCGTAATTCTCGGCTTGTGATGCACCACTTTCGATAACCACATCCACGGCACGAATGGGCGGAGTTGCCATCAGAATGTCGAAGGGTTGTTCGTCACCTTCTTCGGAGTAGGCAATGCGCCGATCTGGATCGACCTTATTCAATGTAAAACCGCGCAGAAAGCTGATGTTTTTCTGCTCAAAGATGCTTGGAAGAATCTCACCAGTCGGCCGCTGCAAGAACAAGCAATTACGTAGGAGTTGGGCAGTGGTTGGGTATGTGTAAATGATTTCAACCTTATCCCGTACACCACGCCGCCGCAGGAAATCGTCTAGCATCAAGGTCGTTTCCACCGGAGCGATACCGCATTGGTGCGGAACATTTGGCGTCTCAGGGAAGGATACCGTGATAAAGATACGGCCCTTTTCTATGGTGCTCAGGCGTTGGGCCAATTGCCGTGCAGCTTGGTATTGATAGTAGTGGTCGCCGGCCTCTTTAAGTCCTTCTATGCGCTCAGGAGCTGGAACGCAACCTGTGGCGATGACGAGAAAATCATAGCCATGGCGTTTGCCGCTGCGGGTCTGCACTTGCTGTCCGGAGAAATCGAAACGAGTAACTTCGTCGACCTGAAAATCAATCTCCGGGCGTAACAAAGAGCGCTCCGGGCGCTTCAACTCTTCTTGGAAGAACTGACTGAAGGCAACGTACATGAACGCGGGTTTATAAAAGTGATCAGGCGAGTTCGACAGTAGGGTAATGTGTACCCCACCACGCTGGATCTCTGGATAGAGTTTTTTGACCAGTTGATTGGCGAGCATTGTGCCGCCAACGCCTCCTCCGACAATAATAATCCGCTTGCCCACTTTTCACCTGCCTTGGTCTAAGTTAGATCCACTGAGTGGAACCTAGCCCAAATTAGGAAATAGCTCAGAATCATACGCGATAAAAACAGCCTCATTAATTGCCAGTAAGGTTGCTTTTCTTTTATGTCCTCACCGTCGTTCCCTAGCCCTGAAAAAGGCTCTGATTAGAGGTAATAGCGCTTGCGTTGTTTTTTGGTAGGCGTCCGGCGAACTCACCTTGCGTAAGTCAGGCCGGCATCCACTGATGCGGTAGCAATTGCCCGATCTCACTGGCCCGTTGCGTCGGCAGCCGCGTCAGCACATCTTTGAGGTAGGCATACGGATCATGCCCATTCATGCGCGCCGACTGGATCAGGCTCATGATCGCCGCTGCCCGTTTGCCACTGCGAAGCGATCCGGCAAACAACCAGTTCGAGCGTCCGAGTGCCCATGGCCGGATCTGGTTCTCCACCTGATTGTTGTCTATGGTCACAGCCCCATCGTCCAGGTAGCGCGTCAGCGCTACCCAGCGTTTCAGGCTTTAATCAAGGGCTTTGGCTGTGGCTAATCCGTTGGGCACCAGGTCGCGCTGGGCCAACATCCAGTCATGTAGCGTTGTGCTGATAGGTACCGCCATTTCCTGGCGTATTCGCCAACGGTCTTCATTGCTCATGTCCCGAGTCTGGCGTTCAACCTCGTACAAGCCGCCAATCGAGTGCAGTGCCTGTTCGGCCAGCTGACTTTTGTTTGCGACATGCAGATCGAAAAACTTGCGACGGGCGTGGGCCATACAGCCGATTTCAGTGATGCCTTGCTCAAAACCGGCTTTGTAGCCAGCGAAGTCATCGCAGACCAACTTGCCACTCCAGTCGCCCAAAAAGTTACGCGCATGTTCTCCGGCACGGCTTGGGCTGAAGTCGTAAACCACCGCTTTGAGCGCCGAAAACGGCGTAGTGCTGTAGGCCCAGACGTAGGCCCGGTGGGTTTTCTTCTCGCCTGGCGCAAGCATTTGCACCGGTGTTTCATCGGCGTGAATCACGCCCTGGTTCAGCACGGCTTCACGCAGTGCATCGACCAGCGGTTGGAGTCGAACGCCGGTTTGCCCGACCCACTGGGCCAAGGTCGAGCGAGCGATGGCCAGCCCGGCGCGGCCAAAGATTTTCTCCTGCCGGTACAGCGGCAGGTGATCGGTAAACTTGGCCACCATCACGTGGGCCAGCAGGCCTGCGGTCGGGATTCCTTTGTCGATAACCTGCGCCGGCACCGGCGCCTGGATCAGTGTCTCGCACTGACGGCAGGCCCATTTGCCACGCACATGTTGCTCGACGGTAAACACGCCCGGCGTGTAATCCAGCTTCTCACTGACGTCTTCGCCGATGCGTTGAAGTTGGCAGCCACAGGCACACTGAGTGTTCTCTGGCTCGTGGGGAATCACCATGCGTGGAAACTGCGGCGGCAATGGCGCTCGTTTAGGGAATTGTCGGAGTTCGGCCTGTGGCGCAGCAGGGAGAAGCTGTTTCAGCTCGGCCTCGATAGCTTCAAGGTCTGTATCGAGCAAGTCATCCAGCAAGCTGCCTTGCGCCGGGCTGATTTGCTCGCTGCGCTTGGCGAACTTGTGGCGTTTGAGAAGAGCGATTTCGTACGTGAGCTGCTCGATGATGGTTTCATCGTTCTGGATCTTCCTGCTCATCACCTCGACCTGGGACTGCAACTGCAACGCCTGTGCCGCCAAGGCACGAAGCTGTTCCGGGGTCATCTGGTCGAGGTTGGGCAAAGAAGTCATGCCGTCGATTGTGCCAGAGCAGGCACGGGACGACGACAAGTAGACCGGCCAAATGGCCGGCGGTTACAGCATGCTGATCACACCGCCTGCGCCAACGCGCTGCCAGGGCAGGCCCAGTACCAAGGCCTGGAGTTGTTCGCTGTCGAGTTCGACCTCGCAGCCATGGTGAATATCGGGCCAGTGGAACTTGCCCTGGTTCAGTCGCCGCGCAGCAAGCCAAACTCCCACGCCGTCGTGTACCAGCACTTTCATTCGGTTAGCCCGGCGATTGGCAAACGGATAAGCGCAGTGCGGCTTCGCCGCACCGAACACCGTGATCACCCGGGCCAATGCCGTCTCGGTGCCGGCGCGCATGTCCATCGGTTCGGTGGCCAGCCAGATTGGACTGCCCCCATTCCAATAGACATTTTCCAGTTTGGCCTTACCAAACTACAAAAAACAAAATCCACGCAGTGCAAAACGGTACCAATCCTACTGACACGATCAGCCAAGCAATCAATCGCAGACCTAGCCCTGCATTGCGGCGCTGTCCAATGACACGCCAAGCCAGGCGAAGGGTCCACGAGATTGCCAGTGTCAATAAAGCAAAACGCAGCGGCGTAGCCCAATGCGCCTGCACCCCTTCGTGCTTGAGCAACGTCAACGTCGTTGCCGATAGTCCTAGAAATACTCCGACGCTGGCAGAAGGAATCAATGACTGCGCCAACTTGTGTAGACCGGGACCGCCCAATAGGGGGCGAACGGCCAGTGCGGGGAGGATTCGATCAGCCAGCCACAGGGCGAAATAAAGTGGGCCGCCAATCACGATTGTGGTGCTTGCAACGAACAACAATAAACATGCGCCATCGAGCCATGAAAAACTGTCATTGACCTCAGGATAGTGCGTGAGGATGAACCAAGGTGCGTTATCCAACAAAGGCCAAGTGATATCCACGTCGATCAACCAGGTGGCCAAGGCCTGCTTCATAGCTACGAACCATGGGCTGGCGGTCCATAGAAACGCCCCCATCGCGATACCCATCATGCCAAACACTATAAGCACTGTTTGCCACTTGTCTCCATCGCTAGTATGCACCACTTCCTCTTCCATAGAGCGGGGCTGCAAGGAAACAGCACCACGATAGCCGCTGCAGCGCCCACACATGTGGCAATCTCCAGCAGTCTTCATATGCCGTAGGGGCACTAGCGGTGCGCAGTTAATGGTTTGCGTGCGTATTATTGGATTGCGCCAAGCTTCGCCATTCACCCGGTAATGCCATGGCGCCAGCTTGGCCAGCAGATTGAAAACACCGTTGACCGGGCACAAATACTTGCACCAAACGCGTTTGCTGCGACCGTAACGCCACCCCACCAACATGGCAGCGAGGGTCGATCCTCCCAGTACAGCCAGCACCGCTAATGGATACTGATAAACGCTGACCATCTGGCCATATACGGTGGTCAATGCAAAAGCCACGAATGGCCAGCCGCCCCAGCGCATCCAGCGTGGTATTGCACGGCCCTGACCGCGCTCGCTAGCCCACTCGCTCAGCATTCCTTCCGGGCAAAACACACCACACCAGGCCCGCCCCATCACGGGCATGGATACCAACACAAACGGCCACCAGATTCCCCAAAAAGCAAACTGCGCCGCTATCGTGAGGTTGTTGAACACTGAGGCGCTATTGTCGGGCAACGGCAACGTCGCTGGTACGATCAGTAAAAAGCCGTAGAGCGCCACTACCACCCACTGAAGCTTACGCAACAGCGAGGCGTGATCTCGCAACCAATCCGCAACGGCCGAACTCACACCAGCGAGCCGCGTCGGTGTCGCAGCGGGCTCTGGCTCTTGTAAAATACTTTTCAAGGGGTAACTACTCGCATACGTTCAGCGCGCGTGTTCATCCAGCGCAACACCACTAGAACTGTCACCCAATAGACCAGTAAGGCGACGACGGTAATCAACGCAGGGTACGCTCGATAACCCGCAAAATCCGCCAGAACCTTACCAATCCCGCTGCTGTCACTGAGCAAACCGCTGCTATCCCATACGGGATCAATCAACGGCGGCACCACACCCAACGAGATCAGATGATCCAAGCCGCCGACTAACAGGGCACCTGCCAGTAGCAGCAGTAGAAACTCAGTGAGCATGAAGAAGCGCTGCCAGGTGATCAATTTACCGCCCAGTTGTAACAGCCAGAACGTCACCAACGCCGCGAGAAACCCTCCTACACCAGCCAGTGCAAGCAGCAGCATGCTCCCCGACTCTGCACCGGCCGACACGGTGCCGTACAAAAAAACGACAGTTTCGCTTCCTTCGCGTGCGACAGCGATCATCACTAAAACGAGTAAGCCCCACCAACTGTCAGTACGTAACGATTGCTGTGCGCCACTTTCCAGCTCGCCCTTGAGAGCCCGACCGTGGGTTTTCATCCACAGCACCATCTGCACAACCAATGCACAAGCCACCAGCGCCATGCCAGCCTGAAACCATTCCTGGCCATCGTCTGACAACCACGAGGAAACGCCTAGGAGCACAAAGGCCAACGCAATAGCCAGTGCCAACCCTGCTGCCACTCCACCCCACAAGTAGCGAAAACCGCGCCGCCCTTCGGGTGATTCGCGTAACCACGTGTAGAGAATACCGACAATCAACAGAGCTTCGACGCTTTCACGCCAGACAATAAATGATACCTGTTCCATGACAGTGTCAGACCGCGTGGGCCCCCTCTCTACTCAGGTTTAACCACCAGCGTACCTTTGACTTGCTGATGAAAATCATCAAAGAACGGGTATTCACCAGGTCGCGAAATAGTGATAGCTACGAATGATTTAACGCCAGGCCCTAACACTTTTTCTTTACGCAAAGGGATACTTTCAAACTCAACCGGTTCGCTGCTCTCATTGCTTAACTCAAGCTTGAATCGACCCGCAGGAACCTCTAAGCGCTGCGGTTCGAAATAGCCATCGGCCTTGAAGGTCAATTGAAAGGTCGGCAGCTCATCCGCCATGGCAAGGGAAAAGCTTCCGCCCATGCTGAGCAGCATTATTGCCGTGAGCAAAAGCGCGCGTTGAGCGAGCATCAATAGCCGCCTTTCTTACCAATGCCTGCGTAGACAAAGTCGTAATTGAGCTCAAAAGTCTCGAAGAATGGGCCTACACCAGTCTCCTTATCAATGTGTCGGCCAAAATGGTTCATGGCATTGGCAGTTGGCGGGGCGATTGTGTACTTGACCTCGTATTTACCCGGACCCTCAAGCTTTACATTGTCCCCATAATGGGGGCCGTCGTTGGCAACCATCGGCATCAATGTACCTTTGATCACGTTCTGGCTGCCTTGCTTATGCAATTCATAAGTGACCACCAGATAGGGCATCCATTCGCCCTCGGGAAAGCCAGTTGGGTTATTTGCTAGGGCATGAATATCCGCTTCGAGGTGAACGTCAGAATCCTTGGCAGGCCGCATTACGCCAGGCGGATCCATTTCGATTGGCTGCAGGTACACCGCGCCGATCTCCATTCCGCCTTGCTTCACAGGCTTACCGATCGGATACTCAGCCGCTAAAGCAGTGCCGGACAGTAATAAGCCGACGGCCAGCGCAAAACCTTCTTTCATCATCGTATGTATCCTTTGCTTTCTATATGGGCTTGCAACCAATAAAGCCGAATTCAAAGTGAACCTAACTGGTATTGCAATGATATTACATGGGAGAAGCATTCTCATATATCGGCAACATGAAAAGAATTTTAAGATTCACTCATGGTCAACGTGCTGGTTTCTGCTCGGTTCTGTTACGCACTGTGCCTGTCCGCAAAATTAGATCGCTCGATGTACCTGTGCATCGTGCTAGAACTATTCGACAAGCGAGTGGTGGGCTGGTCGATGCACCACCAACAGGATCGGCAGATGTTCATTAGGGCGGTGAAGATGGCCATCTGGCAGCGTCAGCAAAGCTATTCGGTGATCCCGCACTCTGATAGAGGCAACCAATTTCGAAGTGGCGACAATGCGGCTTGCGAGGGATTCTTTGGTGTTCTCAAGCGCGAGTGGATCTATCGAGTGCACTTTCAAGCGCTTGATGCAGCCAGACGTGATGTGTTCGAATACATTGACCGGATCCATAATCCGAGAATGTGGCGCAGGACTGCCCGGCAGGATTTGAGGTTTACCGCCCTTTTCAAACCGTCTGTGGAAAGGGGGTAGAACCGTCTTTCACTTAAAAAACGGCAACGCCCGCCGCAGTCTCAAGGCAGGAGCGTAGTGACCGAGTGAGCGAGGAGGTATCATTTCACCATCACCCTTCCGTGGCGGTAACATACAAGGATATTATGCTAGATATATAGATTGCTTTTAACGTATTACAGGAAAAGGGTGTTAAGAATGCCGGGCAATAAAACAAATCGTCAGGTTATTTTGCTAGCCACTCTTTTAGGTGGTTTTATGAGCTCTTTAGTTAAATGGGGGGCTGAAGTGAATATGCCTCCTAGGATTCCTGGTGAGGTGTCGCCACCAGCCGCTCATATTGATGCATGGCTTGGATGGCTGGGGATAAACTCACATTCGCTAGATTATGTCTATCAAGGTGTAATAGTTTCAGGTGCGGTAACTATTTATCATTGGATTTTTAGTTTCGTTTTTGCTTTCGTTTATGTTTTTTCCTCTGCATATGTTCCTTGCATTAGATTATGGTTTGGTGCGGCGTTTGGTGTATTGGTTACAGTAATCATGCACGGTTTTCTCATACCTTTGCTTGGGTTTAGAAATCCGGTGTATGACTCTGGAAAAGTTGGCTGGTTGTGGAGTTTGAATGGCTATGAGTTATGGAGCGAGTTGCTAGGTCATATCTATTGGAGCGTGTCGATAGAAATTTGCCTTATTGCTGTTTTGGCGTTCTTCTCAAAGCCTGTTTCAGGACCTTGGTCCAAAATTAAATCCGGAAAATAAAAATCCTAATGCCCCCGTGGTGGGTACATAGAAATCACCGGACATACATGGACGTCCCCTGTTTGCTAAGCTTTCATTTAGAAACGGTTTGAAGGTAAAGATTGCACCCGTACATCCGGACTTTCACTACGAGACGTGCTCGGTGTCCCTGATGGGTTCTGCTGGTCAGCGCTTCAATCGCTTACACGCACTCTAAGTGCCTCGTCCGGCGAGGGTTGTGCCAACCACGGTCTTACCTGTCTTGCCGTCACTAAGTGATTGCCTGTGCAATCGGTGGTGTGATCTACCTCGATGAAGTTCTCACGACTCGTCTATGTCTTCACCAACGAATGCTGGTAATCCGGTTTATACTCGCTGTTGTTGGTTAGTAAGGCCCAAACGATCCTGGCCGTCTTGTTGGCCAAGGCCACGGCAGCCACATTGATATTGCGCCGTTTGATGAGCTTGACCAGCCAGCTATCAGGATCGTTTTTCTGGCCTGCCCGATAGATCACTGAGTGAGAGCCATGAATCATCAAGGTATCGCAGATACGCGTCTCCGCGCTTGCTCATGCCTAACAATGTTGGCCTTCCACCGCTGGAATGCTGACGAGGTACGAGACCTAACCAGGCAGCCAATTGCCGCCCGTTTTTAAAATTCCTCGCATCGCCGATAGAGGCGACTAACGCACTGGCAGTCAGCGGGCCAATGCCCGGTATCCTTTCTAATTGGCGGCTAATCTCGTCGGCCCGATTCCACGCTTTGATCTGCGCTTCAAGCTCTTTATCCAGTACCTTAAAGTGCTCGATCAGTTGCTCGATAAGCTGACGGAACGAGAGTGGCAGCTCATTAGCCGCGCCTTCGATTACGCACGGGAGTCTCATAGTAATGTGGGCGATTACTTGCGGCACAATTAGACCAAACTCAGCAAGCAGCCCTTGGATCTGATTGTCTTAGGCTGCGCGCGCCTTGACGAACCCCTGACGAGCACGATGCAAGGCCAATACAGACTGCTGCTCAACATTTTTAATCGGCACAAAGCGCATCGTTGGACGAGTTACAGCCTCGCAGATGGCCGCAGCATCTGCTGCATCATTTTTGTTGCTCTTGACATAGGGCTTGACGAACTGTGGGGCCATGAGTAGCACGGTATGCCCAGTGTTCAAGCTTGCGGGCCCAGTAGTGGGCACTGCTATACGCCTCTATGCCAATCAGGCAGTGCGGTAAGTTGGCAAAAAACACTGCCACCTGATCGCGCTTCAGTTGCTTGCGCAATAGGGGGTAGCCTCGCTCGTTCATGCCATAGATCTGCAATACGTTTTTGGCCAGATCGATACCAACGGTTTTGATTTCCATGGCTGATTACTCCTTTGCACAAGTGGATGGCGACACCGCTCACTCTGGCACAGCGATACGATTATGGGCGGAGGCGTCCATCCCATTGCTTACATAACTCGCGAATTTTTTCGTCACTTACAACCTGTTTTTTCCACTCGGAAATCTGCTCACTGCTTCTGATAGAGCCAGATACGGGTTGCTGCGTTGCTTTAAAGGAGTTGCCTCTCCATCGGGTACCTGACGAATTGATGGATTCTTGACCGTTGTAGCTCCATTGTGCGGTCACTCGGCTTTTTTGCTATTTGTCCATATAGGATGCACTGATTTTGGTGCGTGAAGGTTGAAGTTATCGATACCGTTGCTATAGGATCTTTTCAGGAGATGGCATTCCTCCTTGAAACCGCCTCGTGCTGATGATGCCTACGTAAACCCTGGACAGGGTGCGTAGGTGCGCCTCCCTGCCCCCTAATTTAGGACAGGATCTTGACTCCAAATCTCATATCAGCGCTCTATCGCAATCTGCGATTATCAGCACCTCCTCGGCTCTACCGGCCCAGAGGAGAATTGCAGCCATGCTGAAATCACTATTAGTTATCGCCATCGGTGCATCACTTGGTGCTTGGTTGCGCTGGCTACTGGGCATGAAGCTCAACGCACTCTTCCCGACAATTCCCCCTGGCACGGTGTTGGCGAACATGGTCGGGGGGTACATCATCGGTCTAGCCATCGCGTTCTTGGCCGCATCTCCCTCGTTAAGCCCCGAATGGCGCCTGCTAATCATCACGGGTTTTTGTGGGGGACTTACCACCTTTTCCACATTTTCAGCCGAAACAGTTGCCCTAATCCAAGAAGGGAGATTGCTGTGGGCGCTTGGCTCAATTTCATTGCACGTCGTAGGTTCGTTAGCAATGACCGCTGCCGGACTACTGTCCTACCAAATGATTGGTACTCGCTGAGGAGATTAAAATGAACGGTTATATGGTCGTTTTCTTCACCCAACAAAACCGTCGTTATCAAGGAAAGATGCTTGGCGAATGGATAGTGGACGTAGCTAAGGAAATGGGGCTGCGCGGTGCCACGCTATGTACTGGAATCGAAGGTTTTGGACACACTGGAAAACTACACTCATCGCACTTTTTTGAGCTGGCTGATCAACCCACGGAGATTCGCTTGGCAATCACGGAGGATGAGGCAGAGCGGTTATTCAAGCGACTGGACTGTGAGGAAATATCGGTGTTTTTCACCAAGACGCCAATCGAGATGGGCACACTTGGAAAAACGCCTTCCTGCGCAGCCCCTTCCAAAGCTTCGGAGCTATGAACATGAGCTATACGGACATTCCAGCTGGTAACGCGATCCCCGATGACTTTTTCACCGTTATCGAGATTCCTGCAAACCACTCTCCGATCAAATACGAAGTGGACAAGCCAAGTGGGCAGCTCTTCGTCGACCGCTTCCTCAGCACACCAATGTTCTATCCAGCCAACTACGGGTTTATTCCTAATACGCTAAGCGATGATGGCGATCCACTGGACGTACTGATGGTCTGCCCCTATCTGGTCTCTCCTGGCGTTGTCATTCGCAGTCGTCCGGTTGGCGTGATGTACATGACAGACGAAGCAGGCGCCGATGCCAAAGTAATCGCTGTTCCTCATGACAAACTCAGCTCGATGTACAGCGATATCAAGGAGTGCGAAGACCTTCCCGCCCTTCTGCTTGCGCAGATCCAGCATTTCTTTGAAAACTACAAGGCGTTGGAACCGGGTAAGTGGGTGAAGATGGGGCGCTGGGGTAGCGCAGATGAGGCTAGAGAAGAAATCCGCAGGTCAGTAGCCGCCTACGTTCCAAAAAGCCTGGTTTCTCACTAGAAAATCTGGACTGTTAGATGTGACCCCACTTATCTGGGAGTAGCTCAGTAATCTCACTCGCCCGCTGTGTCGGCAGCCGGGTGAGGGCGTCCTTCAGGTACGCATATGGATCATGCCCATTGAGCCGTGCAGTCTGAATCAAACTCATGATTGCAGCCGCACGGTAACCGTCCGGCCAACACACCTTCCTGACGCCGTCGCATGAGGCGATGGTGTCCACCTAAATTTGATCTGGCCCCGAAATGTAGGACATCAACATCGAGGGGTTGGACTGCGTCCGGAAAGGTAGACATCCTCGGCCTATGCTGCGGTAACGACCGTTGAATCATAGCGGGTAACCAAGCACTGAGGTGCGTGATGGCGATCATGGTTTGAATGACAGCCCCTGTGGATGATCGAAAAAACGCTGCATTGTGCATGCTCTTGCCCGTGCACAGCAGCTAAACACTGGTCTAGTAATAGCTTTTTCGGTGTACTGTGCAATAAATGAGTGGCATAAACGTGCTTTCCGCCGAAATCATCGCCATCACCCTGGGCATCGTGGCCGGGGCTTCGCTGACCCAGCAGGTGGTGGTGCTCTCGGGGATTGCAATTGTCATGACCGCCGGCGTCTACGGCCTGGTGGCCGGCATCGTCAAGCTCGATGACCTGGGCCTGTGGCTGGCGCACAAGCCCGGGGCTCTGGCCAAGCGCCTGGGCGGGGCTATCCTGCGGGCGGCGCCGCTGATGATGAAGAGTCTGTCGGTGATCGGCACCGCGGCGATGTTCATGGTCGGTGGCGGCATCCTGACCCACGGCGTCCCTGCCGTGCACCATTTGATCGAAGGGCTGGCCGAGCGCAGCGCCGGTGCGATTGGCGCGGCAGCGGTGATCATGCCGACCTTGCTCAGCGCGGTGGCCGGGGTCATCGCCGGGGCGCTGGTACTGGCGGCGGTGACGCTGGCAGGCAAGGCCTGGCGCGCGCTACGCGGCTGACGGCCCGATTCAGGCCGACGCCGGCAGCGCGGAGGGCGCTGGCGCCGTTGCCTGCTGCTGGCACCAGCGGTGCCAGGTGAACTGCAATTGCAGGATCGCTGCCCGGGCCATCTCCTGGGTCTGCACGGGCAGGTCCGTGTCGCGGGCCAGGGCCGCGAGCAGGGCCTGGGATGCCGAATCCAGCTGTTCAGTACGAGTCGGCCCGAGGCCGCCGTGCCTGAGCAGCGCAGCCAATTGTGCCAGGTACTGGTCGCGCTCGACGGCCAGGGGCCCTCGGGCGGGGTCCAGGCAATTGCGCAACTGCAGCAACTCATCCCCCAGGTCCAGCCCCAGCAGGCCGTTGTCCCAGTGACCACGACGGTGCTCGGGCTGCATCTGCCAATACCTGGAGACACGGATCAGCCGGTCGGCCATGCGCCCGCCGAACCAGCTTTCGGCCTGCTCCGGTGGGCGTGAGGTGAGTTGGGCCAGATCGAACAGCGAAGCCTTGAACATCCTCCGGTAGTGATGTTCGCCGGGGTTGAGGCTGACCAGGCGCAACACCACCACGGCGATGCCGACGCCGACCAGGGTCGCCATGGCCTTGTTCAGAAAGGCCCCAAGGTCATAGGTCATCAGGTTGCTGGGCCCGACATTGTTGACGAAAAAGATGCAGAACGCCGAGGCTATCGGCGCCAGCTTGGGTCGGCTCATGCACAACGAGGCGAAGAACAGCGGCACCGCCAGTCCCAGGCACAGCAAAGGGAAGCCGTTCCAGCCGGGCAGCAGGCCGAGGCCGACGAAACCCGCCACGGGGATCGACAGGGCGATGCCCTTGAAGAAGTTCAGGCAGGCTGCCGCCGGGTTCTCACGACCGGCAAACAGGCTCAGCACCACCCCGCAGATCGACACGGCCCCCAGCCCCGCTGGCCAGGCCGACAGCAGCCAGAACGCCGCCACCGCGAGAAAGGCCAGGGCGCTGCGCAGCCCGCCAAGCACGCCTTGCTCGATGTCCCGGTGCCAGGACAGGGCCCCCGGGGCACCAGGCGGGACCCGGGCCTGTTCCACCGCACTGATGCTGTCGGCACTCTGTTCCACGCGGTTCAGCACCTGGGCCAGTTGCACCAGGCACAGATGGCCTTCGGCTGACAGCGAGCGATCTGCCAAGGCCTGCTCCAGGCGCAGGGCCAGGGGCGACAAGGTCTGTGCCTGCTGGTCCTCCAACGCCTGGATCGTTGCGCGGATCAAGGGCTCCACCCGCCGGGTATCTTCCGGGTCGAGCATCTGCCGTTGGCGCGCCACGCCCCTGGCGGCCCGCAGTAGCCCGAGCAAATCGCGGCTCAGGACCCGCAGGGCCTGGGAGCGCCGCCGTCCCTGTGGCCCCTCGAACCAGGCGTGATCCCGCTGGGCATCCACGGTGACAATGCGTCCCAGGGCTTCCAGCAGGCCCTTGCGCTGGTCTTCCCCCAGCAGTTCCGAGGCCGCCGCACGACGTCCGGCGAGCCAGGCCGCACGGCCCTGGACGGCCAGCGCCTGTTCGATCCGGCGTGGCCACAGCACGATGCTGGCCACCGAAGCACAAATGATCCCCAGGCCGATTTCCGAACAACGGGCCACGGCCTGGTCGAACACCTGCAGCGGTGCGGCCGTTGCAGGCAAGGCGATGATCGCGGTGGTGTAGCCGGCCAGAACGAAGCCATAGGCGGCATGATTGCGCAGCAGCGAGGCGCCAGTGGTACAGAACGCCAGCCACAGGGCCATGGCCAGCAGGAACAGCAGCGGCGCCTGGCCCAGGGCGGCAATCAGCAAGATCGAAACCACCGCCCCCACCAGGGTTCCCAGCAGGCGGTAGGCGCCTTTGGCCAGGACCATTCCGCTGCTCGACTGGCTGACGATGAACACGGTGGTCAGGGCCCACTGCGGCTGTTCGAAATCAAGGCGCAGGGCCAGGTACAGGGCCAGGCCGCCGGCAATCAGGTTTCTGGCGGCAAACAGCAGGTCGGAGGGGGCGGGGGCGAAGAGTGCCTGCCAGAGATCGGCGACGTGAAAGGACGGTAGTTTCATGTTTCAGGCACATAGATAGCTAGCTAATGATTAGCATCGTATCTATTTTCTCCAAGCCTGCCAATCGGCTTTTCAGCTGGAGTTGCAGGGGCCGGCCGTGGCGGGCGATGGCGGTTTACGCGAGGGTTGCCCCGCCTGGAGGCGGGGCTGACGGGGAGGGGGTTACTCGGCGATCTGAAGCTTGCGTGACTCGCTGTACACGTAGCGCACTTTTTCGTATTCGAATGGCGAGTTCAGCTGGCCATAGCGGAAGCTGGTCTGGTAGCGCTTGTCGACGCCACGCAGGACCCAGATCTCCGGGTGATTGCTGCTGACTTCCGAGACATTGAGGAAGTTGATCGCCGATTCGGCGGTGTAGTCCACAGCCAGACCGGCGGTGTCCCGCAGGTTCGACGGGCCAAGGATCGGCAGCACCAGGTAGGCGCCGCCGGGCACGCCATAGAAACCCAGGGTCTGGCCGAAGTCTTCGCTCTGGCGCGGCAACCCCATCTTGGTGGCCGGGTCCCACAGTCCGGCCACGCCAATGGTGGTGTTGAGCAACAGCCGCGCGGTGGTGTCCATGGAGCGCTTGCCCTTGAACTGCAGCAGGCTGTTGAGCAGGTTGGGCACGTCCCCCAGGTTGTTGAAGAAGTTGCTGACCCCGGTACGCAGGAAGCTTGGGGTTACGTAGCGGTAACCGTCCACCACGGGCAGGAACACCCATTGGTCGAAGCGGTAGTTGAAGTGGTAGACCCGGCGGTTCCACGACTCCAGCGGGTCGTAGACGTTCAGTGCGTTGAGGGTCGAGCGCTCGAATTCGCGCTGGTCCAGGCCCGGGTTGAACTTGAGCTGCTTCAACGGCTCGGTGAAGCCGTCGGGGTCGGGCACGATCGGTGTGTTGGCCTTGCTGTTGTCGGCTTGGGCATAGCCTGCGCAGAGCAACGCGGCGATCAGCAGGAGATGTTTAGCCACGGAAGAACTCCAGCATGGCGTCGCTGTTGACGCGGTAGTTGAGGTTGCCGCAGTGACCACCATGGGGGTAGACGGTCAGGCGGTCGCCGAAGGTTTTACGCAGGAAGCCCAGGTCTCCAGGGCCGAGGATCACGTCGTCGGCGTTGTGCATTACGGCGATCTTCGGACTGGCCTTGAGGTAGTCCTGCAGGGCGTAGAGGCTCACCTGGTCGATCAGTTGCAACAGGCTGCCGCCATCGGTGCGGGCGCGCCACATCGGGATCACCTGCTCGGTCAGGTAGCAGTCGAAGTCGCACTGCAGGGCACGCTTGAGAAACGGTGTGAGGCTGGTGCCTTCGCGGATCGGGTACTTGGGCGGGGTGATCAGGCCGCGGCGGTTGATCAGGTCCGAAGTGAAGGCGATGTCCGCCGCCGAGAAGCGAAAGGAGGTGCCGATCAGCATCGCCATCTGCTCGTTGGTCAGGTGCTGCTTGGACTGCTGGAAGTCGTACAGCAGGGCGTCGTTGAGGTCGATGTAGCCCTTCTGCTGGAAGTAGCGGGTCAGCTTGCCCAGTACCAGCTCGTAGAACGTGGTGCTGTTGTTGATGCCCTTGACCTCGGTCTGCACCAGCTTGTCGAGGTTGGTGATCGAGGTGTAGAGGTTCACCGGCGGGTTGAGCAGCAGGACTTTCTTGAAGTTGAAGCTGCGCCGGGTTTCATCCAGCTTGCTGATGAACGCGGCGTCCAGGGCGCCCAGGCTGTAGCCGGTGAGGTAGAACTCGGTGATCGGCAGCTTAGGGTTCTGCGCCCGCACGGCCTGCATCACCCGGTACATGTCTTCGGCGTCTTCCTGGCTGACCCCGGGGGTGGCGAAACGCGAGGCGGCGCTGATGAAGTCGAAGCTGGTGGGCGACGACAGTTGCACCACGTGGTAGCCGGCCTTGTAGTAGAGCTTCTTGAGGTATTCGTTGAGGCTGCTGTCGTAGCGCGCACCGGTGCCGGCGATGAGGAAGATCAGTGGCGCGGCGTGGTCCTGGGTGGCGATGCGATAGGTGAGCTTCTTCACCGCCCAGAAATTGTCCGGGAGGATGAACTCACGCTCCGGACGCAAGGTCAGGCTGTAGTCCGACTGATGGATATCATCGTTGGACGGCAGCTCCGGGCGCAGTTCCGGTGGCGTGGTGGCGATGGTGGCTTCGAAGGGGTTGGTCAACGGATAGCCATAACTGGCCGCGTCGATATCGACCGCCAGTGCAGATGCACTCAGGATCAGGCCGCCGAACAGGGCAGCGAAGCGCAAGGAACGAAGCATGACTGTATCCCTAGAGAAGGTACCGAATGAGGTTCGCAGGCTATGACCACCGCGCTGCTGCCGAAGTGCCATGGTTGATCGACAAATATCACCCCGGCCGGTTTTTAACGGTGTGATAGTAGCTGGGCGATACACTTTGCGGCTATTTGCCCGTTGTAAAACTGTGTATTGAGCTTGCCAAGCAGCCTTGGACGATTATGCTGGGCGCCGTTTTGATTGTTCGGAGTGTTTCATGTCCCGCCGCCTTCCCGTGATTCTGCTGCTTGTTGTCCTGCCGCTGTGGCTGGCCGCCAGTTATGGCCTGCGCTACGGCTTTATGGAGGACGCTCGGTGGGTGGGGGTCTGCGTCGATGAGGCCGCTCGCTGGGAGTGCTCGCTGCGCTCGAGCCTGGGCTGGATGATTCACTTCAAGGTGCTGGGCTGGAGCGCGGTGGCCACGGCACTGCTGGCGTTCGTGCTGCCCGGGCGCCTGGGGCGCTGCCTGGCAGTGCTGGCGCTGCTTGTCGGCTTTCCTGCGCTGGCCTTGTACAACACTACCCTGGCGGTATTCGCCGCGGTGATTGCGGCATTGCGCCTGGTACGGGCCACGGCACGCTAGCGCTTCACTGACCGCCGCCAGGCCCTTCGACACCGCGACAAGGCCCTGTGGGCCTTGTCCGGTGAACTCGCTGCTCGTCCATTCTTCCTGCTTGTCAGGGGCTTCGCTGTGCGTTGCGGCAGTTGCAGGTCGCGGCTGTTCAGGCGACGCGTGCCCGCAGGTTGCGCCACAGGGCAGCGACCATCAGCAGGCTGACCAGGGCCCAGCCCCAGGCTTGCTGGTTGGCCAGGCCTTCCTGATATAGCTGAGGAGCGATGCCGGCGCCGACGAAAAAGGTCAGCAAGGCAATTTCCCGGCGCGGCACCCGGACCGGACGGCACAGGTAGGCCAGGGCCGGCAGCAGCAGGGCGGCACTGGGGAAGCTGCGATAGCGCGGGTCGAATACCAGTTCCAGCATCATCACCGCCGCTGCGAAGCCCGCTGCGGTCAGCAGCCAGCCGGCGCGTTTCTCCAGGGCGGCGAACGCTCGCAGGCGCCAACCTTCGCGAGGGCTCAAGGCTAGGGCGGCATGGGCCAGGACCAGCAGGTTCAGGCCCAGCAGCAAGGCGGCCCAGCACCATTCGCCGGCAAAGCGGCTGGTGACGCGGGCCAGTTCACCAAAGGAGCCGATGGCACACGCCGCCAGGGCGCCCAGCAGTGGCAGCAGCAGTGCCGCCCGCAGCCCGCGGACCCGGCCACCGAGCACCAGGGTGCCGATGAATATCAGCACCCCGGCGCCCAGCCATTGAGGCCAGTACGGCAGGTTGCTCACCGGGCCGGCGAGGATGCCCTTGTCCTGGCGGTCGGCGTCGAACAGCCCCCAATAACCGCCGACTGCGCCTTCGCTGCCGCGTTTCCAGGGTTGGTCGAAGGCTTCGATCAGGTTGTAGTGCCAGCCGTTGTGCTCTGCCAGGGCAACGAACCCGCGGATGAACTTGGCTTCGTTGACCCGGCTCGGCAGCGCAGTTTCTCGCTGGCGGCCTTCGCTGGGCCAGCCGGTTTCACCGATCAGCACGTCCTTGGGGGCGAAGCGGTTGCCAAATACCTGGCGCACTTCGGCCACATGGTTCAGGGCCGCGTCGATGTTCGAGGGATCGTCTTCCCAATAGGGCAACAGGTGGATCGTCAGGAAATCCACCGCCGGGGCGATTTCCGGATGCTTGAGCCAGAACTCCCAGACGTCGGCATAGGTCACCGGCTGCTTGACCCCGGCCTTGACCTTGAGGATCAGGCGCGCCAGTTGCGGGCCGGTGACTTCCTTGCGCAGCAGGGCCTCGTTGCCGACGATCACCGAGCTGACCACGTCCGGGTTGGCGTTGGCCGAGGCAATCAGCAGGTCGACTTCCTTCTCGGTGTCCACCGGATTGCTGTTGACCCAGGCGCCGATCATCAGCTTCAAGCCATGCTTGCGTGCCAGCTCCGGCAGGGCCTCCAGACCGCTCATGGAATAGGTGCGGATGCATTCGAAGCGGGTTGCCAGCAGCGCCAGGTCGGCGTCCATGCGCTCGGGGCGCAGTTTGAACGGCTGGTCGAAGGGCGACTGGTCCTTGTCGAACGGCGTGTAGGAGGCGCATTGCAGCTTGTGGCTGGCACTGGCGACATCCGGCAGTTGTACCGGCCGGCCGAGGCCGTACCAGTAGCCACTCAGGGCCAGCAGGCCGACTACGCAGGCGAACAGATAAGCAAGGGCGGGGAAGCGGGGAGTGGCGGGCATGGTCTGGCCATCGTGGAACAAAGCCGAGCATCTTACCTGCATTTGTCCACAGCTTGGTGGGCTGCACACTTTTGACATGCAAAGTTCGGGCGGGCTTGGTGCGGGGAGATTGCGCCGGCCCGCTTGCTGGCGAACTGATGTCGTTGCTGGCTGCCTTGAGGTCGCAGTCAGAGCAGGTTGTTCATGAGGCTCGGTTGATGATCGAAGCATCAGTACTCCGCTGATGTTCGAACGCGTTCGCGGTGAGGCGTGATGGAGGCGCTGTGCACCATAACCATACGTTGATGTGCCTGGCGCCCGCCTGGTACAGCACTTTCGGGGAAGTAACGATGAAGATGCGACGACTCTTAGGCGCAGGTGCCGCACTGGTACTTGCCATCAGCTCCACGTTGGCCAGTGCCGACAGCAAGACCCTGAGCATCGGCTACGTCGACGGCTGGTCGGACAGCGTGGCGACGACCTACGTGGCGGCGGAGGTGATCCGGCAGAAGCTCGGCTATGACGTCAAGCTGCAGGCGGTGGCGACCGGGATCATGTGGCAGGGGGTGGCGACCGGTAAGCTCGATGCCATGCTCTCGGCCTGGCTGCCAGTGACCCATGGCGAGTACTGGACCAAGAACAAGGACAAGGTGGTCGACTACGGCCCCAACTTCAAGGACGCCAAGATCGGCCTGATCGTGCCGGAGTACGTCAAGGCCAAGTCCATCGAGGACCTCAAGACCGATACCACCTTCAAGAACAAGATCGTCGGCATCGACGCCGGGTCGGGGGTGATGCTCAAGACTGATCAGGCGATCAAGGACTATGGCCTGGACTACAAGCTGCAGGCCAGTTCCGGGGCGGCGATGATCGCCGAGCTGACCCGTGCCGAGGAAAAGCAGGACTCCATCGCCGTGACCGGCTGGGTGCCGCACTGGATGTTCGCCAAGTGGAAGCTGCGTTTCCTCGACGACCCGAAGGGCGTGTATGGCGCGGCTGAAACCGTCAATAGCATCGGCAGCAAGGGCCTGGAGAAGAAGGCGCCGGAAGTGGCGGCGTTCCTGAAGAAATTCCAGTGGGCTTCCAAGGATGAAATCGGTGAGGTCATGCTGGCCATTCAAGACGGCGCAAAACCCGACGCGGCAGCCAAGGAATGGGTGAGCAAGCACCCGGAACGTGTTGCCGAGTGGACCGCTAAATAGTAGCCAGGCGTCTAGAACAAGGGTTGCGAGGCCGCCCGCTGATATCAGCGGGCGGCCTTGTGTTTTTTGGGGGGGAAAGTTGGCGAGGTGGCTAATGTCGTTCTAATACTAAGGTCGTCTGGAACCTGCCTCACAGCCGCATAGAGTGGATTAGGTTCCACCTAAAATCTGTGCTGCGAGGATAAAAACAATGAACGACAGCATTTACCTCTCGATTCAAAACAGCCCGCGTTTCAAGGAGCTGGTCACCAAACGAGAGCGGTTCGCCTGGATTCTCTCGGCGATCATGCTTGGGCTTTACTCGGCTTTCATCCTGTTGATCGCCTACGGACCCCAGATCCTGGGGGCCAAACTCAGTCCTACCTCATCCATCACCTGGGGCATTCCCCTGGGGGTCGGCTTGATTCTCTCGGCCTTCATCCTGACGGCCATCTATGTGCGACGCGCCAACGGCGAGTTCGACGAGTTGAACAACGCGATCCTGAAGGAGGCTCAGCAATGATCCGCCGTCTATTCGCAGCACTCGGTCTTGCCGCTTTCGCTCCCGCCCTCTGGGCCGCAGATGCCCTGACCGGCGAAGTCCACAAGCAGCCCCTCAACGTCTCGGCGATCGTGATGTTCGTGGTCTTCGTCGGTGCCACGCTGTGCATCACCTACTGGGCCTCCAAGCGCAACAAGTCGGCGGCCGACTACTATGCGGCAGGCGGCAAGATCACCGGTTTCCAGAACGGCCTGGCGATTGCCGGCGACTACATGTCGGCGGCGTCCTTCCTGGGGATTTCCGCCCTGGTGTTCACCTCCGGTTATGACGGCTTGATCTACTCCATCGGCTTCCTGGTGGGCTGGCCGATCATCCTGTTCCTGATCGCCGAGCGCCTGCGCAACCTGGGCAAGTACACCTTTGCCGACGTGGCCTCCTACCGTCTCGGGCAAACCCAGATCCGCACCCTGTCGGCCTGTGGCTCGCTGGTGGTGGTGGCGTTCTACCTGATCGCCCAGATGGTCGGTGCCGGCAAGCTGATCCAGCTGCTGTTCGGGCTCGACTACCATGTGGCGGTGATCCTGGTGGGGATCCTGATGTGCCTGTACGTGCTGTTCGGCGGCATGCTGGCGACTACCTGGGTACAGATCATCAAGGCAGTGCTGTTGCTGTCCGGTGCCTCGTTCATGGCGCTGATGGTGATGAAGCACGTCAACTTCGATTTCAACACGCTGTTCTCCGAGGCGATCAAGGTTCACCCCAAAGGTGAGGCGATCATGAGCCCTGGTGGCCTGGTGAAGGATCCGATTTCGGCGTTCTCCCTGGGTCTGGCGCTGATGTTCGGTACCGCCGGCCTGCCGCATATCCTGATGCGCTTCTTCACCGTGAGCGATGCCAAGGAAGCCCGCAAGAGCGTGCTCTATGCCACTGGCTTCATCGGCTACTTCTACATCCTGACCTTCATCATCGGTTTTGGCGCAATCCTGTTGGTAAGCACCAATCCGGACTTCAAGGACGCCGCAGGCGCCTTGCTGGGCGGTAACAACATGGCAGCGGTGCACCTGGCCAATGCAGTCGGCGGCAGCGTGTTCCTGGGCTTCATCTCGGCGGTGGCCTTCGCCACCATCCTCGCGGTGGTCGCGGGCCTGACCCTGGCTGGCGCTTCGGCGGTGTCCCATGACCTGTATGCCAGTGTGATCAAGAAGGGCAAGGCCAACGAGAAGGACGAGATCCGCGTTTCCAAGATCACTACCGTGGCCTTGGGGGTGCTGGCGATCGGCCTGGGCATTCTCTTCGAAAGCCAGAACATCGCGTTCATGGTGGGCCTGGCGTTCTCCATTGCCGCCAGCTGCAACTTCCCGGTCCTGCTGCTTTCCATGTACTGGAAGAAGCTCACCACCCGTGGCGCCATGATTGGCGGCTGGATGGGGCTGGTAAGTGCCGTGGCGCTGATGATCCTCGGCCCGACCATCTGGGTGCAGATCCTGCATCACGAGAAGGCGATCTTCCCGTACGAGTACCCGGCGCTGTTCTCGATGATGATTGCCTTTGTCGGTATCTGGTTCTTCTCCATCACTGACAAGTCGGCCTCTGCGGCCAACGAGCGGGCGCTGTTCTTCCCGCAGTTCGTGCGTTCGCAGACCGGCCTGGGGGCTAGCGGTGCGGTGTCGCACTGAGTGAAAGCCAAGTAACGGCTGCTATATATAAGCTGCGTGATGTCGAAATGATGCCCCGGTCGAGAGACCGGGGCATTTTTATTGGCTGATCGAGAGGGCGGTTGTGTATCGATCGTCAAGGCGCGGGAGGAGGGCGTGGGTTGCCTGCCTTGGGGGTTGCATTGCTGTTGTGTGTCGCCTTGCTCGGCGAATGCGGGGGATTGCTGGTGCCTGGCATGGTCGGGCGCAATCGATGCCCTGGCGGGGCTGTGAGTGCGCTGCAGCGGGTCGCAGCCCAAGCCTGCAGCCGCGTGCAGCCAGCCGTCATGGGCGCTGGTCTGCGCAGCAGCGGTGGGGGATGTGCCGGGGTTGCCGTGATGCTGGCCGGATGGTCGGCACGGGCGACTGAAGTACGGGGGGCAGAAACAAATACGACCTCTGCTAGAGGCCGTATCCGGTGCAGCTAAGACTTGATCGCAAGACAGGTCTTATTTGCGGTCTTCCAGTTTGGTGATGTCACGCGACTCGTAGCCGGTGTACAGCTGACGTGGACGGCCGATCTTGTAAGGGCTGGAGAGCATTTCCTTCCAGTGCGAGATCCAGCCGACGGTCCGCGCCAGGGCGAAGATCACGGTGAACATGCTGGTTGGAATGCCGATGGCCTTGAGGATGATCCCCGAGTAGAAGTCGACGTTCGGGTACAGCGAGCGCTCGATGAAGTACGGATCGGTGAGGGCGATCTCTTCCAGGCGCATGGCCAGTTCGAGTTGCGGATCGTTGTTGATCCCCAGTTCCTTCAGGACTTCGTCGCAGGTCTGCTTCATCACGGTGGCGCGCGGGTCGCGGTTTTTATAAACGCGGTGACCGAAGCCCATGAGCTTGAACGGATCGTTCTTGTCCTTGGCCTTGGCGATGAAGGTGTCGATGTTCGAGACATCGCCGATTTCGTCGAGCATGGTCAGCACGGCTTCGTTGGCGCCGCCGTGAGCCGGGCCCCAGAGTGCCGCGATGCCGGCAGCAATACAGGCAAACGGGTTGGCACCCGAGGAGCCGGCAAGACGCACGGTGGAAGTGGAGGCGTTCTGTTCGTGGTCGGCATGGAGGATGAAGATCCGGTCCATTGCCTTGGCCAGTACCGGGCTGATCGGTTTGATCTCGCACGGGGTGTTGAACATCATGTGCAGGAAGTTTTCCGCGTACGACAGGTCGTTGCGCGGATACATCATCGGCTGGCCCATGGAGTACTTGTAAACCATCGCTGCCAGGGTTGGCATCTTGGCCACCAGGCGCACGGCGGAGATCTCGCGGTGCTGCGGGTTATTGATGTCCAGGGAGTCGTGGTAGAACGCCGACAGTGCGCCGACTACGCCGCACATCACCGCCATTGGGTGGGCGTCGCGACGGAAACCGTTGAAGAAGCTCTTCAGCTGTTCGTGAACCATGGTGTGGTTCTTCACGGTGCTGACGAACTGGGCCTTCTGTTCTGCAGTCGGCAGTTCGCCGTTGAGCAGCAGGTAGCAGGTTTCCAGGTAGTCCGACTTTTCAGCCAGCTGTTCGATCGGGTAGCCGCGGTGCAGCAGGATGCCGTTGTCGCCGTCGATATAGGTGATCTTCGACTCGCAGGAGGCGGTCGACATGAAACCCGGGTCAAAAGTGAAGCGGCCCGTGGCCGTCAGGCCCCGAACATCGATTACATCGGGACCAACGGTGCCGGTTAAAATGGGCAGCTCGACGGGGGCTGCGCCCTCGATGATCAACTGCGCTTTTTTGTCAGCCATGTGGCCTCCTATTTATGCTTGAAATCATCAGACAGACCCCCCACGCAGGGCCCGCACCACTATAGTGAGATAAATCCGAATGTCAATTTGCCTAAAGTCTTGCCCCAGAAGGCTTTGCGAGGGTTTTTTTCGCGAAATTCACTGCCATTTACGCCTTTTATTAGGCTAACGCAATCAGCTATTAGGGGAAGGTCTTTGCGTTGTCATTAGTAGCCTAACTGTCTATACTCGGCCACCGACCTCCGTAGGCTTCTGGGCCCGCTTTGCTGGGGGTCGCACTCCCTGGGTAGTGGTTGC
The DNA here is from genome assembly GCF_000633395.1 of Pseudomonas sp. PH1b. GTDB lineage: Bacteria > Pseudomonadota > Gammaproteobacteria > Pseudomonadales > Pseudomonadaceae > Aquipseudomonas. Next base: position 52,714 of record NZ_AYMU01000007.1, read on the forward strand.
CTGACCAGTGCACTCCCCAACAACTTTGCCCTGATTGTTAGGGGCTCTTCAGTGTGAAAAAAGCCGTGAATAGCCAACGACCTGTAAACCTAGACCTAAGGACCATCAAACTCCCCATCACCGGCGTTACGTCGTTTCTCCACCGTGTTTCCGGCATCATCCTCTTCCTGGGCCTCGGCATCATGCTTTATGCATTGAGCAAGTCTCTGGGTTCCGAGGAAGGCTATGCCGAGGTGAAGGCGTGCTTGACCAGTCCGCTGGCCAAATTCGTTGCATGGGGCCTCCTGTCCGCCTTGCTGTATCACTTGGTGGCCGGTGTTCGCCATCTGATTATGGACATGGGCATCGGTGAGACGCTGGAAGGCGGCAAGCTGGGCTCGAAAATCGTTATCGCCGTTTCCGTGGTGATAATCGTTCTGGCGGGAGTTTGGATATGGTAACCAGCGTTACGAACCTGTCGCGTTCGGGCCTTTATGACTGGATGGCGCAGCGTGTGTCTGCGGTCGTTCTCGCGGCTTATTTCATTTTCCTGATCGGATACCTCGTAGCGAATCCAGGCATTGACTACACCCAGTGGCACGGCCTGTTCGCAAACAACTGGATGCGTATCTTCAGTCTGCTGGCCATGGTGGCCCTGGGCGCTCACGCCTGGGTCGGCATGTGGACCATCTCGACTGACTACCTGACGCCGATGGCGCTGGGCAAGTCGGCGACAGCAGTACGTTTCCTTTTCCAGGCAGTATGCGGCGTCGCGATGTTCGCTTACTTCGTCTGGGGTGTGCAGATTCTCTGGGGTATCTGATTCATGGCTAACATTCCAACCATTTCTTTCGACGCCATCATCATTGGCGGCGGCGGCGCCGGCATGCGTGCCGCATTGCAGCTGGCCCAGGGCGGCCACAAGACTGCAGTGATCACCAAGGTGTTCCCGACCCGTTCGCACACTGTGTCCGCCCAGGGCGGCATCACTTGCGCGATCGCCTCGGCGGACCCGAACGATGACTGGCGCTGGCACATGTACGATACCGTCAAGGGTTCCGACTACATCGGTGACCAGGACGCTATCGAATACATGTGTCAGGAAGGCCCGGCTGCGGTCTTCGAGCTGGACCACATGGGTCTGCCTTTCTCTCGTACCGAGACCGGCCGCATCTACCAGCGTCCGTTCGGCGGTCAGTCCAAGGACTACGGCAAGGGCGGGCAGGCTGCTCGTACCTGTGCCGCTTCCGACCGTACCGGTCACGCGCTGCTGCACACCCTTTATCAGGGCAACCTGAAAGCGGGCACCACCTTCCTCAACGAGTGGTACGCAGTTGACCTGGTGAAGAACCAGGATGGCGCCTTCGTAGGCGTGATCGCTATCTGCATCGAAACCGGCGAAACCACCTACATCCGCTCCAAGGCCACCGTTCTGGCTACCGGCGGTGCGGGTCGTATCTACGCTTCCACCACCAACGCCCTGATCAACACCGGTGACGGCGTTGGCATGGCGCTGCGCGCCGGCGTTCCGGTGCAAGACATCGAAATGTGGCAGTTCCACCCGACCGGCATCGCCGGCGCCGGTGTACTGGTAACCGAAGGTTGCCGTGGTGAAGGTGGTTACCTGATCAACAAGCACGGCGAGCGTTTCATGGAGCGTTATGCTCCGAACGCCAAAGACCTGGCAGGCCGCGACGTTGTTGCGCGCTCCATGGTTAAAGAGATCATCGCCGGCAACGGCTGTGGCCCTAATGGCGACCACGTGATGCTCAAGCTCGACCACCTGGGTGAGGAAGTGCTGCACAGCCGCCTGCCTGGTATCTGCGAGCTGTCCAAGACCTTTGCCCACGTTGACCCGGTGGTTGCTCCGGTGCCGGTCGTGCCAACCTGCCACTACATGATGGGCGGCGTTGCCACCAACATTCATGGCCAGGCGATCACCCAGAACGCCGACGGCGAAGACAGCATCATCCCTGGCCTGTTCGCAGTGGGTGAAGTGGCGTGCGTATCGGTACACGGTGCCAACCGTCTGGGCGGCAACTCGCTGCTGGACCTGGTGGTATTCGGTCGTGCGGCCGGTCTGCACCTGGAAAAAGCGCTGACCGACGGTATCGAATACCGCGACGCCAGCGACACTGATGTTGATGTTGCCCTGAACCGCCTGGCCCAGCTCAACGAGCGCACCACCGGTGAAGACGTGGCAACCCTGCGTCGCGAGCTGCAGAGCTGCATGCAGAACTACTTCGGTGTATTCCGTACCGGCGAATACATGCAGAAGGGTATTGCTCAATTGGCCGAGCTGCGCGAGCGCATCGCCAACGTCAAGATCAACGACAAGTCCCAAGCGTTCAACACCGCGCGTATCGAAGCGCTGGAGTTGCAGAACCTGCTGGAAGTGGCCGAAGCCACTGCCATCGCAGCTGAAGTGCGCAAAGAGTCCCGCGGTGCCCACGCCCGTGAAGACTTCGAAGACCGTGATGACGAAAACTGGCTGTGCCACACCCTGTACTTCCCGGGTGAGAAACGCGTTGCCAAACGTGCCGTGAACTTCTCGCCGAAGACTGTTCCGACTTTTGAACCTAAGATTCGGACTTACTAAGGGTGGCCACTATGTTGCAAGTCAGTGTGTATCGCTACAACCCTGATCAGGACGCTGCGCCGTTCATGCAGGAATTCTCGGTCGACACCGGTGGCAAGGACCTGATGGTGCTGGACGTGCTGGCGCTGATCAAGGAACAGGACGAGGGTTTCTCCTATCGTCGTTCCTGCCGTGAAGGCGTCTGCGGCTCCGATGGCATGAACATCAACGGCAAGAACGGCCTGGCGTGCATCACGCCGCTGTCTGCCGTGGTCAAGAAGAACAAGCTGGTTATTCGTCCGCTGCCAGGTTTGCCGGTTATCCGTGACCTGGTCGTCGATATGAGCATCTTCTACAAGCAATACGAGAAGGTGAAGCCATTCCTGCAGAACGACACGCCGGCTCCGGCCATCGAGCGTCTGCAGACTCCGGAAGAGCGCGAGAAGCTCGATGGTCTGTACGAGTGCATCCTGTGCGCTTGCTGCTCGACCTCTTGCCCGTCCTTCTGGTGGAACCCGGACAAGTTCCTGGGTCCAGCTGCTCTGCTGCAAGCCTATCGCTTCCTGGCAGACAGCCGTGACACCAAGACCTCCGAGCGTCTGGCTTCCCTGGATGACCCGTTCAGCGTATTCCGCTGCCGGGGCATCATGAACTGCGTCAACGTTTGTCCGAAAGGCCTGAACCCGACTAAGGCCATCGGTCACATCCGTAACATGCTGCTGCAGAGTGGCGTGTGATTCAGCTGCTGTACCCGTAGGACCGCTGTACCCGTAAAAGCCAAGGCGCGGGCTTCAACCCGCGTCATGGCTCTAACCTGAGCAGCAGCTCACAAAGTGGCTGCTCTATATTTTTGAAGAAATGAGACAAGCAGGGGCATCCGGGCTGGTACCCGGACTATCAGCGTGATCCTAAGTGGCTTGTTTTGGTCGCTGCATTCGGACTTCTGCAAGCTTGCTCGGTGTCGTCGCCGGTGGTGTTCCCCTAACCGAGGGTGACCAAGCATGCAAGAAAGCGTGATGCAGCGCATGTGGAACAGCGCCTACCTATCCGGTAGTAACGCTGCCTATGTGGAAGAGCTCTACGAGCTCTACCTGCACGACCCTAACGCTGTGCCAGAAGAGTGGCGCACTTACTTTCAGAAGTTGCCTACCGACGGCAGCACTGCCATCGATGTTTCGCACTCGACAATCCGCGATCATTTCGTCTTGCTGGCAAAGAACCAGCGCCGCGCCCAACCGGTATCTGCCGGCAGCGTGAGCAGTGAGCACGAGAAGAAGCAAGTTGAAGTGCTGCGATTGATCCAGGCCTATCGGATGCGTGGCCACCAGGCAGCCCAGCTGGACCCGCTGGGGCTGTGGCAGCGTCCTGCACCTGCAGACCTGTCGATCAATCATTACGGCTTGACCAATGCCGATCTTGATACGACCTTCCGTGCCGGCGACCTGTTCATCGGCAAAGAGGAAGCGAGCCTACGCGAAATTCACGAAGCGTTGCAGCAGACATATTGCCGCACCATCGGCGCTGAATTTACGCATATCACCGATTCCGAGCAGCGCCAGTGGTTCCAGCAGCGTCTGGAAAGCGTGCGTGGTCGTCCGACCTACTCCGCCGATATCAAGAGCCACCTGCTTGAGCGTGTGACGGCCGGCGAAGGCCTGGAAAAATACCTGGGCACCAAATACCCGGGCACTAAGCGTTTCGGCCTGGAAGGCGGCGAAAGCCTGATCCCGATGCTCGATGAGCTGATCCAGCGTTCCGGTTCCTACGGCACCAAGGAAGTCGTGATCGGCATGGCCCACCGTGGCCGTCTCAACGTGCTGGTCAACACCTTCGGCAAGAACCCGCGCGAGCTGTTCGACGAGTTCGAAGGCAAGAAGAAGGTCGAGCTGGGTTCCGGTGACGTTAAATACCACCAGGGCTTCTCGTCCAACGTAATGACCGCCGGCGGTGAAGTTCACCTGGCCATGGCGTTCAACCCGTCCCACCTGGAAATCGTTTCCCCGGTGGTCGAAGGTTCGGTTCGTGCCCGTCAGGATCGTCGCAACGATCCTACCGGCGAGAAGGTGCTGCCGATCTCCATCCACGGTGACGCGGCATTCGCCGGTCAAGGCGTGGTCATGGAAACCTTCCAGATGTCCCAGACCCGCGGTTTCAAGACCGGCGGCACTGTGCACATCGTGATCAACAACCAGGTTGGCTTCACCATCAGCAACCCGCTGGACTCGCGTTCCACCGAGTACGCCACCGACGTCGCGAAGATGATCCAGGCGCCGATCCTCCATGTGAATGGTGATGATCCGGAAGCCGTGCTGTTCGTGACCCAGCTGGCCATCGATTACCGCATGCAGTACAAGCGCGACGTGGTGATCGACCTGGTCTGCTACCGTCGTCGCGGCCACAACGAGGCCGACGAGCCAAGCGGCACCCAGCCACTGATGTATCAACAGATCACCAAGCAGCGCACCACCCGTGAGCTGTATGCCGATCGTCTGATCCAGGGCAGTGTGCTGGACGAGGCGCGTGTTCAGGCGAAAGTCGATGAATACCGCAACGCCCTGGACAACGGCCTGCACGTGGTGAAGAGCCTGGTCAAGGAACCGAACAAAGAGCTGTTCGTGGACTGGCGTCCGTACCTGGGTCACACCTGGACCGCGCGTCACGACACCACCTTCGATCTGAAGACCCTTCAGGAGCTGTCCGCCAAGTTGCTGGAACTGCCGGAAGGTTTCGTGGTTCAGCGCCAGGTGGCGAAGATCTACGAAGACCGCCAGAAGATGCAAGCCGGCGGCCTGCCGATCAACTGGGGTTACGCTGAAACCATGGCGTACGCGACCCTGGCGTTCGAAGGTCACCCGATCCGCATGACCGGCCAGGACATCGGCCGCGGTACCTTCTCGCACCGTCACGCGGTTCTGCACAACCAGAAGGACGCGGGTACCTACATCCCGCTGCAACACCTGTACGAAGGCCAGCCGCGCTTCGACCTGTACGACTCGTTCCTGTCGGAAGAGGCCGTGCTGGCGTTCGAATACGGCTACTCGACCACCACGCCGAATGCGCTGGTGATCTGGGAAGCCCAGTTCGGCGACTTCGCCAACGGTGCTCAGGTAGTGATCGACCAGTTCATCACCAGTGGCGAGCACAAGTGGGGCCGTCTCTGCGGTCTGACCATGCTGCTGCCACACGGTTATGAAGGTCAGGGTCCGGAGCACTCCTCGGCCCGTCTGGAGCGTTACCTGCAGCTGTGCGCCGAGCACAACATCCAGGTGTGCGTACCGACCACGCCGGCGCAGATCTACCACTTGCTGCGTCGTCAGGTGATTCGCCCGCTGCGCAAGCCGTTGGTCGTGCTGACACCGAAGTCGCTGCTGCGTCATAAACTGGCCATCTCGACCCTGGAAGATCTGGCGGAAGGTTCGTTCCAGACCGTTATCCCGGAAATCGATGCCCAGGATCCAAAAGACGTGGGTCGCATCATTCTGTGCAGCGGCAAGGTCTACTACGACCTGTTGGAAAAACGCCGTGCCGAAGGTCGTGACGACATCGCCATCGTGCGTATCGAGCAGCTGTACCCATTCCCTGAGGACGACCTGATCGAAGTCCTGGCTCCGTACAAAAACGTCAAACACATCGTTTGGTGTCAGGAAGAGCCGATGAACCAGGGTGCCTGGTACTGCAGCCAGCATCACATGCGTCGCATCATCAGCGGTCACAACAAGTCGCTCGTACTCGAGTACGCGGGCCGTGACGCTTCTGCTGCCCCAGCTTGTGGTTACGCATCGATGCACGCTGAGCAGCAGGAAAAACTGCTGCAAGATGCCTTTACTGTTTAACGCCTTCGCGCACCTGAAACCGAATTTAAGGAACCACAGATAATGGCTATCGAGATCAAAGCCCCCACTTTCCCGGAATCGGTTGCCGATGGCACCGTTGCCACCTGGCACAAACAACCGGGCGACGCCGTCAAGCGTGACGAACTGATCGTCGACATCGAGACCGACAAGGTCGTGCTGGAAGTTCTGGCCACCGCTGACGGCGTGCTGGGCGCCATCGTCAAGAACGAAGGCGACACCGTTCTGTCCGACGAAGTCCTGGGCTCCATCGTTGAAGGCGGCGCTGCTGCCGCTGCTCCTGCTGCCGCCGCCGCTCCGGCCGCTGCCGCTGCTGCCCCGGCTGCTGCCGATGGCGAAGACGATCCAATCGCTGCTCCTGCCGCGCGCAAGCTGGCTGAAGAGAACGGCATCAACATCGCTTCCGTTGCCGGCACCGGCAAAGGCGGTCGTGTGACCAAGGAAGACGTAGTGGCTGCCGTTGCCGCGAAGAAAGCCGCTCCGGCTGCCGCGCCTGCCAAGGCTCCGGCGCCTGCCGCTGCTGCTCCGGTCTTCGCTGCTGGCGATCGCGTCGAGAAGCGCGTGCCGATGACCCGTCTGCGTGCCAAGGTTGCCGAGCGTCTGGTTGAAGCCCAGTCGAACATGGCGATGCTGACCACCTTCAACGAAGTCGACATGACTGAAGTCATGGCCCTGCGTTCGAAGTACAAGGATCTGTTCGAGAAGTCCCACAACGGCGTACGCCTGGGCTTCATGTCGTTCTTCGTCAAGGCCGCTACCGAGGCCCTGAAGCGCTTCCCTGCGGTCAACGCCTCGATCGACGGTTCCGACATCGTCTACCACGGCTACGCCGACATCGGTGTTGCCGTGTCCAGCGACCGTGGTCTGGTGGTTCCGGTTCTGCGTAACGCCGAACTGATGAGCCTGGCTGAAATCGAGGGCGGCATCGCCACCTTCGGCAAGAAGGCCCGTGACGGCAAACTGTCGATGGAAGAGATGACCGGCGGTACTTTCACCATCACCAACGGTGGTACCTTCGGTTCGATGATGTCGACCCCGATCGTCAACCCGCCGCAAGCGGCAATCCTGGGCATGCACAACATTCTGCAGCGTCCTATGGCGATCAACGGTCAAGTGGTTATCCGCCCGATGATGTACCTGGCACTGTCCTACGATCACCGTCTGATCGACGGTAAAGAGGCCGTGACTTTCCTGGTAACTATCAAGAACCTGCTGGAAGACCCGGCGCGTCTGCTCCTGGACATCTAAAAAGCAGCTGCAAGTTGCAAGCGACAAGCTCCAGGCCTGTAGTGGGCGAGGTAGGCTTGAAGCGTGTGGCTTGCAGCTTCTAGCTTGCCGCTAAAAGGAACCTTTTATGACTCAGAAATTCGACGTGGTAGTGATTGGTGCGGGCCCAGGCGGCTACGTAGCTGCAATCAAGGCCGCACAGCTTGGTTTCACCACTGCTTGTATCGAGAAGTACACCGACAAAGAGGGCAAGCTGGCCCTTGGCGGTACTTGCCTGAACGTCGGTTGCATTCCTTCCAAGGCATTGCTGGACAGCTCGTGGAAGTTCCATGAAGCCCAGGACGGTTTTGCCATTCACGGCATCAACCACGCTGGCGTGACCATGGACGTACCGGCCATGGTCGGTCGCAAGGCCAACATCGTCAAAGGCCTGACCAGCGGTGTTGCCACCCTGTTCAAAGCCAACGGCGTGACCTCGATCCAGGGCCACGGCAAACTGCTGGCCGGCAAGAAAGTCGAAGTCACCAAGCCTGACGGTTCGGTTGAAGTGATCGAGGCCGAGAACGTGATCCTGGCTCCAGGTTCGCGTCCGATCGACATTCCACCGGCTCCGGTTGACCAGAATGTGATCGTCGATTCCACCGGCGCGCTGGAATTCCAATCCGTACCAAAACGTCTGGGCGTGATCGGCGCTGGCGTCATCGGCCTGGAACTGGGTTCGGTATGGTCGCGCCTGGGCGCAGAAGTGACTGTCCTGGAAGCCCTGGACACTTTCCTGATGGCAGCGGACACCGCCGTTTCCAAGGAAGCGCTGAAAACCCTGACCAAGCAAGGCCTGGACATCAAGCTGGGCGCTCGCGTGACCGGCTCCAAGGTCAACGGCGAAGAAGTCGTGGTTACCTACACCGACGCCAAGGGCGAGCAGACCATCACGTTCGACAAGCTGATCGTAGCCGTTGGTCGCCGTCCGGTGACCACCGATCTGCTGGCTGCCGATTGCGGCGTGACCCTCGACGAGCGCGGTTTCGTGCACGTTGACGATCACTGCGCCACCACCGTACCGGGTGTCTACGCCATCGGTGACGTGGTGCGCGGCATGATGCTGGCGCACAAGGCCTCGGAAGAGGGCATCATGGTCGCCGAGCGCATCAAGGGCCACAAAGCCCAGATGAACTATGACCTGATCCCTTCGGTTATCTATACTCACCCGGAAATTGCATGGGTCGGTAAAACCGAGCAGGCCTTGAAAGCTGAAGGCGTTGAAGTTAACGTCGGCACCTTCCCGTTTGCCGCCAGCGGCCGTGCCATGGCAGCCAACGACACCGGTGGTTTCGTCAAAGTCATCGCCGATGCCAAGACAGACCGCGTATTGGGCGTCCACGTGATTGGCCCAAGCGCTGCGGAACTGGTTCAGCAAGGCGCGATCGGCATGGAATTCGGCACCAGTGCCGAAGACCTGGGCATGATGGTCTTCTCCCATCCGACCCTGTCCGAAGCCCTGCACGAAGCAGCCCTGGCTGTGAATGGCACTGCCATCCACATTGCCAACCGCAAGAAACGCTAAGCAATAATAAGAAACCACGGCGGTTGGCCCGTCGTGAGCCTTGTGCGCAAGACTCACCGCGGAATATCCGCTGGACTCGACCTCTCAGGGTAACGCCGCACACTGGATCGCCGCTCAGGCTGGTGGTTCAGGGTGCGGCGCTGGTTTGAGAGTAGCGGTCACAGGTGGTGCGGCACTCACATGAGCGCAGCGCCGAATGCGCAGTACCTAACGAAGACGGTAAAAAGCATGAATCTTCACGAGTATCAGGGTAAGCAGCTGTTCGCTGAGTACGGCCTGCCAGTATCCAAAGGCTACGCGGTAGACACCCCGGAAGAAGCAGCAGAAGCTTGCGACAAAATCGGCGGCTCGGAATGGGTTGTCAAAGCCCAGGTTCACGCCGGTGGTCGCGGTAAAGCGGGCGGCGTTAAGCTGGTTCGCAGCAAAGAAGACGCTAAGGCATTCGCTCAGCAGTGGTTGGGCAAGCGTCTGGTGACCTATCAGACTGATGCCAATGGCCAGCCTGTCACCAAGATCCTGGTTGAATCGTGCACTGATATCGCTAAAGAGCTGTACCTGGGCGCTGTCGTTGACCGTTCGAGCCGTCGCATCGTGTTCATGGCTTCCACCGAAGGTGGCGTGGACATCGAGAAAATCGCTCACGACACTCCAGAGAAAATTCTCAAGGCCACTATCGATCCACTGGTTGGCGCTCAGCCATTCCAAGGTCGCGAGCTGGCTTTCCAACTGGGTCTGGAAGGCAAGCAAGTTGCCCAGTTCGCCAAGATCTTCGTAGGTCTGGCCAAACTGTTCCAGGATCACGATCTGGCTCTGCTGGAAGTGAACCCGCTGGTGATCAAGGCCGACGGCGATCTGCACTGCCTGGACGCGAAGATCAACATCGACGCCAACGCCATGTACCGTCAGCCTAAGCTGAAGACCTTCCACGATCCGTCGCAAGACGATCCGCGTGAAGCCCACGCTGCCAAGTTCGAACTGAACTACGTAGCCCTGGAAGGCAACATTGGCTGCATGGTCAACGGTGCCGGCCTGGCCATGGGTACCATGGACATCGTCAACCTGCACGGCGGCAAGCCAGCCAACTTCCTCGACGTAGGTGGTGGCGCTACCAAAGAGCGCGTGACCGAAGCCTTCAAGATCATCCTGTCCGACGCCAACGTTGCTGCAGTACTGGTCAACATCTTCGGCGGCATCGTTCGCTGCGACATGATTGCCGAAGGCATCATCGGCGCTGTGAAAGAAGTCGGCGTGAAAATCCCGGTTGTTGTTCGCCTTGAAGGCAACAACGCTGAACTGGGCGCTAAAGTACTGGCAGAAAGCGGCTTGAACATCATCGCTGCTACCAGCCTGACCGACGCTGCTCAACAAGTTGTCAAAGCTGCGGAGGGCAAATAATGAGCGTCCTGATCAATAAAGACACCAAAGTTATCTGCCAGGGCATTACCGGTTCGCAAGGTAGTTTCCACACCCAGCAAGCCATCGAATACGGCACCAAGATGGTTGGCGGCGTAACTCCGGGCAAAGGCGGCACCGAGCACCTGGGCCTGCCAGTGTTCAACACCGTGAAAGACGCAGTAGCTGCCACTGGCGCCACCGCCAGCGTGATCTACGTTCCTGCTCCTTTCTGCAAGGACTCGATCCTGGAAGCGGCTTTCGGCGGCATCAAGCTGATCGTCTGCATCACCGAAGGCATTCCTACCCTGGACATGCTGGACGCCAAAGTTAAGTGCGACGAGCTGGGTGTTACCCTGATCGGCCCTAACTGCCCAGGCGTGATCACCCCAGGCGAATGCAAGATCGGCATCATGCCAGGTCACATTCACTTGCCAGGCAAGGTCGGTATCGTTTCCCGTTCCGGCACCCTGACCTACGAAGCTGTGAAGCAGACCACTGACGCCGGTTTCGGTCAGTCCACCTGCGTCGGCATCGGCGGTGACCCGATCCCGGGTTCGAACTTCATCGACATCCTGAAGCTGTTCCAGGAAGACCCGAAGACCGAAGCGATCGTGATGATCGGCGAGATCGGCGGTTCGGCTGAAGAAGAAGCGGCTGCCTACATCAAGGCTCACGTGACCAAGCCGGTTGTTTCCTACATCGCTGGTGTGACTGCTCCTCCGGGCAAGCGCATGGGCCATGCTGGCGCAATCATCTCTGGCGGCAAAGGCACTGCAGACGAGAAATTCGCTGCGCTGCAAGACGCAGGCGTAAAAACCGTGCGTTCGCTGGCAGACATCGGCAAGGCCCTGGCCGAGCTGACCGGTTGGGCTGTCAAGTAAGCCTCGCGCTTAGCTTGCAGTTCTGCTGACAAAGGCCACCTTCGGGTGGCCTTTGTGCGTTTGGGGCCGCCAAAAGTGGCAGGCAACCTGCCTCAAGGGAGGCGCTACTTGCAGCTTGTGGTTATTCTTCTTTCAAAAATGCGACATCACGACGTCGCATATCGGATAGTTCGCCCTCGAACGGTGCGCTCGTCTTACAGTTTCTGTACTCTAGCCGCCTCTTTATGCGTCTGCTGCCCACAAGGTTGCTGCGCGCTAAACGGGTCAGTCTTATACGGACTGACAGCATTTCCCTCACCCATAAGGGAAATCCCTCTCTAAATTCCGATTCAGTAGTGTGGTATTTCCTTAATGAAAGTGTTGAAAGGCCAGGACATCCTGGCACTCGGCTTTATGACTTTTGCCCTGTTCGTCGGGGCCGGCAACATCATCTTCCCGCCTATCGTCGGCTTGCAGTCCGGACCTCATGTCTGGATGGCGGCGCTGGGCTTTTTGATCACCGCCGTCGGTCTGCCGGTGATCACCGTGGTTGCCCTGGCCAAGGTCGGTGGCGCCATGGATGCCCTGAGCACCCCTATCGGCAAGATCGCCGGGGGCTTGCTGGCTGCAGTGTGCTACCTGGCGGTCGGTCCGTTGTTCGCGACCCCGCGTACGGCCACTGTGTCTTTTGAAGTGGGCCTGGCGCCGCTGACCGGCGAAAGCCCGCTGGCGCTGTTCCTCTACAGCTCGGTGTACTTCCTGCTGGTGTTCTTCATCTCCCTGTACCCGGGGCGTCTGCTGGATACCGTCGGCCGCTTCCTGGCTCCGCTGAAAATCATCGCCCTGGCGGTGCTGGGCATTGCCGCCTTCGCCTTGCCGGCAGGGGATATCGGCGTCGCTACTCCCGAGTATGTGGCCGCGCCGTTTTCCCAGGGCTTCATCAATGGCTACCTGACCATGGATACCCTCGGCGCCCTGGTGTTCGGCATTGTCATCGTCAACGCCATTCGTTCCCGCGGGGTCGAGTCGCCACGTTTGATCACCCGTTACGCGGTGATCGCCGGCCTGATTGCCGGGGTCGGCCTGGCGCTGGTCTACGTCAGCCTGTTTCGCCTCGGTTCGGGCAGCCATGAAGTGGCCGCCGGTGTCACCAACGGCGCAGCCGTGTTGCACGCCTATGTACAGCACACCTTCGGCTCCCTGGGCAGCGGCTTCCTTGCGGTGCTGATTTCCCTGGCCTGCCTGGTCACCGCCGTGGGCCTGACCTGTGCCTGTGCCGAATACTTCAGCCGGGTGTTGCCGTTGTCCTACAAGACCCTGGTGGTGATCCTCGCGGCGTTCTCGCTGCTGGTGTCGAACCTGGGCCTGACCAAGCTGATCGCCTTTTCGATTCCGGTGCTGACCGCCATCTACCCGCCGTGCATCGTCCTGGTGGCGTTGAGCTTCTGCAAGGATTTCTGGCAGGAGCAGCGTCGCATCGTCGGTCCAGTGATGCTGGTGTCTTTCCTGTTCGGCCTGATCGATGCGCTCAAGGGCGCAGGTCTGATCGACGGCTTGCCAGGCCCGCTGTCCCACCTGCCATTGAGCGAGCAGGGCCTGGCGTGGCTGGTGCCTTCGGTGATCGTCCTGGCGGTCGCAGTGGTCTTCGACCGGGTGCTGGGCAAGCGTAGCGAAGCCCTGGCCTGATCGTTCGCTGATCGTGCGGGGGCCATCATCAGTGGCCCCGAGCATCAGGAAAAATGCCCCGTATCCATCGATACGGGGCATTTTTTATGGGCGGCGGCCGGTGTCTTTTTCCTCGACCAAGCGTCGAAGCAGTGTCCCTTGCCATTGCCCTCTGCCAACGCCCTACAGGAATTTGCATGTCGTTCGTCCAAGCCAACCTGATCCACCTACTGGCCGCCTTGTGGTTCGTCGTCTGCTGGGGTGGCTATACCCGCTACGCCAGTTGGAAGGGAAGGGACACCGCGTGCCTGGCCAGTGTCCTGCACCTGTATCGCGAGGACTGGATGCGCCGCATGCTGCTGCGCGACAACCGCATCGCCGATGCCAGCGTGATCGGCAACCTGGAGCGCAATGCCTCGTTCTTCGCCTCCAGTACCCTGATCATCCTGGCGGGCATCCTCACCGTGCTGGGCGCCTCGGAGCGTGCAGTGTCGCTATTGGCGGACATTCCCATGGTCCAGCAGGCGTCCCAGGGCATGTCGGAAATCAAGCTGCTGTGCCTGGCGCTGGTGTTCGTCTATGCCTTCTTTACCTTCAGCTGGTGCATGCGCCAGTACAACTTCGCTGCAGTGCTGGTGGGGTCGGCACCGATGATCGGTGAGCGTCATGTTTCCGAGCAGGAGCGCAAGGCTTTTGCATCGCGAGCAGCTCGGGTAATTTCCATGGCGGCCAACCAGTTCAACTTCGGATTGCGTTCCTATTACTTCGGCATGACCATGCTGGCCTGGTTCGTCAGCCCCTGGCTATTCATGCTGATGAGTGCAGGTGTGGTGTTTGTCCTGTATCGACGGGAGTTCCACTCCGATGTACTTGAGGTCATGGTCTATACACCGACGGAGCAACCTCTGGTCGATAGCCCCAAGGATGCAGCCTGAGCGCTGATGGCTGATCGATTGAACGGTTAAAAGGAGTTGGCCAATGAGCAGCAGTTCGCGTGCCTTGAAGTACTTGTGCCTGGGGTTCTTTCTGTTGTCGGGCTGCAGGGTGCAAACCCTGTATCTGAATGGCGAAGCCCGGGGCAGGGTGGTCGATGCATTGAGCGGCATGCCGATCGCCGGGGCCAAGGGTGCGGTGTGTGGCGCACAGTTCCTGACGGCTGATGACGGCAGCTTCAAGGTCGCAGCGGCAACTGACTGGGAATGGGTAATGCCGCTGGCCGGGCGTTCGCCCCGGGACATCCCGCACCCTTGTTTCATGAGGATCGCGGCAGCGGATTACCAGACCCGCCAATGGCTGGCGCCTTTTACCGCCCACTATGACTTTCCCATCAGGCTGCTGCCCGTTTCCAGCCCCTTGCACTATGCACTGGAGTCCCCAGGCAATGAGTCGGTGCCAAGGCAGCCGTTGCAGACAGCGCCCCGCCAGGACGAATGGTTTCTGGGGGCAGGCGGCTGATCTTCAACGCTTAGTTGCTTGTCCGGCAACTAAGCACTGCTGTATTGAGCGACTGTTTTACGCGCAAGAAAAAGCCCGCACTTGGCGGGCTTTGTTCTTTGTTGCACTAAAACCGACTTAGTTGGTTTTAGGAGCTGCTTCCTTGGCGCTTTCTTCAGCAGCAGCCTTGTTGGATTCAGCCTGATCTTTGGCGGCTTCGGCGTTTTCTTTTGCCGCGTCGTTCACTTTATCCTGAGCTTCGTTCATTTTCTGTTGGGCTTGCTCAGCATGTTGATTTGCATCTTGAGCTTTGTCCTCGGATTTTTTGTCGCAGGCAGCCAGACCGAGGGAAGCGGTCAGCATCAGGGCAATAGCTAAAGTCTTACGCATGGGGTGTTTCTCCTGAGTGAAGATATCTACTGGCCTTTCGATCATGGCCTTGTGATTTAAGTTCCTTGAGGCTCACAGATATATTAAGTAGTCATTTCATGGAACTTTTACCTGCTTCATTCAACGCACATTCCAGACAATAAAAAGAGATAAGTCTCATGGCGCAAAACCCTATTTCTGAGCGTGCGGCGCGCTTTCTTTCCGCCTTGCGCCACTGCCAGGTGCTGGGCATCCGGGTACATAGCGCCTCTGAAGAGGGCCTGACCCTGACCTTGCCCTACAGTCCGCAGATTGTCGGTGACCCGCAAACCGGGATCATCCATGGCGGTGCCCTGACCACGCTGATGGACAGTGCCTGTGGCATGGCCACGCTTTGCGTACTGCCGGAGTTCGAGGTGTGTCCGACCCTGGACCTGCGCATAGACTATATGCATCCGGCGGTCCCTCATCATGATGTGCACGGCTTTGCCCAGTGTTACCGGGTCACCACCGATGTGATCTTTACCCGCGGCTTTGCCTATCAGGAGGATCCCGAGCGTCCCGTGGCTCATGTGGTCGGCACTTTCATGCGCATGGGCAAGGGGCTCAAGGGCAGCCGTGGGCTCGCCAGCTCGATCAAGGGGGAGCGGGCATGAGCGCGGACCTTCGAGCACTTCTGGAGCAGGCTCGCCAGCAGGGCGATTACACCGCGTTGCTGGCGCAGATTCCCTACGCGAAGCTGATCGGCATCGAGTGCACGCCACTGGGAGATGAGTTGCTGTTTCGCCTGCCAGCCAACAAGGGCAACATTGGCAATCCGTTGCTGCCGGCCCTGCACGGCGGAGTGATCGCCGGCTTCATGGAGCTGGCGGCGGCTTTGCATCTGCTGATCTTCACCGGTTCGCCCGGGGTCCCGAAGATCATCGACTTTTCCCTCGACTACCTGCGTGCCGGACAGTTTCGCGATACCTTCGCCCGCTGCCAGGTGTGCCGCCAGGGGCGGCGGGTAGCCAACGTCGCGATCACCGCCTGGCAGAGCACCGCCGATGAGCCGATTGCCACTGCTCGCGCACATTTCAAGATTGAAGAGAGCAGCGCCCCTTGAAATCCTGCCAGCGACCCCCACTTTCATGTCATCCCGCCGCCCTCCGCTCCCGGAACGCGGCCAATGCCATCTGATTGGAGTTTGATGACCATGAGTGTGGAAACTCAAAAAGAAACCCTGGGCTTCCAGACCGAGGTGAAGCAGCTGTTGCACCTCATGATCCATTCGCTGTATTCCAACAAGGAAATCTTCCTTCGCGAATTGATCTCGAACGCCTCTGACGCCGTCGACAAATTGCGCTTCGAAGCCCTGTCCAAGCCCGAGTTGCTGGAAGGTGGCGGCGAACTGAAAATCCGTGTCAGCTTCGACAAGGACGCGAAAACCGTCACCCTCGAAGACAACGGCATCGGCATGAGCCGTGAAGATGTGATCACCCACCTGGGGACCATCGCCAAGTCCGGCACCGCCGACTTCATGAAAAACCTGTCGGGCGACCAGAAAAAGGATTCGCACCTGATCGGCCAGTTCGGCGTGGGCTTCTATTCCGCATTCATCGTCGCCGACCAGGTTGAAGTGTTCAGCCGTCGTGCCGGCCAGCCCGCCAGCGAAGGCGTGCACTGGTCGTCCAAGGGCGAAGGCGAGTTCGAAGTCGCGACCATCGACAAGGCCGAGCGCGGTACCCGCATCGTGCTGCACCTGAAGTCCGGCGAAGAAGAGTTCGCCGATGGCTGGCGCCTGCGCAACATCATCAAGAAGTATTCCGACCATATCGCCCTGCCGATCGAGCTGCCGAAAGAGGCCGCTGCCGCCGAAGGCAGCGATGCGCCTGCACTGGAATGGGAAACCGTCAACCGCGCCAGCGCGCTGTGGACCCGTCCGCGTACCGAGATCAAGGACGAGGAATACCAGGAGTTCTACAAGCACATCGCCCACGATTTCGAGAACCCGCTGAGCTGGAGCCACAACAAGGTCGAAGGCAAGCTGGAATACAGCTCGCTGCTCTACGTGCCGGCCCGTGCGCCGTTCGACCTGTACCAGCGTGAAGCGCCCAAGGGCCTGAAGCTGTATGTGCAGCGTGTATTCGTCATGGATCAGGCCGAGTCCTTCCTGCCGCTGTACCTGCGCTTCATCAAGGGCGTGGTGGACTCCAACGACCTGTCGCTGAACGTGTCGCGGGAAATCCTGCAGAAAGACCCGATCATCGACTCGATGAAGTCGGCGCTGACCAAGCGCGTCCTCGACATGCTGGAAAAACTGGCGAAGAACGAGCCTGAGCAATACAAGGGCTTCTGGAAGAACTTCGGCCAGGTGATGAAGGAAGGCCCGGCCGAGGACTTCGCCAACAAGGAGAAGATCGCCGGCCTGTTGCGCTTCGCGTCCACCCTGGGTGATGACGGCGAGCAGAGCGTTTCCCTGGCCGACTACCTGGCCCGGGCCAAGGAAGGTCAGGACAAGATCTACTTCCTCACCGGCGAATCCTACGCCCAGGTGAAGAACAGCCCGCACCTGGAAGTCTTCCGCAAGAAAGGCATCGAAGTGCTGCTGCTCACCGACCGTATCGACGAGTGGCTGATGAGCTACCTCAACGAATTCGACGGCAAGAGCTTTGTCGACGTGGCGCGTGGCGACCTGGACCTGGGCAACCTGGACTCGGAAGAGGACAAGAAGGCTGCCGAGGAAGTTGCCAAGACCAAGGAAGGCCTGGTGGAGCGGATCAAGTCCGCCCTGGGCGAAAGTGTCAGCGAAGTGCGGGTTTCCCACCGCCTGACCGACTCGCCAGCGATCCTGGCCATCGGCGAGCAGGACCTGGGGCTGCAAATGCGCCAGATCCTCGAAGCCAGCGGGCAGAAGGTGCCGGACTCCAAGCCGATCTTCGAATTCAACCCGACTCACCCGCTGATCGAGAAACTCGACGGCGAGCAGAGCGAAGAGCGTTTTGGCGACCTGTCGCACATCCTCTTCGATCAGGCGGCCCTGGCCGCCGGCGACAGCTTGAAGGACCCGGCGGCTTATGTACGCCGGCTGAACAAGCTGCTGGTGGAGCTGTCGGTTTAATCATGTAGCAAGAAAAACCCGCTTCGGCGGGTTTTTTCATTCTGGTGTCCCCCTACTGGAGAAGATGAGTCATGAGTCAAATCACAGTGCGTTCCGTGGTCTATCAGATCGATGGCCAGCCCTATGAAGGGCGCCTGGCCTTCGATGCCGCCCATAAAGCTGCGCGCCCGGGGTTGCTGATGGCGCCGAACTGGATGGGTGTCAGCGCCGGAGCGGAGAAGATCGCCGAGGCGGTGGCGGCCAAGGGTTATGTGGTGCTGATCGCCGATCTGTATGGCCAGTCGCTGCGCCCCAGCGATGCGAGCCAGGCCGGCGCCGCGATGATGCCGCTCAAGGATGACCGGGCGCTGTTGCGCAAGCGCATGCAGGCAGCCTTTGCGGCCTTGCAGAGCCAGGGCGAAGCCGCGGTGGATAGCTCCAGGCTGGCCACCTTCGGCTTCTGCTTTGGCGGCTGCTGCGCACTGGAGCTGGCTCGCAGTGGCGCACCGGTGAAGGCGGCAGTATCGTTCCACGGCACCCTGGACACCCCCAACCCTGCCGATGCCAACAACATCAAGGGGTCGGTGCTGGTGCTGCACGGTGCGGCGGACCCGTTCGTGGCCAAGGAGCAACTGCCGGCCTTCGAAGCGGAAATGGACGCGGCGGGGGTGGACTGGCAACTGGTCAGCTACGGCGGTGCGGTGCATTCCTTCACCGATACCCACGCCAATATCCCGGGCAAGATGATGTACGACGCCAAGACCTCGGCCCGCGCCTTCGCCACCATGCACTACCTGCTGGACGAAGTGTTCCAGGGCTGATCCGTTGGCCCTGATCCCGTAGGAGCTGGCTTGCCAGCGAAGGCATCAGCGAGAGCAACGCCAGGCTCACGGGCCTGTTCGCTGGCAAGCCGGCCCCTACCGATCAGTGGCGGGAGAGGGGCAATTCGATGCGCTCGCTTTCTCCCGGCACCTGCGGCCAGTCTCCGGCCGCCCAGCGTTGTCGAGCCTGGTCGATCAGCGCCGGATCGCTGGCGACGAAGTTCCAGTTGATCCGCCGTGGCCCGTCCAGGGGCGCACCGCCGATCAGCACCGCGTGGCAGTCGCTCTCGGCGAACAGCGTGGCGTTTTCCCCCTCCGGCAATACCACCAGCGAGTGCGCGGGCAATGGCTCGCCGTCCAGTTGTGCCTCGCCGTCCAATACATACAGCGCACGCTGTTGATGCTCGGTGGGAATCAGCAGGCTGGTGGCGGTCTGCAGCCGCAGCTCGGCATAAAGGGTAGGGGAGAGCACCGGCACTGGCGACTCGAGGCAAAAGCCGCTGCCGGCGATCATGCGGATGCTCACCCCCAGGTTGTCGCTCACCGGCAGGCAGCTGGCCGGATGATGGCTGTAATGCCCCGGGCCTTGCTCCTGCTCTTTGGGCGAGGCCAGCCAGACCTGCAGGCCGTGCATGGCAAACCCCTGGGCCAGCAAGGGCGCTGGCGTGCGCTCGACGTGGGCGATGGCGCTGCCGGCGGTCATCCAGCTGACATCCCCGGCTTGCACGATCTGGTCCGATCCCAGGCTGTCCTTGTGCTGGATCTGCCCTTCGAACAGGTAGGTGAGGGTGGACAGGCCGATATGCGGATGCTGGCGGATATTCATGCCTTTGCCGGCCGGGTAGGCGGTTGCCAGCATATGGTCGAAGAATACGAAGGGGCCGACACTGCGGCACTGTGCCGAAGGCAATGGGCGGAGGATGGGCTGGCCTTCGACGTCCTCGGGGCGGGGACGGATCACGAGGGGTGAGTGCATGGCGGACTCCAGGCTGATCGAGTTATGCCCTGGAGCATAACCCGATCCGCCCGGCCCTTGCCGCTATTGGCTGAAGGCGCCTTCGGAGAGGTGGGTCTCGATGCTGACTTCGCTGGTGGTCATCAGTTTGTGGATCGGGCAGCGGTCGGCCACACGGTGCAGTTCATCGCGCTGGGCATCGGTGAGCACCCCCTTGAGGGTCAGCTTGACGTGCAGGGCGTACTTGCCTTTCTGCTCCTCGCTGTTGTCGTGCTTGAGCTCCACCGTGACCCCAGTGAGGGGGATGTTCTTCTTCTGCGCATACAGCTTCAGGGTCAGGGCCTTGCAGGCGCCCAGGGCGGCGTCGAAGTAGTCGTGAGGTTCGGGCGCGGTGCCTTCGCCGCCGGCGGACTTGGGCAGGTCGGTGAACAACTGATGGTCATCGACCTGGATGCTGTGGCGGAAACCTTCGCTGGATTCGGTGTTGACGGTAATGGTCATGGCAAACCTCGGGCAGTGATGAGAAACGGATCAGGCTGTAAAGGTGCTGAAGTTATAGAGCATCCTGGGGCGCCGGCGTTCCCCTTTTTCTGAACCTGCGACTCGGCGCCGCGGTCTATCGAGCTTCGATCCCTGGAGGCGAGCCAGTGCACTGGAGTCATTTATACGGGGCGTCTGCATGGGCGTTGCTGATGCTGTTGCCGGTCGCTGCGGCCCAGGCACGGGACTACCTGTACAGCGATGCGCACCTGCATTACGTGGATTTCTTCCAGGAAACCGCAGGCATGCAGGCCTTGCTCAAGGCGATGGCCGACAACCGCATTGAACGGGTGATGATCTCGGGCATTCCGGTGGCCAAGAAATGGCATGAGGACGAACCCAAGCGCCCACGGTATTACGCCGGTGATGATGCGCGGGCCTATTGGTACAGCGCCACCGACGTGCTGGTGGCTGCCGCGGTGAAGGCCTTGCCCGCCGAGCAGCGTCGGCGCTTCCATCCCTTTCTCAGTGGCTTCAATCCCAATGACAAGAACTCCGACGCGCATATCCAGCGCATGCTCGACCTCGACCCGGGGCTGTGGCAGGGCATCGGCGAGGTGTTCACCCGCCATGACGACCTCACCGCGCTGACCGCCGGGGATACGCCCCGGGCCAACAACGAGGCCATGACCAGGGTCTATCACCTGGCGGCGGAAAATGACCTGCCGGTGTTGCTGCATTCCAACATCACCTCCAAGCGTGAACCCAATCCGCTGTACCTGGCGGAAATCGAGGAGCCGCTGCGTAACCATCCCCACACGCGCTTCATCTGGGCCCATGCCGGTACCAGTGCCGAGATCCATCGTCACCAGGCGCATCTGGAGTTTCTCCTGCCGACCCTGACTCGCTTGCTGGAGAGCTATCCCAATCTGTCCATCGACCTGTCCTGGAGCCTGCTCACGCCTTATTTGCTGGATGATCAGGGCCAACCACGCCAAGCGTGGCTGAAGCTGGTGGAGCGCTTCCCTGAGCGTTTCATGCTGGGTTCGGATGTGGTCGGTCGTTTCGACAAGCTGGGGGAGGAGTTACACAGCTTTGACGTCTTCCTCGACGCCTTGCCCGAGGACGTGGCGCGCAAGGTGGCCCACGACAACTTTCTCGCCATCCTCCCCGCCCGCGTGCGCCGCTAGGTCCAGGCGCACGTCCAGGGCTTTCGCGGCTCCAGACTGTCATCAGCCTGTCACGCCTGCTTCATAAGCTCGCGCCATCTCAATCAAGGAGCGCGATATGCACCTCACTCGTTTAGGCGCGCTGGCGGCGCTGATGATCTTCAGTGGCCTGGCCAGTGCCGAAGTCCGTGTTGAAGGCCCTGTTGAATATGGCGTGTTCGAAGGGCCCAAGGCCGAGTTGCAATCGGGGGAGCGGGTGTTGCGGCGCAGCAACGAGACGATCCAGAAAACTGCCGTGGTTCCGGCCCGGCTCGGCACCAAGTTCGGCATGCGCTACCAGTTGCTGGGCAAGGTCGCCGAGGACCAGCCGCTGACCCTGCTTTACCTGACCCCGGGCATCCGTACCCCGGACGGGGTGCGTCATGACAAGTTCGAAGTCACCCAGAAGCTGGTGCCCAATGCGCCCCAGGATGTGATGGCTTACGAGTTCACCGAAAGCCATGAAGTGGTGCCTGGCGAATGGCACTTCATGGTCTTCCAGGGTGACCGTTTGTTGGTAGAACAGCGATTTTCTGTGCGCTGAATCGTTTTATGCCCTGGTATCGGAGTGCTAGGGCGTTTTGATATCACGTTTTTGTCTTACGCAATTTCCCGCTGGCCCGATACCGTCTAAGAGCACCTTGCTGCAAGGTCTTGCAGCGCTCTAGGAAGGAGCCAGAGGAATGAGTCTTAGAAGTCTTAATATTGCGCCTCGTGCGAGCCTGGGTTTTGGCTTGCTGGCGCTGATGGTCTTTGCCCTCGGGGCATTCGCGCTGGTGCAGATGGGCAACATGCGCCAGCAATCCGACGAGGTTGAAAGCAATTGGCTGCCCAGCGTCATGTCCGTCGGTGACATGAGCCAGGACCTGCTGCGCATTCGCGCCTTGACCTTGCGCCTGCTGATCAACCGCGATCCACAGGCGATCGCCCAGAACGAAAAAAAGATCAATGACATCAAGAGTGGCCTGGGCGTTGCCCAGGGGCGCTATGAGTCGCTGATCGTGCTGCCTCAGGAACGGGTCCTGTTCGATCGATTCAAGAGCCTTGAAAAACAGTACCTGGAGCGTCAGGCCCAGGTGATGGTGTTCTCCGCGCAGAATCAGCTGGAGGAGGCGGTCAAGGTGGTCAATGGCGAGATGAACCAGTTGGCCGATGAAATGGCCACGACCCTGCATGAGCTGATCGAGTTGAACAAGCAAAGTGCGACCCAGGCTACCGATCTGGCTCAGGCGGTGTTCAGCAAGTCGCGGGTGTGGGTGCTGGGGATGATCGCGGTGGCGGCGCTGGTGACCATTGGCCTGGCGCTGCTGTTGACCCGCAGTATCGTCCTGCCGCTGGCGCAGTCGCTGAGTGTGGCTGAGGTGGTGGCTGGCGGCGACCTGACCGGCACCATCACGGTGAGTGGCAAGGACGAGCCGGCGCGCCTGCTGCAGGCGCTCAAGGCCATGCAGCACAACCTGCGGGAAACCATACGGCGCATCTCCGACTCTTCCAGCCAGCTGGCATCGGCTTCCGAAGAACTCAGTTGCGTCACCGAGGATGCAACCCGAGGCCTGCACCAGCAGAGCCTGGAGATCGAGCAGGCGGCCACGGCAGTCAACCAGATGACGGCGGCAGTGGAGGAGGTGGCAAGCAATGCGGTGGCCACCTCCGAGGCGTCCCGGGAGTCCGACCGCATTGCCCAGCACGGGCGCGAGCAGGTGCACCAGACGGTGCTGTCCATCGAGTCGCTGGCGCAGGACGTGACGACCAATGCCAGCCAGGTGGAGGACCTGGCGCAGAAGGTCTACGGCATCAGCAAGGTGCTGGACGTGATTCGCGCCATTGCCGAGCAGACCAACCTGCTGGCGTTGAACGCCGCCATCGAGGCTGCGCGAGCCGGGGATGCCGGGCGCGGGTTTGCCGTGGTGGCGGATGAAGTGCGGGCCCTGGCTCATCGAACCCAGCAGTCGACCCAGGAAATCGAGCAGATGATCGGCGGAATCCAGCAGGGGACCGATCAGGCGGTCAGTTCCATGCAGCAGAGCAACAGCCGGGCCCACTCGACGCTGGAGGTGGCCAAGGCTGCCGGGCAGGCGTTGGAGGAGATCGCCACGGCCTTCACCCTGATCAACGAGCGCAACATCGTGATTGCCAGTGCCTCGGAGCAGCAGGCGGCGGTGGCCCGGGAGGTCGATCGCAACCTGATGAACATCCGCGACCTGGCCCTGCAGACCTCGGCGGGAGCCAACCAGACCAGCGCCGCCAGTCAGGAGCTGTCACGGCTGGCGGTGGATTTGAACACCATGGTGGCGCGCTTCTCGGTCTGAGCCCTGCCGGTTCCAGCGGGATACACGCGGTGCGCAGGAACCGTTCAGGTGGCGAACGGCAGGCAAAGAAAAGCCCCGAACCAGTCGGGGCTTTTCATTGCCGCAGGCAGCGGGGCTTACTTGCCCTGCCAGCGCTTCAGTACCAGGGTGGCGTTGGTGCCGCCGAAGCCGAAGCTGTTGCTCATCACGGTGTTGATGGTGGCGTCTTCGCGAGTCTTGGTCAGGATCGGCATGTCGGCCACTTCCGGATCCAGCTCGTCGATGTTGGCCGAACCGGCCATGAAGTTGCCTTCCATCATCAGCATGCAGTAGATCGCTTCGTGAACGCCGGCGGCGCCCAGGGAGTGACCCGACAAGCTCTTGGTGGAGCTGATGGCCGGGGCCTTGTCGCCGAACAGTTCACGCACGCCTTTCATCTCCGCGACATCGCCGACCGGAGTCGAGGTGCCGTGGGTGTTCAGGTAGTCGATCGGTGCGTCGACGGTGGACATGGCCATCTGCATGCAGCGGATGGCACCTTCGCCGCTTGGCGCAACCATGTCGTAGCCATCGGAAGTGGCGCCGTAGCCGACGATTTCCGCGTAGATCTTGGCGCCACGGGCCAGAGCGTGCTCCAGCTCCTCGACCACCACCATGCCGCTGCCGCCGGCGATGACGAAACCGTCACGCTTGGCGTCGTAGGCGCGGGAGGCCTTTTCCGGGGTTTCGTTGTACTGGGTGGACAGGGCACCCATGGCGTCGAACAGGAACGACTGGGACCAATGTTCTTCTTCACCGCCACCGGCGAAGACGATGTCCTGCTTGCCCATCTGGATCTGTTCCATGGCGGTGCCGATGCAGTGTGCACTGGTGGCGCAGGCAGACGCGATGGAGTAGTTCAGGCCCTTGATCTTGAACGGCGTGGCCAGGCAGGCGGATACCGTGCTGCTCATGGTCCGCGTGACGCGGTACGGGCCAACGCGCTTGACGCCTTTCTCGCGCAGGATGTCCAGCGCTTCCATCTGGTTCAGGGTCGAGGCACCACCGGAACCGGCGATCAGGCCGGTACGCGGGTTGGACACCTGCTCTTCGCTCAGGCCGGAATCGGCGATGGCGTCTTTCATGGCCAGGTAGGCGTAAGCCGCTGCGTGGCCGACGAAACGATAGATCTTGCGGTCGATCAGTTCTTCGAGGTTCAGGTCAATGGAGCCGGAAACCTGGCTACGCAGACCCATTTCGGCATATTCCGGGTTGAAACGGATGCCAGGGCGACTTGCACGCAGGTTAGCGGAGACGGTCTCTTTGTCATTGCCCAGGCACGAAACGATGCCAAGACCAGTGATAACGACGCGGCGCATGCGGATAACCCTTAGAAGTTGTCAGTTGAGGTGAATACGCCGACCCGAAGGCCTTCGGCGGTGTAGATTTCGCGGCCGTCAACGCTGACCGAACCATCGGCGATGGCCATGTTCAGCTTGCCCTTGAGCACGCGCTTGATGTGAATGTTATAGGTGACTTTTTTCGCGGTCGGCAGTACCTGGCCGAAGAATTTCACTTCCCCTGAGCCCAGGGCGCGGCCGCGGCCCGGCAGACCCTGCCAGCCGAGGAAAAAACCGACCAGCTGCCACATGGCATCCAGGCCCAGGCAGCCCGGCATCACCGGATCGCCTTCGAAGTGGCAAGCGAAGAACCACAGGTCTGGAGTGATGTCCAGCTCAGCGACCAACTCACCTTTACCGTACTTGCCACCCTCTTCGCTGATATGGGTGATGCGATCCACCATCAGCATGTTGGGGGCGGGCAGTTGCGCGTTACCTGGGCCGAACAGCTCACCGCGACTGCAGCGCAGCAGGTCTTCCCGAGTAAAGGCGTTTTGTTTGGTCATGCGAGCTCCTCAATAGTCCCGTGCGGCAGGGTTGGGCAAATCTTCCCGGCCGATCGAAGCGTTCATGCCTCGAGCCGGCAGCCTACTCATAGACTATTGCGTTGTAGTGAAAGTCACAGCGCAAAGGGCATGAATGTACACTTGTGCACTGAAATTTTTTTTGAGGGCCTTTTCGGGCCCCGTCGGGTGCCTAAGACTGCCGCACTTTCGCCCCGCACGCCAGTCGAAGATGTTGGAAAATAGCCTGTTACTGCACCCAACGTTGGAGAATTTGCTGCAGATCCGCGCGCTTGAACGGCTTGGCCAGGTAGTCGTTCATGCCCGCTGCCAGGCAGGCCTCACGGTCGCCCTGCAAGGCGTTGGCGGTCAGCGCGATGATCGGCAAATCGGCGCAACCGGGCAGTTGGCGGATCTGTCGGGTGGCTTCATAGCCGTCGACCAGCGGCAGTCGGCAATCCATCAGGATTGCCTCGAAAATCAGGCTTTCGGCACTGCGCACCGCTTGCGCACCGTCGGTGACGATGCTCACGGTGAAGCCCAGGCTGCGCAGCATGGCCTGGATCACCGTCTGGTTCACCGGGTTGTCCTCCACCAGCAGCACATTGCGGCCTTCGCCCTGGTGCACTGCGGTGCTGACTCGCGGGGCGAGCACCGGCAGGCTCTGCTGAAACAGCGCCAGGGGGATTTCCAGGGTGAACACCGAGCCTCGGCCTTCCTCGCTCTGGGCCCGCAGGGTGCCGCCCATGCGCTCGGCCAGGGTCCGGGCGATCGGCAAGCCCAGGCCGGTACCGCCGTAGCGCCGGGAAATCGAGCTGTCGGCCTGCTGGAAGGCATCGAACATCAGCTCCAGGCTGGCGGCGCTGATGCCGATTCCGCTGTCGCGCACAGCGCAGGTGAACCACAGCAGTTCGTGATCCAGGGCCTGCCACTGAGGTTCGATGGTGACGCTGCCCTGTTCGGTGAACTTCAGCGCGTTGCCGATCAGGTTGACCAGGATTTGCCTGATCCGCGTCGGATCGCCCTTGACCTGCAGCGATTCCATGCCCGGCGGCAGTCGCAGTTGCAGGTCCAGGCCCCGCTGCAGCGCACTGTGCTGGAAGGCTTGGGCGGAACTGCTGATCAGCTCGGCGAGGTTGAATGGAATGTGCTCCAGCTCCAGGGCCGAGCGCTCGATGCGCGAGAAGTCGAGGATGTCGTTGATCACCTTCAGCAGGTGTTCGGTGGATTCCGAGGCCAGCGCCGCGTACTCGCTCTGCTCCTGAGTCATCTCGGTGGTTTCCAGCAGTTGCAGCATGCCCAGAACGCCGTTCATCGGCGTGCGCAGCTCGTGGCTCATCATCGCCAGGAAATCCGACTTGGCCTTGTTCGCCCGCTCGGCTTCCTCCCGAGTCTGGATCAGTTGGGACATGGCTTGCTGCTGTTCGCGGCTGGCCAGCTCCAGGCCGGCGGCGAGGTTGTTGATGTGCCGTGCCAGATTGCCCAGCTCGCCGTCGTCGACGATCGGCAGCGGGGTTTTGAAGTCACCTTCCTGGATCGCCTTGACCGCGTGGCCCATGGCACTGATGGGCTTGGCCAGGCCGGCCGCCAGGCGCCGGGCCAGGAGGTAGGTGAAGAGCAGGGCGAACAGGGCGAGGATCCCGGCCTTGAGGAGGATTTCCTGCTGGCGCTGGTTGAAGGCGTCGTTGGACATGCCGACGATGACCCGCCCCAGGTAGCCGTCGCCCTGGGTGTTGAAGGTGCTTGGGGCATTCTGCAGGAAGTCGTTGTGCACCTGGATCCGCTGCAGGCGCACCGGGGCCTGGAACACCTTGATCTGCTGTGCGTGCTGGCTGCGGGCGGAGGGTTGCTCGACGTACACCAAAATGTTGTTGGCACTGTCCTGGACCTCCAGGAAATGCACGTGGGGGGTCGCCAGGGTCGCTTGCAGGAGGCTTTCCAGGCCTTCGTTGTTGCCGGAAATCACCCCGTACTCGGTGGCGGGTGCCAGCTGGTTGGCGATCAACTGGCCGGTATGGTTCAGCTCTTGGCGCAGATCCTGGATCCGCACAAAGGTGAAGAAGCTGATCAGCAGCAGGGTCAGGAGCAGGGCCGGGCCCAGGCTGATGAGCTGAGTGCGGGTCTGGATGTCCCATCGGCGACGCACTGTCATGGGCGTTTTTCTCCTTCACTCAACTGGCGCGCGACGGCCTCCGGGTCGACTTCCTCTATGCCCAGGGAACGTGCCACCTGTGGGTTGCTCAGTACTTTGAAGGACCCCGGGTACTGCGCGCGTGGCCAGCGTGCCGGTGGTTGGTCGAGCAGGCTGTCCAGGGTCTGCAGCCAGTCCTGCTGGTCGCTGTAGGTGCTGGCCAGGCTGCCGGCCCGGACGAAGCCGGCATTGGGCCCAATCAGCGCCAGCTGGCGGGCGTAGCTGCTCAGTAGCAGGTTCTTCACGGTTTTCGGGTTGTACAGTTTCGGATCATCCAGGCCCAGTAGCACGTCGCAGCTGCGCAACAGGTTTTGCAGCGGTCGGCTGTCGCTGGTGCTGTCCCAGGGCTGGGCGACGATCTCCATGCCCAGGGAGTGTGCCGCCAGGCGCAGCTCCTGGAGCAGGAACCGGCTGTCGTCGCTGTACAGCACGCCCACCCGGCGTACCTGCGGCAGGATGTTGTGGATCAGCTGCAGCTGGCGAGCCAGGGGCGGGTCGCTCCAGAGCAGGCTGAGCCTGGGGTGGACGCTGCCCTGCAGGCGCTGCTGGGCCTGCAGGCGGCTGATGCGCAGGACCAGGGTCGCCGGTCCCTGGGGCTCTTGCAGGCGCCAGTCGAGACTTTGCGGATCCAGCAGGATCAGGCGGGTGCCGCCGGGCAACTGGCCCGGTGCCGGCAGTTGTGCCAGTGGCATGAAGCGCACCCGGTCGTGGGGGCGCCGGGTGGCCAGTTCCTGGGTGAAGGTGCGTACGTTGTCGTTGTCTTCGTTGGCCACCAGCAAGACCTCGGCCGCCCACGACGGCGTGCACAGCAGCAGGCTCAGCACGATCAGGCCGAGGCGCAGGAGGCAACGAATGCGCAGAGCCCTCCAGGGGCGGCATGGGCCCATATCAGAACTCGAGCTCCGCGCTGAAATAGACCACATGCCGGGAATCGTAGCGATTGTCGGCGAAGGTGGTGGGCTCGTGGTCGAGGCGCTGCTGCAGGGTGCCGGCCAGTTCCAGGCTGGCCTTGCCCAGGGCCAGGCGCTTGGCGATGCGGGTGTCGACCCGTTCGAAGCGGTAGCCGTTGAGCGCATTGTCGCCATAGTAGAAGAGCGCGCTGGACCAGCCTCGGCCCCAATTGCGCAGCCAGCCGGCGGAGCCGCTGTTGCTGGCGGTCAGGTGTTGGTCCAGGCGGTTGCTGGCTTGTGCGTGGACGTAGGCGTAGGTCAGGCGCAGGCGGTCGGCGCGGCTCAGTTGCCAGTCGACCTGGGTCTCGGTGCCGGAGAAACGTGACGAGTTGCTGTTGCTGGCGATGTACTGATTGTTGCGAAGCGGCTCGCTGATCATCCCGGTGATTTCGTCGTAGAACAGTTTGACGTCGAGGTTCAGCGCCTGGTCGACGAAGTAGCCGTTGTAGCCCAGCTCCCGCGAACGCATGTGCTCCTGGTCGAGGTCACCGGGGCCGCGGGTCTTGACGAAGTACTGGGCGCTGGTCTGGCCGTTGAGCGGGGTGCTCAGGCCGGTGACCCGGTAGCTCCAGTTGACGTTGTTCTCGAACATGTCCGGGGAGCGGATGGCTTCCGAATACACGGCTCGCAAGCCATGGCGCGGGTTGATCAGGTAGTTGACCGCCACTCGCGGGGTCAGGGAGTTGCCGGTCAGCTGGGTGTCTTCGTACATTGCCCCGCCCTGGATCAGCCAGTGTTCACTGGCCCGCCATTCCAGCTGGCCGAACAGGCGCCAGGTGGTGTCATCGAGGGTGCCGTTGAAGTAGGTTTCGGAGTCGGCCCGGTCGTAACGATAGTTCATGCCGCTGACCAGGCGCAGGTTGTCCGAGAGGCTCAGGGTGTCCTGCAGTTCGAGGTCATAGCGGGTTTCCCGGGCGCTCTGGTCGATGTTGCCGCAGACGGTGTTCTTGCCACCGCCGGTTTTCCACTGGTCGATGACTTGGGTGGCCAATGCCTGTTCCGTCGGGGTTCCGCTGGGCGCTGCGCTTAAATAATCGGGCATGTGGCGCGCCAGGCGCTCGGCGTAGTTCGGATTGAGCTGCCACAGGCGCGTCAGCTCGGGGCTGAAGGAAATGGCCGCGTCGCAGGCGCGCCAGGTCTGCTGGCGATCCCAGTGCTGGGCCGAACCCTGGATATATAGGCTGTGCTGCGGATTGAGCTCCAGGTTCCAGCGCAGCGATCCGGCATAGTCCTTGGCCACC
Source organism: Pseudomonas sp. PH1b (assembly GCF_000633395.1). GTDB lineage: Bacteria > Pseudomonadota > Gammaproteobacteria > Pseudomonadales > Pseudomonadaceae > Aquipseudomonas. Next base: position 82,731 of record NZ_AYMU01000007.1, read on the forward strand.
ACGTCGGAATTGTTGCCTTGCTGGGACACACCGTAGAACACCGGCTGATAGGTATACGGCCTCTGGTTGGTTCCTTCCTTGGCATTCAGCTGCCAGTCGATGCTCTGCTGTTCATTGAGCATCTGGCTCACCGACAGGCTGAAGCGGTTCAAGCGCTTGCTGTCGCGGTAGTCGGCGCCCAGGCGATTGTGGTCGAAGCCGTCATCTTCCTGGCCCGACAGCGACAACCGCAGGTCGCCGGTTTCCCAGCCGGTGCCCTGGCTGGCGTACCAGTCGCTGATGCCGCGCTGGCCCCGGGTCACCTTGATGCGCGTACCGTGGCTGCTGGCCGGCGAGCGGGTGATGATGTTGACCACCGCCATCAGTGCGTTGGCGCCGTAGCTGACGGTGTTGGGGCCGCGGAACACCTCGATGCGCTCGATGTCCTCCATGGCCACCGGGATATCGCTCCAGTCCACTGTCGCCAGCCCGGCGCGGTACACCGAGCGCCCGTCGATCAGGACCTGCATGCGCCGGGCTTGGCTGGCATTGGTGCCGTGATAGTTGACCGTCGCCTCGTTGCCGCTGACCGCCCCGACCATCATTCCCGGCACCAGGCGCAGCAGCTCGCTGATGTCCCGGGCGCCGCTGGCCTTGATCAGTTCGGTGTCGAGCACGGTCATGCTCCCGGGAACCGCGGCGGGGGACTGTTTCAGGCGCGTGGCGGTCAGTACCTCGGGCAGGGCCGGGCCGTCCAGGAACAGATCGTCGGCCAGCACCGAGTGGCCGATCAACATGCCCAGCAGCAATGACAGACGAAGAGGTGAGGGACCAACGGACACGACACAGCCTTGAATCTTGATGGATGGCGCGCATGTTAACCGAGACAGTCGAGTTTTCCAGTCGATAACCCCGACATTCCCCGAATGACTCCACCTGTTCCCGACAGAGCGCCTGAATGGTCGCTGGGGCTGGTGGTGAGAAAACCGCCCCGTATAATGCCGCCATCGCCACTGCTATGGATAAACGGATTGCATATGACACAACAGCGCCCTATTGCGGTCCTGGGAGGCGGAAGCTTTGGTACCGCCGTGGCCAATCTGCTGGCCGAGAACGGCCATCCGGTGCGGCAGTGGATGCGTGATCCCGAGCAGGCCGAGGCCATTCGGGTCAATCGCGAAAATCCGCGCTACCTCAAGGGCATCAAGATTCATCCGGCAGTGGAGCCGGTCACCGACCTGCTGGCCACCCTGAATGGCAGCGACCTGTGTTTTGTCGCCTTGCCCTCCAGCGCTCTGCGCTCGGTGCTGGCGCCCCACGCCGAGCTGCTCAGCGGCAAGATGCTGGTCAGCCTGACCAAGGGCATCGAAGCCCAGACCTTCAAACTGATGAGCGAGATTCTCGAAGAGATCGCGCCCCAGGCCCGGATCGGCGTGCTTTCGGGCCCCAACCTGGCCCGGGAAGTGGCCGAGCATGCCTTGACCGCCACGGTGGTCGCCAGTGAGGACGAAGCCCTGTGCCAGCAGGTCCAGGCCGCGTTGCATGGCCGGACCTTCCGGGTCTACGCCAGTGCCGACCGTTTCGGCGTGGAGCTGGGCGGGGCCTTGAAGAACGTCTACGCGATCATCGCCGGCATGGCGGTGGCCCTGGGTATGGGCGAGAACACCAAGAGCATGCTGATCACGCGCGCGCTGGCGGAAATGACTCGCTTTGCCGTGAGCCAGGGCGCCAACCCCATGACCTTCCTCGGCCTGGCCGGGGTCGGCGACCTGATCGTCACCTGCTCCTCGCCCAAGAGCCGCAACTACCAGGTGGGCTTTGCCCTGGGCCAGGGCTTGAGCCTGGAGGAGGCGGTGACCCGCCTGGGTGAAGTGGCCGAAGGCGTCAACACCCTCAAGGTGCTCAAGGCCAAGGCCCAGGAGCTTGGGGTGTACATGCCGCTGGTGGCCGGGCTGCATGCGATCCTGTTCGAAGGGCGTACGCTGAACCAGGTGATCGAGTTGCTGATGCGCGGCGAGCCGAAAACCGACGTCGACTTTATCTCCACCAGCGGATTCAACTGAGCAGTACAGGAGCCAGATATGAACGATACGAATTCCGAAGCCAAATACGAATCCATCCTCCTGCGCGTGTTGTGGATGCTGGTGTTCGTGCTGGTGTGGCAGGTGGCCCAGTTTCTGCTCGGCGCCCTGGTCCTGGTGCAGTTGATCTATCGGCTGATCTACGGCGCGCCAAATGCCAGCCTGATGAATTTTGGTGACAGCCTGAGCCAGTTCCTGGCCCAGATCGGCCGTTTCGGCAGCTTCCACACCGAACACAAGCCCTGGCCGTTCGCCGATTGGCCAACCCCGCGAGCGCCTGAGGGCGAAGCCCCCCATAGCGTGCCGCCCGCCGCCCATCCGGCCCGTGACGAGGAGCCCAAGCTGTGAAGCTGTGGGTACTGCGGCATGGCCAGGCCGAATCCCATGCGGCCACCGATGCCGAGCGCAATCTCACCGCTCACGGTCGCGAGGAGGTGCTGCGCAGCGCCGCGCAGCTGATCGGCCAGCCCATCAGCGCGATCATCGCCAGCCCTTACGTGCGCGCCCAGCAGACCGCCCAACTGGTGCATCAGGCCCTGGGCTTCGAGGGTGAAATCCGCACGGTGTCCTGGCTGACCCCCGAGGCCAATCCGCTGCTGGTGCTGGAGCAGTTGGAGAGTGCCGACAACCTGCTGCTGGTTAGCCATCAACCCCTGGTGGGCAACCTGATCGGTCTGTTGCAGCACGGCCATCTGCGCGATCCTCAGCCCATGAACACTGCCAGCCTGGCGGAACTGGAAGGCGACTGGCCACTGGCGGGGCTGATGATCCTCAATGGCGTCAAGCATCCCTGATGCCCGCGGCGGCCTGCCAAACCCAGGCCGCCGCTGTATCCGGACCTGAGCGATAGCCGATAGTGATTCGCTACATTTCTTAACTTGCAGCGCTCCTGTGTGCGTGGAATAGTCGACCGAGCAAGTGCTTGGTTGGCTGGTATCACGAACAGAATAAGAACAAAGGAGCGAGTCATGTCTGCTGCTTTTCGTTTGCCGCTGCAAGTGTTCTACGAGCGCGAAGCTCGTCATCCCCAGCAACGCTTTCTGGTCCAGCCCAGCGCTGGCGGACAGGTGCAAGAGCTGAACTGGTTCGAGGTCGGCCAGCAGGCCCGACGTGCCGCTCAATGGCTGCGGGAGCGGCAACTGACCCCGGGCAGCCATATCGCCATCATCGGCAAGAACTCCGCGCACTGGATCATCAGCGACCTGGCGATCTGGATGGCCGGCCACGTTTCGGTGCCGCTGTACCCCAACCTTACCGCCGAATCGGTGGCCCAGGTGCTGGAGCATTCCGAGTCGGCCCTGGTGTTCATCGGCAAGCTCGATGACTGGCCGGGCATGGCGCCGGGAGTCCGCGCCGGGTTGCCCAGCATCCGTCTGCCGCTGGGCCCCGAAGGCCATTTCGACTTCAGCTGGGACGACCTCCAGCGCTGCGAGCCGATCACGGACAACCCGAGCCCGGCCGCGGACCAGTTGGCCACCATCATCTATACCTCCGGCACCACGGGCCTGCCCAAGGGCGTCATGCACAGCTTTGCCAACCTGGGCTTCGCCGCCAGCCACGGCGTCCAGCTCTTCGGCCTGGGCCCCGAGGACCGGCTACTGTCCTACCTGCCGCTGTGCCACGTGGCCGAACGGATGTTCGTCGAGATGGCGGCGATCTACACCGGGCAGACGGTGTTCTTCGCCGAGAGCCTGGACACCTTCCTCGCCGACCTGCAACGGGCCCGGCCCACGGCGCTGTTCGGCGTGCCGCGGATCTGGACCAAGTTCCAGATGGGGGTCTACAGCAAGGTCCCGGCCAAGCGCCTGGAGTTTCTCCTGGGCCTGCCCTTCATCGGCAAGCGCGTTGGCCACAAGGTCCTCGCCGGCCTGGGCCTGGACGCCTTGCGGGTGGCCCTGTCGGGAGCGGCGCCGGTCCCCCAGACGTTGCTGCACTGGTATCGCCGCCTGGGCCTGGACGTGCTGGAGGTGTACGGCATGACCGAGAGTTGCGGTTACTCCCACATCGGCCGCTCCGGGGAACATGTTCCCGGGTGGATTGGCCGGCCCTGCCCGGAGGTGGTGGTGCGCATCGACGAGGCCGGGGAGGTCCAGGTCAGCAGTGGCGCCACCATGCAGGGCTACTACAAGGACCCGCAGAAAACCCGGGAGACCATCACCGAGGATGGGTTCCTGCGCACCGGCGACAAGGGCGAACAGGATGCCGCGGGCAACCTGCGCCTGACCGGCCGGCTCAAGGAAATCTTCAAGACCAGCAAGGGCAAGTACGTGGCCCCGGCCCCGATCGAGAACCGCCTGGCGGTGCATTCGCACATCGAGCAGGTGTGTGTGGTGGGCGACGGATTGAGTGCGCCGCTGGGCTTGTGCGTGCTGTCGGCGGCGGGATTGCAGGCTGCTGCCGGCAATGCCCGGGAGGGCCTGCACAGCAGCCTGGAAAACCTGCTGGCCCAGGTCAATACCAGCCTGGACAAGCATGAACGCCTGCACCGACTGGTGGTGGTCAAGGACAGCTGGGCGGTGGAAAACGGTTTCCTGACCCCGACCCTGAAGATCAAGCGCAACGTGATCGAGGCCACCTATGGCGGCAATTTCCAGAGCTGGAGCGAGCGCAGCGAAGCCGTGCTGTGGCAGGATTGAGCGGCACCAACCACCCAAAGAAGGAAGCGGCGATGAGTCTGTGGCGTACCATTCCGAACATCGAACAATTGAATGCAATCCAGAAGAACACCATCGGCGAAGTGCTGGATATTCGCTTCGAGTCCTATGACGAGCAATCGCTGACGGCGAGCATGGTCATCGACCATCGCACCCACCAGCCCTATGGCCTGTTGCACGGTGGGGCCTCGGTGGTACTGGCGGAAACCGTCGGCTCCATGGCCAGCTACCTGTGCATCGATGCCAGCAAGTTCTACTGCGTGGGGCTGGAGATCAACGCCAATCACCTGCGGGGCTTGCGCAGCGGTCGGGTCACGGCGGTGGCCAGGGCGATTCATATCGGTCGCACCACCCACGTCTGGGACATCCGCCTGAGCAGTGATGAAGGCAAGGCCAGTTGCGTTTCGCGCCTGACCATGGCGGTGGTGCCGCTGGGGCAGACCCCGCCGGCAGCCTGAGGGCCGGCTACATAGGCTGAGCCCGGGTGTCAGTATTCCTGTCCGTTACGGTCATTGCCCTGGTGCAGGGGCTTGCGGACAATCGCAACTCGTTTGATGGATGGATGTGCCGGTATGTCGCAACAGGTGTTTTTCGCTCACGCCAATGGGTTTCCATCGGGCACCTACGGCAAGCTGTTCGCTGCCCTGGCGCCTGAATTCGATGTGGTCCATTTGCCGCAGCATGCCCACGATCCGCGCTTTCCGGTGGACGATAACTGGCGCAGCCTGGTGGACGAACTGATCCACCACCTGCAACAGCAGGCCGAGCCTGTCTGGGGCGTGGGGCATTCGCTGGGCGGGGTGCTGCACCTGCATGCGGCGCTGCGCTGCCCGGAGCTGTATCGCGGGGTGGTGATGCTCGACTCGCCGGTACTGACCCGGGCCGACCAGTGGGTGATCCGCGCGGCCAAGCGCTTTGGCTTCATCGACCGCCTGACCCCGGCCGGGCGAACCCTGGGACGTCGCGAAGAGTTCGCCGATATCGAGTCCGCGCGCAGTTATTTTTCCCGCAAGACGCTGTTTCGCGCCTTCGATCCGGACTGCCTCGACGCCTATCTGCAGCACGGCCTGCAGCCGGTGGGCGATCGCCTGCGCTTGCGCTTCGATCCGGCCACCGAGATCAGCATCTATCGCGGCGTGCCCCACACCAGCCCGGGTAGCGCCCGCCAGCTCAAGGTGCCCCTGGCGGTCGTGCGCGGCCAGCAGAGCCGGGTGGTGATGCGACATCACACCAGCGCCGTCGGGCGCATGCCCCAGGGCGAGTCGCTGACCATGCCAGGCGGCCACATGTTTCCCCTTGAGCGGCCCCAGGACACAGCGACCCTGCTCAAGGCGCTGTTCAGCCGTTGGGAAGGCCGCCAGCCACGGAGTTGTGCATGAGCGCTGCCGTTGAAGAAGTCCGCCTGAGCCTGCCCCATATCGAGCTGGCGGCCCATCTGTTCGGGCCCGAGGACGGCTTGCCGGTCATCGCCCTGCATGGCTGGCTGGACAATGCCAACAGCTTTGCCCGCCTGGCGCCCAGGCTCAAGGGCCTGCGCATCATTGCCCTGGACCTGGCGGGGCACGGTCACTCCGGGCATCGTCCCCCGGGGGCCGGCTACGCCCTCTGGGACTATGCGTACGACGTGCTGCAGGTGGCGGAGCAACTGGGCTGGAAACGCTTTGCCCTGATCGGCCACTCCCTGGGGGCGATTGTGTCCCTGGTGCTGGCAGCAGCGCTGCCGGAGCGGGTCAGCCACCTGGCCTTGATCGATGGCGTCGTTCCGCCGACGGCCAGTGCCGAGGGCAGCGCCGAGCGCCTGGGCATGGCGTTGCAGGCGCAGTTGGCCTTGCAGGGCAAGAGCAAGCCGGTCTACAGCACCCTGGAACGGGCCATCGAGGCGCGGATGAAGGGCTTGGTGGCGGTCAGTCGCGAAGCTGCCGAATTGCTGGCCCAGCGTGGCCTGATGCCGGTGCCGGGCGGGTATACCTGGCGCAGCGACAGTCGCCTGACCCTGGCTTCGCCACTGCGTTTGACCGATGAACAGGCGATGTCCTTCGTCCAGCGAGTCAGTTGCCCGACGCAACTGGTGGTGGCCGCGGATGGCATGCTGGCCAAGCACGACGCCCTGTTGCAGCGCTTGCCCTTTAGCCGTGAACAGCTGCCGGGCGGGCATCACCTGCACCTCAACGACGAAATCGGTGCAGGCTTTGTCGCAGACTGTTTCAATCGGTTTTTCGCCGTTCCTTGACTTGACCGGGTCAACTGTCGAGGCTGGGCGGGTTGAAATGGGAGACAACCATGATAGATCTGTACACCGCTGCGACCCCCAATGGCCACAAGGTTTCGATCCTGCTTGAAGAACTCGGCCTGCCCTATACGGTGCATGCCCTGAGTTTCGACAAGCAGGAGCAAAAGGCGCCGGCGTTTCTGAAGATCAATCCGAATGGGCGTATTCCGGCGATTGTCGACCGTGACAACGATGATTTCGCAGTATTCGAATCCGGCGCCATCCTGGTGTACCTCGCCGAACGCAGCGGCCAGTTGCTGCCTGCCGACCCCAAGGGCCGCTCCATCGTCATGCAATGGCTGATGTTCCAGATGGGCGGCATAGGGCCCATGCAGGGCCAGGCCAACGTGTTCTTCCGCTATTTCCCGGAAAAGCTCCAGGGCGCCATCGATCGCTATCAGCATGAAACCCGGCGCCTGTATGAAGTGCTCGACACGCGCCTGCAACAGGCCGAGTACCTGGCCGGGGACTACAGCATTGCCGACATCGCGACCTTCCCCTGGGTGCGCGGTCATGAGTGGTCCGGCGTTTCGGTGCAGGGCTTGCCGGCCCTGCAACGCTGGATGGCGGCCCTGGAGGCCCGGCCTGCGGTCCAGCGCGGCTTGCAGATTCCGCAGCGCAACGATGACGCCAGTGTCGTCAAGGGTGCCCAGGCCATGCTTATCCGATGAGAGCCTCCATGCGTTCAATCAGTGTTCTGGGCCTGTCCTTCGTCAGTGCCCTGGCGGTCGCCGCCGACCTGCCCGGCAGCCACGACCTGCCCCTGGTGCCCCGTCTGACCGATGCCCAGATCGTCGACTACCGACCCGAAGTGGAGCAGGAACGGGTCTACCCCATGGGCTCGATCCGCAAGATCAGCGGCCAGTTGCGTTTCGACGGCCAGGTCAATGCCCGGGGCAAGCTCACCGCCATCACCTACCAGCTACCGGCCGAGCGCACCTCCACCGAGGCGTTCACCCTGGCGCGGGAAGCCTTGCAGAAGCAGGGGGCCGAGCTGTTGTTCTGGTGCCAGGCGCGGGACTGCGGTGAGAGCAGCCTGTGGGCCAACGAAGTCTTCGGCAACGCCAAGCTGCTGGGGGCCGACGAGCAGCAGGCCTATCTGTTGCTGCGCCTGGCAGCGCCCCAGGACAACTCCCTGGTGGCCCTGTACAGCATCACCCGGGGCAATCGCCGGGCCTACCTGCATGTGGAGCAATTCGATGCCAGCGCGCCCCAGGGTGACCTGTTGCCGACCTCGGCGACCCTGCTGCGGCAGTTGAAGGACACCGGTACGCTGGACCTGCCGAAGCTGAGCGCGGGGCCCCAGCCGGCCTGGCTCAACCTGCTGTCCCGCGGGCTGAACCTGGACACCACGATGCGTGTCAGCCTCTCCGGCAAGCAGGCCGAAGCCTGGCGCCAGGCCCTGATCGGCCAGGGCGTGCTGGCGACGCGCATGGAAACCGGCGACACCGAAGCCACCGGCCTGCATTTCGAATTACTGCGTTAAGCTGTTTCAGGCGGCCTGCGATTGCGGGTTCGCCTACTCTTCTCTGTTTATCCTTGCGCGAGACACTTCATGCCCAATAACGATCGCCTGCTGGTGCAGATCCTGCTCCTGGTGTTGTTCGGTGCCAGCTTCTGGGTGATGGCGCCATTTTGGTCGGCGCTGTTCTGGGGCGCGGTGCTGGCGTTTGCCAGCTGGCCGCTGATGCGCCTGCTGACCCGCTGGCTCAAGGGGCGAGAATCCCTGGCCGCAGCCTTGCTGACCCTGGGCTGGATGGTGCTGGTGGCGGCGCCGCTGGTCTGGCTTGGCCTGAACCTGGCGGACCATGTGCGCGATGCCACGGCCTTCATCAAGGACGTGCAGGTGGATGGGTTGCCCGCGGCCCCCGACTGGCTGGCGGGCATACCGTTCATTGGCGAGCGGGCGGTCGGCTGGTGGAACAGCATCGACCAGCAGGGCGCGGCCCTGATGCTGGCGATCAAGCCGTACCTGGGGCAGGTGGGCAACTGGCTACTGGCGCGCAGTGCGCAGATCGGCGGCGGTATCCTGGAACTGACCCTGAGCATCGTCTTCGTATTCTTCTTCTACCGGGACGGCCCGCGCCTGGCGCTGTTCGTGCACAAGCTGCTGGAGCGCTTGATCGGCGAACGCGCCGGCTATTACATCGACCTGGTGGCCGGCACCGTGCAGCGAGTGGTCAACGGGGTGATCGGGACTGCGGCGGCCCAGGGCCTGTTGGCCCTGATCGGCTTTCTCATCGCCGGCGTGCCGGGCGCACTGGTACTGGGGATTGTGACTTTCCTGCTCAGCCTGATTCCCATGGGGCCGCCCCTGGTGTGGATTCCCGCCACGGCCTGGCTGGCCTGGAAGGGTGAGTACGGGATGGCGGTGTTCCTCGGGATCTGGGGCACGTTCATCATCAGCGGCGTCGACAACGTGCTCAAGCCGTACCTGATCAGTCGCGGTGGCAACCTGCCGCTGGTGATCGTGCTGCTCGGGGTGTTCGGGGGCCTGATCGCCTTTGGTTTCATCGGCCTGTTCATCGGCCCGACCCTGCTCGCCGTGGCCTACAGCCTGCTGCTGGACTGGAGCGCCAGCCAGGCTCGGGCCCAGGAACCTCGCTGAGCCACCCATTGCCGCTCCAGGCTGGAGCGGCATGGGCTCATCAGGCGGCGACGTTGACGCTGCTGCCGACCCGGCTGCTGCTGGTCAACTGATATTGCTGGTTGAGGCTGGCGATCAGCTTGTCCAGGGCGACAGCCATGGCGGATGAATCGCTCGGGCGATTGCCGTCGGAACTGCGTCCGGCCTGCAACGCGGCCTTGAGCTCATCGCTGCTGATGCCGCCGCTGTTGTCACTGTCGAGGATTTTCAGCAGCGCCGCGCTGTTGTCGGTGCTGGCGCTGTTGTCGCCGGTCTGCAGGGCCGTGCTCAGCTCGCCGGCGCTGATGCTGCCATCTCCATCGCTGTCGAGCTGGCTGAACAACGGGGTGCCGGAAACCTGCTGCGCTGGCGGCGGGGCCAGGCTGGCGGCCAGCTCATCGATACTGATGTTGCCGTCCTGGTTCTTGTCCAGGGCCGAGAACACCTGCTTGCTGTCGGCGCTGCTGCCGGCACTGCTCAAGCCGCTGCTCAGTTCATCATGGCTGATGGCCCCGTCGCCATCGCTGTCCAGGGCGCTGAGCAGGGCATCCGCCAGCTCGGTGTTCGGTGCCTGGTCGTGACGCGGGGGCGGCGCCATGGCCGCCATTTCATCACTGCTCAGGCTGCCGTTGCCGTCGCTGTCCAGATCGCTGAAGTGCCTGCTCAGGCCGACCAGGATGCCGTTGTCGCCTTTCTGTGACAGGGCGCTGTTCAGCTCGTCCTGGTCCACTGCACCGTCGCCGTTGCTGTCGAGCTTGGCGAACAGTTCCTGGTGCAACGTTTGGCCGCGGCTGACGCTGGAGGTACTGCTGCTGGAGCTGTAGTAGCTCGAATAGTTGCTGCTGACACTACCGATCATTGGGCTCACTCCCTGCGGATGAATGAAGCCGGTGGCTGTGCACCGGCCCTGGCAGCCTCAGGGGAGCAGTTGTCCTGGGTATTTGGGCTTTGTACCGGTCGCTACACAAGGCGCTCAGGGGCGGGGCAGGTGCAGGACGGCGGTCAGGCCGCCGCCTGGGGTCTCCTCCAGCCGCAATTGGCCGCCCATGCGCACCGCGGCCTCGCGGGCGATGGTCATGCCCAGGCCGACACCGCCGGAGTTGCGGTTGCGCGAGCCTTCGAGGCGAAAGAAGGGTTCGAAGACCGCTTCGCGCTTGTCGACGGCAATCCCCGGCCCATGGTCGATGACCCGGATCAGCAGGTGTTCGCGGTGGTCTTCCAGGGCCAGGGTGGCCTGCCCGGCATAACGCAAGGCGTTGTCCAGCAGGTTGTTGAGGCACGACTGCAACGCCATGGGCTGCACCAGCAGCGGCGCGCAATGGCCCTGGGCCTGGACGTCGGCGCCCTGGTCCTGGGCGTTCTCGCACAGGGATTCTGCCAGGGCCTGCACGTCCATCCACTGCTCGGCCTCGCTGGTGCGCTGTTCATGCAGGTAGCTGAGGGTGGCGTCGAGCATCTTGATCATGTCGTCCAGGTCCTGGCGCATCTGCCCTTGCAGCTTGCTGTCCTCTATTTGCTCCAGGCGCAGCTTGAGCCGTGACAGCGGGGTGCGCAGGTCGTGGGACACCGCGCCGAGCATGCGCCCGCGTTGCTGCACTTGCTCGCGGATGCGCTTCTGCATCCGGTTGAAGGTGCTGGCTGCTTGTCGCGCCTCTCGTGGACCGACTTCTTCCAGGGGCGGGCTGTCGAGGTCTTCACTCAGGCGCTCGGCGGCGTCGCTCAGGCGCTGGATTGGCCGTGACAGCAGCTTGGCGCCGTACCAGGCGGCGATGATCAGCGAAATGAACTGGAACGTCAGGGGCACCAGCGGGCCGCCGAACCAGGGACGTGGCGGACGCCTGGGGTAGGGCGGAGGTGATCCGGGAGGCAGGCCGCTGAGCTGACCTGCCGATGCAGGAGGTGGCGGTGGTGGTGGAGGCGGCCCGTAATGGTGAAACCAGAAGAAGGCCAGCAGGTGGGCGAGCACGATCGCGATCAGCAAGACGCCGAACAGGCGGCCGAACAGCGTATCGAAGCGCCCACGCATCAGCCGATGTCTCGGGCGTCGAACAGGTAGCCTTCACCGCGTACGGTCTTGATCAATTGCGGCGATTTCGGGTCATCCCCGAGCTTTTGCCGCAGGCGCGATACCAGCAGGTCGATGCTGCGATCGAAGGCCTCGATGGAGCGTCCACGGGCAGCGTCCAGCAATTGCTCACGGCTCAGCACCCGGCGCGGTCGCTCGATGAACACCCAGAGCAGGCGGAATTCGGCGTTGGACAGCGGCACCACCAGGCCGTCGGCGGAAATCAGCTGGCGCAGGACGCTGTTCAGGCGCCAGTTGTCGAAGCGGATGTTGGCCCGCTGCTCGCTGCGGTCGTCACGCACCCGGCGCAGGATGGTCTGGATCCGCGCCACCAGTTCCCGGGGTTCGAAGGGCTTGGCCATGTAGTCGTCGGCCCCCAGTTCCAGGCCGATGATGCGGTCGGTGGGCTCGCAACGGGCGGTGAGCATGAGGATCGGGATGTCCGATTCGGTGCGCAGCCAGCGGCACAGGGACAGGCCGTCTTCACCGGGCAGCATCAGGTCGAGCACCACCACGTCGTAGTGCTCGGCCTGCAGGGCCTGGCGCATCGCCGCGCCATCGGTGACGCCACTGGCGTGGATGTTGAAGCGCGCCAGGTAGTCGATCAGCAACTCGCGGATCGGCACGTCGTCGTCGACGATCAGCGCCCGGGTGTTCCAGCGCTTGTCATCGCCATTGACCGGGGCTTTGGAGTCGTCGTGCAAAGGGGCTGGGGAGTTATGCATGGGTGCGGTCATCTGCCAGGTAGGCTGCCGGCCACCAGGAGGCGACGGCGAGGTTGTGGCTTCAGCATAGGCGTCCGGCCTGGGGGCTGGAAGTGCTGTTCGAAGGTCTTGCGGCTGGCGAGGGTAGCGCCGGGGGGTGTTGCTGGCGTGTCGGCAGTGTATCGAGCTTGATACAAAGCCCGGATCGACGGGGATTTGCCGGGCGCATCGCCAGGCTCGATCGCCGTTGAGGAGGATTTACCTCTCATCGGGTCCCGGAGCGTCGCGGCTTGCGCTACAATCCGCGCCGATTTCGACTTGCCTGAGAGCCCCTTCATGTCCGCCTGCCAGACTCCTATCATCGTCGCCCTGGATTTTCCCACCCGTGACGCCGCACTGAAACTGGCCGATCAACTGGACCCGAAACTGTGCCGGGTCAAAGTCGGCAAGGAGCTGTTCACCAGCTGCGCCGCCGAGATTGTCGGAACCCTGCGCGACAAGGGTTTCGAAGTGTTCCTGGACCTGAAGTTCCATGACATCCCCAACACCACCGCGATGGCGGTCAAGGCCGCTGCCGAAATGGGCGTGTGGATGGTCAATGTGCACTGCTCCGGTGGCCTGCGCATGATGGCCGCCTGCCGCGAGGTGCTGGACCAGCGCAGCGGTCCAAAACCCCTGCTGATCGGCGTCACCGTGCTGACCAGCATGGAGCGCGAGGACCTGGCCGGCATCGGCCTGGACATCGAACCCCAGGAGCAGGTGCTGCGCCTGGCTGCCCTGGCGCAAAAGGCCGGGATGGACGGCCTGGTGTGCTCGGCCCTGGAGGCCCAGGCGCTGAAGAGCGCCCATCCTTCCCTGCAACTGGTGACCCCGGGGATTCGCCCGGCGGGCAGCGCCCAGGACGACCAGCGACGGATTCTCACCCCGCGTCAGGCCCTGGATGCCGGTTCCGACTACCTGGTGATCGGTCGTCCCATCAGCCAGGCGGCAGACCCGGCCAAGGCCCTGGCGGCCGTGGTGGCCGAACTGGCCCTGTAACCTGCGGTTCGCCCCGACCGGGTCCCGCTGCAGGCGGCGCCCGGTCGGCAGGCCGCCGGTGCCAGGATCCAGATCAGCCCCCGCAGCGGGGCTGTCCCCCCGTCAGACTTTGAGCACCAGCTTGCCGAAGTTCTCGCCGCTGAACAGTTTCATCAATGTCTCCGGGAACGTCTCCAGTCCCTCGACGATGTCCTCCTTGCTCTTGAGCTGCCCCTTGGCCATCCAGCCGGCCATTTCCTGCCCGGCGCTGGCGAACTGCGCGGCATAATCCATCACCACAAAACCTTCCATGCGCGCACGGTTGACCAGCAGCGACAAGTAGTTGGCCGGGCCCTTGACCGCTTCCTTGTTGTTGTACTGGCTGATGGCGCCGCAGATCACCACCCGCGCCTTGAGGTTCAGGCGGCTGAGCACTGCATCGAGGATGTCGCCGCCGACATTGTCGAAATACACATCAACGCCTTTCGGGCATTCGCGTTTGAGGCCGGCGTGGACATCTTCGCTCTTGTAGTCGATGGCACCGTCAAACCCCAGTTCGTCGATGAGAAAGCGGCACTTGTCCTGGCCGCCGGCGATGCCCACTACCCGGCAGCCCTTGAGCTTGGCAATCTGCCCGGCGATGCTGCCCACCGCCCCGGCGGCGCCGGACAGCACCACGGTGTCGCCAGCCTTGGGCGCACCCACGTCCAGCAGGGCAAAGTAGGCGGTCATGCCGGTCATTCCCAGGGCGGACAGGTAGCGCGGCAGCGGTGCAAGCGCCGGATCGACCTTGTAGAAGCCCCGGGGCTCGCCGAGAAAGTAGTCCTGTACGCCCAGGGCGCCATTGACGTAATCACCGACGGTGAACTGCGGGGTGCTGGAGGCAATCACCTGGCCCACCCCCAGTGCGCGCATGACCTCGCCAATGGCTACCGGCGGGATGTAGGACTTGCCTTCATTCATCCAGCCGCGCATGGCCGGATCCAGGGACAGGTAGTGGTTCTTCACCAGGACCTGGCCCGGGCCGGGGGCGCCGACTGCAACCTGCTGGTAGGTGAAGGTGTCGCGGGTCGCGGCGCCGACCGGGCGCTTGGCGAGCAGGAACTGGCGATTGGTCTGGGTGGTCATGGCAGGCCCTCGAGGGTGTTGGGGGGAGAGCTAGTTGATAGACTTTGCGAGGCCATGTCGCAAGCTGTGCCGACTCAGCGAATGGGCATCGATCAAGTGGCGTGATGAAGCGCCGGCTGTTGTCATCACTGCGATGCATGAGCCCCCAACCGGGCCCTTGATAGTGCTGCCGCGGTTCCGGAGGGCTGTGGCTAGATGCGCGACTATCCGACCTGTGGTTGTTCAAGGAGTTGATCGATGAGCATGACTTTTTCCGGCCAGGTGGCCCTGGTGACGGGTGCCGCCAATGGTATTGGTCGCGCTACGGCCCAAGCGTTTGCCGCGCAGGGCTTGAAGGTGGTGGTGGCGGACCTGGATGTGGCCGGAGGCGAAGGCACTGTGGCACTGATTCGTGCGGCCGGGGGCGAGGCCCTGTTCGTGCCGTGCAATGTCACCCTGGAAGCTGAGGTGCAGCAGCTCATGGCCCGGACCCTGGAAGCCTACGGGCGTCTGGACTATGCCTTCAACAACGCCGGGATCGAGATCGAGAAAGGCCGTCTGGCCGAGGGGACGCTGGACGAGTTCGACGCGATCATGGGGGTCAACGTCAAGGGTGTCTGGTTGTGCATGAAGCACCAGTTGCCGCTGCTGCTGGCCCAGGGCGGCGGTGCGATCGTCAACACAGCCTCGGTGGCGGGCCTGGGCGCAGCGCCGAAGATGAGCATCTATGCGGCGTCCAAGCATGCGGTGATCGGCCTGACCAAGTCGGCGGCCATCGAGTACGCCAAGAAGAAGATTCGTGTGAATGCGGTGTGCCCGGCGGTGATCGACACCGACATGTTCCGTCGTGCCTACGAGGCGGACCCGAAGAAAGCCGAGTTCGCCGCAGCCATGCACCCGGTGGGGCGCATCGGCAAGGTCGAGGAAATCGCCAGTGCCGTACTCTACCTGTGCAGCGATGGTGCGGCCTTCACCACCGGCCAGGCGCTGGCGGTCGACGGTGGCGCCACCGCCATCTGAGGCCGGTGCCCAGGGTGGCAGGTAACGCCGCGACAGGATGGAATCGACCTCCAGCGTCCTGAAAACGACTTCGGCGTAGCTTTTTGCCATTATTCCGACGCCAGAGACTTGTGCGTCGGTGCGCGCCGTTGCGACCCTTTGCCAAGACAAAATGGCCCTGTCGCCATTGGGGATTGGAAGGGGACTGCGCACCATGACTACGGCCGCGAGTGGACGTTTTGCCAACCTGGGCATGGCGAAAAAACTGGGCATCGGCTTTGCCCTGGTGTTGCTCTTGACGGCCCTGGTGGCCGCTATTGGCGTCTGGTCGCTGCAAACCATCAGCCAGCGTTTCGACGGCCTCAAGCAGATGTCGCAGCTCAACAGTGGCGTGCTCAAGGTGCGCCTGCTGGAGCAGGACTACGCCCTCCACGGCGACGGCAAAAGCGTGGACAGCCTGCATGAGAGCCTGGACGGCCTGCTGGCCCTGGCCGAGCAGCTCAAGGCGCAGTCGTCGGCCAATCAGTTGGTCATGCCTGATGTCGAGCAGGCCCTGGCGGATTATCGCAAGGCTTTCGATCAGTTCGTCGAACTGACCCAGGCCAAGGAGCTGGCCCTGGAAATGGCCAGTTGGTCAGTGTCCAGCGTGGCCAACAACCTTGATGTGTTGCAGGCCGGCCTGGCGGATGACGGTGCCTACACGCTCAAGGACACCCAGGGCAAGGAGGGCGCCGAGTTCATCGAGCAGGCCAATCAGATCAGCCAGGTTTCGCGCCTGATGTTGCAGGCCATGAACGAAGCCCGGGTGCGCCTGGACCAGAACCGCAAGGGCGACGACCAGGAGGCAGCCGAGCAGGGCAAGATCGAACAGGCCGAGCAGGCCATGACCCAGGCTGAGCAGTTGAAGGCGGTGATCAAGGACGCGGGCTACCAGACGGTGCTCAATGAGGTGTCGGGGCATATCGGCAATTTCAGTGAGAAGCTCAACGAATACACCGGCCTGCTGGCCCAGGAGAAGCAGGTCTATCAGCAGTTGCGTGAGCGCGCGGCCCAGGTCATGGGCCGGGTCGACCAGGCCTACGCGGCTGAAGACGGGGCCATGCAGGGCGAGCTGAAGAAGAACACCTTGCTGATCATCGGCTCCTCGGCCCTGGCCTTGCTGGTGGGGTTGCTGGCGGCCCTGAGCATTACCCGGTTGATCGTCCGCCCCCTGCGCAGCGTGATGCAGGTGGCCCAGCAGATTGCCGCAGGCGACTTGAGCGCGACGGTGACGGTGACCCGGCGGGACGAAATCGGCCAATTGATGCTGGCCATGCAGCAGATGAGCCGAGGCCTGGGCAATATCGTCAGCGGCTTGCAAAGCGGAATCGAGCAACTGGCCACGTCGGCCCAGTCGCTGTCCACGGTGACCGAGCAGACCAATCTCGAGGTCAGCAGCCAGAAGGAGGAAACCGAGCAGGTCGCTACCGCGATGAACCAGATGACCGCTACGGTGCACGACGTGGCGCGCAACGCCGAGGAAGCGGCCCAGGCCGCCCAGGCGGCAGACGACAAGGTCGAGAGCGGCCAGCAGGTGGTGCGCCAGAGCATGCAGCGCATCGAGCAATTGGCGGATTCCGCCACCCGTGCCAGCAGCGGTATCGAGAGCTTGAGCGCCGAGATCGACAATATCGGCAGCGTGCTGGATGTGATCAAGAGCGTCGCCGAGCAGACCAACCTGCTGGCCTTGAATGCCGCCATCGAAGCTGCCAGGGCAGGGGAGCAGGGGCGGGGATTCGCCGTGGTGGCCGATGAGGTGCGGGCCCTGGCCAAGCGCACTCAGCAATCCACCGAGGAGATCGCCCGCCTGGTGGCCGCTTTGCATGTTGCCGCCGATTCCTCAGTGCAACAGATCCAGAGCAGTGGCGAGCTGGTGAAGCTGGCAGTCAGCGATGCCCTGCAGACCGAGAGCGCCCTGGGCAGCATCGCCGCGGCGGTGTCGCTGATCCAGCAGATGAATCAGCAGATCGCAGCCGCAGCCGAGCAGCAAAGCTCGGTGGCCGAAGAGATCAACCGCAGTGTCACCAGCATTCGCGCCAGTGCCGATCAGTCGTCCCTGGCCATGCAGGGCAACGCCGCGTCGAGCATCGAGCTGGCGCAGTTGGGCGTGGAACTGAAGGGGATGGTGGGGCATTTCCGCTTGTAGCGGCGAGGAGGGCGCAGCGCTTTAAAACCCTTGCCCGGGTGTGCCGGGCAAGGGTTTTTGCTGTCAGTCGTAGATGGCTTTCTTTTTCCAGTCGGCGTCGGCTTCCACGGTCTTCAGGCCCTGGGTCAGCTGGTTGTCTTCGTCCGGTGCCGGTTCCAGGGTCGAGAGCACCATGGCATTGGCCCGCGCCAGGAGTTTGTCCAGGTACTCCAACTGCTCCTTGTAGACTGCCGGGTCCGGTTGCTTGCGCAGGTACTGCACACCACGTTCGAAGGCCAGGCGCGCCTGCCCCGGTTGGTTCTGCTGCAGGGCGTATTGCCCCAGGTTGTTGAAGAACTCGATGTGCAGCAGCACCAGGATATGGCGGATTTCCTTGATCCAGCGCTTGGCTTCATTGGGTTGCAGGAAACCGTCATGAGCCGCGCGGGTTACCTGGCCGTGCATGGCTTCCAATAGAAAGCGCACATCCTTGGCCTTGGCTTCGGTCTGGATCGGCGATGGCGGATTGTTGACCGGGATCGATTCACCCTGACCGACCAGGGCATTGAGTTCGGCCTGGCGTGCCTTGAGGGCGTTGTCGGACTTGTCGAGGTTGAGCATGCGCTGGACGACGTTGAGTTCCAGGCGGGTCAGCAGCAACTTGAGCCCCGGCGACATGAACTGGCCGGGAAAGGTTTCGGTGATTTCGCCGCAGCGACGCAGGCGATCATTGAGTTCGACCTTGGTGCGGGCCTTCTCCAGCTTGTTGTTTTCCACCACATGGTTCATGTAGCCAATGGCGATCAAGAGTGCGATCCCGGCTATTACCAGCAGGGTGATCATGAGTGGTGTCACCGTTAAAACCTCGTTATAGGATTCGCGTGCGAGTGTAGTGGCTTGGCATTTGGACGCATAGCGCCGCTCGACGAGCCGGGTATCGGTTGTGCTGTTTATAGAGGTGGCAAACGCTTGGGGAGAACCCAGGGTTCAAATTGCCATCACCGGCTGCGGAGGACTATAACGCCTTGTCGAGTGCCAGAATATAGGCGTCAAAGCGCGGACGGCAGAAAAGCCCGAACTGGGCCTCAAACCACCCCGAAGTCATTGATTTAAATAAAATTATATCTGGGGCTTGACGGCCCCCCAAAGCATCCATAGAATGCGCGCCACTTTCAACGGAAAGCAAACAGCGAAACGTTGAAGGAAGTGAATGTTGTAGCGTGTCCCCTTCGTCTAGTGGCCTAGGACACCGCCCTTTCACGGCGGTAACAGGGGTTCGAGTCCCCTAGGGGACGCCAATGCGGGAATAGCTCAGTTGGTAGAGCACGACCTTGCCAAGGTCGGGGTCGCGAGTTCGAGTCTCGTTTCCCGCTCCAATTTTAAACAGCGTTGCTTTCGGGCAGGGCTGAGTGAAACCAGAACCAGCGTCTTCGGATTCGGCTCTGGGCACCGAAACACACACCATGTGTTCCGGGTAGTGTGTCCCCTTCGTCTAGTGGCCTAGGACACCGCCCTTTCACGGCGGTAACAGGGGTTCGAGTCCCCTAGGGGACGCCATTTGCGGGAATAGCTCAGTTGGTAGAGCACGACCTTGCCAAGGTCGGGGTCGCGAGTTCGAGTCTCGTTTCCCGCTCCAATTTTAAACAGCGCTGCTTTCGGGCAGGGCTGAGTGAAACCAGAACCAACGTCTTCGGATTCGGCTCTGGGCACCGAAACACACACCATGTGTTCCGGGTAGCGTGTCCCCTTCGTCTAGTGGCCTAGGACACCGCCCTTTCACGGCGGTAACAGGGGTTCGAGTCCCCTAGGGGACGCCATTTGCGGGAATAGCTCAGTTGGTAGAGCACGACCTTGCCAAGGTCGGGGTCGCGAGTTCGAGTCTCGTTTCCCGCTCCAAATTCACAAGAACGCCGCTCATTGAGCGGCGTTTTTGTTTGTCTGCGATTCAGGGTTTCGTCCTGCCATGCATTAAAAAGGCCCGCCAGTCAGACTGTGCGGGCCTTTGTCGTGGGTCGCTCACAGTGACAGCAGCAGGCGTCCGGCGAATAGCACCAGAATCAGCCCCATGCAGCGTTCGAACCAGTGCCCCAGGCGCATGAACAACTGGCGCACCCGGGCGCTGGAAAAGAACAGCGCGACGATGACGAACCACAGGGCGTTCACCAGGCACATCCAGGCGCCATACAGCGCCTGAATGCTCAGCGGTGTGGTGGCGCTGACCAGGGTGGTGAAGATCGCCAGGAAAAACAGGGTCGCCTTGGGGTTGGTGGCGTTGGTCAGGAAGCCGGTGATAAAGGCCCGCAGCAAAGTCTGCTGCGGCTCGTCCGGCGCTGTGTCGCCAGGGAGGCTGGTCTTGGCCTTGCTGCGCAACAGGCTGATGCCCAGATACAGAATGTAGGCGCCGCCCAGCAGCTTGGCCGCGCTCAGCAGCCAGGGCGTAGCGTGCATCAGGGCACCGACCCCGAGCAGGGTGTAAAGCACGTGTACCGAAATGCCGGCGCCGATCCCCAGGGCGGTGCAGACACCGGTCATGCGACCGAAGCCTACGCTCTGGCGGATGGTGACGGCGAAGTCCGGTCCGGGGGCGACCACGGCAAGAAAGTGAACAACGGCCAGGGCAAGAAACTCGCCAAGATAATTGGACAGCATGCGGACTCCGCAAGGCAGGAAGGTAGATGAGGACGGGCAGGCTCAGTCGAGGCTGTAGCTGACCGAGAGGGTGCCTTTCTTTTCCGAGACTGCGTCGATGATCACCCGCCCAAGCTGTTGCAGGTGCTGGACGTGGGTGCCACCGCAACCGTAGGCGGGCAACTGGCCGAAGCTGATCTGGCGCGACCCGGCCTCCAGGGAGATGTGCCGGGGGAAATCCTCGCTGATCCATTGTGCGAGGGCGTTCTGCACCCTGGCGCAGTCGATTTCCCCAGGTTGTTCGCCGGGCTTGAACGACACCCGTCCCTCGTCCGGCCAGTGATGAGCCTTGACGGGTATCCAGCCCTGGCTTTGCACGAAGTGGCCAATCAAGTGTCCGGCGGAGTGCATGCGGCTGTTGAACAGGCGCTGCTCTTCATCGACACGAGCCTCATGGCTTCCCGGCGTCAGCGGTTGGCTCAGGTAATGCACGATCTGTTCGCCTTCCTGGGTGACCCGCAGCACGCGGGCCTCGCCAATCCAGCCGGTGTCGCTGGGTTGGCCGCCACCCTGGGGATGAAAGGGCGTGGCCAGCAGGGTCGCGGCAAACAGATCGTCCTGGGGCGCGCAGCTCAGCAGTTCTACCGGGGCCGTCAACAGGTCATGTTCGAAGTACAGGCGAAGCGTCATTTCTCAAACCCTGAATCCAAGTGTTTTTTTATTATGGGGCTTGAGTAATTGCGTGATAATCCATTCAAAACTCAATGGACTATTGCGTCATGAGCATAAATCTCCCCCTGCCTTTACTGGCAGAAATGGCCATCTTCGTCAGGGTCGTGGAGACCGGCAGCTTCTCCGAGGCCGCACGCCAGCTGGGTTCCTCGCCGTCGGCGGTGAGCCGCAGCATCTCGCGGCTGGAGAAGGCCCTGGCCACGCGTCTGCTGCAACGCACCACGCGCAAGTTGCGTTTGAGCGACGGCGGCGAAGAGGTCTTCAAGCGCTGCAGCGAGATGGTCAGTGCGGCCCGTTCGGTCATGGAGATCAGCGGTCAGTTCACCCACGAGGCCGAGGGTGTGGTGCGGGTCAGTGTGCCCAAGGCGGTGGGGCGATTCGTGGTGCATCCCCATATGCCGGAGTTCCTGCGGCGCTACCCGAAGGTGGATGTCGAACTGCTGCATGAAGACCGGGACATCGACCTGATCGAAGACAATGTCGACCTGGCGATCCGCATCACCGATCGTCCGCCTCCGGGGTTGGTTGGCCGCCAGCTGCTGCGCATCGATCACATGCTGTGTGCCACCCCGCAGTACCTGGCGCAACATGGCACGCCGCTGCACCCCCAGGACCTGCGCCAGCACAGTTGCATTTACCTGGGAGAAACCCCCAGTGATGCCCGCTGGAAATTCACCCAGGGCGGCAAGGCGGTGACCGTCGGCGTGCGCGGGCGTTACGCCGCCAACCACACTGGGGTGCGCCTGGATGCGGTGCTGCAGCACCTGGGCATTGGCAGCCTGCCGTACTTCACCGCGCGCCACGCCCTGGAGCAGGGGCTGGTGGTCCAGGTGCTGCCGGAGTGGACCTTCCTGGCCTCCTACCACGGTGGCGCCTGGCTCCTGCATTCACCGACCCGCTACCTGCCGCCCAAGTTGCGGGTCTTCATCGATTATCTGGTGGAGTGCCTGGCCAGGGAGCCGACCCTGAACCGCCCGGGCAAAGGAGAACGCATCTTGTAGGCGCTGGCTTGCCAGCGAAGGTAACTCTGAGGGCGATGCGAGGCCCAAGGGCCTCTTCGCCGGCAAGCCGGCTGCCACGGGGGGGGAAGGGTGATCTGGTTTGTCGCGGCTACAAAAAAGGCCCGCCGGTCAAACCGTGCGGGCCCTGGCTGCGTCAGGAGCAGTGATCAGTGCTTGCTGTCCTGGGCGGAGAGCGCCAGCAGCTGCTTTTCCTGGTTCCAGTCGAAGGGTTCGTCATTCTGCTCGGCTTCGAAGCGACGCTCTTCCAGGGCCTGGAACAAGTCGATTTCTTCATCGGGCATGTAGTGCAGGCAGTCGCCGGCGAAGAACCACAGCAGGTCGCGGGGCACCAGATGGGCGATCTGCGGGTAGCGCTGCATGGTCTGGCACAGCAGGTCCTGGCCCAGGTACTGGCTTTCGATCGGATCGATCGGCAGCGAGGCGCGCAGTTCATCGAAGCGCTCCAGGAACAGCGCGTGGCTTTCTTCGGGAACCTGTTCGGCTTCTCCCACCGCCACCAGGATGCTGCGCAGGTGGTCCAGCAGGACGAGATGATCGGCGACGATGTTGGACATGACAGGGTCCTCAAGAACAAAAACGGGCGCGGGAGTATATAGCTCCTGCGCCCGGTTTCATAATCGACCTGCCGCGAGGGAGCCCGCCTAGCGGGTCTTGCCCTCACTCAGGGTCAGTTGCTCTTTGGCGAAATCATCGACATCGATGACCTTGCGCCGCGCCGCTTCGGCCTCGTGCAGACTCTGGGCCTCGGCGGCCTGCAGCACCCCGGCCTCCAGCGCCGCGTCGATGGCCGATTGGCCGGCAGCCGGTTTCACCTGGCCGCTTTTCAGCGCCTCGTGGAGCTTCTTCTGCAACGGATGCACGGCGCTCAGCAGGTCGCTGGCGTGCTGCAGGGCGCCCACTGGGTCGTCCTTGGATTGCGGGCGGTAGCAACCGGCAAGCACCGCTTCCAGGGCCGGATCACCCTGGGCACGGCCGATGATGGCTGCCACCTCGGCGTCCAGCTGGTCTGATGGCCCGGTGTGGCGACGGCCGAAGGGGAACACCAGCACCCGTAGCAGGCAACCGAACACGCGGTTGGGGAAGTTGCTGAGCAGCTCGTCCAGAGCCCGTTCGGAATGCCCGAGGCTTTCCTCCATGGCCCAGGCCAGCAGGGGGCGCAGGTATTCCGGGGAGTCCAGGTCGTGGTAGCGCTTGAGCGCCGCCGAGGCCAGGTACAGGTGGCTGAGCACATCCCCCAGGCGGGCGGAAAGGCGTTCGCGGCGTTTCAGTTCGCCCCCCAGGAGCATCATCGAGAAGTCCGCCAGCAGGGCGAAGGCCGCAGCCTGACGGTTCAGCGCACGGAAATAGCCTTGGCTGAGCTTGTCCCCCGGGGTGGACTCGAAGTGGCCGAAGCCCAGGTTCAGCACCAGGGTGCTGGCGGCATTGCTCACGGCAAAGCCGATGTGGTTGAGCAGCAGGGCGTCGAACTCCTTCAGCGCCTGGTCATGGTCTTCGCGGCCAGCCAGGGCCATTTCCTTGAGCACGAACGGATGGCAGCGGATTGCCCCCTGGCCGAAGATCATCAGGTTGCGCGAGAGGATGTTGGCGCCCTCCACGGTGATGAAGATCGGCGCTCCCTGCCAACTGCGGCCCAGGTAGTTGTTGGGGCCCATGATGATGCCCTTGCCGCCGTGCACGTCCATGGCGTGGCTGATGCACTCGCGGCCGCGCTCGGTGAGGTGGTACTTGAGGATCGCCGAGAGCACCGAGGGTTTCTCTCCCAGGTCCACGGCGTTGGCGGTGAGCATGCGTGCGCTGTCCATCAACCAGGCGTTGCCACCGAGGCGGGCCAGGGCTTCCTGGATGCCCTCGAAGGCGGCCAGGGGCACGTTGAACTGCTCCCGCACCTGGGCGTACTGGCCGGTCACCAGGCTGGTGAATTTGGCGGCGCCGGTGCCGACTGCGGGCAAGGAGATCGAACGCCCCACCGACAGGCAGTTCATCAGCATCATCCAACCCTTGCCGAGCATTTCCTGGCCACCGATGAGGAAGTCCAGGGGAATGAACACGTCCTTGCCGGAGTTCGGGCCGTTCATGAAGGCCGCGCCCAGGGGCAGGTGGCGACGTCCGATCTCGACCCCGGGGGTGTCGGTAGGGATCAGCGCCAGGCTGATGCCCAGGTCGTCCTGGTCGCCCAGCAGGTGGTCCGGGTCATGGGCCTTGAAGGCCAGGCCCAGCAGGGTGGCCACCGGGCCCAGGGTGATGTAGCGCTTCTCCCAATTCAGGCGCAGGCCGAGGGTTTCTTCACCCTGCCATTGGCCTTTGCAGATGATCCCGGTGTCGGGCATGGCCCCAGCATCGGAGCCCGCCAGCGGACCGGTGAGGGCGAAGCAGGGGATGTCGTCGCCACGAGCCAGGCGCGGCAGGTAGTGGTTGCGCTGCTCGTCGGTGCCGTAGTGCAGCAGCAGTTCGGCCGGGCCCAGGGAGTTGGGCACCATCACGGTGGACGCCAGGTCGCCGCTGCGGGTGGCCAGTTTCATCGCCACCTGGGAGTGGGCGTAGGCCGAGAAACCCTTGCCGCCGTACTCCTTGGGAATGATCAGGGCAAAGAAACCGTGCTCCTTGATGTGGGCCCAGGCTTCGGCCGGCAGGTCCATGTGCTGGCCGATCTGCCAGTCGCTGACCATGGCGCACAGCTCTTCGGTGGGGCCGTCGATGAAGGCCTGCTCCTCATCGGTCAACTGGGCCTTGGGGTAGGCCAGCAGGGTGTTCCAGTCCGGGCGGCCGCTGAACAGCTCGCCATCCCACCAGACCGTGCCAGCGTCGATGGCATCGCGTTCGGTTTGCGACATCGGCGGCAGGACTTTCTGGAACCAGTTGAACAACGGTGCACTGAAGTATTTGCGTCGCAGGTCAGGCAGCAGCAAGGGCGCGGCGACTGCGGCCAGCAGCACCCAGAAAACCAGCAGCAACCAGCCGGGAGCACGGCTGAAGGCGCCCATGGCCAAGAGGTAGACGGCGACCACGCCGAGGGCGGGCAGGGGGGCGGTACGGCGGTGGGCCAGGTAGGCCACTGCGAGCACCAGAACCAGTATCCACAACAACAGCATATTCAATCCTCCGTGAAACCAGGGGTGAAATCACCCTCAGAGCGTAGTCGGCCTTCGACGGCGCGGGTGAGCAGGGCGGTGCGGGTGCAGCGTGAGTTTGTGTCTTGCGGGCCGGGCCCGGTTGATCGTCGGGGCCATGATCTTTGGCCGATACGTCGTTATCACTGGGGTGCACGCCTCGATAGACTCAGGCTTCCTCTCGGAGGTCATGTCCATGCACGAGTACCTGCGTCCCAGTCGCTTCATCGATAGTGACCACCCGGCGGTGGTGGAGTTCGCCGAAACTCATCGCGGTGCCAGCCGCGATCCTCGACAGCAAGCCGTCAGCCTCTATTACGCGGTGCGCGAGGCGGTGCGCTACAACTTCTACAGCTTCAGCCGTGATCCCCAGACCTTGTGTGGCAGCCATGCCCTGGCCACCGGCGAGAGCTATTGCGTGCCCAAGGCCACCTTGCTCGCCGGCTGCGCCCGGCATTGCGGGATACCGGCGCGCATCGGCCTGGCCGATGTGCGCAATCACCTGTCCACCCCCAAGCTGCTGGAGTTGCTGCGCAGCGATGTGTTCGCCATGCACGGTTACACCGAGTTCTATCTGCAGGGGCGTTGGGTCAAGGCCACGCCGGCGTTCAACCGGCAATTGTGTGAAATGTTCGACGTCGCGCCCCTGGATTTCGACGGCCTGGAGGACAGCGTTTTCCAGCCGTTCAATCGCCAGGGCGAGCAATCGATGGAGTACCTGATGGACCACGGGCAGTTTGCCGACGTGCCGCAGGCGCTGTTTTTCGGCCACCTGGAAAAATGCTACCCGCACCTGTTCGACCCGCAGCAGCCGCAAATGCTCGGAGACATGCGCGACGATTTGAGCCGCGGCTGATCAGGCGTAGACTGCCCCGGCATTCATTACTGAGGGATGGTCATGCTGAAGATCTGGGGTCGCAAGAACTCGTCGAATGTCAGGAAGGCACTCTGGTGCGCCCAGGAACTGGGGCTCGCCTATGAGTCCCTGGACGCCGGCGGCGCCTTTGGTGTGGTGGACACCCCGGCGTACCGGGCGCTAAACCCCAATGGCCGCATTCCACTGATTGAAGACGGCGACTTCGTGCTCTGGGAATCCAACACCATCGTGCGTTACCTGGCTGCGCGCTACGCTGCCGATAGCCACTGGTGCCCGGCCGACGTACATGTCCGGGCCAGTGCCGAGAAGTGGATGGACTGGACCACCTCGACCTTTGCCGAACCCTTCCGGCAGCTGTTCTGGGGGGTGTTGCGCACCCCGGCCGAGCAGCAGGACTGGGCGCAGATCAACGCCGCCAAGGCCACCTGTGCCGAGTTGCTGGCCCGGGTCGACCAGGCTCTGGGTGAACAGCCTTACCTGTCCGGGGAGGAAATCGGTGTGGGCGACATTCCCCTCGGCAGTTTCATCTACGCTTGGTTCGAGATGCCTATCGAGCGTCCTGCGATGCCCCATCTGCAAGCCTGGTATGAGCGCTTGAAACAGCGCCCGGCCTATCGCCAGGCGGTGATGACCGCGTTGACTTAATATCCACTATCAATAGGCATGACTGTACTTGCGCAGCGCCGGCACGCAACATGGCGTGCGTCCGGCGTCGTTGCAATCGCTCCGGGCCGCCCTTACTTATAAAACTCCCCCTTCTTGGTGCATGAATCCGATATGAGTTCCGCTCTGTCCATCCGGCAGCTAACCAAAACCTACGGCAACGGTTTCCAGGCCCTGAGTGGTATCGATCTGGACGTCGCCGAAGGTGACTTTTTCGCCCTGCTTGGCCCTAACGGGGCCGGTAAATCCACCACCATTGGCATCCTCTCGACCCTGGTCAACAAGACCAGCGGCACCGTGAATGTCTTCGGCAATGACCTGGATCGTCAGCCGGCGGCGCTCAAGCGCTGCATCGGCGTGGTGCCGCAGGAGTTCAACTTCAACCAGTTCGAGAAGACCTTCGACATCGTCGTGACCCAGGCCGGCTACTACGGCATTCCGGCGAAGATCGCCAAGGAACGGGCCGAGATGTACCTGACCCAGCTGGGGCTGTGGGACAAGCGCGATGAGCCTTCGCGTTCCCTGTCCGGGGGCATGAAGCGTCGCCTGATGATTGCCCGCGCGCTGGTTCATCAGCCGCGCCTGCTGATTCTCGACGAGCCCACTGCCGGGGTCGACATCGAGCTGCGCCGTTCGATGTGGAGCTTCCTCACCGAGCTCAACCAGAAAGGCATCACCATCATCCTCACCACCCACTACCTGGAAGAGGCTGAACAGCTGTGCCGCAACATCGGCATCATCGATCACGGCACTATTGTCGAGAACACCAGCATGCGCCAGTTGCTCGGTCAGCTGCATGTGGAGACCTTTCTCCTCGACCTGAAAAATGACATGAGCGTGGCGCCGCAACTGGTGGGCTACCCGGCCCGGCTGGTAGACAGCCACACCCTGGAGGTCCAGGTGGACAAGGCCGTGGGGATCACCGCGCTGTTCGCCCAGTTGGCCCTGCAGAACATCGAAGTCCTGAGCCTGCGCAACAAAACCAATCGACTTGAGGAGCTGTTCGTGTCCCTGGTGGAGAAAAATCTGTCGAAGGTGGCGGTATGAGTTCGGAGTTGAAACCCAACCTGGTGGCGCTCAACACCATTGTCTATCGCGAGGTCCGGCGCTTCACCCGGATCTGGCCGCAGACCCTGCTGCCACCAGCCATCACCATGGTCCTGTACTTCGTCATCTTCGGTAACCTGATTGGTCGGCAGATCGGCGACATGGGTGGCTTCACCTATATGGAGTACATCGTGCCGGGGCTGATCATGATGTCGGTGATCACCAACTCCTACGGCAACGTGGTGTCGAGCTTCTTCGGCAGCAAGTTCCAGCGCTCCATCGAGGAGTTGATGGTGTCGCCGGTATCGCCCCACACCATTCTCATCGGCTACACCCTGGGCGGGGTCCTGCGGGGCCTGATGGTGGGCATCATCGTGACCCTGCTGTCGCTGTTCTTCACCAAGCTGCAGGTACATCACCTGGGCGTCACCGTGCTGGTGGTGGTGCTGACGGCGACGATCTTCTCGTTGCTGGGCTTCATCAACGCGGTGTTCGCGCGCAATTTCGACGATATCTCGATCATCCCGACCTTCGTGCTGACGCCCCTGACCTACCTGGGTGGGGTGTTCTACTCGATCAACCTGCTGCCGCCGTTCTGGCAGACGGTGTCTTTGGCCAACCCGGTGCTGCACATGGTCAATGCCTTCCGTTTCGGCATTCTCGGGGTCTCGGATATCAAGATCAGCGTGGCCATCACCTTCATGCTGGTGGCGACCGTGGTGCTGTATTTCGGTTGCGCACGGCTGCTGGTCAGTGGGCGCGGCATGCGTCAGTGAAGGGTTTTAGCGCGTAATGGCAACGGCCTCCCTCGGGAGGCCGTTGTCGTTTCTACCGGCGCTGTTGCTTGCGGCGACGCCACTGGCGACCGACCCACCAGCGCCAGTAGAGCATGGTCAGGCAGTAGGCCGTGGCGCCCAGTACCAGGCCGGCGACCACCGAGCCGAGGAGGAAGGGTTGCCACAAGGTGGACAACTGGCTGCTGATCCACTCCCAGGTGAGTTCGTCCGGCAGGCTGCGGGCTGGCACGTTCATCAGCCAGGCGCCCAATTGGTAGGTGCAGAAGAACACGGGCGGCATGGTGATGGGATTGGTCAGCCAGACCAGGCTGACGCTGATGGGCATGTTGCCCCGCAGCCAGATGGCCAGTACGGCGGCCAGCAGCATCTGCATCGGAATGGGGATAAAGGCGGCGAACAGGCCGACGGCCATGGCCCGCGCCACCGAGTGCCGATTGAGGTGCCAGAGGTTGGCGTCATGCAACAGGGTGCCGAGAAAGCGTAAGGACTTGTGTTCCCGGATGCTGGTCGGATCTGGCATGTAACGTTTGAATAAGTGCCGGGGCATAAGGCATCTCGGTCTGATCAGGCGACGATTATGAACGGATTCTAGCCAGCGCAAATTCAGACATTGTGACAAATGATAAAGCCGCGCCCGCCATCCTCGGCTAAGCCAAGAGTAGGGACTGCCAAGGATGGGCTGGCTGATGCGAACAGGGATGCTGGGATTGGCCGCGGGCCTGCTGGCACTGGGTTTTCTGCCGGTGCTGCCGCCTGGCTGGTGGTTGCTGCCGATGGCGATGCTGGCACTGATGCTGCTGCCGTTTCGTACACATCCGGTGGCATTTTTTCTCTTCGGTTTCACATGGGCCTGTGCCTCCGGGCAGTGGGCGCTGGACGATCGACTGCCGCCGCGCCTGGATGGGCAGACGCGTTGGGTGGAAGGGCGGATCAGTGGGTTGCCCGAGCCGGGGGAGGGCGTGGTGCGTTTCCAGTTGCACGATGCTCAGGCCCGGCGCGAGGGGTTGCCCCGGCGGATTCGCCTGGCCTGGCACGGCGGCCCGCCGGTGCGCAGTGGCGAGCGCTGGCGGCTGGCAGTCAAGCTGCGACGCCCGGCGGGGCTGCTGAATGTCCATGGCTTCGACCGCGAAGCCTGGTTGCTGGCCCGGCGCATCGGGGCTACCGGTACGGTCAAGGCGGGGCACTTGCTGGCGCCGGCCCGCCAGGCTTGGCGTGACGGGGTGCGCCAGCGTCTGCTGGGGGTTGAGGCTCATGGCCGCGCCGGTGGCCTGGCGGCGCTGGTGATGGGCGATGGCTCAGGGCTGACGCGGGAGGACTGGCAGTTGTTGCAGGACACCGGCACCGTCCACCTGATGGTGATTTCCGGGCAGCACATCAGCCTGCTGGCCGGGCTGATTTACCTGGCGGTGGCCGCGCTCGCACACTATGGCTGCTGGCCCGAGCGTTGGCCGTGGCTGCCCTGGGCCTGCGCCCTGGCCTTCGGCGGGGCACTGGGCTATGGCCTGCTGGCCGGGTTCGATGTGCCGGTGCAGCGTGCCTGCGTCATGGTGGCCCTGGCATTGCTGTGGCGCTTGCGCTTTCGGCACCTGGGGGCCTGGTGGCCGTTGTTGCTGGCACTGAATGCGGTGTTGCTGCTTGAACCCCTGGCCAGCCTGCAACCCGGGTTCTGGCTGTCGTTCGCGGCGGTGGCGATCCTGATCTTCACGTTTTCCGGCCGTCTGGGTACCTGGCGCTGGTGGCAGGGTTGGACCCGGGCCCAGTGGCTGATCGGTCTTGGCCTGGTGCCGCCGATGCTGGCCCTGGGGCTGCCCATCAGCCTCAGTGGCCCCCTGGCCAATCTGTTGGCGGTCCCCTGGATCAGCCTGCTGGTGCTGCCGCCGGCCTTGCTCGGCAGCCTGTTGCTGCCAGTGCCTCATGTGGGCGAGGGGTTGCTGTGGCTGGCCGGCGGGCTGCTGGATGGGCTGTTTCGCCTGCTCGGGCTGATCGCCGGGTTATGGCCGGCCTGGGTGGCGCCGGTGATTCCGCTCTGGGCGTGGTTCCTCAGCACCCTGGGGGCGCTGTTGTTGCTGTTGCCCAACGGGGTGCCGCTGCGAGTGCTGGGGTGGCCGCTGTTACTGCTGGCGGTCTGGCCACCCAAGGATCAGGTGCCCCATGCCGAGGTGGAGGTCTGGCAACTGGACGTGGGCCAGGGGTTGTCATTCATCTTGCGCACCCGTGATCACGCGATGCTGTATGACGCCGGCGCCCGAGTTGCCGATTTCGACCTGGGGGAGCGGGTGGTGCTGCCGACCCTGCACAAGCTCGGCATCAGGCGCCTGGACCTGATGCTGCTCAGCCATGCCGACAACGATCACGCCGGCGGTGCCCTGGCGGTCTGGCAGGGAATGCCGGTGGCCCTGGTGCGCAGTGGCGAACCCGAGGCGTTGCCCGCGGCCCTGCAATCCGCACCTTGCGAGTCCGGGTTGAGTTGGCAATGGAACGGCGTCAACTTCACCCAGTGGCAATGGGCGGCGACCCAGGACGGCAACCAGGCTTCGTGTGTGTTGCAGGTCGAGGCCGGTGGCGAGCGCCTGCTGCTCACCGGCGATATCGACGCCCATGCCGAGCGGGCTTTGCTCGACAGCCCGCTGGCGCTCCACACGCAGTGGCTGCAAGCGCCCCATCACGGCAGTCGCACCTCGTCGTCCATGGCCCTGTTGCAGGGGCTGGCCCCAACAGCGGTGCTGATTTCCCGAGGGCAGGGCAATACCTACGGCCATCCCCATCCGCTGGTGGTAGCACGTTACCAACGGTTGGGAGTGGCGATTTATGACAGTGCCGAGCAGGGCGCGCTGAAACTGCAGCTGGGTGCTTTCGAACCACCGCAAAGCCTGCGGGCGCAGCGGCGTTTCTGGCGCGAGTCGCCAGCAATGCGTTAAATAACCGTGAGTTATTAAAGCCTGGGAACATGCGACATCACGGTCTTCGGTGCGTCCAGCCCCTATGTTAGAGTGGCGCACTTTTTCGAGGGGACTGTCACTGTGTGGGAATTGGTCAAATCCGGCGGCTGGATGATGTTGCCGATCATTCTGAGTTCCATCGCGGCGGTGGGCATCATCGCCGAGCGTTTGTGGACCCTGCGGGCCAGTCGCGTCACCCCGCCCCATCTGCTGGGCCAGGTCTGGCGCTGGATCAAGGACAAGCAGCTGAACAAGGAAAAGCTCAAGGAGCTGCGCGCCGATTCGCCCCTGGGCGAAATTCTCGCCGCGGGCCTGGCCAATTCCAAGCACGGCCGCGAGATCATGAAGGAATGCATCGAAGAGGCCGCGGCCCGGGTCATTCATGAGCTGGAACGCTATCTCAACGCCCTGGGCACCATCGCCGCGATGGCTCCGTTGCTGGGGCTTCTGGGGACGGTACTGGGCATGATCGATATCTTCAGTTCGTTCATGGGCTCGGGCATGACCACCAATGCCGCCGTGCTTGCCGGTGGCATCTCCAAGGCCCTGATCACCACGGCCGCGGGCCTGATGGTGGGGATCCCCTCGGTGTTCTTCCACCGTTTCCTGCAACGCCGGGTCGATGAGCTGGTGGTGGGCATGGAACAGGAGGCGATCAAGCTGGTGGAAGTGATCCAGGGCGACCGTGATGTCGACCTGGCCGAGGGCAAAGCGTGAAATTCCGTCGCAAGCCCCGGGAAACCGTGGACATCAATCTCGCGTCACTGATCGACGTGGTGTTCATCCTGCTGCTGTTTTTCGTCGTGACCACCACCTTCACCCGGGAAACCCAGCTGCGGGTCGATCTGCCGGAAGCCGTCAGCGGCTCGCCGGCCGAAGACCAGCAGGTCAAGCAGCTGGACGTTGCCATCAGCGCCGACGGGGTGTTTTCGGTGAACAACCAGGTGTTGCCCAAGAACGACCTGGCGACCCTGATCGACGCCTTGCAGAAGGAGTCCGGGGGAGATACCAACCTGCCGTTGTCCATCAGTGCCGACGGCAAGACCCAACACCAAGCGGTGATCACTGCCATGGATGCGGCCGGCAAGCTCGGCTTCAGCCACCTGCGCATGACCACCGTCGAGGCGGCGCCGGCACCCTGATGGCACTTTCCGATCGTCTGCTCGCCGCCTGGTACCACGGCCACCCCGCGCTGAAACTGCTGCAGCCCCTGGAGTGGTTGTACCGCCGGGTGGTGGTGGGCAAGCGCCAGCGTTTCCTGGCCGGCGAAGGCGGGATCTACCAGCCTCCGGTGCCCTTGATCGTGGTGGGCAACATTACGGTCGGCGGTACGGGCAAGACTCCATTGATCCTCTGGCTGGTGGAGCACTGCCAGCGCCTCGGCCTGCGGGTCGGTGTGGTCAGCCGTGGCTACGGCGCCAAGCCGCCGCAATTGCCCTGGCGGGTGGGGCCCGAGGATGGCGCCGAAATCGCCGGTGACGAGCCGCTGCTGATTGTCCAGCGCTGTGGCGTGCCGCTGATGATCGATCCGGATCGTAGCCGCGCGGTGCAAGCCTTGCTGGCCAGTGAAGCGCTGGACCTGATTCTCTCCGATGACGGCCTGCAGCATTACCGCCTGGCTCGTGACCTGGAACTGGTGCTGATCGACGCCGCCCGCGGCCTGGGCAATCGCCGCTGCCTGCCGGCCGGCCCCCTGCGCGAGCCGCTGGAGCGCCTGCAAAGTGTCGATGCACTGCTCTACAACGGCGCCGTGGAAGATCGCACCGATGGTTTCGCCTTTCACCTCAAGCCCTCGGCGCTGGTCAATCTGCAAAGCGGCGAGCGCCGGCCGGTGAACCATTTCGCTGCGGGCCAGGCAGTGCACGCAGTGGCCGGTATTGGCAACCCTCAGCGTTTCTTCAACACCCTTGAAACGCTACACTGGCGGCCTGTCCCCCATGCATTTGCCGATCACGCCCAGTACAGTGCGCAAGCCTTGGCCTTCACCCCGCCATTGCCGCTGGTCATGACCGAGAAGGACGCGGTCAAATGCCGCGCCTTCGCAGCGGCCGACTGGTGGTACCTGGCGGTCGATGCGGTGCCATCGCCGGCCTTCATCGCCTGGTTCGATACCCAGTTGATGCGCCTGCTGCCTGATCGTCTGTTGCCTTAATCGCTTTTATCCAGGGAATTCTCATGGACACCAAACTGCTCGACATCCTTGCTTGCCCGATCTGCAAAGGTCCTCTCAAACTCAGTGCCGACAAGACCGAACTGATCAGCAAGGGTGCAGGCCTGGCCTACCCGATTCGCGACGGCATCCCGGTGATGCTGGAGAGCGAGGCGCGCACCCTGACCAGCGAAGAGCGCCTGGATAAATGACCTGCGCCTTTACTGTTGTCATTCCCGCGCGCTTTGCCTCCACCCGCTTGCCGGGCAAGCCGCTGCAACTGATCGCCGGCAAGCCGATGATCCAGTGGGTCTGGGAGCAGGCCTGCAAGAGCAGCGCCGAGCGGGTGGTGGTGGCCACCGATGACCAGCGCATCGTCGACGCCTGCCAGGGCTTTGGCGCCGAAGCGCTGCTGACCCGGGAGGACCACAACTCCGGCACCGACCGGCTGGCGGAAGTGGCTGCCAAGCTGGGCCTGGCCGCGGACGCGATCGTGGTCAACGTGCAAGGCGACGAGCCGTTGATTCCGCCGTCGGTGATCGACCAGGTGGCGGCCAATCTGGCGGCCCATACCGAAGCGCGCATGGCCACCCTGGCCGAGCCGATCGAGGATGCACAGACCCTGTTCAATCCGAACGTGGTCAAGGTGGTCAGCGACCTCAACGGCCTGGCGCTGACCTTCAGCCGTGCCACCTTGCCCTGGGCGCGGGATGCCTTCGCCAAGGACCGCGACCAGTTGCCGGCTGGCGTGCCTTATCGTCGGCACATCGGCATCTATGCCTATCGCGTCGGTTTCCTCCATGACTTTGTCAGCTGGGGGCCGTGCTGGCTGGAAAACACCGAATCCCTGGAGCAACTGCGTGCCCTGTGGCATGGCGTACGGATCCACGTTGCCGACGCCCTGGAAGCGCCGCCCACCGGCGTCGATACCGCCGAAGACCTCGAGCGCGTCCGGCGCCTGTTGGAGGCCTGATGCAGGTTCTGTTCGTTTGCCTGGGCAATATCTGCCGCTCGCCCACTGCCGAAGGCGTATTGCGCAGCAAGCTGCGTGAGGCCGGCCTGGACGACCAGGTGCAGGTGGCGTCCGCTGGCACCAGCGACTGGCATATCGGCAAGGCGCCGGACCAGCGCAGCCAGCGCGCAGCCTTGCAGCGAGGCTACGACCTCTCGGCACAACGGGCGCAGCAGGTCGGCAGCGCTGATTTTGCGCAATATGACCTGATCTTCGCCATGGACCAGAGCAACCTGCGCAACCTCAAGGCCTTGCAACCGGCCCGGGGCAAGGCTGAGCTGGACCTGTTCCTGCGCCGCTATGAGTCGGCGCTGGATGAAGTGCCGGACCCGTATTACGACGGCGAACAGGGCTTCGAGCAGGTGCTGGATCTGATCGAGCAGGCGTGTGACCGGTTGGTGGTCGAATTGAAGGGGCGGTTATGACCCTGCACATTCAATCCCAGGTTTCCCTCAAGCCGTTCAACAGCTTTGGTGTCGAGGTCAAGGCGCAGCTGTTCGCCCAGGCCCATAGCGATGATGAGGTGCGTGAGGCGCTGGCCTATTGCGCCGACCGGCAATTACCGCTGCTGGTGATTGGCGGTGGCAGCAACCTGCTGTTGACGGCGGATATCCAGGCGCTGGTGTTGCGCATGGCCAGCCGTGGCATTCGTCTGCTCAGCGATGACGGGCAGCGCGTGGTGGTGGAAGCCGAGGCCGGGGAAACCTGGCACCCCTTTGTCCAGTGGACCCTGGAGCAGGGGCTCTCGGGCCTGGAAAACCTCAGCCTGATCCCCGGTACCGTCGGCGCCGCGCCGATGCAGAACATCGGTGCCTACGGGGTGGAGATCAAGGACGTGTTCGCCGGCCTGACCGCCCTGGACCGGCAGACCGGCGAGCTGCGGGATTTCGATCTGGCGCAGTGCCAGTTCGCCTACCGCGACAGCCTGTTCAAGCACCAGGCCGGTCGCTGGCTGATCCTGCGGGTGCGCTTTGCCCTGAATCGCGTCGATCACTTGCACCTTGAGTACGGTCCGGTGCGTCAGCGTCTGAGCGAGCAGGGCATCGAGCAGCCGACTGCCAGCGATGTCAGTCGGGCAATCTGCAGCATCCGCAGCGAAAAACTCCCGGATCCGGCAGAGCTCGGCAATGCCGGCAGCTTCTTCAAGAACCCGGTGGTGTCGGCGCTGCTCGCAGCGCAGATCAAGGCGTCGCACCCGGGGGTGGTGGGTTATCCCCTGGCGGACGGGCAAGTGAAGCTGGCCGCTGGCTGGCTGATCGAGCAGGCAGGCTGGAAGGGCTTTCGCGAGGCGGATGCCGGGGTCCATCGCCTGCAATCCCTGGTGCTGGTCAACTACGGTGCCGCCACCGGCTTGCAGTTGCTCGCCCTGGCTCAGCGGATCCAGCGCGATATCTTCGAGCGCTTCGGTGTCGAGCTGGAGATGGAGCCCAATCTCTACTGACCCTGGGCTGCCTTGGCCGCAATCGTTAATGATGAAAAAAAAGCCTTGCCCGGCTGATGTTCGGGCAAGGCTTTTTTGTTAATTACGGCTTAACTTAGCAAGCTAAGAATGCAAGCTTTGCTGTTTTAAAAGGCCCGGTGAAGCCCTGTCTTCATAAGAGAGCCCGATTAGCCTGAGCCGATCTGCGTGCACCGCAGCCGCGGTATTGCGCGGCAGATGGCTCGACCCCCATCACCTCACAGAATGCGGGCGTGCCCATGATTACCCTGAAGCTCAACGGTCAAGATCATCAACTGGACGTCACCGAGGACATGCCGCTGTTGTGGGCGATCCGCGATGTGGCGGGCTACAACGGCACCAAGTTCGGCTGCGGCATGGGCCTGTGCGGCGCCTGTACCATTCACGTCGACGGCGACCCGGCGCGTAGTTGCATCACCCCGATCGGCTCGGTCCAGGGCAAGAACGTCAGCACCATCGACAACCTGCACACCGATCCGGTGGGGCAGGTGGTGCAGCAGGCCTGGCTGGACATCGCGGTGGCCCAGTGCGGTTACTGCCAGGGCGGGCAGATCATGTCCGCCACGGCCTTGTTGAAAGTCCACCCCAACCCCAGCGACGAGCAGATCGAAGAAGCGATGCTCGGCAATATCTGCCGCTGCGGTACCTATAACCGGATCAAGACCGCCATCCGCCAGGCGTCCAGCCACCTGCAGGAGGCCAAGGCATGAACCGCCTGCCAAGTGATTTTGCGTTGAGCAACCTGAGCCGCAGGGGCTTTCTCAAGGGCGTGGGCGCCACTGGCGCCCTGGTGCTGGCCGCAAGCTGGGGCTGGCAGGACGCGTTTGCCGAGGACAAGAAGTTCGGTGCCGACGGCATGCCCCACGGCTGGGTCGATGACCCCAAGGTGTATGTGAGCATCGCTGCCGATGGCAGCGTGACGGTGATCTGCAACCGCTCGGAGATGGGCCAGGGCGTGCGCACCAGCCTGAGCATGGTGGTGGCCGACGAGCTGGAGGCCGACTGGGCGCAGGTCAAGGTCAGGCAGGCGCCGGGGGACGAAGTGCGCTTTGGCAACCAGGACACTGATGGATCACGCAGCATGCGTCACTGGTACGAGCCCATGCGTCGTTGCGGCGCGGCTGCGCGGAGCATGTTGGAGCAGGCGGCCGCCGAGCAATGGAATGTGCCGCTGGCGGAGTGCCGGGCGCAGTTGCACAAGGTGGTCCACCAGCCCAGCGGGCGCGAACTGGGGTACGGCGCCTTGGCCGCGGCAGCAGCCGCCTTGGCGGTGCCGGCCCGGGACAGCCTGGGCCTGAAGCAGCCTGGAGAGTTTCGCTATATCGGCAAGGAGGCGACCCGGGCCATCGACGGCCAGGACATCGTCAACGGCCGTGCAGTGTATGGCGCCGATGTGCATTTTGACGGCATGCTCTACGCGGCGGTGGCGCGGCCAAGGGTCTATGGCGGCACCGTCAAGTCGGTGGATGACAGTGCGGCGTTGAAGGTGCCTGGGGTGATCAAGGTGATGCCCATCGACAGTCGACCCTTGCCGTCCGAGTTCCAGCCCCTGGGGGGCGTGGCGGTGGTGGCGAGCAATACCTGGGCGGCGATCAAGGGCCGCGATGCACTGAAGATCGAGTGGAACGATGGGGTCAATGGCGGCTACAACTCCGTCGAATACCGCAAGGAACTGGAAGCTGCGGCGCAAAAGCCGGGCAAGGTGGTGCGCAGTACCGGCAATCTCGACGAAGCCTTGAGTGGTGCCGATAGCAGCCTGGAGGCCACCTACTATTTGCCGCACCTGGCCCAGGCTCCCATGGAGCCCATGGTGGCCGTGGCGCGCTTCGAGAATGGGCGCTGCGAAGCCTGGGCACCGAGCCAGGCGCCCCAGGTCACCCGCGAGCGGATTGCCGAACGCCTGGGCATAGGGTTTGACCAGGTCACGGTGAACGTCACGCTGCTGGGTGGCGGCTTCGGTCGCAAATCCAAGCCGGACTTCATTCTCGAAGCGGCGATCCTGGCCAAGGCTTTCCCCGGCAAGGCGATGCGGGTGCAATGGACCCGGGAAGACGATATCCACAACTCCTACTTCCATACGGTGTCGGCGGAGTACCTCAAGGCCGGGCTGAACAAGGACGGCATGCCGGCGGCCTGGCTGCATCGCACGGTGGCGCCCAGCATCACCGCGCTGTTCGCTCCGGGGATGAGCCACGAGGGGGCCTTCGAGCTGGGCATGGGGTTCACCAACATGGCCTATGCCATTCCCAATGTGCGCCTGGAGAACCCCGAAGCCGCTGCCCATACCCGGGTTGGCTGGTATCGCTCGGTGTCGAACATTCCCCATGGCTTCGCGATCCAGAGTTTTGTCGACGAACTGGCCCACAAGGCCGGCCAGGACCCGCTGAAGTACCAGCTCAGGCTGCTGGGGCCGGATCGTCAGATCGATCCGCGAACCTTGAGCGAAGAGTGGAACTATGGCGAATCCCCCGAGCGCTACCCCATCGACACCGGACGCTTGCGCACGGTGCTGGAAACCGCGGCCAAGGCTGCCGGCTGGGGGCGCTCGCTGCCCAAGGGGCGCGGTCTGGGCCTGGCGGTGCACTACAGCTTCGTGACCTATGTGGCCGCGGCCATCGAGGTCGAGGTCAAGGAGGATGGCACGCTGATCGTGCACAAGGCCGATATCGCCGTGGATTGCGGGCCGCAGATCAACCCGGAGCGTATCCGCTCGCAGTTCGAGGGGGCTTGCGTCATGGGGTTGGGGAACGCGGTACTGGGGGAAATCAGCTTCAAGGATGGCAAGGTCCAGCAGGATAACTTCCATATGTATGAGGTGGCGCGGATGTCCCTGGCGCCCAAAGAGGTGCAGGTGCATCTGGTCACGCCAGTGGGCGATGTGCCGTTGGGCGGTGTCGGCGAGCCGGGTGTACCGCCGATTGCGCCGGCCTTGTGCAATGCGATCTTCGCTGCCACCGGCAAGCGCATCCGCAACTTGCCGGTGCGCTACCAGTTGCAAGGCTGGCAGCAGGCGGGAGCCTGATGGACGGCGTTGACCTGAATGTCCTGCGCAGCGTCCTGGAGTGGCGTCGCGCCGGGCGAGCCGTGGTGCTCTACAGCGTGGTCCAGACCTGGGGCAGTGCGCCCCGGCCGCCGGGGGCCATGCTGGCCCTGCGTGACGATGGCGTGTTGATCGGCTCGGTGTCCGGGGGCTGTATCGAGGACGATCTGATCGCTCGCCTGGGAGACGGACGCTTGTCCCCGGTGGGGCCACCGGTGCGAGTGGTGACCTATGGCGTCAGCCTGGAGGAGGCCGCGCGTTTTGGCCTGCCTTGTGGAGGAACCTTGCGCCTGACAGAGGAGCGGGTTGGCGATCCGGCCTGGATCGAGCAGTTGCTGGAGCGCTGTGAAGCGCACCAGATTGTCGCCAGGGAGTTGAACCTGAGTACTGGCGAGGTGCTGCTTCGGGCTGCGAGCAGGGCGGATGAGCTGGCCTTTGATGGGCTGGTCTTGCGGGCGATCTACGGGCCGCGCTGGCGCTTGCTGCTGATCGGCGCCGGGCAGTTGTCGCGGTATGTGGCGCAAATGGCCCGCCTGCTGGACTTCGAGGTGCTGGTCTGTGATCCGCGCCAGGAGTTCGTCCATGGTTGGGAGGATCAGGATGGGCGATTTGTCGCTGGCATGCCCGACGATGCGGTGTTGAGCATCGAACCTGACGAACGCACGGCGGTGGTCGCCCTGACCCATGATCCACGCCTGGATGACATGGCGCTGCTGACGGCGCTCGACTCCCGGGCGTTCTATGTCGGGGCCCTGGGATCCAGGGTCAACAGTCAGAAGCGTCGGGACAACCTGGCGCTGCTGGGCTTGTCGGCAGAGGCCATCGCGCGTTTGCATGGGCCTGTCGGCCTGTACATCGGCAGCCATACACCGGCAGAGATCGCCTTGTCGCTGATGGCGGAAATCGTCGCGATCAAGAATGGCATCGACTCGTTGCAGAGGGCGCCGTTGCCACGCATGAGCGAGGTGGCGACATGACCGCTTTGCCCTGCGCCATCATCCTGGCTGCGGGGCAGGGCAGTCGGTATCGGCAGGTGGCGGGGGCGGATCAGGACAAGTTGCTGGCCCCCTGCCAGGGGCGTGACGGGAAAATCCGCCCGGTGCTGGAGCAGGTGCTGGTGAACCTGCCGGATGAAGTGGTCGCTAGGGTGCTGGTGACTACCGGCGGTCGGCCGTGGGTGGCAGATCTGGCGCGGGCCTATGGGTGTCGGGTATTGCTGCTGGACTCCACCGGCATGGGGCATAGCCTGGCGGCGGCGGTGGCTGCCAGTGCCGATGCCAATGGCTGGCTGGTGCTGCTGGGGGATATGCCTTTTGTCTTGCCGGCTACCGCGATGCAAGTGGTAGCGGCGCTGACCGAGGAGAGTATCAGCGTACCCCGCCTGGGTGCCGCTCTTGGGCATCCGGTCGGCTTCGGTCGGGCCTATGGCACGGCGTTGCAAGGCTTGTCCGGTGACCGGGGCGCCAAGCCGCTGTTCGCCTCGGGCAAGGTGGTGGAGGTCGCAGTGACTGATCCTGGAGTGGTATGGGATGTGGACCTGCCGCAGGCGTTGCTCTATCAGGAGGAGTGAATGCCACGGGCATGAAAAAGCCCCGCCCGGTTACCCGGGCGGGGCTTTTTCATTGGCCGATTGAATCAGACGAGGGGTTTAGGCTCGTGCTGCTTTTCCTCGGTGTGCGCTACGTGCTCAACAGCTTGCTCGGCAGCGTCTGGTGTTTCCTCGACGGCAGGGGCAGATTGCTCTACCACGGTCTCGGCGACGGGTGCAGGTGCAGCTTCAACCACTTCGACAGGAGCTGGAGCGGCCTCTACGACCACCGGGGCTTCTACCGGTGCAGCTTCGGCAGCGACCACGGCTTCAGCCGGAGCAGCAGCGGCAGCCAGTTCGGCTTCCTTCTGCAGGCGCTCGGCTTCACGCTTGCGGCGACGCACTTCGCGTGGATCGTTTGGTGCACGACCGTTGCTGGTCAGGGCGCTGGCCGGGGCAGTCTCGACCACCGGAGCCGGTGTTTCGACCACTTCAGCTGCTGCAACCGGAGCCGGCTCTTCAACCTGGGCAGGCTGCTGGGCAACGACCGGCTGCTCGATCACTACAGGTTCAGCGACCGGGGCTGGGGTTTCCTGAGCAGGCTCAATGGCTTTCTCTTCAACCACCGGCGCCTGGACTGCAGGCTCGGCAACAGGCTGTTCGGCAACCACAGGCTGGGCTTCGACCACCACGGCAGGCTCGACAATCACTTCGACCGGTGCCGGCTCGGCAACCACAGGGGCAACCTCGACTGCTGGAGCTTCAGGAGCCGCTACGGGGGTCGTGGCTTCAACCACCGGTGCTTCTGGAGCTGCCTCTTCAACGGCGGCGGTAGCGCGCTCGGCTTGCTGATGGGCTTCGGCTTCAGCGCTGGCGCTGATGGCGGTGCTGGCAACGGCGGCGGTGACCGCCAGGCCGGCAACTAGATCGGCGCTGCTTGGCTCTTCGGTGTTTTCTTCGGAACCTTCGATCACGTTGCCGTCGGCATCACGCTGGCGCTCGCGGCGGTTGCTGCGACGGCGCTGGCCGCGGGAGCGACGACGTGGACGTTCGCCTTCGGCGTTGTCCTGGCCTTCTTCCTGCAGTTGCTCTTCGGTCGGCAGTACTTCTTCTTCACTGGCGGCAGCGGCTTGAGCCTGTTCGGCGCGCGGTTGACGCTCCTCGCGTGGCTGGCGCGGCTGGCGCTCTTCACGTGGTGGGCGGGCCGGGCGTTCTTCAGTCACGGCAACCGCAGCAGTCGCAGCGGCTGCAGCTGGGGCGGCGTCCAGTGGTTCACGCAGTTCGCGTACGCGCTCTTCACGTTCGCCGCGCGGCTTGCGATCTTCACGAGGAGCGCGTGGTTGACGCTCTTCGCGTGGCGCGCGTGGTGCGCGTTCTTCGCGGGCTACGCCTTGAACTTCTTCACGGGCTTCGCGAACTTCACGTGGCTGACGCTCTTCCCGTGGTGCGCGCTCTTCACGCGGGGCACGTTCTTCGCGTGGCTTGCGTTCTTCATCGCGGCGACCGTTACGGTTGCGGCTCTGTTGACGGCCATTGCGGCGTTCTTCGTTGCTGCGGGCCGGCTTCTCGGTTGCTGGCTTCTCGACCACGACCGGAGCGGCTGGCTCTTCCTTGGTTGCAAACAGGCTGACCAGGGACTTCACCAGGCCCTTGAACAGGCTAGGTTCGGCAATGACCGGCGCTGGAGCTGCTACAGGCGCAGGCGCTTCGCTCGGTACCGGCGCATTGGCGCGGGCCGGTGCGGTCTTCACTGCAGCTTCCTGGCGAACCAGGGTGCGGGTGGCGGCGGTTGGCTGAACTTCTTCGGCTTCGGCGGCAGCAGCGGCGATTTCGTAGCTGGACTGGTTGGTGTTGGCTTCCGGGCTGTCGTCACGCAGGCGCTGCACTTCGAAGTGCGGCGTTTCGAGGTGATCGTTCGGCAGGATGACGATGCGGGCACGGGTGCGCAGTTCGATCTTGGTGATCGAGTTGCGTTTTTCGTTGAGCAGGAAGGCAGCGACCGGAATCGGCACTTGGGCGCGAACTTCGGCGGTGCGGTCTTTCAGGGCTTCTTCTTCGATCAGGCGCAGGATCGCCAGGGACAGCGACTCGACGTCACGGATGATGCCGGTGCCGTTGCAGCGAGGGCAGACGATGCCGCTGCTTTCGCCCAGGGATGGACGCAGGCGCTGACGGGACATTTCCAGCAGGCCGAAGCGCGAGATGCGACCGATCTGTACACGGGCGCGGTCGGCTTCCAGGCATTCGCGGACTTTCTCTTCCACGGCGCGCTGGTTCTTGGCCGGGGTCATGTCGATGAAGTCGATGACGATCAGGCCGCCGATATCACGCAGGCGCAGTTGGCGAGCGATTTCTTCCGCTGCTTCCAGGTT
The DNA here is from genome assembly GCF_000633395.1 of Pseudomonas sp. PH1b. Taxonomy (GTDB): domain Bacteria; phylum Pseudomonadota; class Gammaproteobacteria; order Pseudomonadales; family Pseudomonadaceae; genus Aquipseudomonas. The sequence goes on from NZ_AYMU01000007.1 coordinate 125,768, forward strand.
GGTCTGCAGGGCGGTTTCTTCGATGTCGCTGCCTTTGGTGGCGCGGGCCGAGTTGATGTCGATGGACACCAGGGCTTCGGTCGGGTCGATGACGATGGAGCCGCCGGAAGGCAGTTCGACCACGCGCTGGAAGGCGGTCTCGATCTGGCTTTCGATCTGGAAGCGGTTGAACAGCGGCACGCTGTCTTCGTACAGCTTGATCTTGCTGGCGTACTGCGGCATCACCTGGCGGATGAAGGTCAGGGCTTCGTCCTGGGCTTCAACGCTGTCGATCAGCACTTCGCCGATGTCCTGGCGCAGGTAGTCGCGGATCGCGCGGATGATCACGTTGCTTTCCTGGTAGATCAGGAACGGCGCGGAGCGATCCAGGGACGCTTCCTTGATGGCGGTCCAGAGTTGCAGCAGGTAGTCGAGGTCCCACTGCATTTCTTCGCTGCTGCGGCCCAGGCCGGCAGTGCGCACGATCAGACCCATGTCGGCAGGAGCCACCAGGCCGTTCAGCGCTTCACGCAGTTCGTTGCGCTCTTCACCTTCGATGCGGCGCGAGATGCCACCGGCACGCGGGTTGTTCGGCATCAGTACCAGGTAACGACCGGCCAGGCTGATGAAGGTGGTCAGGGCGGCGCCCTTGTTGCCACGCTCTTCTTTCTCGACCTGAACGATGACTTCCTGGCCTTCGCTCAGGACGTCCTTGATGTTGACGCGGCCTTCGGGGGCTTTCTTGAAGTATTCGCGGGAGATTTCTTTGAGGGGCAGGAAGCCGTGGCGCTCAGAGCCGAAATCGACAAAGGCAGCCTCGAGGCTGGGTTCGATACGAGTGATTCGGCCCTTATAGATGTTGGCCTTCTTCTGCTCGCGGGCACCGGATTCGATATCCAGGTCGTAGAGGCGCTGGCCGTCTACCAGAGCAACACGCAACTCTTCGGGTTGAGTTGCGTTAATCAGCATTCTTTTCATGTAGTACCGTCGGTTTCCGGGCTGCCGGAAACGGCGTTCGGCACACACGACTTCTCACGGTCGGTGTCAGGTGCGTCCAGAGTGGTTGGCCACTCCAGTGTCTTAGCGAGGTTCGTCCAAGTAACTCAATTGACTCAAGTAGCCAAGAACGAAGTCGCGACTCACGCGTCCTGCTTGCTGTGGTGACTAACGCACCGCTTAAGCAAAAGTCTGTCAGGAGGAGGAATCAACCGGCGACTGTGGACGAGATGAAGCGTCTTGATAAAGCCTAATGCTACACAGTCCGACGGTTGTGCATCTCCACCCTACACGTATCCCTGATAATTCGGGTGCTGCCGCGCGCAGAATCCGCAGCGGGTTGGCATTTACCGTGAACTCCGAAAGGGGAGGTCACGCATCATGGCTAAAGGCGTTGTTTCCGCGGCTCTCATTCGGGATCTTCTGCCGCTGACTGCACTTTGTGAACTGGCCGTTAATCTCAACGTAACGGGCGAGTAAGTACTCTGCTCGCTACGGGTTTCAGGCCTCATGTCACCTGCGCTTGTTACAGCGTCAAAGTCATCCGTTATGTAACGAAAGCCTTGTAGGACGGCCTTGCGTCCTGATGAATTGCGTTGGTCAGGGCCGGCTGCTTGCCGCTGTTCCGCTGTCCAGCCGCTTTTGGCGGCGTTCGCGACTATAGCAGCAATCATTAAGTGCTTCAAATCCATAAAAAATTGTTATGATTCGCGCCATGACGACTACTGCCCCCTCGACCCCAGGCGTTCAATTGCTTGAGGTCTCGCCGGAATATGCCGGCCAACGTATTGACAACTTTCTTCTTGCTCGGCTCAAAGGCGTGCCCAAGACCTTGATTTATCGCATTTTGCGCAAAGGCGAAGTGCGAGTGAACAAGGGAAGGATCAAGCCCGAGTACAAGCTGCAGGCGGGCGATGTGGTGCGCGTGCCGCCGGTGCGCGTGCCGGAGCGCGACGAACCGGTACCGCTGGCCCAGGGCTTGCTGCAACGGCTGGAAGCCTCGATTGTCTTCGAAGACAAGGCCCTGATCGTGATCAACAAGCCTGCCGGCATCGCCGTGCATGGCGGCAGCGGCCTGAATTTTGGTGTGATCGAAGCCTTTCGTCAGTTGCGCCCGGACGCCAAGGAGCTGGAACTGGTTCATCGCCTCGATCGGGATACCTCCGGCCTGCTGATGATCGCCAAGAAGCGCAGCATGCTGCGCCACCTGCATGCTGCGCTGCGGGGGGATGGCGTGGACAAGCGCTACATGGCGCTGGTTCGCGGTCATTGGGCGACGGCGGTGAAGCAGGTGCGTGCACCGCTGCTCAAGAGCAACCTGCGTTCCGGCGAGCGCATGGTGGAGGTCAATGAAGAAGGCAAGGAGGCCTTGACGATGTTCAAGGTGCTGCGCCGCTTCGGTGATTTCGCCACCATGGTCGAGGCCAAGCCGGTGACTGGGCGTACTCACCAGATTCGCGTGCACACCCTGCACGCCGGGCACTGCATTGCCGGTGACAGCAAGTACGGCGATGACGATTTCACTCGCGAGATCCGTGAGCTGGGCGGCAAGCGCCTGTTTCTCCATGCCTATATGTTGACGGTGCCGCTGCCCGATGGCGGCGAGCTGAAATTGCAGGCCCCGGTGGATGAGATGTGGGCCAAGACCGTGGAGCGCCTGAGTGCACCCTGATTACAAACTGCTGATCTTCGACTGGGACGGCACTCTGGCAGATTCCATTGGTCGGATTGTCGAGTCAATGCACGCATCTGCAGATCGTTCCGGCTTTCCTCGCCGCGATGATTACGCCGTCAAGGGCATTATCGGTCTGGGATTGCCAGAGGCGATTCGCACCCTGTATCCGGAAATAGATGATGGGCAGTTAGTAGCCTTTCGTCAGCATTATGCGGATCACTACATTGCCCTCGAGGCTGAGCCTTCGCCTCTGTTCGCGGGTGTGGTGCAGTCTCTCGACGCCTTTCGGGATGAGGGTTATCAACTGGCCGTCGCCACCGGCAAGGCCCGGCGAGGGCTGGATCGAGTGTTGAAGGCCCATGGTTGGGAAGGGTATTTCGATATCACCCGAGCAGCCGACGAAACTGCCAGCAAGCCGCATCCGTTGATGCTGGAGGAAATCCTTGCTCATTGCGGGGTGGGGCCGCGGCAGGCTTTGATGGTTGGCGATTCGTCCTTTGATCTGTTGATGGCGCGCAATGCCGGAATGGATTCGGTGGCCGTGAGCTACGGAGCTCAGTCCATCGAGGCTTTGCAGGCATTCGAGCCGCGCTTGTCCATCGACCGTTTTCCACAATTGCACACCTGGTTGAGCCAGGGTGCCGATTAAGATTTTGCTGGGGTAACAGGCATGACCGACGAATGGAAGGCGCCGAGCAAGGCGGGCGCTGAAGGTGGTGATGATAAAAGCTGGAAACTTCTGGAGAAGACGCTGCTGGCCGGTGTCCAGGAACAGCGTCGTTCGCGGCGCTGGGGCATTTTCTTCAAGCTGTTGACCTTTGTTTACCTGTTCGCGGCGCTGGCGTTGTTCACGCCGCTGATGACCATGGAAAAGAACGCCACTCGTGGCGGTAGCTACACCGCAGTGATCGATGTCACGGGGGTGATTGCCGACAAGGAGTCGGCCAGCGCTGACAATATTGTCGGCAGCCTGCGTACTGCGTTCGATGATTCCAAGGTCAAGGGCATTGTTCTGCGTATCAACAGTCCTGGCGGCAGTCCGGTGCAGTCCGGCTACGTCTATGACGAGATCCGTCGTCTGCGGGCTTTGCACAAGGACACCAAGGTCTACGCGGTGATCTCGGATCTCGGGGCTTCGGGCGCTTACTACATCGCCAGCGCTGCTGACGAGATCTACGCCGACAAGGCGAGCCTGGTGGGCTCCATTGGTGTGACGGCGGCCGGCTACGGCTTTGTCGGCACCATGGAGAAGCTGGGGGTTGAGCGTCGTACCTATACCTCCGGCGAGCACAAGTCGTTCCTCGATCCGTTCCAACCGCAAAAGCCTGAAGAGACCCAGTTCTGGCAGGGCGTGCTGGACACCACTCATCGCCAGTTCATTGCCAGCGTCAAGCAGGGCCGTGGCGATCGCCTGAAGGACAAGGAGCATCCGGAGCTGTTCTCCGGCCTGGTGTGGTCGGGCGAGCAGGCGCTGCAATTGGGGTTGATCGATGGCCTGGGCAATACCAGTTCGGTGGCGCGGGATGTGATTGGCGAGAAAGAGGTGGTGGACTTTACCGTCCAGGAATCGCCATTTGATCGCTTCTCGAAGAAGCTCGGTGCCAGCGTGGCTGAGCAGATTGCCATGTGGATGGGCTTTCAGGGCCCAACCTTGCGCTGATCGGGCGTTGCTCAATAAAAAGCCGGCTTGAGTGCCGGCTTTTTTATGGCGGCTCAGGGCGTCTCTACGCCTTCGGCCAGCAGCATGTCCACGAGGCGGATCAGTGGCAAGCCGATAAGGCTGGTGGCATCGCTGCCGGCGGTACTCTGGAACAGGCTGACCCCCAGGCCTTCGGCCTTGAAGCTGCCGGCGCAATCATAGGGCTGCTCGGCGTGCAGGTAGCGTTCGATGCGGGCGCTGTCCAGGGTGCGCATGTTGACCGTAAACGGGACGCAGTCGACCTGGCAGTGGCCGGTCTGGCTGTTGAGCAGGGCCAGGCCGGTGAGGAAGGTCACGCTGGCGCCGCTGGCGTCCAGCAGTTGCTGGCGGGCCTTGTCGAAGGTATGGGGTTTGCCGATGATGCGCTCGCCAAGCACCGCGACCTGGTCGGAGCCGATGATCAGGTGTGCGGGATGGCTGCTTGCCAGGGCGCGGGCCTTTTCCTCGGCCAGGCGTTTCACCAGGGCCGTGGCAGATTCTCCGGGACGATGGCTTTCGTCGATGTCAGGAGAGCTGCAGGTGAAGGGCAGGCGCAGGCGGGACAGCAATTCTCGGCGGTAGGCCGAGCTTGAGGCGAGTAATAAAGGCAGCATGTGCGTCTCCTGAGGCAGGCCGGGAATTCTAGCGAGGCTTGCAAGTGACGGACAGGGCTGAATTTCCTTTGACATGGCCGGGGGCATCCCTATAATGCTGCGCCTATGTTGAATGACCCGATTCCACCTCACGTTGACCCGCGCAAATTGGCTGACCGTGGCACCACCCTTCAAGGTGAACTGCTGCTGGCCGATTTGGAGAGACTCTGCGACCCGCTTTCCGACAATGTCGGTACGGTGCAGGCTAAATTCATTTTCGAGCGTGACGAACGTAAAGCTGTAGTTATCCACAGCTCCATCGACGTCGAAGTCAAAATGGTTTGCCAGCGTTGTCTTGAGCTGGTCACCCTGCCGATCCACAGCGAGTGCAGTTACGCCGTGGTGAAGGAGGGTGCGAATACCCAGTCGTTGCCGAAAGGTTATGACGTGCTGGAACTGGGCGAAGATCCTTTGGATCTGCAGGCGTTGGTCGAGGAAGAGCTTTTGCTTGCCTTGCCCATCGTGCCTGCTCATCATCCGGAAGAATGCCAGCAGCCGGCGGGGCTCGATGAGCCCGAACCGAGCGAGGACGAGGTAACGCGGTCCAACCCGTTCAGTGTATTGGCGCAGTTAAAGCGTGACCCAAACGTTTAGGAGTTAATCAATTATGGCTGTTCAGCAGAACAAAAAATCCCGCTCTGCCCGTGACATGCGTCGCTCCCACGACGCCCTCGAGGCTAGCACCCTGTCCGTAGAAAAGACCACTGGTGAAGTTCACCTGCGTCACCACGTATCGCCAGAAGGCGTATACCGTGGTCGTAAAGTGATCGACAAGGGCGCTGACGAGTAATCCTTGTCCGCTCAAGTCATCGCGATTGACGCAATGGGCGGGGACTTCGGTCCCCGCAGCATTGTTCAGGCGAGTATTGCTTGCCTGTCTGCTACCCCCTCGCTGCACCTGACCCTGGTGGGTCAACCCTCCCTTCTTGAAGATTTGATTTGCGCCCATTCGGCCGTGGATCGCGCGCGCCTGACGATTACCCCTGCAAACGAGGTGATCACCATGGACGAAAAGCCTTCTCAGGCCCTGCGTGGCAAGCCTGATTCCTCGATGCGGGTGGCCCTCGAGCTGCTGCGCGATGACAAGGTCCAGGCCTGTGTCAGTGCCGGCAATACCGGGGCGCTGATGGCGCTGTCGCGTTATGTGTTGAAAACCCTGCCTGGTATCGATCGTCCGGCGATGGTGGCTGCCATTCCCACTCAGCGTGGTTATTGCCAGTTGCTGGATCTGGGGGCCAACGTCGATTGCAGTGCCGAACACCTGTTGCAGTTTGCAATCATGGGCTCGGTTGCGGCGCAGGCCCTGGGCATCGTCCGGCCGCGAGTGGCGCTGTTGAATATCGGTACCGAAGACATCAAGGGCAACCAGCAGGTCAAGCTGGCGGCCAGTCTGCTGCAGCAGGCCCGGGGGTTGAATTACATCGGTTTTATCGAGGGTGACGGGCTTTATCGTGGCGAGGCGGATGTGGTGGTGTGCGACGGGTTCGTCGGCAACATCCTGCTCAAGTCCAGCGAAGGGTTGGCGACCATGATCGCCGCCCGTATCGAGGCACTGTTCAAGCAAAACCTGTTGACCCGGACTGTGGGGGCGCTGGCCTTGCCGTTGATGCGACGGCTGCAGGCAGACCTGGCGCCGGCGCGGCACAACGGTGCGAGCTTCCTGGGGTTGCAGGGGATTGTGGTTAAAAGCCACGGTTCGGCAGGGGTTCAGGGCTTCCAGAGTGCCATTCAGCGGGCGCTGATCGAAATTCAGGAAGACTTGCCGCGACGCCTGCATGGGCAACTTGAAGACTTGTTGCCGTAGGCGTTTTTCCTGTGGAGTGCTTAAATGTGACCGCTCAGTTCAATTGGCCATCCAACTGTCAGTTTCTTGCGTCCACCGTGGTGTGACGTCAATTCTCCGACGACAAGATCATTAGGGGCTTGTTACATGTCTGCATCCCTCGCATTCGTCTTTCCAGGGCAGGGCTCGCAGTCCCTCGGCATGTTGGCCGAGTTGGGCGCGCAGTACCCCCTGGTTCTCGATACGTTCAAAGAAGCCTCCGATGCTCTGGGCTACGACCTCTGGGCTCTGACCCAGGAAGGTCCTGCAGAGCTGCTCAATCAAACCGACAAGACCCAGCCGGCCATCCTCACCGCCTCCATCGCCCTGTGGCGGGTATGGCTGGCCGAAGGTGGCGCGCGCCCGGCTTTCGTCGCCGGTCACAGCCTGGGTGAATACAGTGCCCTGGTCGCCGCTGGCAGCCTGACCCTGGGTGAGGCGGTCAAGCTGGTCGAGCGTCGTGGCCAGTTGATGCAGGAAGCCGTGCCGGCGGGGCAGGGCGGCATGGCTGCAATTCTCGGCCTGGAAGATGCCGATGTGGTCGCCGCCTGTGCTGAAGCCGCGCAGGGTGAGGTGGTCAGCGCCGTGAACTACAACTCCCCTGGCCAGGTGGTGATCGCTGGTGCCAAGGCTGCCGTGGATCGTGCCATCGAGGGCTGCAAGGCGCGGGGCGCCAAGCGCGCCATGCCGCTGCCGGTCAGCGTGCCGTCCCACTGCGAGCTGATGCGCCCGGCTGCCGAGCGTTTCGCCGAGTCGATCGCTGCAATCAACTGGCAGGCGCCGCAAATTCCGCTGGTGCAGAACGTCAGCGCCGCTGTTGCCGCCGACCTGGACACCCTCAAGCGTGATCTGCTGGAGCAACTGTACAAGCCGGTGCGTTGGGTCGAGTCGGTCCAGACTCTGGCGGCCAATGGCGCCACCGAGCTGGTTGAGTGCGGTCCGGGCAAGGTCCTGGCCGGTCTCAACAAGCGCTGCGCCGAAGGTGTGTCGACCTCTAACCTGAATACCCCAGATGCTTTCGCTGCCGCCCGCGCAGCGCTGGCCTGAATTAGGAGAAGCTTGCATGAGTCTGCAAGGTAAAGTTGCACTGGTAACCGGCGCCAGCCGTGGTATCGGCCAGGCCATCGCCCTGGAGTTGGGGCGCATGGGCGCCACCGTGGTGGGTACCGCCACCTCCGCTTCGGGTGCCGAGCGCATTGCTGCCACCCTCAAGGAAAATGGCATCCAGGGCACCGGCCTTGAGTTGAACGTTACCAGTGACGAATCCGTGGCTGCAGTCCTGGCCAGCATCACTGAGCAGTTCGGTGCGCCGGCGATCCTGGTGAACAATGCCGGTATCACCCGCGACAACCTGATGATGCGCATGAAAGATGACGAGTGGTACGACGTGGTCGATACCAACTTGAACAGCCTGTATCGCCTGTCCAAGGGCGTTCTGCGTGGCATGACCAAGGCTCGTTGGGGTCGAATTATCAGTATTGGCTCGGTAGTGGGTGCCATGGGCAACGCAGGCCAAGTAAACTACGCCGCCGCCAAGGCCGGTCTGGAAGGTTTCAGTCGTGCCCTGGCGCGTGAAGTCGGTTCTCGGTCGATCACTGTGAACTCGGTGGCTCCAGGTTTTATCGATACCGATATGACCCGTGAACTGCCGGAAGCGCAGCGTGAAGCCCTGCTGACACAAATTCCGCTGGGTCGTCTGGGGCAAGCTCAAGAGATCGCGCAAGTGGTCGCTTTTCTGGCGTCGGACGGTGCGGCCTACGTTACCGGGGCTACAATCCCGGTCAACGGCGGGATGTACATGTAAGTCAAATGTGACGGATTGCTTCAAAAAAATGTCATACGAGCTGTCTAAAATCCGTTATAAAGCTGCAATCTATTTATAGGCAGATGGCCAAAGGGTTTGAGGAGCGAAGCTTTCAGTTGAAAAGCTGAAAAGCCTTTCTATACACTTACCCACTGGCCAGCTGCCTGAATTTGTCCATTAGGAGTGAAAACAAGGTATGAGCACCATCGAAGAGCGCGTCAAGAAAATCGTTGCTGAGCAACTGGGCGTTAAAGAAGAAGAAGTTGTTAACACCGCTTCCTTCGTTGAAGACCTGGGTGCCGACTCCCTTGACACCGTTGAGCTGGTGATGGCTCTGGAAGAGGAATTCGAGACCGAAATCCCTGACGAAGAAGCTGAAAAGATCACTACCGTTCAAGCAGCTATCGACTACGTTACCAGCCACCAGGCTTAATCGTTTGTAGTCGTCTTTTGCTGTCATGGAAAAACCGCACTGCCGTTACGGCGTGCGGTTTTTTCTTTAGGCCTGATACAAAGTGTCGTCATTAGAAAAAGGAGAGTGCTGTGTCGCGTAGACGCGTCGTAGTCACCGGTATGGGTATGTTGTCGCCACTGGGTACGGATGTGCCAAGCAGCTGGCAGGGCATTCTGGCTGGCCAAAGTGGCATCGGTCTGATCGAACACACCGACCTTTCTGCCTATTCCACCCGTTTTGGCGGCTCGGTAAAGGGCTTCAATGTCGAGGAATACCTGTCGGTCAAAGAGGCCCGCAAACTCGACCTGTTCATTCAATACGGCTTGGCGGCCGGTTTCCAGGCGGTGCGCAATGCCGGGCTGGAAGTCACCGATGCCAACCGTGAGCGCATCGGCGTGGCCATGGGTTCGGGTATTGGCGGTTTGACCAATATCGAGGAAACCAGCCGCATCCTGCATGATTCCGGCCCACGGCGGATTTCTCCGTTCTTCGTGCCTGGCTCGATCATCAATATGATTTCCGGCTTCCTGTCCATCCACCTGGGTGCCCAGGGGCCGAACTACGCTATTTCCACGGCCTGCACCACCGGCACCCACTGCATCGGCATGGCCGCGCGCAACATCGCCTACGGCGAAGCCGACGTGATGATCGCCGGCGGTGCTGAAATGGCTGCCTGTGGCCTGGGCATGGGCGGCTTCGGCGCGTCCCGTGCGCTGTCGACCCGCAATGACGAGCCGACCCGCGCCAGCCGTCCATGGGACAAGGGCCGTGATGGCTTCGTGCTGTCCGACGGTGCCGGTGCCCTGGTCCTCGAAGAGCTGGAGCACGCCAAGGCGCGTGGTGCCACCATCTACGCTGAACTGATCGGCTTCGGCATGAGCGGCGACGCCTATCACATGACGTCGCCTCCCGCCGACGGTGCCGGTGCGGCGCGCTGCATCGCCAATGCCCTGCGCGACGCCCAGCTCAATGTCGACCAGGTGCAGTACATCAACGCCCATGGCACTTCGACCCCAGCCGGTGACCTGGCCGAGGCCGAGGCGATCAAGAGCGTGTTCGGCGATCACGCCTACAAGCTGGCGGTCAGCTCCACCAAGTCCATGACCGGCCACCTGTTGGGGGCCGCCGGGGCGATCGAGGCGATCTTCAGCGTGCTGGCAATCAACAGCCAGGCCGCGCCGCCCACCATCAACCTGGATGAGCCGGATGAAGGCTGCGATCTCGATTTCGTGCCGCACACCGCGCGCAGCATGGACATCGACGTAGTGCTGTCCAACTCCTTCGGTTTTGGTGGCACCAATGGCTCCCTGGTGTTCCGCCGGTTCGCCGAGTGATGCACAGCTGGGTCGACGGTCAGCCGGCTGACGCACTGTCGCTCAAGGACCGCGGCCTGGCTTACGGTGATGGTCTGTTCGAGACCATTGCCGTCAAATCCGGGCGCCCGCAGCTGCTGGAGCGGCATCTGCAGCGTCTGGCCGAAGGATGTCGGCGCCTGGCCCTGACGGCGGATCAAGCCCTGATCCGCAGTGAGCTGCAGGCCTATGCGGCGGCTTTGGGGGAGGGGGTGCTCAAGCTGATCCTGACCCGAGGCGACAGCCAGCGCGGCTATGCCGCCGATCCTGCAAGCGCTGCACGGCGGATTCTCCAGGGCTCCGCATTGCCGGTGTATCCCCTGGCCCATGCCGAGCAAGGCGTTCGTCTGTTTGCCTGTACCACGCGCCTGGCCGAGCAGCCGCTGCTGGCCGGCCTCAAGCACCTCAATCGTCTGGAACAGGTTCTGGCTCGTGCCGAGTGGCGTGATGCCGAGCATGCCGAAGGCTTGATGCGAGATACCTCTGGGCGAGTTATCGAAGGCGTGTTCAGCAACCTGTTCCTGGTCAGCCAGGGGCGGCTGCTGACGGCTGACCTGAGTCGCTGCGGCGTGGCCGGGGTGATGCGCGCTGAAATATTGTTTCAGGCCGAGTCATTGGGCATCCCCGCGCAAGTCGCGGATATCAGTCTCGATCAGCTGCAACAGGCTGATGAAGTCTTTGTCTGCAACAGTGTCTATGGCGTCTGGCCAGTGCTCGACTGTGCCGGGATGAGCTGGTCGGCGGGTGCGCTCACCCGTAAACTGCAGGGCATTACCCGCGCACTACTGGATGCTTGATTCGTGAGACGTAAATTACTGCTCCTGCTGGAAACCGGACTGGTCCTGGCAGGACTGCTGTTGGGTGCGAGTGCCTGGAAACTGCACTCGGCCCTGGAACAACCGCTGAACCTGAGCCAGGAACAGTTGCTCGATGTTCCCGCCGGCTCGACGCCCACCGGCACCTTCAATCGTCTGCAAGCCGAGGGTGTGCTCGATGATGCCTTCTGGCTGCGCCTGTACTGGCGCTTCAATCTGGCGGGCCAGCCTCTGCACAGCGGCGAGTACCGCATGACCCCGGGCATGACCGCCGAAGGCCTGATCGGCCTCTGGCAGCGCGGTGAGGTGGTGCAGTACAGCCTGACCCTGGTAGAAGGCTGGAACTTTCGCCAGGTACGCAGCGCCCTGGCCAAGAGCGAAAAACTGCAGCAGACCCTGACGGGGCTCAGCGACAGCCAGGTGATGGAAAAGCTTGGGCATCCTGGGGTTTTCCCTGAAGGGCGTTTCTTCCCTGACACCTATCGTTTCGTTCGGGGCATGACCGACGCCGAGCTTCTGGAAAAAGCCTACGACCGCCTGGACGATGTGCTGGCCAAGGAGTGGAGCAAGCGTGCCGAGGATGCGCCTTACAGCGATCCTTATCAGGCGCTGATCATGGCCTCGCTGGTGGAGAAGGAAACCGGCGTACCCCAGGAGCGCGGGCAGATCGCAGGGGTGTTCGTGCGGCGCATGCAGATTGGCATGCTGCTGCAGACCGATCCTACGGTGATCTACGGCCTCGGTGAGCGTTACACCGGCAAGTTGACCCGGGCTCATCTCAAGGAAGCCACGCCCTATAACACCTACGTGATTGCCGGCCTGCCGCCGACGCCGATCGCCATGGTCGGACGCGAGGCGATCCACGCCGCCCTCAACCCGGTGCCCGGCAAGAGCCTGTATTTTGTCGCACGGGGCGACGGCAGCCATGTGTTCTCCGATGACCTGGATGCCCACAACAGCGCGGTGCGCGAGTTTCAGCTCAAGCGTCGCGCCGACTACCGTTCCAGCCCGGCCCCAGCCGCCACGCCAGCGGCTCCCGAAGCTGCAAGTCCGGTGCCGGCGCCGCCTGCAGCCCCTGGTCCGGAGACGGCTCCGGCAAGCGCTCCGCAAGCTGCGCCCGAGCCGGCTGCGGCTCCGGCTGCTGCCGAGCCTGTGCCCGAGCCCGCGGCGAAAAGCCCGCAATGACATTGATTAAGGACTGCCCGTGACTGGCTTGTTTATTACCCTGGAAGGCCCGGAAGGCGCGGGCAAAAGCACCAATCGCGAGTACCTCGCCGAGCGCCTGCGCGCTGCGGGGATCGAGGTGCTGCTGACCCGCGAACCCGGTGGCACGCCGCTGGCCGAGCGGATTCGCGAAGTGCTGCTGACCCCGGTGGAAGAGGTCATGAATGCCGATACCGAGCTGTTGCTGGTGTTCGCCGCGCGTGCCCAGCACCTGGCAACGGTGATTCGCCCGGCCCTGGAGCGCGGTGCGGTGGTGCTGTGCGACCGCTTCACCGATTCCACCTACGCCTACCAGGGCGCGGGCCGCGGCCTGAGCCTTGCGCGCATTGCTGCGCTGGAGGATTTCGTCCAGGGCGAGTTGCGTCCGGACCTGACCCTGGTCTTCGACCTGCCGGTGGATGTCGGCCTGGCGCGAGCCAGTGCCCGTGGCCGGCTGGATCGCTTCGAGCAGGAAGGCCAGGTCTTCTTCCAGAAGGTTCGCGAAGCCTTCCTGGCCCGAGCTGCAGCGGCGCCGCAGCGTTATGTGCTGGTGGATGCGGCGCAGCCCCTGGCCCAGGTCCAGCAGTCCCTGGACGCCTTGTTGCCGCAGTTGCTGGAGCGCGCCCGTGGCTGAAGTCTTCCCCTGGCAGGACAGCCTCTGGCAGCAATTGGCGGGGCGTACCCAGCATGCCCATGCCTACCTGTTGCATGGCCCGGCGGGTATCGGCAAGCGGGCCCTGGCCGAGCGGCTGATGGCGCGCTTGCTGTGCCAGCGCCCGGAAGGCCTGGACGCCTGTGGTCAATGCAAGTCCTGCCTGTTGCTGCAGGCCGGCAGCCACCCGGACAACTACGTGCTGGAGCCGGAGGAAGCGGACAAGGCGATCAAGGTCGACCAGGTCCGCGAACTGGTGAGCTTCGTGGTCCAGACCGCCCAGTTGGGCGGGCGCAAGGTGGTGCTGATCGAGCCGGTGGAATCGATGAACATCAACGCCGCCAACGCCTTGCTCAAGAGCCTCGAAGAGCCTTCCGGCAACACTGTGCTGTTGCTGGTAAGCCACCAGCCCAGCCGGTTGTTGCCCACCATCAAGAGCCGTTGCGTGCAGCAGGCCTGCCCGCTGCCCAGCGAGGCCATGAGCCTTGAGTGGCTGGCCCAGGCCCTGCCTGATTGCTCCGAGGAGGAGCGGGTGGAGCTCTTGACCCTGGCTGCCGGTTCGCCGCTGGCAGCGGTCAGCCTGCAGGCCCAGGGGGTTCGCGAGCAGCGCGCGCAAGTGGTGGAAGGGGTGAAGAAGCTGCTGAAACAGCAGCAGTCGCCCACGCAACTGGCCGAATCCTGGAGTGCCATTCCCTTGTTGCTGCTGTTCGACTGGTTCTGCGACTGGTCGAACCTGGTGCTGCGCTATCAACTGACCGAGGATGAGCAGGGGCTGGGCCTGCAAGACATGCGCAAGGTGCTGCAATACCTGGCGCAGAAGTCCGCCCAGGCCAAGGTGCTGAACATCCAGGACTGGATCCTGGCCCAGCGCCAGAAGGTCCTGAGCAAGGCCAACCTCAACCGCGTGCTGTTGCTGGAAGCCTTGCTGGTGCAGTGGGCGGCCCTGCCTACCCAGAATTGACCCGCAGCGCCTAGACTCAGCGTTGTTTCCGCCCGGGCGCCAAAGTCCGGGCCCTTCATTGATCGGATGTAGTTGTAGCCTCCTATGCTCGTAGATTCCCATTGCCACCTTGATCGCCTCGACCTCGCCGCTCATGACGGCTCCCTGGATGCCGCGCTGACTGCCGCCCGCCAACGGGGGGTAGGGCACTTCCTGTGCATTGGTGTCAGCGCCGACAACGCGGCGGACGTCAAGGCCCTGGCCGAGCGCTATGACGATGTCGACTGCTCGGTGGGCGTGCATCCGCTGGATGTGCAGCCCGGCGCAGCGCCGGCCCTGGACTGGCTGCTGGATGAACTGAACCACCCTCGGGTAGTGGCCATTGGCGAGACTGGCCTGGACTATCACTACGAGCCGGAAGCCGCCGAGCTGCAGCAGGAATCCTTCCGCCTGCACCTGCAGGCCGCCCAGCAGACCGGCAAACCGGTGGTGGTGCACACCCGTGGCGCCCGCGCCGACACCCTGGCACTGCTGCGCGAGGCGGCATTGCCCAATGCCGGTGTGCTGCATTGCTTCACCGAAGACTGGGAAATGGCCAAGGCGGCCCTGGACCTGGGTTTCTATATTTCCCTCTCGGGGATCGTCACCTTCCGCAATGCCGATGCCCTGCGGGACGTGGCCCGACAGGTGCCGGCCGACCGGCTGCTGGTGGAGACCGATTCGCCTTACCTGGCGCCGATCCCCTATCGCGGCAAGCCCAACCTGCCGCAGTACGTGCGCGAGGTGGCGGAGTTCCTGGCGATGCTGCGGGGCGAAAGCTATGAAGCCTTTGCCCAGCAGACCACGGCCAACTTCAAGCGCCTGTTCCCCTTGGCGCGGGTCAAGGGCTGAGCCTGGGGCGCAGGGTGCACTGGCGCTGAATTGCAGGCAAAAAAAACCCGGGTTCTGGGGGGTGAATCCGGGTTAAGACCATTAGGAGTAAAACTAAGGCACGCGGTCCTTCGGTACCTTGATCGGCGTTTCACTTGGGGGAGATGTCCCGCCGACAGTTGAAGTATTGATCACTATTGCATTCAGTCCAGTTGCCCCTGCTCGTTTTTTAAACAAATTTGGAATACGCGCGCTTCGCTTGAGTTCTCATTTTCGTTGCCTGTATCGCCGTTTTCGACGCGATCGGCGAATATCACCTGATTTTTAGCTGATAAGACTAAAGATAGCCGCGTTTTCCTGAAAGTTTTCTACGCAGCCTGTTGCAGTTTGCTGTATCGGCCAGGCGGGCAGTTATCAACGCCATCGATACTTTCGGATTATTCTTCCGCTCTTATAGGGTTTCTCTGATGCTGTGCGCCGGCAGTTGCGTTGGCCCGCTGAGCGACGAATCAGCCGGGTAATGGTGGTATTGCGACTTGTCGAGGTCTTTGCGTCGCACGCAGGGCGTAGGGCGATCCAGGGTGCTGGTTGCAGGAAAAACCAGACTTTGCGGTCTGATCCGGAGCTTGGCGGCTGTAGAAGTTTTTTATTTGAACCCTGGCCCGGCCCCGTATTCACGGGATTTCCCTGGCTTTTGGCGCCTGTCCGGACGGTTCTGTCGGGGCAGCTTTTGCACCAGAAACACCTGCAACGATGGATGATCCGTGCATTTTGGCGCAAGTTAGGCATAATACGCGGCTTCGATTTTGACCCCGAACAGACCTTTTCTTATGCAGAAAGAACCTCGTAAGGTCCGTGAGTTTCGTCGCCGCGAGCAAGAAATTCTCGATACCGCGCTCAAGCTGTTCCTCGAACAAGGTGAAGACAGTGTCACCGTCGAGATGATTGCTGATGCCGTGGGTATCGGCAAAGGGACCATCTACAAGCACTTCAAGTCCAAGGCGGAGATCTACCTGCGTCTGATGCTCGACTACGAGCGTGACCTGAACGAGCTGCTGCACTCTGCCGACGTCGACAAGGACAAGGAGGCCCTGTCCCGGGCCTACTTCGAATTCCGCATGCGCGATCCGCAGCGCTACCGACTGTTTGATCGCCTGGAAGAGAAGGTGGTCAAGGGCAATCAGGTACCGGAGATGGTCGAGGAACTGCACAAGATCCGCGCTTCCAACTTCGAACGCCTGACCCTGCTGATCAAGGGCCGCATCAGCGAAGGCAAGCTGGAAGACGTTCCGCCTTATTTCCACTACTGCGCATCCTGGGCGCTGGTGCACGGCGCAGTGGCGCTGTACCACTCGCCGTTCTGGAGCAATGTGCTGGAGGATCAGGAAGGTTTCTTCCAGTTCCTGATGGACATCGGCGTGCGCATGGGCAACAAGCGCAAGCGCGACCCCGACACCTCGAACAGCTGAGGCATTCAGCCGTTGCCAGATGCCCTCGGGAAACTGTATGGCGCAGTGTCCGAGGCATATACTCAGGCATGGGACTTGCCAAAACCTGATTTTTGAGTCAGGTTTTGCCCGGTTCTCCCTTCCTACGCCGGAGTCATCCATGATCGTTGATCGCCAAGGCAGACGCTTTCGCAACTTGCGGATCAGCCTGACGTCTGCCTGCAACTATGCCTGTACCTACTGCGTGCCTGACGGCAAGCGGCTGGTGGCTGCCCAGGACGAGTTGTCGGCCGGTGCGATGGCCCGTGGCGTGGCGTACCTGATGGAAGCAGCCGGCATCGAGCGCTTGCGCATCACCGGCGGGGAGCCTCTGGTCAGCCCCAAGCTGGAAACCTTCATGGGGGCGGTGGGGCAACTGGGGCTGGAAGACATCAGCCTGACCACCAACGGCCAGCTCCTGGCGCGCAAGCTGCCGCTGCTGGTGGATGCGGGGATCCGTCGGATCAACGTTTCGCTCGATACCCTGGATGCCCTGGCCTTTCGCAGCATCGCCCGTGGCGGCGACCTGGCCACAGTGCTGGACGGCATGCAGCAGGCGCGGGCGGCGGGGCTGAAGATCAAGGTCAACATGGTGCCGTTGCGCGGACAGAACCTGGACCAGGTCATGCCGCTGCTCGATTACTGCCTGGACCAGGGTTACGAGCTGCGCTTCATCGAGTTGATGCGCATGGGCCACCTGGCCAGTGACGGCAATGCCTTCCTGCAGCAGTTTGTCAGCCTGCAAAACCTGCTGGATCTGATCGGCCAGCGATATGAGTACCTGCAGGCCGATGCGCCGATGGACGCTACCGCCGTGCGCTACGAGATTCCCGGTCGCGGCCATTTCGGTGTGATTGCCAATGAAAGCGTGCCGTTTTGCCGGACCTGCTCGCGCTTGCGGCTGTCCTCCACCGGCTGGCTGCATGGCTGCCTGTCATCGAGCAATCGCCACTATGTTGGCGATCTGCTGGACAAGCCGCGTCATCAAGCCTTGCCGGCGCTGCAGCGGTTGCTGGTCAAGGCGCTGGGTGACAAACAGGAGGTGGCATTCTCGGGCGGGGCCACGGTGATGAAGATCATTGGTGGCTAAGTCGGTTCTTTGCGGCACAAGATAGGCGCGCGGTGCCTTCCAGGGGCTCGAGCTGGCGCGGAAGCTGCATCTCGTGGCCATTCGCCGGTTTTCCGTCACCGGATTTTGGAGGGTAGGATGCGTAGCCTGGTTTTGCTGCTGGCCTTTTTGGCGCTCGGCGGCTGCATGAATGTCAGTGATATGGGCGAAGGGGTCCGCTATCACTTGAGTGACGCGGGGGTGCTCGATCACAGCGATACCCGCCGTACCAGCTCATTCCGTATTCAGCCTGATTCGTTCATTTTCATCGCCCAGGGACCCTTCGCACCGCCTGGCAGCGCTTATCCGCGGCCCAATGTGGTGGCCGAGGAAGCCTTCAACGGCTTTATCGAATATTTCCCCATGGTGCGTCGGGCCCGGGCTGCCGAAGGCTTGAACGAAGCCATGGCTGAGGCGCGGGAAGTGGGAGCGCATTACCTGCTTTATGCGCGTTTTGCCAAGGCTGACGATCGTATCGGCAACTCCGATGAGTGGCTGGACCAGGAGGCAGTGGATCGCCTGGGGGTCGATACCAGTACGATCCAGCTGATGCTGATCGAGACCAGTACCCAGTACCTGATCGATTCGGCACGTATTCGCAGTCGTGGCGGTTTACTGACGTTCCACGACAACAAGCCACAGGATCTGCTTGGCCCACCCTTGCAACAATACGCTCGCGGTTTGCTGGGTTTGAGTGATTGAGTCATTGAGGAAAATGCTATGAGTGGTCCAGGCAAGGCCAATGACCTGTTGGCGCAGATTCCCAAGGCCGAGAAGGGCTTGCCGCCGGTCCACTTGTGGAACCCCGATTTCTGCGGCGATATCGACATGCGCATTGCCCGCGACGGCACCTGGTACTACCTGGGCACGCCGATTGGTCGCAAGCCCATGGTCAAGCTGTTCTCCACCATTCTGCGCCGTGATGGCGACGACTACTTCCTCGTCACGCCCGTGGAGAAGGTGGGGATCAAGGTCGATGACGCTCCCTTCGTCGCGGTGACCCTCGAGGTTGAGGGGCAGGGCGAAAGCCAGGTGCTGCGCTTTAGCACCAATGTCGATGAGCAGGTGCAGGCGGCTGAGCAGCACCCGCTGCGAGTACTGATCGACCCTGTGACTCAGGAGCCGGCGCCGTACATCCTGGTTCGGCACAATCTTGAGGCGCTGGTCCATCGCAATGTCTTCTACCAACTGGTGGAGCTGGCACAGGTTCGTGTCATCAATGGCCAGAATTGGCTTGGGGTCTGGAGCTGCGGAGTGTTCTTCCCTATAGGGCTTGAGCCCTGAACAGGGATTTCAGACTGTTGTAGGACGATATTTCTTGCTCTCGATCCGACGTTTCATGTATCAAACCGGACATGATTAAACATGTCCGATTCGATAAAAAAACAAGGGTGGTCGACGAGTTGATCCGGCGTATTGAAAGCGGTCTCATGGAAGACGGCTTCCAGCTTCCGGGCGAGCATCAGTTGGCCGAGGAATTCGGTGTCAGCCGCGGCACCTTGCGTGAGGCCCTGGCCGAGCTCAAGCGACGCAACTACATCGCCACACAAAGCGGGGTCGGCTCCATCGTCACCTTTGACGGGGTCGCCCTGGACCAGCATCACGGCTGGGCCCAGGCCCTCGCCGACAGCGGCGCCCTGGTCAATACCGAGGTGCTGCGCCTGGAGGCGATCTGCCGCCCGGACCTCAAGCATCGCCTGGGGACCGATCAATTCATTGCCCTGGATCGTCGTCGTCGCAGTACCGATGGCCGGGTACTGTCCCTTGAGCGCTCGCTGATCCCAGCCTCCGGCGAGTTGGAAGGCCTGCCTCGGGTCGGCCTGATCGATGATTCCCTGACCATTACCCTGGCTGCCTATGGCTACATCGGCGAGCGTGGCGATCAGTGGATCGGCGCCGAGCCGTTGAGCGTGGACGATGCACAATTGCTCGGCCGTGCTCCAGGCGAGGTATTCCTCAAGGCACTGCGGACCACCTACGACCGCCAGGGCCGCTTCATGGAGCAGGTGGAGAGCCTGTTGGATCCTCAGCATTTTCGCATGCACCTGCAATTTGGAGAGTCGCGGTGAGCTCACTGCAACGCGCACTTGGGGCCTTCTATGGGCTGGCCTTGGGCGACGCCCTGGGCATGCCGACCCAATCCCTGAGCCGTGAGCAGATCCGCCAGCGTTTCGGTGTCATCCACACTCTGGAGGATGCTGGCCCGGATCAGCCGATCGCCGCCAACATGCCTGCGGGTTCGATCACCGACGATACCGAGCAGGCGATCCTGGTGGGCCAGTTGCTGGTTCGGGGCGAGGGGCGCATTGCCCCGGCGGCGTTGGCCCAGAGCCTGATCGAATGGGAAGCGGCGATGCGTGCCAAAGGCTCGCTGGACTTGCTTGGCCCTTCCACCAAGCACGCCATTGAATTGATTCTCGCCGGCCATTCGGTGGATGACGCCGGCCGCTACGGCACCACCAACGGCGCGGCGATGCGCATCACGCCAGTGGGGATTGCGGCCGATGTCACTCAGGCTGATGGTTTTATCCAGGCGGTGGTCGAAGCCTGCCAGGTGACCCATAACACCAGCCTGGGGATTGCCAGCGCAGCGGCGGTCGCGGCGGTGGTTTCAGCCGGAATCAACGGTGCTGCCTTGAGCGAGGCGCTGTCTTTGGGAGGGCAGATCGCCCGACAGGCGCAGGCCCGCGGGCACTGGGTTGCGGGTGCCAATATCGCCACGCGCCTGGAGTGGGCCTGTTCCTTGAGCGCCGGCGATGACAAGGCGCAGTTCATGCAGATGCTCTATGAGCTGATCGGTACGTCGGTGGCCTCCCAGGAATCAGTGGTGGCGAGCTTCGCCCTGGCCGGGCAAGTGGCTCTCGGGCACCTGGAAGCGTTCGAGGCGCTGTGTATGGCCGCCAGCCTGGGTGGCGACACCGACACCATTGCGGCCATTCTCGGCGCCATGCTCGGAGCCTGCCTGGGGTTGCCGGCCTGGCCCGCTGAATTGATCGCCCAGGTGCAGCAGGTCAATGCTCTGGATCTGCAACCTCTGGTACAACAGCTGCTGGCCTTGCGCCAGGTCGCCTGATCCGATCATCGCTCGGCGATAAAACATTCGATCGGCTTTGCCGCCGATTGCTATGGAAAGCGTGACCACGGCCAGGGATGCCGGGATGTTCAGCGACTTCCGAAATTGCCTAAAACCATAACAACGGCAACAGGAGCCTTATTCATGAGTTCATCGACGGTCGGGCCGGGCGCCGGGCAATTGGAAACCCGGGGGATCGAGCCGGTGCCCGAGGCTGAGTGCGACGGGCACCCGCTGCAACTGTTCTGGGTCTGGTTCGCGGCCAATATCAGCATCCTCGGCTTGCCCCTGGGAGCTACCCTGGTGGCCTTTCATGGCCTGTCGATCTGGCAGGTGCTGCTGGTGGCGATACTCGGCTCGATGGGCTCATTCGCCGTGGTCGGGTTGATTTCGGTGGCCGGCCGGCGAGGGCGGGCCCCGAGCCTGACCCTGTCCCGGGCGATCTTCGGTGTGCGCGGCAACATCGGCCCGACCCTGGTGTCGATGCTTTCCCGCGTAGGCTGGGAAACCGTCAACACCACCACCGCCGCCTTTGTCCTGTTGTCCTTGAGTTCGATCCTGTTCGATACCCAGGCGTCGGCCAGGGACACACCCCTGCTGACCCTGCTGTTCATCGGTCTCATCGTCCTGATGACCCTGAGCGTGTCCGGCCTGGGCCACGCCACCTTGCTGGTGATCCAGAAGTGGGCCACCTATGGATTCGGTGCGCTGAACCTGCTGGTCGGCGGATTTCTCTGCGCCACCGTCGATTGGACTGCGGTGTTCAATGCCACGCCCGCGCCGATGAGCGCCATGCTCATCGGCATCGGTACCATGGCCGCCGGCACCGGGATCGGCTGGGCCAGCTCCGGGGCGGACATGTCGCGCTATCAGCGGCGCTCGGTTACCGCCGGACGGCTGGTGGCCTCGGCAGCCTTTGGTGCCGGTATTCCGCTGGTGCTGCTGATCACCCTGGGCGGGCTGTTGTCAGTGGGTAATGATCAGTTGGCCTCGGCAGTGGATCCGATCATCGCGATCCGCAACATGCTGCCGAACTGGATGGCCGTGCCGTACCTGATCGCCGCGTTTGGCGGCCTGCTGCTCTCCAACAACCTGTCGGTGTATTCCGCCGGCCTCACCGCACTGACCCTGGGCCTCAGGGTCAAGCGGGTCTATGCGGTGCTGGTGGACATCGTGGCGATCTTCATCGGCTCGATCTATTTCATGCTGATCGCCGACAGTTTCTACGGTCCCTTCATCAGCTTCATTTCGCTGTTGGCGGTGCCGATCACTGCCTGGGTCGGGATTTTCGTGGTGGACCTGATCCACCGTCATTACTACAGCGCCGATGACTTGCTCGATGTCAGCCCGAGCAGCGCCTATTGGTACCGGGGCGGCATCGAGTGGCGCGCCTTTGGCGCCTGGGTGCTGGCCATCGTCCTGGGCTTCTGCTTCACCAGCATTGGTACCACCGCCGCAGACGCCTGGTTCACCGGGCCGCTGGCCAACTCCTGGCTGGGCGAGAATGGCCTGGGCTGGATCGTCACCTTCCTGGTAGCCGGGGGCGGCTACGGCCTGCTGGGGGGCGCCCGGGATCGGCGCGGGGCCTTTATCGAGAATGCCAATGCCTAGATTGCTGCACAGCGGCCAGGTGATCGTCGATCTGGTGATGGCGGTGGATCGTCTGCCGGCGTCAGGCGGCGATGTGCTGGCCGATTCGGCGAGCTTCGAGGTCGGCGGTGGCTTCAATGTCATGGCCGCTGCGGCGCGCAACGGCTTGCCGGTGGTCTACCTCGGCCGTCACGGCCAGGGTCGATTCGGCGACCTGGCGCGCCAGGCGATGCAGGCCGAAGGCATTCGGATGAGCCTGGAATGCAGCCCCGGGGCTGATACCGGTTTGTGCGTGGCCCTGACCGAATCTTCTGCCGAGCGTACGTTCATTTCCCACATCGGCGCCGAGGGCGAATTGTCGGCCGAGGATTTGGCACACGTCACCGTGGCCCCGGGGGACTACCTGTATGTCAGTGGCTACAGCCTGCTGCAGGCGAGCAAGGCCCAGGCCCTGGTGGACTGGCTGCTGACGCTGCCGCGAGAGTTGCCGCTGATGTTCGATCCGGGACCGCTGGCGGCCTCGGCGGACTCCCCGCTGATGGCAGCCTTGCTGCCGCGGATCGATATCTGGAGCAGCAACCGGGCAGAAGCGCTGCAGTTCACCTCGGCCTCAGAGATCGGCGCCGCATTGCAGCAGCTTGGCTCCTGGCTGTCGCCCAGTGCCTTGCTGGTCTTGCGTGACGCCGCTCGGGGCTGCTGGGTCAGTCAGCGCGGGCAGGCGGTTCAGGTCCCGGGGTTCAAGGTCGAGGCGCTGGACAGCAACGGCGCTGGCGACACCCACGCCGGGGTTTTTGTCGCAGCCCTGGCGGCAGGCCATGAGCCCCTGGCAGCGGCGCGCCGGGCCAACGCCGCCGCTGCTCTGGCGGTCACCCGCCGCGGCCCGGCCACGGCGCCGGGTAGCGCTGAAGTAGAGGCCATGCTGCTCGCTCAGTGAAGAGCGGCTTGCCCTTGGCTCCGACGCTTCAACCGGCTTTGCGCAAGGCTTCGATCAATTCCTGCTTGCGCATGCTGGAGCGCCCCGGAATGTTCTTCGCCCGGGCCTCTTTGAGCAGGCTTTGCTTGCTTTGGGTGCCGAGGGACGCAGCGCTGTTGCGGGCGTGGCCCTGGCGCGTGGCCACGGCGCGGCGGGCTGACTCACTGCGAGCCCGAGCCTTGTCTGCCTGGCTCTTGTCCTTGCCCGAGCCGCCGGCGCGCTCGCCCCCTCCGGACTGCTTGTTGACCGTGGCCCAGGCCCGCGCTTCGGCCTGCTCCGGGGGCAGGCCACGTTCCTCGTAGCTGGCTTCGATGGCCGCCGCCTTGCGCCGCTGGGCGAGGGTGTATTTGGCTTTGCTTCCTCGAGTCATGGCATCTCTCCTCAAGGCCCCGCCAGGCGGGGCGTGCTGGATTGAACCGGCGCCGGGCGCTACTGGCTGCTGCCTTCGGAGCCTGAGCCGCCGCTGGTGGTTTTCGAACCGGTGCCGGTCTTGCTGTTGTCCGGGCTGCTCGAATCCAGGGTGCCGGCCCCGCCCTGGCGGCCGTTGTCGTTGCCCTGGATCCGCGGGTCGGTGCCGGTGGCGGGTGGCAGCGAACCTTCGTCCATGGCCGGTGGGTTGAGGTTGATTTTCGGTGTGCCCTGGGTCGCGGGGGATTTTGGACCTTCCACCGGGTTGGTCGGGCCGGTGGCGCCCGCCAGGGCGGCGGTGGACAGCAGCCCGGCCAGTGCGAGGGCAGAGAGTTGGACCTTGATCATGGTGTCGCCTCCATTCGTTAGCGTCGTACCTGATATTGGTCCGCCCTGGTTGGCGATTGGTGCCTGAGAAGCGATGAACGGTGTCAGCTGCCGTGGGCGATCCGTGGCTGGCGCAAGCGACGCCAGCCCAGGCGCCCGAGGCTGATCAGCCAGTTCAGCAAGGCGATGCCCAGCACGGTGAATAGCAGGGTCTGGATGCCGGATTCGACGATGATCCGTCCGGCCAGCAAGGGAAAACCGAACACCCCGATAAAGTAGGACAGGCTGAACAGCAGCAATGATTGAGAGGTGCTGGCGCTGGGCGCCTCGTTGGCGGCCAGGCCGTTGATCACCGAATAGGTCAGGCCATAGCCAACCCCCAGCACTGCCGCGGCCAGCAGGTAGCTGGCGCTGCTGTCGACGGCAAACAGGAACAGCAGGATCGATACCACCATCAGCCCCGACAGCAGGCAGGAGGCACGGTAGGGGTCGCGCTTGACCACAAAGCCGGCGATCAGCATCCGGCTGGCGATGGCGGCGCTCATGAAGCCGAGAAAGAACAGCGAGTAATCAACCCCGCGGGAAGGCCCGTAGCTGGTCTGGAAACTCGACAGGCCGCCGAACACGCAGCCCCCCAGGCCCACCATCAGAATCGGGAACACAGCCCTGGAGGACAGCACGCGAACCGTGCCGTCCCAGGTGATGCGCGCCGCCGCCGTGCCCAGGTGACTGGCGCGCTGATGCAGGTGGGCACCCAGTCGCCAGAAGATCAACACCCCCAGCAGACTGGCCGCTGCGGCAATGAAAAAGGCGCTGGTCAATGGATACCCCAGGGCGCTGGCCAGGCGCCCCAGCAGCGGGCCGGAGCCGATGCCGGTCATCATGCTGCCCGACAGCAGGGCGAAGTAACGAGCGCGGTGTGCCGGCTCCACCAGCATGGCCACGAGGATGGGCCCCAAGGTGTAGAACACCCCCCAACCCAGGCCCAGGGTCAGGCCGAAGACCAGCAGGCCGGGGCCGAATCCCGGAGTCAGGGCAAAGCCCAGGCTGGCCAGTGCCAGCAGGCAGCCGAACAGCGCCACTGAGCGCGCGGCGCCGAGCCAGTCTGCAAGGTGCCCGGAACCGATCACGGCAACGAAGGTACTGAGCATCGCTGCGGAAATCACGCTGCCGGCGTCATGTTCATTGCCGCCCCGGCCGCTGATCAGCAATGACAGGAGAAAGGTCGAGCCATAGGACAGCGACAGCAGGTAGCTGCCCAGGCAGAACAGGCCGAAGAGTGGGCCTGAAACCCTGGATTCCTGCGTATTGCCCGCGGACATGAAAGCGCCTCTTTATGCTTGGAGTTATGCCGGGCTTTCTAGCATGGTACCGCCGGGTGTTTGTTGTCTTCCTGCAGGCCTCAGGGTTAGCCGGCAGCGGAGTAAGCGTTGCTGCTACTGGCCGATCTCCTCCAGCAACTCCTGTCGAAAGCGCTGCAGGCGCTCATGGCGGACCTGGGCCAGGCGGATGCCGGCGGCGGTGTTAAAACCTTCGGCGAGGTGCAGCAACTTGGTCTGGAAGTGGTCCAGGGTGAAGTGCGCGTCGTCGAGTTCGCGCTGCTCGGCGCATGGGTCGTTGGGGTCGTAGAGAGCCCGCCCCAGGCGTCCCGCGACATAGAAGGTGCGGGCCACACCCAGGGCGCCCAGGGCATCGAGCCGGTCGGCGTCCTGGAGAATCCTGGCTTCCAGGGACGTGGGCGCAATGGCGGCCGAAAAGCTGTGGGCGGCGATGGCGTGGGCCACGGCGTCGATCTCGCAGCTGGACCAGCCAAGTTCGGAGAGCACACCGCGAGCCTTGTCCGCCGAGAGTTGCGAGGCCCGGGGGCGCAGCGGCGAACTTTTTTCCACGGCCACGCAATCGTGGAGCAGGGTGGCGGCCAGCAGTACCTTGAGGTCGCCGCCTTCTTCCCCTGCAATGCGCCGCACATTGTTCCAGACCCGTTGCAGGTGGGACAGGTCATGGGCGCCGTCATCGCCAGGCTCGAGGGCATGTGGCAGCAGGGTGGTCGCCAGGGTATGCAGAGGTGCGAAGGTCATTGAAGGGCCTGAGGTGTCCAGTTCGATGCCACTGTAGCCGTTGTCGTGGCTGGCGATAAGGCGTGCAGGGGCTGCAAGGCTGTGGAAGTGTCGTTGATCGCCGCCAGTGGAATGGGGCTTGGCGAGTCGCAACGGTCAGCCCGGTGCATGCAAATGCCCGTGCATGTTTTTCTCCTGTCGTTCTAATATGGCCGCCTGATTCCGCCATGAGAACCGTCGATGTCCGTCGAAATCCGTCCCGCGCTGCCTAGCGATGCCCCGCAGATTCTTGCGTTCATCACCGAACTCGCCGACTACGAGCGGGCCCGCCACGAGGTGCTCGCCAGTGTTGCCGACATCGAACGCAGCCTGTTCAGCGAAGGCGCCACGGCCCACGGCCTGATTTGCCTGCGTGACGGTGTGCCGATCGGCTTTGCGGTATTTTTCTTCAGTTATTCCACCTGGTTGGGCAGCAACTGCCTGTACCTGGAGGATCTCTACATCACCCCGGAACAGCGCGGTGGCGGGGCGGGCAAGCAACTGCTGCGGCACTTGGCGCAGATTGCCTGTGACAACGATTGCGGACGCTTCGAATGGAGCGTGCTGGAGTGGAATGAACCGGCGATCCAGTTCTACAAGTCCCTGGGCGCCCAGCCTCAGGAGGAGTGGGTCAAGTACCGCATGGACGGCGAAGTGCTGCGGGCTTTCGCCCGCGGCTGACGACAACTCCATGAGTTGACGTCGGCTGGCCCATGCAGGAGCCGGCTTGCCGGCGAGGGCGTACGCCGTGGAGCGCCTCCCCGCGACAAGCCGGGCCGTCATGGCATCGAGGGTCAGGCCTTCAAGGTCGCCATGTCGATCACGAAGCGATACTTCACATCCCCTTTGATCATGCGCTCATAGGCCTGGTTGATCTGGCGAATATCGAGCATTTCGATATCGCAGGTGATGCCGTGTTCGGCGCAGAAATCCAGCACTTCCTGGGTCTCGGCAATGCCGCCGATCAGCGAGCCGGCCAGCACCCGGCGGCTCATCACCAGCTTGGCGGCATGCAGCGCCGGGTCTACCGGTTCGATCAGGCCCACCAGGATATGCACGCCGTCGAAACGCAAGGTGTCGAGGTAGGGATTGAGGTCGTGGGGCACCGGGATGGTGTCCAGCAGGAAGTTGAAATGCCCGGCTACCGACTGCATCTGCGCCGCATCGGTGGACACGATCACGTGGTCAGCACCCTGGCGGCGGGCCTCTTCGGCCTTGCTCGCGGAGCGGGTGAACAGGGTCACTTCGGCGCCCAGGGCCTTGGCGAACTTGATGCCCATGTGGCCCAGGCCGCCCATGCCGAGAATCCCTACCTTGTCACCGGCCTTGACTCCGTAGTGCTTGAGTGGCGAGTAGGTGGTGATGCCGGCGCAGAGGATCGGCGCGGCGCTGGCCAGGTCGAGTTTCTCCGGGATGCGCACCACGAAGTGCTCGCTGACCACGATGCTGTCGGAGTAGCCGCCCATGGTGTTGCTGCCATCGACCCGGTCCGGGGTGGCGTAGGTCATGGTCGGGCCTTGTAGGCAATACTGCTCCAGGTCCGCGGCGCAGGCTTCGCAGTGGCGGCAGGAGTCGACCATGCAACCGACGCCCACCAGGTCGCCGACCTTGTGCTTGCTGACGTTGGCACCGACGGCGGTGACCTTGCCGACGATCTCGTGGCCCGGCATCAGCGGGTACACGGCGATCCCCCATTCGTTGCGGGCCTGGTGGATGTCGGAGTGGCAGACGCCGCAGTAGAGGATCTCGATGGCGACGTCGTCCGCACGTGGACTGCGGCGCTGGAAGCTCATGGGGGCGAGGGGAGTGGTGGCCGACTGGGCGGCATAACCGATGGCGGTGTACATGGTGGACCTCGCAAAAACACTGACGATTGAGGCGGGGCATTTTCTGCGTCGGGCCTCGGGGCAACCATGGTGATTCCTCGGCATGTCATGCCTATTCCTCCGGCATTGGCGGTTTTCACGCGGCATTGGCGTGCAGACCTGCGATGATGTTTTCATCCCTTTTTTCGTGAAGTTTTCTGCATGCTGCTGACCCGTCATCTGGACGCCAACGCCACCCTGGTCTCGCTGATCCAGCCCCTTGCCAGTCGCGAGGGCTTCGTTGCTACCGCCTTGCCCGGGGTCAAGGTGCTGCGGGCCAGCTGCGATGTGGCGCGGGGTCCGCAGATCTACGAGCCGAGCCTGATGATCATTGCCCAGGGCAGCAAGCTGGCCTACCTGGGCACGCGGACCCTGGAATACGGCGCCGGGCATTACCTGATCCAGGCCCTGTCGGTGCCCTTCGAGTGCGAAACCTTCGCCTTGCCGGATGCGCCACTGCTGGGGGTTTCCATCGCCATCGACCGGGCAGTGCTGAGCGAGCTGGTGCTGGCCATGGGCGTCAGCGAGGGCCGGGCGGCCTCGGCGCAGACCCTGGAGTCGATGACTTCGGCGGTGCTCGACGACGCCATGCGTGGCTGCGTGGAACGCCTGCTGCGCTGCCTGCACGATCCTCTGGAGTGCAAGGTCATGGGCCCTTCACGGGTGCGCGAGTTGCTCTTTGCCGCTTTGCGTGGGCCCCAGGCCGATGCGCTGCGGGCGCTGGTGGAGCAGCAGGGGCAGTTCGCCCGGGTTGCGGCCTCGCTCAACCACCTGCACGAGCACTACACCGAGCCGTTGAACGTCGAGACCCTGGCCCGCTGCGCCAACATGAGCACTTCGACCTTCCACGAGCATTTCAAGCGCAGCACCCTGCTGTCGCCGGTGCAGTATCTGAAGCGCCTGCGCCTGCTCAAGGCCCAGCAGCTGCTGCTGGGAGAGGGGCTGGGCGTGGCCCAGGTGGCGCATCGCGTGGGTTACCAGAGCACCTCGCAGTTCAGTCGTGAGTACAAGCGCTACTTCGAGCGTAATCCCGGGGAAGAGCGCGCAGCCTGAAAACACCGCGCCCCTTGTAGGAGCTGGCTTGCCAGCGAAGGCGCTCTTGGGCCGGAGCAAGGTTTGGGGGGGGCTTCGCCGGCAAGCCGGCTCTTACAGGTTGTGGTGTCGCCGAATCCCGGGCATGAAAAAGGCCCCCATAAAGGGGGCCTTCTTATATCGCAGCGGCTTACATGTTCGGGTAAGTCGGGCCGCCAGCGCCTTCCGGGGTGACCCAGGTGATGTTCTGGGCCGGGTCCTTGATGTCGCAGGTCTTGCAGTGCACGCAGTTCTGGGCGTTGATCTGGAAGCGCTTCTCGCCATCTTCCTGGGTGATCACTTCATACACGCCGGCCGGGCAGTAGCGCTGGGCCGGCTCGTCGTACAGCGGCAGGTTGCGGCCGAGCGGGATGCTCGGGTCGGTCAGCTTCAGGTGGCACGGCTGTTCTTCTTCGTGGTTGGTACCGGAGATGAACACCGAGCTCAGTTTGTCGAAGCTGAGTTTGCCGTCGGGTTTCGGGTAGTCGATCTTCACGCAGTCCTTGGCCAGCTTCAGGCAGGCGTAGTCCGGCTTGGTGTCGTGCAGGGTGAAGGGCAGCTTGCCGCCGAAGATGTTCTGGTCCATCCAGTTGAAGCCGGCGCCGATGATCGGGCCGAACTTGTGCATGGCCGGGCCGAAGTTGCGGCTGGCGAACAGTTCTTCGTACAGCCAGCTGGACTTGAACGAGTCGACGTAGCTCTTGAGCTCGTCGGCGCCTTCGGAACCGGCGAACAGCGAGTCGGCCACGGCATCGGCGGCGAGCATGCCGGACTTCATGGCGGTGTGGCTGCCCTTGATCTTGGCGAAGTTCAGGGTGCCCAGGTCGCAGCCGATCAGTGCGCCGCCCTTGAATACCATCTTCGGCAGCGAGTTCAGGCCGCCCTTGCAGATGGCCCGGGCGCCGTAGCTGATGCGCTTGCCGCCTTCCAGGTACTGCTTGAGCACCGGGTGATGCTTGAGTCGCTGGAACTCGTCGAACGGCGACAGGTAGGTGTTGGCGTAGGACAGGTCGACGATCAGGCCCACCACCACCTGGTTGTTTTCCAGGTGATAGAGGAAGGAGCCGCCGGTGTTCTCGTTGCTCATGATGTCCAGCGGCCAGCCGGCGGTGTGTACCACCAGGCCTGGCTGGTGCTTGGCCGGATCGATTTCCCAGATTTCCTTGAGGCCGATGCCGTAGTGCTGGGCGTCGGCGTCGCTGTCCAGGTTGAACTGCTTGATCAGCTGCTTGCCGATATGGCCACGGCAGCCTTCGGCGAACAGGGTGTATTTACCGCGCAGTTCCATGCCAGGGGTATAGAGGCCGTCCTTTGGATGGCCTTCACGGTCGACACCCAGGTCACCGGTGATGATCCCGCGGACCACGCCGTTTTCGTCGATCAGGGCTTCCTGGGCGGCGAAGCCCGGGTAGATCTCCACGCCCAGGTTCTCGGCCTGCTGGGCCAGCCAGCGGCACAGGTTGCCCAGGGAAATGATGTAGTTGCCTTCGTTGTGCATGGTCTTGGGCACAAAGAAGTCTGGAACCTTGGTGGCGGCTTCACCGCTGCGCAGGACATAGATGTCGTCGCGGGTGACCGGGGTGTTGAGCGGGGCGCCCAGCTCTTTCCAGTCCGGGAACAGCTCGTTCAGGGCCCGTGGTTCGAACACGGCACCGGAAAGGATGTGAGCACCGACTTCGGAGCCTTTTTCAACCACGCAGACGCTGATTTCCTTGCCGGCTTCAGCGGCCTTCTGCTTAAGGCGGCAAGCGGCGGACAAGCCTGCGGGGCCGGCACCGACGATGACCACGTCGAATTCCATGTATTCGCGTTCCACTAGGCTATCTCCTACTCAAGGCTCAACGGTTTTTTCTAATTGGAGGTTTGGCGTTGCATCCGCGCTTTCTCCCATCACACAGGGGGGGAGGAGGTGAGGATGGCCGACCTTTCTCTCTGGGCGGCGCATTATATCTACACCACTCTCAGCGTCCAATACAAACGTTTGTTTGAATTTGCCGCAGCCCAGATAAATCAAAGAAGCGCGGCTTATAAACGGCTATTTTGCCGTATTGACCGGAAAAGGCGTTCCGGTCAAGATACGGTCGGTTTTGCGCTCGCCGTAGGCTGACTGTTGGTTTCAAGAGCACCTCTAAAGACAGGGCAAAGGCAGTAAAGGTGACGCGCCGCGCAGCTTGAATCTGCGCAGTTTACACGCCGCGATAATGAATGACCCGTCGGTCACCACTGACGAGCGGTCATCACCCCGTGAGCAAGGTCAACCTTTGTGCGCCAGCGTTTTTGGAGGTGCCCTTGTGCCGATGAGCATCAACCGCCAGGTTCTCGCCTAGGCGACTTTCTTTTCACCGGAGAGTAACGAGGAATCCATGAAGGTTCTTGTAGCTGTCAAACGAGTGGTCGACTATAACGTCAAGGTTCGCGTCAAAGCGGACAACTCCGGCGTCGACCTCGCCAACGTCAAGATGTCGATGAACCCTTTCTGCGAAATCGCAGTGGAAGAAGCCGTACGCCTGAAAGAGAAAGGTGTAGCGACTGAAATCGTCGTCGTCTCCATCGGTCCTGCTACTGCTCAAGAGCAACTGCGTACCGCCCTGGCACTGGGTGCCGATCGCGCGATCCTCGTCGAGTCCGCTGAAGAGTTGAACTCCCTGGCCGTGGCCAAGCTGCTCAAGGCCGTGGTCGACAAGGAACAGCCTCAGCTGGTGATCCTCGGCAAACAGGCCATCGATAGCGACAACAACCAGACCGGCCAGATGCTGGCGGCCCTGAGCGGTTACGCTCAAGGCACCTTCGCCTCCAAGGTTGAAGTGTCCGGCGACAAGGTCAATGTCACCCGTGAAATCGACGGCGGCCTGCAGACCGTTGCGCTGAACCTGCCAGCCATCGTCACCACCGACCTGCGTTTGAACGAGCCGCGCTACGCGTCTTTGCCAAACATCATGAAAGCCAAGAAGAAGCCGCTTGAAACGCTGACTCCTGATGCTTTGGGCGTTTCCACCGCCTCCACCAACAAGACCCTGAAAGTCGAAGCGCCGGCTGCACGCAGCGCGGGTATCAAGGTCAAGTCGGTGGCTGAACTGGTCGAGAAACTGAAAAACGAAGCGAAGGTAATCTGACATGACTATCTTGGTAATCGCCGAACACGATAACAAGGCGCTGGCTCCGGCCACCCTGAACACCGTTGCTGCTGCTGCCAAAATCGGTGGTGACGTGCATGTACTGGTAGCCGGCCAGGGCGTTGGCGCTGTGGCTGAAGCTGCGGCCAAGATCGCTGGCGTGGCTAAAGTGCTGGTGGCCGACAACGCCGCCTACGCTCACCAACTGCCGGAAAACGTTGCGCCGCTGGTGGCCGAACTGGGTGCTGGCTACAGCCACATCCTGGCTGCCGCTACTTCCAACGGCAAAAACATCCTGCCGCGGGTTGCCGCTCAGCTGGACGTCGACCAGATCTCCGAGATCATCTCGGTAGAAAGCGCTGATACCTTCAAGCGTCCGATCTATGCCGGTAACGCCATCGCTACCGTGCAGTCCTCGGCTGCCGTGAAAGTCATCACCGTGCGTGCCACCGGCTTCGACGCCGTTGCCGCTGAAGGTGGTTCGGCCGCGGTTGAAGCCGTCGGCGCCGCTCACGATGCCGGCAAGTCGAGCTTCGTTGGCGAAGAGCTGGCCAAGTCCGACCGTCCTGAACTGACCGCTGCCAAGATCGTCGTTTCCGGCGGCCGTGGCATGCAGAACGGCGACAACTTCAAGCACCTGTACGCCCTGGCCGACAAGCTCGGCGCTGCTGTCGGCGCTTCCCGCGCTGCGGTGGACGCAGGCTTCGTACCGAACGACATGCAGGTCGGCCAGACCGGCAAGATCGTTGCGCCACAGCTGTACATCGCCGTCGGTATCTCCGGCGCGATCCAGCATTTGGCCGGCATGAAAGACTCCAAGGTGATCGTTGCGATCAACAAGGACGAAGAAGCTCCGATCTTCCAGGTGGCCGATTACGGCCTGGTGGCGGACTTGTTCGAAGCCGTACCTGAGCTGGAGAAGCTGGTCTAATCCGGCGGCTTCACTTATAAAGAGCCCGGCCCCTTGGCCGGGCTTTTTTTATGTGTTTTTTTTGCTGGGGAGAATTTCGCCATGGATCTGCGCCGCATGAGTGGCTGGTCAGCGCTGTTGGGCCTGACGTTGTTGCCATCGCTGTCGATGGCTGCAGGCAAGTGCGAACGCCTGGTGGTCACCGGTAGCCCGGATGCACCGCCGTACCTGTGGCGCGACCCGCAAAATCCCAAGCACCTGATCGGGGCC
This sequence comes from Pseudomonas sp. PH1b, assembly GCF_000633395.1. Taxonomy (GTDB): domain Bacteria; phylum Pseudomonadota; class Gammaproteobacteria; order Pseudomonadales; family Pseudomonadaceae; genus Aquipseudomonas. The sequence continues at coordinate 158,952 of NZ_AYMU01000007.1, forward strand.
AGCGCCGATCTGTTGCAGCAGGTGGCGGGAGAGCTGGGGCTCAAGGTCGAATTGCTGTATGCCGGCAAGCGTTCCGAGGCCCTGGATGAAGTGCGCAGCGGGCGCATGGATCTGTTGGCCGACGCGCCCCTGACCTTGAACGAGTTGGAGTCCCTGGACTACATCCATCCGGCCCTGGTGCAGAATGACTACCTGGTATGGACCCGCAAGGACTCGACCCTCAGCTATAACCAGCCGGCGGATCTTGCCGGCCATCCCGGCGCGGTATCGGAAAAGGCCCGGCTGACCCAGCCTTTCCAGGCCATGGCCAAGGCGCACCTGCAACTCAAGCCTCTGCCGAACCTGACCCAGGTGTTCCAGACCTTGCTCCTGGGGGAAGTGGACTACGTTCTGGCGCCGCGTTACGCGGGCATGGCCATGGCCCAGTCCTTGGGGATGGCGGCGGATCTGACGTCCTTTCCCCAGCCGGTCGACAAACCGGGGCTGTTTCTCGCGCTGTCCCACAACTCCGCCTGCAATGACCCATGGTTGCGCGGACAGTTGGCCAAAAAGATGACAGAATTGCCCGCGTCCGGTCTGACGGAGGCCTTGCTGCAGCGCAATCTGGAGCGCTGGAAGGCTCAGATGCAGCAACCCGTCAGCAGCCCAAAACCGTAGGAATATCGTGTGACTATTCGACCTATTTTCGCTGCCCTGGCCGTTCTGGCCCTGGCGGGTTGTGCAACCGATCCCGCACCCAACGAACAGATGCGCCTCACGGCCCAGGCGCTGGAACAAGCCAAGGCCGTGGGAGCTTCTGTCGACGACGTGCCTGAGTTGAAACTGGCCGAAGACAAGTACTCCCGGGCCCAGGGCAATATGCAGGATGAGTCCTACAAGAAGGCACGGATGCGTGCCGAGCAGGCGGAGCTGGATGCGCGCCTGGCGGAGGCAAAAGTCTTGACCCAGAAGAGCCAGGAACAGGTGAACGTGCTCAATACCCGTATCACGCGTCTGCGCAAACAGCTGGGAGACGCCCAATGAAACTGATCAAGCCTCTGTTCGCCAGCGCTGTACTGCTGGCCGGCGCCAGTCTCGTTGGCTGTGCCGGCCAGCACAGCGAAGAAGCCCTGCAACAGGCCGGCAATGACTTCCAGAAGGTCAAGGAGGACTCCAATGTGCTGCGTATCGCGCCCAAGGACGTGATCCGTGCCGGTGAGTCTCTGGCCCGTGCCGATCGCCTGTCCAGCTATTGGGGCAGCGGTGGCGACGTGGAGCATTACGCCTACTTGAGCAGTCGTTACAGTGCAATTGCCCGTGAGCACACGGAGCTGGCGCTGAACCAGGAGCAGGCGGCCAAGCTCGAACTGGAGCGTCAGCGCCTGCAACTGGCCTTGCGCGAGGCCAAGTTGCTCAGCGTGCAGCAGCAGGGCAAGTGGCTGGAGGAGCAGATCATCAGCCTGGCGACAACCCAGACTGATCGCGGTCTGGTCATGACCCTGGGGGACGTGCTGTTCGATACCGGCGAGGCGGAGCTGAAGAGTTCGGCCAATCGCACGGTGCTCAAGGTGGTGCAGTTTCTCCAGCTCAACCCCAAGCGCGTGGTGCGCATTGAGGGTTACACCGACAACACCGGCGAAAAGCAGAGCAATCTGCAGTTGTCCCGCGATCGGGCGCAGTCGGTGGCGGATGTGCTGGTGGACCTGGGCATCGACGAGAAGCGGATCCAGGTCGAGGGCTATGGCGACGACTATCCGGTAGAGGCCAATGCCTCCGAGCGGGGGCGGGCACAGAACCGTCGGGTCGAGATCGTCTTCTCCGATGAAAAGGGCCAGCTCGGCGCTGCTCGCTGAAACCCAGCGGATGCCCTGAAAAAACCCGACGCCTGCCAGGCGCCGGGTTTTTTCATGTCTGTCTCAAGGTTCACAAAAACCCTACAGTTCTGCTTTTCACTGCCCGGTGTCCTCGACTATTGTAGAAACTGTCCCAGTACACTTCTAAACTGTGCCGGTATTGTTTCACACAAGAATAAAACGCCGTGAAATCGAGTGCTGCGCCATGACCAATCTCTTGCTCTATCAACGTATCGCTCAGCAGCTGGCTGAGGATATTCGCCGTGGTGTCTACCAGCCGGGGGAGCGTGTACCGTCGGTGCGCAAGATGAGCTCGCAGCTCAACGTCAGCCACGCCACGGTGCTTCAGGCCTACGCCAACCTGGAAGACCAGGGGCTGATCCGTGCGCGCCCGCAGTCGGGCTACTACGTGCACCAGACGCCGGCGCTGACGGCGCCCACGCCGGATATCGCCCGAGTCGAGCGTCCGGGCCTGGTCACCCGCAGCAGCATCATTCATCAGGTGCTGGTGGAGTCTCGTCGCGAAGGAGTCTTTCCCTTGGGGGCCGCAGTGCCCAGCGTCGACTACCTGCCGGTACGGGCGCTGCACCAGCAGTTGGCCAAGGTCACCCGTTTCCACAGTCCCCGGGCGTTCAGCTACATGTTCAGCCCGGGGTTCGAGCCGCTGCGGCGGCAGGTGGCGATCCGCATGCGCGATGCCGGCGTCGTGGTCGACCCCTCGGAAGTAGTGATTACCCATGGCTGTGTCGATGCCCTGCAGATGTCGCTGCGGGTCCTGACGCGGCCGGGCGACCTGATCGCCGCAGAGTCGCCGACCTATTACGGCCTGCTGCAACTGGCAGACCTGCTGGGGCTCAAGGTCATCGAGATTCCCAGCGATCCCTCCACGGGGATGAGCCTCGAAGCGTTGCAGCTGGCAGCCAACCAATGGTCGATCAAGGCCCTGGTATTGACCACGCGCCTGAGCAATCCCCTGGGCGGCACCATGCCGGAGGAGCGGCAGAAGCAACTGCTGCGCCTGGCCTCGGACTTCGATATCCAGGTGGTCGAGGACGATATCTACGGCGAGCTGATGTTCGAGGTGGGGCGAACCAAGGCCCTCAAGGCCTATGACCGGCTGGACCGGGTGATCTACTGCTCGAGCTTTTCCAAGACCCTGTCACCGGGGGTGCGCATCGGCTGGATGATTGCTGGCAAGTTCCAGCAGGAGATCCAGCGATTGCAGACATTCAGCACCCATTCGGCCTGCAGCGTGACCCAGATGGGGGTCGCGGCCTATCTGGAGAATGGCGGTTATGACCGGCATTTACGCTACATCCGCCAGGAATATCGCAAGAACCTGAGCGCCTTCCAGCTGGCGGTACAGCAGTACTTCCCGGAGGGCACGCAAATCACCCGGCCCAATGGCGGCTTCATCCTGTGGGTCAGCCTGCCGGGCCGGGTCAACACCCAGGAATTGCACGTGCGTGCACTGCAGCAGGGCATCAGCGTTGCACCGGGGCTGATCTTCAGTAATACCGAGCAGTTCAACCACTGCGTACGCCTGAACTGCGGAACGCCCTGGAACCGTGAGGCCGAGCGGGCCTTGATGACTCTGGGGATGCTGGCCAGTCAGTTGTGCCAGGAAGCGGCCGGCGGATTCTAAACAATGTGGCCCCATGCTTGTCATGGGGCCTGCAACAAGCGAGCATAGGGCACCTTTTGTCGATCTACCTGCCTTTATGAAAGCCTTTTTCCCTACCTTCTGGTTATGTGCCTGCCTGTTGGGAGTTGCCGCTGTCACGCCTGCCCAGGCTGCCTCGGCTGCGGATAAACCGGCCGCCGGTACGTCGCACCCGAGCCCATCGAGCACCGCCAAGAAAGCTCCTGCAAGCAAGGCTTCCGCAAGCAAGACCAAGAGCAAGGCCCCGGCCAACGCCGCCAAGGCCAAGCCTGCAAACAAGAAGCCCCCTGCCAAGTCCAAGTGGGCCTATCAAGACATCAAGACCCCCTTGACCAGCCCCAAGCTGGACTTGAGCCTGCCGCCGGAAATGGTCAAGCACCTGCAGCCCGTGGGCAGCGTTCCCTTGCCCAAGCGCGAGCCGTTGCTGCCGCCGATGTTTGGCGAGAAGCCCAAGGAAGACAGTCCGTTCCAGCTCAACGGCCGTCTGCTCAGCAATGAAATGCAATTGCAGCTGCGCAACGAGGAGCGTCGGGATATCGAAGGCGCCGCCCTGGATTTCGAGTTCAAGCAATAAAAACTTCTGCCTGCCTGTGACCGGGTTGACCGACACTTTGTCGGAGACTGATCAGTCACGCACAGTTGCGGGGAAAATCCGTTCTTTGAGTAATTTTAAACGGCTGTTTTAGCGGTTACTCTTGGCGGGCGTCATTTAACACTTTGCTTGTCGCAAGGAGCTTTTCGTCATGAACTGCCGTGAGGGTTGTGGCGCCTGCTGCATCGCCCCTTCCATCAGCACCCCGATCCCCGGAATGCCTCAGGGCAAGCCGGCCGGAGAACGTTGCCTGCATCTTTCTGTCGAACATCTGTGTGGCCTGTTCGGCATGCCAGAGCGGCCGGCTGTTTGCGGGGCGTTTCAGGCGGATCTTGAGGTGTGTGGCGAAAGCCGTGAAGAAGCCATCCGGCTGATCGGGTGGTGGGAGCAAGTGACAGCGGCCTAGGCTCAAAGTGTTCTCAATGAACGGAACTTCAACAATAAGGAATAAGACAATGGGTTCGCTGCATCGAATGGCTGTGCTCTGTGGTTTAACCGTGCTGTTGTCGGCAACGGCCCACGCCGAAGACTGGCAAACGGCCAAGGACGAAGACGGCATCAAGATCTCCCTGAGTGAAGTGGCCGGCTCCAAATACAAGGCCTATCGTGGTGTGACCACCATGAAGACCTCCATCGCCAAGCTCCGTGCGCTGCAGGAAGACGTGGCCGGCGCCTGTTCCTGGATCCACGAGTGCAAGACCCAGAAGCTGCTCAAGCACGAAGGTGATCAAAGCTGGACCTACACCCAGTTCAACACCCCGTGGCCGGTCACCGCCCGTGACTCGGTGCTGCACATCACCACCAGCGAAGCGGCTGATGGCAGCCTGACCCGCAAGCTCGAAGGCGTGCCGACCTACATCCCCGAAGAGAAAGGCTTCGTACGCGTGGCTCAGGTCGAGGGTTACTGGAAGTTCGTCCCCAAAGGCGCTGACCAGGTCGAGGTGACTTACCAGGTGCACACCGAGCCGGGGGGCAGCGTACCGTCCTGGCTGGCCAACAAGTTTGTGGTCGATGCGCCCTTCAACACCCTGAAGGCGCTCAAGGCCCGTGCCGAAAAGCCGTGAGCGGTCGAAGCTTCTGCTGATTCACTCAGGCCGCCTTCGGGCGGCCTTTTCATGAGCGTGCGGTGGAACGTTTGCCCAGGGGCCAGGGTCGAGATGCTGTAGGCCCACTCATGGGGCTATCGAGGAGGCACTGATGCAAAAGTGGCAAGTCACTTTCGTGGATGATCATGGTGTCCAGTCCGTCGAGCATTTCGATTGCGACCAGCAACCGACGATGGAGCGTGCTGCGCAACTGGTACGGGCCAAGCTGTTGCCAGTGAGTGCCGAACTGGATCTCAATGATCTGGACGGGCGCACCGAGGCACCGACCCTCAAGAGCCTGAAAGAGCAGAACAGTATTCAGATTCTCAGCATCATGCCGATCTAGAGGGGGTAGAGACCGCTCCTGCAGCAAATTCTGGCGGCGTCCAGAGGTTGACGCTAATCTGCAAACGAGATCAGCGAACTCTTCGCTAGGCTCTGGTCTTGTCAGCTCCATGCTTGTTTCCCGACGACCCTCCCCGGGTCGTGATACCGGTCACTTTGTCGGTGGGTCGGGAAGCACGGAAAGTCTATCCATCGGTTTGAGGAGGACGTTTCATGAGCACAGCCGTTCAAGAAGACATCAGCAGCAGTGTGCTGCGCCGCATGAAAGAAGGCGGTTTTGACTTTTCACGATTCCATCCCATCGAGTTCTACGCCATTTTCCCGGATGAGGAGCGGGCGCGCAGGGCGGCAGGACATTTTCGCGGTGAATCCTTGAATGCCCAGATCAGCGTGCGTGACGATGGCGCCTGGTACCTGGAGTTGAGCAAGGTGATGTACGCCACCTATGGCGGCATCGGGGATTTTGAACAGGACTTCGAGGCGGTGGTCGAGCCCCTGGGCGGCATCATTGAAGGCTGGGGCGTGAAGCAGGAGGTTCGCGGGCGCCTGGTATGACCCGCGTTTAGCGCTGCAAGACTGACAATTGGCTGGCCCGCGGGCCGGCCAATTGCATTTTCGGGGGCTGCAAAAGGTAAAAAAAAGCCACCCGCGAGGGTGGCTAAAAGGGAAGACCGGCCAGGAGAGGAGGTTGCTCGGGGCAGCCCGAGCACGGTGGTCATCAATCTCATCAAGGTTGCAGCAGGGGCTTCATCAGGCTGGATGAAGTGTGTGTCGATGGACGGATTATCTGCGTGGGTAGCCCGGCCGTGAAATCAACTCTGACTATGCAGCTGATAGCCAGAGTTGCTGGTGCGCCAGAGCGCAGGGGGGGAGGTCATTGCGGCAGTTGCTTGCGCCCGGCCATGTGCTTGAGATAACCCAGCAAGAGTTCCAGCTCCGTGTCCGGCAGGACGCTGCTGCTGAACCCCGGCATTTTTGCCTGGGGCCAGCGCCTCAAGCTTTGCGGGTCGCGGATATAGCGCTTGAGGAAGGCCCCCGTGAAGTACTCGGTGGGGCTGTAGGGAATGTTCAGGTCCGGGCCGAACTGCGAATCGCCGGCCCCGTTGAGCCGGTGGCAGGCCAGGCAGTTCTTCTGGAACAGGGCAAAACCCTGGTTGAGCGGATCATTCGCGGCCAGCTGCGGGTCCGGGGCCAGGGCCGGGAAGCGCTCGGCTACCGGGGCCAGGCGCTGAATGCGGGCAACCTGGAATGGCCACTGTTCGGGGCTGATGTGGCCGGCCGCTGGATCGCTCCAGACCAGATAGAACGGCCCGGCGCTGGGCTTGTCCGCCGCCAGCGCCGGCCAGGGCTTGGCCGGGTCCTCGATGGCCAGCCAGGCCTGGGCGCCCTGGCGGTTGAGCAACGGCCCTGCGCTGAGCTCCGCGGCAAAGCCATCCAGGGCCACGGCCTGCAGGTGATCCGCGGCCTTCAGGCCCTTGAGCAGGAGCGCCATGGGCACGGCCCGGTACTGCATATCGCGCTTGTAGGACACATCGTCCTTGATGGTGATGTTCTGGGCGTCCGGATGCTTGAGCAGCTCTTCGGTCTGCCAGGTGTGGCTGCCGGAGCCCAGGTCGATCAGCAGTTGCGCAGCGTGCAACGAGGTGCTCAACAGCAGGGTCGAGCAGAGCAGGAGAGCTTTCAATTGATGGCCGTCGGGTCGTCGTCAGTGGGTTCATCGCCGGGAAGTACATCGTCGGGTCGCGACACATGGTCGAACAGGGCGTCCCGGAGTTCTTCGTAGTTGCCGCCGTTCACGATACCGAAATAACCGTGCTTGACCAGGGTGTCTTCGGCTTCCAGGGCATGCTGGTTGGTATCGCTGTAGATCACTACCGTGGCGTTGGGGTCCAGCACCACCTTGCGCAGCTGGTAGGCCAGGCCCTCAGCGCTGATGCCCGTGCCGTCCTCCAGTTCGAGATTGACCTGCAGCGAGTTGTGGACGTTGCCGGCGGCAAAGTCGCTTTCGCTGCGCAGGTCGAGGATCAGGGCGCCGTCATTGATTTCGTCCACCGCGCGATTGACGTCAATGATCCCGGCATGAGCGTCGAAAGCGCTCAAGAGTGTGGCAAGTGCAATCCAATGGCGCATGAGTCTTCCCCGTCGTGTTCCTCAGGAAGACTGGCACACAAGTCCGTGCCCCGGTAGGAACCGGGGACAATTTTCTGACTCGTTGAACGAACAGCCACGGATCAGCCGATCACTTTGGTGAGATTCGGCAAGATCAGCAGCAGTGTGGTTGCAAAGAGAATGAGCCCCGCCTGACGTACTTTCGAATGTTTGAACATGGCTGAATGCCTTTTGTTGTTATTCCTGAGCATCAATGCATGCCGATCGGTGCATTTCACTATGAGCCGGCAATGTGTCCCTTTTCTTACCTGTCCCAGCGCAAAATCCGTCTGAGACTTCCTACAGCTTCTACCTTAGGGGCCTTGAATCCCCTGGCTTAGATCCAATTCATATGAAGTTGTAGCCAGTGGTCATGAAAAAGCTATAAATCTGCCTCTGCAGCGGATGGCCGCCCTTTGGCTAGACAGTTCGCGACCCTTCATCGGCGGATCCCTTAGCTGCCTACCGTTCGTCTGAGCGTGAGCGTCAAGGCGGCTGAGCGCATCGGTCATTGAATCCGTGGCTGTCGCGCCTAAGGTGGGAGCTCGACATTTTCCCCTGCACAGCGGTTCGAGGACGTCATGACCCAAGCTTTGATATTCGATGCGTTACGCACGCCCCGTGGCAAAGGCAAGGCCGATGGCGCCCTGCACAGCGTGAAACCGGTGAACCTGGCTGCGGGCCTGCTGCGGGCCCTGCAACAGCGCTGCGAACTCGACACCAGCCAGGTGGACGATGTGGTCCTGGGCTGTGTGACACCCATTGGTGATCAGGGCGCGGACATTGCCAAGACTGCGGTGCAGGCGGCGGACTGGGACGTCAGCGTGGCCGGGGTGCAGATCAACCGTTTCTGCGCATCGGGTCTCGAGGCGGTCAACCTCGGGGCGATGAAGGTGCGCTCGGGGTTCGAGGAACTGGTGGTGGTCGGCGGCGTCGAGTCCATGTCGCGAGTGCCCATGGGCAGCGACGGCGGAGCCTGGGTCCTGGACCCGGAGACCAACCTGCACAGCCATTTCACCCCGCAGGGAATTGGTGCGGACCTGATCGCGACACTGGAAGGCTTTTCCCGCCAGGACGTCGATCGGTTCGCCCTGCAATCCCAGCAGAAGGCCGCTCGGGCCCGTGCCGAGGGTGCTTTCAGCAAGTCCCTGGTGCCGGTGCAGGACCAGAACGGCATCGTGCTGCTGGCCCATGACGAGTTCATTCGCGCCGACTCGACCCTGGAGGGCCTGGGCAGCCTCAAGCCGAGTTTCGAGATGATGGGGCAGATGGGTTTCGACGCCACGGCGTTGCGGGTCTACAGCCATGTTGAACGCATCAACCATGTGCACACTCCGGGCAACAGTTCGGGCATCGTCGACGGCGCTGCGCTGATGCTGATCGGCTCCGAGACCAAGGGGCGCGAACTGGGGCTCACGCCGCGGGCGCGGATTGTCGCCACGGCGGTCACCAGCACCGACCCGACCATCATGCTCACCGGCCCTGCGCCGGCCACCCGCAAGGCCCTGGCCAAGGCCGGGTTGCGGGTCGAGGACATCGACCTGTTCGAGGTCAACGAAGCCTTTGCTTCGGTGGTACTCAAGTTCATCAAGGACATGGCCATCGATCCGGCCAAGGTCAACGTCAATGGTGGCTCCATCGCCATGGGCCACCCCCTGGGCGCCACCGGGTGCGCAATCCTCGGCACCTTGCTCGACGAACTGGAGGCCCGGCGCCAGCGCTACGGCCTGGCCACGCTCTGTGTCGGCGGCGGCATGGGCATCGCCACCATCATCGAACGGCTCTGAGCCCCGACTTCAAGGAATCCCTTTCATGACCGATGCCATCCGTTACGAAAAAGGCCAGGACCAGATCGTGGTCCTGACCATCGATATGCCGGGCCAGAGCGCCAACACCATGAATGCCGTGTACCGCGATGCCATGGCGGGGGCCGTGGCCCGACTGCAGGCCGAGCAGGCAGCCATCGCCGGAGTGATCATTACCTCGGCGAAGAAAACCTTCTTTGCCGGCGGCGACCTCAATGAGCTGATCAAGGTCGGCAAGCCCGAGGCCAAGGCCTTCTACGACATGGTGTTGACCCTCAAGGGCCAGTTGCGGGCCCTGGAGACCCTGGGCAAACCGGTGGTGGCCGCGATCAATGGCGCGGCCCTGGGCGGCGGCTGGGAAATCTGCCTGGCCTGCCATCACCGGATAGCACTGGAGGGTAAGTCGGTCCAGGTCGGCTTGCCGGAAGTCACCCTGGGCCTGCTGCCTGGTGGCGGCGGGGTGGTGCGCATGGTGCGCATGCTGGGCCTGGAAAAAGCCTTGCCGTACCTGCTGGAAGGCAAGAAAGTACGTCCGCAGCAGGCGTTGCAGGCTGGCCTGGTCGATGAGCTGGCGACCGATCCTGATGAGCTGCTGGCCAAGGCCCGAGCCTGGATCCTCGCCAATCCGGCGGCCAAGCAGCCCTGGGATGTCCGCGGCTACCAGATTCCCGGCGGCACACCGTCGAACCCGAAAGTCGCGCAGATGCTGGCTATCGCGCCTTCGATCCTGCGCACCAAGACCCAGGGCTGCTTCCCGGCCCCGGAAAAGATCCTCTGTGCTGCCGTCGAAGGCGCCCAGGTGGATTTCGACACTGCGCAATTGATCGAGACCCGCTACTTCACCGAGCTGACCACCGGCCAGGTGGCGAAGAACATGATCGGCACCTTCTGGTTCCAGCTCAACGAGATCAATGCCGGTGGCTCGCGTCCTCAAGGCATTGCGACTCAAGTGACGAAAAAACTCGGGGTGCTCGGCGCCGGCATGATGGGGGCGGGGATCGCCTACGTCAGCGCGGTGGCGGGTATCGAGGTGGTCCTCAAGGACATCAGCCCCGAGGCGGCCGAGAAGGGCAAGGCCCACTCGGCGGCGCTGCTGGAGAAGAAGGTCGCTCGCGGGCAGTTGAGCAGCGAGCAGCGGGACGCGACCCTGGCGCGGATCGTCACCACTGCCGAGGATGCCGACCTGGCCGGTTGCGACCTGATCATCGAGGCAGTCTTCGAGGACCGGGCGCTCAAGGCCCAGGTGTCCAAGGCCGCGCAACAGGTGGTTGGTGCGGACGCGGTGATCGCCTCCAATACCTCTACCCTGCCGATCACCGGGCTGGCCACGGCGGTGCCCAATCCGGACAAGTTCATCGGCCTGCATTTCTTCAGCCCGGTGGAAAAGATGCCCCTGGTGGAGATCATCAAAGGGGCTAAGACCAGTGATGAAACCCTGGCCCGAGGCTTTGATTTCGTCCTGCAGATCAAGAAGACGCCGATTGTGGTCAACGACAGCCGGGGCTTCTTCACCTCGCGGGTATTTGGCACCTTCACCAATGAAGGCATTGCCATGCTCGGCGAGGGCATCGGCGCACCGATGATCGAAGCCGAGGCGCGCAAGGCGGGGATGCCGGTGGGGCCGCTGGCGATCTCCGACGAGGTGTCCCTGAGCCTGATGAGCCACATTCGCCAGCAGACCGTCAAAGACCTGCAAGCCGAGGGCAAGCCGGCCATCGAGCATCCGGCGTTTGCCGTGATCGACCTGCTGCTCAACGAGTACAAGCGGGCGGGCAAGGCGAGCGGTGGCGGTTTCTACGACTACCCGGCCGCAGGCCAGAAACACCTGTGGCCGGAGTTGCGCACGCGCTTCTACAAGGCCGACGGGCAGATCTCGCCGCAGGATGTGCGCGATCGCCTGCTCTTTATCCAGGCGATTGAAACCGTGCGCTGCGTGGAGGAGGGGGTGTTGCTGTCCACTGCGGACGCCAACATCGGTTCGATCTTCGGCATAGGCTTCGCTGCCTGGAGCGGGGGTGCGTTGCAGTTCATCAACCAGTACGGGGTGCAGGATTTCGTTGCCCGTGCGCAGTACCTGGCGCAGCAGTACGGCGAGCGTTTCACGCCGCCGGCCCTGCTGGTGGAAAAGGCTCGCCAGGGCCAATTGTTCTGAGGTTGGCGGGCAGCAAATGACGCATTCCGGGGCTTGCCTTGCCGTGGTATTTCAAGGCAGGCTCTGGGTGTTCATTATTGCCATCGCCTTGTCAGGAATTTTTTATGTCGCTACGCATCTGCATTCTTGAAACCGATATCCTGCGTCCCGAACTGGTCGATCAATATCAGGGTTACGGGCAGATGTTCCAGCGCCTGTTTTCCCAGCAGCCCATCGCTGCCGAGTTCAGTGTGTACAACGTGGTCCAGGGGCAATACCCCGACGCGCAGCTGGAGTTCGATGCTTATCTGGTGACGGGCAGCAAGGCCGATTCCTTCGGCACCGATCCCTGGATCCAGACCCTCAAGACCTACCTGCTGGGCCGCTATGAGCGTGGTGACAAGCTGCTGGGCATCTGTTTCGGCCATCAGTTGCTGGCCTTGCTGCTGGGCGGCAAGAGCGAGCGGGCGAGCCAGGGCTGGGGGGTGGGCACCCACAGCTACCAGTTGGCCGCCAAGGCGCCATGGATGAGCCCGGTGGTGGAGGAGTTGACCCTGCTGATCAGCCACCAGGATCAGGTCACCGCCTTGCCGGAAAACGCCACGGTGATCGCCTCCAGCGATTTCTGTCCTTACGCGGCGTACCACATCAACGATCAGGTCCTGTGTTTCCAGGGCCATCCCGAGTTCATCCACGATTATTCCCGCGCCCTGCTGGACCTGCGCCAGGAATTCCTCGGTGAGCAGATCTACCGCAAGGGCGTGGCGAGCCTGGAGCACGACCATCACGGTGCCACCGTTGCCGAGTGGATGATGCGTTTTGTCGCCCACAAGCCCAAGGCGGCATGACGGCCGTTGCGGCCCTGTGCATCCGGCACGGGGCCAAGGTGCTGCTAGAGCCAGCCTGAGCGCTTGAAGCTGGCCCAGAGGCCAACACAGCCCACGCTGATGAACCCCAGGACCCCGAAGTAGCCGTAGTGCCAGCTCAGTTCGGGCATGTTCTGGAAGTTCATCCCGTAGATTCCCGCCACCGCCGTCGGAAATGCCAGGATCGCCGCCCAGGCCGCGAACTTGCGCTGCACGATGCTTTGTCGCGACGCCTCCAGCAGCACGCCGATCTCGATGGTCTGGCTGGCGATGTCGCGCAGGGTCGAGAGGTCCTCCATCTGCCGGGTGACATGAATCTGCACGTCACGAAAGTACGGCCGCATGTTCTTGTCGATGAACGGAAAACTGAGCTTCTGCAGCTCCTCGCTGATCTCCACCATGGGCGCTACATGGCGGCGCAGGCGCAATACGTCGCGGCGCAGGCCGTGGAGGTTCTGGATATCCCGCTCGTTCAGCGAGTTGCACAGCACGTTGCGCTCCAACTCGTCGATCTCGGCGTGGATCGCCTCGCTGACGGGCTGGTAGTTCTCGGTGACGAAATCCAGCAGCGCATAGAGCACGAAGTCTTCGCCGTGCTCCAGTAGCAACGGGCGCGCTTCGCAGCGTTGGCGCACGTAGCCATAGGAGGCCGAGTGGCCGTTGCGGGCGGTGATGATGTAGCCATTGCCGGCAAAGATGTGGGTTTCGATGAACTCCAGCTTGCCGTCGGTGCGTACCGGCGAATAGGTGACGATGAACAAGGCATCGCCGAAGGTTTCCAGTTTGGGCCGGCTGTGCTTTTCCAGGGCGTCTTCGATGGCCAGTTCATGCAGGTTGAACTGGCGCTGCAGGTTGGCCAGCTCGTGGGCGTTGGGTTCTTCCAGACCGATCCAGACGAAGTGGCCGGGTTTCGCGGCCCAGGCAGCCCCTTCGTCGAGGCTGATATCAGTGACTTTCTTTCCACCGCTGTAAACGGCGGCAGCAACAACTCTACCCATGGTTCCGGTTCACTTCTTCTTATCAATGGGGCGATGACAGACCAGCAGCTTAGCCTGCAATGCTGCATCAGAGTCACTGCCGATGCATGAGTTCGCCGACAAATAAAAGCCCGCACGAGGCGGGCTTCGGGGCGTCAGGGAATTGCCGGCAGGCATTCAGGCCGTTTGCAGCTGGCGATCCATGCTGGCGATGCATTCGCGCATCTGCTCGCGGCATTGGGCGATCAGCAGCGGCATGTCGTCCAGGGTCAGCCCGGCGGTGGGGATGGCTGGCAACGAGCGGATCAGGATCTTGCCGCTGTTCCAGCGATTCAGGCGCATGTGCTTGATGTAGCTGCTGACGCATACCGGCACGATCGGTACGCCGGCGGCGATGGCCATCTGAAATGCACCTTTCTTGAACGGCAGCAGCTCCTCGCCGAGGTTGCGTGTGCCCTCCGGGAAGACCCAGATCGAGGTGTCCTTGTGCTGCAGGGTGTGGGTGGTGGTGAGCATCGAGCGCCGCGCCTTCTGCGCATTGCCGCGGTCGATCAGCACATTGCCCGCCAGCCAGAACAGCTGGCCGAACAGCGGCACCCACTTCAGGCTCTTCTTGCCGATGCACACCGTGCGTCGAGGTACCACGTTGCCGAACACGAACAGGTCGTAGTTGGACTGGTGGTTGGCGATGATCACACAGCCATCGGGCTTGTCCATCAGCGGACCGACCTCCGCCTTGACCCGCAACCGCAGGATGCACATGGCCGGCCAGGCATAGAGGCGGGCGCACAGGCGGCTGTTGTCCGGGTTGAACGGGCGGCACAGCCCGAGTAGCAGGCCCAGGCTGCCGGCGACGATAAAGTGCAGGCCCATCAACAACATGCGAAACAGATACAGCATCTAAACGGCCCACCGGGGACAAAAGGTGGCGCAGTGTACGGATGTGCACTATTTTCGGCAATTGCCGTTCTTAGCCCGGAGATGGGCGATGTTTAAGTACATGTTTCCAATTGCGCTTGGCCGTGGCGGTCTAGAGCGCTTGCTATCAGCTGTTTGGCCACGCAATAAAAAGCCCGACATCTGGGTCGGGCTGATTCAGGGAGCGCCGGGAAGGTTAACCCAGGTGTTCCTGATCCTGGATGATGGCGTTGTCCAGGGTGTCCAGCAGAGCCTTGCGCACCTTCAGCTTGGTGTTCTTGTGGGCCTGCATGTTGATCTTCTTCAACTGGCGTGCAGCGGCCAAGGCGGTACTTTGCAGCTCTTCGGCGTTCACTACCTTGTCGAGGAAGCCAGCATCCACGGCGCTCTGCGGGTCGAACATCTCGCCGTTGATCACCGAGCGGTGGAACGCCGAGCGTCGCAGGCGATCACGGGCCAGTTCGATTCCGGCGTGGTGCATGGTCATGCCGATCTGCACTTCGTTCAGGCCGATGCTGAACGGGCCGTTGACGCCGATCCGGTAGTCCGCCGAGAGCAGCAGGAAGGCCCCCTTGGCCACCGCGTGGCCAGGGCACGCGACGATCACCGGGAAGGGGTGGGACAACAGGCGGCGGGCCAGGGTCGAGCCCTGGGTCACCAGGGCCACGGCTTCCTTGGGACCTGCGGTCATGACCTTGAGGTCGTAGCCGCCGGAGAGAATTCCTGGCTGGCCGGTGATGATCACGACTGCACGATCAGCCGTGGCCTGATCCAGCGCGGCGTTGAAGGCGGCAATCACGTCCGGGGAGATGGCATTGACCTTGCCATTGCTCAAGGTCAGGGTCGCGATACCGTCTTCGAGATGGTAGGTAATCAACTCACTCATGACGCAATTCCTTGTATTGAAGTGCAGCAGACGTTACCCATCGCAGCAGATCAGGTAAAGCGCCGTGACTGACTGGTGAGTCAGGCATTGGGCCGGGTATGGGCTTGCATGGCGCAGCAGGTCACGCAGAGTTTCTTCTATATAGCTGTGGGCGAGGCTGGAGAATGGCTGGTTTGCCTTGTCCACGACCCTGGCCGAATCCCCTTCAACGACAGAACGTCCTTAAGCGCATGAAAATTCTGAAAAAAACCTTTGCCATCTGAAAAGCTTTCGACTACATTAGCGCGCCTCGACAGACTGAATCGGTTTGACGAGATACGGTGAAGTGTCCGAGTGGCTTAAGGAGCACGCCTGGAAAGTGTGTATACAGGAAACTGTATCGAGAGTTCGAATCTCTCCTTCACCGCCACATTAAGTAAACACAAACCCCTGATTTTCCTAGAGAAAGTCGGGGGTTTGTGGTTTTTGGCGTCTGAAAAATGGCGATATGGGAACGCCGACTGCTGAAGCTCCGGCATTCGAACCGCGTTTTATGGGGCATGGGCCCTATCTCCTGCGCCGATATCGCTGGGCGCGCAGCGTCTTCAGGGGTGATACACATCCGGCGCCTGGGGCTTTTTATGCCGGGGCCTTCAGGAGGCGGGCCCGGTATCGGGCAGTCGCGGAGCAGCGCTTTCTCGGCAGGCTGTGCAAGGCAGTTCCCGCAGCTACCTAAGTCCGCTGGGGCCCATTGCTGTTGCCCGGTTCAGGCTGCCTATCCTGGCTGGCGCGAAGTCCAATGGGGTCTACAAGGCTTCAAACTGTGATCACTTGTGCCTTCGTGAGGATGAACAGGGCGATACCCAGAATCACGACAATGGCGTGGGGCAAGGCGACGTGGGGCCATCGCATGACTTGTGGAGTCCCCCGGCCCCGTAGCTCTGCCCATCGCTTGTACCAGGCTGGGCCGATCTGGAAGGGATGCTCCACTCTCTGCTCGCCTCGGAAGTGCTCCGCGATCAACTCCGCCCGCGGGTAGTAGGACATCTGAAAGAGCTTCCACTGTGTCTCCAGTAGCCAGAAAACCGCGGCACTGATGGCCGAAATTAGAAAAACCGCAGATGAATGACTGGCAAAGGCCCCGGCGATGGCGGCGAGGCTGAAGGTCATGCTCCAGGCCTTGATGGTCAGTGCGCGGGAGTCGAAGTCCTCGATGGTCTTCTGGATATGCAGGTACTCGGCTTGCAGTGCTGCATTCAGTTGATCGTCATTCATGGGGAGGCTCTCTGATCGATGGTGTCGCGGTTGTCTGTTGCCTTGTGCTGATGGACCAGGCTGGTGTCAGCCTATGTCAGAACTGCGGATTCAGCCTTTCCGCCTATCGTTAATGAACCGGATGCGCCCACCTCTGGCAGCGTGCCGGCGTCACCCCCCGTTTATCTTCATATCGCACGTGTCGTCGCGGCAGGAAAGAGGTTGAGGAGTGGCAAGAAATTGTCTTGGATCAATGGGGGATGAAGCCTCTCACCGCTCGTCGGAGGTTGGTGCTTTTGAACGGCAGGTCGATAAATGACTGTCTAGTCTGAAACGCCGTGACGAACAGTATTATTCAGGCAATCAGGAGCTTGCCGGTACTGTTCGATTGTTGGAGGGAGCGGAGCTATGAGAGGTCTTGCCTTTATTGAAGACAATGGGGATGAGTTCCCGATCAACAACTTGGTGCGTTGTGGCCAGGCCGCATTTGAAGTGCAAGAGTCGCCTCAAGCCAATGGCGTGAGCAGGAAAAAAGCGCCGGCTCGGCCGGTGGCCAGTAATACGATGTTTTTCCCCCGGGCCTTGCCCAAGAGAAAGTAAGTTTCAATTCGAACAGCCCCGCTTGATGCGGGGCTTTTTATTGCCTGCAAATTGCCGATGTCATTCTTTATGAAGGGTTGATAAGTAAAGTCTGATAGCGAAAGAAGAACAGGCCGATACGGCTCGTCCGGTTCGCTCTAGCCTGGAAGGCACAGGTAATGGCGCGCGTCGAAGAACCAGGCTGTTGATCAAGTGGTCTGCGGTGATTTCACGGGCCGACTGTTCAACCAAGGCGCATGGTTTTTTAATTATTGTTTGCGTATTAATTTTTTAGCTGTTTTCGAGTAGTCGTATTAGTTGATTTTTGCCAGGGAGCAGGGCGGAACAGGAGAGTTCTTCTGCTGTTTAAGATTGTTCTTATCTCAATCATTAATAACTGGAGATATGTTCGTTCTCCCGATTTATGCGGGGCTGCGCATCCAGCGATGATGCCTTTATATGAAACGCGATAAGGAAATAACGTGAAAGCCATTTTTAAACTCCTCGCTCTCTCTACTCTCGTAGCTGCAGCCACTGGTTGCACCAGCTACAACATCAGCCAGCCATCCGCCCCTATCGACAGTCAGGTTAAAACTGACTTGAAGGCCGATGTGGCTGTGGGCGAGGCAATCTCGGGTCAGTCGTCGGTGAACATTCTGTTCGGTTTCCTGAAGTTTGGCGGTGACAGCCAGTTTGCCGATGGCGTGGCCTATGGCGGTGATGGCGGTGGCGCTCTGGGCGGCCTGGGCTTTGACCCGGTCAGCGCAGCCAAGTCCGCTGCTGCGTTCAAGGCCGTCAAGGCGTCGGGCGCAGACCTGATCGTGGCACCGCGCTATGAAGTGAACGAAGAAAACTACTTCGTCTTCAAGAAGGTTTCGGTCACTGTCAAAGGCAACAAGGGCAGCATTCGCAGCATCCGCTGAGACCCTGTTGCCAGAGCGTCCAGGCCGCTGTCGAATCGGTTGCATGAGTGGTCAACCCAGGGCTGCTTGTGTGGATCGGGTTCGAGCATTTTCAGCAAGGTGATCTGAACATATCGTCTGGATAGGAGGTTGTGCGATCCGCGGCTGTTGCTCCCGGCCGTGGATGCTTTTCACGAAATCTTCACATCTGCCTGAGTACGCTCAAACCATCCGTTAAAAAGCAATATCCCTAGCCCGTTCCCCAGCGGGCTTTTTTTTGCGCGACGATAAAACTCTTTTAAAATCAGCTGTCCAAGCCACCTGAGAACACCCGGGTGTGGCTGTAGCCGCCGGTTTTTGGGGGCGTGGCGCTGGGCTTTTGTGTCAGTTCGACAGTCTTTTTTCGAGGTTCAATTCATGCGTTTAACTCTACCTGCCCTGGTTGTGGGACTTCTGCTGGCTCAAGGCGCAATGGCCGGTGATGGCACTGCTGCCATCGGTGGCGGCCTGGGTGGTGCGCTGGGTAATGTGGTCGGGCAGCAGCTTGGCGGCAGCACCGGTGCAGCCATTGGTGCGGGTGTGGCCGGGGCGGCAGGCAGCGCGGCAGGCGCACGTAAAGGCAGCCGGGCCAAAGCCGCGATTGGCGGTGGCCTGGGGTCGGCCGGGGGCTCGCTGATCGGTAATCGCCTGGGCGGCAGCACCGGTTCCACGGTGGGTGCCGGTATTGGCGGCGCTGCAGGTGGAGCCCTGGGGAGCAGCATGGGTCACAAGAAGCGTCATTGATCTTCGCGCCTGTTTGAAAAACCCGGCCTCGTGCCGGGTTTTTCATGCGTGCTGGTCGGGGCTTGCCATACTGGCAGCAAGCATTTCCATTGCCCCAGGAGAGGATCATGCCTAGTGCCATTCCAGGCCCAGCAGTGCCAGACCCCGCAGAGCCGTCGGTGATCAACGATCCGGGGAACGAAGACCCCGGCTCCTTGCTGGACGACGCGCGGGTGCCATTGCAAGAGGCTCCTGACGAGGACGCAAACGAACCCGATCCTCACGAGTGAATGCCCTGGCATGGCCTTCATCTGGCCACGGTTGCTCGCGACCCGGCCCCGCCGCTATGCTGCTGAATCCTTTAATTGAAGCGTTGCCGAGCACAACCGGCCGTACCTGAGCCGTTCCCTGGAATGTAACTTTGCTAACGGATCAGATGGGATGAATGCACAGTTGAATGATTTGGCGCCGATCAAGGCGGTTATTTTCGACATGGACGGCTTGCTCCTCGACACTGAGGGTATCTACACCGAGATCACTCGCTCGATCGTCGAGCGCTATGGCCGTACCTACGATTGGACCATCAAGCAGAACATCATTGGGCGCGGCGCCGCGGACCTGGCGCAGTACGTGGTGCAGGCCCTGGACCTGCCCATCAGCGCCGAGGAATTCCTGACCTTGCGTGAGCCGCTGATGCGCGAGCGTTTTCCTCACGCTGAAGCGATGCCGGGTGCCCAGCAGCTGGTGCGGCATTTGAAGGCGCACCGGATCCCCATCGCGGTGGGCACCAGTTCCTCGCAGATGTCCTTCGGAGAAAAGATCACTCGCCATGGCGACTGGTTCGCGCTGTTCGACACCATAGTCACCGCCGACGATCCTGAGGTGACGGCAGCCAAGCCGGCGCCGGACATCTTCCTGACCGCGGCCCGGCGCCTGGGCGTGGCGCCCGAGGAGTGCCTGGTGTTCGAAGACTCGCCGTTCGGCGTGACGGCGGCCAAGGCTGCCGGCATGAGCGTGATCGCTGTACCGGATCCGGCGATGGCAGACGCCAGGTTTGCCCATGCCGACGGGATTATTCGTTCGCTCAAGGGCTTTCAGCCCGCTGCCTGCGGCCTGCCGCACCTGCTCTGGTCCTGAGACAGCAATCACCTCGATAGAAGGGCGCAACGCGTCGGCGCTACTCTTTGCGCCAGCACCCTGAAAAACGGGCCAACCTGATACCGGTGGCCCGTTTTTTGTGCCGTGGCGTCAGGCGCTGAAACCGCCGTCGATGCTCAGGTTGGCACCGGTGATGTAGGCCGCTTCGGGGCCGGCCAGGTAGGCGACAAAGCTGGCAATCTCTTCCACCTTGCCGTAGCGGCCCACCGCCATCATGCCCATCAGGCTGGCGGCGAACTCGCTGTCTGCCGGGTTCATGTCGGTGTCCACCGGCCCGGGTTGGACGTTATTGATCGTGATGCCACGGGGGCCCAGGTCGCGGGACAGGCCTTTGGTCAGCCCCACCAGCGCGGCCTTGCTCATGGCGTAGGGGCCGCCACCGGCGAAGGGCATGCGATCGGCGTTGGTGCTGCCGATGTTGATGATGCGTCCACCTTCGCCCATGTGCCGTGCGGCCTCCTGGGTCGCGATGAACACACTGCGCACGTTGATTGCCAGGGTCTGGTCGAAGTCTTCCAGCTTGAACTCGTCCAGTGGCGCGACGGCCAGTACACCGGCGTTGTTCACCAGGATATCGAGGCGGCCAAAGGCCTGGACGGTGCTGCTCACGGCGTTGCGGATAGCCACCGCATCCGCGCTGTCGGCGTGAATCGCCAGGGCCTTGCCGCCTTTGGCGATGATGCTGTCACGCAGGGCGTGGGCCTTGCTCGTCGAGCTGACGTAGGTGAAGGCGACGCTGGCACCTTCGGCCGCCAGGCGCTCGACGATGGCTGCGCCAATGCCACGGGAACCGCCTTGGATCAAGGCCACTTTGCCGCTGAGGGTGTGCTTGCTCATGGGTGTCTCCAGAGATTCAAGGCCGGGTTGCCTTGTGCTTGAGGGCGAGTATCAACCGTTGATTAGGCTCTGTGTAGTCGGTAATCCCTATACTCTGTGTAAACCAAAAGTTGAGAATCGCTGTCTATGGAAGCCTTCAGCAGTATCGAGTGTTTTGTTCGCAGCGCCGAAGTCGGCAGTTTTGCCGAAGCGGCCCGTCGCCTCGGCCTGACCCCGGCGGCGGTCGGCAAAAGCGTCGCCAAGCTGGAGGCCCGGGTTGGCGTCAGGCTTTTTCAGCGCAGCACCCGGCGCCTGACCCTGACCGAGGCCGGGCAGGTGTTTCTGGCAGAGGTCAGTGACAGCCTGCAGACCATCCAGAACGCGGTAAGCACCCTGGCCAATGTCCAGGGGCGTCCGGCCGGGACGCTCAAGGTCAGCGTGGGAACGGTATTCGGTTGCCTGTACATAGTGCCGATGCTGGGGGCGTTCCTGCAGCGCTATCCGGACATTCACCCGGACTGGCATTTCGACAATCGCCAGGTGGACCTGATCGGCCAGGGATTCGATGCGGCCATCGGCGGTGGTTTCGAGTTGCCGCAAGGATTGGTGGCTCGCCGGCTGTCACCCGCCCATCGGGTGCTGGTGGCCAGTGCCGCCTATCTCCGGGATCGCACCGCGATCAGCGCGCCCGAGGACCTGCGGCATTGCCGGGGAATCCTGATCCGCTCGCCACAGACCGGACGCATCCGCACCTGGCAACTGACTGGGCGTGAAGGCGGCATGCAGCCTCTGGAGCTCAAGGCCGGCATGACCATGAGTGACTCCGAGGCCGCCTGCATCGCCGCGGCCCAAGGCTTGGGGGTGGCCCTGGTGAGCATGCCGTTTGCCGTCAATTACCTGCGCTCCGGCACCCTGCAGCGGGTGCTGCCGGATTGGTATGTGGATGACGGTTTCACCTCGATCTACTACGCCGAGCACAAGATGCTGCCGGGCAAGACCCGAGCCTTCGTCGACTTCGTCATCGAGCAGTTCGCCGAGCAGGGCCTGGCCGGCGCGTTCAGCGCCATCTGAAAGCGGTGGCCGGTGCTGCGCTCGGCGAACTGGAGCAGCAGCTTCAGCGGCCCTGGCGCATCGGCCAGCCAACCACACGCTTGGGCCGAGGCGTCGCGTAGGTCCGCACCTTGGACGTGGACAGCCCCAGGCGCACCAGGGATTCGGCGATGGTCACCGCCGCCGTCACGCCGTCCACCACCGGCACCCCGGTGCGCTGGCGGATCTGTTCATCGAGCCCGGCCATGCCGCCGCAGCCCAGGCAGATGACTTCGGCCTTGTCTTCGGTCACCGCCAGTTCGGCCTGGCGGACGATGGATTCCACCGCCCGCAGCGGGTCTTCCTCCAGCTCCAGTACTGCCAGGCCGCTGGCCCGGACCGAAGCGCAGCGTTCATACAGGCCGGAGAGTCTCAGGCGGTCCTCGATCAGCGGCACGGTGCGATCCAGGGTGGTCACCACCGAGTAGGCGTGGCCGAGGAACATCGCGGTGCTGGCGGCGGCATCAGTGATGTCCACCACCGGCACATTCAGCAGCTCCTGCAGGCCTTCGCGGCCATGTTCGCCGTAGCCGGCCTGGATCACCGCGTCATAGGGCTGGTCGTAGGCCAGCACCCGGTCCATTACGGCAATCGCCGCCAGGTAGCTTTCAAAGTTGCCTTCCACCGATTCGGCGCCGAAGTAGGGGGTCAGGCCGATGATCTCGGTTCCTGGCGCCGCCACGCTTTGCGCCTGGCGGGCGATGGCTTGGGTGATGCTGTCGGTGGTGTTGACGTTGACCACGAGAATTCGCATGGGGGTTCCTTGTCGAGGGGCAATTCAGGGCCCGGCGGACCGGGCCGTTCACATTCAATGGCTGACGTTGTCCACGGCGATCGACTCGCCGCTGACGTCCGCATACCCGGGCTGACGCCGGGCGATGATCAGGTAGAGCAGGCCGGCGATACCGGCACCGATCAGCCAGGAAAAGGGCGAGACGCTGGCAAAGCCCGGCACCAGGGCCAGGACAATGGCGATCAGGGCGGCGGGAATAAATGCCGCCACCGCCCGCAGGTTGACCCCGCGGCTGTAGAAGTACGTGCCTTGGGGGTCTTCGCTGTACAGCTGGGGCACGTTGACCTGGGCTTTGCGCAGGATCCAGTAGTCCACCATGATCACCCCGTACAGCGGGCCCAGCAGCGCGCCGAGGCCGGAGAGGAAGTACACGATCACCAGCGGGCTGTTGTACAGGTTCCACGGCAGGATCAATACCGCGAGCGCGGCGCTGATCAGCCCGGCACGACGGAAGGTCAGGTACCTGGGGGCAAGGTTGCTGAGGACGAAGGCCGGGGCGACGAAGTTGGCCATGATGTTCACCGCCACGGTAACGATCAGGAATGCCAGGCAGCCCAGGACCAGGAACAGGGTGTTGGGGATCGAGGCGATGATCTCGGTGGGGCTTTCGATGACCCGGCCATTGATCTGGAACTGCGCGCCGCACAGCAGCACGGTGATGGTGGCGAACACCAGGATGTTCACCGGCAGGCCCCAGAAGTTGCCGATCTTGATGGTCTTGCGGCAGGGCGAGGAACGGGCGAAGTCGCAGAAGTTGAGGATCAGGGTGCCGTAGATTGCCAGCCACAGGGCGCCGCCGGCGAAGATCTGCCGCCACATTTCGCCGCCGGTCAGCGGCTCGCGGATCGACCAGGCGATCTGCCCGTCGGCCTGGGTGTACATCCAGGCGGCCAGGCAGGCCACGGTCAGCAGGATGATCGGCCCGGCGAAGGCTTCGTAGCGCCGGATCATCTCCATGCCGTAGGCGAGGATCGCCAGTTGCACCAGCCAGATCACCAGGAAGCAGGCCCAGCCCAGGGTCGACAGGCCGAGGATCGAGTTGTGGTCGTAATCGGCAAAGCCCGGATGGATGGCCGTGAGCAGCACCCGGAACACCACCGAAGCCAGGTAGGTCTGGATGCCGAACCAGGCGATGGCGATCACCGCGCGGATCAGCGCCGGAATCTGCGCGCCATGGATGCCGAAGCTGATGCGACTGATCACCGGGAACGGCACCCCGGTCTTCTGCCCCATGTAGCCGGACAGGTTCATGAAGAAATACACCAGCGCCGCGCCTATCCCCAGGGACAGCAGGATCTGCCAGCCGCCCAGGCCCAGGGCATAGAGGCCGATGGCGAAGGAGTAGTTGGCGATGTTGTGCACATCGTTGGTCCACAAGGCAAAGATGCTGTAGCCACCCCAGCGCCGGCCTTCGACCTTGGTCGGTGCCAGGTCGCGGTTGTGCAGGCGTGGGCTGAGCGTAATGGGGGTCGGATGGGCATCGGCGACCGGTTGTTGGACGTTGTGCGAATGCAGCGAGGAGGGCAGATCCAGTGCGATGTTGTTGGAAGGGCTGGTACGCATTCCGGCATGCTCCTGACTCCGGCCCTGGATGACTGTGCTTGAGCGACGGGGCTCGACAATCTTCGTCACAGGGGAGGAATCACTGGGTTCGGGGCATCTGCAGCTTGAGTCGTGGGTCAGGCTTGCGGACGGTTAGTGTATGTATGTTTTGGTTTTTTTGTATACAAAACATAGATCGACTAAAGCCACTTCTGTGCCAATTTCGCGACTATGAAATTGGCTGCTGATTTCGTTTTGTTATGGGTTATTCCTAACCTTCTGAAAATACGAGATTAAAAATTGACCGTTTGAACAGGTATTTATTTTTCGCCGGGCGCGGCTTGGCGTCCCATGGATATCGGCGGAGGAAAGGCTTGTAACCTTTTGGGGCGGGGGAGGTTTTAAGTGCACACAAAAATGGCACCGACGGTGACATTCTTGTGTACAGGCTTTGCTGCAGGTTGGCTGTTCAGTGCGGGCGTCCTTCAGGCGCGCCCGCAGGGAGGGGGTCAGGCTTTGCTGATGATGTTGCCGGCGTGCAAGCCGCATTCCTTCTGGGTGGCTTCCTCCCACCACCAGCGGCCTTCGCGCTCGTGCTGGTTGGGCAGTACCGGGCGGGTGCAGGGCTCGCAACCGATGCTGATGAAGCCGCGCTCGTGCAGGCTGTTGTAGGGCAGTTCGAGCATGCGGATATAGCCCCAGATCTCTTCGCTGCTCATCTGCGCCAGCGGGTTGAACTTGTACAACGGGCGTTCCGGCGTGGAAAAGGCGCTGTCGATTTCCAGCACCGCCACCTGGCTGCGGGTGCCGGGGCTCTGGTCGCGGCGCTGGCCGGTGGCCCAGGCGCTGACCGTGGACAGCTTGCGGCGCAACGGCTCGATCTTGCGAATGCCGCAGCACTCGCCATGGCCATCCTTGTAGAAGCTGAACAGGCCCTTTTCCTTGACGAAGGGTTCAAGCTTGCTGTGGTCCGGCGAGATCAGCTCGATGTCGATCTTGTAGTGCTCGCGCACCTGATCGATGAAGCGATAGGTTTCCGGGTGCAGGCGACCGGTGTCGAGGCTGAATACCTTGACCTGCTTGTTCAGCTTCCAGGCCATGTCCACCAGCACCACATCCTCGGCACCGCTGAAGGAGATCCACAGGTCATCACCGAACTGGGCGAAGGCCAGCTTGAGGATGTCCTGGGCGGACTTGTTGGCATAGGTCGCGGCAAGTTCAGCGACGTCGAACGATGGGCTCATCAGGGCGGTTTCCTACAGGTCGGTGGCGCTGCGCGCTCTATAGGGGGGCGATCTTAACAAAATCCGCAGCCTGCTGGCGCGCTCCTCTGCGTTGCGCCTTGCGGGGCGAATCGCTAGAGTTCGGCAGCCCTTTTGCTCGCTCAATTTAAATAATCAGAACCAATGGGAGTGTCTTGTGGAAATTGCCTGTCTCGATCTGGAAGGTGTACTGGTCCCGGAAATCTGGATCGCCTTTGCCGAAAAAACCGGGATTGAATCCCTCAAGGCAACCACCCGGGATATTCCCGACTACGACGTGCTGATGAAGCAGCGCCTGCGGATTCTCGACGAACACGGCCTGAAGCTCTCGGACATCCAGGAAGTGATCGCCACCCTCAAGCCCCTGGAGGGCGCGGTGGAGTTCGTCAACTGGCTGCGCGAACGCTTCCAGGTGGTGATCCTTTCCGACACCTTCTACGAGTTCTCCCAGCCGCTGATGCGCCAGCTGGGCTTCCCGACCTTGCTCTGCCACCGCCTGATCACCGATGACAGCGGTCGGGTGAGCGGCTATCAACTGCGCCAGAAAGACCCCAAGCGCCAGTCGGTGCTGGCCTTCAAGAGCCTGTACTACCGGGTGATTGCGGCGGGGGATTCGTACAACGACACGACGATGCTGGGTGAGGCGGATGCCGGCATCCTGTTCCATGCCCCGGACAACGTGATCCGCGAATTCCCGCAGTTCCCGGCGGTGCACAGCTTTGCCGAACTGAAGCAGGAATTCATCAAGGCTTCCAACCGCCCCCTGAGCCTGTAAAGCCGTTCTCGTAGGAGGCGGCTTGCCGGCGAAGGGGCCCTTGGATTTTGCGCAAATCCTGGCGACGCCTTCGCTGGCAAGCCAGCTCCTACGGGGGGAGAGCGAGGTGCTCTTGCCGGCGAGGCCCTAAAGCCCCTGCAGCGTCTCCAGCAGCACCCGTACCTTGGTGATGGATTCCTGGTACTCCTCCTGCCAGTCCGAATCCGCCACTATCCCGCCGCCGCCCCAGCAACTGATCTGTCCGTCCTTGGCCAGCAGGCTGCGGATGGCGATCGAGCTGTCCATTTCCCCGCGCACGTCCAGGTACAGCAGCGAGCCGCAGTACAGCGCCCGCCGGGTGGGCTCCAGCTCGTCGATGATCTGCATCGAGCGGATCTTCGGCGCGCCAGTGATCGAGCCGCCGGGGAAGCTGCCGGCAATCAGGTCCAGGGCGTCCTTGCCGTCCGCCAGCTCGCCAGTGACGCTGCTCACCAGGTGGTGGACGTTGGGGTAGCTCTCCAGGCTGAACAGTTCCGGCACCCGCACCGAACCGATGCGACAGGTGCGCCCCAGATCGTTGCGCAGCAGGTCGACGATCATCAGGTTTTCCGCCCGGTCCTTGGGGCTGCCCAGCAGTTCGGCGGCATTGGCTGCGTCTTCGGCGGCGTCTTGCCCGCGGGGGCGGGTGCCCTTGATCGGCCGGGTTTCCACTCGGCCCTGGCTGAGGTGGACGAAACGCTCCGGCGACAGGCTGAGCACCGCGCCACCGTCCGGCAGGCGCTGGAAGCCGGAGAACGGGGTTGGGCAGGCGGCGCGCAGGGCGCAATAGGCCGTCCAGGGATCGCCCTGGTACCGGCCGCGAAAACGCTGGGCGAAGTTCACCTGGTAGCAGTCGCCGGCCTGGATGTAGTGCTGGATGCGCTGGAACGCCTGGCGGTAATCGTCGGGCGCCAGGTCTGGAAGCATGGCGCTGGTCAGCTTGAACGCTGGCGTCGAGGTTGCCAGGGGATGGCTGAACAGCTGGATCAGGCGTTGGCGCTCGCCGTCCTCCAGGCTCGGGTGGAACACCAGCTGGCTGGTGCCTGCCTGATGGTCGCTGATCAGGGCCCAGGCATACAGGCCCAGGCATGCATCAGGCAGTTGCAGGTCGTCCCGGGCCTGGCTCGGCAGGCGCTCCAGGTGCCGTCCGAAGTCATAGCCGAGGTAGCCGATCAGGCCGCCGGCGAAGGGCAGTTCATAAGGCGCGGGCAGTTCGGCCTGACTCAACTGCGCCAGATTGTCCCGCAGGCGTTGCAGAAAACCGCTGCCGCTTTCGTCGGCCGCCACCGCCAGTTCCGCCACAGGCCAGGCGCTGAGCAGGTCGTAGCGACCGCGCTCGGCGCTCGGCCGGCCGCTGTCGAGCAGCACGGCCCCGGGGGCGTGTTCGATGGCCGCGAAATACTCGGCGGGGTTGGCGTGATAGGGGAGCGGGTGTACGGAACAGGTCAACATGCGGGGCAAATCAGCCATCGGAGCGCGGTTGGCGATTGTAGTCCTCTGCAGGAGTTGCTCCTAGAGGGATGTCGGCGATTGCCCCATTCGCGGCGTATTTGCCGACCTGTAGCCACCGCCTGCTGCGACTTGTGGCGCAGCAGGCGGCGGGCAGGGCTCAGCCCTCGCGCGCAGGAATATGGCCGAACAGCTCCTGGGCGAAACGCACCCGCTCCTCGACGGTTTCGACGATGCCCCGGGTCTTCAGTTCTTCCAGGTGGGCCTCGACGGCGTGGGTGCGCTGGGTCAGGCCGCAGTCGTTGGCGATCTGAATGTTCAACCCGGGCCGTGCATTGAGCTCAAGGATCAGCGGGCCCTTGTCCTGGTCCAGCACCATGTCCACGCCGATGTAGCCCAGGCCGCAGAGTTCATAGCAACCGGCCGCCAGCTTCATGAAACCGTCCCAGTAGGGCAGTTGCACGCCGTCCACGGCGTTGGTGGTGTCCGGGTGCTTGGTGATGATGTTGTTCAGCCAGGTGCCGCGCAGGGTCAGGCCGGTGGCCAGGTCGACGCCGACGCCGATGGCGCCCTGGTGCAGGTTGGCCTTGCCCCCGGACTGGCGGGTCGGCAGGCGCAGCATGGCCATCACCGGGTAGCCCATGAGCACGATGATGCGAATGTCCGGCACGCCTTCGTAGCTGATGCTCTTGAAGATCTGGTCCGGGGTTACCCGGTACTCGATCAGCGCCCGGTCGCGGTGGCCGCCCAGGGAGTACAGGCCGGTGAGGATGCTGGAAATATGGTGCTCGATTTCCTCGTGGCTGATGATCTTGCCGGACACCGTGCGATAGCGGCCCTCGAAGCGGTCGGCAATCACGATGATGCCGTCACCGCCGGCGCCCTGGGCTGGCTTGATCACGAAGTCGTTGCGCCCGTCGATGATCTCGCCGAGCTTGTCGATTTCCTTCTCGGTGGAGATCACCCCATACAGTTCCGGCACATGGATGCCGGCCTTGATCGCCCGTTCCTTGGTGATGATCTTGTCATCGACGATGGGGTACAGGCTGCGCTTGTTGTACTTGAGCACGTAGTCGGCGTTACGCCGGTTGATGCCCATGATTCCCCGCGCTTCCAGGGCTTTCCAGGTCTTCCACAGGCCGAACATCAGGAGTCGGCCTTGACGAAGGCTTTGAAACGCACCAGCTCCGTCAGGCGGTAGCCGCGGTAGCGACCCATCGCCAGCATGAAGCCCACCAGGATCAGCAGCATCGCCGGGAAGGTGAAGACGAAGTAGGTAAGCTCCGGCACGCTCATGATCAGGTGCGCCAGGGAGGCGGCGAACAGGGTGCCGATGGCGACTTTCATCGCATGGCCGCCGCCGCGCTCTTCCCAGGTGATGGACAGGCGTTCGATGGTCATGGTCAGGATCACCATCGGGAACAATGCCACCGACAGGCCGCGTTCCAGGCCCAGCTTGTGGCTGAACAGGCTGATGGCGGCGATCAGCACCACGACGAAGGTCAGCACCACCGAGAGCCTCGGCAGCATCTGCAGCTTGAGGTGTTCCAGGTAGGAGCGCAGTGACAGGCCCAGGGCGGTGATCACCGTGAACAGCACGATGCCGAAGCCCAGCTGGGTCTCGCGAAAGGCCAGGGCGATCAGCACCGGGGTAAAGGTGCCCAGGGTCTGCAGGCCGATCAGGTTGCGCAGCACCAGGATCACCAGCACGCCGATCGGGATCATCACCATGATCATGAAGGTTTGCTGGGTCTGCAGTGGCAGGCCGTACAGCGAGTATTCGAGGAAGTTGGCGTCGGTGTTCTCGTCGGTCAGCTTGGCCAGGCGGATGGCGTTCATCTCGCTGTTGTTGAGGCTGAAGGTGACGTTGGCCTTCTTGCCGCCATCGACGGTGATCAGGTTGTCGTCGCCGGTCCACCACAGCAGGCGGTCGCTGGGCATGCCCTGCTCACCGGTTTCCGGGTTGAAGTACAGCCAGTCGGTGCCGTTGAAGCTGCGCAGCCACAGCTCCGGGCTTTGCGGCTGGTCGGCCACCAGGCGAATGGTATGGACCTTCTCCATTGGCACGTGGGCGATGGACAGCAGCAGCTCGACGATCTTCGCCTTGTTGGCGCTCGACGAGTCGCCGGCCAGCAGCAGCTTGGCGTTGTCGTCGTTGGCGTTGTTGACCCGCTTGATGGCTTCGCTGATGAAGGTCTCGACGTCGGCCGAATGCTGGCGGATCGGTGCCAGCAGGGCATCGGCGGCAATCTTCTCCGGGCCTTCAACGGCCATGCTGTCGCGGAAAGTCGGCCCTTTGACCTTGGATTTCTCGGCGCTGTAGCGCTTGGTCAGCACCAGGCGGTAGTACAGGGTCTGGTTGCCCTTGGCCCGGCGTGCCGACCAGGTGACCTTGCGATTGCCGTCGACGCGGTTGACCGCCACCCCGTAGTTGTTGGAAATGAAGCTCTCGTTGAGGCTCACGTAGTCGCGGCTCAGGGGCGGCACGAACATCTGGATCTTGATCGGGTCCTTGCCGTTGGCGACGAACTCGACCTTGGCATCGATGTTCCACAGATCGTCGGTGGCGTCTTCGGTCACCGGAATGCCGAGCACGAAGATCTGATAGGCCGTGATCGAAATGCCCAGCACCACCAGGATGGCGATCAGGACTTTCAGATGAAGGGTAAGAGAGCGCATTGGAATTACTCTGCGGTATGAGCGTCGGTGGCGCAGGCAGGTTTGCCAGCAGCGTATTTAAGACTGGGGTCGACCAGCGCATCGAAGCGTTTCAGGGCTTCGGAGCCGATCAGGAGCGGGAATTGGAAGGCGCTGCGGTCGGTCAAGTTCACTTCGATGCTGCGCAAGGCGCTGCCCATGCAGACATCCAGGGCGATCACCGGCCGGGCGGTGTAGTTCTTGTCCTCATCGGGGTCATAGTCGCCGGCGCGGCGCTTGATCTTGCTGACCCGGGCCAGGGGCCGTTCGATGGGGTGGGAGTGAGCGGCATCTATGGCCAGGTAGAAACGTACCCAGGATTCGCCATTGCGCTTGAAGCGCTTGATGTCGCGGGCACTCAGGGAGGCGGTCTTGGCACCGGTGTCGAGCTTGGCGGCGACTTCCAGGTCGATGCCCGACAGCCGGGCGTATTCATTCAAGCCGTAGACGGTCTTGCCGGCGGCAGCGCTGATGCCGGGCAGGGCAAGCAGGCAGAGCAGTAGGGGAAGGGCCTTGAGTCTCATAGATCCTGATGCATGACATGGGTTCTTCAGTTCAAGGCGATCGGCATTGCTGCGCAAGCTCCCTCGTATGCGTGCCATAACACTATGGCAGGCCAATGCGGGCGGCATTCTAGCATGCTGGTTTTATGGCGCCAGCGCCGGGGGCGGCCCTTTTGTCTCGTTTTGGTGCAGGAGGTTATTAGACGATTGTCGACAATCTCTATTTTTCCTTTGACTGTTAAGGGGGTGTTGGCTAATTTTTGCGGCATTGATTTTAAAGGTGTCGACAATATGCTGGATCAACTCGAACACCCGATCACCGCTCAGGATGATTCCGAAACCCTGTCTGAAAACGTCTTCCGGCGGATCCAGGCGGCCATCGTCAAGGGCGAGATCGCTCCGGGCAGCAAGATCTCCGAGCCGGAACTGGCCCGCACCTACGGCATCAGTCGCGGCCCGCTGCGCGAGGCCATCCACCGCCTGGAAGGCCAGCGGCTGCTGGTGCGGGTGCCCCATGTCGGGGCTCGGGTGGTCTCCCTCAGTCACGCCGAGCTGATCGAGCTCTACGAAATTCGCGAGTCCCTGGAGGGCATGGCCTGTCGCTTGGCGGCCGAGCGCATGACCACCGAGGAAATCGATGAGCTGCGCCGGGTGCTCGACACCCATGAGCGCGATGCGGCGTTCCAGGCCGGGGTCGGCTACTACCAGCAGGAAGGGGATTTCGACTTCCACTATCGGATCATCCAGGGCGCGGGCAACCGCACCCTTACGCAAATGCTCTGCGGCGAGCTGTATCAACTGGTGCGCATGTACCGCATCCAGTTTTCCGCGACCCCCAATCGCCCGCACCAGGCCTTTGCCGAACACCACCGGATTCTCGATGCCATTGCCGATCGCGACGGCGAACTGGCCGAGTTGTTGATGCGCCGCCATATCGGCGCCTCGAAACGCAACATCGCGCGTCACTACCAGGACAGCGCCCATCAGACAGCCACTCCACGAGGTGAGTCATGAGTTCCAACAACAGCACTCCAGGCCAGCGTTTCCGCGATGCGGTCGCCAGCGAACAGCCGTTGCAAGTGGTCGGCGCGATCAACGCCAACCATGCCCTGCTGGCCAAGCGCGCCGGTTTCAAGGCGATCTACCTGTCCGGCGGCGGGGTCGCCGCCGGCTCCCTCGGCGTGCCTGACCTAGGCATCACCGGCCTCGACGACGTCCTCACCGACGTGCGCCGGATCACCGACGTCTGCGACCTGCCGCTGCTGGTGGACGTGGACACCGGTTTCGGTTCCTCGGCGTTCAACGTGGCGCGCACCGTCAAGTCGATGATCAAGTTCGGCGCTGCGGCGATCCACATCGAAGACCAGGTCGGCGCCAAGCGCTGCGGTCACCGCCCTAACAAGGAAATCGTTTCCCAGCAGGAAATGGTCGACCGCATCAAGGCCGCGGTGGATGCCCGCACCGACGACAGCTTCGTGATCATGGCGCGCACCGACGCCCTGGCGGTGGAAGGCCTGGAATCGGCCCTGGAACGCGCCGCGGCGTGCATCGAGGCCGGCGCCGACATGGTGTTCCCGGAAGCCATCACCGAGCTTGAGATGTACAAGATCTTCGCCGACCGGGTGAAGGCACCGATCCTGGCCAACATCACCGAGTTCGGTGCCACCCCGTTGTACACCACCGAACAGTTGAAATCTGTGGATGTTTCCCTGGTGCTGTACCCGCTGTCGGCGTTCCGTGCCATGAACAAGGCAGCGGAAAACGTCTACACCGCGATCCGTCGCGACGGTACCCAGCAGAACGTGATCGACACCATGCAGACCCGCATGGAACTGTATGAACGCATCGACTACCACAGCTTCGAGCAGAAGCTCGATGCCCTGTTCGCGCAGAAGAAAGGCTGAGTCGCGAACCGCAAGCTGACCGTTGATGAAGTTGCCACATCCCTAACAAATTCAAGATTGGAGAGAGCAATGGCCGAAGCAAAAGTGTTGAGTGGAGCCGGTCTGCGTGGCCAGGTGGCCGGGCAAACCGCGTTGTCCACCGTGGGCCAGGCCGGTGCCGGGTTGACCTATCGCGGCTATGACGTACGCGAACTGGCGGCTGATGCACAGTTCGAGGAAGTCGCCTACCTGCTGCTGTACGGCGAGCTGCCGAACAAGGAGCAACTGGCGGCCTACACCAGCAAACTGAGCAAGCTGCGCGACCTGCCCCAGGCATTGAAGGAAGTGCTGGAGCGCATTCCGGCCCAGGCCCACCCGATGGACGTGATGCGCACCGGTTGCTCGTTCCTCGGCAATATCGAGCCGGAGAAGGATTTTTCCCAGCAGCACGATGTCACCGACCGCCTGCTGGCGGCGTTCCCGGCGATCATGTGCTACTGGTACCGCTTCAGCCATGAAGGCGCGCGCATCAATTGCGTCAGCGACGAAGCCTCCATCGGCGGCCACTTCCTGCACCTGCTGCACGGCAAGAAGCCCAGCGAACTGCACGTCAAGGTGATGAACGTGTCGCTGATCCTCTATGCCGAGCACGAATTCAACGCCTCGACCTTCACTGCCCGGGTCTGCGCCTCGACCCTGTCCGATCTGTACTCCTGCGTCACCGCGGCCATCGGCTCGCTGCGTGGCCCGTTGCACGGCGGCGCCAACGAAGCGGCGATGGAGATGATCGAGCGCTTTGGCTCGGCCGAAGAGGCGATCAAGGGCACCCTCGGCATGCTCGAGCGCAAGGACAAGATCATGGGCTTCGGCCACGCGATCTACAAAGACAGCGACCCGCGCAACGAGGTGATCAAGGGCTGGTCGAAAAAGCTCGCCGATGAAGTGGGCGACAAGGTCCTGTTCCCGGTTTCCGAAGCCATCGACAAGACCATGTGGGAGCAGAAGAAGCTCTTCCCCAACGCCGACTTCTACCACGCTTCGGCTTACCACTTCATGGGCATCCCGACCAAGCTGTTCACGCCGATCTTCGTCTGCTCGCGCCTGACCGGCTGGGCCGCCCACGTGTTCGAGCAGCGTGCCAACAACCGCATCATCCGTCCAAGCGCCGAGTACGTCGGCGTTGAACAGCGCAAGTTCGTGCCAATCGAGCGTCGCTGACCGGGAGGGCGCCGACACTGTTGCTGGATGCACCACACACCTTGTAGGAGCGAGCTTGCTCGCGATCGCGATGGATCAGCCGACAGCGATGTCGGATTTGCTTCCGTCATCGCGAGCAAGCTCGCTCCTACAAGGGACAGATGCCCATTCAGCCCGGTGCCAGGCGCTCCCTTTGAAACTACCGTGACCGAGCCCCAGACCATGAACACTGAATTTCGCAAACCCTTGCCCGGCAGCCAGCTGGACTACTTTGACGCCCGCGCGGCCGTCGACGGGATCCAGCCCGGTGCCTATGACAGCCTGCCGTACACCTCGCGGGTGCTGGCGGAAAACCTGGTGCGTCGCTGCGATCCGGCGACGCTCAAGGCGTCCCTGGGCCAGTTGATCGAGCGCAAGCGCGACCTCGACTTCCCGTGGTTCCCGGCCCGAGTGGTGTGCCACGACATCCTCGGCCAGACCGCCCTGGTGGACCTGGCCGGCCTGCGTGATGCGATTGCCGACCAGGGGGGCGACCCGGCCCTGGTCAACCCGGTGGTGCCGACCCAGTTGATCGTCGACCACTCCCTGGCCGTGGAATGCGGCGGCTTCGACCCGGATGCCTTCACCAAGAACCGGGCCATCGAGGATCGGCGCAACGAAGACCGTTTCCACTTCATCAACTGGACCAAGAAGGCGTTCAAGAACGTCGACGTGATCCCGCCGGGCAACGGCATCATGCACCAGATCAACCTGGAGAAGATGTCCCCGGTGATCCAGGCGCGCGATGGCGTGGCGTTCCCCGATACCTGTGTCGGCACCGACAGCCACACCCCCCACGTGGATGCCCTGGGGGTGATTGCCATTGGCGTTGGCGGCCTGGAGGCCGAGAGCGTGATGCTCGGGCGTGCCTCCTGGATGCGCCTGCCGGAAATTGTCGGCGTCGAGCTGACGGGCAAACTGCAGCCGGGCATCACCGCCACCGACATGGTGCTGGCGCTGACCGAGTTCCTGCGCCAGCAGAAAGTGGTCGGGGCGTACCTGGAGTTCTTCGGCGCAGGTGCCGCAGCGCTGACCCTGGGCGACCGCGCGACCATCTCCAACATGGCCCCGGAATACGGCGCCACCGCGGCGATGTTCTATATCGACCAGCAGACCATCGACTACCTCAAACTTACTGGTCGTGAAGACCAGCAGGTGCAACTGGTCGAGACCTATGCCAGGCAGACCGGCCTGTGGGCCGACAGCCTGCAGCACGCCGAATACGAGCGCGGGCTGCAGTTCGACCTGTCTTCGGTGGTGCGCAACATGGCCGGCCCGAGCAACCCTCACGCCCGGGTCGCCACCCGCGATCTGGCGGCCAAGGGCATCGCCGGACAATGGTCCGAAGTGCCGGGGCAGATGCCTGACGGCGCGGTGATCATCGCCGCCATTACCAGCTGCACCAACACCAGCAACCCGCGCAACGTGATTGCCGCCGGGCTGCTGGCGCGCAACGCCAACAAGCTGGGGCTGACCCGCAAGCCGTGGGTCAAATCGTCCCTGGCGCCAGGCTCCAAGACCGTGGCCATGTACCTGGACGAAGCCGGCCTGACCTCCGAGCTGGAGCAGCTTGGGTTCGGTGTGGTGGCCTTTGCCTGCACCACTTGCAACGGCATGTCCGGGGCGCTGGACCCGGTGATCCAGAAAGAGATCATCGACCGCGACCTGTACGCCACCGCCGTGCTCTCGGGCAACCGCAACTTCGACGGGCGCATCCACCCGTACGCCAAGCAGGCGTTTCTCGCGTCGCCGCCCCTGGTGGTGGCGTATGCGATTGCCGGGACCATCCGTTTCGACATCGAGAAAGACGTGCTGGGCCTGGGCGCCAATGGCGAGGAAATCCGCCTGAAGGACATCTGGCCGAGCGACGAGGAGATCGACGCAGTGGTCAAGGCCTCGGTGAAGCCGGAGCAGTTCCGCAAGGTCTATATCCCGATGTTCGCCATCCACGAAGACACCGGCCCGAAAGTCGAGCCGCTGTACGACTGGCGCGAGATGAGCACCTACATCCGCCGTCCGCCGTACTGGGAAGGTGCCCTGGCCGGTGCCCGCAGCCTTACGGGCATGCGCCCGCTGGCGGTGCTGCCGGACAACATCACCACTGACCACCTGTCGCCGTCCAACGCCATCATGCTCGACAGCGCCGCCGGCGAGTACCTGGCGAAAATGGGCCTGCCGGAGGAGGACTTCAACTCCTATGCCACCCACCGTGGCGACCATTTGACCGCCCAGCGCGCGACCTTCGCCAACCCGAAGCTGTTCAACGAAATGGTCGAGGAAAACGGCAAGGTCAAGCAGGGCTCCCTGGCGCGGGTCGAGCCGGAAGGCCAGGTTACGCGGATGTGGGAAGCCATCGATACCTACATGGAGCGCAAGCAGCCACTGATCATCATCGCGGGCCAGGACTATGGCCAGGGCTCGTCCCGGGACTGGGCAGCCAAGGGCGTGCGCCTGGCGGGTGTCGAGGCGATCGCTGCCGAAGGCTTCGAGCGTATCCACCGCACCAACCTGGTGGGCATGGGCGTGCTGCCCCTGGAGTTCCTGGCGGGCACCACCCGCAAGACCCTGGGCATCGACGGAACCGAGACCTATGACGTGATCGGCAAGCGCACGCCACGGGCGCAGTTGACCCTGGTGATCAACCGCCGCAACGGCGAGCGGCTCGAGGTGCCGGTGACCTGCCGCCTCGACACCGCTGAAGAGGTGTCGATCTACGAGGCGGGCGGCGTGCTGCAACGCTTCGCCCAGGACTTCCTGGAATCGGCAGTGGCCAGTTAAGTGACGTACCGGGGGCGGGCCGCAAGGCGCCGCCCCCGGTCTTTATCAGGACCTGAAATCCATGGCATTTGTAGCGCAAATCAAGATCCCCGCCACCTACATGCGTGGCGGCACCAGCAAGGGTGTGTTCTTCAACCTGCAGGACCTGCCGGAGGCGGCGCAACTGCCGGGTGCGGCCCGTGACGCTTTGCTGCTGCGGGTGATCGGCAGCCCCGATCCCTACGACAAGCAGATCGACGGCATGGGCGGCGCCACCTCCAGCACCAGCAAGATGGTGATCCTGTCCAAGAGCATCAAGGCCGACCACGATGTCGACTACCTGTTTGGCCAGGTCGCCATCGACAAGGCCTTTGTCGACTGGAGCGGCAACTGCGGCAACCTGTCGGCGGCGGTGGGTTCCTTCGCCATCAGCAGCGGCCTGGTGGATGCCGAGCGCATTCCGCACAACGGTGTGGCCGTGGTGCGCATCTGGCAGGCCAATATCGGCAAGAGCATCATCGCCCACGTGCCGATCACCGAGGGTGCAGTCCAGGAGACGGGTGACTTCGAACTGGACGGCGTGACCTTTCCGGCGGCGGAGGTGCAACTGGAGTTTCTTGATCCGGCGGCTGATGAAGAGGGGGCCGGGGGATCGATGTTCCCCACCGGCAACCTGGTGGACGACCTGGAGGTTCCGGGCGTCGGCACCTTCAAGGCGACCCTGATCAATGCCGGGATTCCCACCATCTTCATCAATGCGGCGGACCTCGGCTATCGGGGTACCGAGCTGCAGGGCGAGCTCAATGGCGACCCCAAGGCCCTGGCGATGTTCGAGACCATCCGTGCCCACGGCGCGCTGCGCATGGGGCTGATCGAGCACCTGGACCAGGCTGCCCAGCGCCAGCACACGCCGAAAGTGGCGTTCGTTGCCGCCCCGGCGGATTACCAGGCCTCCAGTGGCAAGGCGGTCAAGGCCGAAGATGTCGACCTGCTGGTGCGCGCCCTGTCCATGGGTAAGCTGCACCACGCGATGATGGGTACCGCAGCGGTGGCCATCGGCACCGCAGCGGCGATTCCCGGAACTCTGGTCAACCTGGCGGCCGGTGGCGGTGAGCGCAGCGCGGTGCGCTTCGGTCATCCATCGGGCACCTTGCGCGTGGGCGCCGAGGCGATCCAGGCCAACGGCGAGTGGCGGGTGGTCAAGGCGATCATGAGCCGCAGTGCGCGAGTGTTGATGGAAGGCTGGGTGCGAGTGCCCGGTGACAGTTTCTAAGGAAGAAAGGCGCTTGCCGTGGCAACCCGGCAAGCGCTGCCGAGGGTGCTTACTGCCGCTCGGCCGGCCGGCGTTCCAGCGCGTAGCGGTCGCCAACCTGCTGCACTCTTGCCGAAGAGCAGCGGGAGTTTCCCTGGGGCGGCTTGGCCACCCAGCGGGAGCGGGCGCCCTCGGCATGCGTGACATTGCTATTGAGTTGCTGAGCAGGCGCAGACCTGCGATGCCGTCATTGACCTGAACCTGTACCTGAGGAATCGACCCCACTTTCAACCCTGTGACTGGAGTGAATCACTCATGAGCGCCAACGTTGACCTGAACAACCGTCCCGATTACGACCAGGTCCTGCAGGACATCGCCGACTATGTCCTGAACTATTGCATCGACTCCCAAGAGGCCCTCGACACCGCCCGCAACTGCCTGATGGATACCCTGGGCTGCGGCCTGCTGGCCTTGCGCTTTCCCGAATGCACCAAGCACCTGGGACCCCTGGTGGAAGGCACCGTGGTGCCCTTCGGCGCCCGGGTGCCCGGCACCAGCTATCGCCTGGACCCGGTCAAGGCGGCCTGGGACATTGGCTGTATCGTGCGTTGGCTGGACTACAACGACACCTGGCTGGCGGCGGAGTGGGGGCATCCTTCGGACAACCTCGGCGGCATCCTGGCCGTGGCCGATCACCTGTCGCAAAAGCGTGTGGCCAATGGCGAGGCGCCCCTGACCATGAGTGATGTGCTCAAGGCCATGATCATGGCCCATGAGATCCAGGGGGTGATCGCCCTGGAAAACTCCTTCAATCGGGTCGGCCTCGATCATGTGCTGCTGGTGAAGGTCGCCTCCACCGCGGTGTGCGCCAAGTTGATGGGGGCCAGTCGCGAGCAACTGCTGGCGGCACTGT
This sequence comes from Pseudomonas sp. PH1b, assembly GCF_000633395.1. Classification (GTDB taxonomy): domain Bacteria; phylum Pseudomonadota; class Gammaproteobacteria; order Pseudomonadales; family Pseudomonadaceae; genus Aquipseudomonas. The sequence goes on from NZ_AYMU01000007.1 coordinate 197,819, forward strand.
CCCAGGCCTTTGTCGACGGGCAGGCACTGCGTACTTATCGCCACGCGCCCAATGCCGGGTCGCGCAAGTCCTGGGCGGCGGGGGATGCGTCCAGTCGTGGAGTGCGCCTGGCGGACATCGCCCTGCGTGGCGAGATGGGCATTCCCGGGGTGCTGAGTGCGCCGCAGTGGGGCTTCTACGATGTTCTGTTCAGCCACACCAACAAAGACCTGGCGCTCAAGCCAGAGGATCAGCGCCAGTTCAGCCTGTCCCAGCCCTATGCCAGCTACGTGATGGAAAACGTGCTGTTCAAGATCAGCTTCCCGGCCGAGTTCCATGCGCAGACCGCCTGCGAGGCGGCGGTGACCCTGCATCCGCTGGTGCGCAACCGCCTGCATGAGATCGAGCGGATCGTCATCACCACCCACGAGTCGGCGATCCGCATCATTTCCAAGGTCGGCCAACTGGCCAACGCCGCCGATCGCGATCACTGCCTGCAATACATGACGGCCGTGCCCCTGGCGTTCGGCACCCTGGTGGCCGAGCACTACGAAGATGATTTCCATGGGGCGCACCCGATCATCGATCAGTTGCGCAGCAAGATGGAGATCGTCGAGGACCCGCGCTACACCCGTGAATACCTGGAGGCCGACAAGCGCTCCATTGCCAACGCGGTACAGGTGTTCTTCAAGGACGGCTCCAGTACCTCGCAGGTGGCGGTGGAATACCCCATCGGCCACCGACGCCGGCGCGCCGAAGGCATCCCGTTGCTGGAGGACAAGTTCAAGGCCAACCTGGCCACGCGCTTCACCGCCCAGCGCTCGGCGCAGATTTTCCAGCTGTGCAAGGATCAGGCGCGGCTTGAGGCAACGCCGGTGCACCGGTTCGTCGACCTGCTGGTGATCTGAGGCTGTCCCCTCCCTTGTAGGAGCGAGCTTGCTCGCGAAGAACGTCAATGATGACGCGGATTCGCTGGATGAACCCGGTGCCCTCAGAAGCATCGCGAGCAAGCTCACTCCTACAGAATCTCTTTGGCGCCGCTCGGGCTTTGCGGGCGGTGTTTTCCGGACAGCCATTTGGCCAAGGGCAACTTGCTGATGGCGAAGCCGCCGAGCAGGGTCGAGGAATACAGCAGCAGGTCCCGGGACAGGCTCTGGCCTTCGTACCAGGCGCCGATGATCACCGCGAACACCGGGAAAATGATGAACACGAAGGACAGGATCACCGGGTTCAGGCGCTTGAGCAGGAAGAAATAAACAATGAACCCTCCCACCGAAGCCGCCAGCCCCAGGTACAGCAGGGCAGCCCAGGAACGCGAACTGATGGCGGACAAGTGCGGATTTTCAATCCCGAGCCCGGCCAAGCACAGCAACAACCCGGCGATGCCGATGGGCAGGGCGTTGTAGGTGATGACGCTGATGGCGCTGCCGTGTTTCTTGGTGACCACGTAGCACAGGGCATGCAGCAGCGCCGCGCCGAGAATCGCCAGCACCCCGGAGAGTTCGTTGTGGTCGCTCAGCAAGCCCTGGCCGCGAATGATCTGGAACAGGCTGGCAAAGCCGATGGCGATGCCGAGCACTTGCGTCAGGTGAATCTTCTCCCGCAGCAGCAGGGCGGAAAAAATCAGGATGAACACCGGCATGCAGCTGAACAGCAGCGCAGTCAGCCCGGAGGAGACGTGCACTTCGCCGTAGTTGAGCAGGGTGTAGGGCAAGCTGAAGTAGCACAGGGTGACGAACACCAGGAACCCCCGGCTGCCCTTGGGAAACATCAGGGGCTCGCGGCGCAGCCAGGCAAAGCAGGCGAACAGCGGGAAGGCGATCAGAAAGCGCAGCCCGGCAGCCGTCAGCGGTGGCACGCTTTCCACGGCAATCTTGATGCCCAGCCAGGTGGTGCCCCAGCTCACGCAGACAATCAGGAACAGCACAGCGGTCACCAGGGACGCGAGCCAGGGTCGGGGGGGCGCTGCAACAAGGGGGGCGACGGTGTGGGTGCTCACGCTGGCATTCCTTTCGTGATCGGCAATTGACCCCTATATTGGGCGAGTCATTTGCAGTGATTGAACCTGTTGACCAAGCTATTGGGGGAATTGATGGCTGTCAAAGTAAGTATTGACATGGTGTCAATGTTGCGCTCGGCCTTGTTGCAAGGCGCTGGCGCCAAGTACCGGCGACTGGCCGAAGCCCTGGGGCAGGCCATCGATCGAGGCACGATTGCGGCGGGTTGCAAGCTGCCACCCCATCGTCTGCTGGCGGATCAGTTGGGGGTGACCATCGGCACCATCAGTCGCTCCTATGCCGAACTGGAACGCCTGGGGCAGGTGGTGGCACGGGTCGGTGACGGTACCTATGTGCGCCAGGACGGTCTGCAGCGTCAGCGTGACAGTGGCTTTCGCAATGTCGGCGACGAGGCGCCGGCGCTGTTCGACATGAGCCGCAACACCCATATCCCCGGGCAGGAGGTGCATTTCATCGCCCAGGCGCTGCACGCACTGGCGCAGGACCCCCGTGGCCTGCAGGCAATCAGTGGCTACAGCGCCGAGGCCGGACAGGAGCGACACCGTGTCGCGGGTGCCCGATGGCTGACCCAGGAGGGGCTGGAGGCCGATCCGGGGCAGGTGATCTGTGTCAATGGAGCCCAGCATGGGTTGCATATCGCCTTGCTGGCGCTGCTCAAGGCCGGGGACACCCTGGCCACTGAGCACCTGACGTATCCGGGCCTGATCAGTACCGCGCGAATGCTCGGGATCAAGCTGCTGGGCTTGCCCATGGATGAGCAGGGGCTGCTGCCCGAAGCGCTGGATCAAGCCTGTCGGCAGCATCCGGTAGCGGCGCTGTACTGCACGCCGACTTTGCAGAACCCCACCACGGCGGTGCAATCGCCTGCCCGGCGGGCAGCGGTCGCCGAGGTCTGTCGTCGGCACAACCTGTTGATCCTTGAGGATGAGACTCACGCCGTGCTGATGGATCGGCGCCCGGCCCCTCTGGCCCATTTCGCCGCGGAACGCACCCTGTTGATCAGCGGCCTGAGCAAGGCCGTGGCCTCGGGCTTGCGGGTTGGCTTCGTGCATGCGCCAGCGCCTTTGGTGGGGCGTTTGGCCGCAGCATTGCGGGCCACCTGCTGGATGGCCACGCCATTGCCCCTGGAACTGACGGCGATGTGGATCGAAAACGGCATTGCCGAGCGCTTGCGTCAGCAGCAGATCGCCGAGATCGGACGGCGCAAGGCGCTGGTCGCAGGCGTGCTGGAGGCGCTGGAATGGCGCAGTCCACAGGGCAGTCCACATTTCTGGATCAAGGTCCCCGAGCCTTGGCGGGCTTCGGAGATCGAGGAGCAGTTGAAGCGCCAGCACTATCTGGTGGCCACTGCCGAAGCCTTTGCCGTTGGGCAGGCGGCGGTACCGCAGTTCATTCGGGCCAGTGTCTGCAACACCACGGCCGATGATCGGAGACTGCTCGAGGGGTTTGCCGCGCTGGCGGCGGCCTTGGGTCAGGAGCGTGGAGTGCCGCGCTGGTAGGTTTTACGGGGAGGCTATGGGCGCGCTCGGAGCAGGCAGGCCGCTGCGGCCCTTGACGCTGTCATCTGTCTGGAAAGCCCGGTTGGCAAGGGCTGCCGCTGCAACCGCAACCGCCCCAGCCAGCGGCCTCGCCACAGGATGCCGTGGCGAGGGGTGGCGGTTATTTGAAACGTCGCTCCACGCCTTTTTCCACAAGGATCTTCGCCGAGATCTCTTCCACCGAGAAATGCGTGGAGTTGATGTGGGGGATGTTCTCGCGGCGGAACAGGTTTTCCACTTCGCGCACTTCGAATTCGCACTGGGCATAGCTCGAATAGCGGCTGTTGGGCTTGCGTTCGTTGCGGATCGCGGTGAGGCGGTCGGGGTCGATGGTCAGGCCGAACAGCTTGTGCTTGTGGGAGCGCAGGGCGCTGGGCAACTGCAGGCGCTCCATGTCTTCTTCGGTCAGCGGGTAGTTGGCCGCGCGGATGCCGAACTGCATGGCCATGTACAGGCAGGTCGGGGTCTTGCCGCAGCGCGAGACCCCCACCAGGATCAGGTCGGCCTTGTCGTAGTAGTGGGTGCGGGCGCCGTCGTCATTGTCCAGGGCGAAGTTCACCGCCTCGATCCGCTCCATGTAGTTGGAGTTGTGGCCAATGGAATGGGACTTGCCGACGGAGTACGAGGAGTGTTCGCTCAGCTCCTGTTCCAGGGGCGCGAGGAAAGTCGAGAAGATATCGATCATGAAACCATTGGAGGTCGCGAGGATCTCACGAATGTCCTGGTTGACGATGGTGTCGAAGATAATCGGGCGATGGCCGTCTTTTTCGGCGGCTATATTGATTTGTTGTACCATGGCCCGCGCTTTTTCCATGCTGTCGATATACGGCCGCGTGAATTTGCTGAAGGTAATGTTCTCGAACTGCGCCAACAGGCTCTGGCCGAGGGTTTCCGCTGTGATGCCGGTACCGTCGGAGATAAAGAAAGCAGATCGTTTCATTTGCGGCTTGGGCCTTAAGCTAGTGACGATTCTTGGATATGATAGGCGCGATTTGTCGGCCGGGAATGGCCTGCATTCTCACTTATTTTCCAGGTCCAGGCCATATAGCGGGCAAACGCTCCAACGAGCAGCCGGCTTCTGAGCTTTTCCAACACAGTTAGTGGAGAGATCACCTTGGTAGAGTACGTAGTTTCCCTCGATAAGCTCGGCAAACACGATGTTGAGCATGTGGGGGGCAAGAACGCATCCCTGGGCGAGATGATCAGCAACCTCGCAGGTGCGGGCGTATCGGTCCCTGGTGGCTTCGCCACGACAGCTCAGGCTTATCGTGATTTTCTTGAGTTGAGTGGTCTGAACGACCAGATCCATGCAGCGCTCGATGCGCTGGATGTCGATGACGTGAACGCCCTGGCCAAGACCGGTGCGCAGATCCGTCAGTGGATCATGGAGGCCGAGTTCCCCGAGCGCCTCAACACCGAGATCCGTACGGCCTTCGCCGCGCTGTCGGCGGGCAATCCCGATATCGCTGTGGCTGTGCGTTCTTCGGCCACCGCCGAAGATTTGCCGGACGCCTCCTTTGCCGGCCAGCAGGAAACCTTCCTCAATATCCGTGGCGTGGACAACGTGATTCGCGCGGCCAAGGAAGTGTTCGCCTCGCTGTTCAACGATCGCGCCATTTCCTACCGCGTGCACCAGGGCTTCGATCACAAGCTGGTGGCCCTGTCCGCCGGTGTGCAGCGCATGGTGCGTTCGGAAACCGGCACCGCCGGCGTGATGTTCACCCTTGATACCGAATCGGGCTTCCGTGACGTGGTCTTCATCACCGGCGCCTACGGCCTGGGTGAAACCGTGGTCCAGGGCGCGGTCAACCCGGACGAGTTCTACGTCCACAAGAACACCCTTGAAGCCGGCCGTCCTGCGATCCTGCGTCGCAACCTGGGCAGCAAGGCGATCAAGATGATCTACGGCGACGAAGCCAAGGCCGGTCGTTCGGTGAAAACCGTCGATGTGGACAAGGCCGATCGCGCGCGCTTCTGCCTGAGCGACGCTGAAGTCAGCGAGCTGGCCAAGCAGGCGATGATCATCGAGAAGCACTACCAGTGCCCGATGGACATCGAATGGGCCAAGGACGGTGACGACGGCAAGCTGTACATCGTCCAGGCTCGTCCGGAAACCGTGAAGAGCCGCACCCAGGCCAATGTCATGGAGCGCTACCTGCTCAAGGAAACTGGCACCGTGCTGGTTGAAGGCCGCGCCATCGGCCAGCGCATCGGCGCCGGCAAGGTACGGATCATCAAGGACGTGTCCGAGATGGACAAGGTCCAGGCCGGCGACGTGCTGGTCTCCGACATGACCGACCCGGACTGGGAACCGGTGATGAAGCGCGCCAGTGCCATCGTCACCAACCGTGGCGGTCGTACCTGCCACGCGGCGATCATTGCTCGTGAGCTGGGGATTCCAGCCGTGGTTGGTTGCGGCAACGCGACCCAGCTGTTGAAAGACGGCCAGGGCGTGACCGTTTCCTGCGCTGAGGGCGACACCGGTTTCATCTTCGAGGGTGAGCTGGGCTTCGACGTCAAGCAGAACTCCGTGGATGCCATGCCGGAGTTGCCGTTCAAGATCATGATGAACGTCGGCAACCCTGATCGTGCCTTCGATTTCGCCCAACTGCCGAGTGCTGGTGTGGGCCTGGCCCGCCTGGAATTCATCATCAACCGCATGATCGGCGTGCACCCCAAGGCGCTGCTGAACTACGCCGGGCTGCCACAAGAGATCAAGGACAGCGTCGACAAGCGTATCGCTGGCTACCACGATCCTGTGGATTTCTATGTCGACAAGCTGGTTGAAGGCATTAGCACCCTGGCTGCGGCGTTCACCCCGAAGAAAGTCATCGTGCGCCTGTCGGACTTCAAGTCCAACGAGTACGCCAACCTGATCGGCGGCAAGCTCTACGAGCCGGAAGAAGAAAACCCGATGCTGGGCTTCCGCGGTGCTTCGCGCTACATCAGCGAGTCGTTCCGTGACTGCTTCGAACTCGAGTGCCGCGCCCTGAAACGCGTGCGCAACGAGATGGGCCTGACTAACGTCGAGATCATGGTGCCGTTCGTGCGTACCCTTGGCGAAGCCAGCCAAGTGGTTGATCTGCTGGCTGAAAACGGCCTGAAGCGGGGCGAGAACGGCCTGCGTGTGATCATGATGTGCGAACTGCCATCCAACGCCATCCTGGCGGAGGAGTTCCTCGAGTACTTCGATGGTTTCTCCATCGGCTCCAACGACCTGACCCAGCTGACCCTGGGCCTGGACCGTGACTCGGGGATCATCGCCCATCTGTTCGACGAGCGTAATCCTGCGGTCAAGAAGCTGCTGGCCAATGCCATCGCCGCCTGCAACAAGGCCGGCAAGTACATCGGCATCTGCGGTCAGGGTCCTTCGGACCACCCGGACCTGGCCAAGTGGCTGATGGAGCAGGGCATTGAAAGCGTTTCGCTGAACCCGGACTCGGTGCTGGAGACCTGGTTCTTCCTGGCTGAAGGTCAGGGCGCGGCGTAAGCGCTGAGCGTAGAGTCGGCCGGCCGTGAGGCGGGCCGGCTCTTGAAGATTGAAGTAGGGCGTGCTTCTTCTGGATGCCGCCCTTTTTTGTGCAAGAAGAATATGCAAAGCAGCAGCAACTTATTTCCCGTCGCCTTGATCAGCGCCGAGCGTCGAGGCGACCTCAGCGAAGATGTCTATCGCTTGAAACCCGGTAACAGTCCCGATCCTTCGGTGGAGCTGGCCGTGACCCGTCTGGGACTGGCCGATGAGCCTGAAGCCCGGGGTGTCCCGGTGATTCTGCTGCATGGCAGCTTTTCCAACCGGCGTTTCTGGTATTCACCCAAGGGCATTGGCCTGGGGGCCTATCTGGCCCGTGCCGGTTTCGATGTATGGATCCCGGAAATGCGTGGGCACGGTTTGTCGCGACGCAATGCCGATTACCGCAAGAATCGGGTGGCCGACTACGCTCGCTACGATTTGCCGGCAATTGCCGCCTTTGTTCGCGAGCAAAGCGCTCAGATTCCTCACTGGATCGGTCATTCACTGGGCGGCACCACCTTGGCCGCGGCCTTGGGTGGAGAGTACCTGGGCGAGCCGGGGGTCGCCTCGGCGGCATTCTTCGGTACCCAGATCAGCCGCACCTATTGGCCCCTGAAGATTCCCCTGGTGGAGTGGGGCGGGCGCGTGCTGATCAAGCGTTTTGCCCAGCTGTCGGGTTCACGGCTCAAGCGAGGGCCGGAAGATGAGCCTGTTGGCCTGGCACTGGAAAGCATGCGTTGGCATGGTCTGTTCGGTCGCTTTGGCGATGCCGACAAGGATTGGTGGGCGGGCCTGGCGCAGGTGTCAGTGCCGGCGTTGGCGGTCAGCGCCGCAGGGGATCACCAGGATCCGAGCTGGGCTTGTCGCAAATTGTTCGATCAATTGGGCAGCGAGCAGAAGCAGTTTGTCTGCCTGGGGCGTGACCAGGGATTCAGTGGCAATTTCGGGCATGTCGAGATGCTGGTGAGCAAACAGGCGCAGACTGAAGTCTGGCCGTTGGTGGCGCGCTGGCTCCAGGATCAGCACACGCCGCTGCTGATTTCCGCCAGTGAGCAGGTCGCCACGGTTTGAGGCAAAGGCTCTGACAAGGGCATTTCGCTCAGAGGTGCTTGCGGCTAAGATATGACGCCTTGCGATGTTTTGGTCACATTCAGTTATTGAGCCGACTTTCAGTTCCGGTGCAATGGCTGCGAAAATACCGCCTGGATGAACCCGCCGCTCAGACAGCGCAGGTTAAACATCCAGGGCCCGAGCTCGTATTTTTTAAGCATGTCCCTGGAATTGCCGTCACCTTCGATCGTGTTCTTTCTGTTACAGGAGTTTCTCGATGAACCATTACCTCACTCCCGACCTGTGCGACGCCTACCCGGACCTGGTACAGGTGGTCGAGCCGATGTTCAGCAATTTCGGCGGCCGTGATTCCTTCGGCGGCGAGATCGTCACCATCAAGTGCTTCGAGGACAACTCGCTGGTCAAGGAGCAGGTCGATCTCAAGGGCCACGGCAAGGTGCTGGTGGTGGATGGCGGTGGTTCGCTGCGTCGGGCGCTACTGGGCGACATGCTGGCGGAAAAAGCGGCGAAGAACGGCTGGGAAGGCCTGGTGATCTACGGTTGCATCCGCGATGTGGACGTCATCGCGCAGACCGACCTTGGGGTCCAGGCCCTGGCCAGCCACCCGATGAAGACCGACAAGCGCGGCATCGGCGACCTCAATGTCGCGGTGACCTTTGCCGGGGTGACTTTCCGCCCGGGCGAGTACATCTATGCCGATAACAATGGCGTAATCATCTCGCCAAGCCCACTGAAGATGCCTGAATAAGCAATCGGCCTGACAAGGGATGAGGATGTTCGAGGAAGAAAACGCGCAATGGGGGCTGGTGCATGCCCTGGTGCTGGATGGTGAAGGCGGTGCGCGTTCGATTGCCCGGACCGAGCTTGACGATCTGCAGTTGCAGGCCCATGAAAGCCTGTGGCTGCATTGGGATCGCAGTCATCCGCAGACCCAGACCTGGCTGCGCCGCTCCAGCGGCCTGAGCGAGTTCAGCTGTGACCTGCTGCTGGAGGAGAACACTCGGCCGCGTCTGTTGGCTCTGCCCGAGGCGGAGCTGCTGCTGTTTCTGCGGGGCATCAACCTCAACCCGGGAGCCGAGCCAGAAGACATGGTCTCGGTGCGCATCTTCGCCTCCGCCCAGCGGGTGATTTCCCTGCGCCTGCGGCCGCTGCGCGCCACTGATGAGTTGCTGCTGCAATTGACCGAGGGCAAGGGGCCGAAAAACGCCGCCGAACTCCTCCTTTATATGGCCGAGTACCTGACTCATAAAGTGCAGGATCTGGTCAGCGATCTCTCGGAAGTGGTCGATGGCGAAGAAGAAAAACTGGATGCCGACGAACGGTATACCCCCGAGCACGGCAGCATTTTGCAGATCCGTCGTCGGGCTGCCGGACTGAAGCGTTTCCTGGCTCCTCAGCGGGATATTTTCGCGCAGTTGAGTCGGATAAAACTGCCCTGGTTTGCCGTCGATGATGGCGACTACTGGAACGAATTGCACAACAGCCTGACCCGTTACCTGGAAGAGCTGGAATTGACTCGAGAGCGCGTGGGGCTTGCCCTGGAGGCCGAAGACCGGCGCTTGAGCGTGCGCATGAATCGCACCATGTACCGTTTCGGGATCATCACCGGGATCTTCCTGCCCATGAGTTTTCTTACCGGGCTGCTGGGCATCAACGTCGGTGGTATTCCGTTCTCCGCAAGCCCTTATGGATTCATCATCGCTTGCCTGTTGTTGATATCGGTGGCGCTGGGGCAATGGTGGTTGTTTCGTCGTTTGCGGTGGGTGTGACGATGCCTCATGTGACCCGAGTAAATCTGATCGCGTCTTTTTCAGATATCACCAGAGGTGCGTATGCACGATCCGTTTGAACAGTCTTTGCGTGACATGCTCAAAGCCTCGCCATCGAGCCGCGATGACGATGCTTGCCTGGGCCGCGTACTGAAAACCGCCAACCGTCAGGTCGGGGCAGGGGATCTGTTCAGCCTGCTGGGCCGCTGGCTGCCGGCGCTGATGATCGCCTTGAATAACGGATCGGCCCATATTGCGCCGGTTTCACGTCGTAAACCTACTGCTCGCACTGCTGATAAGGCTGATTGAATATGGAATTGGATCTCTGGACTCAGAGCCTCGTCACGGCGATGACTGCCTTGTGGACCAAGGTGGCGAACTTCATTCCGAACCTGTTCGGCGCACTGGTGGTGCTGTTGCTGGGCTTCGTGGTAGCCAAGCTGCTCGATACCCTGCTGTCCAAATTGCTGGCCAAGCTGGGCCTGGACCGCTTGATGGGCGGTACCGGCTTGACCAAATTGTTGTCCCGGGCGGGCCTGCAAGTACCGATCTCGACCTTGATCGGCAAGATCGTCTATTGGTTCGTTCTGCTGATTTTTCTGGTTTCTGCTGCTGAATCCCTTGGACTTGAGCGAGTTTCGGCTACGCTCGACATGCTTGCGCTGTATTTGCCGAAGGTTTTCGGTGCTGCGCTGGTGCTGTTGGTGGGGGTTTTGTTGGCGCAGTTGGCCAATGGGCTGGTGCGCGGAGCGGCGGAGGGCGTAGGGCTGGATTACGCCAGTGGCCTGGGGCGGATTGCCCAGGGGCTGGTGATCATCATCAGTATTTCCGTGGCGATCAGCCAGTTGGAGGTCAAAACTGACCTGCTCAACCATGTGATCGTGATTGTGTTGATTACCGTTGGTCTGGCAGTTGCGCTGGCCATGGGATTGGGAAGCCGGGAAATTGCCGGACAGATTCTTGCGGGAATCTATGTGCGTGAGTTGTATCAGGTTGGGCAACAAGTACGAGTTGGAGAGGTCGAAGGCCAGATTGAAGAAATTGGCACGGTCAAGACTACATTGCTGACCGATGAGGGTGAGCTAGTCTCTCTCTCCAATCGGATCCTGCTGGAACAGCATGTAAGTAGCCGCTAACCCGGCAAACCCTGCTAATGTATGCCGCCGCAAAATGCCCCTCACCGGGCAGCGGCGGACATTGACCTGACTGTCGGCACGACTCGTTTTGAATAAAACCCAATCGCTACCCACGCGCTATGACCCCCGTGAGCTCTCTGATGAGGAGTTGGTCGCGCGCTCGCATACGGAGCTGTTCCACGTAACACGCGCCTATGAAGAGTTGATGCGGCGCTATCAGAGGACGTTATTTAATGTTTGCGCGCGTTATCTGGGGAACGATCGGGATGCGGATGATGTCTGTCAGGAAGTGATGTTGAAGGTGCTGTATGGCCTTAAGAACTTTGAGGGTAAATCGAAGTTCAAGACATGGCTATATAGCATCACGTACAACGAATGCATCACGCAGTATCGCAAGGAGCGGCGCAAGCGTCGGTTGATGGACGCTTTAAGTCTTGACCCCCTCGAGGAGGCTTCTGAAGAGAAGACGCCGAAACCTGAGGAGAAGGGCGGACTTGACCGCTGGTTGGTGCATGTGAACCCGATTGACCGGGAAATTCTGGTGCTACGATTTGTCGCAGAGCTGGAATTTCAGGAGATCGCAGACATCATGCATATGGGGTTGAGTGCTACAAAAATGCGTTACAAACGTGCTCTTGATAAATTGCGTGAGAAATTTGCAGGCATTGCTGAAACTTAGTTCGGCGCAAATATCTCTTACGTTTAGGTGAGTTCTGATAGACTTACCGCCGAGTTGTCCCCCGGTATGTGGGACTGCTTTACAATCACCAGATGGGGATTTAACGGATGAAACTGAAAAACACCTTGGGCATTGCCATTGGTTCTATTGTTGCCGTGACTTCGTTCGGCGTTCTGGCGCAAGGCCAAGGCGCGGTCGAGGGTGAACTGTTTTACAAAAAACAGTACAACGACAGCGTTAATCACGTTGAAGATGGTTTCAACCCTGGCGCATCGATCGGTTACTTCCTGACCGACGACCTGTCGTTGAACGCCACCTACGACAAGACCAACCACACCCGTTCTAACGACGGTACTGGTAACCAGAAAATCAAAGGCGACAACTTCGGCCTGAACGCTCAGTACCACTTTGGTACCGTGGGTGACGCTCTGCGTCCATACGTTTCCGGCGGTGTTGCTCACAAGAGCATGACCAACGTGATCGCTGACGGTCACAGCGGCCGCGACCAGTCGACTTTCCTGACTGCAGGTGCTGGTGTTAAGTACTACTTCACCGACAACCTGTTCGCCCGTGCCGGCGTTGAAGCTGACTACAAGCTGGACAACGGTAAGTGGGACTACGCTCCTACCATCGGTCTGGGTGTGAACTTCGGCGGCAGCGGTGGCAAAGTTGCTCCAGCTCCAGTAGCTCCAGCTCCAGCTCCTGAGCCAGCTCCAGAAGCTCCAGTTGCTGAAGTTGTTCGTGTTGAGCTGGACGTGAAGTTCGACTTCGACAAGTCGGTCGTCAAGCCTAACAGCTACGCTGACATCAAGAACCTGGCTGATTTCATGAATCAGTACCCACAGACCACCACCGTTGTTGAAGGTCACACTGACTCCGTCGGTCCTGACGCTTACAACCAGAAGCTGTCTGAGCGTCGTGCAAACGCCGTTAAGCAAGTTCTGGTCAACCAGTACGGCGTTGGCGCTAACCGCGTTCAATCCGTTGGTTACGGTGAGTCCCGCCCAGTTGCCGACAACGCAACTGAAGCTGGTCGCGCAGTTAACCGTCGCGTAGAAGCCTCGGTTGAAGCTCAAGCTAAGTAATTAGCCTTGTAGCTTGGAAAAACCCGGCCTAGGCCGGGTTTTTCTTTGCCTGCGATTGCGTGACCCTGCGCCCGTGCTCAGGCCAATTGCATGCTGGTCATGGCGGTGACCGCCGTGCTGGTGGCTGTTCCAGCTACCGCCCCGATCACCAGGATGGCTGGGCTCTTGAGCATGAAGCGCTGGGCATCCTGCTCCATGTTCAACAGGTCGCTGCGACATTCCCGCTGCTCAGGCAGCGAAGCGTTTTCGATCATCGCAACCGGCGTATCGGCTGCCATGCCGCCTTCGCGCAACTGCGCGCCGATTTCCGCGAGTTTCGCAACACCCATGTAGATCACCAGGGTCGTGCCGCCCTGGGCCAGGGCCTGCCAGTTCAGGCGGCTGTCATCTTGAGTATGGGCGGTCACCAGGGTCACCCCTCGAGCGACACCACGTAGGGTCAGGGGGATATCGCAACGCGTGGCACCGGCCAGGCCGGCAGTGATGCCGTTGACCAGTTCTACCTCGATTCCCCGTTCCTTGAGCCACTGGGCCTCTTCGCCACCGCGTCCGAAAATGTACGGGTCGCCCCCCTTGAGACGCACCACACAGCGGCCCTGACGGGCATAGCGCAGCATCAGGCGATGGATGAAGGCCTGGGGCGTGGAGCGGCAACCACCGCGTTTGCCCACCGGGATGACCCGCGCCTTGGGGCAGTGCTCCAGTACTGCGCTGTTCACCAAGTCATCCATCAGCACCACCTCGGCCTCGCCGAGGGCGCGTACCGCCTTGAGGGTCAAGAGCTCCGGGTCTCCGGGGCCTGCGCCTACCAGCCAGACTTTTGCACTCATTCGCTTTCCTCACACAGGGACGGCGACAGGTTGAACCGGAGCCGCCAGCAGGTGTTTGATCTCCGGCACGCAAGAGCCACATTGGCTACCGCAACCCAGTTGTTGTTTCAGTTGTGCCAGGTCCAGGCCCTGGGCTATTGCGGCGCACACCGCGCGATAACTGACGTTCCTGCAAGTGCACAGCGTGCGCTCTGGCAAACTGCCCAGGCGATTGCTTCCCGGAGGAGTGCTCAATGGAGCCAGCAGCCAGCGTCGCAGCTGTTCATCTGCGCGTCCGTCTAGCCAGAGTGCCTGCAGCCAGTGCCTGGCCAGGGTTTCCCCGGCCAGGCGGATGCTGGTGATCCGGCCTTGTTCGATGCGCACACGCTTGCCGATGGCTCGGCGCGGATCGTCATAGGCCAGCACTGGCCCGGTATCAAGTGACAACTGCTGATCGATAGCCTTGAGCACATGCACCGGCGGTGCCTCCGAGTGGGCGGCGCGAATCACCAGCGCCGGGCGTTCGCGACCGGCGAGGCTGAGGCTGACGTAGGAAAAGGCTTCGCACAGGGGGCGCAGGATCCGTATATGAGCCTGCACATCGCCCTCGATCAGCGCGTACAGGTGCCAGGGCAGTTGCACCGGCTCCAGGCGCACACCGCTGTGCTTGAGTTCCGGTTGCTTGGACAGAGGGTCGAATGCTGGCTGGGTGACGGCATTGACTCCACCCTTGAGGAAGCGATCCCCCCAGTGCATCGGCAGGAAGGCCTGGCCGGGGCGTACGCTGTCATCTCCGCTCACCGCGACGATTACGCTGCCGCGCCGGCTTTTCAGGTTTACCAGGTCTCCGTCCTGCAGGCGTTGGCGCCGCATATCTTCAGGATGCAGGCTCAACAGCGCTTCGCTGACATGGCCAAACAGCTGCGCCGCAGTGCCAGTGCGGCTCATGCCATGCCATTGATCCCGCAGCCGGCCGGTGATCAGGGTCAGGGGGAAGCGGGCGTCGCGCTGTTCCTTGGCGGCCACGTAGGGGGTGCTGACCAGGCGGGCGCGGCCAGTGGCGGTGGCAAAGCGGCCATCGCCATACAGGCGGGGAGTGCCTTGTGTTGCACCGCTGGGAAAGGGCCATTGCTGCGGGCCGAGGCGATCGATCAAGCCATGGCTGAGGCCGGACAGGTCCAGGTCGCGGCCCCGGGTCAGCCCCTTGTACTCATCGAACAGCTGGGCGGCGCTGTCGAAGGCAAACAGGCTGGGCTGGCCGGGACGCAGTTGGCGTTCCAGGCGCCGGGCGAAGTCCACGGTAATCGCCCAATCCGGCCGTGCCTCGCCGGGGGCGACAATGGCCTGGCGTACATGGGATACCCGTCGTTCCGAATTGGTCACCGTGCCTTCCTTCTCGCCCCAACTGGCGGCGGGCAGCAGCAGGTCGGCGAAGGTTGCGGTTTCAGTCGTGCCGAAGGCTTCCTGCAGGACCACGAAGGGGCAGCTCTGCAGGGCGGCGCGCACGCGGTTCTGGTCCGGCAGCGATTGTGCCGGGTTGGTGCAAGCGATCCACAGCGCCTTGATTCGGCCCTCGTGCAACTGCTCAAACAGTTCGATGGCCGTCAATCCGGGGGACGCCGGCAACCGTTCCACTCCCCAGTAAGCGGCGACTTCGGCGCGGTGTTCGGGGTCGGCTGCTTCCCGGTGTCCGGGGAGCAGATTGCTCAGGCTGCCGGTTTCACGGCCGCCCATGGCGTTAGGCTGGCCGGTGAGCGAGAAGGGCCCCGCGCCAGGCCTGCCGATTTGCCCGGTGACCAGGTGCAGGTTGATCAGCGCGCTGTTCTTCGCGCTGCCGGCGCTGGACTGATTCAGGCCCATGCACCACAGGGACAGGAAACTCGGTGCCGTCCCCACCCATTGTGCGCATTGTTGCAATTGTTCGACGCTGATGCCGCACAGTTGCGCCACC
The DNA here is from genome assembly GCF_000633395.1 of Pseudomonas sp. PH1b. Lineage (GTDB taxonomy): Bacteria > Pseudomonadota > Gammaproteobacteria > Pseudomonadales > Pseudomonadaceae > Aquipseudomonas. The sequence goes on from NZ_AYMU01000007.1 coordinate 213,365, forward strand.
ATCGGCGGGGTGTAATCGCGGACCAGCGCCTTGAGCTGCACCAGGCCCTCGGTGTGTTGCTGGATGAAATCCCGGTCGATCCAGTCCTCCCACAGCAGCAGGTGGAGGATGCCGTGAAACAGCGCCACATCGGTGCCGGGCAAGATCGCCAGGTGCAGATCAGCCAGGTCGCAAGTGTCGGTACGACGCGGGTCGATCACTATGACTTTCATCTGCGGGCGTTGGCTTTTGGCCTGTTCCAGGCGGCGAAACAATACCGGATGGGCGTAGGCCATGTTGCTACCGACGATCATCACGCAGTCGCTCTGCTCCAGGTCCTCATAGCTGCACGGCGGCGCATCGGCCCCCAGGCTGCGCTTGTAGCCCACCACCGCCGAAGACATGCACAGCCGGGAATTGCTGTCGATGTTGTTGGTGCCCACCAGGGCCCGGGCCAGCTTGTTGAAGGCGTAGTAGTCCTCGGTCAGCAGTTGCCCGGAAATATAGAACGCCACGCTGTCCGGGCCATGCTCGGCGATGGCCTGGGCGAACACCCCAGCGGCATGTTCCAGGGCGCTGTCCCAGTCACAGCGGCTGCGGGCCAGGGCCTTGCCCAGGCGCAGTTCCGGGTACAGCGCGCGGGCCGCGTGGTCGCCGGTCAAGTGCAGGCTGGCGCCCTTGCTGCACAGCTTGCCGAAGTTGGCCGGGTGCGTCGGGTCGCCACTGACGCCGAAAATCTCCCGGCCGTCATGCTCGATCAGCACGCCGCAGCCGACCCCGCAGTAGCAACAGGTCGAGGCGGTGCTTTGGCGCGGCATCACCCAGCATCCCGCAGAGCCAACTGCACCCGGCCACTGGCCACGCGTGCCGGGTGGTGGTGGGCACAGCCAATGTCCGGGGCCTGGGCCGCGCCGGACTCCAGGTCGATCTGCCAGTTGTGCAGGGGGCAGGCCACGCGCTTTCCATAGATCAGCCCCTGGGACAGCGGCCCACCCTTGTGCGGGCAGCGGTCGTCGAGGGCGAAGACTTCGTCGTCGCTGGTGCGAAAGATCGCGATATCGCCCCTGGGACCTTTGACGATGCGCGAGCCCAGGGTGTTGATGTCTTCCAGGGCGCAGATATCCAGCCAGTTCATGCCGGCACCTCCAGTTGTTTGACTGCGATGGGCTCGTATTCCTTCTTCAATTGCGGCTCGGCCAGGCGCGCTTGCCAGGGGTCCTGTTCGAGGGACAGGGCGAACTGCAGGCGCTCATTCAAGGCCTTGCGTCGCTCCGGGTCTTCCAGGACGGCCTTTTTCACGTGTTCCATGCCGACCCGTTGCAGGTAGTGCACGGTGCGTTCGAGGTAGAAGGCCTCTTCGCGATACAGCTGGAGAAAGGCGCCGTTGTATTCGCGCACTTGCTCGGCGGTCTTGAGCTTGACGAAGAACTCGGCCACTTCGGTCTTGATCCCGCCGTTACCGCCGATGTACATCTCCCAGCCGGAGTCGACGCCAATGATGCCCACGTCCTTGATCCCGGCTTCCGAGCAATTGCGCGGGCAGCCGGAGACTGCCAGCTTGACCTTGTGCGGCGACCACATGTTGAACAAGTCGTGTTCCAGCTCGATGCCCAGTTGGGTGGAGTTCTGGGTGCCGAAGCGGCAGAACTCGCTGCCGACGCAGGTCTTCACTGTGCGGATGGACTTGCCGTAGGCGTGGCCGGAGGGCATGTCCAGGTCTTTCCAGACCCCCGGCAGGTCTTCCTTGCGAATCCCCAGCAGGTCGATGCGCTGGCCACCGGTGACCTTGACCATGGGCACCTGGTACTTGTCGGCGACGTCGGCGATGCGCCGCAGCTCGGACGGGTTGGTCACGCCGCCCCACATCCGCGGCACCACCGAATAGGTGCCGTCCTTCTGGATATTGGCGTGGGCCCGCTCGTTGATCAGCCGTGATTGCGGATCGTCCCGGGCCTCGCCGGGCCAGGTGGAAATCAGGTAGTAGTTCAGCGCCGGGCGGCAGGTGGCGCAGCCGTTGGGGGTGCGCCAGTTGAGGTGGCCCATGGTGCCGGCAATGGTCAGCAGGTGCTGCTCGCGAATGGCCTGGCGGATCTGCCCGTGGGTCAGGTCGCTGCAGCCACAGATGGCTTTCTCGCTTTTCGGCTTGACGTCCGCCGCGCCACCCACGGTGTTGATCAGGATCTGCTCCACCAACCCGGCGCAGGAGCCGCAGGAACTGGCGGCCTTGGTGTGTTTCTTGACCTCGTCGACGCTGAACAGCCCCTGTTCCTGGATGGCCTTGACGATGCTGCCCTTGCACACGCCGTTGCAGCCGCAGACTTCGGCAGTGTCGGCCATGCTCATGGCCTTGTCCTGGCCCTGGTGGCCGACATCTCCCAGGGCATTTTCACCAAACATCAGGTGATCACGGATCTCGCCGATGGCCTGGTTTTCCCGGATTTGCCGGAAGTACCAGCCGCCGTCAGCGGTGTCGCCATACAGGCAGGCGCCCACCAGGATGTCGTCCTTGATCACCAGCTTCTTGTAGACCCCGCCGATCGGGTCGGACAGGGTGATGGTCTCGGTGCCTTCGCCGCCCATGAAGTCGCCGGCGGAAAACAGGTCGATACCGGTGACCTTCAATTTGGTGGAGGTCACCGAACCCTGGTAGCGGGCGAAGCCCAGTTGGGCCAAGTGGTTGGCGCAGACCTTGGCCTGCTCGAACAATGGCGCTACCAGGCCGTAGGCGATGCCGCGGTGGCTGGCGCATTCGCCGATGGCATAGATGCGCGGGTCAAAGGTCTGCAGGGTATCGTTGACCAGGATTCCCCGATTGCAGGGCAGGCCGGCGCGCTCAGCCAGCTCGCTGTTGGGGCGGATGCCGGCGGCCATCACCACCAGGTCGGCGGGAATGCTCTGGCCGTCCTTGAACTGCACCGAGCCGACCCGACCGTTGCCGGCATCGATCAGGGCCTGGGTCTGTGCGCCCAGGCGAAATTTCAGCCCCCGGCTTTCCAGGGCACTTTGCAGCAACTGGCCGCTGGTCTGGTCCAACTGCCGCTCCAGCAGCCATTCACCGATGTGCACCACGGTCACGTCCATGCCCCGCAGCTTGAGGCCGTTGGCGGCTTCCAGGCCCAGCAGGCCGCCGCCGATCACTACGGCATGGCGATGGGTCTTCGCGGTGTCGATCATGACCTGGGTGTCGGCGATGTCACGGTAGCCAATGACGCCCAGCAGGTCCTTGCCGGGGATCGGCAGAATAAAGGGCGTGGAGCCGGTGGCGATCAGCAGACGGTCGTACTCGGCTTCGCTGCCGTCTTCGGCGATCACCCGGCGCTTGCTGCGGTCGATGTGCACCACCTTGCGATTGAGCAGCAGCTTGATGTTGTGGTCCTGGTACCAGTCCAGGTCGTTGAGGACGATCTCCTCGAAGGTCTGCTCGCCAGCCAGGACCGGCGACAGCAGGATGCGGTTGTAGTTGGTGTGGGGTTCGGCGCCGAAGACCGTGATGTCATACAGCTCGTCGCTCAGTTTGAGCAGTTCCTCCAGGGTGCGTACCCCGGCCATGCCGTTGCCGATCATCACCAGCTTGAGTCTTTTCATGGGCTTCTCCGGGAGCACAGGCCGGTCGGTGTGAGGCCTGGCTCGACAAAATGCGCGCAAACAAAAAAGGCGTCCCGTCAGTAGCCTGACGAGGACGCCTTTGTCCGGTCCCGTTCTCTCGGGAAGCCTGCCTTCGTCGTTGAAGGGCGGGCTTTATGTCTGTTGCATAAGCTGATGCAGCGCCTGTGCCAACTTGTTGAAGTCGTGAGTCTGCAAGGCGCCGGCGCCGGTTCTGGGGCTTGCCGGTGCCATGTGTTGCACCGAATCAAGGCAGGTCGCCCTTTTTCGGCGCGATCGCCATTGCCTCTGCGAAGACCCGCTTTGAGTGTCGGGGCGTCACCGCACGTCCTGACGGTTTCGTTCCTGGCTGGACGGCCTCGCCCACGGCTTTCAGTGGCGCAGCAGCAGGAACAGCAGCACCAGGTTCAGCAGTAACGCTACCAGGGCCACGCTGCGCCAGACTTTCAGTGGCTCGCGCTCGAGCAGCGGCAGGGCGCGCGGGCTCAAGCTGCAGCGTTCCCCTTGCTCCAGTACCAGCAGCCATTGTTCGGCCGTTTCAAAGCGTTGCGCCGGGTTGCTGGCGACACTGCGGAGCAGGGTGTGCTCCAGCCATTCCGGGAGGTCCGGGCGGTAGCGGCTGGGGGGCGCCGGCAGGCTGAAGCGCGGTCGCTGGAACGCTTCGATCTCGCCATGGGGGTAATGTCCAGTCAGCAGGTAGTACAAGGTCACGCCCACGGCATAGAGGTCCTGCTGCGGGCTCGGAGCTTCGCCACTGAAGGCTTCCGGAGCAATGAAGCTCGGGGTGCCGGGCAGTAGGTGGGCCGGGTCCGCCGACAGCCCGGGGCAGTAGGCCAGGCCAAAATCCAGCACGCGCAATTCGCCATCGTCCCCCAGCAGCAGGTTCTCCGGCTTGAGGTCTCGATGCAGGATCTGCCGTCGATGCAGCAGGCCCACGGCACGCAGCAGGCGCTCGGCGAGAAACTGCCACTGGGCCAGGGGCAGCGGGCCGCTCTGCTGGAACAGCTGCGCCAGGGTCTGCCCGGGGTATTCGCGCATCAGGTAGTACAGGTGCTGGCGTGAGCCGCCGTGATGCACCTGGGGAAAGTGTCGCCCGGCAACCCGGCGCAGCAGCCATTCTTCGGACAGCAACGCCTGGCAGGCCGGCAGGTCATCGCGCAGGGCCTCGGGCAGGGTTTTCAGCAGCCAGGCTTGCTGCTGATCGTCATGCACGCGATACAGCAGCGATTGTCGGCTGCGATTGATCATGCCTTCGATGTGCCAGCCTTCGAACCGCTGTCCGGGTTTCAGTGGCGGGGGCAGGGGCCATTGCTGAAGGTGCATCAGGGCGTCGCCAATGCTGTCCTCCCCCAGTTGCTCGACCCGTACCAGCAGCGCACTGGCGTTGTCCTGGCTGCCGGCCAGGTGGGCGGCGCTGACCAGGGTGGCGACGGCGGTATCCGGGTCCGGCTGGTCCCGCAGGATCGCGGCAATCGCGGTGTCGCCCAGGGTGGCCCAGACCCCGTCGCTGAGCATCAGGAAGCTTTCCCCCAGGCGCAGTTCGCCATCGAGGAAATCCAGCACCAGGTGCTGGTCCAGCCCCAATGCGCGCTTGAGCACGTGCTGCATGCCCGGCTGGTCCCAGACGTGGTCCTCGCTGATGCGTTGCAACTGACCGTCATGCCAGCGGTAGACCCGGCAGTCGCCGACATGGGCCAGGGTGAAGCGCCGGCCCCGCAGCACCAGGGCGCTGAGGGTGGTGAGCAGGGGCTGGCCACCGCCATTGGCCTGGAGCCAGAGGTTCTGGGCGATCAGCAGGCGCTCCAGGGATTGGGCCACGGCCCAGGTTTGCGGCGTGGCGTAGTAGTCCAGGGCCAGGACCTGCAAGGTGGAGCGTGCGGCCAGGCCGCCATCGGCGCACTGGCTGACACCGTCGGCAATGGCGAACAGCAGGCCCTTGCTCGCAGCCAGGGCTGGCGCCGGTGTCACCAGGCGCACGGCATCCTGGTTTTCCCTGCGAGGGCCGGTGGCGCTGGCCTGGGCGTGACTCAGTTGCAGGGCCATGGCCGTCTCAGACTCGCGCCGCAGTCACGGCGGCCGAGCCCCAGGTGGTTCTCCAGCGACGCTTGACCCCATGCAGGCCGAACCAGGCCAGTACCCCGAGGCCGGCGAACAGCCACAGGGCCAGTTGATAGCTGCCGGTGCTCTGCTTGATGGCACCCATGCCTGCTGCCAGGGCAAAGCCGCCGATGCCGCCGGCCATGCCGATCAGCCCGGTCATGACTCCGATCTCCTGGCGAAAGCGTTGCGGCACCAATTGGAACACCGCGCCGTTGCCGGCTCCCAGGCCGAGCATGGTGCAGACGAACAGCGCCAGGGCAGCGTAAGAACTGGGCAGATTGAAGCCTACAGCAGCGATGCAGATCACCGCCACGCTGTACATCGCCAGCAAGGTGCGAATGCCGCCGAAGCGGTCCGCCAGGGCGCCGCCCAGGGGGCGCATCAGGCTGCCGCCGAACACGCAGGCGGCGGTGTAGTAGCCAGCGGTTACCGGGCTCAGGCCGTACTGGTCGTTGAAGTAGCCGGGCAGGGCGCTGGCCAGGCCGATGAAGCCGCCGAAGGTGACGCTGTAGAAGCACATGAACCACCAGCTGTCACGGTCGCCGAGGGCCTTGAAGTAGTCGCCCATGGATTTGGCCCGGGGCCGCTCGGGGGCATTCTGCGCCAGCCAGGCGAACAGGCCCAGGGTCAGCAGCAGTGGAATCAGGGCGAAGCCGAAGACGTTGTTCCAGCCGAAGGCTGCTGCCAGCACCGGGGCGATCAGTGCGGCGAACACGGTGCCGGAGTTGCCGGCTCCGGCGATGCCCATGGCCTTGCCCTGATGCTGCGGTGGGTACCATTGCGAGGCCAGGGGCAGGGCCACGGCGAAGGAGGCCCCGGCCATGCCGAGGAATACGCCCAGGAGCAAGGCTTGCTCATAACTGTGGATGCCCAGCCGCCAGGCCCCGAACAGCGCACCGATGACGATGACCTGGCCGATCAGGCCGGCGGTTTTCGGTGACAGGCGATCGGCCAGCAGGCCCATGATGAAGCGCAGTACCGCGCCGGCAAGGATCGGCGTGGCCACCATCAGCCCGCGCTGCTGGGTGCTCAGTTGCAGGTCGGCGGCGATCTGTACCGCCAGGGGGCCCAGCAGGTACCAGACCATGAAGCTCAGGTCGAAATACAGAAAGGCCGCGAACAGGGTCGGGGTGTGGCCGGATTTCCAGAAGCTTGAATTCATCGCGCACCTCAGCTGATAAGAATCGTTGGAATCGTCATGAGCCAGCAGGTGGAGCGCCGCCACGGCCGCGCCACCGACCCCGTTCAGTGGGGCCAAAACGCAAAAACGTCGGCACCCGGCTCGTTGTGGGCGAGCAGGGTGCGCGACGTCTTTGTCGTAGGTGGGGCAACCGCCGTTGGTTACCGTTGTGGATCTGATAGCAAGAGCCGCGCCAACCCCTGTCGACCCCAGCAGCAGGACCTGGCTCAGGACCTGGCTGTGGAACTGGTTGTGGGGCTGGTTGTGGGGCTGGCTGTAGGAGCTGGCTTGCCAGCGAAGGCGCCCTCAGGACCGGCACAAGGTTCAGAGGCCTATTCGCCGGCAAGCCGGCTCCTACCGGGGCTCGCTCAGCCGAGGAGTTCCTGCATGGCGATGATCTGTTCCGCCACCTGGATCAGCTTCTGCTGTTTGCCCATGGCCTGGCGGCGCATCAGGGTGTAGGCCTGTTCTTCGTCGCAGTCCTTCATCTTCATCAACAGGCCCTTGGCCAGTTCGATGCGCTTGCGTTCCGCCAGTTGCTGGTCCCGGGCCTGCAGTTGTGCACGCAGGGCCTGGTCGCTTTCGAAGCGCGCCATGGCCACATCGAGGATGGGTTGCAGGCGTTGCACCTGGATGCCCTCGACGATATAGGCGCTGACCCCGGACCTGATGGCCTGGCGCATCACCCGAGGGTCGTGCTCATCGGTGAACATCACGATGGGCCGGGGCTGGTCACGGCTGACCAGCACCACTTGCTCCATGACATCACGGCTGGGTGACTCGGTATCGATCAGGATCACATCCGGGCGCACCGTTTCGACGCGCCCAGGCAGGTCGATGGTCAGGCCGGATTCATCGATCACCTCGAAACCGGCTTCGCTGAGGGCGGCCTTGAGGCGTCCGACTTTTTTCGCCGTGTCGTTGATCAGCAGGATACGCAGCATGGTGGCGGGCTCCGATCAGCGCTGGGCGACAAGGGCAGGGCTGTCGCTCAAGGCATGCAGCTTGAAGCTGCGGGCATAGGCAGCCGGTTGCGTGCCGTCCCAGACTTTGCCGTCGATCAACTGGCTGCTGCGCAGGTCCTGGCCCCAGGCGGCGATACCCAGCGCCGTGGCCGCCTCGCGATAGCATTCAAGCTGCTGTACCTGGCGGGCGACGGCCAGGTAGTCCGGGTCTTCGCGCAGCAGGCCCCAGCGGCGGAACTGGGTCATGAACCACATGCCGTCCGACAGGTAGGGCAGGTTGACGGCGCCCTGGCCATGAAAGCGCAGGGCGTGAGGGTCTTGCCAGCGATTGCCCAGGCCGTCGGCGTAGTCGCCCAACAGGCGTGGCTCGATGCAGTCCAGTGGTGCATTCAGGTAGTCGGCAGCGCTCAACAGCTGAGCGGTGCTGCGGCGATTCTCCGGGCTTTGCTCGATAAAGCGGCTGGCTTCGAGGACCGCCATGACTAGGGCCCGAGCCGTGTTGGGGTACTGCTCGACGAAGGCGCGGGTGCAGCCGAGCACCTTTTCCGGGTGGTCGGGCCAGATCGCCTGGCTGGTGGCCAGGGTGAAGCCCAGGTCTTGCTGTACCGCGCTGGCGCTCCAGGGTTCGCCGACGCAGAAGCCATCGATGCGTCCGGCCTGCAGGTGGGCAACCATCTGCGGTGGCGGTACGACCACGCTGTCGACATCCTGCAAGGGGTGAATGCCCTGGCTGGCCAGCCAGTAGTACAGCCACATGGCGTGGGTGCCGGTGGGAAAGGTCTGGGCGAAGGTCAACCTCGCCCGGCTTTGGTGCACGTGGCGGTCCAGTGCTTCAGGGCTGGTCACCTTGAGGGCCTGCAGTTCCCGGGACAGATTGATGCTCTGGCCGTTCTGGTTCAGGCCCATGAGCACTGCCATGTCGCAGGGGTTGATGCCGCCGATGCCCAGGTGCACCGCGTAGATCAGGCCGTACAGGCTGTGGGCGGCGTCCAGTTCGCCACTGACCAGTTGGTCCCGCAGGTTGGCCCAGGAACTCTGGCGCTTGAGGTTCAGGGTCAGGCCGTAGGGCTGGGCGAAACCCTGGGTAGCCGCGACCACCACCGAGGCGCAATCGGTCAGGGCCATGAAGCCCAGGTTGATCGCGGACTTTTCCGGGGCGTCGCTGCCGTTGACCCAGGCCAGCGCAGTGTTGGGAAGATCGGTCATGGCTTGGCACCTTGCATGAAAAAGCGTCGTCCCCGCCGGCCGGGCAGGGCCGGTGCGGGTGACGACGCCATTGTCCTTCGACCTGGGCCGCCGTTGGCCGAGGTCTGCATAGTCAAGAGAGTGCAAGGCATATGCCAGCCGCCGGGGATTTCACTCTGCGCCTCGCCTGCAGGCCCCGGCGCCGGCTATAATCGGCGCCTTATTTCGCCGCCACCGAGTTCATCCCGCCCATGTATACCCTGGCCCGCCAGCTGTTGTTCAAACTCTCCCCGGAAACCTCCCACGATCTGTCCCTGGACCTGATCGGCGCGGGCGGGCGTTTGGGCCTCAACGGTCTGCTGTGCAAGGCGCCGGCGCGGATGCCGGTCAAGGTCATGGGCCTGGAGTTCGCGAACCCGGTGGGGCTGGCTGCAGGCCTGGACAAGAACGGCGCGGCCATCGATGGTTTCGCTCAGCTGGGTTTCGGTTTTGTCGAGATCGGCACCGTCACCCCGCGTCCCCAGCCAGGCAACCCCAAGCCGCGGATTTTCCGCCTGCCCGAGGCGCAAGCCATCATCAACCGCATGGGCTTCAACAACCTTGGGGTCGACAACCTGCTGGCCCGGGTCGCGGCTGCGCAATTCAAGGGCGTGCTGGGGATCAATATCGGCAAGAATTTCGACACCCCGGTGGAGCGGGCGGTGGATGATTACCTGATCTGCCTGGACAAGGTCTATGCCCATGCCAGCTATGTCACGGTCAACGTCAGCTCGCCGAACACGCCGGGCCTGCGCAGCTTGCAGTTCGGTGAGTCCCTCAAGCAGCTATTGTCGGCCTTGAGCCAGCGCCAGCAGGAGCTGACGGCGATCCATGGCAAGCGCGTGCCGCTGGCGATCAAGATTGCTCCGGACATGAGTGACGAGGAAACCATCGAGGTGGCCCGGGCCTTGCTGGAAACCGGCATGGATGCGGTGATTGCCACCAACACCACCTTGAGCCGTGAAGGGGTCGAAGGCCTGGAGCACGGCGCTGAGGCGGGCGGCCTGTCCGGCGCGCCGGTACGGGAGAAGAGTACTCATACGGTCAAGGTCCTGGCGTCCGAACTGGCCGGCCGTTTGCCGATCATCGCCGTGGGCGGCATCACCGAAGGCAAGCACGCGGCCGAGAAGATTGCCGCGGGGGCCAGCCTGGTGCAGCTGTACTCGGGCTTCATTTACAAGGGCCCGGCGCTGATTCGCGAATCGGTGGATGCCATCGCGGCCATGGGCTGAGGGGGATTGCAGCAGGCGGGTTGAAACCGCGCTGATAAAAAAGGGCTCCTCGAAGGAGCCCCTGGGCCGAAGCCCGCCGCCCGGATGGGGCGTGCGTGGTTAAGTCGTCATCTATTCAAGTTGTAGGTGTCGGAATGTGCCCTGATCAGCCGACAGCGCGAAGTTCGTTGAGTCTGTGGATGCCCGCAGTGCCTGTCATACCGTCCCAGTTGTCGCCGCGTCCTTCTCGCCAGCCGTTAATCCAGGCTTGGCGTACCGACGGTAGAGTAAATGGGCAAAGCTCACGGGACTTGCCATTAACGCCATACTGATATCCGCGTAAAAACGCTTTTTCCAACGGATCACGCTTTAGTCTTCTCATAGGGTGTTTCCCTCACTTGTTGACTGTCTTATGTCCCGTCGACCTTCATCTGAGGTCGGGCAGATTGCTTCTGCCGTTGGTGCTCGCTGCCGGCGTCGCGAGCCTTGATGTTGACGCCGTTGCGGCGCCAACCTGTGTTGAGTTCTAACCAATAGGTCACAGCAAGTGAATGATCGTTTTGTCATAAGGACGTAACGATATTGCTGTCCAGGCTATAAGCCTGAGGGGTTTTGTATCCGGTTTGTCAGGCAAAGCCCGCTATGATCAGCCTCTCACTAGATGATGAGGTTAATGCTTTAGTGAGAATGTCGAGCGGTTGCACTCAACTACTATTCGACGAAGGGTCGACTTATGTCATTTTGTTGCCCTGACTTTTTATCTGCCTCGGTCTCTAAGCTCTTTTGCCCTGCAAAAAAGCACTCCGGCCGGGGTGGGACGGCACAGTTTCGTGCCACACGAGCGCTCTTGAAGAAAAGCGCTTGATTGAAAACCGAGCGGGCGATGCGTTGCCCGTTCACTTATTGCTAAAGGCCCTGGTACTCCCATGTCGGATCGTTACGAACTCTTCCTCACCTGCCCCAAGGGCCTCGAAGGCCTGCTGATCGAGGAAGCCGTCGGGCTTGGCCTTGAGCAGGCGCGTGAGCACACCTCTGCCGTACGCGGCATGGCCGACATGGAAACGGCCTATCGCCTGTGCCTGTGGTCGCGCCTGGCCAACCGGGTGCTGCTGGTCCTCAAGCGCTTCCCGATGAAGGACGCCGAAGACCTCTACCACGGCGTGCTGGATGTGGACTGGCAGGACCACATGCTGGCCGACGGTACCCTGGCCGTGGAGTTCAGTGGCCACGGTTCCGGCATCGACAACACCCACTTCGGTGCGCTGAAGGTCAAGGACGCCATCGTCGACAAACTGCGCACGCCCACCGGTGAGCGGCCTTCGGTGGACAAGCTCAATCCGGACCTGCGCATCCACCTGCGCCTGGACCGTGGCGAAGCCATCCTGTCCCTGGACCTCTCCGGCCACAGCCTGCATCAGCGCGGCTACCGCCTGCAGCAAGGCGCCGCACCGCTGAAGGAAAACCTCGCGGCAGCGATCCTGATCCGTTCCGGCTGGCCGCGTATCGCTGCCGATGGCGGGGCCCTGGCGGACCCGATGTGCGGTGTCGGCACCTTCCTGGTGGAAGCGGCGATGATCGCCGCCGACATCGCGCCCAATCTCAAGCGTGAACAGTGGGGCTTCACCGCCTGGCTCGGCCACGTGCCGGCCCTGTGGCGCAAGCTGCACGATGAGGCCCAGGCTCGCGCCCAGGCCGGGTTGGCCAAGCCGCCCCTGTGGATTCGCGGCTACGAGGCCGACCCGCGGCTGATTCAGCCGGGGCGCAACAACGTCGAGCGCGCCGGTCTCAGCGAGTGGATCAAGATCTACCAGGGCGAAGTGGCGACTTTCGAGCCGCGCCCGGACCAGAACCAGAAAGGCCTGGTGATCTGCAACCCCCCCTATGGCGAGCGACTGGGGGACGAGGCGAGCCTTTTGTACCTCTACCAGAACCTTGGCGAGCGCCTGCGCCAGGCCTGCCTGAACTGGGAAGCGGCGGTGTTCACCGGGGCCCCGGACCTGGGCAAGCGCATGGGTATTCGCAGCCACAAGCAGTATTCGTTCTGGAACGGCGCCTTGCCCTGCAAGCTACTGCTGATCAAGGTGCTGCCAGACCAGTTCGTCACCGGCGAGCGTCGCACCCCGGAACAGCGTCAGCTCGAGCGCGAGCAGGCTCAGGCCCAGGCTGAAAGCCAGGCCGCTGCCGCCCCGCAAGAGCGCCAGTACAACAAGAATGGCAACCCGATCAAACCTGCTCCGGTACCGGCGCCTGTGGTTGAACAGGCGCGCTTGAGCGAAGGCGGGCAGATGTTCGCCAACCGCCTGCAAAAGAACCTCAAGCTGCTGGGCAAGTGGGCCAAGCGCGAGGGGATCGAGTGCTATCGGGTCTACGACGCCGACATGCCCGAGTACTCCCTGGCCATCGACCTGTACCAGGATTGGGTGCATGTCCAGGAGTACGCGGCGCCCAAGTCGGTGGACCCGGAGAAGGCCCAGGCGCGCCTGTTCGATGCCCTGGCGGCGATCCCGCAGGCGTTGAATGTCGACAAGAGCCGGGTAGTGATCAAGCGTCGCGAGCGCCAGAGCGGCACCAAGCAGTATGAGCGCCAGAGCGCCCAGGGCCAGTTCACCGAGGTGCGCGAAGGCGGGGTCAAGTTGCTGGTTAACCTGACGGACTACCTGGACACCGGGTTGTTCCTCGATCACCGGCCGATGCGCATGCGGATCCAGAAAGAGGCCGCCGGCAAGCGTTTCCTCAACCTGTTCTGCTACACCGCCACTGCCAGCGTGCATGCGGCCAAGGGCGGGGCGCGCAGCACCACCAGCGTGGACCTATCGAAGACCTACCTGGACTGGGCGCGGCGCAACTTCTCCCTCAACGGTTTCTCCGACAAGAACCGCCTGGAGCAAGGTGATGTGATGGCCTGGCTGGATACCTGCCGGGACGAGTTCGACCTGATCTTCATCGATCCGCCGACCTTCTCCAATTCCAAGCGCATGGAAGGAGTATTCGACGTGCAGCGTGACCAGGTGCAGTTGCTGGACCTGGCCATGGCTCGCCTGGCGCCGGGTGGCGTGCTGTATTTCTCCAACAACTTTCGCAAGTTCCAGCTGGATGAGAACCTGGCTGCGCGCTATCTGGTCGAGGAGATCACCGCGAAAACCATCGACCCGGATTTCGCCCGCAACAGCAAAATCCACCGCGCCTGGAAAATCACCGCTCGCTAAGGTTCAGCCAAGCTCCCCCCCGAGGCCTGCTTATTTCAGGCTTTGGGGACGGTTTAGCGCTGGTCAAATTAGTGGCTAATGGCTATAAAACACACTTGGTCCGGATGACACCCAAACTCGCTGGCGTGATGAGTTCTGCTTATGCCGTTGCACGTGGTACGCCCGAAGATCCTGGGTTTCATAAGTGAAGAGGTGTCCGCCTGGCTCGTGGCCTTGTTGGTGTTGCTCGCCGGTAGCATTCTGACCGGGCTCCTGGCCTGGTCCACCTACAGCCTGAACAAGCAGCAGTTGCGCCAGCGTTTCCAGCTGTTGGCCAGCGAACGCTACAGCCGTATCGAAGAGCGCTTTCAAGACCAGGAGCAACGCCTGGACGGTTTGCGGCGTTTCTTTGTCAATTCCGACCTGGTGACTCGCCAGGACTTCGATGGTTACGCCAAACCCCTTTTGCGGCGCACCCAGGCCTATGCCTGGGCGCCTTTGATCAGTCGTGCCCAGCGCCCTGCGTTCGAGCAGTCGGTGCGGGCGCAGGGGCTGCCGGGGTTTTCCATCTTGCAGTTGAACGGCGAAGGCCAGATGGAGGCGGCCGGTGAGCACGACGACTATGCGCCGGTGTTGTACAGCCAGACGCAAAGCCCGCTGGGCTCGCCCCTGGGGTACGACTTGCTGGCCCAACCTGTGCGCCGTGCCACGCTGGAGCGTGCCCGGGAGCTCAATGGCCTGGCGGTTTCGCCGCCGGTGCACCTGGTCGCGGTCGACCCGGCCTATGCCCGGGGAGTGCTGTTGGCCGCTCCGGTCAGGCGACCCCAGGACGGCCCTGCCGCGCAGTCCCGGCCCTATGGTTATGTGCTGGCGGTGATCAGCCTGCGGCAGCTGGTGGCGGATGGCTTGCCGGTCACGGCCAGTGACAACCTGTCGGTGCGGATTCTCGATCTGTCCACCGAGGGCCTGCATGAGGTGCTCTATGAGTCGAACAACCCGCCTACCAACAGTCAGCTGACCGCCAGCCGCTTGCTGCGTCTGGCGGACCGGGACTATCAGGTGGATTTTCGTCCCAGCGCGGCGTTCCTGCATGCCAATCATTCTTCCCTGGCGAGCCTGGTGACCCTGGGGGCATTGCTCAGTGTGCTGCTCAGCGCCTTGCTCTACGTACTGGTCAGCCAGCGCCAGCGGGCCCTGGCCCTGGTGGAGCAGCGTACCGAGGAGTTGCGCAGTCGCGAGCAGGAACTGCGGGGCACTCACAGCCAACTGCGCAGTGTGCTCAATGCCGCGACCCAAGTGGCGATCATCGCCACCGACCTGCGTGGCGTCATCAGCACCTTCAATGCCGGGGCCGAGCAGATGCTCGGCTACAGCAGCGCTGACGCAGTCGGCCACCTGACCCTGGAAAGCCTGCACCTGCCTCAGGAGCTGGAAAGTTGGGCCCATAGCCTCAGCCAGCGCTATGGCAAAGCCATTCCGGTGTCCCAGGCGATGCTGGTGGAAGAGGGCATGAGCGCCGGTCATGAGGCGCGGGAGTGGACACTGGTGCGCCGCGACGGCAGCCACCTGCCGGTGAACATGCTGGCGACTCCGGTGCTCGACGACCAGGGATTGTGGATCGGCCATCTGGCGATTTGCATCGATATCACCGAGCGCAAGCGAGTGCACGAGGCCCTGGCGGCTCGCGACCGGTTGTTGAAGCGGCTCAGCGCCCATGTCCCGGGTGGGATCTACCAGTTCAAGCTGGCGCCTGACGGTCATGCCTGTTTTACCTACGCCAGCGATGGCATTCGCGAAATCTACGAGATCGATCCGCTACAGCTGCAGGAGGATGCGGCTCCGGCGTTCGAGCGCATTCATCCCGAGGACGTGGGGCGGGTCAGGGATTCGATCGAAGTGTCGGCGCAGCAGCTCAGTCCCTGGTGCGAAGAATACCGGGTCTGCCTGCCACAGCGCGGGCTGCGCTGGATGCGTGGCGCGGCGACTCCGGAAAGGCTGCCAGGTGGCGGGGTGCTATGGCACGGCTATATCTCGGACATCTCCGACCTCAAGCGAGTGGAGGAGGAACTGCGAGCGTTGTCGATCACCGACTCCCTGACCGGCATTCACAATCGTCGCTACTTCCAGGAGCGCCTGCAGAGCGAGATGCAGCGCCTGGAGCGTGGCGGTGGCCAGATGGCGGTGATCATGCTCGACATCGACCATTTCAAGCGGATCAACGACCAGTACGGGCACGGGGTCGGCGATCAGGTCCTCAAGGGCTTGTGCGAGCGTATCGGCCGACGCCTGAGGCGCACCGATGTGTTCTGCCGCCTCGGCGGAGAGGAGTTCATGATCCTGTGCCCGGACACTCAGGGCCGGCAGGCACTGATCCTGGCCCAGGAGCTGTGGCAGGGGCTGCGCAGCTCGCCGATCGAACCGGTGGGCATCGTCACCGCCAGTTTCGGCATTGCCAGTTGGCGCGAAGGGGAAGGGGCGGACGGGCTGTTGCTGCGGGCCGACTCCGGGGTCTACGCCGCCAAGCTGGCCGGGCGCGATCGGGTTCAGGACGAATTGCCGTAATCAATCGGGGCGGCGCGTGCTGCTCGCCGCCCTTGGCACGAGCCGTTGTTACAGCGCCGAGGCGCTGGTGGCCAGCTTGGGCTGGCGATAGAGGTCTAGCAGCACCTGGTCCAGTACCGATGAGGCACCGAATGGCCGTGGGTCATTGAGGATCGCGACCACTGCCCAGGTATTGCCGTTGTCATCGCGGCTGTAGCCGGCAATGGCGCGGACAGTGTTCAGAGTGCCGGTCTTGATGTGCGCTTCACCCGACATGGCAGTGCGCTTCAGGCGCTTGCGCATGGTGCCGTCCATGCCGGCAATCGGCATCGAGCTGATGAACTCGGCGGCGTAGGGGCTCTTCCACGCGGCTTGCAGCAGGCCCGCCATCTCCCGGGCGCTGACCCGCTCGGCACGGGACAGGCCGGAGCCGTTCTCCATCACCAGGTGCGGCGAGGTGATGCCCTTCTTCGCCAGCCACTGGCGCACCACGCGCTGGGCCGCCTTGGCGTCGTCGCCATCGGCTTCGTTGCGGTACTTGGCCCCCAGGCTCAGGAACAACTGCTGGGCCATGGTGTTGTTACTGTACTTGTTGATGTCGCGGATGATCTCCGCCAGGTCCGGGGAGAAGGCTCGGGCCAGGACCTTGGCGTCCTTGGGCACGACCGCCAGGCGGTCCTTGCCCTGAATGCTGCCGCCCAGTTCGCTCCAGATCGCTCGCACCGCACCGGCGGTGTAGGTGGCGTGGTCCAGCAGCGACAGGTAGGTCTGGGAGCTGCAACCGTCGCCCAGCTGGCCACCGACGGTGACGATCACGCTGCCGTCGGCCTGGGTCACCGGGTTGTAGCGTACGTCGCCGGTGCATTGCTTGGTGTTGACCGCCTTGACCTGGTTGTCGATGCGGATCTTGGCGATTGGCGGTTCCACCGACACCAGCACCCGGCCGGAATCGTTGCGAGCGACAAAGCGCAAGGCCTTGAGGTTGACCATCAGGGAGTCGGGCTTGACCAGGAACGGCTTGTTCTCGTCGTTGCCGTCGTCATTGAATTCCGGCAGTTGCGGTTGCACGAAGAAGTTGCGGTCCAGCACCAGGTCGCCGGTGACCTGCTGCACGCCGTTGGCCCGCAGGTCGCGCATCAGCAACCAGAGCTTTTCCATGTTCAGCTTGGGGTCGCCGCCGCCCTTGAGGTACAGGTTGCCGTTGAGGATGCCGCCGCTGAGGGTGCCGTCGGTGTAGAACTCGGTCTTCCACTGATGGGTCGGGCCGAGCATTTCCAGGGCCGCGTAGGTGGTCACCAGCTTCATGGTGGAGGCCGGGTTGACCGATACGTCGGCGTTGAAGATGGTTGGGGTGCCCGGGCCATTCAGGGGAATCATCACCAGTGACAGGGCGTTGTCCGGGAGTTTGCTGGCTTTGAGGGCTTGCTGGACCTTGGGGGTCAGGGTGGTGTTGACCGGAGCCGCGGAGACGGGGAATGCCAGGGGGAGGAAAACACTGGCAAGCAGAAGAGGACGCAACGATTTGATCATATGAAATGGAACCCTGCAGTCGAGGGGAAAAAAGGCGAGGGCGTGCAGATAAAATCCCTCAGTGATCATGAAAGTGTCGGCATTATGCCCCAAGGTATAGTGGCTTGTGCCGTACCGCGGGCCGCCGGGGCGGTATTTTTTTTACCAATGGCAGGGTCGTATCCTCATAGAGTCAGGCAATCGCCTGGCTAAACTGGTAAAGTGCCGCCCGTTATTACTTATGAGGATTGTTCCATGGCCACTAACCGTTCCCGCCGTCTGCGCAAAAAACTCTGCGTAGATGAATTTCAGGAGCTGGGTTTTGAGCTGAACCTGGATTTCAAAGAAGATCTGGCTGAAGAAGCTATTGACGCTTTCCTCGACGCATTCCTCAAAGAAGCGATGGAAGCCAACGGCCTGGGCTATGTAGGCGGCGACGACTTCGGTCTGGTTTGCCTGAGCAAGCGCGGTTCCGTGAGCGAAGAGCAGCGCGCCGCTGTCGAAGCCTGGCTCAAGGCTCGCACCGAGCTGACCAGCGTTGAAGTCAGCCCGCTGCTGGACGTGTGGTACCCGGACAACGCGATCAACCCAGTCGCGTGATGTCATGCATGAGCGGCCCGTCCGGGCCGCTCATGCGTTGTTGCCCCAGGGCAACCTGTCGATTTCCCCTTTCCCCTTTCCCCTGATTGCCTCTGCCACGGACCTGTTCCGGGTTTTGCCGTGGGCGTGAGCAGGCCGGCACGCCGCGCCCTGCGCTAGGCACTGGCGTGCCAGTGAAGCCCTTCAGGCGTTGCGCCAGTTCAGAATCATCAAGGTCACCACCCCGGCCACGATTCCCCAGAACGCCGAGCCGATGGAGAACAGCGTCAGCCCCGACGCCGTGACCATGAAGGTGATCAGCGCGGCCTCGCGTTCCTTCACTTCGCTCATCGCGATGCTCAGGCCATTGATGATCGAGCCGAACAGCGCCAGAGCGGCAATGGACAGCACCAGTTCCTTGGGCAGTGCCGCGAACAGCGCGGCCAGGGTGGCACCGAAGACCCCGGCGATGCCGTAGAAGATTCCGCACCACACGGCGGCGGTGTAGCGTTTGCCGTGATCCTCATGGGCATGGGGCCCGGTACAGATTGCCGCGCTGATGGCCGCCAGGTTGATGCCATGGGAGCCGAACGGCGCCAGCAGCAGAGAGGCCAGGCCCGTGGCGGTGATCAATGGCGAAGCCGGGACGTTGTAGCCGTCGGCCCGCAGCACTGCAATCCCGGGCATGTTCTGCGAGGTCATGGCCACCACGAACAGCGGAATGCCGATGCTGATGGTGGCTGCCAGGGAAAAGTGCGGAGTGGTCCAGACAGGCGTCGCGACCTCCAGGTGGAAGCCGCTGAAGTCCAGCAGGCCCATCACTCCGGAAAGGGCGGTGCCGATCAGCAAGGCGGCCAGGACCGCATAGCGGGGCGACAGGCGCTTGACCACCAGGTAGGTGACGAACATGCCCAGGACCAGCCCGGTGCGATGTTGGGCGGCGACGAAGATTTCACTGCCGATCTTGAACAGGATCCCCGCCAGCAAGGCCGCAGCCAGGGAAGCCGGGATCTTTTTCACCAGGCGTTCGAAGCTGCCGGTGAGCCCGCAGATCGTCACCAGCACGGCGCAGGTGATATAGGCGCCGATGGCTTCGCCGTAGGTCACGCCGGACAGGCTGGTGATCAGCAGGGCTGCGCCAGGTGTCGACCAGGCGATGGTGATGGGGGTGCGATAACGCAGGGACAGGCCGATGCTGCACACGGCCATGCCGATGGAGATGGCCCAGATCCACGAGGAAATCTGTCCGCTGGTCAGGCCGGCAGCTTGTCCGGCCTGGAACATCAGCACCAGGGAACTGGTATAGCCGGTCATCATGGCGATGAAGCCGGCCACGATGGCTGAGGGCGAAGTGTCGGCCAGGGGGCGTAACTGCGCGGGAGTGGCATCGGACATTACGGCTGTTCCTTGTTCTTGAAAGACCCAAACAACCCCATCCAGCCCGCATCGCTCGAGTGCTGCTCGAGCAATGGGCCGGCAATGGGGTTCAAGGGCGAAGCCTAAACTTAAAAGTAACTTTGCATTGCAATACAGCCGTGGCTACAAATAGCCGTACAGTCGCTGAACGCGTTATGCCACGGGCAACACTTTTTACTAATGATCCCCATGGGTTGTGTACAATGTGCCCTTGATTTAACGCGATACTTGCCAGCGACCCACCGTGGCGTATTAAAGTCACGCTGACATCGCCGCAGTCCTCCCGACCCGAGTGCCCATGAACGAACAGTTGCAACCTCTCAAGAAACAACCGCGAGCAGGCAAAGCCGGTCGCAGCGGAACCCAGGACGATATTGTCTATGCGCACATCTTCGAGGCCATCCTCGAGCAGCGCCTGGCGCCCGGCACCAAGTTGAGTGAAGAGGCGCTAGGGGAAATATTCGGAGTCAGCCGGACCATCATCCGCCGCGCTCTGTCACGTCTGGCCCACGAAGGCGTGGTGCTGTTGCGCCCCAACCGCGGTGCCGTAGTGGCCAGCCCGAGCGTGGAGGAAGCCCGACAAGTGTTTCTCGCCCGCCGCCTGGTGGAGCGCGCCATCACTGAATTGGCGGTACAGCACGCCACGGCCGAGCAATTGCTGGAACTGCGGCAGATGGTCAATGAAGAGCGCGACAGCTTTTCCCGCGGTGATCGTGGCGCGGGCATCCGCCTGTCCGGCGAGTTCCACCTGAAGCTCGCGGAGGCGGCGAAGAATGCGCCGTTGATCAGCTTCCAGCGCAGCCTGGTGTCCCAGACCTCGCTGATCATCGCCCAGTACGAGAGCGGCAACCGTTCCCACTGTTCCTACGATGAGCACACCCAGTTGATCGATGCCATTGAGGCCCGGGATGGCGAGCTCGCGGTGAACCTGATGATGCATCACATGGATCACATCGACAGCAAGCTCAACCTCGACGAGGAAAGTGCCTCGGACGATCTGCATGCGGTGTTCTCGCACCTGCTGCAGACCAAGAAGCCGGGACGGCCGACCGCCAAGCTCTAAGAGGCAGGTGGCAAGCGCCGAGCTTGCAGCGTGAAACTCCCCAATCCCCCACCTCGTGTATTGCACGAGGTGGGGGATTGTTGTTTTGGCGGAGTAGCTGCTCGATAGATTGTTGCGATTTTTTGCATTGATTGTATACAGTGCTGGTTCCGAGGCGTCTGGCAAGGGCTTGGCCCGCGACGGCCCGCCTCTCGCCCTGCGAAAGGAGCCCGCGGCATGAGCGGCAGAACGCTACGTATTCATTCCTCCGCCATTCACTATTTCGACATGGTTCGGCGTTGCCATTCGATCCGTGAGGCGGCCCGGCGCTTGAATGTCGCATCCTCGGCGGTGAACCGGCAGATTCTCAAGATCGAGGACGAAATCGGTGCGCCGCTGTTCGAGCGCCTGCCCGGTGGGCTGCGCCTGACCATGGCCGGGGAAATTCTCAGTCGTCACGTCAGCCTGGTGTTGCAGGACCTGGAGCGAGTTCGCCTGGAGTTCGATGCATTGCGGGGCTTGAAGAGCGGGCATGTGGAGATCGCCACCGTCGAGGGCGCCACGGTGGACCTGCTGCCCACGGTGCTCAAGCGCATGCGTGATCACTACCCGCAGGTGACCATCGGTGTCACGGTGCAGGGTTCGCAATCGATCCCCCATGCCCTGATCAACAGCCGCGCCGACCTCGGGCTGGCCTTTGCCCTGCCCAGGGCGCCGGAGATTCGCCCTCTGAGCGTCGGGCATTTTCGCCTTGGCGCGCTGGTCAGCCCCGATCACCCCCTGGCCGAGCGGGGCAGCGTCAATTTTGCCACCTGCGCCGAACACGGGCTGATCCTGGCCAAAAGCGAGCTGTCGATCCACCACCTGCTGGCGCCATTGCACAAGCGCCTCGGGGGGCCGGACAAACCGGCGTTGCAGAGCAACTCCCTGGAGCTGGCGCGGCAGATGGCCCGGCACAACATGGGGGTGGCTTTCCAGACTCGGGTCGGGGTCGAGGCGGACCTGGACAAGGGCGAGCTGGTGCACATCCCCCTGAGTGACCAGGGCGGTATCTACAGTGACCTGGGGCTGTATGCCCGCAGCGGCCGTGACCTGCCCAGTGCGGTCGAAGCCCTGGCGCATTTGCTCGGCGAGGAGATCGCCCTGCGTGAGCGGGCCGAGCGCATCTTCGGCCAGCCGGTGCTCTGAGCCGGGCGTTGCTGGCCGGTGTTGCCATTTTGGCAGCGCACTGGTCGATATTCTGTTCTTTGGGCTCCACAGGCCTTGTGCCGATACTGCGACCGGTCGGCAGCCAGCGAAGCTGCCATAAGCCACACCGCCACAGGACATAATAAAAATGAAAAAGGCACTACAAGGCGCAACGCTGCTGATGACATTGGTCGGGGCAGGGGAAGCGGCCGCCGTGGAGTGGATGAACAACAGCGTCGGCTTTCGGTACGGCAAGGAGTTCACCAACCCGAACAACCCGCACTACATCAGCAAGCGCATTTACAGCTTCACCCACGCCAGTGGGTACCAGTACGGCAGCAACTATCTGCATCTGGACGTGCTGCTCTCCGACAACGACGACCCGCGCAAGGGCACCAACAAGGGCAGCAGCGAAGTCTACGGTGTCTACCGTCACCAACTCTTCGCTTCTCGGGTACTGGATACGCCCCTGGGCACCGGCCTGGTCAAGGACTATGCCCTGACCCTCGGCTTTGATGCCAGCCGCAACAACAACCTGGGTTCGGCCAAGAAGCGCGCCCTGGTCTTCGGCCCGACCCTGAAGTTCAACACCGTCGGCGTGCTCGACCTGAGCCTGTTGTACTACAAGGAAAACAACCATTCCGGAATACCCGGGGCGAAAGACCCGGATCACACCTTCGACGACACTTACCTGCTCAACCTGGCCTGGATGCGGCCGTTCGAGGTCGGCAGCCACGCTGCCAAGTTCCAGGGGTTCGTCAACTACACCGGGGAAAAGGGCCACGACTACAACTACCGTGACACCGCTCCGGAAACCCTGATGCGCACTTCGTTGATGGTTGCGGTGATGCCGGGCAAGAACATCAAGCCCAACCTCTACCTTGGGGTCGGCTACGAGTACTGGCACAACAAGTTCGGGGTGGATGGTGGGCGGGGTACACGTACCTCGACGCCAACCCTGAACATGGAAGTGACCTTCTAGGTTCCGCTCTCCTGGCGCAGGCATAAAAAATCCCCCGCACGGCCAACCGAGCGGGGGATTCTTCATTTTCGGCGGTTAGCGCTGGTGCACTGACTGGCCGGCGGCAAAGGTCTGCAGCACGGTGCGGTCATCGCCCAGGGTCATCAGCACGAACAGGGTTTCGGCGATGCTGTTGGCCTGCTTCAGGCGGTAGCTGAGCAGCGGTGTGGCGTTGTAGTCGAGGATCAGGAAGTCGGCATCGGTACCGGGGTGCAAGGTGCCGATCCGCTCTTCCAGGCGCAGGGCCCGGGCGCCACCGAGGGTTGCCAGGTACAGCGACTTGAACGGGCTCAGGCGCGCGCCCTGCAGTTGCATGACCTTGTAGGCCTCATTCAGGGTTTGCAGCAGCGAGAAGCTGGTACCGCCGCCGACGTCGGTGCCCAGGCCGACATTGAGCTGGTGTTTTTCCGCCATCGGCAGGTTGAACAGGCCACTGCCGAGGAACAGGTTCGAGGTTGGGCAGAAGGCCACGGCGGAACCGGTTTCTGCCAGTCGTGCGCATTCGTCGTCGCACAGGTGCACGCCGTGGGCGAACACCGAGCGCTCACCGAGCAATTGGTAATGATCGTAGACGTCCAGGTAGCCCTTGCGCTCCGGGAACAGCTCCTTGACCCACTCGATCTCCTGCAGGTTCTCGCTGATGTGAGTCTGCATGTAGAGGTCGGGGTACTCGGTCAGCAGTTTGCCGGCCAGGGTCAGTTGCTCGGGGGTGCTGGTGGGCGCGAAGCGCGGGGTCACGGCGTAGTGCAGGCGGCCCTTGCCGTGCCAGCGCTCGATCAGCGCCTTGCTTTGCTGGTAGCCGGATTCGGCGGTATCGGTCAGGTAGTCCGGAGCGTTGCGGTCCATCATCACCTTGCCGGCGATCATCCGCAGGTCGAGTTTCTCGGCGGCTTCGAAGAAGGCCTCGACCGACTGCGGGTGCACGCTGCCGAACACCAGGGCGGTGGTGGTGCCGTTGCGCAGCAGTTCCTTGATGAAGATATCGGCCACTTCGGTGGCGTGGGCCCGGTCGGCGAACTGGCTTTCGCAGGGGAAGGTGTAGGTGTTCAGCCAGTCCAGCAACTGCTCGCCATAGGCGCCGACCATGCCGGTCTGGGGCAGGTGGATGTGGGTGTCGATGAAGCCCGGGGTGATCAGGGCATCCGGGTAGTGGTGGATCTGCACATCGGCGGGCAGGCTGGCGAGCAGCTCGCTGGCGTGGCCGAGCGCGCTGATCCGGCCGTTCTCGACCACCAGCAGGCCGTCCTCGAAATACTCATAGGAGGCTTCGATCCCGACTTCGGCGGGGTCGGCGATGCTATGCAGGATGGCGGCACGGTAGGCGTTGCGAGTCTGGGGCATGAAGGTATCTCAGTGTGTGGCGTATTAGTTCGCAACCTGGCTGCGGCGCGAGGCCGGCAGCAGTTTGGCAATGGGTTCGGCGCCGACGCTGGGCTGGCCGAAATGGGCGTTATAGGTGGCGATGATCTCGCCGGCAATGGAGATGGCGATTTCCACCGGCAACTTGCCTTTGACTTCGCCAAGCCCCATCGGGCAACGCATGCGCTGCAAGGTGCCGGCATCGAAGCCGCGGTCGCGCAGGCGGTGCTCGAACTTGACCCGCTTGGTCTTCGAGCCGATCAGGCCGAAATAGGCGAAATCGTTGCGCTTGAGCAGGGCCGCAGTCAACTCCAGGTCCAGTTGGTGATTATGGGTCATGACGATGCAGTAGCTGCCAGGGGGCAGGTGGTCGATTTCGTCCACCGGTTCTTCGCTGACGATCTTGCGCACGCCCTGGGGGATCTGCTCGGGAAATTCCTGCTCCCGGGAGTCGATCCAGCGTACCCGGCAGGGCAGGCTGGCCAGCAGCGGGACCAGGGCCCGGCCGACGTGGCCGGCACCGAACACGGCAATCTGCGCCTGCACCTGGCCCATGGGTTCGAACAGCAGCACCGTGGCCCCGCCGCAGCACTGGCCGAGGCTGGCGCCGAGGCTGAAGCGCTCCAGGTGAGTGGCCTGCTTGCCGGCGGCGAGCATGTCCCGGGCGATCTGCATGGCCTTGTATTCCAGGTGGCCGCCACCAATGGTGTCGAAGGCCTGGCTGGCGCTGACCACCATTTTCGAGCCGGCATTGCGCGGCGTCGAGCCGAGCTCCTCGATGATGGTCACCAGCACGCAGGGTTCACCCTGGGTCTGCAGGTCGGCGAGGGCGCTGATCCAGTTGTACATGTTCACCTCGACATCTTGGTTGTCTGTGTGGGCCTCTTCGCCGGCGAGCCGGCTCCTACAGGAGCGGGCTTGCCGGCGCGGACCGTTACAGCGGCGCCAGCTCGGCTTGCGGGTCCGTGGTTCTGGTCACCTGCAAGCGGCGCATCTGTTCGCAGCCCCACAACACCCGTTCCGGAGTGGCCGGCGCATCGATCTGCGGCTGATGCCGGTAGTCGCCGAGGCTGGCCACCGCGTCCTTGATCGCACACCAGGCGGCGATGCCGAGCATGAACGGCGGCTCGCCCACGGCCTTGGAATGGAACACCGTGTCCTCGGGGTTCTTGCGGTTCTCCACCAGCTTGACCCGCAAATCCGGGGGCATGTCCGCCACCGCCGGGATCTTGTAGCTGGCCGGACCATTGGTCATCAGCTTGCCCTTGGCATTCCACACCAGCTCCTCGGTGGTCAGCCAGCCCATGCCCTGGATGTAGCCGCCCTCGACCTGGCCGATGTCGATGGCCGGGTTCAGCGAGGCGCCGACGTCATGCAGGATGTCGGTGCGCAGCATCTTGTACTCGCCGGTCAGGGTGTCGACTATCACCTCGGCGCAGGCCGCACCAAAGGCGAAGTAGTAGAACGGCCGGCCCCGGGCCTGGGCGCGGTCATAGTAGATTTTCGGGGTCTTGTAGAAACCGGTGCTGGACAGCGACACCTGGGCGAAATACGCCTGCTGGATCAGTTCCTCGAAGGTCAGGATATGGTCGCGCACGCGCACATGACCGTTGTGGAACTCCACATCTTCCTCGCTGACCTGGTACTTGCGCGCGGCGAACTCCACCAGGCGGGTCTTGATGGTCTGCGCGGCATTCTGCGCGGCCTTGCCGTTCAGGTCGGCACCGCTGGATGCGGCGGTGGGCGAGGTGTTGGGCACCTTGTCGGTGTTGGTGGCGGTGATCTGCACCCGGTCGATATCGACCTGGAACACTTCGGCCACCACTTGCGCCACCTTGATGTTCAGGCCCTGGCCCATCTCGGTGCCGCCATGGTTCAGGTGGATGCTGCCGTCGGTGTAGACGTGGATCAGCGCGCCGGCCTGGTTGAGGAAGCTGGCGGTGAAGGAAATGCCGAACTTCACCGGGGTCAGCGCCAGGCCTTTCTTGAGGATCGGGCTGTTGGCGTTGTACCGGCGGATGGCTTCGCGGCGCTCGGCGTACTGGCTGCTGGCTTCCAGCTCGGCGGTCATTTCCTCGAGCATGTTGTGCTCGACGGTCTGGTAGTAGTGGGTGACGTTGCGCTCGGTCTTGCCGTAGTAGTTGGCCTTGCGCACGGCCAGCGGGTCCAGGGCCAGGTGCCGGGCGATGGCGTCCATCACTTCCTCGATGGCAACCATGCCCTGGGGGCCGCCGAAGCCACGGTAGGCAGTGTTCGAGGCGGTGTTGGTCTTGCAGCGATGGCCGTTGATGGTGGCGTCGCCCAGGTAGTAGGAGTTGTCAGCGTGGAACATCGCCCGGTCGACGATGGACGCCGAGAGGTCCGGCGAGCAGCCGCAGTTGCCCGCCAGTTCCAGTTGGATGCCGTGCAGGCGGCCGCTGCCGTCGAAGCCCACGTCGTACTCGACATAGAAGGGGTGACGCTTGCCGGTCATCAGCATGTCCTCGACCCGTGGCAGGCGCATCTTGGTGGGCTGGCCAGTCAGGCGTGCCACTACCGCGCACAGGCAGGCAGGGCTGGCGGCCTGGGTTTCCTTGCCACCGAAGCCGCCCCCCATGCGGCGCATGTCGACCACGACCTTGTTCATCGACACGTCCAGCACTTCCGCCACCAGCTTCTGCACTTCGGTGGGGTTCTGGGTCGAGCAGTAGACGATCATGCCGCCGTCCTCGGTGGGCATCACCGAGGAAATCTGGGTTTCCAGGTAGAAGTGTTCCTGGCCGCCGATGTGCAGGGTGCCCTGGATCCGATGCTCGGCACTGGCCAGGGCGCTGGCCGAGTCGCCGCGCTGGTGGGTGTGGCTGTCGAGCACGAAGTGGCGCTTGCGCAGGGCCTCGACCACATCCAGTACTGGCTCCAGGTCTTCGTACTCGATGACCGCGGCCATGGCCGCCTTGCGCGCGGTTTCCAGGTCCCTGGCCGCGACCGCCATGACCGGCTGGCCGACGAACTGCACGGTATCGATGGCCAGCAACGGATCGCCGGGCAGCAGCGGGCCGATGTCCTTGAGGCCGGGAATGTCTTCGTGGGTAATGGCGATGCGCACCCCTTCGAAGGCGTAGCAGGGCGCGGTGTCGATGCTGATGATCCGGGCGTGGGCGCGATCCGACATCCGTGCATAGACGTGCAGTTGGTTGGGGAATTCCAGGCGGTCGTCGATGTACAGCGCTTCACCGGACACGTGTTTGTCGGCGCTGTCGTGCTTGACGCTGCGGCCGACGCCGGTGGTCAGCTCCTGATGAAACAGGGCCGTCAGTTCGGCTTGGGTCTTCTCGACTTTGTGATGATTAGACATAAGCGGTCACCCGGGTCTCGATGTGCGGTGCATGCAGTTCGATGAAGTATTTGCGCAGCAGGTTCTGCGCGCTCAGCAGGCGGTATTCCTTGCTCGCGCGAAAGTCCGAGAGCGGGGTGAAATCTTGCGCCAGGGCGGCGCAGGCGCGTTCGACGGTGGCCTGGTTCCAGGGCGCCCCGAGCAGCGCGGCCTCACAGCTCTTGGCCCGTTTCGGGATCGCCGCCATGCCGCCAAAGGCGATGCAGGCGTCGCTGACCATGCCGTTTTCAATGCGCAGGTTGAAGGCTGCACAGACCGCAGAGATATCGTCATCCAGGCGCTTGGACACCTTGTAGGCGCGAAACAGCCGTTCGGCGCGGGCCCGCGGCACGATGATCTTTTCGATGAACTCGCTGTCCTGGCGGGCGGTGACCCGGTAGTCGATGAAATAGTCTTCCAGGGCCAGGGTGCGCCGCACCTCGCCCTTGCGCAGGACGATCTGCGCGCCGAGGGCGATCAGCAGCGGTGGCGAGTCGCCGATGGGCGAAGCGTTGCCGATGTTGCCCCCCAGGGTGCCCTGATTGCGGATCTGCAGCGAAGCGAAGCGCTGCAGCAGTTCGCCGAAGTCCGGGTACTCGGCGCGCAGCGCGTCATAGCAATCGGTGAGGGGGGTGGCCGCGCCGATTTCCAGGCGATCGTCGAAGTGTTCGATGCGTTTCATTTCGGCAATGTTGCCGACGTAGATCATCACCGGCAGGGTGCGGTGGAACTGGGTCACCTCCAGCGCCAGGTCGGTGCCGCCGGCCAGCAGGCGGGCCTGCGGGTAGGCGTCGTAGAGGTCGGCCAGGTCGGCCACGGTCAGCGGCACCAGGCAGCGCTTGTCGCCGCTGTTGAGCTCGCCAGTGTCCTTGGGGGCGATGGCCTTGAGGCGGCTGATGGTCTCGGCCTGACGACTGTCGAACTGATCGGCCTGCTGGCCGCAGCAGGACTGCTCGGCGGCGGCCAGGATCGGCCGGTAGCCGGTGCAGCGACACAGGTTGCCGGCCAGGGCTTCATGGGCCTTGTGGCTGTCGGGTTCGGTGCTGTTCTTCTGCAGGGCGAACAGCGACATGACGAAGCCCGGGGTGCAGAAGCCGCATTGCGAGCCGTGGCAATCGACCATGGCCTGTTGCACGCTGTGCAATTGCCCCTGGTGCTTGAGGCCTTCAACGCTGATCAATTGCTTGCCGTGCAGGGACGAGACGAAGGTCAGGCACGAGTTGAGGCTGCGATAGCGCATGGTTTCGACGCCGTGCGCGTCCACCTGCAACTCGCCGACCACCACGGTGCAGGCGCCACAGTCACCGCTGGCACAGCCTTCTTTGGTACCGGATTTGCCCAGGTGCTCGCGCAGGTAGTTGAGCACGGTCAGGTTCGGGTCCAGGGCGTGCTCGCTGCGGAGTTCCTGGTTGAGTAAAAACTGGATCACGGAAGGCCTCGCAAACTCATTATTGTTGTTAAGCGACGTGAGCCGAATTTAGTCATGTCTGACTTTTCGGTCAATGATTTTCTGACTTTAAGGTCAGGAAAATTCATCGCCCAACAATTCAAGTATGACCAAGATCCTCGCAACCGCTGCCGAAGGCGCCCAGAAGCGACGCAGGGTCGTTGGCGGTCGCTGGTTTGTCCCAGCCTTCGGTTGTGATCACGCGCTTGCCCGCTGCCGCTCGATTAACCCGGGAACGGCGGCCCGGCGGCCAGTTATTTGCGTGTTTCATGGCAAAAACCGCCCTTGGGGCACTCCGCCATGACCTAGCAATTGCGCTACACTGCGCGGCTTGTGCCGATTAAAGATTTTGAAGGAAAACCATGACGTTCAAGGCGCCGGACAGCCTCGCCGAGCAGATTGCTCACCACCTCGCCGAACGTATCATTCGCGGGGATCTCAAGCCTGGGGAGCGCATTCAGGAACAGAAGGTCACCTTGGCCCTCAATGTCAGCCGTGGTTCGGTTCGCGAGGCCTTGCTGATTCTCGAGCGTCGCCATCTGATCGCCATCCTGCCGCGCCGTGGCGCCCACGTGACCGAGCTCACCGAGCACAAGGTCCGCAGCCTCTGTACCCTGATGAGCGAATTGTACATTCTGCTGGGCAACTCAGTCGCCAGCGGCTGGGCGCTGCAAAGCGACATGGCGCCATTCCTGCAGATCCAGCAGCGCCTGGAAGGGGCCTACGCACGCCAGGATATCCGGGCCTTCGTCGAAGACAGCTTCAGTGTGATGCGCGCGGCCTATCCCTTCGCCAACAACCCTTACCTGCAGGAAACCGTCGAGAACCTGCAGCCGGCCATGAGCCGCGCCTATTACTTGGCGCTGGATCAGCGCAAGGCGTCGATGAGCGAATACCTGGAGCTGTTCGAGCAGTTGCTGGCCGCTGTCCTGGCCCGTGACCTGCCGCAGATTCGCCAGGTGCTGACGGCCTACGCCCAGCGCAGCAGCGAACTGGTGGTATCTGCGTTGGCGGATGCGTAAACGTGCGACTCAAGTGCATCAAGCTGGCGGGGTTCAAGTCCTTCGTCGATCCGACCACGGTGAACTTCCCCAGTAACATGGCGGCGGTGGTCGGGCCCAATGGCTGCGGCAAGTCGAACATCATCGACGCCGTGCGCTGGGTGATGGGCGAAAGCTCGGCGAAAAACCTGCGCGGCGAGTCGATGACCGACGTCATCTTCAATGGCTCCACCAGCCGCAAGCCCGTGAGCCAGGCCAGCATCGAACTGGTGTTCGACAACTCCAACGGCACCCTGGTGGGCGAGTACGCCGCCTATGCGGAAATCTCCATCCGCCGCAAGGTGACCCGCGACAGCCAGAACAGCTATTTCCTCAACGGCGCCAAGTGCCGCCGGCGGGATATCACCGATATCTTCCTGGGTACCGGCCTGGGGCCGCGCAGCTACTCGATCATCGAGCAGGGCATGATCTCCAAGCTGATCGAGGCCAAGCCCGAGGATTTGCGCAACTTCATCGAGGAAGCGGCAGGCATCTCCAAGTACAAGGAGCGCCGGCGCGAGACGGAAAACCGCATCCGCCGCACCCACGAAAACCTGGCGCGCCTGACCGACCTGCGCGAAGAACTGGAGCGCCAGCTCGAACGCCTGCACCGCCAGGCCCAGGCCGCCGAGAAGTATCAGGAATACAAGGCCGAGGAGCGTCAGCTCAAGGCGCAACTGTCGGCCCTGCGTTGGCAGGCATTGAATGAACAGGTCGGCCAGCGCGAGTCGGTGATCGGCAGCCAGGAAGTCAGCTTCGAGGCCCTGGTGGCCGAGCAGCGCAATGCCGACGCGGCCATCGAGCGCTTTCGCGACGGCCACCACGAATTGTCCGAGCGCTTCAATCTGGTGCAGGGGCGCTTCTACTCGGTGGGCGGCGATATCGCCCGGGTCGAGCAGAGCATTCAGCACGGCCAGCAGCGCTTGCGCCAGTTGCAGGATGACCTCAAGGAAGCCGAGCGCGCGCGCCTGGAAACCGAATCGCACCTGGGCCACGACCGCACCTTGTTGGCGACCCTGGGGGAAGAGCTGGCGATGCTCGAACCCGAGCAGGAAGTCACCGCCGCCGCTGCCGAGGAAGCCGCCGCGACCCTGGAAGACGCTGAAACCACCATGCACGGCTGGCAAGAGCAGTGGGACGCCTTCAACCTGAGTTCCGCCGAACCGCGGCGCCAGGCGGAAGTGCAGCAGTCGCGGATCCAGCAACTCGAAGGCAGCATGGAGCGGCTCTCCGAGCGCCAGCGGCGTCTGGGGGAGGAGCGCGAGCTGCTCTCGGCCGATCCGGAAGATGCGGCGATTCTCGAACTCAATGAACAACTGTCCGCCAGCGAGGCGACCCTGGAAGACCTGCAGGCCAGTGAGGAGTCCCAGGTCGAGCGCCTGGAGCAACTGCGCCAGCAATTGCAGCAGGCGACCCAGGCGCAGCAGCAGGCCCAGGGTGAATTGCAGCGGCTCAACGGCCGGCTGGCCTCCCTGGAAGCCTTGCAGCAGGCCGCGCTGGATCCTGGCACCGGCACCGCCGAATGGTTGCGTGATCAGCAGTTGGCCGAGCGTCCGCGTCTGGCCGATGGCATGCACGTGGAAGCGGGGTGGGAGTTGGCGGTGGAAACCGTGCTCGGCGCCGATCTGCAGGCGGTGCTGGTGGATGATTTTGCCGGCATCGACCTGGCGGGCTTCCAGCAGGGTGACCTGCGCTTGCTGAGCCTGCAGGGGGATGCGTCGCGCATGCCCGGGAGCTTGTTGGACAAGGTGCAATCCGCAGTGGATCTGTCGCCCTGGCTGGGGCAGGTCAAACCGGTGGAAAACCTCGAGCAGGCCCTGGCCCTGCGTGGGCAACTGGCATCTGGACAGAGCCTGATCAGCCGCGATGGGTACTGGGTGGGCCGGCATTTTCTGCGGGTGCGCCGCGCCAGTGAAGCGGAAAGTGGCGTGTTGGCGCGGGGGCAGGAAATCCAGCAATTGACCCTGGAGCGCGATGAGCTCGAAGCCCGTGTCGAGGCCCTGGAAAGCCAATTGCTCAACCTGCGGGCCCAGCAGCGCCAGCAGGAGAACGGTCGCGAACATCTGCGCCGTCTGCTGCAGGACGAGGCTCGCCAGCAGGGTGAGTTGAAAGCCCGGCTGTCTGCCGGCAAGGCCAAGGCCGAACAGTTGAGCCTGCGGCGCACCCGTCTCGATGAAGAGCTGGTGGAGCTTGGCGAGCAGCGTGAGCTGGAACACGAACAGATTGGCGAGGCGCGCCTGCAGTTGCAGGACGCCCTCGACAGCATGGCGCTGGATACCGAGCAGCGTGAGCTGCTGCTGGCCCAGCGTGACAGCCTGCGCGAGCGCCTGGATCGGGTGCGCCAGGAGGC
This sequence comes from Pseudomonas sp. PH1b, assembly GCF_000633395.1. GTDB lineage: Bacteria > Pseudomonadota > Gammaproteobacteria > Pseudomonadales > Pseudomonadaceae > Aquipseudomonas. Next base: position 245,656 of record NZ_AYMU01000007.1, read on the forward strand.
GCGCCAGCACAAGGACCATGCACATCAGTTGGCAGTGCGCATGGGCTCGCTCAAGGCCCAGCATGACTCCACCCGGCAGGCCCTGGAGCGCCTGGAACAGCAGTCCGAGCGCCTGACCGAGAAGCGCGAACAGCTCAACCTCAACCTGGAGGAGGGCGAGGCGCCGCTGGAGGAGTTGCGTCTCAAGCTTGAAGAGCTGCTGGAAAAACGCATGACCGTGGACGTCGAGCTCAAGACCGCGCAAATCGCCATGGAGGATGCCGACCGGGAGCTGCGTGATGCCGAGAAGCGCCGTAGCCAGGCCGAACAGCAGTCGCAGTTGATCCGCGGTCAGCTCGAGCAGCAGCGCATGGAGTGGCAGGCCCTGAGCGTGCGCCGCAAGACTCTGCAGGAGCAGTTGCTGGCCGATGGTTACGATCTCGACGGAGTGCTGGCAACGCTGACCGGGGAGGCCAGCGAGCAGGCCGCCGAAGAGGAGCTGGAGCGTATTGCCGCGCGGATCCAGCGCTTGGGTGCGATCAACCTGGCGGCCATCGACGAGTACCAGCAGCAGTCCGAGCGCAAGCGTTATCTGGATGCCCAGGACGCGGATCTGGTGGAGGCCCTGGAAACCCTGGAAAACGTGATTCGCAAGATCGACAAGGAAACCCGTAATCGATTCAAGGATACCTTTGATCAGATTAACGGCGGTTTGCAGGCACTCTTTCCAAAAGTTTTCGGTGGTGGCAGCGCTTATTTGGAACTGACGGGCGAAGATTTACTCGATACAGGGGTGACGATCATGGCGCGTCCTCCGGGGAAGAAGAACAGCACCATTCATTTGCTCTCCGGTGGTGAGAAAGCATTGACCGCACTGGCCTTGGTGTTTGCCATCTTCAAATTGAATCCGGCGCCGTTCTGCATGCTTGACGAAGTTGACGCACCGCTGGATGACGCTAACGTTGGACGCTATGCCCGGTTGGTTAAAGAGATGTCGCAGACGGTGCAGTTCATCTATATCACCCACAACAAGATCGCCATGGAAATGGCTGATCAGTTGATGGGCGTGACGATGCATGAGCCCGGTTGTTCGCGCCTGGTGGCAGTGGATGTCGAGGAGGCGATGGCGATGGTGGACGCCTGAGTCCAGGGCGACTGAGGCGACTGTTGGGGGCAAGTCGGGGGATTTTCCCCATTGTCAGGTGGGCCAATCGATATATTGGCCCTAGGCATTGCGACAGACGGTGTAAAGTTGCCTTTGGTCGTGCTAGTTTAATGTCAATTTTTCCTATGCGTGGGCAAAACGCCATTCAGAACATAGAGTTGGCGCCACGTTTTAAAGCGGTTTGCAGATTGTAAACCCCTTATTTTTCAGCATTTTTTATAGAGGCACGGGATTACATGGAAATCGGTCTGCGCGAGTGGCTGATCGTCATCGGCATCATTGTTATCGCCGGTATTCTTTTTGATGGCTGGCGGCGTATGCGCGGCGGCAAGGGGAAGTTGAAATTCCGTCTTGATCGAAGTCTTTCCAATCTGCCTGACGATGAAAACGGCGGTGCCGAATTGCTGGGTCCGCCACGAGTGCTGGATACCCATAAAGAGCCGCAACTGGACGAGCATGACCTGCCGTCGGTGAGCATGCCCGCGCGTGAGCCACGAGAAGGCTCTTCCAAGCGCGGCAAGCGTGGTGGCGAACCGCACCAAGGCGACCTCAACCTGGACCTGGATCTGGACAGCGGCCCGAGCTTCAGCAGCCGTGACGATGACTTCCCGGCTGACGAAGGCAAGTCCGCAGCCCATAGCGACAAGGAACAACCGCAAGCCGAAGAAGTGCTGGTGATCAGTGTGATCTGCCGCGACGCTGCGGGCTTCAAGGGCCCGGCGCTGTTGCAGAACATTCTTGAAAGCGGCCTGCGTTTTGGCGAGATGGATATTTTCCACCGCCACGAAAGCATGGCCGGCAACGGCGAAGTGCTGTTCTCCATGGCCAACGCGGTCAAGCCTGGGGTGTTCGATCTGGATGACATCGACCATTTCAGCACGCCGGCCGTGAGCTTCTTCCTCGGCCTGCCGGGCCCGCGTCATCCCAAGCAGGCCTTCGACGTGATGGTGGCCGCGGCGCGCAAGCTGTCCCAGGAGCTCAATGGTGAACTCAAGGACGACCAGCGCAGCGTGCTGACCGCCCAGACCATCGAGCATTACCGCCAGCGCATTGTCGAATTCGAGCGCCGCGCCCTGACCCAGAAGCGCTAAGCTTCAACAGCCGGCCCCTCCAGTAGGGGCCGGTTCATTAGCGAAGTCTTTGCCCCCATCTTCAGATCGAGCAGCCTAGGCTGCTCTTTTGCTTTATGAGAGAACCCCATGACCGCCGCCGAAACCCGCATTCTTGAGCTGCGCGCCGAGCTGGACCAGCACAACTACCGCTACCACGTACTCGATGAGCCGAGCATTCCTGACGTGGAGTACGACCGCTTGTACCACGAGCTCAAAGCTCTGGAAGCCGAGCATCCAGAACTGGTGACCAGCGATTCGCCGACCCAGCGGGTTGGCAGTGCGGCGCTCTCGGCCTTCACCCAGGTTCGGCATGAGATCCCCATGCTCAGCCTGGGCAACGCCTTTGAAGAAGTCGACATGCGCGAGTTCGATCGCCGGGTCAGCGAAGGCCTGGACCTGCCGGCCGGCGACCTGTTCGGTGGTGGCGCGGCGGTGGAGTACAGCTGCGAACCCAAGCTCGATGGCCTGGCGGTCAGCCTGCTGTATCAGGATGGCGTGCTGGTGCGCGGCGCCACCCGTGGGGACGGCACCACCGGTGAAGACATCAGCGTCAACGTGCGCACCGTGCGCAACATTCCCCTCAAGCTGCAAGGCAATGGCTGGCCGGCGACCCTGGAAGTGCGCGGCGAAGTGTTCATGTCCAAGGCCGGTTTCGAGCGCTTGAACGCCGCGCAGCTGGAGTCGGGTGGCAAGACCTTCGCCAACCCGCGCAACGCTGCGGCAGGCAGCCTGCGCCAGCTGGATTCGAAGATCACCGCCAGCCGGCCGCTGGAGTTCTGTTGCTACGGGCTGGGCCAGGTCAGCGCAGAGATTGCCGACACCCATGTCGGCAATCTCGAGCAGTTGAAGCAGTGGGGCATGCCCATCAGTCGCGAGTTGCGGTTGGCCAGGGGTATCGATGAATGCCTGGACTACTACCGTGAGATCGGCGAACGCCGCAATGCACTGCCGTATGAAATCGACGGGGTGGTGTTCAAGGTCAACAGCATCGCCTCCCAGCGGGAGCTGGGCTTTCGGGCCCGGGAGCCGCGCTGGGCGATTGCCCACAAGTTCCCGGCCATGGAAGAGCTCACCGAGCTGCTGGACGTGGAGTTCCAGGTGGGCCGCACGGGGGCCGTGACCCCCGTGGCGCGTCTGAAGCCGGTCAAGGTGGCCGGGGTGACGGTGTCCAACGCCACCTTGCACAACATGGATGAAGTGGCGCGCCTGGGGCTGATGATCGGTGACACGGTGATCATCCGGCGTGCCGGGGATGTGATTCCGCAAGTGGTGCAGGTGGTTGCCGAGCGCCGCCCGGAGAATGCCCGCGCGGTGCAGATTCCCGAAAACTGTCCGGTTTGTGGTTCTCACGTCGAGCGTACTCAGTTGGTCAAGCGCAGCAAGGGCCGCGAAACCCTCAGTGAAGGCGCGGTGTATCGCTGTGTGGGCCGCCTGGCCTGTGGGGCCCAGCTCAAGCAGGCGATCATCCACTTCGTTTCCCGGCGCGCCATGGACATTGAAGGCCTGGGAGACAAGACCATCGAACAACTGGTGGACGAAAAGCTCATCGCCTCCCCGGCGGATCTCTATCGGCTCAAGTACGAGCAGATCATCGATCTGGAGGGGTTTGCCGAGGTTTCCAGCAACAAGCTGCTCAAGGCCATCGAGGACAGCAAGCGTCCGGCCCTGGCGCGGTTCATCTATGCCCTGGGCATTCCCGATGTCGGCGAAGAGACTGCCAAGGTTCTGGCGCGCTCCCTGGGAACACTGGCGCGGGTTCAGCAGGCACTGCCCCAGGTGCTGACCTATCTGCCGGACGTGGGCCTTGAAGTGGCCCACGAGATCCACAGCTTTTTCGAAGACGGCCATAACCAGGAAGTGATCGGCGCCTTGCTGGCCGAGGATCAATGCGGCCTGGTGTTGCAGGACCAGGGCGAACTGGGGGCGGAGTTCTCCGCCAGCACGACCCTGGGCGGCATGCTCGACAAGCTTGGCATTCCTTCCGTAGGGCCCGGTGCAGCGCAGAAGCTGGCGGACAAGTTTGGCTCCCTGCAGGGTGTGATTGCTGCCGACTGGCTGGACATGCGCCAGGCCTTGCCGGAGAAACAGGCAAAGGCGGTGCGCGAGTTCTTCGACAATCCGGCCAATGCCCAGTTGGCTCAGGCGATCGAGCAACAGTTGCTGGACTTCGGCATGCACTGGCACAGCGCGAAGAAAGTGGTCGAGGGCTTGCCATTGGCGGGCCAGACCTGGGTGCTCACCGGCTCCCTGGAACTGATGAGTCGCGATGTGGCCAAGGAGAAACTGGAAAGCCTGGGAGCCAAGGTGGCTGGTTCCGTCTCGGCCAAGACCCATTGCGTTGTAGCCGGCCCCGGTGCGGGCTCCAAGCTGGCCAAGGCCAGTGAGCTGGGCCTGAAGGTGCTGGACGAAGAGGCATTCGTCGCCTTTCTCGACAAGCACGGTGTTTCCATTTCCGGCTGATCCGCAGGGACGCGCTTGCCGGTTCATCTACCGGCAAGCGAGTTTCGGCAAGGTCTGGGGAACGCTGGAGCGGCCAGGATGATCTAGTCTTGGCAAGCTTCAGGGGGAGTTCGACATGCACCGTTTCTTCGAGCAGCTCAGTTCGCGGATTGCCGCACCTTTCGTCGCTGATCGTTCACGCAACAGCAGAGTCTGCTCGTGCCGTTGCGGGCAGTCGCTGTTCTTTCGCAACAGCCAGTGCCTGGCCTGCTCGGCCCTGGTGGGCTATGAGCCGCAGTCGGGCTGCCTGTCTTCCCTGCAACCGGGGCCGGTCTTCGATACTTGGATACTGGATGCCGCACCGAAGGGCGGGGCCTTCAAGCGTTGCGCCAACCTCGACACTCCCGCCGCCTGTAATTGGCTGCTGCCGGCACACTTGGCCGGCACCCTGTGTGTGGCTTGTCGCCTCAATCGCACCATTCCCGACTTGTCTGTTCCCGAAAACCCGGAGCGCTGGCGCAAGGTCGAGATCGCCAAGCGCCGCCTGGTGGCGCAGCTGTTCGCCCTCGGGTTGCAGATGGTTCCCAAAAGCGAAGATGAAGAGCGGGGGCTGGCCTTTGATTTCATCGGCGCCGACCTGCAGGGCAGGGCGCCCACCACTGGGCATGCCAAGGGTTTGATCACCCTGGACATCAAGGAGGCCGATGACGCTCACCGTGAAGGGGTGCGGGCGCAGATGCACGAGCCTTACCGTACCCTGCTCGGGCACTTTCGCCATGAGGTGGGGCACTACTACTGGGATCGGCTGATTGCCCGCAGCGCCTGGCTGGAGCCCTTTCGCGGCCTGTTCGGAGACGAGCGCTACAGTTATGCCGAGGCCTTGGACCGGCATTACCAGAAAGGTGCGCCGAGCGGTTGGCAGCAGAGCCATGTCAGCGCCTACGCCACTATGCATCCCTGGGAAGATTGGGCGGAAACCTGGGCTCACTACCTGCACATGATGGACGCGGTGGACACTGCCCTGGGGTTCGGTCTGAGTGCCCGAGACGTGGATCTCGACTACCAGCCGTTCCCCTTGAGTGCCCTGTACGATCCGCAACATCCGGGCGGCTTGGCGTTCCTGGCTTTCGTCAATGCCTGGATCGAGCTGGCTGGCATGCTCAATGAGCTGTCGCGGAGCATGGGCCAAGCGGATTTCTACCCCTTCATCCTGTCGCCGCCGGTGATTGCCAAGCTGCATTTCATTCACCTGGTGATCCAGCAGGAAGGTGGCCGGGCCGACGAAGTGCTGTCTCTGGACTGACCGGGTTGGCGTTGCCCGGGGAGCTGTTGGCGCAACCTGCGCTGGGCGCGGTAGTGGCTCTTGTCCTGAGCTGCCGAATCCGGCGGCAGGTTGGTGTCGCCGCAATTGGGCGTCAATCCCGGTCGGTCATCCGCCTGCCGCCGACTCGCTACCCGCGCGAGCGAGCGAGCTCACACCGGGTTTTCCCCCAGGCAAGATCCAAGTGCTTGAAGCTCATCAGATTTTTTAATCTGCAACGAGCGGTTGTAAGTTCGATTCAGATAGGTACAATGGCGCGGCTCGCCGTCAGGTGAGCGTCGTTATGGTGACCCCATCGGTCCCCCCGCAACGATTACCCGTGAACCTGGTCAGAGCCGGAAGGCAGCAGCCACAGCGGGAACATTGTGTGCCGGGGTGTGGCTGGTGGGGTTGCCTCCATAACGCCCCTCGTTGGTCCTCGACGAGTGTGTTCAAGTTATTCGCACATTACACAGCCATGCAGCCTTTCCCGGTTGCGTGTTTTTTGTCGTTCGTGCATTTCTTTCGTGCAGCACAGTGACGAGTCCCTGTATGCCTGCCAAGGCGACGACTTCCCGGGCGAGGGAGCATTGCTGCCATCGCCCTCGGTTGTTGAATGGATTAATGCGTGATCTTTCCTGATTTGCCATGCGCAGCAAGGAGCAGTAATGGCGCTTACCAGCAAGATTTCTCCCTACGACGATCAGTGGCCCCAGGGCTTCATCAGCGAGAAAAAGCGCATAGCCAAGGGGTTCGGTGCCGAGCTCATGGCGATTCATCATGTCGGCAGCACGGCCGTGCCCGGGTTGGCGGCCAAGCCGGAAATCGACCTTCTGGCGGTGGTGTCCGAGCACAGGGATGTCACTGCCCGTATCGCCTTCATGATGGGCTTGGGTTATGTCCGGGGCTCGGATCTTTCGGCGGGTCATCACTTTTATCGGCGCGATGTCGATGGCGTACGCACCCACAAGGTGCATGTCTGTGTCCAGGGGCACGAGCAGATCGAGCGGATGCTGCGTTTTCGCGAGCTGTTGTGCCAGGACGATAGCCTTCGCCAGCAATACCAGGACTTGAAGCTGCAACTTGAGGCCAGCAACCGCCAAGGCATTGGTGAGTACCTGGCGCAAAAGGCGCCCTTTATCCAGGCGCTGCTAGATCGATATCGGCCGTGACAGGTGCCTGCTCGGGCGCCAGGTCAGCGCCTGCAAATCCTCGGGCGACAGTCGGTGATACGGCGAAAGCGCATTGCCAGGCGTGAGCCCGAGGCGTAGCCGCTCTCGCGGTAATTTCGTCGCTGGTCATTGCTGCGCTTGAGCATCGCGCTGAAGCGCCGGCTCTATGTGTGCTGCACTATGGGTTGCGCTCAGGTCGCCCATTTTTCCCGCAGCAACTGGGCAAATGCATCCCTTGCGTTGTGCCGCGTGACATCCCGATGCCAGACAAAGCGGTTGTCTACGGGCAGCAGATCGTCGAAGCGCTGCACGGTCAGTGTGGCCGACTGTGAGTAGCGCTCCAGCACGCCTTGGGGAATCAGCGAGACGCCGGCGCCAACACTGACGCAGCCGATAATCGTGCCCCAACTGGCATATCCGGTAATCGGCAGGTTCAGTTCATGCCTGGCCAGCCAGTTTTCCAGGGCGCGGCGATAGGGGCAGCCTGTGGGCCACATGAACAGGTTCTGTCCCTGCAGATCGCCGGGGGTGCGGATCGGCGCGCTGGTGGCGCTGGAAATCAGCACCAGAGGCTCGCGATAGAGCACGGTCTGTTGCAGTTTCGCCGGCAGGTGGTCGATGGCCACCAGGGCGCCGTCGATGCGTTGGTGCTGCAACTCTTCAAAGAGTTGCGACCAGGTGCCGGTTGTCAGTTCCACACTCACGTTTGGGTAGCGCCGGTGGTATTGCGCCAGCAGCGGCGGCAAGCGCCCGCCCGCACAGGATTCGATCGAGCCCAGGCGCAGCAGGCCGCTGGGTTCGGCCTGGCCGTCCACTGCGTGCTTGGCTTCGTCCACCAGGGCCAGGATGCGTTCGCTGTAGCCGAGGAAGATTTCGCCGGCGGGGCTGATCTTCAGGCCGCGTCCGATGCGGTTGAACAGGACTGTGCCCAGCTCGTTTTCCAGCTGCTTGAGGCGGTTGGTGATGTTGGAGGGAACGCAGTGCAATTGCTCGGCCGCACGGGCAATGCTGCCGGTGCGGGCCACTGCTCTCACCATCTTCAATTGGGCCAGTTCCATTGCTCAGTTCCAGTGAGTGATTGGCTCAGTATCGGTTAATTGTAGTGAGGTGTTGAGGGCGGGACACTGGTTTTCCTCTTTTCTATGGGAATGCCTGTGTCGTGAAGATCTCGCCCGTGTTCAAGTTGGTGCTGGCCAGTGCTGCGGTGATTCTGTGCTGGGCCTATTCCCCGGTGGGGATCCATATTGGTCTGGAGGGCTACAGTCCCGGGCATCTGGCGTTGCTGCGCTTTCTGATCGCCTCGCTGTTCATGGGCGCAATGGCGCTGGTGTTGAACATTGCCCTGCCGCGCTGGCGCGATCTGCCCGGGTTGCTGGTGCTGGGCTTTTTTGCCATAGCCCTGCATCACGTCAGCCTCAACTATGGTCAGCAAGGCTTGAGTGCCGGGGCGTCCAGCGTACTGGCGCAGTCGGCGCCGATCTTCAGCACCCTGATTGCGTTTTTCTGGCTCAAGGAACCGGTCAGCGGTTGGCGCTGGGGCTGCGTGCTAGTGGGGATGCTGGGAGCGGTGATCGTGGTGATGGGTGACCAGGGGCTGGGAGCGGTCGAGGTCCATGGCTTGCTGGTATTGCTGGCGGCGTTTTCCTGGGGGCTGTACTTCGTGTTGCAGCGGCGTTTTTCCGGGCGCTACGGGGTGCTGACCACGGTCTGCTACATGGTCTGGAGCGGCACCCTGTTGTTGACGGTCTATGCGCCAGGGTTGGCCCGGGCGGTAGCGCTGGCCCCGTGGCGGGTCAATCTGGCGGTGCTGTTGCTGGGATTGTTTCCCAGTGCATTGGCGTACCTGGCCTGGGCCTATGTCCTGGCACGGGTGGAAGTCAGTCGGGCGTCGATCGCCATGTACCTGATTCCGCCAGTGGCGATGCTGCTGGCCGCGACGGTGCTGGGAGAGCAGGTGCAGTCCAGCGTGGTGCTGGGGGCGGCAGTGGTACTGGGCAGCGTGATGGCGATGCAGGGCGAGGGGCGTTGGCGGCAATGCCGTACCGTTGCGAGCGCGCCAGGGGTGAAGCCACTGGAGACTCGGGGGCGCGAGTAGCCTGGTTGCGCGTGACAACGCCCCGCGGGGCGGGGCGTTGTGCCAGGGCGGATCAGCCTTTTTTCTTGAACAGCCTGCCAACCAGCGCAGCGAGGGCGAGCACACCCACGACAATGAATTTCTTGCCGGCCAGGAGCAGTACCCCAAGCTTGGCGAACAGCCCGGCCTTGCTAGCGATGCCGCCGGCCACCAGGGCGGCGAGTCCATAGGAGGCGAGCTTGTCGGTGCTCGGGTTGTAGTCGGCGTAGCGATTGCCGTCGGTGAAGTTGGTGAAGGCCAGGACCTTGGGGATCTCGCGCTTAATGGTCGGCAGGTCATCCATGGAGGCAACTGCGTTGAGTTCCAGCACGCCTTCGCGGCCCAGTACGCGGATGCTGTAGTTCAGGGTGTTGCTCTCGGCGCCTTCGGCCTTGAGCTCGCGGGCCCAGTACATCTTGTGGGATTGTGCGTCGTAGCTGGGCTGTTCGGCCCAGCCCAGCAGGTGGATGGCGCCGTAGCCTTGTTCCTTGCGCTGCTTGTTATCTTCCTTGTCCGCCTCCTGCATCTGTTCGAGCAGTTCCTTGTAGTCGATCTTCGCCGCGTCATCGTCGGAGATATGACCGTCATCCTTGTAGCTGATGATTACGCCCCAGCCTTCGGCGGACAGCGGGCTGACCGCGCTGGGCACGATCATGCCCAGGGTGGTGAAGCCGGGTGGGTTGCCCCAGCCTTCGGTCAGCAGCTTCTCGGTATCTTTGGGGGTGAGGTAGTAGAACTCGTTGCTCAGGTCGAGGCTGGCGATGTCCCCGGGCAGCTTGACCTTGCCGTGGCGTGGCGAGAGCGAAGCAAGGAACTGTTCGGCGCTCTGGGCCTCGGCGTCCTTGTTCTCGCTCGGTGCGTCGGCCAGGGCCAGGAATGAGGTGGCGCAGAGGACGGCCATGGCCATCAAGAGTCGCAGGTACTTCATCGTATTCCCTTACATTCTGTGACAAGTTGGCGGGGAGGATAACGATGAGCGCGCCTGGGCTCAATGAGACGTTTCTTTTTGTTTCCGGCGAGGATCAGGGGCGGAGCGTCGCGGGAAGGGCGCGGGGGCAGCGCCACTTCGCCGTGGGCGGGTCAGTCGAGGTTCAGGTAGAGCACGCGCAAGCGGTGCCCGTCGGGGTCGAGGGCAACCAGGGTGTAGCCGAAATCCATCAAGGTGGGGGGCAGGGCAATGGTCATGCCCAGGGCTTGCCAGTGCCGGTACAGTTCATCCACGGCTTCGCGGCTGTCCACCGCCCAGCCCAGCTCGCCGCCACCGCCGGTTGCCGCGGCGCTGGGCTCCACGGTGTGGCGGGACCACAGGCCGAGCTTGATGCCCGAATCGAGGATGAACAGGGCGAAGGTCTGCGATGATTCCACCGGCGACTTGTTCAGCAGGCGGCTGTAGAAGGCTGCACTGACGGCGGGGCTGTCCACGTAAAGCAGGAAATAGGTATGGGTGATCATGACGACTCCAGGCTCCTTGGGGCTGTGCGAAGGGCATCAGCTTATGCGCTGGGTCTGTCAGTTCCTGTCAGGAGTGGAGATTGAAAAGAGGCCCGTTTATCAGGGGGCGATAAGCGTGCCTCTTTTGTTGATGTGTTGCGGGGCTCAAGGCTTGGACAAGGCCTGGTCTACCGCTGCTATCAGCTTTCCCAGATCCTTCGGGGTGGCTTTGTGAATGACACCGAACAAATAAGCCCGCTGTTCCTCTTCGTCACCCAGATCGGCAAAGAAGGCTTTCAGCTTCACTCCCAGTGCTTCGGCTAGTAGAAATAGAGCTTCAACGCTGGGGGTGTAGGTGCCGGTTTCGAAGCGGCTGATGGTTTTTGGGTCAAAACCGGTTTTTTCACCTAGTTCAGCCTGAGTAAGCCCCGCTACCTTTCGATAGCGCTTGATGGCTGCACCCAAACTTGAAATTTGCATCGCTCAATTCCCATTTAGAATCAAGAACTTAACGATAAATATTGGCATTAGACAACACCACATCTCATCACCTTGCTTTGCAAAATGTGATGCATTTCGTAGAATCGGCGCTTCGGACAGGTATTTGGTGATCTAGTTTCAGAAGGCAGGTTTATGAAACAAGAAATCATTGCATTTCCCTTGTTCACCTAAACCGGGGGCTTGGCAGAGGCTCGAACGTCTCGTAAATCCCGCCAACGTGCCGTCCGCCGTCCCTACCTGACGCCTTATCTGATCCTAGTTGATCTCCGTCGAATCGATGGTCAACTGCCGCGCAAACCGCTGTACGGCTGCAATCAGGGCGAACTTACCGATTGAGTTGTACCGCCAGGAAAGTACATCGCGAATCAATCTATTACCGGTCTCCCGGTATCTGTTGATCGCAGGCTGTCTATGGAGTTCTAAAGTGCGTCTCAATTTGCCGGTCACCTCTGTTGAGCAGACCTTTCCCGACCAGCAGCGGCTCATATCCGCCACCGATACCAATAGTCACATCACCTATTGCAATGCCGAGTTTGCCGCCATGAGCGGATTCAGTCAGGCCGAGTTGATCGGCAGCACCCACAACCTGGTGCGTCATCCGGATATGCCCGCTGCGGTGTTCGAATCGATGTGGGGTTACCTCAAGGCCGGCCAGAGCTGGATGGGGGTCGTGAAGAACCGCTGCAAGAACGGCAACTTCTATTGGGTCAGCGCGTATGTCACGCCGATTCTCGAGAGCGGGCGGCTGGTAGGCTACGAGTCGGTCCGGGTCAAGCCGACGCGGCAGCAAGTCAGTCGTGCCGAGGCCTTGTATGCCCGGTTGCGTGCCGACAAGGCGCCGGTGTCTGCCTGGCGCCGCGTGGAAGCCGTTGCCCGCCCCTTGCTGCTGCCGGTGGCCTTGGCGCTGGGTTGTCTGGCGGCATTCACCTGGCTGCCGACGCTGGTGGCGCAGGGGGTGACGGTCGCGGCGTTCGTCGGGAGCGGTCTGCTGGCCCAGCGGCGCCTGGGGCAACAGCTCAAGCAAATCGTCAGCAGCACCCCCAACACCTTTGCCGACCCGATCTGTGCCCTGGCCTACAGTGATGCGCTGGGGCCGGCAGCGCAGTTGCAGATGATCCTGATCAGTGAGGAGGCGCGGCTGAAAACCGCCTTGACCCGCCTCAGCGACCTGGCCCGGCAGATGGCCACGGCGGCGGCCGACTCCAGCCAGTTGTCCAGCCGCACCGAGTCGGCCCTGTTGGAGCAGCGCGCGGAAACCGACATGACGGCCGCGGCCATGACCCAGATGGCGGCCTCGATCACCGAGGTTGCCGAACATGTGCAGCACACCGCCAGCGAGGCTCATACCGCCAATCTCCTGGCCCAGCAGGGCAGTCAGGTAGCGGGCACATCGCGCGATGCGATCCAGTTGCTGGCCCGCACGGTTACCCAGATCAACCAGGCGGTGGGCGACCTGGCCGGGCAGACCCAGGACATCATGGTGGCGGCAAGCATGATCCAGGCGATCGCCGACCAGACCAACTTGCTGGCCCTGAACGCAGCCATCGAGGCGGCTCGGGCCGGTGAGCAGGGACGCGGCTTTGCCGTGGTCGCCGACGAGGTGCGAGCCCTGGCCGGCAAGACCCGCGAGTCGACCCAGCAGATCCAGGGCATCATCCAGAGCCTGCGGGCCGGGGCCGACGAAGCGGTACAGATCGCCAGTCTCGGCATCGAGGAGGCGGAGCAGGGCGTGCAGCAAGTGCTGCAGGCGCAACAGGCCTTGCAGGGCATTGGCGCTGCGGTCGAGCGTATCACCGACATGAGCCAGCAGATGGCCGCAGCCTCCCAGGAGCAGTCCCACGTCGCCGAATCGGTTTCCGAACAGATCAACAGTGTCGCCGCCACGGTGCAGCGCACTGCCGAGAACGCCAGCGCCGGAGTGGTTCGTGGCGCCGAGCTGGAAAACATCTCTTCCGGGCTGCGGGCCCTGGTCGAGCGGTTCAACCGCTAGCGACAGTGAGTTCGACTCATGGATGAGAAATACCGCAGGGCCGTCGATGCTGCCGCCATTTTCTCCGAGACCGATCTCGGCGGCAGCATCACCTATGTCAATGATCTGTTCTGCCAGGTTTCCGGCTACAGCCGTGAGGAACTGATCGGCGCCAACCATCGGATGCTCAGTTCCGGCCTGCACCCGCCGGAATTCTTTGTCGAGCTGTGGCAGACCATCACCCAGGGGCGGGTGTGGAAAGGCGAGATCTGTAACCGCGCCAAGGACGGTAGCCTGTACTGGGTCGACAGCACCATGGTGCCGCTGGTCGACCAGCGTTCGGGACGGGTGGTGCGCTACGTCTCGATCCGTTTTGACGTCAGCGAGAAGCGCCAGTTGCTGCATTCGCTGCAGTGGCGGGTCGGGCATGACGTGCTGACCGGCCTGCCCAACCGGGCCTTTCTCTCCGACCTGCTGCACCAGGCCCTGGAGTTCTCTCGCCAGGAAGACATTCCCCTGGCCGTGTGCATGCTCGACCTTGACGGCTTCAAGGCGGTCAACGATGGCTACGGGCACGCCAGTGGCGACCTGCTGCTGGTGGAGGTGGCCGCGCGCCTGCGTTCGATCATTCGTGGCGAGGATGTGGTGGCACGCCTGGCCGGTGACGAGTTCGTGCTGATCCTGCGTTATGTGCGGGACATGTTCGAGTTGCGGGCGGCGCTGCAGCGAGTCCTGGGCGTCATTTCCCAGCCTTACTCGATTCAGGGCATGGACATCAGTGTATTCGCCAGCATTGGCGTGACCCTGTTTCCCACCGACAACCATGATGCCGATACGTTGTTGCGCCACGCCGACCAGGCCATGTACGTGGCCAAGCAGAGCGGTCGCAATCGTTTCCACCTGTTCGATGTGTTGCGTGATCGTGAGGTGATGGTCACCTACCAGACCGTCGAACAGGTGCGCCAGGCATTGAATGCCGGTGAGCTGCACCTGTACTTCCAGCCCAAGGTCAACATGCGCAGCGGTGCGGTGGTGGGGTTCGAGGCGATGCTGCGCTGGCAGCATCCGCAGCGCGGAATGCTCGGCTCCCAGGAGTTCCTGGCCCAGGTGGAGGAGACCGACCTGATCGTCGATATCGGCGAATGGGTCATGGACCAGGTGATGACCCAGTTGCAATGCTGGCAGGTGGCCGGGCACGGCTGGCCCGTTAGCCTGAATGTCGCGGCCCGGCATTTTCAGCGCGGGGACTTTGTCGAACGGCTCAAGGGCATGCTCGATCGTTATCCGGATGTATCGCCGTCCCTGCTGGACCTGGAGATCGTCGAGTCGGTGGCCATCGACAACATCCAGCGGGTCAGCGATTGCCTCGATGCCTGCCAGGGCTTTGGGGTGCAGTTCTCCCTGGGAAATTTCGGCACCGGCAATTCATCCCTCAGCTACCTCAAGCGCTTGCGCACCCAGACCCTGAAGATCGACCGCTTGTTTGTCCGTGACATGCTGCACGACGAGGATGATCAGGCACTGATCCAGGCCCTGGTGGGATTGGCCCAGGCCTTTGGCCGCCAGGTAGTGGCCGAAGGCCTGGAAAGCCTGGCCCATGGAGAGCGGTTGATGGCCCTGGGCTGTGAAGTGGCCCAAGGGGACTTCATTGCCCGGCCGATGCCGGCCAGCGCAGTGCTGGGCTGGGTGCAGGGGTTCGAGCCGCCGCAGTCATGGTGCGGCCTTGAGGTTCAGGGGCTGGCGCTGCCAGGATCCTGAGGGTCGGGGGTGATGTAGTGCTGGACGATGGCATCGATCTCGCCGGACATCTTCATCCGCAGCAGGGTCCGCAGAATCCGCTGGGCCGGTACCTGCGGATCGTTGCGCACGTAGCAGCCCACCGCCTGCTCCTGCACCAGCGCAACGCTGTACAGCGGCTTGCCTGAGGCCTGGGTGCGGTTGAACCAGTCCAGGGTCCATTGGCTGGCGATGGCGTAGCGGTAGCGGCCGACCTGAAGTTTTTGCAGCACCTGTTCCTCGTTGCGTGCGTCGTCGCGAATCAGCCGGGCGCTGTCGAACAGTGGTTGCAGTGCGGTGTAGGTGTAGCTGAGCACGGTGCCGATGTGCTGGCCGGTCAAGGCCTGGGGATCCATTCCCGGCGGGTGTTCGTGATTGCTTACCAGCAGGTTGCGCTGGTTGAACAGCGGTACGCTCCACAGGTAGTCGCCAGACAGGTTTGGCAACCAGGCCTGGGCGGCGTAGCAGCGCACGTCGACTTCGCCCTGGGCCATGGCGTTCTGCACTCGGGCCCGGGCCAGGACATGAAACTCAGGGGGGGCGCCCAGGTGCCTGGCCAGGCTGATCATCAGGTCGTAGAGGATGCCGTCGGTGGGCTGGTCACCCTCGATCTCGATGGTCGGCATGGCCCAGCTGTCGGCGACGACAAAGCGTAGAGGCGGCTCAGAAGCCTCCAGGCCGGTACTGAGCACAAGCAGCGCGCCCCACATCAAACGCATACGATCTCCATGGTTCAAACGGGCGATCAGTCCTTTGCAAAATGCAGCTTAGACAGATTAGACGAGCGCGCCGGATGCAATTTCGCCCTTGCTCCGCTAGCATTACCGGCTTCCGCTTTCCAGTCGCGACGGTTTTCGATGAGTTATCAGGTTCTTGCACGTAAATGGCGTCCGCGCTCGTTCCGCGAAATGGTCGGCCAGACCCATGTGCTCAAGGCTCTGATCAATGCCTTGGACAGCCAGCGGCTGCACCACGCCTATCTGTTTACCGGCACGCGCGGGGTGGGCAAGACCACCATCGCGCGGATCATTGCCAAATGTCTGAACTGTGAAACAGGCATCACTTCCACGCCCTGCGGCACCTGTTCGGTGTGCTGCGAGATCGACGAGGGGCGCTTTGTCGACCTGATCGAGATCGACGCCGCGAGCCGGACCAAGGTCGAGGACACCCGTGAACTGCTGGACAACGTGCAGTACGCACCGAGCCGCGGGCGCTTCAAGGTCTACCTGATCGACGAAGTGCACATGCTTTCCAGCCACTCGTTCAACGCCTTGCTCAAGACCCTCGAAGAGCCGCCGCCCTACGTCAAGTTCATCCTGGCGACCACCGATCCGCAGAAGCTGCCGGCGACCATTCTTTCGCGCTGCCTGCAGTTCTCCCTGAAGAACATGACGCCCGAGCGTGTGGTCGAGCACTTGAGCCATGTCCTGGGCGTGGAGAATGTGCCGTTCGAAGACGATGCACTGTGGCTGCTGGGTCGCGCCGCCGACGGCTCGATGCGCGACGCCATGAGCCTCACCGACCAGGCCATTGCCTTCGGCGAGGGCAAGGTCATGGCTGCCGACGTGCGCGCCATGCTTGGCACCCTCGACCACGGCCAGGTCTATGACGTCCTGCATGCGCTGATCAACGGTGATGCCAAGGCGCTGCTGGAGGCGGTGCGCCATCTGGCGGAGCAGGGGCCGGACTGGAATGGCGTGCTTTCCGAAATTCTCAACGTGCTGCACCGAGTGGCGATCGCCCAGGCGCTGCCGGATGGGGTCGATAACGGTCATGGCGACCGCGACCGAGTGCTGGCCCTGGCCCAGGCGCTGCCTGCCGAAGATGTGCAGTTCTATTACCAGATGGGCTTGATTGGTCGGCGTGACTTGCCGCTGGCGCCGGATCCGCGAGGCGGGTTCGAGATGGTCCTGCTGCGTATGCTGGCGTTCCGGCCAGCGGACACCGCGGATGCACCGAGACAGCCGCTAAAGCCAGTGGGGATCAGCCAGGCCACAGTTGATTCCGCCCAAGCCGTGGCGGCACCCGCACCTGCTGCGCCTGCAGCCGTTGCGGCGCCGGTGGCCAGTGTGCCGGCTCCTGCTCCAGTTTCCGTGCCCACGCCTGAACCGGCCGCCGTTGTGCCGCCAGTTGTGCCACCGGTTGTCGAGGCGACTGTCGCCGAGCCCGAGCCTGTGCCTGCGGTCACCGAAGAGGTGATCGACCTGCCGTGGAACGATCCGGCAGAAGCTGGCGTGCAAGCCTCGGTCGAACAGCAAGCAGTTGTGGAACCGGTGCTGGAAGTGGTTGCGCAACAGCCTGATTTGACCCCGATGCCCACCCCCACGCCCGACAGCGTGGTGCCGGATGCGCCGGAATGGGTCAATGCGCCGGTGCCCGAGCCCACGGTTGCCGAGGTCGACGCTGCGACTCCTGGAGCCGATCTGGACGACGAGCCGCCGCTGGATGAGGACTACATCGAGCCGGACATGGATTCGGCCTACAGCTACCTCGATGAGCTGGCCAGCGAGCACGCTGCCGATCCGGAGCCCGAGCCCGAGCCGGAACCTGCGGCGATGCCGGCCACCGGCCTGGCCCTGGAGTGGCTGGAACTGTTTCCAAAGTTGCCGATTTCCGGGATGACCGGGAGCATCGCTGCCAACTGCACGCTGATGGCCGTAGACGGCGACAATTGGCTGCTGCACCTGGATCCGGCCCATAGTGCACTGTTCAACGCCACTCAGCAGCGCCGTCTCAACGACGCCCTGAACCAGTACCACGGGCGCACCCTGGCCCTGAGCATCGAGCTGATCAAGCCCGAGCAGGAAACCCCGGCCCAGGCGGCGTCACGGCGCCGTGCCAACCGTCAGCGCGATGCCGAGGAATCGATCCACGGTGATCCGTTCATCCAGCAGATGGTCCAGGAGTTCGGCGCGGTGGTGCGCCACGATACTATTGAGCCTGTCGAGGCCCTGGCTGCCCAGGGCTGATCACTTCAAGGGCGCCGGGCCAGGGGCCGGGCGCCGTTTCCATCCCCGTACTTTGAGGTAATTCCCATGATGAAAGGTGGCATGGCCGGCCTGATGAAGCAGGCACAGCAGATGCAGGAAAAAATGGCCAAGATGCAGGAAGAACTGGCCAACGCAGAAGTCACCGGCAAGGCCGGCGGCGACATGGTCACTGTGGTCATGACCGGTCGTCATGACATCAAGCGTGTGAGCATCGACCCGAGCCTGCTCGAAGGCGTCAGCGAAGATGACCGTGAAGTGCTGGAAGACCTGTTCGCTGCCGCGGTGAACGACGCCGTGCGCAAGATCGAGTCCAACAGCCAGGAAAAGATGTCCGGCATGACCGCCGGCATGCAGCTGCCTCCGGGCATGAAGCTGCCTTTCTGATTCGCACAGGCGCATTGGATGGACTAAAAAAGCCAGGCCTAGAGCCTGGCTTTTTTTTACCTGGCAAGCGATGCGCCACGGCGGGTGGGCCACGATTGCCGTTGGAAACATAGAACGCCGGGCCGAACCCATGGTCTGCAACCTATGCAAGTCTTTTCAACCTTTGCTAAAGGAGTGTCTGTGATGCCGCAAACATTGACCCTTAATCAGCGCGTCGTGCTGGTGTCCCGTCCACAGGGCGCGCCAGTCCCGGAAAACTTCCGCCTGGAACGGGTGGCCCTGCCGGAACTGGCGGATGGCCAGGTGCTGCTCAAGACCCTCTATCTGTCCCTGGACCCTTACATGCGCGGGCGCATGAGTGATGCACCGTCTTATGCGGCCCCGGTGGAGATCGACGAGGTCATGACCGGAGGTGCCGTGAGCCGGGTGGAGCGCTCGTTGAACCCGAAGTTCCAGGAGGGCGATCTGGTGGTGGGGGCCACCGGCTGGCAGAGTCATTGCATTTGTGATGGCCGCAATCTGATCCCGGTGCCTTCGGGCCTGCCCAGCCCCTCCATGGCCCTGGGTGTACTGGGCATGCCCGGAATGACCGCCTACATGGGGTTGATGGACATCGGCCAGCCCAAGTCCGGGGAAACCCTGGTGGTGGCCGCAGCGTCCGGTGCAGTGGGCTCGGTGGTGGGGCAGGTGGCCAAGCTCAAGGGGTTGCGGGTAGTGGGTGTTGCCGGTGGTGCCGAGAAGTGCCGCTACGTGGTCGAGGAGCTGGGCTTTGATGCCTGCATCGATCACAAGAGCGCCGACTTTGCCGATGAGCTGGCCCAGGCCTGCTTCAAGGGCGTGGACATCTACTTCGAGAACGTCGGCGGCAAGGTCTTCGATGCCGTGCTGCCCCTGCTCAATCCCAAGGCGCGCATTCCCCTCTGCGGTCTGATTGCCCAGTACAACGCCCAGGAACTGCCGTCGGGTCCCGATCGCCTGCCCCTGCTGCAGCGTGCCCTGCTGACCAAGCGAGTGCGCATCCAGGGCTTTATCGTCTTTGACGACTACGGCGACCGGCATTCGGAGTTCATCAAGGCCATGGCGCCCTGGGTGCGCGAGGGCAAGGTCAAGTTCAAGGAGGATAGGGTCGAGGGTCTGGAGCAGGCGCCAGAAGCCTTCATCGGCCTGCTGGAGGGACGCAACTTCGGCAAGCTGGTGGTCAAGGTGGCCCCGGACGCGAGCATTTGACGCTGCCCCGAGGCGCGGGTATAAACCGCGTCTCGTCGTTTTGTCGGACCTTTGCCCATGAGCTTCAGCCCCCTGATTCGCCAACTGATCGATGCCCTGCGTACTTTGCCGGGTGTGGGTCAGAAAACCGCCCAGCGCATGGCCCTGCAACTGCTTGAGCGGGACCGCAGTGGTGGCTTGCGCCTGGCCCAGGCCCTGAGCCAGGCCATGGAGGGGGTAGGGCATTGCCGCCAGTGCCGAACCCTGACCGAGGACGAGCTGTGCCCGCAGTGCGCCGATCCGCGGCGTGACGACAGCCTGCTGTGCGTGGTGGAGGGGCCGATGGACGTGTATGCGGTAGAGCAGACCGGTTATCGCGGTCGCTACTTCGTGCTCAAGGGGCACCTGTCGCCCCTGGACGGCCTGGGGCCGGAAGCCATCGGCATTCCGCAACTGCTGGCGCGGATCGAAGAGCAGGGCAGCTTCAGCGAAATCATCCTGGCCACCAACCCCACGGTAGAAGGCGAAGCCACAGCTCACTACATCGCCCAACTGTTGACCAACAAGGGGCTGATCACCTCGCGGATCGCCCATGGCGTGCCGCTGGGCGGCGAGTTGGAGCTGGTGGACGGCGGCACCCTGGCCCATTCCTTTGCCGGGCGTAAACCCATAGAGCTGTAGATGGGACGGGTGTGCCGGCCTGCCGACGGGCCGGGCGCATCCTTTGGTTGAAAACCAAGCAAGCGCTTGGTAAGTTTCCTCGACCCTTCAGAGGAGCTTGCCGATGTCTGCCTGCCAGGAATACTTCGATCCCAGCCACCAGTTGGTCCGCGACAGCGTGCGACGTTTCGTCGAGCGTGAAATCCTCCCCGAGATCGATCAGTGGGAAGAGGCGGGTGGCTTCCCGCGTGAGTTGTATCTCAAGGCGGGTGCCGCCGGGATTCTCGGCATCGGCTATCCCGAATCCCTGGGCGGCAGTCATGAAGGTGATCTGTTCGCCAAGATCGCTGCCAGTGAAGAATTGATGCGTAGCGGTTCCGGTGGTTTGGTGGCGGGCTTGGGATCGCTGGATATCGGCTTGCCACCCATCGTCAAATGGGCCCGTCCCGAAGTGCGGGAGCGAGTGGCGCCCCAGGTGCTCTGCGGAGAGAAGATCTGCGCCCTGGCGGTGACTGAACCCGGTGGCGGCTCGGACGTGGCCAATCTGCAGACCTGCGCGGTGCGTGATGGCGACTATTACCGGGTCAGCGGCGCCAAGACCTTTATCACCAGTGGCGTGCGTGCCGACTTCTACACTGTTGCCGTACGTACCGGCGAGCCTGGCTACGGCGGCATCAGCCTGCTGCTGATCGAGAAGGGGACTCCGGGGTTTACCGTGGGGCGGCAATTGAAAAAGATGGGCTGGTGGGCCTCGGACACCGCCGAGTTGTTCTTCGACGATTGCCGGGTGCCAGTGGGCAACCTGATCGGCACCCAGAACATGGGCTTTGCCTGCATCATGGGCAATTTCCAGAGCGAGCGCCTGGCGCTGGCGCTGATGGCCAACATGACCGCGCAGATGGCTCTGGAAGAAAGTCTTAAATGGGCTCGTGGGCGCGAGGCGTTCGGCAAGCCCATCGCCAAGTTCCAGGTGCTCAAGCATCGTTTGGCAGAGATGGCTACGGCGCTGGAGATCTCCCGGGAGTTCACCTACCGCCAGGCGGCGCAGATGGCGGCAGGCAAGAGCGTGATCAAGGAGATCTCCATGGCCAAGAACTTCGCCACCGATACCGCCGACCGTATCACCTACGACGCGGTGCAGATCCTGGGAGGCATGGGCTACATGCGCGAAAGCCTGGTGGAGCGGCTGTACCGTGACAATCGCATTCTCTCTATTGGTGGCGGCACCCGCGAAGTGATGAACGAAATCATCAGCAAGCAGATGGGGCTCTAGCCCGGTTCGGGAATTGCCAGAGGGCCGCCGTTGGCTTCAGTGAGGAATACCGTCAGTTGCTACAGGCCGCCGGGGTGCAATGGCTGGCGATGTCGGTGGATGCCGAGGGCCTGGATGTGTCTTACGCCATTGGACAGGCGGCTCAGGCGCGTTTCGCCCTGGTGACAGCGGCTCATCAGAGTCCGCTGGGTGTGGCCATGTCCCTGCCACGGCG
Source organism: Pseudomonas sp. PH1b (assembly GCF_000633395.1). GTDB lineage: Bacteria > Pseudomonadota > Gammaproteobacteria > Pseudomonadales > Pseudomonadaceae > Aquipseudomonas. Next base: position 267,340 of record NZ_AYMU01000007.1, read on the forward strand.
GCTGGCGCTGCTGGAGTGGGCTGCGCAGCGGGCCCGGGTGTCGTCCTAGCGGCGTAGGGACTGTCGAACGGCTGCACTCAGGCACGACCAGGGCCCGGGTTGCTGCCGGGATTGAGCAATGTCCTGGGTCGCTCCATGGCCACGCGGTTGGTGCGGCGACTGGCATGGGGCGTGGAAGGAGCCTAAGGGCTGAGCCGGCTCCGATCCTGTGGCGGAGGCGGCTCACCAGCGGTTTTAGCGTTCGCTCAACGAGAACTGCGTCAGGCAGAAGGTGGGGATACCCATGTCCTCCAGCTTTTGCGAGCCGCCCAGTTCCGGCAGGTCGATGATCGCGGCGGCTTCGAAAATGCTTGCCCCCATGCGTCGTACCAGATTGGCGGCGGCGACCAGAGTGCCGCCGGTGGCGATCAGGTCATCGAACATCAGCACCGAGTCGCCTTCGCAGAGGCTGTCGGCATGGACTTCGAGGAAGGCTTCGCCGTACTCGGTCTGGTAGCCTTCGGCGAGCACGTCCGCCGGAAGTTTGCCCTGCTTGCGAAACAGGATCAGCGGTTTGTTCAGTTGGTAGGCGATGATCGAGCCGATCAGGAAGCCACGGGCGTCCATGGCGCCGATATGGCTGAAGTCTTCTTCGACATAACGCTGGGCGAAACTGTCGGCCACCAGGCGCAGGGCTCGAGGAGACTGGAACAGGGGGGTGATGTCGCGAAAGATCACGCCGGGTTTCGGAAAGTCGATCACGGGGCGGATCAGGGATTTGATGTCGAAGGAATCGAAGGCCATCTTCAGGTGTCCTGGCGGGCAAAATATGCCGCGCCAGTATACCTGCGACCGAGCACCTTGGCTCAGTCGCGCACGTTGTGGATCAGCCTTCCACCGAGCCGCCGGCCAGGGCGCAGAGCTGGATGGGGTCGAGGATGTGGACTTCCTTGCCTTCGGCGGCGATCAGCTCGTTCTGCTGGAAGCGGGTGAATACCCGGGACACGGTTTCCACCGCCAGGCCCAGGTAGTTGCCGATTTCGTTGCGCGACATGCTCAGGCGGAACTGGTTGGCCGAGAAGCCGCGGGCACGGAAGCGCGCCGAGAGATTGACCAGGAAGGTGGCAATGCGCTCGTCGGCGGTCTTCTTCGACAGCAACAGCATCATTTGCTGATCGTCGCGGATCTCGCGGCTCATGACCCGCATCAACTGGCGGCGCAGCTGTGGCAATTGCAGGGCCAGTTCGTCGAGGCGCTCGAAGGGGATCTCGCACACCGACGTGGTTTCCAGCGCCTGGGCGGAAACCGGATGGGTTTCGGTGTCCATGCCGGACAGACCCACCAACTCGCTCGGGAGATGGAAGCCAGTGATCTGCTCTTCGCCGCTGTCGCTGAGGCTGAAGGTTTTCAGGGCGCCTGAACGCACGGCGTACACCGAGTCGAAGCCGTCACCCTGACGGAACAGGAATTCGCCTTTTTTCAATGGGCGGCCACGTTTGACGATTTCGTCCAGCGCGTCCATGTCTTCCAAATTCAACGAAAGTGGCAGGCAGAGGGGTGCCAGGCTGCAGTCCTTGCAATGGGCCTGGTTGTGAGCGCGCAGTTTAACTGGCTCGGACATTCTAGAATCCTTGTGGGAGAACACACATAAGCCGTAAGGGTAACTCACGGGAGGAGGTTCCGGCCAGTCCGTGCCGTATTGACGGTCAGTCGTAAAGCAATCCTTTTTGGAGTCGATAGCCTGTTATCAAAAGTAACTTGGAGAGCCGCAACTATGTCGTCCGTTGGCGGTATTACTAATGGCAGCAATAACTTGCAGCCACTTTCTGAATCATCGAAAAGCATTTATGACGCTGAACTAAATGATTCTCGTCTAGTTGCGGAGCCTGGTCTCGGTGAGGGCGTCAAAGTGTCGCTGTCGGGAGCGGGCCTGAAGAAGTCCTCCAGCGCCACCGGGCGTGACAGTGATATTGAGGAAAGCGGCCTTCCCGAAAATATTCAACAGATCCTCAAGATGATCAGGAAATTGCAACAACAGATTGCAGAAAAGCTGGCCCAGCTCCAGGCCGTCATGGCCGACAAGCGCCTGAGCCCTGAAGAAGCCAAGGCCAGGGTGGGTAGCCTGCAATCGGCCCTGGCGAGCCTCAACAGCGGTTTGCTGACCGCCAATGCCTCCCTGGCCAAGGCGATGAAACAAGCGGGCTTGAGCCCTGAACAGGTGATGAAGGCGGCATCGTTGGTCATGAAGTCCTAGATCACCCGGGAAAAGCGCTGACGGTTCTGCTGGCCCAGGTAGGCATCGAACACCATGCACACCGAGCGCACCAGCAACCGTCCGGCGGGCAAGACCGTGATCATGTCGCTGCTGAGTTCGATCAGGCCATCGTCGGCCATCTCTTCGAGTTCCGGCCAGAGTTCATTGAAGTAGCCACGAAAATCAATATTGAAGGCTTGTTCGATATCTTCGAACTTAAGACTAAAGTTGCAGATCAGTTGCTGAATAACTTCACGGCGCAGACGGTCGTCTGCATTGCACACCAAACCGCGACTAGTAGCCAGTTGTGCTCCGGCCAAGGCATTTTGATAGTGCGTCAAGTCGCTGCTGTTCTGGCAGTAAAGATCACCGATCTGACTGATGGCCGACACTCCCAATCCAATCAAGTCGCAATGACCGTGGGTGGTATAACCCTGGAAGTTGCGTTGCAGGGTTGATTCTTCCTGGGCAATGGCCAGTTCATCATCGGGCAGGGCGAAGTGGTCCATGCCGATGTACCGATACCCGGCCGCCGTCAGCTGTTCGATGGTGCGCTGCAGCATCTGCAGCTTTTCCGCCGGAGCCGGTAGCTCACTGCCATTGATCCGCCGTTGCGGCATGAAGCGCTCGGGCAGGTGGGCATAGTTGAACACCGAGAGCCGATCCGGTTGCAGGTTGATCACTTCTTCCACGGTACGGGCGAAGTTCTCCGGGGTCTGCTTGGGCAGGCCGTAGATCAAGTCGATGTTGATCGAGCGAAACTGCAGGGTACGGGCCGCCTCGATCACTGCCCGGGTTTCATCCAGGCTTTGCAGGCGGTTGACCGCCCGCTGCACGGCCGGGTCCAGGTCCTGCAAGCCAATGCTGACCCGGTTGAAGCCCAGCTCTCGCAGCAACCCCATGGTCGACCAGTCGGCCTCCCGCGGATCGATCTCGATGCCATAGTCGCCGGAGTCATCGTCGAGCAGGTTGAAGTGCTTGCGCAGCAGGGCCATCAACTGGCGCAGTTCATCATGGTTGAGAAAGGTCGGGGTGCCGCCGCCGAAGTGCAGTTGCTCGACGCGCTGGTTGGTGGCCAGATGGCAGGCGATCAGTTGCATCTCCTGTTCCAGGCGCTGCAGGTAGGGCAGGGCGCGGCTGCGGTCCTTGGTAATGACTTTGTTGCAGGCGCAGTAGTAGCAGATGTTGGCGCAGAACGGGATGTGCACGTACAGCGACAACGGGCGCTGGGCCTTGCGGCTGTCGCGCAGGGCATGCAGCAAGTCGAAGGCGCCGACCTGGCTGTTGAATTGCACCGCGGTCGGGTAGGAGGTGTAGCGTGGTCCCGCCAGGTCGTAACGGCGGATCAGATCTGTGTCCCAACGAATGGCGTCGAGCATGCGGGAATTCCCCCGGATAGGCTGGCAGTGTTCGCGAGTCTAGGAGGTTAGGGCCGCGGCCATCTTGACTTGTATCAAGGGTGTTCGGGAGCCGCTGGGGTAGTGCCGACAGGGTGTACAGGCCCTCTGGCCGGGCACTTGCCCGGTCTCAGTGGCCCATCAGCCAATGCTGGTGAGGGCCGGGCAGGGTCCAGATTCCGAACAGCATGACCAGCAGGCCGCCGGCCATGCGCACGCTACGGCGACGCAGCAGGGCGGTGACCCGCTCCGCCGCGAGGCCGGTGGCCAACAGCACCGGCCAGGTGCCCAGGCCGAAGGCCAGCATCAGCAAGGCGCTGTCCAGGGCATTACCCTGGCTCGCCGACCACAGCAGGGTGCTGTACACCAGCCCGCAAGGCAGCCAGCCCCAGAGTGCGCCCAGGAGCAGAGCGCGGGGCAGGCTGGAGACCGGCAGCAGGCGGTTGGCGACGGGCTGGATATGCCGCCACAGGCCTTTGCCAAGGCCTTCGATACGGGTCAGGCCGCTCCACCAGCCGGCCAGGTACAAGCCCATGGCAATCAGCAGCAGGCCCGCAATTACCCGCATGAACAGTGCCATCGGGCTGCTGGCCACTGCCCAGCCGGCGAGACCCAGCAGCAGTCCGGCCAGGGCGTAGCTGAGAATGCGGCCCAGGTTATAGGCCAGTAGCAGGCGAAAGCGCCGACTGCGCTGTTCCTGGGGGATTGCCAGGGTCAGGGCGCCCATCAACCCGCCGCACATGCCCAGGCAATGACCGCCGCCCAACAGACCGAGAATCACTGCGGAAACTAGCAGAGGTGCCAGCTCAAGCATGGGGCGGTTCCTGTTTCTCGGCGGGGGCGGTGTCTTGGGCAGCCTGGCCTTTGACCTCGTCTACGGCCGCGGTGTGGCTTGGGTCCTGATCGTCGAACAGGATGCTGTGGGCCGGACCGTCAAGGTCGTCGTACTGGCCGCTGTCGACGGCCCAGAAGAAGATGTAGATGGCGATGGCCACGATCAGCAGTGCGGCCGGGATCATCACATAAAGAGCAGGCATCTTGACTCCAGGCCCGGCGGCTCAGGCCGGCAGCGGGCGGGTTTCGGGGGCGGCGGCACTGTCGGCCTGCCGCGGCATGCGGGTCAGGCGCAGGGCATTGAGCACCACGGTCAGGGAACTGATGGACATGCCGACCGCCGCCCATACGGGGGTAATCCAGCCGAGGGCGGCGAACGGCAGCATCAGGCCATTGTACAGTCCCGCCCAGAGCAGGTTCTCGATGATGACCCGGCGTGTCCGGCGGGCCAGGCTGAAGGCTTGCACCAGGGCGTCCAGTCGGTTGGACAGCAGCACCGCATCGGCGCTGGTCTTCGCCAGGTCGGTGGCCGAGCCCATGGCCACGCTGATATCGGCGGCGGCCAGTACGGGCACGTCGTTGACCCCGTCGCCCAGCATCAGCACTTTGCGGCCTTGCTGGTGCAACTGTTGCAGCACTTGCAGCTTGTCGTCCGGGCGCAGGCCACCACGGGCCTCGTCGATCTGCAGTTCAGCGGCCACGCTGGCGACCATCGGCGAGCTATCCCCGGAGAGCAGCAGAGTGTGCCAGCCGCGAGCCTTGCAGGCAGCCAGCAGTGCGGGAGCGTCACTGCGCAGGCGATCGTCGAGAACCAGCCAGGCGAGGGCACCCTGGGTATCGCCGAGCAGCAGCCATTGGCCGTGTTCGTCGGGCATCTGCGGCACCTTGCAGCCACTGAGCGCGCAGACGAAAGCCGGTTGGCCGATACGCAGGCGCTGGGTTCCCACCAGGCCTTCCAGGCCGAGCCCGGGGCTGCTGGTAACCTCTTCTGCGGCGACGGGGGCGCGGCCGAAAGCCCGGGCGATGGGGTGTTCCGAGCGATTTTCCAGAGCCGCGGCCAGGCTCAGGCAGGCGTCGCTGGACAGGCTCCCCAGTGGTCGGATGGCGCGCAGCGCCAACCGGCCTTCGGTGAGGGTGCCGGTCTTGTCGAAAATCACCGTGTCGATCTGATTCAGCCCTTCCAGCACATGGCCGCGGGTCAGCAACAGGCCAAGTTTGTGCAGCGTGCCGGTGGCGGCGGTGAGGGCCGTCGGGGTTGCCAGTGACAGGGCGCAAGGGCAGGTGGCTACGAGCATTGCCAAAACGATCCAGAACGCCCGGGAGGCGTCCAGTTGCCACCACAGCAGGCCGATGGCGGCAGCCGCGATCAAGGAAAACAGCAGGAACCACTGGGCAGCACGATCGGCGACTTCCGCCAGCCGGGGCTTTTCCGCCTGGGCCCGGTCCAGCAGGCGCACGATGGCCGATAGCCGGGTGTCCTGGCCCAGGGCCTGGACCTCCACCGTCAGCGCACCTTCGACGTTCAGGGTGCCGGCGGTGACCGAGTCGCCCTGGCCGCGGGCTTGTGGCAGGTACTCACCGGTGAGCAGGGATTCGTCGATGCTGGATTGGCCGTCAAGGATCCTGCCGTCTGCCGGCAGCACCGCGCCGGGATGCACCAGCACCTTATCCCCCAGGCGCAGTTCACTGAGCAGGATGCGCTGGCTTTGGCCGTCTTCGTCCAGGCGCAGGCAGGAAGCCGGTAGCAGGTTGACCAGTTGCGCCGTGGCGGCCGCCGTGCGCTCCCGGGCCCGGCGCTCCAGGTAGCGACCGGTCAAGAGGAACAGGGCGAACATGCCCACCGCATCGAAGTACAGCTCGCCAACCCCGCTGATGGAGGTCCAGATGCCTGCCAGGTACGCCCCGCCAATGGCCAGGGAGACCGAGACATCCATGGTCAGGTGTCGGGTACGCAAATCACGCATGGCGCCCTTGAAAAAGGGCGCGCAGCTGTAGAAGACAATGGGGGTGGTGAGAAACAGCGCGACCCAGCGCAGGATGGTGTGCAGCTCAGGGCTGAGGTCGATGTTGAATTCCGGCCAGGTGGCCATGGTCGCCATCATTGCCTGGAACCACAGCAAGCCGGCGACCCCGAGTTGTCGCAGGGCCAGGCGGTTCTCGCTGGCCAGCTGTTCAGAGGCGCGGTCCGGTTGATAGGGGTGGGCGGCGTAGCCGATGTGCCGCAGCTCGCTGAGCACCTGGCTCAAAGGCAACTGGCTGTCGGCCCAGCGCACATGCAAGCGGTGGTTGGACAGGTTCAGGCGGGCCTCGGCCACCGCCGGCAAGCTGCGCAGGTGTTTTTCGATCAGCCAGCCACAGGCGGCGCAACTGATACCTTCCATGAGCAGGGTGGTTTCCGCGAGCTCGCCTTCATGGCGGACGAAGGGCTGCTGTACATCGGGGCGATCGTACAGCGCCAGTTCGTCCACCAGTTGCACGGGCAGGGCGCCGGGGTTGGCCGAGGCTTCGCTGCGATGGCTGTAGTAATGCTCCAGGCCGCCGGCGACTATCGCCTCGGCTACCGCCTGGCAGCCCGGGCAGCAGAATTCTCGGGGTTCGCCGAGCACGACGGCGGTGAACCGGCGACCGGCGGGAACCGGCAGGGCACAGTGGTAGCAAGGCAGTGGCGTGGTCATCGGCGGTCTTTGTGGTCGGGGAAAAACTCAACGCCGGCCCGTCGGCTTCCATCCCGGCAAGGGAGCAAGCGGCGGGCCGGCGATGTACGACAGGTGTTGATCAGTTCAGGTCTTCCGCGCCTTGCAGCGGCTCGTCGCCCAGTAGCAGGTCCTTGTCGTGGCTGACTTGTTCTTCTTCGAACATGCGCCAGGTCTTGTCGCCTTCGACTCCCAGCAGTTCGACGAAGCGCCGGCCCTCGACTTGATCGGTCAACTGGCCAATGTAGCGGCCTTGTTCGGTTTCGCTGCGGGCCAGGCTGATCTTGCGGTCCTTCTCCGGCTGGGTCGGCGAGATCAGGTTCAGTTCCAGGGTCTTGGGCTGGCTGTCACCGCTCAGGCGCAACTCGACTTCGCCAGTCAACTCATCGAGGTGCACGCTGGCGCGCATTTTCAGGGTCTGGGCCAGCAGCTCGCGGTCCAGGGAGCGGTTGATGCCCTTGCCGGCCTCGTAGTAGTTGTCGTTGACCAGGTTGTCCGGGTTGTTCACGGCAATGGTCACCATGGACAGCGTCAGGGTCACCGAGCAGGCGAGGATGCCGATGATGATCCAGGGCCAGAGGTGCTTGTACCAGGGGCTGGAGGAGATGGCTGTGGGCATGTTCACTTCTCTTTAACGAATTTGTGGGCCGATGAACCGGCTCTTGGCTTCAACGTGGACGCTGTCATCGTCGGCATCCTTGAGGATGAACTTCACCTCGTTGGTGGACGACGGCAGTTGTTCCGGAGCGATCGACAGTTCCACCGGCATGCTGACGATATCGCCGGCGACCACGTGGATCTCGCGCTTGCCCTGCAGCTTCAAGTCCGGCAGGCCCGCAGCATCGAGCACGTAGGTGTGATCGCGCTGGTCCTTGTTCATGATCTTCAGACTGTAGACGTTCTCGATCCGGCCCTCGGCGTTCTCGCGGTACAGCACGCGGTCCTTGCTGACGTCGAAGCCCACCAGCGAGCGCATGAAGAACGCGGTGACCAGCAGGCTGATCATGGCCAGCAGCACCAGGGCATAGCCGATCAGGCGTGGACGCAGTTTATGGGTTTTCTGTCCGGACAGGTTGTGTTCGGTGGTGTAGCTGATGAGGCCGCGAGGGTAATCCATCTTGTCCATGATGCTGTCGCAGGCGTCGATGCAGGCGGCGCAGCCAATGCACTCGATCTGCAGGCCGTCGCGGATGTCGATGCCGGTGGGGCAGACCTGGACGCACATGGTGCAGTCGATGCAGTCGCCCAGGCCCTGGGCCTTGTAGTCGGCGCCTTTCTTGCGCGGGCCGCGGATTTCCCCGCGCCGCGGATCGTAGGAGACGATCAGGGTGTCCTTGTCGAACATCACGCTCTGGAAGCGCGCATAGGGGCACATGTAGATGCACACCTGTTCGCGCAGCCAGCCGGCGTTGCCGTAGGTGGCCAGGGTGAAGAAACCCACCCAGAAGTACGACCAGCCATCGGCCTGGCCGGTGAAGAAGTCGATCACCAGCTCGCGGATCGGCGAGAAGTAGCCGACGAAGGTCATGCCGGTGACGAAGCCGATCGCCAGCCAGAGGCTGTGCTTGCTGAGTTTACGCAGGAACTTGTTGGCGCTCATGGGCGCCTTGTCCAGCTTGATGCGCTGGTTGCGGTCGCCTTCGGTGACCTTTTCGCACCACATGAAGATCCAGGTCCAGACGCTCTGCGGGCAGGTGTAGCCGCACCAGACACGACCGGCATAGACGGTGATGAAGAACAGGCCAAAGGCGGCGATGATCAGCAGGCCGGACAGCAGGATGAAATCCTGGGGCCAGAAGGTGGCGCCGAAGATGAAGAACTTGCGCTCCGGCAGGTTCCACCAGACGGCCTGGTGGCCACCCCAGTTGAGCCAGACGGTGCCGAAGTACAGGAGGAACAGGCCGGCGCCGCCGAGCATGCGCAGGTTGCGAAACAGGCCAGTGAAGGCGCGGGTGTAGATTTTTTCCCTGGGGGCGTAGAGGTCGACGCTGTTATTCGCGTTTTTGGCAGGCGGGGTAATGTTTTGTACAGGAATCTGATTGCTCATCATTGCATCCCACGGCAGTGGAAAAATGCCTCGGTCAGTACGTGCCGACCGCGGTCAAAAGGGGTGTTGCAGTGGCGCAATGATACGCCTGTAGCTCTAGCGCAAGGGTGCGACCTTTGGTCGCGTTGGGGGAAATCAACCGATGGTGTAATGACTTGAATCAATTGACTTGTGAATTATGGACCGTTTTGCACTTCCTACCGTTCAATTCTTCCACGGGTTGAGCAAGCGCACGCCGCAGGCCTCGAAGTCCGCCACGTTGCGGGTGACCACGGTCAAGTTGTGGACCAGGGCGGTTGCGGCAATCAGCGCATCACACTCATTGCTGCGGTCTGGTACATGGAGTTGAGCGCAGCGCAGTGCTACCGCGCTATCAATGGCCAGGATGCGTCCGCTGAAGGTCGGAAGCACTCGACGCTCCAGCCAGGTGCGCAGCAACGCGCCCTGGTCAGGGTCGCGTCGCTCCACCCGCAGGATTCCGGTTTCCAGCTCCAGCACCGTGATGGCCGAGAGAAACAGGCTGGTGGGCGCAATGCCATGTGCCCAGGCCTTGACTCCGCGATTGGCCTTGGGCTTGCGCAGCTCGGAGATGACGTTGGTATCGAGCAGGAACATCAGGACAAATCTGTTTCACGTGGAGTGATCACTGCGCGCTCCGTCGTCAATTCGATGTCTGCAGCCCCTGGCATTGCCAGCATCTCGACGATGCTGAGAGTGAGGCCGCTGAGTTTCTGGTACTCCTCAATGCTTAGCAGTACATGGGCCGGCTTGCCACGGTCGGTGATGATTACCGGGCCACTTTTCGCGGCTTTTTTGGCACCGCTTGTGTCCTGGTTGAACTCGCGACTGGAAAGGGTGGTGATGGTCATGATCGGGCCCCGCTTGGAAAACATAATGTAGAAACGTTACTACTCGGTGGCTGGGCGGGCAATCTCTCGGCAGGGCGAGGCGATACACGGCAGGTAGCAGACAATAAAAACGGCCCCGTCAATTTTCATTGGCGGGGCCGTCGGGTGTTGCTTTCAAGCGTTGCCGTTACTCGGCGTCGGCCTGTTTGTCACCGTGGGACAGGCTGTAGACATAAGCCGCCAGCAGGTGGACCTTGTCATTGCCTTGCAGTTGTTCCTGGGCAGGCATCACGCCCTGACGGCCGTAACGAATGGTCTGCTGCAGTTGCGCAAAGCTCGAACCGTAGATGAACGCGGCCGGGTGGGTCAGGTTGGGTGCGCCCATGGCTGGGGTGCCCTTGCCTTCCGGACCATGGCAGACCGCACAGGTGGTGGCGAAGATCTTCTGGCCATTGACCGGATCGGCCTTGATGCCTTCCGGCAGCTTGCGCCCATCGAGGTTGGTCAGTACGTAAGCTGCGACATCACTCACGCCTTGTTCTTTCAGGCTGTCCAGCCAGCCAGGCATCACGGCATGACGACCGCCCATGATGGTGGCCTTGATGGTTTCCGGCTCGCCGCCCCAGCGCCAGTCGGCGTCGGTCAGGTTGGGGAAGCCGTAAGCGCCCTTGGCGTCGGAGCCGTGGCAGACCGAGCAGTTGGAGGCGAACAGGCGACCACCCATTTTCAGGGCTTGCGGGTCCTTGGCCACTTCTTCGATAGGCATGGCAGCGTACTTGGCGAAGATCGGACCGAACTTGGCGTCCGACTTGGCCATTTCCTTTTCCCATTCGTGCACGCCGGTCCAGCCGGACTGGCCATTGGCGAACGGGGTCTGCTTCTCGTTGTCGAGGTAGTTGTAGCCCGGCAGGACGCCTTTCCAGTTGCCCAGGCCCGGGTACAGCACCAGGTAGCCCAGGGCGAAGACGATGGTGCCGACGAACAGCATGAACCACCATTTCGGCAGTGGGTTGTCGTACTCTTCGATCCCGTCGAAGGAGTGGCCAACCGTCTCGTCGGTCTGCTCGGTGCGCTGGCCCTTGCGGGTCGACAGCAGCAGCCAGGTCAGGGCGAAGATGGTACCCAGACTGAGGACTGTGACGTACAGACTCCAGAACGTAGTCATTCTTTGTTACTCCTAGAAGCTTGCTCGACGTGCTTGATGGCGTCGGGATCATCCGCGAACGGCAGCAAGGTCGCGTCTTCAAACTCGGACTTGCGCTTGGGGCTGAACACCCAGAGCGCCAAGCCGACAAAGGCCACCATCACAACAAGGGTGCCCAGGCCACGAATCATCCCGATATCCATCTAGATCACCGTTTGCTTTTGATGATGGTGCCCAGGCCTTGCAGATAGGCCACCAGCGCGTCCATTTCGGTTTTGCCCTTCACCGCATCCTTGGCACCGGCGATGTCTTCGTCGGTATAAGGGACGCCGAGCGTGCGCAAGACTTCCATTTTCTTCGCGGTGTCTTTGCCGTCGAGCTTGTTTTCTACGAGGAACGGGTAAGCCGGCATTTTCGACTCGGGAACAACGTTGCGCGGGTTGTACAAGTGCGCACGCTGCCAGTCATCAGAGTAACGACCACCCACGCGGGCCAGGTCCGGACCGGTACGCTTGGAGCCCCACAGGAACGGGTGGTCCCAGACGCTTTCACCGGCTACCGAGTAGTGGCCATAACGTTCGGTTTCCGCACGGAACGGACGAATCATCTGCGAGTGGCACTGTACGCAGCCGTTGGCGATGTAGATGTCACGACCTTCCAGTTCCAGCGCGGAGCGTGGCTTCATGCCTTCTACCGGCTTGTTGGTGACGTCCTGGAAGAACAGCGGGACGATCTGGGTCAGGCCGCCGATGCTGACGGCGATGACCATGAAGAAGGCCAGCAGGCCAATATTCTTCTCGACTACTTCGTGCTTCATCAGTGAGCTCCAACTACAGCGATCTGAGCGGCGGCTTCAGCTTCAGCCGGGTTCGAGGCGCGAACGGTACGGAACACGTTGTAGGCCATGAACAGCATGCCGGCGGCAAAGAATGCACCGCCCACGGCGCGGACGATAAAGCCCGGGTGGCTGGCTTGCAGCGCTTCGACGAAGGAGTAGGTGAGGGTGCCGTCATCGTTGATAGCACGCCACATCAGGCCCTGGGTGATGCCGTTGACCCACATCGAGGCGATGTAGAGCACGGTGCCGATAGTGGCCAGCCAGAAGTGGGTGTTGATCAGGGCGATGCTGTGCATCTGCTGACGACCGAAGACTTTCGGGATCAGGTGATACAGGGCGCCGATGGAGATCATCGCTACCCAGCCCAGAGCGCCGGCGTGTACGTGGCCGATGGTCCAGTCGGTGTAGTGGGAAAGCGAGTTGACGGTCTTGATCGCCATCATCGGACCTTCGAAGGTCGACATGCCGTAGAACGCCAGGGATACCACCAGGAACCGCAGGATCGGGTCGGTGCGCAGCTTATGCCAGGCGCCCGACAGGGTCATCATGCCGTTGATCATGCCGCCCCAGCTTGGCGCCAGCAGGATGATCGACATGGCCATGCCCAGGGACTGTGCCCAGTCCGGCAGCGCGGTGTAGTGCAGGTGGTGCGGGCCGGCCCAGATGTACAGGGTGATCAGTGCCCAGAAGTGCACGATCGACAGGCGATAGGAGTAGATCGGGCGTTCGGCCTGCTTGGGTACGAAGTAGTACATCATCCCCAGGAAGCCGGTGGTCAGGAAGAAGCCCACGGCGTTGTGGCCGTACCACCACTGGATCATCGCGTCAGTCGCCCCGGCATAGGCCGAGTAGGACTTGAAGAAGCTGACCGGCAGGGATGCGTGGTTGACGATATGCAGCATCGCGGTGACCACGATGAAGGCACCGTAGAACCAGTTGCCCACGTAGATGTGCTTGGTCTTGCGCTTGGTGATGGTGCCAAAGAACACCAGGCCATAGGTGACCCAGACGATCGCCAGCAGGATAGCCAGAGGCCATTCCAGTTCGGCGTATTCCTTGGTGGTGGTGTAACCCAGTGGCAGGGTCACGATCGCGCCGACGATCACCGCTTGCCAACCCCAGAAGGTGAAGGCCGCGAGGCTGTCGGAAATCAGTCGCGTCTGGCAGGTTCGCTGCACGACATAGTAAGAGGTGGCAAACAATGCACATCCACCGAAGGCGAAGATCACCAGGTTGGTGTGCAGCGGGCGCAGGCGTCCAAAGGTCGTCCATGGCAGACCGAAGTTCAACTCCGGCCAGACCAGTTGCGAGGCGATGAAGACACCGAGCCCCATGCCAAGGATCCCCCAGACCACCGTCATGATGGCGAACTGGCGGACTACCTTATAGTTATAAGCAGTCGGACTGATTGCTGTGCTCATTCTAAGGTTCCACGGTTTGGGTGTTTTATTAGGGATAAAAATCGGCCGCAAGTATGGAGAAAGCAGGGGGTCATTGCAACGCGCCATGACCTGGGTCAATGCGTTCCATGCCTGATTCTGCGGCCTTTCCCTATGCCGAGTAGGGACAAAAAAATGCCCTCGGACAAGCTGTCGCAGTGGACAGGAAAGTCGGGCTTTCAGGTTGCTTGCAACCGGGCAGGTGGACGCTCTTGGATCGGCTGACAGGCGGTAAGCGAGTCGACAGCCGGTATAAACCAGCCTTTGCGGCCTGTCATCGAGCTGAAGCTGTGAACCTCACGGATACCCCTGGCCTGTAGCCGGCTGTTGCCGGACCACTTCGGGGCAAGCTTAGACCTGATTCGGATCAGTGCAAAGGAAGGGGGGGAGAGGGGTGCGACACTTGGTCGCAAAGGGGCAGGGGCAAGCTTCAAGCGCCAGGCTGCAAGTTGAAGGACTTGCAGCCTGGCGTGGGTTTCTTACTTGTCGCTCTCAGCTTGCTGTCTGTCGCTGTTGTTGTGCGACAGGCTGTACACGTAAGCGGCCAGCAGTTGCACCTTGTCATTGCCGAGCAGGTCGCTCTGCGCTGGCATCTGGCCCTGGCGACCATGGCGAATGGTCTGCTGCAGTTGCGCCAGGCTGGTGCCGTAGATGAAGCCGGCCGGCTGGGTCAGGTCAGGCGCGCCCATGATCTCGGTGCCCTTGCCGTTGGCGCCGTGGCAGGCTACGCAGGTGGTGCTGAATGCTTGATGTCCGGCTTGCAGGTCAGCATCGCTGTCCGCAGGCAGGGGCAGGCCAGCCAGTTCGTGGCGAACATAAGCCGCGACGTTCTTCACCCCATCTTCCTTGAGCACTTCGCCCCAGGCGGGCATGGCAGCATGGCGACCGCCCATGATGCTGGCCTTGATGGTGTCGGCACTGCCGCCCCAGCGCCAGATGTTGTCAGCCAGGTTGGGGAAGCCATAGGCACCCTTGGCGTCGGAACCGTGACACACCGAGCAGTTGGAGGCGAACAGGCGACCGCCCATCTTCAACGCTTGTGGGTCCTTGGCCACCTCTTCCACGGGCATGGCGGCAAATTTGGCGAAGATCGGCCCAAACTTGACGTCGGCCTTGGCCATTTCCTTTTCCCATTCCTTGGTCTGGGTCCAGCCGTCTTCATAGCCCGGCAGGATGCCTTTCCAGTTACCCAGGCCCGGATAGAGGATCAGGTAGCCAACGGAAAACACCAGGGTGCCGGCGAACAGCAGGAACCACCATTGCGGCAGGGGGTTGTCGTACTCCTCGATGCCATCGAAGGCGTGGCCCATGGTCTGGTCCACGCTGCCCTTGGTTTCACCCTTGCGGGTGCCGACCAGCAGCCAGGTCAGGCCGATCAGGCTGCCGATGGTCAGTACGCAGATCCACGTACTCCAGAAGGTGGTCATGGCCGAATGCTCCTTGTTGCAGGCTCTTGAGGTTGAGCGTCATCAATTGTGTTGCCGGCCGGTGCCGTGCCCGGCATCGGGTCGTCGGCGAAGGGCAGCAGGCGTGCCTGGGCAAACTCGGGATTGCGCTTTGAGTTGAACACCCAGATCGACAGGCCGATGAAGGCGATCATCACCACCAGGGTCCCGAGCCCGCGAATCATGCCGCTATCGAGTTCAAAACCCATGGCTCACCTCTTGCTCTTGATGGCAGTGCCAAGCACTTGCAGGTAGGCCACCAGGGCATCCATCTCGGTCTTGCCCTTGAGTGAAGCGGTGGCGCCGGCAATGTCATCGTCGGTGTAAGGCACGCCGAGGGTGCGCATGACCTTGAGCTTGGTTTCGGTATGGCTGCTGTCCACCGGTGCGGTCACCAGCCACGGATAGGCCGGCATCTTCGACTCGGGCACCACGTTGCGCGGGTTGTACAAGTGCGCGCGGTGCCAGTCATCGGAGTAGCGGGCGCCGACTCGGGCCAGGTCCGGACCGGTACGCTTGGAGCCCCACAGGAACGGGTGATCCCAGACGCTTTCACCGGCCACCGAGTAGTGGCCATAGCGCTCGGTCTCGGCGCGGAACGGACGGATCATCTGCGAGTGGCACTGTACGCAGCCTTCGCGGATGTAGATGTCGCGGCCTTCCAGTTGCAGGGCGGTGTAGGGCTTCATGCCTTCCACCGGCTTGTTGGTGACGTCCTGGAAGAACAGCGGGACGATCTGGGTCAGACCGCCGATGCTCACCGCGAAGACCATCAGCAGCATCAGCAGGCCGACGTTTTTTTCAATCGTTTCGTGTTTCATGGCGGACTCCTCAGGCCATCTGCGCAGCGGCGTTGACTTCGGCTGGCACTGCGGCACGTACGGTGCGCCAGGTGTTGTAAGCCATCAGGAACATGCCGCTGAGGAAGATCGCACCACCGACCAGTCGCACGATGAAGCCTGGGTGGCTGGCCACCAGGGTTTCGACGAAGGAGTAGGTGAGGGTGCCGTCTTCGTTGATCGCACGCCACATCAGGCCCTGGGCAATGCCGTTGACCCACATCGAGGCGATGTAGAGCACGGTGCCGATGGTGGCCAGCCAGAAGTGGGTGTTGATCAGGCCGATGCTGTACATCTGCTCGCGGCCGAAGACTTTCGGGATCAGGTGATACAGGGCGCCGATGGAGATCATCGCTACCCAGCCCAGAGCGCCGGCGTGTACGTGGCCGATGGTCCAGTCGGTGTAGTGGGAGAGGGCGTTGACGGTCTTGATCGCCATCATCGGACCTTCGAAGGTCGACATGCCGTAGAACGCCAGGGACACCACCAGGAACCGCAGGATCGGGTCGCTGCGCAGCTTATGCCAGGCGCCCGAGAGGGTCATCATGCCGTTGATCATGCCGCCCCAGCTCGGAGCCAGCAGTACCAGCGACATCACCATGCCCAGGGACTGTGCCCAGTCCGGCAGCGCGGTGTAGTGCAGGTGGTGCGGACCGGCCCAGATGTACAGGGTGATCAGTGCCCAGAAGTGCACGATCGACAGGCGATAGGAATACACCGGACGCTCGGCCTGCTTGGGTACGAAGTAGTACATCATCCCCAGGAAGCCCGCGGTCAGGAAGAAGCCCACGGCGTTGTGGCCGTACCACCATTGCACCATGGCATCGGTTGCGCCGGCATACACCGAGTAGGACTTGGTCAGGCTGACCGGCAGTTCCAGGTTGTTGACGATGTGCAGGATGGCCACGGTGATGATGAAAGCACCGAAGAACCAGTTGCCCACGTAGATGTGCTTGGTCTTGCGCTTCATCAGCGTGCCGAAGAACACGATGGCGTAGGCGACCCAGACGATGGTGATCAGGATATCGATCGGCCATTCCAGCTCGGCGTATTCCTTGGAGCTGGTGTAGCCCAGTGGCAGGCTGATGGCCGCCAGCAGGATCACCAGCTGCCAGCCCCAGAAGCAGAACGCGGCGATTTTCGGCGCGAACAGTTGGGTCTGGCAGGTGCGTTGCACGGAGTAGAAGGAGCTGGCAAACAGCGCGCAGCCACCGAAGGCGAAGATCACTGCGTTGGTGTGCAGTGGACGCAGACGGCCGAAGCTGGTCCACGGCAAATCGAAGTTGAGTTCGGGCCAAACCAATTGGGCAGCGAGAAAAACCCCGAGCCCCATGCCGACGATGCCCCACACCACCGTCATAATGGCGAATTGGCGGACCACCTTGTAGTTGTAGGCGGTACTGATAGAAGTGTTCATGGTTCCCCATCCACGGTTCAGCTGAAGTGAAAGCGACTGCGCACGGCAAGGCGCGCTCACTTCTTCTGGAGTTATAGGCAGACTAAAAGCGAGGCAAGCATGAGCAATGAGCACAAGGCCAGTATTGACGGGGATCAATGGGCGCAGTGCGTGCGGGAACGGGGCTGGTTGTGGGAGGTCGCGCGGGGCGTCGAGGCGCAGTCGGCACCGACGCTGATCCTGGCTCACGGTGCCGGTGCACCGATGGACAGCGGGTTCATGAGCGACATCGCTGTACGCCTTGCCGGGCATGGGGTGAACGTCTTGCGCTTCGAGTTTCCCTACATGGCGCAGCGGCGCCTGGACGGCGGCAAACGTCCGCCAAACCCGGCCCCCAGGCTCCTGGAATGCTGGCGCGAGGTGCATGCCCTGGTGCGACCTTATGTCACTGGGGTGTTGGCGGTGGGCGGCAAGTCCATGGGCGGACGCATGGCCAGCCTTCTGGCGGATGAACTGCAGGCCGATGGCCTGGTGTGCCTGGGTTATCCCTTCTATGCGGCGGGCAAGCCGGAGAAACCCCGGGTCGCACACTTGGCCGATCTGGCCTGTCCGACCCTGATCGTGCAGGGCGAGCGCGACGCCCTGGGCAATCGCCAGGCGGTCGAAGCCTACACCTTGGCGCCGAGTATCGAGTTGTACTGGCTGACGGCTGCTGATCACGATCTCAAGCCCCTGAAGGCCTCGGGTTTCAGCCATGAGCAGCACCTGGAATCTGCGGCGGTCAAGGTTGCCGCTTTCCTGCACGCGCTGAGCTGATCCTGTAGCAGCGAGCCTGCTCGCGAAGCATTCACCCGACCCTCGAATGGGGATCGCGGTGAAGATTTATCGCGAGCCAGTTCGCTCCTTCAGTCGTTGGGCAGATGGGCGGGCATAAAAAAACCGCAAGCCAAGGCTTGCGGTTTTTTTTGTCGCCAGGCCAGGGGCTCAGCGGTTGAAACGCTCCACCAGCGAGTACTGGGTGTGGGCGGTGCGGGTCAGGGCTTCGCTGAGCTCGGCCGAATGCTGGGCCTGCTCCGAAGTCTGATCCGCCAGTTGCGCGATGGTGCTGATGTTGCGGCTGATCTCTTCGGCGACCGAGCTTTGCTCTTCGGTCGCAGCAGCGATCTGGGTGGTCATGTCGGTGATGTTGGCCACCGCTTCGCTGATCCCCACCAGCGCCTGGTCGGCTTCCAGCACCCGGGCCACGCCTTCCTCGGCCTGGCGGTGACCGGCGTCCATGGTCTGTACCGCGGTGGCAGCGGTTTGCTGCAGCTTGGCGATCAGGGTGTGGATCTGCCCGGTGGATTCGCTGGTGCGTTGCGCCAGTTGGCGTACTTCGTCGGCCACCACGGCAAAGCCGCGACCCATTTCCCCGGCACGGGCCGCTTCGATGGCTGCGTTCAGGGCCAACAGGTTGGTCTGGTCGGCGATGCCCTTGATTACATCGACCACGCCACCGATCTCGTCGCTGTCCTTGGCCAGCTGAGTCACCGTCAGGCCGGTTTCACCCACCACCACAGACAGGCGCTGGATGGCTTCACGGGTTTCCCCGGCGATGTCGCGACCGCGGCCGGTCAGGCGATTGGCTTCCTGGGTGGCGTCGGCAGTGCGCTGGACGTGGCTGGCCACTTCCTGGGTGGTGGCAGCCATCTGGTTGACTGCGGTGGCCACCTGTTCGGTCTCGACCCGCTGGCGCTCCAGCCCGCTGGAGCTGTTGTGGGCCAGGGTGTCGGACTGACGGGCCTGTTCGTTAAGGTGCTCGGCCGTGTCCTGCAGGCGGGTCAGGCAGGTCTTCAGGCGGGCTTCCTGGCTCAGGATCGACATCTCCAGGCGGGCCTGGGCTCCGCGGCTGTCGGTGTACATCTGCGCGATCAGCGGGTCAGAGGTGGTCTGTTCGGCCAGGCGCAGCAGGCGCTTGAGGCCTCGTTGCTGCCAGCTCAGGCCCAACAGGCCCAGCGGCACCGAGAGGGCGGCGGCCAGGGCGAAGCCCCAGTGGGAGTTGAGCCAGGCGCCGATCATGAAGCTCAGTTGGCTGACCAGGATGAACGGCAGCCAGTCCTGGAGAATCGGCAACCACTTGTCACGCTTGGGAATGGCCGACTTGCCCTGGTTGATGCGTTGATAGAGGGCTTCGGCGCGGCGCACCTGTTCGGCCGTGGGCTTGACCCGCACCGACTCGTAGCCCACCACCTGGTTGCCTTCGAACACGGGTGTCACGTAGGCGTTGACCCAATAGTGGTCGCCGGTCTTGCAACGGTTCTTGACGATGCCCATCCATGGCAAGCCTTGTTTCAGGGTGCTCCACATGTGCGCGAATACCGCCGCTGGTACGTCAGGGTGGCGGACCAGGTTGTGAGGTGCGCGAACCAGTTCCTCGCGGGAGAACCCACTGATCTCGACAAAGGCATCGTTGCAATAGGTGATCACGCCTTTTGCGTCGGTGGTGGAAATCAACCGCTGTTGAGCCGGGAAGGTACGTTCGCGCTGAGTGACAGGCTGGTTGTTACGCATGTTTTTTCAATCCGCAAGGCTTTGATAGGGTGTCGGCCGTGTCAGCCGATTATTGAAATTATTTTTCAATAATCGGCGCTGGGTCTCATTGGCAGAATATGTCGTTTGCAAAATCCGTTGCCCGGAGTTTTCCGCTGTCGACAAGAGGTTGATCATTGACTTTCTTCCTTGGCAGTCAATTGTTCGAAAGTACCGGTTCTGGCGGTTTGTCCGCAGCCAAGGGGGCTAGCCGGCAAGCATCGGATAGGTGAAGAGCCCGAAGTGCAGCAGGTTCAGGCCGAAGTGGGTGGCCACCGCTGCGGCGAGGCCGCCAAAACGATAGGCCAGACCGTAGCCGACACCGGCGATGGTCGCTAGTAGCACCCATTGCCATCCGGCTCCCAGGTGCGCCAGGCCAAACAGCAGGGCTGCACACAGCAGGGCCAGGTTCTGGCCTTGGGGCAGGGCCTTGAAACGTCGGCTCAAACCGCCCTGGATGTAGCCGCGAAATAGCGCTTCCTCCACCAGGGTCACCAGCAACAGATTGTTCAGCACCCACAGCCAGGCCTGGTCCGGCCATTTTGGCGCCCAGCTAATGATGCCCAACAACAGCGCGCCACCCAATGCGGCGATGGCGCACAGGGCAAGAGCCAGGAACGTCGAATACAGCGACAGGCGCCAGGAGCTGCGCCCGACGATCCAGGGGCAGGCCAGCAACAGCCAGAAGCCGATCAACGGCTTGTCCTGATTGAAGTACATGGAGAAGGGCACCGCGTCGTCGGTGAGGCGTTGCGGGTCGATGGCGCGGCCATTGAAAAAACCAGGCAGCCAGTGCATGGCCAGGCCCAGGGCAATGATCACGAACAGGCCGTGGCCCAGGTATTGGCCGATGCGGCTGCGTTGCTGGCGTACGGCGAATCCGGCGCATAGCAGCAGGAATATCGAAAGGGCGGCCAGCAGTCCCAGTTGCCCGTAGCTCAGGGCCAGTGCTTAGCCAATGGAAAGGAGTGCCAGATACATCCATGGCAAAGCGGTCATGTGGAATCCTTGTTGCAGAAGAATGGGTATTGCAGAGACGTTGCTCCGCGCCGGATCTGTAGTCTTTCTGTCGGTGTGACCGATCAGTCAGGTTCGGCGCAGGGCAGTATAACCACCTGAGCCTTTAGCGGCAGCCCAACGCAAACACCGCCCGAAGGCGGTGTCTGGTGTTGCTCGGGATCAGGATGCGATCAGTTGTCGCAGCACGTAGTGCAGGATCCCGCCGGACTTGAAGTACTCGACTTCGTTGAGGGTGTCGATGCGGCACAACACGTCGACCTTCTCCTGATGGCCGTCTTCGCGGGTGATCACCAGGGTCAGGTTCATCCGTGGGGTCAGTTCCACATCGCTCAGGCCGAGGATGTCCAGGGTTTCCCGACCGCTGAGTTTCAGGCTCTTGCGGTTCTGATCGAGCTTGAACTGCAAGGGCAGAACGCCCATGCCCACCAGGTTGGAGCGGTGGATGCGCTCGAAGCTCTCGGCGATCACCGCCTTGACCCCCAGCAGGTTGGTGCCCTTGGCGGCCCAGTCGCGGCTGGAACCGGTGCCGTATTCCTGGCCGGCGATCACCACCAGAGGGGTGCCTGCGGCCTGGTAGCGCATGGCGGCGTCATAGATCGCCAGCTTTTCACCGGTTGGGATGTAGAGGGTATTCCCGCCTTCCTCGCCGCCCAGCATCTCGTTGCGAATGCGGATGTTGGCAAAGGTGCCGCGCATCATCACTTCGTGGTTGCCGCGGCGTGAGCCATAGGAGTTGAAGTCCCGAGGTTCCACGCCTTTTTCCCGCAGGTAGCGACCGGCCGGGCTGTCGGCCTTGATGTTGCCAGCGGGGGAGATGTGGTCGGTGGTCACCGAGTCGCCCAGCAGCGCCAGGATCCGCGCGCCACTGACGTCCTTGATCTGTGGCAGTGGCCCGGCAATCTCGTCGAAGAACGGCGGGTGCTGGATGTAGGTGGAGTCGTCCTGCCAGACATAGGTGGCCGCTTGCGGCACCTCGATGGCTTGCCACTGTTCATCACCGGCAAATACCTCGGCGTATTCCTTGTGGAACATGCCCGTGCTGACCTGGGCCACCGCCTCGGCGACCTCCTTGCTGCTGGGCCAGATATCGCGCAGGTACACCGGCTTGCCATCCTTGCCGTCGCCCAATGGTTCACTGCTGATGTCGATGCGTACGGTGCCCGCCAGGGCGTAGGCGACCACCAGCGGCGGCGATGCCAGCCAGTTGGTCTTCACCAGCGGATGCACCCGGCCTTCGAAGTTGCGGTTGCCGGACAGCACCGAAGCCACGGTCAGGTCGGCTTGCTGGATGGCTTTCTCGATTGGTTCGAGCAAGGGGCCGGAGTTGCCGATGCAGGTGGTGCAGCCATAACCCACCAGGTTGAAGCCCAGTTCGTCGAGGTAGGGCGTCAGGCCGGCTGCCTTGTAGTAGTCGGTCACCACCTTGGAGCCGGGGGCCAGGGAGCTTTTCACCCAGGGTTTGCGCTTCAGGCCTTTTTCCACGGCTTTTTTCGCCAGCAGTCCGGCCGCCATCATCACGCTGGGATTGGAGGTATTGGTGCAAGAGGTGATGGCGGCGATCACCACCGCGCCGTTTTTCAGGCGTTGGGTCTGGCCGTCGTGGGCGTAGTCGGTTTCTCCCACCAGGTCGGCGTTGCCCACGGCAACCCCGCCACCGCCTTCGCTTTCCAGGCGGGCGAGCTCCTTGATCTTGCTTGCCGACTTGAACTGCAGCTCGACAAAGTCATCGAAGGCCTGGGCAATGTCTGGCAGCGATACTCGGTCCTGCGGGCGCTTGGGGCCGGCCAGGCTGGCTTCGACGCTGCCCAGGTCGAGGGCCAGGCTGTCGGTGAACAGCGGTTCTTTGCCGGGCAGGCGCCACATGCCCTGCGCCTTGCTGTAGGCCTCCACCAGTTGCACCTGTTCGGCGGAGCGGCCAGACAGGCGCAGGTAGCCCAGGGTCACGTCATCCACGGGGAAGAAACCGCAGGTTGCGCCGTACTCCGGGGCCATGTTGGCGATGGTGGCACGGTCTGCCAGGGGCAGTTCCGCCAGGCCGTCACCGTAGAACTCGACGAACTTGCCCACCACGCCTTTCTTGCGCAGCATCTGCGTCACTGTCAGCACCAGGTCGGTGGCGGTGATGCCTTCCTTGAGCTTGCCACTGAGCTTGAAGCCAATGACTTCCGGAATCAGCATCGACACCGGCTGGCCGAGCATGGCCGCTTCGGCCTCGATCCCGCCGACGCCCCAGCCCAGAACACCCAGGCCGTTGATCATGGTGGTGTGGGAGTCGGTGCCCACCAGGGTGTCGGGGAAGGCGTAGGTACGGCCATCCTCTTCCTTGGTCCAGACGGTGCGTCCCAGGTACTCCAGGTTGACCTGGTGGCAGATGCCGGTACCTGGCGGAACTACGCTGAAGTTGTCGAAGGCGTTCTGCCCCCAGCGCAGGAAGGCATAGCGTTCTCCGTTGCGCTGCATCTCGATGTCGACGTTCTGCTCGAAGGCGCTCTGGCTGGCGAACTTGTCCACCATCACCGAGTGGTCGATCACCAGGTCCACCGGAGACAGCGGATTGATCCGCTGGGGATCGCCTCCGGCCTTGGCCATCGCCGCGCGCATTGCGGCGAGGTCGACCACCGCGGGAACACCGGTGAAGTCCTGCATCAGGACCCGGGCGGGGCGGTATTGGATTTCGCGATCGGAGCGTCGCTCCTTGAGCCAGGCAGCGAGGGCCTTGAGGTCGGCGCCGGTGACAGTCTTGTCGTCTTCCCAGCGCAGCAGGTTTTCCAGCAGGACCTTCAGCGACATGGGCAGGCGATCAATATCGCCGAGACTCTTGGCGGCCTCTGGCAGGCTGAAATAGTGGTAAGTCTTGTCGTCGACTTTTAAGGCTTTAAGGGTTTTCAGGCTATCAAGGGATGGCATTGAATGACTCCTTTTGGCCCGCACGGCTACGGGCCTTACGGTACGGACAGAGCATTAACCTAGCTCTGTTTGGCGCTTGCAGCTAATCGGATTGGACTCTTAGGCCTCATCCAAGGTTCCTAACTCGGCTATCATGCGCCGGTTTTCGTGACAGGCTTTGCTACAGGGCAGGTTTGCGCATCGATTCATCGCCAGTTGCCCAGGAGATTCCATGAACACCCTGTTTATCCATTGCCGGCCCGGTTTCGAGGGCGAAGTCTGCTCGGAAATCGCCGATCACGCGGCGCGGCTGAATGTCGCCGGCTACGCCAAGGCCAAACCCAGCACCGCCTGCGCCGAGTTCATCTGCACCGAGGACGATGGTGCCCGGCGGCTGATGCAGGGCTTGCGTTTCTCCGACTTGATCTTTCCCCGGCAGTGGGCCAGAGGCGGCTTCATCGATTTGCCGGAAACCGACCGCATCAGTGTGATCCTGGCCTACCTGGCCAACTTCCCGCAGTGCGGCAGCCTGTGGCTGGAGGTGGTGGATACCAATGACGGCAAGGAGCTCTCGAACTTCTGCAAGAAATTCGAAGGCCCGTTGCGCAAGGCGCTTACGGCGGCGGGCAAGCTGGTGGAGGATGCCACCAAGCCGCGCTTGCTGCTGACCTTCAAGAGCGGGCGTGAGGTCTTTGTCGGTTTGGCTGATGCCGGTAACTCGGCAATGTGGCCGATGGGGATCCCGCGGTTGAAGTTCCCTCGGGAAGCACCGAGCCGCTCGACCTTGAAGCTGGAAGAAGCCTGGCACCACTTCATTCCCCGGGACCAGTGGGACGAACGCCTGCACAGCGACATGACCGGGGTCGACCTGGGCGCTGCGCCGGGAGGCTGGACCTGGCAACTGGTCAATCGCGGCATGCTGGTGACCGCTATCGATAATGGGCCGATGGCCGAGAGCCTGATGGACACGGGCCTGGTACAGCACCTGATGGCGGATGGCTTTACCTACAAGCCGAGGCAGCCGGTGGACTGGATGGTCTGCGACATCGTCGAAAAGCCGGCGCGCAACGCGGCGCTGCTGGAAACCTGGATTGGCGAAGGGCATTGCCGCGAGGCGGTGGTCAACCTGAAGTTGCCGATGAAGCAGCGTTACGCCGAAGTAACGCGCTTGCTGGAGCGGATCGAAGAGGGCTTCAGGTCCCGGGGCATTCGCGTCGCCATCGGCTGCAAGCAGCTGTATCACGATCGCGAGGAGGTGACCTGCCACCTGCGACGCCTGGACCTCAAGCCGGTCCGCTCGCGCTGATCCCCTCGCCACAAAACCGGCATTGCGCGACAATGCCGGCCTGTTTCAGGAGTGAGTCATGAGTCAAATCATCGATACGCCGGTTGACGGCACCCTCGACGCCACCGGCCTCAATTGCCCCGAGCCGGTGATGATGTTGCACCAGCATATCCGCGACCTGCCGCCGGGCGGGCTGTTGAAGGTGATCGCCACCGATCCCTCCACCCGCCGCGACATTCCCAAGTTCTGCGTGTTCCTCGACCATGAGCTGGTCGAGCAGCAGGAAGAGGCCGGCACCTACCTCTACTGGATTCGCAAGAAGCTCGACTAACCCGCTGCGCGGCTGATGCGGATCTGCTTGCGCGCACTGCGGGTCAGGCGGATCGACAGCATCAGCGCCGCGCAACTCAAGCCGACAATCAGGCCTTCCCACAGGCCGCTTGGCCCCCGTGCCGGGCCGAACCAGTCGGTCAGGCCCAAGCTATAGCCCACCGGCAAGCCAATTCCCCAGTATGCGAACAGGGTCAGGATCATGGTCATCCTGGTGTCCTGGTAGCCCCGTAGCGCGCCGGCAGCGGTGACCTGGATGCCATCGGAAAACTGGAACAGCGCCGCATACACGATCAGCATCGATGCCACCTGGATCACCATCGGATCGGTGGTGTAGATCGACGCGATGGGCTCGCGCAGCAGGTACATCAGGCTCGCCGAGAGGCAGGCGTACGCTAGTGCCGTGGCCATGCCGACGCCGGCACTGAAGCGTGCTTCACGGGGTTGCTGGCGGCCCAGGGCGTGGCCGACCCGCACCGTCACGGCCATGGCCAGGGAGTAGGGAATCATGAACATCAGGGCGCTGAAGTTGAGGGCGATCTGGTGCCCGGCCACGACGGTGGCGCCCAGGCTGCCAATCAGCAAGGCAATCACCGCGAAGATGCTCGACTCGGCAAACACTGCGATGCCAATGGGCAGGCCGATGCTCAGCAGGCGCTTGATCACCGCCCATTGCGGCCAGTCGAAGCGGCTGAACAGCGCGATCTGGCGATACCCCGGCGCCCAGAACGCCCAGCCGGCCATGCCCAGCATCATGGCCCACATCACGATGGCCGTGGCCCAGCCGCAGCCCACGCCGCCCATGGCAGGCACGCCGAAGTGGCCGTAGATGAAGATGTAGTTGATGGGGATGTTCAGGGCCAGGCCGCACAGGCCGATGATCATGCTTGGCACGGTGCGCCCCAGGCCGTCGCTGAAGCAGCGCAGCACGTAGTACAGCGCTACCGCCGGCAGGCCGCTGGCGATGCCCTGCAGATAGCCCATGCACGGCTTGATCAGTTCGGGATCGACGTTCATCAGGTGCAGTATCGGCTCGGCGCTGATCAGAATCAGGGTGGCCAGCAGACCGACCACCAGTGCCAGCCACAGTGCCTGTCGTACCACCGGGCCGATCTCATGCAGCTTGCCCGCGCCATAGCGCTGCGCCACTTTCGGTGTGGTGGCCAGCAGGGTGCCGGTCATCAGCAGGAACACCGGGATCCAGATCGAGTTGCCCAGGGCCACGGCGGCCAAGTCCCGCGGACTGACCCGGCCGGCCATCACCGCGTCGACAAAGCCCATGGCAGTGGTGGCCACCTGGGCAATCATGATGGGCAGGGCCAGTACCAGCAGGTCGCGCAATTCGCGACCGACCCGGGCAGGGCGGCTGGGGGAGGTGGCGGCGGTAGAGTCGATCAGGGAATTCACGGGGCAAAGCGTCCATAGGTGGTGTTGCACAGGGTGCGACAGTCTACGCGTTGACACTGTGGTCAGGAAAAACTCAGTGTTGTGGATTTGTAAAACCCGCCAAGGACTGCAGGCGGCCTGTAAAGGCGGGTTCTGGGGCAAGCCATGCTGGCCCGGCCTGTCATCTGCGCCTACACTGCGGCTCCGCAAGAGGAGCCTGCCATGTTGATTGTTGCCGACGAAAATATTCCCCTGATCGAAGAGTTCTTTGCCGGTTTCGGCGAGATCCGGCGTTTCCCCGGGCGCGCCATCGATCGGGCGACCGTGGAGCAGGCGGATGTACTGCTGGTGCGCTCGGTGACCCAGGTTGATCGCCAATTGCTTGAGGGCAGCCCGGTGCGCTTCGTCGGCACCTGCACCATCGGCACTGACCACCTGGATCTGGAGTACTTTCAGCAGGCTGGCATTTCCTGGTCCAGTGCGCCGGGTTGCAATGCCCGGGGGGTAGTGGACTACGTACTGGGCAGCCTGCTGACCCTGGCCGAGATCGAAGGGGTAGACCTGACTCGGCGTTGCTATGGCGTGGTGGGGGCTGGTGAAGTCGGTGGCCGCCTGATCACGGTGCTGCGAGCCCTGGGCTGGACAGTGTTGGTCTGCGATCCGCAGCGCCAAGCGACAGAAGGTGGTGATTACGTCAGCCTGGAGCAGTTGATCGAGCGCTGCGATGTCATCAGTCTGCACACGCCCCTGACCCGGCACGGCGACCATTCCACCTGGCACCTGCTGGACCGGCAGCGCCTGCAGCAACTCAAGCATGGCACCTGGCTGATCAACGCCGCCCGAGGCCCGGTGGTGGACAACCAGGCGCTGCGTGAAGTGCTGCTGCAGCGCGAAGACCTGCAGGCGGTGCTGGATGTCTGGGAAGAAGAGCCGACCGTGGACAGTGAACTGGCAGAGCTCTGCGTGCTGGCCACGCCGCATATCGCCGGCTACAGCCTGGATGGCAAGCAGCGTGGCACGGCGCAGATCTACCAGGCTTACTGCCGTTTCCTCGGCCAGGCCGAACAGGTCAGTCTGGCAAGCCTGCTGCCTGCACCCTGGGTGCCCCAGGTCAGCCTGAATGCCAATGCGGACCCGGCCTGGGCTCTGGCGATGCTCTGCCGAGCGGTGTACGACCCGCGCCGCGACGATGCGGATTTCCGCCGCAGCCTGTCCCAGGATGTGGCCCAGCAGCGCAGCGCCTTCGACAGCCTGCGCAAGCATTACCCGGAGCGACGCGAGGTCGATGGCCTGGAGGTGCGAATTCAGGGCGAATCAGCAGCCCTGAGCCAAATTGTCCGGGCCCTGGGCGCGCGGGAAGTCTGAAACTGTTCGTGCACTGGCGAGCGCCGATAAAAAACCCGGCCGCAAGGCCGGGTCAAGAGGACGTGAGGCTGTCTGTCAATCTTGCCGAGCAGGCTTGACCAGTCGCTTTTCCAGTTCGCGGCAGGCGTTCTGGATCATGTCTTCAGTAATCGGTACTTCGCGACCCTGGGCGTCGATGATGGCACACCCCAGAGACTGGTTCGGCTGGGTACGGATCACTTGAATCTTGTCATTGCTGCTGTGTTGCAAGGACATGGCCTGTCTCCTCATCAGGTTGTGTGCATACTTTAGAATGGCCGGGTGACCAAGCTGTTACAGACCGCCGCTGGGACTGGCCCGGTTGCTTCACTCCAACAGAAATGTCCGGGGAGTGCCAGCCACAGATTAGACCGATAATCTCTAGGCTCTAGTGTCAGCGGTCATAATCAACCTGACTCATTGTGATTTACCAAAGTTCCTGCGAATTCATCTCGTTGCCGCTGCTGAAATGGGTGAACCGCCGGTGCGTCAATGGATGAACTGCATGCTCTCTTCTCGTCATCGTCGGGCTCTGCGTCTGGCCAGCCGCTTCATCGCTCCCTACCGCTGGCAGGCGCTGGGCGCTCTGTTGGCGCTGATTGTCACGGCGGGCATTACCCTGTCCATGGGGCAGGGCATCCGCTTGCTGGTGGACCAGGGATTCATGACCCAGTCCCCCCATCTGTTGAATCAGTCCATTGGTCTGTTTCTGCTGCTGGTCCTGGCGTTGGCGGTGGGCACCTTCGTGCGTTTCTACCTGGTGTCGTGGATCGGCGAGCGCTGCGTGGCGGATATCCGGCGCCAGGTGTTCAATCACTTGATCTACCTGCATCCGGGGTTCTATGAAAACAACCGCAGTTCAGAGATCCAGTCGCGGCTGACGGCAGACACCACCTTGCTGCAGTCGGTGATCGGCTCTTCGTTGTCGCTGTTCCTGCGCAACGCGCTGATGGTGCTCGGGGGCATCATCCTGCTGTTCGTCACCAACCCCAAGCTCACCAGCATCGTGGTGGTCGCCTTGCCGCTGGTGCTGGCGCCGATCCTGATTTTTGGCCGCCGGGTGCGCAGCCTGTCGCGCCTGAGCCAGGACCGGATTGCCGATGTCGGCAGCTATGTGGCGGAGACCCTGGGCCAAATCAAGACGGTCCAGGCCTACAACCACCAGGCCCAGGACCAGCAGCGCTTTGCCGTGACGGTGGAGGAGGCCTTCGAGACCGCGCGCAAGCGGATCGTCCAGCGTGCCTGGCTGATCACCCTGGTGATCGTGTTAGTGCTGGGAGCGATGGGAGTGATGCTCTGGGTCGGGGGAATGGATGTGATCGCTGGACGGATTTCCGCTGGCGAGCTGGCGGCGTTCGTGTTCTACAGCCTGATCGTCGGCAGTGCCTTCGGCACCCTGAGTGAAGTGATCGGTGAGCTGCAACGTGCTGCCGGTGCTGCGGAGCGGATCGCCGAGTTGCTGCGGGCGGATAACATCATCCAGCCGCCCAGCAGTGGGCTGGTGAGCCTGCCGGCGCGGGTGCATGGCGATCTGGAGCTGGAGGGCCTGCGTTTCTCCTATCCGTCGCGGCCTGATCGCTACGCGGTCGACGGCTTGAGCCTGAGCATCCAGGCCGGGGAAACCCTGGCGCTGGTGGGGCCGTCCGGGGCGGGCAAGTCCACCCTCTATGATCTGCTGCTGCGTTTTTATGACCCTCAGCAAGGACGGATCTTGCTGGATGGCATTCCCCTGACCCAGCTCGATCCGCTGGACCTGCGCCGTTGTTTTGCCCTGGTGTCGCAAAGCCCGGCGCTGTTCTACGGCAGCATTGAAGAGAACATTCGCTACGGCAATCCCGATGCGACCCTGGCCCAGGTCCAGGAAGCGGCGAAGATCGCCTATGCCCATGAGTTCATCGAGCAGATGCCCGAGGGCTATCAGACTCACCTTGGAGACTCCGGCCTCGGGCTGTCCGGTGGCCAGCGGCAACGCCTGGCCATTGCCCGGGCATTGCTGGTGGACGCGCCAATCCTGCTGCTGGACGAAGCCACCAGTGCCCTGGATGCGCAAAGTGAACACCTGATCCAGCAGGCGTTGCCCAGCCTGATGAAGAACCGCACCACCCTGGTCATCGCCCATCGCCTGGCCACGGTGAAGAATGCCGACCGGATCGCCGTCATGGACCAGGGCAAGTTGGTGGCAGTGGGTACTCACCAGCAATTGATCGCCAGCAATCCTTTGTATGCACGCTTGGCCGCCCTGCAATTCAACGACGGCACTCCCACGGCGTAGACGATCGTCAGCCTGGTGCAGGTTTCGCGTGCCGCTTCGCTGGCAAGCCAGCTCCTACGGGGGATGTGCGGGGCGGGCATGTTGTAGGAGCCGGCTTGCCGGCGAAGGCGGTCGTCAGCCTGGCGCATGTTTCGCGGGCCTCTTCGCTGGCCCGCCAGTTCCCGCGCTCGGATTTTGCCCAATAAAAAGCCCGCATCGCTGCGGGCTTGCTGGGGTGGCCCCGGCTTTTATTGATCGTCGAAATAACGTTCGTGCCAGTCCACCAGCGGTTGTGGCGAGTTGAGCTTCTGGCCGTAGATCACCGAGTAGGACAGGACGTTCTGTACATACTGGCGGGTCTCGTCGAAGGGAATGCTCTCCACCCAGACATCGAAACTCAGGTGGTCGGCGCCCTTGAGCCACTGGCGTACCCGTCCCGGACCTGCGTTATACGCGGCGGAGGCGAGGACCCGGTTGCCGTTGAACTGGCCGTGGACCTGGCTCAGGTAGGCAGCACCCAGTTGAATGTTCTTGTCCGGGTCCAACACCTGCTGCGGGGAAGCCAGGGGAATGCTGAACTTGCGCGCGGTTTCCTTGGCGGTGCCGGGCATCAGTTGCATCAGGCCGCTGGCGCCGACGCCGGAGCGGGCGTCGTCCATGAAGGCGCTTTCCTGGCGGGTAATGGCGAACACCCAGCTCGAATGCAGGCCGCGTACCTTGGCTTCACGCACCAGGGTGTCGCGATGGGCCATGGGGAAGCGGATGTCCAGGTCGTCCCAGTACTGGGCCTGGCTGATGGTGCGAATCGCCGGGAAATACCATTTAAGGTCGTAGGCCAGCCTGGCTTGGGCGACCATCTCGTCACGGTTGAAATGCCGGCTGACGTGATACCACTCGCGACGCCCGTCGACGATCTGTCCGCGAGCGTGAAGCTCCAGGGCCCGTCGTACTCCGGGTGTGTTGCGGACCTTGTTGATCACGGCCTGGCTCAACATCAGCGGCTGGTTGTTCAACTGGTAGGGGGCCTTGGCGTGATCCGCGGCAAGGAAGCCGTAGAAGTCCCGCTCCTTCGCCAGGCCTTTGTACAGCACCAGGGCCTGAGGGTTTTTCGGTTCGGCCAGTTCCAGGCTGCGTGCCTGCCAGTAGCGCCAGCGGTTGGTGGTGGCCAGGTCCTGGGGCAGCTTGCGGGTCAGTTGGTAGGCGTCCTCCCAGCGAGCCAGGCGCAGCAGCAAGCGCAGGCGCCACTCGGAGACGGTGTTGTCCCGCAGCTCCGGGTCGTACTTGGTCATCACGTCCAGGGCGCGGCTGTCGAAGCGACGGGCCAGGGTCAGGCCGATCTCGCGGGCGATCGCCACCTTTTCGTCACGGGAGAAGTGCATGCTGCTGGCATAGCCGTCCAGCAATGCCATGGCCTTGTCCGGATCCTGGCGAGCCAGGCGGCGCAGGCCGAGACCGACGACATCGGACATGGCTTCGTCCGCAGGCTGGAAGCGTGAAGGCTGGCTCAGCAGCTCGGGCTTCTGCGCCACGTCCACCAGCAGGCGACCTTGCGGCGCCAGGGTGGTCATGCTTTTTACCAAGCTGTTGGCCAAGGGGTAGTTGCGGGCTTCGGCCGCCAGCTTGGCCCGTTGCCAGCGTTTTTGCTCGGTCAGTTGGCCTTCGGCGGCCCATTGGGCGAACAGTGCGTCGCAGGCGGCAGGCTGGGACTTGCCGGTCAGCCAGAGCTTCTCGGTAGCGGCATAGCCTTCGGCCTTGAGGTTGTGCCCCAGCTGGTACTGGCCATTGAGGCAGTCCAGCTCGGTGAAGTTGAGTTTCGGGTCGTAGTACCGGGAGAAGGTCGCCCAGTCGCCGCGTTCGGCCAGCCAGCGCAACCAGCGCAGTTTCATCCAGTTGGCCTGGGGCAGGTCGCCATGGGCGGCGAGGAACTTCTCGATTTCGGGGTTGCTGGCGGATTTCAGCCGGGCCGTGAGCTCGTCATAGGCCAGGTAGGGTTCCAGCGGGTAGTCGCGCAGGGCGTCGGCGTAACGGAAATATGGGCCGGAGTCGCCCTTGGCCAGGGCGCGCTTGGCCTCATCATAGTATTGGCGTTGCTGGGTCAGGTCCGCTGCCTGGACGGATTGCGCGGCAGTGGCGGAAAGAAGCAGACAGGATAACAAGCTGAAAAGGCGACTGCGCATGAGACATCCGGGCAGAAAAATCATGACAAGTGCCGACCGGGCCGACACTGATTGCTCACTAGCTTAGCCTTTTGCCAGCAACCGGTGATAGCTTTGCCGCCCCGTTGGCATCAGTTCGCAACAAATGTGCCGTCGAGGCCGCCGGGCGCGAAATAGCCGGCCTTTTGAGGGTGCAAGTCAGGTAGAATGCGCGCCCGGTTTTTGGAGAACAACATGACCCTGCTCAAATTCAGCGATGTGTCCCTTGCTTTCGGCGCCATGCCGTTGTTGGACAAGGTGTCCTGGCAGATCGCCCGTGGTGAGCGGGTGTGCATCATCGGCCGTAACGGTACTGGCAAATCCAGCATGATGAAGCTGGTCAAGGGTGATCAAAAGCCCGACGACGGCTCCGTATGGCGCGCACCCGGTCTGAAGATCGGCGAATTGCCCCAGGAATTGCCGGTGGCCGACGAGCGGACCGTGTTCGACGTGGTCGCCCAGGGCCTGGATGGCGTCGGCGAGCTGTTGGCCCAGTATCACCACCTCAGCC
The DNA here is from genome assembly GCF_000633395.1 of Pseudomonas sp. PH1b. GTDB lineage: Bacteria > Pseudomonadota > Gammaproteobacteria > Pseudomonadales > Pseudomonadaceae > Aquipseudomonas. The sequence continues at coordinate 300,308 of NZ_AYMU01000007.1, forward strand.
AGAACATCGTCACCGACGCTGATCTGGAAAAGCTGATGCACGTTCAGCACGACCTCGAAGCCCGCGACGGCTGGCGCCTGCAGCAACTGGTGGACAGCACCCTGAGCCGCCTGCAACTGCCGGCCGACAAGACCCTCGCCGAGTTGTCCGGTGGCTGGCGTCGTCGCGTGCTACTGGCTCAGGCCCTGGTGTCCGAGCCGGACCTGCTGCTCCTCGACGAACCGACCAACCACCTGGACATCGGTGCCATCGCCTGGCTGGAAGAGGCGCTGAAGGATTTCCAGGGCGCGGTCCTCTTTATTACCCACGACCGTTCCTTCCTGCAGAACCTGGCCACGCGCATCCTCGAACTGGATCGCGGCGGCCTGATCGACTGGAACGGCGACTACGCCAGCTTCCTAGTGCACAAGGAAGCCATGCTGGCGGCGGAAGAGACCGCCAACGCGCTGTTCGACAAGCGCCTGGCCCAGGAAGAAGTGTGGATCCGCCAGGGCATCAAGGCCCGGCGTACTCGTAACGAAGGTCGGGTGCGGGCCCTCAAGGCCCTGCGTGTCGAGCGCAGTGAGCGTCGCGAGCGTACCGGCAAGGCCAATATCCAGCTGGAAACCGCCGACAAGTCCGGCAAGCAGGTGATGGTGCTGGAGAATGTCAGCTTCGCGCACCCGGACGGCCCGTTCCTGGTCAAGGACTTCTCCATGGTCCTGCAGCGTGGCGATCGCATCGGCCTGCTGGGCGCCAACGGCACCGGCAAGACCACTTTGCTCAAGCTGATGCTCGGCGGCCTGGTGCCCAGCAGTGGCAAGGTGGAGGAGGGGACGCGGATCGACGTGGCCTACTTCGACCAGTTGCGTCACCAATTGGACCTGGAAAAGACCGTGATCGACAACGTGGCCGAAGGTCGCGACTTCATCGAGATCGATGGCCAGAGTCGTCACGTGCTGAGCTACCTCGGTGACTTCCTGTTCAGCCCGCAACGTGCCCGTACACCGGTCAAGGCCCTGTCCGGCGGCGAGCGCGCACGGTTGTTGCTGGCCAAGCTGTTCAGCAAGCCGGCCAACCTGCTGGTCCTCGACGAACCGACCAACGACCTCGACGTGGAAACCCTCGAGTTGCTGGAAGAAGTGTTGCTGACCTTCCAGGGCACCGTGCTGATGGTCAGCCACGACCGGGCCTTCCTCGACAACGTAGTGACCAGCACCCTGGTGTTTGAAGGTGAAGGCAAGGTTCGCGAGTACGTGGGCGGTTATCAGGACTGGCTGCGCCAGGGCGGTTCGCCGCGGCTGCTGGGGGTTACCGAGAACAAGTCCGGCAAGGCCGAACTGAATTCCGCCGTGGTTGCGCCGGTGCAGGCCGCAGCGCCGGCCGCCGTGCAGGAGGCTCCGGCGAAGAAGAAACTGAGCTACAAACTGCAGCGCGAACTTGAGGCGCTGCCGGGGCAGATCGATGCCATGGAGCAGCAGATTGCCGGGGTCGAGGCGGAAATGGCCGATGCTGCTTTCTATCAGCGTCCGGCGGCTGAAACCGCTGCGGTCATCGCCCGCTTGGAGCAGTTGAATGCCGAGCTGGAGCAGATGGTCGAGCGTTGGGCCGAGCTGGATGCCTGAGTGACTGACGAGTGATAAAAAAGCCCGACTTCAGCGTCGGGCTTTTTTTCGCAGCAGTTACCGGTTTGGCAGCGGCCGGGTGAGGGCTTAGCGTTTGGCCAGGTGCACCGCCAGCACGTCGCAAGGTGCGCCGTGCAGGACGTCATTGGCGGTGGAACCCAGCAGCAGAGCGAGGCCGTGACGGCCATGGCTGCCGACCACGATCAGGTCGCATTCCTGTTCCTTGGCCAGGTGATGGATCTCCTGGCGTGGCTGGCCATAGGTCAGGTGGCTGTAGTCCTTGGTCAGCTCCGGGTATTTGTTGATCAGCCGGTCCAGGCGCTCCTTGGCCTGGTCGAACTGTTGCTGCTGCAGTTGCGAAAGGTCCATCGGCACGTCGCCACCGAAGGCCATGGCCATGGGTTCGACAATGTGCACCAGGGACAGCTTGGCTCCATTGCTCACAGACAGCTCGCGAGCGCGGTGGATAACAGGATCGCACTCTTCGGTTAGATCTACGGCGACCAGAATATGGTGGTAGGACATGAGGCGCTCCTCCTGAGGATTGCAATAGCTTCAAGTATGGCTGGTTTCAAGCGGGTTGGTTGCACCCTGGTCCCGCTCATCAAAAAATCGAGAGTACTGATATGACGGTCTGGATAGTGGTGTCAATCCTTGCGGTGGTTCTGAGTCCCTTGGCCTGGTTGCGACCTTCGCGTCACCAGAGCGGGCTCATTGCCTTGCGCATGGAGGCCCGACGCATGGGATTGGCCATGCAACTGGCGCCTCAGCAATGGCCGCACTGGCTGGGGCAGGAGCCGCCCAACCCTTGCCCGCAGTACCATCGGCCGCGGCGCAACGGGCAATCGGCCTGCTGGAGTTACTGGCAGGTTGCGCCGGGCCAATGGGTCAACCAGTGGCGTGAGCCCTGTGTCGATGAGGTGCTGCTCAAGCATCTTGAGACGCTGCCGGCGGGGGTGTTCAAGGTCGAGGCGGACAAGCAACTGATCGCCCTGTACTGGAATGAGCGCGGTGAAGTCAGTGTTTTGCAGGATATTGCCTCAGTGCTCAAGGCATTGGCCTGAAGCAATGGCGCAGGCGTTCGCGGCAATCGCGGACGCCTGGTCTGAAAGCCCCGGCATCAGCGCCGAGCAGGGTGGCCTTGGCGGGCCACTCACCTCATTTGCGCTGCGGCGCGCCAATGGCTGCCCCTCGATCGAGGGCGATTTGCTCGGCCTTGTCCAGGCTCAGAAACGCCTCGGTTTTTCCTCGGATATTTCCCTGTCCTGTTAGCTATTGATCCGACTTGTCGGGGGATTTAGGGCGACTTTTCTAAATATTGATCCTATGAATGGCTGTAAATGCAGGGTCGTGTTGATCGTTCGAGGGGCGATGAAGTGACCGCAAAGTCGTGTTTCAAACAGCATTTTGCACGATTGACAATTGGCGGATTTTCCCTGAATGTGGCGTACCCAAATCAAACGGGCGTATGAAATGAGCGTTTGTGTCCCAGGCGACTCTATACAGAATCCCGACTATCGCGTTGGCGGGTGTGCCTGGCGGATTGGCGTTAGCATCGACGGTAACGTCAGTGCCAAGCCAGAAGCTAGCGTCCGACGTGTACTGTTCAGCTTCCATATCGTGGAGATCAGTTGATGATTTACGAAGGTAAAGCCATCACGGTTAAGGCTCTTGAAAGTGGCATCGTCGAATTGAATTTCGACCTCAAGGGTGAGTCCGTCAACAAGTTCAACCGTCTAACCCTGAACGAATTGCGTCAGGCCGTTGACACCATCAAGGCAGATGCGTCGATCAAAGGCGTGATCGTCAGCAGTGGCAAGGACGTGTTCATCGTCGGTGCCGACATCACCGAGTTTGTCGACAACTTCAAGCTGCCGGATGCCGAGCTGGTGGCAGGCAACCTCGAAGCCAACAAGATCTTCAGCGATTTCGAAGACCTCAACGTGCCGACCGTTGCTGCAATCAACGGCATCGCCCTGGGCGGCGGCCTGGAAATGTGCCTGGCCGCGGACTACCGCGTCATGGCTGCCAGCGCCAAGATCGGCCTGCCGGAAGTCAAGCTGGGCATCTACCCGGGCTTCGGCGGTACCGTGCGCCTGCCGCGCATCATCGGTGCCGATAACGCCATCGAATGGATTGCCGCCGGCAAGGAAAACCGTGCCGAAGACGCGCTGAAAGTCGGCGCTGTCGATGCTGTGGTTGCTCCCGATAAACTCAAGGATGCCGCTCTGGCCCTGGTCAAGCGCGCCATTTCCGGCGAGTTCGACTACAAGGCCAAGCGCCAGCCGAAGCTGGAAAAGCTCAAGCTCAACGCCATCGAGCAGATGATGGCGTTCGAAACCGCCAAGGGTTTCGTGGCCGGCCAGGCGGGCCCGAACTACCCGGCGCCGGTCGAAGCGATCAAGACCATCCAGAAAGCCGCCAACTTTGGTCGCGACAAGGCTCTGGAAGTGGAAGCCGCAGGCTTCGTCAAACTGGCCAAGACCTCTGCCGCGCAAAGCCTGATCGGCCTGTTCCTGAACGATCAGGAACTGAAGAAAAAGGCCAAGGCCTACGACGAAATCGCCAAGGACGTGAAGCAGGCCGCGGTACTCGGCGCCGGCATCATGGGTGGCGGCATCGCCTATCAGTCGGCGTCCAAAGGCACGCCGATCCTGATGAAGGACATCAACGAGCACGGTATCGAGCAGGGTCTGGCTGAAGCCGCGAAACTGCTGGTGGGCCGCGTTGACAAGGGCCGCATGACTGCGGCGAAGATGGCCGAGGTGCTCAACGGCATTCGTCCGACCCTGTCCTACGGTGACTTCGGCAACGTCGACCTGGTGGTCGAGGCCGTGGTCGAGAACCCCAAGGTCAAGCAGATCGTGCTGGCTGAAGTGGAAGGCCAGGTCAAGGAGGACACCATCCTGGCGTCCAACACCTCGACCATTTCCATCAGCCTGCTGGCCAAGGCCCTCAAGCGTCCGGAAAACTTCGTCGGCATGCACTTCTTCAACCCGGTGCACATGATGCCGCTGGTGGAAGTGATCCGTGGTGAGAAGTCCAGCGAGCTGGCCGTGGCCACCACCGTTGCCTACGCCAAGAAAATGGGCAAGAACCCGATCGTGGTCAATGACTGCCCGGGTTTCCTGGTCAACCGCGTACTGTTCCCGTACTTCGGCGGTTTCGCCAAGCTGGTCAGCGCCGGTGTGGACTTCGTCCGTATCGACAAGGTCATGGAAAAATTCGGCTGGCCAATGGGCCCGGCGTACCTGATGGACGTGGTCGGCATCGACACCGGCCACCACGGTCGCGACGTGATGGCTGAAGGTTTCCCGGATCGCATGAAGGATGATCGTCGTTCGGCCATCGACGTGCTTTACGAAGCCAAGCGCCTGGGCCAGAAGAACGGCAAGGGTTTCTACGCCTACGAGGCCGACAAGAAAGGCAAGCAGAAGAAGGTTGCCGATCCGTCGGTACTGGAAGTGCTCAAGCCGATCGTCTACGAGCAGCGTGAAGTCACCGACGAAGACATCATCAACTGGATGATGATCCCGCTGTGCCTGGAAACCGTTCGCTGCCTGGAAGACGGCATCGTCGAAACCGCTGCCGAAGCCGACATGGGCCTGGTCTACGGTATTGGTTTCCCTCCATTCCGTGGCGGTGCGCTGCGCTACATCGATTCCATTGGTGTTGCCGAATTCGTTGCCCTGGCCGACCAGTACGCCGATCTGGGCGCGCTGTACCACCCGACCGCGAAGCTGCGTGAAATGGCCAAGAACGGCCAGAGCTTCTTCGGTTAAGCGCCCCCACTAGAGAGCGAGAGTGAGAATATGAGCTTGAATCCTAGAGACGTCGTGATTGTCGACTTCGGTCGTACTCCGATGGGCCGCTCCAAGGGCGGCATGCACCGCAACACCCGCGCCGAAGACATGTCGGCGCACCTGATCAGCAAACTGCTGGAACGCAACGCCAAGGTCGATCCGGCGGAAGTCGAGGACGTGATCTGGGGCTGCGTCAACCAGACCCTGGAGCAGGGCTGGAACATCGCGCGCATGGCGTCGCTGATGACCCAGATCCCTCACACCTCGGCCGGCCAGACCGTCAGCCGCCTGTGTGGTTCGTCCATGAGTGCTTTGCACACTGCCGCGCAAGCGATCATGACCGGCAACGGTGACGTGTTCGTGGTCGGCGGCGTCGAGCACATGGGCCACGTGAGCATGATGCACGGCGTCGATCCGAACCCGCACATGTCCCTGTACGCGGCGAAAGCCTCGGGCATGATGGGCCTGACCGCCGAGATGCTGGGCAAGATGCACGGCATCACCCGTGAGCAGCAGGACGCCTTTGGCGTGCGTTCCCACCAGCTCGCCCACAAGGCGACTGTGGAAGGCAAGTTCAAGGACGAAATCATCCCGATGCAGGGCTATGACGAGAACGGTTTCCTGAAACTGTTCGACTACGACGAAACCATTCGTCCCGAGACCACCCTGGAGAGCCTGGCGGCCCTGAAGCCGGCGTTCAACCCTAAAGGTGGTACCGTGACGGCCGGTACTTCGTCGCAGATCACCGACGGTGCCTCGTGCATGATCGTGATGTCGGCCCAGCGTGCCCAGGACCTGGGCATCCAGCCGATGGCGGTGATTCGTTCGATGGCGGTGGCGGGTGTGGATCCGGCCATCATGGGCTATGGTCCAGTACCGGCCACGCAGAAAGCCCTGAAGCGTGCGGGCCTCGGCATCACCGATATCGACTTCTTCGAGCTCAACGAAGCTTTCGCCGCACAGGCCCTGCCAGTGCTGAAAGATCTGAAAGTGCTCGACAAGATGAACGAGAAGGTTAACCTGCACGGCGGCGCGATCGCCCTGGGTCACCCGTTCGGTTGCTCCGGTGCACGTATCTCCGGGACCTTGCTCAACGTCATGAAGCAGAATGGCGGCACCTTTGGGGTGTCCACCATGTGCATCGGCCTGGGCCAGGGCATCTCGACCGTCTTCGAACGCGTTTAAGCGTTGGGTTGATGGAAGCCGGGGCCCAGTGCCCCGGTTTTTGTTTTTCGGAAGATTTATTTGTTTTTATTTTGAAAAAAATTGCACGAGGGCCAGAGCATGCAGTTACAACCCGGGCTCTATCAGCATTACAAGGGGCCGCAGTACCGCGTTTTCAGCGTGGCGCGGCATTCCGAGACGGAAGAAGAAGTGGTGTTCTATCAAGCCCTGTATGGGGATTACGGCTTTTGGGTACGCCCCTTGAGCATGTTCCTGGAGTCGGTCGAAGTTGACGGCGAGCAGGTCCCGCGCTTTGCTTTGGTGCAGGCCGAACCCAGTCTTTTTTCACCGGCATGAGTACAGGTCGCGCAGTACCCTGCGCTTGACCTCACCCTGTTGCCACTATATATAGCGGTGCCGCGTCAGGCGCCAACCGCCTTTCACTTCTCGAATTCAGGAATTTTCTGATCCATGGGCAAATCGCTGGTCATTGTGGAATCCCCGGCTAAGGCCAAGACCATCAACAAGTACTTGGGCAACCAATACGTGGTGAAGTCGAGTATCGGCCATATCCGAGACCTGCCCACCAGCGGTTCGGCAAGTGCCGCCAAAGAGCCTGCTGCCAAGCGTGGCAAGGCCGCTGTGGGCGAAGCCCCGGCCTTGTCGCCAAAGGAAAAAGCGCGCAAGCAGCTGGTGTCGCGCATGGGCGTCGACCCCGAGCACGGCTGGAAGGCCAAGTACGAAATCCTTCCTGGCAAGGAAAAGGTCATCGAAGAGCTGCGCCGCCTTGCCAAGGATGCCGACACCATCTATCTCGCAACGGACTTGGACCGCGAAGGGGAAGCCATCGCCTGGCACCTGCGGGAAGCCATTGGCGGTGATGACAGCCGCTACAAGCGCGTGGTGTTCAACGAAATCACCAAGAAGGCGATTCAGGAAGCCTTCTCCCAGCCGGGCGAGCTGGATATTCATCGGGTCAATGCGCAGCAGGCGCGGCGCTTCCTCGACCGCGTGGTGGGCTACATGGTCTCGCCATTGCTGTGGGCGAAGATTGCCCGCGGCCTGTCTGCCGGTCGCGTGCAGTCGGTAGCGGTGAAACTGGTGGTGGAGCGCGAGCGTGAGATTCGTGCCTTCATCCCCGAAGAATACTGGGAGATCCACGCGGATCTCGGCACTGCCAAGGGCGCCAATGTGCGCTTTGAAGTGGCTCGTGAGAACGGCGAGGCCTTCAAGCCGCTCAACGAAGCCCAGGCCATGGCTGCCCTGGAGAAGCTCAAGGCGTCGGCCTATAGCGTCGCCAAGCGCGAGGACAAGCCCACCAGCAGCAAGCCTTCGGCGCCGTTCATCACGTCCACCCTGCAGCAGGCCGCGAGCAATCGCCTGGGCTTCGGGGTGAAGAAGACCATGATGATGGCCCAGCGTCTGTATGAGGCTGGCTACATCACCTATATGCGTACCGACTCCACCAACCTCTCGGCTGACGCCGTGGCGATGGCGCGGACTTATATCGAAGACGAGTTCGGCAACAAGTACCTGCCGGCCTCGCCCAACGTCTACAGCAGCAAGGAAGGGGCCCAGGAGGCGCACGAAGCGATTCGTCCGTCCGATGTGAATACCCATCCAAGCAAGCTGTCGGGCATGGAACGTGACGCTGAGCGCCTCTATGAGCTGATCTGGCGCCAGTTCGTCGCTTGCCAGATGCTGCCGGCGCAATACCTGTCCACCACCGTCAGCGTCGCGGCTGGGGGCTTCGAGCTGCGTGCCAAGGGCCGCATCCTCAAGTTCGACGGCTACACCCGGGTCATGCCGCAGATGGCCAAGCCGGGCGACGACGATGTCCTGCCGGAAATGGCTCAGGGCGAAGTGCTGAAGCTGATCAAGCTCGATCCAAGCCAGCACTTCACCAAGCCGCCGGCACGCTACTCCGAAGCCAGCCTGGTGAAGGAAATGGAAAAGCGCGGCATCGGTCGTCCTTCGACCTACGCGGCGATCATTTCGACCATTCAGGACCGCGGCTATGTGACCCTGCACAACCGGCGTTTCTATTCGGAAAAAATGGGTGACATCGTCACCGAGCGCCTCTCCGAGAGTTTCTCCAACCTCATGGACTACGGTTTCACCGCAGGCATGGAAGAGAACCTCGATGATGTGGCCCAGGGCGAGCGCGACTGGAAGAACGTGCTCGACGAGTTCTATGGCGACTTCAAGAAGAAGCTCGAAGTGGCCGAGAGCGCGGAAAGCGGCATGCGTGCCAACCAGCCGGTGATGACCGATATTCCGTGCCAGACCTGTGGTCGTCCGATGCAGATCCGTACCGCATCGACCGGTGTGTTCCTCGGCTGTTCAGGCTACAGCCTGCCACCCAAGGAGCGTTGCAAAGCTACCGTCAACCTGGTGCCGGGCGATGAAATCGCCGCCGACGATGAAGGCGAGTCCGAGTCCCTGGTACTGCGCGGCAAGCACCGTTGCCCGATCTGCAGCACGGCGATGGATGCTTACCTGCTGGATGAGAAGCGCAAGCTGCACATCTGCGGTAACAACCCGGATTGCGCCGGTTACGAGATCGAAGAAGGCAGCTACCGGATCAAGGGCTACGAAGGCCCGAGTCTGGAGTGCGACAAGTGCGGCAGTGAGATGCAGCTCAAGACCGGTCGTTTCGGCAAGTTCTTCGGTTGCACCAACCCCACGTGCAAGAACACTCGTAAACTGCTGAAAAGTGGTGATGCAGCCCCGCCGAAGATGGATCCGGTGAAGATGCCCGAGCTCAAATGCGAGAAGGTCAACGACACCTACATCCTGCGCGATGGCGCTTCTGGGCTGTTCCTGGCCGCCAGCCAGTTCCCGAAGAACCGCGAGACCCGTGCGCCGCTGGTGCTGGAGTTGATCCCGCACAAGGACGAGATCGATCCGAAGTACCACTTCCTGTGCGAAGCGCCGATCAAGGACCCGGATGGCCGTCCAGCCGTGGTTCGCTACAGCCGCAAGACCAAGGAGCAGTACGTGCAGACCGAGATCGATGGCAAGCCCACCGGTTGGCGTGCCTTCTACGACGGCGGCAGTTGGAAGGTCGAAGACAAGCGCACTAAATGATGGAGGCGCCGAGGTTTGCTGCTCGGCGCGCTGTTGGACAAGGCCGCATGAAACCTCCGGGCTTCATGCGGCCTTTCTTTTGGCTTGCGGCAAACCGAAGCGATCCCTGAAACTGTGTGCCATCCGCATTCGTTTCTCTCTCCTGCTGGAGGCTGCCCATATGGCCCACGAGCTCTATACCCGTACCAATCAGAAAATCTACTTTGCCGGCTTGTCGCTGGAAGTTCTGGCCCGTGCTGAAGAGGGGCGGGCAATGAACGCCCAGGCGCAGATTCAGGCAGGGCGCGAGTCGGTACTGTTTCATCTGTATGGGGCCTTGCTGGGGCTTTGCCATGAGATTACCGGGTTCTATCGGTTGCCTCAGGCCAACGCTTCCCGTGTCGAGCTGATTCTCAACCGTGAAGTGCTGGAGAGCATTGCCATTCCAGAGCTGGCGGAGTTGGTGGAGCTGGCCCATAGCCCGCAAACCTGGCTGGCTCAGCTGCTGTATGCCTATGGCGCGCTGTTCCAGCCGCCTCGTGCGCCGCACAAGCCCAAGGGCGACGTGACCCAGCCGTTGATTGTGGCGGTCAATCTGGGCGAGCAGGAGCCGGAAGAGGAATTGAGTCGGGAGGAGCTGGAGAGCTGGCGGCAGAACCTCAAGGCCTTGGCGATTCGTTTTCGCGATGGCTTGAACGAATGCTGATTTTGATCGCTGACTGATTCAGCGTTCGATGATTTGATCAAGGAAGAACATGTTGTTTTTTTTGCGTGATCAGGCGCTGGCTCGCCTGCTGGAGGACAGTCAGGTGCGGGTCAGTCGCGCCCGCTCCAAGGCGGATCTGCTTGAGGTGCTCGACCGGCTCGAGGCATTTCCCGGGGGGCTGGAGTTTGACCATGTGCAGTCGATAGTGCTCCTGGTGCTGGCCTTGGCCTCGTTCGCAGCCCTGCTGTTGATGGACGACATGGGCGTCTTGTTCTGGGTGGGCTTGGCCTGCTGTTTCTTCAGCTACTACGTCAGAAAAGGGCTGAAGGGTTCGTTGGCGGGGCTGGCCAAAAGTATTGCCCACAAGTGCGCGTTGATCAGCAATGACCTGAGCGAGGTCGACAGCAGTGCCGATTGGCGCCTGACAAGGCTGAACAACGAGTTCGCCGATTACCAGCGGGGTAATGAGCGACGGCATATCCTTGAGTCGGTACAGGGTGTCTACCATGGGGTGCGGCATTCGTTGGTCTTTGAATATCACCATCAGCAGTACGTGAACTCCAGAAGCGAGCGTGGTGCAGGCGGAAGCTATCGCACCGTCTACGACACCTTCAGTCGCTACAGCCTGGTGCTGGACTTTCCCTGGGTCAGGGGGATTTCGGTTTTATCCAATCCCCAGGACAGATCTTGGGAAAATCGGCGCTTCAAGATCGCTTGCGAAGATTTCAACCAGGTCTTTGTACTGCTCGGCGGCGATCAAGCCTGCTGGGACAGCTTCGCCACGCCGGAAACCCAGCTCTTGCTGATGGGCCTTGCACAGCGTCTGGACCGGGTGAACCTGGAGTTCTCCGGCGAAGGCCGGCTTTGCCTGAGCTTTGATAATGCAGAGGTCATGGCCTATGCCGATCCTGGATCGCTCAGCGATCTGCCGCTCTTTCGTGAGCGGATCAAGGCAGGCGTTGAGTTGCCGGGGTTGTATTCGCTTTTGGAGCGGATGCATCGATTGACGGACTTGCAGGCGCACGGCTCTGAATTATCCTTGGCGGCTGCTGATGGAGCGGGGCACTAGCGGCAGGGCAGGTGGCGTGGCCAGGACGGGAGTTATGCAGTGGGATGTGCCTTTTGGTCGGGCGTCCTGGTTCAAGATCCCGAGCGAGGGCTGGGCGATGACTGATATAATCCCGCCCTTTCGTGGAGAACAGACCTATATGCCAACGTCCTTTCTAGAAATTGTCGAGTTGCCAGACGGCCGTATCGAGCTGCGCAGAGCTGAGGACGAGGGTTCTCTGGTTACTTTGGATTTCTCCGAGGATGCCAAAGCCTTTCTGCAGGGACAGCATGTTGAAGTGGCCAAAGCCATGTTGAGTGTCGGCGTACAGATGGCCGGGCGCCTGGTTGAAGGCGAAATCGACAAGGAAGACGGTCCGCGGGTTCTTCACTAAGTCCGTTTATCGGCTTTTATCCGGTCATTCGTCGTATTTGTTTCGGCTTCTCAATTCTGGAGAAGCCCGTGCGATTCAAGCACCTTTTCCAGCGCTCCCGCTGTTTACCCCAGGCGAATATTCAGACTCTGTGCGTCGCCAGTACGTGCGGCGCTGATCAGTTGTTGCCGGGCGCTGGTGCTCAACGGGTTCAGCCAGCTCACTACGGTATGGCTGCGGCCCAGGCGCAGGGCTTCACAGGCCAGTTGCTGCGGGCTCTGATTGCCCCGCGGGTGCAGCAGCAGGATGCGTTCGCGATTCAGTCCGGCATCTCGCAGCCAGCTTTGAGTCAGGCTGGAGGGCGGGGAGATCAGGGTCAGCCAGCGCGCATCCTGTTCCTCGCTCAGTTCCCTGAGGATGGGGGCCAGCAGGTTCAGGCAGTTCCCGGCAGCGCCGCGTAACGACAGTTCGCTGAAGGCGTCCGGTTCTTTGTTCCAGGGCGCCTCGGCCACTTCCTTGAGCGCTGGCACCAATGGTTGGGCCAGGAATGCTTCGAACAGGGGCAACTGGGCTTGCTGTGGTGTGTGGGGGAACTGCATGGAGCCTCCTTTAGCGGCGAATAACGCCGACGCTCAAGCCTTCGATCACCAGTTCCTGATCTTTCAGGTTGACTTCGATGGGGGCGAACTCAGGGTTCTCGGCGATCAGCCAGACCTTGCTGCCTTCGCGCTTGAAGCGCTTGACCGTGACTTCATCGCCAATGCGCGCTACCACCACCTGGCCGTTACGGGCTTCGCGAGTGGTGTGCACTGCGAGCAGGTCGCCGTCGAAGATGCCGATGTCCTTCATGCTCATGCCGTGTACCCGAAGCAGATAGTCGGCACGAGGGTGGAAGAAGGCCGGGTTGATGTTGCAGGACTCTTCGATGTGTTGCTGGGCCAGGATCGGAGCGCCGGCGGCAACGCGACCGATAACGGGCAGCGAATCGTCGCTCTTGGCTTCAAAGCCCGGGATGCGAATGCCGCGCGAGGCTCCGGGCGTCATCTCGATGGCGCCTTTGCGAGCCAGGGCCTTGAGGTGTTCTTCGGCAGCGTTGGGCGATTTGAAACCCAGCTCCTGGGCAATCTCGGCGCGGGTCGGTGGGTAGCCGTTGTCTTCCAGGCAGCGCTTGATAAAAGCCAGAATCTCAGCTTGGCGTGGCGTCAGTTTTAGCATGTCGATCGCTCTGTCTTTTTATACAGTGACTGGGATTATATACAGTGGGCGTCACTTGGCAATCCTCGTTTTTCCCGGGGTCGCCGCAAGGTTGTCGTCGTGCTGAAGCAATCCACCGTCCAAGGCTGGCTACAGAGGCCGGCAGGTGTGATTAAATAGCCCGCCGGACGGCCTCTGCAGAGGCTGGCAGGCTTGACATTGCAGAGCCTGAAACGTATGTTTCAAACAAGTGTTTGTCAGGCGGAGTAGCCATGGCCCAGTCGGAAACCGTTGAACGCATTCTCGATGCTGCCGAGCAGTTGTTCGCGGAAAAAGGTTTTGCCGAAACCTCATTGCGGCTGATCACCAGCAAGGCCGGGGTCAACCTGGCTGCGGTCAACTATCACTTCGGCTCCAAGAAGGCCCTGATCCAGGCGGTGTTCTCGCGCTTCCTGGGGCCGTTCTGCATCAGCCTCGATCGCGAGCTGGAGCGTCGCCAGTCCAAGCCGGAGAGCAAGCCGAGCCTGGAAGAGCTGCTGGAAATCCTCGTCGAGCAGGCCCTGGTGGTGCAGCCGCGCAGTGGCAATGATCTGTCGATCTTCATGCGCCTGCTGGGTCTGGCTTTCAGTCAGAGCCAGGGGCATTTGCGACGTTATCTGGAAGACATGTACGGCAAGGTGTTCCGTCGCTACATGCTGCTGGTCAACGAAGCGGCGCCGCGCATTCCGCCGATCGAACTGTTCTGGCGCGTGCACTTCATGCTCGGAGCGGCCGCGTTCAGCATGTCCGGGATCAAGGCGCTGCGGGCCATCGCCGAAACCGATTTCGGGGTCAATACCTCCATCGAGCAGGTGATGCGGCTGATGGTGCCGTTCCTTGCGGCCGGCATGCGGGCTGAAACCGGCGTCACTGACGAAGCGATGGCCAGCGCCCAGCTCAAGCCCCGCAGCAAGTCAGCTCCGGCAGTCGCCAAGGCTTGATCTCACGGGTGGGCGGGTCAGCTTACATCCGCTAAGCTAGCCGCCCATGCCGACTCTCGTTTCATACCCTTTGTGCCTTCCCTTCGCCGACCCTGGCCGGTTTGGCTGCATTCATGGCGAATGCGGCCCTTTGTGCCTTCCCCGGGATCCATCGTTGATGGCGTGGGCATTCGTGTTTAAGGAATTTTTATGACTGCTGGCCTGCAAGGCTCCTTGATGGTGGACGTCGCCGGTACCTGGCTGACGGCCGAAGATCGCCAACTCCTGCGTCAGCCACAAGTGGGAGGGCTGATCATATTCGCGCGCAATATCGAGCACCCGCGCCAGGTGCGTGAGCTCTGTGCGGCGATTCGCGCCATTCGCCCGGATCTGCTGCTGGCGGTAGACCAGGAGGGCGGCCGGGTGCAGCGGCTGCGCCAGGGCTTTGTCCGCCTGCCGGCCATGCGCGCGCTGGCCGACAACCCGAATGCCGAGTACCTGGCCGAGCAGTGTGGCTGGATCATGGCCTCCGAAGTGCTGGCGGTGGGCCTGGACCTTAGCTTTGCTCCGGTCCTGGACCTGGACCATCAGCGCAGTGCGGTGGTCGGCAGCCGTGCCTTCGAGGGCGACCCCGAGCGTGCGGCGCTGCTGGCCGGGGCTTTTATCCGTGGGATGAACAGCGCCGGCATGGCGGCCACCGGCAAGCATTTTCCCGGGCACGGCTGGGCCGAGGCCGATTCCCACGTCGCCATCCCCAATGATGAGCGCAGCCTGGATGAAATTCGCGCCAGGGACTTGCTGCCGTTCGCTCGCCTGAGCAAGCAGCTGGCAGCGGTGATGCCGGCGCATGTGATCTACCCGCAGGTGGACCCTCAGCCGGCCGGTTTTTCCCGGCGCTGGCTGCAAGACATCCTGCGTGGCGAACTGCAGTTCGATGGGGTGATCTTCAGCGATGATCTGTCCATGGCCGGCGCTCATGTGGTGGGCGATGCTGCGAGTCGCATCGAGGCGGCGCTGTCTGCCGGTTGTGACATGGGCCTGGTGTGCAACGATCGTGCTGCGGCCGAGTTGGCCCTGAGTGCGGTGCAGCGCCTGAAGGTGCGGCCATCGCCGCGAATCGCGCGGATGCGCGGGCAGGCTGTTGCCAGTGTCGAATACAAGCAGGATCCGCGCTGGCTCACTGCGCTGGGTGCCCTCAAGGCCGCTCAGTTGATCGACTGAGGAGGAGGGGCGCCGGTCATTCTCCGGTGCCCTTCATGGATTGCCCCGAACTGGCCGGGGGCGGGATCAGCGGCTGGCCTTCTTGTCCGGCAGCGGCGCGAACAACGCCTCGATGTCTTCGCTCTGCAGCTTCCAGTCGCCCGCCTTGCGCCCATCCAGTACTCCCGCCGCCAGGTCCGATTTTTCCTGTTGCAGGTGCTGGATCTTCTCCTCCACCGTGCCCCGGGCAATCAGTTTGTAGACGAACACCGGTTTCTCCTGGCCGATGCGGTAGGCGCGGTCGGTGGCCTGGCTTTCGGTCGCCGGGTTCCACCAGGGGTCGTAGTGGATCACCGTATCGGCTTCGGTCAGGTTGAGGCCGACACCGCCGGCCTTGAGGCTGATGAGGAAAATCTGCAGCTTGCCACTCTGGAAGTCGCGCACTGGTGTGCGCCGGTCCCGGGTCTGGCCGGTCAGCAGGGCGTAGGCGATGTTGCGCCGTTTCAGCTCGGCCTCGATCAGGCTGAGCATCGAGGTGAACTGCGAGAACAGCAGGATACGTCGACCTTCCTCGAACAGCTCTTCGAGCATTGCCATCAGGCTGTCGAGCTTGCCCGACGAACTGCCCCGGGCCGGTGGCTGGTCGTTGACCAGGCGCAGGTCACAGCACACCTGGCGCAGCTTGAGCAGGGCTTCGAGAATGATGATCTGGCTGCGAGCCACGCCCTTGCGGGTGATCTCGTCGCGGACCTTCTTGTCCATGGCCAGGCGCATGGTTTCGTAGACATCACGCTGCGCTTCGTTGAGTTCGACCCAGTGGATGATCTCGGTCTTGGGCGGCAGCTCGGTCGCCACCTGTTCCTTGGTGCGGCGCAGCAGGAAGGGCTTGATCCGGCCATTGAGGTGCTGCAGGCGCACTTCGCTGGCGTGCTTCTCGATCGGCACCCGGTAGTCGCGGTTGAAGCTCTTGGCATCGCCGAGCCAGCCCGGCAGCAGGAAGTGAAACAGCGACCAGAGTTCCCCCAGGTGGTTTTCCAGGGGCGTGCCGGACAGGCACAGGCGCTGCCGGGCGTTGAGCTCCCGGGCGGCCTGGGCGGCCTTGCTCGACGGGTTCTTGATGTACTGCGCCTCATCCAGGATCAGCACGTGCAAGGGTTGCGCCGCCAACCGCTCGATGTCCTTGGGTAGCAGCGCATAAGTCGTCAACAGCAGGTCGTAGTCGGCCAGTTGTTCGAAATGTCTTTTGCGCCCGGCGCCATACAGTGCCAGGACCTTGAGTTGCGGAGTGAAGTGCGCGGCCTCGTCCAGCCAGTTGGGAATCAGGCTGGTGGGCATCACCACCATGCAGGGGCGGTCCAGGCGCCCGGCGTTTTTCTCGCTGAGAATGTGCGCCAGGGTCTGCAGGGTCTTCCCCAGCCCCATGTCGTCGGCGAGGATGCCGCCCACCTCCAGCTGTCGCAGGGACTGCATCCAGCTCAGTCCTTCGAGTTGGTAAGGGCGCAAGGTGGCATTCAAACCCTGCGGTACCGGCGCCGAGTAGTCCCTGATGTCCCGCAGGCGCTGGGCAAAGGTACGGATGTGCTCGCCGCCTTCCCAGAGCAGCGGCAGGTCCTGCAGCGGGTTGAGGCGCGTGGCGTCGGCGCTGCTCAGGCGCAGGGTGGTCTCTCCCGGTTCCTGCAGGTAGAACTCGCCCAGGGTCGCCAGTACCGGTTTCAGGCGGCCATAGGGCAGGGCCACTTGCAGTGGGCCATGGGGAGAGTTGGGGCGATTGGGGATGTTCACCAGGATCAACTCGTCGTCACGGCGCCTGGCCAGGCGTTCGGGGTTGAGGATCTCGGTGTGGGAGCGCATCAGGTTGAGCAGGATCGGCAGCAGGCTCAAGCGTTCGCCGTTGACGATGATCCCCAGTTCCAGGTCGAACCAGTCGCGCCCCGGCACTTCATCGACACTGGCATACCAGTCGTCCACCGCCGTTAGGTCGAAACCGAAGTCCTCGTCGATCTGCAGTTCCCAGCCCTGGCTGCGCAGCTTCGGCAACTCATTGAGGGTGAAGGTCAGCCAGGCGCTGTCGTTGACCATCTCGAACAACTCGCCGGCGCTTTCCGGGAGTGCCTTGCTCTGCCGGGTAGCGATCTTGAAACCCAGGCCGCGCAACTGTTCGCGGTAGCCTTGTTCCAACTCCGGCTGGCGCTTGATTCTCAAGCTCTGGTGTTCCTGGCGGATGATCAGATCGGCATTCTTCTGTCCGCTGGCGTATTCGCCCTGATAGTTGAACGACAGGGCTGCGCGGTGCTGGATGTAGCGCTGCATCTTGCCATTGCGCGGCTCGAAGGCGCTGAACTCGATACTTGCCAGCCACAGGCGCGGTACTGGCTGCACGTCGTCGAGCAGTTGCTGGGGGAGCGCTGGAGGGCGACGGCTGTCGAGGACGGCAGAGAGTTTCTCCAGCAACTCGGCATCCTGTGCCGCCGCTGGGTAGGCCAGGGTCTCTTGCACGTGCAGCAATACTGCGGCGATGTGCTTGCAGTTGCTGTGGACCGGGCAGGTGCAATGTCCGTCGATCAGCAGCAGGCTGCCCTTGCTCGATTCGCGCAGGTGGATGGTCTGACGATAGACGCTGTCTCCGGAACCTTGGCAACTGGCAGTGATAGCGCTGTCTCCAGCACTGACGATGCGCACGCGTTTTTCCAGGGCGTAGCGTCGGCCACGTTCCAGGACCTGCTCCTTGAAGCGGTTGATCCAGGACGGGGCCAGGGGTTTGGTCAGGGGCGGGGTCATAGGGACTTCAATCAGTCCGGAATTTCAGTTGGCGCAGGACGGGGCGCCGGTGCGGTAAGCGAGGTGATCTTGATCAGCAGCGCCAGGTGTCCGTTGTCCAGGTAGTTGAGCTGGCCGTTCTTGGTGTGGCTTTGCTGCTTCAGGCGTTCACTGCGGGTGACCAAGCCATTGCTGTCGATCTGGTTGATCCAGAAGTCGGCGTCCACGTCGGTAAAGCGCCCGAGCTTGAGGGCCAGGGTGCCTTCGATGGGGAACTGGCCGAACTGCTCCGGACCGTCGCTGAGGGCGACCTTGACCGGGGTTTCTCCCAGGGTCTGTTGCCAGGCCTTGTGCAGCAACACGCTGTAGTTGCCGCTGGCACCAAGTTTTTCCACGATCGGGCCAAGGGATGGGGTGCGCTGGCTGTCCGCAGGCAGGCGCTGGGCCCCGGCAGCCCAGTCTTCCGGTGCGGTCCGGCTGAGGAGCGGCGGTTCGGCATTCTGGCGGATCAGGATCATTTCCACCTGGTACAGGTCATCGGCAAAGGCCATGGGCGCGACCAGGATCAGCAACAGGGGCAAGCAGCGAAGCAGGCGCATGGGGCGTCCTTCAAGCAGTTTTCGGGGTGAGGCGTTCAAACAGCGCCTCCAATGTATTAAAGCGCTCTTCCGGGCGTTCCATCGGCACCATGAACTTGAACTGTGTTGCGCCTTCGAACTTGTAGCGTTTGGGCTGGCCCTGGATCAGCTTGATCAGCGCCAGCGGGTCCACCGGGGTATCGGCGGCGAACTCGATGCGCCCGCCTTGCGGGCCGCCATCGACCTTCTTGATCCCCAGTTGCTCGGCCTGGAGTTTGAGCAGGGTCAGGCGGATCAGGTTCTTGGTGGGCTCGGGCAGCAGGCCGAAGCGGTCGATCATTTCCACTTGCAGATCCTTCAGGCCGTCCTCGTCGGTGGCCGAGGCGATGCGCTTGTAGAGGATCAGTCGGGCGTGGACGTCCGGCAGGTAGTCCTCGGGAATCAAGGCCGGCAGGCGCAGGTTGATTTCCGGCCCGCCACCCAGGGGCTGGTCGAGGTTCGGCTGCTCGCCCTTGCGAATGGCTTTCACTGCGCGTTCGAGCATTTCCATATAGAGGGTGAAGCCCACGGCCTGGATCTGCCCGCTCTGACCGTCGCCCAGCAGTTCGCCGGCGCCGCGGATCTCCAGGTCGTTGGTGGCCAGGACGAAACCGGCGCCCAGGTCCTGGGTATTGGCGATGGCTTCCAGGCGCTTCTCCGCGTCCGGGGTGATCTGCTGGCGCGGCGGCGTCAGCAGGTAGGCATAGGCCTGGTGGTGGCTGCGGCCGACCCGGCCGCGCAGTTGGTGCAACTGGGCCAGGCCGAACTTGTCGGCGCGCTCGATGATGATGGTGTTGGCGCTGGGCACGTCGATCCCGGTCTCGATGATGGTCGAGGCGATCAGTACGTTGAAGCGCTTGTGGTAGAAGTCGCTCATCACCTGCTCGAGTTCGCGTTCGCGCATCTGCCCATGGCCGATGCCGATTCGAGCTTCTGGCACCAGTTCCGCGAGGTCGGCGGCGCATTTCTCGATGGTCTTCACGTCGTTGTGCAGGTAGTACACCTGGCCACCCCGTAGCAGCTCGCGCAGCAGGGCCTCCTTCACCGTGCTCTTGTTCTGCTCCATGACGAAGGTGCGCACCGACAGGCGGCGAGCCGGCGGCGTGGCGATGATCGACAGGTCGCGCATGCCCGAGACGGCCATGTTCAGGGTCCGCGGGATCGGCGTGGCGGTCAGGGTGAGGATGTCGACTTCGCTGCGCAAGGCCTTGAGCTGTTCTTTCTGGCGCACGCCGAAACGGTGTTCCTCGTCGATGATCACCAGGCCCAGGTTCTTGATCTTTACATCGTCCTGCAACAGCTTGTGGGTGCCGATGACGATATCGATCTTGCCTTCGGCGAGGTCAGCCACCGCGGCATTCACCTCCTTGGCCGACTTGAAGCGGCTCATCACCTCCACAGTCACCGGCCAGTCGGCGAAGCGGTCGCGGAAGCTGTTGTAGTGCTGTTGGGCGAGCAGGGTGGTGGGCACCAGGATTGCCACCTGGCGCCCGCCGTGTACGGCAATGAAGGCGGCGCGCATGGCCACTTCGGTCTTGCCGAAGCCGACGTCGCCACACACCAGGCGATCCATGGGCTTGGGCGAGAGCATGTCCTCGCGCACGGCTTCGATGGTGCTCTGCTGGTCCGGGGTTTCCTCGAACGGGAAGCCGGCGCTGAAGGTGGCATAGTCGGCCTTGGGGTCGGCGAAGGCATAGCCTTCACGGGCAGCGCGACGGGCATAGATGTCCAGCAGTTCGGCGGCCACGTCGCGCACTTGCTCGGCGGCCTTGCGCTTGGCTTTCTGCCAGGCTTCCGAGCCCAGGCGGTGCAGCGGTGCCAGGGCATCGTCGCTGCCGGTATAGCGGGCGATCAGGTGCAGGTTGGCCACGGGCACGTAGAGCTTGGCGCCCTCGGCGTATTCCAGGGTGAGGAATTCGGCGGCCTGATTGTCGATTTCCAGGGTCGCCAGGCCCAGGTAGCGGCCGACGCCGTGGTCGATGTGCACCACCGGCGCACCTTCACGCAGTTCGGTGAGGTTCTTGATTACCGCGTCGTTGTTGGCATCGGCGCGCTTTTCCCGGCGCCGGCGCTGCATTACCCGCTGACCGAACAGCGGGCTTTCCGCCACCAGGGCCAGGGCTGGATCGTCCAGCACCAGGCCCTCGTCCAGGGGCGCGATGGTGATTGCCAGGCGCTCCTTGCTGGCGACGAAGTCCGGCCAGTTGTCGACGGTCTTGGGCCGCAGCTTGAGGCGTTCCAGCAGTTCCAGCAGCACCTCGCGGCGCCCGGCGGATTCAGCGGTGAACAGCACCCGGCCGGGGAACTCGTCGAGGAACCCCGCGAGCGCTGCCAGCGGCTGGTTGGCCTTGGCTTCAATCGCCAGGTTGGGCAACTCCTGGGCCGGGAAGCGCTCGCGGCCAACACCGGTCTCGATGTCCTGCTGGCTGGCGACCACCCGTGGCCAGCTTTTCAGGCGGGCGAAACAGTCTTCCACCGGCAGGAACAATTCCGCAGGCGGCAGCAGTGGGCGCGCCGGGTCCACGCGGCGTTCTTCGTAGCGCCCGCGCACGTCGTTCCAGAAGTTCTCCGCCGCTTGCTCGATGCCGGGCAGGGAGAACACCTGGGTGTCCTGGGGCAGGTAATCGAACAGGGTCGAGGTTTCTTCGAAGAACAGGGGCAGGTAGTACTCGATACCGGCCGGGGTGATGCCGCTGCTCAGGTCCTGGAAGATCGGGCAGCGACGGAAGTCCACATCGAAGCGCTCGCGAAAGCGTGCCTTGAAGCGGGTCACCGCTTCTTTCTGCAGGGGGAATTCCTTGGCCGGCAGCAGGCGCACCGAGTCGACCTTGTCGATGGAGCGCTGATTCTCCGGGTCGAAGGTGCGCAGGGTCTCGATTTCGTCATCGAACAGGTCGATGCGGTAAGGCAGTTTGCTGCCCATCGGGAACAGGTCGATCAATGCACCGCGCACGGTGAACTCGCCGTGCTCGTAGACCGTGTCGACGTAGCGGTAGCCGCTGGCTTCCAGGCGCGTGCGCATCTGTTCGACGTCGAGCTTCTGGCCAACGTCCAGTACCAGGCTGCTGCCCAGCAGGAACTGGGTCGGCGCCAGGCGGTGCAGGGCGGTGGTGATCGGCACCACCAGCACACCGTGTTCCAGCTCCGGCAGCCGGTACAGGCTGGCGATGCGCTGGGAAATGATGTCCTGATGCGGCGAGAACAAGTCGTAGGGCAAGGTTTCCCAATCGGGGAAATGCAGTACTGGCAGATCCGGGGCGAAGAAGCTCAGCTCCTGCTCCAGTCGATCGGCGCTTTGGCTGTCGGCGGTCAGCAAGAGGGTGAAGCGCTTGGCAGCGCTGGCGGCTTCGGCGATGGCCAGGCTCAGCGCGGCACCGGGCAGATTGCCCCAATGCTGTTTGCCGGCGGCGGAAGGGAGTAGCGGTAGACGCAGGACGGGCACGGACGGTCTAGCTCCAAGCGTTGCGACAAAGTCGGTAATTGTAACGGGGCAGGGGGCTGACTGTCAGTTGCAGATGTGCATGATGGGCAGTTCTGGAAAATGTAGTGGCAATGACAAAATAATCGGTTTTTTGTAGTGATATGTAGTGCCAAAACCGGGCAGTGTTACGGAGGGTTACAGACAACGCCCGCGCCGCATCAAAAAATTGACGCTGCTGGAAGCCGCGTATTTGCTGGGTTCTAGCGCGGCGTTATTTTTTTGCAAGGGCTTTTGTTACGTTCCGCACGACAGGCGCGCATTGCTACGCAGGGGACTCGGCGGCATAATGTAGCCCCTTTTTTCTGCCCCTACATGTGGAAGGTTCCCGTGACTCAGAAGCCCGACCAGTGTCTTGGTGAATGGATCGACCGTGAAGCACTCGCAGAAGCGATGATTCCGCTTATCGGTCAGCTCTACCGCAATAACAATGTGGTGAGCTCGATCTATGGCCGCAGCCTGATCAACCAGTCTGTCATCGCGATTCTCAAAGCCCACCGCTTTGCTCGCCACCGTTCCTCCGACGACAGCGAACTCTCCGTCCACGAAACATTCCCACTGCTCAAGGCCATGAGCGAGCTCAAGCTCGGCGCGGCTTCGGTAGATTTGGGCAAGTTGGCATTCAAATTCCGCAACGAAGGCAACGGCCGCACCGCCGAGCAGTTCGTGCGTGAAGAAATGGCTGACGTGGTTGGCCAGCAAAATGCTTCGGCCCGCAAAGGCACTGACGTTGTACTGTACGGCTTCGGTCGTATCGGCCGTCTGCTGGCGCGCATCCTGATCGAGAAAACCGGTGGTGGCGACGGCCTGCGCCTGCGTGCCATTGTCGTGCGCAAGGGCGCCGAGAATGACCTGACCAAGCGCGCCAGCCTGCTGCGTCGCGATTCGGTACATGGTTCGTTCAACGGCACCATCACCATCGACGAAGAAAACAACACCATCACCGCCAACGGTAACCTGATCCAGGTGATCTACGCGAAGAACCCGACCGAGGTGGATTACACCCAGTACGGCATCAAAGACGCGCTGCTGGTGGACAACACCGGTGTATGGCGTGATGCCGACGGCCTGGGCCAGCACCTGGCCTGCCCGGGTATCGACCGCGTTGTTCTGACTGCGCCTGGCAAGGGCAAGCTGAAGAACATCGTTCACGGTATCAACCACGCCGAAATCACCGCTGACGACAAGATCGTGTCCGCTGCTTCCTGCACCACCAACGCCATCGTGCCGGTGCTGAAGGCTGTGAATGACAAGTTCGGCATCGTCAACGGTCACGTCGAAACCGTTCACTCGTACACCAACGACCAGAACCTGATCGACAACTTCCACAAGGGCGATCGCCGTGGCCGTAGCGCCGCGCTGAACATGGTGATCACCGAGACCGGTGCTGCCACCGCTGCCGCCAAGGCTCTGCCTGAGCTGGCCGGCAAGCTGACCGGTAACGCGATCCGTGTTCCGACGCCGAACGTGTCGATGGCGATTCTCAACCTCAACCTTGAGAAAGCGGCTACCCGTGAAGAGATGAACGAGTACCTGCGCTACATGGCGCTGCACTCCGATCTGCACAAGCAGATCGACTTCGTCAATTCCCAGGAAGTGGTTTCCACCGACTTCGTCGGTTCGCGCCACGCCGGTGTGGTCGACGCTGAAGCGACCATCACCCAGGACAACCGCGTTGTTCTGTACGTCTGGTACGACAACGAGTTTGGTTACAGCTGCCAGGTTGTGCGCGTGATGGAAGACATGGCTGGGGTCAACCCGCCAGCGTTCCCGCGCTAAGCGACTGCTGCAATGAAAACGCCCCGACTTGTCGGGGCGTTTTTGTTTGTGGCTTGCGCCGGCAAGCCAAGTCGGCGCAATCCCGTAGGAGCTGGCTTGCCAGCGAAGCTTTTGTCTCAGGCGCCGCGCGCTGTTGCCGCTTGCGCAGTACGCAGTTCGTGGCGATTACCGCGGAACAGCACCAGGGTGGCGATCAGCCCCAGCACCGCCGCGCCACTAAGCCAGATGCCCGGAGCCGCCTGATTGCCCAGCACGTGGATCAGGTAGGTACAGGCTGCCGGGGTAAAGCCGCCGAAGGTCGCGGTGGCCAGGCTGTAGGCCAGGGAGAAACCCGTGGTGCGCACTTCCACCGGCATGATTTCAGTCAGGGCCACCACCATCGCACCGTTGTACGAGCCATAAAGGAAGGACAGCCACAGCTCGACGATCAGCAGATGGCTGAAGCTGGGGTTGGCCACCAGCCAGGACAGGGCGGGGTAGGCAGTGAAGATCGCCAGGATGGTCGCCCCCAGCAGCAGCGGCTTGCGGCCGATCTTGTCCGACAGCGAACCCATGACCGGCAGCCAGAAGAAGTTCGACAGGCCGATGCACACGGTCACCAACAGGGCGTCGAAATCCGACAGGTGCAGTTCGGCCTTGCCGAAGGTCGGGGTGTAGGCAGTGATCAGGTAGAAGGACACCGTGGTCATCACCACCAGGGCCATACCGGCAATGACGATGCCGAAGTTCTGGCCGATGGAGCGAACGATTTCCGAAAGCGAGGGGCGATGCTTGCGAGCCTGGAACTCCGGGGTTTCCTCCAGGGAACGACGGATCATGAAGATCGCCGGCACGATCATGCAGCCCACCAGGAAGGGCACGCGCCAGCCCCAGTCACCCATCTGCTCGGGGCTCAGCCAGTGGTTCAGGCCTACGCCCAGCAGGCCGGCGAAGACCACGGCGGCCTGTTGGCTCGCCGACTGCCAACTGACGAAGAAGCCCTTGCGGCCCGGGGTCGAGATCTCGGCCAGGTACACCGACACGCCGCCCAGCTCCACGCCGGCCGAGAAGCCCTGCAGCAAGCGGCCCAGCAGTACCAGGAGTGGTGCGGCAACGCCGAGGGTGGCGTAACCCGGTACGCAGGCAATCAGTACCGTGCCCGCGGCCATCAGTGCCAGGGTGATGATCAGGCCCTGGCGGCGGCCGTGGCGGTCAATGTAGGCACCGAGGAAGATCGCCCCCAGGGGGCGCATCAGGAAGCCGGCGCCGAAGGTCGCCAGGGACAGCATCAGCGAGGCGAAGGCGCTGTCGGCAGGGAAGAAGGTCTTGGCAATCGCCGTGGCGTAGAAGCCGTAGACCATGAAGTCGAACATCTCGAGAAAGTTGCCGCTGACAACGCGAAAGATCGCCTTGCCTTTGCCCGTGGTCGTGGACATTTTTTTCACTCACTTTGGCTGTCTTGTTAGCAATCCCTGGTCGTTATGCGTCCCTTACTGCAAAGTCGGGGCTCGAGGCTGCACGCTGAACAGTTTTGTAACGATATGTGTATGAAAGCCATCCGGCAACAAAAACTCTTGGGGTGGCAGGGCGGCTCTAGATCAAGGTTCTGCCCGTAGCCAATGAGGTGGGACGCCGGGCAGGCGGCCTCCGCCTGTCGCATAATGGCCATTTGCACTGCCAGCTGGCCCAGCAGGGCGGTTGATCGGGAGGAACACCTTGTCGGGTAAGCAACGAATGCGATGGAGCGCTTTGTACACCGCGCTGGTGCTGTTGGCCGGTTGTGGTGGCGAGCGCCTGGAAAGCCTCTCCGGGCCGACCATGGGCAGCAGCTGGTCGGTGCAGTACGTGCGCCACGCCGATGGTCCGGCGGCGTCCCTGGTGCAGGTCGAGGTCGAGGGGATTCTGGCCGAGGTTGATCGGCAAATGTCCACCTACCGCAGTGATTCGGACATCGAGCGTTTCAATGCCTTGCCCGCCGACAGCTGCCAGCCGATGCCGGAACCGGTGCTGCAACTGGTGCGGGTCGGCGAGCAACTGTCCCGGGACAGCGATGGTGCGTTTGACCTGACGGTGGAACCGCTGCTGGATCTCTGGGGTTTTGGCCCTCAGGGGCGCGAGGAAAAGGTTCCCAGTGCCTCGGCCCTGGCCGAGGTGCGGCAGCGGGTAGGGCACGGTCACCTGCGTATCGAAGGGCAGGAACTGTGCAAGGACGCGCCGGTGGAGGTGGATTTCAACAGCATCGCCGCCGGTTATGCCGTGGATCGCATTGCCGTGCGGCTCACGCAACTGGGGATCGACAGTTTCCTCGCCGAAGCCACCGGCGAGCTCAAGGCGGTGGGCCGCAAGCCCGACGGCTCGCCCTGGCGCATTGCCCTGGAAGAACCACGGGATGACCAGCAGGTGGCCCAGCGGGTGATCGCCCTGGATGGTTATGGCGTTTCCACTTCCGGCGACTACCGTAATTACTTCGAGCAGGACGGCCAGCGCTACTCCCACACCTTCGATGCCCGGCTCGGCCAACCCATCACCCACACGCTGGCCTCGGTGACGGTGATTCATCCTTCGGCGCTGATGGCCGATGGTCTGTCGACGCTGTTGCTGATCCTCGGTCCGGAGGCGGGTTGGGACTATGCGGAAAAACACCGCATCGCCGGTTTTTTTGTGATGCGCAGCGCTACAGGTTTCGTCACACGCAGCAACCCGGCCTTCGATGCACTGCTGGCCGGGCAAAAACAATAACCTTGTGCGCTGTTGCGCAGCCTGTAGTGCAGGCAAAAGTAGCCTACGACGCGACCAAGGGTTAATGTGCGCGGCGTTGACGCTTCTATAGACTGTGCCCGGGTTCGTAACCGAGCCAAATTGATCCTTCATGCCGCCGGCCGCGGCATGATTTAGCCGGAGATGCCAGAAGGGCATCTCGGCCTGTTCTGAGGAGTACGCATGGCTGTCTACAACTACGACGTAGTGGTGCTGGGCTCAGGCCCCGCTGGAGAAGGTGCGGCGATGAACGCCGCGAAAGCAGGACGCAAAGTGGCGATGGTCGATAGCCGTCGCCAGGTCGGCGGCAACTGCACCCACCTGGGTACCATTCCGTCCAAGGCCCTGCGTCACTCGGTCCGGCAGATCATGCAGTTCAACACCAACCCGATGTTCCGGGCGATTGGCGAGCCGCGCTGGTTCTCTTTCCCGGACGTGCTCAAGAGCGCCGAGAAGGTCATCTCCAAGCAAGTGGCCTCGCGTACCGGCTACTACGCCCGCAACCGGGTCGACGTGTTCTTCGGCACGGGCAGCTTCGCCGACGAGCAGACCGTGGAAGTGGTCTGCGCCAACGGCGTGGTGGAAAAACTGGTGGCCAAGCACATCATCATCGCCACCGGCTCGCGCCCGTATCGCCCGGCGGACATCGATTTCGGTCACCCGCGTATCTACGATAGCGACACCATCCTCAGCCTCGGCCACACCCCGCGCAAACTCATCGTTTACGGCGCCGGGGTGATCGGTTGCGAATACGCCTCGATCTTCAGCGGTCTGGGGGTGCTGGTGGAACTGGTGGACAACCGCGGCCAGTTGCTCAGCTTCCTGGATTCGGAAATCTCCCAGGCCCTGAGCTACCACTTCAGCAACAACAACATCACCGTGCGCCATAACGAGGAATACGACCGCGTTGAAGGTGTGGACAACGGGGTGATCCTGCATCTGAAGTCCGGCAAGAAGATCAAGGCCGACGCCTTGCTCTGGTGCAACGGCCGTACCGGCAACACCGACAAGCTGGGCATGGAGAACATCGGGGTCAAGGTCAACAGCCGTGGCCAGATCGAGGTCGACGAGAACTATCGCACCTGCGTGCCGAACATCTACGGCGCCGGTGACGTGATCGGCTGGCCGAGCCTGGCCAGTGCCGCCCACGACCAGGGGCGCTCGGCCGCTGGCAGCATTGTCGATAACGGCAGCTGGCGTTTCGTCAACGACGTACCGACCGGGATCTACACCATTCCCGAGATCAGTTCGATCGGCAAGAACGAGCAGGAACTGACCCAGGCCAAGGTGCCTTACGAAGTGGGCAAGGCGTTCTTCAAGGGCATGGCCCGGGCGCAGATCGCCGGCGAGCCGCAAGGCATGCTGAAGATCCTGTTCCACCGGGAAACCCTGGAAGTCCTCGGCGTGCATTGCTTCGGCTACCAGGCTTCGGAGATCGTGCACATCGGCCAGGCGATCATGAGCCAGCCGGGCGAGCTCAACACCCTGAAGTACTTCGTCAACACCACCTTCAACTACCCGACCATGGCCGAAGCCTATCGGGTAGCCGCGTACGACGGCCTCAACCGGCTTTTTTGAGCGGCTCCGGCCGGTGGCCTGAGCCGGCCGGGGAGACCGATTTCAGTAATTCTCGAGGGTGGCGCTGGCCAAACCGGGAAAGTCTGTAATCAGGCTATCTACGCCGAAGTCGGCGAGTCTGCGCATCAGCGCGGGCTCGTTGACTGTCCATACCGACACATGCAAGCCCTGACGCTGCGCCCGTTGCAGCCGTTCCGGGGTGCACAGGGTCCAGTTCAACGCCAGAATCTCGCAGCCATAGCTCTGGGCGACCTTCAACGGGTCGAGCCAGGCGTACTCGGCTACCAGTCCGCGGGACAGGTCCGGCGTCAGCTCCACCGCGGCCTTCAAGACTTCCCGGGAGCTTGAGGTCACGGTGACCTTGTCCAGCAGGCCGAAACGCTGGGCCATTTCCCTGATGGCCAGCACCGTGGTCGCGGCGCGGGTGCGCGAGGCGCTCTTGACCTCCAGCTGCCAGTGCTCGAAGTCGCATTTCTCGAACAGCTCTTCCAGGCGTGGGATCGGGCAGGGGCTGACCCAGCCCGGGCCACCCTTGCGCGCGTCGTAGGTCACCAGTTCGGCGGCGCTATGTTCCACCACCTTGCCGCGCCGGTCGGTGGTGCGCTTGAGAGTCGGGTCGTGAATCACCATCAGCTCGCCGTCCATGGACAGATGCAGGTCGAGCTCGCAGCGGCGTACGCCGTGCTTGAGGCATTCCTGAAAGCTGGTCAGGGTGTTTTCCGGTGCTTCGCCTTTAGCGCCACGATGGCCATAGATCAGGGTCACAATTGCTCCTTCACGGATGTTGTTCCTTTAGAGAGGGTCGGGCGTGCTGTTCAGCCGGCGGCCGGGTCGCTCTGTTCCCGGGCCAGGCGTCGCTGCTGCGCCTGTTTTTGCAGGATATAGCGCGCCAGCAACTGGCGCTGGGCGTCGGTCAATGCTTCGAACTCGGTGCCGACTTCGAAGGTGCCGAAGCTCTGGGGTTCGCAATGGGTGACCTTGGCCCGCAGCAGCAGGCCCAGGGCCTGAGGCATCAGCAGCAATTTCACCGCCAGGTGGCTGCCGCTGGGGTAGCTCTGGTGGTGGCTGAACTCGATGCCGCCTTCGGAGAGGACCACTCGTTGCGGTTCGCCGAATTTGCCGAGCACGGTCTGCGCCACCACCTGGCCCAGCAGGTCGATGCGCTTGTTCATCGCCTTGAGGTAGCTGGCCAGGGTGCGGTCACGCTCGCTGACCTGGCGCAGCAGGTGCTGGGATTCGAATTCGCTCAGGTGCAGTTCGCTGAGCAGATTGAACAGCGGCGACTCATCCTGCAACACTTCCTTGCTCGCCGCGTCGTGGGCGGACAGGGGGCTAATTTCCAGTGCGATCGTGTCCTCGATACGGTAGTATTCGCGGCGATCTTCTTCATCTAATGTCGACATGGCGAACCCATGGTAGAGGCAGTGGTCTGAGTGTAAAGCTGCTTACCAGGCCCCGCCACAAGGACGTCTTCTTTTCCTCCGAACAAGCCCCGACATGTTCAGACCTCTGTTTGCTTTTATCGGCACGCGTTATACCCGTGCAAAGCGTCGCAATCATTTTGTGTCATTCATTTCCCTGACCTCGATGATCGGACTCGCCCTTGGCGTGATCGTGATGATCGTCGTGCTGTCGGTGATGAACGGCTTCGATCATGAAATGCGCACCCGCGTGCTGGGCATGGTGCCCCACGCCACCATCGAAGCCGGTGAACCCATCAGCGACTGGCAAAGCCTGGCCGACAAGGTCAAGCAGAACCCGAAAGTGCTGGCGGTGGCGCCCTTCACCCAGATGCAGGGCCTGCTGACCAACAAGGGGCAGGTGCAGAAGGTGCTGCTCAATGCCATCGATCCGGCCAAGGAGCGAGAGGTGTCGATCATTGACCACTTCATGCAGCAAGGTCAGCTGGATGCCCTGGCGCCCGGCAGCTTCGGCATCGTCATCGGTGACAAGGCGGCGGCCAAGCTGGGTGTAGTCCTGGGCGACAAACTGACCTTCGTCGCGCCTGAAGTCACGGTGACCCCGGCCGGCATGTTCCCGCGGATGAAGCGCTTTACCGTAGTGGGCATCTTCCACGTCGGCGCCGGAGAGATCGACGGCTACCTGGGCCTGACCAACCTTGAAGACTTGGGGCGCCTGCATCGCTGGAAGCCGGACCAGGTCCAGGGGCTGCGGTTGAAGTTCGACGACCTGTTCCAGGCACCGCGCACGGCCTGGGAAATCGCCCAGCAGTTGGGCGAGAACCACTATTACGCCCGCGACTGGACCCGTACCCACGGCAACCTGTACCAGGCCATCCGCATGGAAAAAGCCATGATCGGCCTGTTGCTGCTGCTGATCGTCGCGGTGGCCGCCTTCAACATCATCTCGACCCTGGTGATGGTGGTGAACGACAAGAAGGGCGACATCGCCATTCTTCGCACCCTGGGCGCCACGCCGGGCACCATCATGGCGATCTTCATGGTCCAGGGTACGGTGATCGGGGTGGTCGGTACCTTGATCGGTGCCGTACTGGGGATGCTTGCGGCACTGAACGTCAGTGCGGCGATCTCCGCCCTCGAAGGCCTGATCGGGCACAAATTCCTCAACGCCGACGTGTACTTCATCGACTACCTGCCCTCGCAACTGATGGCCGAGGACGTGTTGATGGTCTGCGGCGCGGCGCTGGTCCTGAGTTTCCTCGCCACCTTGTATCCAGCCTGGCGTGCGGCGCGCACCCAGCCTGCGGAGGCGCTACGTTATGAGTGAGTTGGGCATGAGTGAAAAAGCAATCCTGAGCTGCCGTGACCTGGGCAAGGCCTATGACGAAGGCCCGGAATCGGTGGTGGTCCTGTCCGGTCTGCAACTGGAGCTGCACCCGGGTGAGCGAGTAGCCATCGTCGGTACTTCCGGTTCGGGTAAAAGTACCTTGCTCAACTTGCTGGGCGGCCTGGACACCCCGTCCAAGGGCAGCGTCTGGCTGGCCGGCGAAGAGCTTTCGGCCCTGGGTGAGAAAGCCCGTGGCCAGTTGCGCAATCGCTCCCTGGGCTTCGTCTACCAGTTCCACCACCTGCTGCCGGAGTTCACCGCCCTGGAGAACGTCTGCATGCCCCTGCTGATCGGCCGCACGCCGATCCCCGAGGCCCGCCAGCGCGCCACCGCCTTGCTCGAGCGGGTGGGCCTTGGTCATCGCCTGGAGCACAAGCCGTCCGAGCTGTCCGGTGGCGAGCGCCAGCGTGTAGCCATCGCCCGGGCCCTGGTGAACAAGCCGGGCTTGGTGATGCTCGACGAACCTACCGGCAACCTCGACTCCCACACCGCCCAGGGCATCCAGGACCTGATGCTGGAACTCAGCACTTCGATGCGCACCGCCTTCCTGGTGGTGACCCACGACATGAACCTGGCCCGGCAGATGGACCGCGTACTGCACCTGCAAGAAGGTCACCTGGTCGCGATCTGATGCGGCCGCACGCGGCGCCGGGGATTTATTCGCCGGCGCCGGGTCATTAATTTTTCCAGGGTGCCTTGCCCATGTTCAGACCTTTATCGATCTTTATCGGCACGCGCTACACCCGCGCCAAGCGGCGCAATCGTTTTGTCTCGTTCATTTCCATGACCTCGATGATCGGCCTCGCCCTGGGCGTACTGGCGATGATCGTGGTGTTGTCGGTGATGAACGGTTTCCAACGGGAAATGAGCTCGCGGATCCTCGGCATGGTGCCTCACGCGACCATCGTTGGGGTCAATCCCATTGACGACTGGCAGCCGGTGGCCGCAGCGGCCTTGAAAAACCCGGAAGTCACCGCAGCGGTGCCCTTCACCGAGATGGAAGGCATGCTTTCCTACAAGGGGGCGATGCAGCCGATCCAGATCAGCGGCATCGATCCGGCCCAGGAAGGCAAGGTGTCGATCGTGGCCCAGCATATCGTTCAGGGCAGTCTGCAGGACCTGAAACCCGGCGAGTTCGGGGTGGTGCTTGGCGAGATCACCGCCCGGCGCTTTCGCCTCAACGTCGGTGACAAGCTGACCCTGATCGTGCCCGAGGTGAGCAGTGCTCCGGGCGGCATCACCCCGCGGATGCAGCGTCTGAACGTGGTCGGGGTGTTCAAGGTGGGTGCCGAGCTGGACGGCTCCATGGGCCTGATCCATGTGGCCGATGCGGCAGAGATGCAGCACTGGCAGCCGAACCAGGTGCAGAGCGTGCGCCTGGCGGTCAAGGACCTGTATGCCGCGCCAAAGGTTTCGGCGGACATTGCCAAGGGGCTGGGAGCGGGTTTCCGCGCCGATGACTGGACTCACACCCAGGGCAGCCTGTTCAGCGCCATGAAGATGGAAAAGACCATGATCGGCCTGCTGCTGCTGATGATTGTTGCGGTGGCGGCGTTCAACATCATCGCCACCCTGATCATGGTGGTGAACGACAAGGGCGCGGACATCGCGATCCTGCGCACCATCGGCGCGACACCGCGGCAGATCATGGCGATCTTCATGGTCCAGGGCACGGTGATCGGTATCGTCGGCACGCTGATTGGCGGAGTGCTGGGGGTGATCGCCGCGTTGAACGTGAGTGAACTGGTGGGCTGGCTGGAGAGGATCAGCGGGCAGCAGATCTTCAGTTCCGACGTGTACTTCGTCAGCAACCTGCCTTCCGAGCTGCAGGGCGGCGACGTGGCTTTGATCTGCGGCGCCGGGTTTGTCCTCAGCTTCCTGGCCACGGTGTATCCGGCCTGGCGCGCGTCCAAGGTCGAACCGGCGCACGCGCTGCGGTACTCGTAAGGCACAAGGCCGGCCGGCTCCTGTTGCGGGAGCCGGCCGGCCTTATTCTTTCCCTGGCAACTCGATCACGAAGCGGGTCCAGCCCGAGCCTGATTCGCAACCAATCTGCCCACCATGGGCGCGAATGATCGATTGGGTGATCGCCAGGCCCAATCCTGCATGTTCATGGCTGCCTTCATGTCGCGCCGGGTCTACGCGGTAGAAGCGGTCGAACAATCGTGGCAGCAGTTCCTGTGCAATGCCCTCGCCGGTGTTTTCAATCCTCAGGCTCAAGCCCGCGGGGCGTTGGCTGATTAGCACCTTGACCGAGCCGCCAGCAGGGGTGAAGCGCAAGGCATTGTCCAGCAGGTTGGACAGCGCCCGGCGCAGCATGCCGCGATCTCCGGCGAATCTGCCGTTGCCTTCCCGGCTCAGGCTGATGTTCGCGTCTTCCGCCAGGGGGCCATAGAACTCCAGCAGCATGTCGGTCTCCTGGGCCAGCTCCAGGGCTTCGCGCCGGGGTGTCAGCAGGCCGTGGTCGGCCTTGGCCAGGTACAGCATGTCGTTGACCAGTTGCGCCATCCATTGCAGCTCTTCGAGGTTGCTGTGCAGGGCTTCGCGGTAATCCTCGATCGGCCGCGGGCGGGTCAGGGTGACCTGGGTGTGGGTCAGTAGGTTCGACAGCGGCGTGCGCAATTCATGGGCAATGTCGGCGGAAAAGGCCGAGAGGCGCTGGAACGACTCTTCCAGGCGGCCGAGCATGGCGTTGAAGCTGCTGGCCAGTTCCGCCAGCTCCACGGGCATCTGCTCCTGGGGCAGGCGCTGGGTCAGGGAGCTGGCGGAGATGCTGGCGGCAACCGCGCTCATGCTCCGTAGCGGACGCAGGCCGCTGCGGGCGGCCCAGGCGCCGAGCAGGGCCGTGGCCAGGGCCGAGAGGCCCACGGTGAGCCAGATCAGGTGCTGCATGCGCTGCAGAAAGTGCTGGTGATGGGTGATGTCGAGTATCAGGGTCAATTGCGCCGAGTCGGTCTGGCCGGGAGTCAGTTGCGCGCTGTAGATCCGGTAGGCGGTGCCGGCCTGTTCCAGGCTGTGCAGCCCGGCGGCGGCAGGCAGCGAGGCGGGCAGGGCAGGGGCAGAATTGAACCAGACCTGGCCATCGGCACCGCTGATCCGCAGCGTCAGGTCCGGCTGGTGGCTCAACTCATCCAGTAGGCGGGCCTGGTCGCGAGGGAAGTCACTGGCCGTGGTGACATTCTGCAGGGCGCTGCGCAGGGCAATCAGTTTACCGTCCAGCAATTGCTGGTCCAGTTCGATGAAGTGAGCTTCGCTGGCCCGGCTGAACAGCACTCCGGCCAAGAGCGAAACCACCGCGGTACAGGCGGCAAACAGCAGCGCCAGGCGCCCGCTCAGGGACAGGCGAGGCATCAGGCCTGGCGCTCTTCGAGCACGTAGCCCATGCCGCGTACCGTATGGATCAACTTGTTGGGGTAATCGTCATCGATCTTCAGGCGTAGGCGGCGGATCGCCACTTCGATGACATTGGTATCACTGTCGAAGTTCATGTCCCAGACCTGGGAGGCGATCAGCGACTTGGGCAGGACTTCGCCCTGGCGGCGCAGGAGCATTTCCAGCAGGGCGAATTCCTTGGCGGTCAGGTCGATGCGCTGGCCGCTGCGTTCGACCCGGCGGCGAATCAGGTCCAGACGCAGGTCGCCCAACTGCAGACTGGTTTCCTGGGCAACCGCGCTGCCTCGGCGCAGCAGGCTGCGGACCCGGGCCAGCAGTTCGGAAAAAGCGAAGGGTTTGACCAGGTAATCGTCGGCTCCCAATTCCAGCCCATGGACCCGGTCTTCCACTGCGTCACGGGCGGTGAGAAACAGCACCGGCATGTCCAGGCCGGCGCTGCGTACCGCTTGCAGAATCTGCCAGCCGTTGCGACCCGGGAGCATCACGTCGAGAATGAGCAGCGCGTAGTCGCCGCTCAGGGCCAGGTGCTGGCCAGTGCTGCCGTCCGCTACCAGCTCGGCATTGAAGCCGGCCTCGCTCAGGCCCTGGCGCAAATATTGGCCGGTTTTCGGTTGGTCTTCGACGATCAGCAGCTTCATGACAGGACTCGTGGCATCTGGAACCCGGGCTTTATACCGTGCAGTCCCCCGGGACAGGCCAAACTGACAAAGTTGTAATCTGATTGTCAGCTGGCTGGCAGCGGCAGGTTCTAGAGTGTGCCACAGGCTGAATCCTGATCTTGTTGGAGTCTGATGATGAATGTGCAAAACCTGTTGTTGCAAAGCCGCTCGATCCTCGGCGGCTGCCTGCTGCTGTTGAGCGCGCCGCTCTGGGCTTCGCCGGCGGCCTCCTATGATTTCGGCCAGCCGGCACCAGCGGCCAAGGCCACTCGCAGTATCGAAGTGGTGATGGGCGACATGACCTTCCGCCCCGAGTCTCTGGAGGTCAAGGCCGGCGAGACTGTACGTTTCGTCCTGATCAACAAGGGGCAGTTGTTGCATGAGTTCAACCTGGGCGATGCGGCGATGCATGCCGAGCATCAGCAGGAGATGCTCAAGATGCAGCAGAGCGGCATGCTCACCCCGACTGCAGTCAAGGACATGGCGGCCGGCGGCATGGATCATTCGGCCATGGGGCATGGCTCGATGGCGGGCATGGCGCATGGCGCGGGAATGAAGCATGACGATCCCAACAGCGTGCTGGTGGAGCCGGGCAAGCAGGCCGAGCTGACCTGGACCTTCAGCAAAGGCGGCAGCCTGGAGTTTGCCTGTAACATTCCCGGGCACTATCAGGCGGGGATGGTTGGCAAGCTGACGGTCACCCCGTAGGCATCCGGGGCTCAAAGGCGGGAGCAAAGGCTGATAGAATCCGCTGATTCTTCAGTCAGGTTTCCGCCATGCATCCCGCAGCCGAACATTCGCCGCTGGGCAAGTCCAGTGAATACGTCTCCACTTACACCCCGTCCTTGCTGTTCCCGATTCCGCGGGCCGCCAAGTGGGCCGAACTGGGCTTGAGCGCCGATACCCTGCCTTATAAAGGTGTGGACTACTGGAACTGCTTCGAGCTGTCCTGGCTGCTGCCTTCGGGCAAGCCGGTGGTGGCCATCGGTGAGTTCAGCATTCCCGCCGATTCGCCGAACATCATCGAGTCCAAATCCTTCAAGCTGTACCTCAACTCCCTGAACCAGACGCCGTTCGCTGATTGGGCGACGCTTGAGGCAACCTTGCGCGACGACCTGTCGGCCGCCGCAGGCAAGCCAGTGGGCGTGCGCATTCGCAGCCTGGGTGAGGTCGAGGCGCAAGGCGTGGTGGCGTTGCCCGGCGTTTGTATCGATGAGCTGGATATCAGCGTCGACAGCTATGAGCATCCCCGTCCGGAACTGCTGCGTTGCGATGCTTCACGCACCGTGGAGGAGAGCGTGCACAGCCACCTGCTCAAGTCCAACTGCCCGGTGACCAGCCAGCCGGACTGGGGCAGCGTGGTGGTCGAGTACCGCGGCGCGGCGCTGGATCACGCCAGCCTGCTGGCCTACCTGGTGAGTTTCCGCCAGCATTCGGACTTTCACGAACAGTGCGTGGAGCGGATCTTTCTCGATCTGCAGCGCTTGCTCAAGCCGGAGAAGCTCACGGTCTATGCTCGTTACGTGCGCCGCGGCGGGCTGGATATCAACCCTTACCGCAGCACTGAAACGACGCAGTTCGCCAACCAGCGCCTGGTACGCCAGTAAGCAAAAGCCCCGCTCATTGAGCGGGGCTTTTGTTTTGTCGCGGGGAACAACACGCGGTCAGATACCGATGTTGCCCAGGGTCTGGACGATATTGCGCAAGGTGCCGGCGATGGCCGGGTGTTCCAGTTCGAAGCGCTCCACAGCCAGGTTGACGCCGTCGGCGAGGCTGCTGTCGTGGGTGCTGGTCTCCAGCTTGAGTTGCAACTCGATCTGCTGCATCAGTTCCTGAAGATTGGCGCGTTCGGCTGCCGAAAGCGGTGGGTTCTGCTCCAATTGCTCGCGCAGGGTGTCGAGTTGTTCTTGCAGTTCGCGGGCAGGCATGGCGTTCTCCCTTTATTGATAGGCACAGGGATGGACCGTGAATGTGCGTCAAAGGTCCATGCCCACGGCTTAGAGTAATCCAGTCCCGGGCGTAGTGCATGATCCTGATCAATAGGCTTATGTCAGGGTTTTTCACCCTTGAAGCGGCGCAGTTCGATGTCCGCCAGGCAGGTACCCAGATCGCCCAGGTGATCGATGACCGAATGCACCCCCAAACCGAAGAGCTGCATGGTCGCCTTGCCGCGCTTGAGCTCGCGCTCGTGCTGGCTCAGGGCCTGCCATTCGCCGGGAGTCATGCCGCACAGAGAGCCGCAGGAGGCCAGGCCGATGGTCCAGAGGCCGGCATTGAGCCCCGACTGCAGCAGTTGCGGCTCGCCACTGACCAGTACGCAACCGTCCAGGCGTGAGACTTCAAGGGCCATCAGCGCTTGCCAGCAAGCATCGGGTGCGGGCCAGGGGCTGGGCACAGCAGGCGCTGGCTGGATCCACTCCGGCAGGGTTGCGGCGAGGTGACGACTGCTGGCGGGCGGCAGTTGCTCCAGCCAGGCGCAGGGAATGCCTCGCTGTTGCAGATGGTGCAAGGTATCCAGGGCACCGGGGGTGGCGAGGGCCTGTTCCGGGCTGGGGGGCAGTGTGGCTTGCCGGCGCGTTCGTGCGCCGAAATCCACCAGGCAGCCACTGAGGCCGAAGAGCACGGCGGTCAATGGGCGTGCGGGCTGGGCTATGGCATCGGCGTGGGGCATATCAACGTCCCTGAAATAGCTCAAGAGGCTAGCGGACAAAGATGACATGGGGGTGACAGCGAGGTGAATACCCTGCCCATTGAGGTACCTGGGTCGCATCGGGCTTGTTGCAATGCTGCCTAAACCGGCATATCCGATTTATACTCCTGAGCTTACCCTCAGGGCATAGCCCCACGAGAGAACAATCCAAGGAGTTTCCTGCTATGCGCTGGAGCCGTTATCTAGTTCCGCTATGTATGAGTGCCGGTGTGACGCTGGCTCCCTTTGCCGCCCAGGCGGCGGAAGAGGATCCGTGGGAAAGCGTCAACCGTCCGATCTTCACCTTCAACGACACGCTTGATACGTATGCTCTCAAGCCATTGGCCCAAGGCTACCAGGCTGTCACGCCACAGTTTCTTGAAGACGGCATCCACAACATGTTTCGCAACATCGGTGACGTCGGCAATCTGGCCAACGATATCCTCCAGGCCAAGCCGGGTGCAGCCGGTGTCGATACCGCGCGCCTGCTGATGAACACCACCCTGGGCCTGGCCGGCTTTTTCGATGTCGGCACCAAGATGGGCCTGCAGCGCAACGATGAAGACTTCGGCCAGACTCTCGGCTACTGGGGTGTGGGCAGTGGCCCTTACGTGATGCTGCCGTTTCTCGGCCCAAGCACCCTGCGTGACGCACCGGCCAAGTATGTCGACAGCTATACCGAACCCTACCGTTACATGAACGACATTCCCGCGCGCAACATCACCATGGGCGTGGACATCGTCGATACTCGCGCCAGCTTGCTGTCGGCAGACAAGCTGATCCGCGGCGACAAATACACCTTCATTCGCAATGCCTATCTGCAAAATCGCGAATTCAAGGTTAAGGACGGCAAGGTCGAAGACGATTTTTGATCGTATTGCTCTCCAGCAGAAACTGAAAAGGCGGCCAGATGGCCGCCTTTTTTCATGGGATCCGAGTTTTACTTCATCTTAAGGATTGTAAGCCCAAGTTTCTGGCCGCCGCCCTCCAGCGGATTGACCCAGACCACTTCCGTCTCCGCTTCCAGTCCCTTCAGGGCGGCATGCTCCGAATCGATCCTGACACTCAGCAGGTCGCCGACCTGGAACGAGCGGGGTGCCTGAACCTGCATGCCGCTGCTGGAAAGATCGATGCAGACGGCTTCGACCACCTGGCCCTGGTGGATCAGCGTGACCTCGGCATCCACCCGCATCCGGATGTAATCGCGCTTTTCATCGTAGTCACGCTGGTTTTGATTCATGGGTTCCATCCTGCGATTGAGTTGCGGTTTTAGCGGTTTTTATAACTCCCGGTGATTTGCGGTGTAAAGACGTCAGGCGACCATCGGCATGAGCTTGAAACGCCCCGCGGATGGGAGTACCGTCTGCGCCTTAGAAGGGCACCTCTGATGATCGGGCGTGCAGGGCTCAAGGTCCTGGCGCCACTTGCAGAGTGGCTAGAAAGCGAATCCAGTAGCGTGCGCCAGGCCCCGGCCAAGCCACCTACCCCAACCTAATTCTGGCGCCGTTTGCCCACATGCAAAAAACCAGTGCCACGCTGCTGATAATCGATGACGACGAAGTAGTGCGCGCGAGTCTCGCGGCCTATTTGGAAGACAGTGGCTTCAGCGTACTGCAGGCTGCCAATGGCCAGCAGGGTCTTCAGGTATTCGAGCGCGACAACCCCGATCTGGTGATCTGCGATCTGCGCATGCCGCAGATGGGCGGTCTCGAGCTTATCCGTCAAGTGACCGAAATGTCCCCGCAAACCCCGGTGATCGTGGTTTCGGGCGCGGGCGTGATGAACGACGCCGTCGAGGCCCTGCGCCTGGGGGCTGCGGACTACCTGATCAAGCCGTTGGAAGACCTGGCAGTGCTCGAGCATTCGGTGCGCCGGGCCCTGGATCGTGCGCGCCTGTTGCTGGAAAACCAGCGCTATCGGGAGAAGCTGGAAGCCGCCAACCGTGAGCTCGAGGCCAGCCTCAATCTGCTTCAGGAAGACCAGAACGCCGGCCGCCAGGTGCAGATGAACATGTTGCCGACCAGCCCCTGGTCGATCGACGAATTCAACTTTGCTCACCAGATCATCCCGTCGTTGTACCTGTCGGGGGATTTTGTCGACTATTTCCGTGTCGACGAACGCCGGGTCGCCTTCTATCTGGCGGATGTTTCCGGCCATGGCGCGTCTTCGGCCTTTGTCACCGTACTGTTGAAGTTCATGACCACGCGCCTGCTGTTCGAATCCAAGCGCAACGGCACATTGCCGGAATTCAAGCCTTCGGAAGTACTGGGCCATATCAACCGTGGCCTGATCAGCTGTAAGCTGGGCAAACACGTCACGATGGTCGGTGGAGTCATCGACGAGGAGACAGGTTTGTTGACTTATAGCATTGGCGGGCACTTGCCGTTGCCGGTGTTGTACACGCCAGACAATGTAAGTTATCTGGAAGGGCGTGGTTTGCCAGTGGGCCTGTTCGGCGAGGCGACCTATGAAGACCACATCCTGGAGTTGCCGCCGGTGTTCAGCCTGACGCTGATGTCCGACGGTATTCTGGACCTTTTGCCCGAACCTACACTCAAAGAAAAAGAAGCAGCCTTGCCTGAGCGGGTGAGAGCAGCGGGCGGTAGCCTGGATGGCCTGCGGCAAGTTTTTGGATTGGCCACGCTAGGGGAGATGCCGGATGATATCGCCCTGTTAGTGTTGAGCAGGAACCTTCAATGAGTACCGGTAGAATCCAGTTCGCCGAGCAGGATGGCACTTTCGTCCTGAAGTTCGTCGGTGAAGTGCGCCTGACCTTGTGTTCGGCGCTGGATGCGACTATTGAGCGAATTTTTACAGCGCTGAATTTCTCGGCAATCGTCATCGACCTGACTGAAACCCGCAGCATCGACAGCACCACCCTGGGCCTGCTGGCCAAGTTGTCGATCCTGTCGCGGCAGAAAATCGGCCTGTTGCCAACCGTCGTCACCACCCATGAGGACATTACCCGGTTGTTGCAGTCGATGGGCTTCGATCAGGTGTTCAACATCGTCGATCGCCCGATTCCCTGCCCGGAGTGTCTGACCGACCTGCCGTCCCAGGACCAGTCGGAAGAAGTGGTACGGGTCAAGGTCCTGGAGGCCCACAAGATCCTCATGGGCCTCAACGACTCCAACCGTGAAGCCTTCCATGACCTGGTGAATGCCCTGGAACGCCCCTGACCGGCTGACCCACAGCGCATAAAAAAGGGCGAACCCTCATGGGTTCGCCCTTTTTGCATTGGCGTTTGCCCGTCAGAGCTTGGCGGCCAGCAGGGCTTCGAGTTTCTCCTGGTCGCGGGCGAACTGGCGAATGCCCTCGGCCAGTTTCTCAGTGGCCATGGCGTCTTCGTTGGAGGCCCAGCGGAACTGCGATTCATTCAGGCTCTGGCGGGGTTCACCGGTCTTGCCCGGGCTCAGCTTGCGTTCCAGCTTGCCGGTGTCGGCGGCCAGTTTCTCGATCAGGTCCGGGCTGATGGTCAGACGGTCGCAACCGGCCAGTTGCTCGATCTGGTTCAGATTGCGGAAGCTGGCACCCATGACCACGGTCTTGTAGTCATTGGCCTTGTAGTAGTTGTAGATACGGGTGACCGACTGTACGCCCGGA
Organism: Pseudomonas sp. PH1b; assembly: GCF_000633395.1. GTDB lineage: Bacteria > Pseudomonadota > Gammaproteobacteria > Pseudomonadales > Pseudomonadaceae > Aquipseudomonas. The sequence goes on from NZ_AYMU01000007.1 coordinate 341,525, forward strand.
TCATCGGCGCCGGTGTAGTCGTTGCCATTGGCCTTCTTGTACCAGTCGTAGATCCGGCCGACGAAGGGCGAGATCAGGAACACCCCGGCTTCGGCGCAGGCAACGGCCTGGGCGAAGGAGAACAGCAGGGTCAGGTTGGTCTGGATGCCTTCGCGCTCCAGTTTTTCGGCCGCGCGGATGCCTTCCCAGGTTGAGGCGATCTTGATCAGTACCCGATCACGGCCTACGCCGGCCTTTTCATACAGCTCGATCAGGCGATGAGCACGCTTGAGCATGGCATCGGTGTCGAACGACAGGCGGGCGTCCACCTCGGTGGAAATACGGCCTGGAATGACCTTGAGAATCTCCTGGCCGACGGCAACGCCAAAACGATCGCTGGCCAGGCCGACATCGCCTTTGCAGTCGCTGACGCAGGCATTTAGCAAGTCGGCATAACCTGGAATGGCCGCGGCCTTGAGCAGCAGCGAAGGGTTGGTGGTGGCATCCACCGGCTTGACCCGGGCGATGGCGTCGAAGTCGCCGGTATCGGCCACCACGGTGGTGATTTTCTTCAGTTGTTCCAGCTTGGAAGTCATGAGCGTGCTCTGTCCTATGGGTCTGATGACATTACCCGAGCGCCGCCAGGCGCTCAAGGGCGCGGAATGCTTACTACGGCCCCAAAGGCAACGACCTGAAAACAGGCGTTTGAATGCTGGGGCGCCATCCAGATAGATAGGATGTCAAAAGCCGGATCAGGTTCAACCCGGCTGACGGTTAGCGCCCTTCAAGCAACTGTCCGGCCTGATCCAGCAGGGCCAGTGGGTCCTTGGTCTTGTGAATATCCACCGACAGCAGCTGGCGGAACTTGCGCGCGCCCGGGAAGCCGGTGCCCAGCCCCAGCACATGGCGAGTAATGTGGTGCATGGCACCGCCGGAAGCCAGGTGCTCGGCGATATAGGGCCGCAGTTGGGCCAGGGCCTGGGCCCTGGAAATCACGGGCGCGGTGCTGCCAAACAGTTGCTGGTCAACGTCGGCCAGCAGATAGGGGTTGTGATAGGCCTCGCGCCCGAGCATCACCCCATCGAAGGTCTGCAGGTGCTCGTGACAGGCCTCGAGCGTCTTGATTCCACCATTGAGGATGATCTCCAGCTGCGCAAAGTCAGCCTTCAATTGCGCCGCCACGTCGTAGCGCAGCGGTGGAATATCGCGGTTTTCCTTGGGGGACAGACCTTCGAGGATGGCGATCCGTGCATGTACGGTAAAACTGGTGCAGCCCGCTTCATGGACCTGGCCGACGAAATCGCAGAGTTCGGCATAACTGTCACGCCCATTGATCCCGATCCGATGCTTGACCGTCACCGGGATAGACACCGCATCGCGCATCGCCTTCACGCAGTCGGCCACCAGCGCCGGGTGTGCCATCAGGCAGGCACCGATCATGTTGTTCTGTACCCGGTCACTGGGACAGCCGACATTGAGGTTGACCTCGTCGTAGCCGTGTTCCTGGGCCATGCGGGCGCAGGTCGCCAGGTCCGCCGGAGTACTGCCGCCCAGTTGCAGTGCCAGAGGGTGCTCGGACTGGTGATAACGCAGAAAACGTTCGTGATCGCCATTGAGCAAGGCCCCAGTGGTGACCATCTCGGTATAGAGCAGGGTGTGCTTGGACAGCAAGCGCAGGAAATAGCGGCAGTGACGGTCCGTCCAATCCATCATCGGCGCGACAGAAAACCTCCTAGATACCGAATTTGCTTGGGGTGCTAGGTTTTCTGCGGGTTTCGTCGACATTTCCTATTTTCTCTTTTACTACTGTTTCACACCGTTTTTGCTTATTTCTGAGAGGTCGTTGCTACAATGTAGCAACTCAAATCAGTCATGTAGCAAAATCATGGGCTCTATCACCGTTCGCAAGCGCAAGGATGGCTCTGCAGCGTACACCGCACAGATCCGCATCATGCAAAAGGGCGTCACAGTTTATCAGGAAAGCCAGACGTTCGACCGCAAGGCTACGGCGCAAGCGTGGATTAGAAAGCGCGAGGCCGAGCTGCACGAGCCCGGAGCTATTGAGAAGGCCAGCAGGGGCGGCGTCTCCATTAAAGAGATGATTGATCAGTACCTTAAGCAGTATGAAAAACTGCGGCCGCTTGGAAAGACCAAGCGCGCAACACTCAATGCGATTAAAGAGTCATGGCTTGGCGAAGTGACCGATGCCGAGTTGACCAGTCAGAAGCTGGTCGAATATGCGGTTTGGCGCATGGAGACTTTCGGCATCCAGGCGCAGACTGTTGGTAACGACCTTGCCCACCTTGGGGCGGTGCTTTCAGTCGCCAGGCCGGCCTGGGGCTATGACGTAGACCCTCATGCAATGTCGGATGCGCGGAAGGTGCTGCGGAAAATGGGCGCTGTCAGCAGAAGCCGCGAGCGCAACCGGCGGCCGACCCTGGACGAACTTGATCGAATCCTGACGTACTTTGAGCAGATGCGTGATCGCCGTCGGCAAGAGATCGATATGCTGAGGGTAATCGTGTTTGCGCTGTTTTCTACCCGGCGACAGGAAGAGATCACGCGCATTCGTTGGGATGCGCTTAATGATAAGGAACAGTCCGCCCTGGTTACTGACATGAAGAACCCGGGACAGAAGTATGGGAACGACGTCTGGTGCAACATGCCTATCGAGGCCTGGCGCGTTCTACAGTCAATGCCTCGGGTGGCTGATGAGGTGTTTCCCTACAATGCGCGCTCGATCTCGGCATCTTTCACTCGGGCCTGCAATTTCCTGGAGATTGATGATCTGCATTTCCATGACTTGCGTCACGATGGCGTAAGCCGGTTGTTTGAAATGGGGTGGGATATCCCGAAGGTGGCCAGCGTATCCGGCCACCGGGATTGGAACTCGATGCGGCGCTATACGCACCTTAGAGGGAATGGCGATCCATATACCGGGTGGTCATGGGTCGAAAAGGTGATAGCGGGCCCCGTGATCGAGGCCCAAATGCGGGTTAAGAGACGCGCCGTAAGCCGCGCCCCATGAGCTTGTCATGCTCGCTCTTTGCCTTGGCATGTTGCGCATCGAGGTAGGCCGCCAAGTCATTTAGGTGTACCCCTCGGGCAGCCTTCTGGCTGGATTCTATGCAAACAAGCGGTAGGTTGATCTCGCCCCTGGCTACCTTGCCCTTCATCTTCTCGGGTGTCAGGTGGCAGAAGTAATCGAGGCAGACGCGCTCAAGGGGGATAATCACCTGGCCGCCATATTGGGCCATAAGTAGGAAGGAAGTATTCATTGCTTACCTCCCAGGGCGCTGGCCAGAATTTCGTCGAACTCCTCGATGGCGAGGGGCTGTGGCGGCTTGCCAGGGTGAAACTGAGTATGTACCCACTTGATGCCCTGGTAGGTGACGGCGACATGTATGTCACCGACGATTAGCTGGCAGGGCTTGCCACTTGCAGCGGCGTCTTCCATCGCTTCCCGTAATTTTGAGTAGTAAGTCACGGGCATGATCAGGTGAGCCGTTGACTTCCTTCCTTCTGCGAAATAAGCCTGTATCGCATCACCATAATGCGTGTCTGGATTGTCTAGCACTTCTTCTAGCAGTCGTTCGGCGTAGCGAAGTCGAAGGGCGGCAGGCTCTTTGTTCCTGTTGTCGCAGGCCTGTAGGAGTTGTTTGCAGTTGCACAGAGGGTTACGGCTCATGCTGCACCTCCTACTTGTTGCCCGGGCATGCTAAAGGCAATGGCTAGCGGACGAACCCACACCGGGACGCTGCTAAGCGTAAATGTTTCGCCCATTTCGTTAAGCATCAGCGTGCTAAGCATCACGTCGGCAATGGCCTTGCCGGCCTTGCGTGGAACAGCGTTCCCGATGCGTTCGCGCCAGGCGCCGTCGTTGTTGCCGTGCAGCACGAAGGGTTTGCCGACCGGCTCCAGGGCGCCAGTTTCCTGGTTCGGTTGCCACATGTCCTCGGGGTCGAACATGGATTGCAGCGCGGCCAGTTCTAGCGTGGTGAATGGTCTGTTCCAGGTGTTCGATGGGCTACGGATGACGCACGCCAAGCGGTCGTTGGCCGCCGGCATGCGCGTGTCAGCGACGGACCAGCGGCCATTGTCGTGGCGAGCGTTCGCCGAAACTGCGCCTGCGCTGCCGCCCCATTCGACAACCCCGTAATGTCCACCGGTGAGGTAGGCGTCGCCCTTCTTGCGATTGAGGACGCGAGGATCTGCGACGGACTGCCAGCCGCCTTGCACGCCCTTGCCGCCGGCGATGATGGTGCCGGCGGTACTGTCGAACGGCACCACTCGATAGTTATTGGAATGGCGTTTCCAGTTCGGGCGTGGATCCGCCACGCTGAACGTGCCCTGACCCGGGCTACGCTGACCGGTCACGACCCCGCAATGCCTTTCCCATGGAACCACGCCGAACTGCGCGTACTCGGCCGAGCTGGTGGGGCGCGGATCTGCTACCGAGTAGTTGCCGTTGGTGGGTGTGTTGCGGCCGGCAATGACGCCGGTTGCATCTTCCCAACGATTGACGCCGAGGTATCCCGCTCGGTACTCCGGAACGATCAGGAAGTCTCGCAGGAACCCGTCCTCAACGTTCAGGCGGTTCAGTGAGCGCCAGTCTTTCCCGGGCTCCACAAGTGCAAGGCGTACCCAGGTTTTCCAGTGCAGGGCGGGCACGCGGTGCATGGGGCCTGCCAGTTCGATATCGCCCGCCAGGGGCATGCGTCCGAGGATCTCTCCGACACCGCGCAGGCGATGCTGTTGCGGTTGGTACAGGAACGCCCGGACCTTCTCGATATGACGGGCCACCAGCAAGAAGCGCTTGCGGCTTTGAGCCAGGCCGGCGATTTCCCCGCAGTCGTGGACCGTCTCGTTTACCGCGTAGCCGTAGTGTGCAAACAGCTTAACGATCTGGTCGAGGAGGTGCCGGCCGCGTGACGCAAGGCGAGGGACGTTCTCGAACACAATCAAGCTGACGGGGTTATGTTGCCAGGCTTCAAGCATGAGCCAGACGCAACGAAGGGTCAGTTCATTAAGGGCCTGGTACTTGGGTGTCAGGCTCATTGACTCCGGCAGCAAGCCACTGGCGCCTTTGCAGGGGCTGGAAATGAATACGGCGTCCGGATCTTCGTTCCCGGCGGCGCGGCGAATGTCTTCGGCGGTGGCCTCGATCCAGCCTGCAGGTGGTTCCGTCCCGTGGAAGGCGGTGTACTGCTCGCGGGTGAACAGATCCCGGAGCGTACCTTTCACGCCTGTGAGGTTTTCGAAGTCGGCCAAACCGGCGGGGTCAACGTCAACCCCGCCCAGGCAGCGCCAGTTGCCGAGCATTTGGGCGATCTGCAGTGAACTGTCGTTGAATCCCGCAGCACCTGAGCCCAGGCCGCAGCAGAACCCGAAGTGGGTATAGGTACGTTTAGCGAGCATGATTCCCTCCTTGGTCGTTCTTGTCCGCATGCTCGGCCATGTAGCCCGGCAGATGCGTATACCCCTCGACAAGCTGCGCGGGCGGGCGAATCTGAGCGATCAGCGTTGCATCAGGGTTGGCTGCCTCGCGCAGCTTTTCGTGGGGTGTAAGTGCCTCGGTGGTGCTGCTGCAAAGAGCAATAATGCCTGCTGCTGTGCAGCAGAGGCTGTTGTTTACAGGCGCGGCGATCCTGCTGGCGTTGCAGAGCAAAGCGGCCTGGTTCTGGTGGTGGATCTGTTCGGCCTGCATGCCGCTTTTCTCTGGCGTCTCGATCTTGTGGCGATCCATCACGCGACCTCCTTGGCCAGGTCGGCCAGTAATAGCGCGTTGTCGGTGTTCTTCTGCAACCGGCGGAAAGCCTCGCTGCCGATCAGGGTCTTTACCTGCCGTTCAAACTCTTTCCGGTAGCGGGTCTGGGCGCGCAGTTCAGCGTTGGCTTTCTGGTGCTGCTGGTGCAGCTCGCCGGCCGCCTGTGGTGTGAGGCGTAGCATTACAGGTGGGCGGCTCATGCGGCTTTCTCCTGCTCGGCTGGCTGGAGTAGGGCGGCCATGGCCAGTAACTGGTCCCGCTGGATGTGGGCGTTTCTCTCTAGGCCCTTGCAGGTGCGGAAAGCGCTGAACGCTCCGGCCGCTACGCGCAGTGTTTCGGCGATGCAGAGCAACTGCTGCCGGTCCTGTTCTCCGAGCTGTGAAGCGTCCCGGGCTCGCTTGTAGTGGTCATAGAGTTTTTGGTAATGCTCCTGGGCCTGCTCAAGCTGCAGTTGCTTCTCGCGCAGGGCTTCGGTGCTGTCCGCGTGTTGGATTGCCTTGCCTTCTTCAATGCCGTCGTTGCGACCATCAATGAGTCCGCCTCGATAGCCGGTCCAGTAGAGAATGGCGGCTGCAATGATGATGCCGATCAGTGCGCAGATTTGTATGTAAGTCATGTGGTTTACTCCTTGGGTGGTGTGCCGCTTGGCTGGTGGTGCAGCGGTTGCGGTGGTTCAGCAGTTATCCGGGTGTTGCCAGTTGAGGTATCAGTCCTCCTCTGGCTCGGCTTGATGGTTTGCCAGTTTTTCGGCTGCGGCATCCGCCTGTGCGTCGATAAGGATCGCCAGGTGGCGGATGTCGACGAAGCGGGTCTGCTTGACGCTGCGATCCAGAGTGGTGATCGGTAGGGATACTCGACCGGTGGCTAATGCCCGAGTGAAGTTGTCTGGGTTGAGTTTGTGAAAGTAGCGCTCTCGTACCACGTCGACGGGTACGAGCAGATCCCCGAGTGTCCGGTACAACAAATCCACGGTTTGACCTCGGGGCGCTGGCGGTAGGCGCAGTTCACGCTGTGCGGCGGACTTCATGCTGCGTTGGCCTTATCGACGTATGCCTTGAGGCTGCTGAGTTGCAGTTTTCCGGTCTTGCGTGGCGTCCCTGGTTTGGCTTGGGGTTGGTTGCTCGCTCGAATGTCGCGGTTGATTCCGGCCAGCGCCGTGCGTGCGGTGTTTCCGAAAGCCACGAACCGTGGCAAGGGAGAGTTGCTTTCAAGCGGCTCGAGCACAGCCCCCAGCTCTACTCCCTCAATGCCGTGGCCAAGGCGTAGCGTGGCGCGGGCGCGGTAGTTCGAGCCAAACTCTATTGCGAGTTGGTCGAGAGCTGCCGCCAGTTGCAGGTGCTCGGTTTGCAGTGGTGCGGCGCTGGTGGTGAGGGCCACGCCTGCAGCGGTTGCTGCCAGCGTGAGGTTGGCCAGAATCTTCTCTGGCGTACGGCGTTCTTCGGGCAGCTTCAATAGTTCAATTAGCAAGGTGTCAATCAGTTTGCGGTCCATGTGTGTTTCCTTTGGGGTGGTTCCAGGCAATCTGTACGTGGGTGCGCACCAGCTCGCGTATGTGTTCCGGTACTTCCTCCAGTGCGGCAATGCGTTCCTCGCGGGTTCGCATTGCCGTGATCTGCCTGGCGTACTGACGCGGCCATACCTCTCGGCGGTTCATCAAGCGACTTCTCGCGGATCGGCCACGGCGGGCGGGGCAGGGCGTTCAACACCGAGTTGCGTGGCTAGCCAGGAAATGCCGATTTCGGTCACGCGGGTGGTGCGCTTGTATTGCATGCCACTCTTCTCGTGAAACCAGCAGCTCTCTCGGGTGACTAAGAAGTCTTTTGTCGCAGCTGGGTTCGCTGGCAAGTTGTGTTTATCCAGCAAGCCTTTGTCGCGCATTCGCTGCATCAGCGGGCGGTGACCCAAACCCAGGCGTTCGGCTGCGTGTTTGAGGGATAGACTCATGGCTGCACCTCACGCTGCGGCTGCTGCAAGGCTATCGCGGTAGCCACGCAGGAACCTGTTGAGGTTGTCGGCCAGGATTTCATAGGCGCGCTGGCTGTCGGTGGGTAGGGTGAGCTCGCACCCTGCGTCGTCGAGTTCGAGCTTGGCTGTATAGCCTCCGTGTGGGTTGCGCTGAATCTGTAGGGAGGGTTCAAGCTCGTGGGCGATCATGTGGTAAGTACCGCGCCCCTGGCGAATTGCGTGGCGCAGGTCAGCCTCAATATCGCTGACGACCAGGTACTCATCTACGTCGGGTACTCCTGTCGGACAGCGCCCGTTAGCAATACCTTCGATGAAGCTGGCAACGCGCTGGGCGTTGTTTTTGCGGTGCTTATCAAGTGTGACGGAGGTATTGCGTGTCCCGCAGATACGCACCATTACCGCGATTCCGGCCGAACACTGCTCAATCTCGACTTGGGCTGAAACGGAATGGCAGCCGTCGCGTGAATGCAAGGTGTGATGGAAGGTTCCGCTAAGGCCGACCTGAGCCTGCAGGCGGATATAGGCGCATGCGTTCAGTGTTAGGCGGCTCATGCTGCACGCCCGCCATCGTTGGGATCAAACGGTGTCGGTGTGGTGCTGGTGGTGATTTTGTGTTTAGTGGTGGCGAAGGCGCAGCCGTGGATTATGGCTAGGCGGCGTACTTCGAAGATGCGGCTAGGTGGGCACGTTGGGAGTACGTGCAAGGTTGCGGTTTGCATGGGTATTGCCTCGCTCTGTGGTAAGGGAGTGAGGCAATTAAAGTTCTCTTAACTTTTTAAGTCAAGACTGCTTTTGTTTTTTGTTTAGAGACCTGTAATCAGAGTGCTCCGGCGTGCCATACCGCTCGGCCGATGATTAGGAGGTGGCCAATGTCGGTGTCGGTAGCATTTTCGTCGGGGTAGGCGCGCTTATCCTCGTTGTCACTGCGGATGATCCAGCCGTTAGTTAGAGTATGGACAAAACGCTTGATACTGATGTCTCCGTCCGGGCGTTGGATTGCATAGATCCTACCGTTCAAAGGCTCTCGCTGACCTTCGTCAATCAGCAACACATCTTCGTCGGTAATGGTTGGGAACATGCTCATTCCTGTGCAGTAAATGACCTTGAGGTTTTTTTCCCTCAAGCCCATGCGGGCAAGCCAGTCTCGCTTGAACATCAGGCCACCACGGATCTCGACGTGGTGATTTGTATGCCCTGAGCCTGCACTTCCCTTGACGGTAAATTGAGGGATCAGCACATGACTTTCTGTAAGGGCGTCAGCCTCATACATGTCCCCTATGCCTTCGGCAAGCCACTGAGCGGAAAACCCGGTGGCGCGTGCGAAAAGGAATAAATTCTCAGCCTTGAGGCTTCCATCCCCTTGGGCTAACTGGCTGATTCTGGCAGCGCTAAGACCTGACTCGGCCGCCAGAACGCTTGCCTTTTTTCCGCATTTAGAGATGGCGTATGTGATTCGTTCGGTTGGAGTATTCATTAAGCTAGCTTAATGCTTGCATTGATTAGTGTCCTTTATTTGCTTGCCATATTTGTTAAGTAGCCTTATTGTTCGTGACGGCAGACAGGAGGGCATCATGCTCACAACCGAAGTTATCGCCTTCTTCGGAGGGAAATCCAAAGTGGCCGCGGCTCTAAAAGTCTCGCCCGCTGCAATATCGCAGTGGGGCACTGAGCCGCCACGGTCTCGGCAGTATCAGATTCAGGTGCTTTCAGATGGAAAACTCATAGCGGCAGATGTGGCACCGATTCAGCCAACCGCTTTTTTTGTTCCGGATCTGGATCTACTCAGAGCCGCTTAGAAAAAAGGCGACCGAAAGGCCGCCCAGTTCCTCCCGGCACACACCACCACAGTGCTGTCGGGTCGCGATAAAGGTAGGCGGAGCAAACCACATGCAAAACCGCCTCTCTTTACCGCGCTACCAAGGCACGGATGCCTTGGGTTGCCTGCTAACCCACCACGGTCTGCAGGCTTTGACGGCAAGGTGCATGCGGAGCATGTGCCTTGCCGCTGGGGTACAGCCGGATTTTCTACCACAGAGCAACCGGCTGCATATGACCACTTGCAAGTGACCACTGCCCAACTGTATCAAACAGGCGTGCGGCGGTCACTGGCAGACTTTTGGGTGTAATGCCATGAACCGTAAACATTTCAGTTCTATTGAGCGCGCACAGCGTTCTCTTTTGACCCTACCGCAAGCGCTACTCCACGCCGCACGCGATTACCCGGGCGGTGCCACTGCCATTGCTGCTATCGACGGCGGCAACGCCACCACACTCAACCATAAGCTGAGCCTGACCAATAACAGCCACACACCAAACATTGGCGACCTTGAGTTAGTGCTGGATGCAACGCGTGACCCGCGCATTGTGGATGCGTTGCTGCATCCGATTGGCTGGGTGGGTATCGACGTTTCCGAGTTGAGCGATACCGACACGGCGCAGTCGCTAATGGCGGGCATTGGCGGGCTGCTTTCCCGTGAAGGCGAGCTGGCAACGCATGTATCGGCCATGCTGGTGGATGACAAGGTGGACGATGACGAGCTTGCCGAGTTTGAGTTGCTTGCCGAGCGCATGGTGCAGGCGGTGTTCAAGTTGCGTGCGGTACTGCGCAAGAAGCACGCGGAGGATCTGACCTGTGGCTGACAATGCAGATGTTGCCGATGATGTTATCGCTCATAACCTTGCAATGGCCTTGGCCGCGCGACCCATTGCGAAACCAGGTCAATGCCTTCTTAAGTGCGTGGATTGTGGAGATGACATCCTTGATGCACGGCGGCTGGCGATGCTTGATCGAGGCTGCACGCGCTGCACTGGGTGTGAAGAGTTGGCTGACCGGCGGTTGGGGGTACGGGTATGACTAATCACGAATTGCTCGACGATGTATTGGCTCAGTTGCATGACTATGGCTTGAAACCCGAAACGCCGCTACTGATTGGTAAGCGAACACGTTGTGAGTGCGACGGCGATAAGGCCCCTGAGAAAACCGGCTGGTATGTGCTTTATGAACATCTGACCGGCGATGGAAGAACACTATATTGCGGCGCGTTTGGTGACTGGCGCCAGGGTGAAAAGGGTAGCTGGCAGAAGATCAAGACCAAAGGTGGCCGACTGAGCGCTGAGGATCGGGCGGTGATGCGGGCAAGGGCTGAGGAAGGCCAGCGCAAGGCTGCATTGGCCGAGGAGCGAAAGCACCGTACAGCTGCCAGGCGCGCTGCAGGCATGTGGAAGCACCTATCTGAGAAAGGCAGCTCGCGTTACTTGGATACCAAGCGGGTGGTTGGCTTTGGTTTGCGTTACAAGGCAAAGAGCGCTACGGCCTTTGTGCCGATGCGCAATGTGAAAGGCGATATCGTCGGTCTACAGGTGTTGTACCCGGAAAAACAGGCGAGTACGGGGAGGAACAAAACCTATTGGCCGTATGGCTTGGCGAAGGAAGGAGCGTTTCATTTGATCGGTCCGGAGCCTGAGCCGGGCGATGTGATTTTGATCGCAGAGGGATACGCGACCGGCGCTAGCCTGCACATGGCGACCTCGCTGACGGTTTGCATCTGCTTCGATGCCGGCAACCTGTTACCGGTGGCACAGTCAATGCGCACAAAGTACCCAGGCCGGCAGTTGGTGTTTTGCGCTGATGACGATTGGAAGACGGTGGTGAATGGGCAGCTATGTAACACAGGCGTACTCAAAGCCGGCAATGCGTCGGTGGTGGTCGGGGGCCAGGTAGTTATGCCGGTGTTCGACAACGACCGTGAGGATAATTGGACGGACTTTAACGATCTGCACTGCGCCGAGGGCCTGGACGCAGTGCGGCGCCAGGTGCTGGCTGTGGTGCGACCGCCTACCGATGAGGGATGGCGCGAAAAGCTGCAGTATTCCGAAAAGGGCGGATTGATCGTACATCCGTTCAACGTGGCCTTAATTCTGGGTAACGATAAGCGCTGGACTGGGGTGGTCGCCTGGGATTTGTTCAGTTCGAAGACGCGTAAGTTGCGCACGCCACCGTATGGCGGTGGCACGGGTGACTGGAGCGATTTGGACGATATCAGGGTGGCACTATGGCTTGCTGATGTGTACGGGCTGCGGGTGAAGACTGCCCATGTTGTTGAGGCAGTCAGTGCGGTGGCAAACGACAACTCCTACCATCCTGTGCGCGAGTATCTGGAGGGCCTGGAGTGGGATGATGTGCCACGTCTTGAACGTTGGTTGCAGGATCGGCTTGGTGTTGTGGACAGTGAGTACACCCGAAAGGTCGGCAAGCGCTGGATGTTATCGGCGGTGGCGCGTGTGTTCCGGCCGGGTTGCAAGGCTGACTCGATGTTGATTCTGGAAGGCTTGCAGGGCGAGGGTAAATCGACTGCTGCACGGGTTTTAGGCGGCGAGTGGTTTATGGACACGTCGTTTGACCTAAGCAGCAAGGACGCCTATCAGGCGATCCGGGGCAAGTGGATTGTGGAGATGGCGGAGTTGGACTCTCTGAACAAGGCGGAGTCGACCAAGGCCAAGCAGTTTGTTTCATCCGCTATCGACACCTACCGCGAGAGCTATGGCCGCCGGATGCTTGATGTGCCGCGACAAAGCGTTTTTATTGGCACTACCAACCAGGATGAGTACCTGAAGGACGACACAGGCAATCGCCGTTACTGGCCGGTGATGTGTACCAAGGTTGATGTGGAGGGCCTGCGGGCCGACCGTGACCAACTCTGGGCCGAAGCGGTAGCCTGTTTTCGCGCAGGCGACCCATGGTGGGTTGAGCGCGAGGAGGCTGATCTTTTTGCTGCCGAGCAGGATCAGCGCTATCAGGCGGATATGTGGGAAGACCTGGTAGTCAGCTACCTGGCCGACAAGCATATTGGCGAGACTGTGACAGGCGCTCACTTACTTGAGCATGCGCTTAATATCGATCCGAGCCACTGGGGCAAGCCCGAGCAGATGCGTGTTGGTAAGATTATGCATCGAATGAAATGGCCCCGGCGTCGCAAAGGCAGTGGCCCAGGTGGTATGCGTAGCTATGAATATGTGAAGCCGGCGGAGTGGAAGCGTGGATCGGCAGCATCTAGGCAGGAGAGCGCATTTTGATCTCTGAAGTGGATGAGATGTTGAAGTTATGGGCGCTCGATATGCATGGCGGGGGTGGTGCTGAAGGATCTGCCAGCAGCATGTTGGGGCAGTTAATAGATTGCCAGGGAGAGCTGATTCGTGGTTCACGCGGTGGTTCGAAGATGCTGCTGCCGTGGAGTGCTGACCTTGAGGTAATCGTAAACAAGCATCTGTCTTGGCCTTTGGCCCAGGTGGTGCGTGAGCATTACCTGAACCATGAGAGCGTGGACCGACAGAAGTGGGCGCACTGCGGGTGTGGTCGGACGCAGTTTTATGCGCGCTTACACTCGGCACATCTAGAAATTGCTGGCATGCTTTTGGATCGTGTAGCGTGACTTTGCAGTCTGTCCCGGCGCGGCCCTCCAGTATCTTGGATGGTGGAACGTCTGTATGCCGCGTGGTAACTGGTGGCGGCCCACCGGCCCACCTTTATTTTCACTCTCTCGCATGGCGTAGGCACACACAATCACGCACGCGCATACGCGCAGCGTTTAATGCTTTCTCTCTTTACATGGAAAACTTAATAAATAGTAGGACGGAAGGACAGCGCCTTTGTTTTTCGGCGTTTCATACGTCGCGCCTCTCTTGTGATTGGTGGGGCTGGTAGGGGAATGGCCTGCGGCGCTGGAGCCAGTAACGTTATATGGCCGTTGATTGCCAGTGCGTTACCGTTGATTGCAGGGGTGGCAGTGCTGCGCCCTTGCTGCCACCGGATTGGAGGGGTATAAATCAGTCATGTTCAAAGAGGTACGCAACTAGCGACCTCACCACAAACCCGGCCCTTGCGCCGGGTTTTTGCGTTTAAGGGGTAGGCGATGACAAACGAGCAACAAGCGCTGGCAGAGATGCCGATCTGGTTAGTGATCGTCCTCGCCCTGGTCGGTGGCGTGTCCGGTGAAATGTGGCGAGCAGACAAGGATGGCGCCCGTGGTTGGGCGTTGCTGCGGCGCCTGGCCTTGCGGTCCGGTGCCTGCATCGTCTGCGGGTTGTCGGCGATGATGTTGTTGATCGCGGCTGGTGTTTCGATCTGGACGGCGGGCGCCTTCGGCTGCCTAACCGCGATGGCGGGTGCTGATGTTGCTATCGGCTTGTACGAGCGGTGGGCGGCAAAGCGACTTGGCGTTTGTGAGGTGCCAGACAATGGCCAGCCAGGACAGTGACCGTCGCGGTAGCAGCTCCGAACGTGGGTACGGCTACAAGTGGCAGCGGTCGCGGGATAGTTTCTTGCGCGAGCATCCGTTCTGTTCCATGTGTTCTACGGATCAGCGGCCAGTGGCGGCGACGGTCGTAGACCACAAGGTCGCGCCGAAGCTGAAAGAGGCCAAGGACAGCGGCGACCCTGCGGCGATCAATCTGGCCTGGAAACTGTTCTGGCGTCGGTCGAACTGGCAGAGCCTGTGCAAGTTCTGCCATGACTCGACAAAGCAGCGAGCCGAAAAGAGCGGGCGCCTGCCCGGGTGCGCCGCCGATGGCAGGCCACTGGACCCCGGTCACCACTGGAACCGGTGACGTTCCGGCAGCTGGGTTGTTGTGAAAAATTCTCATTTATAGGGGTGGGGGGGTAAAAAATTCCCTTCCGCCTCTCTTCTAGACCGCTCGCCCCCCTCTCTGCGCAACGTCGGGAAAAATGGGGAGGGGGGGGTATCAATAGGTAGGGGGTTTTATGGCCGGAAACGGAAACTCGGGTCGCCCACGGTTGCCAGCGTCTGTTCACATTCTGAGGGGCAATCCAAGCGGGAAAAGCTTTTCTGATCTTATCGGTGAGGTGAAGGACCAGGCAGTCCCTGTCGGGGCGCCGCCCATGCCCGCTGTGCTTTCAGATGATGCTGTCGCCGAGTGGGAGCGCCTTGTTCCAGCGCTGATTTCGCTGGGCATTGTTTCTGAGCTGGATCAGATGGCGTTGGCAACCTACTGCCAGGCGTTTGCCGACTGGACGCGATTCCAGCGGTTGATCCTCGCCCGAAACAGCAAGTCTGACGATGAACTGGGCGGTGAGGTCCAGACCTACAAAACTGGCGCACAGCAAATTCATGTTCTTCGCCAACTCGCGAACGATGCCGAGAAGCGGGCCAATGCAGCGGGCGCCCAGTTCGGCTTATCACCGATGTCCCGGCGCAACCTGAAAACGGCGCGACCTCAAGGCGAACTTTTCCCCAATGAACAGCAAGCAGCCGCAGACCGGTACTTCAGTTGATGATCGCGTTACCGCCTATGCCGAAGACGTCCTGGCCGGGCGAATCCTCGCGGGCCCCAACGTCCGCAACGCATGCCAAAGACATCTGAGAGATCTGGCAAGCGGCTCGGCCCGTGGCTTGATATGGGATCTGGCCCTGGCAAAGCGGGCAATTGGCTTCTTCGAAGATGTTCTGCTTCTCAACGGTGGTGACTTCGAAGGGCTCCCGTTCCTGCTCGCGCCCTGGCAAGCCTTTGTAGTAGGTAGCCTGTTCGGCTGGATGACGGAAGATGGCTTCCGCCGTTTTCGTCTGGGCTACATCGAGACGGCGAAGGGCTCGGGCAAAAGCCCCTTGGTCGCCGGGATCGGGCTTTACGGCCTGGTTGCTGATGGCGAAAAGCGAGCGGAGATCTACGCTGCGGCCACCAACCGCGACCAGGCTATGGTTCTGTTTCGCGATGCTGTGTCGATGGTGGACATGTCGCCCAGCCTTAGCTCCCGCCTTGTTCAGTCGGGCCGTGACGAAAAGGTCTGGAACCTGTTCTACCCGAACAGCAACTCATTTTTCCGTCCGATCAGTTCGGACAAGAACAAGTCGGGCCCGCGGCCCCACATCGGCCTGCTCGATGAGGTCCACGAACACAAGACCGCCGCAACAGTGAACATGATGCGGGCCGGTACCAAGAACCGCCGCAAGGCCCTGGTGGTCATGATCACAAACAGCGGCTCCGACAAAAAAACGGTTTGTGGTCAGTACCATGACCTGGGTGTTCGGATCTGTGCGGACATTGAGCAGGACGACAGCTTCTTCGCTTACATCTGCTCACTGGATGAAGGGGAAGACCCGTTCACGGATGAAGCCTGTTGGCCCAAGGTAAACCCCTCGCTTGATCACATTGTTGATGGGCAGACCGACGGCATCCCAGGACGCAAGTACCTGCGGGAGCAGGTCCAGTCAGCCCGGGGGCTGCCGGCTCAAGAAGCGGTGATTCGTCGCCTCAACTTCTGTGAGTGGACGCAGGCGGATGCACCGTGGATTTCCTGGGGAGTGTGGAAGCAGGCCGAAGAGCGGGTGCCCATGCGGATGTTGAAGCATCGTCGCTGTGTTGCCGGTTTGGACCTGTCCAGTACCACGGACCTTACGGCGTTCGTGCTGCTCTTCTGGCCGACTGCCGATGATCCGCATTGGCGGCTGCTTCCTTACTTCTGGATACCGGATGATGACATCCAAGGCCGCGAAGAGCGCGACAAGGTGCCGTATCAGCTCTGGATCAAAGAGGGGCATCTAGAAACCACTGCAGGCCGGGCGATCAGCAAGCTGCATGTGTTGCGCCGCCTGGTGAAGATCTGCGGGTTCTTCGATGTCGAGCGAATTGCCTATGACCGTTGGCGGATCGAAGACCTGCAGCAGCTGATGGCTGAGTACGACATTACGCTGCCGGAGATGATCGGCTTCGGCCAGGGCTATAAGGACATGGGCCCAGCGGTCGATGAGTTCGAGCGGCGGCTGCTTGGCTTGCCCCTGGAGAGTGAGCAGGCAGCCGATGGGGTCATTGACCTGGACCCCGACGACTGGGAAGTCATGGATACCGAGACAGTCGAAACCATGCGCCACGACGGCAACCCGGTGTTGACCTGGAACGCGGGTGGGGTGGTGATCGTTTCCGATCCGGCCAACAACCGAAAGGCCGACAAGGCGAAGGCGATTGGCCGGATCGACGGCATTGTCGCCGCCATCATGGCCACTGGCATAAGCGGTAAGGCCGCGGGGCCGAGTGGCAAATCTGTCTACGACGAAGGGGTCGGAATATGAAACTGGTCTACCTATCATGGCTGGCCGGGCTGCTTGGTTTCGGGCTGCTGGTGGCGGGCGTCGCGATGATCAACAAGCCGGCGGCCTTCATCATCGCGGGTGTTTGCTTGCTCGGCTGGGCTCGCCTCGCTGATCGGGCGGCGGCAGCCGTCAACGCCAAGGAGGGCTGAGCATGTTCTTTTCCAACGTGCTAGGCCGAGGGCAGGGCAACCTGATAGAGACAGGCAATGGTTTTTGGAGGGGCTTTCTCGGCGGTGGCCGGAACAGCTCAGGCGTTGCAGTGACGCCTGAGTCGGCCCTGGGCATTCCGATCCTGCAGAACTGCGTCACTCTGCTAGCTGAAAGCATCGCCCAGTTGCCCCTGGAACTGTACATCCGGAAAGACGGTGGTCAGCGGGAATCAGCTATCAACCATCCGCTTTACGATGTCCTGCGGTACCAGCCCAACGGGTTCCAAACCCCGTATGAGTACCGAGAATGTTCGCAAGGCTTCCTTGGGCTCAGGGGCAACAGCATCAGCTTCATCGACCGCCGGGAAGACGGAAACGTTGCCGCGCTCTGGAACCTGCAGCCTGAAAAGGTTGTGATCATGAAGGGCAGCGACATGCTTCCTTACTACCGTATATCCGGTGGTGAGGCGTTGCCGATGCGGATGATTCATCACGTTCGTTGGTTCAGTACCAATCAGTATGTGGGGCTGTCGCCGATCGAAGTTCATGCGGAGTCCTTAGGGCTGGCCCAGGCCGTTAGGCAGTACACCGGCAAGAGCTTTGCCAATGGTGTCACGGTGTCGGGCGTGATCGAGCGCCCTCGTGAAGCCCCGGCGATCAAGGATCAGGGAAGTATCGACAAGATCGTCGATCAGTGGGGGCAGAAGTTTGGCGGCATGGACAACGCCAAGAAGGTGGCACTGCTTCAAGAGGGGATGACTTTCAAACCCGTCTCCATGAACAACGTTGATGCCGAGGTGTTGGGCATCCTCAAGGCCACTGGCACCGATATCGCCAGGATCTACAAGATTCCCTTGCCCATGGTGAACGACCTGGAGAAGTCCAATTACAACACCCTGGAACAGCTCATGATCCAGTTTGTGGTGTTTGGCTTGCTGCCCTGGGTGAAGCGTCACGAACAGGCAATGATGCGCGACTTTCTGCTGCTCAAGGATCGGCGGGAGTACTTCATCGAGTTCAACCTCTCCGGCCTGCTGCGCGGCGACCAGAAGAGCCGCTACGAGGCATATGCCATTGGCCGGCAATGGGGCTGGTTGAGTGTGAATGACATCCGCCGCCTGGAAAACATGCCGCCGGTACCTGGTGGTGATATCTATCTGCAGCCGTTGAACATGGCGAGCGCAGGCAATAAAACCCCTGACCTGAAAGCCCCCAGTGTGCGGGCGCAGCTGGAGCTGCAGCAGGCCGAAATCGAGAGGATGCTTGCTCAATGAAAAACTATCTGCGCGCCTCAAGCCTGCTGTTCAATCAGCCGCTGCTGGTTACGCCTGACATGTTGGACCTGGGGGTTCGTTGGGCAAACCAGGCGATGAGCTTAAACATCGTCAACATCGGCGCCCGGGATGGTGTCGCGCTCTGGAAAGATGATGAAGTTGATCACATATCGCAGCGAGAAGAGCAGCGGCGTACGGCCATTGCCTCAACGGGTATCGAGGTGATCCCGGTCAGTGGGGTGCTGGTCAGCCGTGGTAGTCACATCGGCCTGTGCGAGACGATGACCAGTTATGAAAGCCTACGGGTGCAACTGCGCAACGCGGTAGCCGATCCGATGGTCGAGCGCATTGTGCTCGATATCGACAGCCCTGGCGGGGCTGCGGTTGGGGCGTTTGAGTTGGCTGCCGACATTCGAGCCATGGCCCAGCAGAAACCGATCACTGGGATCGTCAACTTTATGGCCTACAGCGGCGGCTATTTGCTCGGGTCGGCCTGCAGTGAGCTGGTTGTGAGCCAGACCAGCGGGGTCGGATCTATTGGTGTGATAGCCAGCCACATGGACCGATCCAAGATGGAAGAGGGCATGGGCGTAAAGGTGACCACAGTTTTTGCTGGCGCCCATAAAAACGATCTGAGCCCGCATGAGCCGTTGAGCGATCAGTCTCTGAAGTACCTGAATGATGTTGTGCAGGAAAGCTACCAGCTCTTCGTCAACGCCGTCGCCGAGTATCGCGGCCTGTCCGTGCAGCAGGTGATTGCCACTGAAGCCGGCTTGTTCCGAGGTCAGGCCGGTATCGCTGCTGGTCTTGCAGATCGCCTGTAAAGCCCGCAACAGGCTGTTGACGACTTGTCGCAATCGGTGGCGCTGAGTCGAGCGTCCAGGCAGACAGGCCGGATTGGCCTGCGGGCCCGCGCTGTGAATTCTCAAACCCTTATCTGACCGCGTTCGCGGCAGTGTTCAAGCCCGCCATGTGCGGGTTTTTTTATGCCCAGGAGGCACCATGTCCCTTGTACTTCAATTGCGTAGCGAACGCGCGCAGCTCAACGAGTCGATCCAGGCCCTGGCGAAGCTCGAAGCCGCTGGAGAAACCCTCTCGGCGGATCAGCTGTCGCAGTTCACCAGCCTGGAAGCCCAGTTCAACGCGCTCACGGACAAGATCAGCCGGGCCGAGCAAGCCGAGCGTATGGCCGCAGCGAGTGCAGTACCGCTCAACGAATCGGCACAAGGCCAGAATGGCCCACCTGCTAGTGGTATTTCTGGGCCATTTACTCAGGCCGCGCCACCAGGTGTTCGTATGGCTCAGATGGTGCGCCTGCTTGCCGCAGCCCAGGGCAACCAGCAGCAGGCGGCCCTGATGGCGCAGCAAGGTGGGTTTTCCCCTGATGTCGCCATGGCGCTGAGCACCGTAACCCCTGGTGCTGGTGGGGTTCTGGTACCGCAAAACTTTGCGACCGAGATCATTGAAGCGCTGCGGCCCATGTCGGTCGTGCGAAAGATGGGCACCCGAAGCCTGCCGTTGAACAACGGCAATCTGACCATGCCACGCATTACCGGTAACACGGTCGTCACTTACATCGGTACTGAAACGGATATTCCAATCACTGGTATGACGTTTGCCGATACCAAGCTGTCTGCGAAGAAAGCGGCGGCAATTGTTCCGATCTCTAATGACCTGATTGCAAACGCCGGGGTCAACCCACGAATCGACGGCATCGTGGTCAGTGATCTGGCGGTTTCGATGGGGCTTTCGGAAGACCTGCACTTCATCCGTGCCGACGGTACCGGCTCGTTACCCAAGGGTATGCGTTACTGGGCGCAGGCGTTCAACGTGTTGTCTGCGCCCGATGTTGCGAACCTCACCCTGGAAAAGATCGACCTGTTCTGCGGCGGCATGATGCTTCGCATCGAAACCGCCAACGTGATGATGAAGGACTGCGGTTGGTTGATGCATCCGCGTGTACTTCGCTGGTTGCAGGCATTGCGTGATGGCAATGGCAACAAGGCGTATCCGGAAATTGAACAGGGCTTGTTCAAGGGCTATCCGGTTGGCCTGAGCAATCAGATCCCGGTGAACCTCGGCGCTGGTGGCAACGAGACTGAGTTTTACTTCGTCAACTTCGCCGACATGATGATCGGTGAAGACATGGACCTCACTATCTCGTTCAGCAGCGAGGCTTCCTACAAGGACGCTGAAGGCAACATGGTGAGCGCGTTCCAGCGTGATCAGACCCTGGTCAAGGTAATCGCAAAACACGACTTTGGCCCGCGTCACGTTGAATGCATCGTCGTTGCAATCGGCGTCAAGTGGGGCGCCGGCATGTAATCCGCCGGCCCCGCTTTCGCGGGGCTGTGCATATCTGAGGTAAGAGTGATGAGCAATCTGATTGTTGTGCGGTTTCTCAAGGCGTGGCGCGGTTATTCCGCTGAAGAGTTGGCCGGCTTCGATGAGGCTGTAGTGGCCGGGCTGGAGGCGAAAGGATTCGCGGAGAGGTATGAGGAGGGCGGTGACGGTCGGCCTAGCAGAAAGGGCAGGTCTTCGACCTCGAAAGCGGCCAGCGAGCCCGCCGAACCGGGTTCGGCTGATACCAGTGATTCAGGGGCAGGAAACGCCAGTGCATCAGGTGCTGCTGGTGCTGACGACGAGAAGCCATAAGCCATGGCCCGTCGAATCGAGTATATCGGTGAGCCGGTGCTTACCCTGGCCCAGGTTGCCCAGCAGTGCCGAATCGAGCTGGAAGACTTGGACGCGGATCTGGTGGGCGAGATCATCATCCCGGGCGTGACTACGCAGTGTGAGTCAAAGACCGGCGCTTCGATTCGGGCGGCGCTGTTTGAAGAGGATTGGCCGGGCCACTTCCCGGGCGGCCACCATCTTGATTGGGGGCAGGCATCCGAGGTTGTGTCGGTGTCTGTCATGTCTCAGGGAGGGGCCTGGAGCAGCGTTCCCGGGCCATTTGATCTTCGCCAGGGTCAGCGAGAGAGCTTTCTCTTCTTTCCGCAGGGGCGGCCTTCGGGTGAGCTTCGTATCCGGTACAACGCCGGCCTTGACCTGGCGCTGTGGCCTGGGGTGCGCAACTGGATGCTGATGGCGGCGGCTACCGCGCTCAAACATCCGGAAATGTTCATCGTTGGTCAGGCGCTGGCCGAACTGCCGTCGAGCTTTCTTGACCACTTGCTGGCCGATATCACCGTGCCACCGAGGTTCTGACTATGGCTATGCGCGAGCCAAGCGCCGGGGAGTTCGACCGGCGGATACTGATTCGCTTGCGGAGCGATAAGCCCGCAGATGACCTGGGGGTGGTTCCGGTCTTTTCGACTGAGAAGTGGCGCTGGGCGAAGATCGAGCCTGTCGGCACTGCCGTTTACAACGCGGGGGTTCAGGTTGATAACAGGGTGACCCATAGGGTCACTCTCTATTTGCTTGCTGGGATGAGCGAGGCGCATGAAGTGGTGTATGCGGGGACTATTTACCGAGTTCGTCGGGTGGCTGAAATGAACGGGGGCCGGCGGTACACCTTGCTTGAAGTGGAAGAGTTGGGGCCGCAAAAGGCAGGTGGGGGGGTCTATGTCTAACTCTGCCTCGGTCGAGGGCTATCTGCACTTCGAAGGCTTCGACAACTTCCAGCGTGATGCTTTCGACAAGAAGGCGATCCGCGCCGGGATGCGCAAAGCTGGCCGCTTGGTTACCCAGCGGGCCCAGATGAACCTCGCACTAGGCAAGGGCCAGGAAGGCTACCCGGTCAATCGCACCGGGGCGACATTGGAGTCGATTGCCTTCAAGGTGTCCCGCTCGGGCTTCCTGGTGAAGATCGCCCCCCGGAAAACTGCGGCCATGGCTGAGTTTTACCCGGCCTACCTGCACTACGGGGTGAAGCGCGGCAGGCGCCTGGGCAAGCTGTCGCCAGGAAAGGGCAAAGGAAAGTCCAACCGGCGAGCCGCTGGTGCGCGTGCGGCGGCTATAGCCGAGCGTGCAGCGGGGGAGTGGCGTATTAAGCCACGTGACAACTACATGGCGGATGCGCTGCAGGATTCAAGTTCTGATGTGAGGGGGATCCTCTCGGCAGCCTTCGCTGATGCCTTGCGATAGCAGGGCTGCAAGCTGCAGTTTTTTTGCGTTAGGATCTCGGCTTTAACATGGAGTGTCTGTTATGAGTGGCTTGCCGTTTACTGCGAAGGGATCAACAGGGGAAATTACGTTCACTGGTTCGGAAGTTTTAATCCGTCGAACTGGTGTGTTTGGGGCGCTCAGTCAGCTCTCTGGGCAGGGGCGAGGAAATAAGGACATCCCTCTTTCAGCGGTTACGGGCATTCGCTTAGAGCCTGGTTCGTTAATGAACAAGCCTTTCATCCAGATTATCCACTCGGGAAGTTTGGAGACACAGGGAGGTGCTAGTGCTGCAGCACAAGATGACAACAGTGTCTTTTTCTCCAAAGGTGTGACCGGGGACTTTGAACGCCTGAAGAGCCTTATTCTTGAGGCGATCAGGGCGGCCAAAGTTCAGCCCCAAGCCAGTCAGCCGGCTGCGCCTGCTGCTGAGGACTTGACTGAAACACTCAAGAAACTTTCAGGTTTGAAAGATGCGGGTGTTATCAGTGAAGAAGAGTTCGCAGCAAAGAAGGCAGAGATATTGGCCCGCCTCTAAGTTCGGCTAAATGAACATCTGAAAACCTCGCAGCTGCGGGGTTTTTTTATGCCTGGAATATCCCACATGAAATTAAACCCTGTTGTTGCTCAGTTGCGGGCGACCTGTCCGACCTTTGCCCATAGGGTCACGGGCGGCATTGATTGGGATGCTGTGGCGGAAAGCGCCAAGTTGGATTTGCCGGCCGCCTACGTGATCGCATCCGCCGATGCGGCAGACGATAACCAGGCACAGAACACAGTACTTCAGCGGATCACGGACCAGTTCGCCGTTGTCGTCGTTCTTGAGGCCACGGACGAACGAGGGCAGGAAGCCAACGACCTATTGCACGACATCAGGGCCGAGTTGTGGCGTTCGCTGATTGGCTGGAAGCCGGCGCCCGAGTACACGCCTCTGGAGTACGGCAAGGGCGCCTTGCTCCACCTCAGCCGCGCTCGGGTCGTGTATCAGATGACCTTCGTCGCGTCCTTCCAGCTTGGCCGCAACCTTCCCCAAGAGCCTGGCGAAACCTGGGCCGAGCTGGCAGCGGATGGCCTCGTGCCGTTTGAGGGGGCGACTTTCAACATGGACTGCATCGATCCGGCGGATCCCAACCTGCGGCAGCCCGGCCCGGATGGGCGCATCGAAGTCAAATTTTCAGGAGACGCAACACCATGACCCAGCGCATCACAGTGGTACCGTCCTCGGGCCGCGCAGTGCCTGACCCAGAAGCCGGCGATCTGTTGCCGGCTGAGGGGCGGGAAGTTCCGGATAACGCTTGGTGGCGCCGTCGTCTGTTGGATGACGACGTGACGCTCAAGCCAACCAAACCCGCCAAGGCCGTCGCCGCGGCGACTCAAGAGGGGCCGAAGTAATGGCTATCGGATTCAGCAACATCCCCGCGGATATCCGCGTTCCGCTGTTCTATGCGGAAATGGACAACTCCGCAGCAAACACCGCCGCTTCGGCCATGCGCCGCTTGATCGTCGCCCAGGTGAACGACAACGCACCCAGCGAAGGTGCCGGCAAGTTGGTGCTGGTGCCCAGCGTGGCATTGGCGAAAAGCATCGGCGGCCAAGGGTCGATGCTCGCCGCGATGTACGACACCTGGCGCAAGGCAGATCCCATTGGCGAGATCTGGTGTTTGCCGCTGCTGAGCACTGAGGGGGTCAAGGCAGCGGCCAAGGTCACTCTGTCCGGCACTGCCACCGAGGCCGGTCTGTTGAGCCTGTATGTAGGCGGTGTTCGTGTTCAGGCCACCGTCACAGCGGCAGCAACTGCCGCGGTGGCCGCCTCGGCACTCGCGGTAAAAATCAATGCCGCCGCCGATCTGCCAGTGACTGCCAGCGCTGCTGCCGGCGTCGTGACGCTGACCTGTAAATGGTCGGGCGAGAGCGGCAACGATATCGGCATCGTCCTGAACCGCCTGGGCAAGACCAATGGCGAGTTTACCCCGGCGGGGTTGACCGTTGAGCTGACCCAGATGCTGGGCGGCGCGGGCGTTCCGGATCAGGTAGACGCCATTGCCGCGTTGGGTGATGAACCCTTCGAATTCATCTGTGTGCCCTGGTCCGACACCACCACGCTGAACCAGTGGCAGGCGGTCATGGATGACAACGTGGGGCGCTGGAGCTGGGCCAAGCAGTTGTTCGGTCATGTGTACAGCGCGAAGCGGGGCACCGTCGGTACCCTGGTGGCAGCCGGTCAGGCGCGCAACGATCAGCACATCACCATCCAGGCCCTTGAAAACGGTGTGCCGCAGCCGGTGTGGGTCCAGGCCGCGGCCCTGGCGGCACGGACGTCAGTCTTCATTTCCGCCGATGCCAGCCGCCCCACGCAAAGCGGGTCGCTGCCGGGCCTGGATCCGGCCCCGGCCAGTGAGCGTTTCACCCTCACTGAGCGTCAGTCGCTGCTGAGCTATGGGATCGCTACGGCGTACTACGAGGGGGGCTATGTGCGCATTCAGCGCTCAATCACCACCTACCAGAAGAACGCCTACGGCCAGGCAGATAACTCCTACCTGGACAGCGAAACCATGCACCAGTCGGCGTTCATCATCCGCCGGATGCAAAGCGTGATCACCAGTAAGTATGGGCGCCACAAGCTGGCGAACGACGGTACCCGGTTTGGCGCCGGCCAGCCGATTGTCACGCCGAGCACTATCCGCGGTGAGCTGATTGCCCAGTACGCCAAGCTGGAGCTGGAAGGGCACGTGGAGAACGCCGAGCTGTTTGCCGAGCACCTGGTGGTCGAGCGTGATTCGCGTGACCCGAGCCGTGTAAACGTCCTGTTCCCGCCGGACTACATCAACGGCCTGCGCATCTTCGCGCTGCTCAATCAGTTCCGCCTGCAGTACGACGCGGCGGCGTAACGCAGCCATTGCACCTACAGCCCGCCATGAGCGGGCTTTTTCATTCGGGAGAAGACCATGGGTCAATTAGTAGCGGGTACCACCTACGTCAAGGTCGACGGGGCGCAATTCACTGTCACGGGAGGGGCCGAGGCTCCGTTGATGACGGTGAAGCGAGAGACGGTCGCGCCGGGGTTCTACAAGGAAGAAGACTTGCCGGCATACCTGAAGATGACCGCCATCCTGGCCCCGGATCTGGACTTCAAGAAGATCGTCAACGGGCGTGACATGACGGTCACCTGCGAGTTCAAGAACGGCAAGGTGTATGTACTGGCAGGGGCCTATCTGGTCGGTGAGCCCTCCTACAAGGGCGACGACGGTACCGCCGAATTCGAATTCAACGGCATCAAGGGGACCTGGCAATGAGTCAAGCAATCAAGCTGCAGGTGCCGATTGAGGCCCACGGTGAAACGCTGGTCGAGCTGACCCTGCGCCGCCCGACGGTGCAGGAGGTGCGGGCTATCAAGGCGCTGCCCTACAAGATCGACAAGAGCGAAGAGGTCGGCCTCGACATGGATGTCGCCGCCAAATACATCGCGGTGTGTGCGGGCATCCCGCCTTCGTCGGTTAACCAATTGGATCTGGTCGATCTGAACGCTTTGAGCTGGGCGGTGGCCAGTTTTTTCATGACTGCGGCGTCCACGCCATCGACGACTTGATCGCGCTGGCCTACGACCTGGCCTGGTTCTGGAAGATCGACCCCGAACAGATGATGGCCAGGCCCCTGGACCTCATTCTTGAATCGCTGAGCCACGCCCAGCGGATAAACCAATCCCAGCAGGTGCAGTGATGGCGGACAAGTTCCAGCTCAAGGCGTTGATCACGGGCGTTGACAAGCTGTCGCCAACGCTCACCGGGATCCGCAAGAACGTTGCGGGCTTTCGCAAGCAGATGGAAAGCTCCGGCCTGGGCAAGATTGGTTTCCGGGATCTGCTGCAGGGTGGTGCATTCGCCGCGCCCTTTGTGGCTGGGGCGAAGGCGGCCATCGACTTTGAATCGTCCATGGCGGACGTGCGCAAGGTGGTGGATTTCGACACCCCGGAACAGTTCAAACAGATGGGCCAGGATGTGCTCGGGATGTCTGAGCGGATGCCGATGGCAGCGAGCGGCATTGCCGCGATTGTTGCTGCAGGCGGTCAGGCCGGCTTTGCTCGGGAAGAGCTGAAGCAGTTTGCTGAAGACGCGGTAAAGATGGGTGTTGCCTTTGACCAGACCGCCGACCAGTCCGGCGACATGATGGCCAAGTGGCGAACCTCTTTCAAAATGACCCAGCCGGAAGTGGTGGCTCTGGCGGACAAGATCAACTATCTGAGTAACACCGGGCCTTCATCAGCGCAGCAGGTCGCGGACATCGTGACCCGCATTGGCGCGCTGGGGGGCATCGCGGGGCTTTCCTCGGGCCAGATCGCTGCCATGGGTGCCACCTTGGCGGGGGTGGGCGTGCCGAGCGAAGTAGCTGCAACAGGCATGAAGAACTTTATGCTGGCCCTCACCAAGGGAGGCGCGGCAACGAAGCAGCAATCACAGGCGTTCAAGTCGTTGCGCCTCGACGTGAAGCAGGTTGCCAAGGGCATGCAGCAAGACGCTCAGGGCACGATTCAGGACGTTCTTGATCGCATTGCGAAGGTTGACCCAGCGAAGCAGGCCGGCTTGCTCACGCAGCTTTTCGGCACTGAGTCGGTGTCGGCGATTGCCCCCATGCTGACCAACTTGGACCTGCTGAAAACCAGCTTTGCCGCGGTAGGCAAAGAGGGCAAGTTCGCCGGCTCGATGCAGCTTGAGTATGAGACGCGATCCAAGACGACGGCCAACGCCTTGCAGCTCATGCAAAACAAGGTGACCCGGTTGGGCATTGAGATCGGCAGTGTACTGTTGCCGCCGCTCAATGATGTCCTGACCACCATCGGCCCGCTGATTTCTGAAGTGTCCGCCCTGGCGGCGGAGCATCCCGAGGTGATCAAGGGCGTTCTCGGGGCGGGTATTGCCTTTGGCGTCCTTCGCTTGGCGGTGTTGGCCAGTACGGTCGCCATGAAGGTGTTCGGCGCCGTGACGTCCATTTCTCCCGTGGGGCTGATTGTGCGGGGTATCGCGTTGGCAGCAGGGTTGTTGATCGCCAACTGGTCCACCGTCGGGCCGTACTTTCAGGCGCTGTGGGAGAAGATCAAGGGGCCGGCCATGGTGTTGTGGGGCTGGTTTAAACAAGCCTTCGCTTTCACTCCGCTGGGCTTGGTGATCGAAAACTGGGGGCCGCTGACCGAGTTCTTCAAGGCCATCTGGGGGGTGTTGGTTGCGATCTCGGGCCCGGCCTGGGATCTCATAAAGCACATGTTCGACTGGTCCCCGTTGGGAATCATCATCCAGAACTGGGAGCCGATCACCGCTTGGTTCAAGGGGTTGTGGGAAAAGATCAAACCCATCATTGAGCCGATCCTGCGCTTTATGGGCGCCGGGGAGGGTGGTGACGGAATCATCAAGACCGCGACCGATAAGGCAAACGCCTTCGCTGAGGAACAGCGCAAGCGCAATGCCGGGGAGGGCGGCGGTACCGGTGACTTCCTGCGCTCGGACGCTGCGAAGGTCATGCAAGAGCGGCAATCGTTCTTGAACAAGACCCAGGGCGGGGCCAGTGCCGGCGATCTGTTGCGGGCGCCGGGCCAGGTTCCGCCACCGGGCAGCCTGCTGCAGCAGACTGCCGCAGCAAACGCCCAAAGCCTGAAGGGCCAGATCGATATCAACCTCAACGGCGCGCCGCCCGGGTCCACGGTCGAAGAGTCGAAAACCAACCAGCGCGGCCTGAACATCAAGCCGAACGTTGGGCGGCGCACTGTCGGTGCAGAGAGGTAGCAGAATGGAAAGGACATGGCGCGACGAACTGCTGCCGGCGTCATTCAGAGGCATCAGCTTTCTGATTGACCGGGCCGCGGTGCCGGTGGGCATGAAAGGCCAGTTGCACGAATTCCCCCAGCGGGATGAACCGTACTTTGAGCAGTTGGGCCGGCAGTCGCAGGTTCACGCCCTGACGGTGTGGATCATCGGTGACGACTGTTTCGAGCGGCGTGACAAATTTCTTGAGGCAGTCCAAACCCGGGGAGCAGGGGAACTGGTGCACCCCTGGCTCGGGCGAATGCAGGTCAAGGCCGGCGAATGTGAGATGAACCACAGCCGACGCGAGGGCGGCCTGGTCGCCTTCGACGTGGTGTTTTATCCGGATAAGCCGCTGCAATTCCCGGTGGCCCGCGTCAACACCCAGCAGCAGGTGGTCAAGTCGTCGGAAGGTCTGCTGGACTCCGCGCTGGCCCGGTACAAAGCGGCGATGGCGAAAGTTGACCAGGCTCGCCTGGGCATCATCGGTTTGCGCAATAGCTTGTCGAGCGTTTATAGCGTGATTCAGCAGCAGTTCGCGCCGCTGGTGGGCCTGTTCACGAACCTCAGTGGTTTTGTGCAGTCGCTGATCAACTCGCCCGGAGCGCTGGGGGCGTTGTTCTCCAGCTACTTCAGCGACTTCACCGGCCTGGACTTCTCAAGCCCTGGATCCAGCTATCGCGGTTCCATTGCGTCAGCGACACAGCACAGCGAGGCGGTGACGGGCATCAACACGGTGAGCCAGGCCGCAGGGGCTGACACGAACGCAGCCGCACAGGCTACGGCTGACCTGGTGCAGGACGCGCTACTGGTACAGGTGGCGCTGATCGTCAGCGAGATGCCGGTGGCGAGTCAGCCAGTATCGAACGACTCCACCCCATCGGTTGATCAGCAGGCTGTGCAGCCGGTTGAACGGCCCGAGGTGCCCGTGGCGGATGATGTCATTGAGCTGCGGGACAGCCTGAGCGAGGCGATCTATGAGGCCTCCCTCAAAGCGGACCCGCGGCACTATCAGGCCCTGACCAACCTTCGCCAGACGCTGGTGAAGCACCTGACCGCCGTCGCCCAGTCTGGCGTGCGGCTGGTGGAGATCACCCCCGACGAAGTGCTGCCGGCCCTGGTGCTGGCTTACCGACGCTTCGGCGACGCCACGCGGGCGGGGGAGGTGGTGCAGCGCAACCGCATTCAGCACCCCGGCTTTGTGCCGCCGGTCCCGCTCAAGATCGCTCGGGAGTAACCCATGCTCGATACACAGAACGTCGTCAGCCTCACGGTTGACGGTGTGGATTACAGCGGCTGGAAATCAGTGGAAATCTCGGCAGGGCTGGAGCGCCAGGCCCGGGACTTCAACCTCGGTATTACCTGGAAGTGGGGCGATCAGAAGATCGAGGTGCCGATCAAACAGGGTGCAAAGTGTCAGGTGAGCATCGGTGATGACCTGGTGCTAACCGGCTGGGTGTTCGGTACGCCGATCAGCTATGACGACAAGCAGATCACTCAGTCGGTCACCGGGCGGTCGCTGCCGGCGGATCTGGTGGACTGCGCCGCGGTGAACAAGCCGGGGCAGTGGAACAGCCAGGGTGTGCTGTCGATTGTCAAGGCGCTGGCTGCGCCCTACAAGATCGCCGTGCGCAGCGAGATCCCTGAAAGCTCAAAGCTATCCGACCACACCATCGAGCCCGGCGAGTCGGCATTTGAGTCCATTGACCGGCTGCTGACGCTGTTCCGGGTGTTCTCCACTGATGACGCCCGCGGTATGGCAGTGCTCGCCAAACCGGGCAGCGAGGGGCGGGCCTTCGATGCCCTGGCCGTGGGGCGGAACATCAAAGCCGGCGATGCTCCGCTCGACTTCTCGGGGGTGTATTCGGAGTACCAGGTGCTGGGGCAAAAGACCGGTACCGATGAAGAATTTGGTGAAGCCGCGGCGGAGGTGTCGGCCAAGGTCACGGATGAACGAACGACCCGACGGCGCGTGAAGATCATTCAGGAGTCGGGGCAGGTCACCCAGGAGCTGGCCCAGGCCCGGGCCAACTGGGAGCGCAGTACGCGGATGGGCAAAGCGCTTTCCGCGACCTACACGGTGCAGGGCTGGCGGCAATCGAACGGTCAGCTGTGGAAGCACAACATGATCGTCCGTGTTGTGGATCCGATCATTGGCTTCGACCGCGACATGCTGATCGCCGAGATCACCTACAGCCTGAGCGACCAGGGTATGACCACGAAAATGTTGGTCGGCCCGCCGGATGGATTTGAGCCCGAGCCGGACGATTCCCACAAGAACCGCAAGCTGAAGAAGGGCGGCAAGGGCGACAACTTCGAATACCTGATTCCCGCTGACTATGAGCCTAAAAAATGAGCCTGATGAAGATGCTTGCCCGCGGCACGGTGGTACTGGCTGACGCGGCGAAGAAGCTGCAAACCCTGCAGGTGCGGCTGACGGCTGGAGAAGTGAAGGACAAGGTTGAACACTTCGAACCCTATGGCCTCACCAGTAACCCACTGGCGGGGGCTGAAGTGTTGACCGCGTTCCTCGGTGGGGATCGGTCCCATGGGGTGGTACTGGTGGCTTCAGATCGCCGGTACCGCGTGCAGGAGTTGAAGCCCGGCGAGGTCGCGATCTACAGCGACGAAGGCGACAAGGTGCACCTCAAGCGCGGGCGTGTGATCGAGGTCGTCACCGAGACGCTGAACATCACCGCCAGTACCGCCGTGAACATCGATACGCCGCTGCTCACCCAGACAGGAAAGATCGTTTCACAGGGTGACCAGATTGCCGGTGGGATCAGCCAGATCAATCACATTCACGGCGGCGTCATGCCAGGCCCAGGCCAGACCACTAAGCCAGTTCCAGGGGGCTGACGATGATCATATCGGGAACCCTTGAAACCTCGCTTGTTCGGGCGGTGGTGATCAGCCTGTTTACCTGGCGCCGTGCCGCGACCGATGACCCGATTGACGATGAAGAGCGCTTCGGCTGGTGGGGCGACAGCTTCCCGGCGGTGGTCGATGACCGGATCGGCTCTCGCCTCTGGCTGTTACGCCGGGTAAAGCTCACCCGAGAAACCCAGCTCGATGCCGAGTTCTATGCTCGGGAGGCTCTGCAATGGCTGCTCGACGACGGCGAGGTCATTCGCATCGAGATACGCAGCGAGCGGGCCACGGACAGCCGCCTGAACCTCGGTGTGATCCTGACTATCTCCACGGGCGAACGCCTGGAGATCCACCCAACAGAGCTATGGCAGGTGATTTATGCCGTTTGAAACCCCCACGCTTCCCGTGCTGGTCAATCGCACGCAAAGCGACCTGGCCGGCGATGCGTTGCGGCGCTCCGATGCTCAGGTGTTGGCCCGAACGCTGAGCGGTGCTGCCTTCGGCCTGTATGGTTACCTGGGCTGGATCGCCGAGCAGATTCTGCCGGACACGGCTGAAGTCGAAACGCTGGAGCGGATCGCCTCCCTTCGCCTTAATCAACCACGGAAGGCTGCGCAGCCGGCCCAAGGTACGGCCAGCTTTACCGCGGTCGCCGGCGCAGTGCTGGACGCGGACACCGTATTGCAGGCCAGTGATGGCCGGGCCTACCGCGTCACTGCAGGAGTAACCACGGTTGCGGGTACCAACACCGCGACGCTTGAAGCGGTGGACGCTGGAACGCTGGGCAATGCGGACGCCGGCCTGGTGCTAAACCTCGTTCAGCCGGTCCAGGGGGTGGCGGACTCGTTCACTGTCCTGGCTCCCGGCCTGCAGGGCGGTGTGGCCCAGGAAAGCGTTGAGTCATTGCGGGCCCGGGTGATTCAGTCCTATCGCGTGATACCTCATGGCGGCTCGGCGGATGACTATGAAACCTGGGCATTGGAATGCCCCGGCATAACCCGGGCCTGGACCCGGCGGCTGTATCTGGGGCCGGGCACCGTGGCGGTGTTTGTGATGCGCGATGACGATGCCGACCCGGTGCCAACGGTTGAACAGCTGGCCGAGGTGAAGCAGTACATCGAACCCCGGCGCCCGGTAACGGCTGAGGTGTATGTCCTGGCCCCCACGCGCAAATCGGTGGTGTACAGCATCCGGCTGAACCCGGACACCTCTGCGGTTCGGGCTGCAGTCGAGGCGCAATTGCGTGATCTGCATGCGCGAGAGGCGGCCCTGGGTGAGCCCCTTTTGCTGACTCACATCGCCGAAGCCATCAGCGGATCCGCTGGTGAGTGGGACCACCAACTGGTGGCGCCGGTTGCTGATGTAACAGCGAAGCCTAACGAGTTGCTGACGTATGGGGGCTGCCTATGGCTGGCTTAAGAACAGCGGATCAATACCGGGCTCAGTTGAGGGCGCTGCTCCCGGCGGGGCCGGCCTGGGAGCCTGAGCGCGTCCCTGAGTTGGCGTCAGTGCTGACTGGCTTGTCGCAGGAGCTGGCGCGCATCGAAGCCCGGGCCTTCGCCTTGCTGAATGAGATGGATGCCGGTGGCGTGAATGAGCTGGTGCCGGACTGGGAGCGCGTCATGGGGCTGCCAGATCCTTGCATTGGGCTTGAACCGGTATTTGAGGACCGCCGTCTGGCGGTGCGTCAACGGCTGACGGCGGTCGGCGGGCAATCCTGTGGCTACTTCATCGAGATCGCGGTGCGCCTCGGCTATCCCGAAGCCACCGTCACGGAGCACCGGGCACCTAGGTTTGGCCGCTCCCGTTTTGGCGCAGTCCACTTCGGCACCTGGGCTGCACAGTTCATGTGGACGCTGAACACGGGGCCGCGTCGGCGCCTGGGGCGGCGCTTTGGGGCCAGCTATTGGGGTGAGCGTTTCGGGGTCAACCCGAGCGGCGCCCTTGAATGCGTTATCCGTCGCAGCGCTCCGGCGCATGCGCTGGAATTCATCAATTACGGTGTAGGTGTGTAAATGGATTATCCAAAGAGTGTGCCCAACGTGGGGTTGGTCAATGGCAAGTTTGTTGACGAGAACACTACTACCGGGCAAGTCGGCTCGTTGATTCCGGCGAGCTGGGGGAATGGTGTTACTACTGAAATTCTGAATGTTCTAAAGGCGGCATCAATAGTGCCCGATGAATTAAATAATGATCAACTATACAAAGCAATTAATAAAATTGTTGCTGAGAGCGGTATTACAAAAGAAGACCTCAATAAAAAGGCAGATAAGGCGACAACCCTCGCAGGCTATGGCATTAACAACGCTTACACAAAGGACGAAGCGAATAATAAATTCATGGCCCCGCTTGGCTTCCCCCCTGTACAGCAAGGCACGGGCATAGGCCAAACGAGCAGCGCGATTAAGATTGGTTGGTCAGCAGGTGGGCAGCTCAAGGCGACTGCTGATACAACCGACCTCGGGCATTTCTGGATGTCGCACAACTTTAACCCTTCTAGCAAAGCAGACGCCTCCGCCGTCGCTCAGGCTACCGAAGCGGCACGCGGTACTGTGATGCTTGCGGGCTTTGCTGACGTCAATGCCGGTGATGGTTTTAAGGCTATGACGGCCAGCATGTTCATGAACTTCAGCCTCGGCTTCAGGCAAGTATGGAGGGACATGCTTGGGTCTAGGGCTGCAGGTGTCGGGTACTTAAACAGCACTGGAAAACCGATCATGGTCAGCGTCATTTCTAGTACAGCGGATCGCGGCCTGTATATTCATGTAGACGGCGTTGTGGTCTCAAAGCAGGGGCAGGAAGGCGGCACGGGAAGCGACTTCAACTGTGTTCAAGCCATCATTCCACCTGGTTCCACGTATGCCGTCGGCCTTTTAGGCGGCGCAACAATCTCGCACTGGGCAGAGTTGAGGGCTTAAAAGTTGGAATACTATCTTGACGAAAATAGCGGGGCACTCTTCGCGTATGACGATGCGGATGCGGCGGAAAAGTTTGCACCAAAGCACTTGAAGCCAATCTCTGAGAAAAGGGCCAGAGCCATAATCGAAGAGCTTAACAAGCCATCGCCTATTTCGATGACCGTTGAAGAACGCAAATGGCGCGACGGCGAGCTGTCATCGGTGATGTGGTTGCGCGAGCGGCACCGGGATCAACTGGAGATTGAAGCCCCTGCAACGCTGACAGGTGAGCAGTTCAAGGAGCTGCTTGTGTACATGCAGGCGCTGCGTGACTGGCCGCAATCGGCGGACTTTCCCGATGCACTACGCCGGCCTGCAGCACCGCCTTGGATAGCAGAGCAAGTCGAGTAAACGCCCCGCGCTGACGGGGCGTTTTCATTTCTGACCACTGAGGTTTTCCTTATGCCAATCACAACGCAGCAGCTGCTGCAGATCCTCCCCAACGCCGGCGCTAAAGCCGGCGTTTTTGTTCCTGCTCTCAACGCGGCCATGAGCAAGTACGCAATCATCACCCGCCTGCGCATGGCGGCGTTCATCGCGCAGATCGGCCACGAGTCCGGCCAGCTTCTGTACGTGCGCGAGCTGGGCAGCGATCAGTACCTGAGCAAGTACGACACCGGCACCCTGGCCAAGCGCCTGGGTAACACCCCCGAAGCGGACGGCGACGGCCAGAAGTACCGGG
This sequence comes from Pseudomonas sp. PH1b, assembly GCF_000633395.1. Taxonomy (GTDB): domain Bacteria; phylum Pseudomonadota; class Gammaproteobacteria; order Pseudomonadales; family Pseudomonadaceae; genus Aquipseudomonas. The sequence goes on from NZ_AYMU01000007.1 coordinate 376,166, forward strand.
GCAGGGGGCTGATTCAAGTCACCGGCCGCGCCAACTACGAAGCCTGCAGCGAAGCTCTGTTCAGCGATGCTCGGCTGCTCAACACCCCGGAGCTGCTGGAAAGCCCGGTCTACGCTGCTCTGTCGGCTGGGTGGTTCTGGCAGAAGGCCGGCCTGAACACCCTGGCCGACAAGGGCGACTTTCTCACCATCACCAAGCGCATCAACGGCGGTACCAACGGCCTGGCGGATCGCGAGGCGCTGTATGAGCGTGCGTTGAAGGTGCTGCCTTGAAGGCCCCGGGTTGTTTGTTGCCAGCCCTGGCCCTGGTGCTGGGGTTCGCCCTAGGTGGTTGGCTGGCATGGACGTGGCAGGCCAACGCCTACGGCAAGGATCTGGCTGACCAGGCCGAGGCGTACAGCAGTGATCGCGAACAGGCCGCCACGGCGGTGATCAACTGGCAGGAAACTCAGCAGGACGCCCGCCGTGCCCTGGAGGATCGCCTGCAGGCGAATGACGAAACCCACTACAAGGAATTGCGCGATGCTCAAACGAACCAGGCTCGCTTGCGTGATCGGCTTGCTACTGCTGATTTGCGGCTGTCAGTCCTACTCAACACCGCCGCCCAGGGTGGTGGCGGTGGGTTGCCAACCACCCCCGGCGCCTGCGACCTGGTTCATGGAGGTACGCGAGCCGAACTTGACCCAGCGGCTGCTCAACGAATTGTCGCCATCACAGGAGACGGCGACCAAGGACTGATAGCCCTAGCTGCTTGCCAAGATTACATTCGAGCGGTCAGCCAGTAGTTGGTTGCCATTGCTCTGCCATCACGGGTAGGTATTATGACGAAAGGTTATCAAGCAAAAGGAGTTCACATGAAACCAGTCTTTGCTCTAGTCGGCGCTCTCGCCGTTGCTGCATCTTTTTCAGCGTTTGCTCAGGACTATCCAGTCAAGACACTTAAGGCAAATTCAATCATTTTGAATCGCCCCGGGTTTCCT
>NZ_AYMU01000008.1 GCF_000633395.1 Pseudomonas sp. PH1b
AGGAAACCCGGGGCGATTCATCTCCCGTGACTCAAGACCTCCATCATTTTCTCGTAGTTTTTCCAAAAAACCGACCGAGGCCGGTTTTGGATAAATAAATATATTAGGTATGAGGATGCCTTGTTCCTCCAGCCCCTCAAAGTCTGTAAAGGTCACGGCAAAAAACACACTTTCACTTCTTGATACTTCTAACAATCTTAAAGTATTCAAAAGAAATACAGCGAGCCCTGTCAGAAAGCCAGAAGCCCCGCTGCCGCTCAGCTCATCCTTCAAGGGCTTTAAGCGGCTGTATCTTGATACAAGCGGAATTTCTTCAAAGCTTTCATAGTTATCAAAGAATATATCCATGTCATTGTACGGTTCTTCACTGATTATTTTGCTGTAGACATCCGTAAGCTTCATTCTTAGGGGGGGGCTCCATCCGCACTTATCAACTAATTAATTTGTTTTCTTTTACTCTGCTATAAAACTTTTAAAGCTGTTAATGAAGTGCGGTCTTATATCAGGAACGTAAGTACCGTTCATCCCGTCACTGCCTGATAAACAACTCGATGTGCCTCGGTTGGCAGTGGCACTTCCCACTTGAACAGCATGCGGCGGATATCATCGTTGCGCAGCGAGGTGTCGCGCTTCTGGTTGCGCCGCATGATTTCGTCCTCGGGGCGCTCCAGGTAAAGAATCTGCACCTGCGCGCCGTAACCGTAGAGCAAGTCCAGGGTGCGGTTGCGCATCTGCGTCGACAGGTGCGTCGAGTTCCACACAAAGGCTTTGTGCTCGCGCAACAGGGCCTTGGCCCGGTCGATGGCGTAGTGCGCAGCGGCGCCCTCGTTCTGGCCATGGCGCAGGCCAAGGGCCTGGCGCGCGTCGTCGAACGACACCACCGGCAGGTCCGGGTAGTGCTGTGCGGTCCAGGTGTCCTTGCCGCTGGCCGGCAGGCCCGAGAGCATCACCACCGACGAACCCTGCGGCGCATGCAAGGGGTAGTCAGGGTGTACCCGGGCGCCACGCAGGTACTGAATGCGTGTGTAGTCGTCGGCAAAGGCCCGCGGCCCGTGCAGGCAGCCCTCCTCCTCCGCCAGTTCGCGCCACAGTTCGATGGCGTCCAGTACATCGGCCTTGCCGGCGAAGTGGCGGCCCTGCATATCGGCCTCGGCCACGGCACAGAGCATCCACAGCGGCAGTTCCCAGGACAGTTTGTGCAACAGGAACTCAGCGCTGCGGCCGCTGCGGTCACCCTGCAGGGCGAAGAACGGCACCTGGTGCACGGCGATGATGCGGCAGATCTGCTCGCGCAGCTCGAAAGGCACGCCGGCGCGCCACAACAGCAGCCGCGCATCCACCGCGCCCCGGCGTGAGTGACCGGGCTGGCCGATACGCCCGGTATCCGGGTCGATCACCGTGGTGTCAGGCTTGGCGATGTCGTGCAACAGGGCGGCGAAGAACAGCACAAAACGCTGCTCGGCGCTGGCCTGCTGGTAGGCGGTTTGCGCCAGCAAGGCTTCGACCACCAGACGGGTATGAATCCACACATCGCCCTCGGCGTGGTAGGTCGGGTCTTGCGGTGTGTCGGCCAGGCGCGCCAGAGCCGGAATCGCCTCCAGGCAGGCGGCGGCGTCCATATCGCGCCCCGGCTCGGGGGCCAGTTGCTGCAGTTGTCGAATATCCATTTCGGGATGCTCCTTCAGTAGCCGTGGCGTGGGCCCTGCCAGTCCATGGACAGGCGTGGCGCATAGAGATCGACGCCGTCGGCCAGTTGATTGGGGATAAAGGGTTGATTGGCATGGTGCTGGTCGGCATCGAGGATGGCCTGGACGAAGTCCTGGCGTACCCACTTGAGCCGGCCAAGGGTCTGCTGCTCATCCTCGAGCTTCAGGTACAGGCCCTCCATGCGACTGGAGCGGTCGCACTGGCGCCAGGCACGGGCCAGGTCCAGGCATTCACGGCGTACCACCTGCTCGAATACCTCACGCCAGCGCGCGCTCTTGGCCAGCGAATCGCTCACCAGTGCCATCAGCTCGGCATGCCGGCGCGGCGCCGGGCCTTCGTACAGCACCGGCACCGCAAGCACCGGCCCACCCTCAAGCAGGCATCGGCGTGCCGCGGTGGAGAGAAACAGCCCTGTGGCGCGGTCCCACACATCGAACTCGCAGAAGTAATGTGGCAAGCGGTCGTAGAACACCGAGTGCTTCTTGTGCAGCCATTCGCCATACAGCACGAAGCGATCTTCCAGGCGCTCCAGCAACCAGTGCTCGTGGGCCGAGGCCCACTGCTTGAACAGATTGAACTGGCGTTCGCGACCGCCGCCGGTGAGGTAGTGACCGCGTGACTGCAGGCGCAGCTCACCGCCGGCGGTAAAGCTGATGCCGGCGTTGGCGCCATCGAGTTTTTCTTCCACCACCAGCCACTGCCCGGCCAGGGCGGCATAGCGCACCTGGCCAGTGTCAGTGTCGCCATCCTGCAGGCGCGAGCCTTGCAGGTGGGGCGTGCGGGGGTATTTGAGCAGTTCCAGGTTGTGCGCGGTGGCACGGATATCCATGTGCATGGGTTTGTCCTCGAAAATAGAGAAAAACCAACGACAGGATCAGGCAGGCATAGCGATGAAGCGCCGCCGCGTACAGGCACGGGCAGCCATCAGGCAGGATGGACCGTCGTCGGTATCAGGCGTGTTGGCTGGCGTCGGGCACTGGCTTCACCACGTGGAGAAAAGGTTGCAGAGGCTTCAGGGCGCGCATTCAACAGCAGATAGCGGCATCAGGTCAAGCCCTGCAAGGGCAAGACTCCAGCGTCCCGTTTGCGCGAAACACTCGAGCTTTTGTCATGAAAAAAACCACCTGGCGCTCATAGGGTGCTGCAAGTCATAACCTCGATAAGGAATCGATCATGAATCTTTCACGCTTGCTGATGGCTGGAGTCATGGGGCTGGCACTTGCACCCTTGGCCCAAGCCTCGTCCACGGCTGACAGCGAAGAAAAAGCCCAGCTGCGCAAACTCTTCTGCGAATCGAAGGGCGGCGCCGATATCACTGCGCTGGGGGAGTTGAAGAAGTCCGACGACGTCGGCGCCGTGGTGGTGTGCAAGCTCCCGCCGTCGCCGACGACAGTCGTTGAAAACCAGGCGGCCTTGCGTCTTGCCGCCCTGCCATTGACGCCGGTAACGGCAACGCTTTCACCGCCATCCGGGGTGTACAAGCTCGCTCCGGGAGCCAGTAGCGTCAACACCTCATGCTCGGCCAACCTGGCGATTGCAAAATGGGCCGGGTTTCCCAGCAGCAGCAATGGCAATGCCACCTTGAATTGCCGCGGATACAATGGCGGCGCGGCCGGCAGCTCGCTGGCTTGCAAGATCGAATGGACCGGGCCGACCCAGGTCGCCATAGGGGTAACGCCTTATGGCGGCCAGGTGGCGGTGAACTTCAGTTGCCTGGCGATGTTCAACGGCTCCATCGGCACCGTCATGGATTTCAGCTACGCCGATCCGACGTATCCGCGCATCCGCTACGGCTCGGTCCAGGCCACCAGCAGCATGACCATCACTCAGTAAGGCCGTTGATGAGCAGCATGCCCGGTGTACCTGGGCATGCCGTGCTGATGCTGATCACGGTTTCCTCGACCGGCTGCAACTCGATCAATCCGCCGGTGAGGGCAACTCCCCGCTGGCTAGCCTTCTCCTCCCCCCTCCGGGGGATTGCTCTTGCGCATACTGTTGCGCCATACCCGGTAGGTCCTTATCCCTGAGCGCACTGAAGTGAACAGGAGTGGGTCATCCATCTCTGCGGCCATTCCCGAGCGTTTGAGCATGCTCAGGAAGGTGCCCCGTGCCCGGGCAATGGCGAAGTGCACGCCCTGGGCGGCCAGGGTATCGCGGACCTCACGCAGCACCGCGATGCCGCTGACATCGATGTCGTTGACCGCCTCGGCGTTGAACAGCACCAATTCGGGCTTGGTCGCACGCTGGACCGTGTCGAGCAGGCGCATCTTGAAGTAATCGGCGTTGAAGAACAGGATCGCCTCGTCGAAGCGATACACCACCAGGCCGGGGACGGTACGGGCCTGCGGGTAGCGTCTGATATCGACTTGGCCCTCGATGCCCGGCATCCAGCCCAGCACTGCATCTGTCGGTTGGTAGATGCTGTACAGCAGGCGCAGGATGGCCAGGGTCACGGCAAACATGATGCCCGGCAGCACGCCCAAGCCAAGCACGCTGACAGTGGTCAGCAGGCACAGCCAGAACTCGAAGCGACTGAGTGTGTAGATCTGCTTGAGGGACTTGATGTCGATCAGGCCCCAGCCGGCCATCAACAGCACCGCGCCCAGGGCCGGTTGCGGGATCCACGCCATGGGCGCGGTGAAGAACAACAGGATCAACGCGATCACCACAGCGGCGATGATCCCGACCAACTGGCTCTTGCCTCCGGCCATGTCGTTGACCGCGGTACGCGAATCCGCCCCGCTGATGGCGAACCCCTGCGAGGCACCGGCCGCCAGGTTGCTCATGCCCAGGGCGATGAACTCGTGGTTGGCATTGATCGCGTAGCCGTGGCGCGCAGCGAAACTGCGGGCCGTGAGCATGGCGCTGCAGAAGCTGACCGTGGCAATCCCAAGGGCATCGCGCAGCAGGCTCTTGCTTTCTTCCAGGGTGGTCTTGGGCCAGGACAGCTCGGGGATTCCGGCGGGCACATGGCCCAGGATGGCGACGCCGAAGTGATCGAGCCCAAACAGCCCGACCAGCAAGGTGAAGACCGCCACCGTCACCATCGCCGCCGGCAAGCGCGGGTAGCGCCGCGGCAGCCAGATCAGCAGGCCGAGGCTGACCAGGCCGATGGCCAGGGTCAGCCAATGGATCTCGCCCAGGCGCTGGAGAAAATCCAGCAGGCCCAGGATGAACCCCTCGCCTTCGATCTGGAACCCCACCACCTTGCCCATCTGCCCGGCGATCAGGCTCAGGCCGATACCGTTGAGGTAGCCGATGAGAATGGGCCGCGAGAAGAAACTGGCAATAAACCCCGCCCGGGCGATACCGGCGGCGATCAGCATCAGGCCCACCAGCACGGTGACGATCATCGACAATTCGACGGTGCGCTGCAGGTCGCCCATGGCCAGGGGCGCCACTGCCCCACCGAGCATGGCGCAGGTGGCGGCGTCGGGGCCGACCATCAACTGCCGCGAGCTGCCGATCAGGGCATAGACGATCATCGGCAATACACAGGCGTAAAGCCCGTACTGCGGGGGCAGGCCGACGATCTGGGCGTAGGCGATGGCGATGGGGATCTGGATGGCGGCCACGGACAGGCCGGCACGCAGGTCGGCGCGCAACCACTCGCGGCGATAGTGCAACAAGTTGGACAGACCAGATAACCAACGCAAGAGCGACATGCAGAGTCCTTTCTAAGTGGTGCATATTTTTATTCGGCCACGCCCTGGCAAGCCATCTCGTTGGCCAGGCGATGCGGGGCGCTATTCAAGCGAATTGGCCGCGTGATAGCCATGAGCTGGAGCAGCTTTTAGGTCGATCCAGGTCAATGTTCAAGGGGCGCTGGCAAGCCCGGTACTCATTTCCCTCGATAATCGGCAGGGGCCAACCCTGCGCGCCCTGCCCCGGCCGCCCATCACGGACTTGCAGGATAGCGATTGTCCGCCGGCCTGGCTGGGCCCAGCCCCCTCCTTCGCGTTCTCGGGGCCACGCACAAGGGCATTTTTTCAACTACTGTTCTGCTGTGCATGGACGTTCGCCATCGGCACTCGGCTTCCCACTTATAGCTGTTAATGCCTGGAGTAGCGCGCCCAAGCCGCCCTGCGCAGTCAAGCTTGATCGCAATGACTCATGGCCAAGGAGAGCGCTATGTCATACAGATCCTTACTGCTTTGCACCGCCTTCACCCTACCGACCGTCTATACCCTCGACGCCCATGCGCTGTCCAATGGCGACTATGAGCAGGCTGCCAAACAGCAATTCAACACCTCCGCCAGGGCTCCCTGCATCAGCGGTTTTCCCTGCTTCGCCATCAGCAACCAATACCCGGTCAGCCCGCTCGCCAGCACGCCGCACTTTCCATGGAGCGCCACCAACTACAAGAGCGACCCGCAGAAGTACATGGCCGAAGTCCTGAGTTATGTCGTTGAGGGCAACACCGAGGTCGACTGGGAATTGCAAAGGAACAGCGTGCGGCGCTGGTATCACGCCCCGTGGATGCATGAAAAGCGCGAACCCGTTCATGGGCTGACCATGGAAAGAGGCAGCCGCCTGCACGAGCTCGGGCCGAACCAGACTCGGCGCACCAGCAATTGGGCCGTGGGTTTCTACAATGACCTGGGTGGCAGCACCTTCGGCAAGGTGTGGCAAGGCTCGGTGCGGCCGAGCACCACCAGTGCCGTGTTCCCGGTGGGCACGGTCACCGCCAAGCTGCTGTTCACCGATGCCACCGATAGCGAGGCGCCCTACCTCAAGGGCAACAACCTGCAGTGGCAAGCGGATATAGCCGGCAACGGCCAGCCGAAAAGCCTGCGCCTGCTGCAGATGGATATCGCGGTCAAGGAACAGGCCGATGCCACTCACAGCGGCTGGGTATTCGCGACCTTCGTGTTCAACGGTTCCCGGGGCGCGGCCAACTACTGGGATAACCTGATTCCCGTGGGCCTGGAGTGGGGCAACTCGCCTGGCTTCACCTACGCCGACTACCAGGCCGGTAAACGCCCGGAGGAAAGCTGGATCAATCCCGAGGCCAAGGCGCTGTTCGCCAAACGCGCACCGGATGACCAGCTAGGTTACCTGGCTCGCATGAACGGCCCGGTCGACAGTCCACTGTCCAGTTGCATGAGCTGCCACAGTCGGGCCATGGATACCCGAGGAAAGCCCGGGCCGGACTTTAACCCCAAGCCCGCTGACAACTGCCTGGAAGTGATCAAGCCCAGCGGCAGCATCAATGAAACCTACGGGCGTGTGCCCGGGTGCGTGGTGAATGAGGTGGCGGTAGCGCCGTTCTACCGCAATCTGCAATCCAACCAGCCCTTCACTCCCGGCTTCAACTCGCTGGACTATTCGCTGCAGATGGCCATGGGCGTGGCCAGTTGGAACGCCTGGACCAAGAAGAACTACCCAACGGTGTTCAAGACAAACAGCACGACCTTCAAGCTCAAGAGTTTCAGCGTCGAGGCACCGGCGTCGATGAAAATCCCCCTGGTGCCTGCCGAGCAAGCCTTCCACCGCGGCAATTGAGCTCCGGGCTGCCCGTGGCCAGGCATTGGCAAAGGCCGCGGGCAGCCTGGCTGCCTGCTTCGGGCGCCTGCAGCGGCCGGTATTGCCGCTGGCGCCCGACAGCCCTGCCATGGCCGGTCCCGGGGCCTGGGTATCCCCGGGACACATGGGGCAAACACGGTCGCGGTTGTAGCCGTTGCCGCTGCGACCACGGTCATCGGCGCCAGTACGTGCGCCACTTGCCGACCCAGGGCACTACCAAATCTTGTAGGTGCCAAGCCGCTGCAAGTCCTCTATAAAAAACTGCCCCTATCCGCCAGGAATCTCCAGCCATGCACATGGAAGAGCACTCGCTGAATGACATGAGCGACGCGCTGCGATGGATGCTCGGTCGCTTTCGGTATGAGCAGTTTGTCGTGAAACTGGGGTGGCGCTTGCCAGCCCATCCGCACCCGGACCGATGTGAATGGGATCAGTACGACACCCCGCATGCCCGCTACGTGCTGGCATTCGACCCGCAGGGCGCAATCATTGGCTGCGCCCGGCTGATACCCAGCACATTTCCCAACTTGCTTGAGGGGGTGTTCAGCCAAGCCTGTGCCGGGGCGCCCCCCAGGCATCCGGCGATCTGGGAAATGTCCCGCTTTACCACCTGCGAGCCGCAACTGGCCATGCCGCTGTTCTGGTACAGCCTCAAACTCGCCAGCCTTGCAGGGGCCGACACAATAGTCGGGGTCGTCAACAGGACCATGCAGCGCTATTACAAGATCAACGGTGTGCGCTACGAGGCGCTGGGACCGGTCACCGTGCACCAGGATGAAAAGATCCTTGCGATCGCGCTATCGGCTCACCGCGAACAGCATGATGGCGCCCTCGCCCCTGCCCTGTTCACCCCTGACGCGTTGCTGCAAGAGACCGCCTGACTGGAACGGCCGGACCTCAAGATTGATCCGGACGCGAAGGATGGGCCCCGGCAAAATGGCGCCGTGTTCCACCGCCAGTGGGCCTAACCCGGAAGGCTTCGGCCCTGATCACTGTGCCAGGTCGGCAGCAGTTGGCAGTCGACCTTCGGCCTTCGCGCTGGACCTAGATGTAGCCCAGGGCAACCGCGTAGGACACGGCCTGCACCCGGTTGCTGGCGCCGATCTTGCGCTGGATGTTGCGATGGTGGTAATTCACCGTGTCGGTGCATACCCCCATGATCACGCCGATCTCCTCCGAGGTCTTGCCGTCGGCGGTCCAGCGCAGCACATCACATTCACGCCCACTGAACTCGACGATGGCCTTGGCGAGACGGTGGTCGTTTTCCAGTTGGCCGATCTTCTCATGAGCCGCGGCGGCAAATGCCTTGGTCACCGGCCTCAAGGCTTCGAGTTCCTCAAGGCTGATGGCCTTGTTCCTGCGTGCCAGGCTCAGCAAGCCGACCCGCCCCTGGCCATTGAACGACGGTTGCGCCAGGCCGTGGCACAGGCCCGAGTCCCTGGCCTCGGACCACAACTGCGGGCATTCCCGGAACAACTCGTTACCCCACAGGATCGGCGCCGACGAAACTTTACTGTGCTTCACCGTGGGGTCGATCAGGGCGTAGTTCTGTGCTTGGTAGTGCTGCACCCAGTCCACAGGGTAATTGCTGTGTATATAAGTCTTGGGCCGCATGAACGGTGTCGCGCTGCACATGCCATAGGCAAAGAAATCAAAGCCCAGTTCCTGCAGTACTCTGATCGCCACCGCCGTGAACTCTTCGGCGCTCATGGCTTGCGTAAAGATACTGTAAAAATAGGCATCCCATCCAAACAGCTGTCCTAACTCCATTTTGAACACCACTAAAGTTTGAAGGAGGACGTGAGACTAGACCAAGCCGAACTCATGTCAACAGTTAATTCAGAACAACCATAGATTGCTTCGAACTAATACTGCAGCCCTACTATCTAGTTGGGCTCCATAGCCATCAGTCATGCTTGATATTGCGGGGCCACTACTGCGATTCAGACGACCAACGCCCTGATCACTTCACGATACTGAAACAGTCCATTGGGTCGAACTCCCTGCGGTCTTTTCACTACAAAATCTGGTAGTTCCAGCATCAACAAATGCAAGTGTATAAACAACCTCCGCTCACCGCCGAAACAGTGCATCGCTTAAGCAAGTAACGGCTTTCGCCTGGCGCCAATCAACCCGGCACTTTGTTTTTAAAAGAGCGAAACCTTTGGTTCATGACTCAAACAACTGAGGAGGCTGCCCATGCCCGCTTCAACAGCTGCCAACGGATTTAACGATCAACTTGAACTGCGCAGAAAAAACCGTGCCACCGTCGAACAGTACATGGGCACTAATGGCAAGGATCGCCTGCGCCGCCATGAACTCTTCACCCAGGACGGCAGCCTTGGCTCCTGGAACACCGAGAGCGGAAAACCGCTGGAAATCAAGGGCCAGGCCAAACTCGCCGCCCTCGGAGCCTGGGTAGAGAAGTGTTTTCCTGATTGGCAGTTCCACAATGTCCGGGTATTCGCCACCGATAACCCCAACCATTTCTGGGTGGAAAGCGATGGCCGCGGCAAGACCCGGGTGCCCGGTTATCCCGAAGGCTATTGCGAAAATCATTACATTCATTCATTCGAGCTGGACAACGGCAAGATCACTCAGAGCCGTGAATTCATGAACCCCTTCGAGCAACTTCGTGGTCTTGGCATTCCGCTGCCGAAGATCAAGCGCGAAGGTATTCCTGCGTCATAAACCCCATCTTGCTATAGGAGATTCCCGCATGCCAAATAGTCCAGCCCGTCAACTAAACCAACACGACGACACTGAACTTAGACGCAAAAACCGCGCTACGGTCGAGCAATACATGCATACCCAGGGCCAGGCTCGCCTGCGGCGCCACGAACTGTTTACCGAAGATGGCTCCGGCGGTCTGTGGACCACGGACACCGGCGCCCCCATTGCCATCAACGGCAAGGCAAAGTTGGCCGAACATGCGGTCTGGTCACTCAAATGCTTCCCGGATTGGGAGTGGTACAACATCAAGATATTTGAAACCGATGACCCCAACCATATCTGGGTCGAATGTGATGGCCACGGCAAGATCCTGTTTCCCGGGTACCCGGAAGGTTATTACGAGAATCACTTCCTGCATTCTTTCGAGTTGCAGGACGGCAAGATAAAACAGAACCGCGAGTTCATGAATGTCTTCCAGCAGTTGCGCGCCCTGGGTATTCCCGTGCCGCAAATCAAGCGCGAAGGCTTACCTACTTAATCCCCCCTGGGAGAGTGATCGCATCATGGAAGACTTACTGAAACGGGTTCTAAGTTGTGAAGCGTTCCAGCAACCTCAATGGAGCGAGCCCTCACAACTGCACGATGCGCAGGCCTATCTCAGGGACAGCGCGCCCTTGATTCGAGTCGAGGACATTCTGGTGCTGCGCGCCACTCTGGCCAGAGTCGCGGCCGGCGAGGCGATGATTATCCAGTCCGGTGACTGCGCCGAAGACATGGATGAAAGCTCTCCCGCCCACGTGGCCCGAAAAGCCGCGGTCCTGGACATCCTGGCCGGTGCGTTGCGCCTGGTCACCCAGCAGCCGGTGGTGCGGGTGGGACGGATTGCCGGGCAATTCGCCAAGCCGCGCTCCAACAACAGCGAGCGCATCGGCAACGTCGAGTTGCCGGTGTATCGCGGTGACATGGTCAACGGCCGCGAGGCCCTGGGCAGCCATCGCCAGCATGATGCCCAGCGCCTGGTGCGCGGCTACCACGCGGCCCAGGACATCCTGCAGCACCTGGGCTGGAACGAGCCGGCAAACCAGGAGCCATTATGTGGTTCGCCAGCCTGGACCAGCCACGAGATGCTGGTGCTCGACTACGAGTTGCCCCAGGTTCGCCAGGATCACCAGGGCCGGGTCTTTCTCGGCTCGACCCACTGGCCGTGGATCGGCGAACGCACCCGCCAGTTGGCCGGCGCCCACGTGGCCCTGCTCAGCGAAGTGCTCAACCCGGTGGCCTGCAAGATCGGCCCGGACATTACCCGGGACCAGTTGCTGAGCCTGTGCGAACGCCTGGATCCACGGCGCGAGCCCGGTCGGCTGACCCTGATCGCCCGCATGGGCGCGCACAAGGTCGGGGATCGACTGCCGCCCCTGGTGGCGGCCGTTCGCAGCGCCGGTCACCAGATCATCTGGCTGAGCGACCCGATGCACGGCAACACCATCGTCGCCCCCTGTGGCAACAAGACCCGCATGGTGCGGACCATCACCGAAGAAATCATCAATTTCAAGCACGCCGTCACCTCGGCCGGAGGCGTGGCCGCCGGCCTGCACCTGGAGACCACCCCGGATGAGGTCAGCGAATGCGTTTCCGATGCCCTGGGGCTGGACCAGGTCGCCAGCCACTACAAGAGCCTGTGCGATCCGCGCCTGACTCCCTGGCAGGCCGTCACCGCGGTCATGGCTTGGAAAACCGCGCCCACCGCTGCCATTTTCTGACTGGAGTTCGTCGCCATGACCGGCATTCCATCGATCGTCCCCTACGCCCTGCCCACTGCCCGCGACCTGCCCGTCAACCTCGCGCAATGGCATATCGACCCTCAGCGCGCCGTACTGCTGGTGCATGACATGCAGCGCTACTTCCTGCGGCCGTTGCCCGAGCCCCTGCGTGAAAGCCTGGTGGGCAATGCCGCACGCATTCGCCAATGGGCCGCCGAGCACCAGCTGCCGGTGGCCTACACCGCCCAGCCTGGCAGCATGAGCGAGGAGCAACGAGGCTTGCTCAAGGACTTCTGGGGCCCGGGCATGCAGGCCAGCCCGAACGACCGCGAGGTGGTCGATGCCCTGGCGCCGCGCCCGGGCGACTGGCTGCTGACCAAGTGGCGCTACAGCGCCTTTTTCAACTCGGACCTGCTCGAACGCATGCGCGCCAGCGGCCGCAACCAGTTGGTCCTGTGCGGTGTATACGCCCATGTCGGGGTGCTGATTTCCACCGTGGATGCCTACTCCAACGATATCCAGCCGTTCCTGGTTGCCGATGCGATCGCCGACTTCAGCAAGGAACACCACTGGATGGCCATCGAATATGCGGCCAGCCGTTGCGCCATGGTCGTGACCACTGACGAGGTGGTGTTATGAGCCAGACCACTGCCCACCTCATCGGGCGCATCCTGCAACCGGCGCCCGGGCCCTTCGCCCTGCTCTACCGCCCCGAGTCCACTGGCCCGGGGGTGCTGGACGTGCTGCTGGGAACGATGTCCGAACCCGGGTGCCTGGCGGACATCGAACTGCCCGCCACCACCGTCGGTGCCGCGCGTCTGGAGGTGCTGGCGCTGATTCCCTACAGGCAGATCGCCGAACGCGGTTTCGAGGCCGTGGACGACCAGTCGCCACTGCTGGCGATGAAAATCACCGAACAGCAATCGATTGGCATCGAACAACTGCTGGGCGTGCTGCCTGACGAGCCGCTCCAGCTCAACGGCGAGCGTTTCGACCTCAGCGACGAGCGTTACGCCGAGGTTGTCAGCCAGGTGATCGCGAATGAAATCGGCTCCGGGGAAGGTGCCAACTTCGTGATCAAGCGCACCTTCCTGGCGGAGATCAGCGAGTACGGTGCGGCCAAGGCCCTGTCATTCTTCCGCCACCTGCTGGAGCGGGAAAAAGGGGTGTACTGGACCTTCATCATCCATACCGGCGAGCGCACCTTCGTCGGCGCCTCGCCCGAGCGCCACATCAGCGTCAAGGACGGCGTGGCGGTGATGAACCCGATCAGCGGCACCTACCGATACCCACCCGCCGGCCCCAGCCTGAGCGAGGTCATGGCATTCCTGGCCAACCGCAAGGAGGCCGATGAGCTGTACATGGTGGTGGATGAGGAATTGAAGATGATGGCGCGCATTTGCGAGGACGGAGGGCATGTGCGCGGCCCCTACCTCAAGGAAATGGCCTGCCTGGCGCACACCGAGTACTTCATCGAAGGCAAGACCCGTCGCGACGTCCGCGACATACTGCGCGAAACCCTGTTTGCCCCGACCGTCACCGGCAGCCCGCTGGAAAGCGCCTGCCGGGTCATCCGCCGCCATGAACCCCTGGGCCGCGGCTACTACAGCGGCATGGCAGCGTTGATCGGCAGCGATGGCAAGGGCGGACGCTCGCTGGATTCGGCGATCCTGATCCGTACCGCCGATATCGACCGCCACGGGCAGGTGAAAATCAGCGTGGGCTCGACCATTGTCCGGCATTCCGAGCCAATGGCCGAAGCCGCCGAAAGCCGGGCCAAGGCCGCCGGCTTGATTGGCGCGTTGAAGAACCAGACGCCCTCGCGCTTCGGCAACCACCTGCAGGTGCGCGCCGCGCTGGCCAGCCGCAATGCCTACGTTTCCGACTTCTGGCTGATGGACAGTCAGCAGCGGCAGCAGGTCCAGAGCGACTTCAGCGGGCGCCAGGTGCTGATCGTCGATGCCGAGGACACCTTCACCTCGATGATCGCCAAGCAGTTGCGGTCCCTGGGGCTGATGGTGAGCGTGTGCAGTTTCAACGACGAATACAGCTTCGACGGCTACGACCTGGTGATCATGGGTCCCGGCCCCGGCAACCCCAGCGATGTCCAGCAGCCGAAGATCAGCCACCTGCACCTGGCCATCCGCTCGTTGCTCAGCCAGCAGCGGCCCTTCGTTGCGGTGTGCCTGAGCCACCAGGTACTGAGCCTGTGCCTGGGCCTTGAACTGCAACGCAAGCTGATTCCCAACCAGGGCGTGCAGAAGCAGATCGACCTGTTCGGCAACGCTGAGCGGGTGGGGTTCTACAACACCTTTGCCGCCCAGAGCAGCAGTGACCGCCTGGATGTCCACGGCCTCGGCACCGTCGAAATCAGCCGCGACCGCGAGACCGGCGAAGTGCATGCGCTGCGCGGTCCTTCGTTCGCCTCGATGCAGTTCCATGCCGAATCATTGCTGACCCAGGAAGGCCCACGGATCATGGCCGACCTGCTGCGTCATGCGCTCATCAACACCACTGTCGACAACAGCGCTTCGGCCGCCGGGAGCTGACCCATGCACGAATATGCCATCATCGACGCCTTCGCCAGTGTGCCACTGGAAGGCAACCCGGTTGCGGTGTTCTTCAAGGCCGACGACCTCTCGGCCGAGCAGATGCAAGGCATTGCCCGGGAAATGAACCTGTCGGAAACCACCTTCGTGCTCCAGCCGCGCAATGGGGGGGACTGGCGGATCAGGATTTTCACCCCGGTCAATGAGCTGCCTTTCGCCGGCCATCCGCTGCTGGGCACCGCTATCGCGCTGGGGGCCCTGACGGACAATCACCGCCTGTACCTGGAAACCCAGATGGGCACCATCGCCTTCGAACTGGAGCGCCAGGCCGGCCGCGTGATCGCCGCCAGCATGGACCAGCCGATACCAACCTGGTCGGCCCTGGGACGCGATGCCGAATTGCTCAGTGCCCTGGGCATCAGTGCCTCGACCTTTGCCATCGAGATCTACCACAACGGCCCGCGCCACGTATTCGTCGGTTTGCCGAGCATCGAGGCGCTGTCTGCCTTGCACCCCGATCATCGCGCCCTGTCCAACTTCCACGACATGGCCATCAACTGTTTTGCCGGTGCGGGACGGCATTGGCGCAGTCGGATGTTCTCGCCCGCCTATGGCGTGGTCGAAGATGCCGCCACCGGCTCTGCCGCCGGGCCGCTGGCCATCCACCTGGGCCGCCATGGCCAGGTGCCGTTTGGCCAGCAGGTGGAGATTCTCCAGGGCGTGGAGATCGGCCGGCCATCGCTGATGTTCGCCAGGGCCGAAGGCCGTGCCGATGACCTGAAGCGGGTCGAGGTTTCTGGCAATGGCGTGACCTTTGGACGGGGGAGCATCGTGCTATGAATAAGCCACTGCAAGGCAAGCCGTTGCTGGGCAACGGCATGTCGGAATCCCTCACTGGAACCCTCGACGCTCCGTTTCCCGAGTACCAGACCCTGCCCCAAGACCCCATGGGCGTGCTGCGCAACTGGCTGGAGCGCGCTCGGCGCATGGGCATACGCGAGCCCAAGGCGTTGGCGCTGGCCACTGCCGACAGCCAGGGGCGGCCGTCGACACGCATCGTCGTGATCAGTGAGATCACCGACAACGGGCTGCTGTTCAGCACCCACGCCGGCAGCCAGAAAGGCCGTGAACTGGCGCAGAATCCCTGGGCCTCGGGGGTGCTGTACTGGCGTGAAACCAGCCAGCAGATCATCCTCAACGGCCGCGCCGTGCGCCTGCCCGATAGCCGGGCCGACGAGGCCTGGTTGAACCGCCCCTATGCCACCCACCCGATGTCCACGGTGTCGCACCAGAGCGAAGAACTGAAGGATATCCAGGCCATGCGCCGCGCCGCCCGCGAACTGGCTGCAGTACCGGGGCCCCTGCCTCGTCCAGCGGGGTATTGCGTGTTCGAGTTGCGCTTCCACTCCGTGGAATTCTGGGGCAACGGCCAGGAGCGCCTGCACGAACGCCTGCGCTACGACCTGAACGAAACCGGTTGGACGGTGCGACGCCTGCAGCCCTGACCCGGGTGGCCGGGGCGGGGACGGTGCTGCTGTCACCGGCCTGCCCCGGGCACCTGCGCCAACCCGAGCCGGGCTGGTCGCCACTGGCGCTCGCAGCACTGGACCCCGAGGCCCTGGCGCAGACATCATTGCGCCTTCCGCTACCGGACCACCTCCCGCTCAGGATCGCTATGCAACCATCAGCCAGCCTCAACGCCCGCCAGGTTTGCCAGCGCCTGCGGGACGCCGCCCTAGGTGTCTATCCCTTGCACCTGGTCACCGGGACCGAGGGCCAGGTGCAAGTGGAGATTGGCGATTGGCGCTTGCTGCTGGATGTCGATGGCAGTCAGTTGCAGCACTGCCGACATTGCCGCAGTGCCGAAGGCCTGGAGTGGCAGCTCGACGCTCGGCAGCGCTTCGGCACCGACCCGGTCAGCCTGTTGAGCACCTGGGAGCTGGCACAAGTCGGACGTTTGTTGCAGGCACTGGAGATGGCTGGAACAGAACGATCTGACAGGAACTAGAGGCAGCCCTGGGCGGCCCGCTCGAAACTCGAAGGGCTGAAGCTCGAAGCCAGCAAATGGCGCTCGTAAAGGTACACCTTGCCGCCATTGGGGGCCTTGTAGGCTTCCAGTACGTTGTCTGCTGCGATCTTGCTGGAGACCACGATCCGGTAGCCGCGCTGGGTCTGGGAGACCGTTGGATCCTGCAGCTTGGGCACCACGCACTCGGCATATTCGGCGGGGGTCTTGCTGGTCTGCAGCACCAGGCTCGGGTCATTGGGGGCAGAGGCACAGCCGGTCAACAACAAGGCCGCCAGGGTCAAGGCGGGAACAACGGGAGAACGCATCGGGGGGAATCCTGAAATAAAAGCCTGGTTCGGTGCGCAAGGGGCCAGCATCACGGAGCTGCCCTTGCGGTCATGGTGTTCTTCGGCGGCAATTATCCAGGGTCAGCGAACAAAAAAAAATCTGCGTTGTTTGATTGTCACTATCACTTCAACCGATAGTCAGCCCCGGTTCAGGTCGCTGGAGCGCTGTCTGGCAACCCGGTACCGGGCACGGCTGCCTGCACAGGGCCGCCCCCGGACGGCGGCATCCTGGCTGAATCAGCACGCCGGATTGACCTCTGGAGCGGCATGTCCCGAGGGGCTGCTATGCCCCCTTGCTCGCCGCCAGGTAGACAGCCAGGCGTTTTCCCATTTCCTCGCCCAGGGCCTGCAACCCGCTCATGGGACGGACCATCACCTCGAACTCGATGATCTGGCCCGTCTCATCGAAACGGATCATGTCGATGCCCTTGACCTCCCGCTCCCCTACCCGTGCGCTGAACTCCAGCACCAGGTTCAGGCCGTCGGCCGTCGCCAGTTCGCGGTGATAGGTAAAGTCCTGGAACACCTGCAGTACGGTGCCAAGGATGGTCGCCACCACCGGCACTCCAGGGTAAGGCGTATGGGCCATGGGCGAGCGGAACACCACCTGGGGCGACAGCAGTTCGGGCAAGGCACTGAGGTCTTGCCGGGCGACCATGCTGTGCCAGCGTTGCAGAGTGGCTTGGGCCGAGGGTTGCAGTTTCGCTTCGGACATCGGGTACTCCCTGGGGGCAGTGTGTTGTTGTGGGATTCAGGCTACGGTCCGATCTTAGCGCCGTCAAGATTCTTCGCCATGCTAAGATTCCGCGGATTTCCAGCCCTGTCCACGCCATCCGGGACCCTCTGATGAAGCCCCACGCTCCACGCTCACGGGACGCCTACCACGTTGGCAACCTGGCCCCACAACTGCTTGCCGCCGCCCGGGCCATGCTCGAGGAAGTGGGCCCCACCAAACTGTCGCTGCGAGCGCTGTCGGAGCGGGTCGGGGTCAGTGCCACTGCGGCTTACCACCACTACGCCAATCGCGCGGAACTCATCGGCCACCTGGCGGCCCAGGGCTTTATCGAGCTGGCCCAGGTGCTGGTGCAACACGATCAGCAGCAGGTCGGGCGGCAGAAACTGCGCAGCGCCAGCCTGGCCTATTTCAGTTTTGCCCGGGCCAACCCGGCGCTCTATCAACTGATGTTCGGCGCCGAGTTTGCCAATGGCCAGATGATCCCGGAGCTGATCGCGGCCCGTGAACAGGCCTTCGGCGAACTGCAGCGGATCATCGCCCAGATGCTCGGGCTCGCGCCGCAGGCCCCGGAAGTACGCCGCGTCGCCCTCGCCGGCTGGTCCTACACCCACGGCCTGGCATCACTGGTGATCCATGGGGTGCTGCATTTTCCCGCGGGCACCAGCGACGAACGCTTCGTCGACAACGCCCTGCAGGGCTTGCTGCAGTTGTTCGAGGCCGGCGAGAAGCCTTGAGTCGCTGCCGGGTACAGGCCCTCGCCCATTGAAGTGTTGCGGCTATCAGTCGCTCATTGGCGCCGGCGCCCCGGCCATGGCTGCATGAGGCCTGCACTGACGCGCTGACGAAGCTGAAACAAGGGGGCCACCCTTGCTCCGGTTCCCCCACGCTTCCTGCCCCGAACTGGCCCTGAGAGCATCCCTCAAGTGCCAGAGACATCCAGCACAAATACCTTGATGTAGGGCTGCAATTCTTGCGCAATGCTGGTCTCCAGCTGCGCCTTGAGCTCGGCAGCCGAGCGTGGCGATGCCCCTGTGGGGGCACTGGTGATCGGGACGCCGACGCCATGCCAGAACACCCCATAGATGCCATAGCCCCGAGCACCGGGGTCCGAGGTGTAGAGCGCGACCAGTTGATCCTGGATCGAGGTCCATAGCTCGGCGTGGCTGGTTCGCTTGAGCTCGATGACCAGTTTGATGGCGCCATGCTGCACCGCGATGTCCACTCGATTGCCATGGAGCATGTGCCCTTCTGGTTCGGCGGTGATGCGTCGGCCCTCCAGGCGTGGACGCAACAGCCCCAGGAGCGCGTCGCGACAGCTGTTCTCCCACTTGGGCGAGTCGATCTTGCCGTTGGCTTCGTTCCAGAAGAACTTATGCCCGTCGAGGTTGCTCTTCAGCTGGCTGGCCACGGCGTGTAGCTCATCCAGGACCAGCGCCTGCATGTGCATGATGTTGGCCGGTGGCCCGTTGCTCAGCACATCACGCACTTGCTCCCAACCGCTGCGGATGTACTGAGCGTCATGTTGCCGGGCTCGATAGACCGATAAGCCATGCTTTATATGATCGCCCCAGGGGACCAGGGCCGCATCGGCCTGTAGCCCCAGCAAATGCTCTCCGGCCTCCCTGGAAGGGTGTGTGGCGAGAAAACCGATCAGCGTTCGAATGAACTCGTCGGCATCCTCGGGGCCGGTGTTGACGGGCGTGAACCAGTCGGAGTCCACCAGCGCGACGGGAAACTGCTCGGCGACCATGCGACAAAAACTGGCCGCCTGCAGGGCACTCATTTCCAGCGGAGCTTCGAAACCACGTACCAGGTCTGTCAGGTCCCGCAGGTACCAGAGCACTTCATTTTTCCCGTCGCGGTCCAGCGCTGCCAGTGCTGGAGCGAATCGGTCCAGCGACATCAGCACGCCCAGAGCCGTGATAAAACCTCGATGGGGGGCAGCGGCCTCATCGGCCAGGAGAGCCAGTAAGGCGTCGCCGAACTGTTGCTGCCCCAGGTGGCGGCAGTAAGGTCGTACCAGGTAGTAGAGCTGGGTCTTGTCAAGGTGCGGCGCGTATTCCAGCAACTGGCGAACCGTATCCAGCTTGTCCGCCAGGGGCACTTGGCCGGTGAGTTTCAAGCCTAGGCAGTGGCTCGTTGCGCCGGTGATGACCTCACTCAGCAGATGCTGGGCGAGGCAGTCGATGTAAAGCGCATAGTGGTCCCGGCGAAATGCCTGGAACCAGGGCTTGCCTGCCAGTTGATCCTGTTCGATCAGCTTGAACAGCACCTCCCCGAGGAACAAGGGATCGGCGTCCGCGACTGGATAGCCTGCGTCCAGCTGCTGCTCAAGCTTCTCGAGGGTGCGGTTGACAAGCTCCAGCACCCGCTGGTCCAGGGATGTCTCGGCGGCGGATTCCTCGACTTCGGCCTGGACCTCCTCGGGCTCCTTGGCCGGCGCTGCGGAAACGGCAAAGCCCTCCAGGCCGGGATGGCGGGCCGCCCGCAGCAGCAAACCCGGTGCGTGGGTCCGGTCGTAACTGCCCAGGGCCTCGTTAAGCTCATTGAACTGCCGGTAGCCTTTGTACGTGGTCAAGCCGTTGCAAGCGGACAACCAGGCGAACAGCCTGGCTTCGTCCAGCGAGGTCTGAGTGGCGAGGTAACGAATGATCAACGGCGCCATGAATGTCAGGGCGTCCAGGGCCGCTGCATCGCTGAGGCCGTGGCTATCGATCGCCAGCAGGCCGTCGAGGCAGGCGGGAATATCCCCGCTCGCCACCAGCTCATGCAGGTTCCAGCGAGCCAGCGCCGCCTCATCGTCCAGCAACTGCTCGGCGTTGAGCCGATAGAGTTCCAGCAGGTCCTGGTAACCGGCCTCCGACCTGAGTACCCGGCTGAGGATAAAGGCCCGTAGACGCCGGCCCCGACGCTCGCTGACCAGAGTCTTGAAAGCCATGCGCAAGGCGTGCAGTCCCGGCTCGCCCAACTGCGACAGCACTTGGGCTGCGTAGGCACATTCATTGGGATGGGTAGCGGTGTCGGCCAGCAGTTGCGCCAGGACGCCCACCAGTTCTGGCAACGGCTGCCCGACTCGCAAGGCATCGAGCACCAGGATCTTCAGCTCATGGGGCTTGGCCGGGTCCTTGAGGATGCTGCTGAAACACTCCACCATGGCCGGTTCCGCCAGGCCTGCCAGGACCTTCGAAGAATAGTCGGTGCCCCAAAAGCCCGGATCGCTCTCGGCGAGACGGGTCAATGCCTGGAACAGCTGGCGCTTGCTGTGACTGCTCAGTGACGCGCCATCGCCGTAGCTCAAGATCCCCACCGGGTCAGCCTGGATAAATTCCTCGGCATGGCCGCACAGGGTCAACGGCAGCCAGGCATGCAGGCCCCTCAGGTAGGAGACCGGCGTTCCCTCTCCCCCCAGCAGCAGGCGAATCCGGCTCAGCGGCACACCTTCCTGAAACCGTTCACCGAGGTAGCTGGCCGCCAGGTATTCGGCGATGGCCTTGTGGCTGTGATCAAACACCCCAGGCTCACCAGTGGCCCTGAACAGGCGACTGGCCAGCGCGGCACGCAGCGCCCTGGGCGTACACAAGTTCAGCGCCGCCAGGGAGGGATAACGCTGGTTGTTCGACGCCTGGACACTGAACCCATCGATATCCGCCAGCAACCGCACCGTACACAACAGCCCGGCTGCGCGCTGCAGTTCGACGGTACTGAGTTCGGCACGCAAGCGCCGGTCATTGAGGTGGGTGCTGTTGTCTTCGGTGAGGAGCACCGTGCAAGAACGCTCGAACAGCTCCCGACGCGTGCGCGGCCATGGCGCCTGCGCCACCACCTGGGCGAGCAACCGCAGGGTCAGGGGGTTGCCCAGCATATCCTCGAGCCCCCGTTGTCGAGCCTGGGCCAGAAAGTCCGCAGCCACCTGGGGAATACTGGCGATGACCTGCTGCTGTTGCTCTTCATCCAGTGGCAGCAGATACAGTTCCTGCACTGCGTTCTCGTCGGGAAAGCAATCCTTCAGCGCCTCCCGATCGTCCTGCCACATCCAGTCGGCATTGCGGCAGGAAATCCGCACCTGGCACGACTGCAATTCGCCAATCTGTCTGACCAGGCTGTCCATGGCCGGCGCATCTGCGTAATGCACACGGCATTCATCCAGCGCATCGAGAAACAGCGTGCTGCCTGGGGCAAAGGCCGTGGGTTTCCTGCGCAGGAAGTCCCGAACTTGCAGGTAGTGGCCGCCCGACTGCCGGGCAAGGGCCTCGAACAGATGGCTCTTGCCGGCTCCAGGGTCGCCCAGGAGCACAATACAGCGAGTGTCTTTATGCTCAGAAAAACGGCTGACCTGGCCGCCTGCTGCCGAAACCTTGCGATCGATCAAAAACCCTTCCTCACTTGAAAAAAACATCCGTCGAGCATCGGCGCAACCACCATCACCGGGCCAGCCCCTGGGCCAGGCGCCACAGACTAGCTGCAACCTCAAGAGATGCAATGGATGCAATGCTCATGCAGCAGAGGACATTCCATGCTTGGCCTGTCCCTTCTACACAACCCCTTCTGCACACTCCCTTCTGCACAATGCCCTCCAGCACCTAGGCTTGGGTTCGGGGCCCGGGACTACGGGCAAATCGCCAGCTGCGCTTGATGACCCCCTGAACCGTCGAGGTTCTCGCTCCGTTATTCGATAAATGAATAATACATATAGCTAAAGAAACTAAATAAAAAACCTTCGCTCACTTATCTTGAGACACCTCCGTGTTCACCTCACTGGAGCAGTTTTCGTTTGAAATCAGACCGCGCCCAACCTTGAGCGCCGTTTGTGAGGCCGATAAGGAGATGACCTCTGTGGTGGATGTACAACAAAAGGCAGGCACGCCTTCCCCTCGCTTCAAGACGGCCAACTGACGCCCGAACCCGAGCCAGAGGAAGCCGTTGATGGCAATCACGCAAAACACTCGTTTGGTGCAGGTCGACAGCCCCCTGGGCGGCGATGTCCTGCTACTGCAAAGCATGGAAGGCAGCGAAGAGTTGGGACGCCTGTTCCATTATGAGCTGGACCTCACCTCCGAAGACCGGGCGATCAAGTTCGACCAGTTGCTGGGCAAGCCAATGGGCCTGGGCCTGGAACTGTACGGCGGCGGCCAACGCTACTTCCACGGGATTGTCAGCAGTTGCCGGCAATTGACCGGCCACGGCCAGTTCGCCGGTTACCGCGTCAGCCTGCGCCCCTGGTTCTGGCTGCTGACCCGCACCTCGGACTGCCGGATCTTCCAGAACAAGACCGTGCCGGACATCATCAAGCAGGTGTTTCGCGACCTCGGTTTCTCCGATTTCGAAGACAACCTCAGCGCCAGCTATCGGGAGTGGGAATACTGCGTCCAGTACCGTGAAACCAGCTTCGACTTCGTCAGCCGGTTGATGGAACAGGAAGGCATCTATTACTACTTCCGCCATGAAAAGTCCCGCCATGTGCTGGTCCTGGCGGACGCCTACGGCGCCCACTTCAGCGCACCGGGCTATGAATCGGTGCCGTTCTTCCCGCCCGATCAGCAAATGCGCGAGCGCGACCACTTCTACGATTGGCAAATGGCCCGAGAGGTCCAGCCCGGCTCGCTGGCACTGAACGACTATGACTTCCAGCGGCCCCGCGCCAGCCTGGAGGTGCGCTCCAGCGTGCCGCGCAACCACAGCAACGGCGACCACCCGCTCTACGACTACCCGGGTGAATACCTGCAATACAACGACGGCGAGCATTACGCGCGCACCCGCATCGAAGCCATTCACAGTCAGTTCGAGCGCGTGCAGTTGCGCGGTCGCACCCGTGGCCTGGGTTCCGGCCATCTGTTCAAGCTGACCGGCTATGACCGCGCGGACCAGAACCGCGAATACCTGGTGGTGGTCGCACGCTACCAGATCCGCCAGGAAGTCTATGAAAGCGGGCAACTGGACCTGGCCGAACAGTTCGTCAGCGAACTGGACTGCATGGATGCCAGCCAGGCCTTCCGCCCCCTGCCCCTGACCCCCATGCCGATTGTCCGCGGGCCGCAGACCGCCGTGGTGGTCGGCCCCAGCGGCGAGGAGATCTGGACCGACCAGTACGGCCGGGTCAAGGTGCACTTCCACTGGGATCGCCATGACCAATCCAACGAAAACAGCTCCTGCTGGATTCGCGTGTCCCAGTCCTGGGCCGGCAAGAACTGGGGATCGGTGCAGATCCCGCGGATCGGCCAGGAGGTCATCGTCAGCTTCCTGGAAGGCGACCCGGACCGACCGATCATCACCGGTCGGGTCTACAACGCCGAACAGACCGTGCCCTACAAGCTGCCGGCCAACGCCACCCAGAGCGGGGTGAAAAGCCGCTCCAGCAAGGACGGCTCACCGGCCAATTTCAATGAAATCCGCATGGAGGACAAGAAAGGCGCAGAGCAGCTGTTCATCCATGCCGAGAAGAACCAGGACATCGAGGTCGAGAACGACGAGACCCACTGGGTCGGCCATGACCGCAGCAAGACCATCGACAACGACGAGACCGTGCACGTCAAGCACGATCGGACCGAAACGGTGGACAACCACGAAACCATCACCATCGGCGTGAACCGCACCGAGGAAGTGGGCAACAACGAGAAGATCACCATCGGCGCCAATCGCACCGAGCACGTGGTCAGCAACGAAACCATCACCATCGGTGCCAACCGCACGGAAAAGGTCGGCGCCAACGAAAAGATCAGCATCGCCAGCAACCGCACCGAGGATGTCGGCGGCAACGAGACCATCGACATCTCCGGCAACCGCGACGAGACAGTCCAGGGCAACGAAGGGATCGAGATCAACGGCAACCAGAGCACCCGGATCGGCCAGAACGAGTCTCGTGAGGTTTCCCGCAACCGCGGCACGCAGATCGGGCAAAGCGACAACCTGGACGTCGGCAAGCACTTTTCCCTGACCGCCGGCGACTCCATCAGCCTGACCACCGGCGCGGCCAGCATCACCTTGAAGAAAGACGGCACCATCGTCATCAGCGGCAAGAACATCACCATCGACGGCTCGGGTGCCATCAACGTCAAGGCCAACCGTAACGTGGTGATCAAAGGACAGAAGATCCTGCAGAACTAGGACAGTGGAGGTTTCTAAATGACGGTTCAGCACTCACTACCCGCCCAGGCGCGCATCGACTCGGTGATCATCGGCACCCTGCTCGAGCTGCCCGACGCCAGCGCGCCCAGGGTCACCTACCCGGGCTGCCACAGCAGCGCCGGTGTAATCGCTCGTTGCACCGCGTTGCTGAGTACCGCGGACATCGGCAGCCAGGTGGCCCTCATGTTCGAAGGCGGTGACCCGCTGCGCCCACTGGTGATCGGTCGCCTGCTCGGCGCCCTGCCCGCTCCCGTCGCCAGTGTGCGGCTGGATGAGCAATGCCTGGAGTTGAGCGCCGAACGCGAGATCGTGCTGCGTTGCGGCAAGGCCAGCATCACCCTGACCCGCGCCGGCAAGGTGATCATCCAGGGGGCCTACCTGTCCAGCCGCTCCAGCGGGGTCAACCGCATCAAGGGTGGCTCGGTGCAGATCAACTAGACAGGTATCCGCTCCATGGAACTGCTCAATGCCAGCCCCCTGGTCACGGCCTATACCCTCGGGGTGGCGCGCGATGGCCGCGAATCCCTGGTCGTGGTGGCCAAGGGTACTTTCAATCTGCCCCTGGACGGCCGCGCCGCGACACTTGCCGCGCACCAGCCGCCGCTGCTGATGGCCGACACCTTTTTCGGCGAACCGGGCCTCAGCGCCCCCTCGCAGGAAATGGACTTCGCCCCGTTCAAGCCATTTTGCGATGTGCTGGTGTGCGGCAAGGCCCATGCCCCCGGCGGGCGCCCCGTGACGCAATTGACCGCGGGCATACGCGTGGGCCGGATGAGCAAGGCCTTTTCCGTCCTTGGCCCCAGGCACTGGCAGCCAGGGGTGCTGGGCGTTGCCCCCGGGGTCCCCCAGCCCTTTACCCAACAGAGCATCACCTATGCCCAGGCCTATGGGGGCTCCCACCCCATGGCCAACGCTCCCGAGATGCGCCACGGTTTCCCGGACAACCCCAGCGGTTGCGGCTGGTTTCCCCGTGGCACCGATGACCTGGACATCGTTGGCCGGCCCATGCCCAGCACCGAGGAGTTGGGCAAGCCGATCGACAGCCCCTTTGGCGACTTTCGCCCCATGGCCCTCGGCCCCATCGGCCGCAGCTGGCCGCAACGCGCGCGCTACGCCGGTACCTACGACGATGCCTGGCTGGCCGACAGCTTTCCGTTTCTGCCGGAGGATTTCGATACCCGCTACTTCCAGGCAGCCCCCGAAGACCAACAGATCGACTACCTGCGCGGCGGTGAAGAGGTGCTGTTGCTCAACCTCAGCGCCCAGGAGCGTGCCGGGTTTCGTATCCCCGAAATGGAGGTGCCGGTGACTTTTTTCCTGAAAAAAGGCGGTCACGAGACCGTGTCGGCGGTGATCGACACCCTGCTGATCGACACCGACACCGCCCAGGTGCAGTTGACCTGGCGTATCTCGCGCCCGCTACGGCGCAATGTGTTCGAGATAGCCCAGGTGCTGGTCGGCACCATGCCCACCGGCTGGTGGCGCGCCCGGGAACTGGGCAAGGACTACTACCCCTCGCTCGGCGCCCTGGTCAAAGCCAGGCGCGCCACGGAGGACAGCCACGGATGAATGCCCTTAGCATTATCGGCTCCGGCATGGTCAGCGCCGTCGGCCTCAGTGCCCCGGCGAGTTGCGCGGCGATCCGCTGCGCCATCGACAATTTCCAGGAAACCCGCTTCATCGACCGCGCTGGCGAATGGCTGATGGCGGCCAGTGTGCCGCTGGAGCAGCCCTGGCGCGGCCGCACCAAACTGATCAAGATGGCCGCCCGGGCCATTGCCGAGGCCCTGCACAGCACCCCCGGGCTGGTCCCGGAACAGACCCCGCTGCTGCTGGGGCTGGCGGAAGGCGAACGCCCGGGACGGCTCAAGGATCTGGACAGGACGCTGCTGCACGCCATCGAAGACGAACTGGGCCTGCGCTTCCACCCTGCCTCCAGCATCATCGTTCACGGCCGGGTCAGCGCTGCCGTGGCCCTGCTCGAGGCGCGCAAGCTGCTCTACCAGGGAGGGCATCGCCACGTACTGGTGGCCGGCGTCGACTCGTTCCTCAGCGCCGCGACCCTGACCGCCTTCGAACAACGGGAGCGCCTGCTGACCAGCCAGAATTCCAACGGTTTCATCCCGGGTGAAGGCGCCGCGGCCGTGGTGCTGGCGGCGCCTGTCGCCAGCGAACAGCCGCAACTGCTCTGCATCGGCCTGGGTTTTGGCATGGAAAAGGCCACGGTGGAGGCCGAAGACCTGCCGCTGCGCGCAGACGGCCTGACCCAGGCGGTGCGGGCGGCCCTCGGCGAAGCCGGCTGCGGCCTGGAGCAGATGGATTATCGCCTGACGGATATTTCCGGCGAGCAGTATTACTTCAAGGAAGCGTCCCTGGCCCTGAGCCGCAACCTGCGGGTGCGCAAGGAGTTCTTCCACCTCTGGCATCCCGCTGACTGCATCGGCGAAGTCGGCGCGGCCATCGGCCCGGCCATGCTCGCCGTGGCACTGGCCGCCAGCCGCAAGGGCTATGGCGAGGGACCGAAGATTTTCTGCCACCTGGGCAACGATGCCGGACAACGGGCCGTCGCCCTGCTCAGCTACCAGACAGTGAGGGCTGCCTGATGGCCAACCAGGTGTTTGCCAACAATATGGAAGTGTCCTGCAAGTCGGCCGACGGCAAGTCGATCGCCTGCTTCCCGGATGTCTGTTTCACCCCGCCCCAGGCCCCGCCTACCCCGCTGGGCGTGCCCATCCCCTACCCCAACACCGGCATGGCCAAGGACACCACCAAGGGCACGCGGACGGTGAAGATCACCCGCAAGGAAGTGATGCTCAAGGACCAGAGCTTCTTCAAGACCAGCTATGGGGATGAGGCTGGAAACGCACCGAAGAAGGGTGTCGTCACCAGCCGCAACAAGGGCAAGGTGTATTTCACCTCCTGGTCGATGGATGTGAAGTACGAAGGCAAGAACGTCGTCCGGCACATGGACCTGACCACCCACAACCATGCCTCTCAACCGGGCAATACCATGCCCTGGCCCTACACCGACCGCATGGCGATGGCCAAGGACCTGGCCCAGTGCGAGGGCGAAAGAAAGCGCGCGAAAGACGCCTGCAAGGACACCGAGCAGAAAATGATCTGCCCGGATATCAGCAAGCTGCAGGCCGCGACCAAGGCCAGGAAGGCTGCCAAGGACGCCGCAGGCGACGGGTTCAAGGACAACCTGGCCTACGCGGCCAAGCACGCCGAGGTCCAGAGCGAATATTCGTCCCTGGCGCAAACCATCAACGCCGATCCTTGTCAGAAAGCCATGCGCTGTTTTCTCGTGCCTTTCAAGCCCAACCGATGCTGCCCGGGACAGACCGGCGACCACCTTATCGACTCGGCGTCCTTTACCGACGGGCCGGCCTTTCCCGGCCAGCCCAGAAGCAAGCACCCGACCAAAGCCGGCTGGAGCAAATACATGACCGACAAGGCCCCGGTCATGTGTGCGGAGGGGCCCAACCAGACCACCGCGACCCACGGCCAGATGCATACCCGGCGTGGGGTGGTGGCCCTGCACGAGGCCGATGCGAAGGGTGAATGGCCTAGGTCCAAGGCGACCCATACAGGGGCCAAGGCGGCGAAGAAAACCTTTCCAGATTCAGACTGCAGCCAGGAGTGCCTGGAAGCCCAGTTGAACAGTTATCACGACAAGGCCAAGGACCCTGGGCCAGAGAAACCGATCAACGCTAGTGCGTCGATGACCAGTGATCCGCATGAGCGTGGCAAGGCGGTGGCCGAGATGTTCGCCAGTGAGTCTGCCCGTTAATTCATTTACACCCGGAGAGCAACATGGATACACGAGATCCACGATTCAGCGGACTGAGCATTACGACTGGAGCTGTTCGCTATTCAGACCTGAGTTATTTGATTGCCACCAACGACGCCTCTGTCAGTGAAGGTTACGCCGACTCACTGCTGTTCACCCTGGATCGTGGAACCTGGGGCGCCGGCACCGTGCCCTGGCTTGCCTGTTCCGGAACCGTCTGCCACGTGCCGGCCGAACGTTACCTGGTGCTGGGCACCGATGGTTCGGTACGGGCCAGTGGCGGCGGCGTAGTCAAGGAGGAGGCCCCCATCGCAACCTGCGGCGTCGACCCGAAAAAGCGCGGCCCCCTTCGTGAAATCCGCGGTATCGCCAAAGGTCGCGCCTATGCCGTGGGCACTTGCCGGCAGGCCTATGTACGCGACGGCGAAGACCAGTGGCGCTGCATCGACCAGAGCGCCCAGGGCGGCGACACCCCGATCACCGACACCAGCTTCGAGTCCATCGATGGGTTCAGCGAGCAGGAAATCTATACCGTCGGCTGGGAAGGCGAAATCTGGAAGTACGACGGCGCTCGCTTCACCCAGCAGAACAGTCCCACCAACCTGGCGCTGTACAAGGTTCGCTGCGCGCCGGACGGTTATGTCTATGCCTGTGGCCAGCTCGGAACCCTGCTGCGGGGCCGCGACGAGCAATGGGAAGTGATCGAGCATGACAGCACCCGGGAAGACCTCTGGGGCATGGAGGTGTTCGACGGACAGCTGTACCTGTCTTCCACCCATTTCGTCTATCGCCTCGAGGACGGCAAGCTCAAGCCCGTGGACTTTGGCGACGAGGCTCCACAGAGCTGCTATCACCTGAGTGCGGCCGACGGCATCCTTTGGTCCATCGGGCCCAAGGATGTCATGGAGTTCGACGGTTCGAGCTGGACCCGGCGCCTGCGCATTGACTAACCCCACAGCCCCAGCCGGCCTCTGCACCAGGAACGACGCTTGATGAACACACTGCCGCTGGTCCTTGACCTGCATGCCGAAGAAGCCGCTTTCCTCGCCCTGCTGCGGGATCATGCATTGCGCGCACCGCATTACGACCTGGATGACCTCGACAAGCTGGACCAGCGCATCGACGCGCATCTCGACGGCCTGCGCATTGCCGGTGCACGGGGCCAGGAGGTCCTGCTGGCGCAGCTCGGGCCTCGGGCCGTCGGTGAGATGTTCGCCAGTGTGGTGCTGGCCTTCGAGGCCGAGGATGCGCCCCTGTTGGCGCGGCTCAGCGAACACTTGAGAACCGCGGTGGACACCGAGCGCGGTTACCTGATGGCCCTGGGCTGGCTCGACTGGCAGTGCCTGTTGCCCTGGATCGAATCCATGCTCGCCTCCTCCGAGCCGCTGTTCCGCCGTCTTGGCCTGGCGGCCTGCGGCATGCATCGCTACGACCCCGGCCCGGCCCTGCTGGCCGGGCTTTGCGCTGCCGAGCCCCAGCTGCTGGCCCGCGCCGCCCGTACTGCCGGCGAACTGCGCCGGCATGACCTGATGGCGAACATTCGCCTGCATCGCCTGCATCAGGAGGACGCCACGCGCTTCTGGGCCAACTGGGCCACCGCGCAGATGGGTGATCAGAGCGCCCTGGAACTGCTGCGCCCGTTCGCCGAGCAACCGGGGGAATTCCAGTACCGTGCGCTCTGCGTGTTGCTGGCCTGGCAACAGCGTGAGCCGAGCATTGCCTGGATACGCCAGTTGCTCGAGCATCCCGAACAACGCCGCATCGGCATCCAGGCCATTGGCCTGCTGGGTGATCCGGCTGGCGTGCCCTGGCTGATCCAGCAGATGAGCGAGCCGCCTTATGCCCGGGTCGCTGGCGAAGCCTTCAGCCTGATCACCGGCGCTGACCTGGCGTTGCTCGACCTGGAGCTGCAGGACCCGCCGGACTTCGATGCCGGCCCGAATGACGACCCGCACGATGCCCATGTCGCCATGGACCCCGATGAGAACCTGCCCTGGCCCGCGCCACAGGCCATCGCTGCCTGGTGGCAAGCCCATGGCGGTCATTTCCAGGCGGGGGTCGGTTACATAGGGGGGCTGGCGCAGAACCAGAACAATTTTCGCCAGGTGCTTGCCCGAGGCCAGCAGCGCCAACGCCTAGCCGCCGCCTGTGGCTTGGCCCGCTTTCAGCCGAACGAAGCGCTGTTTCCCACCAGCGCACCGACACGGCGACAGCAGAGGCTTTTGGGAAACACGGCGAAGTCCGGGCGATGGACCGGGGCCAATGCCTGACTGCCGCGGCGCTGATCGGCGCTCCCGGATCGACAGCAGCTCGGCGCCGCCAAGCAAGGCTTGCTCAGGTTGATGCGTAGGTTCTCAGGCAACACTCGAAGATCCCGACACCGCGATCCTCGCTGTAATCAATGGAGAGTTGTGTGCAAAAGTCGCTGCTGATCAGCCGGACCTCATCGCTTTTGGCTTGATCAAAGTCGAACCCTGTACAAAGGCTACGCGCGCTTTCCAGCCTGTAGGCTCCGCAGTATTTCCAGTCGTCATCGATCAGCAGATAGACCCTGCGATCAGCCATTCTGGATGAAGCAAAATCAAGGCTTGCAGCGGCCGAAGCAAACTCCAGCGGCTCGCAGCTGCTTTCATTGCGGGCCTGCAGCTCGCTGATCAGCTTGTCTGTTTCAGGCAGGCGCAAAAGCCGCGCCGGATCGAAGTCCGAGTGCAGAAGCAGCTCGATTTTGTCCTTGTAGCCGGCCAGGCGTTTTTTCCCTTGAGCCTTTCGATAAAGGATTGCTCTTGAGTAGCAAGCAGAGTTCATTGGCAGCACTCGGTTTTCAAACAGCAGGCCCTGCGCTTGGGTCAATGCAGGCCGCAAGCAGCTCGTGTTTGATCAGCTCTTTTCTGGCAGCGCTCTGATCGGCCCCGGTCATGTCCCACAGGTAAAAGCCTCGCCGTTGCTTTGCCAACAGCGCTTTCTCATAGCCTTTCTCGGCAAACTTGACGACCTTGCCCGATGGACTGCCATAGCGCTGGATCGGCAACTGCATCAGTCCAAACCACTGTCGCAGCAGCCCACTGACCTCCGTCAGGCTAACCGCGGCGTTACTCTTCAGCTGCGCGGCAAAGAAGTTGTAGTCCTGGCTCATGCCTTTTATCTCTTGGTCCTTGAGGTCATCGATGGTGCTCCGATCCTGGTCGGGGTTGTGCTGGACAGGCGTCCTGCTCCCCGTTCGCGGGCCTACCCCAGTTGCAGGAAAAACCCGCCGAGCTGGGCACCTGTCCGTGCTGCAAAGTCTTCATCGAGAAACAGGTAGCCCATGCCATCGGACAGAATGCCTTTGTGCGCAGGCAACGCCTGGTCCAGGTCGCCCCCATAGATCGACAGCCTCCGGCGCCCTGCAGGAAAGGACAGCGCCGACTGCAACCAGGCATCCACGCCATCCAGCTTGGAAGCCAGGTTCTCATCATCGTCAGGATCAGCGTTCGCCAACAGGCGGATGCTTCCCCGTTCCAGCAGTGGCGCTGGCGCCTCATGGCGTTCAGCTGCGGCGCGCAGGTAACCCATGACCACTGCTTCGCAGGCACCCTCCCGGGCACGCAGCCTTCGGTAGTGGGCCACCTCGCCGGGCTGATAGGGGATGAACAGCGAAACCCAGTAGCCGCTGCCCTTCAATGCCGGGCAAAACCAGCTGCCTGGAATCGCCAGCAAGTGGGTCAAGGGCACTCCTTCAGCGTCACGTGGCCAAGCCAGCGCCTGTGGCAGGCAGGCCCCGCCTCCCGCATAGGCAGCGTCGCCGGCAGGCGGCTCGGGGCTGAAGAGCAACTCGTCAAACATCCGTGTCTCTCCGTTCGGTTGTCGCCGGCATCGGCAGCCGAGTGAATGGGCTGTGCCGCCGATCAGGCGGCGCGCAGATTACCACGGTCAACGGGTTATTCCGTACAGCCCGCCTCCTGCCCGCCCTACTGGCCTGATGCCATTGACGAGATCCCCTCAAGGGTGGTCCCATGCGCGCCAGTTTCAGGTGTCCCATGTCGTCGTGCATGGGGTTAAACGGGAAGCCGGTGCGTCATTTCGATGATCAGTCCGGCGCTGCCCCCGCAACGGTAAGCGAGCGAAGCATTCGACAGACCACTGTGCCAAGGCATGGGAAGGTGAATGCTTCATGCCCCTCGCAAGCCCGGAGACCGGCCTGCAACTTCGTTTGACAACCCCGCGGTGGGCGGGCGCAGTCCGGTTTGCGTGGGCGCGGCTGCCCGCGATTCCCTATGCGTTGTTCCCTCCGGGATTCATTCATTCCTTATCAGTAGTAGGAATCATGTCCCGTAACTCTCTGTTTCAACATCTGGCGAATCCTTCGCTGCGTTTTACCCTATTGCCGTGCATGGCCATGTGCACCTCGGTTTTCGCGCAGGAGCAATCCTCCCTGGCGTTGCCCGAGACTCAGGTCAGCGGGGTTTCAGAGCACTTTGAACTGCCCCTGAATACGCCCCTGCCCGCCGGCTCCCGTCTCAACCTGAGCGCCCTGGAGACACCGGCCAGCACCAGCAGCCTCGGCAGCGACGCCATCCTTAACCGCAACAACCTGACCGTGCAGGACGCCGTCACCCGTTCACCGGGCATCACCAGCGCGGCCACGCCGGGCAATGGCAACACCGCGCTGTCGGCCCGCGGCTTTACCGGACACACCTCGGTCATGACCCTGTTCGACGGCGCACGCCTGTACACCGGCGCCGGCAGCCAGACCTTTCCGGTGGACCCGTGGATGATCGAGCGCATCGACGTGATTCGCGGCCCGGCTTCGGTGCTGTATGGCGAAGGGGCCACCGGCGCGGTGATCAATGTGATCCCCAAGAAGCCCTTCGACGGTGACATCCGCAACCGCCTGCGCCTGGGGTATGGCTCCAATGATCGCCAGCAACTGGGCCTGGACAGTGGCGGTTCGCTGAGTGACACCCTCAGCTATCGCCTGACCCTCAACCAGCAACAGAGCAATGGCTGGGTGGATCATGGCGAATCCCGCAACCTGGCGCTCAGCGCCGCGCTGCGTTGGCAGGCCAGCGATGACCTGAGCTTCACCCTGGCCCATGAACGGGGCGAGAGCGAACCCTCGAACTATTTCGGCACCCCGCTGATCGCAGGCCAGTACCGCGACAGCCTGCGGGACAAGAACTACAACCTGCGCAACGCCGTGCAGCGTTACAACGACGAGTGGACCCGTTTCAATACCGACTGGCAGCTCAGCGACGACGTCAGCGCCAGCAACCAGCTCTACTACATCAAGAGCCGCCGCCACTGGCGGAACGCCGAGGCCTACAACTGGATCAGCGCCCGGGACCAGTTGCTGCGCGGTGACTACCTGGAGATCAAGCACGACCAGGAACAGATCGGCGACCGCCAGAGCTTTACCTTCAATCACTCGCTGTTCGGCCTGGACAGCAGGACCGTGGTCGGCCTGGAGTACAACCGGATCCGCTTCGGGGTGGCCAACAACTCGCCCTACAAGGACCTGGGGGGCGACTACATCGCCCCCTGGAACCCTGCTCCCGGTTACTTCCAGAGTCAGTCGCCGTTCTCGGCGCAGACCGAAAGCACGACCCGCACCTTTGCCCTGTTTGCCGAAAACCGCCTGCAGCTGTCGGAGCGCTGGTCCCTGGTCACCGGCATTCGCCGCGACCAGAACCACATCGACCGCAATGACCTGCGGGCCGATTCCCGCAGCGACCGCAGCCTGAGCGGTGGCAACTGGCGAGCCGGCCTGGTGTTTGCCGTCACCGACCAGCTCTCCCTGTATGGCCAGTACTCCACCAGCGAAGATGGGGTCAACAACCTGATCAGCCTGAGCCCGAGTCAGCAGCAGTTGGACCTGACCGAATCCAAGCAGACCGAATTCGGCCTCAAGCAGCAGTTCTGGAACGGCCGTGGCGAATGGACCCTGGCGGCCTACCACATCGTCAAGAAGAAGCTCCTGACCACCGACCCGGTCACGCGCCTGGCGCAACAGGTTGGCCAACAATCCTCCGACGGCCTTGAGGCCTCCCTGGAACTGGCCCTGGAGCAGGGCTGGAAGGTCTCGGGCAACGCCTCGGTGGTGCGTGCCGAATACGATGACTTCAATGAAATGGTCGGCGCAAAACCGCTGTCTCGCGCAGGCAACCGCCCCACCAATGTGCCGCGACGCACCGCCAACCTGTGGCTCAACAAGGCGCTGACCCAGAGCCTGGAGGCCGGCATGGGCCTGCGCTACGTCGACGCCCGTTATGCCAACACTGCCAACACCGTCGATGTCCCGGGCTACACGGTGCTGGATGCCAACCTGGGCTGGCAGGCCCTGCCCGATGTGCGCCTGGGCCTGCAGTTGAACAACCTGCTGGATCGGCGTTACGCCGTGGCCCAGCAGAACAGCGGCCAGCAATGGTTGATGGGCGAGCCCCGTTCATTCTTTGTAACCGCGGACTATAGCTTCTGACCCAACGACTGCCGGCGGCCTGCTGGTCGCCGGCAGCCTCTGCCAATCGAGGTTGCACACCGGCCTGGCGCCGCTTTCCCTTGGTCCAGCGCCTGTACCTGCTTGCGCTGCCAGCAGCGCCACCCCATCGCCAATCAATGTCTATGCTCTGACAGGCGCACTTTGTGCGCCGTCCCCGGATCTTCTCCACCACATGGAAAGCAACCCTATGAAACCGCTCCGCACGCTTGCGTACGCTGGTGCCTTCGCCTCGACCCTGTTCACCTGGGGCCTGAGCGCTCATGCCGCAGACATCCCCCTGGGCAGCCAAGCCATGGAGGGGCATATCGTCACCCAGGTTCTGGCGGTGGACCCGGCCAACTACCAGGTCACGGTAGAAGGCCTGGACAAGAGCCCGGTGCCGATCCAGCTCACGGACCAGGCCAAGGCCCTGCACAACCTGAAAGTCGGCGACAAGGTCGACATACAGGTCATGCGCTCGGTCGCCTACGTGCTCGACACCAACGTTGGCGGCGCCCCCGGGGTCAGCAACGAAACGGTGACGGTGCGTGCCACCCCGGACAATCCCAACCCGGGTGGCGAGGCTATTCGCCGGGTCAAGGTCACCTCGAAGATCACCCAGATCGACTTGAACCAGCATGAGGTGACCTTGCTGCCGCCGGAAGGCAAAGTCAGGGTCCTCAAGGTTGAGGATCCTGACCTCCAGGTCCGCATGAAGAAACTCCAGGTCGGTCAGACCGTCGATGCCATCTACACCGAAGTGCTGAAAGTCAAAACCTCACGCTAGGCACGTGCATGCGCCCGCAACCGCCGGGCGCGGTCGAGCAGGCGCGTGGCGCCGGACGAGCGCTGGAAAGGCATGCGCGCGGATCGGCCATAGACACCGCTCATGCCCCTGCCCTGCGCTGAGGATAAGCACAGGGCCTGGGGCCGCGGCTGTTGGCACAGGCTGTCAGAACTTCTCCGGGATATGCCGGTACGGATAGTCCGCCTCGCGGTAGCCGTCCGGCTTCTGGCGCTTGGGCAGGGTCACCTTGGCGCGGGGCACGGCCTTGTACGGAATGCGGCTGAGCAGGTCGGTGATGATGTTGAGCCGGGCCCGGCGCTTGTCGTTGGAGTCGGCCACCAGCCAGGGGCCGTACTCGGTGTCGGTGGCCTTGATCATCGCGTCCCTTGCCCGCGAGTAGTCATACCAACGGCTATAGGACTTGAGGTCCATAGGCGTCAGCTTCCAGATTTTCCGCCCGTCCTTGATCCGCGCTTGAAGCCGGCGGGTCTGTTCCTCCTCGCTGACCTCCAGCCAGTACTTGAGCAGGATCACCCCCGAGTCGACGATGGCCCGCTCCACCAGCGGCACGGACTTGAGGAAGTTGTCGGCCTGGGCTGGAGTACAGAACCCCATCACGCGCTCGACCCCTGCCCGGTTGTACCAACTGCGATCGAAGATCACCACTTCACCGGCGGCGGGCAGATGCGGCACATAGCGCTGCAGGTACATCTGGCTCTTTTCCCGATCGGTAGGCGCAGGCAACGCCACCACCCGGAACACCCGCGGGCTGACCCGCTCGGTAAGCGCCTTGATCGTCCCACCCTTGCCGGCACCGTCGCGCCCCTCGAAGATGATGCAGATCTTGATGCCCTTGTGCATCACCCACTGCTGCAACTTGACCAACTCCACATGCAGCTGCTGCAGGTGAGCCAGGTAGTCCTTGTTCTTGAGCCTGGAGCGTTGGGGGCTGGTGCCCTTTGCGGCGAGCTTCTTACCTTTTGCCATGGTCAAAGCCTCACAAGTACAGGTCACTGGTTGACAATGACCAGGCTTGAAGGTCCAGACTCTGGTCGCGTATGTCCGGCTCGGGCACAGGGAAAACCTCTGTCGGCGCGGGCCGGTTTGAGTGTAGTGCGAAACAGTCCGCTGACGATTCTGGGCCGTGATTTCGCGGGAACCCCTTGCAATTCCTGGCCCCCGAATCGCACTTTACAAAGCCTCAAAACACACTAACGTCCAGATGAAAGTAGATCATCTGGGTCTATCGCGAGGAGAGATGACAATGGCTACGTTCGAACCCGGACACCTGCATATCGAGCGCCATGCGCTGAACAAGGAC
The DNA here is from genome assembly GCF_000633395.1 of Pseudomonas sp. PH1b. Lineage (GTDB taxonomy): Bacteria > Pseudomonadota > Gammaproteobacteria > Pseudomonadales > Pseudomonadaceae > Aquipseudomonas. The sequence goes on from NZ_AYMU01000008.1 coordinate 36,784, forward strand.
GACGTCAGCTACAACCTGTGCATCGACTACCAAGTCACCCAGGACCCCAGGGAAGGCAAGGGCATGCTGTTCACCATGCATGGCAGCATCCAGGGCAAGGAGCTGAAGGAAACCTTCTACCTGCCCAAGGACCAGGCCTACAACTTCGCCAGCAACGTGACCAAGATCGCCGAGAAATACGGCATTCCCAAGGCCATGAGCAGCATCGGCTCGATCCACAAGCACTACGACGCCATGTTCGAAGATGTGCGGGTACAGCTGAACATGAAGTCTGGCGATCCGGTCAACCCTGAACATCTGGAATGAGCCGCTGCAGCGGTCTTAGATCCGTTGCCGCGGCATCACGGGCTGCAGTTGCTGCCGGGGCAGCCTCTCGGAGCCGCTGCGGGGATTTCCCGGATCGGTAGACGGATCAGGGTGAGCCGGTCCGTTGCTGCCGGTTCCCCTAGGGTATGGCGTAGATCTTGAACAACTGCCCGGGGTATTGCCGCCAGGTCTGCGCGGCGCTGCAGCAGGTTCGGCCCCCTGCCCCCTGTTGTCCGCAGGGCGGGCAAAAAATCAAACCTTTGCCTGGACCGGGGTTCCATCGTCAGGCGCCCCCCAGCGTCGCCCCTACTTCGAACAGGCCATTGTCCGGGCCTTGCTCAATCGCTGAGCGCTCCTGCGTCCCGGGCGGGTGATGTGCCGAACCGCGCCTTCTCCCGCCAATGGCCGGTGATTCTTATCGGCCACGCCTGCGACGGCCAGCGCGGCCGACACAGGCCAGGCAAGCAGATTGAACTCCGCCCTCCCCGGACTTTCCCAAGCAATAGAAGCCGGTTCGCCCAACGCTAGACAACGCTCTCTGGAGTATCTCAATGGCCCAGCCCCTCGATGAGCACCCGCACCCGCACCCACACGACGTCGACGCCACGCCGCAGCCCGCCAGCAAGTCGCTTCGCGGTGGCCCGGCAAAGGCATTGCAGTACTGCATCCAGCGGCATGACGCGAGCCACCTGCACTATGACTTTCGCCTGGAGCTGGACGGTGCCCTGAAGAGCTGGGCGATTCCCAAGGGGCCGTCCCTGGACCCCAGGGTCCGGCGTCTGGCAGTGCATGTCGAGGATCATTCGCTGGACTACGTCGATTTCGAAGGGCGCATCCCCGAAGGTCATTACGGCGCGGGCGAGGTGATTGTCTGGGACCGTGGGGTCTGGATTCCCGAGGGCGACTCGCATCAGGGGTATGCCAACGGCAGGCTGCGCTTTCGCCTGCAAGGGGCAAAGCTTCTGGGCAACTGGAGCTTGTTCCGGACCCGCATGGCCGGCAACCGGGAGCAGTGGCTGCTGGTCAAGTCTGCCGATCCCCAGGCCCGCCAGCAGGAAGACTACGACATTCTGCAGGCGCGCCCCCACAGCGTGCTCAGCGAGCGCACCTGGCTGGCGCCCAATAGCCAGTCGTCCAGACCGCAGTCCAGGAGCGTCGGCCGATGGAACCTGGTCGGCCCGCTCTGGGCCCGGCTCGTGCGGCAGTGGTACCTGGTGGCCCTGAACCTGCGCCGCTTGCAAAAAAGCACCGCGAATGAGCAGAAGCCGATCTTGGAGTTGCCCCGATGAACCCAGCCACCCTGTCCTTCCTCCAGATTTTCGCCCAGCGGCCCCAGGGCCTGGACCTGGACCCGCAATTGCAGCGCTGTCTTGATCAGTGCAGGGCCTGCGGCCTCGATCAACTGCCCCTGCCCGGCCAGGGCCATACCCTGCAGCGCTGGCGGGTATTGGCCGAGGTCGCCGGTGCCGACCTGGCGCTGGCCAAGCTGTTCGAAGGCCATACCGATGCCCTGGCCATCATCGATGAGTGCGCTGCCAGCCATCTGGACATCACCGGCAGTTGGGGCGTCTGGGCAGCCGAGCCGCCCAGCGCACGAGTGCGCATCGTCGCCCGCGACGGTCACCAGGTGCGCCTGCAAGGGCGCAAGGCCTGGTGCTCGGGGGCGCTGCAGCTCGATTGTGCCCTGGTCACCGCCTGGGATGAGCAACAGTGCCCACAGTTGGTTGCGGTCAGGCTGGACCAGCCTTCCCTGCGCACTTTTGAGCAAGGCTGGCAGGCCGTGGGCATGGCCAGCACGGCAAGCGTCGATGTCCAGCTCGATGCCTGCCAGGGACAACTGGTGGGCAGCAGCGGTGAGTACTTGTCACGGCCGGGTTTCTGGCACGGTGGCGCCGGCATCGCCGCGTGCTGGTACGGTGCGGCCCAGGCCCTGGGCGGATACCTGCTGGAACACTGCGAGCGGCGCGCCGACCCGCACGCCCTGGCTCACCTGGGAGCGGTGGATGCCGCTCTGGCCGGTGCCCGGGCAGCCTTGCGCGAAACCGCGGCGTGGATCGACGAACAGCCCGAGCGCGATGCGCAACTGCCGGTCCGGCGCCTGCGGGCCCAGGTCGAAGACGCCGCCGACAGAGTCCTCAGGCATGTCGGCAGAGCCCTGGGGGCGACGCCCTTGTGCCGCAACAGCCACTTTGCCCGCCTGAGTGCCGACCTGCCGGTGTTCATGCGCCAGAGCCATGCCGAACGTGACCTCGCGGAGCTTGGCCGACAGCTCCCTGGGGCCGCCCACAGGGAGTGGCCGCTATGAACCAGCAACCGGTGTTGAACCCGATCCAGGCGCCGGGAACACCGCTGGCCCAGTGGCAGACCTGCGGGTTACTGCAGGCCACTCCAGCGATCCGGCATGAGCAGTTGCTGCCTCCCGGCTGCCGCCTGGTGGTGGTCGCCCCGCACCCGGACGATGAAATCCTTGGCTGTGGCGGGATCCTCGCCGGCATGGCCGGCAGGGAGACCGAGGTGCTGCTGGTTTCAGTCAGCGACGGTGAAGCCAGCCACCCGAATTCCACCCACTGGAACCCTGGGCGCCTGCGCCAGCAACGCCCTCGCGAGAGTGCCGAAGCCTTGCGCCGCCTGGGCTTGCACCTGCCCCAGTTGAGCTGGCTGCGCCTGGGCCTGGCGGACAGCGCCGTGGCCAGCCGCGAGCGCTGGCTCGGGGACCACCTGCGGACGTTGCTGCAACCCGGCGATCGGGTGCTGAGCACTTGGCGCCAGGACGGCCATTGTGACCACGAAGCCGTAGGCCGGGCCTGCGCCCAGGCCTGCCGGATCAGCGCTGCCGAGTTGATCGAGGTGCCCATCTGGGCCTGGCACTGGGCGCACCCGAACGACCCACGGCTGCCTTGGCAACGGGCCCGCAAACTGTTTCTGCCACGCGATGTACTGGCCCGCAAACAACACGCCATCGCCGCCCATGCCAGCCAGGTGCAGGCCGACGGCAAGACCCCGCCGGTCCTCGAGCACGAGGCCCTGGCCCGCCTGCTGCAACCCTTTGAACTGGTGTTCATATGAGCGTACCGGCGCACTACTTCGAACAACTCTTCAAGCACGACGATGACCCCTGGGCCTTCCGCAGCCGCTGGTACGAGAAGCGCAAACGCCAGCTGCTGCTGGCCAGCCTGCCTCGCCAGCGCTACCAGCGGGTGTTCGAGCCCGCCTGTGCCAACGGCGAGCTCAGTGCCGGGCTGGCCGAACGCTGCGAATACCTGCTGTGCCAGGACCTCAACGCCAAGGCGGTGACACTGGCCACCGAGCGCCTGCGTCCCTGGCCGAACGCCCGCGTTGCGCAAGGCAGCCTGCCGGGTGACTGGCCCGATGGCGAGTTCGACCTGATCGTGCTGAGCGAAATCGGCTACTACCTCGACCCCGCCGCGTGGCGCCACGTGTTGCAACTCGCCGCTGCCAGCCTGGCTGCGGATGGCGCGCTGCTGCTCTGCCATTGGCTGCACCCCATAGAAGGCTGCCCGCAAACCGGACGCCAGGTCCACCAACTGCTGGCCGAGCGCCTGGCGCTGCACCGCAGCCTGTACCACGAGGAGACGGATTTTCTTCTTGAGTGCTGGTGTGCCCAGCCTTGTGCCCTTGACCTGAACGAGGCCTGCCTATGATTGCCGTGATCATCCCTGCCCATAACGAAGAACAACTGCTCGGCCGCTGCCTGCGCGCCCTGGCCCAGGCCACCCTTGGGGCATCGGTCAGCGGCGAGGAGGTGCAGACAGTGGTGGTGCTCGATGATTGCAGCGACGCCAGTGAAGCGGTGGCGCGTGCCCATGGGGTGGAGGTGCTCAAGGTGGTGGCGCGCAATGTCGGCCAGGCCCGTCGCGCCGGCGCGGCCTTGATGCTCGAGCGCGGGGCGCGTTGGCTGGCGTTTACCGATGCCGACAGCTGCGTACCGGCCGACTGGCTCCTGTGCCAGCTGGCCTTTGCCGCCGATGCGGTGTGCGGCACCGTGCATATCGAAGCCTGGCAGCCCCACCAGGGGGCCGCCCTGCGGGCACGCTACCAGGCCCACTACCAAGATCGCGAAGGGCATCGGCATATCCATGGCGCCAACCTCGGCATCTGCGCCCGCGCCTATGCTCGGGTCGGCGGTTTCCAGGCCTTGGCGCTGCACGAGGACGTGCAACTGGTGAATGACCTGCAGCAAAGCGGTGCCCGTATCGTCTGGACCGCGCGCAACAGTGTCTCCACCAGCAGCCGCAGTGACTGTCGGGTGCAGGGCGGATTCGGTGATTTCCTCAGCAGCCTGGCAGGCCAGGGGTAACGGGCCTGCCAGATGGGGCGGACTCCACCCGGCAGGGAACCCATCGAGGGCCAGGTGCTGAAGGGACAGATAGCGCCGGCCGCTTGTTTCGGAGCATGGCCCCGCCCGGCACTGAACGTGGCTCGCTCACAAGGCCTGCAGAAAAGCCTTCAGTGCCTTCAGCTCGCTGCGGTCCAGGGCCAACACCTGGAACTGCGCCGAGGTCACGGGAAACTTCGGATCGTGCAGTTGTTCCCCCTTCGCAACAGGCCTGGGCATGCCACTGTTGTAGAACAGCAGCACCTGCTCGAGGCTGCTGGCCAGTCCATTGTGGAACCAGGGGCCGGTACGACTCACCAGGCGCAGTGAAGGCGTACGGAAGCGCCCGACATCTTGCGCCAGCCCGGTGACCTCATAGCGCCCGAGGTCTTGGCGGCGTCGCCCATAGAAGGTCAGGCCTGCATTGTGGAAGCGGTTGTCCTGCAGGCCCGGGCCGAAGTGGCAGTTCATGCAGCGGGCCTTGGTACGAAACAGGTGCAGGCCCTGCAATTGCTGGTCACTGAGCGCCTGTGCCTGGCCCCGCAGAAAGCGCTCGAAGGGCGTGCGTTGTGCAACCCGCAGCAGTCCGCGCTGATAAGTCGCCAATGCCGCCGCCACCTGCTCGGCACCCAGCGCCTGTCCGGGAAACACCTTGGCGAACTGCGGCGGATAGTCCGTGCTGTCACGCAGCCGGGCCACCAGCTCCGCGACGCTGAAGGCCATCTCCTTGGGGTCGACCACCGGCATCAGGGCCTGCATCTCCAGGCTGTCGGCGCGCCCGTCCCAGAACAGATGCCCGGCCAGGCCGCTGGTCACCAGGCTCGGCGCATTGCGCCGGCCCGCTGCCCGGTCATGCCCGAAGGAAACCCGACGCCCGTCGGCAAAGGCCAAGTCCGGCTCATGGCAGGAGGCGCAGGCGATCTGCCCCGAGCGCGACAGGCGCGGGTCGAAGAACAGCTGGCGGCCCAGTTCGGCCTTCTGCTCGGTGTAGGGGTTGTGTTCCGGAGCCGGCGCCCGCTCGGGCAACGGGGCCAGCTCTTGCCAGGCCACACCGGCATCCACCTGGGGCGCCGGCCACTGTACGGAGGGCCGGCTGTACATCGCGCGCAGGCAAGCCGGTTCGCTCAGTGTGCAGGCCAGCACCGGCAGCGGCCCGTTCACCAGCAGCATGCCGAGCATGACCACAAGACGCTTCAGAGACCGGCGCATCTCAGAACGCGTACCCGACTTCGAGCCAGTACTGGCGGCCCACCTCATAGGTCGAGACCGAGTTGCTGTTGACCAGCTGGTTGGCATTGACCGACTTCTTGTCGAGCACGTTGAACACATCGACATTGACGAACACCGTCTGGTCCTTGGCGGTGGGAATGCGCCAGCCCAGGCGCGTGTCCCAGGTCAGCGCGGCCTGGAATTTCTGTTCCTCCCAGACGTCCACCGAGGTCCCCATGTAGTCCACATTGCGCCCCGTGTCGCCAATGCGCTTGTAGCCGGCGCGGTAGCGCCAGAAGTTGCTCCATTGCAGGTTGGCCTGGGGGATCTCGGTGATGGTGGTCAGGCGGGCCGTCCAGGGCCGGTTGAAATTGCTGGCCGGGCGGTCGTCATAGTTGATGAAGCTGCCCTGGTACTGGATCACGTTGTTCTGGTAGTAGAGGTTTTCGGCAGCGACGTAGGTCGGCGCGGAGGCCTTGCTGTCGGTCCAGTTGAGGGCCAGTTGTCCCCCGGTCTGGGTGCCCAGCAGGGTCCAGCGTTGCAGCGGCGTCACCGTCAGGGTGTAGGTGTCGGTCTCGCTTTTGCCGTCGTTGGTGTAGGTGGTGTAGTTGCTCGCCAGCGTCGGGTCCGTGGAGGGCTCGCCCAAGGTCTTGCCGGAGACCTGCACCACCTGGTCGCGGCCCTTGCGCTTGACATACTTGAGGGCGTATTCGACCCCGGCCCATTGCTGCACCACCCCCAGCATCAGCTCATCGTCGTAGGGAATGTCCAGCTGATTGAAACGCACCTGGTTGGCGGCGTTGGACTTGACCACCCAGGGTTTGTCCAGGCTGTCGCGGGTTTCGCTGAAGCGCAGGCGGTTGCGCCCGTCCTGCAGTTGCCAGCTGCTGACGCTGCGTCCGTAGTAACGGTTGACCCCGGCATTGAGCAAGGTGGTGCGGTCACCGAACAGGTCATATTCGAGGGAGAAGCGCGGCGCCCAGGTGGTCTTGTCCATGTAGTCGTCGCTGTCCACGCGCACGCCCGGGCGCAGGGTCAGTTGGCCGATGCTGATCTCGTCCTGCAACCAGCTGCCCCAGGAAGTGGTGGTGAAGTCGAACTCGCCGGGCGCGTAGCGGGTACGGCTTTTCATGTACTGGCCCGCCCAGCCGTTCAGGGTCTGGCCCATGTTGCAGGCAACGTTGTCGGTAACCCCGGCGCTGTTGGTGCAGGTTTTGGTGGCCGCGGGGGCAACATAGGTGCTGCTGTCGGTCAGGCGCTCGTAGCGCACGTACTGGCGGGAGAACTCCAGGCCGGTCTGCGGGCGGTGGGTCATGCCCAACCAGTCAACGCTGCGCCAGTCGGCATTGAGCTTGTACTGCCAGGTGCGCTGCTGCTGCTCGATATCCCCCCAGCCGCCTTCCAAGGTGCTGGAGGTGGCCTTGTTGCCGATGCCCCAGTCCTTGGTGGCCGACTTGCGCCAGTTCCAGTAGTCGGCCGAGTCCGACTGGCGGCTCTGTTCCTGGCCGCTCCACGCCAGGTGCTGTTCGACCCGCGCCAGCTCGCCGTCCCATATTGTGCGCAGGTTCAGCTGGGTGCCGCCGACCTTGTTGTCGTAACCCGAGTTGGCGACGTTGGCGCGGAAGTAATGACTCTCCTCCGGCGCATGGGTCACGCTGGTCTCGACAGTGAGCTGATCGCTGGCTCGCCAAACCGATTTGAGGAAGTAGTTGTCGATGCGCCGTTCCTGCTTCTCCTCGTGAAAGCCCATTTCGTCGACGTTGGTATAGGAATAGAAACCCAGCGGGATGGTCGAGCGCTTCTGACTGAAGCTGCCGAGCAGGCCGAAATTCTCGGTCAGGTGCCCCTGCAGGGTGCCGCGAACGGTGACCTTGTTGAACCTGGGCTGCTCGTCGGGGGAGCCGGAATTCTCCATGCGCTGCTCTTCGCTTGCGTCGACGTGGTATTTGGTCCAGGCGGAACGGGTGGTCTGCACCGAGAACTTGCCGTGCAGGGCCTGGGTCGGCGCGCGGGTTTGCGCATCGATGACACCGCCGTTGAAGCCGCCATAGGCCGCCGGCACGTTGCTGTCCAGGACCGTGATGTTCTCCAGCAGGTCGGTGTCCAGTGCCAGGCCCTGGCTGCGCCCCGGCACCGCGTCCAGCAATTGCACCCGGTATTCGGCCGGGTCGATGTCATTGTTCATGTTGATGCCATCGACCAGGAAGGCATTCTGGTAGAACTGCGCACCGTTGATGCTGATGTTGGCCGGGCTGATTTCACCCGGTGTCTTGCTGCTCAGTTGGGCGTCGTCGAACTGTACGTTGGGATGGCTGCGCAGCAGGCTGGTGATGTCGCCATTGCCGGCCGGCATCGCTTCGATCGTCGCGCGATCCACGCGGGTTTCACCCTGGGGCAGCAACCATTCGCCAGGCACCTTGGTATTGCCCAGGCGGATCGGGTCGGTACGCGGGCGGGTCACTCGTTGCAACAGCAGGGCATCGTCGCCGATGTACTTCCATTCCAGATCGCTGCCCTTGAGCAGTTTCGCCAGCGCCTGATCGACGCTCAACTCGCCCTGCACTGCCGGAGCCTTCAGGTTGAGCAACAGTTGGCTCTCGACGCTGATCTGCAGGCCGGTCTGCTGGGCCAGCGCCATCAGCGCCGCACCCAGGGGCTGGCGCGGAATGTCGATGCTGTGCCGCGCTTGCGGATCAGCGGCCAGCAGCGGCAACGACACCGACAACCCAACCGACAGCCAAAGTAGACGCGCGCTGCGCCGGCAACCCTGAAAACTTGCTAGGGGGCGAATGGACATGCTCTGGTGACTCCCCGTTCAGTGCGAACAATACGCACCTGTTAATGAGAATGCTTACGATTAACTCAACGGGGCAATAAACGAACGGCGATCGCGAACTTCCAGAAGTTTTTGAAATTTATTGTTTTACCGGCGCCTGGGGCTCTTCATCGATCAGAGTGAGGTACGGCCCCCACTGCCTGAGATGCGCGCCCAGCGGTGCGATGGCCAGCTGCAGCGCGCTGACCGGCGAGCGCAGGTTCAGCGACGCGGTGATGCGCCGCTCGCCCAGGGCGGAGTCCGTCAACAGCAGTACGCCGGGGTAATAGTCGCGCAGTGTCTCGATCACCTCGGACAGCGGCCGGTCATTGACCAGCAACTGCCACTGGCGCCAGGGGGCAACCTGGCCAGGCAACAGTCGACCGCGTTGTGGCGGGCTGTGGTCCAGGCCAAGGCGCAGGCTATCGCCGGGGCCCAGGGCCGGAGTCGCCAGTTCGCCGCGTCCATCACGAACCTGGACTGCGCCACTCTGCACTGCCACCTCTACGGCATGGCGGCTGAGGTCCACATCGAACGCAGTCCCCACGACCCTGACCGTCACGTTTGCAGCCTGTACCGTGAACGGGCGCGCGGCGTCGTGGCTGACCTCGAAGAACGCTTGCCCCCTGAGCAGGGTCACGGCCCGCGTACCCGGCTCGAAGGCCACGCGGATGGCACTGTCACTGCCCAGCTCGATGCGGCTGCCATCACTCAGACGCAGCTGTCGGTGCTCGCCGACGGGGCTGGCCAGGTCGGCCGGTGGTGCTCGCCCGACCAGCAACAGTACGCAGGCCGCCAGCGCGGCGGCGGCCATTGCACGTCGCCACCCGTGGCGCCGGCCCCGCAGTTTGTGCACGCTGGCCGGCACAGGTTGCGGCTCGGGCGTATCCAGTGGCTGCAGCAGACCACTGAGCAGCCAGACTTTCTCGGCCTTGCGCCAGGCGGCGGCATGGCGCTCATCAGCGGCCAGCCAGCGTGCATGGGCCTGGTGCAGCGACAGGTCATCGGGCGCGGCGCGGCATTGCAGCAGCCAGTCCATGGCTGCCTGCCATATAGGGTCGTGCTGCAGTGGAGCGGATACAGGGGAAGACAAGGGAGTCTCAGTCATCGGCCAGGTGCTCCGCACAATGGGTCAGTGCGTCCCGCACCAGCTGGTGCGCCAAGCTGGTGGAAATCTGCAATTGAACGGCGATTTCCTGGAACGTCATGTGCTGCAGGCGGTGCATGTGGAAGGCCCGGCGCGTGCGCTCCGGCAGCAGCGTCAGCGCGTCCTGCAGCAAGCGCAACTGGTCGCGGTGCAACGCCTGATGTTCCGGCGAAGGTGCGGTCGATGGCAACTCGTCGAGCAACTCGCCACCATCGGGGTGGCGGTTTTCCAGGGTCGAGCGCCGCAGCAGGTCGAAGGACAGGTTGCGCACGATACGGTACAGGTAGCCCACCGGGTTGTTCGGCTGGGCCCCTCCTGGGGCCTGGCCGCAGAAACGCAGCCAGGCTTCCTGGACCACCTCCTCGGCTTGAGCCCGACAGCCGACGATGGGGGCCGAGTAGTCCACCAGCGCAGCGCGATGGGAAAGGTAGAGCTCGAGTTTGTCGCTGGGGCAAGACACGGCGGCGATCATTCAAGGCTGGATCAGACGAGGGGGTCGGCATTCTGCCCTTAACTGCAAATGATTATCAACTACAAACCTTTGCACACGGTCCCTGCCACTGACGCTTGAACCCATAGCCACGCCGCGTGCAGACTGGCTGGCAGCCCAACTACAACTAAAAAAAGGATCCTCCCTGTGCGAACGTTTGACTTGATTCGTGATGCTGTCCTGCCGGAATTTCGCGAGCGCGTGGCCGAATACCTGGTCGAGTATGAAACCGTGCTCAATGCAGGCAGCGCCGACCCGCAAACCCGGCGCGCCGTGGCCTACCAGTTGCGGGGCTACTTGCGCGGGCTGAACACCACCCGGGTGCTGGGCATGGCGCAATGGGAGGAACTGGACCGGCGGGTGATCGCGTCTTGGCTGGCCCCGTCCCAGGAGGACAGCAGCGCCCCGTGAGCCCGTCACACTTGGCATGGATGCAGCGTCGTGCATTGGGGTTTTTCTGATCCAGAGGGTCATTGGCGTTGAAGCACCCGGGTTTTTCTGCACAATGCATGCATCTGAATATGGATTCGAGGTTCACTGATGCACCTGACACCCCAAGACGAACGACTCATCAAGGCATTAGCCCAGGCCATCGTTGACCGCCCCCGGGCGACGCTCAAGGAGTTGGCCGAGTCCGCTGGGGTCAGCAAGGCCACGTTGCACCGTTTCTGCGGAACCCGTGACAACCTGGTGCAGATGATGGAGAACCATGGTGAAACCATACTCAACCGGATCATCGCGGCGATCGACCTGGAGCACGGTGAACCGCTGGCGGCGCTGCGGGCCTTGATCAGCGAACACCTGACCCACCGTGAAATGTTGATGTTCCTGCTGTTCCAGTACCACCCCGACACGCTTTGCTCGGATGACGACGACCGCTGGCAGGGCTATTGCGATGCCCTGGATGCCTTCTTTCTGCGCGGTCAGCAGCTGGGGGTGTTTCGCATCGACATCCCTGCGGCGGTCTTTACCGAGCTGTTCCTGACCATGATCTTCGGCATGGTCGATGCCGAACGCCGCGGACGGGCCGCCAGCGCCAATTCATTGAATGTACTGGAACAGCTGTTCCTTCATGGCGCCCTCGTTCCTCGCCCTCAATGATGCCATCGCCCCTGCCCTGCCTCCCCGATCGCCGTCCCCGGTAGAAAAAAAGAGCCCCGAGAGTCAAGGACCCACAGGGCTAAAATTGGTTGGATGCGGCCAACCAAAGGAGCGGTTACCGATCGCCCATGGCCATCGGTCTATTGCGCCGGCCAGCCTCCGCCCAGGGAGCGGAACAGGTCCACCAGGGCAATCTGCCGCTGGGTGCCGATCTCGATCAGCGCGGATTCGTTGACGAAGCTGCTGCGCTGCGCATCGAGGTAGCGCAGATGGCTGTCGATCCCTCCTTCATAACGGGCCTTGGCCAATTTCAGCGTCGTACTGCTGGTGCCGGCCAAGGCGCGCCGTGCGGCCTCTTCGCGGCGCAAGGTATCAGTGGCCGCCAGGGCATCGGCGACTTCACGAAAGGCCACTTGTATCGTGCCTTCATAGGCTGCCACGGCAGAATCCTTGCGGGCTTCGGCCAGGCTCAGTCCGGCGCGATTGCGGCCGGCATCGAACAAGGGCAGCGACAGGGTCGGCACGAAGCTCCAGGAGCGCGAGCCGCCGTCGAACAGGCCGGACACCTGCGCACTGGAGGTGCCGAGGCTGCCGGTCAGGCTGATCCGCGGGAAAAACGCCGCGCGCGCCGCACCGATATCGGCGTTGCGCGCCCGCAGGCGATGCTCGGCAGCCAGGATGTCCGGGCGTTGTTCCAACAGCGCCGAAGGCACACCAGGCGCGATGTCCTGTACCAGCATCGGCTGCGAGTGTGGCCCCTGGGCAATGGCGTGCACCGCATCAGCGGTGCCCAGCAGCAGCACCAGGGCATTGAATGCCTGTTGTTTCTGGCGCAGGTTGCTTTCCTGTTCGGCCCGGGACTGTTCCACCAGCCCCAGGGCCTCCTGGTAATCCAGGGCGGTGGCGGCCCCACTGGCCCGGCGCTGACTGATCAGCGCCAGGGAGCTTTCACGGCTGGCCAGGGTCTGCTGGGTCAGCAGCCAGCGCCGCTGGGCGCCGTCATGGCTGAGGTAGGCCTGGCTGACCTCGGCAATCAGGGCAATGCGGGCCGCGCGGGCGGCCTCCTCGGTCGCCAGGTACTGCTGCAGTGCCGCGTCGCTGAGGCTCTTGACCCGGCCGAACAGGTCCAGCTCGTACTCCGGCAGTGCCAGGCCCACCTGATAGGTGCTGGCAACCCCGGACTGGCCGTTGCTGGCCAGGTCCGCCGGCAGTCGCTGGCGATTGCCGCTGGCGCTGGCGCTGAGCCCCGGCACCCGCTCGGCCCGCTGGATGCGGTACTGCGCCCGGGCCTGTTCGATGTCCAGCAGGGTCTGGCGCAGCGGACGGTTGTTGTTCAGTGCGGTGCCTACCAGGCGCCGCAGTTGCGGATCGAGGATAAAGCTCTGCCAGTCCAGCTCGCTGGCGGCCGAGACGGATGGGCGGGCGCCGCTCCAGTGCTCGGCCACCGGCGCGACCGGGCGTTCATAGGTCGGGGCCAGAGAGCAGCCCCCCAGGACCAGGGGCACCAGCAACCACAGGGGCAAAACGGCAATACGCATGGGGATCACTCCAGGCCCGGGGCCGGTTGTTCGACGGTGGCGGGTTTGGAGCGCAGCAGCGACAGGACCCAGACAAAACAGATCGGCACGAACACCACCCCCAGCAAGGTCGCGCTGAGCATGCCGCCGATCACCCCGGTGCCGATGGCCCGCTGGCTCGCCGCCCCGGCCCCGGTGGCCAGGGCCAGGGGCACCACGCCGAGGATGAAGGCCAGGGAGGTCATGACGATCGGGCGAAAGCGCAGGCGTGCGGCCTCGATGGCGGCGTCGCGCAGGCTGTAGCCCTTCTCCCACAGTTCCTTGGCGAACTCGACGATGAGAATCGCGTTCTTCGCCGCCAGGCCGATGATGGTGATCAGGCCGACCTTGAAGTACACGTCGTTGGGCATGCCGGCGAGCATCACCGCCAGTACCGCACCCAGGGCGCCGATCGGCACGATCAGCATCACCGTCAAGGGAATCGCCCAGCTCTCGTAGAGCGCCACCAGCAGCAGGAACACCACCAGGATCGCCAGGGCGAACAACTGCGTGGCCTGGCCGCTGGAGAGCTTTTCCTGATAGGACAGACCGGTCCACGAATAGCCGATGCCCGCCGGCAGCTCGGCCATCAGATGTTCCAGCTCGGCCATGGCCTGGCCGGTACTGAAACCTGGGGCGGCGTCACCGGAAATCCGGATCGACGGGTAGCCGTTGTAGCGCACCAGTTGCACCGGGCCTTCCTCCCAGTGGGTGGTGACGAACGCGCTGAGGGGCACCTGCTCGCCACTGGCATTGGGCACATAGAGCCTGAGCACACTTTCCGGGGTCATCCGTTCGCCCTGCTCGGCCTGCACCACCACCCGCTGCTGGCGCCCGGCGTTGGAGAAGTCGTTGATCACCGCGGAACCGAACGCCGTGGACAGGGTGCTGTTGATGGTCTCGAAAGTAACGCCCAGGGCCCGGGCTTTCTCACGGTCGATGTCCAGCCGCAACTGCGGAGCCTCGGCCAGGCCTTCCATCATCGCGTAGAGGATCTTCGGGTTGCTGTTGGCCTGCATCAGCAGGCGATCGCGGGCATCCAGCAGGGCTTGGCGACCCAGGCCCGCACGGTCCTGCAGGCGCAGGGCGAAACCGCCCGAGCTGCCCAGGCCGTCGATCGGCGGTGGCGTCACCGCAGTGATGGTGCCATCGCCATAGCCGTAAAACTGCTCATTCACCGCGGCAGTCACGGCGGCGGCCGACTGGTCCTTGCCCCGTACCGACCAGTCCTTGAAGGTCGGGAACGCCAGCGCGGCGTTCTCGCCCATGCCGGAGAAGCTGAAACCGGTGACCAGGAAAGACGAAGCCACCGCTTCCTGGGCCATCAGCATACGCTCCAGGTCCTGGCTGGTCTGGTCGGTGCGACTGCGGCTGGCGCCGGGTGGCAGTTGCACGTCGACAATGGCGTAGCCCTGGTCTTCCACCGGGACAAAGGATTCCGGCAGGCGCAGGTAGAAGAATCCGAGCAAGACCACCACCCCCAGGTACACCAGCATGCAGCGCCCGGCTTTGGCCACCAGCGCGCTGTTCATCCGCGAGTAGCGCTGGGTCAGGCGAGTGAAGCCGTTGTTGAAGGCGCCGAAGAACCCGCCCTTGTGGTGATGCCCGTGGGGGATCGGCTTGAGCAGCGTGGCGCACAGCGCCGGGGTGAAGGTCAGCGCGAGGAAACCCGAGAACAGGATCGATACCGCCAGAGACAGGGAAAACTGCTGGTAGATCACCCCCACCGAGCCGGACATGAACGCCAGCGGCATGAACACCGCCGAGAGCACCAGGGTGATGCCGATGATCGCTCCCGACACCTGGCCCATGGCCTTGACCGTGGCCGCCGCCGGCGAAAGGCCTTCTTCGGCCATGATGCGCTCGACGTTCTCCACCACCACGATGGCGTCGTCCACCAGGATGCCGATGGCCAGGACCATGCCGAACATGGTCATCATGTTCACCGAGAACCCCAGCAGGTACATCACCGCCAGGGTGCCGGCCAGGCACACCGGCACCACGATCGACGGAATCAGCGTGTAGCGCACGTTCTGCAGGAACAGGAACATCACCAGGAACACCAGGACCATGGCTTCGATCAGGGTGTAGATGACCTTTTCAATCGCCACCTCGACAAAGCGCGAGGTGTCATAGGGCACGGAATACTCCACGCCTTCCGGGAAATACGCCGACAACTCGGCCAGGCGCTCTTTCACCGCCGCGGCGGTCTGGATCGCGTTGGCCCCCGGTGACAGCTGGATGGCGCCTGCCACCGCTGGTTTACCGTCCAGGCGCGAGGAAAAGTTATAGCTCTCGCTGCCGATGGCCAGGCGCGCGACATCGCCGAGCACGACCCGGGAGCCATCCTGGTTGGCCCGCAGGACAATCCGCGCGAACTCCTGCGGGTCATCCAGGGTGCCCTTCACCGCCAGGGTTGCGGTCAACTCCTGCTCGGAACTACCGGGAGCACCGCCGAAGCTGCCGGCCGGTACCTGCACGTTCTGCCCGCGAATGGCGTTGCTCACGTCATCGATGGACAGGCCGTAGCCCACCAGTTTCTGCGGGTCGATCCACACCCGCATGGCCGCTTCGGAGGAGAAGAACTGCAACTTGCCCACCCCCGGGACGCGGCGCAGCTCGTTGTTGATGTTGCGCGCAGCGTAGTCGCCCAGGGCGGTGGTATCCGAATTGGCTGTGGCGTCCTTGTAGCTCAGGGCATAGATCAACAGGAAACCGGCACTGGTCTGCTCGACTTCGATGCCTTGAGTCAGCACGGCCTGGGGCATGCGCGCCTCGGCCTTCTTCAGGCGGTTCTGCACATCCACCTGGGCCAGTTGCGGGTCGGTGCCGGGCTCGAACGTCACCAGCACTTCGGCAACGCCGTTGGAGTTGTTGGTCGACTCGAAATACAGCAGGTGCTTGGCGCCGTTGAGCGACTCTTCGATCACGCTGGTGACCGAATCCACCAGCACCTTCGCCGACGCGCCGGGATAAGTGGCGGTGACCGTAATCTGCGGTGGCGCCACATTCGGGTACTGGGCCACGGGCAGTGCTGGAATCACCAGCAGGCCGGCCAGGGAGATGAACAGCGCCATGACCCAGGAAAAGTTCGGGCGCTTGATAAAAAACAGAGACATTGCTGATCCTCGTGGCGATCCGGGTCTCAATGACCCAGGGCCTGTTGCTCAAGCGCCTGCTGCGGCGCGACCTTGGTGCCCGGCTGCAAGCCTGCACTACCGCCAACGATGACCTGGTCACCGCTCTTGAGCCCTTCGCTGATCTGCCAGCGCGAACCCTGCATGGTTCCGGTGCGCACTCCGCGCACCTGGGCCCGGCCGTCCTCGTCCACCACCAGCACCCGGGCGTTGCCGTCACCGCCGCGCTGGACTGCCCGCTGCGGCACCAGGATCGCCTGGTTGTCGGTGCCCTGCGGGGTACGCACCCGCACGTACATGCCCGGCAGCAGGATGCCGTCGGCGTTGTCGAACTTGCCCCGCAGGGAAACCTGGCCAGTGCTGCGGTCCACCGCTACATCGGTGAATTGCAGCGCGCCCTGGCGCTCATAGGAGGTGCCGTCGACGCGGATCGACAAGGAACGGCTATCGCCGGCTGCCAGGCTGCCATCCTTGAAGGACTGGCGCAGGCGCAAGGCGTCGGCGGCAGACTGGTTGAAGTCGACGTAGATCGGATCCAACTGCTGGATACGCGCCATCAAGGTCGCCTCGCCCTGCCCCACCAGCGCACCCTCGGTCACCAGGGCTCGCCCGACCCGTCCGGAAATCGGCGCGGTCACCGAGGCATAGCCCAGGTTCAGGCGCGCGTTTTCCAGGTCGGCCTGGGCGCTACGGGTGGCCGCCTGGGCACTGCGCAAATCGGCGCTGGCGGTGTCGAAGTCCTGCTGGCTGACCGCCTCGATCTTCACCAGTGGCTCATAACGCTTGACCCGAGCCTGGGCCTCCAGGACCACCGACTGGGTGCGGGCCAGCTCGGCCTCAGCCCGGGACAGCGCCGCCTTGAGCGGCGCCGGATCGATCTGGAACAGCAGATCGCCGGCCTTGACGTCGGCCCCTTCGTCGAAACGCTTGTGCAGGACGATGCCTGCGACCCGGGCCCGCACCTCGGCAACCCGCATCGGTTCGACCCGCCCAGGCAGTTCCGACACCAACGTCAGGGGCTCGGCCACCACGGCGACCACTTGTACCGGAAGCGCTACTTCGGCGGCTTCCTGCTGTTCACTTGCCGGTCCACACCCGGCCAACATGATGGCGACTGCCAACGAGCCGGCCATCCCTACTGCACGCAAATTGCCCATGTATCACCCGGCCTTGTCTGGAAACGGCTCGAATGGTACTTTTCAAATCCTGATGAGTCAAATATGTCTCATATGAAATATTTAAGGCTTCACCTCTTCACCTTGGAGAACGACCCTCGACATGCACGCGTTCGTCAATTCCTCACGCCCAGCGCAAATCGCCCAGGCTGCACAGCCTCATGATGAGCGTCTTCTCAAGCGCCTGACCCTGGCCTTTATCGACCGTCCTCGGGCCACCATGCGTGAACTGGCGCAATTGGCCGGGGTCAGCAAGGCCACCCTGCACCGCTTCTGCGGCACCCGGGAAAACCTCGGGCACAGGCTGGAAGCCCATGCCCGGGGTGTGCTCGAACGCATCATCGACAATGCTCGATTGCAGCAGGCGGCGCCCCTCGAGGCCCTGGCGTGGCTGATCGACGAACACCTGGCGCACCGGGAGCTGCTGGCCTTCCTGATTGCCCGCTACCGCCCGGATTTTCTTGAAGTGAGCGGCGAAGATTCGCCCTGGCGGTTCTACCTCGATGCCCTTGACGATTTTTTCCTGCGGGGCCAGCAGCAGGGAATACTGCGCATCGATATCACCGCGGCGATCTTCACCGAGCTCTTCATCACCTTGATCTACGGCATGGTGGATGCCGAGCGCCGCGGGCGTGCAGCCAGCGCCAATTCGGCCGACGCATTGCTGCGGATGTTTCTGCATGGGGCCTTGCAGGACGGGCCTGGCGAGCAGGCCCGCTGACCAGGCTGTGTGCCTGGGGCTCATCCCTGAGCTTGCACTCAGTCCAGTTCCTTGCCTGCGGTTTCAGGGGCCAGTTTCAGCCCCACCAGGGACAGCACAATGGCGGCAAACATGTACCAGGCCGGCGCATTCGGATTGCCGGTGAGACTGACCAGCCCCGTGGCGAAGAGCTGGGTAAAGCCGCCGAACAGGGCCACCCCCACGCAATAGGCGATGGACATGCCGCTGGCCCTGATCTGCACCGGAAACAGCTCCGGCAGGATCGCCAAGTTAGGCACGATGGTGTAGGTCAAGGGGATGCTGAGCAAGGTCACCACCAGCAACAGGACTCCGATGTTCGGGTGCTGGTTGATGAGCAGGAACGCCGGATAGATCGCCACCAGCAGAATCGGCAATGGCCAGAAGATCGACTTGCGGCGCCCGATGCGATCACTCAGACGGCCAGCGTGGGCCGACAGCAGCAACGGCGGCAGGCAGGCGAAGATCGCGGCCCAGGTCGCCACGCCCAGGGGCATGCCCAACACACTGATGGCGTGGTTGGCCAGGTAGAACTGGATGGTGTAGATCGGCACCGTGGCGCCGATCACCAGCAGCACCCCGGCGAGGATCTGCCGCGGATGCGCCAGCAACAGTTGCACCTGGCTGGAACTGCTGGGCCGTTGCTGGTGCCGGACGAGGTTGCGGTGCACCTCGGGCTCCTGCAGCCGGTGGCGGATGTATTCGCTGACCGGAATCGCCAGGATGCCGATGGCAAAGACCAGCCGCCAGCCCCAGCTGTCCATCGCTTCTGCCGTCAGCAGATTGCTCAAGCCCATCACCAGTACCCCGCCAAAGACGATACCAAGGCTCTGGCTGAAGGTTTGCCAGCTGCAGTAGTAGCCCCGTGAATGCTTGTCCGCATACTCCATCAGCATGGTGGTGGAGGTGCCGATCTGGCCGCCAACGGCAAACCCCTGGATCAACCGGGCCACGATGATCACGGCCGGCCCGAACAACCCGGCCTGGGCATAGGTGGGGGCCACGGTGAACAGCAACGAGCCGACGGCCATCAGCCACAGGGTCAGGCGCAATGCCGCTTTGCGGCCCACGCGGTCGGCGTACAGGCCGATCACCAGGCCTCCCAGCGGGCGCATCACGAACCCGGTGCCGAACACCGCCAGTGACAGCATCAGGGGAATCAGCGAGTGGTCGCCAAAGGGAAAGAACAGCCGGGCCATCAAGGTCGCCAGCATGCTGTAGACCAGGAAGTCGTAGAACTCCAGGGCGTTGCCCACGCAGATCACGGCAATGGTCCGGGGATTCTTTGGCGGGCTTGATTCGGTGCAGGTTTCGAGCAGGGTTGTTGTTGTTTTTGTTGTCATCAACGGATCCTCTCAGGTTGTCGATTCAGGCCAGAAAACGCTGTGCCAGCCGGACCCAGAAACTGGCCCCCAACGGCAGGGCCTGGTCATTGAAGTCATACCCCGGGTTATGCACCTCACAGCTGCCCACGCCGTCGCCGTTGCCGATCAGCAGATAACAGCCCGGCACCTGTTCCAGCCAGTAGGCGAAGTCATCGCTGGCGCATATCGGGCGCATGCCCTGCACCAGGCCCTGCTCGCCCAGCCAATCGCGGATCACCTCGGCGGCCAGGTGGCTGGCGCTCGGATCGTTGACCAGCACCGGATAACCTTCGCCAACGATCACCTCGGCCCTGGCGCCATAACTCTGGGCATGCAGGCGTGCCAGGTCCTCGATCCGTTGTCTGAGCATCTGCCGCACCTGGGGCTGCAGCGCCCGGACACTCAGGCGCAGCTCCGCTTGCTCGGGGATCACGTTGGGCGCATCACCGGCGAGAAACGCACCGACGGTGATAATCGCGGTTTCGCTGGGTGGCGCATTGCGCGAGACCACGCTCTGCAACGCCATGACCAGGGACGCACCGACCAGCACCGGATCCACCGCCTTGTCCGGCATGGCGCCATGCCCGCCGGTGCCATGGATGAGGATGCGTATGCTGTCGGTCGAGGCCATGCAGGGCCCGCCGAGCACTCCGAACTGGCCGAGCGGCATGCCCGGTGAATTGTGCAAGGCGAAGATGGCAGCGCAGGGAAACAGTTCGAACACGCCCTCATCGAGCATGCGCTTGGCCCCGGAACCCCCGTGGCCCTCCTCCGCCGGCTGGAAGAACAGGTGCAGGGTGCCGCGCCAGGTCCGTTCCCGGGCCAGTTCGCAGGCTGCGGCCAGCAGCATCGCGATGTGCCCATCATGGCCACAGGCGTGCATCTTGCCGGGGGTGCGGCTGCGCCACGGCTGTTGCCCCTGTTCTTGTATCGGCAAGGCGTCCAGTTCTGCCCGCAGCCCCAGGGACGGCCCGCTGCCATTGCGCAAGGTGCCCACCACCGCGGTGCCGGCCAGGTGCTGATGGACCTCGTAGCCCCATTCGCGCAGGTGGTGGATCACCCGCTCCCGGGTGAGGAATTCTTCGTAGCCCAGCTCGGGCTCGGCGTGGATCGCCTGCCTGAGTTCGATCATGGCCGGGGTGATATCGGCGATGCCGGGGGTTATCCAGGTTTTATGCATGGGGTTATGTCCTGAGCGTCAAGGAAGGCTGGCACCGCCATTGAACCGGTCCAGGCCTTGTGGCTAACCTAGCGCCGCGAACCGGCGGACATAAGCCGCAAAAACGTTGTCGTGACAACCTTTGGTATTCAGGAGAGGCAAGCCCGTGAAGTTGCATCAATTGCAGGCGTTGATCGCGGTGGCCGAGGGCGGTGGGATACGCGCCGCCGCTCGCGGGCTGGGATTGTCCCAGGCGGCCGTGACCCGGGCCCTGCGCGAGCTGGAGGAGGAACAGGGCCTGCCCTTGCTGACCCGCCATGCAGGGGGCGCACGGCTGACGACCGCGGGGCAGATCCTGCTGCCCCACGCCACGCAGATCGCCAACCAGTTGCAAAATGCCCAGAGGGATTTGGCCAGCCTGCGCGGAGAAACCCCGTCCAGGCTCTGCGTCGGGGTCACGCCCTGGCTTGGGCAGACGCTCCTGGCCCCGGCCGTGCGGGCTTTTCGCCAAGCGCTGCCGGCCGTTCAACTGGAGTTGTACGAAGGCTTGCAGGCGGTCAGCCTGCCGTTGCTGCGCAGCGGTCTGATGCACCTGACCCTGGGCCCTGCCAGTGCCCTGCCCGCCCAGGAGTTCGTCCATCTGCCCCTGGCGCGCTATCGCATGCGGGTTCTGGCATCGCGCGCTCACCCGCAACGCGCCGCCCGCTCACTGGGGCAATTGCTCGATGAAGACTGGGTAATGAACTTCAGCCAGTCCAGCTACGCTGCGGTGATCCATGAACTGTTCAGCCGGCACGGCTTCAGCGTGCCGCCCGGACGCATCGTGTGTGCCCAGTCCAGCGCCATGCTCAGCAGCCTGATCGTCGACGCCGGCATGCTCGGCTACTCCCCCGAGCCCATGCTCCTGTGCGCCCCCTTGCGCGAAAGCGCCCAGGCGCTGGAGCTGGAGGAGCCCCTCGAAGAGGCCGACATCAGTGTGATTCACCTGCGCGACCAGCCCCTGGACTCGGCCGCCCGCTGCTTTATCCAGTGCCTGCAGACGACCCTGAAAGCCTGCAACCGCTCGCGCGAGGACCACCACCAGCGCCTGGCCAGAATGCTCAGCCTGCAGTTCTGAGCGGATCAGGTGCTCGGCAGAATATCCGTCACCTCGCTTTACCCTTAAACTGCCCGGCAGATCACCCTTTTTCCAAGCCACAAGAGCTCCCCATGACCAATCCGGACCTGACCTTCATTCCCGATCCCGACGCCGACTCCATTTCCTCCGACGTTGCCGGCTTCGGCGGCCTGCTGGTTTCCACCCAGATCCCCACCCGCGCCGACGGCAGCCTGGAACTGGGCGACATCACCGCGCAGAGCGAATGCACCCTGCAGGCGCTGAAGGTGGCCCTCGAAGGTGCCGGCAGCTCCATGGACCGGGTCCTGCACCTGACCATCTACCTCACCGACATGGCCGACCGCGCCGCCTTCAACCAGGTCTACCAGCGCTTCTTCGCCAAGCCCTGGCCCGTGCGCGCTGCGGTCGGCGTCGCCGCCCTGGCAGTGGAAGGCATGCGTGTGGAAGTCACCGCGATGGCCGCCAAGGGCTGAACCGGCTGCCACAGCTGCGGCCGTGCGATGCCGGCGGCCGCCATCGGGCAGCACACAGGTGCCGGTCGAGCGTTTCGCCGCTACAATGCGCGCCTCGACCGTGACAAGCCTGATTAAAAAAATATGTCCTTGCCCAAGCATCACCTGGAACTGCTCAGCCCTGCCCGCGATGTGGCCATCGCCCGCGAGGCCATCCTGCATGGCGCCGACGCCGTGTACATCGGCGGCCCGAGCTTCGGCGCCCGTCATAACGCCAGCAACGAGGTGGGCGAAATCGCCCAGTTGGTGGAGTTCGCCCGGCGCTATCACGCCCGGGTCTTCACCACCCTCAACACCATCCTCCACGACAACGAGCTGGAACCGGCGCGCAAGCTGATCCACCAGTTGTACGACGCAGGGGTCGATGCGTTGATCGTCCAGGACCTGGGGGTGATGGAGCTGGACATTCCGCCCATCGAGCTGCACGCCAGCACCCAGACCGACATCCGCACCCTGGAGCGGGCCAGGTTTCTCGACCAGGCCGGTTTCTCGCAGTTGGTATTGGCCCGTGAACTGAACCTGAAGGAAATCAGCGCGATTGCCGCCGAGACCGACGCGGCCATCGAGTTCTTCATTCACGGCGCCCTGTGCGTGGCGTTTTCCGGCCAGTGCAATATCTCCCACGCCCAGACCGGCCGCAGCGCCAACCGTGGCGACTGCTCCCAGGCCTGCCGCCTGCCCTACACCCTCAAGGACGAGCACGGCGGCGTGATCGCCTACGAGAAACACCTGCTGTCGATGAAGGACAACAACCAGAGCGCCAACATCCGCGCCCTGGTGGAAGCCGGCGTGCGCTCGTTCAAGATCGAAGGGCGCTACAAGGACATGGCCTATGTGAAGAACATCACGGCCTACTACCGCCAGCGCCTGGACGACGTTCTCGAAGACCGTCCGGACCTGGCCCGGGCGTCCAGCGGCCGCACCGCGCACTTCTTCGTCCCCGACCCGGACAAGACCTTCCACCGTGGCAGCACCGACTATTTCGTCAGTGAGCGCAAGATCGACATCGGCGCCTTCGATTCGCCGACCTTCACCGGTCTGCCGGTGGGCACCGTGGAAAAAGTCGGCAAGCGCGACCTGCAAGTGGTGACCTTCGAGCCGCTGTCCAACGGCGACGGCCTCAACCTGCTGGTCAAGCGTGAAGTGGTGGGCTTTCGCGCCAACATCGCCGAGGCCCGCGGCGAATTCGAGGAAGACGGCGAGAAGCGCTACCGCTATCGGGTCGAGCCCAACGAGATGCCCGAAGGCCTGCATCGCCTGCGGCCCAACCATCCGCTGAGCCGCAACCTCGACCACAACTGGCAACAGGCCCTGACCCGCACCTCTTCCGAGCGCCGCATCGGCCTGTCCTGGCTCGCACGCCTGAGCGCGGAGCGTCTGGAACTGAGCGCCACCAGCGAAGAAGGCATCAAGGCCAGCGTCACCCTGGATGGCCCGTTCGGCGTGGCCAACAAACCGGAACAGGCCCTGGAGCAATTGCGCGACCTGCTGGGGCAACTGGGCACCACCCTCTACCACGCCACCGACATCAAGCTGGACGCGCCCCAGGCGTATTTCATTCCCAACTCCCAGCTCAAGGCCCTGCGCCGTGAGGCGATCGAAGCCCTGGATGCGGCACGCATCACCGCGCACCCACGGGGTAGCCGCAAGGCCGAGAGCAACCCGCCGCCGGTGTACCCGGAGTCGCACCTGTCGTTCCTGGCCAACGTCTACAACCAGAAGGCCCGGGACTTCTACCACCGCCACGGGGTGCAGTTGATCGACGCCGCGTTCGAGGCCCACGAAGAGCACGGCGACGTGCCGGTGATGATCACCAAGCACTGCCTGCGCTTCTCCTTCAACCTGTGCCCCAAGCAGGCCAAGGGCGTGACCGGCGTGCGCACCAAGGTGGCGCCGATGCAACTGGTGCACGGTGACGAAGTGCTGACCCTGAAGTTCGACTGCAAGCCCTGCGAAATGCACGTGGTGGGCAAGATCAAGGGCCATATCCTCGACCTGCCGCTACCAGGCAGCGCCGGCGATTCCGTTGTCGGCCATATCAGCCCCGCGGACCTGCTCAAGACCATCCCTCGCGCGCCACACTGAGTGACCAGCGAGCGTGGCCAGGGCCACGCTCGCCTGCTCCCCCGTCAAGCCGACAGGCGGGTGGTCATGTGCCAGTAGCGTTGCGTGCCGCAGCGCAGGCAGCGCTGACACAGCAACTGGCCCTCGCTGGGTTGTTCTTTGGTGCACCACCGGCAACCACGCACCAGACAGACAATGCTCATGCCCCTTCTCCCGATGCCCTTCTTGCCGGGCTCCTACCCTGACTGACCACGCGGGCTCCCGAAGGTTTGGCCGGATGTGCCGCGCCCACCCATGAGCCGGCTCAAGACCCCGGGTTGGTCACCTGGATGTACACCGCCCAGCTCCCCAACAGCAGCCAGAACACCGCGAACAACCAGGGGGAGCGCATGGAAAACAGCAACGACTTGCGATAGCCCTTGTGGCTCGATTCGCTCTCGCAGAACAGTGGCGATTCGTCGTAGGCCAGGCCCATCAGCGGCTCACTGTGCAGCAGGTGGCTCTGCTTGAAGTGCCAGTGATCGATGATCTCGTACGCGGCCCTGATCCCCGGCCAGGCATTGAGGGAACTGAGGATTCCCAGCAACGCCAGAAACGGCGGCACCGACAGGGTAAAGAGCTTGCCCCACTCCGGATTGAGGTTGGCCATGCAGGACGCGAAGGCGATCACCAGGAAGGCCTGGGCCGTCAGGTACGCGTCGGTGCGGTTGGCCAGGATGGTGGTTTCGTACTGGATTTCTCGGCGGTAGAAGTCCAGGCGCTCCTTGGGTGAGCCGAACATCTTGGCGTTGTGCTCGCTGAGTTCGGCTTCATCCACCTGGGACATGAGGATTCTGGGCACGGCAAGGTCTTCCTCGGTTATGCAGTCAATACTGCGTCTCAGCCTTTGCCGGCATTCGACGCGGCGGCGTCACGGCTCAACGCCTTGGGGCCGACGCAGAGCCAGAGCAGCAGCCCCAGCAAGGGTAAAAAGATGATCACCACGATCCACAGCCCCTTGTTTTCGGCCCGCGCAGCGCTTTTGAGCAAAGCCTTGATGGCCCAGAGCTCGGCCAGCAGCACCAGCACTGCCAGAGCGATCCAGATGTATTCGATAGGCATGAAGTTCCTCCCGGTCTGAACTGCTTTAGGTGGGCGGCGCAAGCGAGGGTTCATTAAGTTTGCGCACTGGCAGCTCCCCGGACAGGGAAACGGCGGACAAGGCCCTGCACGCGGTGACATCCTGATTGAATTTAACGCTGCTTGTTGCGGTCTATAGCGCGCCTCTCAAGTCGCAAACAGGTATAGTTGCCGGCTTGCCTGGCGCGTCGCGGGCAGCTCGAGCTGCAGGGCTTTATCAGGACTTAATGGTTGCCGTGTGTTGGTAAGACTTCTATTGATTGCACTACTGCTGGCGGTATCGGCCTGCAGCTCCAATTCCTCCAGCCCTGGCGGCAACGCGCCCCTCAAGGCCGGTGAATATCGGGTCAAGCGTGGTGACACGCTGTATTCGATTGCCAGCCGCAACGGCAAGAACTGGAAGGAAGTGGCGCGGCTCAACGGCCTCCGGGCGCCCTATACCGTGGAAGTCGGCCAGGTGCTGCGGGTTGGCGGCGCGACCAGGACCACCCGAGTGGTCAGCAGCAAGTCGCGCAGCACCGCCAGCAAGAGCAAGGGCAAGGCCGCGCCGCCTGCCCCGCCGATGCCCAAGGTCACCTTGCAGGGCTGGAGCTGGCCACTGCGCGGGGTGCTGATCGGCCGCTTCTCGCCCACCGGCAAGCTCAACCAGGGCATCCGCATCGCCACCACCCAGGGCCAGCCGATCCACGCCACCCTGGGCGGCAAGGTGGCGTTCGCCGGCTACATGCGCGGCTACGGCAACCTGATGATCCTCCAGCACGGCCCCTCCTACACCAGCACCTACGCCTACAACAGCCGCCTGGTGGTCAAGGAGGGCCAGATGGTGATCAAGGGCCAGAAGATCGCCGAGGCCGGGTCCCAGGACACCGACCGCGCCCAGTTGTATTTCGAGATCCGCGCCAACAGCGTGCCCGTCGACCCGTTGCGCCTGTTGCCGCCGGGCTGAGTGGCGTCTTGCCCCACAAGGCGCCGGCTGGACGCAGAAGAAACAACTCGGGGGTTTCAAGCATGGTAGTGGCCAGGGCCGGCGCTATCATTTGCCGGAGGGTTTGAGCGGGGGTATTTCAGCCCATGGCGCTCGAACTCCCTGTCCCGAGACGGGGCCGGCACAGCACCTGGGTTATCGCCCCGAGCGGTAACCTGCCCGCCAACCTGCTCTTCCTGCGTCCCCCTTACTGCCATGCAGATACAACCATTGGCCTGGATAACTCATGTCCACGAATACTCACGCCTGCAATAAAGCGCCGTCCCGAATCTTTCTGGTCTTTCTGACGCTGTCACTGATGGTGTCCTTGATGAACAGCAGCGTGCCAACGCCGCTGTACCCCTTCTATAAGCAACAGCTGCAGTTGAGCGCCGTAGAGCTGACGTTGATCTTCGGCGTGTACGGCGTCGGCGTCCTGCTGTCGCTGCTGACCCTGGCCGGGATCGCCGGGCGCCTGCCGGACCTGCGCAAGCTCTTGCTGCCCGCCGCCAGCCTGGTGGTGCTGGGCGCCTGGCTTTTTTCCCAGGGCAACTCCCTGTGGCAACTGGGTAGCGGGCGGCTGATCGCAGGCCTGGGCTCGGGGGCGATGACCGTCGGGGTCAACCTGGCGCTGTTGCGCTTCGGCCCCGCCGACAACGGCAAGCTCGCGGCGCTGCTGGCTACCCTGGCGATGGTCAGCGGGCTGGCCCTGGGCCCGCTGCTCAGCGGTGCCGCCCTGCAGCTGGAGCTCTATCCCCTGATGCTGCCGTTCTGGTTGATCATGCTCCTGGGGCTGGCGGCCTGCGTCGGTGTGCTGGGATGCTGGCCGTCAGCGCCGACCCTAGCGCCGACCGTTGCCAACCCGCCGCCGATCAAGTCCCCCGGGCTGATCCAGAGCCTGCAGGGCATTGGCCTGCCCTATCACCTGTGCGCCTGGGCGGTGTTTTTCAGTTGGTCGTTTGCCGCCTGCGTGTTCGTCATCGGCCCTGGAGCCGCCGAGCAACTGCTGGGGCTGCAGGACCACGGAATATTCGGCTACGGCATTTGCGCCTATCTGCTGATCGCCGGGGCCAGCCAGCTGTTCTGCCAGCGCCTGGAGGCCCGGCGCGCCCTGCTGGGCGGCCTGCTGTGCCAGAACCTGGCCTTCGTCATGCTGCTGATGGCCTTCTACCAGGGCTCCTTGCTGTTGGCGGTGCTGGCCATGATCGTCGGCGGCTACGCCTACGGCGCAATCTTCGTCGGCAGTGCCCGGCTGATCAACCAACTGGCCCAAGGCCGTAGCCACGGCACGCTCATCGCCTACTTCTACATGACCATCTACGGCTTCAATGCCGTGCCGATTCCCCTCGGCCTGCTGGTGGACTCATCCGGCATGGCCCGGGCGATCAACAGCGCGCTGATCGTGTTCCTCGTGCTCGGCAGCGCGCTGTTGCTGATGGCCCACAGAACCCGCCTGGCCTGCCCGCGCCCGTGACCGCGGAGCCGGGCCCAAGCCACCACCGGCACCGCTAGCTGCCGCTCTTGACCTTGCTCCAGACCCGGGTCCGCACCCGCTCCAGTTTCAACGGCAGCGGCTCCAGGGGGAACAGAGTGTCGAGCACTGCCTGGCTCGGGTAGACGCTGGGGTTGTCGCGGATCTTCTGCTCGATCAGCGCCTTGGCGGCCAGGTTGCCGTTGGGGTACTTCAGGTAGTTGGTGGTCTGGGCGATCACTGCCGGGCGCAGCATGTAGTCAATGAACTGCAGCCCCTGTTGCGGGTTGGGTGCATCGTTGAGCAGCACCAGGCTTTCGACCCAGATCGGCGCGCCCTCCCGAGGGATGCGGTATTCGATATGCCGGCCATTGCCAGCCGCTTCCGAGGCGGTCCTGGCGTCCAGCACGCCACCGGCCCAGCCCAGCACCACGCAGATATTGCCGTTGGCCAGGTCGGTGATGAATTTCGAGGAATCGAAGTAGCGCACATAGGGGCGCAGCTTCAGCAACAGGGCCTCGGCCTGGCGATAGTCCTCGGGCTTCTGGCTGTTGTAGGGCAGGCCCAGGTAGTGCAAGGCGATGGGAATTACTTCGCCTGGGGCATCCAGCATGGCCACGCCGCACTGGCTGAGCTTGGCCAGGTTGTCTTCCTTGAAGATCAGGTCCCAGGAATCCACCGGTGCGTCGGCGCCGAGGATCGCCCTGACCTTGTCGGCGTCATAACCGATACCGGTGGTGCCCCACAGGTAGGGCACGGCGTAGCGGTTGCCCAGGTCGTTGCCCTGGACCTTGGCCAGGATCTGCGGGTCCAGGTGGGACCAGTTGGGCAATTGGCTGCGGTCCAGCTCCTTGAGCACCCCGGCCTTGATCAGGTTCGGCAGCAGGTCGCCGGTGGCCACCACCACGTCGTAGCCGCTGCGCCCGGCCATCAGCTTGCTCTGCATGACATCGCTGTTGTCGAACACGTCGTAGGTCGCAACGATCGAGGTTTGCGCCTGGAAGTCCTTGGTGGTGTCCGGGGCGATGAAGTCGTACCAGTTGTAGATGTGTACCTGGGGCTCGGCGCTGGCGGCGCACGCCAGGCTGAAACTGAACACCAAGGCCAGGGCCCGTCGGGCGCAGCGCATGCTTGTCATCGGGATACTCCACAGCGCCGGCTTCCGCCCCTGGGGGGACAGCACCGTGCCTGCTGATAGTGGGATTGTTGTGGCAGGAATCAGAGCGCTGAAGCTGCGTCAGGGAATCAACAGTTCACGACGACCGTCCGGGTGGTCGATGCGTTCGCCGTTCAAGAACAAGCGACGGTCGCTGAGGTAGTGGTAATCGCGGCGGGCAGCCTGGAGCTGCTGCGGATCGAGGCTGACCACCTGCCGGCACTCATCGCGCCCGGCCTCGAACAGCACCCGGCCGAACGGATCGATGGCGGCGCTGCCACCGGCGAACACCAGCCCGTCGTCGCCCTCGCCGACCCGATTGACCATCACCGCGAACAGCTGGTTCTCCTGGGCCCGGGCCATGATCGCGGTGCGGTGCACCGGCCCATAAGGGTCCATATTGCCGTTGCTGACGATGATCAGCTCGGCCCCCAGCTGCGCCAGGGCCCGGGCGCTTTCCGGCAGCTCGATGTCGTAGCAGATCAGGAGGCCGACCCGCAGGCCCTTCCACAGCACCGTGGCATAGCGGTCACCGGGACGGAAATCGCCGCGCTCCGAGGGCCACAGATGGGTCTTGCGGTAGTGCAGCGCGATGCCTTCGGGGGTCAGCAGCAACGAGCTGTTGTAGTAGTGGCCTTCGGCACTTTCCGCCAGGCCGATGACCACCGCCACATTGCGCTGGCGCACCACCTGCAGCACCGCCTGCACGCTCGGCCCGTCGAGGGGTTCGGCGCACAGCGGCAATTGTTCGGCGCCGACGAACCCGCTCAGGCAGGTTTCCGGAAACACCAGCAGATCGGTGTCCGCGGCGCAGGTTGTAATGGCTTCGAGCACCCGCCCCAGGTTATAAACGCTGTCGCCGTCACGGCCAGCCAGTTGCACCAGTTCAATCTTCATCTCTGATCCTTGCACGCGTTGGAGGCGTCGCCGATGGCCGCTACAGGCACCGGCGACCCTTGGAGTATGGAGCGCCGCACAGCGGCAAAGAATCACTTCGATGGGGTACCCCGCTATGGGTAGCGAAACGCACCTGACCTTGCAGGATGTGGCCTGGCACGACGCCGTGGGCCGCTTGATCGAAACCCTGGACCAGGAGCATTTCTGGAGCGCGCTGGTACGCCTGCTCCGCCACTACGTGCCGGTGGACAACTGGGTGGTGCTGATCTTCAGCCCTGGCCGGCCCCGGGTCCTGGCCGAGTCCGCGGCGGCAGACGGCGAGCCGGACGCCCTGTTCCAGGACTACCTCAAGGGCCTGTACCTGCTGGACCCGTTCTACATCCACAACCGGGAAACGCCCCGCAGCGGTCTGTTTCGCCTGGAGGACGTGGCCCCGGAATGCTTCGAGCAGACCGACTACTACCAGCGCTATTTCCGCCTCAACGTGGTGGCCGACGAGGTGCACATCAATGTCCAGCTCGATGGCCAGCGCACCCTCAGCCTGTCCCTGGGCTGCCAGTGCCGCTTCAGCCCCGAGCAGACCGCCCTGCTGGGGCTGGTCCAGCCCTGGGTGGCGGCGCTGATGCGCCAGCGCCTGGTGTTCGAGCGCGAGCCGGCGGATCTGCCCCAGCCCGCGCCCAGCTGGCAGAGCCGCCTGGAACAGGCCACCTGGCAATCGGGCACGGCCCTTTCGGCGCGGGAAATGGAAGTGGTTCAACTGCTGCTCAGCGGCTGCTCGAACAAGGAAATCGCGCGCAAGCTGGCGATTTCCGCCGAGACCGTGAAGGTGCATCGCAAGCACCTGTACAGCAAGCTGGGGATCAAGTCCCAGTCCGAGCTGTTCGCCCTGTTCCTGCAGGCCCAGGAAGGTGGCGAGCAAGGCTAGAGAGGCAAAAAAAAAGCGAGCGGACCACTCAAGATGCGCTCGCCAGATCAAATCGTGGATCAGCCCGTTTGCGGGCCCCCGCAGCGGTCGGTCAGGCAACCCGTCAGCAGGGCCGGGCCATCGCTTTCAGCGGCGCCAGCCCACCTGCTCCAGGGCCGCCAGCAGGCCCTCGGGCTTCAAGGCCAGGACTTGGCGGCCACAGCCGCTCAGGTCATCGGCGGCCAGCATCGCATTCAGGATCGCCTCCTCCACAGCATCCGCAGCGGCCAGGAACAGTGCCGAGATGTAGTCGTTGTTGACCATTTGCACAGCCGTGGTCGGCGCCCCCGGATGCCCGTGGTTGGCCACCGGCAGGTTGCGGTTGCCCACCGAGAACGCCAGGAAGATATCGCCGCTGGAATCCTCAGTCCCGCCACCGACCCGGGCCAGGCCGACACTGGCTCGCTGTGCCAGCCGGGTGCACTGGTGCGGCAACAAGGGTGCATCGGTGGCAATGGTGATGACGATCGAGCCCATGCCCGGCTCGCCGACATGGCCCGCGCCCTTGAACGGCGATGCCACCTCAGCCAGCACCCGGCCCACCGGGTAGCCCGCTACGCGCAACTCTT
This sequence comes from Pseudomonas sp. PH1b, assembly GCF_000633395.1. Classification (GTDB taxonomy): domain Bacteria; phylum Pseudomonadota; class Gammaproteobacteria; order Pseudomonadales; family Pseudomonadaceae; genus Aquipseudomonas. The sequence goes on from NZ_AYMU01000008.1 coordinate 68,151, forward strand.
CGCGCACGCCATAGTTGGCCTGTACCAGTGCACCCACGGTCCAGCCCCCCTGCTCCTGGCTCAAGACCCGCGATGCAGTGCCGATGCCCCCCTTGAATTCATGGCAAATCATCCCGGTGCCGCCGCCGACATTGCCCTCGGCCACCGGCCCCGAACGTGCCTCGCCCAGGGCCGCCGCCACATGCTCGGCCGTGACATGCTGCCCCCAGATATCGCTCAGCACCCCGTCGTAGGTCTCCAGCACCACCGGCATGCACCAGTAAGTGTGTTGCCTGGCCATCTCCCGCTCGGCCGCCACCAGCGCATCGCGGACCACACCCACACTGTGGGTGTTGGTGTAGGCAATCGGCGAGGCCAGCAGGCCCGCCTCGCGAATCCACTCCAGGCCCGTGGCGTCACCATTGCCATTGAGCACATGGACCCCGGCAAAGCAGGGTTCCAGGTGCGCCGATCCGCTGCGCGGCTCGATCACCGTCACCCCGGTATGAATCGACGCCTCGGCGGTTTCCAGGCTGAGGGTGTGATGGCCGACCCGCACGCCGGGCACATCGGTAATAGCGTTGTAGACGCCTGGGGTACCCGAACCCAAGGTGATGCCAAGGTCGCGTAAACGCATTGTTGCACTCTCCACATTCGATCGATTAAGGGCTCGAAGTGTAGGAACCTGCACTGCAATTGACGATAACCCTCATTTGTTACCCCCAGCAGGTTAATGCCCTGCGGGGTAACTAAAACGCACCGGCTACGTCGCAAAAGTTACTGCCGGCGGAGATAAAAGTTAATAAAGACAGACCCGGCAATATGCATGATCAGCACAAATCAGGAGGCGGACCCTGCTCTTCGAAAGAGCCAGGCGATTCAACTCGCAATCATCAACTCGATAATCAACCGAACACGGCCCGCCCTGAGAAGTTCATCTCTTAAGTTGGAAAAACCCTTGGCAGTTAACGCGGAGCAAACCAGGGTGCCGGCACTTCAGCCTGAACGGTAATGGTCTTGACCTGGGTATAGGCATTCAGGGTTTCGCGGCAGAATTCACGACCGATGCCACTGTTCTTGTAGCCGCCAAAGGCAGTGCCATCACTGATATTGGAGTAGCGGTTGATCCACACCGAGCCGGCCTCCAGGCGGTTGGCGGTGGCCATGGCGTTCTTCAGGTTCGCGGTATAGATCCCGGCGGCCAGGCCGTATTCGGTGTCATTGGCCTGGGCGATCATCTCTTCGTAATCGTCCCACTGGATCAACGACAGCACCGGACCGAAAATCTCTTCCTGGCAAATACGCATGTGATTGCCGGCGAGCAACACCGTGGGCTGGATGAAATAGCCCGCCTCGCAACCGGCAACTTCGGCCCGTGCGCCCCCTACCAGCAGCGTGGCGCCCTCGGCTATGCCGATATCGATGTATTCCAGGACCTTGCGCCCCTGATGGGCCGAGACCAGGCAACTGACCCGGGATTCTTCATCCAGGGGCGAACCGACCCTGACCCGCCGGAACGACTCGATCAGCTTGTCCTTGAAGGCCTCGAAAATATCCCCGTGGACAAACAGCCGGGTGCCGGCCAGGCACGACTGGCCGTTGTTGTGAATCGCCGCGAAGGTGGCGTTATCCACCACGGCGTCCAGGTCCTCGACATCGGCAAAGACGATATTCGCGCTCTTGCCCCCCAGCTCCAGGGTCGCCGGCACCAGGCGCTCGGCAGCCACCCCGGCGACAATCCTGCCCACCTCGGTGCTACCGGTGAACGACAGTTTGCGCACCTGCGGATGGGCACTCAGGGCCGCGCCCACCACTTCACCGAGGCCGGTGACGATGTTGACCACCCCGGCGGGGAAAATCCGCGCGATATGCCGCCCCAGCTCCAGGGTCGACAGCGAGGCATTTTCATCGGGCTTGAGCACCACGGTATTGCCCGCGGCCAGGGCCGGCGCCAGCTTGAATGCCGCCATGATGGCCGGTGCGTTCCAGGGAATGATCTGCCCGCAAACGCCCAGGGGCTCACGCTTGCCCAGGGCATAGCCACCAGCGATCTCGCGACCATGGTCCTCATGGGCCAGGATCACCGAGGCAAAGTAGCGGTAGTGCCGCACTGCGGTTTGGTAGTCCTTGCGCACTTCACTGATGCAGCGCCCCACATCCAGGGCATCGATCCGCGCCAGGCGCTCACTGTCGGCCTCCACTGCATCGGCCAGGGCATTGATCAGCCGTGCGCGCTCCTGCTGCCCCAGGGCTTTCCATCCGGCAAAGGCGCCATGGGCAGCACTGACCGCACGATCAACATCCTGTTCATTGCAGTAATGGATAGTTGCCAGGCACTTGCCCGTCGCCGGGTCCTGTGCGGTAAATGTGCCGTTATTGTTTATTTCAAATACGCCGTTAATCAACGGCCCGTACACTTCAGAAAATTCGACGTTCATGATCCTGCCTCTTGAAATTGAAACTCTCGACAAACTGCTATAGGGATAAAAATGGCGCTTTATATATCTCGCTGGATAATCACGGTGTTAACATCCCTCTCCCACTTTCAACAACACAACGGATGACCAATGGACCCGCTCTCAGGTGTTCTGTCTTTATTGCGCATTCGCAACTATCACTCTGCAACATTGAAACTGGCAGGCGATTGGGCATTCAGCTTTCCTGAAAATGCCGGGATCAAGTTCACCACCGTGGTCCAGGGTGGCTGCTGGTTATTAGTTGAAGGCGAACAACCACAACAACTGCAACAAGGTGATTGCTTCCTGATGACCCGGGGCGTTCCCTTCGCCCTCTACAGCGATATGACTCAGGTTGCGCTGGATTCCACCCCGTACTTTCGACGGCTCGCCGAAGATGAGATCGCCCTCGATCATGGTGGCGAACAGACCCAACTGGTCGGCGGCCGCTTCGAGTTCACCGGAGTGCCGGCCCAGGTCCTGCTCAGCACCCTGCCGTCACTGGTCCACATCACCGGGGCTTCAGCCCAGGCGTCCATCCTGCGCTGGGCCCTGGAGCGATTTACCTCGGAGCTGCGCCAACACAAGCCGGGGCGCTCGCTGATGACTGAACACCTGGCTCACATCATGCTCGTTGAGGTGCTGCGGGCTCACCTGAACGCCCTCGGCAGCGAAGGCACCGGCTGGTTTGCCGGCCTCGCCGACCGCAACCTCAGCGCCGCGCTGAGTGCGCTGCATGCCGACCCGGCGCGACGCTGGTCTGTGGAAGAGCTGGCCCAACGGGCGAACATGTCGCGCTCGGCCTTCGCCCTGCGCTTCAAGAGCATTGTCGGGGTCGCCCCCATGGAGTACCTGACCCGCTGGCGCATGCTCCTGGCCAGCGACCGCTTGCGCAATGGCGACGACAGCATCTCCAGCATCGCCTTCTCCCTCGGCTACGAATCGGAAAGCGCCTTCAGCACCGCGTTCAAGCGGGTGATGAGCGAAGCGCCGCGGCACTACCAACGCGGGCAACAACGCCGCTAGCGCAAGCCACCGCCGATGATCAGGGTCTCGCCGGTGATCCAGCCGGCAGCGTCCGAGGCCAGGAATGCCACCGCCGGTGCAATGTCCCGGGGGCTGCCGATCCGCCCCAGGGGCGTGATGGACTCGATCTTGCTGCGGAACTCGTCGGCGAAGAAACCACTGGCGTGCACACCCTCGGTCTCCACCAGCCCCGGGTTCACCGAGTTGACCCGGATCTTCCTGGCCCCCAGCTCATTGGCCAGGGTGCGGGTAATGGCGTCCACCGCCCCTTTGGACGCGGTGTAGACCGTGGAGTTGGCCGGGGTGAACGAGGTGACACTGGAGCTGATGTTGACGATGCTGCCACCGGCCGGGTTGAAGTATTCGAGGGCGGCCTGGGAGCAGAGAATCAGGCCCAGGACATTCAAGTCGAAGTGGCGGTGGAAGGCTTCTTCGGTGACATCGGCCAGGGCCCCGGTGGAATAGACCCCGGCATTGTTGACCAGGATATCCAGGTGGCCGTACTGATGGCCGATGGTCTTGAACAGCGCCTTGACCTCAAGGCTTTTCGAGACATCGGCCTGGATCGCAAAGGCCCTGCCGCCCTGCTCGACGATCTGCGTCACCAGCTGCTCGGCATCGGCCTGGCTGCGGGTGTAATTGACGATGACCGTAGCGCCCTCTGCGGCGAGCTGCCTGACGATCTCGGCGCCGATGCCCTTGGAGGAACCGGTCACCAGGGCGATTTTCTTTTCCAGTTTTTTCATGCTTGAACCTTCTGCTGCGCTCGTCAGTCATCTGTTCGCCCAGTGGCACCGGGCGATGGATTGAGCTTAAGCCTGAGGTCCGAGGGTGTTAATCACTGAAAAGCCGGGAAACTTGCTCCAGCGTCCAGGGCAGTGCGTGCAAGGTCCGCTCGCCGCGTTGTAGCAGGAACAGGGTGAAGCGAAGGCATGACGGCAGCTAAACAAGGCTGATCGACAGTTACGGATCACAACAGGCTTTGCAGTGGATGCCAAATATCGCCCTCCCGGCCATTCCACCACGCGGGCAGCGGCAGCAGTTCCACTGCCACGCCACCGCGCAGCAGTCGCTGGTGCAGCTCCTCCAGGTAGACCAGCGTCTGTATTCTCGGCTCGACCTGCATCAGCGCTTCCCAAGCCAGTTCAATGTACCGGGCATGAAGCGGCGCCGAGTACTGGGGCATTAGCGATAGGATCCCGTCCTGCTCCAGGCCAAAGTTACCCAGGTAGCTCATTGCGTTCTCGGCCACTACCGCCTGCTGCCCAGGGTTTCTCGGGCGCCGCATGAGCTGCTCCAGCTGCTGTACTGCCTCCGGTGTTCGATACAAGGGGGACGTCATGGAGTTCAGGACCCAGAGATATTTCGACTCCCCCTTGAGATAGGCGTTGGCGATTCCGTTGGGTAGGAAGAACAGCTCCAGGGCCCGACTGATGAGCTCCGGTATTACTGACTGGCTTATATCCTGCAGGTAAGCCATTCGCAGCTCCGGGTCCTGTCGGCTATAGGTCAGGTTGTTCTGCAACTCCTGGGCCTGACGATAAACCACCGTAGGGTCGTTGCAGCGCCGGGCGATGTCGCGGGCCAGCGCCCGTTCACGCTGGCGCAGGTCGCGCTCAAGCGCGGTGTCATCCTGGGTCGAGTAGTTAAAGAAGGTCCTGATCGCCGTTACACAAGTCTCAGGTTCACGACCGACAACGGCCAGCACGCCTCCCAGCTCGCCGCCGTACAAGAGCGCCATCAGTTCAAGCAGGTCAGCACAGTTTTCAGAGGCACGTTCAAACCCGTCGCGCGAGTAGCTCGAACGCGCCTCGTTGCACAGTTGGGCATAGAGGATATTGACAGCCTTGAGCATGTCCGCGGCCACGGCCGCTTCAGCTTCGCCACTTCGATCCACTGCGCCATGAATGAATTCATCAATGATTCGCGGGGTTCTGTGCTCAAGCCAGGCGTCGAAAAACCCTGTGAGCTCGGAAGAGGTAAAGGCCGGTACGCCCACTGCCAGGCTCATCTCGTAGTGGATTTTTTCCAGCCACGACTGGCTATCGATCCGGGCTTTGATCACCTCCTCGAACAGCCCCAGCGCCCAGGTACCTTGCGGGCTGTTGGCGGCATGGGGCGTCATGGCCAGCGCAGCCTGCCGGTGCAGGTTGCACGCCTCTTCATTGGGCGAAGCAAACATCAGTGGCCTGAATGCATTGACGATCTCCTGGAAGTGCTGCGTGAAATACTCCGCCATGCCCGGCTCGCTCTCGCGCAACAGGGTCTGCAGGATAATCCCGCGCCAATCCAGCTCATCCTTTGCGTGCCGATCGCGGGCTGCGCCGAAGACCGACAAGCTGCGGCAGATGCGCTTGGCGTAGCGCGGGTTGCCGGGAAACCACTGGGCGCACTGCTCGATGGCCAGGGCCGGCAGGAACCCACAGCTGTCCGCCAGACTTTTAGCCGCCATTCTCTGCACCTGCTTGGGCGTTGGTGCCGGCAAGGTGAAGGGCAGGTCGATGATCTTGTCGAGAAAATGCTCGGCAGACTCGCCAAAGGCCGCGGAATAGCTGTGCAGCGCCCGGCTGACCAGCGCCTTGTCAAAGGCCAGGACAAACACGAAATCCGGCCAGTCGAGCAGTTCCCGCAGGGCCAGCAGCGTCTGCGGAATCACCTGCGGATCGGCCCGGTCGAGGTCGTCGATGAAGACGATCACCCGCTTCTTTGCCAGTTTTTCGTGCAATGCGCTCAGGTCTTCTGCATCCAGCTGCAGCATGCCACTGAGCTTGTCGAAAACCACTCCGGATACCTGAGCTGCGGCGCTGATCACCGAGGCGTACTCGGCCGAGTCTGGAAGCGGCACCTGGGCAGTGGAGTTCGACACTTTGCTCAGGGTGTCGGTGACCTTTTTACTCAACCGCTTCAACCAGGGCTGCAAGGGCTCGGCCAGGTTCCTGCGGTGCAACTCCGTGGTCAATTGCAGATAGAACTGCGCCATGAACCCCGCCTCTCCGGTGACCTGCCACACGGGCAAGCGCACCACGATGTCGCCGGTCTCCTCGGCAATCTGCTGCAGAAAATTCAGCACACTGGTCTTGCCGCTGCCCCACGGGCCGTACAGGCCGATCCGGGTGGACCAGCCCGTGGGCGTCGCGGTGATCATGCGCTGGATCAGCTTGGCCACCGGCCAGCGGTCCAGGAGATCGTCGGCGCGTTGAGTGAGCGCCGCATCATGCCCGCCCGGGGCGCTGAATACCTGTGTTGCCAACATCTGCCTAGATCCTTGTGCTGGTTTGCGTTTGCCTGCCGGGCTGGATGAGCCGCAGCCCTATTGCTGCTGCGGCTTGATCAGGTCGATGGAAATCATCTTGTGCATGCCACTGAGCGGCACCATGCGCTTGATGTCCATCTGGTAGAAATCGGTCACCGGGCTGATGGACGCCGGCATGCCGGGGGTGCAGCCGGTCAGGCTGTAGAGGTTCATGTAGTCGGCATTCGGCTCGCCCACGGTGCCCTGGCGCATGGACAGGCTGCAACGCAGGCTGCCCTTGAGCCCCGGGCCGCCGTCACCCTGGACTTCCAGGCGCAACGGGCAGACACCCATGCGTCGCCCGCCCATCCAGGGGTCCTGGGCCTGCGGGCATTCCTGATCGCCGACGGTGGCCATGACCTGGCCCACCAGCTGGCGCAGGTCCTTGTTCTGGTCGGGCCAGACTTCGCCGTTGTCGACCATGCGGTCCTTGATGAACAGGGTGTAGCGCACCGGGAAACCGACCTTGTTGCTGAGCATGAAGGCGCCCTGGGAATAGGCGAGCTTGTCACCGGCCTGGCAACCGGCGCGGTCGGTGACGGCAAACTCGGTGGTGTTGAGGTTCCTCATGTCGGTGCCGCCGTTGAACCTGATCAGGCACTGGGCCTGCCGGCCGTCGCGGCAGCCGTTTTCCATCAGGCGCAAGCCTTTGCCGACCACGGCGCTGTCGTCGATGACAAAGCCGTTGAAGTTGCTCATGTCGCTGGGCAGCACGCGGTTGACTCGCAAGTCGACGAGAAAGTCGCCGTTGGCCGCCAGCGAAGGTTCCAGGTTCATCGAGAAGCGCGCGTTGCACTGCTGCTTCAGGGTCACCTTGAAGTTCTGCACGTCCGGCAGGCCGCCGATCATGCCGGCGGCACCGAACGGCAGGCCGAGCACGCTGCCCAGGGTGGTGAGAATGCCCGAGACCATGACCTTGGTCTTGGCGTAGGCGTCCAGCTCGTCATTGGTCAGGTTGCTGACTTGCGCGTCGCTGAAGTTTTTCGACTGATTCCAGTTGAAGCTGGTGGTGGAGCGGATGGTTCCGCTGAGCCGGGCCTCGTCGCAGGCTCCGCGCTCCTGGCAGAACTTGAGGTTGAAGCCCCAGTCCTTGCTGAAGATATCGAGGAAATTGAACATCGGCTTGCTCAGGGCCATCACCAGCATCCCCTGCTGGCGCGCGCCGATCACCACCGGCCCCGTCTCCAGGCCCTTGACCGTGGCATACCGGGGCACATCCACCGGGTACTTGCGCTCGAAGTCCGAGGAGTTGACGTTGAACGGCGGCTCGAAGGTGATGGGATAGTCGCCTTCGTTCTCGATCACCAGGGTGATGAAATCAGGCTCCGCGGCCTGGGCTTCAAGGCTTAGAGCGGCCAATGGCAGGCCTAGCAGGCAACTGATCAGCAAGGCTGTCTTGCAACGGGTCCAGAGTCGGGTTCTGCGCATCGCCAATCCTTGAGCATGGGGTGAGGGGCGCTCACTTTAAATGCTTTATGGCGCATTGCCATCCCCCCGCCCTGGCGCTGCTTGCCGCGGATCGGCCCTGGAGCGTCGCGGTCATCATGCGCGAGAGGGAAATTGAGCTTCGACGCAGTGAATGAGAATTTTCTTGATAAGACTCGGGCCACTTCTCGAACAGAGGCCAGTCGTTTTCTGGTGATCCGGGGGGGCTTATTGGGCATAATTTTTCAAATTTATCTATCCGCATCCTCCTTATTAGTCAGAGATTTTTCTCCAAGAAGAGCAGAATAAACCTACTCTCCTGACTACTCCTTGGCCTTTTGATGTTCCATCCTGGATAACCCGCCATGAGCAAAACTGTACTGATTGTCGATGATCACCCGGTGGTGTGCGAAGCCATTCGGCAAACCCTGGAGGCGCAAGGCTATGTGATCGTCGGAGAAACGGCCGATGGCATCAGCGCTCTGACCATGATCGAGTCGCTCAAGCCGGAGATCGTGATCCTGGATGTCAGCCTGCAGAAAATGGACGGCCTCACGGTACTCAAGCGCATTGCCTTGTTGAATCTGGAGGTGAAGGTCCTGGTGTTCTCCGCCCAGTCGGTCGATACCTACGCCATGCGTTGCCTGCAGGCCGGCGCCAGTGGTTTTGTCAGCAAGAGCGAGCCTCTGAGCAAACTGCTCAAGGCGGTTGAGACCATCGTCGAGGGCTATGTGTTCTTTCCCAAGAAGTCCATGCCGCTGCAGGACACCGACCGCCACAGAAACGGCAGCGACATGCTCGCGGTGCTGACCAACCGTGAGCTGGAGATGCTCAAGCTGCTGACCGAGGGCCTGACCAACCTTGAGATCGCAGCGAAACTGCACCTGAGCAACAAGACCGTCAGCGGTCATAAAATCAACATCCTCAGCAAACTAGGCGTAACCTCAGTGGTAGATCTGGTCAACATTGCCAGGCAAAACAATCTCGTCTGAGAGCCACAATGTGAAGTCACTGAAGCGCCCATGGCTGTTCGTGCTGATGTTACTGCTGTTCGCTCCACTTCTATTTGCCCAGGACTCTGAACTCACCATACGTGCGCGCCAGCCCCTCGAGTTTGTGCGCCTGCAATTGAGCGCCGACGAGCAGGCCTGGCTACGCCAGAAGCAGTCGTTGTTAGTTGCAACCGTCAACCAGGACTTCCCGCCCTACCGTGAAATCAACGATGAGCGCCAGGAAATGGAAGGCATCAGCGCCGACTTCCTGGCTGCCTTGCAACGGGAACTGGGTATCCCGATCAAGGTTCGCACCTACCCTTCGATCAAGGCCGCCTACCAGGCCCTCAGCGCAGGCCAGGTGGATATGGTCGATACCGCAAGCCGGGCTCAGGCCGAAGACCACCATGTACTTCTGAGCCCGCCTTACGCCTTCACCGAGCTGGCACTGTTTGCCGAAAGCGGCGACCTGCGCGACTACAACAGTGACCTGAGCCTGGCCCATACCCGGATCGCCGCCACCCACGGCATAGGCCTGAAGCATTACCAGAGCAACGGAGGGCAAGGCCTGATCACCGTGTACGGATCGCCCCTCTCGGCCATGGCTTCGGTGCTCGATGGCGAGTCTGATGTCTACCTGGGAGACACCCTGTCCACCAGTTATCTGTCCAGCCAGCTGTTCAGCCGGCAACTGGTGGTCAACGTCAGCGCCCAAAGCCCGGAAATCCAGGTAGCCTTCGCCGTCGCGCCACAGGACCGGCGCTTGTATGACTTGCTTGAGCGCGCGCTGGGTGGCCTCGACCGCTGTCAGTTGGCCTCGGCGCTGGCCTTGTGGGGTAGCGAGGAAACCTGCGAGCTGAACGGCTTTCGCGCAAGCCTGGAGGCTGCCGAGCGCGACTGGCTGGACCATGCGCCAGCGGTGCGGCTGGTGGTCAGCGAAGACTTGGCGCCCTATGCATTTTTCAATACGCGAGGCCGCTTCAGCGGTGTCACCTCGAATGTCCTGGACATCATTCGCCACAAGACCGGACTGCGCTTCGACATCATCCGGGTCAGCTCCCTGAGCGAAGCCTATGCTCGGTTACACGATGCCGGGGCGGACCTCAGTGTGCTGACCCATATCACCCCGCACCATGCATCCCTGCTGTTCACCCGCCCTTTTGTCACCGCCCCTTACGTTATCGTGCGGCAGAAAAATGCCCCGCCGTTGAAACCCCTGGACCAGGACGCAACCGGTAAAGCAGCGACCGCCATGGGTTACCTGCAACGCGATGAACTGATCCGGCAGTACCCGAAGTTGCAGATCAGGCAAACCCTGACCATCGCCGATGCGTTCAATCGTGTACGTGCAGGCAGCGTGGATTTCGCACTGGCGCCCGCCAACCTGGCGCGTTACTACCTGTCCTACAAATACGAGAGCAGCTTGAAGATCAACGGTGTCATCACCGGCCAGGAGGCACAGATTGCCTTCGCCGCGCCCAGAACACAGGCACTGTTGACCTCGATCCTGGACAAGGCCATGGCGCAGATCAGCCCGCAGGAATACCTGCAGATTGTCGACCGCTGGCGAGCCAACTCGGCCACCGACGACAAATACTGGGAAGGCGTGGCGTCGTCCATCTGGAACACCTTCGGCGGGCTCGGCGTGATGCTGGCCCTGGCCGCCTGGTGGATTCTCAGCCAGCGGCAGAAGATCATTCGTAAACGATTCGACCTGATGCAACGCCAATTGATTCTCGATGAACTGCGGGTCACCAAGGACTCGGCAGAGAAAGCCAGCCGCAGCAAGACGGTGTTCCTGGCCACCATGAGCCATGAAATCAGAACCCCGCTGAACGCGATCATCGGCATGTTGGAACTGGTCCTGGCGCGCAAGAACGCCGCGGCGCTCAACACCCGTTCAGTGCAGATCGCCCACGAATCGGCGCAGAACCTGCTGGGGCTGATCGGTGACATCCTCGATATCTCGCGGATCGAATCCGGCAAGCTGACCTTGCGCCCCGAAACGGCCAGCCTCAAGGAACTGATCCTGTCCGTGAGCAAGGTGTTCGAAGGCCTGGCCCGGCAAAAGCATCTGGACATCTACCTGGAGCTGGATGCCCTGGCCGCCGAGCAGGTGTGGATCGACAGCCAGAAGTTCAAGCAGATCCTCTCCAACCTGTTGAGCAATGCCATCAAGTTCACCGACCAGGGCTGCATTCGGATCCGCTGCCAGGGCCAGGACAGCCACGACAATTCCCTGGCCTTCAGTGTCAGCGTGGCTGATGAAGGCATCGGCATTGCGCCCTCGCAGTTGCAGCAGGTATTCACCCCTTTCTTTGAAATCGAGGGCGCGGTCAACAACCCCAACGCCGGCTCCGGGCTGGGCTTGTCCATCAGCCATTCGCTGAGCCTGTTGATGGACGGCCACCTGAGCGTGGACAGCGAGCCCGGGGTTGGCACCACCATGACCTTCAAGGCGCGATTCGATCGGGTCAGCGACGAGGTCGGGTGCTTGGCCGATGACCCGGAACAAGCCACGGCCAGTGCCATTGAGCGGCCGCTGACGGTGCTGATCGTCGAGGATCACCTGCCCAGCCAGTACCTGCTGGACCAGCAGATCAACTACCTGGGGCATCACCCGCTGATCGCCAACAATGGCCTGGAAGGCCTGGCCATGTGGCAGGAGCATGACATCGACATCATCATCACCGACTGCAACATGCCGCAGATGAGCGGCCACGAGATGACCCAGGCGATCCGGCGCATGGAAGGCCAACTGGGTCTGCGGCCGTGCATCATTGTCGGCCTGACCGCCAGTGCCCTTCCTGAAGAACTGGAGCACTGCCTGAACTCGGGGATGACCAGCGCCCTGGCCAAGCCGGTCAACCTCACCGGCCTGAATCGGGTGGTGCCCATGCTCAGCCGCGAGCGGCGCCCCGAGGCCAGTGCCGAGCCTGCGCCGAGTGACAAGGTGCCGCCGGCGCTGGCCGAAAAGGTGATCAACAGCAACCTTCAGGAACTGCAGGCATTGCGCAGCGCCATGGCCGCTGGCAACCGCAGCGACCTCAACGCCATTGCCCACAAGCTTAAGAGCACGGCCTATCTGCTCGATATCGAGGAATTGCTGAGCCTGTGCCTGGCCCTGGAGCAGCGGATTGCCGGCGATGCCGATGAGCAGCAACTGGGCGCTGCCGTAGCGCGCCTTGAACAGGCATTGCTGGCCCTCAACCACTCGTTGCAACCAGACTGAAGCAAGGCTTAGTTGTACTCGAGGATATAGTTGAGCGTTGCATCGGCCTTGCCCGGCTTAACCTGGGAGTTCCATCCAATCTTGACGTAGCGGGCCTTGATCGGCAGGTTGTACAACTCGCCTTGAGGCGAAGTTGCCGTCCACTGCATGGATAGCGCCTTGTACGATTTATGGAATGGTAGAGGGGTGTCGCCACTGCCACCGAGTAGAGAAACTTCCACGCCCCTGGCCACGCCGGGAGCCCCAAGAGCGTTCAGGCTCAGACGCCCATCAGTCGACGAGTTACCCTCAAAGTACACCTTGACCGGCAACTTGCTTGCAGCAGGCAAGCCGGTGCAAAGCACATCGAGGTCGAATGACTTGCTAGGTGTAGCCTCGGCCTGCATATCCCCCGCCCAGACCTTGCCCATCGGCACGCTTATATTTTTTTTCACCCCTGCGCAACCGGCAAAATAACCGCCGGTTTCCACTTGGGTGATGCCATTGATATTGATATTCGCGGCGTACCACTGGTCCACCATGAACCTGATCTTGAAGTTCAGCCTGAGGTCGCCGGAACCCACACCTTGGGCTGTCCGAACAAACTCGTATCTAAGACTTGTTACAACACTATTCACCGAATTTATATGGTTTGCATAACTATATGAGGCAGGTATCGAGGCATCGTTCAAACCACTGCCGGACACCTTGAACCTGATGCCTATACCCACTACTCCGGTCTTGTAGACATCTCTATAACCACTCTCAAGTTCTGCGCCACTATCAGGGGCGATTGCATAAGTGGATTTAACGGTAATCACAGGAGGTACGGGACATTTATAATGCTCGCCTGACATTTGATAAACAGCCGAAGTCGCCATTACTTTGCCCACAGCCACCATCTGAAACTTCATGGTGCTCGATGCGTCTACACTGAACTCTCGTCGCTCTGTGTCGTCGCCACTCGAATTACCATTCCACCAATAGCAGTTATTGGGGTTATCCGCCCTCGCTGTATCGAAAGCCATGGTCAAAAACACGATCGCCAGCAACAAAATAATAATTCGCATGGTTTACCTCTCTACATCTTGATCAGCGCAGACCACGGCTACCCGGTCATACACCGTGGACTTGTCCGCTGCCGGCAGTTGGTAGGGGAAGCTGCAGGCGCCGTCACCCCAGGTCACTCGCAACCGCCCTTGTTCCTTGATGCCGAACGCCAGGGCGCGGGCCATGTTGTCCACCACCGCCAGTAGCTGGCCCTGCTCATCGAGCAACAGGGCGCCAAAGGGAATCCGCGCACCGGCGGCGTGGCTCAGCTCGAACTGCACCCGGCGTCCGGACTCGGCCTCGAAGCGCGCCTTGACGATGGCGCCACGGCGCGGCACCAGCATTTTTGAGCTTTCGCTGAGCTCCACATCGCTGCCCAGGGTCTGGGTATCCAGGTTCACCCAGTTGTAGCGGTAGGGCTGCGCATAGCTGCTGACGATGTAGCCGGAACCGTCGCTGCGGGCATTGGAGCCTTGCAGGCCGACGTTCTTGACCCCCGGCACTTCGATCAGGGCGAAGGTCTCCCCCACCGGTTGACCGAAGGTCACGCCGCCGGCGTGGGCCACCACCGACCCGGAGGCCGTGAGGTCCATGTGGCGGCTGTCGCCACTGCGCGAATAGTTGCCCGCCAGCCGCGCCGAGGGCGCGTCCCAACCCAGCCCGACACCGGCGGAACTGTCGATCTGATCCACCCCGGCCTGGGCCGAATAGGACAGGGTCGCGGCATCGTCGATGTAACCGTTGATGCCCGACTGCAGGCTGCGCTGGCCATTGCCCGAAGAGGTCATGTTGCTGTAGAGACGATGGGAGCGCCCCGGGCTGCCAAAGGGAACGCTGAAAGACAGCGACACCTGGTTGTCCGAGCCTTGGGAACTGCCGGAGTTCTGGGTGCGCGACAGCGACAGGCTGTAGCTGACGTTCTTCAGGTTGCCGCTGTAGCCCATCTGCAGGCGCCGGGTACTCCCGGCGCGGTTCCAGTAGCTGGTTTCACCGGCGCTGACGAACAGCGAGCCGCGGCCGCGCAACGACTGGTTGACGTTGAGGTCGATGCGGCTTTTCTGCCGGCCGAAGTTGTAGCCCTCGCTGCGCCCGGAGACGTACTCCTGCTCATCCACGTGCTGGCTCAGGGTGCGGTAGCCATCGGTGGAGTAGCGGTAACCGACCATGGTGAAGGTGGTGTCGGTCTGGTTCAGGGTCTTGGAATAGAGAAAGCGCACACTCTGCCCCTGTTTGTTCTCGCCGTGATCCGGCTGCGAACGGCTGTTGGTCACGTCCAGCGACATGCCGCCCACGGGGGTGTTGAGCCCCAGGCCGAGGTTGAACGCGTCATAGCCCTCGGAGCGCAGAAAGCCGCCGTAGGTAGTGAGGTTGTCGCTGGCGCCATAGACCCCAGTGGCCTGGACCAGGCTCGGCGAGGCGCTGTCCTGGTTGTCGTACTGCCCGGCCGCCATGCTGTATTGCAGGTTGCCGCGCCGGGTCATGACCGGCAGGTAGGAGTAGGACTGTGAATAGCTGCGTTCACGGCCGTCGGCCTCGATGATCTTGATCTCCAGGTCGCCGTTGGCCCCCCCCGGGTAGATGTCGCGGATTTCGAAGGCCCCCGGAGACACCGCAGTGGAGTAGATCACATAGCCGTTCTGCCGCACTTCCACCGTCGCATGGGTTTCAGCGATGCCGCGCACCACCGGTGCATAGCCGACTTCGTTGTCCGGCAACATGCCGATATCCGAGCCCAGCAATACGCCACGAATCCGCGTGCTGTCGAAGATTTCGCCGTTGGTGTACAGCTCGCCGAAGGACACCCGGCTACTGAGACTGGACACATCGCGCTCCACATAGCTGCGGTTGCTGGAGAACTTGCGCTGCATGCCCGTGCCCTGGGTCAGCGACGATTCGTTGCGCAGGCGCCATGGGCCGATGTTGAAACCATTGCGCAGGCCCAGGTAGGCGTAGTCGCTCTTGAAACCATTGTTGCTGTTGCGGTTGAAGTTGGCCTGATAGTCGCTGAAGCCCGCAGTGATGCCTTCGTCCCACAGCGAGGGGTCAACGTAACCGTGAGCGTTACGCAGGATATAAGCGTGGGGAATGCTCACCGACAAGGTCAGGCTGGCCACGTCGAGTTCTGCCGAAGCATTTTCGATGCGGTCGATATCGTAGATGTCCGCTTCATCGCTGCCGGCCAGCAACAGGCCTTCCTGCTCCAGCCGCTGGATGTTCACCCCCAACTCGCGCAACAGGGCGATGGAGAGCAAGGGGCGCACCACACCGCTTTCGCTGTCGGCGGCGAAGGTCACTTCCTGCCGACGGCTCAGGGTCTGGTTCAAGTACAGATCGACACTGTAGGTGCCGGGCACCACGCCGTTGTTCTTTTCAAAAAAATGCAGGTCTGTCGCGGCGCCTTTATCCTTGAGAAAGTACGGGTTGAACTGCGCAGCCAGAACACTAGGCGAACTGAGCAAGCCGAGCAGCGCCAACCAGGAAAAACCTGCCTGAAAACTGAACTTAAAACTCCATTTTTTTCTTGAATCCGACATGAGTTTATCCGGCTTCCCATATGAGAGGCTGCGCTTAATTCAAGTAATGAAACCCATCAAGAATATAAAACGCTCAACCAGGTTTATTGACCGAGTTTGGTTTCGTGCTTGATCAGGGCGCCATAATCATTGATCGATTCCCAGTGAAGCTGGGCTTGGCCTTTGGGCATTGCACCAAGGCTTCTGACTTTCATGTAGGCGGTGCTTTTCGGGGCAATCATTTGCTCTTGCACGTTGTAGCTTTGTTGCCCGCTACTCAATGTCAAAGTTCCCAGGGAGATGTTCAAGGCTGAAGGGTTTTGCACTTCCAGTTGAACCGCGCCATCACGGGTTACCAGGCGCCAGTGCAATTGGCTGGCGGATTCTTCCAGGGTTGCAGTCACCGCCGCCGGGCGATAGAACACTTTGATTCGCTGGCGGATTGCCACCTGCAGGGAGTTCTCTTCCTTGGCCTGCTGGGGGATTTCCTGGACGTTGAGCCAGAACACCGATTCACGGTCCTCGGCCAGGCCCTTGCCGTGGTAGAAGATGCGCAGCATCTGTTGCTTGTTGCCGCCCATCCGCGCCAGCGCCGGGGTAATGGCGAAGGGTACATCGGCGTCCTGATCCCGGGCATCCGCCTCGATCCACGACTGGATCATGATGTCCGCCGAGCCTAGGTTTCTCACCAGGATCGAGGCTTCACGATCGGCCGCCGGGTAGACAATACGGGTGCCGCCCAACTGGATTCCTGCCGAACAGACACCGGAAAACACCCACAGCGCCAGGATCAGCGCCGGGCGATAACGCACTGTAAAAAAACTTTTCATAAGTCACTCGCTGAGAGCGGGAGCATTGCGCCCCCGCTGGACGGAGATTTACTTGTAGGTCAGGGTAAACGGCAGGGTGCCGTCGGCGGGGCCTGCTTCCAAGGCTTCACCGTTGGCAACATAGGCCGCGCGCAGATTGAGGATGGCGCTGTACTTGTCGTCTGCGCCCTTGACCAGATTGCCATCGAAGCTCTGGTTCGCGGACAAGTTCAGCAAGTTGCTGTCGACGTCGTAGAGACCGATGCCCACACCCTTGGCGCTGCCCACCGTCTTCAACAGACTGTTGTTGGCCAAGTCGACACCGGAACCGGACATCGGGTCGAAGTTGACGCTGACGGTGTTCAGGCCTGTACCGGTGTTGCCGCAATCCAGGTTCAGGTTGATCGCGGTGCCACCCACGATACCGGCGGAACTGCCACTACCCAGGGAGTCCATACTGACCTTGCCGAGTTTGACTTCGATCTCCTGCTTACCTGCGCTTCCACCAACAGTGGTACCGCTACCGGCGGAGATCACACAAGAGGCAGAAGTAATTTCACCGGTGAAACTAATGGTGCCATCAGCAGCCATCGCACTAGTGGCGAATGCGCAAATTACTGATGTAGCCAACAGTTGCTTGATCATTTTAATAGACACGATTTACTCCTTGGATATTAGGTTCATTCAAACTAATAAGTGACACCATCACTGGTGCCAAACAAGGATAAAATCTTGCAGATTCCCAGACCACAAGAGTCATCTTCCGGGTATCCGAGAATCTTCTTGGAGGTGCTCAACGGCAGACTTTTCAGTCTTCCTTCAGAGCGCAAGGCGATAATCGATCAAGTCTAAATAAGCCTAGACTCTAAGGATAGTTAATGCTCGTAAAGTTCATGCTGCCGCAAAGCGAATAAACTTCATTAGTTAAACTTGAAAAGACTTGTTACATCACCCCGGCCGACGTTTCAACGTCTCACTGGGCAACTCCCTGAACAGCGCCCGATAGCTGCTGGAGAACCGTCCCAGGTGCCAGAACGACCAGTGCATCGCCACCTCGGCCACGGTGGTCTCGCTGGGCCCGCGGCTGAGCAGTTCGCGGTGCGCGCTGTTGAGCCGGCGCAGGCGCAGCCACTGGCTGGGGGCCATGCCGGTAAAGGCCTTGAACGCGCTTTGCAACTGACGCAGGGAAACCCCGGCCACCTGGGACAATTCCAGCAGGTTGAGGGTTTCCTCGGGGACGTCGGCGGCCCATTGCGCCACCCGCTGCATGATCCCCCGCTCCTCGTTGCGCCGTTGCAGGCCGCCCGGGTCCAGGCGCACACAGGCGTTGTCGAGGATGTACAGGCAGTCGTCCAGCAGTTGCTGGGTCAGGGCTTCGCGGCTGGGTGGGTCAAAGGTCTGGGACAGGCGGGTCAAGGTGGAACTCAGCCAGCGACAGAACAGGGCGTTCTGCTGGTTGGTCAGCGGCGCCATGAACAGGCCGTCCAGGCGCTCCAGCCCCAGGCCCTGGCGCTGGACGAACTCGGGGCCGAACACCACCGCCACTTCCTGGTAGTTCTCCGGGGTGATCCAGATATTGCGGCTCTCGCCATTGAGCAGGTACAGGGCGTTGTCGCTGCGATCGAAACAGAACGCCAGGGCGCCCTCGGGGGCGCTGAAGTTCTGCTCGACCCGGGTGTTCATGCACTCCTCGTAGATCTCTACGCCCTGCAGGTCGAGGTAGCGCACCAGGCCATTGAAATGCCCGGGGGACATCTGCTGGTAGTGCTGCACCCAACCCGGGGTGGCACGGACCTGCTCGGCCACATCGAAGGTGTTGAAGGCTTGAACCTGGAGCGGATTGGACGCTGTCATCGGGGGACCTTGCGCACTCTTTTGGTGCGCTTTGGTGCTGCTTAAAGTGGATAGATGGAACAACAAGGCTCGCCCAAGATAGTCGCCAATGCGCCGCAGGGGAAGCCTTGCCGGGATACTCCCGCTCACCTCGGGGCAGGTACAACCAATCATCGAGGTCTTTATGAACGCCCCTTTCGATCAGCTTTCCTCCTGGCTGAAAGATCACAAGATTACCGAAGTAGAGTGCGTGGTCAGCGACCTGACCGGCATTGCCCGCGGCAAGATCGCGCCCACCAACAAGTTCCTGCATGAGCGCGGCATGCGCCTGCCGGAAAGTGTCCTGCTGCAAACGGTAACCGGGGATTTTGTCGACGACGACCTGTACTACGAACTGCTGGACCCGGCCGACATCGACATGGTCTGCCGCCCGGACTCGTCATCGATCTACCTGGTGCCCTGGGCCATCGAGCCCACCGCCATCGTCATCCACGACACCTTCGACAAGTTCGGCAACCCGATCGAGCTGTCGCCGCGCAACGTGCTGAAAAAAGTGCTGCAGCTGTACACCGACAAGGGCTGGCAGCCGATCGTGGCCCCGGAAATGGAGTTCTACCTGACCCAGCGCTGTGAAGACCCGGACCTGCCGCTCAAGGCGCCGCTGGGCCGTTCGGGCCGCGCGGAAAGCGGTCGCCAGTCGTTCTCCATCGATGCCGCCAACGAATTCGACCCGCTGTTCGAGGATGTCTACGACTGGTGCGAAGCCCAGGGCCTGGACCTGGACACGCTGATCCACGAAGACGGCCCGGCGCAGATGGAAATCAACTTCCGCCACGGCGACGCCCTCGATCTGGCGGACCAGATCACCGTGTTCAAGCGCACCCTGCGCGAGGCCGCGCTCAAGCACAACGTCACCGCCACCTTCATGGCCAAGCCGGTGGCCGACGAGCCCGGCAGCGCCATGCACCTGCACCAGAGCGTGGTGGACATCGCCACCGGCAAGCCGATCTTCGTCGACGCCAACGGTGAGAAAAGCAAGCTGTTCCTGCACCACATCGGCGGCCTGCAGAAGTACATCCCCAAGGTGCTGCCGATGTTCGCCCCCAACGTCAACTCGTTCCGCCGCTTCCTGCCGGACACCTCGGCCCCGGTGAACGTCGAGTGGGGCGAAGAGAACCGCACCGTGGGCCTGCGGGTGCCGACCGCAAGCCCGGAGGCCATGCGCGTGGAAAACCGCCTGCCCGGCGCCGACGCCAACCCCTACCTGGCGATCGCCGCCAGCCTGCTGTGCGGCTACCTGGGCATGGTCGAGGGCATCGAGCCCAGCGCCGCGGTGGAAGGCCGGGCCTATGAACGGCGCAGCCTGCGCCTGCCGATCACCATCGAGGACGCCCTGGCCCACATGGAAGACTGCCCGACCATCGAGCAGTACCTGGGGCGCAAGTTCGTCCGCGGCTATGTGGCGGTCAAGCGTGCCGAACACGAGAACTTCAAGCGCGTGATCAGCTCCTGGGAACGTGAGTTCCTGCTGCTCAGCGTCTGAGTACCCGCAGTCTGCAATCCACAAAAACCAACCCGAAGAGGTGTCGACATGCGTCTTTTGAAAGCAGTGATCCCGGCCGCACTGGCGGTCTTGTGCAGCACCGCCGTCCAGGCACAACCCAGTGTCAGCGTGTACAACTGGACCGACTACATCGGCCAGACCACCCTCGCCGACTTCCAGGGCAAGACCGGGGTCAAGGTGATCTACGACGTCTTCGACTCCAACGAAACCCTGGAGGGCAAGTTGCTGGCCGGGCGTACCGGCTACGACGTGGTGGTGCCCTCCAACCATTTTCTGGCGCGCCAGGTGAAGGCCGGCGCGTTCCTCAAGCTGGACCGCTCGCAGTTGCCCAACTGGAAGAACCTGGACCCCAAGCTGCTGGCCCTGCTGGAGCAGAACGACCCCGGCAACCAGTACTCGGTGCCCTACCTGTGGGGTACCAACGGCATCGGCTACAACGTCGACAAGGTCAAGCAGGTGCTGGGCATCGACCATATCGATTCCTGGGCGGTGCTGCTGGAGCCTGCGAACCTGAAGAAGCTGCAGCAATGCGGGGTGTCGATGATGGACTCCCCCGATGAAGTGTTCCCGGCGGTGCTCAACTACCTGGGCCTGGACCCGCGCAGCGAGAACCCCGAGGACTACAAGAAGGCCGAAGCCAAGCTGCTGACCCTGCGCCCCTACATCACCTACTTCCACTCCTCCAAGTACGTCTCGGACCTGGCCAACGGTGATATCTGCATCGCCTTCGGCTACTCCGGCGATGTGTTCCAGGCCGCCAACCGGGCCAAGGAAGCCAAGAACGGGGTGAACATCGCCTACTCGATTCCCAAGGAAGGCAGCAACCTGTGGTTCGACCTGCTGGCGATCCCCGCCGATGCCGGCAACGTCAAGGAGGCCCACGCCTTCATCAACTACCTGCTGGACCCGCAAGTGATCGCCAAGGTCAGCGCCTATGTCGGCTATGCCAACCCCAACCCGGCGTCCCAGCAGTACATGGAGGCCGAGCTGGTGAGCAACCCCGAGGTGTACCCGCCTCAGGAGGTGCTCGACAAGCTGTACATTTCCACCACCCAGTCGCCGGCCATCATGCGTTTGATGACCCGCTCCTGGAGCAAAGTGAAATCCAACAAATGAATCAGCAAACTGTTTTCACCCACGCCAACGAGCACGCCCGCTCCTACTACGCTGCATCCGCTGGCGAGCTGCCCCGCTATCCGCTGCTGGAAGGCGACTTGCAGGCCGACGTCTGTGTGATCGGCGGCGGTTTCACCGGGGTCAACACCGCCATCGAACTGGCCCAGCGCGGGCTGTCGGTGATTCTCCTGGAGGGCCGACGCATCGGTTGGGGCGCCAGTGGCCGCAACGGCGGCCAGTTGATCCGCGGCATCGGCCATGACGTCAGCGGTTTCGCCCGGCATGTCGGCCATGAAGGTGTGCGCTACCTGAACCGCGCCGGCATCGATTCCGTGCAAGTGGTGGCCCGCCGGGTCATCGAGCACGGCATCGATTGCGACCTGCGCTGGGGCTTCTGCGAACTGGCCAATACGACGGCGCAATTTGCCGCCTTCAAGGCCGAGCAGGAGGAGCTGGCCGCCCTTGACTACCCTCACCCCACGCGCCTGGTGGCGCCCGAGGACATGCAGCAAGTGGTGGCATCCTCGGTGTATGCCGGGGGCCTGGTGGACATGGGTTCGGGGCATTTGCACCCGCTCAAGCTGGTGGCCGGCGAGGCTCGGCTCGCCGCATCCCTGGGGGTGCGGATCTTTGAGCAGAGCCCGGTGCTGGAGCTGCTCCACGGTGACAGTGTGAAGGTGCGCTGCGCCACCGGCACGGTGCGAGCCGGGCGCCTGGTGCTGGCCTGCAATGCCCACCTGGATGAACTGGAGCCGCGCCTGAGCGGCAAGGTACTGCCCGCGGGCAGCTACATCATCGCCACCGAGCCTCTGCCCGAGGCCCTGGCTGCCCAGTTGATCCCGCAGAACCTGGCGCTCTGTGACCAGAAGGTCGGCCTGGACTACTACCGGCTCAGCGCGGACCGGCGCCTGCTGTTTGGCGGCGCCTGCCATTATTCCGGGCGCGATCCGACGGACATTGCCGCCTACATGCGGCCGAAGATGCTCAAGGTGTTCCCGCAATTGGCCCAGGTCGCCATCGACTTCCAATGGGGCGGCAAGATCGGCATCACCGCCAATCGCTTTCCCCAGGTCGGGCGCCTGAACCAGTACCCCAATGTGTTCTATGCCCAGGGTTACTCCGGCCATGGCCTCAATGTCACCCACTGGACCGCGCGCCTGTTGGCCGAAGCCATCCATGCCGGCCACAGCCAGGGTCTGGATGTGTTCAGTGCGGTGCCGCACATGACCTTCCCCGGTGGCCCGGCCCTGCGCGCGCCGCTGCTGGCCCTGGGCATGCTCTGGCACCGGATGCGGGAAATCCTCGCCTGACGCCCGCCCCGCACCACCGTAGGAGCCGGCTTGCCGGCGAAGAGGCCTTCGAGTCCTGCACCACCCTCGCCAACGCCTTCGCTGGCAAGCCAGCTCCTACAACAAAACGCCTCCCCCGTAGGAGCCGGCTTGCCGGCGAAGCGGCCCGCGAGTCCTGCACCACCCTCGCCAACGCCTTCGCTGGCAAGCCAGCTCCTACCTGCAAGCCAGCTCCTACCCGCAAGGGGGCGCCTATGGGAAACGGCGCTGCAGGAAATCCAGCAGCAATTCGTTGACTAGCTGCGGCTGCTCGCTCTGAATCCAATGCCCGCTATCAGCCAGCACGTGCTGTTCGAGGTCGCTCACCCGGCTCGGCATGCGTTTGAGGGTGTGGGCTTCAAGGACGCCCACCGGGTCTCGGTCGCCAATCAGGAATAGCGTCGGCTGATGCACCCGGGCCTCCTGGAGAAACTCGGTGCGCTGCCAGGTGCGCTCAAAATTGCGGTACCAGTTCAAGGCACCGCGAAATCCGCGGCCGGCAAAAGTCTGGCGATAAACCTGGAACGCTTCCTCGGAACACCAGACGGGTAGCCCGTCCGGCACCGTTACTCCGTCAAACAGTCGGGCAGCGGCCGGTTTCGCCACCAGCAGCGCGCCGACGTTGCCCATGAACAGTCGCAGGCTGGCGTCGATGTCGGCATCCAGTTCTGCCTCGGCCACTCCGGGCTGCTGAAAATAGAGGATGTAGTTGAAATGCTCGCCATGCACCTCGCGCATGATCTCGCTGGCCGGGCGTTTCGGCCGCCCGGCAAAGGGCACCGAGAGGGTCACCAGCGCCCCCACCCGCTCGGGCTCCAGCAGCGCCAGGTGCCAGGCTACGGGTGCGCCCCAGTCATGGCCGACCATGCACACGCGCTGGTGGCCGAAGGCGTCCATGGCGTGCTGGATATCGGCACACAGGGTCAGCAGGTCATAAGCCTCGATGGCCTCGGGAGCGGAGCTGCGGCCATAGCCGCGCATCTCCGGCACGAACACCCGGAACCCCGCCTCCACCAGGGCCGGCACCTGATAGCGCCAGGAATACCAGCACTCGGGAAAGCCGTGCAGCAGCCACACCGGCCGGCCCTGTTCGGGGCCGGCCACCTGGATGCTGAGTTCGATGCCGTTTACGGACAGAAGGTGTGGTTGATAGGCCGTCATGTCGGGTGCTCCAAAGCAGGTGCAGGGAGCAGAACCTAACAGATGCCGGTGACGATCCCGGCCATCATTGATCAGTCGAATGACCGGGCTGTTCAGCCGGGAATCAAGCCCGCCAGGGATTGGCTGTGCTGGCGGATCAGGCGCTGGGTATTGAGGACTTTCTCCAGTGCCTGCTCGGAATCGGGGTCTTGCATCGGCGCACGAATCGCCGCCGACACCAGGCTGATCAGCTTGGCCATGACTTCAGCGTCGGTGGCCGGGCGCCCCAGGCTCATGGCCTGCATCAGCAGGCGCAATTCAGTGCCGGCCATTACCCCGGAGATCGCCTTGAGGGCGAATTGCAGGCGCACCCCGAGTTCGTTGCGCGGCAGATCCGGCAAGGCCAGGGCGAAACCCTTGAAGAAGCGCTCGAACACCGGCTGGTAGTGTTCCTTGAGGTATTCCTGAATGAACGGCGAGGTGTCGCTGTACACCCGGCCCAGGAAGCGAATGAACGAGCGCCCCTCCAGCCCACCACTTTCATCGCTGCGCTCCAGGCCCATGGCCGGTGCGAACAGCACCCCCAGCAGGGTCTCGCAATCCAGGGGGCCGTCCGATTGTTCTTCGCATTTGGCCAGCAGTTCGAGGCGCTGGTCATTGAGCGGGCCCAGGCGCTGCATGAGCAGTGCCTTCATCAGCGAATCCTTGTCGCCAAAGTGGTAGTTCACCGCGGCCAGGTTGACCTTGGCTCGCTCGGTGATCTGGCGCAGCAGCACCGCGTCGTAGCCGTACTTGATGAATAATGCCTCGGTCGCTTCCAGCAGTCGGGTCTTGGTGACATTGGGGGCACTGAGTTTCTTGGCGACCATGGAGGACTAACCTTTGCTGGGATGAAAAACTGACCGATCGAACAGTGTTTTAAAAAAAAATTTGATTTTTTATACCCGTGAGAAGCCCTAAAAGCAAGCGCCTGGGGGACTCTCGAAGTGGCCGAAGGCCTTTTTGTGACCCGTGGGTTCCTGTAGAAAAACCGCCGAAAAAAGCCCTCAATTACCCGGTTCAGACGGCTGGCGCGCCAGGATGAACGCAGTTACTATTCAAACAAAGTTTTTAAAATAATAAATAAAACCAGAGCTTGGCGCTGCCCTCGAAAATCCCGCCCGATGAGTCCCGTGGCGCGACCCCGACCAGCAGTCCGTCGAGCCAGCCGGCGCAGTAAGCGATGACAGAGACGATAATCGAGCAAGGTTTTATCTCCCTGCAGGGCATAGGCAAGAGCTATCGGCTGGCGGAGCAACCGCTCCATATCCTGAAGAACGTTTCCCTTTCCATCGAAGCCGGCGAAAGCTGCGCCATTCTCGGCGCCTCCGGCTCCGGCAAGAGCACCCTGCTGAACATCCTCGGCCTGCTGGACCTGCCCGACAGCGGCGACTATCGCTTTGCCGGCCATGACATTTTCCGCGCCAGCCCGGACCAGTTGGCGGCGATCCGCAACCGGCAGATCGGCTTCGTGTTCCAGAGCTTCAACCTGCTGCCGCGCCTCAGCGCCCTGGACAACGTCGCCTTGCCCCTGAGCTATCGCGGCGTGGCCCGGCGTGAATCCCTGGAACGGGCCATGCACATGCTCGAACAGGTAGGCCTGGCGGAACGCGCCGGGCATCGCCCGGCGGACCTTTCCGGCGGCCAGCGCCAGCGGGTGGCGATCGCCCGGGCGCTGGTGGGCGAACCTGCAGTGATCCTCGCCGACGAACCCACCGGCAACCTCGACAGCCACACCGTCCAGGACATCATGGACCTGCTGCTGGCGCTCAATCGCCAGCAGCAGGTGACCCTGATCATCGTCACCCACGACCCCAACATTGCCCTGCGTCTGGAACGGCAGATCCGCGTCACCAACGGCGTGGTCCAGGAGGCCTGCCCGGCATGAGCCTCAAGGTCGAGCAAAGCGCCAGCCAGTTGCTGCATGAAGCCTTCGTCAGCCTGCGGACCCTGGGCAAGCGCTCGATCCTGGCCCTGCTGGGGATCATTATTGGCAGCTCATCAGTGGTGGCCCTGATCAACATCGGCCACAACGCCGCCAAAGACGCCGCGGCGATTTTCCAGGACATGGGCACCGACACCCTGGCGGTGCAGTTTCCCGATACCTCGGCAGGTCGTACGCCGATGCCGGCAACCCTGGACACCCAAGCGCTGCACCAGGCCCTGCCCACGATCCTGCACATCGCGCCGATCGCCCTGTTCAGCGGGCCGGTGGTCTTTCAGGGGCGCAGCACCAACGCCAACCTGGTGGGCAGCACCGCGTCCCTGGCCAATGCCATGCGCCTGCAACTGCAGGAGGGGCGTTTTCTTTCAGAGTTCGACGCCACGCAAACCTACGCGGTGGTCGGCGCCCAGGTCGCCCAGGCCCTGGGCAAACCCCACGCCCCCCTGCGCCTGGGAGACCGGATCCGCATCAACGACTACCTGTTCCAGGTCATCGGCATCCTGCGCAACCAGCCCGCCGCCGTGCTGATTCCGGTGCAGACCAACGAATCGCTGTTCATTCCCCTGGAAGGCATGCGGCGGATTTCCAGCAGCCCGCAGATCAGCAACCTGATTGCCCGGGCAGCCCCGGCCCAGGACATGGGCACACTGGCCGCGGCTCTCGGCACGCAACTCAAGCACATGCTCCCGGGACGTGGCGTGGAGGTGCAGATACCGCAGAAGATCATCGACGGCATGACTCGCCAAAGCCGCACCTTCGGCTACCTGCTGATGGCCCTGGGCGGGATCTCGCTGGTGGGCGGCGGCGTCGGGGTGATGAACGTGATGTTGATGAACGTCTCGGAGCGGCGTCGGGAGATTGGCATCCGCATGGCCCTGGGGGCCCGG
This sequence comes from Pseudomonas sp. PH1b, assembly GCF_000633395.1. GTDB lineage: Bacteria > Pseudomonadota > Gammaproteobacteria > Pseudomonadales > Pseudomonadaceae > Aquipseudomonas. The sequence continues at coordinate 94,756 of NZ_AYMU01000008.1, forward strand.
CGTCGAGACATTCGCAACCTGTTCCTGCTCGAAGCGGTGACCCTCACCGCAGTGGGCGCTATGTCCGGGGCCGTGCTCGGCATGGCCGCAGCCTACACCTATGCCCGGGTCTCGGGCTGGGAGTTTTCCCTGGCTTCGGCGTCCTTGCCCCTGGGCATCGGCAGTACCCTGTTGATCGGGCTGTTCTTCGGTCTGTATCCCGCCATCTCGGCCTCACGCCTGCAACCGGTGGAGGCCCTGCGAGATGAATAGCCCGCGCCGCGCCGCGCTGTTGCTGCTGTGCCTGCTCAGCCCCCTGGGCCAGGCCGGCTCCCAGGACATGAACGTGGCCCGCCAAGCCTCGGCCCCGACCATGCGCAGCGCCTATGACCGCAGCGTGATGCTCAGCCAGCAGCAGACCGACCTGACCTTGAGCGATGCGGTGTACCTGGGGCTGCGCAACAATCGCGGGATTCGCAGCGCCTACCTGCAGCGGGTGGCGCAGAAGTTCGACCTGCGGGTGTCCGAGGACACCTTCAACCCCAAACTCTTGCTCAGCGCCACCTCCCAGGCCAACCGCGGCAGCAACGATGGCGTACGCAACACCACCCTCAACCCCTCCTCGAGCCTGCTGGGGGAGTACGGCACCCGCCTGAACCTGGCCTGGCGACAAGAGTTGAACAACGCCAACCATGCCGGCTACTACCGCCGCGACGGCCTGGACCTGGCCATTATCCAGCCGTTGCTCAAGGGCGCCGGCTGGGACGTGACCACCGCACCGGTGCGCCTGGCCCGGATCAACGAGCAGGCCTATCGCCTCAACCTCAAGGCCAGCGTGGCCCAGACCATCACCGACATTATCGGTGCCTATCGCGAACTGCTGCGGGCCCAGGAACAACTGGCGATCGTGGAGGATGCCCTCAAGCGCGCCAATGCCCTGCTGGAGGTGAACAAGGCGCTGATCGGCGCCGGGCGCATGGCCGAGTTCGAGATCGTGCAGACCGAAGCCGATATCGCCACCCAGGAACTGGGGGTCGAAGAGGCCCGCAACCAGGTGGACATCAATCGCCTGTCCCTGCTGCGCCTGCTGGCCCTGGACCTGTCCACCCGCGTTCGTGCCAGCGAGGGGTTGCAGGCGGCGCGCATCAGCATCGATCAAAAGGAAGCCCTGCGCATGGCTCAGGTCCAGCAGCCCGCGTACCTGGCAACGCTGCTGGGCAGCCAGCAGGCCGACCTGAACCTGGTGATCGCCAAGGACCAGAGCCGCTGGGACGTCTCGCTGGTGGCCGGTGCCAACCAGGTGCGCAACCGCTACGACAACGACGGCGGCAGTGGTTCTGGGCGTACCTGGGACAGCTACGCCGGGGTTCAGGTACGGATTCCCATTGGCGACCTGAGCACCCGCCAGGCCGAAGTCCATGCCCGGGTCGACGTGGAAAACCAGGAGCTGGTGCAGGCCGATGCCCGCCAGGCCCTGGAACGCAGCGTCAATGATGTGGTGCGGGACCTGGGCACCCGCTGGCGGCAATACGAAATTTCTCAGCGGGCCGTGGAGCTGTCCAAGCGCAAGCTGGACATCGAACGGGAAAAACTCAGCGCCGGACGCTCCAGCAACTTCCAGGTACTGAGTTATGAAAGCGATTTGCGCACCAGCGAGAATGCTCGCCTCAATGCCCTCATCGCCTACCTCAACGCCCAGAGCCAGCTGGATCTGACCCTGGGCATGACCTTGGAGACCTGGGACATTGCGCTCAATGACTTCTGACCCACGATCACCGCGCAAGCGCTACCTGCAAGGGGGCGTGGCCGTTGCCCTGCTGGCCCTGGCGGTCGCGGGGCTGCTGGCCTCCCGGGCACCGGCCGACCCGAGCCCCGACAGCGGGCGCTGGATCCAGGTGAACAGCGCGCCGCTGATTCATCAGATCGGCCTGGTGGGCAAGATAGAACCCCAGGCAACCATCAGCCTGACCGCGCCGTTCGATGGCAATGTCCTGGCCAACCTGGTGGAACAGGGCCAACGGGTCGCCGCCGGCCAGGTGTTGCTGAAAATGGACCCCAGCCTGGTGGAGATTCAGCTGCGCGAGGCGCTCTCGGCCCAGCTCAAGGCCCGCCGCGCGGTGCAGGAACTGCAGGACTGGAACAACAGCGCCCAGGTCACCCGGGCCCGACGCACCCTGCGCACTTCGCAGATGACCGTGAGCAATTCCGAACGCAAGCTCAATGAAAGCCAGAACCTGTTCGCCCGTGGAATCATTCCCCGCAACGAGCTGGACGACCTCAGCCAACTGCTGCAGACCCAGCGCCTGGACCTGACGGCGGCCCAGGGCGAATTGCAGCAGGCGCTGAACCAGGGCACCGGTGAGTACCGGCAGATCGCCGACATGGAACTGACCAATGCCACGGTCAAGTATGAAGCCCTGCGCACGCTCCTGGCGGGCAAGGATGTCACGGCGCCGTTCGCCGGTATCGTGGTGCCAGCGCCGGGGATCAACCTCGCCCAGGCGGCGTCGACCGGCGCCGCAGGTCCAGTGCAGACCGGCAGCAAGGTCGGCCAGGGCCAGGTGCTGTTCGGGCTGGCTAACATCGAGCAACTGAAAATCGTCAGCAAGGTCTCGGAACTGGACATCAACCAGTTGCACCAGGGCCAGAGCGTGGAGATCCTTGGCGACGGCTTCGACGGTGAGCGCCTCAGCGGCGTGGTCGATATCGTCAGCAGCCTGGCCTTGCCAGGGGACGCCTCCAGCGGCAGCGCGCAGTTCCCGGTGAGCCTGTCGATTCCCAAGCTGAGTCGCGAACAACTGCAGCGGGTGCGCCTGGGCATGAGTGCGCGGCTGACCATCATCACCTACCGCAACGACCAGGCGATGGTCGTCCCGCCCGCCGCGATCCAGCGTGGAGCAGACGGCATGAGCGTGGAGTACCGGGCGAGCGCCGATCAGCCGGCAAAGCGGCTGTCGGTGAGCGTTGGCCAATCGACCGCCGAGGGGGTTGAAGTGTTCGGCCTGCAGCCGGGCCAGGTGCGCCTCCCCGGCGCCCCGTGACGCCCCCACAGACACCCACAACACCCTCGTAGGAGCTGGCTTGCCAGCGAAGGCGCCAGCGCGGGCGCTGCAGATCTTGCGAACCTCTTCGCCAGCAAGCCGGCGCCGACACAAACACCGTCGGCGTGTCGGCGCTGGCGGCCGTTCAGGGGCTCAGCGCAAGGCCCGGCGCAGGACCTTGCCCACCGTGGTCTTGGGCAGCTCCTCGGTGCGGAACTCGACATAGCGCGGCACCTTGTAGCCGGTGAGGTATTCGCGGCAGTGAGCCAGCAGTTGCTCCTGGGTCAGGTTCGGGTCCTTGCGCACGACGAAGATCTTCACCTTCTCGCCGGTCACCTCGTCCTCGATGCCGATCGCCGCCACTTCCGCCACCCCCGGGTGCAAGGCCACCACGTCCTCGATCTCGTTGGGGTACACGTTGAAGCCGGACACCAGGATCATGTCCTTCTTGCGGTCCACCAGGCGGATGAAGCCCTGCTCGTTCATCACCCCGATGTCCCCGGTGGCCAGCCAGCCGTGACGGTCCAGGACCTTGGCGGTTTCCTCCGGACGCTGCCAGTAACCCTTCATCACCTGCGGGCCACGGACCTGCAACTCGCCCTCCTCGCCCAGTTCCGCCAGCTCACCGTCCTCACGGATGAAGCGCACCCAGGTGGACGGCAGCGGCACGCCGATGGTGCCGGTGAAATCACCTTCACGCATGCGTGCGATGTCGATCGGGCTGATGCTCACCACCGGCGAGCATTCGGTCAGGCCGTAGCCCTCGATGATCGGCACCCCGGTGACTTCCTTCCAGCGGCGGGCCACCGAGGTATGGGTGGCCATGCCGCCGGCGATCGCCAGCTTCAGGTCGGAGAAATCCCGGCCGCGAAACTCCTCGTTCTCCAGCAGGCCGTTGAACAGGGTGTTGACCCCGACGATGCCGCTGAACTTCTCCTTGCGCAGGATCATCTGCACCCGCTTCACGTCCCGGGGGTTGGCGATCAGGATGTTGCGCCCGCCCAGGCACATGAACATCAGGCAGTTCACTGTCAGCGACAGCACGTGATACAGCGGCAGCAAGGTAACGTTGGTTTCCTGCTGGCTCTCGTCCAACTGGTCGCCGACCCAGGCCTTGGCCTGCATCAGGTTGGCGAGGATGTTGCGGTGAGTGAGCATGGCGCCCTTGGCATCGCCGGTGGTGCCGCCGGTGTACTGCAGGAAGGCGATGTCCTCCTGCTTGAGCTCCACCGGACGATGCTCCAGCACCGAGGCCTGTTTCATCATCGCCGGAAAGCGAATGGCCCCAGGCAGGTTGAATGCCGGGATCTGCTTCTGCACATGGCGCAGCACGAAATTCAATGCCGCGCCCTTGAAGGTCCCCACCAGGTCACCAATCGAGGCCACCACGATGTTCTTCAACTGGCTGCCTGGCATTGCCTGCTCCAGGGTATGGGCGAAGTTCTCGAAGATCACCACGGTCTCGGCACCGCTGTCCTTGAGCAGATGCCGCAGCTCATGGGCGGTGTATAAGGGGTTGACGTTGACCACCACCGCGCCCACCAGCAGGGTGCCGAACAGGCAGATCGGGTACTGCAGGCTGTTGGGCATCATCAGCGCCACCCGGTCGCCCTTCTTCACCCCTTTCGACTGCAGCCAGGCGGCAAAGGCGAATACCCGCTGTTCCCACAGGTCGTAGCCCATCTCGGTGCCGATGCTCACATAGGCGACCCGCTGGCGGTACTTGTCCACGTGCTCGAGGAACACTTCCCGCAGCGACGGGTAGCGGTCGATCTCGGCTTCGATATCGCTGGGCACACCCGGCAGGTAAGCGTTCAGCCAGATGCGCTCGACAGGTTGCAGGCTCACGACACTCATTGGCAGTCTCCTTGTTATTTTACTTTTCGACGATGGCGGTGATACCCAGCCCGCCTGCTGCACAAACGGAAATCAGCCCGCGGCCGCTGCCGCGCTCATGGATCGCCTTGGCCAGGGTCGCCAACAGCCGCCCGCCGGTGGCGGCAAACGGATGCCCGCAGCCCAGGGAACCGCCGTTGACGTTGAGCTTGCTGCGCTCGATGCTGCCCAGGGCGCCGTCGAGGCCGAGCTTGTCCTTGCAGTAGTCGGGGTCCTCCCAGGCCTTGAGGGTGCACAGCACCTGGGCGGCGAAGGCTTCGTGAATCTCGTAGAAGTCGAAATCCCCGAGGCCCAGGCCTTCCCGGGCCAGCATCCGTGGCACCGCATAGGCCGGGGCCATCAGCAGCCCTTCGCTGCCATCGACGAAGTTCACCGCCGCGGTTTCCCCGGTACGCAGGTAGGCCAGCACCGGCAGGTTGTTGGCCGCGGCCCAGTCTTCGCTGGCCAGCAGCACCACCGAGGCGCCATCGGTGAGCGGCGTCGAGTTGCCGGCGGTCAGGGTACCGTTGGCGCGGTCGTAGGCCGGGCCCAGGCCGGCGAGCTTCTCCAGGCTGGCATCGGCCCGCAGGTTGTTGTCGCGCTGCAGGCCGCGGTACGGGGTCATCAGGTCATCGAAAAAGCCGCGCTGGTACGCTGCATTCAACTGTTGGTGGCTGGTGAGGGCCAGCTCATCCTGGGCCAGGCGCTTGATCTGCCAGCGCTTGGTCATTTCCTCGCAGTGCTCCCCCATGGACAAACCGGTACGCGGTTCGCCATTGCGCGGCAGCAACGGCTTGAAGAACATCCCCGGGCGCACCTTGAGCAGGCTGCGCAGCTTGTCGCCGGTGCCCTTGGCGCGGTTGGCCTGAAGCAGCGTGCGCCGCAGGCCTTCGTTGATGCCGATGGGCGCATCGGAGGTGGTGTCGGCGCCGCCGGCGATGCCCACTTCGATCTGCCCCAGGGCGATCTTGTTGGCCACCAGCAGCGCCGCTTCAAGACCGGTGCCGCAGGCCTGCTGCACATCATAGGCGGGCGTCTCGGGCGCCAGGGTGGTGGACAGCAGGCTCTCGCGGGCCAGGTTGAAATCCCGCGAGTGCTTGATCACCGCCCCCGCGGCGAACTCCCCCAGGCGCTGGCCCGACAGGCCATAGCGGTCGACCAGGCCCTGCAACGCCGCCACCAGCAGATCCTGGTTGCTGTCATTGGCATACACCGTGTTGGAACGGGCGAACGGAATCCGGTTGCCGCCAATGATCGCCACCCGGCGCACCGGCGCCGGATTGAAACTGTACTCAGCCATCAACGAGCTCCCCAGATAAATAGACCGCGCATGTGGGGCTTGTCCCCCGCGTTGTTGCGCACTTCGAACTCATGGCGTGGACCCTCCGGCAGGCGGTTCCACAGGGTCACCGCGGCCGGCAGGAAGATCGGCAGCTTGAACTCGCAGTGCAGTTGCGCCGCGACCAGCGGGTGCGGTGGCTGCTGGGCCGCCAGGGCCCGCCCCAGGGTCCACATGCCGTGGGCGATGGGCCGCCGGAATCCGAACAGTCGGGCGCCGAGCCAAGAGCTGTGGATCGGGTTGAAATCCCCACTGACCTGGGCAAAGCGCCGGCCCAGGTCGCTCCCCAGGCTCCAGCGCTGAGTGCGTACCAGGGCCTGCTCGTCGAGATTCAGGGAGCTTTCCCAGGGCTCGCCGATGGGCCCGGCGACACCCCGCCGCAAGTACAGGCTGTCACTCTCCCAGACCAGGTCACCGCCACTGTGGACCCGGGTGGCAATGGACAAGGCCTGGCCCTTGGGATGGGCCAGCCAGCGTTCGGCGAACACTTCCAGGCGCAGGGCCTGGCCTTCTTCGAGCCTCTGGTACTGACGGATGCGATTGGCCAGGTGCACCATGCCGCTGGCCGGGTAGGGAAACCTGCGGTGGGTAAGCAGCAGCAGGTGCAGGGGGAACGCCAGGGTATGGGGAAATGCCAGGGGCACCCCGTGTTCCCGGCGAAACCCGCAGGCCTGGGCATAACGGGCAATGTCCCCAGCCTGCAGTTCCACCGCCGGGCGCACCAGGCGCTCGGCAGGCAGTGGTGGCGCAGCCTCGAGCTTGGGTTTGCGCAAGCTGCGGATGCCGTCGTAGAGCAATTGGCCCCGGGACGGCGGCGGTTCGATGATGCGGATCGCGGAATCGGCATTCATGGTTCAGGCTCCCAGCAGGCTTTGCCCGCAGACGCGGACCACTTGGCCATTGATCCCGCCGGAGGCCGGATGGGCCAGCCAGGCGATGGTCTCCGCCACGTCCACGGCCTGCCCGCCCTGGGACATGGAATTCATCCGCCGTCCCGCCTCGCGGATCATCAGCGGGATCTTCGCGGTCATCTGGGTTTCGATGAACCCCGGTGCCACGCCATTGACCGTGATCTGCTGGCGTGCCGCCAGCGGGGCCAGGCTCTGCACCAGGCCGATGACCCCGGCCTTGGAGGTCGCGTAGTTGCTTTGCCCGAGGTTGCCGGCGATCCCGGAAATCGACGAGACGCAGACAATCCGTCCACCCGGGTTCAGCCCCTGGCCCTCCAGCAGCGTCTGGCTGAGCAGCAGCGGCGCCTCCAGATTGACCGCCATGACCTTGCGCCAGGCGGCCTCGGTCATCTTCGCCAGGGTCTTGTCCAGGGTGATTCCGGCGTTGTGCACCACGATATCGAAGGCGCCGTGCTCACCGACGAACGCCAGCAAGCGCTGGCCGGCGTTGGCGGCGGTGATGTCCAGGGCCAGGGCGCTGCCCCCCAGGCTGGCGGCGGCTTGTTGCAGCTCGGCCTCGCTCTGGGGAATATCCAGGCACACCACCTGGGCGCCTTCACGGGCCAGGACCTTGGCAATGGCCAGGCCAATGCCGCGGCAAGCCCCGGTGACCAGGGCGCGCCGGCCGCTGAGCGGCTGGTGCCAGTCCAGGTCCCTGGGCAGCTCCACCGGTTCGCCAATGCGCACCACCTGGCCCGAGACATAGGCCGAACGCCGGGACAGGAAGAACCGCAGACTGCTGTCCAGCTCGGCTTCGGCGCCGGGCTCGACGTACAGCAACTGCACGGTGATCGCCCGGCGCAACTCCTTGCCCAGGGAACGCACGAAGCCTTCCAGGGCGCGCTGAGCCACCGCCTGGGCGAGTTCCTTGCAGTGTTCCGGCGGCGTGCCCAGTACCAGCACCCGGCCGTGGGCGGTCAGACGCCGGACATTGGCATGGAAGAAGCGGTACAGCTCGTCGAGCTGGGCAATGTCCCCCAACCCGCTGGCGTCATACACCAGGCCCTGGACCTTCACCGTGGAAGGCGCAGTGATGCTGGCGGCCTGGGCCGCCACCGTGTCCGTGGCGGCGAAGATCCGTTGCAGCTCACCCAGCAGGCGCCCCTCGGGTGCCGCGGCGAGCACCACCGGGTTGACCAGTTGGCTGCCCTGCCCTTCGCGCTGACGTTGCAGCGGCATAGGTTGCGGCAGGCCGGTACGCTGGGCCAGCCAGCGGCCCCACCCGGAATTGACGAACGAAAGATAACCGTCAGACATAAAGAGATCCCGATCAAAACCAGTAGAAGGTCAATAGGCCGAATCGCTGGCCGTCACCGCGTCTTCGCTGCTGGCCGCGCGTTTGCGCGAGGCCGGCTTGGCGCTCTGCTCGAGGTGCGCCTGACGCTGTTGCAGGGCTTCCAGCAGACCGAAGTCCTGCGGGAAGTCGTCGACCTGGATCGCGTGATCACCGTACTCCACATACCGGCCCAGCAACTCGTCCTCGTCCTGGCTGATCAGTTGCAGTTCCAGGGCCTTGACCCGCCAGATCACGAACGCCTCGCGGGAGATCGGCAGCGGCGCCAGGGTGCCCTGCTTGATCGCCGGCTTGAGCCGTGCCTCGATCAGGTCCACCTGGGGCTGCAGACGGAACGCCAGTTCGCCATAGGCCAGCTTGTCGATGTCCGGCTGTGGCATGTAGGAGTCTGCCAGCAGGCGATCGCGGGTCGGGCCCGGGGTCTGCACCAGCTCGGCGACTTCGGCCAGCAAGCGGTCGGAGGGTTTGTGCTGGGGAATGCCCAGGGGGAAGCTCAGGCCGCGAATGATGCGCGCCGCCGCCCGGGACGGATAATTGTCCAGCACCTCGGCCAGGGCTTCATGCGCCCGCAGCAGGCAGTCCTGGGCTGACCAGTGCACCAGCGGCAGGTCGCTCTGGGGACGGCCATCGTCCTCGAATCGCTTCAGCACGCAGGACAGGATGTACAGCTGGGACAGGATGTCTCCCAGGCGCCCGGTGATGCTTTCCTTGCGCTTGAGGGCACCGCCCAGCACGCCCATGGAAATGTCCGAAGCCAGGGCCAGCACCACCGATAGACGCTGGATCTGCCGGTAGTAAGGGGCCAGGGCCTTGTCGGCCTTGGCCGGGGCCTTGATCAGGCGCCCGCCGCTGAGCCCATGCACCGCCGCACGTACGGTGTTGGCGAAGACAAAGCTGATGTGCCCGAACATCGCGCTGTCAAATTCCTCCAGGCCCTTGCGCCCGGTGTCGCGTGCCGCTTCCATTTCGCGGAACACATAGGGATGGCAACGAATCAGCCCCTGGCCGTAGATGATCAGGCAACGGGTCATGATGTTCGCGCCTTCCACGGTGATGGCGATCGGGCTTTGCTGGTAGGCCCGGGCCAGGAAGTTGTTGGGCCCCATGCAGATGCCCTTGCCGGCGACGATATCCATGCCGTCGTTGACGATGGCTCGGGCCCGTTCGGTGACGTGGTACTTGGCAATGGCCGAGATCACCGAAGGTTTTTCTCCGGCATCCAGGGACGCCACCGAGACCTTGCGCACTGCATCGCAGGCATACAGGTGCCCGGCCATGCGCGCCACGGGCGCCTGTACCCCTTCGAACTTGCCGATGGGCAGGCCGAACTGCTTGCGCATCGCCGCATAGGCGGTGGTGCCGCGTACCGCGACCTTGCCCATGCCGACGTTGGCCGAAGGCAGGGAAATTGCCCGCCCGGCTGCCAGGCACTCCATCAGCATGCGCCAGCCGTTGCCCACCTGGTCACCTCCGCCGATCACCCATTGCAGTGGGATGAACACGTCCTTGCCGGTGGTCGGGCCGTTCTGGAACACCGCGTTCAGCGGCCAGTGGCGGCGCCCGGTGTTGACGCCCGGATGGCTCGTGGGGATCAGCGCGCAGGTGATGCCCAGGCTGCCCTTGCTGCCCAGCAGGCCGTCCGGGTCCTCGGCGCGAAACGCCAGGCCGAGCACGGTGGCGATCGGCCCCAGGGTGATGTAGCGCTTGTCCCAGGTGACGCGAAAACCCAACACTTCCTGGCCTTCGAACTGGCCTTTGCAGACCACCCCGACATCGGGAATCGCCCCGGCGTCGGAGCCGGCATAGGGGCTGGTCAGGGCAAAGCACGGGATGTCTTCACCCCGGGCCAGGCGCGGCAGGTAGTGCTGGCGCTGGGCCTCGGTGCCGTAGTGCAGCAACAGTTCGGCCGGGCCCAGGGAGTTGGGCACCATCACCGAGATCGCCGCCGCCGAGCAACGGGTGGAAAGCTTCATCACCACCTGGGAGTGGGCGTAGTGGGAGAAGCCTTTGCCACCGTACTGCTTGGGAATGATCATGCCCAGGAAGCCGGCGTCCTTGGTGTACTGCCAGGCCTTGGGCGACAGGTCCTGCCAGACCTGGGTGGTTTCCCAGTCGTTGGCCATGTCGCACAGGGTTTCCACTTCATGGTCCATGAACGCCTGTTCTTCGGCGCTCAGGCTCGCGGGGGCCGAGTCCAGCAGGCGTGGCCAGTCGGGCTTGCCGCTGAACAGCTCGGCGTCCCACCAGACCGTGCCGGATTCGATGGCGGCGCGCTCGGTGTCGGACATGGCCGGCATGATCTTGCGAAACATCGCCAGGGCCCGGCGCGTGAGCAAGGCCCGGCGCAGGGGCTTGACGCTGAGCAGCGCCGCCGGCAGCAGCACCAGCAAGGTGCCGAGGGTCAGGCCCAGGGTTCCCGACAGGTTGAACACATACCCGGCCGCCAGCCAGGCCAGGCCGGCCGCCAGCCACAGGGCCGCAGTCGCCTGTCGGTAAGCCAGTGTGAGTGCGGCGGCGAATCCCGCCAATAACCAGACAATCATGGAATACCTCTCTTGTTCTAACGAGACGACGACTTGGAGCCTGGGCGTTGTGCCGGCCCCTCGAAGCTCACCCTACAAAGGAAACCGACGCGTTTCAAATTTTATTTTTAAATATTGTTTTGAGAGATTTCAGCAACGCACAACGGCCGAACGATGTCAGCCAGGGCTTGGGAAAATGGCGGGCCAAGACGGGTCCTGAGATGACCCGTCCCGCCGACGGCAGTAGCACAGTCCTTTGTACTGCCGTCATTTCGAGGGGTGGGTAAGGCGTTTACCCTCAGAAGTGATAAGTCGCGGAGAGACTCACCACCTCGCCCTTGGCGTCGACCTTGCCGTCCAGGCGAGAGCCGCCAAGACGATCCTGGTTCTGGGTCTGGATCCGGGCTTCCTTGACGAATTGCCGTGAGTAGGCGCCGTCGATGGTCAGCCCTGGAACCGCCTTGATGTCATAGCCGAAACCCAGCGAGGTGAACCAGCGATCGTTGTCCGGAATCCGCGGGTCACGGGTCGAGCCACGGGTCGGCGTCTGGTCGAAGGCCACACCGGCACGCAGTGTCAGCTGATCGGTGAAACGGTAATCGCCACCCACCGAGTACATCATCGAGTCCTTGTAGCGGTAGGGAATCGAAATGAGGGTGTTGCCATCGGACTTGAGCGTCAGGTCCTTGAACGACGACCACTGCGTCCACAGGGCGCTGACACCCAGGGTGAAGCGATCATTGAACACGTGTACCCAGTCGATCCCGGCGCTGGCCGGAATGTCCAGCTGAGCCGAGGCGTTGGCACCATCCGGGTACAGCTTGAGCCCCGGGTAGGCGATTTCCACCAGGGACGGCCCCGAAGAGGAATCGGTGTAGGCCCGGCCCAAGTCGTCGGCGCGAATATTGTATTTGCCTTCCAGCTTGTTCTTGATCTTGGCGTGATAGTTGACCCCCAGGGTGTCCCGTTCGGTGGGCTTCCAGGTCACCCCGGTAAACCAGCCGACGGAGGTGTTGTCCACCTTGACCCGCATCAGGTTGGAACCCACGCCTGAAGGCGCGCCCGGCAGCAGCGAGACCCCGGCGGCACCACTCAAGTTGAGGTTCTGACTGACAAAGCCATTGGTGTGTTGCAGGATCGCGCCCAGGCCGAGGGAGAATTGATCGTTGACCTTGAACGAGAAGGAACCGGAGACCCCCGCCGTTTCGATCTTGGTGTCCACCGCAAAGTCCTGCCCCTTCCAGCCGTTGTCCCAGGTGCTGCGCATGCCCATGGGAACCACCTGGCTCAGGCCAAAGGCAAAGCGATCATTGATCGGCATGACCAGGAAGCCGGTCGGCAGCCAGGCGGTAAAACCACCCTCGCCACCATTGCCTTCAAGAGGGGTCTGGGCGAAAGGGTCGTCGATCGGAGAACTGGACGCCGGATTGCCTTGATAGTCGTAGGCACTGCCCTTGTATTTCATCTTGATTCGCGCGTAGTCGACGGTCATCTGAGCCACGTTGTGATCGATGAACGCCATGGCCGCCGGGTTGTTGTAGGCCGCACTGGGATCATTCTTGAACAGCGAGCCGCCACCGAATGCCCGGCCCCAACCGGGGGTGCCATAGGTAGGAGTAGTAAAGCCGCCTGCTTGCACTGGTCCGGAACTGATCAAGCCACCCAGCACCGCCAGACCGACGACCACCTGGATCCTCTGTTTCTTATTATTCATGCCCCACTCCTTATTATTATCAACCGTGACCGGTCACCACCGATCCAGGGTGTTGCAACAGGCGCCTCTGACGAGGCGCCTGTTTTTTTCAGCAAGTGATCAACAGGCTGAAGTCACATCAACTTCATGGAGTAACGGTGAAGGCTGGGCTTGGGTTGACGCTCAGAGCAGTGATTTTGCAGCTGCCGACAGTTTGCGCCGAAGGAATGCTCAGGGTGTTGGTCGCGTTGTTCCAGGTGGCGTTGATGGTCACCGGAGTGCTGCTGCAATTGGAGAGGATCTTGAAGTTGACGCCCGTTACAGTGCCGGCAGTAGCGCTGGAGGCAGTCAGGGTCCAAGGCAGGTTCAGCAGGACCGGCACGCTGCACAGGGAGTTGCTGCCGCTGACCGTGGCACCGGTGATCGCAGCACTGGAGCCGTTGGCGGCCACGGTACCGGTGAAGTTGATGTTGCAGGTGACCGGCAGGCCGAACGAAGCAGGCGAAGATACCGCGATGGTACCCGGTGCCGAGAAGGTTGCCCCGGCAGGAGCGATGGTTGCAGCGCTGGCCAGCGACGCGGCGCCCATGCAGATAGCGAAAGAAGCTACGGATACCAGAGTCTTGATGCTTTGCATTGTTGTTTTCCTCAAGATTTAGGCAACAGGCAGTTGCCAGGGGGTTATCAGCCTTGCCAGGGGGTCGATGACGCCATCGGCTCTCGGACTCGACCGAATTCGGTGCTGGAGCACGCTAGGGCGATACCGACCCGGTTTGAACCACCGGTGCTTGCGCAATCAATCGCAGTTTCATCAGCGTCCCTCCATGGATTCTGTAGTGCTTCAGGGTGCGACCCGAAACGTGGGCGGCATCTGGATCGATACGGTCTTGATGGTGCAGCCACCGTCAAGGCTGACCTGGGCCGCCTCGAGTTTCCCGGTGCTGTTGTTCCATGAGCCTTCGGCGGTGGTCGGCCCGCAGTCACCGCCCACCAGGGGCGCGTGCACGGTGACCTGGATGCCGGACATGGCACCACTGGTTTCATCCTTGGCGATCAGTTTCCAGGGCAGGTGGGTGGCTTCGACCTGGCCGCACTTGAGGCCGCCGCTGAAGTCGACCTTCTCGACGCTGGCGAAACTGCCATCGGCACTGACCTTGCCGCTGACCTGGATGGTGCAGTCGGCATTGATGATGCTCTTGGCAAAGCTGATGGGGCCCTTGGCGGTGAACTCGCTGTTGGCCGGTTCGATGCGCGCGGCATCGGCAGCGCCCATCAGCGATACCCCCACCAGGACCACGAACAGACGGGCAGCGAACAAAGGTGAGATAGACATCCGTGACTTCCTTACAGTTGCTTATTGTTGTTGTCGGTCAACCTGCTTAAGGACTTCTGTGTTGCTCTGCTCACACTTCAAGCGGGGGAATCGCCGGCGAACACCGCAGGTTCACGAGCACTTGAAGTGGTGAGCAGTACGACTAAAGAGCGGTGTCTCAATCGGTGTTGCTGAAACCGTAGCGCTTGAGCAATTCATCGCGCTTGGCCGGGTGCATGTTGGCCAGGCGTACATCTCCCGCGTAGTGCGCCAGCACCCGGTGATCCATCAAGCGCCGCCAGAGCGCCGGCACGTAGGCCCAGACGATCATGGTGGCGTAGCCGTAGGGCAGCTGTGGCGACTCGTCGAAGTGGCGCAGGGCCTGGTAGGCACGGGTCGGGTTGGCGTGATGGTCGGAGTGACGCTGCAGCTGGAACAGGAAGATGTTGGTGACGATCCGGTTGCTGTTCCAGGAGTGACGCGGCGAGCAGCGTTCATAGCGGCCGTTGGGCTGTTTCTGCCGCAGCAGGCCGTAGTGCTCGACGTAGTTGACCACCTCCAGCAGGGAGAAACCGTAGATCCCCTGGATCACCAGGAAAGGAATCACCGCCGCCCCCAGCCAGGCAATCAGCACACCCCAGAGCACCACGCTGTACAGCCAGGCGCTGAGCACCCCGTTCTTCCAGTGCAGGGTCGGCAGGCCGAGCTTCTCCAGGCGCTGGCTTTCCAGATGCCAGGCCGAACTCAGGCTGAACCACACGGTGCGTGGCAGGAAGCTCCAGAACGACTCGCCCAGACGCGAACTGGCCGGATCTTCCGGGGTCGCCACCCGCACATGGTGGCCACGGTTGTGTTCGATGAAGAAGTGCCCGTAGAAGGTCGAGGCCAGGGCCAGCTTGGCCAGGAACTTGGCCATCCCGCGGTTCTTGTGCCCCAGTTCATGGGCAATGTTGATGGCGATGCCAGTGGCCGCGCCGGTGGACATGGCCATGCCCAGGTAGGTGAACCAGCCGACACTGCCGTGCAACTGTGAGCGCTCGGTGAGGAAGGCGGCGAAGCTCGCCAGGCTGCCGTGCAGGTTCAACTGCTCGCTCAACTGCAACAGGCCGCCGGCGATGATCCAGTCCACCCCGCTGACCGCCATCCAGGCCGTCACCACCAGGGACAGCACCGAGAGCACGGCGCAGCTGTAGACGATGAAGCGGTAGTAGGGTTGTTTTTCCAGATCGGGGACCGCCGACTCCGGCGGGTTGCTGGCGTCCTCCCCCATCAGGCCGTCAATCAGCGGGATCAGGCCGAAGATCACCAGTACTCCACTCCACCAGAACACCTGGACACCGGTGGCCAGGGCAAACAGACCGGCCAGCAATGGGGTGATCATGGGCAAGGTGCCGAGCCACCACAGGTGGCGCTTGCCATCGGTCCAGACGCCGGGTGCCGCCACGGAAACAGTCATGGCAGCCTCCGCAGGATGGCAGTCGGCAGAGGTGCTATAAAGGACAGCGCGGTGGCGCCGTTCAGAGCGTGAAGGGATGAAAAAACAAAAGCGTGAAATGGCGTTATTTTCATTATTTTAATCGCTCAATTGCACTTTCAAAAAAAACATTCAAAACATTTTTTTAAAAAAATAGCTCGGGTTCGTTAGCTCGTCAACTATTTTTTCGGCTTGTTTCGAATGTCACCCGTGAAGCGTTTACCACTGCTGTCGAAGCCGTGACGCGAGCGCTCAAGACCGCCCTCGCCACCCCCTCAACTTGCTCTTGAAGCCGCGAACGGCGGATGCAGGATCGTCGCGCTGCGCTGCGGCGCAGCCTGGGAAGCAACGTGCCGGACCATGGCCACCACCCGCTCGACCGCGCTGATGGGCAGCATGTGCCCACGGCCCGGGACCACCTCCAGCGTCAGCCCTGGCACCTTGCCGACCATGGACTCGCCATGCCGGCGGTAGTTGAGTACCGGATCGGCCGAGCCGTAGATCAGCCCGACCGGCAGCGTCAGGCTGGGGTAGTGCTTGACCATGTCCGGCAGGAAGCGATTGACCAGCGCAATCTCGCTGGAGGCGTTGTAGAAGTTTTCCGAACGCATGCCCAGCAAGCCGCCGCCACGCTCGGCAAAGTCCTCGGGCACCGGGTCCGGGGCAAACACCGCCTTGACCAGACCGCGGCGCCCGAGCATGGCCATGGGTGCCGCCAGGGTCAGGGCCACCCAGCGCCGCAGCAATGCCGGGCGCACCCCCAGGGACAGGAACACCAGCGGCAGCATGCGTTGCGGATGGGTCAGCGGCGCCACCAGCACCAGGCCGGACACCGACTGTGGATGATCCAGGGCCAGGGACAGGGCAACCGCGCCACCCAGTGAGTGCCCGAGCACCAGGGGCTGTCCCAGGTCCAGGGTGCGAATGAACTTGGCCACCAGGCTGGCCTGGGCCGGCAGGTCCGCCGACGCGCCCCGGGCCCGGGTGGAGTAACCGGAACCGGGGCGGTCGATGGTGATCACCCGGAACTGCTCGCGCAGCTGCGGCGCCAGGGAGTGGGTCAGGTTGCGTGCGCAACCGGACAGGCCGTGGATCATCAACAGCGCCGGCCCCCTGCCCTCGTCCGTGTAATGAATGCGCTCGCCGCCGATCTCCAGGAACCGCCCATTGATCGGCACCTGGCGTTCGATCCGTCGATTGATGCGATAGCTCACCACCCCGAGCACCGCGCTGACCGCCAGGAACACCGCTGCCGCTACCAGCCACTCCATAACGCGCCCCCTCAGCTTCCCTGCGCCGGCGTCCGGGATCAGGATGATCCGGCTCGCGGCTGTCGCCTTAGGTCCGGTACCGCCGGTGACGTCCCATCCTTGATCCGGATGAGCCCCACACAATCCACTGGCGGCCGGTGCAGGTGACATTTCCAGGTAATTTATTTAAATTAATTTTTAAAACATTATTTTAAATTGTGCAATCCTGAGTTTTCACCCACCGACGAAAGTCACCCCAAGCGTCACCACAATCGAGGTACACACCATGAATGCGTACTCGCCACCCAACGACCCCGAGGTCGTTGACATCGCCATCATCGGCGCCGGCTTCGCCGGGCTGTGCATGGCGATCAAGCTCAAGGAAGCCGGGCTGGAAGACTTCCTGGTTGCCGAACAAGCCGCGTCCCTGGGGGGCACCTGGCGCGACAATCACTACCCCGGCTGCGCCTGCGACGTGCAATCCCACGTTTATTCCTTCTCCTTTGCCCCCAACCCGAACTGGACCCGGCAGTTCGCGCCCCAGGCGGAAATCCGCGAGTACCTGGAGAACTGCGCCAGGGACTTCGCCCTGGCGCCCTTTCTGCACTTCAACATGGGCCTGGAGCGGGCGGTCTTCGATGAGACCCGGGAGCGTTGGCAGCTGCGCTTTGGCAATGGCCGCGAAGTCAGTGCCCGAGTGCTGATCTCCGGCATGGGCGGCCTGTCGCGCCCGGCGATCCCGGACATCCCCGGGCTCGACAGCTTCACCGGCAAGCGCTTCCACTCCCAGCAGTGGGACCACCGCTACGGGCTGCAGGGCAAGCGGGTGGCGGTGATCGGCACCGGTGCCAGCGCGATCCAGTTCGTGCCGAAAATCGCCCCGCGGGTGGCCCAGCTGAAACTGTTCCAGCGCACCCCGCCGTGGATCATGCCCAAGCCCGACCGCGAACTCGGCACTGTGGAGCGCTGGGCCTTCAAGCACCTGCCGTTCACCCAGCGGCTGATGCGCTCGGCGCTGTACTGGGCCCTGGAAAGCCGGGTGATCGCCTTTGCCCGGCGCCCCGGGCTGATGAAAATGGTGCAGCGGGTGGCCTTGCGGCACCTGCGCAAACAGGTGCCCGACCCGGCCCTGCGCCAGCGCCTGACCCCCGACTACACCATCGGCTGCAAGCGCATCCTGATTTCCAACGACTACTACCCGGCCCTGTCCCGGGGCAACGTGCGGGTGATCAGCGATGACATCCAGCGCATCGACGGCGACGCCGTGGTCACCGCCGACGGCAGCCGCCACCCGGTGGACTGCATCATTTTCGGCACCGGTTTCCAGGCCACCGACCCGATCCCCCGGGGCCTGCTGTTCGGCCGCCAGGGTCAGGACCTGATGGACAGCTGGGCCAGGGGCGCCCATGCCTATCTCGGCACCTGCCTGCCGGGTTTTCCGAATTTCTTCATGATCATCGGCCCCAACACCGGCCTGGGGCACAACTCGATGATCCTGATGATCGAGGCCCAGGTGGACTACCTGCTCAAGGCCCTGGAGCAGATGCGCCAAGGGGCAATTGCCACCCTGGAGGTCAAGCCCCAGGTCGAGAGCCAGTACAACCAGCGCCTGCAACAGCGCCTGGCCGGGGCCATCTGGTCCACCGGCGGCTGCCGCAGCTGGTACCTGGACCCGCGCAGCGGCCAGAACACCACCCTCTGGCCCGGCTCCACCTGGGCCTTCAGGAAGACCGTGCAGCACTTTGCACTGCAGGACTACCTGACCACCCACCTGCCCCATCCCGGTGTGCTCGCCACGCCGGCTGTAGCACGCCCATTGAACCTGCAAGAGGCTGCCCTCGATGAAAAACTTTAACGGTAAAGTCGCCGCCATCACCGGCGCCGCCTCCGGCATGGGCCGTGCCCTGGCCGTGGCCCTGGCCCGGGAAGGCTGCCACCTGGCCCTGGCGGACAAGAACCCCCAGGGCCTGGCCGAGACCGTGGCCCAGGCCCGGGCCGCCACCTTGCTGGCACTGCGCATCAGCAGCCAGGAACTCGACGTCGGCGACCGCCAGGCCATGTTCGCCTGGGCGGCCGCCACTGTGGCCGAGCACGGGCAGGTCAACCTGATCTTCAACAACGCCGGGGTGGCCCTGTCGAGCACCGTGGAAGGCTCGAGCCTGGCGGACCTGGAGTGGATCGTCGACGTCAACTTCTGGGGCGTGGTCCACGGCACCCAGGCCTTCCTGCCCTACCTCAAGCAGGCCGGCGAAGGCCATGTCATCAACACTTCCAGCGTCTTCGGGCTGTTCGCCCAGCCGGGCATGAGCGGCTACAACGCCACCAAGTTCGCCGTGCGCGGCTTCACCGAATCCCTGCGCCAGGAACTGGACCTGCAAGGCAACGGCGTCTCCGCCACCTGCGTGCACCCGGGGGGCATCCAGACCGAGATCGCCCGTTCCAGCCGCATCTGCGACAACGTCAAGGGCTTCCTGATCGACAACGAGCAACAGGCCCGCGACGACTTCGAGAAACTCTTCATCACCTCGGCGCAGACCGCCGCCAAGGTGATCCTGCTGGGCGTGCGCAAGAACAAACGGCGAGTGCTGATCGGACGCGATGCGCACTTCCTCGACCTGTTCGTGCGCCTGCTGCCCAGTGCCTACCAGGCCCTGGTGGTGTGGATCAGCCGGCGCATGGCGCCCAGGCCAGGCAAGGCGCCGGCGGTCTACGAAACCCAGGACGAGCGGGGCCTCTGAGGCCCCATGCCGATTCATGTCTAGAGGAGCGCCAGCCATGCTGCCCATCCGCCGTGACATCAAGGTCGAGCTGCCTGCCGACCGTGCCTGCGACTGGCACGAACAAGGCAGCCACGTGAGCCACTTCTTCAATGCCCTGTCGCTGCTGTTCCCTGCCGGCGAGCTGTTCTTCATGGACAGCGTGCGCCATTACCGCGACCGCATCCACGACCCCGAGCTCAAGCGCGAGATCCAGGGTTTCATCGGCCAGGAAGCCATGCACAGCCGCGAGCACCTGCGCTACAACGACCTGCTGCAGGACGCTGGGCTGCCGGCCCATCTGCTGGACCGACGGCTGCGGATGATCCTCGACTTCCAGAAGAAACACTTCCCCGCCGCCTTCAACCTGGCAATCACCGTGGCCCTGGAGCACTACACGGCGATCCTCGCCGACCTGCTGCTGCGCGACCCGAGCCGCTTTGGCGATTCGCTGGCGGGCTATCGGCAGATGTGGCTGTGGCACGCCCTGGAGGAAACCGAGCACAAGGCGGTGTCCTACGACGTCTTCAACAGCGTGCTCAAGCCCGGGCCCAAGCGTTACCTGATCCGCACCGGGACCATGCTGTTCACCACCCTGACCTTCTGGCTGGTGGTGTTCGACTTTCACCTGCGCATGCTGATCGCCGACCGCCGGCGCGGCGGCCACTGGCGCGGCCTGTGGCAGGTGATCAAGTACCTCTACGGGCCCAAGGGCGTGTTCCCGCGGATCGCCCTGCCCTGGCTGCAGTTCTTCAAGCCGGGCTTTCATCCCTGGGATCACGACAACCGCGAGCAATTGCAACGGATCGACGGCCTGGTCCAGGACATCGAACGCACCCGGGCCGCCGCGGCCAAGTGAGCGGCAACAGCGCGCTGCAACAGCGCCCGGCCCTGAGCCCCTGCGCGTACGCCAGGGGCTGCTAACCTGCAGCGCACCCTTTGTGCTGCGAGCCTGCGCCATGATCCTGATCCTGCTGCCCCACGCCGACTACGACCCCACTGAAAGCAGCCTGCCCTGGCAGGCTGCCAGGGAGGCCGGGTTCGAGGCGCAATTCGCCACGCCGCTGGGGTTTGTGGCCTACGCCGACTCGCGCCTGGTGAGCCTGGGCTTCGGCCCGCTCAACCCGCTGTTGATGACCCCGGCCGCCGACCTTGAGCGCTACCACAGCATGACCCGCGACCCGGCGTTTCTCAGCCCCCTGAACTACGCCGAAGTCGATCCGCAGGCCTTCGAGGGCTTGCTGATTCCGGGCGGGCATGCCCGGGGCATGCGCAGCCTGCTGGAGTCCGAGGAGGTCAGGCGCATCATCCTCGCGTTCTTCAAGGCCGATAAACCCGTGGCCGCGGTGTGTCATGGCCCCCTGGCGCTGGCCCGCTGCATCGACCCCGAAAGCCGGCGCTCGGTGCTCTACGGACGCAAGGTCACCGCCCTGCTCGCCGGCCCCATGGAACTGGCGGCCTGGATCGTCACCGCGCCGTGGCTGGGGCGCTACTACCGCACCTACGACCACAGCGTCGAGCACGAGATCAGGCAGGCACTGGCCAGCCCGGCGGACTTTCTCCGCGGCCCCTGGCTGCCCCGCCGGGACTCGGCGGCGCATCCCGAACGCGGCTTTGTGGTGCGTGACCGCAACCTGTTGACCGCACGCTGGCCGGGGGACTGCCACCGCTTCGCCAATGAATGGGTAACCCTCCTGCAGCAGGCCCGCGAGGCAAAACCTCAGGCCGAGCAGGTCGCGCGCTGACCCGGCTTGAAGGCGTGGCTGCGTGCGCCCCACACCAGCATCAGGCCCGCCAGCGCCAGAGCGGCCATGGCCCAGGGAAAGGACACCGCGCCATAGCGTTGCAACAGCAGGCCACCGACCACACCGCCACAGGCGATTCCCAGGTTGAAGATCGTCACCAGCATCGACTGGGCGACGTCCGCGCCCTCCCCGGCCACGTCCGCCACGGCGGTCTGGAGCAAGGTCGGGGCGCCGCCGAAGGTCAGGCCCCAGGCGCCAATGCCGAGCCACAGCAGCCAGGGCTGGCTGGCGCCGATGCCCAACAAAAGGCAGGCCAGGGCAAAGCCTGCGAGGCTGCACAGGGTCAGCCCGCGCAACCAGCGATCGACGCCGAGCCCGGTCAGCCAGATCCCCGCCAGAGAGGCCAGGCCGAACACCAGCAGGGCTCGATCCAGGGAAGCCGCCTGGCCCAGGGACGCCAGGAACGGCGCGATGTAGGTGTAGAGAATGTTGTGGGCCAGGATCCACACGAAGATCACCAGCAGCGCCTGGGGCAGGCCCCGGGTGAGAAAGATCCGCGCGATCGGCTGGCGCTGGTGGGCCGACTGGCCGGGATAGTCCGGCACCGCCAGGCGCACCCAGAACCACAGCAGCAGCGCCAGCAGCGACAGCCCCCAGAAAATCTCCTGCCAATCCATCCGCGTTCCCAGCCAGGCCCCCAGGGGCACCCCCAGGCACAGGGCAATCGGCTGACCGACCCCCACCACCGCCAGGGCCCGGCCCTGCAGCTCGGGCACCACCAGACGCCGGGCATAACCGGCCAGCAAGCCCCAGACCAGCCCGGCGGCCATGCCTGCGGCAAAGCGTGCGGCCAGGGTCAGCAGATAGTTCGTCGACAACGCGGTGAGGCTGTTGAACAGCAACAAGCCGCCGATGGCCAGCAACAGCAAGGGCCGGCGACGCCAGCTGCGGGTGAGCGCGATCAGCGGAATCGCCGCGGCCACCGAACCCAGGGCATAGACACTGATCAACTGCCCGGCCAGGGCCTGACTGATGCCCAGGCCCTGGCTGATCTGCGGCAGCAGGCCGGCGGGCAGTGTTTCGGTGACGATGGCGACAAAGCCGGCCAGGGTGAAGGCCAGCAATTGCCAGATCGGCAGCCGGTTGGAGGCGGCCGGAAGAGATGAAGAACGATTCATGAACAGGTGCTCACACAAGAAAAAAAAGTCCACCCTGTAGGAGCCGGCTCGCCGGCGAAGAGGCCCTTGAGCCTCGCATCGCCCTCGAAGCAGTCCGCAAGACATGCAGCGCCTGGGCCGACGCCTTCGCTGGCAAGCCAGCTCCTACAGCAGTCAGGTACACCGTGCAGGCCCCTGTAGGAGCCGGCTTGCCGGCGAAGAGGCCCTTGAGCCTCGCATCGCTCTCGAAGAAGTCCGCAAGACATGCAGCGCCTGGACGGCAGCCTTCGCTGGCAAGCCAGCTCCTACAGCAGTCAGATACACCGTGCAGGACCCTGTAGGAGCCGGCTTGCCGGCGAAGAGGCCCTTGAGCCTTGCATCGCTCTCGAAGAAGTCCGCAAGACATGCAGCGCCTGGACGGCAGCCTTCGCTGGCAAGCCAGCTCCTACAGCAGTCAGATACACCGTGCTGCCCCCTGTAGGAGCCGGCTCGCCGGCGAAGAGGCCCTTGAGCCTCGCATCGCTCTCGAAGAAGTCCGCAAGACATGCAGCGCCTGGACGGCAGCCTTCGCTGGCAAGCCAGCGCCTACGGGGCATTCAGCCGAGGTAGGACGCGGCCATGTCCTTGTCTGCGTGCCCCCGGTCCAGGGCCCGCTGAAAACGCTGGATGCCCGCCTCGGCCAGGTCCAGCCGGACCCCGACCTTGTGGGCCGCAGCCACCATCAACTCGGCATCCTTCAAGGCATTGGCCAGGGTGAAGCTCGGGCTGTAGTCGCCACTGAGCATGGCTTGGGTCTTGGCCTGGAAATAACCGCTGTCCAGGGGGCCACCGCTGACCAGTTCCACCACCAATGCCGGGTCCAGCCCCAGGCCCTTGGCCAGGGCCAGGCTTTCTGCCGCTCCGTGAGTCAGGGCCAGGACCCAGCTGTTGAGGGCCAGTTTCAGGCGACTGCCCGCCCCCGGCTCTTCACCGACCCAGAGCACGCGCTTGGCGATGGCGTCGAACAGCGGCTGCAACGATGGCCGATAGGTACCGGAACCGGCCCCCAGCACCACCAGTTGCCCCTGCTCTGCCGGTTGCCGGGTGCCCAGTACCGGCACGTCATAGAAGACCAGCCCCCGGGCCTTGGCAAAACCATGCAGCTCATCGATTGCGTCCACGCCGACCGTGGCCATTTGCAACCAGATGGCCCCGTCTTCAAGCCCATCCGCAGCCTGTTGCATGGCCTGCAGAACGGCAGGCCCATCCTTGTTCAAGGTGATGATCACCTGCGCCCCGCGCACTGCCTCGGCGGCCTGGTCAAACACCTGGATGTCCTCCGCCAACAGCGCCTGGGCCCGCTGTGGCGTGCGGTTCCAGGCGTGCACCGCAAATCCCTTGCGCCGCAGATTGCGCGCCACCGCCGCGCCCATGATGCCGATGCCCAATACCGCGATGGTTGCTGGTTGCTTGTCCATCTGTGTGTCTCCAATGTTGATCGAATTATGGAATGGTCATTCCAATACAAGGCAAAAAAAACGCCCGCTCCGATAGCAACCGACTTGCCAGCGAAAGCGCCCTTGAGCCTGATAGCGCTGAGGGCCTCTTCGCCGGCAAGCCGGCTCCTACGGGAGGGGCTGCGCCGGGGACAGGCTGGCCAGCGTCACCTCGACCACATCCAGCAAGCGCTGGCGCCGCTCATTGGGCAGGCTGCCCTTGCCCAGCACCCGCAGCCCCTGCACGGTGCACACCACAAAACTGGCCTGGGCCCGGGGATTGTTCTGCGGATTGATCTCGCCCTGCTCCTGCCCCTGGCGCAGCACCTGCTCCAGGGCGCTTTCAATGCGCTGAAAATTCTGCGCGACGATCTGCGCCACCGCCGGGTCCTGCCCGGCCATTTCCAGGGACGCATTGGCCGCCAGGCAACCCAGGCGTTGGCCATCCTCCAGCTCGTTGTCGACAATGCGCATCAGCAAACGCCGCACCCGCTCCAGCACCGGCACGTCCGCGCCGAGCAATTCGATATTGGCACTGGTCATCTGCTGGTAGCGCTTGAGCGCGCAGGTGTAGAGGCCATGCTTGCTGTCGAAGGCGTTGTACAGGCTGCTGCGGCTCAGGCCGGTGCCTTGCACCAGGTCCTGAATCGAGGTGGCCGCGTAACCGCGCTGCCAGAACACCTGCATGGCCGCATCGGCGATCTGCTCGGGGTCGAACTCCTTGGGACGCACGGCTGTTACCTTTCTGGAATGATCGTTCCAAAGACTAGAGATCCAGCCGGCAGCCGTCAACCGGCCCGGGCAAAAAATCTCCGGGGCGGTTTCCGCGCCTAGGAAACCGAGGTTGCCAGGGGCTTGTTCAGCTCGCCGATCTTTTCCAGGCGGGCGCGCACGATGTTGCGGCTGATGTTGAGCAAGCGCCCGGTCTGCAACTGGTTGCCGTGGCAATAGCGATAGGCCTCACGGAAGATCGTCTCTTCGATGTGCTCGTACAGGTCCGGAATGTTCTGCTCGAACAGCGCCTGCAAGGCCCGGCCCAGGTCTGCCGGCGCCTGCGGCGTCGATACCGCCAGGGGCGCCTGTTCCTGGCGGATGCCCGAGGAGCGCATGTCCACCAGGTGCAGGTCCCCCGGTGCCACCCGCTGCTGGCGGCACACCAGCAAGGCGTGGTGAATGGCGTTTTCCAGCTCGCGGATGTTGCCCGGCCAGCTGTGCTCCAGCAGCTTGCGTTCGGCCTCCTCGGTCAGCGAGGCGCGGTTGTAGCCCAGGCGCTGGCAGTGTTCTTCAAGGAAGAATTCGGCCAGGGGCAGGATGTCCCCCGGGCGTTCGCGCAACGGTGGCAGGCGGATGGTGGCCACGTGCAGGCGGTAGAACAGGTCTTCGCGAAAGTGCCCGGCCACCACCGCATCGGCGAGGTTGACGTTGGTGGCCGCCACCAGCCGCACATTGATCGGAATCGGCGTACGCGAGCCCAGGCGCACCACTTCCCGCTCCTGCAGCACCCGCAGCAGCTTGACCTGCATGTTCAACGGCAGGTCGCCGATCTCGTCGAGGAACAAGGTGCCGCCGTTGGCCGCTTCGAACCAGCCGGCCTTATGGGTGGTGGCGCCGGTAAAGGCGCCTTTTTCATGGCCGAACAGTTCGCTTTCCACCAGGGATTCGGCAAAGGCCCCGCAGTTCACCGCAACAAAGGGCTCGCGCCCGCGGCGGCTCAAATGATGGATATGCCGCGCCACCAGCTCCTTGCCGGTGCCGGTCTCGCCAATGATCAGGGTATTGGCCTCACTGGGGGCCAGGCGCTCGATGCGGCTGAGCAATTCCTGGGAGCGCGGGTCCTTGAACACCAGAACGGTGGCCCGTACCGACTTGGTCAATTCGCGGGCGTGTGGATGAGTGATCAGCGACATGGTGCATTCCTGGCAGTAAAAGCGCGGGTTCAATAGTGCACGAAGATATTTAGACTAAATAATTATTAATTAATATTTAGATATTCATTTTAAGAATATAAGCAATGACTGCGCCTTGCCTGCTGCTGGAGCAGCAATCGGCCAGCACCCAGCTGTTCGCCGATCAGCAATAGAGGCCTGCGACGGGTCGCCCCGACTCTTCTGAAACCCTTGCCCTGCAAGGCCTGCAGCGATTTTTCAGGACCCTGGCATGCAATCTGCTCTCTCCCTGCCAACACCGGCCCCCACGCCGCTGCAACCAACACCGCCCCCTGTAGGAGCTGGCTTGCCAGCGAAGACATCCGCAAGGACGACACAAGGCTCAAGGGCCTCTTCGCCGGCAAGCCGGCTCCTACAGGAAACACCGCCACACCCCGTAGGAGCTGGCTTGCCAGCGAAGGCGTACGCAAGGACGACACAAGGCTCAAAGGCCTCTTCGCCGGCAAGCCGGCTCCTACAGGAAACACCGCCACACCCCGTAGGAGCTGGCTTGCCAGCGAAGACGTCCGCAAGGACGACACAAGGCTCAAAGGCCTCTTCGCCGGCAAGCCGGCTCCTACAGGAAACACCGCTACACCCCGTAGGAGCTGGCTTGCCAGCGAAGGCGTACGCAAGGACGACACAAGGCTCAAGGGCCTCTTCGCCGGCAAGCCGGCTCCTACAGGAAACACCGCCACACCCCGTAGGAGCTGGCTTGCCAGCGAAGGCGTACGCAACGGCGGCACAAGGCTCAAGGGCCCAGGCCGAGATTCGCTCGGGCGATGACGGCAAACATTTTTAGGGAGAGTGCAATGCAAGCTTTATGGCGCAACACCCTGGCCGCATTGGCCGCACTGCTGATCAGTGGCACCGCCCTGGCCAACCCGGCCCCGGCGTCGGTGAAGATCGCCATCGTCGCCTTTACCCAGGGCGGCAAGCCGGTGTTCGGCGGGATCGCCGGGCGGGTCATCGAGGACGGCTGGCTGGAGCAGCAATTGAGCCAGCGCGGAATCAAGCTGCAGTGGATCGCCCTGCCCCACGCCGGCGCCGGGCCGCAGATCAACGAAGGCTTCAGCAATAACAGCATCGACTTCGCCGTGCGCGGCGACCTGCCCTCGGTGATCGCCGGCGCCGGCGGCGTACCCGGCAAGCTGATCGTGCCCGGCGGCAGCGGCAACAATATCTACCTGGTGGTACCGGCAAACTCCACAGCCAAGAGCATCGAGGACCTCAAGGGCCAGCGCCTGGCCCTGCATCGCGGCCGGCCCTGGGAGTTTGCCTTCAGTAACTTCCTGGCCAGCAAGGGCCTGAAGCTCGACGACTTCAAGATCGCCAACCTCAACCCCCAGGTCGGCGCGGCCGCGGTGTCCGCCGGCAAGGTCGACGCCGCGGTGCTGCTCAGCGAGGCCTACGCCCTGGAAGACAAGGGCGTGGGCCGGATCATCTGGTCCACCAAGCAAGGGGCCAATGACTGGCGGCTGATCTCCGACCTCTGGGGCACCGACAGTTTCATCGAGCAGCACCCGGAGCTGACCCAACTGCTGGCCACTGCCTGGGTCAAGGCCGCCTGGTGGATTTCCCAGGAACAGAACCAGGACGCCTATTACCAGCTGTCGTCCCGGGCCGGCACCACCGAGAGCGTGCTGCGCCGCGACGACCAGGGCGATCCGGTGGCCTGGAAGGAGCGCTGGGCGCCCAAGAGCGACCAGCAGCTCAAGGCTCACTACCAGGCGCTGAGCACCTACGCCCTGGCCAACCAGCTGATCCGCACGCCCTACGACATCACCCCGGCACTGGCCACCGGTTTCACCAACCAGGCGCTGATCGATTTGCACCTGAGTGACTACTGGCCCGCCCTGCGCGGCCAGATCGCCACCCATCCCTGAACCCTGAACACGAGTCTTCTTGATGAAACTGTCCGCAAAATTCACCTTTGGCCTGAGTGTCCTGGCCGTCTCCCTCTCGGCCCTGGCGGCTCCAACCTACGCGCCCAAGCCCGACCCATTGCAGGGCGACGGCCGGGTCTCGGCCTTCTACACCTGGCAGGACGCGATTCCCGCCACCCCCGGCAAACTGCTGCGCAGCGAGCCCCTGGAAGCCACCCTGAGCCTGGCCAACGCCGCCAGCGCACAACGGATTCTCTATACCTCCACCGACGGCATTGACGGCAAGACCCCGGTGGTGGTCTCTGGCACCCTGTTCCTGCCCAAGGGCAAGGCCCCGGCCGGCGGCTGGCCGGTCGCTTCCTGGGGGCACGGCACCGTGGGCGTGGCGGATGTCTGCGCACCGTCCTGGCAGGGCCGCTCCTACCGTGACGTGCAGTACCTGAGCCGCTGGCTGGATGAAGGTTTCGCCATTGTCGCCACCGACTACCAGGGCCTGGGCGTGCCCGGCGGCCATCCGCTGCTGAACAACCGCATGGCTGCCTACGGCATTCTCGACGCCGCCAAAGCCGTGGTCGCCGGGGTGCCCGGGCTGGCCAACAAGGTGCTGATCGTCGGCCAGTCCCAGGGCGGCGCCGGGGCTTTCGCCTCGGCCGCCTATGCCGCCAGCTACGCCCCGGACCTGGGGGTCAAGGGCAGCATCGGCACCGGGGTGATCTACACCATCGGCGCGAAAAATGTCGGCGAGCAGGATCCGAACAAGGTCGATGCCTCCCTGGCCTACGGTTTCTACACCCTGCTGGCCGCCCAGCAGTACGACCCCAGCATCAACCCCAAGGACTTCTACACCGACAAGGCCCTGCCGCTGTTCGAACAGGCCCGCACCAGCTGCCTGGCATCCCTGGTCAGCGACGTGGTGGGAGTCGGGCTGACCCCGGCCAACGCCAAGAAGGACTACCAGGGCAACCAACTGGCGGCCTGGCAGCAACAAGTGTCCTACCCGACCCTGAAAACCGCCCAGCCGGTGTTCATCGGCACCGGCGCCGAAGACAAGACCCCGGCCGCCGCCACCCAGGTGGCGCTGATGCAGGACGCCTGCAAGGCCGGCTCGGTGGTCGAGGGCCACCTGTACAAGGGCCTGGGCCACAGCGAAACGGTCAATGCCTCCCTCAAGGACTCGGTGCCCTTCGCCCACAAGGTCATCAGCGGCCAAGCCATCACCCCCGTCTGCAACCCCAGCGTGCAATAACCCGGAGCCATTGCCATGAGCATCGAATTCTTTACCCGCCTGCCCCTGCACGGCGAAACCCAGTTCCTTCCCGGCGACCCGCGCAACCGTGGCGACTGGCACCGCGGCGGGCCCAGCACCGGCGCCGTCTCAGGCTTCAGCGTCGGTGACCACTTCACCTACATCGACTACCTGGGGCAGATCGCCCGGGCCGCGGAAATCAACGGCTTCGGCGGCGCGCTGATGGTCAACGCACCCTCCGGTGAAGAGCCCTGGACCGTGTGCTCGCTGCTGGCCCGGGAAACCCGCACGCTGAAGTTCGTCACCGCCTTCCAGCCCTATCACTACACGCCCTGGGTCGCGGTGCAGCAGGCCGCCACCTACCAGCGCGCCACCGGCAACCGCCTGGTGTGGAACATCATCAATGGCGGCTCGGACGCGATTCAGCGCCAGGTCGGCGACTTCAGCGACCACGATGAGCGCTATGCCCGCGCCAGCGAGTTCATGGACCTGGTCAAGGGCTACTGGCACAACGAGAACTTTCACTACGAAGGGCGCTTCTACCGCGCCGAAGGCGGTGGCCTGCGCGGGCCCTTGAAGAAGGCCGAGCTGCCGCTGATCTGCACCGCAGGATCGTCCATCGCTGCCCGGGAGTTCGCCGCCAAGCATGCCGATTTCTACCTGATGCGCGCCGAACACCCGGACGAGATCGCCGCGCTGATCGCCGACATCCGTGAGCGCGCCTTGCAGTACGGGCGCAGCGACATCCGCTTCGGCCTGTCGATCGACGTCATCACCCGGGAGACCGAAGAGCTGGCGCGCACCGAGGCCAAGCGCTTCTTCGACGAAGGCATCGCCAAGGGCGCGGTCAAGGCCGTGGCCGCCCATGCCGGGCTGCGCACCGCGCGCAAGCTCAGCTACGAGAACGGCTTCGCGCAGAAGAACGAGACCCAGGGCTTCGACGACTTCTTTATCCACCCCAATGTCTGGACCGGCTTCGGCTACATCGGCATTCCCCCGGGCTGCGCCCTGGTGGGCAGCTACGAAAACGTCGTGGCGCGCATCCGCGAGTACCACGCCATCGGCATCGATCTGTTCTTCCTCGCCGGCTACCCGCACCTGGAGGAGGCCTACCGCCTGGGCGAGCACATCCTGCCGCACTTTCGCGGCGAACGCGCCGCCTTGAACCGCCAACCGCAAGCGCCGCTGGAACTGCGCAGCGCCAACGGCCCGGCCGGAGCCTGATGCCATGAGCCAGGCCCCCTCCGGTTTCAGCCGTCGCAGCTTTTTGAGTCACAGTGCCTTGTTCGGTGGCGGCCTGCTGCTGGGCGGCGGCCTGCTAGCCGGCTGCGGTGCCGAAAGCTCCAGCGGCACAGGCAGCGTGACCGCCACCAGCCACTCGCCGCGCTACGGCGGGCGCTTGCGCCTGGGCATCCTCGATGGCAACCAGAGCGGCAACCTGGACGCCCACAAACCCATCGGCAGCGGCATCGTCCGCGGCTTTGCGCTGTACAGCAAACTCTGGGAATGGGACGAACAGATGCAACCGCGCCTGGCCCTGGCCGAGTTTGCCGAACCCAATGCCGATGCCAGCAGCTGGACCCTGCGCCTGCGCCAGGGCCTGGAATTCCACCATGGCAAGAGCATCGACGCCGACGACCTGATCTTCTCCATCCGCCGCCTCACCGACCCGCAGCTGGCCTCGCCCTACGCGGCGCTGCTGCACTGGGTCGACCGCGACAACCTGGTGAAGCTCGACGAACGCACCGTGCGCCTGAGCTTTCGCCAGGGCCGCAGCTACATGCCCCTGGCGGAAACCTGGGTCAACTTCGGCGGCATAGTACCGGTGGACTACCACCCGGTGACCAACCCGGTGGGCGCCGGCCCCTACAAGCTGAAAAGCTTCACCCCGGGCCAGCGCTCGCTGTTCACCCGTTTCGACAACTACTACAAGGACGGCCAGCCCTACGCCGACGAACTGGAGATCATCGACTTCAAGGACCAGGTGGCGCGCCTGGCGGCCCTGCGTTCCGGGCAGATCGACATGGCCAACGTGATGCCCACCGAACAGCTGCAGGTGCTGCAACGGGACCCACGGGTACGGCTGTTGAAATCGGTGACCGGCAACTGGCTGTCCTTCGACATGAACCTGGACAAGCCACCGTTCAACGACCCAAGGGTGCGTGAGGCCTTTCGCCTGCTGGCCGACCGCGAGGAACTGGTACGCCGCGCCCTCAATGGCCAGGGCCGGGTGGCCAGCGACCTCTATGCCCCCAGCGACCCGACCTTCAACCACAGCCTGGGCCCGCGCCCCCACGACCCACAGCGCGCGGCGCAACTGCTTAAGGACGCCGGGCAAGAGAACCTGGAGCTGGAACTGGTGACCACCCCTGGGCCGGGCCTGACCTCGGCCCTGGTGCTGGCGGAACAGGCCAAGCGCATTGGCGTGACCCTCAAGGTTCGCCAGGTGGACCTGGCGACCTTCCAGGGCCCGCAGCGCGACGACTGGACCCTGAGCACCGGCGGCAGCATCGGTGCGCCGTTCCTGGCCAGCGCCATCCACACCGACGCGCCGTTTGCCGTGTCCAACAAGACCCACTTCAACGACCCGCAGTTCGCCGAAGTG
Organism: Pseudomonas sp. PH1b; assembly: GCF_000633395.1. Classification (GTDB taxonomy): domain Bacteria; phylum Pseudomonadota; class Gammaproteobacteria; order Pseudomonadales; family Pseudomonadaceae; genus Aquipseudomonas. The sequence goes on from NZ_AYMU01000008.1 coordinate 126,280, forward strand.
TTTCTCGCCGCCATGGCCCAGCCCGACCTGCAACGGCGCACGGCCCTGGTGCACCAGGCGCAGCAGATCCAGTACGAGCGTGGCGGCCTGCTGATCTGGGGCTACGCCGACCTGCTGGACAGCGTCTCCACCCGCGTCGGCGGTGCCCACGAAGAACAATCGCTATTCAGCACCTGGCGTTTCGAAAGGTTGTGGCTCAACGACAGCGCCTGACCCCGTAGGAACTGCACGATCTATCTGGCAGCTGTAGGAGCTGGCTTGCCAGCGAAGGCGCCCACAAGAGCACCGCAAGCCTCAAGGCCCTCTTCGCCGGCAAGCCGGCTCCTACAAGGAACCACCGCACCGCCACATAACCCGTAGGAGCTGGCTTGCCAGCGAAGGCGCCCACAAGAGCACCGCAAGCCTCAAGGCCCTCTTCGCCGGCAAGCCGTCTCCTACAAGGAACCACCGCACCGCCACACAACCCGTAGGAGCTGGCTTGCCAGCGAAGGCGTCCGCAAGAGCACCGCGAGCCTCAAGGCCCTCTTCGCCGGCAAGCCGGCTCCTGCAGAACACCCATGCGATTCAACATGAGGCTCATGTGCCATGCCCTCCAACGCCTTCGCTCGCCCCGCATTCGGCCCGGCTCTGGCCGTAGTGATGCTTTCACCCCTGGCATCGCCGCTGTGCGCCGCCGATACCCAGCTGCAAACCGTCACCGTCCAGGCCAGCAGCCAGCCCGACGACGACGCCCTGCCCACCCGGCCGCCGACTTCAGTGTATGGCGGCACCGAAACCAAGGTTCTGGACACCCCACGCTCGATCACCCAGATCAACGCCGAACAACTGGCCAACGACCCGATCCGCAGCGCCGACGACCTGGTCAAGTACGCCCCGGGCATCACCCGCGGTGGCGGGCAGAACGCCGGTATCGCCCCGCAGTTCCGCGCCCAGGGCTCGGAGGTATTCCAGGACGGCCAGCGCGCCTACGGCGTGCGCCATCCGGCCAACTTCAACGCCTACGAAGGGGCGGACATCGTCGCCGGCCCTTCCTCGGTGACTTACGGTTCGGTGTCCGGCAGCGGCGGCTACGTCAACTACCTGAGCAAGAAGCCCAACTTCAGCGCATTCAAGACCCGTCTCAGCGGCGAGCTCGGCGCCTGGGTACCTGACGGCCAGTCCCGGGATTCCAGCAAGTTCAGCATCGACAACACCGGCCCCCTGAGCGATCAGCTGGCCTACCGGGTGAGCATCAGCAAACAGCGCCAGCAGGACTACTACGACAACGTCGACAACAATTTCGACGCCTTCTACGGCGCCCTGGCCTGGCGCAACGACCACCTGCGGGTGGACTGGAACGCCAGCTACGACAACTACTACGACTACAACATCACCCACGGCTGGAACCGCGCCACCCAGCAACTGGTGGACAGCGGCAAGTACTACGCCGGGCGTGCCACGCCGATCATCCAGAATGGCAACAGCCTGTGGTCGCCGGTGCTGGCCTCGGGCGCGGCCAATGCCCCGACCCTGGGCTGGGTGCAGCGCCAGCGCAACGCCCAGGGCCAGTACAGCGTGGTGGATGGCAGCTTCCAGGCGGCCTCGCCCAATACCCAGGCCAGCCCCGGCACCCTGCGTGGCTGGGTGTATGACCCGAGCCTGGCGGGCAACGGCCTGAGTTCCCTGTCGCCCCAGGCCGGGCAGCGCCGCGAAGACCAGAACAGCTCGCGGCGCTTCACCACCCAGTTGCGGGTCGAGGCCGACCTGTCACCGACCATCACCCTGGCCAACAGCACCTTCTACCAGCGCTCCAGGGACCTGACCGACGCCGTCGGCGCCTTTCAGGTGCAGTCCAGGGACAACCTGCTGGACAACCGTTTCGAGTTCCGCTCAGGCAATGAAACCCGGCTCGGCAACCTGACCCTGCGGGACGACAGCAACAGCGGGCTGATCTACCGCCGCGAGTTCAACCAGTCGATCGCTGCCAACAACCACTTCGGCTCCACCATCAACGCCTACGACCTGACCCAGGACCCTTCCGGCAAGAACCCCGGCGACCTGCTGGGGCTCACCGGCAGCAACCCCGCCGGCGGCAACGGCGCCTGGATCGGCCAGCCCGGGGTGCCCCAGTACTCCAACTATTACGGCTGGCTCAACCTGGCGGCCATGTACCCCGCCGGCCACGGCCTGTACGCCGAATCCCTGGCGCCCTACACCGCCGAAAGCACCTGGACCACCAAGACCCTGTTCAGCCAGCACAACCTGCGCCTGGGCGACCGGGTGGGGCTGAACATCGGCGCCAGCCGCAGCTGGATCGACGCCGAGATCGACAACCCCTTCGTCCTCAAAGGTGGCAACGACCGGCGCGACAGCCACAACTACCGGCTGTTCGCCTTCCAGGTCAGCCCCTACGTCAAACCCACCGAAAACAGCACCCTGTACTACACCTTCGACCGCTCCCTGGCGGTCAACACCGGGTTCTTCTCCAACGGCCTGGGCTGGGGCAGCGGCAGTGGCGCCAACCAGCTCAATCCCCTGGCCTTCCAGAGCCTCAGCGTGCTGCATGAACTGGGGCTGAAGGTCGAAGCCATCCCCGACCAGCTGTTCATGACCCTGGCCACCTTCAAGCAGGCCCGGGACCAGTCCCCGGACAGCAACAACAACATCGCCCGGCTGATCATCAAGGGCACCGAGGCCACCCTGCGCTACCAGCCAGACCCGCACCTGCGCAGCGGCCTGAACCTGTCCAGACTCAGCGCCTACAACGAATTCACCTCCCAGGCCGGCTTCGCTTCCGCCGGGTTCATTGCCGACAACGGCACCGTGTTCGGCGACAACAACAGCCTCAACCAGCGGCCCTCCGGGCGCTTCGACGCGGTGCAGATCCCCGAATACACCGCCAGCGGCTACCTCGACTACCGCTTCGACTCGGGCTTTGGCGCCGAACTCTCCGGCTGGTGGACCAGCAGCTGGTACCTGAACCTGAGCAAGACGGTGAAGATCCCCGACGAATACAACCTCGACCTGGCCCTCTACTACCGCCAGCCCCAGTGGAGCAGCACCTTGCGCGTGCTCAACCTGACCAACGAGCTGAACTTCGTCAGCGGCCTGGCCGGCCCCACCAACACCTTCCTGCAGCCGATGCCCGGACGCACCGTGCTGGCCCAGGTGGATTACCGCTTCTAACCCCCTTTTCCCACACGCTGCCCCCGAGGAAACGCCCCCTATGAGCATCGAATTCGTCGGCATGATCTTCCCCCGCCAATGGTCCGAAACCCGCGGCATCCGCAGCCCGGACTTCGACCTGGCATTCATCCGCGAGCACGCCCGCGCCCATGAACACGCTGGCTTCGACCGGGTACTGATCGCCAGCGGCCCGGGCAGCGCCGACAGCCTGCAGATCGCCGCCTATGCCGCGGCCCACACCGAGCGCCTGGGCTTCATGATCGCCCACCGCCCGGCCCTCAGCGCCCCCACCGTGGCCGCCCGGGCCTTTGCCACCCTGGACCACACCACCGGTGGCGGGCGCATCCGCCTGCATGCCATTACCGGCATCACCGCCGAGCCCCAGGAAGGCGACACCCTGCTGGACAAGACCGAACGCTACAAGCGCACCGACGAATACCTGGAGATCGTCCGGCGCACCTGGACTGCCGAGGAACCCTTCGACTTCGAAGGCCGCTACTTCAACATCAAGGGCGCCTTCTCCCCGGTGAAACCCCTGCAACAACCGCACATTCCGATTTCCTTCGGCGGCTCCTCCGACATCGCCTACCAGATCGCGGTCAAGCACGCCGACCTCTATGCCCTGTGGGGCGAACCCCTGGACGGGGTTGCCGAACAGATCGGCAAACTGAAGGCTGCCGCCAGCGCCGCCGGAGTCAGCGCGCCCAGGGTCAGCCTCTCGGTGCGGCTGATCCTGGGGGCAACCGAAGAGTTGGCCTGGCAACGGGCCGAGCAGATCCTCGCGCAGATCCAGGCCAACCCGCAGTTCGCCGCTGGCAGCCCCTGGCAGCAGCGCCTCAAGGGCACTGGTTCCGAACGCCTGCTGGCGGCGGCGGCCCGCGGCGACCGCCACGACCGCGCCCTGTGGATGCCCACCGCCACCGCCGTGGGCGCCTACGGAGACACCACCGCCCTGGTCGGCACCCCCGAGACCGTGGCCCAGGCCCTGCTGGACTATGTCGACCTTGGCGTCAGCACCTTCCTCAACCGGGGTTACGACCCGTATTACGACACCGTCGACTATGGCCGCTGGATCATCCCTGCCGTCCGCGAAGCCGCCGCCCGCCGCTCCCCCGCGCCCGCCCCACCCCGGTAGGAGCTGGCTTGCCAGCGAAGGCGTCCGCAAGGGCAACACAAGGCTCAAGGGCCTCTTCGCCGGCAAGCCGGCTCCTACGGGGAACTGTAGGGTCTATCTGACTGCTGTAGGAGCTGGCTTGCCAGCGAAGGCGTCCGCACGGGCAATACGAGACTCGCGGCGCTATTCGTCAGCAAGCCAGATAGCATCCCAAAGGGGATAGTCGTGCACGCGAGTGACGAGGCCGGCGCGGATCGGGTTGGCGATGAGGTAACGGGCAACCAGGCGCAGGTTTTCTTCGCGACGCAGGGCGCGGTCGTGGTAACCCTTTTGCCAGAGCCGTCCGCTCCGGTGCAGGCGAGCGTTGATATCCCCTGCGCTGCAGGATTTGATCCTGCGCATCAGGCTCGATAGCGAGCAACCGCCCAGCTCCAGCAGCCAGTGAAAATGATCCGGCATCACCACCCAGGCCAGGGAATGAGCCAGCCCGTGGAGCTCGGCCTGACGCAGTTGCTGCACCAGCAGGCGGCCGATGCGCCAATCATCGAAGATCCGCTCTCGGTGGTGGGTCACCGCGGTAAGCAGGTAGACCTGGCCAGTTTGCGAGTAGCGCCCGATGCGCAGCCGGTTGCCGTGAAAACGCTGGGGCATGCTGTTGCCCTCCAAATGCCGGGGTGACATTGGAAGGCTAATGTGTGGGGGTGATGGCGGCGGCGGATTGTGGGTCGGGGTGTGTCTGTGACGCCCTGTTCGCCGGCAAGCCGGCTCCTACGGATGCGCGCGGCCCCTGTAGGAGCTGGCTTGCCAGCGAAGGCGGGGCAATGGTCTCTGAAGATGTCGTTCACCCCCCAAGCCGCGGCGAGTTCTCCAGCAGGGTCCGGGTATAGGCATGTTCGGGCCGGCCCAGCACCTGATCCACCGTGCCCTGCTCCACCACCCGTCCCTGCTTGAGCACCAGCACTCGATCGGCAATGGCGCGCACCACGCCCAGGTCATGGGTGACGAACAGCAGGGTCAGGCCCTCTTCCTGCAGTTGCCGCAACAACGCCAGGATCGAGGCCTGCACCGACACATCCAGGGCCGAGGTCACTTCATCGCAGATCAGCAGTTTCGGTTCGCACACCAGCGCCCGGGCAATCGCCACCCGCTGGCGTTCGCCCCCCGACAGGCTGTGGGGATACTGGTCCGCCAGGGCCGGCGACAGCGACACTCGCTGCAACACCGCGTCCACTCGGGCCCGGGCCTCGGCGCCCTGGATGCCGAAGAAATGCTCCAGGGGCGCACTCAGGGTCTGGTACAGCGTGTGCCGCGGGTTCAGCGCCCGGTACGGGTTCTGGAAGATGTACTGGATCTGGTGCCGCAGGCCTTTCTCGCGCTGGCGCGCCGACAGGCTCAGGGGCCGGCCGGCATAGCGCACCCGGCCTTGGGCGTTGTCGCCCAGTCCCGCCAGGGCCCGGGCCAGGCTGGTCTTGCCGGAACCGGACGCGCCCACCAGGGCCAGGCACTCTCCAGGCGCCACCTGCAGTGACACATCAAAGAGCACCTGGCGGTCGTAGGCCAGGTTCAGGTCTTCGACCTCCAGCAAGGGCACCAGCCCGGCTCCGGGCGCCAGCTGCAGCGCGGGCCCGGGTACAGGCTCCGGCAGTGCCTGGCGATGGGGATCGACGCAGGCCACCTGGACCTCAGGGGCAAGGGCGCGCAATGGCGGTTCGAGCACGCTGCATTGCGGGCCGCGACGCGGGCACCGGGGGGCGAAGGCACAACCCCGGGGGCGCTGTCCCGGCGCCGGAGCCTGCCCGGGGATCGCCAGCAATGGCCGGCGCTGGCCGACGTCGGGAATCGCCGCCAGCAAGCCCCGGGTATAGGGATGGGCCGGCTGGCGAAACAGCGCCTCGCGGGATGCGCTTTCGACGATCCGCCCGGCATACATCACCAGCACCCGGTCCACCAGGTCCTTGATCACCGCCAGGTCATGGGAGACGTAGATCGCCGCCACGCCCTGGCTTTTGCACAGCTGGCGCAGGGTCGCGAGGATGTGCGCCTGGGTGGTCACATCCAGGGCCGTGGTCGGTTCGTCCAGGACAATCAGCCTGGGCCGCAGGACAAAGGCCAGGGCCAGCATCACCCGTTGCTGCTGGCCACCGGACAGCTGATGGGGAAAGCGCCGGAGGAACTCGGGGTCTGCCGGCAGCCCGACATTCTCCAGGGTTTCGACGATCCGCTGCTGCTGCGCGCCCCGTGCCAGGTGCTGCTGATGCACGGCCAGGGTTTCGCGCAGCAGGCTGCCGATGCGCAGGGACGGATTCAAGGCGGTGGCCGGGTCCTGGGCGACGTAGCCGATCAGGCTGCCCCGGGCCCGGCGCAAGGCCTGGCCCGAGAGCTCCAGCAACGATTGACCGGCCACTTCGACCCGGCCGTCGACGATGCGCGCGCCCTGGCGGGCATGGGCCAACAGCGCCGTGGCCAGGGTGGTCTTGCCCGATCCGGACTCCCCCACCAGGCCGAGGATCTCCCCGGTGGCGACGTTGAAGGACACCCCCGATAGCACATCCACCTCGGGCGCCAGCTCCACCCGCAGGTCGTCGACCTGCAGCACCCGCACGTCCCGGGCAATTTCCGCGACCGCGTTCATGGGCGCTTCTCCCCGATCCGCGACTGACTGCGCCCAATGCCCTCAGCAAGGATGTTGGTGCCATAGGCGAATATCCCGATCAGCAGCGCCGGGGCCAGTACCGCCCAGGGTTGGACCAGCAGTCCGGCCTGGTTTTCATTGATCATCAGCCCCCAGTCGGCGGCGGGCGGCGCCACGCCATACCCCAGGAAGCTCAGGCCCGAGAGCATGCCCACGCCCCAGGTCAGCATGTTACCGAAATGCACCAGCAAGGGCGTGAGGATGTTGGGCAGGATCTCCCGGGACACAATCCGCCACTGCGAATACCCCATCATCTGCGCCGCCTCGACGAACTCCTGGCCGGCCACCGCCACCGCGCTGCCCCGGGCCAGGCGCACCACCCCGGGGGTGAAGGCGATGGCCACGGTGAGCACGATCAACCAGGGCGCACGCCCGAGCATGGAGACGATCAGCAGCACCAGGATCAGGTCGGGAAAGGCCAGGGACACATCCGCCAACCAGCTGATCAACTGGTCCAGGCGGCGCCGCGACAGGCCTGCCAGCAACCCCAGGGTGCCCCCCAGCAGCAAGGCGATGGACGCCGCCGCCAGGGACATCCACAGCACCGACAGGCCACCGCTGAGCAGGCGCGACAGCACGTCATGGCCGAGAAAGTCATAGCCGAGCCAGGCTCCGGCAGCGGGCGCACCGTAGACCGGGCCGAGCATCTCGGTGCTGCCCCGGGGCGCGAGCCAGGGGCCAAACAACGCCAGCAGCACCACCAGCAAGGTGATCAGGGCGCCCTTGCGGGTTTGCGGTTCGGCCAGCCACAGGCGCCAGCGGGTCGTACGGAAATCACTCATGGATCAGTTCTCATGCCGCAGGTTCAGGGGGCCTTGGGCGCCGAGCGGCGCCACCAGGGCTGGATGCCGCGCCGGTTGCGGCGGATCAGGCCGACCCGCCTCGCGGTGCGCAGTTTCGGGGTGAGCAATACCGTGGCCAGGTCCGCCAGCAGGTTGATCAGCACCACCCCCAGGGTGATCACCAGCACGATGGCCTGGATCATCGGCAAATCGCGCATCTGGATCGCCGAGTTCAGCGAGGTGCCGATGCCCGGGTAGCTGAACACCACTTCCGCCAGCAGGGCCCCGCCAATCAGCGTGCGCAGGGTCAGGGCCAGGCCCTGGATGGCCGGCACCAGGGCATTGGGCAAGGTGTGGCGCCAGACGATGCGCCACTGCGGGATGCCCCGTAGCCGCGCGGCAATCACATAGTCGGACTCCAGGGCCTCGATCATCGCCGCACGCAGCATGCGCGTCAGGTAGGGCAAGGCCGACAGCGCCAGGGCCAGCGCCGGCAGCACCAGGAACTGCAACTGCCGCCACAGCGGCAACTGCGGGTCGAGGATCGACACCGCCGGCAGCAGGTCCATGTGGGGCATGGAGAACAGCAGCACTAGGCCAATGGCCAGGAGAAACCCCGGCGTCGCCTTGAGAAAGATCAGCAGCGACAGGCTCCAGCGATCCAGGCGGCTGTCCCGGCGCAGGGCCAGGGCCACCCCCAGGCCCAGGGCTACGGGCACCACCAGGGCCATGACCCCGGCCAGCAGCGCCAGGGTGTAGCCCAGCCGGGCAAAGAGCACCTCGGCCACGGGGGCATTGGAATCCAGGGACTGGCCCAGGTCACCGGTCAGGGTCTGCCCCAGCCAGTGCCGGTATTGCTCCAGCAGCGGCCGGTCCAGCCCCAGCTGGCGTTGCAGGGTGAGGATGCTGTCCAGGGGCGCATCCGGGCCGAGGATCACCCGCGCCGGGTCCGAGGGCAGTGCCTGGGTGGCGACGAACACCACCAGGCTGATGACCCAGGCGGTGAGCAGGCCATAGCCCAGGCGACCGATGAACCAGGACAGCCAGGCTGGGGTTCTGGAGGCTTTTGCGCAGGGTTCAGACATGGTTCAACCACAACTCGTCGAAGCGCCAGGAGGCGAAGGTGGTCTGTTCCGGCGTCAGGCCGCCGACCCGCACCGAGGCGGCGTCCAGCACATCGTTGAAGCCCCAGATCAACAGCCCGCCACGTTGGTGCTGGATGGCCTGGGCCTGATGCACCAGGGGTTTGCGCAATTCCAGGTCGGGCTGGGCCAGGGCCTGTCGGTAGAGCTCGGTGAAACGCGGATCGTGGAAATTACTGCGGTTGTAGATGGCCTGGGGCGCGTCGTTGTGCAACGCCGAGGCAAGAAAGCCCCGTGCCGGGGTCGACCCGGGCGACAGCAGCCAGTTTTCCCGCTGGGGCCCGTTGAACACCGAGCCGTCGACCTGGGTCACCTTGATCTGCACCCCGGCTTTCTTCGCCTGCTGGGCGAACACCAGGGCCGCATTGACACCAGCACCCGGGGTGCTGGTCAGCTCTACCCGCAAGTCGCTCTGCCCGGCCTGGCGCAACAGCGAGCGGGCCTGCTCCAGGTCATAGGGGCGCTGGGCAATGCCGTGGTTGTAGGTCGGGTCGTGGGGCGAATACAGGTCATTGGCGATCCGCCCGAAACCGTTGAGGCCGCGATCCACCAGTTCCTGGCGGTCGGCCAGCAGGCGAAACGCCTGGCGTACCCGCTCGTCCTGGAACGGTGCCTTGGCCAGGTTGAGGTTGAAGCCGGTGAACGAGGTGCTCGGCGAGGCATAGAACCTGAGCCGCGGATCGGCCTTGAACAGCGCGCCGTGCTCGGCCTGGACCCCACTGGCCACATCGATCTGCCCGGCTCGCAGGGCGGCGGCCCGGGACACCTGGTCCTTGAACTCGATGATTTCCAGCTCGTCGGCATAGGGCTGCCCCGGCTTGTAGTAGTTCTCGAAACGGCTGTACAGCGAACGCTGGCCGGGAATGAAGCGCTTGAGCCGGTAAGGGCCGGCGCCCACCGGGTTGGTCTGCGGGTGGTAGTCGGTGGGCACGATGCCGCCGAAGCTGATCAGGGTCTCGTCCAGGGGAAAGAAGCTCTGGCCCTGCTTGAAACGGATCTCGATGGTGCGCTCGTCCAGCTTGCGCAAGGCCTGGCGGTCAATGGCCCCCACCAGCCCGGCGAAGGGTGACGCCAGTTGCGGGTCGGTCAGACGCAGGATGGAAAACAGCATGTCGTCGGCGCCGATGCTCTTGCCGTGGTGAAACTCCAGCCCCGGCTTGATGCGGATGGTCCAGGCGCTGGCATCGGCATTGGGTTCAGCGAACTCCGCCAGGGCCAGGCGGGTGCTGACGTCCGGGTTCCACTCCCAGAACTTGCTGTACAGCGCCCAGCCACGAATGATCCCGCCGCCCACGGGTTTATGGGCATCGAGGTTGCCGGACTGGTCGCCATCGATGATCCCTACCCGCAGGCGTCCGCCGCGCACCGGCGTGCTGGACGCCAGCGCCGCAGCGCTTAGCGCCGCGCCACTGTCGCAGCCGCCGAGCAGGCTGGTGCCCAGCAACAGGCCGCCACCCACGGCCAGGGAATTGCCGAGAAACTCCCGGCGGGAAAACACCTCGCTCATGGCTCGCTCCTCAGGCCTGCTCGCTGGCAACCGCCGGCTCTCGGGCCGGCGCAGTGGCCCCCAGGCGCGGTACTTCGAAACCGTGATCCAGGTCCAGCAGCGGGAACAGCAGGTCTGCCACCCGATGGGCTTCGTCGATCAGCGGAAAGCCCGAAAGAATGAAGGCCGAAGTGCCCTGCTCCTCGTATTCGCGAATACGTTCGGCCACCTGCTCGGCACTGCCCACCAGGTAGGTGCCTGCAGCCGGACCGAGGATGTTGAAGCCGAACAGACTCGGGCCCAGCCAGACATTGGGGTAGATCTCCAGGTCCCGGGCCCTGGGCAGGCGCCCGGCACGGATGGCCTCGACATTGCGCTGGATCTGCGGATCGTCGCTGTGGAAGCTGTCCAGGGTTTCTCCCGGCGGCAACTGGCGCTCGATGGAGGCCCGGGCGGTCTGCAACGAGGTGCGCTGCAGCAGCTTCTCGGCGTGGGCCCAGGCCTCCTCCGCGGTTTCCCGGACAATGATCTGCAGGCGCGTGCCAAAGCTCAGCTCGCGGCCGATCTTCGCCGCTTCGGCGGCCACCTTGCGAAACTTCTCGCCAAGCTTCGGCGGGGTGTTGGCAAAGCTCAGGTACACATCCAGCAACTGCACTGAATGCGCCACTCCCGGGCCGGAAGTGCCGGCACCCCACAGCGGGATTCCGGGGCGCTGCCTTGGTGCGTGCCAGCCGCCCAGGGGATGGCTGGCCGCAGCCGGCGAGCGCGGCGCCAGCCTGACGTAGCGACCGTCGTAGCCGGCGGTATCGCCGGCGTAGAAGCCCTGAAAGGCCCGCCAGTACTCCAGGCTGAAGTCATAACGTTCATCGTGGGGATAGTGCACCCCGAGGGTGGCCAACCCGGCGTCGCTGCCGTTGACCACATTGAACAGCAAGCGACCGTTGGAGAACTGATCGAAGGTCAGCGCCCACTTGGCCAGCACCGCCGGTGACAACTCCCCCGGATGCTGGGCCACCAGAAAGCGCAGGCGCTGGGTGGCATCGATCAACGCCGCCGAGACGGCCAGGCTTTCATTGGGGCTCGAGCCCAGCAGCGAGCCGTAGTAACCCAGGCGATCACTGGCCACCGCCAGTTGCTTGAGGTGTTGAAAATCAGTGTTCCAGCGCCCTTCCGGCTCCCAGGGATAGGGGCCATCGGGGGTGGTGAGGTACCAGAGAATCTTGACGGCCATGTGCCTGTTCCTTGAATGATTGAACGCCTTTGGCAGCATTCGGGCGTTGTCCTGGCGTTGCCCTGGCGAACGCTTTCGCTGGCAAGCCAGCTCCTACAGCAGTCAGATAGATCCCGTAGGGACCCGACCCGGTGCGGCGCGACTCGGTGGGGCGTCAGGTCAATTGCGCCGGTCGATGGCCGGCACCAGGCCCAGTTCGCTGGCACGCTCGTAGAGGCCGCTCATCTTCCATTGCTGGGTCAAGACCCCCGGCCCATAAGGACGGGAGCCGCCCAAGGCGTCGGCCAGCAGTTGCAGTTGCGCGCCCTCTTCCAGCAGCAGGATGAATTCCGCCGTGGCCCGCAAGCCTTGCTTGCCCCATACGGTGGAGCCGCCATTGGCTTCGAGAATCGCCAGGTTGAAGGGGTTCTGGGCAATGCTGTCGAGGATGAAGTCCACCTCGGGCTGGCGCCGGTCGATGTACACCGGCAGCTCCCGGGCCAGCTGGTAACGCTGCACCGGCACGTAGTGGAACGGCAGGCTCCGGTGGGTCTGGGCCCAGGCCCCCAGGTACGGCGAATGCACGTGGGACACGGTGGTGATGTCGGGGTGTTGCTGGAACAGCTTGGTGTAGCGCCCCAGGCCGCCCTTGCCCTGGCCGAGGATGACCTTGCCGGCAAAGTCGCTGACCGTGGCCTGCAACGGCTTGTGGTAGTTCCACGGGCCGCCGTAGTTCACCGACACCAGCAGTTCCTGGCCCGGCACCCGTTCGATGAAGCCCACGGTGCCGTTGGCGGTGATGGTCCGGGTTTCGCGGAACACGGTGAACGCCTGTTCGGCCTCCAGCAGCACCTGGTCGATAAAGGCCTGCAGTTCCTGGGTAATGGGTGTTTCGTTGATCAATACGGTCATGGCGATTCTCCGGGTTCAGGCGCGGCGCTTGGCCAGCAGTTCGTGGGCGGCGAGCAATGGGCGTGGATCGACCCAATCGGCAATGGCGAAATCCCGTTCCAGGAAGCCGTGCCGGTAGAGGAAGTTTTTCTGGATATCGAGAAACTTAAGACGCTGGGGCGACAGGTCCGGCGCCAGGGTGGTGTGGAAATCGCCGCGGTAGGCCTCATTCACGCCGGCACTGCCGGCACGGGTTTCCTCTTCCAGGATGGCGTTCAGCGCCGGGCGGTTGTGCGCCGCCCAATCGGCGGCGCGCAGGGTCTGGGCGAGAAAGCGCACCACCAGGTCGAAGTGGTTGTCCAGCAGGCTCTGGTGCACGGTGATCGGCCGCGGCGTGCCGTTGTTGATGCGGTAGCGCGGCTCGGCGATCAGGTCCAGGTCGATGCCCACCACCAGCCCCAGGCGCCGAGCGGCATCGGCGGCCGCCGCGCCCTTGACGTAGACCGCATCCACCTCGCCGCGCGCCAGGTAGTCCAGGCCGGACCACAGGCGCTGCAAACCTTCCTGGGGGTTGGCTGCCCGCTCCTGGTCCTGCAGCGCCACTTCCACCAGTTCGACATCATCGAAGCTCAGGCCCGCCAGGCTCAGGGCGCCCTTGTAGCCGTGCAGGCTCATGGCCCGGGCAATGCTCCCCGGACGATTCTCGCCCCAGGCCGGCAAGGCCAGGCGCTTGCCCTTGAGGTCCTCGGGGCGGCGGATGCCGGAATCCGGGCGCACCAGCAGGGTCTGCCATTCCTCGATCCAGGTCAGGCCGATCAACCGGCTCGGCGAACCGGCGGCGCGGGCGGCCAGGGCCGGGACATTGCCGCCCTCGCGAAACAGCCCGGGCAGTTGGTGATCGTAGTGGTGATGGCCCAGTTGCCGGGCTTCCTGCAGGGTCGCCACCGGCAGGCCGTCGGCGGCGAACTCCTCGCTGAGCCAGCCCAGCTTGTAGGCGATTCCGGACGCGGTGGGCACCGGGCAACGGGTGAACCAGATCTGCTCCAGTTCGGGCTGGGCAGTGGATAGGGGTAAAGAGGCAGCAAGCGTCATGGACCGGTTCCTGTGCAATGGCGGTTGCCGGAGCCATTGCAGCGCCCGTGCCAACCGGGCAAGGCCGCGGATTACGGGGCCTGCGCCGCTGCTGGCGAAATCGACGCGAGGCCGACTGCTGCCCGGCCAGCAGCATTGCGCGGCGACTGCTGCTGTTGGAGCAACGGGCCGACGGGCATTGCTGCTGGAGCAGCAACACCTGCTTTGGCCGCGCCTGATCAACCGCCCGAGGGCCTTGTTGCACAAGGCCTGCAACGGATTTTTCGCCTGCTGAAAAGGCCCTGGCGCAGAACTTGCTCAAGCCCCTCACAACACCTGCTGCAAGGGTTGGCGGGCCAGCGAAGGCGTTGCCAGGACTGGTGCAAGGCTCAAGGACCTCTTCGCCGGCAAGCCGGCTCCTACGGATCAGGCCGATACACACGCCCCCTGTAGGAGCTGGCTTGCCAGCGAAGGCGTTGCCAGGACTGGTGCAAGGCTCAAGGGCCCCTTCGCCGGCAAGCCGGCTCCTACGGACCAGGCCGATACACACGCCCCTGTAGGAGCTGGCTTGCCAGCGAAGGCGTCGCCAGGACTGGCGCAAGGCTCAAGGGCCTCTTCGCCGGCAAGCCGGCTCCTACGGATCAGGCCGATACACACGCCCCTGTAGGAGCTGGCTTGCCAGCGAAGGCGTCGCCAGGACTGGCGCAAGGCTCAAGGGCCCCTTCGCCGGCAAGCCGGCTCCTGCGGTGGATCGATTCCTTTGATAGAGGTAGACACATGAGTAGCGTACAAACCCTTAGCATCGCGCCGGTACGCGTCCTGCGCAGCGAGGCCGAGGCCATCGCCGCCGCCCGGGAAATCGCCACGCAAATCGCCGCCATCGCCGCCGATCCCCAGGCCAATGGCCAGTTGCCCCGGCGCCAGGCCGAGCTGCTGTCCACCAGCGGCCTGACCGCCATCGGTGTACCCAGAGCCTTTGGCGGCCTGGGGGCCTCGGTGGCCACCATCGTCGAGGCGGTGCGCCTGATCTCGGTGGCCGATGGCGGCGTCGGCCAGTTGCTGCAGATCCACAACGTGATGCTGCGGGGCATCTTCAATGGCTACCCGGATGCCGTACGCGATCGGCTGATCAGCGATGTGCTGGCCGGCAAGCGCTTTGGCAACGCCCTGGCGGAAGTCGGCGGCAAGAACAAGTTCGCCCTCAAGACCCGCATCGAACGTCGCGCCGACGGCAAGCTGATCCTCAATGGCAGCAAGTTCTACTCCACCGGCGCCTACCTGGCCGAGTGGATTTCCCTGACCGCCGCCAGTGAGGACGGCGGTGCCGGAGTGCTGCTCAACCGCAACACCCCGGGCCTGACCCTGGTGGACGACTGGCACGCCTTCGGCCAGCAGAACTCGGTCAGCGGCACGGTGATTTTCGACAACATCGAACTGGACGAAGACTTCGTCTCGCCGCGCAAGGGCCCGATGAAGCGCACCGGCCTGACCTTCCCGCAGATCCTCCATGCGGCCATCGACACCGGGATCGCCGCCGGCGCCCTGGGAGCGGCGGTGGACTACCTGAAACAGCACGCCCGGCCCTGGGTCGAGAGCGGCGTCGACCACGCCAGCGAAGAGCCGCACATCATCAAGCAGATCGGCGAATACGCCGTGGCCCTGCGCGCCGCCGAATCCTTGCTGCGCGACGCTGCCAGGGTGTTCGACGAACACGAGCAGGACCCGGACAACAAGGAACTGCAGGACCAGTTGATCCTGTCCGTGGCCACCGCTCGGGCCCTCTCCGACAGTGCCTCGCTGAAGATCTCCAGCGACATCTTCTCCCTGCTGGGGGCCAGCTCCTCCCTGAGCAAATGGAACCTCGACCGTTTCTGGCGCAACGCCCGGGTGCACACCACCCACGACCCGATCCGCTGGCGTCTGCACCACGTTGGCAACTACTACCTCAACGGCGTCGACCCGGGCGAATACACCGCCATCCTCAATGCCAAGGAGCAACAGGGAGCGACCCGCCCGACCCCATAACCCAACCACCGCCGCCCCCCGCGTAGGAGCTGGCTTGCCAGCGAAGGCGCCTGCAAGAGCGATGCAAGGCCCGAGGGCCTCTTCGCCGGAGAGCCGGCTCCTACAGGGACTGCGGGATCCATCTGACTGCTGTAGGAGCTGGCTTGCCAGCGAAAGCGTCTGCAAGAGCGATGCAAGGCTCAAGGGCCTCTTCGCCGGCAAGCCGGCTCCTACGGGGACTGCGGGATCTATCTGTCTGCTGTAGGAGCTGGCTTGCCAGCGAAGGCGCCTGCAAGAGCGATGCAAGGCTCAAGGGCCTCTTCGCCGGCAAGCCGGCTCCTACGGGGGTGTCCGACTTTTTTGAATGAGCCCTGCATGATCGAAAAACACCCTCTCTTGCGCGCCTTGGCGATCTACCGGGAAATGCCCTGGCGCTTCGCCCTGGTGGCGCTGCTCTATATCGCGGTCAATCTGGGGCTGGTCTGGCAGCAGTGGCTGATCGGCCATGCAATCAACGATGTCAGTGCCGGGCGGGCGGTGCAGCGTCTGGCAGACGGTAGCCTGGACGCCCGCCTCGGCTGGTACTGGTTGTGGCTGATGCTGGCGGTGGCCCTGGGCCGTGGCGTATTGCAGTACGCCGCCAGCGTCTTGTCCCTGGTGCTCAGCCAGGAGCTGTTGACCCGCCTGCGCGAACGCATCCTGCAGCAGGTCCAGGGCCTGCACCTGGGCTACCACTGGCAGCACGGCATGGGCGAGATGATCACCCGCACCACCCGCGATGCGGACAAGGTCCGCGATGCCCTGATCAGTTTCTGGCGCCAGGTGGTGGAGACGCCCCTGGTGGTGCTGGCCACCGTCGGCCTGCTGAGCTGGTACAGCCCCTGGCTCGGCGTGGTGCCGTTGTTGCTGACCGCCTGTGGGCTGTGGATTTTCGTGCGCCAGACCGGGCATCTGGTGAGCCTGGACCGCGCCGTGGGTGCCGCCTACGACCGGGTCAACCAGGACCTCAGCGAGGGCATCGGCGGCGTGCGGGTGATCAAGTCCTTCGCCCTGGAGCACAGCCGTGTCCAGGGCTTTGCCGCCCAGGTCGCGCTGTTCGCCGAACAGGCACGCCGGGCCCTGGCCTATTCCAGCTCGCGGATTCCCCTGCCCCAAGCGGTGGTCGCCCTCAGCCATGTGTGGGTCCTGGTATACGGCGCCCACCAGGTGGCGGCCGGGCAATTGGCAATCGGCGAGCTGGTCAGCGCGCTGTTGATCGTCACCACCCTGGTGTTTCGCATCGAGGGCATTGGCCGGGTGATGCAGACCTTCGCCGACGCCCGCTCCAGCGCCGAACGCATCTGGCACCTGCTGGATGAGCCGGCCGGCATTCGCAGCGGCACGGCCCTGCTGCCACAGACGCCTCTGGGGCTGAAGCTGGAAGAGGTCAGCGTCTGCGCTCCGGGCGGTGGCCGGCAGATCCTCGAGCACTGCTCCCTGACCTTGCAGCCCGGCGAGATCGTCGCCCTGGTCGGCGCCACCGGCACCGGCAAGAGCCTGCTGGCCAGCCTGCTGCCGCGCCTCACGGATGTCGGCGCAGGCCGCCTGCTGCTGGGTTGCGAACAGAGCGGCTGGCAGGACGTGCGCGACCTGGACCTGGACCAACTGCGGCGCCGAGTGCATGTGGTGCCCCAGGAAAGCTTTCTGTTTTCCGACACCCTGGCCGCCAACCTGCGCCTGAGCGCCCCCGCTGCCAGCGACCGGCAACTGCGCCAGGGCCTGGCCCTGGCGGCCGCCGAAGAGGTACTCGAACGCCTGCCCCAAGGGCTGGACAGCCGGCTCGGCGATCGCGGGGTGACCCTGTCCGGCGGCCAGCGCCAGCGCTTGAGCCTGGCCCGGGCCCTGCTCGGCGAGCCGGACATTCTCTGCCTGGACGACGCCACCAGTGCCCTGGATGCCATCAGCGAACGCCAGGTGCTGCACAACATCCGCCAACTGCGCCGGGACCAGGGCCGAGCCACCACCCTGCTGCTGATCTCCAGCAAGCTCTCGACCATTCTCCTGGCGGACCGGGTACTGCTGCTCCAGGACGGGCGCATCAGCGCCAGCGGCCGTCACGCCGACCTTTTGAACACCAACGCGCACTACCGCGAACTGCTGGGAATCGACCATGGCTAACCCAATCGCCGGCAAGGCCCTGAGCGACATCGAAATAGAAGAAATGCTCGCCAGGCAGGCCCTGGACCGCAGCATGTTTTCCCGCCTGCTGCCCCTGTTGCGACCGATTCGCGGGGCCATCCTGGGCGTGATCGGCATCGAGCTGCTGCTGGTGTTCACGGTCTTTCTGCGGCCCTGGTTCGTCCGTGAACTGCTGGACCATGGGTTGGTGCTCGACCAGGGGCACTGGTGGCTGGACGAGTCGCTGCTGCTGTGGCTGGGACTGGGGCTGGCGGCCAGCTGGCTGGGGCGCTTTGTCCTCGCCGGGCTGTCACAGTTCGTCGCCGGCAGCGCGGCGATCCGGGTGCTCAACGACCTGCGAATCAAGGTCTTCGCCCATGTCCAGGCCCTGAGCATCAGCTACTTCGACCAGACCCGTGCCGGACGGATCATTTCCCGCGCCGACCGCGACGTCGACAGCCTGGAGCCGCTGTTGATCCAGGGCCCGCCGGAGCTGTTGGGGGCCCTGCTGCGCTGCGGGCTGGCCGCGGTGATGCTGTGGCGCATCGACCCGCGATTCTTCCTCAGCCTGGCGGCCACGGTGCCGCTGCTGGCAGTGGCGACCTGGGGGTTCAAGCGTATCTCCCAGCGCAACTGGGCCAAGGTCGCGGAGAACCGCAGCCGTTTCACCGCGCACCTGGTGGAAAGCGTCAGCGGCGTGCGCATGCTCCAGCAATGCGGCCAGCAAGGGCGCAACTTGCAGCGCTATCGCGGCCTGCTGGAGGACTTCAATCAAGCGCTGATCCGCGGCAGCCTGCGCTCCAGCTGGTTCGCCCCGTTCACCGCCCTGCTCAGCTCCGCCGGCATGGCCGCGCTGTTGCTGGTGGGCGCCTTTGGCCTGGCCAGTGCGCAAGTCAGCGTGGGCCAGGTGGCGGAAAGCCTGTTCTACGTGTTTCTGTTTCTCGGCCCCTTGCAGGAACTGTCCGACCTGTTCGAGCGCTATGCCACCGGCTCGGCCTCGGCCCAGCGGATCTTCCTGCTGCTCGATACCCGGCCCCAGGTCCTCGACCCGCACAAGCCGCACCCCTTGCAGCGTCCACGGGGCGACGTCAGCTTCGAACAGGTGCGCTTCGCCTATGACCCCAACAGCCCGACCCCGGTGATCCATGACCTGGACCTGCAGATTGCGGCCGGGGAAGTGCTGGCGATCGTCGGCCCCTCGGGTCACGGCAAAAGCACCCTGGTGCAATTGCTGACGCGCTTCTACGACGTCCAGGGCGGCGCCGTGAAGCTCGACGGCATCGACATCCGGCAACTGGCCCAGCATGACCTGCGCCGGGCCGTGGGCGTGGTGCTGCAGGACAATGTGCTGTTCAGCGGCAGCATCCTCGACAACCTGCGCCTGGCGGCTCCCGACGCCGATGACGCGACCCTGATCGCGGCGGCCCGGGAGCTGGGCGCGGACGAAGTGCTGGAGCGCCTGCCGCACCAGTACCACAGCGAGGTCGGCCCCCTGGGCGGGCATTTGAGCCATGGCCAGCGGCAACTGGTGTGCCTGGTACGGGCCTACCTGGCCAACCCGGCGGTGCTGGTCCTGGACGAAGCCACCTCGGCGGTGGACATCCACACCGAGCAGCGCATTCAGCGCGCCCTGCGCCGGCTGTGCGAAGGGCGCACGGCGATCATCATCGCCCACCGCCTGGCGACCATCCGCGACGCCGACCGGATAGCCGTGATCCGCCATGGCCGGCTGGTGGAACAGGGGCCGCATCAACAGTTGATCCGGCAGAACGGTGCCTATGCGGCGTTGTACCAGGCTTACCTGCGCAGCGCCGACCAGCCCGGCGGCGCAACCCCCGCAGCCCCTTTCGCCGACAAGCCCGCGCCGACAAAAGCACCGCCGCTATCGCGCCAGCTGTAGGAGCTGGCTCGCCAGCGAAGGCGTCCGCAAGGGCAGCACAAGACTCAAGGGCCTCTTCGCCGGCAAGCCGGCTCCTACAAGAACGACGCCGCTACTGCGCCAGCTGTAGGAGCTGGCTTGCCAGCGAAGCCGCCCGCAAGGACAGCACAAGGCTCAAGGGCCTCTTCGCCGGCAAGCCGGCTCCTACAAGAACGACGCCGCTATCGCGCCAGCCGTAGGAGCTGGCTTGCCAGCGAAGGCGTCCGCAAGGACAGCAAAAGGCTCAAGGGCCTCTTCGCCGGCAAGCCGGCTCCTACAAGAACGACGCCGCTATCGCACCAGCCGTAGGAGCTGGCTTACCAGCGAAGGCGCCCGCAAGGGCAGCACAAGACTCAAGGCCCCCTTCGCCGGCAAGCCGGCTCCTACGGGGGTATTGGGCGGCGGCGCCTCTGTTGCGCGCTCAGCAACGGTTGCTGACCAGGTGCTGCTACAGCAGCACTCGCCCTCGCCAAGGCCGCTGGCATGGCCCCTCAATCCCCTTGCCAGAGGCCTCAGCGGCCCATGGCATGGCCGTTGCAACCACTCCTGTAGGCGTCTTCGCACCCGCGCGGCGCAACGCGTTACTGAATCAGGAGCACCCATGAGCACTGAATTTTTCTGGCGCCTGCCGCTGGGCACCGACGGTCCGCAGTTGAGCACCGACAAACACAATCGCGGCAACCCCCAGCACCGTCCCGGGCATATCGCCCCCGGGCGTTTGCCCAACGGCGAGGCCGACGGTTTCACCTACATCGACTACATCGCCCAGGTGGCCAAGGCCGCCGAGCTCGCCGGCTTCGAGGGTGCGCTGCTGCCCACCGGCCCCGAGCCGTGGATCGCCGCCGCGGCCCTGGCCCGGGAAACCCGGCGCATCCGTTTTTTGATCGCCTTCCAGGCCACCTGGACCCTGCCCGCCTATGCCGCCCAGCAGGCGGCGATCCTGCAGAACCTCAGCCACGGCCGCCTGGACTGGAACATCATCACCGGCGGCAACCCGGTCAGCCAGCGGGCCAACGGCGATTACCTGGACCATGACCGGCGCTACCAGCGCACCGGCGAGTTCCTCGACATCATCCAGGGTCTCTGGGACAACGAGCGCTTCTCCTATGAGGGCGATATCTACCAGCTGGAGAACGGCGCCCTGCCCCCGGGCCTGCAACATGAACGCAAGCCCGGGGTGTACTTTTCCGGTTTCTCCGACGCGGCCCTGGACGTGGCGGCCAAGCATGCCGACGTCTACCTCAACTGGGCCGAGCCCATCGACCAGCTCAAGCCGCATATCGAACGGGTTCGCGAGCTGGCGGACAAACAGGGGCGCACGGTGCGCTTCGGCCTGCGGGTCGACCTGTTCGCCCGGGAAACCGAGGAGCGGGCCTGGGCCGACCTGCGCCGCCAGTTCGACAGGCTCGAAGGCAACAGCAGCCTGATCGCCAAGAACTTCACCAGCGGTTCCGACTCCGTCGGCGGCGCCCGACAGACCGCCTATCACCAGAATATCGACCGTTTCGACGACCTGATCCTCGGCCCCAACCTCTGGGCCGGCTTCGCCAAGGCCAAGCCCGGCCCCACCGTGGGCCTGGTGGGCAGCCACCAGAACATCGCCGAACGCCTGGCGGAGTACCGCGACGCCGGTTTCTCCACCTTCATCCTGGCCGGCAACCCGCACCTGGAAGAAGCCTTGCGCATCGGCCAGGAAGTGCTGCCCCTGGTGCAGCAACGCCCCGTCGCCCAGGCGACGCCCTTGCAGGCGCGTGCCTGACGCCTTAAGGAGCTCGTTCATGTCTCATCCTCTGGACACCCTCTGGTACACCCGCTGCCCGGTCCCCACTGGCCTGGGCATCGCCGTGCAGCAAGGCTGGCTGCAGGACAGCCTCAGTGCCCTGGGCACCCAAGTGCAGTCGCTGCGCGAGTCCGCCGACCAGGCCGTGCGTGAATCCCACTTCGACCACAGCCTGCGCAACTCGGTGCGCCACGGCGGCAGCATCCCGGCCCTGTGGGCCCGGGCCCAGGGCCGGGAAACCCGGTTGATCGGCCTGTCCTGGGCCGACGAGGTGCAGTTGATCCTGACCCGCGCCGACAGCGGCATTCACAGCATCAAGCAGCTCAAGGGCCGGCGTTTCGGCTTGCCCGACTGGGCCGCGGCGCAGATCGACTTCACCCGGGCCCAGGCCCTGCGCGGCCTGGAAAACGCCCTGGGCCTGGAGGGCCTGCAAGTGGGCGACCTGCAACTGGTGAACTACCGCTACGGCGGCACCTTCAGCGACCCGCAGGTGCAGACCCTGGCCGACACCCCGGTCAGCGCCCAGCCGGCCAGTGGCCGCAACCTGGAACTGCAGGGCCTGCTGCGGGGCGAGGTCGACGCGATCTTTCTCAAGGGCGCCAGCGCCGCCCGCCACGCCCACGAGTTCGGCCTGCGCACCCTGATCGACACCGGCGCCCACCCTGACCCGCTGATCCGCTGCAACAACGGCACGCCACGCACCCTGACGGTGGACAGTCATCTGCTGGAGCAGCACTTCGACGTTGCACAGGGCATTCTCGGCGCGGTGCTGAAGGCCGAAGACTGGGCCCACAGGCACCCGGAAGACACCCGCCGCTACCTGGCCCGGGAAACCAACAGCAGCGAGTACTGGGTCAGCGCCGCCTATGGCGACGACGCCCACCTGCGCCTGCGCACCGGCCTGGATGAACAGGCCATCGCTGCGCTGCAAGACTTCAGCGCCTTCCTGCGGCGCTGGCGCTTCATCCCGCAACAGGTCGACGTACGCCAATGGATCGACCGCCGGCCGCTGGATGCGCTGCTGGCTACCCCTACCGCTCTGGCCGGCTGACCGCGCCAGGTTTCATGGATTCGAACTGAAGACCCTTATGAGCAAACCACTCGATACCCTCTGGTACACCCACAGCCCGGTGCCCACCGGGCTCGGCATCGCGGTACAGTCCGGACGCCTGGCCGAGGCCTTCCTGCCGTTCGGCACCAATATCCAATCCCTGCGCGAATCCAGCGAACGCGAGGTGCGCGAGGCCCACTACGACCACCACCTGCAGAACTCGGTGCGCCACGGCGGCAACATCCCGGCCATCTGGGCCTACTCCAGCGGCGTGCAAACCCGGGTTCTGGGCTTGTCCTGGAGCGACGAGGTGCAGTTGATCCTGACCACCGCCGAAAGCGGCGTGAAGAGCATCCGCGACCTGAAGAACCGGCGCTTCGGCCTGCCCAAGTGGGCCAACGTACAGATCGACTTCACTCGGGCCCAGGCCCTGCGCGGCCTGGAGAACGCCCTCAGGCTCGAAGGCCTGGAAGTCAGTGACGTCGAACTGGTGGATTACCCCTACGGCGGCACCTACAGCGATGAGCAGAAACAGCACCTGTACGGTTCCGAAGTCAGCCTCGGGGTGACCCGCTTCAGCCGCCGCAACAACGAACTGATCGGCCTGCTGCGCGGCGACATCGACGCGATCTTCCTCAAGGGTGCCCACGCCGTGCACCTGGCCAACGAGTTCGGCCTGCAAGTGGTGGTGGACACCGGCTCCCACCCCGACCCGCTGATCCGCTCCAACAACGGCACCCCACGGACCCTGACCGTGGACACCCATCTGCTGCGCGAGCACTTCGATGCCAGTGTGAAAATCGTCGACACCGTATTGCGCACCGAGCAATGGGCCTGGGCCAACCCCGAGGAAACCCGGCGCTTTCTCGCCCGAGAGCTGAACACCAGCGAGTACTGGGTGGCGGCGGCCTATGGCGAGGATGCCCACCGGCGCCTGCGTACCACCCTGGATGCGCGGTCCATCGAAGCCTTGCAGGACTTCACCGACTTCCTGCACCGCTGGCAGTTCATTCCCCGACGTTTCGATGTACGGGAATGGATCGACTTCAGCGTGCTGGAGACGGTCATCGGCTCCACCTCCCGAGTAGCTGTCTGACCCGCCGGCAAGCCGGCCCCTACCGGGGAACACCGCAATCACCCGGGACCTGTAGGAGCTGGCTTGCCAGCGAAGGCGTCCGCCAGTTCGGCGCAAGGCTCGAAGGCCCCTTCGCCGGCAAGCCGGCTCCTACGGGGGAAACACCGCAATCACCTGGGACCTGTAGGAGCTGGCTTGCCAGCGAAGGCGTCCGTCTGTTCGGCGCAAGGTTCGAAGTCCTCTTCGCCGGCAAGCCGGCTCCTACAAGAACGACGCCGCTATCGCGCCAGCCGTAGGAGCTGGCTTGCCAGCGAAGGCGTCCGCCAGTTCGACACAAGGCTCGAAGGCCTCTTCGCCGGCAAACCGGCTCTTGCGCTTGTGTTGGTGAGGCAGCATTTCGCGGGGTACGCGGTGCTGCTCCAGCAGCAGCCACCCAGCAACTTCTGCTGAATCCACCGCAGGTGTTTTACCCCCTCTCAAATGCGGCTGTTCGCCTCGGCGCAAGTTGCCGTTTTCACGGCCCAAGCCTTTGGCTTTAATCATTTGTTTTCAATCACTTAGCAATTCAAAACAGCCATAAAAAACTCTTGGCACGATCTCTGCTCCTGCCCCTTCAGCGAAACTTTAAATGGGGGAGATTCACATGCATACGCTTAATCCGATCACCAAGAGTCTATGGCTGGCGCTAGCCCTCACCGGGAGCTCATTCAGCCAGGCTTCACTGGCCGCTGAAACCACCGAGGCCGACACCACCAGGAACAGCACCGAGCCGGCCTTGAAGACCGTGACCGTCACCGCCCAGCACCGGGAGGAAACCCTGCAAGAGGTTCCGGTGGCGGTGTCGGCAGTCCAGGGCACCAGCCTGGTGACCGACGGGGTGCGCAACATGGGCGACATCACCACTTTCATTCCCAACGCCTCGGCCAAGAACCCCGACGGTGACGGCCGGCCGCGCTGGTATATCCGCGGCCTGGGCACCGGTGATACCGGGGCCGCCACGGTGTTCCCGGTGGGCATCTACGCCGATGACGTCTACCTCAATGCGCCGATTGCCGGTGGCGGGCCGTTGTTCGACCTGGAGCGCATCGAGATCCTGCGCGGCCCCCAGGGCACCCTGTACGGCAAGAACACCACCGCCGGTGCGGTCAACGTGATTTCCAAGAAGCCGACCTTCGACACCGACGGCTACGGCACCCTGGGCATCGGCAGCAAGAGCGAGCGCATCCTCAATGGCGCCATCGGCGGCGCCCTGGTGGATGACCGGCTGGCGGCGCGGCTGTCGCTGTATTCGGAAGAGCGCGACGGCTTCCAGAAGAACCTCACCGACGACCATACCTACGGCGACGTCGACAAGAAGGCCCTGCGCCTGCAGTTCCTGGCCAAGCTCAACCCGGACCTGGACGCCCTGCTGAAGGTCCATGCCCGTGAATACAAGGGCGACGGCAGCAACGGCTCGCTGCCGGTGGGACGCTACTACAACGTCGGCTACCAGCGACCCGCGGGGCGCAACATCGCCCTCAACGTCAACGAGGACGCCAAGCTCGATCACGACGGCACGTCCCTGACCCTGAACTGGCGCTTGGGGGACTACACCCTGACCTCCATCAGCGCCTACGACTACATTCGCGGGCAGTCCACCAGCGACGCCGACTACACCCCCTACGAGGTCAATGGCGCGGCCATCAGCGACAACCGCTACAACCAGTACTCCCAGGAACTGCGCCTGGCTTCGCCACAGCAAGAAACCCTGCGCTGGCTGGCAGGCGTGCACTACTTCCATGAGGACCTCGACAGCTCGGCCAAGCGCCTCATCACCCCGGGCCCCACGCCCAATGGCAGCGGCTCCAACCAGACCGGCGGCGCCACCGACTTTCGCGACCTCAACTACCAGCACACCACCGACAGCTACGCGCTGTTCGGCAACCTGACCTACGACTTCACCGACAACTTCACCGTCACCGGTGGCCTGCGCTGGACCCAGGAAAAGAAAGACATCGACCTGGACCTGACCCAGCTGACCCGGGCCACCGCCAACGGCCCGCTGATTCCCCTGGGCGCCGCCGGCAGCAATGGCAGCCGCGACGAGAGCAAGACCTGGGAAGCCTGGACCTACGACCTGACCCCGGAATACCGGATCAACGACAACGTCCGGGTGTTCTTCCGCTATGCCCACGGCTTCCGCTCCGGGGGCTTCAATACCGGGCTGTCCACCAGCCTGGCGCAGCTGACCACGGTGGACCCGGAACAGCTGGACGCCTACGAGATCGGCCTCAAGTCGGAATGGTTCAACCACCGCCTGACGGCCAACGCCAACGTCTTCTACTACGACTACTCGGACATCCAGGTGAACCTGCTGACGGTCAACAACGGCGTGCTCACCACCGCCCTGACCAATGGCGCCAAGGGCAAGGTCAAGGGCGCCGAGCTGGAGCTGGAAGGCCAGCCCACCGACTACCTGCACCTGCGGGCGGCAATCTCGTTCCTGGATACCGAGTACACCGACTTCAAGAACACCAACCCCAACACCGGCGCGATCACCGGCGACTACAGCGGCAACAGCTTCGTGCGTTCGCCGCGCAACGTAGTGTCCCTGGGGGCCGACTACACCATTCCCCTGGAGATCGGCGGCAAGCTGGTGGCCGGTGGCGACGTGAGTTTCCGCGACAAGGAATACTTCCTCGCCGACCGCCAGAGCAGCGCCGACAAGACCCTGAGCCAACCCCACTACACCCTGGCCAACAGCCGCCTGACCTGGTTCAGCCCGGATGAAAAGCTCAGCGTCACCGGCTTCGTCAACAACCTCACCGACCGCCGCTACCAGGTCCATGGCCGGCCCAACGGCACCCTGGGGCAATACGTCATCACCTACGGCGACCCGCGCACCGTAGGCCTGAGCGTCACCAGCCGCTTCTGACGCCGCAGCACCGCGCGCCCTTTCCGCTAGGAGCCGGCTTGCCGGCGAACAGGCCTTCAAGCCTTGCGCTGTCCATGCGGACGCCTTCGCTGGCAAGCCAGCTCCTACGGGAGCGAGAACCCGAACCCTGATTTCCGGGCCGCCGGTATCGCTAACCACCGCCGCACCCTGTAGGAGCCGGCTTGCCGGCGAAGAGGCCCGCAAGCCTTGCGCCGTCCATGACGACGCCTTCGCTGGCAAGCCAGCTCCTACGGGAGCGAGAACCCGAACCCTGATTTCCGGGCTGCCGGTATCGCTAACCACCGCCCACATCCACCCTGTAGGAGCCGGCTTGCCGGCGAAGAGGCCCGCAAGCCTTGCGCCGTCCATGACGACGCCTTCGCTGGTAAGCCAGCTCCCATGGGCCGGTTGGGGTCATCCATTTCAGAAGGAATCCAACCATGTTCCATCGCCATCCGTTGGCCGGCGCCGTGGCGCTGGTCGTCGGCAGCCTTGCCGTGCCCACGCTCGCTGCCCAAGCCTCAAGCAATGCCCCCGGCGCCAGCGCCGATCACCTGGACACCGTGGTGGTGCTGGGCACCCGGCGCAGTGATGTCACCGCCCTGGAAAGCGCCGCGCCGGTGGACGTGCTGTCCGCCACGCAGTTGCAGCAGACCGGCGCCAGCGACCTGTCCGGCGCCCTCACCGCCCTCTCGCCTTCGTTCAGCTACCCGCAGTCGCCCCAGGGCGCCTTCTCCGGGTCCATCGCCCAGGGCGCGTCCCTGCGCGGCCTGGCCTCGGATCAGGTACTGGTGCTGGTCAACGGCAAGCGCCGCCACACCAGCGCCAACGTCACCCGCCAGAGCCTGGTCAACGGCCGCGGCGCGGCGGCCGTGGACCTGAGCCTGATCCCCCTGAGCGCCATCGAGCGGGTGGAGATCCTGCGCGACGGCGCGGCAGCGCAATACGGCTCCGACGCCATCGCCGGGGTGATCAATATCGTGCTCAAGGAAAAGGACGACGGCGGCAACCTTGGCTACCGCTTCGGCGGCTACGACAAGGGCGACGGCCTGCAGCGCAAGCTCAGCGGCTGGAAGGGTTTCAGCCTGCCCAACGACGGCTTCCTGACCCTGAGCTTCGACGCCGGCAGCCAGGACCCGGCCAGTGACACCAATCCCGACAACCGGATTTTCTATCCCGGTTCCACCAGCACCAGCACCCCCCGGGAACAGAACAACCGCTACCGCACCTGGCGCTGGGGCTCGGGCAGTGTCTCGGACCAGTACAACTTCGCCGCCAACAGCGAGTTCGGCCTGAGCGAGGGGCTGACCGCCTACGGCTTTGCCACCTACTCCCACAAGAACACCGACGCCGAAGGCTTTTTCGACCCGCCCACCACCTTGCGCAACAACTACGGCAGCGACGCCCTGCAACGCTACCCCGACGGCCGCCTGCCGATCACCCGCTACGCGCTGGAGGACTATGCCCTGACCGGTGGCCTGCGCTATGAGGACGAGCGCCTGGGCAAGTTCGACCTGGCCCTGAACCACGGCGACAACAGCCTCAAGTCCACCGACCGCAACGCCATCAACCCCAGCTGGGGCGACGCCAGCCCGGCGAAGATCTACACCGGCAAGCGCGAGGCCGACCAGACCAACCTGACCCTGGACTGGGTGCGGGACTTCCCCACCGACCTGCTGTTCAAGCCCCTGACCCTGTCGGCAGGCCTGGCCTGGCGCCAGGAGAACTATGAGCTCAGTGCCGGCGAAGCCGCGGGCTGGCAGAACGGGCCGCTGTTCAATACCGCCGACCCGGTCACCGGCCGGCGCATTCCCGGCTACTACTCGGGCATCACCCAGGTCGACGCCGCATCCCTTGAGCGCAAGGTCTGGGGCGCCTACATCGACGTCGAAGGGCAGATCACCGAGAAGTTCCAGGCCGGGGTCGCGGTGCGTACCGAGCACTATTCGGATTTTGGCGACACCACCAACGGCAAGCTGTCGCTGCGCTACGACTTCACCCCGCAACTCGCCGCCCGGGCCACCGCCAGCGCCGGCTACCGGGCGCCGTCCCTGGTGCAGAGCGGGCTGTCGTCGTTCAGCGTGCAGGTGGTGGAACAGCCGCCGGGCAGCGGCAACTACGTCGAGGTGCAGCAACGCACCCTGCGCGCCGACAGCCCGGAGGCCAAGCTGCTGGGGGGCAAGGCACTGAAACCCGAAGAGTCCACCAACTACTCCCTGGGCCTGGTCTGGCGCCCGCTGGCCAACGCCTCGGTGACCCTGGATGCGTACCGGATCAACATCGACAACCGCATCACCCTGTCCGACCAATTGCCGGCCGCAGTGGTCGCGCCGATCTTCGCTGGCACCCCGTACGCCAACATCCAGAGCGCGGCGTTCTACACCAACGTCGCCGACACCCGCACCGATGGCGTCGAGCTGACCGGCAACTACCAACTGGACCTGCAGCAATGGGGGCGGCTGAACCTGTCCAGCGGCTACAGCCAGAACAACACCCGGATCACCGCCCTGCGGGACGTGGGCAACATCGCCGGCTCGCAGATTGTCGGCCGTACCACCCAGGGCCTGATCGAGGACGGCACGCCGAAGAACAAGCTGACCCTGAGCGCCAACTGGCTGTACGACAGCTGGGGCCTGACCCTGGCCCAGCGACGCTACGGGCAATGGAAAAGCCTCAATGCCAGCAACCCGACCCTGGACCAGACCTACAGCGCGCAGTGGGTGACCGACCTGGACATTTCCTACCGCTTCGACAAAGCGCTGAAACTGTCCGTGGGCGCCATCAACCTGTTCGACACCCACCCGGACAAGGCATCCGGGGCGCAATTGTATGGCGTGCCGAAATACTCCATCACCAGCCCCGAGGGCGCCCAGGGCGCGTTCTACTACACCAGCCTCAGTTACGACTTCTGATGCCGGACTGCTGCCGGGGTGTTGCCCTGGCAGCAGTGACTGCTGCCCAGGCACCAGCGGCGCTCCTCCTGTAGGAGCCGGCTTGCCGGCGAAGAGGCCCGCAAGCCTTGCACCGCACCGGCCAACGCCTTCGCTGGCAAGCCAGCTCCTACAGCCGTCAGATAGACCCTGCAATTCCCCCCGTAGGAGCCGGCTTGCCGGCGAAGGGGCCCGCAAGCCTTGCACCGCACCGGCCGACGCCTTCGCTGGCAAGCCAGCTCCTACAGCCGCCAGATAGACCCTGCAGTTCCCCCGTAGGAGCCGGCTTGCCGGCGAAGAGGCCCGCAAGCCTTGCACCGCCCCGGCCGACGCCTTCGCTGGCAAGCCAGCTCCTACAGCCGTCAGACAGACCCTGCAGTTCCCCCGTAGGAGCCGGCTTGCCGGCGAAGAGGCCCGCAAGCCTTGCACCGCCCCGGATGACGCCTTCGCTGGCAAGCCAGCTCCTACAAGGGTGGAATGGCACAGGTCTTGCGATAGGCAGCGGGTACTTCGCCGATATAAGAACCGCCATGGCTCATTCCTTGCGCTGCATCCTCACTTCCCTGACCTGGCTGATCTCACCCCTGGCCCTGTTGCTGCTCTGGACCCTGGTGGCCGACGCCGGGATTTTTCCGCGCAATCTGCTGGTGCCCCCAGCCCAGGTGCTGCAAACCTTCGAAACCCTGCTGGCCAGCGGCGAGCTGCTGGAGCACTTGCACAACAGCCTGTCGCGCCTGGGCCTGGGCTTTGCCCTGGGGGCCCTCGGCGGCCTGGTGTTCGGGGTGTTGATGGCCCTGTCGAAAAGCGTCGAGGCCTACTGCGCGCCGCTGTTCCATACCCTGCGGCAGGTCCCCAGCATCGCCCTGATCCCGCTGTTCGTGCTGCTGTTGGGCATCGATGAAACCTTCAAGATCGTCATCGTCGCCAAGACCGCGTTCTTTCCGGTGGCCCTGGCCGCCAGCGAGGGGGTCAAGGCCATTCCCCGCAGTTACTTCGAGGTGGCCGACGTTTACCGTCTGCGCTGGCCGACCCTGGTGTGGAACATCGCCCTGCCCGCCGCCGCGCCACCGATCATCACCGGGCTGCGCATCGGCCTGACCCGCTGCTGGGTGGTGCTGGTGGCCACCGAGCTGCTGGCCGCCGACAGCGGCCTGGGGCAGATGATCGAGATGGCCCGGCAGATGCTGCGCATCGATGTGGTGATGGTGGGGATAGTGGTCACTGGGGTGATCGGCTTTGCCCTGGACTTTTCCTTGCGCCGCCTGGAGCGGCGTGTGCTGCGCTGGCAAACCCGCTAGGAGCTTCCCATGACATTTTTACTGACCCGGCTTCGCGGTCTGTTGCTGCCCCTGCTGCTGATCGGCGGCTGGGAATACCTGTCGCGCCAGGACGCCGCCGGGGCCTATGCCTTTGTGCCGCTGTCCACCATCGCCAGTGCCCTGCTGGAGCTGCTGGGTAACGGCGAGCTGCTGGTCAACCTGCTGGCCAGCCTGGGGCGGGCCAGTGGCGGCCTGCTGCTGGGCGCCCTGGCCGGGGTGGTGCTGGGGGCGCTGATGGCCCAGTCGGCCCTGGCCAACCGTCTGATCGGCCCGTTGTTCCATGCCATCCGCCAGGTGCCGATGCTCGGCTGGATTCCGCTGATCGCCATGTGGTTCGGCAACGGCGAGTTCTCCAAGATGCTGATCGTCAGCCTGGCGGCTTTCTACCCCATGGTGCTCAACACCTATCAGGGTTTCAGCCAGCTGGAGACGCGCTACCGCGAGGTCGGCCAGGTGCTGGTGCTGGGGCCCTGGCAACGGTTGCGGCACATCCTGCTGCCGGCGGCGCTGCCGAGCATTGCCACCGGCCTGCTGCAGGCCCTGGCCTTTGCCTGGGTGACGGCGGTGGGCAGCGAGCTGTTCCTGTCCTCCGGTGCCGGCCTGGGCAACCTGATGATGAATGCCGAGGCCGGCTCGCGCATGGAGGTGATCGTGCTCTGTGTGCTGTGCATCGGCCTGTGCGGCTACCTGATGACCCTGCTGCTGACCCTTCTGAGCCGCCGCCTGCTGCGCTGGCGGCCAACCCGTTAAGGCCCCTCCCATGAATGCAATCGCCCAACACGCCCCACTTCATCGCCAGCAGCAACAGTCCGGCGCCCTTGAAATCCGCGGCTTGAGCAAGCGCTACCAGATCCAGGGCCAGTCCCTGCCGGTGCTGCAAGGCATCGACCTTGACGTGCGCCCCGGCGAGTTCATCAGCATTGTCGGCGCCAGCGGCTGCGGCAAATCCACCCTGTTGCGGCTGATCGTCGGCCTGGAAGGCGACTACCAGGGCCAGATGCTACTGGATGGCAAGCCGGTGACCGGCACCAGCCTGGAGCGCGGCATCGTGTTCCAGGACCATCGGCTGTTTCCCTGGATGACCCTGGCCCAGAACATTGCCCTGGCGCTGAAGAACCACCCCCTGTCCGAAGCGGAAAAACAGCAGCGGGTGGCCGAGCATATTGCCCTGGTCAACCTGCAGGGCTTCGAGCAGGCCTATCCCCATCAGCTGTCCGGCGGCATGGCGCAACGGGGAGCGATTGCCCGGGCGCTGATCAACCAGCCCAAGGTGCTGTTGCTGGATGAGCCCCTGGGGGCGCTGGACGCCCTGACCCGAGTGCGTTTGCAGCATGAGCTGCAACGCATCTGGGTGCAGCAGCGCTGCACGGTGATCATGGTCACCCATGACATTGAAGAAGCGCTGTACCTGGGGGACCGGGTGATCGTGATGGACGCCCATCCGGGGCGGATCAAGCATGAGATTCGAGTCGACCTGCCCCATCCGCGGGACCGCAGCTCCCCGGTGTTGCAGGGCTACAAGGAGCAGCTGCTGGAGGAATTGGTCGGGCATTGATTGTCGGGGTGCACCGCGAATACGTGGGGGCCGTAGGAGCTGGCTTGCCAGCGAAGGCGCCGGCACCGGCGGTGCAAGGCTTGCGGGACTCTTCGCCGGCAAGCCGGCTCCTACACAGGTAACGTCGCGATTGCGCTGAGGCCGTAGGAGCTGGCTTGCCAGCGAAGGCGTCGGCCGGTGCGATGCAAGGCTTGCGGGACTCTTCGCCGGCAAGCCGGCTCCTACACAGGTACTGCGGCGATTGCGCTGGGGCCGTAGGAGCTGGCTTGCCAGCGAAGGCGTCGGCACCGGCGATGCAAGGCTTGCGGGCCTCTTCGCCGGCAAGCCGGCTCCTACACAGGTAGTGCCGCGATTGCGCTGGGGCCGTAGGAGCTGGCTTGCCAGCGAAGGCGTCGGCACCGGCGATGCAGGGCTTGCGGGCCTCTTCGCCGGCAAGCCGGCTCCTACGAGGGGAGCCGGGGTGGCGCCGGCAATATGGGCCTCAGGCGTGGGACCAGCGTCGGTGCAGGGCCCGGGCGCAGGCGTCGAGGGCGAATCCAAGGACGCCAATCAGCAGCACCATGGCCATCAGTTCCGAGTAGGCTAGGCGGTCTCGGGTATCAAGAATGAAGTAGCCCAGGCCGGCGCTGACACCAAGCATTTCGCAAGGCACCAGGACGATCCACAGGATGCCGATGGACAGTCGCACCCCGGTCAGGACGTGCCCCACGACACCCGGCAGGATCACCTTGCGCAGGGTTTCCCAGCGGGTGGCGCTGAGGCTGCGGCTCAGTTGCAGCCAGCGTGGGTCGAGCTGGCGTACGCCAGCCGCGGTGTTGAGCAGGATCGGCCACAGCGCGGCAAACGCCAGGAGGAAGTAGATCGGCTGGTCCCCTACCCCCATGAGCATCACCACCACTGGCATCCAGGACAGCGGCGAGATCATCCGCAGAAACTGGAACGCCGGGGTGGTGGCCGCCTCCAGGTGCCGGTAGCTGCCCACCAGCAGGCCCAGGGGCACGCCGATCAGCAGGGCCAGGAGCAGCCCCACGAGGATGCGCTTGAGGCTTACCAGCACATGCTCATACAGCTCGCCGCGCCCCAGCAGTTCCAGCAGGCTGGCGAAGGTTGCCTCGGGGGAGAAACGCGCCGCCAGGCCATTGCCGTCACCCAGCAGGTGCACCCCCAGCCACCAGCCCAGCAGCAGGCTCAACAGCCCGGCAAGGCCCAGGACCCAGTGGCTCAGGGAGGAAGGTTGCTTGCCCATCAAAGACCGAACTCCTCGCTGCGTTCGAAGCTGTCCGCCAGGCCGAAGGCCTTGAGCCCGCCCACCGCGGCGATGGCGTTGCGCACGAAGCGCTCGTCCACCAGGTCCTTGGCGGTGTGGGCCGGATCGAGGCCGGCGAGAAAGCCCTTGTCGCCCTCGATCAGGGTGTCCTTGAGGCGCTTGACCAACTCTTCGGTGTAGCTGGGAAACGGATAGGGCTGGAAGTCGATGCGCTGCTCATCCCAGTGGCTGTGCTGGATCGCGCCGCTGGCCAGGTAGGCCTCGCGGTCGGCCGCCGCCGGCGCCAGCACCCGGTTGAGCACCTGGGGCGCATGAGGCGTGTAGCGGTTGGCGCCGTCCTTGGACAGCAGTTGTGCGGCCTCGGCGCGGTGGTCGCGGGTCCACAACTGAGCCTTGACGATGGCGTTGACCACCTTCTGCGACCATTCGGGACGGTTGTTCAGGTCATGTTCGTGCATGAACACCACGCAGCAGGCGTGGTTGCGCCAGACATCTCCGGTAAAGCGCTGCACCCGGCCGACCTTGAGTTCCTCGGCCAGGGCATTGAAGGGTTCGGCGACGATGTAGCCGGCAATCCGCTTGCTGGCCAGGGCCGGTGGCATGTCCGACGGCGGCAGCACCAGCAGGTTGACCTCGTTGGCCCCCAGGGTGCTGCCGGCGGCCTTGCTCACCGGCACCAGGCCGTGGTCGCGAAACAGTTGCTGCACCACCACGTTGTGGATCGAGTACCAGAACGGAATCGCCACCGACTGCCCGGCCAGTTGCTTGACCTCAGTGATCCCCGGGGCCACGGTCAGACCCGAGCCGCCGACGTGGTTCCAGGCCACCACCTTGGCCGGCACCCGGCTGCCATAGCGGGCCCAGACGGTCATCGGCGACAGCAGGTGAATCACGTTGACCTGCCCGGAGATGAACGCCTCGATCACCTGGGCCCAACTGCGCAGCAGCACCGGGCGCTCGGCCTTGATGCCCTCGGCCTCGAACAGGCCATTGTTGTGGGCCACCAGCAGTGGCGTGGCATCGGTGATCGGCAGGTAGCCGATGCGCACCGGCGCATCCGGCTCCTGGGCCGCACGGGCTTGCAGGCTGCTGAGCAGCGGCAAGGCGCCGCCGGCGGTCAGCAGCGCGCTGAGTTTGAGGAAGTCACGACGGGTGTGGGTGAAGTCGTCCAGGCACATGGTCAATCTCCGACGATGCAGGCAAAGGGGAATGAAGGGGGTTGCGGCTCGCCCGCCGAAGGGTTTTGAGAATCTCGATACGCAGGGCGCCCAGTTCCTCGATCCGTTCGGCACGCGGCGCCGGCAGGTCGATGCGCCACTGGCCGAGGGTACGCGCCGGGCTGTCACCCAGTAGCAGGACCCGATCGGACAGCAGCAGGGCTTCGTCAATGTCGTGGGTGATCAGCAAGGCGGCGGTCTGGTGCTCGCCAATCACCTTGAGCAGCAGTTGCTGCATGTCGGCCCGGGTCACCTCGTCCAGGGCGCCGAACGGTTCGTCGAGCAGCAGCACCTGAGGCTGGCGGGCCAGGCAACGGGCCAGGGCGGTGCGTTGCGC
Source organism: Pseudomonas sp. PH1b (assembly GCF_000633395.1). Classification (GTDB taxonomy): domain Bacteria; phylum Pseudomonadota; class Gammaproteobacteria; order Pseudomonadales; family Pseudomonadaceae; genus Aquipseudomonas. Next base: position 161,357 of record NZ_AYMU01000008.1, read on the forward strand.
CATGCCACCGGAGAGCTGCGCCGGGTAGCGCTGGCGCGCCGGCGCCAGGCCCACCGCGGCGATCGCGTGATCAATCCGTTGCTGGCGCTCCGGTGCACTGAGCCGAGGCTGGCGGGCGAAGTCCAGGCCGAACGCCACATTGTGCTCAAGGTTCAGCCAGGGCAGCAGGCTCGGGTCCTGGAACGCCACGGCGACCCGCGGATGGGGCGCGGTGATCGGCTCCCCCAACAGGCTCACCGTCCCCTGGTGGGCCTGCTGCAGGCCGGCCAGGACCCGCAGCAGGCTGGACTTGCCGACCCCGCTGGGGCCGAGGATCGATACCACTTCGCCGGCTTGCAGTTGCAGGTCGAAGCCCTCCAGCACCCTGTGCCAGCCGCCCTGCGCGGCATACCCCAGGCTGATCCCCTGGGCGTTGAGCAGCGCACTCATGCGGCTGCGTTCCGTGCCTGGCGCTGCAGTTCGGCACGCAGTTGCACCAGGCTCGGGGTGACGATCGGCACGAACGCCGATTCACGCCAGCGCCGGGCGAAACCACTGCCGTATTCGTCCAGGTACGCCTTGCCGCCGCTGGCCTGCAGCTCCAGTTGCAGCGCATTGGCGGTGGCCTCGGCCAGGGCGATGCGCACCCGGAACAGCGCCGCCGGCTGAGCCAGGAAACGGCCGTCGAGCAGGCCGCTCTTGAGTTCGCTGATGGTCTGCTCCAACTGCTCGCGCTGCTCCTGCAAGGCCGGCAGCAGAAATGAACGGGCGCCTTCGATGTGACGCCCCGCCTCAACCAGGGCGCGACGCGCCAGGCCGATGGCCAGCGAGCATTGCAGGCCGAGAAAGGCCGGGCGCACCGCCGGCAGGAACACCCGGGCGTCCTCGTGCAGCAACCACTCCCGCGGCACTTGCACCTGATCCAGGTCCAGGGCCGCGGTGTTGCTCGACTGCAACCCCATCAGTTGCAGGTCGTCGGAGCGCTGCAACCCGGCCAGGGCATCGGGAATCGCCAGGATAAAGGGCGCGCCGCCCTCCTCGTGCTCGATGGCCGCGGCCACCACGAAGCCGCTCTTGCGCAGGTTGGTGACCCAGTGCAGGCGCCCGCTCAGGCTCCAGCCGTGGTCCTGGTCCTGCGCCCGAACCTGCAAGGCCTCGACCCCCGACAGGTACTTCATGGCGTTGGACAGCCCGGTGGCCCCTGCCAGCTCGCCGTTGAGCAGCGACGGCAACAGGCGCTCGCGCAGCGCCGCATTAGGGCTGTGCAGCAGGTATTCGACAAAGGCGCGCTGGCCCCAGAAGACAAAGGCCGCGGCCAGGGAGTGGCTGGCGACGGCGGCCATCACTTCCAGGGCATCGGTCAGTTCACCGCCGCTGCCGCCCTGGGCCTGGCTGATGCCGACCCGCAGCACACCGGCGTCGGCCAGGCGCGCCAACACTTCCTGGGGGTCGCAGTGGCCCTGGTCGAGGGCCTGGGCCTGGGCATCCAGCCATTCACTCAATTGCGCATCGAGCATGGGTTTTCTCCTTGAAGGGGACGCCGGTCAATCACCGGCGTGCTGATTCATTGACCTTGCACGGACCAGCGATACTTGGCCAGTTCGGGGTTCAGTTCGGTGCCGGCGAACACGTTGGCAAAGTTGCACAGGGTCGCCAGGCTGATGCCCAGGATCACTTCCAGGGCATTGCCTTCGCTGTATCCTGCGGCCTTGAACTCGGCATAGCCTGCGTCGCTGACCTTGCCCCGGGTGGCGATCACTTCACGGGCGAAGGCGGCCAGGGCTTCCAGCCGGGCTTCGGGCAAGGTGCTCTGCTCACGCAGGGCACTGACCACCGGGTCGGAGAGTTTGGCCTTGTTCAGGGCCACCGAGGTATGACCTGCGACACAGAAATCGCAGCCATGGGTGGTGGCGGCAATCAACTGCACCACTTCACGTTCGGCCAGGCTCAGCTCGGCCTTGCCGTTGAGCGCCGAGACCGTGACATAGGTTTCCAGGGCCGCCGGCGCATTGGCCAGGATGCCCAGCAGATTGGGGATGAATCCGGAATTCTTCAGCGCGTTCTCAAGAAAGGGCCGAGCGGCTTCGGGGGCGCTGTTCAAGGTGTGTAGAGTGACGCGGGACATGGAGTGGACTCCTGCTGTGGGGTGTGCGCCAAGTCTGTTGGTTATAAGAAATTCGATCCATATTCTAAAGTAGCTATTACTTGCTCCTGAGTGTTTCCCTTAGATGATTTCATCAAGCCCACTGGTTGATTGGTTATTAGAAGGCCTGGAACTCGACGCCAGCCTGTTTCACGTCGGACGCTACTGCGGTGGCTGGCACGCCAGCACCCAGGGCCTGGCCCGGGCCAGCTTCCACCTGATCGTGCAGGGCCATTGCTGGCTGCACATCGACGGCCAGCCTGAAGCCTTGCGCCTCGATAGCGGGGATGCGGTGTTCCTGCTGCAGGATCTGCCCTACCGATTGTCCGGCGCCGAACAGCCGGACCTGGCGCGCCGGCTGCCACGCCAGGCCATGACCGCCCTTGATCCCCAGGCCCAGGACGGCGTCGGGCTGGTTTGCGGCTTCTTTCACTTCAAGTCCGGGCTATCGTCGCTGATCATCGATGGCCTGCCGGGCTGGCTGATCCTGCGGGCCGGCGATCCGTCCCTGAGTGCCGCCCGGGCACTGTTCCAGCTGATTCTCGAGGAATGCCAGCGCACTCCCGCGCCGTCTTCGGCCCTGCTGGAGCGCCTCAGCCACTTGCTGTTCCTGTACGTGCTGCGCCAGCAGGTCAGCACCAACCAAGACCTCGGCGGGCTGGTGGCCCTGGCCCGTCACCCGGGGTTCGCGCCCCTGCTGGAACAATTGATCCAGCACCCCGGCCAGCCCTGGCCGCTGGAAAGCATGGCAGCCTGCACCGGGCTCTCGCGTTCGGCATTCTTCAAGCGGTTCAACGAATTGGCCGGGCAATCCCCCGGCCAGGTGCTGCTGGCCCTGCGCATGCGCCATGCCTGCCAGTTGCTCAAGGCCAACCAGACGGTGGAGCAAGCAGCCGCCGCCGTGGGGTATCAGTCCATCGCGGCGTTCACCCGAGCCTTCACCAAGGCCGTGGGACTGCAACCGGGGGCCTACCGCAAGCAGCATGAAGGGCGCTGAGCCCTGGGTCAGTGAGGACGGTCTCAGAGCTTGGCGATGGACACTTCCGTGGATTTGACGAAGGCAATCACCTCACTGCCGATCTTCAGTTCGAGGTCCCGTACCGAGCGGGTGGTGATTACCGAGGTGACGATACCCGAGGCGGTCTGTACGTCGATTTCCGAGACCACCTGGCCTTCGTGGATCTGCTTGATCACACCTTTGAACTGGTTGCGCACGTTGATGGCTTGAATAGTCATGGGAAAAATCCTTCGCAAGGGCCGGAATCAGGAGTTGAGCGGCTGGTGGTTAACATGCACCCTTGGAAAAAGTCTTTAAAGGAATAAATAATTAGTATTTTATTCCTTTATCGAATATATGATTTCCCCCCTTGCCGCCCTCGCCCCCCAGGGCCTTGACCCCTGCTGACGGCTTTGCTTCCCTGTGCCCCTCACTGACGCCATTCGACACCTACCAGGAGGTAGCCATGCGCATGTTGCAACTCGCCGACACACAGGTTCCGGTCATTGGCCAGGGCACATGGCGAATGGGTGAGGGTCGGCAGCAGCGGGATCAGGAAGTCGCCGCGCTGCGCACGGGTATCGACCTGGGCATGACCCTGATCGACACCGCGGAGATGTACGGTGAGGGCGGCGCCGAAGAAGTGGTCGGCCAGGCCATTGCCGGACGCCGCGACGAGGTGTTCCTGGTGAGCAAGGCCTATCCCCACAACGCCAGCCGCAAAGGCTTGCCCCTGGCCTGTGAGCGCAGCTTGAAACGCCTGGGCACCGAGGTCATCGACCTGTACCTGCTGCACTGGCGTGGCCAATACCCGCTGACGGAAACCGTCGAGGCCTTCGAACGCCTGCGCGAAGCCGGCAAGATCCGCCGCTGGGGTGTCTCCAACTTCGATGTGGCCGACCTGGACGAGCTCGATTCAAGCGCCTGCGCCACCAATCAGGTGCTGTACAACCTCGAGTCCCGTGGGGTCGAGTTCGACCTGCTGCCGGCCTGCCAGCAGCGGCACATGCCACTCATGGCCTACTGCCCGATCGGCCAGGGCGGCGCGTTGCTGGCCGAGCCGGCGCTGCAGCAGGTCGCCCAGCGCCACGGGGTCGACACGGCCCAGGTGGCCCTGGCCTGGCTGCTGCGCCAGGAAGGTGTGTTGGTGATTCCCAAGGCGGTACGTCCGGCCCACATTCGCCTCAATGCCCAGGCGGCGGATTTACAGCTGGCACCGGAGGACCTGCAGGCCCTGGATCAAGCCTTCCCTGCCCCACGGCGCAAGCAGCGTCTGGAAATGGTCTGAACCGGCAGCGACCTGACAAGACAATCGATTCTTGAGAACCGTTGTCGTTTAAAACGCTCAAAAAGCCCTAGTTTAGAGCCCAAAAACAACAATGCTACTTTGTACCTAGTGATTTAAGAATCGTCTGATCCCTGCTTGGCATGCCCCCCAATTACAGTGGGCGGATGAGATTAAAAAGCTACCTGCATCAGATCAATCCTCTTTTTTCCAGTCCTGAAGCAGCCCGTCGGCTGCTTCGTGTCGTGGCGCTGATTCTTTTGATTGGCCTGCTAGGCGCCGTTTACAACTTCCTGCGCACCAGTTTCAACAACGAATTGTCACAACGGCGCAGCTACATGAGCAGCGCCATCGCCGAAGCCCAGACCTTCTTCACCAGCCGCGAGGCGCTGCTGGAAAGCCTGAGTCTTTCGGCCGTGCATCGCTCTCGAGGGGACGATAGCAACGCAGACTCCGAATCCGATCCGAATGAGGAAATCCACCTGCAACTGGGCGCCCCGAATGAAAACCAGTGGAGTGTCTGGCTGACCCAGCGCATGCGCGACTACCTGCAGAACAAACAACTGAACCTGCTCTATGTCCGCGACGGCGACCCGCCCCAGGTGCAACGCCTGTTCAGGACACAACCGGAATCGGCCTATTTCCCCAAGATGCTGCTCAACAAGCTGAGCGAGCTGGACCTCGACGACGTGCCGCCCGGCGAAGAGTTGTGGTTGATGGACCACTCCGCCGGTGCCGCCCACCTGTACATATTCACCCGCCTCGACGAACGTTTCCCCAACTCTGGCTGGCTGGGCCTGGAAATGGACGGCCAGAGCGTCTCCACCGCCCTCAGCGACCAGAGCGCCGGGGACTTCATGATGTTCAATTCCCAGGGCGGATTAATTTTCAGCACCACCCCCAGTGCCCGATTGAGCGCGGACGTGCAACGGGTCCAGGGAGGCAGTTTCTTCGGTTTTCTTGGCGGTCGCTGGTGGCCGGACCACCTGGTGATACGCAAGCAGCTGGGGTCATCGGACTGGCAACTGGTGTACTCCTTCGATCTGCACAACCTGCTCAAGAGTCTCTGGCCGCAAATACTTGCGGCCTTGCTCATCAGCCTGCTGGGCATGGGCTTGATCAGCCTGCTCACGCATTGGATCGAAGTGCGCCTGATCAGTCCGGCGCTGCACCGGATCCAGGCCCTGATCGAAAGCGAAGCCTTCAGCCGCGACGTGATCCAGATCGCCCCGGTAGCCCTGTGCGTATTGCGTCGCAGCGATGGCCGGGTGGTGCTGGAAAACACTCTGTCCCAGCAGTGGCTGGGCAATGGCAGCGAACGCGACCAACTGTGTGCCGGCTGGATCGAACAGGCCTTCAACCCCAGCCGCCCCAACAGTTCGGACTACTTCGAGACTGCTGACGGGCGCCACCTCTACCTCAGCTCGGCTCCCACCCGCTACAAGGGCGAGGATGTGCTGTTCTGTGCCTTCAGCGACATCAGCGCACGCAAGCAGATCGAGGCAGCGCTTGAGGAAGCCAAGCGCCTGGCCGACACCGCCAATGAAGCCAAGACCCTGTTTCTGGCCACCATGAGCCACGAAATCCGCACCCCGCTGTACGGTGTGCTCGGCACCCTGGAACTGCTCTCGCGGACCCATCTGGACAACCAGCAGAAAGACTACCTGCGGGCCATCGAAGGATCGTCCGGGACCCTGCTGCAACTGATCTGCGACGTGCTCGACGTGTCCAAGATCGAAGCCGGGCAACTGGCCCTGGAACTCAGCGAGTTCTCCTCCCTGGACCTGGTCCACGAGATCATTCAGGGCTACGCCGCCGCAGCCCAGGCCAAGGGCCTGCAGTTCTATGCCTGCATCGAACCGCAATTGCCGGAAGTGCTTCTGGGTGATGTCACGCGGATCCGCCAGATCCTCAGCAACCTCTTGAACAATGCGGTCAAGTTCACCGACTCCGGGCGCATCGTCCTGCGGGTCAGGGTTGACAGCCGCGATGGCGAACGCAGCAACATCCTCTGGCAGGTATCGGATACCGGCCGCGGCATTGCCCAGGACGATCAGGCCTTGATCTTCGAACCCTTCTACCAGACCGAGGGCAATACCAACGTCATCGCCGGCACCGGCCTCGGCCTGCCGATCTGCCAGCGCCTGACCCAGTTGATGAACGGCAACCTGCGCATGGTCAGCGAGCTCGGGCTGGGCAGCAGCTTTACCTTGACCCTGCCGCTGGAGGCCTCCTCGACGATGCCAGGCACGCCAATGATCAGCCCGTTGCTGCCAGAGATGATCTACGTGGTGTCGCCGGTGCGCGAGCTTGCCGAATCCGTGGCCGGCTGGCTGCGCCGCTGGGGCGCCCGGGCTCAGTTCAGCCTGCCCACCCAGTCGGATCGCTGCCGCGGCCATGTCCTTATCGAGCTGCACCCCGGGGCACTGGAACACCGGCTGGAGCCTGACTGGCAAGGCCCGCTGGTGCTGGCCAGTGGCGACGGTCACAACGAACCGCGGATCCATGGCGGCAGTTGGCAGGTCAACACCAACAACCTGCGGGCGATCCATCAGGCCGTTAGCCAGGCCCAGGGTGTATGGGTGGCCCAGAGTGAAGAACACCCGGATATCCGCGAGTTGAAGAAGCTCAGCCTGCATGTGCTGGTGGCCGAGGACAATGTGATCAACCAGTTGATCCTCAAGGACCAGCTGGAGGAACTGGGCTGCAGCGTGGAACTGGCCTCGAACGGTGAAGAAGCCCTCGCCATCTGGAGAAGCGGTCAGTTCGACGTGGTGTTGACGGATGTGAACATGCCGAAGCTCAACGGCTATGAACTGGCCAAGGAGCTTCGACGTCTGGGCTGTTCGATCCCGATCATCGGGGCGACGGCCAATGCAATGCGCGGAGAAGAAGAGCTCTGTATTGCAGCCGGGATGAACCACTGCCTGGTGAAGCCCTTTGCATTAAGAGCGTTGTTCAACTATCTGGCGCCTTATGAAAGAGCTCCCCATGAAGTCCTGTAGCATTTTGATCGTCGAAGATCAGCCGTTTCAGTACATGTACCTGCAACACCTGTTCAACGAGCTGGGCCCCTATCAACTGGAGGTTGCGCGCAATGGTGCAGAAGCTCTGGAGCGTCTCAAGCATCGGCACTTCGATCTGGTACTGACTGACTTGCTGATGCCCGGCATGGACGGCGTGCAGTTCATCCAGGGCCTGGCCGACCAGCGTGCCCGCCCGGCCCTGGCGATCATGAGCGCCTCGTCCCGGCGCATGCTGATGGGGGCAAGCCTGGTGGCGCGCAACCTCGGGCTGCGGGTGATCGGGCTGATATCCAAACCGGTGAACCTGGCAGCCTTGCGCAGCCTCACCGCCCAATTGCCCGGCCTTCTCAGCGCGGCTGAAAAGCCCGCCCTGGGCGTGGAGTGCAGCCGTGAAACCCTTCTGGATGCCCTGCGCAACGGGCAGATCCAGGCCTGGTTCCAGCCCAAGAAGGCCCTGAACAATGGGCGCATCGTCGCCGCCGAGGCATTGGTGCGCTGGATGCATCCGCAACACGGCATGCTGCTGCCTTGTGATTTTCTCCCCGAGCTCACGGTGGAGGGCCTGGAAGAAGACCTGCTGTGGCTGATCCTGCAGCAGGCCCTGGACGCCCAGATGCGCTGGCGCGACAACGGCTATGACATCCCGGTGTCCATCAACCTGCCGACCCACCTGCTCAACAGCCCGGATCTGGCCGACCGCCTGCACGACTTCGTGATCCAGCGCCAAGGCGTACCGAACAAGATCTGCTTCGAACTCATGGAGTGCTCGACCCCGGAACACATCAGCAACTTCTATGCGGGCGCCTGCCGCCTGCGCATCAAGGGCTTCGGCCTGTCCCAGGATGATTTCGGCAAGGGCTACAGCTCCTACATGAACCTGGTATCGACTCCGTTCACTGAATTGAAGATCGACCGCGGCCTGGTCCAGGGCTGCCACAACAATGAAGAAATGACCCAGGCCTTGACCAGCATCATCGCGCTGGGCCGGCAGTTGGGCCTGACTGTCGTGGCCGAAGGGGTGGAGAGCGCGCAGGAGCTCGCCCTGCTGAGGAAAATCGACTGCACCCAGGTCCAGGGGTTCCTGATCTCCCATGCGGTCTCTTCGCAACAGTTTCAGCAACTGCTGGCCCAAGACGGACCGGCAACGATGTATTAGCCGATGAACCCATTGCTCACCCGCGCAACAGTCACTCATCGCTGACGGCCTTGCTTCAGAGGTAGGAATCTCAAGATTGAGGCCCTTATACGTGTTTGGGAAATCAGTGATGAAAAACAGCAACACCTTCCTGGAGAACCTGACTCGCAGCTCGATCCGGTTGAACAAAGGCATGTTGATCCTGCTGGGCCTGGCACTGCTGTTGTTCGCCACTCTCTACTGGACCACCCAGCGCCTGATTGACGAACAGTACAGCAGCGTGCGTTTCCACTTCGCCCGGCTGATGGAGAATGTCCAGGAGCAGGAACTGTTTCTGCGCCGCCTGGCAGCGCACCATGCGGTCGACTCGATGATGAGCGACGAGCCTCACGCCCTGTACCTGCAGCGGCCTTTGCCCAGCGTGGGCAACAATGCCTATGAAGGCCAGGAATACCCCTACTCGATTCCCTTCAGCCTGAACTTCAATCACCAGCAGCTGGCCATCGGGGAACTGCCCAAGGTGTTCGCCCTGGGCGTGCACCTGTCGACCTTCTACAGCGCCTTCTGGTCCACTTCGCACTATCCCGCGCCCCGTACCTTCATCTTCAACGCCTACGGCAATTTCGACATCAGCGTGCCGGCGGCGCGGCACATGCGGGGCAACCCCTGGCGCAGCGAGATACCCTACAACAGCGTGGTGGAGCGGGTGCTGCGCCACCTGACGGTGAAGAACAACGGCTTCCCGGACCGCCAGGTCTATTGGGAGCGGTACAACCAGCCGGACTCGGGGGATGTCGCCCCCAAGCTGCTGGCCTTTATCAACCTGCACCTGGGCTCGGAACAGTTGCACATCAACGGGGCCAGCGACTGGGTGGTGGCGGCATCGCTGCTCAACCTGGACGGTGTCAACAACATCGAACGGCTCATGCACTGGTCGATCTATGACGATTTCACCCTCATCGACCCCTCGGGCCTGGTCCTCACCGGCGCCAATGACCCTGCCAATGCCTTGCAGGAAGGCTTGAATTTCGGCCTGCGAGGAATGACCTTCAAACTCACCAGCCAGTCCTCGGCGCTTTGGACCGGGCTCTACACCATCAGTTACCAGAGCTATTTCGACTATGCCCAGTGGGCGCTGCTGGGCCTGCTGGGCCTGGCCCTGGGCGCCGTTGCCTGCGGCTGGGCGGCGTGCCGCTGGTACCGCAACCACGTGGTGATACCCGCACAACTGGCGCACCAGACCATCGCCGAAAGCGAAGCCTTCAACCGGGTGATCATCGACACCGCCCCTACCGGCTTGTGCGTGGCACGCCGGGACAACTTCAAGGTGCTGTTGGAAAACCACCAGGCCCGGCACTGGCAAGGCACGGCAAAGCTGCTGTCGCTGCTGCAACGTGACCAACGCCTGGTCGACGCAGGGGAAACCTATCTCGACATCGATGGGCGCCACCTGCAGGTCGGTTTCGTCTCGACCCGCTACAAGGGCCAGGATGCAGTGCTCTGTGCCTTCAATGACGTCACCCATCACGTCGAGGATGCCCAGGCGCTGGATCAGGCGAGGCGCTCGGCAGATGCTGCCAACGAAGCCAAGACCCTGTTCCTGGCGACCATGAGCCATGAGATCCGCACCCCGTTGTATGGTGTGCTCGGCACCCTGGAGCTGCTCGGGCTGACCACCCTGGATCCACGCCAGAGCGACTACCTGCAGACCATCCAACGCTCCTCCAGCACCCTGTTCCAGCTGATCAGCGACGTGCTTGACGTGTCGAAGATCGAGTCCGGGCAGATGAGCATCGACCCGGCGGAGTTCTGCCCGCTGGACATGCTGGAGAACGCCCTGCACACCTACGCCGCCTCTGCCGAACAGCGCGGGCTGCTGCTCTACGCCTGCATCGACCCGAACCTGCCGGCCCTGATGCTGGGGGACGCGACACGGATCCGCCAGATCCTCAACAACCTGTTGAGCAACGCGATCAAGTTCACCGACAGTGGCCGGGTGGTGCTGCGGGTCCGGGTGCTGACGCTCGAAGAGCGAGAGGCCTGCATCGAGTGGCAAGTCACCGACACCGGCATCGGCATCTCTGCCCAGCAGCAACCCTTTCTGTTCGATCCCTTCTATCAGGTGCGCGATGCCTCCAGCGAGGCCGGGGCCGGGCTCGGACTGGCCATCTGTCAGCGCCTGAGCCAGATGATGGGGGGCCAGATGCAGGTGATCAGCGAGCCTGGGCTGGGCAGCAATTTCTCCCTGCGCCTGAGCCTGCAGCACCTGCCTGGAGCCCTGCCGGCAACTCCGCTGGTGCCCGACGGGCCTGCGGTCTATGTCCGCGCGCCGGTGCCGGAACTGGTGAAAAGCACCTGCGACTGGCTCGGCCGCCTGGGGGTCCAGGCCTACCCGCTGCCCAACGGCTGGGAAGACCAGCCCCAGGAGCGGCTGCTCATCGACCTGCTGCCCCGGGGCTCCCTCGCGCCCTGGTCCGGGCCTTGTCTGAGGGCTGTATCCAGCGGGCACAGCAGCGACAGCCGCCAGGGGGAAAAATGCCAGGTCGACGCCCACGACATCCGCGCCATCGCCCGCGCCGCAGCCCTGGCGCGCCAAGGCCTTCCCCCGCACCTGGCTCCGCAGCAGCCGAACTCCTTGCAGCCATTGCACCTGCACATCCTGGTGGCGGAGGACAACCCGATCAACCAGGTGATCATCAAGGAGCAACTCGAGGCCCTGGGTTGCCAGGTGACCCTGGCGGCCAATGGCGAGCAGGCCCTGGAGCAGTGGGAACCGCAGCTGTTCGACATCGCCATCAGCAACGTCAACATGCCGATCATGAATGGCTACGACCTGGCCAGGGAGTTGCGCCGACGCGACCCGCAACTGCCGATCATCGGCGTCACCGCCAATGCCATGCGCGAGGAAGGCAGCCGTTGCCTGGCCGCCGGAATGAACACCTGGATCGTCAAACCCATGAACCTGCAGACGTTGCGAGGCCAACTATTGAAGCTTTGCCAAAGCACTCCCCCCCCACCTCCGGCGCCTGCAACGCCGACGCCGGCTGAAGCCCGGCCCAGGGTAGACACCGCCCCTGTGCCTGCGGGCAACACCCTCCAGCTCTCGGAAAAGATGCGCCCGCTGTTTGTCAGTACCATGCACGAGGACCTGCAACGGTTGACCAAGGCGTTGGAGACCGGGTCCGCCAACGCTGCCGCCGAGCGCCTGCACAGCATCGCCGGAGCCATGGGCGCCGTGCAGGCCGTGGCACTGGCCAGGGCTTGCGCCGAACTGGAGTGCCAGTTGCTGGAAAACAGCCTGAGCCCGGCTCTGGTTGCCCAGGTCCGGCAATTGATGCAGCGCCTGTCGGAACTCCTGCTGCCCCTTGAATAATGAGCGCCAGGGTTTAATGTACCGTCAGTCTCGGGTTTCTTTATTAATTAGCGTCTTACACGGGTGTGTTTGTCATGGAAAAACTGAAAGTAGTCATTGCTGACGATCACCCGATTGTGTTGCTCGGCGTTCGCGAGCTGATGGAGCGCGATGATCGATTTGAAATCGTTGGTGAGGCGGTGTGCTCCAAGGGCCTGGTCCAGCTTCTGGAGGCGCGCCCGGTGGATGTCGTCATCACCGACTACAACATGCCCGGGGACTCGCCTTACGGCGACGGCCTGAAACTGGTGGAATACCTCAAGCGCAACTTCCCCCATTTGCAGATCCTGGTCCTGACCATGATTTCCAACCAGTTGATCCTCACCCGCCTGCATGAACTGGGGGTGGTCGGGGTGATCCAGAAGAGCCAGTTGCACGAGGAAATCCAGACCGCCCTCAAGGCCATTGCACAAAAAGGCATCTACCGCAGCCTGGAGCCGGCCTCCAACTCGGTGCTGGAATCCAACGTGGCAATCGATGCACGAATCTCCACCCTGTCGCCCAAGGAGTTCGAGATCCTGCGCCTGTTCGTTTCCGGCAAGAGCGTCAGCGACATCGCCCGCAGCCAGAACCGCAGCTCGAAAACCATCAGCGCGCAGAAAATTTCCGCGATGCGCAAACTGGAAGTGCAAAGCGACCAGGACCTGCTGACCTACTGCATTGGCCGTAATATCTTCAACTGACCCCACCCCAAGGTACCAATCGACAATGGATACTCTGTCATCACGCAAGGCAGCTGACCTGCGGGAGCTCGAACGCCTGCAAGGAGCCTGGGAGCAGACCGGCATGGAAGACAGCGGTGTATTCGACCCACCGGACGAGCACAGCGCTCCCGGTGCCCTGACCCTGATCGAAGGCAACCGGTTTCGCGTGGTCACGGTGGAGGGCGAGCAACTGCTGGCCGGAACCTTCACCCTCGACAGCAGCACCACGCCCAAGTCCATCACCTGGATCGACAGCGTCGGCGCTGATGCCGGACAGCCCCTGCCCGCCAGTTATCAGCTGAGCGACGATCACTTCGTGTTCATCGCCGCCGACACCGGCCAGCCCCGGCCAACCCGTTTCCACACCGGCCCGGGCGAAACCCTGCGGCGCTTCATCCGGGTCCGTCAGGGCCAGTGAACCCCCGGGGCTTGGCACCTGCCAGGCCCCTCTTGCCGAGGCTTCAGGACCCAGGCCCGGTGCCGCCCCTAGCCGGCAACCACCGACCCGCCGGGCCCATCGAGGGCCCACCAGCCCGGCAGCAGTTGCCTGACCCGCGGCTCGGCAAAGCGATCATCGATCAACATCAGCACACCCCGGTCCGCCTGGCTGCGGATCACTCGCCCGGCGGCCTGCACCACTTTCTGCAGCCCGGGGTAGAGGTAGGTGTAGTCATAACCGGAGCCGAACAGCGCCGCCATGCGCTGCTTCATCTGTTCGTTCAAGGGGTTGAGCTGAGGCAGCCCGAGGGTCGCGACGAAGGCACCGATGAGTTTCGATCCCGGCAGGTCGATGCCCTCGCCGAAGGCTCCGCCGAGCACGGCAAAACCTATGCCCTGCCCCTCGGCCCGAAACTGCTGGAGAAAGTTCTCGCGGGATGACTCGTCCATGCCCCGGGACTGTTGCCACAAGGCAATCTGCGGATGCTCAAGGGCCAGCAACTCGGCCACTTGCTGCAGGTAATCGAAACTGCTGAAGAAGGCCAGATAGTTACCCGGGCGCGCCTGGAACTGGCGCGCCAGCAACTCGACAATCGGCGCCAGCGACGCTTGCCGATGAACGTAGCGCGTGGAGATGCGGCTGACGATGTGCACCTCCAGTTGCCGGGCCTCGAACGGTGACTCGACGTCCAGCCACACGGTGTTTTCCGGCAGCCCGAGCAGATCGGCGTAGTAATGCCGGGGATTGAGCGTCGCGGAAAACAGCACGCTGCTGCGGGCCGCCGTCAACCGAGGGCGCAGCAGCGCCGCTGGCACCACGTTGCGCAGGCACAGGCGTGACAGGCTGCGCTTGGCGCTCAACACGCGCTTGCTGATGTCGAAGATGAACTGCTGCGGCTCGAACAGCTCCGCCACCCGGGCAAATTGCAGCAGCTCGAAATACAGGCCCTGCAGCTCGCTGTCCAGGCCCTCGGGGTGCTCGTTGAAATAGTCGCCCAGGGCCGCAACACACAGCCCCAGCGCCTTGAGCAACGCCGTCGGCAGCCGGTCATGGGCCTGATAGGGCGCGACCTGGTCCTTGTGCAGGGCATTCCACTCGCGATTGAGACGTTGCAATGAGCTTTTCAAGGCCTGGGGCGCGCTGGCACGCACCTTGGCCAGTTGCTGCTGGTCGAGGCTGGCGCTGTACATGCCGCGTCCGCGCTCCACCAGATTGTGGGCTTCGTCCACCAGTACCGCGACCTGCCATTGGTTGGCCTGGGCCAGGCCGAACAGCAAGGCGCTGAAATCGAAATAATAGTTGTAGTCGGCCACCACCAGATCGCTCCAGCGGGCCATTTCCTGGCTCAGGTAATAGGGGCAGACCTGATGCTCCAGGGCCACCTGGCGCAGCGCCTGGCGGTCCAGCATCGGCACCTGGCTGGCCGCCTGGCGCGCCGCCGGCAGGCGCTGGTAGAAGCCCCTGGCCAACGGACAGGAGTCGCCATGACAGGCCTTGTCCAGGTGCTCACAGGCCTTGTCCCGGGCCACCAGCTCCAAGACCCGCAACGGCAACTCGGGCTGGTCGGCGAACAGCACCCGGGCCGCATCGAGGGCCAATTGTCGTCCCGGGGTCTTGGCGGTGAGAAACAGCAGCTTGTCCAGTTGCTGCGGGGCCATGGCCTTGAGCATCGGGAAGATCGTGCCCAGGGTCTTGCCGATGCCGGTGGGCGCCTGGGCCAACAGGCAACGGCCGGTGCTGACCGCCTTGTACACCGACTCGGCGAGGTGACGCTGGCCGCGGCGAAACTCGCCATGGGGAAAACTCAGGCTGCGGGTGGCCTGGTCACGGGCTGTGCGGTGCTGCATTTCCTGCTGGGCCCAGTGCAGGAACAGCGCGCATTGCTGGTTGAAGAAGTCTTCCAGCACCTGGGCGCTGTGCTCCTGTACCAGCGATGTTTCCTGTTCGCTGAGGACGTCGAAGTACACCAGAGACACGCGGATGACCGGCAGTTGCAGGCTCTGGCACAGCAACCAGCCATAGACCTTGGCCTGGGCCCAGTGCAGTTGCCGATGATTGTCGGGCATGCGCGCCAGGTCGCCGCGGTAGGTCTTGATCTCTTCCAGCAGGTTCTGCGTCGGGTCGTAGCCGTCCGCCCTGCCCTTGACCAGCAACTCGCCGTAGCGCCCCTCCAGGGCCACTTCACTCTGGTACTCGGGGTTGCGGCGGGAGGCCACGGTACGGTGCCCGTGCATGCCTTCCAGCGCGGTCGGCGACGGGGTGAAGCGCAGATCCAGATCGCCGCTCTTGGCGCTGAATTCGCACAGGGCCCGTACCGCGATGCGATAGCTCACCCCTCGCAGTCCTGCCACTGCACATAACACACCGTCACCGGCATCCGGTGCTCCTGGCAGAAGTCCAGCCAGCGCAACTGGTTGTCCTGCAGGCGATCCCCCGGGCCCTTGACCTCGATCATCCGGTAGGTTTTCTCCTCGGGCCAGAACTGGATCAGGTCCGGCATCCCCGCGCGGTTGGCCCGGATGTCCAGCAGCAGGCGCTGGAACCAGTGCTTCAGGTGCTCGGCAGGCAGGCAGTCGAGGGCCTGTTCGAGCAGTTCCTCGGTCAGCGCCCCCCAGAACACGAAGGGTGATTGCAGGCCCCACTTTTCGGCAAAGCGCTGGCGGATGCTGTCGCGGTAGCGGCCATCGTCCAGTTCCGCCAGGCAGCCCTGGAACAGCGCGCTGCGCCGCTCATGGAAATCTTCGCTGAGCAGGTCCACCGGCCCGCGCTGGAACGGATGGAAGAAGGCCCCCGGCAACGGAGCGAACACCGCCGGCCAGCAGAGCAGCCCGAACAGCGAATTGATCAGGCTGTTCTCCACGTAGTGCACCGGCCCCTCGGGCTGGTGCAGATGCAGCTGGACCCGTTGCTCAACGCTCAGTCCCTGCCCGTCCTGGGGCAATTGCAGGTCCAGGCGCTGCACCTCGCGAGCGGCCGTGCGTGGCAGTGGCGGCCCGCCCAGCTTGCGTCGCAGCCTGGGCATGACCCGCAGCAACTGCTGGGCCTCGGCGGCACTCTCGGGGGCAGCCGCTGCCTGCTCCGCCAGGGCCAGGGCCGCCGGGTACTCTTCGCTGCGCTCCAGCACCCGGATCAGCCGCAAGCGCGCCCCGGGGTAGGCACACTGCTGATAGATCGCCCGGGCCAGGGCCCAGTCCGCCAGGCGCTCGCCATGCTGGCCCAGGAGGAACAAGAGTTTGCCCCGGCGCTTCTCCAGCCAGGGGTTGGCGGTGCTGAACGCGGCGATTCGCTCCAGCACCTGGGGCAGTTCATCCCCGGCCTCGAATCCTTCCTGGCACTGGTGCAGGTAAAAGAAGCCATCGACGTCGTCACGGCTGCGCAGGCCGCGGGCATCGGCGCTGATCTCGACTTTTTCGTAGCTGTAGATGCCCAGGTCCGCCAGCACGAACTCCGACCAGTCCTGGTAAAGGTTGCCGAAGAACATCAGGCGCAAGCGGTCGCACAGTGGCATGAGCGTCAGGCTCAGCAGCCTGTCGTCCAGCTCCGGGCACCATTGGCCAAACGCCTGGGGTTGCGGGTGCTGGGCCTGCAGCGCCTCCAGCCACTGGCTCTTCTTCGCCTTGGCCGGCAGCGCCAGGGCCTTGAACGCCTGCTGCAACTCGGCCTTGTGCAGCAAGCCGAACAGCTCCTCCAGGCTCAGCGGCGCCTGCTCGTCGACCCAGCCCAGGGCCAGTAGCGGCACCAGGGCCCGGGCGCTGTCGCCGATCTCCGGGTAACTCAGCTTGCCCAGGCGAAAGTGCCGCCCCTTGCGCATCACCATGCGCACCAGCAAGGCCTGGGACGGCTGGGCCAGGGCCGTGAAGTCACGAATGAAGCACTGCTCGGCGTCCGTCAGCACATCGGCATAGCGCAGCTCCAGCCAGCTCAACACTTGCTGGAAGTTGTGCAGGTAATAGAGGGGGTTTTCGAGGGGATTGGAGGTCACGGAACTAAGACGCCACGGCGGGTTGAATACTGGTTATGCGTACAGATAACAGCCGTTGCCCCGCTCTGGCAAACACTATTGGATAAATGGCGCGGCGAAGTTTTTTACAATGGCCCACAGAACTTTTGTCGTCTTCACTACACCAACGGGCCATGGCTATAGTGTCCAGCGCATCGTGGATGCACCACTACTGACGAGAAACCTGTATGAACCTGAAAAACCTGGGATTGCTCCTGCTCGCTGCCCTGACCCTGGCCGGCTGCGCCTCGCCCACCGTGGTGACCCTGCAGAACGGCACGCAGTACCTGACCCGTGATCAGCCCAAGACCAAGACTGCCGATGGTTTCTATGAATTCCAGGACATCTCCGGCAAGACCATTCGGGTCAAGGCGGACGATGTGGCCACCGTCCGCCAGGAAAAATGATTCACCGCAGCACTTCAATGCCCCCAGAGCAAGCCTCCCTGCCCCGGCTCGCAGAAAAACCCCGGCACCGGCTTGCCACGCTTGGACAACTCCTGGCTCACCTGCCGGCAGCGATCACGCTCCCTGGCATTGGCGTTATCAATGCTGATGTTGCCTGTGGTGTCCGGCGTCGCGTCGTCCTTCAGACGAAACTGCGCCAGGGGCTGCTCCGGGTCCAACTGGAAAAGACTGGGGGCAGGCTCCTCGGTGGTGGCTGGCGCGGGTAAACCGGGCGGCAACTGATCCACGGTCACCCCGTAGCGTTTCAAAATCGAGCTGTGAGGCAACTCCTCGGCCGATGCCATGCATGCCCACAGGGCCAGCACCAGACCGCTCGCATACCTCTTGCTGTTACTCACTGTCAAAACTCTCCTGTCACTGCCTTGAATCGATTGCGGTTGCATCCCTGAAACCTTGCGTACCTCTAGTAACGCATCAGCGGGCTGCAGCTTTACCGGTATTGGAGTCGGCATTTGACTGACAGGTCACTTTTTTTATCCAGGCAAGGGCCCGGGGCCCGTTGCAGGCCCCGGGCCCTTTCGGTATCAGGCGATGGTGATGCCCGAGCCGTTGAGGTGGTCGAGGCTGACTCCCACCAGGGTCACCGAATCCTGGCCGAAGGTCAGGACCGTGTCGTTGCCGCTGCTGCTGGCATGGGCTCGGTAGTCCTGGTCCGGCAGCACCCCGGCCACGCCCATGAACACCAGTTTGTCGCCGCCCTGATAGCCGACGATGCGATCGTTGCCGAAATGACCATTGAACAGGAAGGTGTTATTGCCGCCCCCCGACTCCATCAGGTCATTGCCGTTGCCGCCGACGAACACGTCGTTGCCGCGGCCGCCGACCAGGTGGTCGTTGCCATCCAGGCCAAACAGCCAGTCGCCCCCATCATGGGCCCGAAGCAGGTTGTCGCTGCCATCGCCCTTCACCGACGAGGCGTACTGGGTCAGTTGGTTGCCGGCCTTCAAGCCCTGGTCGGTAACCTGATGGAACACATCGTCCTTGAACAGGCCCCAGAGAAACCCCGGCTCCTTGCTCTGGATCGCGCCGATGTCACGGGTGATGCTGATCCCGCCCTTGGCGTCGCGCACGTACAGGGTGCCGGCACCGTCGCTGGCGAAGCTGTAGTTGCTCACCGACTGCTGCAGGTCCAGGGTGTTGTGGCCCTGGCCACCGAGGATGATGTTGTAGCCGCCCTCGTCGCGGAAGGTGTCATTGCCGTCGCGGCCCTCCAGGTAGTCGTTGCCGCGGCCGCCCTGGATCAGGTCGTTGCCGTCGCTGCCGATGATGAAGGTGCTGCCCTTGTGGGTCTCGGCATTGCGGTTCAGGTCCTGGACCCAGGTACTGGCCCGCGCCGGGTCCGACAGGTTGGCGACGACGATGGTCGAGTCCTTGCTGGTGAAGTCGTAGAACTTCGATTCCAGCACCCGGGTCAGGCCATCGCCGTAGCCGGTGGGCAGGTGGGAGATCCAGGTGGGGATGTTGAGGATCGAGAACGGCAGCACGTTCCACAGGGTCGAGGCGTAATGGTCGTTGAAGTTGACGATGTTGTTGGTGGCCGAGTCCTGGTGCGCATCGTGGACCCCAAGCGACGCCAGGTTGAAGCTCGAACCGTCCAGGGCACGGAACACCGGGTCGTTCTCGTAGCCGATGTTCAGCACCTTGTCGCTGGCGCTCTGGGTCGGCGAGGCATAGGCGATGTAGTTGGAGTCCTTGTAGAACCCGGACCAGCGCTCGCCGCTCAGGTCCGCCAGGCTGTTGACCGCCAGCCCGCCCAGGCTGTGGCCGCTGACCAGGATGTCCTTGCCGGACAGGCCATGGGCCTGGGCAAAGGCCGCGACATCGCCCAGCAGCGTGCCGAAGGCCTCGCCGGCGTAGTTCTTCGCATAGTCCTTGGGCCCCAGGGCCGCCAGCAGGTCATTGATCACATCGCCGAGGGAGTCGCTGAGCAGCGACTCCCGGGGGCCGCTGGTGCCGCGAAAGCCGATGCCGATGGAGCTCAACTGGCCCTGGGCATCGTACTTGCCGAGGATCTCCACCTGGGCCGTACCGTAGCCGGCCTTCTCGCCAAAGAAGGTGCCCCGGGCATCCACCTTGCCGCCATAGCCCAACTGCTCGGCACTGATGGTGGACCAGCCGGCCTGGTTCAGCGCCTCCTTGGCGGCCTTCTCGGAATCGGGGTTCCAGGGAATCCCGGGGATCACCCCCTGGGAATCGCTGCTGCCGATCAGCGCGGTGACCAGGGTCGCCGGCAGGCCCAGGCCGAAGCCGTTATGCTGATAACCCACGGCAAAGCCGTTGTCGAGGTTGTGATAGGAGTACAGGGTAATCGCCATGGCATCGGTAAACAGCGCCTTGGAATCCTCTGCAGTGAAGTTCTTGTAGTCAAACACACCCATGGTATTGCCTCTCTTTTGTTGGAATTGTCAGAGATAGCTCCGGCCACCCAGGCCCGTTGCCAAGCCTGGGTGACGCGGTACAACACCTTTCAGCGGTGACGCGGCGTCAGAACGCCCAGTCCAGGGTCAAGCCGACCCCATGGCTCTTGTCCTTGCTGCCCAGCACACCGTTGTAATCCAGATTGACTCGGGGCGCACGCCCCAGGACCACCCCGGCACGTGCGCCGACCACTGCCGCATCACGTTCCAGGGACAGGCTCTGGACCTTGTACGCTCCCCCTCCCGCGGCAAAGGCCAGGTGCTGGTCGGAGCCGGTGCCACTCAGGTTGTGCTGCCAACCCAGGGTCGCGGACAACTCCAGTGCCTGTCCTTGCGCCAGCGCCAGGCGCTGGCCGGCACGCATGCCCAGGGTCGAGAGCCAGGCCTCGCGATGGTCATCCGAGCCTTTGAGTGCCGCAGCGCCGCCCTGTTCCTTGAAGGCGTCACTGGCGATATTGACGTAGGCCAGGTTAACGAAAGGTTCCAGGCGCCCTGGGCCCTGCTCGAACTGCCATGCCGCCTCACCGAACAGTTGGGCGCTGCGCGCATCGCGCTTGCTCTTCTGGCGGTCGGCGACCTCGGCGTACTGCAACTCGCGCTTGACCTCGATCCGGTGCCAGCTGTAGGAACCACCCAGGCTCAGGCGCAACGCCTCCTGTTGCCGACCCAGGTAGGTCCCCAGGTGATAGCTGTCGACCTTGGCCGAGGAATGAGTGCCGTCGCCCATGTTCAACGAACTGTCACTGTAGCCGGTGAAGAAGCCCAGGCGCGTGGCCTCGTCCACGGCGCCATCGATCCCCGCCAGCAAGCCGCCGATGGAGGTGCTGTAGCGTGCATGGTCGGCGTCGCCATCAGCCTTGCCCCAGGCGCCCAGGGTCTTCATCCAGACCCCGTTGTCCTGGCCCGTGCCTGCCGCCGCAGGCACCGCAGGCGACTGGCGCAGGCGTTCGCCCATGGCGTCGCGCAGGTAGCGGCTGTCTTTGATCAGCAGGCTGCTGATGGCCGGGTGAATCTCCCCGGACAATTGCTGGAAGGCTTGCTGGGCACTGGTTGCCGAAGGTGCCAGCAACAGGCTTTCGAACAGCGGATTGCCAGCCCCCAGTTGCTCGGTGGCGGCGCCCACGGCGCGCTGGTTCGGGGTCAGGCCGATGCTGCTGAAGGAAGTGGCGTTGCGCGCCACCGCCAGTTGCACGCCATTGGCCGCGTAATCCAGATCGCCCGTCAGGAACAGCGCGTTGGATTGCACCGCGCCGAAGCGCCCCTGGATACCGCCGGCCGCATCGATGATATCGAACTGGCGCCCCAGCAGGCTCGGCACGCTCTGCCGACTGAGCAAGCCCGCGCCGCCTTCGCCTTGCAGTTCCATGGACAACGTGGCGCCACCGAGCAGCGCCTGGCCGTCGGCAATCAGCCGATCGCTGCCACTCTGGGACACTTCCACCGCGTAGGTCGAGCCCGGCAGGAAGGTCACGTCGGAGGCGACATGCAGGGTGCCGACCGAGTTGCCCGGGGCCACGGTGGCACCGGCATTGACCGTCAGCCCGCCGACCCGGCCGCTACCACCGAGGATCCCGCCGTCATTGACGGTCACCGCCGACACCAGCGAGCCATTGACCGCCAGGCGCCCCTGGTTGACCAGGGTCGGGCCGGAATAGGTATTGCTGCCGCTGAGCACCAGGGTGCCGATGCCCTGCTTGGTCAGGCCGCCATGGCCACTGATGTCGTTGCTCCAGACATCCCGGCCGCAGCTGATGTCGTTGCAGCGCCGCTGGGTTGGCTTGCCCACGTCCACCAGGGCCCCCACCCCCGGCAGGTCAGCGACGAACTGGGTTGCGCCATAGGCACCGGGAACCCGCAGGTCCACGGGGATGTCCTGCTCGGCGACCAGCATGCCCGGGCCGTGGATGCCCTTGCCCAGGTCGATCATGCCCCAGCCGTACAGCGAATCGATGCCCGGTGCGCCCAGGTCGGTGGCGGTGGTGCGTAGCACGCTGGCGATCTGCGCCCCGCTCATGTAGGGAAAGCGCTCCATCAGCACCGCTGCGGCCCCCGCCGCGTGAGGGGCGGCCATCGAGGTGCCGTTCTTGTTGGCATAGCCCAGGGTCATGTTGTCCAGGTTCGTGCCACCGATCACCGAGCTGTAGATCCGTGTGCCGGGGGCCGAGACGCAGAAACTGGCGGTGTAGCCGCAGCGCGAGGAAAAGGTGCTGATGACATAGGGGTCGGCGCTGGCGGTATCGGGGTTCTGCTGCAACGCGGCGACGGTCAGCCAGTTGGGAGCGATCTCCGGGACGAAGTAGCCAAGGCCGGCAATGGCATCCGGGTTGTTCAGGTTGTAGTCGTTGCCGGCGGCGAAGATGGTCATCACCCCACTGCGGGCCGCGGCAATGGCGCCGTCGTAGGCGCCCCCCGGCAAGGTGCCCAGCAGCGGCTGGATCTGCGCGAACTGGGCCCGTGCATCCTCCAGGGTGAAGTGCGGGAACGCCGGGTCGCGGCCGCCCTTGTTGAAGCGGTCGGTGATGCCGATGCCCCAGCTGTTGTTGATGATCCGCGCGCCACTGGCCACCAGGCCATCCCAGCCGGCCTTGTACACCGCGCCGTCGTTGCCCAGGACGATGCCGTCTTCCGGGCCCGGGTCGCCGTTGTCGGCACTGATGATCTGCGCATCGTAAGCCACCCCGTGCATGGCCCCGCCATCGCGGCTGCCGCCGGCGATCCCGCCGACGTGGGTGCCATGGGAGCCGAGCTTGCCGTCCGAGCCCACGGACGGACTGCCGTCATAGCGAAAGGCGTCACCGGCTTTCACTGGGATATAGGGATCGGTGTACTGGCGGATGCCGCTGGTGATCAGGGTGATGACCTTGTCCGGCCCGACGAACTCCGGGTGCCGGGCATACACTGGCTGGTCGAAGATCCCCAGCTTGACGCCCTTGCCGCTGTAGCCGGCGGCATAGGCGCTGTCGGCATGAATGGCTCCCAGGCCCCAGTCCGCCTTGAACTCGGCGCTGCGCCAGCTGCTGGCGTCGCCAGCACGACCGGCTTCCACATAGGGCGCGGCCTGGGCCCCGCCGATCAGTGCCAAGCACCCCAGCAATGCCCGGCTCAGCGGGGTGCGTACCCCGCCCTGTCCTGCCTGCGCGCGATCCTTGCGTTTGACTCTCTTCACTACGACCTTCCTTAGTTGTGTTGGCAAATATCCCTGCGGCCAATCCCGCGCCGCTGTCGAGTTCAGTGGCGCCTCAGAAGCGCCACTCGAGATTGAGTCCTGCTCCATGCTGTTGCTGTCGACTGGCCAAGTGCCCCTGGTAGTCCAGGCTCAGGGACAGGTCCCGGGCCAGGGCCAGGCGTGCCTGGGCTCCGACCTGCGCAGCGTCGCGCACGGGCGCGGCGCTGTTCACCGCAAAGCCCTGGTCGCTGCCGGCAAAGGACAACGGTTCGCGGGCCTGGGCGCCATTCAGGCGGTGCTGCCAGCCCAGGCTCGCCGACAGTTCCAGGGCCTGTCCCGACGCCAGCCGCAGCTGCTGGCGACCACGCAGGCCGAGGGTGCCGAGCCAGGCATCGCGCTGGTCGCGGTCGCCCTCCAGGGCCGCGGCGGCGCCTTTCTCGTGGAAGGCATCCCGGTCCAGGTGCTGGTAGGCCAGGTTGACGAAAGGCTCCAGCACCAGGGGCGCCAGCGGCACGGCATAGGCCGCCTCGGCAAACACCTGGGTGCTGCGGGCATCGACCCGGGCCTTCTCCCGGCCGGACACATCGGCATAGGCCAGGTCGCGACGGACCTCGGCGCGATGCCAGCTATGGCTGGCGCCCAGGCTCAGGCGCAGCGCGTCCAGGTCGTGGCGGGCATAGGCCCCCAGGTGATAGCTGTCGACCTCGGCCTTGGCCCGGGTGCCGGCGCCCATGTGCAAGGCACTTTCGCTGTAGCCAGCCGCCAGGCCGATACGGGTCTGCTCGTCGAGGTCGCGGTCGATACCGGCCAGCATGCCGCCAAGAGAGCTGTCATAGGCAGTGGTGCCCTTGGCGCCCTCGACCCGCCCCCAGGCCCCCAGGCCCTTGATCCAGCCACTGGCAGTCGCCGGCTCCGCTCCCGCGTGCCCCAGGGCCGGGCGTTGCAGGCGTTCGCCCAGGGCATCGCGCAGCACCGAGCCCTGGCTGACCAGCATCGAACTCAGGGCCGGGTAGATCTCCCCGGACAATTGCTGCAGTGCACCCTGGGCCACCGCCGCCGAAGGCGACAGCAACAGGCTTTCATAGACCGGGTTGCCCGCCGCCAACTGTTCCACTGCAGCGCCGGTCGCGCGCTGGTTGGGGGTCAGGCCGACGCTGGCAAAGGAGGTCGCGTTGCGCATTACCTGCAACTGCACGCTGCTGGCCGAATAGTCGAGGGCTGTGCCAAGAAACAGCGATTCGGGCTGGGCACTGGAAAAACGCCCGACGACGCCACCTGCCGCTTGCAGGATGTCGTACTGGCGGCCAACCAGGCTCGGCACCTGCTGCGCGGCCAGCACATTCCCCCGAGGCTCGGGCACCAGGTCGACAGCGGCACCATTCAGGCTGGCCTGGCCCGTGGCGACGATTCGGTCGCTGGCACTCGGGGACAGCTCCAGCACATAGGTCGAGCCCGGCTGGAAGTCGACGTTCCCCGCCACATTCAAGGTGCCGATGGAGTTGCCCGGCGCCACCCGGGCACCGGCCGCAGCGCTGATTCCGGCGACCTGCCCGGAACCGCCCAGGGTGCCCCCGGCATTGACCCTGACCTCTGACGCCAGCGTGCCGTTGACCGCCAGCAAGCCGCCATTGACCGTGGTTGGACCGCGATAGCTGCTGTCGCCGCTGAGCACCAGCCAGCCGGCCCCGGACTTGACCAGGCTGCCCTGGTAGATCCGCGCCGCCGCTGCCGCATCGCGGGCCATGCCCAGGGCATAGTCGGTCTGCTCCTGCTGGCTGGCTCCCGGGCTCAGGCCATGCTCCCAGCCCCGGTCCTGCAGGGTCTGCCGCCAGGCCTGGCGTTCGGCGGCGTCCTCGGCCTGACGCTGGATAAGCGCCTGGTCCGAAAGGCCGTTACTCCAGACATCCCCTTGGCCGCGCCCCAGGTTGACGTCGAATTCGCCCAGCAGCTGCCCCGGCCCGTGCATCGCCCGCCGCAAATCCGGCACGCCCCAGCCCACCAGCGCACTGGGCCCCTGGGTGGGCGAGCCGTCGAGCTGCCGGGCGGTGGTCAGCAGTACTTGCAGGGCCTGCTGGTTGTCCAGGTAGGGATAACGCTCCATCACCAGGGCCAGGGCGCCGGTGGCATGGGGCGCAGCCATGGACGTACCGTTGTAGGTGGCGTAGCCGCCGCCGGGCACGGTGCTGGTGATGGCGGCGCCGGGCGTGGCCAGGCACCAGTACTTGGCGATGCCGCACTGGTTGTATTTCTGCTGGTTGTTCTTGTCCAGCCCCGAGACCGCCAGCCAGTGGCCTTCCAGTTCCGGCTGAAAATACGGCAGGGCCGAACGCACGCTGGCATTGGCATAGCCGCTGTTGCCGGCACTGAAGACATTGATCACCCCGCGGCGCGAAACCTCGGCGGCGGCATCGAGCCAGGTGCCCTGTTGGAAATGCTGGGCGTAGGCTGCCCGCAGGCCGTCCAGGGTCTGGTAGCTGACATCCTTGGGCTGGCTGCCCCAGCTGTTGTTGATGACCCGCGCCCCGGCCTCGGCCAGGGCGCCGTACACCGCCTTGAAATACTGCGGGTCGGGGCTGGGGCCGAACAGGAAACTGTCGTTGTGATTGGTATTGCCTACATACACCTGGGCGTTGAAGGCCACGCCGTGCATGCCGTTACCGTCGCGGGCCGCGCCCATGGTGCCGGTGACGTGGGTGCCGTGGCTGTCATTGGCGCCATTGAGCACCCCGGAGACGCTGAACGGCTTGCCATCCCGATCGTTTCCCGTGGCGGTGAGCGGATGAAAGCGTGTGGAACTGGCCTCGGGATGGGCGGCATCGAACCCCGAGTCCAGGGCGCCGATCTTCACTCCTGCACCGCTGTAGCCGGCGGCATAGGCCTGGTTTGCCTGCATCCGTTCCAGGCCCCAGTCCTGCAGGTATTCGGCGGAGCGCCAACTGGCAGGGTCCCCCAGCCGTCCGCTGTCCTGATAGGTGGCCTGGGCCGGCAACGGCAGTCCTGTGGCAAATGCCAGGCACAGGGTGCCCGTCAGCGCCTTGAGCTGATCGCACTTCACATCCATGTTGATGACTTCTCGATTTTTGTTGTTGTTGGACCGTCCTTCCGGGACCGATCGTTGTGTCGCCTGTTACCGCCTGGGGCCGGGGCCCGTCCTCTGGTTTTCCTGCTTGTTGGGCCCGGGGAGTGAAGCGCCCTCCCCGGACACTGCCGTCAACGCCACGGCGCCCTTCAAGGACGCCGCGCCTGCTGCTTGCCTCAGGCGAACACGATGCCCGAGCCGTTCAGGCCGTCGAGGCCGACCCCCACCAGGGTCACCGAGAACTCGCCGACACTGAGCAGGGTGTCGTTGCCGTTCTGCGACAGGTGCTGGCTGTAGTCGTATTGCCCATCGACACCCGGCACGCCCATGAACACCAGCTTGTCGGTGTTCTGATAACCGTGGATCAGGTCCAGGCCGAAATTGCCGCTGAACAGGAAGGTATTGGCCCCGCCGCCGGTGGAGTGCATCACGTCGTTGCCGCTGCCACCGACAAAGGTCACGTTGGCCTTGTCGCTGCTCAGCAGGTCGTCGCCGCCATGGCCGAACAGCCAGTCGCCATCGACGCTGGCCACCAGGGAGTTGCCATAGGCATCGCCGTTCAGCGAGTGGTTGTAGGCGGTCCACTGGTTGCCATTCTGCAGGCCGGCGTCGGTCACGCTGTAGGTCACGTCCTTGCCGAACCACTGCCAGAAGTTGCCGGCCTCGTGGCTGACCAGGGCGCCGACGTCCCGGGTCATGCTGATGCCGCCGTAGGCGTCGCGGATGTACAGGGTGCCGTCGCCATCATTGGCAATGGAGAAGTTCTTCAGCGGCTGTTGCAGCTCCAGCACGTTATGGCCCTGCCCGCCATGGATGATGTTGTAGCCACCATCGTCGCGAAAGCGATCATCGCCGGCGCCACCGTCCAGGTAGTCGTTGCCCTTGCCGCCATGCAGCAGGTCGTTGCCCTGGGTGCCGATGATGAAGGTGCTGCCGCTGTGTTTCTCGGCATACAGGTTGAGGTCCTTGACCCAGACCTGATCGCGCTTGCCCTCCGACAGGTTGGAGATCACCACGGTGGAATCGCGGCTGGTCAGGTCATAGAAATCCGATTCGATCAGGCGGTTGAGGCCACCGGCATAGTCCACCGCGCTGTGGGCCGACCAGGACTGCGGATTGAGAATGCTCTGGGGAATCAGCTTGCCGAGGAACGACGAGTAGTGATCGGTGAAGCTGACGATGTTATTGGTCGCCGACTCCTGGGGCTTGTCGTGGGTGCCCAGGGACGAGGCGTTGAAATGTGTGCCGTCCAGGGCGCGGAACACTGGGTCGTTTTCATAGCCGATGTTCAGCACCTGAGGGCTGTTGGCGCTCTGGGTCGGCGAGGCGAAGGCCAGGTAGCTGGCGTCCTGATAGAAACCGCCCCAGTGCTCACCGCTCATCGCCGCCAGGCTGTTGACCCCCAGGCCACCCAGGCTGTGCCCGGTGACCAGCACATCGCTGCCGCTCAGGCCCTGGGCCGCGGCAAACGCCGCGACCTTGCCCAACAGGTTGTCGAAGGCCAGGCGGCTGTAGTTGTCGGCAAAGCCCGGCACGAAGGCGGCCTGCAGGTCGTTGATAGCGTCCTTCAGGCTGTCGGTGCCGCGAAAGCTGATGCCGATGGACAGCAACTGCCCGCTGGCGTCGTACTTGCCCAGCACCTCGACCTGGGCATCGCTGACGATCGCCTGCTCGCCGGAAATGGTGCCCTGGGCACTGACGTTGCCCTGGTAGCCCAGCTGGCTGGCGCTGATGGGGCGCCAGGCGGTGCCCGGCAGCGCCTCGCCGGTGGGTGCAGAGGCATACAGGGCCAAAGCGATGGCCTCGCTGTAGAGGGCCTTGCCGTCACCGCCAAGGGCGGTCTTGTAATCGAAGATACTCATGCTCGTTCCTCTTTTTTATTGTTCCTGAGCCTGCAGTCGGCAACGCTTCCTAAGGCTGCGCGCGCTGGCCGAAGGCCTCGTCGACCCTGGCCAGGTCTTCTTCGCGCAAAGTGCCGGCGTAATAGTGCAACTTGGTCCAGGCCATCAGGTAGTCATAGCGGGCCTGGGCCAGATCCCGCCGGGTGGTGTAGAGCTGCTGCTCGGCATTCAGCGCGTCGAGGTTGACCCGCTCGCCCCCGAGGATGCTCTGCTTGGTCGAAACCACCAGCGCCTCGGCCGAGGCCAGGGCCTTCTGGTAGGCGCGCAACTTGCTCACACCTGATAGACAGGCACTGAACTGGCGGCGGAGTTCAATCAGGGTTTCCCGGGTCTTGCCGTCCAGCTCGTACTCGGCCTGCTCCATGGAGCGGCTGGCCTGACGGGTAGAGGCTGAAACCCCACCACCGGCGTACAACGGCAGGCTGACCTCGATACCCAGGGTGTTGGTGTCGTAGCGCTGGTTGTAGGTGTTGCCGCTTTCCGATTCGTTCTGGCGCATGGTGGCGTAGGCACTGAGCTTGGGCAGGTGTCCGGCGCGGTTGCGCTCCACTTCATAGCGCGCCACTTCCACGCGCTGGCGCTGAGAAGCCAGCACCGGGTTGTTGCTCAGGGCCATCTCATGCCAGGTGTCGTAGTTGGCCGGAATCAGGGAGAACGACTGGAAGTCGGCCTGCAACGGGTCCAGGTCACCCACGTCGATGCTCGGCACGCCGATCAGGGCCCCCAGCTCGCGCAAGGCTGCGTCCTGTTCGTCCCGGGCCTCGATCTCTTCGGCGGTGGCCAGCTCGTAGCGCGACTCGGCTTCGAGGATGTCGGTGCGGGTGCCCTCGCCCTGCTGGAACATGTGCCGGTTCTGTTGGAACTGCTGCTCGAAGGCCTTCTTCTTGGCCTGGGCGATGTCGATCTGGTCCTGGGCGAACAGGGCCTTGGTGTAATAGCTCAACACCCGAACCAGCAACTCCTGGCTCTTGCTGCGAAAGTTCTCGTCGGCGAACAGCGACTGGGCCACGCCCTTGCGGTAGTTGGCATAGGCCTCGTAGTCGATCAGCGGCTGCTGCACGGTCAGGGACGAACCGTAGCTGTCGTAGTTGCGTTTTTCGCTCACAGTGCCGCGCACGGTGTCCAGGTAGGTGACCTTGGAGTTGTTGTGACCCTTGTTGTAGCTGTAGCCCACCTTGGGCAGCAGGCCTGCACGGCCGATGGCGCGGTTTTCCAGGCCGGCGTCGCGCTCCTTGATGGCCCCCAGGAACACCGGGTCATTGCGCAGCGCCTGCTCATAGATCTGGAACGGGCCCATGGCCTGGGCGCCCTGACAGGCAAACAGCGCCAAGGCCGCCGCGAGAATGGAAAGCTTACTCATACGACGCGACATCCTTATTCTTCGGTCAGTGCAGAGCCAGCCCGGTCAAGCAGAGGCTTGAACAGGTAATTGAGCAGCGAACGTTCGCCGGTACGTACGAACATCTCCGCCGGCATGCCGGGCTTGATCACCAATCCATTGAGCTTTTCCAGGGCCTGGTCGCTGACGCTGCTACGTAGTACGTAGTACGGCATCCCGGTCTTCTCATCGATCATTTGGTCGGCGGAAATCAGGCTGACCTCACCCGGCACCCGTGGCGTGCGGCTCTGGTTGAAAGCCGTGAAGAGGATGTCCACCGGCAGGTGGGGCCCGACCTTGTCCACCAGATTCACCGGCAACCGCCCTTCCACTTCCAGGTGCGTGCCCTGGGGCACGATCTCCAGCAGGGTCTCGCCCTGGCGTACCACCGCGCCTTCGGTGTGCACCCCCAGGTTGACCGCGATGCCGTCGGCGGTGGCGATGATCTCGCTGTGCTGCAAGTCGAAACCGGCGGAGGTCAGTTGCTGCTCCAGGGTCTGGGTCTTGAGCTGGGCTTCGGCCAACTGGCTGCGCACCTCCTTCTGATACTCCTCGTTGTGCTGGGACAGCTTGAGCCGCGACTCGACGATGCCCTGCTCGACCCGCCCGCTCTCCCCGGTGTTCTGTGCCAGCTCCTGCTGCACCTGGGACAGTTGGCGCTGGTACTCCAGCAGCCGGTTGCGCGGGATGTAGCCGTTGTCCGCCAGGGGCTGCAGGTTACTCAGCTGTTGGCGCAGGGACTCGGCCTGGCTGCTGAGATCGGTACGCGCCCGGCGCATTCCTGCCAGTTGCGCGGTGGCGCCTTCGATATTGGCGCGGATTCCCGCCTGCTCGCGATTGAACGCCTCGCGCCGGCTGCTGAACAACTGCCGCTGGCCTTCCAGCACCAGGGCCAGGCGCGGGTCATCGCTGTTGCTCAGCGCCACCGGAAAATCCACCTGCTTGAGGTTGTCGCGCTCACTGCGCCAGCGCGCCAGGCTGGCCATGGCCATGCGGTACTGGGCCTGCAGCGACTGCACATCGGCCGCCACCTGGGTCTGGTCCAGGCGGAACAGTGGCTGCCCCTGCTTCACCGCCTCGCCCTCGCGCACCAGGATCCGGCTGACCACGCCGCTGCTCATGGACTGCACCGCCTTGCGCTTGCCGGACACCACCACCGTGCCCTGCACCGGGATCCCCTGGTCCAGGGGCGCCATGGCCGCCCAGACGAAGAAACTGCCGGCGCCGGCCAGGGCCAGGATCCAGCCCATGCGGGCAAAGAAGCCGGCGTCCCGCTCAACCCGTTCCGGCGCGTAATCCTGTTCGATCATCATGTTGCCGTCCTTGCTCATGCGCCTGAATTCCGTGTCGGGGCCGAATACTGGCGGCTCATGCTCAAGCCACCGGGAGCCGCTGCTGCGGGCCTGTCCCTGGGCGCTTCCTGCGCCTGCCCTTGCCCTTGCCCTTGCCCTTGAGCCTGAGCTTGTGCCTGGGACTGGCCGCCAGCCAGCGACCTGAGCACTTCCTGGCTGGGGCCGAAGGCCTGCAAGCGACCGTCATTGAGCACCAGCAGCTTGTCGGCCAGGGCCAGTACCGAGGAACGATGAGTGACCAGCACCACCGTGGTGCCACGAGCCTTGAGCTGGGCAATGGCTGCCGCCAGGGCGCTTTCGCCCACGGTATCGAGGTTGGAATTGGGCTCGTCGAGCACCACCAGGCTCGGGTTGCCATACAGCGCACGGGCCAGGGCCACTCGCTGCTTCTGGCCGCCGGACAGGCCACTGCCGTCGTCCCCCAGCACCGTGTCGTAGCCCTGGGGCAGACGCAGGATCAGCTCGTGCACGCCAGCCATCTGCGCGGCCTGGACCACCTGTTGCGGATCAGCCTGGCGAAAGCGCGAAATGTTCTCGGCGATGCTGCCGGTGAACAGCTCGATGTCCTGGGGCAAGTAGCCGATATAGGGCCCCAGCTCATCGCGGTTCCAGCGATGGATGTCGGCGCCGTCCAGGCGTACCGTGCCCCCCAGGGTCGGCCACACGCCCACCAGCACCCGGGCCAGGGTCGACTTGCCGGAACCGGAAGCGCCGAGCACTCCCAGCACTTCACCGGCGTTGAGACTGAAGCTCACTTGCTGCAGGGTCGCGACCCGGCGCCCTGGAGGGCCGGCGCTGACCTGCTCGAAACTCACCTGCCCCTTGGGTGGTGGCAGCGACATGGCGCTGTCGCTGGGCGGGAACTCGCGCAACAGCGCATCGAGGCGCCCATAGGCCAGCTTGGCCGAGCTCCACTGCTTCCATACCGCGATCAACTGGTCGATGGGGCTCAACACCCGCCCCATGAGGATCGACCCGGCGATCATCATCCCGGCGGTCATGTCGCCCTTGATCACCAGCCAGGCGCCCAGCCCCAGCACCAGGGACTGCAGGCACAGGCGCAGGGTCTTGCTCAGGGAACTGATCACCGACCCGGTGTCGCTGGCCTGATTCTGCAGCCCGAGAAACCCCGAATGCACGGCGAACCAGCGCTTGCGCAACGCGCCGAGCATGCCCATTGCCTGGATGGTCTCGGCGTTGTGCAGGTGACTGGTGGCCAGCTGGGTGGATTTTTGCGAATAGCCGCTGGCCTCGCCCAAAGGCTTCTTGGTCATGGCCTCGTTCAGGTAGGCCAGGGCGATCAACAACACCGCACCCACGGTGGCGAACACCCCCAGCCAGACGTTGAAGGCGTAGATCACCAGCAGATAGATGGGGAACCAGGGAGCGTCGAAGAAGGCGAACAGCGCAGGCCCCGTGAGGAACTGGCGGATATGGGTCAGGTCGCCCAGGGACTGCCCGGCATGGCCTTCGCCCCGCGCCAGGTTGCGTTCGAACGCGGCCTGGTAGACCCGCAGGTTGAAGCGCCGCTCCAGCTGGCTGCCGATGCGGATCACGATAAAGCTGCGTACCACTTCCAGCAGGCCGATGAACACGAAAAAGCCCACCACCATCAGTGACAGCATCACCAGGGTGGTTTCATTCTGCGAAGACAGCACCCGGTCGTAGACCTGCAACATATAGATGGAAGGCACCAGCATCAGCACGTTGATCAATGCGGTGAAACAACCAACGCTGATCAGGATGCTCTTATATTCGCCCAGTGCCTTGAACAGCGGTGCAGGAGGAGTGTTCTTCACCATTTTTAACATTTTCCCTGAGCGGTTAATTCGTGCCCGGTAGCGATGAACCAATATAGTGCACAACTAACAAGCCACCCTCTTAGTTTATAAATCAGACGAACACGAACAATTCGGACAGCTGTATCCAACAGCAGCCCGAGCATGTTTACGTCGTTCAAGAGAGTGGCAATATACTGGCCGCCAACTTAATAGACGAACACCGAGGCCTATTAATTAGCCCCACGCTGTAAAACAATCAAGCCGTCGGCTTTCAAGCGTGCTTCATAGAGCCCGTCCTTCTGGCGGCTGAAGAAAATGACCTTCGAGCCTTCACGACCGGTGATGGCAATACCGTCGGGTTCAGGGAACCAGCCCACCGCGGTTTCACCGATCCACTGCGACAGGCAGTCGGCGCCGTCGCCCAGGGCCGCGTTCTGCAAAAGGTCCAGGGTGCAACCCTTGCCGGGATCGGCCGCTTGCTGCAACTGCCAGTGTCCAACCAGTTCCGAGGGGTCCGCCAAGCGCAGGCTGCTTGCCATGGTCATTGCTCCATAAAAGATCATCAGTGTCGCCAGCAGCCAACGGGCTGCCGTGCAACGCAAGGTGTGTGGGGTCATGGGGTGCTCCATCCGCCCGGTAGACTCGCTCAGCCCCGGGGTCAATGCAAGAACGCCGGGCCGCGCATCGGCGCAGCCCCGCGTCTACTTCACTCAGGCGACGATGTCAGTGACCGCTGCCTGGCCGATGGTGCTGACCAGGAAGTCCGCCACGCCATGCCCGGAGAAATCCACGGACAGGGTGCTGACGCCACCGGAGGTGGTGAGGATGGCATCGCCCGCCGCGCCGGTGAAGGCGTTGACGAAATGCAGCCCCGCACCCTTGGTGATCCCGGTCAGATCGATCTTGTCCAGGCCGCTGACAAAATCCATGATCTGATCGGCCGCACCCGGCTTGGAATCGGAACTGGCAGCGAACACGAAGGTGTCCGAGCCCGAGCCGCCCCAGAGCTTATCGGCCCCACCGGCACCGTAGATGATGTCGTTGCCGGCACCGCCACGCAGTTCGTTGGCGGCGTTGTTGCCGATCAGCAGGTCGTTGCCCGAACCGCCAATGGCGTTCTCCACGGTCACGCCCTGGGCAATGGACACGTTACCCACCATGCCGCCAACGTCGGAGAACGAGGCTTCATTGAGGTTGATCTTCTGGTTTTGGGTAAAACCGGAGAAGTCCAGGGTATCGTTGCCGCCACCGTCCCACACCGAGAACACCAGCTTGTCCGAAGACGAACTGGCGCTGTAGAAATCACGCCCGGTGTTGGAGTTGAAGCCGTAGGTGGTGTCGCCGGCACGGGTGGCGTAGTTGGCGCCGTAGAGCTTCTGGATGGCCGCGATATCGTCCATCAGCGGGCCGGACGAATAGGCTTCGACCCCGCCCTTGCTGAAGTTCTGGCTGGTATTGCTTTCACTCCAGTAGCTCATGACGCTGTAGCCACGGGTGTCCTGGCCGTAGGAGGCGTCCTTGTAGGTGGGATTGCCTTCGCCGGCGTTGTAGTCGCCAGGGTGAGCCAGGCCCAGGGTGTGACCGATCTCATGGGTCAGGGTCTGACGGCCATAGTTGTTCAGATCGGGGTTCTTGTTCTGGGTGTAACTGCTATTGATCAGGTACCACGACGTCCCGTCATACCCGGCACCGGTGCCTGGCAGATAGGCAAATGCCGCCGCGCCATCCTGGCCACCGCTGTAGTTGCCGAACGTCATGTGACCGTCGCCACCCGAGGCTTTCTCGGTGAAGACCACATTGGCCACATCGGCCCAGGACTGCATGGCCAGCACTGCCTGGGCCTTTTGCTGGGCGCTGAACTGGCTGAACCCGGAGATGCCATGCTTGTACATGGTGCTCGAGGAGGCCGAGGTCAGGAAGGTATAGGTCAGATCGATCTTGCCGTTGGCGTTCAGGTCCTTGTAGGCAGCACCGTCACGCAGCAATTGCGTGGCGGCCTGATCCACCGAGAACGACGGTTTGCCATTGACCGTGAGATTGCCGCCACGGTCGTACTGGTGGCTGAAGCTATTGATCTGGTTATACGCCGAACTTGCTGCCGCCAATGGCACCAGTTGTTGTTCGGCAGCATCAATAGCGTTCACTTTTACTTTCGACATAAACACACTTCCTTGTAATCAATGGAACAGTTTTTGTCAGATAGCGACAATCCCTGGCGAGATCGTCCTATCACTCGCCCTAAGCAGGCGCAAGAAAACTGACACAATTTGAAATCTGGCGTCCACTACTTTTTTGACGCCAAATTCCACTGTTCCGACGAACTCCAGCAAACAATGACCATACAGTCGAAAGATTCTTTTTCAACTGATTAACGGCAGCCATTGTCCGACAATCTACAATTTAATAATTAAATATCCATATAGACAGTTATGCCGACTGTGTCGCACTTCTTAGTCCGTCAACTTCTGTTCCAACCAGTTAGTTCCAATGCCTCGAGCAGCACTTGCGAGGTCAATGCCGGCACGTGCACCCCGTCGGCGCTGGTCATCGGCTCGCCGGCGAGCAGGGCGTTGATGATGGCCTCCTCCACCGCTTCGGCGGCAGCGCTGAACAAGGGCGAGATGTGATCGTTGTTGAGCATGGCCAGTGAAGTGCTGAATCCCAGGTCCTTGCGCGAATAATCCGCCGTGGGCAGGTCCCGGTTTCCCGTGGCAAAGGCCAGGAAGATATCGCCACTGGAATCCTCGGTGCCGCCTCCGGTGCGGGCAATGCCGATGGATGCACGCTGCGCCAGGCGCTGGCATTGATGGGGCAGCAAGGGCGCATCGGTGGCCAGGATCACCACGATCGACCCCATGCCCGGCGTGCCACGCTCGGCAAAGGGCGAGGCAATCGCTCCCAGGTGGCGCCCCACCGGGTAACCGTCGACCCGCAACTCCTCGCGCTTGCCATGATTGGCCTGGACCAGGGCACCGACGGTGTAGCCGCCCTGCTCCGCACTCAGGCGCCGCGAAGCGGTGCCGATGCCGCCCTTGAACTCGTGGCAGATCATCCCGGTGCCGCCGCCCACCGCCCCCTCGGTCACCGGACCGGATTCGGCCCGGGCCATGGCTTCGAGCACCTGTTGCGGGCCGACATGCTGGCCCCAGATGTCATTCAACAAGCCATCGTAAGTCTCCATCACCACCGGCATGCACCAGTACACCGCCGGGTCCTCCAGGGCCTCGCGCTCCAGGGCAATCAGCGTATCGCGCACCACGCCGACGCTGTGGGTATTGGTGATGGCCAGCGGCGTGGTCAGGGTGCCGGCCTCGCGAATCCACTCCAGCCCCGTGGCGTCGCCATTACCGTTGAGTACATGGCAACCGGCAAAACAGGGTTGCTGCCGAGCATGCCCGTCCCGGGGCTGGATCAACGTGACCCCGGTGCGTACCTGCTTGCCTGCCAGCGTGGTGTTCAGGGTGCTGTGCCCTACCCGCACCCCCGGAACATCGGTGATCGCATTGAACGGGCCCGGTGTCCCCAAGCCCAGGCTGATGCCCAATTGACGTGCTCGCATAACCACTCCTTACAATTTCTGGAACGCCGGGCTGTACCGGCCGTTAGTGCCATAGAGGATCACCGACAGCGCCAGCAGGCCGATAATCACCATGATGTCCCGCAGCGACGCCTCAAGAAACAGATTGATCAACAGATACCCCGCCCCGAGCACCGCCAGCAGCGCCGGCAACGGCCACAGCGGCATGCGATACGGGTGCTCGCGATCACGCAGCAGTATCCGGCTCATCAGCGCACTGAGGGCCACGATCAGGTACACCAGCATGATCAGCAGCACGCTGAAGGACGTCAGGTCCGCCAGGTTGGAACTGAAGCTGAGCACCGCCGAGGGAATCGCCAGGAACAGCGTCGCCAACCAGGGCGAATCCCAGCGCGGGTGAATCCGAGTGAACAGGCGGTTGATGGTTGGCGTCCACAGAGCGTCGCGACCACTGCTGAACACCACCCGACCGATCTGGATGACGATGGCGACAATGGCGTTGAACACCGACAGGAAGATCCCGGCACTGACCACCCGGGCCAGGGTTTCATTGCCATGGCTGGTCAACAGGTAGCCGATGGGGTCGGGGCTGGCGAGCATCGCACTGAGCGATGGCGCGCCTATCAGCAAGGCAGTAATCGGCACCAGCTCGATGATCACCACCAGCGCCAGAGACCAGAGCACCGCCTTGTGCACGCCTCGCCCCCGGCACTTCATGTCTTCGGCCAGCAGCACCGCCGGCCCATAGCCGTTGTAGGAAAACAGGCCAATGCCCACGGCGCCGATCACCAGCGCCCAGGGTGCCATCTGCAACACGCCGTGATCGACAATCTGCGGTTGCAGAAGGATGCTGATCGGCTGCGCCGCGTTGCCGAACCCCAGCCAGACGATCACCAGCAGTGCCGCAATCTCCAGCAACAGGCAGGTCCCGGTGATCCAGGCGTTGAGCTTGATGTTGAGGATGCCCAGCAGGTAGCTGCAGACCACGATCACCAGAGCCACTGTCTGGGAGTCGAAATTCGTGCCCAGGGCGTTGTTCAGGTAGGTGGCGGCGCCAGTGGCCAGCACCGGCGGGATGAACAGCAGCATCACCAGCACCGTGAGGAAGGTGGCGTAGCCGGCCATGCCGCCGAACACCCGCTTGGCGTACACGTATTCGCCACCGGCGCTGTTGTGGGCCCGCCCCAGTTCGGCGTAGCAAAAGGCAAACATCAGCGCCAGCAGCCCGGCCATGACGAACGCCAGGAACACCCCGCTGCCGGCCTGATGGATGGCAAAGGGCGCGATCACGAATACCGAACTGGCAGGGGTCACGCCGGAAACCGTGATCGCCACCACATCGAACACACTCAAGGTTGGTTTCAGCGCACCGTCTGGCGCGGAGGGAGAGCTCATGTCGTTATCCTCGTGTTTATTGTTGGTTTGAGGCAGAAACGAAATTCATCGGGCGGTGTGTTCTGGGACACACTAGGTGGGGACCACTCTAGGCAGTCGGGGTGTGGCGACCAATTCCCCTATTGGAGTACTCCTCTTGACGGCAACCGGCAAATCGACGAAACCGTGCCAGGACACTTTCTACGGATCAACGGAGCAACGCCTGTGAGTAATCTGTTCAGGGAGGTCGGCCTGCACGCCGGCCTGGGTCGCACCCTCACACTGATCGGCCACCCGCGACTCTGGAAACAGCTGATCCTGTTGCTGCACCAGGCCACGCCGTTCGACAACGCCCTGGCGATTTTCTACCCGGTGGATGGGCCGCCCCGGGCCCTGGAGGAATATGACGCGGAACCCAGCAGCAAACCGGCGTCGATGCTCACCTACCTGAACGGCCTGTACCTGCTGGATCCGTTTTTCCAGGCCTGCCGCGAGGGCTACCCCAGTGGCTTGTACCGCCTGGAGGAAGTGGCCCCGGATCACTTTCGCCAGAGCGAATACTTCCTCAGCTACTTCCACGACAACGTGCTGGAAGATGAAGTGCAGTTCATCCTGCAACTGCCCGATAGCGGCACCCTGTCCCTGTCATTGGGCCGGCAGCGGGTGTTCAACAGCGATGAAATCGGCCAGCTCACGACCTTTGCCGCCTGGGTGCTGCCGCTGATGCAACAGCATTGGCAACACAGCCAGATACGGCCCCAGACCCCGGTGGCCGAGGAAATGGCCAGCCAGATTCGCGACGCCCTGAGCCATTTCGGCAGTGCCGTGCTCTCGGACCGTGAGCTGGAGATCGCCCGGCTGATCCTCCGCGGGTTCTCTTCCAAAGCCATGGCTGAACGCTTGAAGATCTCGCCCGACACCATCAAGGTGCACCGCCGGCACCTCTACGCCAAGCTGGATATCTCCAGCCAGCCCGAGTTGTTTTCGCTGTTCATCCAGTCCCTGGGGCATGACCTGGAAAACCCCTGAAACCCTTGCACTGCGTGCTGTTGCCTGTCGTTTCGGGTTTCTGCGTTTTTGCCTTCCTGCCTGCGTGCGGACTTGCCCGCCTGTCTACTTACCTCCTGCATGCCTACCTGTTCCTCCTGCATGCCTGCCCGTTCCTACGGCATGCCTGCCGTAGGAGCTGGCTTGCCAGCGAAGGCGCCCTCGGGAGCAATACAACGTTCAAGGGCCTCTTCGCCGGCGAGCCGGCTCCTACAGGGTCAGCAGAGGTATCGAAGTCCGGCTCCTACGCGTTCAGGGAGCGGGCACGATAATCCCGGGGCGACTGTTCGAAATGTTTCTTGAAGGTCCGGCTGAAGTGCGCCGAATCGGTGAAACCCCATTTGAAGGCGATGTCGGTGATCGACTCGTTGCGCAGGTGTGGGTTGCTCAGGTCCGCAGCGCTGCGCTTGAGCCGCGCGCGCTGGATGAAGCGACAGACGCTGTCCCCCTGCTCTTCGAACAATCGGTACAGCTGGCGCACCGAGATGTTCAACTGACCGGCCAGGGACACCGGGGTCAGGCCCGGCTCGTTGAGGGATTGCTGGATCAACTGCCGGGCCTGATCCTGCAAGCCGCTGCCATGCAGGCGCTGGTCAAAGCCGTCCAGGGTGCCGATGGTCTGGCGCAGGGTAGGACCAAGCAGGGCAATCAACGCTTCCTGCAAGGCCTGACCTTCCTGCTGGGCGGCGCAGCCCTGCAGTTCGCCGGCACAGACCTGCTCCACCAGCAGGCGCATCAGGCGACCGCTGGCGCAGTTCTGCGACAGCTTGCCGAACTTGCGCTGCTGGGCCGGCAGGTGGCGATAGACCTCTTCCCGGCACAGGTGGAACGAGGCGTGCTCGATCAGACCGTGGGGCACGATCTCGCAGGCCCCGGCGGAATCCAGCAGGGCCATGTCGCCAGGTGCCAGTTCGACACTCTCCCCGCCCTGGCTCAATCGTGCGTGGCCACTGCGCTGGATGATCAGGAAGCAATGGCGATCGTCCTCCTGGTCGACCTTGGTGCCCTGCCGGGAAATCAGCCCGGCGTTGGTGCGGATCTGCGCCACTTCCAGGCCGGCGTAATCCTGCAGGCCCACTTCTCCGATGAACAAGGCAGGATTGCGCGCCGGACGGGCATCGAATCGACCGCAAACGCCCTGCAGGGCGCCTACCCAGGAACTGAAACTATGCGAAGCAAGCACTGTGCACCCCCAGAAGCCGGTTCAGACCGCCTTTGTTGTTATGGCGATATCATTAACATGTTATCTATTTGCCAGGCAAGGCGCCTGACAGCATGGATAGTCTGTTATGGCTTAAGCAGGGTGTATGCCAGTGCATACGGTTATGTCGGTCAGAATTCTCGCAGAAGGTTGTACAACTGGACGAAGCTGCCCAACAGCGCTGCTCGCTGCTCTGCGCTCAAGCGGATGTAGCGCCTGAACCCCGGCAAGCGGTTGACCACTTCGCTGGCGCCGAAATGCTCCAGGTGTATCTGCCAGCCCTGGTCGTCACGGCGCAGTTCCAGGCGCTTGAAGTCCAATGGCAGCAAGTGCCCCAGCAACTGCGGGTCGTTGCGCAGCCTTTGCAGCAACGGGTCCCATTCGCCAGCCTCACCGGCGAGCAGGCGCGCGGCAAGGCCCTGGCGGCGAATCGCCCCGGTGTGGCGCAGGCGAATGCGTGCCTGCCGGGACTGTTCGCACGGTACCTGTACGTGCCACTCGCACACCACGATGTGCATCAGGAACTGCGCCTGGGCGCGTTCCTGCACAACGAGTTCCAGGCCGCTTCGTGGGCAGCGGAACACCCCCTGCGCAGCACTGTGCTGTGTAAAATCAAGCCCGGCCAGGTCCCGGCGCACCTGCCCCAGGGTCACCCCCGGCCGATAGCCCGAAGGCGGCCGGTGCCAGAACTCAGAGAGGTTTAGTCGCCAGCTTGAAAGACTCATCAGACAGGTTCTCCCGGGAAGTGGCGGTTGCATCCGGCGCCAGGTTCAGGGCCTGTTCCAGGACCTCTTCCACCGGCACCGGGCGAAACGGATTGACCTTCTGCACCAGCAGGGTCCAGGCCAGGGCATACAGCGCGGTCAGCCCCAGCATGCTGCCGAACGGCACATAGATATCCCGCGGGTTCATCCCTGGTGGGGTAATGAACCACATGCCCAGCAGGATACCCACCGAGGACAGGATCTGCGGCAGCGGAAACCAGGGTGATTTATAGGCACGAGGCAGGTCTGGCCGGCGGATGCGCAACATCACCACCGACAGGGTGACCAGCAGGTAGGCGGTGCTCCAGGCACAGACCGCCGCCAGCACCAGATGCATGATGCTGTCAGTGCTGCCCCCCAGCCACCAGGCGTGCAGGCACGGGATCAGCACCGCCACGGCAATGCACAGCAGCGGCGTCTTGAAGCGCGGATGCAGGTAAGTGAAGACCTTGGGCAGCGCACCGTCCAGGGCCATGCCATAGAGAATCCGCGGCAACCCGGCCATCAGCGTATTGATGGTGGCCGCACCGGCGAACAGCAGGCCGATCCCCAGCCAGATGCGGCCAAAGGGCCCCATGATCTGCTCGGCGAAATGCGGGATGGCCATGGGCGTGTCCAGCAAGTGGACGCTGCCATCCTCGCTCAGGGCAAGGTTCTCCACCTGGCGCTTCATCGCCGCGCCATAGATGAACATGCACAGCGCCACGCCCACCAGCCCCAGGGCCATGGCGCGGGGAATGGTCCTCGCGGCCTTGCGCACGTCGGGAGCCAAGGGAGTAACGAACTCGCAGCCCACGAACATGAACATGGCCATGCCCACCAGGGACAGGATGGTCGGCAGATCGGTGCCCACCATCGAGGCCCCGA
Organism: Pseudomonas sp. PH1b; assembly: GCF_000633395.1. Taxonomy (GTDB): domain Bacteria; phylum Pseudomonadota; class Gammaproteobacteria; order Pseudomonadales; family Pseudomonadaceae; genus Aquipseudomonas. The sequence continues at coordinate 202,809 of NZ_AYMU01000008.1, forward strand.
ACCAGCCGTCCAGCTGCACCGCCGGCGCCTTGATCACCCCCAGCACGCCAAACACCATCAGCGTGATCCACATGCCGAAGGTCAGGATCACCTCGGCACGGCTGAAGGCAGTGATCCCCACGGCGTTCAGCAGGCCGAAGAACAGCACCAGCCCCACTCCCACCAGCCAGGCGCTGCCGCTTTGTTCCATGAGGGTATTGAGGGATTCGAAATTCACCAGGGCCATGATGCCGCTGAGGATGGTTTCCGCGGTCCCGGCGAACACATGCACGATCAGGTAGGCGGACAGGGTCCCGGTTATGGCGAAGAAGCGCCCCAGCCCGCAGGCCAGGTAGTCATAGACCGAACCGTTGGTGGGCAGCAGGCAGGCGGCTTCGGCAAAGGTAGTGGATTGCGCCAGCATCATCAGCAGGGCAATCAGCATTGCCACGGCGAATGCACCGCCGCCGATGCCAAAGCCAGTGGTGGCGGTGAGGATCACCGGGCTGGCCATGATCAGGCCCACGGCGCTGGCCAGCGCGGTAGGGAAACCGACGACACCCTGGTCCAGGTGGCGGCTGAGTCTGTCGTTGAGCGACATGGTGGCAAACCTCGAAAGCATGGGTTGATGATTGTTGTTCTAGGCATTTCAAGGGCACGCCCGGCAAAGGCGCAGTAGGTTGGCTGTCTGGCGCAGCTCAAGGATGAGTGTTGACCGGTTTCCCGGCACCGGGTCCTGCAACGCAAGCGTGCTGGCAAGGGCTTCCTCGCCGGCACGCCGATTCACGGGGGGTCAATAGGCGATGCACACCGACTTGTTCTCGGTGTAGGCCTCGATGGCTGCATGCCCCATTTCGCGGCCGATGCCCGATTGCTTGTAGCCGCCAAAGGGCATCGACGGGTCCAGCATGTTGTGGGTGTTGACCCAGACGGTGCCGGCCTTGATCTGCGGAATCAACTGCATCACCTGCCCCAGGTTGTTGGACCAAATGCTCGCCCCCAGCCCGTACTGGTTGTCGTTGGCCAGGGCCACCACCTCCTCCAGGGTGTCGAACGCCGTGGCTACCACCACCGGGCCGAAGATCTCCTCGCGCACCAGTTGCGAATCGCCGTGGGCATCAGCCACCACGGTCGGACGCACATAGAACCCCCGGTCGCCATGGGCAACGCCGCCACAGAGCACCCTGGCCCCCTCCTCGACGCCACGGGCGAGCATGCGCAGCACCCGTTGCTGCTGCTTGGCGGAAACCAGCGGATTGATCTGCGCCTGTTCATCCAGGCCCGGGCCGATGCTCAGGGAACCGGCGATGTCCACCAGCCGTTCCAGCACCTCGGTGTAGATCTCGCGCTGGATGTACAGCCGTGACCCGGCCGTGCAGACCTGCCCCTGGTTGAAGAAGATCGCCGCCGCAGCGCCGGCGGCAGCGGTCTGCGGATCGCAGTCGTCGAGCACGATCACCGGCGACTTGCCCCCCAGCTCCAGGGAGAAGCGCGTCATGTTGTCCACCGCGGCATGGCCAATCAGCTTGCCGACCTGGGTCGAGCCGGTGAACGCCAGCTTGTCGATCCCCGGATGAGCGGCCAGCGCCGCTCCTGCCTCGGCGCCGCTGCCGGTCACCACGTTGACCACCCCGGGGGCGATGCCCGCCTCCAGGCACAACTGGCCGAGGCGCAGCGCGGTCAGTGGTGTCTCGTCTGCCGGCTTGAGCACCACGGTGCAACCGCAGGCCAGGGCCGGAACGATTTTCCAGATGGCCATCAGCAGCGGAAAGTTCCACGGCACAATGGCCCCCACCACCCCTACCGGCTCCGGCACGGTATAGGCCCGGTACTGCGCCCCGGGGACCGCGGCGATGGAAACATCCAGGCTCTTGCCTTCGATCTTGGTGGCCCAACCGGCCATGTAGCGGGTGAACTCCGCTGCCGCGCCCACTTCCAGGGCCCTGGCCAGGTGAATCGACTGCCCGTTGTTGAGGGTCTCCAACTGCGCCAGTTCCTCGCCATGGGCCTCCAGCAGGTCCGCCAGTTTCAGCAGCAGGCGCTCCCGGTCGGCCGGGCGCAGCGCCTTCCAACTGCCTTCGAAGGCCCGGCGCGCGGCCGCTACCGCCAGGTCGATATCAGCCTGGGCGGCGGCGGCCACCTGGGTCAACTGCTCGCCGCTGGCCGGGTTGTACACCGGCATTCGCGCACCGCTGAGCGCCGGCTGGCTATGGCCGTCGATCAGCAGACCGTGCTGGCTGTCTATGAATGCGGCGACGCGTGGGTCGATGGCAACGCTCATCTTGATTCCTCTGGATTGGACCTTGTTCGATAAGGACTCTGAGCCCAAAGGCCGTCGCCGTCTTGACCCTGGCTGCCGCAAAACTTGGCCCTGGCTGCCAGCCAGCAGCGCAGGATTGGGACGCACAGCCATCCATGCCCACCACCTGGCAGCCTGGATCAAATGCCCTGGCACACAGAAGCAAGCCAAGCGTCTATAAATGACGCACTAATAGACCCACGCTGTCCGTGCGATATCAGGAGACTCAACGTGAGCGAACCAAGCCGTTTCTGGCACCCCATGCTGCACCCCAACGAAATGAAGCAACGCGAGCCGATCCGCATTGTCCGTGGCGATGGCTGCTACGTGTATGACGACAAGGGCCACCAACTGGTGGATGGCGTTGCCGGGCTGTGGAACGTCAACGTCGGCCACAACCGCAAGGAAGTGAAGGCCGCGATCACCGCGCAGCTCGACGAACTGGAGTACTTCCAGCTGTTCGACGGCGTCAGCCACCCCCGTGCCGAAGAACTCTCGCGGGTGGTGATGAACCTGCTGGAGCCCGAGGACATGCGCCGGGTGTCCTTCAGCTCTGGCGGCTCGGACGCCATCGAGAGCGCCCTGAAGCTGGCTCGCCAGTACTGGAAGCTCGAGGGCCAGGCCGACCGCACCAAGTTCATTTCCCTGCGCCAGGGCTACCACGGCACCCACTTCGGGGGAGCCTCGGTCAATGGCAATACGGTGTTTCGCCGCAACTACGAGCCCTTGCTGCCAGGCTGCTACCACATCGACACTCCCTGGCTGTACCGCAACCCCTACAGCCAGGATCCGGAAGAGTTGGGCAAGATCTGCGCCGACCTGCTGGAGCGCGAGATCCAGTTCCAGAGCCCGGATACGGTGGCGGCCTTTATTGCCGAACCGATCCAGGGAGCTGGCGGGGTCATTGTGCCGCCGGCCAACTACTGGCCGCTGATCCGCGAAGTTTGCGACAAGTACGGTGTACTGCTGATCGCCGACGAGGTGGTCACCGGCTTCGGTCGCAGCGGCTCGATGTTCGGTAGCCGCCTGTGGGGGGTCAAGCCCGACATCATGTGCCTGGCCAAGGGCATCACCTCGGGCTACATCCCCCTGGGCGCCACCGTGGTCAACCGGCGGATCGAGGAAGCCTTCGAGAAAAACGCCAACTTCACCGGCGCCATCATGCATGGCTACACCTATTCCGGGCATCCGGTGGCCTGCGCCGCGGCCCTGGCCTGCCTGGACATCGTGGTCAAGGAAGACCTGCCGGCCAACGCCGCGAAGATGGGCGACTACATGCTGGACAAGCTGCGGCCCTTCGCCGAGCGCTTCGACAGTGTTGGCGAAGTGCGCGGCCAGGGCCTGATGCTGGCCCTGGACCTGGTGGCGGACAAGAGCACCCGTGAACCCATCGACCCCATGAGCGGCTACGCCAACCAGGTGGCGCAGATCGCCCGGGACAACGGCGTCATGGTGCGCCCGGTGGGCACCAAGATCATCCTCTCGCCGCCTCTGGTGATCCAGCAGGCACAGGCCGACGCCATCATCGACGCCCTGGCCGAGGGTTTGAGCAAAGCCCGCCGCTAGTCACCAGCACAGGCTGCGGTCGACGGGACGACGATCGCAGCCTGCCTCCTGCCTACCGGTGCTTGCCAGGTACCCTGCCCATGGTTTTCACTCGGCACAGTGCTCTGCATGCTCCCAGCACGTAATCGTCTTTCCTACCCGAGCTGCTGCCCGGCGGGCAGTCCAGGAGCTCTCCGATGATCCCATCCGCTTCCTTGCCCGGGGCCCATGAGCTCGGGCAACGCTGCATTGCCGCCTTTACCCGGGTGGTGCCAGCGACCCTGTGCGCGTTCTACCGCATCGATCCGCACCTGCAGGCCCAGGACTTCTCGCTGCACCGCATGCCCGCACAGATGCATCAGTCGTACCTGCAGCGCTACCGCCACTACGACCCGCTGCAGCCACGCCACTGCGCCGCCGCGGGCCGCCCGGTGCTGTCGCTGCACATGGGCATGGCCCAGCAGCAACGCCATGAAGCCGAGGTTTACCAAGGGTTCCTGCAACGCCACGGGGTACTGGATGTGGTAGAGATCCTCGCCTGTGACGGCGAGCGCCCCATCGCCGGCCTGTCGTTGCTGCGCGACAGCAGCCTGGGGCGCTTCAGCGTCGACGAACTGGAGACCTTGCACACCTTGCAGGGCCTGCTGGAAATCGCCGCCCTGGCCCCCTATTGCCAAGTCGATCAGCGCCTGGCCGGGCTGACGCCACGGGAACGGGAGATTGCCTGGCTACTGCGCGACGGCGCGGACAACAAGACCATCGCCCGGCGCCTGGACCTGGGGCTGCCGACGGTCAAGACCCACCTGGTCAACCTGTTTCGCAAGGTCGGGGTGGTCAATCGCACGGAACTGGTGGGCACGCTGTTCTTGCAGGGTGTCGCCCATCAACCATCCGGTTGATGTTCAGCCCCGGATCGAAGGCTGAACATGGAGCTCTCCCTCGACAGACAAGAGCCCTGCCATGAACTCGCAACCTGAATGGATCACCGTCGGCGCCCTGGCCGACGGTTTTGCCGGTGACAACCATATCCTCCCGGCGCTGGATGACCTGGATGGTCGTACCCTGACCCTGTACTTCGACAATGGCTGGCAGATCGAGCACCGCTTCGGCGCCCGGACCCTGCGCTGGAACCGCGTCGGCGAACCCGCCAGCATCGAGTTGCCCTACCGCGCCACGGCGCTGCGCCCAGGCCTCTACCTGGTGGACTTTCTCAAGCAGGAGCAAGGCCAGACTCACTCCATCAGCCTGATCCTCGATCTAGAGCAGCACTGCTTCACCGCAGTTGTCGGGCAAATGCCGAGCCAGGCCGAGGCCGGTGTCGACCTGTTCAGCCGAGCCCTGGCCGGTGGCGAGCTGACGTCGGTCAAGGCGCAGTTCCTCCACGGCAGCCTCGACACGCCGCCCACGGCAAACACCCCACGCCATGAGCCCACCGACGAGTTGATCGGCTTGCGCAACCAGTATGTCTACAGCGCCAGCGAAGCCTATGAACACATCTACCTGAACGCCAATTTCTACAGCTGGCAATGCCTCAAGGGAGTCGAGCAAGGGCTGGCCGATACCGACCGCTGCCACTCCTACAAGATCGCCGACCAGCTGTACCTGTTCGTCTGGCGCGAGAAGATCGTACCGACCCTGGGCCTGGTGCTCATTGACCTGAAGGCCGGGCGTACCGACGGCAAGATCTTTGGCTACCAGGGCGCGGACTTCAGCAGCGCCGCCAACTTCCCGGTCGGCGCCCTGGCCCAGGTGCTCAACCGCACCCAGCACCACTGATTCCACCCCTGTCGCAAGTCCCGAAAGCCTTCCAGTGGCCTCGGTACCCGCGCCAGCCCACCCTCTTGTTCACAGGACACCGCCATGACCCTGGGCCTTGATCTGCAACGTGTCGCCAACAACTATCAATCCGAACTGCAACGCTTTGCCGAGCAGCACCCGCGCTCCGGCGCCTTCTACCAGGAAAACCTCCAGCACTGGCTGTACGGCGCCCCACTGCACTGGATGCAGCAATGGCCGGGCTCGTACCCGATCATGGTGGCGGACGCCCAGGGCGCGACCCTCACCGACTGCGATGGCCACCAATACGTGGACTTCGCCCTGGGCGATACCGGCGCCATGTTCGGCCACGGGCAACCAGCCGTGGCCGCCGCCATCGCCGAACAGGCCCGGCATGGCTCGACCCTGATGCTGCCCACGGCAGACAGCCTGTGGGTCGGCAAGGAACTGAAGCGGCGCTTCGGCCTACCCTACTGGCAGGTCACCACCTCGGCCACCGACGCCAATCGCTTCGTCCTGCGCCTGTGCCGGATGATCACCGGACGCCACAAGGTCCTGGTGTTCAACTGCAACTACCACGGCAGCGTCGATGAGTCCCAGGTGGAGTTCGACCCCCAGGGGCAGATGATTCCCCGAGAAGGCGTGCACGCCAATGGCTTGCAGCACGAAGCCACCACCCGCCTGGTGGAGTTCAACGACCTGCCGGCCCTGGAGGCGGCCCTGGCCCATGGCGACGTGGCCGCGGTATTGACCGAACCTTTCATGACCAACGTCGGCATGGTGCCACCCGCCCCGGGCTTTCATGAGGGCCTGCGGGCGCTGACCCAACGTTTCGAGGTGCCGCTGATCATCGACGAGACCCACACCCTGTCCTGCGGGCCGGGTGGGTATTGCGGCGAACACGGGCTGCAAGCGGATTTTTTCGTCGTCGGCAAATCCATTGCCGGCGGCATCCCCACTGCGGTCTGGGGGGCCAGCCAGGCCATGGCGCAACGGATCTGGCAAGTGCTGCCGCATTTCCAGCCGGGCCAGGCGATCAACCATTTCGGCTTTGGCGGCACCTTGGCCGGCAATGCCCTGCAAATGGCCGCCATGCGCGCCACCTTCAGCGAAGTGATGACCGAGGCCAACTACGCCCACATGTTCCAGCTCGCGGAACGCCTGCGGGCCGGGGTCGAGGCCATCATCGACAAACACCGCCTGCCTTGGCACGTGACCCGCATCGGGGCGCGGGTCGAGTACCTGTTCATGCAGCAGGCGCCGCGCAACGGCGGCGAGGCCCACCATGCCCGCCATGGACTGATCGAGGCGTACCTGCACTTGTTCCTGCTCAATCGCGGCGTGCTGCTGACCCCCTTCCATAACATGGCCCTGCTGTGCCCCTACGCCAGCGCGGAACAGGTTGACCTGCACAATCAGTTGCTGGACCAGTGCCTGGCCCAGGTCGTGCCGGGAGCCCAGGCATGAGCCGCGCGCACAGCGGGCACGTTGCCCTGGTCACCGGCTCCGGCCAGGGCATCGGCCGAGCCATCGCTCAGTTGTTCGCCGCCCAGGGCGCCAAGGTACTGCTGGCCACCCGCAGCAAGGCCTCCGGTGCCGAGACCCTGCGCCTGATCCGCGAGGCCGGAGGAACCGCAGAATTACTGACCCTGGACCTCGGCACCCGGGCCGCCGCCGAGCAGGCTGTGGCCGCCGCAGTGGACACCTTTGGCGGCCTGGACCTGCTGCTGCACAACGCCGGGATCTTCCCCATGCAGAAGCTCGCCGAGCTGGAAGACGCGACCCTGGACAGCACCCTGGCGGTGAACCTCAAGAGCTGCTTCTGGCTGACCCGGGCGGCCTTGCCGGCACTGCGCCAGGCCACCCAGCCCAGGATCGTCATCACCTCCTCGGTCACTGGCCCGCGCACGGCGATTCCCGGATTGGCCCACTACGCGGCCTCCAAGGCCGGGGTCAACGGGTTCATTCGTGCGGCAGCGCTGGAGTTGGCGGAGTACGGGATCACGGTGAACGGGGTCGAACCGGGGCTGATTGCCACCCAGGCCATGGACAATCTGGGGGATGGAGCGCTACTGGCCAGGGGCATTCCCCTGGGGCGCCTGGGCAGCCCGGAGGACATTGCCTGGGCCATGCTGTTCCTGGCCTCGAAACAGGCGGGATACATCACCGGGCAGACCCTGGTGGTCGACGGTGGCGCCCTGCTCCCGGAAAACACTCAGTTGTAGGCACCACCCAGGCCGCTGCCCCGGGAGGGGCAGCGGCCCGACACTCAACTGCCAGTGCGGATCTTGTTCCACAACCGGGTGCGGATGCGGTCGATGTCCAGCGGCATGGCCTCCAGGGCGAACAGCTTGTCCATCATCGCCGGGCTGGGATAGACCTTGGTGTCGTTCTTGATGGCCGGATCGATCAGGCTGTCGGCCTGCTGGTTGCCATTGGCGTAATGCACGTAGTTGCTGACGCCGGCCATCACCTCGGGACGCAGCAGGTAGTTCATGAAGGCATAACCGGCCTTCTCATCTGGCGCGTCCACTGGCATGGCCACCATGTCGAACCAGATCGGCGAGCCTTCCTTGGGGATCGAGTAGCCGATCTGCACCCCGTTCTTCGCTTCCCGGGCCCGGCTCTCGGCCTGCAGGATGTCACCGGAGAAACCCACCGCCACGCAGATATTGCCGTTGGCCAGGTCGCTGGTGTACTTCGACGAATGGAAGTAACTGACATAAGGCCGGACTTTCATCAGCAGCGCCTCGGCCTGCTTGTAATCCGCCGGGTTCCTGCTGTGGTGCGGCAGGCCCAGGTAGTTCAGGGCCGTCGGCAGCAGTTCGGGGCCGTTGTCGAGGATCGCCACACCGCACTTCTGCAGCTTCTGCATGTATTCGGGCTTGAAGATCAGGTCCCAGGAATCCAGCGGTGCATTGTCCCCCAGCACTTCCTTGACCTTGGCCACGTTGTAGCCGATACCGGTGCTGCCCCACAGGTAAGGGAAGCCGTGCTGGTTGCCCGGATCGTTGACCTCCAGGGCCTTGAGCAGTACCGGGTTGAGGTTCTTCCAGTTGGGCAGCTGGCTCTTGTCGAGCTTCTTCAGGGCCCCGCCCTGGATCTGCCGGGCCATGAAGTGGTTGGAGGGAAACACCACGTCATAACCGGATTTTCCGGTCATCAACTTGCCGTCCAGGGTTTCGTTGCTGTCGTAGACGTCGTAGGTGAAACCGATCCCGGTTTCCTGCTGGAAGTTCTTGGTGGTGTCCGGGGCGATGTAGTCCGACCAGTTGTAGATCTTCACCGTGTCGGCGGCCTGGGCCAGGGAGGCGGCCAGGAACACCGGGCCGAGTGACAGCAATGCGGATGTCTTGCGGATCATGAGTCGATACCTGTGGCTGGTTTTGTTATTGGCAGGCAATCAAGGGATCAGAAAATCAAAACGTAGGTCTTGCGCACGGTCTCCTGGATATCCCAGATCCCGGTGCTGTTGGCCGGTAGCATCAGTGCGTCTCCGGCTTCTATATGCAGGGTTTCGCCGTTGTCAGGGGTAAAGGTGCAACGGCCCTGGATGAAGTGGCAGAACTCCTGGGCGACGATCTGCCGCCGCCAGCGCCCCGGCGTGCACTCCCAGATACCGGTCTCGACCCCATCGCTGCGCTCGACGGCCGTCACCGAGGTCACGGCCACCGGGCTGCCCAGGGGCACTGCCACTGGCGCCGATTCATCCAGGGTGACGCTGGCGGTGTTCTTGAATTGCGTAATGCTCATGGTTGTACCTTTCAACGAAAAATCCGAACGGACGTCGTTCAGTGCATGAAGCCGGCTCAGTGCATGAAACCTTCCATGAACCCGGCGATCCGGCTGGCCATCCTGCGCCGCCATGGAGCCGAGGCCGTATTGGCCAGGGTCTGGTCCTCGTGGACAAAGCTGCGAATGATCGCGTTGTAGCCCAGCCAGCGGCATGGCTCCGGCTCCCAGGCGCGCAGGGCCTCCAGGCCACGCTCAGGCAGGACCCAGGGCTGGCGCAGCAGTTGACTGTCACGCTGTAAAATCAGGTCGGCCAGGGTCCGCCCCCCAAGATTGCTGGCCCCCACGCCCTCGCCGCCGTAGCCGCCGGACAGGGCAATGCCCTTGCGCCGGTCGCAGAGCATGTGCGGCTTGAAGTGCCGGGACATGCCCAGGTTGCCGCCCCAGGAATGGGTGATCCGTACATTCTTCAATTGCGGGAACAGCTCGCCGAACAGGTAGCGGCGCAGCTCCACCTCGTCCCGGGTCAGGTCGAAGTCGTGTCGCAGTTGGCTGGCGAACTGATAACCGCCACGGGCACCGAACACCAACCGATTGTCCATCGAACGCTGGCCATAGGTGACCTGGCGGCTGCTTTCACTGAACGCCTGGCCCTGGCTCAGGCCGATTTCCTCCCAGGTCGACTCCGGCAACGGCTCGGTGGCCACCAGCAGGCTCTGCACCGGTAACTGATAACGCCCGAGGGGCGGCAGGGTCACCGAGTAGCCCTCCACTGCCGGCACTATCCAGCGGCTGCGCACCGCCGCCTGACGGGTCTGCAGGCTGCCGGACTGCCAATGGGTCACCGGGCTGTTTTCATAGATACGCACCCCCAGGCGCTCCACCGCCCGGGCCAGCCCCCGGACCAGCTTGGCTGGCTGGATGGTGGCGCAGTGGGGGGCGTAGATGCCGCCATAGGGCTTGGCCACGCGGATCTGCTGGGCCAGCTGTTCCGGGCTGAGCCAACGATAGTCATCCTGATTTAGGCCCTGGGCGTAGAGCGAATCCAGGTACTGGCGCAGGCTGGCCTCCTGCTCGGGGTAGCGAGCGGCGCAGTACAACACCCCGCCCTTGCGGTAATCGCAGTCGATGCCTTCACGTTCGATGACGTTGGCCACTTCGTCTGGAATGCCATGCAGCAGATCGAACGAGGCCCGACGCTGCTCCGGCGACAGCCCGGCCAACAGGCGATCCTCCCCCAGCAGGTTGCCCATCAGCCAGCCACCATTGCGCCCCGAGGCGCCAAAGCCGGCGGTCTGCGCCTCGATCACCGCCACATTCAGTTGCGGCGCCTGGCGCTTGAGGTAATAGGCGGTCCACAGCCCGGTGTAACCGGCACCGATGATCGCGACGTCCAGATCCAGGTCCTGCGCGAGCGACGGCCGCGGCAGCAGCGGCTCGTCGAGCTGGTCCATCCACAAACTGATACTGCGCCACGCTGGCATGCAAGCACTCCGCAACCCGAACTTCGAATGCGGCGATCCTAGTGCCTGACCTCAAGCGCTGTCTTGCGCGCGTGCACGCAAAGAAATTTGCTTGGCGTAGGCCTTGGGTGACTGCCCGGTATGCTGGCGAAAGCAGCTGTAGAACGCCGACAGCGAATTGAACCCGGCCGCGAACGCCAACTCATCGATGCGCACCGGTGGCGAGCTCTGGTCCAGGGCCCTCAGCACATGCTGCAGGCGGGCCTGGTTCACATAGCGATAGAAACTCTGGCCCAGCACCTGGTTGAGCAGGTAGGAGATCTGATTGCGGCTATAACCGCACTCCCGGGCCACCCGTTGCAGGTCCAGCTCCGGATCGAGATAAGGCTGCTGGTGCTGGAAATACTGCTGCAGGTCCTCGGCCATGAAACTCAACTGGCGCGGCGACAACCCCAGGCGGCTGACCGCCGGACGCAGGCCACCGGCAGACTTGCCGGTCGCCGGCTCCCGCACCAGGGAGGCGTATTCGTTGACCCGCCAGATCAGCCCGTCGCGCACGGTGATCGCCTCGCTTGAGCGAAATGACACCAGCCCCTGACCACCGCGCAGGGTCACCTGGTACTGGATGAACGCCGTGTTGCCATCCAGGCGGATGCGATCGCTGTGTTCCAGGGCCTCATCAGGAGCCCGCGGCATGCTGACCCGCACGTATTCGCGCAGCTCATCCAGGCCCAGGGTGCGATTCTGGAAAAAGTCGTGGTACTGGATCTCGGGATGGTAAAGCGCCATTACGCCATCCAGGTCGCGATGCTTCCAGCACAGGTGATAGCGCATCACGGTCTCGCCGGTGGCCTGGGTTTGCAGCGGCCCGTCGTCAGGGGCAGACATAAGCTTCTCGAAGCGGCAAAAGCGCAGCTTGCCGAACTTCGCCGGCCCCTTCAATGCCTGGTCGATGGCGCAAGGCCGCGGCCTCCGGCGCTTGTGGCTGACAAGACATGACTTGCATCAAAATTCCAGGAATGAACCGCCGGACGGCGGCTAAAAAACCTGCGAATGGTCACCGGCCGGTGCTATTTTTAAAACCTCAACCGATCGGGTCATTGACGATCCGGTCGTTCCTACCGCGAGCACAAGGAAGCGCTCAATGAATCAGGGTGGGCCACCGATGAACAGAGTCTGGGCCAGTAAAGTCACCTTTCCCAATGCCTGCCAGCTGATGCGCTGGCATTTTCACCCCATGGGTTTCGAGGCCAGCATGGACGCGCCTGGCAGCATGATCGCCCGGCTCTTCGACCGTGCCAGCGGCGAAACCATGATCGCCATTGCCGGCATCCCCTGCGCCACCGTGATGAGCGCCGCCGATGTCGAGCGAATAATCGAGGCGGTGGAAGATGAGCTGGAGGCCTTTTCTCCGTCCCTGTCATTCAAGGCCTGAAACACCCCTTTGCCCCTTGGCCCGCCGCACCGGCGGGCTTTTTCATGCTCATTGGCGCAGGTCCTGGAAGTAAGGTTTGTCACGAGGGACTCGCGCCGAGGCCCTGGGCGCATTCCCGGAACCCGGCTCCTGGCGATCGACGTACCAGTAGCAATGCTTGACCGCTCGCGTGATACCCACATAGGCCAGGCGCAGGATCTCGTCCTTCTGTGCGCTGTCATAGGGCTCGGCGTCGCCGTCCTTGCCCAGCCCGGCCATGCGATACACCTGGTTCTTGTAGGGCGAACCGCTCAAATGCTGGCAATCACCCAACAGGAACACCGCGTCTGCCTGCAAGCCCTTTGCGCTGTGATAGGTCAGCTGTTTCAGCCGGCGAGCGGCAGGCGGCAAGCTAGAATCAACATTAACTATTTGTGAAATATGCTGCTCTATCAATAGCTTATCGCTAGTTTTTCGAAACAGCATCAAGATCGAATCACCTTGCCGATAGTGCTCTTCCAGACGCTGGGCCAGGGCCTGATCGTCGCGATCCAGCACCTGCACCGGCCACAGCTCCCTCGGCTCGCCACTGGCCTTGGCCTTTTTTCCGGCGATGGCCGGGGCCGCCCGGACGATATGCTCCGCGGCATCGATCACATGCTGATGGCTGCGATAGTTGTCGCTGAGCATCACCCGGGTGGTGCTCGGAGACGGGAACTCCTTGTTGAATTCGATGAAGTACTTGGGCGAACTGCCGCGCCAGCCGTAGATCGATTGCCAGTCGTCACCGACGCAGAGCAAGGAGGAATGCTGCGCCCCGCGCCCTACATGCAAGGCCGCGCCGCGGCTGCGGATCTCCTTGAGGCAGGCCTTGATCCAGGAGACGATCTGCGGCGATACGTCCTGGAATTCGTCGATCATCAGGTGCGACATCGGCCTCAGGCAGGCGTCGCTCAGCAGCTTGAAGTTCTCCGGCGAACGTTCGCTGAACAGGGCGAACATCCGGTTGTAGCTCATGATGGGCGGCGACTGATCCAGCAGATGATCCTCCAGGGCCCGCCAGAACAGGCTCAAGGCCTCGAAGAAATAACGATCGGGGTCGTTCTGGGCAAAGCTCATGTTGCCTACGGCTTCGCCGACATCCAGCCCCAGGTTCTCGATAAAACCGGCGGCGGCGACAAAACAATCCAGCAACGGCGCCGAGGCCAACTCACCCTTGACCTTGTAGTCGAAGCCTGGCCCGGCACTGACCTGCGCACTGAAAGCGCCCATCGAGCGTTTTGACGCCTCGTAACTATCAATCCAAATCAATGGCTTACGACAGAAAGCTTGAAACAGGGTGCGCTTTACCGCCCACTCGGCCCGCATCGTCAGCTTGGCCCCGGGCCGAGTGATCTGCGGGCTTTCCCGCGGGTCGAACCCGAGCACCACCCAGGCATCCAGCTCGGCGGCATAGCCGTGGCAATGAAAGGTCGAGCCGTTGATTTCAAAGCGCTGGCGTTGTGGCTCGATTCCTTTGATCGGCCAGGCACCGGCGCGGATCCACAGGTCCTCGACGGTGTCGCAGAGCTCCTCATCACGCTTGGCGGCCAGCTCGGTGACCGCCACGCGCTTTTGCACATCCGGGTGGTCGCGCTCCAGTTCCTTGAGCTGCAGGGCATGGCGCAACAAGGGTTTGAGCGCCAGGCGAAAACGCTCATCACTGCTATAAAGCCCCTGATAGCAGGCATTCAGCTGCTGGCGCTGGGCAGCATTGATCCGCAGATCGAAGGGATTGCTGTCCACCTCATCCTCGGCGCCCTGCAGGCGCTCGCTGAGGTTCTCGAAGGCCTGCAGGCGCTCGAACCCCGGCAAGCTGCGAACCATGGGCAGGATTCGCGAATGGAAGGTACGCACCAGGTCCCGGGCCTCCCGAGGGTTGAGCACCCGGCCCCACAAGGCAAAGACCTCCAGCAGCTTGCCGATGAAGTCCTTGCGCGACTCGCGGGTGAAGGTCACCACGGTCAGGGCATCCAGCTCGAACCCCAGGTAGTGCACCAGCAGCAACAGGCGCAATACCAGCGAGGTGGATTTGCCAGCCCCGGCCCCGGCAATCACCGCGGTGGCCGGGGTGTCACTGAAGATCATCTTCCACTGCGCAGCACTGGGCTGCGCCTGGGGCGGCAGCAAGCGGGCGACATCGGCCTTGAAGCGCTTCTTCACCTCGGCGCCCAGCGGCAGGCGCCAATCATCGAACAACCGGTCATCCACCCCCGGCGGCCGGTGCTCGGTGTCGCGACTGTCCCGAATCAGCAGCACCTGGCGGCCTTCCTCGAGCCCTTCAAGTCGCCCCTCCTGATAACCGTATTCCACCCCTGCCGTATGCCCGCTGCGAAAGCCGTCGGCCTGGCCGTGCAGCCAGGACGCCCGATGCTGGGCCCGCAGGCGATTCAGGCCATGCCCGAAAAAACGCGCCGCCAGGCGCTTGAGCCACGGCATCTGGGCCAGGGGCAGCAGTTCGGGGGGCAGATCGGGATTGTGTTGCGACACGCGGACTCCAGGGTGTGAGGCTGAGCGGTAATGGTCGCCGGATTCTTTCATGGCATCCAGCGAATTGCTTGCAAGTCATTAACTTAAGCGATGAACCGAAGGTTTGACAGCAGCTTGCGGGCAAAATAATCATCGAATTATACGATTGAATTCCAGCATTTTTTGCGCTTTTTATCGATCAATGACTGATAGATGATGCACGCCATCAACCCACGGTTATCGTTCTCTGGCCCGCAATCCCGGCGCCATGACGAGCCCTTTTGAGGAGACGATCATGCTTGAACTCAGACCCTTCAGCTCCCTGGGCGGCGCTCACCACGGCTGGCTGGATGCTCACCACCACTTTTCCTTTGCCGAGTACCACGACCCCAAGCGCATGCACTGGGGCAACCTGCGGGTCTGGAACGACGACGTGATCGCCCCCGGCACCGGCTTCCCGCAGCACCCGCACCGGGACATGGAAATCATCACCTACGTCCGCGAAGGCGCGATCAGCCACCAGGACAACCTGGGCAACAAGGGCCGCACCGAAGCCGGTGACGTACAGGTGATGAGCGCCGGCACCGGCATCGCCCACAGCGAGTACAACCTGGAAGCCACGCCGACCAAGATCTTCCAGATCTGGATCATTCCCAACCAGGCGGGTTCTGCGCCGTCCTGGGGTGCCAAGCCTTTTCCCAAGGGCCAGCGCGAGGGCTTCGTGACCTTGGCCAGCGGCAGGGACGGCGACGGGGAAAGCCTGCGGATTCGCGCCGATGCACGGCTGGTGGCGGCCAACCTGAAAGCCGGCGAAACCGCCGAGTACCACCTGGACAGCGGACGCAGGGCCTATCTGGTGCCGGCCACCGGGGCGATCGAGATCAATGGCTTGCGCGCCGAAGCTCGAGACGGTGTGGCGGTACAGGATGAGCAGGTGCTGCGGGTAACCGCCCTGCAGGACAGCGAAATCGTCCTGGTGGACCTGGCCTGAATCGCCGCGTGAAATGAAAAGGGGCGACCGTGATGGTCGCCCCTTTTTTTTTCGCCGGCGAGCCGGCTACAAAGACCGCGCAATGAACAACGACCGTAGGAGCTGGCTTGCCAGCGAAAGCGCCCGCAAGACCTGTATCCGTCTTAAGGGCCTTTTCGCCGGCCAGCCGGCTACGCGGATCAGTTGCCGCTGATGGCCGTGTCCACCAGGGTCTGGGCTTCCTGCACCAGTTGCTTGAGGTGGTCGTCGCCGATGAAGCTTTCCGCGTAGATCTTGTAGATATCCTCGGTGCCGGACGGGCGAGCGGCAAACCAGCCGTTCTCGGTCATGACCTTCAGGCCGCCAATCGCCTGGTCATTGCCCGGGGCCTGGCTGAGGATCTGGCGGATCGGTTCGCCGGCCAGTTGGGTCGAGGTCACCTGTTGCGGCGAAAGCTTGCTGAGCAAGGCCTTTTGCTGCGGATTGGCCTTGGCATCGACCCGCACCGAGAAGGGCTCGCCCAGCTCGTCGCACAGGGCGCGATAGGCCTGGTTCGGATCACGGCCGGTACGGGCGGTCATTTCAGCGGCCAGCAGGGACGGAATCAGGCCGTCCTTGTCGGTGCACCAGACACCACCGTCCTTGCGCAGGAACGAGGCGCCGGCGCTCTCTTCGCCGCCAAAGCCCAGGGAACCGTCGAACAGGCCGTCGGCAAACCACTTGAAGCCCACCGGCACCTCATACAAGCGCCGGCCCAGGCGCGTCGTCACCCGGTCGATCAGGCCACTGCTGACCACGGTCTTGCCCACCGCAGCATCGGCGCGCCATTGCGGACGGTTCTGAAACAGGTAGTCGATGGACACCGCCAGGTAGTTGTTCGGCGCCAGCAGGCCGCCACTCGGGGTGACGATGCCGTGGCGGTCGTGATCGGGGTCGCAGGCGAAAGCCACGTCGAAACGTTCCTTCAAGCCGATCAGGCCTTGCATGGCGTGGCTGGAGGACGGGTCCATGCGGATCTGCCCGTCCCAGTCCACCGACATGAAGCGGAAGGTGGCATCCACTTCGCGGTTTACCACCTTGAGGTCCAGGCGGTAGTGCTCGGCGATCGCCGACCAGTAGTTCACCCCTGCTCCCCCCAGCGGATCCACGCCCAGGCGCAGTTGGGCATTGCGGATCAGGTCCAGGTCGATAACGTTGACCAGGTCGGCGACATAGGTGTTGAGGTAGTCGTGGCGATGGGTGGTCTCGGCCTTCAGCGCCTGCTCGTAGCTGATGCGCTTGACCCCGGCGAGCCGGGCCGCCAGCAGTTCATTGGCCTTGGCTTCGATCCATTTGGTGATGTGGGTATCGGCCGGGCCGCCGTTGGTAGGGTTGTACTTGTAGCCACCGCTTTGTGGCGGGTTGTGGGACGGGGTGATGACGATACCGTCCGCCAGGCCACTGGTGCGGCCGCGGTTGTAGCAGAGGATGGCATGGGACACCGCCGGCGTCGGGGTGTACTCATCATTGGCCGCGATCATCACGGTCACGCCATTGGCCGCCAGCACCTCCAGGGCGCTGGCCCCGGCTGGAGTCGACAGGGCGTGGGTATCGATGCCGACGAACAGCGGGCCAGTGATGCCCTGGGCTTCGCGGTACAGGCAGATGGCTTGGCTGATGGCCAGGACATGCCATTCATTGAAACTCAGATCGAACGAGCTGCCGCGGTGCCCGGAGGTGCCAAAAGCCACTCGCTGGGTCGGCACCGCTGCATCGGGTTGACCGGTGTAATACGCCGTAACCAGTCGCGGGATATCGACCAGCAACTCAACGGGTGCCGGTTTGCCCGCAAAAGGACTGAGAGTCATGCAAAACCTCTGAAAAAGGATGGTTCGGGAATGGAGCGCAGTTTACTGGCAGTTTGACCACGGCGCGACGAAATCTATCCCGGTACAGCCCCGCCTTTTCGAGCTGACTCATGTAGGCGTTGGCTGGCGTAGGAGCGGGCTGTGTAGGAGCTGGCTTGTGTAGGAGCTGGCTTGCCAGCGAAGGCGCCTGCATGAGCAACGCATGACCTAACGCACCCTTCGCCGGCAAGCAGCCTCTTCTACACAGGAGCCAGATGCAAAAACGCCAGGCTAAGCCTGGCGTTGGTCAATCAGGCCGGTTCGACCTGCAGCGCGACCCGCTCACGGCATGGACACTCGTCCATGTAGCGGTGCGCCTCGACAAACTCGTTGAACGGGAACACCCGGGTCTTCAACGGCAGCAACACCCGGTCTGCGGTCAGCTGGTTGATGTCGCGCAACGCACGCTGCAACGCCACCTGGTCCTGAAGGATCCCCAGTTCCGGCTTGCCAGTGAAGTTGCCGATGCAGTGGACGAAGAACTGGATGTTCTTCTGGAACGCCGCACAGGCCGGGAACGGCGTCTGGTTGCCGCCTTGCAGGCCATACAGCACCAGGCTGCCGCGCGGCGCCAGGACATCACCGAGCATCGACATCTGCGGGCCACCGAGACCGTCGAACACCACGTCGACCCCACGATTGTCGGTGAGCTTGTTGATCTGCATCAGCAGGTCCTGCTCTTCGGTGACGATCACCTTCTCGGCACCCAGGGACAACAGATACTCACGCTCTTGCGCAGTCTTGGTCGCGGCAATCACCCGCACACCCAGGGCCTTGCCCAACTGCACGAAGGACGGACCGGCGCAGTGGCTGGCGTCGGTCACCAGGGCAAACTGCCCGGGCTTGACCCGCGCCAGGTCGGCGTAGGCGAAATAGGCACACAGCAACGGCGTGTAATGCACTGCGGCCTCGATTGGGCTCAGGACATCGGGGTAACGGGTCAGGGCCGAGCGTGGCAGGACGATCTGCTCGCCATACACCGGGTAGTCACTGGGGCTTTGCGCGGGAAAGCTGGCGACCTTGTCACCAACGGCAAGGTCATCGACGCCCTCGCCCACGGCGGTGACCACACCGGCCATTTCATGTCCGAGACCGGACGGCAGCCGGGCATGGGACGACGCCAGGTTCTGCCGCCAGAGCACGTCATACCAGCTGATACCGATGGCTTCGACTCGTACCTGCACTTCGCCTGGGGCAGGCAACGAGGCCGCATGCTCTTCGCATTTGAGCACCTCGGCCGGGCCAAACTTGTGAAAACGAATCGTGCGGGACATCGCAAACCTCGTCAAATTAACCTCTAATGCCGCGAACTTTATCCGGGCTTTGAAAGCAAGACTATCAGTGCCTATTAATAGTCGACATGTCTGTCATTGATTTCGTGCCCTTGGAAATCAGGGCGTACAGCCTGCCGGAGCACTGCCCGACTACAAACAAACAACATTTAGCCGGTGCAGAGTACCAGCCTTTACCCGTAAGATTCACGCCGACCTTTGTACTGATAGGGTCGCTACCGTCAAGTTCGCTGACTCTGCCAGGACTCCAGATGAATCGTAATGACCTGCGTCGTGTCGACCTGAATCTGTTGATCGTGTTCGAAACACTGATGCACGAACGCAGCGTGACCCGCGCCGCCGAGAAACTCTTCCTTGGCCAGCCGGCGATCAGCGCCGCCCTCTCGCGCTTGCGCAACCTGTTCGATGACCCACTGTTCGTGCGCACTGGCCGCAGCATGGAACCTTCGGCCCG
The DNA here is from genome assembly GCF_000633395.1 of Pseudomonas sp. PH1b. Lineage (GTDB taxonomy): Bacteria > Pseudomonadota > Gammaproteobacteria > Pseudomonadales > Pseudomonadaceae > Aquipseudomonas. Next base: position 222,127 of record NZ_AYMU01000008.1, read on the forward strand.
GGCAGTGGAAATCTTCGCCCTGCTGTCGCCGGCCCTGGACTCGATCTCCACCGCAGTCAGCCGCGCTGCCGAATTCGACCCGGCCACCAGCACCGCGGTGTTTCGCATCGGCCTCTCCGACGACGTCGAGTTCGCCCTGCTGCCGATGCTGCTCAAGCGCCTGCGGGCCGAGGCCCCGGGCATCGTGCTGGTGGTACGCCGGGCCAACTACCTGTTGATGCCATCGCTGCTGGCCTCTGGCGAGATCTCCATCGGCGTCAGCTACACCGCCGACCTGCCGGCCAACGCCAAGCGCAAGGTGCTGCGGCGCAGCCTGCCGAAACTGCTGCGCGCCGACACCGTGCCCGGACCTTTGACCCTCGACGACTTCTGCGCCCGCCCCCACGCCCTGGTGTCCTTTGCCGGAGACCTCAGTGGTTTTATCGATGAAGAGCTGGAAAAACTCGGGCGCAAACGTCATGTGGTACTGGCCGTACCGCAGTTCAACGGCTTGAGCACCCTGCTGGCCGGCACCGACATTCTCGCCACCGTGCCCGACTACACCGCCGAAGCGCTGACTGCTGCCGGCGGTGTGCGCGCCGAAGACCCGCCGCTGCCGGTGCGCAGCTTCGAACTGCACATGGCCTGGCGCGGCTCCCAGGACAATGATCCGGGGGAGCGCTGGTTGCGTTCGCGGATTCAGATGTTTTTTGGCGACCCTGAGAGTCTTTGAGGGCTTCACGCATGCTTGTTAGCTGATCATTTCTGCCTTTTCCTAGCCTCGAAGAGCCATTTACTTCCAGCTAATTGCTACATTTGGGGCATATTTGAGGGCATGCTTTGGATGGTTTGAAAAAGGATGCCCCCAACCGAAAATGCTCAGCGCTTTCGGTAATCTGCCTACCACGCTGTTCCTCATCGGTGGCAAAGACTGTCTTCGCAGTGATTTTTCGCTTTCCAGAGTACTCCCGAAAGTAAGATTTATCTCAAGTGCCAAATACAGCGCAGGTGCCAAATCCGGCATCGACTCACAGACACCTTCTGGGGTTTCTGCGCGGCTCCTGCGTCTCTCATCAGCTCGTGAAGCATAAGCGACAAGTGCTGGATGAACGGCATGAGTACATTTGCACCCTCAATGATTCACGCATCACTATTCACGCCACGAGCTTCAACCAATAGCGGAAAACTCAGAGCGCGATCAGCCGCTGCTCGCCCGCCTCGATCATCTTGGGAATGAAGTCCGGATCGTCGGATGTCTTGGGAACATGCGAGGAGCTGTTGATGCGATCCAAATGGGCCTTGATCTCGTGAACAATGCGCATCGCGTCCTTCTCCGACCACCACTGCGTGAGCTGCCCTGCAATCTGGTCGACCCCGTAACCAAGCTTGGAGATCTCAAGCAGCAGCCTGGTCGTCAGCCTGAGGTGGGTGTCGAAGCTCGCGAACAGATACTGTGCTTCTGTGCGGTGCGGGTCTTTATTGTCTAGGCGAATGAAGTCACTCAGGTGGGTGATGTCCCAAGCCGCGTTCTTCACCCCCCGCTATCGCAGCAGCACGGTCTTTTGCGCTCTTGTCCTTGAACACGTTCTTACGCGACGGCGAGTGTGTTCCGAGGTAGACACAAGCGAGCATGACTGCAGGCCCGGCAAAGATATGGCTGCTGCCCATCCAAATGGCCTGAAAAATGGCTGACCAGCACCGGGTGCCTTTCGAATCACGCATCGACCTGTTGTGCCTGCTAGATCACCTGATGCGCAAGCGTGTACCTTTTGGGGTGGATGGCATAAGCCCCGCCCCGTCCGATGACGTTGCCCTGCTGACCGCAAGCGACGAACTCTCAGGGCCGTTCATCGAGCTGTCGTAGTAGGCCCCCCAGCCTTGGATTGTGCGTGAGTGTAGTAGGCCGTACGCAGGAATAGGCAGCAGAATTTGACACAGGAAAGATTGCCAGTAGCGCATTCAATCTGTGATTGCATGATGCCATGCGGGGCAACGGGGCAGCCAAGATTGACGGCCCCTGGATACGGCCTCAGGCCTTTCTCTTGGCCAAATGGATATGATTCTCCGATACCAAAATGATCGATTCCGGGTTGCCAATTTGGATATATTTCAAACACTCGGGCAAAGCAAATTCTTCTCGCATGATTTGTTTTATCCTGGCCGGCGTCTGTCCAGTGACAGTACTGGTATTATGAATAATTTCTTCATGCCAGTTTTCACTTAGGGGGTCCAGTCGACTACCTGAGTAAAAATTCAGTCGAGATTTGACCTTGGCGCCAAGGTTAAATTTATTCTTGAGCAGGTCAAAAAATTCGCTATAAAAAGTCCTTTTTATCATTCCAGATACAAAACTCGACCAGCGCACACTTGTTCCGTTATTTTTGTCTAGGCGCTCTGGTAGGTATAGTTTTATTCTAAGCAAAAGACGCGCTATAAATGTAGATGCTTCATCGCTAAATATTGGTAGCGCACTCGCCAAAACTGTTTTTGCACCACAAAGGAGAAAAGCGGCGGCGGTGGAGTTATGATTCCTGTCTATGGGGCTAGTATCACAAGAACTAAGAATAACGATAGGAGAAGCGTTAAACTTTCCAACCAGATCATATATGGATACTAGTTCATCTCTCAGTTGTAATACACCGGATCCATTTTCACTGTGACCTCCATGCAAATCAAAAATCGTGATTGCACAATCATTACTTCTCAATTGCTCCAGCAGATCTTCGGTATTCGCCACGTTGCACCACTCTATTTTCATGTCCAGAGGATCATGAGAGGGCACATCTCGCGAAAGATTATTAAGCTTCAGGTGCTCATCCAGCTTTCCATTACCAGCTATTGAATCCAAAAACAATGCAACTTTGTTCTTTAGATGATCTTTGATTTCATCATCATCCTTGAAGGAGCTGATAATCTTTATTTTTGTAACAGAATCGATGGTCAGACAGATTTGCTCGTTATCAAGAAGTGCATGCGTTGCTGCCACACCTGGAGAAACCGGAATTCTACTTACTTCATGCCGAACCATCAGCGGCAGGCCATTCTGGCTTGCCCATTCGATGGGCAGATTTGAAATGATTTTAACACTGGATGTGTAGGCATCCTGTATCGTTTTCAGCAAGGGTAGCGTATTTCTCGAAAGCTCATCAGTGAGCGAAAGCACAACTTTGTTAACATCTTGCCAGTTGTTTTTTCTATCTAACACCCCAACATTTTTTAATGCATCATAAATGGAACCATTTACCAAGCGCAACTTAATGCACGGTATCGCATAGCTAGAGGCGTACACTGAAGTCAATACTTCAATAAGATTTCTTTCCTGGCGATAGTGCTCTAAATAAAAATTTTTGCTTACATCGAAATTTGTTTGGCTGCGATTGATTAAATTAATTGCTTCGCAAAACGCATCGGCGTCGTCGCACCCCTCTTTCCTTAAATTATTCTCGGTATACAGCTCTGGCCGAATCAAAGTATTGAGGTCGCTGGACAGATCACTGATCACAATATCATTGTGAGGTAGCCATACTATGGGCGTCAATTTTTCTAGAATGTGAGCACGGATCAAACTGACGAACTGCATAGGTTCAAACACGCGCCCTTGATCATAATCACCACTTGCCTCTTTAACATCGTAATCTACTCTCAACGAGCTCAGCACGCTCATACTCGCGGTATTAAATATGCTTTTTTCAAAAATATGATCCAGCGCCAACCTCTCGTCAGTGGTATTTAAGTCGCAAGCATCTTTTATACCAAGAAATATTTTCTTATCATCGGAATTCAGTCGATCCGCACAAGCATTGACTTTCTGTAGCAGGCTCGAAGTATTTAACTCGTTAAATTCTATTAAGTTATCATCAGCAAGCCCTTTGCGACCATTTAAAACCCCTATCGCATCTGATGGGAGTTCGGCAATTTGATCCTGGTGCTGCATAAATACAACGTTAAATTTGTACGGAGAGAGCCACACATCTTTACAGGAAGACAGGAACTGTATTTTGTATCCATTTAAAATACCACTCAAGCGATTGCTGATCAGGTGTTCTTTGTCGTAGAAGAACTCAGACAAATCCTTGGGGAGCGTACAGATCTTCTCTAAGATATTGACATTATCAACAAGGAACTGATCATATTGATTGAATAACGACTGCGCTCCATCTTTATTCGTGATGATAATATAGCAAAGGGTGTTAACAGTAAGTACATTCAATGCGCATCCATCCTTTTATGCAATGTCTATTGAGATATAGCCATCCTGACCATAACAAAGACCAAAAGAATAACCCCCAGCAAAGGGATTTTGCCAGTATGAGGTGAACTTCGAATTGTAATTGAAATACAGTGTGGTTTTCTTTGGCGACCCTGCAATTATTCTGGCAATCGCCTCTTTATCTGGATGCTTAAACTGGCTGCCATTTGTCGAAACGGCCCAGTTACTGCATTGCAACGCTCGAACAAGCTCCAGCGAAGTATTCCCTTGGCTTCCATGGTGAGAGGCTTTGACGAGAGAGAACCCCCCGAGATCAGGGTGCATTTTTCGATAAATAACCAACGAATCCAAGAGTCGCTGAACGTGGGCATCACCTGTCAAAAGAACATGTTTACCTTCGAACTCAGCTACGACCGCGATGCTGGTACCGTTAGGTTTGGCCGAGTCTTTTCTAAATACTTTACCCGCAAGGAAATCTATATCTATTGGAGGGGGGAGACCGAACGCCTCCCAGTCTTCAGGCACTTCCTCCAGCGCATAATCCCAGGACTGTATAATCGCCGAAAGCTGTTTGGGTTCAGGAGAAAGGACGGTTAGTACCAGGCCGCCGGGAAGGGGTATGACGGGGAGAACCTCATCTAATACAGCCACGGGATTACCATTGGCAAACTGATTATTCGGTATCTGATATTGATTGATCAGTCGACTTAGACGTTCGCCATCCCGCGGCCCAAATTCCTCGTATCCCGGCGCAAGTGGCTCTTGTTCGAGGTCAACCCTGGAATTAAACCAGACCTCCTTTATCAGTTTTCTCGTTTTTGTATTTTTTAGCAGCTCAACCGCACCTTCGATATGATCGCGATCAATGTGCGTAACAATCAGCAGTTCGAAAGCGCCCTCTTTCAGTTGGTGCCGGTCGACATACGCACTGATACTTTCAGCGGTTGCTGAACGCCCACCGTCGATAAGGATTCTTCGAATAGTTTCATTGCCCCAACTTAGAATTAGACAGTCACCTTCACAGGCCGGAAGAAGCTCTAATTTAAACATCAGCCCCTCAGCAGCGGTAGACTCAGTGAATGTTTTGGAATTTTAATGCCAAACGACTCTTGTTTATTCAAGCGCTTTGTCTGAGCCGGAGCAAGGTTAAGCGATTTATTGATCGCAGGCTTTTTTCGATTGTACGGTGCAGACGAACCGTCTGGACGGCACTGGGGAATGATGAATGAAGTAAATGCTTGCTCCAGATCCACAGATCTTGCAACGCCACGAATCATTTTCAAATATTCATCACAGATCGAGCAGCCAATAGACGTCTGTTCCAGGCCTTCAATTAACCAAGTAACTCCAATTGTAAAAAACGGGATTCCACGCTGAATGGAATCATAAAGTAAATCATGAGCTTTGCTTATATTTTCCATCCCGCCCTTGCGCAGCAACCATCTGGCACGAAGGATTGCACCGTCGGGAAACTCTGGAAAACGCTCAGAAAGATTACTTAACCACCACGGCCAATTTTCAGCCTCATCATCCTGTTCAGTAGACATCAGTATGTACCCACCTACTGCGGCAGCAAGGGGATTCTCGGACTTTCCAAACAAGGCGTCTTTTGCCTGTTTGATTATTTCACTTGCCAGATATAACCGACCACTGCTCATATACGCCAACAAACTGCCCCAACGGGCATCGATCAAAAGTGGCGTGCAGTGCAAGCGCTCTCCATTAGTTTGCGCAATGATTTCAAATTTTTTTGAACCAGGCCTTGTGCCAAACTCACCCCATGGCCACGGGAGAGAGACTATGCGCAATTCATATGCGCTACTTATTTCTACATATACTCTTTTACCCCCGACATGGATCGAGTGAAATTGTCGCCTTTCCTGTGAAATCAAACTGATGCGCGCAGACAGTCCGTCGGCACCTTCTTCTTGTTGAACAGTCAGTCCGGCTTCACTTTCTCGTAGTGAAAAAATATCGACATTAACATCCTCTCGATGTTGATATCGTTTCATCAGCAATTGAAACCAGTCACTCCATTTCGACGGATCAAATATGCTCTGTGTACTTTTACTGACTAACATGCTTCCAACAGAAACCTTTAACTCGCGATGCAGTTCATGGTTTGGCTCATCCAAAGATTTTCTAGGACGCTTTCTCGGAGGTGATCCACGCCCTACAAAATTTGATCCGTTATTGAAATTGGTGGATGTGTCGCATCCAATTAAGACAACCTTGTGTGTTTTACCCGGCTTAACGTCGACTTCTGCAGAGAGATGCTCGCCGGAAGGAAGGATGGCTTCAATATCGTACTCACCGATATCCAGGCTCACCCTCGTATACATGTCAGAGTTCATGGAAATAGGGGCGATGGAAGTTATCATTTTACGTTTGCCATCACCGCGCCGACCGGCGCTGTCATCCAGAGATTCAGTTACAGGGCGAAACTGGACTGGCACGCCAAAGCGAACATCTTCCCCGTCATACAACTGAACACGCAGTTCTACCTTCCCTTCTGTTCGTGCTGTCATGTCAAGCTAGCCCTCTTCCATGTTGGCGCGGAACGTTGCTGTGTTTTGGCAATTTCTATTTCACCCTGTTTTAGAGTGAAGCTATATCTGCCAAATGGAAGCTCCAACTCGATTTCATAGTCGTTGGCATTACATGATCGAATCTGCGGTTTACCTCGGAGTTCGTAATGAATATCGCCAGGCCCACAAGCCTCCCCTCCCGTTCGAACAAGGTATACCGGCGAGACCGGATTTTCACGCAGGTAATGGAAATCAAATGCTCTAGCCTCACCACTCTGAGGCTGCTGTGGGGTTTTGAAGTGGGGTGACGTCAATCGAATTGATTCATGCGCCATCGCCTCTAATAGCGAATAGTTGTTCACTCTCCAATCAGTTTCTCCATTGTCATCACGTGCAGCCATACCGCGCATCGATTTTAAAAAAGCGGCAGTAAAAATACTGACACCATCCTCTGGAGCAAGTGCGGGCAGTTCGTCTCCGGTCGAGAAGATCAGCGGTGCATTGACCCGGGTTTTAAATCCTTCTCGTGGGTCTGCCTTTGCATGGACGGGAGTGCGCCCGATAGCCGCATCCGGCGCGAGCAGCGCACCGTGAGGTCGTCGACAGGTATCGATGAAATAAATCTGTTCTGCGGCCGCACAAGTAGCCATCCCGGATACGAATGCACCGAGATCTAGTGCGCTATCCCATCGAGCGCGACTTTTAAAATTGAAGTCGGACATCAATAGGGATGAGATTCTCCCTTGACCATATCCATGTCCGCAGAAGACGAAAACCAGTCGATTACTTTCGTCAGTATTTCCTCGCTCAAACCATGCATCAGCAGCTTTAGCGAAATTTTCATAATCAGGTTTTGGTACCACCCAGTTTCCAGAGGCTGTCTCGAAAGGCACATTGGTATCGTCACTGATGAGCAACGCGACGGAACCGAGCGGTGCCGGTGGATAGTGATATTCGTCAATGAACCAACGTGCCAAGGCTCTGGCCGAAACAGGAGGGGATGATAGTTGTCCAAGTTCGGCTTCTTCAAAAGAATCAGGACCACCATCGATGAAATAGGGATAGTGCCCTACCCCGACAATAAATACATGAGTGCTCGGCCGAACAATTTTGGTGTCATGTACAACGCAGTCTGATGCAGTGCTGATCGAGAGGATTCGTTGCTCGTCTTGTGGCCCATGCTCTTGCATTTGGTCAGCGTCCATTACTTGCCTCTTCACATAAATCTTTCTTTGCCTGCATCCACCGTGCTCCGAATGGGCCCTTTGGATGCTAGCACATTGAGATTGCGGCATTGAAGAGCATCACTCCGCCCAGACAGTTACGACTAATTCACTCTTCTAACTGTTGAACAACAATCTGCCCTGGATTTGGCAGGTCGAGCCGACCCTACGCCTGACCGACCTGCAATCCTCACCTCGGTGCCCCTTTCGGAACCGTGCTTGCCACTACGATGCGACCGCCCAGCAGGCGCGGAATGACGGCTTCCATGTAGTAGCTAGTCTATAGCGCCAGCTGGTGCGTCTGAAGTTGCCGTGGTAACGCTCCACGATCATCCGCGGCGCTGACTGAGCTTGCCTCCTTCGCACCGACTGAAGAAGTGATGATCCTGTCGCCGCCTGCGGGCCATCATGTGCAGCGGCCCTTGAGGGGGTCCGCCTAAACCCGTTGGTGCGGACGTCTACCGCCTCGGTCCCGAGCCAGGATCCGGCAGAGCGGAGTATTGATCGCTGCGAATGAGGTGATGACGCCGTCCAGCACAAAATCAAGTGCACGACCGTATCCCTGGTGCAAGGACGCACTATCGAACCCTTGATCCTGGAGTTTTTGCAAGGACTCGCCCACAGAGTCGTGGGCATCGGCAATACGCAGGTCGTTAGCCACGAACAGCATCGCCAGATCAGCATTGCGATCATCCCAGCCTTCGGGCGGCTCAGCGCGCTTGAAGGCGTCAAGCGCCTCTTCGTCCCCCTCCAGACGCTGCAGGACATTGAGTAGCGTTTGCAGCAATTTCAAGCTGGCCCTGTTGGCGATTTGGGCGCGGGGTATACCTGCAGCGTGTAGGAGCTGTTTGAGGAAACCGTTGGGGAGTCGCTGCCAGAGCTCATGGATAGACTTGCATCGCGCTAAAAACGCCTGCTGTGTCATCGCTAACGGGGCAACTTGGGCGAGCTTTTCCAACTGAGGGTAATGTAACCATCCATTGTCTTTGATTTCGTTGCGCTGAAAACCGATCACGTCTTCAGCGGCCTTCGCGATGCCTAGGTGGCTCGCAAGTGCTGACAGGTTGTCGGCTAAGGTCAGCAACTGAGCCAATAGCCGGTCGACCTTGGCGACGATATGTTCTACGCCTAGGTCAAGGGCGTTAATCTGGTTGGGCGTTAGCGCATGGACATGCGCATGCAGAATTTCTCGGTCAGGCACCCCCTTGTACAGGTCGCGCAGTTGTACCCTGATCAAATTACGACCGACGCGTTCGCAGCCGGTGAACGCCCACTGCCCCAAATAGGACGGACTACAGTGCCAGAAACCGTGGAGGTTGACCGGTGTTGTGTCGTAGAAGTGGTTCTGTTCATAGCGCTCCAAGAATTGGTCATCCAGATAGACCGTGGCGGCATTGAAGATGTCGTTGGCTCGGGCGTGCGTGACAGCGCCTTGGATGCCCGGCCAATGCAGACCTTCGGCGGTCTGTTCCAGCGACAGCTGACAGGACACCGCCTCGACTGTGGCCCACACCTGCAAGAGCAGACCGCCACCGTTCGCACGGACATCCCCGTCCAGCCAGCTTCCAGGCCCACCTAGGTCAACGAATGAGCGTCCGTTCATCCAGGCTCGCAATTCTGCCCCGTCCTCAAGCTGCGCTTTGAAATAAAATTGACGAACTCCTAGTCCCCCACACAGCCACAGGTAGCGGCGCAAGTAGTCATTGGACATACGCCATTGCACATGCCGGGAAGCCTTGAAGTAGTACTGTGCGGAGATCTCGCCTTCGGCGACGTTAAACTCGGGCAGTCCCAGGTCGTCATAGGCTAGACGCTGTTGTTCATTGCCGAAACAGCGCGGGGTCAGTCCTAACGCCATCCAGACCTTTTCCGCCAGGTGATAAGTGTAGAACGATCCATTGCTCCAGGACGCGACGATGTAGTCGTGGCCGCTCACGCTGGGCGAAAACCCTTTCTCGCTACCCTTGTCGCGCAGGATCGGGGTCGAAAAAGCCACCTGACCTTGATCCATGTGCAGGATCGGCACGGGTTGCCCGTCGTCAGGAACGACAGCCATAAGCATGTACACCTCCTCCTGCGGTCCGTGGAGGTCATTTTCCGTGAAACAACTGACCTCGCCCCGCAGTTCGGGATCGGTGCCGATGGGCAGCAGCAGATCGCGTAATCGCGCCGGCAGCAGGTGTTCTGGAAGCGGAAAGGCGGCAAGATAATCCATCATGGGCGGGTCCTTTGTCGCGCTAAGCACGGTGCTCGGCCAGCATCTCGGTTAAAGTTGGTCGCTTGGCTTTTGGCCATCACGGGGGGTTGCCATTCACTCAGCGCTACTAAGGCGTCTTGCTCGGTCGGAACGAACCACCGTAGCAGGGGGAGCGATCAGTTGTTCGCCCTAGTTGTGGGCTCGGACGTGGACCGATGCCGCTGATCGTGTCCCGGGAGGTGGTGTAACTCATCTTGCGGCGCTACTGAGCGTCCGCCCCGCATATGCTTGATCAGCAAAAAAACCAAAATTGACCACCCAAGGATTATTCTTTACCACTCAATCAATACATCCGGGAGAACGCTCATGCCTGCCATCCACGAAATCGCCACATTGACCTCGGAGGGCAGGTCACTCTGCCCAAATCCGTTCGCCAGCTTTTGGGCATTGACACTGGTGGCAAGATCGCATTCGACGTACGCGCCGGGGAAGTCGTGGTCGCCCGGGTAGACGCTATCCGTGAAGACCCTGCCATCGGTGCGTTCCTTGGTTTGCTGGAGGCTGATATCCGAAGCGGACGCAACATCACCTCACTGCCAGAGGACCTGGCGCAAACCATGCTCGCCAATGCGAACCACAGGGTAGATCTGGAAGAAGATATCGACGGAGAGGTCGCGATCTGATGCTGCGACATGGCTGGACATTAGGTGTAACTTTACAGCTACGCAAATGACAAGAAGCCGCCGCCCCGGCCGAGCAGAACGACCCGCAAGGTTTTGAAAACAACGCCAACGTGAAGCTATTTCGGGCATTGGGCCATCTGATCATGGAGGCTGTACCGACCAACCCGAGCCGTGATGAGTTCTGCCAAGGCAACACGCTGGGCACCCACAGCCCCACCCTCGGTGTTTCCACTGTAATCCACTCGTAGCTGCTGTAAAAAGGGGTACATCTGGGGATACAAAACCAATTTTCCATCCGTAACCATCTGATTTATATGAATTTCCTAATGTTCCTTGGTGATCCGGATAGTCTTTAGGCATCGTCGAGTAAGCTGCGAATCTGACTTCTTCAGGATCTTGCCCAAGTGCGATATCGCAAACGCACTGGGGTATTTCGCCAAGTACGAGCGCCCCGACCTAGCTACCCAGCGCAGGCTGACGCTGGCCAAGCAGCTCAAGACCGTGCCTGCCAAAGGGCATGATTCTCCCTGTTGGGCCGACAATTTCGTCTGGCCGTTTTACGGTGATGGTTCGTCGCTGAAGGCAACGAGGCTTCGCGTCCTTGCTGAGGTTATCGATCTGTAGGGAAGATCTCTTCTCATCGCCAACAGAACGAGCTCTACGATGCTTTCCTGGCTTGGGCCGACGACGCTGCTGATGGCAAAGCCGTACCTGAATTCCGCCTGCGTGCGAGCGAAATCGCCAATGTCCAGGAACACCACAGGCCAACGGCATTGGCGCGCGCCATCAGCACTCTGAGCCCGACCGTGGTACCTGGCTTTCCTGCTACTTCCCTCCTTGCAAACCCAAAGCCCCCGACTATAGTTCGCAATAATGGCTATTAGCCTCCCCTCCCCCTAACCACACGGCTCCAAACAAACCCCGAACAACACTGCGATTCAAACTGAACCCGGTGCGTACCCGCGCCCTCGTGAACTGGCCCCTGGCAGGAGCATGACTTGAAGATCGACCCCGCGAGCGCTCGTCTTGTTGCCATGGTGAGCCTGTTGCTTAGCACGACAGGTTGCGGCTCCCTCTATCTGCATAACGAACTCAGGGAGAAACAGGCTACTGAGGCCAAGACAGCCTGGGCCCAGGTAGACACCGCAGCGGTAATTGCCAGCGAACGCACCAATCTGGCCCAGTTGCTGAATGCTGAACTTGATACCCAGGACAAACTCGCAATGGCCATTCGCGACCAGCAGCTGCGATCCCTGGTCGACAGCGCGTCGATCACCCAGACGCTTTATGACGGCCTGGACAGGCAGATGGGGCGGCTGGGCGCAACCGACTCGGCTGCGACCACACGGGCCATGCAAGATGCGCAATACCAAAAGCAGACGTGGACCAAACGGTTGGCCAGTGCCAACGAGACGTGGTCCCAGGTCAGCCTGCTCAAGCCTGCGCCCCAATGCGCGGATCTGACGGCCGATGGCGCCGCTCAATCTACACCGCGCAGCGTCGCAATCACCGCAGAAGTGACGGTCCTGCCGACAGACACCCCAGAAACCAAAGGCCGTAAAGCCCTTGCCAAAGAAACGTTGAAGCAAATCCAGGCACTGTGTTCAGCTCAGCCAACCTCCATTCCCTATAGCAAGGTCGGTGGTGCAGTAAGTACGGCTTACCAGCGGCTTGAGCAAGACAAAGCCCAAGCAGCATCAGCCCAAGCCACGTTGGCCATTCAGGCGAGCAACTACGAAGCGGCGAGCAAAGCCTATACCGAAGCGCTTGCCAGCAAAGCGCCCAATGCTCAGGAAAAGGTCAAGGCGGCCTTTGCAGATCTTGAAACAGCGATTCAACTCCTTGAGAGCTCTCCCGACGCGTTGTCGCGACAGTTCATTTCCAAGAAACGGCTCGAGTCACTCGACAGCTTCGTCGATGCGGTCACCCAGGCCAACAAGGACGGCAAGCTTCCCGAGGGGGCGAACAAGGCGACCGTGGCGTTCGTCATGTTCCCCAAGTTGGCAGACGATGCGCAGAAATCACTGAACGACGCGAAAGCCCCGCTGGCCTTGCCCCTGCTGATTCGACGCAATCAGGAGCAACTGCAGCTCGAAGCGGTGAACCGTGAAGTAGCGGCTCGGAAGGCCATGCTCAGGATTGGAGAAGCGTCGCTGCAGGCGACGGTAGAGCAGTTGCACCAGTTGGACCAGGCAAGAAAAGCCCTGGATCAGGTGGCTGACAACGCTCATGTCAAAGGAGCCACAACCGCCAATGCCTTCAAGAACACCACGCCACAGGAGCGGGAATATCTCTACAGGGCTGTCGTCCTGTACCTGGATGCCCTCAACCGTCTGGAGGGCCGGCGCATGAAACTGGAGTACCAGTACATCGCTGCCCACCACGAGCTGCAGCTAGCCTATGCGGAGGTCAACGCCAAGCAATGGTCATCGTTGATCGGCTCGACGGTGGAACAGGTATCCGCCGCCAGCGCCGGCGGAATCAAGTCGGACAACGTGGTGGCGTTACTTGGGCTGCTGGGGATCTTCTACATCGGCAACGGGGTGAACTAGCCATGCCAGGTCGAACCGCCACTCACTTGCCGTGCGCCCTTGGGTTCCTGCTGCTTATCGCGGGCATCACCACGCTGCAAGGCTGTAACACCCCGCAAGCGCTGCTGGACCAGGCAAACCAGGGCGCCTCGCTGTCCCTCTCGCTGCAAACGGAAATGGCCAACTTTCGCGCAGTGCAGGCGGCCATCGCGCAGCAAAGGCTGGACTCGATACGCACACAATTGAGCAGCATCGCCACCTTGCAGAGCGAGACCGACTTCGAGGAACGCCTGCGCAAAGCTGCCGGCACCGCAACAACGGCCGCCCTCTACAGCGAACTGCACACCCTCACCGACAGCCGTATGGCTGACGAGAAACAGCTCCAGCAGCAACTGCTACAGATCGATACCGACCTGGCCAAACTGACCTCGCCTTTGCCCGACACCGCACAAGCGCTGGGCAATACGCAAAAGGCACTGGCGGTGATGGGCGATGAGCTACCCGTCAAGAGCCGCCTCGACGCCGTTGCGCAGTTTGCCGGGGATATAAAAAAGAGCATCGAAGACAACAAGGAAAAGATTGAAGCGGCCAAGGGAAACTCACCCAAACCGCCCAGCGTGGCCACTGAGTAAGCCTGTTTATTGGAGCGCACATGAATACGATGAGTCACTGCACGCCAGAGCAACAGTTGAGCTTTCTCCAACTGTATTTCGCCACCGTCGACTTGCTCACGGAGGCCCAGGAGAAATACCGCCGCCTGATCGATCAAGTCGCGGACATCAGCCAGCGCAGCCATTACCGAGCACTGCTGCTCGAATCCGAACGTGACCTGGAGCTGATGAAAAACCAACGCCGCGCGTTTCTGACAGACCAACTGGCCATCAGGCCGCCAAGCCTCAGTACCGTACAGAACACCATCATCAATGCGGAAAAACTCGCGCAGACGATTGCCGATGTGGCGAATGCCAACGCCATCATCAACCTGGCGAGCATGGGGCTAATGGCTTTCAACGCGGTCCTCACCGCCTAGGGCGTCCCCGCGTCCACTGCATGGGAGAAAACCCATGAAAAACATAGGCTCTCGATGAGTTGTCATGGAGCATTGGCCATGGCTTCTCCCCCCCTAAGGCCAAGTCAAAATGGCCTTCGGCGATTTGCGAGAGTCTTTTAGGGAATGGAGCCTGAGTCTTTCAGGCCGCATCAGCTCGGCTCAGCGCCATCCAGAATCCACAGCCAGATCTACATCTGCTCTGCTCCATCGTCTTCCAGGAGATTTCAGCCACCCCGGTGCTGCTTCAGGATGCTCCAGGCTTCCTCGTTAATCCGGTAGTTCTTATCAGCCTGAAGCAGGATGACGCCCTCGGCGCACAGGCGTTTCAGCACTTCGCGCACACGGGCAGATGTCATCCCGGCCGATACCGTCCCTAGATAGGCATGCACTCCCCGGACGCTTACCGCACGCCCCTCCAACGCGGCGGCGATCAGCGCGTTGAGAACCTTGAAGCGGATAAGGCTGGTACGCAGGCCATAGACTCGAAGCAACTCGCGGATGTGCCCATTCGGGCTGCGATCACATTCGATTGCCAACCGCTGGGTCAATGTCCGCAAGGGTGAAGGCATGCCTGCTGCCGCAGAGCCCGAGCTGTTCAACACGCGAAACTCCCTTTTCGATTGGACCAGATGAGGTTGCAACTCTTGCTGTGGCAACCCCTCCCGCAGCGGTCAGAAGTCAACGGTGGCCGACAGTTGCAACGTGCGCGGATAACCTTGGGAGAATGCGCCATACGAGGCAACGCCGGACCAGTACTCACGATCAAAGACGTTTTGCACCGTGGCGCGGAACGTCGTCGGCCGGCCTTCGATCTTGGTGGCATAACGCGCGCCGGCATCGAAGCGTGTCCAGGCATCCAGCTCCTGGGTATTGGCCTGGTTAACGTATTGGCTGTCGGTGTAAATCGCGCCGCCGGTCAGGGTGAAACCTTCAAGCCAGGGTGTATCCCATTCAGCCCAGAGGTTGGCTTGTACGTCAGGCACACCGACCGGCTTGTTGCCACGGTTGGCCACGGTCGCCGAATCGGTCAATTCGCCATCAAGCAGCGTCACGCCCCCCATCAGGCGCGTGCCGGGTGCAACTTCGCCGAACATGCTCAACTCGATGCCGCGGTTGCGTTGTTCAGCCTGCACAGAGAACAGGTTACCGGCGCCGACTTCGCCACTGGGTTTCTCGATCTGGAACAGCGCCACGGT
The DNA here is from genome assembly GCF_000633395.1 of Pseudomonas sp. PH1b. Lineage (GTDB taxonomy): Bacteria > Pseudomonadota > Gammaproteobacteria > Pseudomonadales > Pseudomonadaceae > Aquipseudomonas. The sequence goes on from NZ_AYMU01000008.1 coordinate 237,725, forward strand.
GGTCATGAGGGTGCCGTGTTCATACTTGACCCCCAGTTCGTGCTGCTTCGATTTGTACGGGGCGAATGTCTCACCGGCATTACTAGCCGTGCCGGGGGCAATGTCTCCTTTGCTCAACCCTTCGACATAGTTGTAGTAGAGCGAGACCTCCTCCCAAGGCTTGATCACCACGCCAACCAGCGGGGTTGTGGCGCTGTCGTTGTATTTCGAACTGACCGAACCCGCTGGGTTGTAGTTACGAGACTCGATGTCCTGCCGACGCACACCCAGGGTCAACTGGAAGCGCTCATCGAACATCAATAGTGTGTCGGTCAATGCGACGCCCGACAGCTGCGATTCGGAAATGCGCAGCACTTTAGGCGAATTGATGTATTGCTGCGGCACCTCGACCGGATGGTAAATGTTCGAGCGAATTTCAGTGCCGTTGTTGATTCCGCGGGACAACTCGTCCTGGTACCGGGTTGCCATCAAGGTGGTCATGTGGCTGACCGCACCAGTAACGAACTCACCGCGCAGACCCACATCGACGGTCGATCGATCAACGTTGAATTTGTAGTAGCCGGGAATATTGCTGGTATCACCGGCCTCGTTGAGGATTCTCGGTACCTGGTCAGACATCCGCTTGACATCCGATTTGCCGCCACCGGCATGGGCAAACAGGCTGAGCGTATCGCTCAGGTCATATTCACCACCGAGCAATGCCGACTGCTCCTTGGTGTCCGACCAGCCCCACTTCTGCGGCAGACTGGTACGGCCATTCGGCGCGGAAGGAACCTCAACGCCTGGCGCTATGGTGAACGGCCGCGAGGCGCCCTCATAGCTCTCTTTCTGGCTGATGAAGTCCAGATTCAAGCGCAAGCGCTCGCCACGATAATCGAGGGCAATGGCACCGATGCCCAAATCTCGGTGCTGGTCATTGACGGCCGTATCTCCACCTTGCAGGTTGCCGTTGAAGCGCACCCCGAACTGATTCTCCGAACCGAAGCGGCGGCTGATGTCCAGATGACCTCCCACCTGGGAATCGGAGGCGTAACTGCTGGTCACCCGGGTCAAGTCCTCGTCCAGCGGGCGCTTGGGAACGATGTTGATCACTCCACCGACACCGCTGTTCGGCGAGATGCCGTACATCAGTGCACCCGGCCCCTTCAGCACTTCGACACGCTCGGCGTATTCGGTAAATACCCGGTAGTTGGGCGCTACCCCGTACACACCGTCGTAGGCCAGCTCTCCGAGGTTGCCTTCGCCGACGGGAAAACCACGGATGAAAAACGAGTCGACGATGCCTCCCGTCTGACCGGTCGAACGCACCGACGGATCACGCTCCAGCGCATCGGCAACGGTGACTGTTTGCAGATCGGCCAGGGTCTGGGCGGTGTAGCTGGTGACACTGAAGGGGGTGTCCATCACATCCTTGTTGCCCATCATGCCCAGCCTGGCACCGCGGGCGACCTGGCCGCCGGCGAGCACCTCCGGCAGCGACGTCGGGCCGCTGTAATAGCCATTGATCGTGGTGGAGTCGAGCATCAACCCAGGGTTGCTGGAGTCGGTCGGCGTCGCCGCTGGAGTGTTTGCAGTCTTGTCGGCGGCAACCTCTTGTTGCTCGGGGCCCGCGGCCCAGGCACTGGCGCTTCCGGCGACCAACACAAAATTCAGCATGGCGGTACGAATGGCGAGTGCTAGCACCCGCTCACCACAAGGACGACTGACAACAGGCATGACGTGAGGATCCTATTCAGCATGGGTAATGGTTATTACTCCTATTGCCAGTCGACCCGCGAAAAAGTATCACCCGCGGTAAAGTTTTTTGACTTGAGCGGGTCGAGTCACGCCATGCGGCTGTTCCAGCAAGATCAGGGTCACCGGCAATGGGGGCCAAACCCATAACGAGGGGGATATGGAAATATCTTTGCGCACCGGGTGCTGTTTTCACCCAAGGTCAAGACGGGTAGTCTGCTGTCCCGCGGTCTCATCGAAACGCTGTACATCTTCGTATTCGGCACGGTGTTCCTCACTCGTCAACACCAAACAAACCTGTGACTGACCAAGGAACAGGGTGTGATCAACTCTTGGTTGTGGGAGGTCCTGTGGGACGAGAGCGACCTTGTCTTCAAGGCCATGCGCGAGCGTGTCGCGCTGGCATCGCGGGAACCGCAACCTCAGACAGCTCCATGGCCGTGCCCCTTGCTGCCCAGGCGGTTGGTGCAGTGCAGCCACTGTCGCCAACCCTCTCCGGCCTGCCCGCTCGCTAGCCTTTGATCGAGGTCGATTCATGTCCCATGCAGGTGTCATTCAGGGTTCGCGAGTCTGGGTCCTGATTTATCTTCTCTTTGCCATCCAGCTGGTTTCCATGGGCGCGATGGAAATGAGCGGGCCATTCTGGCCTCTCCACCTGCGAGGACTCACCACCTCGGAATCGCTTTTCAGCTTCGCCAGCATCGCCGTGTACGTCGGGCCGATGCTCGGCATCATGCTGAGCAGCGCATTCTGGGGCCGCATAGGGGACCGCTATGGCCACAAGCTGATGATGATCCGCGCGCTCGCCGGTTTGTCGCTGACCCAACTGGGGCTGGCTCTCTTCAGTGATATCTGGGCCATTCTGATCCTGCGGTTCCTGCAAGGCGCCTTCGCCGGCTACATCGCTCCGGCACAGGCGTATGGCGTCAGCATCGAGGCCCCGTCGCGGCGGGCGCGGCTGTTCGCCATCCTGCAGATTTCAACCAACGTCGGCTCGTTGCTCGGTGCAGTCGTCGGTGGCTTGATCCTCGATTACGCAACGTTCTTCTGGATCAACATCACGGCCTCGGCGCTGTGTGCGGTGTGCACGCTAATCGCGGCAGTCACCTTGCCGAATGTGCCACCGGTGAAGCGAGCGCCGGTCATCGACAAGGCCTCGCCGGCCGCTCGCTGCGCCAGTCTCTGGCAAGGTTCAGCGCTGCTGCCGCTGCTCAGTGTGATGGGCATTCTGCTGCTGGCGCGGATGCTACCCCAGAGCGTTTTCTCACTGTATGTCAGCTCGATATTCGAGGTGAGCCACTCAGTGGTCGGCTTGTGCTACGGCTTGCTGGCGTTGGGCTTTATCCTTTCTGCCACGGCATGGTCGCGGTATTTCGAACACCGCAGCCAGCAGGACACACTGCATCGGATCAGCTACATCGTCATGGGCTGTATCGCCCTGACCGCCGTGGCGGGCATCACCCGTAATCCCCTGGTGTTTGTCATCGCCTACTTCATCTGGGGTGTATTACTGGGTGCCACGACCCCCGTGCTGATGGCGCTGATCTCGAAAACTGCCGACAACTCGCGACAGGGCCAGGTACTGGGGATCGCCCAGGGCACTGCCCAATTCGCCTCGATCGCCGGCATTTCTGCGGGCGGCTTGCTCAGCCAGGCCTATGGCTTGCAGTACACCTATCTGTTCGTGTGCCTGGCCTACCTGGTGGCACTGATTCCGTTGATGACGCTGCGCTACCGCCCTGCAGCAGGGCAGCCGAACCCTGCCTCGCCAGAGGATTGATCTGCTGGCTTCTGCTTTGAAAACCAGCGTACTGAAGTGGTCCCGCGCTGCCGATCCCTTTCAACGCTCCGGCGCCTGATGCCGCCCTTCTCGACCTGCATGCGCTGCTCCAGCGGGCAGTCGCCGCCCTCAACAGTCGCGCCGATGCACCAGGTATCGAGCCCCGGAAATGCGCCAACAGCGTGTCGCACATCCACCCGATGAACACTCCACGGCGTTGCCTGCCAAGCGCCTTGCAGGGATGCCGTTCGGCGCTTGCGTCCTGGTCGGGTTGTAAATTACTCTTGGGAATACTTCTCAATTGCATGAAAACCTGCAGCCATGAGCGAAACCCTTCCCGCCAATAACGACAATCATCTGCGCGTGATCGAAGCCCTGTACAGCGGCCATCATGGCTGGCTATACGCGACGCTGAGAAAAAAACTGGGTAATGCCATGGATGCTGCGGATCTGGCGCAGGATACCTTCGCCCGCATCCTCGCCTCCCAGGTCACTGTCATCGAACAACCCCGGGCGTACCTGAGCTGCGTGGCCAAGGGCATTCTGGTCAACTGGTATCAGCGCAAAGCACTGGAACGCGCCTACCTGGACGCCCTCGCCCACATTCCCCCACAGGAAGTGCCTTCACCGGAACTGCGGTTCATGGTGCTGGAAACCCTGCACGAAGTTGACGCGATGCTCGACGCCTTGCCGCCGCTGGTCAAACGTGCGTTTCTGCTTTCGCAGATCAGCGGCTTGAAATACGACGACATTGCCCAGCAATTGGGCGTATCGCTGATCACGGTCAAGCGCTACATGAAGCAGGCCTTCGTGCAATGCCTGTTGCTGGCGGAGTGAATGCTCGCACGTCCCGGTGAACCGTCCCTCAAACACCAGGCCCTCGAGGAGGCAGCCGACTGGCTGATCCGCATGGGTGAAGGTGAACTCAGCGACCCGGAGCAGGCCGAGTGGGAGCGCTGGAAAGCCAGCACGCCCGAGCGCGGCCACGCCTGGGCACGAGCGAAATTGTTACAGAGCAAACTCGGCGGCCTGCCGCCATCACTGGCGATGTCGACGCTGGATCGCCCCAGCAGCCCTGAGCGCCGAGCAGCGCTGGGCAAGCTGGCGATGATTCTGGCGGTCCTGCCGGTCGGTTGGGGTGGCTGGAAACTGGCAGATTCCCAGCAATGGACCGCCGACTACCGCAGCCCTGTCGGCCAACAACGGGAGCTGACATTGGCTGACGGCTCGAAAATCACGCTGAACACCGACACCGCCATTGACGTGCGGTTCGATGCCAGCCAACGGCTCATTCACCTGCGCGAAGGTGAAATCCTGGTGCAGACCGCGCCAGATGATGCACCGCTGCCCCGGCCCTTTCTGGTCAGCACCCGCCAAGGCCGGATGCAGGCGCTGGGCACGCGCTTCACGGTACGCGAACGGCAGCCGCGCACTCACCTTGCGGTGCTGGAAGGCGCGGTTAAAGTTGAACTGGCAGACAATCGAGGCGCAACACCGCTGATCATCAATGCAGGACAAGGTACCGACTTTTCTGCCCACACCTTCGGCCCGATCACCGCCACCGACCGTTACACAGGCGCCTGGACACGTGGCATGTTGATGGCCGACAAGATGCGCCTGGCCGACTTCATCGACGAACTGACGCGCTATCACCGGGGCATTGTTCGCCTCGACCCTGCGCTGGCCGACCTGCCGATTTCCGGTGCCTATCCCATCAGCGACACCCCACGCACGTTGAATATGCTGGCGCAGACCTACCCGATCCTGGTCCGCGGCCATTTGAATGGTCTCTGGATCATGCTCTCGCCCGCCTGAGCCGATAAAAAAATCGCCCCACCGGTGATACTTTTTTTGCGCTCGGCTGGCTATTGAGAAGAAGAACTCTACTGCCCTGTTCATAGGTCCATCCATTCATGCCTGCGGCACGCCATCTGCATCCGGATCGTCAGTTCCAACCCATTATTCGCAGTACGTTGCTCAGCCTGGCCCTGATGGGCAGCATTTGCCCATTGGCCTTGGCCGTCGTGCCTGCACAACTGGACGCTGTCGAGATCCGTGCCTACAACACGCCTTCGGGACCGCTCGGCGCGACCCTGTCGAGCTTCGCCGTGGACGCCGGTATCGCCCTGTCGTTCCAGCCCTCGTTGACCGAAGGCCTGACCAGCCCGGCACTGATCGGCCATTTCTCCACCCAGGAGGCGGTCAAGCGCTTGCTGCAAGGCAGTGGCCTGGAAATGGTGTTGCGCAGCGACGGTACCTACACCCTGATCCAAACCCGGGTGACGCTGGACGAGACGACGGTGATCGGTGCTGACAAGCGCGGCGATACCCTGCCACCGAGCTATGCCGGTGGACAGGTCGCCAATGGCGGGCGCCTGGGCATCCTCGGCAATACCGATGTGATGGATGCCCCCTTCAGCATCAGCACCTACACCTCGGCGCTGATCAAGGATCAACAGGCCGTCACCGTCGGTGATGTGCTGGAACGCGATTCGTCGGTGCGCTCCACGGGCCAGGCCGGAGGGATTGTCGACTCGTTCTTCATCCGGGGTTTTCCCGTTGGTGAAGGCAACCTCGGTGAACTGGCGTTCGACGGCGTATACGGCGTGGCACCCAACTACCGGGTATTTACCGACTATGCCGAGCGCATCGAACTGGTCAAAGGTCCCGGCGCCCTGCTCTACGGCATGGCACCCAACAACGCGGTCGGCGGCGTCATCAACGTAGTACCCAAGCGTTCTCTCGACCAAGACCTGACCCGTTTTACCACCCGTTACGCGCTGGATTCTCAGCTGGGCGGCCACCTCGACGTCAGCCGACGCTTTGGTGAAGATCGCCGGTTTGGGGTGCGCCTCAACGGCAGCAGCCAATTGGGCGACACGGTGATCGACGCTCAGTCCCGTCACGTTGATATCGGTGCAATATCCCTCGACTACCAGGGTGAACGCCTGCGCACCAGCCTGGACTGGCTCAATCAGCAAGAACGCTTCGACGCCGCTTCCCGGCCGTTTCTGATCGCCCCGGGGGTAGATATTCCCTCGGCAGCCAACGGTCGTATCAATGTCAGCCAGGATTGGGGCTGGTCGCGAACCCGTGACAAATCCGCCCTGTTCACTGGTGAATACGATCTCAGCGACGCCCTGGCTGTTTTCGCCCATGCCGGCGGTGGCAAGTCGGATGTTGCACGGATGTCGGACCAGACCCCGACCATTATCAATGCGGCTGGCGACACCTCTTCCATCCCCGGTTACTACAAATTTGAAGTCAAGCGCTACACCCTCGACGCCGGTGCGCGCCTGCGCTTCGATACCGGGCCCATCAGTCACCGCACGACCGTGCAGGTCAGTCGCTATCGCGATGTGCTGTCCCGCGGGATCATCTCCGGCGCACCGATCCTGTCGAACATCTATCACCCCGTGGATCGCCCCGAACCCGTGATCCCCAAGCCGGATACGCCGAAAGTGTCCGCCAGCGAACTGACCGGCGTGGCGCTGGCCAACACCCTGGCGTTACTTGACGAGCGCGTCCAGGTGACCCTTGGCGTGCGCAAACAGAACATCAAATCCGACAACTACAACGCAGCCGGAGCCGTTTCCACGGCCTACGACGACGGCCGGACCACGCCGCTGTTCGGTGCAGTGCTCAAGCCCTGGGACCATGTTTCACTCTATTACAACTACCTCGAAGGCCTGAGCAAGGGCGACGTTGCCCCCTCCACCGCGTCGAATGCCGGGGAGATCTTTGCTCCTTACGTTTCCCGCCAGCACGAACTCGGGGTCAAGGTCGACTACGACGTATTCACCTCCACCCTGGCCCTGTTTCAAATCACCAAACCCAGTGGAGAGCTGGCGTCCGGGGTGTTTGCGGTGCAAGGCGAACAACGCAACCGCGGGCTGGAACTGAACGTGTTCGGCGAAGTGGCGCCAGGCACCCGGCTACTGGGTGGCGTGACCTTGCTTGACGCGCAACTGAGCAAAACGGCCGTCGCTGGCAATCGTGGCAATAAACCGGTGGGCGTGCCGCAAGTCCAAGCCAATTTGTGGGCCGAATGGGACACCTCATGGATCGAGGGCCTGACGTTGACCGGGGGAGCGATCCATACCGGTAGCCAGTACGCCGACCTGGCCAACACCCAGAAGCTGGATGACTGGACCCGCTTTGATGTCGGTGCACGCTACTCCACTCGCATCGATCAGCGGCCGACCACTTTTCGCGCCACCGTGCAGAACGTGCTCGACCACAAGTACTGGTCGGGCGTCGCCTCCTACGGCGCATTTTCCCAGGGTTCACCGCGCACCTTATTACTCTCGGCAACTGTCGATTTCTGAAACGTTCAGCCGGCTGACGGTGTGAACCGTTGGCCGACCTGACTTTGCAAAGGCTTTGACCATGGTGATTTTCGATCGACGCAGCCAGGTTGTTGCAGCGCTGCTGCTGGCTGGACTGCTGAGCCTGTTTTCCCTGGTGCCCCTCAGTACCCACGCATCCGAGGCGAACGCAGTACGTACCGAGGTCAGCGACCTGCTGGGACGCAAGGTCAAGGTGCACCTGCCGGTCAGGCGGGTCATTCTCGGCGAGGGCCGACAGCTGTATCTGGTCGCCGCACTGGACACACACAACCCCTTCGAACGCATCGTCGGCTGGCGCAAGGATCTGATCCAGTCCGACCCTGACACCTACAACGCCTACCTGCGCCTGTTTCCCGAGATTGCCAAGGTTCCAACCTTCGGCGGGTTTGAAGACGGGACCTTCGATATCGAACAGGCAATAGCCCAGCAACCCGATGTGATCATCCTCAATATCGAAGCACAGCATGCAACCGAAGATGCACGCTATATCGAAAAGCTTGACGCCCTGGGCATCCCAGTGGTGTATGTCGACTTTCGCAACAACCCGATGCAGAACACCGAACCGACCATGCGCCTGTTCGGCCAACTGTTTGGCAAAGAGCAACGGGCCCAGGCCTTCATCGATTTTCGCAACCAGCAGATTCATCGCGTCACAGACGTCATCGAACGCAGCCACCCGCCCCGCCCCGACGTGTTCATCGAACGCATCGGCGGCTACACCGATGATTGCTGCCTGAGTTTCGGCAACGAGAACTTTGGTCGTTTCGTCGACATGGCCGGGGGCAACAACATAGCCCGGAGCATCATTCCCAGCACGTTCGGCCAGTTGAACCCCGAGCAGGTCATAGTCGCCAACCCGGCGCACGTGGTGGTCACCAGCGCCAACTGGGAAGCCTTTGCCCCGGGAGGCCACTGGGTCGGTGTCGGCCCCGGCGCGGACATGACCCAAGCCCGGAAAAAGCTTGCCTGGTACACCCAACGCCCGGCCTACGCGGGTATCAAGGCCCAGGAGCATCAAGCCTTCCATGCCATCTGGCATCAGTTCTATAACAGCCCTTACCAGTTCGCCGCTATCCAGCAGTTGGCGAAATGGTTCCATCCAGAGTTGTTTGCCGACCTCGATCCGGACGCATCATTGCGCGAGCTGCATGAGCGTTTCCTGCCGGTGCCGTATGAGTCGGGCTACTTCGTCAGCTTGCGCAAGCCCGAGGTCAAACCATGAGCACGCTAACCCAGGCCGTGGCCCGGCAGCGCGAAACCTACCGCCGTTTGGTGCTGCGCAAGTGCCTGATCCTTGCCGGGCTGGCAATCGTGTTGATGTGCAGCGTGCTGCTCGACCTGGCGTTGGGCCCGGCCAACTACAGCGTCAAGGACGTGCTTGGCGCGCTGCTTTCGCCGAGCAGCGCGGCCCCGCAGGTGCGCGTGGTCATGTGGGACATTCGCCTGCCGGTGGCGTTGATGGCGGTGGCCGTCGGGGCGGCGTTGTCGCTGGCGGGCGCGCAGATGCAGACCATCCTCAACAACCCGCTCGCCAGTCCGTTCACCCTGGGCATTTCCGCAGCCGCCAGTTTCGGTGCCGCCCTGGGGCTGGCATTCGGCGTCGCCCTGTTCCCGCTGGCGGCACAATTCATGGTGCCGCTGAACGCCTTCATCATGGCCATGCTGTCGGCGTTGCTGATCCACTTCCTGAGCCTGCGACGTGGCGTGACCGCCGAAACCATTGTGCTGCTTGGCATTGCCCTGGTGTTCACCTTCAACGCCTTGTTGGCGCTGGTGCAGTTCTTTGCCACCGAGCAAGCGGTAGCCGCCGTGGTGTTCTGGACAATGGGCAGCCTGACCAAAGCCACCTGGCCGAAACTCGGGGTGATCTGCCTGGTCATCCTCATCACGCTGCCGATCTTCGCCAAACGCGCCTGGGCCTTGACCGCCCTTCGCCTGGGCGACGACAAGGCCGCCAGCTTCGGTATCAACGTCCGCAGCCTGCGCTTTCAGACGCTGATCATGGTCAGCCTGCTGGCCTCGTTTCCAGTGGCCTTTGTCGGCACCATCGGTTTCATCGGCCTGGTCGGGCCGCACATCGCCCGCATGCTGATCGGTGAAGACCAGCGGTTCTTCCTGCCGGCCGCGCTGCTAACCGGCGCATTGATTCTGTCGGCCAGTTCCGTAATTAGCAAAGTACTGATCCCCGGCGCGATTTTCCCCATTGGCGTGGTCACGTCACTGATTGGCGTGCCGTTCTTCATCTCTCTGATCCTCGGCGGGAAGAAAAACTCATGGTGAAGTTGCAACTGGAAAACCTCGGCGCCCAATACGCGCAGCGCGAGATTATTCGCGGTGTTTCGACGGCGGCTTTTTTCGGTGGCCAGGTGGTCGCCGTGGTTGGCCCCAATGCGGCCGGCAAGTCGACGTTGTTCAAGCGCATGGCGGGGCTGATCGACGGCCCCGGGCAGGTGATATTGCAGGACTCGAAAAAAGGTCCTGCAGGCATCAGTTACATGCCTCAGGGTCTGAATGCCAGCGCGCGGTTAACGGTCTATGAATCGGTGTTGCTGGCACGCAAGCAACTGGCACCGGGATGGACCGTGCACGATGACGAATTGGCACTGGTCGACGAGACCCTGACGGCGCTGGGCATCAGCGAGTTGTCCTTTCGTAACCTCGGAGAGCTCAGCGGCGGTCAGCAGCAGTTGGTGTCCATCGCCCAAACCCTGGTCAGGGAGCCGGAGATACTGCTGATGGACGAACCCACCAGCGCCCTCGATATGCATCGACAGGTTCAGGTGCTGAACTTCATGCGCAGTCTGGCCCGCAAGAACCAAGTGATTGTGTTCATTGCCATCCACGACCTCAACCAGGCGCTGCGTTTTGCCGATCAGGTCCTGGTGATTGCCGACGGCACCACTCAAGGCAGCGGCCCGAGCCAGGAAGTGATTACCGAACTGATGCTGCGCAGCGTTTACAAAGTCGAGGCCCGGATTGAGCAATGCAGTCGTGGGCACCGGCATATCGTGATTGACGGGATTGTTTGATCAACTGGTGTGATCGCCCCGCAACAGCGGCTGTTGGCACCGGCGCTGCATGCCTGGCGAGAGAGCACCGCAAGGCACAGATGTTTTCGCGATCGAATGCCTGAAAGACCGGGAGGCGGTACAGGAAACGCTGGGGCTCTGGCCAGCCTGCTTCCAACCCCCGGGGCTACCCCCTCATCCAGGCCGAGCACAGGTACGACAGACTGGACTGAGACCGTACGCCAGAATCTGATTCGCTGACGTACGGTTTCAGTCCAGGGGTTCAGTGCCGGTTCACTCTGGGATCAAAAGCCGAGCACCCAAGGTGTCGGCAGGCGTTGACCCGCTCAGCGCCTCAGAAATCCACCGTAGCCGACAGCTCAAAGGTGCGCGGTGCCCCCAGGCCCAGGCTGGACAGTAACGGCGTCCCCCAGTAGGCCTTGTTGGTCAGGTTGCTGACGTTACCGCGCAAGGTCACTGGGCGGCTGGCAACCTGCAGGGCGTAGCGCGTGCCCACATCGAAAATGGTGTAGCCCGGAATCGACTGCGAGTTGTCGGCGCTGATGTACTGCTGGGACACGGAGGTGGCGTTGGCCGTCAGTGTCAGGCCCTCGATGACCGGAGTATCCCATTCCACCCCCAGCTTGCCTTGCAGCGTGGGCTGGCCGATGGCTGTCTTGCCTTCGTTGACACCCCCCGCGGTCTTGGTGAGTTTGGGGTCGACACGGGCCACGCCGCCCATCAGGCGCACATCGCTCAGCGGCGAACCGAAGAAGCCCCACTCGATGCCACGGTTACGCTGCTCGCCACCAAAGGAAAAGATCTCGGTGTCCGGGTCGAGATACCCGCTGGGGCGGGTGATTTCATACAGGCTGAGGGTGTGGGTGAAGTCACCGAGATCAAGCTTCACACCAAGCTCTTTCTGCTTGGACTTGTAGGGCGCGAACACCTCTCCCACGTTTTTCGCCCCCATCGGCGCACTGGCGCCTTTGCTCAGGCCTTCGATGTAGTTGGCGTACACGGAAACCTGGTCGGTGACCTTGATCAGCAAGGCCGCCGCTGGCGTCGTGGCGCTTTCGTCATAACGATCGCTGCGCTGTCCGGTCTGGGTGCTGAAGCTGTCGGTGAGCACCTGCTGGCGGCGTACGCCCAGGGTCAGTTGGACCTGGTCCTCGAGAATCGACAGGGTGTCCGCCAGGCCATAGCTGGTCAGCCGGTTTTCAGTGTGGGCAATCAGCGGCCAGCTGGCAGCCGCGGCCGGGCCCCAGACCGGGTTGTAGATATTGGTGACCCAGTCCGCCCCGGGTACCGATCTGCGCCCATAGTCCTTTTGCTTGTCACCGTAGTGGGTGGCATTCACCGACCAGTTATGGCTCACGGGCCCGGTCTTGAAATCACCTTTCAAGCCCAGCTCCCCCGAGGTCTTTTCCAGGTCCTGCTTGAGCTGGCCCATGCTGGTGCGAAAGTCGCCCGCGTCATTGAACACCGTGGCCATCATGGTGCCGTTGTAGGCGTAGTGGGTCTTGCTGGCGCCATAGGCGGCATAGGCCATCAGGTGGTCGCTGAGGTCGAACTCGCCGCGCAAGATCGCGCCCTTGTCCCGGGTTTCGACATAGCCCCAATCGGGATTCAACAGGGTGTCCGACTTCGGCGGCTTGGGCACCGAGACGCCGGAAGCCAGGCTGATCCCGCGGTTTTGTCCGCGGACGCGGTCCTCGCTGTCATAGAGATCGGCGGAAAGCCTGACTCGTTCGCCACGCCAGTCCAGGCCCAGGGCGTTCAGCTGGGTCTTGGGTTTTTGATGGTCGATCGCCCCGTCGCCATCCCGGTAGACACTGTTGAAGCGCACGCCAAACTGCTGGTTCTCACCAAAGCGCCGGCCCACGTCCAGGTGCCCGCCGTACTGTGCATCGGACATGTAGGTGGTGGTCAGGCGCGTCAGCGGCTCCTCCCCGGCACGCTTGGGCACCAGGTTGACAGTGCCGCCCACCGAGCCCCCCGGCGGCATGCCGTTGAGCAGGGCCGACGGGCCCTTGAGCACCTCGATGCGCTCGTACATTTCCGGCGAGATCCGGTAATAGGGAGCCATGCCGAACAGCCCGCCAACCGTCACGTCGCTGATGCTGCTGGCGAAACCGCGGATGGAGTAGTTCTCGCTGAAGGTGCCGGTCAGGCCGTTGCTGAATACCGCAGGATCGGTGGCGGCAATGACCTGGGTGATGTTCTTGGCCTGGCGGTCGGCAATGTATTTTTCTGTGTAGCTGATGGTACTGAACGGCGTCTCCATGAAGTCCTTGTTGCCCAGCAGGCCGACCCGGCCGCCGGTCGCCACTTGCCCGCCCGCATAGGTGGGCGGCAGCTCGGCGGGCAAGGCCATCTCGCCCTGCACTGTGGCGACTGGCAAGGTTAATCCGCGCTCCTCTTCCTCGGCACTCGAGCTTTCGGCCTGTGCGGGAAGCCCGATCACCGCCAGACTCAAGCCCAACAGCACCGTCTGCACGGCGGCAGCGGTACGGTTCAGGGCAAAGACTGCACAGGGTGGCGCAATACGGGGGTGGGAATGGCGTTTGCTCACGCTAGAACTCCGTTGTGAGATGAAGGCAGGGTTGTTGTATTTTTTAAAGCTGAATCGAAGTGCTGTTTTTAATGAGAATCGCTAATAAGCAAATATTCACTTGGCAACGGCCAAGGCCGAGTCAGTCCCGATAGCCCTTGAGGACGTCGGCGATCATCAGTTTCAGGGAGGTCGGGCTCGCCCCGGTGACATACCAGGCTTGGGCGTCGACAAAGATCACCCGGCCGTTTTTCCAGGCATTGGTCTGGCGCAGCAACGGGTTGCCCATGCTCTGGGCGTCCATCACCGGGCGCCGCTCCATCACTGCCGTGCGGTCCACCACATAGAGGATGTCGGGGTTGGCCTGCTGAATGAACTCGCTGGAAATCGGCTGACCGTGCAGGCCGGCCTCGGCCGTCGGGCTGGCGGGCTTGACCCCCAGGGCGTTGAAGATGAAGCCATAGCGCGACTGCACGCCGAACGAGCTGAAGGCGCCGTTGTTGTGCAGCACCACCAGTGCTTTCTCGGGGCGACCCTGGGTGATACGCCGGGCCTCCTCGACCTGGGCCTCAAGCGCCGCGGCTTGTTCCCGGGCCAGTGCCGACTTGCCGAAGATCTGCCCCAGGCTCAGCAGGTGGTCCCTGATGACTTCGATGTGCCGGGTCTCGCTGTCGCGGTAGTCGACATCGAAATGCAGCGTCGGCGCCATCTCGCTCAGCTCCCGGTAGTGATTGGCCTGCAGCGAGGTGATCAGTATCAGGTCGGGCTTGAGGCCATGGATCCGCTCCAGATTGGGCTGGACAATCGCCCCCAGGTCCTCGATGTTCGCCGCGTCCTTGTAGCGGGCAAGAAAATGCGGGACGAAGTCCTTCGGCATGCCCGCCACGGCAATCCCCAACTGGTCGAGGAAGTCGACCTCATTCATGTCCAGGGCCACTACCCGCTGCGGAACATGCTCGATCAGCGTCGAGCCCAACTGGTGCTGCACGGTGACCGGTGCATAGTCCGCCGGCGCCAAGGGTGGCGCAGCGGCGGCCGAGGGAGGTGCGCCGGGTTTGTCGTTGCAGCCCTGCACCGCGACAGCCGCGGCGATCAGCAGGGCCAACGGCCACCGCCGGTATCTGTGATTGAACATCATTGCCGTTCTCTTATGGGTTGAAGTAGTTGCACAGGCGCCCGCGCTGGCCCTGGGTGATCTCGAAGTCCAGGCCGTACAGCTCGCCCAGCCGGGCTTCGGTCACCACCTCGGCGACGCTGCCGGCGCACTGCACCGCCCCGCCCTTCATCGCCACGATGTGGTCGGAATAGCTGGCGGCAAAATTGATGTCGTGGACCACCAGGATCACCGTGCGCCCCTGTTCGTCGCACAGGCGCCGCAGCGCGCGCATGATCTGCACGGCGTGCTTGATATCGAGGTTGTTCAGCGGCTCATCCAGCAATAGGTAATCCGTCTGCTGGGCGATGGTCATGGCCAGGAAAGCCATCTGCCGCTGGCCGCCGCTGAGTTCGTCGAGGTAGGCCTGGCGCAGCGGCTCCAGCGACAAGAAGGCAATGGCCTCGTCGATGACCCGCCGGTCTTCCCGGGTCAGCGCACCACGGCTGTAGGGGAAGCGCCCGAAGGCAACCAGTTCCTCCACCGTCAGCCGCAGGTTGAAGTCCGGTGCCTGACGCAAGGTGGCGACGCGCCTGGCGTACTCAGCCGCAGGGATGCCGGCCACCGGGCGGCCCTCGATGCGCACCTCGCCGCGGGTGGGCGCCATCAACCGCGCGATCATCATCAGCAATGTGCTCTTGCCGGCGCCATTGGGGCCGATCAGCGAGGTCAGCCGCTGTGCGGGAAAACAGGCATCGACGCCGCCCACAACAGTCTTGGCGCCGTAGGCCTTGTGCAGGTCGTGGACAGTGATCATGGAGTTCCTCGGGTACGCACCATCAGCACCAGGAAATACCCGCCGCACACCAGGTTGACGAGAATGCCGACGGTGGTCTTGTAGTTGAAGACATGCTCGACCAGCAGTTGGGCGCTGATGAACATGCCGATTGCAATCGCGCTGCCCAGCGCCAGCGTGACCCGGTGGCGCAAGGTCCGGCACAGGGCATAGGTGATGTTGGCGACGAAGATGCCCATGAACGCCGTGGGCCCCAGCAGGCTGGTGGAAACCGCGACCAGGGTGGCGATCAAAGCCAGATGCAGGCGCACGCTGCGCCGATAGTCGACGCCCAGGGACATCGCCTGGTCCCGCCCCAGGGACAGCACATCCAGGGTTGGCAGGGTCTTCAGGCCCACCAGGCACACCGCCGTGACGAGCAGCCCCGAGTACAACAGTTGCTGCGGTTGCACCCGGTTGAAAGAGGCCTGGCTGTAGCCCAGCAGCACGGAAAACTCGCCGGGGCTGACCTTGAGCTGGACAAACTGGGTGAAGGTGGTGATCACCATGCTCAGCACCAGCCCAAGCAGCAGCAGGACATACAGGTTGTTCCTGCCGCTGCGGAACAGCCAGTGATGGATCAGCCACGAATAGGCGAACATCACCAGCACCGACAGCAGAAAGTTGCCGGTGATCCCGAGCAACACCAGGCTGTAGGTGCCCAAGAACAGAATCAGCAGGGCCTGCAACAGCAGGTAGACCGCCTCGTAGCCCATGATCGCCGGGGTCAGTATCCGGTTGCCGGTGAGGGTCTGGAACGTAATCGATGACCAAGCGATACAGACCCCGCCAATCAGCATCGCCGCCAGCCGGGCGAGCCGCTTGGGAATCACGTAGGTAAAATCCAGCCCCGAGCCGGCGATCACGAACACCAGGGCCAGCACCAGCACCCCTGCCCAGGCCAGGTACTGCGAATGTCGGCGCATCATCGCTGCCTCCAGAAGATCAGCGCCAGGAACAGCACGCCTCCCACGCTGCCGGCGGTCAGGCCGATGGGCACCTCGAATGGGTAGATCAGCAGGCGCCCGAGGATGTCGCAGACCAGCAGCAACGATGCCCCCGACAAGGCCACGATGGGCAGCGTACGGCCCAGGTTGTCGCCATAGCGCAGCGCCACCAGATTGGGAATGACCAGCCCGACAAAAGGGATCGAGCCGACGGTGATCACCGTGGCAGCCACGGTCACCGCCACCAGCAACAGGCCCAGCGCCACCGTCGCCCCATAGTTCAAGCCCAGGCTGCTGGCCAGGTCCTCACCCATGCCGAGCACGGTGAAACGGTGGGCATAGAGGTAGGTCAGCCCGACGATCGGCAGGATCAGGTAGATGATTTCGTAGTTGCCCTGGACCACCCTGGAAAAGTCCCCCAGCAGCCAGCCCTGCATGCTTTGCATGATGTTGTTGCGATAGGCGTAGAACTCGGCGATGGCGCTCAACACCCCGCCGTACATCAAGCCGATGACCGGCACCAGCACCGCGCTCTTGAAGCGGATGCGCCGGATGATCAGCACGAAGAGCAAACCCGCGACGAAGCAGAACAGCAGCGCGAACAGCATCCGCCCCAGGGTGCCGGCCGTGGGTGCCAGTACCAGCGACGCCAGGATGCCGAGCTTGGCCGCGTCCAGTCCGCCCGTAGTGCCGGGCTCGACAAACTTGTTGCGCACGATGTGCTGCAGGATCACTCCGCACACCGCCAGGCCGATCCCGGTCAGCACCAACGCGGCCAGGCGTGGCAGGCGGCTGGCCGTCAAGGTCAGCCAGGCATCGCTGGACAGCGAAAACAGCTGCGACCACTCCAGCTGTCGCACCCCCACCAGCAGGGATGCAACGCACAGCGCCAGCAACAACACAAACCAGGGGGCCCGCATCAGTGGGCTTCACTGTGGGACGCTGCAGCGATCCGCCAACCCTTGGCGGCCTGACGCTGTTCGAGGTAATGCGCATAGCGCCCGCCGCTGGCACGCAATACCGCCGGCGGGCCCTGCTCGACCAGTTGGCCCTCTTCGAGCACCAGGATCTGATCAGCCATCGACACCGTGGACAGTTGGTGGGCAATCACCAGCAGGGTGCGCCGGCCACGTAACCTGGCCAGCGTCTGGGCAATGATCAACTGGTTTTCCGCATCGAGGGCGGCGGTGGCTTCGTCCACCAACAGGATCGGGGCGTCCTTGATCAGCGCGCGAGCAATCGCGATGCGCTGGCGCTCGCCACCCGACAACTGCGCACCGCCCTCGCCCACTGCTGTCTGCAGGCCCTGGGGCAGACGCAGGATGAGTTCGCCGACGCCGGCCTGCTGCGCCGCGTCGAGGACTTCGGCATCGCTGGCCTCGGGCTTACCGATGCGGATGTTGTCGGCAATGCTGCCCTGGAACAGATAGCTGCCCTGGAAAATCTGGCTGATCTGCCCGGCCAACTGAGCGCTGGACATCTGCCGCACATCGACGCCACCCACCCGTACGCTGCCCTGGCTCGCCTCGAAAAACCGCGCGACCAAGCGCAGCAGCGTGGTCTTGCCCGAACCGGAGGCGCCGATCAGCGCCGTCAGGCTGCCAGGGGCGATCTGCAGGCTGATGTCACGCAGCACCTCGGGCTGATCCGGCCCATGGCGCAAGCTCACCTGGCGCAACTCGATCGAGCCGTCACGCGGGGCCTGCGGCTGATCCGGCTCGACCAGGGGCTGGACCGCAAACAGTCGCTGCACGGCTTCGAGCTGGCCGTAGGCGTTGCGCAGAATCTCCGCGTAGCTGGCCACGTCCAGCAACGAATCGATGTAGCGGCTGGCCAATATCAGCGCGACGATCACCGCCACCACCGAGCCCGCTTCCAATGTGCTGTCCAGATGGACGTTGAGCCACAGGGCGGCGGCAATCAGCAAGGCGGCGAAGATCGCCTGCACCAGCCAGGCATTGAGCACCACCGACAGCGAGGTCTGGTAGATCAGCCGCGTGCCCGCTTGGCGCTGCCGGTCGATGGCCTGTTTCAGCAGCGCAGTACCACCGCCTTCCCCGTTGAACGCACGCAGCACCGACTGGGCCTGGGCGAACTCGACCATGCGCTGGCTGGCGTCGGCAAAATGCCCCTGGAAGGCCTGGTCCGCGTGGCGCCCCAGGCGCGCTGTGAGCAGCAGGCCGGCCGCCAGGATCGGCAGCGCCAACAACGCGATCAGGCCCATGGTCCCGTGCAGGAAAAACAGCGCGACAATGATCACCAGCGGTGTCACCGCACCACTGATCACCGGGGTGAACACGTGGGCCGGGAGTTGCGCCACTGCCATCATGCCCTGGCTGATGAGATGGCCGAGGCGGCTGGTATTGTCCGCGTTGAACCAGCCCAGGGGCAGGCGCGTGACGTGATCGCCGATGCGCTGCCGCGCGCCCTGCAAAAGGCTCACGCCCACTGCCACCCCCGCTCTCTCCACCCGACGCCGGCAGGCCCAACAGGCGAGCATGCCGGCCTGGGTCAGGAGCAGCCAGGGCGCCGCAGCACGTACATCACCCACCAGCAGTCGGCTGAGGACCGGCACCAGCGTCACTAGGGTCAGCCCGCTGAGCAGGCCATACACCACCGCCAGCCAGACGTAGCGACGCAGCACCGGCATATCGCTGCCCAACAGTTGCACAAAGGGCTTCAGCATGACGGCACCACCCGTGGTTCAGAGTGTGAGTAGCCGCCCTGCGCCCACAGCTGCGCATAGAGTCCGCGGCGGGCGAGCAATTCGCCGTGGCGGCCCTGCTCAAGCAGCGCGCCGTTGTCGAGCACGATGATCTGGTCGGCGTGCATCACCGTGTCCAGTCGATGGGCGATGACCAGCAGCGTGCAGCCTTCGGCAAAGTGCGCCAGCGCATCCTGGATCGCGGCCTCGCTTTCGGCGTCGGCCGCCGCCGTGGCTTCGTCGAGCACCAGCACCGGCGGGTCGAGCAGCACCGCGCGGGCAATGCTCAACCGCTGCTGCTCGCCGCCGGACAAGGCTGCGTCTTCACCGACCACCGAGTCATAGCCGCGTGGCAGGCCGAGAATCCGCTCGTGGAGGTTGGCGATGCGCGCCGCCGCCTCGATCTCCTGCTGGCTGGCGCTGGGCCTGCCCAAGGCAATGTTGTCGCGCACACTGGCGTGGATCAGGCGCACGTCCTGCAGCACGAAGCCGATGTGCCGGTACAGGCTGGAGCACTCAAGATGGCGCAGGTCCACACCGCCCAGGGTGATGCGGCCCGTGCTCGGGTCGAAGAAGCGCAGCAGCAACCGGGCCAGGGTCGACTTGCCGGCACCGGAGCGACCGACAATCGCCGTGGTGCTGCCCGGTGCGAGACAGAAACTGACGTCTGTCAGCACCTGGTGCTCGGCGTCATAGGCATGGCCAACCCCCTCGAAACGCACCTCGCAGCCTTTGGGCGACTGCTGCATGTCGGGCGCCGGCGCCTCCAGCACCGGCGTCTGCAGCAAGGCCTGCACCCGGCGGGCAGCGCCAGTGGCGTGGCTCAGCTCATGGGTGATGTAGTGCAGCAACAGCAAAGGGCCGCACAGGCCGGGAGTGACCAGCACGAACGGCAGGACATCCGCCGCCGCGATCCAGCCCTGGGCCACGAACAGCGTACCGAACAGCAGCACCACGCTCAGCACCGCGACCGGCGCGATCATCGCGTTGGCATTGGCCATCGAGGCCACCAATGGACGAGTGAAACCGATGAACGCCTGGGCGAACTCATCGATCGCCTGGCGATAACGGCTGTGCGCCTTGCCGCTGTCACCAAAGGCCTTGACCACCGCAATACCGTTGACGAACTCGACCACCGCGTTGTCGATGCGTCCCATCCCGGCGGAGAACGCCTGCATGTTCGCCTCGCTGGCCTTCATTGCCCGGGAGAAAAACAGGAAGAACCCGGGAAACGGCAGCAGCGAGACGATAGCCATGCGCCAATCCATGGCGAACAGGTAGATCAGCGAGATCAGGATCGCCCCGCCCGCGCGCCCCACCGTGGTGTAGAAATGCGCGGTCAGGCTGTGCAGCGTGTTGATGTCGTCCTGAATCGCCTGCTTCACCTCGGCCGATGCCCGGCTGCTGAACCAGCCGAGCGGCACCCGGCTCAAGCGCTGGACGATCGCCCGGCGCAGGTGGTGGGTCATGCGGTTGTCTGCCAGGTGGGCCAGCAACTCGCCAAGGGAAATCAGCAACATGCCGGCAAACAGGCAGGCCACCCCGAGAGCCACCGCCCACCCCATTTCAGCCGCGGCGATGCCGCTGTCAGCCAGGGCGACCCTGGCGATGTGGGCAATGACGGCCAGCGGCACCAGCGTCAGCATGGCGCCAGCGGCGGCCAGCAACGCGGCGACAATCAGCCGGCCACGAATAGGATTGAGCACCTGGCTGATCGAGCCGGGCACCACGGGGTTGGCCGGGGCCGTGTGTTGAGGATCCATGGAAATCGAACATCCGCAAATTCAAAAGGATGGAATGGCTCGCGCCTGGCCGTCACACCGCACGGCCTGCCGGCTGGCGGCAGCGCCCGATGCAATGACGGGCCGGTCGGTCTTGGTTGAGTGCGATCGAGGCTGGCTGCAGGGGGGATACAGAGGGCGTGGGATCAGCATGGAACAGCCTTGGAAATCAGAATCTCAATTAGTTGCATGACTATAAACTAATTTGCGAAATGCTGACAAGACAGCTAAAAGACTGTCACCACCGATCAAGGACCCACCATGAAAGCGCCACCACAGCCCGCGACCCGCGGCCGCCCTCGGACCATCACCCGCGAGCGCATCGTCAATGCCGGTATCGAGATGGGCTTGCCGAGCATCACCTTCGTCGGCGTCGCCGCGGCACTCGGGGTCAGCCATATGGCGCTGTACAAGCACGTCGCCAACCTGGAAGCGCTCAAAGGCATGGTTGCCGAGGAGATCTTCACCCGCTGGCAGATCCCCCGGGCCGAGGCTGGCCAACGCGGCGGACTGCGCGAATACATGACCGTGTTTGCCACCTCGGTGCGGGTCTTCGTCAAGGCCCACCCGGGACTCACGCCCTACGTCATTCGCCGCCTGGCGGCGACCCAGCCCATGCTCAGCAAGATCGACGAACACCAGAGCCACATCGCCCAGGCCTATGGCCTTTCCAAGGATCACGCGCGCTGGTTGCTGGCGACCGTGGCCTTCCACGGCATTGCCGTGGCCGACACGGTGTATTCGGTCACCGGCCGCGAACCGCTGATCGAGGCCGATCGGGCAGCGGAGGAAACGGAGATGGAGGCGGAACTCGACCAGGGCATGCAGGCACTTATCGTCGGCGCCCTGGTCATGCTGGAGGAACAGGCGCAGACAGCACCCGCCCAGCCATAGAGTGCCGGCCACGCCCTGGGTCTTCGCTACTTTGCCGAGGCACCCGGGCCAGGGCCCACCATCGAGAGGGTCGACGGTGGGCCAAGCGCCTCCAGCAAGCGGGGCCCGCTTCGGCCGGGGTGGCCTCAGTGCGCTGCGTGCAGGGCTGGCCACGCCCGGCGGGAACACCTCGCAGGACTGAAGACAGGTGCGCCGCGATCGAGGCGAGGCCGTTCAGTGCTCAGGCAAGGGACCAGGAATCTGCAGCCCGGTAAAACCGCACTTCAGCCCATGCTCCCCTGCCCCGGCAAACTCAACGCGACTCGTTGCGGCGGTACAGGGTCAGGCCCAGGGCAAGCAATGCCAGCATGCCGGCACTGCAGCGGTTGATCCACTGCATCACCCTTGACGAAAACGTTCGCATCGCCTGTCGCCCGCCCAAGGCGTAGAGGCTCATCATCAGGCAATCGATGAGTGCGCTGGTGACGGCCAGGATCACGTATTGCTCAGCGACGGGTTCCGCGGGCTGGATGAACTGCGGCAGGAAGGCTGAAAAGAACAGCACGCCCTTGGGGTTTGAAAGACCGACGAACAATGCCCGCATAAAGGCCGAGCGCCCCGTTGCCGAACGAGCCACGGTCGTCTCCGACAACGGCCGAATCGGTGCATGCCAAAGGACCCAGGCCAGGTACAGCAGGTAGGCGGCGCCGGCCCACTTCACCACTGAGAACAGTTGCTCGGAGGCCTGCAACAACGCCCCCAGGCCACAACCGACGGCAGCGATCAGCAGCAGGTCCGACAACGCCGCCCCGGCGATGCCGAACGACGCCACCCGCATCCCGTGGCCCGCACCATTGCTCAGTGCCAGGAGCATCGACGGACCAGGCGTCATCATCACCGCGCTTACCGCAACGACATAAAGGAACAACGTGGAAGTGGCCATTACAGGGAGGCTCCGGCGATCGTGGAGAACAGGCAGTGGCGCCAATGTAGCTTTCCCACCACCTGGCCGGCAATGGCGCCGCCGATGCACCGCGAGCACCAGCCCAGCCATGCTTGCCGGAACCGCCCTTGGGCAAACCGAGCGATGACGCTCAAGGTGTTTCCCTGGCGAGCAGCACTGCCGGCTCTACCTGCTCAATCCGGATCGCGGCCGGGCCCTGTGCCCCGCCTGTGTAGAAACAACCACCCGTAGCCTTGACAGGCCGTCATGGGGATCAGCCCCGCACCTCGAACGCGGGAAACAGTTGCCCCAGGGCCTCCCACAACGCGGGCAACGGGGGCGGCGCCGGCGCCTTCGACAGACTCGGGTCCAACATGTCGGCCGTGCGCACCCGCTGTACCACGAACCGCGTGACCCCGCGCTCATTCAAACGCCGGGCCAGGCTCAACAAACCTGATGGCTCAAGCAAATGCCAATGCACCGTGGTGCGGCACTCATAGGCGATGCCGCTGGCCAGCAGCAGGTCCAGGCTGTGCCAGTTGGCCATGCCGCTGCCGCGCACGCCGGTGATGTTCGCGCAGTCCTCGGCCAGGGCCTTGACGTCGAAACCGATCCAGTCGGCACCCGGCAGGGCCCGGGCAAAAGCCGCCGGGTTGATCCCGGCGCTGTGCAGGCCAACCTTGAAGCCCAGCGCTCGGACCTGCGCCATGGCATCCGGCAGGCAGGCCTGCAGGGTCGCTTCACCACCACTGAAAACCACTGCTTCGAGGAGGCCCTGGCGCCGCTGGAGGAATGCCAGGACCTGCTCCCATTCCAGTTCCTGGCGACCGCGTGGGGGAATCAATAGAGGGTTGTGACAGTAACGGCAGCGCCAAGCGCACCCCTGACAAAACACCACGCACGCCAGCCTGCCTGGGTAATCAAGGGTGGTCAGGGGCACCAGGCCCCCGACCCGCAGTGTTCGACTCACGAGTGGCCGGCCGTGGCGGCTCCCTCCTGGAAGTGCCGCCGCTCGTGGTGCTCGGACTGTTTACCAGGGTTGAACGCCGACACCGGGCGGTGATAGCCCATCACCCGGGTCCAGACTTCGCAGCGCTGGCGTTGCGCCACAGGCAGGGTTTGCAGTGCAGTCATGGTGGAGCTCCTTGCGGTTGAGTGGATCGAAATCAATCGACGTGGCCCGACGCGTGCGCCAGCAACAGGGCCTCGTCGCATTTGGGGCAGAACTCATGCTCGCCCTCCAGGTAGCCGTGCACCGGGCAGATGGAAAAAGTCGGGGTGACGGTCAGGTAAGGCAGCCGAAACCGCCCCAGGGCCTTGCGCACCAGTTGCTTGCAGGCCCGGGCCGAGGAGATCCGCTCGGCCATGTACAGGTGCAGCACCGTGCCGCCGGTGTACTTGCATTGCAGTTCGTCCTGCAACTCCAGTGCCTCGAAAGGATCATCGGTATAGCCCACTGGCAGTTGCGAGGAGTTGGTGTAGTACGGAGCCTGCTGGCAACCGGCCTGGATAATCCCGGGAAAGCGCTTGAGGTCTTCCCTGGCAAAGCGATAGGTGGTGCCTTCGGCGGGGGTTGCCTCCAGGTTATAGAGGTGTCCGGTTTCCTCCTGGAAACGCACCAGAGCGCCCCGCACATGGTCCAGCACATCAAGGGCGAAGCGCCGCCCCTCCGTGGTGTGCAGGCCCATCTGGTCGTTGCTGAAGTTGCGCAGCATCTCATGCAGGCCGTTGACGCCGATGGTCGAGAAATGATTGCGCAAGGTGCCCAGGTAACGCTTGGTGTAGGGATACAGACCGGCGTCCATATGATGCTGGATCACCTTGCGCTTGACCTCCAGGCTCTCCATGGCCAGTGCCATCAGGGTATCCAGGCGCTGCAGCAAACCACTGCGGTCGCCCTTGAACAGATAGCCCAGACGCGCGCAATTAAGGGTTACCACTCCCAGCGAGCCGGTCTGCTCGGCGGAACCGAACAGGCCGCCACCCCGCTTGAGCAGTTCACGCACATCCAGTTGCAGGCGACAGCACATGGAGCGCACCTGATTGGGCTGCATGTCCGAATTGAGGAAGTTCTGGAAATACGGCAGGCCATAGCGCGCAGTCATCTCGAACAGGCGCTCGGCGTTTTCGCTGTCCCAGGGAAAGTCATGGGTGATGTTGTAGGTCGGGATCGGAAAGGTGAACACCCGGCCCTTGGCATCGCCCTCTTGCATCACCTCGATGTAGGCCCGGTTGAGCACGTCCATCTCGGCCTGCAGCTCGCCATAGGCAAAGGGCATTTCTTCACCGCCGATCACCGGGATCTGCTCGCGCAGGTCCTGGGGGCAGACCCAGTCGAAAGTCAGGTTGGTGAAAGGGGTCTGGGTTCCCCAGCGCGACGGCACGTTGAGGTTGTAGATGAACTCCTGGATGGCTTGGCGCACTTGCTCATAACTGAGCCGGTCCTTGCGGACATAGGGCGCCAGGTAGGTATCGAACGAGCTGAAGGCTTGAGCTCCGGCCCATTCGTTTTGCAGCGTGCCTAGAAAGTTCACCATCTGCCCCAGGGCGCTGCTCAGGTGCTTGGGCGGACCGGCCTCGACCCGCCCCGGCACGCCGTTGAGGCCTTCATGCAGCAGCATGCGCAACGACCAGCCCGCACAATAGCCGGCGAGCATGTCCAGGTCGTGGACATGCAGATCGGCCTCGCGGTGGGCACGGCCTATGGCTTCGCTGTAGACCTCGTCCAGCCAGTAGTTGGCCGTGACCTTGCCCGCCACGTTGAGCACCAGCCCGCCCAGGGAGTACCCCTGGTTGGCGTTGGCCTGGACTCGCCAGTCTTCACGGTTGAGGTATTCGTTCATCGAGGCCGCCACCTCGATCAGGGTCTTGCGGTCGCGTCGCAAGCGCCCGTGCTGCTCCCGGTAAACGATATAAGCGCGCAGAGCTTGAAAGTGCCCGGCGTCCATCAGCACCCGTTCGACTCGATCCTGGACCTGCTCGACCTGCAACCTCGTGCAGGCTTGCAGACGAGCCAGTACCGCGTCGAGCAATCCCTCGGCCTGCGCCTCGGCGTAATCACCGCTGGCCTTGCCGGCGGCGATCAGCGCCTGACGGATCTTGTCCGCAGCAAAGGCCACCAGACTGCCATCGCGCTTGTACAACCCGTTGTGGCCTACCCTGCTCAGCGTGCTGTCCATCCGACCTCCAAAAAACTACATATGGATATTTAACAAGCAACAAAACACAACATGTAGTGCAGGCTACGGATAAAGACCGGGGAAACAATTGATCGACATCAAGATCGGCAGCAACTGTCGCGACGCCGGGCACGAGCCCGGATTCAACCACCGCTCATGTTCATGAAGCGCAGGATCTGGACCTCACCCTCAAGGCTGAAGTCATGGCGCAAGGGCTTGCGTTGCAACGCCTGTCGCAAGGCACTGACCAGCGGCTGGTCATCCAGCGGGTAGCGTCGCAGCAAGCCGCGCAGGTCCACGGAGTCCTCCTGGCCCAGGCACAGCAGCAAGCGTCCCTCCACGGTCATGCGCACGCGGTTGCAACTGCCGCAGAAGTTGTGACTGTTGGGCGAGATGAAACCGATGCGGGTATCCGGGTGGTGCGCCAGGCGCACATACCGCGCCGGGCCGCCGCTGTTCTCGGCGCTGTCGAGCAAAGGATGCCGGGTTGCAATCAGCGCCCGCACCTCATCGCTGGAACACAACGACTCCGCGCGCGAGCGCCCCACATCACCCAGGGGCATCTCTTCGATAAAGGTGATGTCGATGCCCAGGTCGATGGCGTACTGCAGCAAAGGCAGCACCTCATCGAAATTGCGCCCCTGCATCACCACGCAGTTGAGCTTGACCCGCTCGAACCCCGCCGTGCTCGCCGCGTCGATGCCTCGCAATACCTGGTCGAGGTCGCCGTTGCGGGTAATCGCGCGAAAGCGCTGGCGGTCCAGGCTGTCGAGGCTGATGTTCATGCGCTTGACCCCGGCGTCGACCAGCGGCCGGGCCAGGCGCGGCAATTGCGAGCCATTGCTGGTCATCACCAGTTCGCGCAAGCCCGGCAAGGCGGCAATGTGACGGCACAGGTCGACGATGCCCGGGCGAATCAGCGGCTCGCCGCCGGTCAGGCGGATCTTGCGCACGCCCTGGCCAACGAACAGGCTGGCCAGGCGCTGCAATTCCTCCAGGGTCAGCACCTGCTGACGCGGCAAAAAGGTCATGTTGGCAGCCATGCAGTACAGGCAGCGAAAATCACAACGATCCGTTACCGACATGCGCAGGTAGTCGATCTGTCTCCCGAAGCCGTCCTGCATCACATTGCCCATCGCCTGCCTCCTACTGCACCAAGGGGGAATCGGTACCCTGCAACTGGATCCCGCAAATGTCTGCCGCACCGATCAGGGTCTGCAGGTACTGCACCACCGCCTTCTGCCACACGCCCTGTTGCAACTGGGTGCGGATCGCCGTGGCGACGGCCTCATAGGGCAGTGGCTGGCCTTCGATGCGCTGATCGATGCTCAGCACATGCCAGCCATAGCGGCTTTCCAGCGGTTGCTCGGCCAGCCCCGGCGCCAGGGTGAACAACTGGCGCTCCAGCTCCGGCACGGTCTGGCCCTTGCTGATCTGGCCCAGCTCCCCCCCCTGCGCCTTCGACGGGCAGGCCGAGTACTGCAGTGCCAGCTCGGCAAACTGTTCCGGGAAACGCCTCAGGCGCTCCTGGAGCATCTCGGCCTGCACCAGCGCCAGGCTGCGCGCTTCGGCATCATCCGGGGCGCACTCGAGCAGAATGTGCCGCACTGCCAGCAACGGTGCGCTGTGAAAGCGCCCTCGGTTGCGGTCGTAATAGCGCTGGCAAGTGGCTTCGTCACACCCAGGCACTTGCACCTCACGCTCCAGCAGCAAACGGGTCGCAGCCTCCTCCTGGTTCTCCCCGGCGCCGACCTGCAACTGCAGCCCCAGTGCGGCGATCCGCTGCTGCAGAAGCTCGCGTATCACCAGGGCGCGAGCCGCCATGAACATCGCCTCCTGGCGATCGGCGGCCGGGTGGTATTGCAGTTCCTGGGCCAGTGCCTCAGGGCTGATCGGCACCTGATTGACACTGATGATCGGCCATTGCTGTTCACTGCTGGCGATCAGTTGCGCTGGGTTTTCCAGCACGGGTACAGCGGCCTCGACGACCACCGGCTCCTGGCGCGAAGACGCGCAGCCAACGCCGCCGCCACTACCGCCGCCACATCCACATCCGCTTGACATGATTGCCTCCTCAAACTTTCTGCCGAACGATCTGATAGCGTCGTCCCAGGTACCAGATCGGTGCGCTGACGATGTGCACCAGACGGGTGAACGGGAACAGCACGAACAGCGTCAGGCCAAGGAATACGTGCAGCTTGTACACCAGGCTGACCGGGGCGATGGCCGCTGCCGCCGCCACGGGACGCAGCAGCACGGTGTTCTGTGCCCAGTCGGCCAACCTCACCATGACCGATCCGTCCATGTGGCTGGTGGACGCGACGATCGTCAGCAGGCCCAGTATCAGCTGTGCCAGCAGTACCATCAGGATCAGGATGTCCGAGGTGCTGGACGTGGCGCGTACCCGCGCATCGGTCAGCCGTCGATGGATCAGCATCACCAGCCCGAACAGGCACACCAGGCCGAAGAAGCCACCTGAGACCATCGCCAGCAGTTGCTTGTGTTCGGTACTGATCACCGAGTGATAGACCGAGGCGGGTGTCAGCAGGCCGACGAAGTGCCCGGCCAGCACGAACAGCACGCCAATATGGAAGCAGTTGCTCGCCACGCGCATGCCACGCCCGGACAGCATCTGGCTCGAGCCGGCCTTCCAGGTGTACTGGGACAGGTCGAAACGCGCCCAGCTGCCCAGCAGGCAGATCGCCAGGGCTACATAGGGATAGACCCCGAACACCAACAGATTCCACTTAGACATTGTCCACCTCCCCGGCCGGCACGCTGGCCGGCCCTTAATGCTGAAAATCGACCCAGTGCAGCGGCACCGCGCTTTCTTCGCGAGCCTTGCCGGGGGCACTGGGCAGCGAGCCACAACGTTCCTGCTGCTCGGCCTGGAGAAAGTCCACGGCCTCCTCTTCCCAGACCTTGTCCAGGGCTTCAAGTGAGTCGTCCCGCTGCTCGGCCGCCACCTGCTCGCGCAGGTCGGCCACCGCCTGGTGCGGTTCAGCGCCGGAGATCTGCAGCAGGGCCCGGAAACAGCTGGCATAGGCGCTCTCGCGCTCCTCCAGGCGTGCGGCCAGCAAGGCCAGCAGGTGCGCGACGTCGGCCAGGCCCTCGCGGGCCTCGAGGCTTTCCCGGGTCGAGAGGTATTCCAGGTACAGCGGGATGTAGTCCGGCAACTCCTTGACGCCGATGGCAAAGCCCGCCGCCTCATACTGGGCGAGCATGTCGACCATGGCCTGGCCACGGTCCCGCGACTCGCCATGCACATGTTCGAACAACAGCAGCGACAGTGCCCGGCCCCGGCCGAACAGCGCCCCGTAGTGTTCCTGGCCATCCATCAGGTCGTTGCTGCAGATCAGTTCCAGCAGCTCGAACAGCGCCCCGCGCTGATGCGGGCTGATTTCCCGGGACTGGATGATCGCCTGTTCCAGTTCATCGCGACCGGCGACCAGGGCCTCGGTCGGGTAATCGAGCAACAGCGAAATCACTTTGAGAATGCGCATGCTCAGTCCTCCCACAGCTGTACGGTTTTGAGGATGTCGCGGCGGTTGGCCTTCTTCGCGCCGAACAGGTTGGTGTCGGAGCTGCCACTGCAGCCGCTGCCAAAACTGAAGCCGCAACCGGAACGCTCGGCGAAGGCGTCGCTCATGGCCTCTTCACGGTGCGCGCTGGGCACCACGTAGCGGTCTTCGTAGTTGGCGATGGCCAGGTAGCGGTACATTTCCTCGACCTGGCCGACGCTGAGGCCGACGTCCTCGAGCACTTTCAGGTCCTGCACGCCCTCGACCTGTTCCGCCCGCTTGTAGGCACGCATCGCCAGCAGGCGCTTGAGTGCGCGCTTCACCGGTTTCTCGTCGCCGGCGGTCAGCAGGTTGGCCAGGTAGCGCAGCGGGATACGCAGGCTGTCGACATCCGGGATCACCCCGCTCATGCCCACGGTACCCGCGGCGGCGGCGTTCTGGATCGGTGACAGCGGTGGCACGTACCAGACCATCGGCAGGGTGCGGTATTCCGGGTGCAGTGGCAGCGCCAGCTTCCAGTCGACGGCCATCTTGTACACCGGCGAACGTTGCGCGGCGTCGATCACCGACTGCGGCACGCCATCCTCCAGGGCCTGACGGATCACCGCCGGGTCGTTGGGGTCGAGGAAGATCTCCAGTTGCTTCTCGTACAGGTCATGCTCGTTGGCCGTGCTGGCCACGTCACTGATGCGGTCAGCGTCGTACAGCAGCACGCCGAGGTAGCGAATGCGCCCAACGCAGGTTTCGGCGCAGACAGTCGGCATCCCGGCCTCGATCCGCGGGTAGCAGAAAATGCACTTCTCGGACTTGCCGCTTTTCCAGTTGAAGTAGATCTTCTTGTACGGGCAGCCACTGATGCACATGCGCCAGCCGCGGCACTTCTCCTGGTCGATCAGGACAATGCCGTCCTCTTCACGCTTGTAGATCGCCCCGCTCGGGCACGCGGCCGCGCAAGCCGGGTTCAGGCAGTGCTCGCACAGGCGCGGCAGGTACATCATGAAGGTGTTTTCGTACTCGCCGTAGATGTCCGCCTGAATCTGATCGAAGTTCCTGTCCTTGCGGCGCTTGGCAAACTCGCTGCCCAGGATCTCTTCCCAGTTCGGCCCCCACACGATCTTCTCCATGCGCTTGCCGGACACCAGCGAACGCGGGCGTGCGGTGGGCTGGTGCTGCCCCAGGGGCGCGGTGTGCAGGTGCTGGTAGTCGAAGTCGAACGGCTCGTAGTAGTCGTCTAGGCCCGGCAGGTCGGGGTTGGCGAAGATGTTCGCCAGCACCCGGAACTTGCCGCCGATACGCGGGCTGATGCTGCCGTTACTGTTGCGCGCCCAGCCGCCCTTCCATTTGTCCTGGTTTTCCCACTCTTTCGGATAACCTACCCCAGGCTTGCTTTCGACGTTGTTGAACCAGGCGTACTCCATGCCCTCGCGGCTGGTCCAGACGTTCTTGCAGGTGATCGAACAGGTGTGGCAGCCGATGCATTTGTCCAGGTTCAGGACCATGCCAATTTGTGAGCGAATCTTCATCACAGCACTCCTTATTCCATCGCGCCCGACAGCGGACGGGGCAACTCATCGCCACGCGAGCCGTCGAGCCAGTCGACCTTGGCCATCTTGCGCACCACGACGAACTCATCGCGGTTGCAGCCGACCGTGCCGTAATAGTTGAAGCCGTAGGCCTGTTGGGCATAACCGCCAATCATGTGGGTCGGCTTGAGCACCACTCGGGTCACCGAGTTGTGGTGGCCGCCTCGGGTCTTGGTGGTTTCCGAGCCCGGCACGTTCACGATCCGTTCCTGGGCGTGGTACATCATCACCATGCCTTCCTTGACCCGCTGGCTGACCACCGCGCGGGCCGTCAGGGCACCGTTGACGTTGAAGCACTCGACCCAGTCGTTGTCCTCGATACCGGCCTGCTGCGCGTCGATCTCCGACAGCCAGACGATCGGTCCGCCGCGGCTCAGGGTGAGCATCAGCAGGTTGTCGCTGTAGGTGCTGTGGATGCCCCATTTCTGGTGCGGAGTGATCCAGTTCAGGACGATCTCGGGGTGGCCATTGCTGCGCTTGTCCTTCACCCCGGCAATGGTCTGGGTGTTGACCGGTGGCCGGTAGCTCATCAACTGCTCGCCGAAGGCCTGCATCCATGGGTGGTCCTGGTAGAACTGCTGGCGGCCGGTGATGGTGCGCCACGGGATGTTCTCGTGGACGTTGGTGTAGCCGGCGTTGTAGCTGACGTGATCGTCTTCGAGGCCTGACCAGGTCGGGCTGGAGATGATCTTGCGCGGCTGGGCCTGGATGTCGCGGAAACGAATGGCCTCGTGCGCCTTGGGCAGCGCCAGGTGACTGTGGTCGATGCCGGTGAAGGCCGACAATGCCGCCCACGCCTTGACCGCCACATGCCCGTTGGTTTCCGGCGCCAGGGACAGGATCACTTCAGCGGCGTCGATCGCGGTATCGATCTTCGGCCGGCCCTGGCTGATCCCGGCAGCGGTCTCGCGGTAGTTCAGTTCGCCAAGGAACTGCACTTCCTCATCGGTGTTCCAGTTGATGCCCTTGCCGCCGTTTCCAAGCTTCTCCAGCAGCGGGCCGAGGGAGGAAAACTGCTTGTAGATATTCGGGTAGTCACGTTCGACCACCTGCAGGTTGGGCGCATTCTTGCCAGGCTGCGGGGCAACGCCGGCGGTTTTCCAGTCGCTGCCGCCGAACGGCTGGGCCAGCTCACCAACGCTGTCATGCATCAGCGGCACGGTGACCAGATCCTGCTCGACGCCCAGGTGCCCTTCGGTCATGCGCGAAAAGGCCTTGGCGATGCCCTTGTAGATTTCCCAGTCCGAACGCGATTCCCAGGCCGGGTCGATGGCGGCCGACAACGGATGGATGAAGGGATGCATGTCCGAGGTGTTCATGTCGTCCTTCTCGTACCAGGTCGCGGTCGGCAGGACGATGTCGGAATACACGCAGGTCGAGGACATGCGAAAGTCCAGGGTGGTCACCAGGTCAAGCTTGCCAATGGCGCCCTCGTCGACCCACTCGGCCTCGCTCGGCTTGCATTCGGCACTGTGGCCGATGTCTTCGTTCATCACCCCGTTCCGGGTGCCCAACAGGTACTTGAGCATGTACTCGTGGCCCTTGCCGGAGGAACCCAGCAGGTTGGACCGCCAGATGAACAGGTTGCGCGGGAAGTTCGCCGGGTTGTCCGGCTGTTCGCAGGCAAAGCGCAGGCTGCCGTCCTGCCAGCCCTTGAGCACGTAGTCCTTGGGCTCCATGCCAGCGGCAGCGGCGTCACGGCAGACATGCAGCGGGTTGCGGTTGAGCTGCGGTGCGCTGGGCAGCCAGCCGGCACGTTCGGCGCGGATGTTGTAGTCCAGGGCGTGCTCGGGAAACTGGCTCTTGTCAGCCAGCGGCGAGAGCACGTCGTGCATGCTCATCTTCTCGTGGCGCCATTGCGAACTGTGGGCGTAGAAAAAGCTGGTGCCGTTCATCTGCCGTGGCGGACGGTTCCAGTCCAGGCCAAAGGCCAGTGGCAGCCAGCCGCACTGCGGACGGAGCTTTTCCTGGCCGACGTAGTGAGCCCAGCCACCGCCGGTCTGGCCAACGCAACCACAGAGCATGAGCATGTTGATCAGCCCACGGTAGTTCATGTCCATGTGGTACCAGTGATTCATCGCCGCGCCGACGATGATCATCGAGCGGCCGCGGGTCTTGTCGGCGTTGTCGGCGAACTCGCGAGCGATCTGGATGGCCTTTTCACGGCTGACGCCGGTGATCGCTTCCTGCCAGGCCGGCGTGCCCGGCACGCTGGCGTCGTCATAGTTCCTGGCCACATTGCTGCCACCCAGGCCACGGTCGATGGCCAGGTTGGCGGCCGACAAGTCGAACACGCTGGCCACCTTGGCTACGCTGCCGTCGGCCAGGGTCACACTGTGCACCGGCACCCGGCGAAACTGCACGGCGTCGCCGGCAACGTGCTGGAAGTGCTCGTGGCTTTCACCGGCAAAGTACGGGAAGGCCACTTCGGCGACCTCATTGCCGATCAGGCTCAGCTTCAGGTCGATCGCCCGACCTTCACCGCCCTCCTTGGCGAGGATGTTCCACTTGCCCTGCTCACCCCAGCGATAGCCGATGGAGCCTTGCGGCGAGACCAGCTCGCCGCTCTCGTCGAGTGCAATGGTCTTCCACTGCGGATTGCTGTCCTGGCCGAGGTTGCCGGTGAGGTCCGAGGCCCGCAGGAAACGATCCGGCTGGAATCCGGCTCCCGGTGCGAAGCCGGTCACCGGCTTGAGCATCACCAGCACCGGCAAGTCGGTGTAGCGCTTGACGTAGTCGGTGAAGTAGGCGC
Organism: Pseudomonas sp. PH1b; assembly: GCF_000633395.1. Classification (GTDB taxonomy): domain Bacteria; phylum Pseudomonadota; class Gammaproteobacteria; order Pseudomonadales; family Pseudomonadaceae; genus Aquipseudomonas. The sequence continues at coordinate 271,361 of NZ_AYMU01000008.1, forward strand.
TCGGTCGATCCAGGTGAAATTCCTTGAAGATCACATGGTTGAAGGCCTGGGCCAGGGCTGCGTCAGTGCCCTGCTTGGGGTTCAACCACAGGTCGGTGAGCTTGGCCACTTCCGAATAGTCGGGGGTGATGGCCACGGTCTTGGTGCCCTTGTAGCGGACCTCGGTGAAGAAGTGCGCATCCGGGGTTCGGGTCTGCGGAACGTTCGAACCCCAGGCGATGATGTAGTTGGAGTTGTACCAGTCGGCCGACTCCGGCACGTCGGTCTGCTCGCCCCAGACCATCGGCGAGGCCGGTGGCAGGTCGCAGTACCAGTCGTAGAAACTCAGGCATACGCCGCCGATCAGCGACAGATAGCGCGAGCCTGCGGCGTAGCTGACCATGGACATGGCCGGGATTGGCGAGAACCCCACCACCCGGTCCGGCCCGTATTGCTTGACGGTATAGACGTTGGCGGCAGCGATGATCTCGTTGACCTCATCCCAGTGGGAGCGAATGAAGCCCCCCATGCCGCGCTTGCTCTTGTACGACTCGGCCTTGGCCGGGTCCTCGACAATGCTCGCCCAGGCCTCGACCGGTGCCAGGGTCTGGCGCGCCTCACGCCATAGCTTGAGCAGCGGTTTGCGAATCTTCGGGTACTTGAGCCGATTGGCACTGTAGATGTACCAGCTGTAGCTGGCGCCACGGGGGCAGCCCCGCGGCTCATGGTTGGGCAGGTCGTTGCGCGTGCGCGGATAGTCGGTCTGCTGGGTTTCCCAGGTGATCAGACCGTTCTTCACGTAGATCTTCCACGAACAGGAGCCGGTGCAGTTCACTCCATGGGTGGAACGCACGATCTTGTCGTACTGCCAGCGCGAACGGTAGACGTTCTCCCAATCGCGGGACTCCTTGCGAGTTTCCCCGTGGCCCTGGGAAAACTCGCCTTGCTTGCGGTTGAAGAACCGCAGTTGATCGAGCAGATGACTCATGATGCTTTCCTCTCAGGCTTGCTGTGGGGTTCTGTGCCCCATCCAGGCAACAGTTGGATTCGGGTCATGTCAGCAGGGGGTTTCGGCACCCTTGCGGGCGTACCACCACCAGGTCACGACAATGCAGCTCAGGTAGAAACCCACGAACATGTAGAACGCCATCGCCGGGCTGCCGGTCAGGGTCATGGAGCTGCCGAAGGTCTTGGGAATGAAGAAGGCGCCGAAGGCCCCCATGGCCGAGCTGAAACCGAGCACTGCGGCCGACTCCTTGCCGGCATCGCGGATCGCCTGTTCGCGAGCCGCAGCGCCTTTGCCGCTGGCGGCCCGTTCATGCAGGGTGCGGAAGATCACCGGGATCATGCGGAAGGTCGAACCGTTGCCGATGCCGGTGGTGATGAACAGCAACATGAACATGCCGAGAAAGCCGTAGAAGTTGCCGCTTGTACCCGGCTGCGGGATGAACCCCAGCACGCCGAAGACCATCGCGATCATCAGGACGAAGTTCCACAGGGTTACCCGGGCGCCCCCCAGCTTGTCTGCCAGCCAGCCACCCAGGGGGCGCACCAGCGCCCCGACCAGCGGGCCGAGAAAGGCGAAGGTCAAGGCGTTGACCTGGGGAAAGGCAGTCTTGATCAGCAGCGGGAGGGCCGCCGAAAAACCGATGAACGAACCGAAGGTGGCCAAGTACAGCCAGCACATCAGCCAGTTGTGCTTGCGTTTGAAGATCACCGCCTGTTCGCTGAACGAGGCCTTGGCGCTGGACAGATCGTTCATGCCGAACCAGGCCAGCAAGGTCACGATGATGATGAAGGGTACCCAGATGAAGCCGGCATTCTGCAGCCACAGCTGGCCACCGTCCGCCAGCACCTGGGGCTGCCCGCCCAGCATTCCGAACAGGCCGAAGGTGATGGCCAGCGGCACACAGAACTGCATCACCGAGACACCGAGGTTGCCCAGGCCGGCATTCAGGCCCAGGGCCGTGCCCTGCTGCGACTTGGGATAGAAGAAGCTGATGTTGGACATGCTCGAGGCAAAGTTGCCACCCCCCAATCCGCAGAGCAGCGCGATCATCACGAACACGCTGTAGGGGGTGTTCGGATCCTGCACGGCAAAGCCCATCCACAGCGACGGGATCAGCAGCGACGCTGTGCTCAGGGCCGTCCAGCGCCGGCCGCCGAAGATCGGCACCATGAACGAGTAGAACACCCGCAAGGCAGCCCCGGAGAGCCCCGGCAGCGCTGCCAGCCAGAACAGCTGGTCGGTGGTGAAGCTGAAGCCGATGGCATTGAGGCGCACGATCACCGTGCTCCACACCATCCACACGGCAAAGGCCAGGAGCAATGCAGGAATCGAGATCCACAGGTTGCGGGCCGCGGTCTTCTTGCCGCTGCGCCCCCAGAACGCGGGATCTTCCGGGCGCCAGTCGTGAATCACCGGGCCTTTGTCAGGGGTGTTAAGAACCGACATGTTCTTCTCCTTGGGTCAGGCTGGAAAACGGATACGAGGTCGCCGGCCGCTGCTTGCCCAGCAGCGGTCGCTTGCGGATTTCACTGAGGTACATCCAGGTGAGCGACACCCAGACCACGCCGTACATCAGCATGAAACAGGAGGAGCGCACGCCGGTGAGGTCGACCAGGGCGCCGAACAGGATCGGCAGGATGAAGCCGCCCAGGCCTCCGGCCAGGCCGACGATGCCGGAGACCGCGCCCATGTTCTGCGGGTAGTCGCTGGCGATGTACTTGAATACCGAGGCCTTGCCGAAAGCGAAGGCGATCCCCATGACGAACAGCAGCACGGTGAACAGCGCCGGACTCAGGCCGATGTGGAAATCCACCGGGCCATTGACGGTCTGCACCTGCAACTGGGTTTGTGGATACGACAGCAGGAACAGGCAGATCCAACTGACCCACAGCACCCACCAGGTGACGCTCTGGGCGCCCCAACGATCCGACATCCAGCCGCCGACGGCACGCAGCACGCCACCCGGCAGAGAGAAGCAGGCGGCTAGCAGCGCAGCGCTTTGCAGGTTGAAGCCGTATTCCTCGACGTAGTACTGGGTCATCCACAGGGCCAGGGCTACATAGCCGCCGAACACGATCGAGTAGTACTGGCAATAGCGCCACACCGCCGGCTCGGACAAGGCCTTGAGCTGCTCGCCGAGACTCGCCCCGGCGACGCTGCGATGGGCCTTGTTCTCGGCGCTGAGGAACCAGAACAGCAAGGCGGTAATGAACAGGATGGCGCTGAAGACTTTCGGCACCAGCTGCCAGCTGCCCGCGGCAATCAGTGCTGGAGCGAGAAACTTGGTGACCGCGGCGCCTGCGTTGCCAGCGCCGAAGATGCCCATGGCCAGGCCCTGGTTGTCCTGCTCGAACCACTTGGCAACATAGGCGATGCCCACCGAGAACGAACCACCGGCCAACCCCACGAACAGCCCCAGTACCAGGAACTGCCAATAGGCGGTGGCGTGGCTGATCAGGTACAGCGGCAGCACGCAGGACAGCATCAAGAGGAAGAACACGCTGCGCCCGCCGAAGCGATCGGTGAGCATTCCCAGCGGCAGGCGCACCAGCGAACCGGTGAGCACCGGCGTCGCGGCCAACAGGCCGAACTGGGTTTCGTTCAGGTGCAGCAGTTCCTTGATCGGCACGCCGAGCACGGCAAACATCATCCAGACCATGAAACAGACAGTGAAAGCCAGCGTACTCATGCCCAGTACCAGGCCTTGGCGTATTCGCGGTTGAGTCATCAGGGGCCTCCAGTCGTTAGCTATGGCCGCAGACTAGAGAGGCAAACCCCGAAAAAACTTGACCCTGATCAATGAACGCCAGGCGCCTCCATGCCTATGCTTGCGCCGCCTACCTCCAACGAGGTAGAGCCAAAAAACCTCTAAACCCTTTGTCTATCAGGGTCTTGCCGGGTTTCCTCGGGGCATCGCCAGGAAAATGACCGTTGCAAACTCTTTAGAGGTAGAGCGCCAGGGAACGGCTGCGGAACAATCAGCTGGCACACCCTGGAGCACCCCATGCGCCGTTTCCCCCTTCCCGCCCCTGGCCGTCGTCCATGATCGACTGGCTGCGCAGTTCCCTGCCCGCGCGCGCGGGGCTGGCGGTGATCCTGATCACCGTGCTGGCCCTCGCCAGCTCCCTCAGCGCCGGGCTGATCGCCTGGTTCAGCCAGGGCGACGCGGCGGCGATCAACACCGCAGGCTCGGTGCGCATGGAAACCTACCACCTGAGTTGGAAACTCGCCGCCGGTGCCGGTGAAGCGGAAATCCGCCTGATCAGCGATAGCCTGCAGCAGCGCCTCAATAGCCCGGCCCTGAAGGCGGTACTCGAAGACGGCAACAACGCCGCGCTGCAGACCAGCTACCAACAGTTGCAGACCTACTGGCGCCAGACCCTGCTCGCGGCCTTGCACAACGGCGACGCCGCAGGCTTTCAAGCCAGCGCCCAAGCCTTCGTCGACCAGCTCAACCAGTTCGTCAGCCTGCTGCAGCAGCAGAACGAACATAAGCAGAGCTGGCAGCAGGTAATCCAGGGAGCCGCGCTGTTCACCACCATGATCATCCTGCTGTTTGGCCTGTACGAGCTGCAGTACGGCGTGATCACCCCACTCAAGGAGTTGGTGGACGCGACTCAGCGTTTTCGCTGCGGCGAGTTCCAGACCCGGGTCAATCACCAGTCCGCAGACGAGCTCGGCCAGTTGGCCACCAGCTTCAACGCCATGGCCGAAACGATCGAAGAGTCCCATCGCACCCTGGAAACCCAGGTGCGGCAAAAAACCCTCAACTTGCAACAGGCCAACGCTGCCCTCGAACTGCTGTACCAAAGCAGTCGCAGCCAGGCCACCCGCCTGGCCAATGCCGAAGGCCTCGATGAGCTGATCCGCCGCTTCCAGCAGCGCCTGCCAGGCTTGCGCCTGTCGCTGTGCCTGCACGGCCAGGTACAGGCACCGGCCTCGCAGTTGCTCATGTTGCATGGCACCGACAGCCGCAAGATCTGCGCCAGCAGCGACTGCGCCAGTTGCCAGCGCCACCCGCGCAGCCATAGCCAGACCTTCAGCATCAGCAACCAGGGCAGCACCCTGGGCGAGCTCAAGGCGCACTTCATCGATGGCCAGGAGCCGCAAGCCTGGGAGACCGAGCTGATCCAGGCCCTGGCCAACCTGATCGGCACCTCGCTGTCCCTCAAGCGCCAACGCGAACAGGATCATCGGCTGGTGCTGCTGGAGGAACGCGCGATCATCGCCCGCGAACTGCACGATTCCCTGGCGCAGGCGTTGTCCTACATGAAGCTGCAAGTCAGCCGCATGCAAACCCTGCTGCGCCGTGGCGAGCCGGTGGCGACTCTGGAGGTCGTCACTGGCGAGCTGCGCGAGGGGCTGAACACCGCCTACCGGCAACTGCGTGAATTGCTCACCACCTTTCGCCTGCAGATCCACGATGCCGGGCTGGTACAGGAACTCAAGGACACGGCCGAGGAGTTCTCCCGCCGCGGCGAATTCCAGGTGCACCTGCATGTGGATAGCCTGGCCTTCGAACTCTCGGCCAGCGAGCAGATCCACCTCTTGCAGATCACCCGCGAGGCCCTGTCCAACTGCCTGCGCCATGCCCACGCAGAGAACGCCTGGCTGGAACTGCGCCAGAACGGTGAACGTGTCTACCTGTCGATCGAGGATGACGGACGCGGCTTCAGCGGCACCCACGACCTGCGCGAACACCACGGCCTGAATATCATGGATGAGCGGGCGCGCAGCCTGCGCGGGCAATTGCAGATCTTTTCCCGCACGCCGCAAGGCACCCTGGTACGGATGGAATTTCGCCCGGAGTTCTTCGGGCACCTGACAGAAGGCAATCCCTCATGACCCCCTCCCCGCGCTACCGGATCCTGCTGGTGGACGACCACCCAATGATGCGTCGCGGCATTCGCCAGATGCTCGAACTGGAAGACGACTTCGAGATTGTCGGCGAAGCCAGCCATGGCGAAGAGGCCCTGGCCCTGATCGAACCGTCGCGCCCCGACCTGGTGCTGCTGGACAACAACATGCCGCAGATGAACGGCATTGAAACCCTGCGCCATCTGCGCAGCCTGAACTTTGCCGGCAAGGTCCTGCTGTTCACCGTGTCCGATGCCGAAGACGATATCCGCGACGCGCTTCGGCTAGACGCCGACGGCTACCTGCTCAAGGACATGGAACCGGAGCTGCTGATCCCCTACATCCGCGATGCCATGAACGGTGCCCTGGTAATCAGCCCGGGGCTGACCCGGGTCATGGCCCAGGCCTTGCGTTCACCACCGCGTCAGTCCGAGGTCGAGCTCACCGAGCGCGAGCGCCAGGTGCTGCGGACCATCGCCGGCGGCTACAGCAACAAGGTCATCGGCCACAAGCTGGGCATCACCGAAGGCACGGTCAAGGTGCATGTGAAGAACCTGCTGCACAAGCTCGGCCTGCGCTCGCGGGTCGAGGCCGCCGTCTGGGCCATGGAGCACTTGCGCCACAACGCCTGACGACGCCTGTGCAGGCCGGCCTGAGCAGCGCGCCTGGCCGGCTAGCCGGGCTGGGCGCCGGGCTCGCTGGCCAGGCCCTTGCCGGCACGCTGCAGAGCGCGCCACAACCCTGGCGGCAGCACCTCTGGATCGAGGCTGTCGATCAGGTTCTTCAGGGCCAGCCCCAGTTCTGTATCGCCCTCGATCACCAGGCGTCGGCGGAAAAACAGGGTGTCCGGATCTTCCTCGCGGCTGGCCAGCAGCAGGAACTCGCGCCAGTTGCCGCGGACCGTGACATCGGCCCTGGCCCGCCGGGCTATCTGCAGGCCGTCGCGATGCCGGGTCAGGTACCAGGTCAGGTCCAGGTCGACAATGCGCAGGCACAACCAGCGTCCGCGCAGCAGTTCGAACTCGCCGTCCGCCAGGGGCTCGGCCAGGCAGCGCTTGAGCGTCTGCTCCAGGGCCAGCCGCTGCAGGCTGAACGGCACCCGGCGCAGCAGCGGCAACACCCGCTCGGCGCCCTTGAGCAGCCACGGTCCATGGTTCAGCACAGCCCCACCTCCTCTACCCGCAGCATGCCCGCCTGGCCATGCCAATAGCCGTTGCAGCCGTCGACGAACAACGGTGGCGCGGCGCCCTGGCACACCCGGGCGAAGGCCTCGATCACCCCGACCATGCCCTCGGCACGGGGGCTCAGACGCAACAGATCGGCGCCGCAAGCCACCAGCCCCGGATAGTCGGCCAGCAGGTTGGTGACCTCGGCCGACAGGGTCTGGATACCATTGAGGGTGAACAGCGCCTGGCCCTCCTGACTGCTCAGGGCCAGGCCGTCGGGGTGCTTGATGCAGCAGAACTGGCAATCGTCCTTGGGCCGGTTTTCCGCCCGGGCGGTAAAGCAGCGCGCCGAATAGGCCAGCGGCAGGTGGCCATAGGCGAACACCTCGACCTCGGGCAGCGCCCGGCCCAGGCCGGCGAGCTGGTCGAGCACCGCGCGGATCAGCGTCGCCGAACACTCCACGGGCGGCACCCAGCGGATCATCCCGCAGTCCTGCAGCTTGGCCAGGGCATGGCCGTTGTACAGGTTCAGCGCCGGGCCTGCCACGAACGGCAGCTTGCGCTCGGCGAGGAACTGCACCGCGCCCATGTCGTTGGCCTCCACCAGCCACTGGCCGTTATCACACAGGCGGCGCAGGCTCGACAGCTCGGAGGCGGCCTCGATCAGGGTCAGGCTCGACAGCACGATCTGCGCCGAACCGGCTTCCTGCAGCTCGCGGCCCAGGCCCAGCCACTGGTCCAGGCTCAGCTGATGCCGCGCGCGAAAAA
>NZ_AYMU01000009.1 GCF_000633395.1 Pseudomonas sp. PH1b
AGCAAGGCCCGGGCCCTGGGCTTGCCGGTACTGGCGACAATCGCCGCCTACGCCAACGCCGGCGTCGACCCGGCGATCATGGGCATCGGCCCGGTCTCGGCCACCCGCCGCTGCCTGGACAAGGCCGGCTGGACCCTCGACCAGCTGGACCTGATCGAAGCCAACGAAGCCTTCGCCGCCCAGTCGCTGTCGGTGGCCAAGGAGCTTGAGTGGGATGCGAACAAGGTCAACGTCAATGGCGGCGCGATTGCCATCGGCCACCCGATCGGCGCCTCGGGCTGCCGGGTGCTGGTGACCCTGCTGCACGAGATGATCAAGCGCGATGCCAAGAAAGGCCTGGCGACTCTGTGCATCGGCGGCGGCCAGGGCGTGGCCCTGGCCATCGAACGCTAACCTGCAAAACCCGCCCCCTGTAGGAGCTGGCTTGCCAGCGAAGGCGTCCGTGAGATCGCCTTCGCCAGCAAGCTGGCTCCTACAGGCAAGGCATCCGTGAGACCGCTTTCGCCAGCAAGCTGGCTCCTACAGGCAAGGCGTCCGAGAGATCGCCTTCGCCAGCAAGCTGGCTCCTACAGGCAAGGCATCCGAGAGACCGCTTTCGCCAGCAAGCTGGCTCCTACAGGCAAGGCGTCCGTGAGATCGCTTTCGCCAGCAAGCTGGCTCCTACAGGCAAGGCATCCGTGAGATCGCTTTCGCCAGCAAGCTGGCTCCTACAGGCAAGGCGTCCGTGAGATCGCTTTCGCCAGCAAGCTGGCTCCTACAGGCAAGGCGTCCGTGAGATCGCTTTCGCCAGCAAGCTGGCTCCTACAACAGGCGGGACGCTGGTAAACTGCCGCGCCTCACTCCTCAGCTCCAAGGCGCCTCGCATGTCCTCCTTGAATCAGGCGCTGCGCGCCGCCCTCGATCACCGCCAGGACCTGCTCGCCGAGCTGCATCAGCAAGGCACCGACTGCTATCGCCTGTTCCATGGCAGCCAGGAAGGCGCCGCAGGCCTGACCATCGACCGCTATGGCCCGCAATTGCTGGTTCAGAGTTTTCACCAGCCCCTGGAGCGCGACGACCTGCTACAACTGCATGAGACCATCAATCAGCGGCTGAACCTGCCGACCCTGCTGGTCTACAACGATCGCTCCCGGGGCAACTCGCGCATTGACCGTGAAGACCAGGTATACCGTGCTGAAGATCCAGCCCTGGAAGACCTGGTCGGCCACGAATGGGGCCTGAACTATCGGGTTCGCGGCCGTCACGCCGGGCAGGACCCCTTGCTGTTTCTCGACCTACGCAACGCTCGTGGCTGGGTCAAGCAGCACAGTGCCGGGAAAAGTGTGCTCAACCTCTTCGCCTATACCTGCGGCGTCGGCCTCAGCGCCGCGGCCGGAGGCGCCCGGGAGGTCTGCAACCTGGACTTCGCCGAAGGCAACCTCGCGGTAGGACGGGAAAACGGTCGGCTCAATCCGCAGTTGCCCGAGATGCAGTTCGTGCAATCGGACTATTTCCCGGCGATTCGCCAACTGGCCGGCCTGCCCATCAGCCAGCGACGCGGGCAGAAACTGCCCAGCTATCCACGCCTGGAACAACGCCAGTACGATCTGGTGCTGCTCGATCCGCCCGCCTGGGCCAAGAGCGCCTTCGGCACCGTCGACCTGCTGCGCGATTACCAGAGCCTGCTGAAACCGGCGCTGCTGGCGACCGCAGAAGGTGGCGTACTGATCTGTTGTAACAACCTGGCCAAGGTGGGGATGCAGGACTGGCGTGAACAGGTGCTGCGCTGCGCCGAGAAAGCCGGGCGGCCGGTGCGTGAGTGCCAGGTCCTGGCTCCGGCTGCGGACTTCCCTTCCCGGGACGGACAGCCACCGCTGAAAACCCTGATCCTGCAACTTTGATCAAGAGCAGGAAATCTGAACAATCCTGAAGTCTGCAAGGGTTTCGGAACCGTAAACGCGTGCCATACTCCAAGACACTTCCGATTCAGATAGATGAAGCCTCGCATGACCAAAGGATTGATTCGCGCCGTTGGCGCCTTGTTGACCGCTCTCGCCCTTTACAGTCTGCTGGGTTTCCTGATCTTGCCGGGCATTGCCTTGCGAGTGGCCAATCAGCAATTGGCCAACTACGCCACGACCCCGGCCCATATCCAGCGGATTGAACTCAACCCCTTCAGCCTGGAGCTGACCCTCTGGGGCCTGAACATCGGTGAACCGGGCAAGGAGCAGGTGGCCTTCGAGCGCCTCTACGCCAATCTGCAACTGGACAGCCTGTGGACCCGCGCCCTGCACCTGGCAGACGTCGAGCTGGATCAGCCCAAGACCGAAATCCTCTTCGACAAGGAAGGCAAGCTCAACCTGCTGGCCCTGTTCAAGCTGCCCGCCAGCGAACCGACCCCGAGCGACCCCGATGCCAAGCCGTTCCCGGTGCGTATCGAACGCATCAAACTGGCCGGTGGCTACCTGCACTTCCAGGACCTGCGCCCGAGCGAACCCATCGAGTTCATCTACAACAAGCTCGATTTCGAATTGAAGAACCTCAGCACCCTGCCCGACGACAGCGCCGACATGACCCTGGTGGCCACCGGCCCCGAGGGCGGCCAGATCGACTGGAGCGGCAACTTCAGCGTAACGCCGCTGACTTCCGAGGGCACACTGAAGGTCACCGACGGCAAGATGAAAGCCTGGTGGCCCTATGTCCGTGACGCCGTGCCCCTGGTCCTTGAAAACGGTGTGGTGAATCTCAGCACTCACTATAAATTCAGCCTGGCCAAGGAAACCGAACTGCTGCTGGACAACACCTCGCTGAGCATTGCGCCCTTCGCCATCCAGGCCCCGGACGGCCGTCCGCTGGCTCGCCTGGAGCGCCTGGATGTCAGCGAAACCACAGTGGACCTGGCCAAGCAGCAAGTGATCGTCGGCAAGATCCGCAGCCAGAAGTTGGAGACCTGGGCCGCCCGTGAAGCTGACGGTCAACTGGACTGGCAAAAACTCTTCGCCAGTCAGCCCGCCAAGCCGGCACCCACGCCCGAGCCAGCCACCGCCGAACCACCCAAGGAGCCGGCGCCGCCCAGCAAGCCTTGGCAGGTATTGCTCAAGGACGTCGAACTGCGCAATTACCAGGTGCACCTGGCCGACCGCCAGGTCAAGCCGGCGGTCGCCCTGGAGCTGGGTCCGCTGAACCTGGACCTGAAGAATTTCGACAGCCTCAACCAGTCGCCCTTCAGCCTCAAGCTCGATACCGGCCTGGGCAAGCAAGGCAGGATCAGCGCCAATGGCGAGGTCAACCTCAACCCGATCACGGCCAAGCTCAAGGTCCAGACCAAGGACATCGACCTGCGCGTCGCCCAGTCCTACATCAGCCCCTTCATTCGCCTGGAACTGCGCAGCGGCATGCTCGGCAGCGACCTGGCAGTGGACCTGAAGAAAGTCGAACCGCTGACCTTCAGCGTCACCGGGCGGGCCGAGGTGGAGCAACTGCACACCCTCGACACCCTGAAGAACCGGGACTTCGTGAAGTGGCAGAAAGTCGTGGTCGAAGGCCTCAACTATCAGCATGACGACAGCCTTTCGATCACCCGCATCAACCTGACCCAGCCCTATGCGCGCTTCATCATCAACGATGACCGCACCACCAACGTCGACGACCTGCTGATTCCCCAACCGGCCAGTAACGCCCCCAAGAGCACGGCCAAGGCCCCCGCCAGCCAGGGCAAGGCGCTGGGCATCCATATCGGCGGCATTGCCATCAACGACGGCTCGGCCAACTTCGCCGACCTGACCCTGACCCCGAACTTCGCCACGGCCATCCAGCAACTCAACGGCCAGATCGGCACCATCGACAGCCGCCAGTCCAAACCCGCCGACGTGGACGTCAAGGGCAAGGTCGACCGCTATGCACCCGTGACCATCAAGGGCAGCGTCAACCCGTTCGACCCCATGGCCGCCCTGGATATCGCCACCAGTTTCAAGCGTGTGGAACTGACCACCCTGACCCCTTACTCCGGGAAGTTCGCCGGCTACCGTATTCGCAAGGGGCGCCTCAACCTCGACCTGCACTACATGATCACCAAGGGCCAGCTCAAGGCCGAGAACAAACTGGTGGTGGAACAATTGCAGTTGGGTGAGAAAGTCGACAGCCCGGATGCCGTGGACCTGCCGATCCGCCTGGCGGTGGCCCTGCTCAAGGACACCGACGGCAAGATCTCCATCGAGCTGCCGATTTCCGGCGACCTGAACAACCCGCAGTTCAGCGTGATGCCGATTGTCTGGCAGACCTTGCGCAACCTGGTACTGCGCGCGGCCGAAGCGCCCTTCAAGTTCATCGGTGGCCTGATCAGTGGCGGTGGCTCGGAAGACTTGAGCAGTGTTTCCTTTGCGCCGGGCTCCAGTGAATTGAGCAAGGAATCCGAGTCGGCACTGACCACCCTGGCCAAGGCCCTCAAGGAGCGCCCGGCCCTGCGCCTGGAAATCGAAGGCACCAGCGCCCAGAGCAGCGACGGTCCGTTGATTGCCCAGCAGCGTCTCGAGCGTGAATACCAGTACAACTACTACAAGATCCTCCAGCGCCGTGGCGACAAGGTGCCAGCCCAGGCCTCCCTGCTGCAGGTGCCGGACGGCGAAAAAGCTCCGCTTCTGGAAGGCATCTACCGCACCCGCCTGAAGCAGCAGCCGCCCGCCGAATGGGCTCAGCTGAGCCGTGACGAACGCAGCGCCAAACTGCGTGAAGGCCTGATCAAGTTCTGGGGCGCCAGCGATGTGCTGCTGCGCCAACTGGGCCAGGAGCGTGCCAGCAGCATCAAGGACTTCCTGGTGGACAAGGGCCAGTTGGCCGATGACCGGGTCTACTTCATCGATGCCAACCTGGGCCAGGCCGAGAGTGACGGCCGAGTGATCACGCCCCTGCACCTGGACAGCGAATAGGACCGGCGTCGAGCCGGACCAAAGGCTTTCCCGCGCCCAATAGAACAGGCCCCGGCACAATGTACCGGGGCCTGTAATGATCACGTCCCTGTGATCTTCCGCATGAACCCTTGAAAGAAGCGGCAGACGTATTACCTGACTCGTCCGCCGCCCCCTCTCCCTGTCCAGGCGAGAAGCTTGCGCCTTATTCGGCTTTCAGGCCGTCAGCGGAAACCGCCTTGACGCCTTTGATTTTCTTGGTGATAGCCACGGCGGTTGCCTTTTGTGCTTCGGTGACCGCCACGGTGGACGACAGCGACACGACGCCCTTGTTGGTTTCGACCTTGATGTCGGTGCCAGGAATGCCTTTCTCGGTTACCAGATCGCTTTTCACTTTGGTGGTGATCCAGGTATCGGAGGTGGCCTCTTTGGCCTTGGTCACTTCACCGGCAGCCACAACCATCGGCGACTGGGTGCTTTGAGTGGTCTGCGCAAAAGCCACGTTGGCCATGGTCAGGGTCAGAGCGGTAGCAGTTGCAGCAGCGATAGCGAACTTCTTCATACGAGTAACTCCTGTTCTTTTAGAAAGCCTGCGCCGTGTCCTGGCAACAGGGTTATCAGGGATATTGCAGGGGCTATGCCAAGTTTTGATCGATAAAAATATTCATATAAATCAATAAGTTATGAATATTTCAAATTTCCTGAATCATGCAAATTGCATGACCACCCACCAATCTGCATGCAAGTTGCGGGTTTTGCCGTTGCTGTCGAACCGCCCCGTTGCCCTCACCTGCGGGTGCTCCCTCAGGCGCCATCTGCGCCACAGCCCTTGGGCGCGTAGTCCGCCTCCACCGTGGTGCTGCAGGTCCAGCCGGATGTCGCCGAGCGGGTCAGGGTCAGGTTCTTGTTCAGCACCGGGCCCGGTGCATTGAGAATGGTGCAGGCAATGCTGCCTTCGCCGGTGGCGGCGGTCCCCTCGGCGCTCATCCGGCAATTGGACGTCAGCGCCGTGCCGCCGGCCAGGACCAGGGTCGGATCGGTCCCCTGGTTCAGCAGGTCCTCGACATTGACCTTGAGGGCCGAGGCCTCGGCCAGCGCGGCGATCACCTTGGCTCGTGCCTGATACTTGGAATACAGCGGCATGGCCACGGTTGCCAGAATGCCGATGATGGCTACCACCACCAGCAGTTCGATCAGGGTAAATCCGCATTGCTTTTTCATGGGCTGCCTCCTGGCATGAACGAAAGTTGCATGAACAGTCAAGTCAAAGCACGCCCTGTGCCAGGGCGTAGCCCTTGTAATCCGGGCCCTGGAGAGGCGATAGCCGATGGCCTTGAGCGCAAGGAGTTGCACAAACTGACAAATTTCGTCACCCAGTGCCCCTCTCCGGCAGGTGCCCGGCAGCTAGGCTTGAGCAGGTGCCCGGCAGTCAGGCCTGTACCCCGGCAAGGAACGTACGGGGACATTGGCGATCTATCACCCGCTCGATGACCCAGGGGCATCCCGGCCCGCAATCCACTGTTTCTACAAGGATCGAACCATGGCGGTAAAAGCACCCGCAGCCAGTGTCTATCTCTGGCAAGGCACCGACAGCCAGGGCCACACCACTAGCGGTGAGCTGAGCGCCACGAACCCGGCCCTGATCAGGGCGCAATTGCGGCGACAAGGCATCACCCCTGCCTGGGTCCGTCGCAAGCCCAGGGGCTGGCCCCGCCTGGGCCAACGGATCAAGGCTCGGGATATCGCGCTGCTCACCCGGCAGCTGGCAACCCTGATGCAGGCGGGCGTGTCGCTGCTGCAATCCTTCGACATCATCGCCGAGAGCTTCGAACAGCCCCTGATGCGGCAGTTGCTGAGCAGCCTCAAGCGCGACATCGAAGCAGGGTCCAGCCTGGCCACTGCGCTGCGCAGGCATCCGCGCCATTTCGACGAGCTGTATTGCAACCTGGTGGAGGCCGGCGAACAGGCCGGGGCCCTGGACACCCTGTTGGAGCGAGTTGCGAGCTACAAGGAAAAGAGCGAGAACCTCAAGGCTCGCCTGAAGAAAGCCATGGTCTATCCCCTGGCGGTGATCGGTGTGGCCATCGTGGTCAGCAGCATCCTGTTGCTCAAGGTGGTTCCCCAGTTCCAGAGCCTGTTCGCCGGGTTCAATGCCGAGTTGCCATGGCTGACCCAGCGGGTCATTGCCCTCTCGCAGAGCCTCCAGCGCCAGGGTGGCCTGCTACTGCTGGGCAGCCTGCTGGCCGGGTTCGGGGCGCGCCTGGCCTATCGGCGCTCTGCGCGCCTGCGCGACATCCTGGATGCGCGCCTGCTGCAATTGCCCCTGGCCGGCCCGCTGCTGCACAAGTCCGCGGTGGCCCGCTACGCCCGCACCCTGGCCACCACCTTCGCTGCCGGCGTGCCTCTGGTGCAGGCCCTGGAGTCGGTGGCCGGGGCCAGTGGCAACAAGGTCTACAAACAAGCGGTGGAGCGCATTCGCCAACAGGTCGCGAGCGGCATGCAATTGAACTTTGCCATGCGTACCAGCGGCGTCTTCCCTACTATGGCGATCCAGATGACCGCCATCGGAGAGGAATCCGGGACCCTGGATCATCTGCTGGAAAAGGTCGCGGTGCATTATGAGGCCGAGGTGGACAACCTGGTGGACAGCCTGACCAGCCTCATGGAGCCTTTGATCATGGTCATCCTGGGCGGTATCGTCGGCGCCCTGGTGGTTGCCATGTACCTGCCCATCTTTCAACTTGGTACAGCGATCTGAACATGTCCCTGACTGAAGTCCTGACCCTTTACCCCATGGCATTCGTGGCCTCGGCCCTGGTGCTGGGGCTGATCGTCGGCAGTTTTCTCAATGTGCTGGTCTGGCGCCTGCCGAAGATGCTCGAGCGTGATTGGCGCGCCCAGGCCCTCGAAGTACTGGGCCTGGCGCCTGAACCGCCGAGCGCGCCCTACAACCTGATGCAGCCCCACTCCCAGTGCCCCCACTGCGCGCAGCCGATTCGCCCCTGGGAGAACATTCCACTGCTCAGTTACCTGTGGTTGCGTGGCCGTTGCGCGCACTGCAAGGCCGGCATCAGCCCGCGCTATCCGCTGACCGAACTGGCCTGCGGCCTGATCTCGGCATTAGTGGCCTGGCATTTCGGCTTCGGCTGGCCCGCAGGCCTGTTGCTGGTGCTCAGTTGGGGGCTGCTGGCCATGAGCCTGATCGACGCCGATCACCAACTGTTGCCGGACGTGCTGGTCTTGCCGCTGCTCTGGCTGGGGTTGATCGTCAACAGTTTCGGTTTGTTGGCCAGCCTTGGCGACGCCTTGTGGGGAGCAGTGCTCGGCTACCTGTTCCTGTGGTCGGTGTTCTGGCTGTTCAAGCTGCTGACCGGCAAGGACGGCATGGGCCACGGTGACTTCAAGCTGCTGGCGTTGCTCGGCGCCTGGGGCGGCTGGCAGATTCTGCCGCTGACCTTGCTCCTGTCATCCCTGGTGGGCGCCATCCTCGGCACCGTCATGCTGCGCCTGCGCCAGGAAAAGACCTCGACCCCGATCCCCTTTGGGCCCTTTCTGACTATTGCCGGCTGGATTGCCATGCTCTGGGGTGGTCAAATAACCGACTTCTATTTGCAGTTTGTCGGTTTCCAATGACTCGCTCCGTTGTTACACCCTGGACCCTCGGCCTCACTGGCGGCATTGGCAGCGGCAAAAGCGCTGCCGCCCAGCACTTCATCGACCTTGGGGTGCATGTGATCGATGCCGATCACGCTGCCCGCTGGGTGGTGGAACCTGGCCGCCCGGCCCTGGAGCAGATTGCCCGGCACTTCGGTGACGGCGTGCTGCAAGCCGATGGTCAGCTGGACCGTGCGGCCTTGCGCAAGCTGATCTTCGAAGTCCCCGAGCAGCGCCGCTGGCTGGAAGCCCTGCTGCATCCGTTGATTGCCGAAGAAATCGTCAACCACCTGGCCCGCGCCGAGTCGCCCTACGCGATCCTGGTGTCGCCCCTGCTGATCGAATCCGGCCAGTCGCGCATGACCCAGCGGATCCTGGTGATCGATGTGCCGCAACAATTGCAGATCGAGCGTACCCTGCAACGCGACCAGATCAGCGAACAGCAGGTCCAGGCCATTCTCCAGGCCCAGGCCAGCCGAGAAGAGCGCCTGCGCCATGCCGACGATGTGCTGGTCAACGACCGCGACCACGCCTGGTTGCGCAGCGAGGTCGAACGCCTGCATCACTTTTACCTAACTTTGCGTGGAGGCCAGTCATGAGCCAACCCTTGACCGTCGAATGCCCAACCTGTGGCGCCCCTGTGGAATGGAATGCAGCCAACCTCAACCGGCCGTTCTGCTCCGACCGCTGCAAGCTGATCGACCTGGGGGCCTGGGCCGCCGAGGAACACAAGATTCCGGTAAGCCCGGATGCCGAGGATGACCTGTTCTCGGAAGAACTGCCGCCCCGCGCCCACTAAGGGCGTCACCCGGCGCCGGTCAGGGCCGCATGAAGCTGTAGTCCTGATCGTCGTCGAGGTTCTCCGCAAGAAACTGCAACTCGTCCGCCAAGTCCTCGATGCTGCGTACGCTCTTGCTCTGCTGCACCACCGCGCTGAGCAGGGCACGCAGGCTCAACCCCGGTTCAAACCCTTCCTGCTGGGCGTTATGCAGGCTGTCGCGCACTTCCTGTCGAGCCCACTGGTAGACACTCATGACCGCACTCCCAAGATTTTTGCCGAGCATGCAGCGCGCTCGAAAGCTCGGGATTGATATGGATCAAGGACGCCGATCCTCGTCTTTCCAGGGTGCCGAGAGGTAGCGGGTGCGATTGAAGGTTTCCAGCCATTCCGGGCAGAACACCACCAGCGCGCTGATCACCATGCCGTTGATGAACGCCTCGGGGAAAATGATCATCCACAGGTAGCCGACAAAATCCTCCAGCCATTCGGGCATGGCAAAGCGCTCGTCGATCCACAGCAACCCCAGGCCGCAAAGCAGGCACAGCAGTGCCGACAGTGCCGCGGCAAAGAACCCGGAACAGAAGATGTACACGAAGGGGTTGCGCGGCTGTGCCCGCTCCACCAGCCAGGCACAGCCCTCGGTCACCGCCACCGGCAACAGGATCAGCAACACGCCATTGACCCCCAACGCCGCCAGATCCTGGCGTCCCAGGGCCAGCAGCCCCAGTTGTGCCGTCAGCCCGCCAACGATTGCCAGCGGCCAGTCCAGCAGCAGGGTCACTGCGGTCATGCCAATGAAGTGATAGGACACCCCGGTATCGAAGTCCCGCCGCACCAGCCATAGCAGAAACAGGGCGAACACGGTCCCGAACAGCAAGTGTTGCCGGCGACTGTCGGTGAACAGTTCGACCCAGGGCGCCCGCAGCACCGCCCAGATCAGCACCGGCACATAGAGCAACCAGCCGATGCTCAGGCTTTGCGGCGACAGCAACGCCGAGCTGATCATGGCTGAAGCCGCTCCAGCGCCTCGGCCAGTTGCCCGGCGGTGGAATACTCCTGCCGAGAGACCAGGCGGCCGTCCTGCAGTTGCAACCACAGGACCTTGTCATCGGCTGCGGGGTAACGCGGGGCCACACGGCCGTCGCGATCGAGCATCACCCGGTAGGGATAGTCGCGCATGGCCGGTACCGCGAAGAGCTTGGCAATCAGTGTCGGCATGCGTTGGATATCCGCGACAAAGACTCCGTGGCGCGCCTGCAGATAGCCTTCGGGCTGGTCCTTGAGTGCGGCATTCACCACCTTGGCCGCGTCCATGCTGCGTGCCACCAACAGCACCTGGGTCTGGGAGTCGAGGCTGTAGGCCTGGTCGAACTGATCCAGCAAGGTCCAGGGCGCCAGACGCTCGCCAACCTCGAGGGCCTGGACCCACAACGGCAACAGGCCCAGCAACAGAATTGACCAGCGCTTCACGGCACACTCCTTATTGATCGATTGGACGGCGAACAGTCTACACCGCCCGTTGGCAGGCTCCAGCAAGGGGGACCAGGAGTCCCTGGAAGGTTTTTCCTGGCCCGTGGTATTTAAGGTCATATTTGAGCGCTAAGATGGATCGTATGGATGACTCAGATTTTTTGCGCCTGCTTACCATCCAGGCCGAACAAGCCAACGCGTTTCTGTCCAATGCCCGCAAATGGGAGCGTGAGCGTTGGGTCTGCCAGCGCCTGCTGCAGGGGCTGAACATCCCCTACCGCAATGACGAGTTCACCGCCGCCGGCCAGGAGCCGCCGGATGTGTTGTTTCGCGACGCCAGCTTCGAAGTGTTTTTTGTTCTCGATGAAGGCCGACGCCTCAACGATGAATGGCGCGACGAACTGCAACGCAGGCGCAGTGCGTTCTCCCTGAGCCAGTTGGTGCGGCGCGAGGCCAAGCCCAAGCGCATCCCGGCCAACGAACTGCTCCTGCGCCTGGCGCCGACCCTGCGCAAGAAGGCCCATAACTACAAGGAGCGGGGCATGAACCTAGGCGAGCTGGACATCATCGCCTTTGCCGCCCTCAAACGCGAAGTGCTGGACCTCAACAGCCACTTCCCGCCCCCTACCGAATACCTGCGCCAGGGCTGGCGCTCGCTGTCCCTGGTGGGACCGACCTTCGCCCGCGTGCTGTTCGCCCATCCGGATGCACCGGAGTTCCTGCGCAGCAACCTGGGGCGCAGCATCCTCTTCGACGTGGGCATCAGCCTGTAGACACGCACCATTCCCCTTTCGTGGGCATGGCGCAATCGGTCCGGCAATGGTAAAAAAGCGCTTGCCTGCCAAGGTCCGGAGCTCATCAGCGAGCGCCACGCGGCAGCGGCTATGCTGCGTTGCAAGTGCAGACAATACTGCGCTGTAACATTCCTTCGAGTTGCAACGTCTACCTGACGAGGCCTTTTATGAGCAGCCGCCTGAACCCCGACGACCAACGCCATGTCGAAGAATACCTGCAACTGCCCCAGCACCGAGTCGAGCGCCGGCCCTTCCGGCCGTGGATGCTCCTTGTGGTGGTGGTCGTGGTGACGGTCGCCCTGGGCCTGTTGAGCCGTTTTATCAGTTACCTGACGCTATGAGCTGCTTCGCGCTCGCTCGGTTGACTGCCCCGATTTCTTTTAGCCTTGCGAGATATCCCCATGACTCATCGTATTGTCATCGTTGGCGGCGGCGCCGGCGGCCTGGAGTTGGCGACCCGCCTGGGTAAGACCCTGGGCAAGCGCGGCACCGCCAGTGTGATGCTGGTGGACGCCAACCTGACCCACATCTGGAAACCGCTGCTGCATGAAGTGGCTGCCGGCTCACTGAACTCCTCCGAAGACGAACTCAACTACGTCGCCCAGGCAAAATGGAACCACTTCGAGTTCCAACTGGGCCGCATGAGCGGGCTCGATCGTCAACAGAAGAAGATCCAGCTGGCTGCCACCTACGACGAAGAAGGGGTGGAACTGTTGCCGGCTCGCGAGCTGGGCTACGACACCCTGGTGATCGCCGTGGGCAGCACCACCAACGACTTCGGCACCCAGGGCGCGGCCCAGCACTGCCTGTTCCTCGACACCCGCAAGCAGGCCGAGCGTTTCCATCAGCAACTGCTCAACCACTACCTGCGCGCTCACGCCGGGCAGAGCGATGCGGTGGAGCAGATCAGCGTGGCCATCGTCGGCGCCGGTGCCACCGGTGTGGAACTGGCAGCGGAGCTGCACAACGCAGCCCACGAACTGGCCGCCTACGGCCTGGACCGGATCCTCCCGGAGAACATGCACATCACCCTCATCGAAGCCGGCCCCCGGGTGTTGCCAGCACTGCCCGAGCGCATCAGCGGGCCAGTGCACAAGACCCTGGAAAAGCTTGGGGTCAAGGTCCTGACCAACGCCTCGGTCAGCGAAGTGACCGCCGACAGCCTGATTACCGCCGATGGCCAGACCATCCCCGCCAGCCTCAAGGTGTGGGCCGCGGGTATCCGTGCGCCGGGCTTTCTCAAGGACATCGACGGCCTGGAAACCAACCGCATCAACCAGCTCCAGGTATTGCCGACCCTGCAGACTACCCGCGATGAAAGCATCTTCGCCTTCGGCGACTGCGCCGCGTGCCCGCAACCGGGCAGCGATCGCAACGTGCCGCCACGGGCCCAGGCCGCGCATCAGCAAGCCTCGCTGCTGGCCAAGTCACTGAAGCTGCGTATCGAAGGCAAGGACCTGCCGACCTACAAGTACACCGACTACGGGTCCTTGATCTCGCTGTCGCGCTTCTCGGCGGTGGGCAACCTGATGGGCAACCTCACCGGCAGCGTGATGCTCGAAGGCTGGCTGGCGCGGATGTTCTACATCTCCCTGTACCGCATGCACCAGATGGCGCTGTATGGGGTGTTCCGCACGGCCATGCTGATGCTCGGCAGCCGGATCGGGCGAGGCACCGACCCACGCCTGAAGCTGCACTAAGCACCTGAAACCAGTACGCCCCGGCAACCAGGATCACGCGGGGCGTATTGGCCGTCGAGCGAAATCGCCGAGAGATGCACCTACAGGCAATCGTCCAGGAAGCCCACCACGGTGCCCATGCAGGCAACCCGCTCCTCGACATGAGGCATGTGGCTTGAATGTTCGAACAGCGCCCAGCGGATATCCGGTATTTTTTCCAGATAGGGCCTGAGCACTGTTGGGGTCGCCTCATCGTAGCGTCCGGAGATCAGCAGAGTCGGCACCTTGATGCGTTGCAGGCGCTCGACAATGCTCCAGTCCTCCAGGTTGGCCAACAGCGGGAAACTCTCGGCCCGATGGGCCTCATTGCCCCTCTCACCGGCGCCCTGTCCTCTGGCGAACATGCGCGTCACCTCCTCAGGCCATGGCCGAAGCCTGCAGACGTGCCGCTCGAAATAGACCTGCATCGCCTGCACATACTCCACACTGCGCAGTGACCCTGCCTGTTCATGGCGAACCAGCGTCTGCTGAACCTCTTCCGGCAAGGCCTCACGCAATCCCTGGGTCTGCTCGGTCCAGGTGCGCCAATCGGCAGGTGCATTGGCAATGATCAGGGCACGCAGGCCAGCGGGAGCCAATACTGCATGCTCACTGGCCAACGCGCCTCCCCAGGAATGCCCGAGCAGTGCGTAATCGTCACTGATGCGCAAGTGATCCAGGAGATTGTCCAACTCCTCGAGAAACAGCCCGACCGTCCAGAAATCCGCGGACCTATCCAGCGGATGAGTGGAATAACCGCTACCCAGGTGATCGAACTGAATGATTGCCCGCCCACTGGCGGCCACATCCTTGAAGGCATCCACCGTGTCATACGTGCAGCCCGGACCACCGTGGAGAATCACCAGAGGCGTGAGGCCGTTTTGCAGGTCTCCCGTGACCCGGTACCAGGTCCTGTAGGCGCCGAAGGAGGCATAGCCGTCCTTTGGTGGTTTGCTTGGATTCATTGCACATCGCTCCCTGATTGCGATCACCCTGTGTCGTTCGATCTTTTGTCCTGTGCCCAGCATCCCCCTTGGGGAGCGCCGGCGGTGCTTGCCTCAGTTGTCCAGCAAGCGATAGTGGACCGCCCGAACCACGGCCTGGACCCGGTTCTTCGCGCCCAGCTTGTGCATCGCGGATGTCAGATGCAGATTGATCGTGGCCACCGAACGCTGCAGACGTTCGGCAATGTGTGCTGAGGTCATGCCCTCGGCAGCCCATTTCAGGCATTCGCGCTCACGCCGGGTCAGATGAACCGGATAGCCGCGAAGGCTTTTACTGAGCTGTGGATAGAGGTGTTCCTGCAGCGCATGCGAAAGAAGTGTGAAGTGGCTCAGAGCCTGTTGCAGGTCACCCAGGGCGACCCGGGTACTGCCTGAACGCAAGCCGGTCAGGCTGGCAAAACCACCCCGAGGCAGGTGGATCGGCACCGTCATCCCGTGAGCCATCTGGTGATGCTGCAGGTAACTCGATACAGGATCGTGTTGCTGCCCCATGACCTGACGCAAGACCGTGGGCGCTTTGGGTTTATAGGACCAGATAAAGGGTGAAGTGCTGTCCAGCGCGACCTGCTGAACCGGGTCGATATGGTAATAGCCCTCATCGCACCAGAGCTCCAGCCAGTCCCTGGGGGTATTGCAGACCATGGCGCTGGGAATGATCAGCTCGCCCTCATGATCGAAGGGCACCGGGCTGTAGTCGTAGACCAAGGCATCGAACCCCAGCTCCGAGGCCAGTGCCATGGTCCCCGTCATCCGTTCGTGCACGGTGTTTCCGAGAATCAGCTGGGCGTTTACGTCCGCGAGCCTGCTCTGCATCCTTTGCGTTTC
This sequence comes from Pseudomonas sp. PH1b, assembly GCF_000633395.1. Taxonomy (GTDB): domain Bacteria; phylum Pseudomonadota; class Gammaproteobacteria; order Pseudomonadales; family Pseudomonadaceae; genus Aquipseudomonas. Next base: position 15,130 of record NZ_AYMU01000009.1, read on the forward strand.
CTTACTGTCCGATCCTTAACAGTTGGCGCCTAGAATGCCACGCTCACCGGCAACGGGCCAGGCAAAACCTATAAGAACTACTAGGTTTGGCGACACCCCCATCTCGACGCTGGCCGCGGGACACCTCTTGGCACAGCATCGCCCCTTCCCCGCTTGCCCCGTCCCTGTCCCTGTCCAATGGCTCGGCACAAACAGCGCTGCTGGCCATCCCAAGGTCGGTAGCACATATGCCTGCCTGTCCCTGATCTGCTCGAATGCAGTGTCATGCCCCGCCCATGTGCGGCGCCGTGCATCGCTCATTGCAGACAAGGACACATGCCATGCAGATGCCCCAGACCCTACAGATCCGCAACGGTGAAAAAGCCCCTCCCTCCTTCTCCCCCGAGGAATACGCACGACGCCTGAAGGCTCTGCGCGACTACATGGCCGCACAGGAGATCGATGCTGCGTTGTTCACCTCGTACCACAACATCAACTACTACGCCGGCTTCCTGTATTGCTCCTTCGGTCGTCAGTACGCCTTGGTGGTGACCCAGGACCGAACGGTACTGATCAGCGCCAATATCGATGGCGGCCAACCCGGGCGGCGGGCAGTCTGCGATGCCCAGGTGGTCTACACCGATTGGCAACGGGGCAACTTCCTGGTTGCGGTCAAGCAGGCCCTGCCCCAGGTCACACGACTGGGGCTGGAGTTCGATCACCTGACCCTGCCCAGCCACCAGGCCTTCGCCGAACTCTTTCCCCAGGCCCATCTACTGGACATCGCCGCCCCTTGCATGACCATGCGCATGCTCAAGTCCACTGAAGAGCAGGTGCTGATCCGCCACGGTGCGCGCATCGCCGACATCGGTGGCAGCGCCGCCATCGACGCCCTGCAGGACCAGGTACCGGAATACGAAGTCGCCCTGCATGCCACCCAGGCCATGGTGCGAGAAATTGCCCGGACTTTTCCCGCAGCCGAACTGATGGACACCTGGACCTGGTTTCAATCGGCAATCAATACCGATGGCGCCCACAACCCAGTGACCTCGAGGCGGGTCAGCCCGGGCGAGATCCTCAGCCTCAACTGTTTTCCGATGATCGCCGGCTACTACACCGCCCTGGAGCGCACGCTGTTTCTCGGCCATTGTCCGGACGACTACCTGCGGTTCTGGGAAATCAACGTCAAGGTGCATGAGGCCGGGCTGCGGTTGGTGCGCCCTGGGATGCGCTGCTGCGACATCGCCCGGCAGTTGAACCAGATCTATCTCGAGCATGACCTGCTGCAATACCGCACCTTCGGCTACGGCCACTCGTTCGGCATCCTCAACCACTACTACGGTCGGGAAACCGGCCTGGAGTTTCGCGAGGACGTGGAGACGGTACTGGAGCCCGGCATGGTGGTGTCCATCGAGCCCATGATCAGGTTGCCCGAAGGCCAGCCCGGGGCCGGCGGCTATCGAGAGCACGATATTCTCATCGTGCATCCCGCAGGCGCGGAAAACATCACTCGGCTGCCCTATGGCCCGCAGCACAATATTATCCGCCGCTGATCGGCGCCCCTGGCCCCGGGTCGCGACCAACGCTGTTGCAAGGCCGGCAGGCCACTTACTGCCGGCCTCTCTGACAACGGCCATCGACACCACCGCACAACGATCCTGCGCCTGGCGAGTGGCCCTGCCCCTTGCACCTCCTGGGGTATTCAGCCACCGAGTGCAACACAGAGAAACGGGCTCAGCCGGACCGCTTCACTCATACGTCAGCTTGAACGTCATCGCAGCCATGAAACTGCCCACGCCTATCGTGCGCTCCTTCAAGGCTTCGGGTTCCCCCTGAAGGTAGGCCAGGAAGGAGATCTCGTTGCTGCCGTCCTTCATCAGTACACCGGCAGGGTGAGTCTGGTACAGCGGCAACGGCGTTCCGTCCGCTCGCTCCAGGCCAATGGCCACGCCTGTGGCCAGCTCGGCAGTGCCGTCCATGGAGACTGTACTGCTGAGTTTCAGCAATCCTGGCAGCCCCGAACTTTCTGTGCCGTCGAAATAGAGACTGACCTGGTTCTTGCCCAGTGTCGTGTCGCAGCCCTCCAGATGCAGCACCACCGGCTGCCCCTGGGTGCGGGTCCGCCGATACAGGTCGCGAGTGGCCACACTGGGAAACTCCAGCCTGACCAAGGCATCGGCAGCCCTGAGGGTGCAGGGCTCGGCCACCAGCCTGCCAGCAAAGAACATGTTTTTCGGTTCTGCTTTCGCAGGCACCGCCAAGACCAGGACAACGGCCCCCACGACCAGCCAAGCCATGGCACGCAGGTATGGATTCAGGCTGTACATGGCCGCTCCTAATAGACTTCGGCGATCAGCAGCGCGCTGGCGCTGAAGGCGTCATCGATCAGCTCGGCGCCGCTCTTTTTCACTGGCACAGCCGCCAGTTCCAGAGGTTGACCAATGCTGTCGATATCGATTTTCTGCGCCACGTTCAAGGGGAAGATCCTGTCCCCCAGCATTATCTTGATGCCCAGCCCGGGTATCGAAGTCTCGATCGCGTTTTCATCGAATTCGACTTTAGCGACGATGGTCAACTGCATCTTCCAGACCACTCCAGACGCACGCTCCTCGCACTGGATCTGAAAGGGCACCGGTTCCCGGTAGTTGCTGCCATCGATCTTGCTGATGGCGATATTGCCCTTGAACTGGACATCGATACGTTTGTCGTCGCTGATGGTGCAGGGCGGAGCCTCGACCAGATTGCCCTTGAACAACAGGTTCTCCTGCGCCGCCGCCTGCTGCGGCAAGATCGCCAGCAACAGCCACAGCGTCCATCCGCCCAACTGCTGCCCGGTCAGCCGATAGCCATTCATTGATACTCCATCACCAAGGTTGCCCCCAGGCTGAAAGGCTTCGCCAGGACCTGGCTGCCAGCGCGCTTCACCAGCACGGCGGTCAGCTCCGGCGGTGCATTGGCCGGGAAGTCGAACCAGGTGTTGATGGGGAAATTGTTGCTGCCGCGCCTGACGGCCACTCCCAGGTTTTCATTGCCGGGAACGCCCAGGACCGTACTGTCGAAAGCCGCCCCGCCACCGACTTTCCGTACCTGCATGCGCAGGCCATAACCCGCGGCTTTTTTGCAGTCCGGCTTGTAGTCGATCGCTATCGGGTTGTTCTTGCCATCGACATCACGGGTCTTCATGGTGCCGAAATCCACACCGACCGGGCTGCCATTGTTTATGGTGCAGGGAATCGCCGCGCGGATGGCGCCCTTGACCGTCAGCGTAACGTCGGCCATGGCCGCAGTGCTCCCCAGCAGCGCCAAGAGAGCTGCTGCCAGCCATCGGCGATCAGTGATCATGCGCGCTCCTCAGTCATAGCTCAGATGGAAATTCAGGCTGGCGTGAAAATGCCCGGGGACCAGAGGCTCGGCCGTGCGCTCGGGAATCACGTAGTAGGTCAGCAGGTCGCTGCCAGGTGAGACAAACCAGCTATGCCGCGGACCTGCGAGGCGGATGTGCCGCTTGCGCTGATCGGTAACTCGCAGGCCAAAGCCCCCCGCCCCCGATACCTTGACCAGCTGCGGATTGGCCGAGTCGGCCACGGCCGTCAGCCTCAATCCCATCACCGGCTCGATGGTGCTCCAGACCAGGCTGCCGCCTGGCCCCTCGCGGCTGCCGCCCTGGGTTCTGAGGCAGCCACTCAGCCTCAGGTGCACTGCCACCGGCGTGCCCTGGTCACCGAGCCTTTGCAGGCTGGCGGTACCCAGTTCTCCCAGCCAGACCTCCTGATACGCCGAGCTCATGTCCAGGTGACACGCGCTTTCCATCAACGCACCACTGACCTGCAGCAACGCCTGGCGATCATCGACCGAACCCTCATCGGCACGGCCCGACGCTGTCGTTCCGGCCAGCAGCAGGAACAACAAGGCTGTAGTTGTGCCCGGCCCCATCCTTGCTGAATCCATCAGGGAGCCTGCCTCTTGTCGGTTAGTCGGGGTCATGGTGGCTAGTCTGAATTCTTCACCGGATGAGCCGTGCAATGCCCTGCACGACACTCAAATTCCAGCAGCGGCCGGCCGCCGTAGTCGTTGACGTAGGTCAGCACCGGCTTGGCCCCCAGGCTCTTGGCGCTCACCCCCAGCATCATCTGGCCCTTGGGTTCGATCATCAGCGGCTGAAAGCCTTCGGCGGTCTTGCCGTTACGGCGGCTGCTGGCGTCGATCAGGGTGACGAAATAGGGCGTCGGGTTGCTCACTTGATAGCGGTCGCCCTGCAGTGTCAGGGTGATCTGCTCCTGCCAGGGCGCCGTGCCGGAACCGATGCCACGGGCAATGGGCGCCGGGCGATAGAACAGCTTGATCCGGGTTTGCAGGGCAATTTGCAGCGTGTTGGATTTATCGCTGCGCGGCGGGACCTCCCGCAGGTTGAAATAGAACAGCGACTCGCGGTCCTGGGGCAACTGGTTCAATTGCGGCAGCCCCTGGATCTTGACCTGGCTGTTGGCGCCCGCCTCCAAGCGCTGAATGGGCGGCAACACCACCAGCGGGCTGGTGATCTTTTCTTCCTGTGCATTCTCGATCCAGGCTTGCGCCAGGTACGGCAATTGATTGTTCTGATTGCTGATGCTGAGACTGACGGATTTCTCCTCCCCGGAAAAAACCACCCGGGTCCGGTCCAGGGACACGGCGGCCTGAACCGAGGGCATAGCCCACAGCATCAGCCAGGCCAGCAGTAACGGCTTGTTCGAATAAATCCTGTTCATGGTAGGCATCTCTTGGTTATCCGTTGATTGAAGAGGAGGAGGCAGACGAGGCCGATGGCAGGCACAGCAGCTGGATTTCGGACTCTGCGCGGGGGTCCAGTTCCGGCAGGGTGAATGCGCACTGGGCAACCCCGTTCCAGTGCAGGGCCATGGTTTCGCCGGCCTTCATGCCACTGAGGTACACCTGGCCATCCTCCCCCATGATTCCGGTGTCCTGGCCGCGGCGATTCTTCACCGTCGCACCGAACGGTGGCGCGCTCTGGTCAGCCAGATGCACCATGACCATGGCCTTGGCACCGGCGATGATGTCGAAACTGCGATAGCCGATGGCCCCTTCGGTCAGGGTGATCTGGGTGACCGACTGGGTGGCTTCCACGTCGTCCGCCAACTGGTCCAGATCGATGCTTGCCTGATTGCGGTAATAGCTGTTGAGGTCGGTGATGACCGCACTGCCAAAACCATTGGTACGGGTCGAGGCGCCGTTGCCGCGCACCGGCACATTGGCCACGCCCTGGGTGTCCACCAGCAGGCGAGTACCTCCCGGCATGCCGGTGCGATGCAGTGCGCCCCCCTGCGCAGTGAGGGTTGCGCCGCCCTGGAGCGACAGCCCGGCAGAGCGGTATTGCCCGGTCTGGTAGCTGGCACTGGCCACGACCTGGGCCTGGCTGCCCTCGTGGGTCAGGTAACCGCTGGCGGTCTTGCCCGAACGAGCAGTACCGGCACTGAGCGAATAGCTGTTGCGCTCATCCACGCGGTCGTAATAACTCAGGTTGTGGGTGGTTTCGGTACGACTGGTAGCGGCGCTATAGCTGTAGGAAGCCCCATCCCCCCAGGGCATGCTCAGGGACAGATACGCCCCATCATCGACCCGGCCATAGGTCTGGTTGCGATAGGCCGTCAACGACAGGCTCAGGTTCTTGACCCAGCCCAGATCGAAATAACGTGATACCGACAGGCTGTAGCGGTCGCTCGGCGCACTGCTCCAGTAGGTCTGATGGTTGTAGTCCAGGTACAGGCTCAGGTTCTGGTCGCGGAAATTCTTGTTGAGCGAAACCTTGTACATTTCCTTGCTCTGGTTGATGGGCCGACCGCTGCGCCGGGCATCGATGAACTCGTTCATGCTCATGAAGTTCTCTTCGGAAAAGCGATAGCCAGCGAAGGTCACCTGGCTGTCGTACTCTTCGAAACGCTTCGAGTAGCTGACGCGATAGGACTTGCCCGATAGGCTGCTGGCCTGGGGCAAGTTTGCGTTGGACTGGGTCACGTCCACGGAGATCGCCCCCAGTACGCTCAGGTCGCGACCGATGCCCAAGGCCAGTGAGGTGTAGTCCTGGGCACCCAGGCCACCGCCATACAGCGACCAGCCGTTACTGACGCCCCAGGAAAACTCGCCGGAGGCGAAGCTGGGGCCGTCCATGCTGTGATCCCAGTCCGAAGGTTTGCCGAACGCCATCTTGTAGCGCACCGTGCCTGGCCGGGTCAGATAGGGAATGCTCGCCGTATCGACCTGAAACTCCTGGAGACTGCCGTCCTGCTCCTCGACCCGCACATCCAGCTTGCCGCTCACGGCGTTATTCAGGTCCTGGATACGGAAGGGGCCCTGGGGCACCTGGGTGTCATACAGAACCCGCCCCTGTTGCTTGACCAGGACCCGGGCGTTGGTTCGGGCCACACCGCGGATCTCCGGCGCATAACCTCGCAGGTTGGGCGGCAGCATCCCTTCGTTGGTCCCCAGGCTCGCGCCGGTGTAGCGGAAGCTGCCAAACAGGTTGGAGTTCAGGTAGCCCTCCCCCAGGGTCAAGTCTGCCCCCAACCCGGGAATCGCCCGCAAGGCATAGAAACGACTCCAGTCGAAAGTTCGCGTGGATGGCTGTCCGGCCCCCCGCTGCATTTGCATTTGCCAGTCAGCACGCATGCGCCAGGCCCCGAGGTTGAAACCCGCGGTGCCATTGCCGGACAGTTCATGGCTGGAACCTTGGGAGCCACGGCGCTCGGTGGTCAGGGCGTTGAAGTTGTAATCCAGCAAGATCCCGGGAATGCCGTTGTCCCAGCGCGAAGGCGGATCCCAGTTGGCTGCCGTGTACTCCAGGGCCTCCTGGGGAACGCTGAGATACAAGACGCCACGTCCAAGATCGCCACGCACCAGCATGCCGGGGATGCTGCCAATATCCAGGCAAGCACCTTGGTGCGACCATTTCAGGGCCGGGAGCAACCTGGGCTTGAGCCCCAGATCCTGTACCAGATCCGGCGTGAGGCAAGCCACGCTGCCTTGGGGATCATCTTCGGGGGCAATGAACTGCACTGGACTTTCCGGCAACGACTCCTGATTGACTTGAAGCACCAGGCGATACTGCCCCGGCATGATGAAGTTGGCCTTGGAAAACAGCCCAAGATCAATATGCTGTTGATCCTGAAGATCCAGAACATCAGTATTGAATTGAAACTCTTCGGCGGCACTAGCCACGCCGGTAACACACCACAAAGTAGCGGCAACCAATACCCTGTGTTGGCCCACGAGACTAACTTCCTTCGTGACTTCAAATAAAACCGGCACTCACGATCAGAAGTGGTGAATTCTGAGTCTGATCGTGGCGTGATAATTACCAGCATTGAGCGCACTGCCACTACCGGCCAGCGTCAGCGAATAGTTGAGCGCCCTGTTTCTGGCAATCACTTCATTGCCCTTAAGTGGAACGCCAGGAATAACCAGGTTTCCGAATTGATCTTTTATCTGTATGGCAATGCCCTTGGCCGTGCCTTGAGTAATGAAGTACTGACCATTACCGTCACCTTCAAACACCAGGGCGAAAGATTTGAATACCGAGTCGTTGACCCGAGCATTGCTCGAACCACAATTGATGATTGAAATAGTCAGCGGCTGTTGAGTCGAAGCCTCACCATTGACCAACCCATGGATCGGCGTTGGCATCATGCGGATGGCCTGATATTGATTGTCTATACGTATGGCACAGGCCGCATCGAAGATTGAGCCAGACATATGCATCCGCCCCTTGAGCCACTCTTCACCTTCAACAGCAGACGCCTGGGGCTGGGCGCAAAGACCCAGGAACACGGCGATCCCCGGAACTATCATCGAGCGACTCATAAAATCTCCCGGGCGCATCCGGGGCCCTCATGCGTAGAGGGCCTCAAGACCTAGCTGGGCCGCTGCAACTTACTGATAGGCCAACTTGAAGCTGGCCGTCGCATCGAAGTCGCCGACGCCGATTTCAGCAGGCTTGGCGGGATCCTCTCCCTTCACGGGTTGCATATCACCCTGCAGGTAAGCAGTGAAACGCAGTTCGCTGCTACCGTTGGCCAACGCCTGAGCGTCCGAGGCAGTACCCAGTTTGATCAGCACGCCTTGCTGGTTGGCGATCGCCAGGCTGGCCCCCGAAGCACTTCCCTTGAGCGCCAGCAGGCCATCAGTAATCGAGTTCGGGCCGTCAAAAGTGGCGGTGGCGCTTTTCAGGGACTCCAGGTCACAGCCACTCAACTTGATGGAGAATGGCTGCGGCGCAGACTTGCCTCCATCTTTCAGATCTCGGGCAGAGATGGGCTGCAACTGGAAAGACTGGGAGCCGCTTTCACCCGCCACAATAGAGCAAGGCGCATCGTGAATGCTGCCGGAAAACTCTATGACGCCACTCCTTCCATCATTTGCCATGCTGAAGCCTGAAACAGAACCAAGAACAATTGCGGCAACAGCAGCCGCCATCTTGCTGAATGTCATTATGAGGTCCTTAACGAATACCCTTTAAGTTGAATGGCAACAAAAAAACAACAACAGGCGCTAGGGCAAGCCAAGTAAAACCAAACTTGATCACCCGCGAGTTAGTTCATCTTTAGTGCTGGTTATTATTCTATTTTTATCAAAATGAAATTAAGATAAGACAAATTCGATAGGGGACTAGGAAATTTCCTAGTCCCGACTTCGCCCACCTTAAACATGCTTCAGCCACCCTCCGCCCACCTGCGACACGGTGGTCGAACAAGAAGGAAACAGGTGACAAGCAGCGATGAGGCGCAAGGTCCCCATAGGCCCAGCAACGATAAGGCCAGGCGGCCTCTAGATCAGTCGTCGATCAACAGCAGGTCGACTGCCCGCACAACCTGCCGTGACCAGGACTCAGGGAATCAGTGAGTTGCGCTTGGCGAACTCCGCCAGGCCGACCTGCGATCCCAACCCGAGCTTTTGCAGCAACCGGGTCTTGTAAGTGCTGACGGTTTTGTTGCTGAGAAACAGCTTTTCACCGATCGCCTTGTTGGAGTAACCCTGAGCCAGGTATTGCAGCACGATCATTTCCCGATCGGTCAACAAGCCGATCTGTTCAACCTCGGACTTCTGCTGCATCGGCGGAGCGGACACATCCTGGGCCATTGACGGATAGAAAGTGTATCCGGCCAGTACGGCATTCAATGCCACCACCAGATTGCTCAGGTCCTCTTCCTTGTTGACGAAACCACGGGCGCCCAACTGAATGCAGCGCCTGCAGAAACTTTCCACCGACTGCGAGGTGAGCACCAGTACCTCAGTGCGCAACTCCAGGGCCTTGATGCGGGCAAGCACCTTGAGCCCATCGAGCTTGGGAATACCGATGTCGAGGATTACCACATCCGGCACATGCTCACGCACGAGTTCGAGGGCATCCAGGCCATTATCCGTTTCGGCCACCACACACATATCGTTCTTTTCCAACAAGACCTTAACGGCAAGCCGAACAACAGGGTGGTCGTCAACTATCAATACGCTGTGCATACAGTGTTTTCACCTTAATAGCTTGGCTCTCGGCCAAGTGTTGCTGCTGGTAGAAATATATTTTATCGGACACCACCCAGATTAAACTTTCATACCCACTCAAACATGAGTACAGCAGGTGTTGTGTCAGCAAAATGCGTGACTTCCACCATAAAGTTCAGCACCTGTGGCTCAAACTCCGAAGGCTACTGCTGATATGCCATTCCGTCCCTGAGGCGCAGATTCTCGACAAACTCACTAGGACACAAGCGGTTATCGATTCTCACCTAACGAATCAGACGGTCTGATTTTTCACTAAGAAATTTCCTGCGACATATGGGGATACTCCTAATGGACCTTGCTCGGGAGCCTTAAGCAAGATGGCCGGTAAACAACGAAGTGAGCCGGCCATGCAAGACCTTGTAGTTCTGGTGCTGGAAGATGAACCGCTGCAGCGACTGGTCACCGTTACCGCCCTGAAAAAAGTCATGTCCGGGCAGATCCATGAAGCCGCAGACGGTCAGGAAGCCCTGGCGCTGCTGGAGGCGTGCACCAAGGTGGACATCGCCATCTGCGACTTGAAAATGCCGGGAATGGACGGCCTGGCCTTTCTGCGCCACGCCAGCCATAGCGGCAAGTTGCACTCGGTGATCCTGTGCAGCCAGGTCGACCCGCTGCTGCGTCAGACCACAGTGTCGATGATCGACCGCCTGGGCCTGAATTTCCTCGGCGACCTGGGCAAGCCCTTCGACCTGGAGCGCATCACCCGCTTGCTCACCTGTTACCAGGCACAGCGCAACGATAGGGCCAAGCCCCTGGAAAAGGCCGAACTGCCGAGCCTGGCCGACATGATCCGCGGCCTGGATAACGGTGAATTCGAGGCCTACTACCAGCCCAGAGTCGCGCTCGACAGCGCTACGCTGCTGGGTGCGGAAGCCCTCGCCCGATGGAACCACCCACAACTGGGAGTGCTGCCCCCCTCACACTTTCTCTACATCATGGAGCATCACAACCTGCTCGAGCGGCTGTTCTGGCAACTCTTCGATCAAGGCCTGTCCTTGCGGCGCGAACTGGCAGACAAAGGCATTTCCCTGAACATGTCCTTCAACCTGCACCCCTCACAACTGGCCTCCCAGACCCTTACCGAGTCGATTGCCTCCCTGCTTGAACTGTTCCAGGTCCCGGCCGGCAGCATCACCTTCGAAATCACCGAGACCAGCTTGCTCAGCGCCCCGGCCAGCAGCCTGGAGAACCTGGTACGCCTGCGCATCATGGGCTGCGGGCTGGCCATGGATGATTTCGGCGCCGGCTACTCCTCCCTCTATCGCCTGTGCGAGTTGCCCTTCAGCCAGATCAAGCTGGACGGGACCTTTGTACGTAAGATGCATCAGCCAAGGAGCAGCGCAGTCATCAGCTACACCGTGGCCCTGGCCCGTGCCTTGGGGATGACCCTGGTTATCGAAGGAGTGGAAACGCGAGAACAGCAAGAGCGCCTGATAAAGCTCGGTTGCTCGATGGCCCAGGGTTTTCTGTTCGCACGGCCCATGCCAGAAGGGCACTTCAGCGCCTATTGCCTCAACTGAAGCGGTCTCGACGAGGGCTGACAGTTTACAACCGACCGGTCAGGCGATAACACAGGGCCATTGTCGGCACATCGCCTACTCGGTGCGCCTGGCTCTTTGACTTCTGATCATTCTTTCCTGACAAACATCTGAAGCGCTCATGCATTTACGACTTATCTGGCTCTTTATCTGCCTGGCGATCACCGGCGCTCAACTGGCTGCGGCCGACACACCTTCGCAGCCCAAGACGCTTTACAGCCCGCTGCTTCTCGACCAGAAAGATCTGGCTATCGAAGACAAGGACTGGCGCTGGCTACGCCATAAGTCCGAGCTGAAAATCGCGGTGGCTGCCACAGGAACGGCGCCACTCTATGTGAGCTACCACGACAGCAACTACGAGGGTATTACCGCCGACGTCACGGCCCTGATTGGGCAGATGCTCGGCCTGCGTATCAAGGTCGTGCCCTTTCGCACCCAGGAGGACGCCCGGCTAGCCCTGCTGGCCGGTGATATCGATGTCATCGCCAGCTACCACTCGGGGGCGACAACCGATCCCATCAGCTACACCCGGCCCTTCGCCGAAAGCCCCTTGGCGCTGTTCAAGCGCAACGACGAGCAGCGTAACTCTCCCGCTGATCTGGCCGGCCTGCGCATTGCCGTCACCCTGGAACACAGCGTCGAGATGCAGGAGCGCTTTCCCCTCGCGCGATTCACCATCTACCCCAGCCACGACGAAGCGATAGCTGCAACAGCGTTCGGCCACACCGATCTGTACGCCGGTGACCTGCTCAGCGCCTATTTTCGACTCAACCGGTCCTACTACGGCTATCTCAAGTTCGAGCGTTTCGCCGGTTTGAAGAAAGCCGGCTACGCCTACGCCTTGAAAGGCAGCAACCTGCGCCTGCAACGAATACTCGATCAAAGCATCAACGCCCTGGGCAAGGACAAGCTCAGAAGCCTGAGCCGACGCTGGGTAGGCAGAGGCTTCCTGCCAACGGATGAAAAAGTACCGCTCAGCACAGACGAATCGCGCTGGATCGCACGCCACCCGGTGGTCAGGCTGATGATCAACGATGACCTGGCCCCCGTGGCATTCTTCGATGCCAACGGGGTCTTCTCAGGTATCACCGCCGAGCTGCTGGAAGTGATTGCCCAGCGTACGGGCCTGCATTTCCAGGTCACCGCCCGCAACGGTGCGTACCCCCAGCAAATAAAGGCATTGCAGGACTCGGAGGCGGACCTGGCGATCATGACCAACAGTGCGCAACGCCAGGAAAACCTGCGTTTCACTCGCCCCTTTCTCACCAGCCCGTTCGTCATGGTCACAGCAGCCGACAACAACGGTAAGGCATTGCCACCCGGGGACCTGGTCGGCAAGCGTCTGGCGATTCCCTCCGGGCACGTTACCTTGCAATACGTACGCGATCTCTATCCCGACACCGAGGTGATTGAAGCCGGCGCCTCATTGGACGCGATGAACATGGTGTACGAAGGCAAGGCTGCAGCCGCCGTGGTAGCGATGCCCACTGCCCGCTACTACATTGTCCGGCTGTTTCAAAACCGCCTGGCCATTGCCGACCTGATCCATAGCAACCCGGCAAACGCCAGTTTCGCCTTGCGTCGCAGCGATCCGGAACTGCAGTCCATTCTCGACAAGGCCCTGCTCAGCCTGCCCGCCGACGACCTGAATGCGATCGCCAGTCACTGGCGCTCGCCACCGGGCATGAGTGGCGAAACCTGGCGTGACTATCAACTGATGATCACCGAAATCATTACTGGTGCGGCGCTGCTGCTCCTGCTGACGATGACCTGGGTGCTGTACCTGCACCGCCGGATCAAGACCGAGAAACTGCTCAATGACCAGTTGCGCTTTGTCGAGGCCCTGACTGAAAGCATGCCCCCCGCCCTCTATGTCCGCGACATCGAAGGGCACATGCTGTCCTGCAACCTCAGCTACTTGCAAAGCATCGGCCTGACTGCCGAGCAGGTCCTGAACAAGACGGTGCAAGCGCTACCCAAGGAGAATTTCTCGGCAGAGTCCGACCTGCACCAGAGCTACTTGAAGGCAATCAATGAAGGCACGACCGTCAAGTCGGTGTACGCGATCCAACTGCAGGGCAAGGATGTCTGGATCGATCACTGGATCCAGCCATTCCAGGACTCCCACGGCATTACCAAAGGGGTGATCTGTGGCTGGCTGGACATTACCGAGCATCGCCATCTGGTTCAGGAACTGAAGAAGGCAAAAAACCTCGCCGACCAGGCCAGCCGGGCCAAGACCACATTCCTGGCGACCATGAGCCATGAAATTCGCACGCCGATGAATGCGATCATCGGCATTCTGGAACTGGCACTCAAACGTGCCGACGATGACCGGATCGAACGCTCCAGCATCGAAATTGCCTACAGCTCCGCCAGGAGCCTGCTGGAACTGATCGGTGACATCCTCGATATCGCCCGCATCGAATCCGGACGGCTCAGCCTCTCGCCCAAGCGCGCCAACCTGCGCGAGCTGGTGGAGTCGGTTGTCCGTGTCTTCGAAGGCCTGGCGCGACAGAAGCGCCTGAACCTGATCCTCGAGATCGACGCCACCATCAACGGTGATGTGCTGGTGGACGGGATGCGCTTCAAGCAGATCCTTTCCAACCTTATCAGCAACGCGATCAAGTTCACCGAAGAGGGCTTCATCAAGGTGGCCCTCACCGGAGATCTGCTGGAGGATGCCTTGTTGCAGGTCAGGCTCAGTGTCGAGGACTCCGGGATCGGCATCTCCCCAGCCGACCAGGAGTGCCTGTTCCAACCCTTCGCCCAGGTCGAGCGCAATGTGCAGAATGCAGACGGCACCGGCCTGGGCCTGGTGATCTGCCGCTCGCTGTGCGCGATGATGGGCGGCCAGGTGACCATGACCAGCTCGCTGGGACAGGGCACCTGCATTGATGTCGAACTGCGCCTGCAGACACTGGAGCGCATCGCCCCATCCGAACGCCCGAACCCGAGCAAGATCCGGCACATGTACCGTCTGCAGATCCTGATAGTCGACGACCATTCGGTGAACCGTGAGGTGCTGCAACAGCAATTGAGCTTCCTCGGCCATGATACCGTCGAGGCAGCCAACGGTCGGGATGCCCTGGAGCTCTGGCGCCAGCAGGCGTTCGATCTGATCATCACCGACTGCCACATGCCCATCATGAATGGGGCTGATCTGACCCAGGCTATTCGCCACGACGAGCGCCAGAGCGCCTGCGCACCGACAATGATCATCGGCCTGACCGCCGATGCCCAGCCCGAGGAAGTGGAGCGCTGCATCCTGGCCGGGATGAACGAATGCCTGATCAAGCCCATCAGCCTGGATGAGCTGGAACGGCGCCTGCAAACCATAAGCCTTGCCGACGACGAACAGGAGGAGCTGCCTACGTTGCCGGCACTGCCAAAGAAAGGCTTTGGCGCGCCTCGGGTGTTCGACCTGGAGTCGCTGCACTCGCTGGTGGGCGGCGAACCGACGATGCTGCACCACATCCTGAGTGAACTGCTCACCAACAATCGCTTGGATTTGCAAAGCCTCACGACCCTGCTCGAGGAGCAGGCAACGGCGGAGCTTGCAGAGTTGGCCCACCGCATCAAAGGCGCCGCACGGGTGGTGAAAGGCGAGCAGTTGGTAGAAAGCTGTCGCCAACTGGAAGATGCCTGCCTGAGTCCCGAGCTTTCCCTGGGCATGATCACGGAATGCGTGGCACAGGTAGTACAGGCAATCGAGACCCTGGAGCAACGCCTTCTGGAGCAACAGGAAATCTGGGCGGAACCGTCCATCCCATGAACGACACGGAAACTGGCTCGCCCTGCAGCGTCCAACCTGCTCATCGCCACGAGGCATTTTTTGCGGGCAAACGAAAAAGGGCACCTCGAGAGGTGCCCTTTTTCGTGAATATGGTCGGGGTAAGGGGATTCGAACTCCTGACATCCTGCTCCCAAAGCAGGCGCGCTACCGGACTGCGCTATACCCCGGTAAAAAAAAGGCACCTTCGAGAGGCGCCTTCTTCGAACAGCGCTTTTGGCCTCTGTTCTTAAGATTCAATCCCAGCGAACTGGTTTCAAAAATGGTGGGTCGTGTGGGATTCGAACCTACGACCAATTGGTTAAAAGCCAACTGCTCTACCAACTGAGCTAACGACCCAAAAATGGTCGGGGTAAGGGGATTCGAACTCCTGACATCCTGCTCCCAAAGCAGGCGCGCTACCGGACTGCGCTATACCCCGGTTTGAAATTGGCTCCGTGACCAGGACTCGAACCTGGGACCCAATGATTAACAGTCATTTGCTCTACCGACTGAGCTATCACGGAACTACATATTTCAAGTTACAACTTCTTGCTTCCATCCTCTTCGACTTGTCCGTATCGCTACGTTCATGTCTCTGAGGCGCGCTATTTTACAATCTTAAAACTACCTGTCAACCCCTTAAATTGCTTTTAAGACAATGATTTGCGACTTCATTGCAGGTTTCTTCTAGATCAGAAAAAACCTCGGGGGTGACTGACTGCGGGGCGCACTTTACAAGCCTTTTCCTTACAGTTCAACGCCCTAGTGAAAAAAAAAGGCCTCGCAATGCGAGGCCTCTTTATCAATGCACCGTTTCCGGCTCAGGCGAAGACGATTTCGTCGTCCTGTACTGAAGCGGTGACCGTGGCTCCGGGCAGGAACCCACCGGAGAGGATCATCTGCGCCAACGGGTTCTCGATCCAGCGCTGAATCGCCCGTTTCAGCGGCCGAGCGCCATACACCGGGTCGTAACCCACGGCGATCAGCTTGTCCAAGGCCTCGTCGCTCAGTTCCAGGCTCAGCTCGCGCTCCGCCAGACGACTGCGCAGGCGACCCAACTGGATCTGGGTGATGCCGGCGATCTGATCCCGGGCCAGAGGCTCGAAGATCACCACTTCGTCGACCCGGTTGATGAACTCCGGCCGGAAGTGGGTGGACACCGCGTCCATCACCGCTGCCCGTTGTGCCTCGCGATCCCCTACCAGCTCCTGGATCTGCGCCGAGCCCAGGTTGGAGGTCATGACGATCACCGTGTTGCGGAAATCCACGGTGCGCCCGTGGCTGTCCGTCAGCCGGCCATCTTCCAGAACCTGCAGCAGGATGTTGAACACATCCGGGTGCGCCTTCTCGACTTCGTCCAGGAGGATCACCGAGTACGGCTTGCGACGCACGGCTTCGGTCAGGTAGCCGCCCTCTTCATAACCGACATAGCCTGGTGGCGCACCGATCAGACGAGCCACGGAATGTTTCTCCATGAACTCGGACATGTCGATCCGCACCATGGCCTCTTCGGTATCGAAGAGGAATTCCGCCAGGGCCTTGCACAGCTCGGTCTTACCCACGCCGGTCGGGCCGAGGAACATGAACGAACCGCTGGGCCGGTTCGGGTCGGACAACCCGGCCCGGGAACGGCGCACAGCGTTGGCCACCGCCACCACGGCTTCGTTCTGGCCAATCACCCGCTCGTGCAGCAGGCTTTCCATCTTCAACAGCTTGTCGCGCTCGCCTTCGAGCATTTTCGACACCGGGATGCCGGTCCACTTGGACACCACTTCGGCAATCTCTTCCTCGGTGACCTTGCTGCGCAGCAACTGGTTCTCGCTGTGGCCGTGCTGGTCGACCATCTGCAGGCTGCGCTCCAGATCGGGGATGACCCCGTACTGCAGCTCGGCCATGCGATTGAGGTCGCCCTTACGCCGCGCGGATTCCAGCTCCTGCCGCGACTGCTCGATCTTCTGCTGGATCTGCGCAGAACCCTGCACTTCGGCTTTTTCCGAGGTCCAGATTTCTTCCAGGTCAGCGTACTCACGCTCCAGGCGCACAATCTCTTCCTGGAGTTTCTCCAGGCGCTTGAGTGCCGCCTCGTCATCCTCTTTCTTCAGTGCCTGAGATTCGACCTTCAGTTGAATCAGACGCCGCTCCAGGCGATCCAGCACTTCCGGCTTGGAGTCGATCTCCATGCGGATGCGGCTGGCGGCCTCGTCGATCAGGTCGATGGCCTTGTCCGGCAATTGCCGGTCAGTGATGTAGCGATGGCTGAGCTTGGCAGCAGCAATGATCGCGCCATCAGTGATCGCCACCTTGTGGTGCACCTCGTAACGCTCTTTGAGGCCACGCAGGATCGCGATGGTGTCTTCTTCGCTGGGCTCGTCCACCAGCACTTTCTGGAAGCGCCGCTCGAGGGCCGCGTCCTTCTCTATATATTGGCGGTACTCGTTGAGCGTGGTGGCACCGACGCAGTGCAACTCGCCACGGGCCAGGGCCGGCTTGAGCATGTTGCCTGCATCCATCGAGCCTTCGCCCTTGCCGGCGCCGACCATGGTGTGCAGCTCGTCGATGAACAGAATGATCTGCCCTTCCTGTTTCGACAGCTCGTTGAGCAGAGACTTCAGACGCTCTTCGAACTCACCACGGTATTTGGCACCGGCAATCAATGCCCCCATGTCCAGGGACAGCAGGCGCTTGCCTTTCAGGCCATCGGGCACTTCACCGTTGATGATCCGCTGGGCCAAGCCTTCGGCGATGGCGGTCTTACCCACGCCAGGCTCACCGATCAGCACCGGATTGTTCTTGGTCCGGCGTTGCAGCACCTGGATGGTCCGACGGATTTCGTCGTCACGGCCAATCACCGGATCAAGCTTGCCGTCTTCGGCGCGCTTGGTCAGGTCGACGGTGTACTTGTCCAGGGCCTGACGCGACTCTTCGACGTTGGCGTCATTCACCGCCTCGCCGCCGCGCAGGTTGTTGATGGCGTTTTCCAGGGCCTTCTTGCTCACGCCCTGGCCCAGCAGCAATTTGCCGAGCTTGCTGTTTTCATCCATGGCCGCCAGCAACACCAGTTCGCTGGAGATGAACTGGTCACCTTTCTGCTGCGCCAGGCGATCGGCCTGGTTGAGCAGGCGTGCCAGGTCCTGGGACATGTTCACGTCGCCAGTGGGGTTCTGGATTTTCGGCAATTGGTCGAGCTCTTTGCTCAACTCCTTGCGCAGGCTGTTGACGTCAAAGCCCACTTGCATCAGCAAGGGCTTGATCGAGCCACCCTGCTGTTCCAGCAGCGCCTGCATCAGGTGTGCAGGTTCAATGGCCGGATGATCAAGACCAACCGCCAGAGATTGAGAATCGGATAAGGCCAGCTGTAACTTGCTGGTTAATCGGTCTATACGCATTAGTCACCTTCCTTTTGAGCAGGCCGGAGCGATGGACACACCTAAATAGAGAAACCTGCCAGATGCTTCTCTAGATGCGGTCGATTCTGGGAGATTCAAGCACCAGTTGCTTGACACAGGTCAGATGAGTCTAGCGCTCAAGCCAGATAAGGGAGGCAAAGCGCCCCGTGCGCGGGCTGCGCCGATAGGAAAAGAAGCGCGGATCGCTCACCGTGCAGTAGCCGCCGCCATAGACCGCAGTCACCCCGCGGGCGGCCAGGCGCAGGCGCGCCAACTGATAGATGTCAGCCATGAAACGCCCGGGATTGCTGCTCGGCACAAAGGCCTGTTCGGCGGCCGGCAGTTGGCCGACGAAGGCTTCACGCACCTCGGCCCCCACTTCAAAGCGCTCGGGCCCAATGGCCGGCCCCAGCCACACCAGGACCTCGGCGGGAGGTGTATCCAGGCTGTCGAGGGTGGCCTCCAGCACGCCCGCCGCCAACCCGCGCCAACCAGCATGGGCAGCAGCGACTCGGGTACCGGCACGATTGCAGAACAGTGCCGGCAGGCAGTCGGCGGTCATTACCGCACACGCCACGCCCGGGGTGGCGGTCCAACTGGCATCTGCTGTAGCGACTGTGGAGGGATCGGCATGGGCCACGGCAATTCCGTGGACCTGCTGCAACCAGGCCGGGGTGATGGCGAAATGCTCGGTCAGGCGCCGACGGTTCTCGGCCACCGCTTGCGGATCGTCTTCAACATGGTCACCCAGGTTGAGGCTATCGAACGGCGCCAGGCTGACGCCGCCCGTTCGGGTGGTGACACAGGCCTTGACCCCGGCCGGCGCGGGCCAGTCTGGAGTCAGCCAGTCATTCATCCGATAAACGCCTCACGGTCCTGCTTGAGCAACGACAGCAGCCAGACGAAATCGTCTGGCTGCGGCGATTCCCAGCTCATGCGGATACCGGTGGTCGGATGATCCAGCTCCAGGAAGCGTGCATGCAGCGCCTGGCGCGGGAAGTTCTTCAACGACTCGACCATGGTCTGGCTGGCCGCCGGCGGAATGCGGAAACGACCGCCGTATGCCGGGTCGCCCACCAACGGGAAGTTGATGTGGGCCATGTGCACCCGGATCTGGTGGGTACGGCCGGTTTCCAGCTTGACCCGCACATGGGTATGGGAACGGAAGCGCTCCAGCACCCGATAGTGGCTGACAGCCTGCTTGCCACCTTCCATCACCGCCATGCGCTGGCGCTGCTGGCCGTGACGACCGATCGGGGCATTGATCTTGCCCCCGGCGGTCACTACGCCAATCACGATGCACTCGTAGATGCGGCTGACGCTGCGGCTCTGCAGCTGGGCTACCAGTTGGGTCTGCGCCTGAATGGTCTTGGCCACCACCATCAAACCGGTGGTGTCCTTGTCCAGACGGTGGACGATGCCAGCCCGCGGTACATTGACGATGTCGGGGACATGGTGCAGCAGGGCGTTGAGCAAGGTGCCATCGGCGTGGCCGGCAGCCGGGTGCACCACCAGGCCCGCAGGCTTGTTGATCACCAGGATCTCATCGTCCTCGTAGACGATGTCCAGCTCGATGTCCTGGGCGATCCACTCGCCCTGGGCCTCCTGCTCGGCAGTCAGTTCGAGAATGGCGCCGCCGTGGACGATGTCTCGCGGGCGAATGACCGCCCCGTCCACCGTCAGGCGGCCGTCCTTGATCCAGGCGGAAAGGCGCGAGCGCGAATGCTCAGCGAATAGTTGGGCGGCGACTTGATCGAGGCGTTGACCGCCCAGTTCGGACGGCACCTCTGCGCGAAGTTCAATTTTATCGGACATGCTCGGACTGGGCGTCGGCACAGCCTTTGGTTTCGGCTGCGCGCTTGTGGTTAAATACGGCGTCTTTTGCCCCGAGGCTTTCAACGGGGCGCTCATCATAACAGGACGGCCCCGCCCAAGACAGCGGCCGTCATAGGGACGCAAGCCGCCATGCAAGTGAAACACCTGCTGCTGATCGCCATCCTCGCACTGACCGCTGCTTGCTCATCGAAGGAAGTCGTTGACGAAAACCTGAGCGAAGTCGAGTTGTACCAGCAGGCGCAGACCGACCTGGACAACCACAGCTATACCAGCGCCACTGCCAAGCTCAAGGCCCTGGAATCGCGCTATCCCTTTGGTCGCTACGCCGATCAGGCACAGCTCGAGCTGATCTATGCCAACTACAAGAACGCCGAGCCGGAAGCTGCCAAGTCCGCCGCCGAGCGCTTCATTCGCCTGCACCCCCAGCATCCGAACGTGGACTACGCCTATTACCTCAAGGGCCTGACCTCGTTCGACCAGGACGTCGGCCTGCTGGCGCGTTTCCTGCCACTGGACATGACCAAGCGTGACCCGGGCGCGGCCCGTGACTCCTACAACGAGTTCGCCCAGCTCACCAGCCGCTTCCCCAATAGCCGCTACGCGCCAGACGCCAAGCAGCGCATGATCTACCTGCGCAACCTGCTGGCGGCCTACGAAATCCACGTGGCCGACTATTACCTGACCCGCCAGGCCTATGTCGCTGCCGCCAACCGTGGCCGCTATGTCGTGGAAAACTTCCAGGAAACCCCTTCCGTGGGTGACGGCCTGGCGGTGATGACCGAGGCCTACCAGCGTCTGCACCTGGACGAGTTGGCCGCCACCAGCCTGGAAACCCTGAAACTCAACTACCCGAACCACCCAAGCCTGGTGGACGGTCAGTTCGTGCCAAGCGTGGCCGAGGCGGACAACCGCTCCTGGCTGAGCAAGGCCACCTTGGGCCTGATCGAATCCCGTCCACCGCTGCCGCCGGGAGAAACCCGCGCCAACCAGGACGTGATGAAGCAATACCAGGATGCCAAGGATGCGATTCCCTCGGAGCTCAAGCCTAAAGACAGCAATGGCGACGCCATCGAAGAGGAAGAACACGAAGCTGCCGGCAACAACAGCGACCGCTCCTGGTTCAGCTACATGACCTTCGGCGTGTTCGACTGATACCGACCGCAGGCATGAAAAAGGGAGACTTGAGGTCTCCCTTTTTCATGCCTGGACCTTTCATGGGCCTGTGCGACCGACGGGCGCTTGGCTAAACTGCCGGATCTTTCACCACAAAGCTGGTTGCCATGGTTCGTCTACTGTTCTGGATCGCTCTGATTGCCGCTGCGGTATGGTTCTGGCGCAAGTTCAAGCGCCCTGCCTCGCCCCCCCGCACCTCCCACGAACCGGCCAGCACCCCCATGGTGCGCTGCGCCCATTGTGGCGTGCACCTGCCGCAAGACCGGGCATTGGGCCTGTCACAGCAATGGTATTGCAGCCAGGCGCACTTGGAGCAAGGCCCGACCAACCAGGATCGCTGATGCCTGGGGCAAGGAACTCAAGGGTGAAAAACAGCGTCTGACACGGACCATCCACGGCCTTGGTCAGCGCATGAACCGGCTCGTCGCCCGTCTTCTCCCCTTGCCCTCCCCGCCACAGGACCTGTCCTGTGGTCCCGGGACACCTGAAAGACCATTCCTCGCGCACAATTGGCTACACAATAACCAGCACCGTCTATACGCCCCTCCATCATCGAACCGGCCAGCTTCGAGCCCGTGCGCAGCTGCTTCGCCCTGCCCCAACGGCACATGCAGGCGCCAATACCCGGGCCGCCCGCAGTACCTGGCGCCCAGCGCAATCGCCCCGGCGAGCCTAGACTTCAACTCTCGCGCACAAGACCGGCGTCGTTCCCCGCCGCTCATTCACGGATGAAGATTGCTGCCACCATGAATCCACTGCAGACGGTGCTGGTGGTCGATGAGGCCACGGAAATCCGCGCCCTAGTGGAAATCACCCTCGGCCGGATGCGCCTGCTCACCCAGAGTGCACGCACCCTGCAGGAGGCCCGGGCGCGCCTGGCTCAGGAACGCTTCGATCTGTGCCTGACCGACCTGCAACTACCGGACGGCAGCGGGCTGGAGTTGCTGCAACACATCCGCCAGTGCCATCCCGGCCTGCCCGTGGCGGTGCTGAGCAGCAGCGCCAACGATGAAATCACCGCCAGCGCCCTGCAAGCCGGGGCCTGCGACCTGCTGCACAAACCTCTGGATCTCAAGCACCTGCGGGAACTGGTGGGCGATACCCTGAAACGACGGCCATGCTCCACGATCGCCCCACAACTGCTGGGAAGCTCGCCCCCCATGGAGGCTCTGCGCCAGCATATCGACAAGCTGGCCCGCAGCCAGGCGGCGGTCTATATCAGCGGCGAGTCCGGCAGCGGCAAGGAGCGCGTGGCCCGTCTGCTCCACCAGCTGGGCCCCAGGGCCCGGCAGCCGTTCATTCCGGTCAACTGTGGCGCCATTCCTGGCGAACTGATGGAGAGCGAGTTCTTCGGGCACTGCAAAGGCAGCTTCAGCGGCGCCATCGCGGATCAGCCCGGGCTGTTCCAGGCGGCTCACGGGGGCACTCTGTTTCTCGACGAGGTCGCCGACCTGCCCCTGGGCATGCAGGTAAAACTGCTGCGGGCACTGCAGGAAAAGTCGGTGCGCGCCGTGGGCAGCCAGCAGGAAAGAGCGGTCGACGTGCGGGTTCTGTCAGCCACCCACAAGGACCTGAAGCACGAGGTCGCGGCCGGACGTTTTCGCCAGGACCTCTATTACCGTTTGAACGTCATCGAACTGCAGGTGCCGGCCTTGCGCGAACGCCGAGGAGACATCGGGATACTGGCGCGGCATATTCTCCAGCGCCTGGCCCGCGACAGCGGTGGCCCGGCTGTCCAACTGCGCCCCGAAGCACTGCAAGCCCTGGAGCAATACGGATTTCCCGGCAACGTGCGGGAGCTGGAGAACCTGCTGGAGCGGGCCCAGACCCTCTGCGAAGGCCCCTGGATAGAGCGCGACGATCTGCATTTGCCAACGCCGGAAAGCGCCGGCACCAGCGCCTCGTCAACCGCCCCCAGGCTCGATCTGGCACTGCACCTGCAGCAGGTAGAGCGCCAGTTGCTGCTCCAGGCCCTGGAGCAGACCCGCTGGAACCGCACAGCGGCGGCTCAGCGCTTGAGCCTGTCGTTTCGTTCAATGCGCTATCGCATGAAGAAGCTCGGGCTGGATTAGAGCCGGCCCTCGGGCGCATAGGGCGCAGGGTCGATAATCGGCGGGCGCCCCAGCAGCAGGTCGCAAAACAGCTGGCAAGAAGCGGGCGCCAGTACCAGGCCGTTGCGGTAATGCCCGCAATTGAGCCACAGGCCGGAAAACCCCGGTACCGGCCCGATATAGGGAATGCCTTCCGGAGAGCCCGGGCGCAAACCGGCCCAGTGCCCCACCACCTCGGCCTGGGCCAGGGCCGGAATCAGCTCCACGGCGGATGCCTTGAGGCTGTCCAGGGCCGACTCGGTCGGAGTCTTGTCGAACCCCTCATGCTCCAGGGTACTGCCCACCAGGATGTGACCATCGCGCCGGGGAATCGCATAGCGCCCCTTGGCCAAAACCATGCAGGAAAGGAAGTCGGCGGCGCATTTGTAGAGGATCATCTGCCCCTTGACCGGTTCCACCGGTAGCTCCAGCCCCAGACTGCCCAGCAATTCGCCGCTCCAGGCGCCGGCACAGAGCACCACCTGATCGGCATGAATCTCGCCCAGCGAGCTGTGTACGCCGATGACTCGCTGACCGTCACGGATAAAACCGCTGACCGTGCATTGCTCGTCAATATGCACATTGGGCAAGGCCATCAAGGCGGCCTTGAGGGATTTGACCAGTCGCGGATTGCGCACATTGGCCACGTCAGCCATGTAGATCGCCTGCTGGTAACCGCGCCCCAGCACCGGCACCGCATCATGCACGGCACAGATATCCACGCTACTCAGAGGGCGGCCTTCACGCTGCGCCCACTCCAGGGCCTGGGCCTGGTCCTCCAGGTCCAGCCAGTAGAGCCCGGTGGTATGCACCTCTGGATCAACCCCGGTGGCGCTGAACAGCTGCGCCGCCAGCTGTGGATAAAAATCCTGGGACCAATGGGCCAGGGCGGTGACCGCCGGGCTATAGCGCCATGGATAGAGAGGCGACACAATCCCGCCTCCCGCCCAGGACGACTCGCGTCCCAGCCCCGCGCGCTCCAGGAGCCGCACCTGCAGGCCCTGTGAGGCCAGATTGAAGGCGCTGAGCAGGCCGATGACCCCGCCGCCCACCACCAGCACTTGCTGTTGTTTAGCCATAGTCCGATCCAATCATGAGAAAGACAGAGGGCGCCGCAGCCCCCAAACAGATAATCAGCGCCCCCAGCAATCCTTCGCCGTCACCCCTTCGGCCTGGCCGCTGACGTCAATGGCGCCGGTCTGGTCGAGGGTGAAGCTGCCGCACTTGTCAGCGGCCATCAGCCCATCGGCCTTCGGCGTCGCGGTCAGCGAGAAGCCTGTGTCGGTCAAGGTCGGGGTGATGCTGTAGTACTCGTTGCCGGCACTCAGGTCCGCAGCCCCGGTATAGACCCCGGCCTTGGAGTAATGGCGCTCGAGCTGCTGGGCCTGCTCGGTGAGCAGCACTGCGATCTCGCTGCGATGGGGCTTCTTCAGGTATTCGGTGAGGCTGGGGAGGCTCAAGGTAAGGACCAGACCGATGATCGCAATCACGATCATGATTTCGATCAGGGTAAAACCTTGGTTGGATCTGCGCATGGTCAAGAATCTCGCTTACTGGATTTGTCGCCACAGGATGCGCCGGCTGCCACCGCCGGGCCTTTCCACCAGGGTGCTGATGCCGCCACTGGAGTCACTGATGATCTTGCGGGCGCCATTGCTGGCAACGCCGCCGAGGCTGGGCACGGAGCCGATGAACCGTACCCCGCTGGAGGGCTGGTCCTGGTCATCCACGACACCGTCGCCATTGGTGTCGAGCACCGCGGCGTCGAGCATCTTACCGCTGAACGCCTCCAGCTCGATCAATTTCCCGCTTGCGGTGCTTGAACAAGGGTCATCGGCCTCCAGTTGCACAGTGCTGAACACCAGCCGCCCCGCCACCAGGGTTGCTTCCCTCAGCACCCGCTCCCCGGTGAACAGGTTGTCCTGCGCCAGGGACAGGTACCAGCCGCGCTGCACCGGATAATTCACTTCATTGCGGGTACTGCGCAAAAAGTTGCCGGCCGGTGCACTGAAACCGGCCTCGAGGCCCTGAACCTGCAACTGCCCTTCGGTTATCCCGCCCGAACTGCCCTCGGCATCCCACACCCCATAGAACCCCTGCCGCGCCCGGCTTTGCTTGTCCCCTGTCTCGTTGAGCTTGCCGGTGCCGAACAGCAGCAGCTTGCCGCCCCGGGGATGGTCCAGCAGCTGCGGCGCCACACTGATCGGCTGGCGGGCTCCGCCGGGGGTGCTGAACAATGGTTGCCCGGCAAATGCCAGGCCCCAGTGGGCGCTATCGGCGCTTCCCAGTTCGAACTTCCACATCCGCCCCTTGAGATCACCCGCGTACGCCGCCTGCACTTCGTTACGCGCATTGACCCGGAGACTGACGGACGACAAACCATTGTCCGGTTGATCGTCGATGACGATCTCGCGAATCAGCGAGCCGTCTCGCAGGTCCAGTACATACAGCGCAGCCACCCCGGAGTGGCTGCCGTAACCATTGCCGATAAAGGCCGCCCAGCGGCCGTCGGCCAGGCGTGCCACCTGGGCACTGGCGTAGGCATAACCCAGGTCATTGAAAGGAAGATTGGCCTGCGCCTGGGCCGGAGCACTGACTTCCCACAAGGCATCGGGATGGTTGCCGTGGAGCACGTCGAACAAGCGCACGGCAAACACACTCTTGCCGCCCGCGCCAGCACCTGCAAGAGCCAAGGTTTGCCAAGCTCCGTCTAGCTGCGCGTCAAATACCGCCACGGGGCCATCGACCAGAAACCGGTGCCGCTCGCCCTGGCGATACCTCTCATCGGCCACCTGGGCCAGACCGCCGAGCGCACTGGATGGCATATAGGCATAAAGACGTGCGCCGCTCTCAGGATCCAGCACATTGAAGAAGCCGTCGTTGGCATTCACCAGCAGGCGGCTGGCCATTCCCGTGAGCTTGTGCGCCAGGTAACGGCTGTAATCAGCGTCGGCCGCAGAATCAGCGGCATTGCGCTGGCTCGGGGATGCCAGCACCAGTGGTGAATGAACGATGTCGCCCAGCACTTGGCGCCGCAACCTGAGCCCGGCAATGGGTTGCCCCTGACTCCAGCGCAGAAGATCGGCGCCGCCGACTCCTGGCGGCAACGACAGGTCAAGTTCAGCACGCTGGGCCGCCGACAGTTCGCCATGGGCCAGGCGCACCGGACGGCGGCTGGCGTTGTTCCAGGTTTGAAAGGTTCCCGGCGCCGCCTCGGCAATCAAGGTGGTATCGGTGCTCCACAAGGGCAAGCGGCTATCCACCGCCACCTTGGAGTCGATCCCGTAGGCGCGGATCGTGCCATGCCAGTCACTCGGATCGTACTGGCTCTGGTAATAGCGTCCGGCAGCACTGTCCAGCACACCGCCGCCCGCGCTCACTCCATGGGCAACGCCCTCCCCCAGAACCCCTGCCAGCCTCTGCTCGAGGTTGGCCCGGGCCTGGAAATACTCACCCTCGCCGTAATTCGCGGCGTCCATCAGCAACGGGCTGCGAGGGGAGAAACCCACGGTAAAGGTGTTCAGGTACTGCCGAGGAAAATCCACGGCCGCCCAACTCTTGCCGGCCTTATCCACCCCGCTGCCGCGCAGGTCGATATCGAAGGCGAACTTCGCCAGGTCATCGAGCAGCAGCGCCTGGCCTTCACGCTCGACGCCATCGTTGCCAATCCCGTCCCAGTTGGGCAGGCGCCCTTGCCCCTGGGGATCGTTGAGAGGGAACTGCCGATCATGATCAGCGATGCCGGCACTGATCACTACGCCGTAGTTTTTCTGACAACGGTACTGGATAGGGCTGCTGTAGAGCGCAGGCGAAAGGTTGTAGTAAGGCACCATGCCCCGCAGGTAGCGGGTGATTTCGTAGTAGGTTTCCGCCAGGGGCGTATGGCCGCCAGCCTTGAGGCCGCTGATGGCGGCCAGCAGCGCCTGGTAGTTGGCCTCGGCCTGGGCAGTACTCAGGCCCCCGGCGTTGGCGGACAGGTCACTGACAGGGCGCGCGATGTAGCCTCCAGGCCCGGGATCGCCGGCAATTGGCGGATTGAAGGTCGCCAGTCCAAGGCGCAGCGAGCGATGCCGGGTCACCAGGGCCGTTGCCAGCTTGCGCGCAACGCTCATCCGGTCATCGCCGGGTATGGAGCCGTCGGTGAAGTCTCGTTCACGGCCCTGGGCCCGCTCCAGCAACCAGGCCAGGTAATCTGCGGAATAAAGAGTCTTGCCCCCGCCCACCGGATCGGGAAGCTGCAAACAGCGGAGCCCACGCTGCGGGTCATGGAAACTGTGGAAGCCCGCCCGGCAGCCCGACTCGCTGAGTGCGGACAAGGGAATGTCCGCCCCCTCGAGTCGCTGCCCCTGGCGGCACTCGCCCGGCTCTCCCCCGCAGCGCCAGACCGGAGACCGTGCCTGGGTTGGATCGAACTCCCGCGCATAGACAATGCTGTTCATGCCCTGGGAATCATCCAGCACCAACATCACATTCGGCGCCACCGCTGCCGCCCCCAGCAGCGGGGTGCTGGAGGGACTGAAAGCCTGGACCGGCAACCCCGCACCAAGGCTCAACAGCGCGCCCACCACCCCCTTGAGGACGATCCGCAGCCAATCGGGAATCGCCTCAATACTTGGCATAGATACTTTCCAGCACGGCGCGTGAATGCCCGGCCAAGCCAACGGCAGTCACTCGATACAAGGTCGCCGGGGTATTGCTGGGCACGTTGACCGCGTCCAGCGAGGTGCCAAGATTCTGCACCCCATAAAACCCCTCACCCGTAGCAACCCAGAGCACCCCGGACACCCCGTTCACCCCCTCGGCACTGACCAGCGTGGATTCGGCAGGCGGCGCACACCGGGGCGCTCCAGCACACGCCGCCAGATGAAAGTTCTCCTGCTGGACCGCTCCCTCTCCCACTCGCAGCGCCGCCTCCGCAGCCTGGAATGCGCGATGCTGCAAGGTCAGGCTGGCCGCCATCTTTTCCTGCAAGCTGGCGTTCTGCATGGAGGAAAGGCCGATCATCGTCAGCAGCAACAGAAATACCAGGCTGACCAGCAATGCCATGCCGCCTTCCCTCGCACCTGCCAAACCGGATGGGCAACTCATCAGGGCAACCTGTTGCGCAAGGCTGCCGCCACCGTGAAACTCTGTGGCCGCACGCGTCCTTCGGGGTCGGCCAGGGTCAGGTGCAAACGCACGCTGCGTATGCGTGCCGGGTCCCCCGGATTGCGGCTGTAATGGGAGGCAGCAATGTCCGTTGCGCTACGGGCCATGCCGAAACTCACCTCGAACGTCTCGACGTTATCGAGCAGCACCGCCTGCTGCTTGCCCAGACCGCTGCCCAAAAGCAGTTGATGGTTCTTGAAGCTATAGAAAAGCCGGCGCAGCGCGAACACCTGCTCAGCCCCCGTAGCACCATGGGCACCCGAGTAAACGACGGCGCCCCGCTGACAATCGGTAACCAGGCTCCAGGTCGGGATGCCGCCCTCCTCGCCAATATCGGCAGTGACCAGGGTCAGCTTCTGTTCGCCTTGGTCCCACTGAACCGGGGTCATCCCAAAGCGGGAGAACTCCTTTGCCGTACTGGCATCGGTAATGGTTCGCATGCAACCGGCCAGGCCCGCCATGCGAATCTCCTGGAGCATCTTGCTGAGCACAAAGCGAGCATCTTCCTGCAGGACGGCCGAGGCATTCTGGCTGAGGTAGGTGTTCTTCGCCGCGATGAATACCTGGGCCACCCCGAGCACCACTACCAGGCTCAAGGCCAGCGCCAGCATCATCTCCACCAGGCCGAAGCCCTTGCTGCCAGGATTCATGGCCCTCCTCCCGGCTCCGCCGCCACCCGGCTACTGAGTTCCAGGCTACGCGGGTTGCCCGCGCGGCCTTCGGCACGGGAGTCATCCCAGGTGATGCGCACGGTGTAGACCCGCTGGCTGAAGCTGATGCTGCCCTTGGCATCGGGGCCGCCAAAATTCGCCACATTGCGGGCGAAGTCCTGCAGGTCCTGGTCGCGAATGTTGCCAGGATTGCCGTCGGTGGGGGCCTCTGCCGTGTAGTCGGCCGCCGCATTGGCACGGATCCGGTCCAGCATGTCATAGGCAATGAAACTGGCCTGGGTGCTCATCCGCGCGCTATCGGTGAACTGCAATGCCTTGATCTGCACGGCCGCCGCTCCCAGCAGCCCCACGGCGAGAATCAGCAATGCCACCAGCACCTCGATCAGGGTCATGCCGTCCTGTGCATGCCGCTCCTTCATTCGCAGTCCCCCACCACGACCACCCGCCCATTGAGACAGACATTGATCACCCGACGCTGCTGATCCAGCTCATAGACGATGTGCAACGCACGCTCTGCCGCGAGTCCGCCGTGGCGATTGAAATCAATGCTGTCGAGTCTTGAGGTTAGCGTCAGAGTCGCCCCAGGGCTGATGGCCGGAACAACCCGCAATACATTGCCCGCGGGCTCGCGACCGGCGTACACCGTCAACCCGCGGCTCCAGTCCCCACTTTCAGCAACGGGGCGAATCCGGGTGGCCTGGCCACGGCTGATCGCCTCCAGGCGCGCATAACTCAGGGCCTGGCGCAGCTGCTGGGCTTCGCTATCGGCGCGGTTACGCTGCACGGTGGTGCGATAGGCCGGCAGCGACAGCCCGAGCAGCAGGCCCGCAACGGCCAGGGCGATGAGCAACTCCAGCAAGGTGAAACCCTTTGTACGCAAATTCATGGCCGGCCTTGAAAGCGTCTTCGGCTATAACAGGCAAGCGCCTCGATCAGTCATAGACCGGCACTTCGGCGATTTGCTCAATGCTCACGCACGGATCGCGTGAAAGCGCCATTCCCAGGGAGGGGAGGACCATGCATGAAAAGGGCTTCAGCCTGATTGAACTACTGACCGCAATGGCACTGCTGACGCTGTTGCTGCCGCCGGCCAGCGCGGCCTTCAGCGAACTGCTGCATTCCCAGCGCCAACAGGACAGCGCCCAGATGCTCGCCAGCGGCCTGCGCAGCGCCAGGGCCGCAGCGATCCTGCATCAGCGCACGGCACTGATCCACAGCCTGGAAGGCGACTGGAGCCGCGGCTGGCGAATCGTTCTGGATATCAGCGGCAAGGGCGCACAAGACCCGGAGAACCCGCTGCTGATCGAACGCCAGAGCGGTGGGCAAGTGATGATAGTGGGCAACCGCCCGGTGCAGGATTTTGTACGCTTCAGCGCCCAGGGCAACCCGTTGCTGCCCGGTGGGGCCTTCCAGGCCGGCACGCTGCATGTCTGCCAGGCCGACCAGGAATACAGCCGTCATCAGGTGGTGCTATCACGCAGTGGCCGGGTCAGCCTGCGCAGCGAGTTCGCCGAGCAGGCCCTGTGCGCGGGATCGGGCTGATCAGAGCAAGGAACGAACCCGCAACTCCTTGGGCATGGAGAAGGTGATGTTCTCTTCACGACCGGCCAGTTCATCGGCGCCGGTGGCGCCCCAGGCCTGCAACTGCTGGATCACCCCGCGCACCAGGACTTCCGGGGCCGAAGCCCCTGCGGTAATGCCGATGCGCTCGACACCGTCGAACCAGCTGCGTTGCAGGTCTTCGGCGCCGTCGATGAGGTAGGCCGGGGTGGCCATGCGTTCGGCCAGCTCACGCAGGCGGTTGGAGTTGGAACTGTTGGGGCTGCCCACCACCAGCACCACATCGCACTCGTCGGCCAGTTGCTTGACCGCATCCTGGCGGTTTTGCGTGGCATAGCAGATGTCATCCTTGCGCGGCCCGCCGATGGCCGGGAAACGCGCACGCAAGGCGTCGATCACCCGGCTGGTGTCATCCATGGACAAGGTGGTCTGGGTCACGAACGCCAGGCGCTCGGGGTTGCGGACCTGCAGGTCGGCCACGTCCTTTTCATCTTCCACCAGGTAGATGGCGCCACCGTTGCTGGCGTCGTACTGGCCCATGGTGCCCTCGACCTCGGGGTGGCCGGCGTGGCCGATGAGGATGCACTCACGACCGTCGCGGCTGTAGCGCGCCACTTCGATATGCACCTTGGTCACCAGCGGGCAAGTGGCGTCGAAGACCTTGAGGCCACGACCTGCCGCTTCACTGCGTACCGCCTGGGAAACGCCGTGGGCACTGAAGATGACGATGACGTCATCCGGTACCTGGTCCAGCTCTTCGACGAAGATCGCCCCACGATTGCGCAGGTCTTCGACGACAAATTTGTTGTGCACCACTTCATGGCGCACATAGATCGGCGGCCCGAAGACCTCCAGGGCACGATTGACGATTTCGATCGCCCGGTCCACACCGGCGCAGAAGCCACGGGGATTGGCGAGTTTGATTTGCATGCTGTGCCTCGTGTCTTGCGCGCAAGAAGTAACGAAAACGGTAGAAAACTACATGTCGGAGCGAGCGTATCGGCGATGCTGCCTGGCCTGTCGGCGTTGAAGCCAATGCCTGGCACACATCGCGAGCCAGCTCGCTCCTACAGGATCAAAGCGCCTTGACGTCGATGATCTCGACATCGAAGGTCAAGGTCTTGCCCGCCAACGGGTGATTGAAGTCGACGGTGACCTGAGCGTCATCGAAGGCTTTGACCACGCCAGGCAATTCAGTGTTCGCCGCGTCGTTGAAGATCACCAGCAAGCCTTCCGACAGTTCCATGTCCTGGAACTGCGAGCGCGGGATGACCTGCACGTTCTGCGGGTTGGGCTGGCCAAAGGCGTTTTCCGGCTCGATGGTCAGGGTGCGCTGGTCACCGGCCTTGAAACCGAACAGCGCCGCTTCGAACCCGGGAAGCAGGTTGCCATCGCCAACCTTGAAGGTCGCCGGAGCCTTGTCGAACGTGCTGTCCACGGTGTCGCCGTTTTCCAGGCGCAGTGCGAAATGCAAAGTGACTTCCGTGTTCTGACCGATGCGTTGTTCAGCCAATACCTGTTCAGTCATGAACGGTTTCTCCGGTTTTCTTGCTCTTGAACATATCCAGGGCCAGCATCACCGCGCCGACGGTGATGGCACTGTCGGCGAAATTGAATGCCGGGAAGTACCAGCGGTTCTGCCAGTGCACCAGGATGAAATCGATCACATGGCCCAGGGCGATGCGGTCATACAAGTTGCCCAGGGCACCGCCCAGCACCAGGGCCAGGGCGATGGCCAGCCAGGTCTCGTTGCGCCCCAGGCGCTTGAGCCAGACCACCAGCACCGCACTGACCACGATCGCGATCAGGGCGAACAGCCAGCGCTGCCAGCCGGAGCTGTCAGCCAGGAAGCTGAAGGCCGCGCCGGTGTTGTAGGCCAGGGTCCAGCTGAAGTAATCAGGAATGATCACGATCTGCTGGTACATCTCAAGCTTGCCTTCGAAGTAGAACTTGCTGGCCTGGTCGATGACCAGAACCAGCAAACTCAACCAGAGCCAGCTCAACCGTCCGAAACGGCCAACGGCATTAGGCATAGTGACGGACCTCGCCAGTGCCGCTGATGTTGTCGACACAACGACCGCAGATTTCCGGATGCTCCGGGTTCACGCCGACGTCTTCGCGGCAATGCCAGCAACGGGCGCATTTCGGGAAGGCCGACTTGACGATCTTCAGCTTCAGGCCACTGACTTCGGTGACCACCGCATCCGCCGGCGCCTGCAGCAAAGGTGCAACGCTTGCAGTGGAGGTGATCAGGACAAAGCGCAGCTCGTTGCTCAGCTTGGCCAGGTCGGCGCTCAGCGCCTCTTCGGCAAACAACGTCACTTCGGCTTGCAGGTTGCCACCGACGGCTTTGGCCGCACGCTGGATCTCCATCTCCTTGTTGACCGCCACTTTCACTTCCATGATGCGGTCCCAGTAGGCACGACCCAGCTCGAAGCCTTCCGGCAGCTCGGTCAGACCTTCGTACCAGGTGTTGAGCATGACCGATTCGTTACGCTCGCCCGGCAGGTACTGCCACAGTTCGTCGGCGGTGAAGGCGAGGATCGGCGCGATCCAGCGCACCAGCGCTTCGGAGATGTGGAACAGCGCGGTCTGGCAGGAACGGCGCGCCTTGCTGTCGGCGCCAGTGGTGTATTGGCGGTCCTTGATGATGTCGAGGTAGAAACCACCCAGCTCCTGCACGCAGAAGTTGTGGACCTTGGAGTAGACGTTCCAGAAGCGGTATTCGCCGTAATGCTCTTGCAACTCGCGTTGCAGCAGCAGGGTACGGTCCACTGCCCAGCGATCCAGTGCGAGCATTTCGTCAGCCGGCAGCAGGTCGGTGGCCGGGTTGAAACCGGTCAGGTTGGAAAGCAGGAAACGTGCGGTGTTACGGATACGCCGATAGGCGTCCGCACTGCGCTGCAGGATCTGCTCGGACACGGCCATTTCGCCGGAGTAGTCGGTCGAGGCGACCCACAGACGCATGATGTCGGCGCCCAGGGTGTCGTTGACCTTCTGCGGCGCGATCACGTTGCCCAGGGATTTGGACATCTTGCGGCCGGACTCATCGACGGTGAAGCCGTGGGTCAGCAGCTCGCGGTATGGCGCGTGATTGTCGATGGCGCAACCGGTCAGCAGGGACGAGTGGAACCAGCCGCGATGCTGGTCCGAACCTTCCAGGTACAGGTCGGCACGCGGGCCGGTTTCGTGGCCCATCGGGTGCGAGCCGCGCAGGACGTGCCAATGCGTGGTACCCGAGTCGAACCAGACGTCGAGGGTATCGCTGATCTTGTCGTACAGCGGCGCTTCGTCGCCCAGCAGTTCGGCGGCGTCCATCTTGAACCACGCCTCGATGCCTTCGACTTCAACGCGCTTGGCAACTTCTTCCATCAGTTCGACGGTACGTGGGTGCAGCTCGCCGCTTTCCTTGTTCAGGAAGAACGGGATCGGCACGCCCCAGTTGCGCTGACGGGAGATGCACCAGTCTGGACGGTTGGCGATCATCGAGTGCAGACGTGCCTGGCCCCAGGCCGGAACGAACTTGGTGTCTTCGATGGCTTTGAGTGAGCGCACCCGCAGGGTGTCGCCACTGGCCGGCTCTTTGTCCATGCCGATGAACCACTGCGCGGTGGCGCGGTAGATCAGCGGAGTCTTGTGGCGCCAGCAGTGCATGTAGCTGTGGCTGATGGTCTCGGTGTGCATCAGCGCACCGACTTCAGTCAGTTTTTCAACGATGGCCGGGTTGGCCTTCCAGATGAACTGGCCGCCGAAGAACTCCAGCGACGGCGCGTAGACACCGTTGCTCTGCACCGGGTTGAGGATGTCGTCGTTGACCATGCCGTACTTCTTGCAGGTCACGAAGTCGTCCACACCGTAGGCCGGGGCGGAGTGAACCACGCCAGTGCCGGCGCCCAGTTCCACGTAGTCAGCCAGGTAGATCGGCGACAGGCGGTCGTAGAACGGGTGACGGAAGTTGATCAGGTCCAGTTCTTGACCGGTGGTGGTCGCGATGACCGAGCCTTCAACGCCATAGCGCGACAGGCAAGACTCGACCAGCTCTTCAGCCAACACCAGCAGCTTGTCGCCGATATCGACCAGTGCGTAAGTGAATTCCGGGTGAACGTTCAGCGCCTGGTTGGCCGGGATGGTCCACGGGGTGGTGGTCCAGATCACGATCGAGGCAGGCTTGCTCAGCGACGGCAGGCCGAAGGCGGCAGCCAGTTTGGCCTCGTCGGCGATCGGGAAGGCAACGTCGATGGTCGGGGACTTCTTGTTCTCGTACTCGACTTCCGCTTCGGCCAGTGCCGAACCGCAGTCGAAGCACCAGTTCACAGGCTTCAAGCCCTTGAACACGAAACCGCCCTTGACGATTTCAGCGAGGGCGCGGATTTCGCCGGCCTCGTTCTTGAAGTCCATGGTCTTGTAAGGATTGGCGAAGTCGCCGAGCACGCCGAGGCGGATGAACTCGGTCTTCTGTCCTTCGATCTGCTCGGTGGCGTAGGCACGGCACAGTTCGCGGGTCTTGTCCGCGCCCAGGTTCTTGCCGTGGGTCACTTCAACCTTGTGCTCGATCGGCAGACCGTGGCAGTCCCAGCCCGGAACGTAGGGTGCGTCGAAACCCGAAAGGGTTTTCGAGCGGATGATCATGTCCTTGAGAATCTTGTTCAGCGCGTGACCGATATGGATCGTGCCGTTGGCGTACGGAGGGCCGTCGTGCAAAACGAACTTCGGACGATCCTTGCCAATTTCGCGCAACTTTCCGTACAGGCCAATGCTGTCCCAACGCTGCAGAATCTGTGGTTCGCGCTGGGGCAGGCCGGCCTTCATTGGGAAGGCGGTGTCCGGAAGGTTTAGCGTGGCTTTATAGTCGGTCATTTAAGGCTCTTCATTAGCGATTGGCGCTATGGATACGTGCCACTTGGGCACGGGCGGCGGCAACATCCGCATTGATCGCCGTCTTCAACGCCTCCAGGGAGGCGAAACGCTGCTCTTCACGCAGCTTATGGTGGAAAACCACCGTCAAACGCCGGTCATACAGATCGCCGGCAAAATCTAAAAGATGAACTTCCAGGTGGGCCTTGCCATCACCTGCGACCGTAGGCCGGACGCCGATATTGGCGACTCCCGGCCAGATCTTGCCGCCGATCTCGACACTCACCAGGTACACCCCGGAAAGCGGCACGCGACGGCGTTTCAATTGCACATTGGCAGTGGGCGTGCCCAATTGGCGCGCCAGCTTCTGCCCATGCAGGACCCGCCCGGCAATCCGGTAGGGACGACCGAGCAGACGCTCGGCCAGAGCAAAATCGGCGGCGGCCAGCGCATTGCGGACCTGGGTACTGCTGACCCGCAGGCCATCGAGCTCTACCGTTTGCGCAGCCTCGACGGTGAACCCGTGGGCGATGCCGGCCTGCTGCAGGAACTCGAAGTCGCCGACCCGGTCGCAACCGAAGCGGAAGTCGTCACCCACCTCCAGGTGCTGCACCCCCAGGCCGTGCACCAGAATCCGCTCGACGAACTCGGTGGCGCTGAGCTTGCTCAGGCGCTGGTTGAACGCCAGGCACAGGACCCGGTCAACGCCCTCCTCGGCCAGCAGCTGCAACTTGTCCCGCAGGCGGGCCAGGCGGGCCGGCGCGGTCTCGGGGGCAAAGAATTCACGCGGCTGCGGCTCGAAAATCACCACGCAGCTGGGCACGCCCAACTCGAGCGCACGTTCACGCAGCCGGCCCAGGATAGCCTGGTGACCACGGTGAACACCGTCAAAGTTGCCAATAGTGGCGACGCAGCCCCGATGCTGGGGGCGCAGATTGTGGAGGCCTCGAACCAGCTGCATAACGCGCTTCTTGCTCATAAAGTGGTCGATTATAACCACACCCGGCGGTCAACGACAGGCAGCACCGTCACCCGAAGTGATCGAACCGACAAAACCAGTGCCTGCCTGGTGCCAACGACTCAAGAGTCGTCAGTTCAAGGCCTTGCGATTGAAGTGCCGCAGGCGGAAGCCCAACAGCGCCAGCATGCCGAAATAGGCCACCACTCCTGCAACCACCAGCCCCCCCAGGCGCAGGAAGCGTTGCAGCATGTGCCCCTGATCCCAGGCCGGCATGAAGTGCATCAGGCCCAGCAGTACCGCCGACATCACCGCCACCGCCACCAGAAGCTTCAGGGTAAACAGCCCCCAACCCGGTTGCGGCTGGAACATCTGCTGCTTGCGCAACTGATAGAACAGCAGCCCGGCATTGATGCAGGCCCCGGCGCTGATGGCCAGGGCCAGCCCGGCATGCTTGAAAGGCCCAATAAATGCCAGGTTGAGCAACTGAGTGACGATCAAAGTGAAGATGGCGATTTTTACCGGAGTGCGGATGTTCTGTTGCGCATAGAAGCCCGGCGCCAGCACCTTGATCACGATGATTCCCAGCAGGCCCACGGCGTAGGCCACCAGGGCCCGCTGGGTCATGGCGGCATCGAAGGCGCTGAACTCGCCGTACTGGAACAGCGACACAGTCAGCGGCTCGGCAAGAATACCCAGCGCCAGGGAGCACGGCAGCACCAGGATGAAGCACAGGCGCAGGCCCCAATCGAGGATCCGCGAATACTCGTGGCGATCCTTGCTGGCGTAGGTCTTGGCCAGGGTCGGCAACAGGATGGTCCCCAACGCGACACCCAGCACGCCGGAAGGCAGCTCCATGAGTCGGTCGGCGTAATACATCCAGGACACCGAACCCGCCACCAGGAACGAGGCGAAGATGGTGTTGATGATCAAGGATATCTGGCTCACGGAAACCCCGAGGATCGCCGGCAGCATCTGCTTGAGCACCCGCCAGACCCCGGTATCCCGCAGGTTCAGGCGCGGCAGTACCAGCATGCCGATCTTCTTCAGGTGCGGCAGCTGATAGAGCAGTTGCGCCAGGCCGCCGGCCAGCACCGCCCAACCCAGGGCCATCACCGGCGGATCGAAATACGGCGTCAGCCACACCGCGAAGATGATCATGCTGACGTTGAGCAGGGTCGGCACGAAGGCCGGCACCGAGAAACGGTTCCAGGTGTTGAGGATCGCTCCGGCCAGGGAAGACAGCGAGATCAGCAATATATAAGGAAAGGTCACCCGTAGCAGGTCAGTGGTGAGGCTGAACTTTTCCGGCGAGTCGACAAAGCCCGGGGCCGTAGCCCAGATGACCCAGGGCGCGGCGACGATGCCCAGGGTCGTGACCAGCGCCAGCACCAGGGTCAAAAGGCCCGAGACATAGGCTATGAAAGTGCGCGTGGCCTCCTCCCCCTGCTGGCTCTTGTACTCCGCGAGGATCGGCACAAAGGCCTGGGAAAAAGCCCCTTCGGCGAAGATCCGCCGCAGCAGATTGGGCAGCTTGAAGGCGATGAAAAAGGCGTCCGTGGCCATGCCGGCACCGAAGGTGCGGGCAATGATGGTGTCACGTACAAACCCCAGGACCCGGGAAAGCATCGTGATGGAACTGACGGCGGCCAATGACTTGAGCAGGTTCATGAAAAGGTTTTGCGCCTTGTAGATAAACAGCAGGCGAACAGACACCTACTTATGCGATACTCCGCGCCGCAACAGCACAGAGCCAAAGCTCGCGAGTTTACAGGTCAAGCGCCGGAAATAAATATCCCGCCTCTTCAGATCGACCACTCAGCGGAACGCATCACCCGCCCTTGACAAGACTTCAACTCATCGGCATGATTCGCGGCCTATTTTGTTTGCTATTTCCCAAAAAGTCTTTCGAGGAGCTCGACGGTGGCCAACACACCTTCCGCCAAAAAACGTGCAAAACAGGCTGAGAAGCGTCGCAGCCACAACGCCAGCCTGCGTTCCATGGTTCGTACCTACATCAAGAATGTAGTTAAAGCCATCGACGCAAAAGACGCTGAAAAAGCTCAAGCTGCTTACGTTCTGGCCGTGCCAGTTATCGACCGCATGGCCGATAAAGGCATCATCCACAAGAACAAAGCTGCTCGCCATAAAGGTCGTCTGAATGGCCACATCAAGGCTCTGAACCTTGCTGCTGCAGCCTAAGCGACACGCTTGTTAAAAAACCGACCCAAGGGTCGGTTTTTTATTGCCTGCCATTTGACCACCCCAACAGGCCAGCCCCACTACCACCGAGACCGGCCCGCCAGCGCTCAGATGATCACTGATGAGGCCATGGCAGGATCGGGATCGCCGTCACCGCATTCTGCGGGCTGCCCTCGATCAGCCGATCGCTATAGACCAGGTACACCAGGGTATTGCGCTTCTTGTCGAGAAAACGCACCACCTGCATGGTCTTGAATACCAGCGACGTGCGCTCCTTGAACACCTCATCGCCATCCTTGAGCTCACCCTTGAAGGCAATCGGCCCCACCTGGCGACAGGCAATGGAAGCCTCGGCGCGATCCTCCGCCAAGCCCAGGCCACCCTTGAGCCCACCCGCCTTGGCCCGCGACAGATAACAGGTCACACCCTCGACCTTGGGATCATCGAACGCCTCGACCACGATCCGGTCATTTGGCCCGACAAACTTGAACACCGTGGATACCTGGCCAATCTCTTCAGCCGACACCATGAACGGCATCGCCAGGAACAAACCCAACAATCCTTTTGCTACGCGCATTCGCTTTTCCTTACGCCACTTACACCAGAATCAGATTATCGCGGTGAACCAGCTCCGGCTCAGCCATGTAACCCAAGACAGCGACGATCGCATCAGACGGCCGCCCCATGATCTTTTGCGCCTCGAGCGCACTGTAGTTGGCCAGGCCACGAGCGATTTCGCGACCATCAGGCGCCACACAAACCACCATTTCGCCGCGACGGAAGCCACCCTGGACCTGCTTGACCCCCACCGGCAGCAAACTCTTGTTGCCCTGGGACAGGGCCGATACCGCCCCGGCATCCAGCACCAGGGTGCCACGAGTCTGCAGATGCCCGGCCAGCCACTGCTTGCGCGCCGCCAGCATGCCGCGCTCCGGCGACAGCAGGGTCCCCAGACGCTCGCCAGCCTTGAGCCGATCCAGCACCCGCTCCAGACGCCCACCCACAATGATGGTATGAGCCCCGGAACGCGCCGCCAGCCGCGCCGCGCGCAACTTGGTCTGCATGCCGCCACGCCCCAGAGCGCCGCCCGTACCACCCGCCACCGCATCCAGCGCCGGATCATCCGCCCGCGCCTCGTAAATCAGCCGGGCATCGGGATTGCTGCGCGGATCAGCATCGAACATGCCATCGCGGTCCGTGAGAATCACCAGTAGGTCAGCCTCCACCAGGTTGGCTACCAGCGCCGCAAGCGTGTCGTTATCGCCAAAGCGGATCTCATCGGTTACCACGGTGTCATTCTCATTGATCACCGGGACGACCTTGAGATCCACCAGCGCCCGAAGAGTACTGCGGGCATTGAGGTAACGCTTGCGGTCCGAGAGATCGTCATGGGTCAGCAGAATCTGCGCGGTATGCCGGCCATGCTCGGCAAAGCTCGACTCCCAGGCCTGCACCAGGCCCATCTGGCCAATAGCCGCGGCCGCCTGCAGCTCATGCATCGCACTCGGTCGTGCGGTCCAGCCCAGGCGACTCATACCGGCCGCCACTGCACCAGAGGAAACCAGCACCAACTCAACGCCAGCCTCATGCAAGGCCACCATCTGCTCGACCCACACGCCCATTGCCGCGCGATCCAGCCCCTTGCCATCCGCCGTCAGCAGTGCGCTGCCGATCTTCACGACCCAGCGTTGCGCACCCGTCACCTTGCTCCGCATCTTATTCAACCTTTGCCAGCGAGCGACGCGACCGAGCGCCACTCATGGGGTTATTCGTATTTAGACCTGCAGACACCAAAACGCCGCTCAGATGAGCGGCGCCTTGAAAGCTGGCTGACAACGATGATAACACCGCATCAAACCAGATAAACCGTCTTCGCAGGCCTGCCTGCGCCTACAGAATCAGTCGCGAACGTAGATGATTTCCGGACCATCCTCATCATCCACATCTTCTTCATCCCAATCGTCGTCACCGATGTCATGAACGCTCTTCACGCCGCTGCGGCGCAGGGCACGCTGGTCGTCCAGAGCCTGCAACTGTGCACGAGCCTCGTCTTCGATGCGCTGATCCAGCTCGGCCAGTTCGTCGGCGAAGACCGGGTCGGCCGCCAGGCGATCAGCACGATCTTCCAGGTAGCGCATGATGTCGCGACTCAGGCGCTCGGTGCCGTCCTTGGAGATGGCCGAGATCACATACACCGGCCCCGTCCACTCCAGGCGATCAACGATTTCCTTGACCCGCTCTTCATGCTCTTCCTCAAGGATCTGATCGCACTTGTTCAGCACCAGCCAGCGCTCACGCTCGGCCAGGGACGGGCTGAACTTGACCAGCTCATTGACAATCACCTCCGCCGCATCCGCCGGGCTGCTTTCATCCAGCGGAGCCATGTCTACCAGGTGCAGCAGGATACGCGTGCGCGCCAAGTGCTTGAGGAAGCGAATCCCCAGACCCGCACCATCGGACGCACCCTCGATCAGACCCGGGATATCGGCAATTACAAAGCTTTTCCAACGATCGACACTGACCACACCCAGGTTCGGCACCAGGGTGGTGAATGGATAATCCGCCACCTTCGGCTTGGCCGCAGAAACCGAACGAATAAAGGTACTCTTGCCGGCATTCGGCAAGCCCAGCAGACCTACGTCGGCCAACACCTTCAATTCCAGCTTGAGATCACGCTGCTCGCCCGGCTTGCCCGGCGTCGTCTGACGCGGAGCACGGTTGGTACTGGATTTGAAACGGGTGTTGCCCAGCCCGTGCCAGCCGCCCTGCACCACCATCAGGCGCTGACCCGCCTTGGTCAGGTCGCCGATGACTTCCTGAGTCCCGGCATCGATGATCGTGGTACCCACCGGTACCCGCAGCTCCAGGTCTTCACCCTTCTTGCCGGTGCAGTCAGTGCTGCCGCCGTTGGAGCCACGCTCGGCATCGAAGTGCCGGGTGTAACGGTAATCCACCAGGGTATTGAGGTTTTCGTCGGCGATCATGTAGATCGAACCGCCATCACCCCCATCACCACCGTTGGGTCCACCGTTCTCGATGAATTTTTCCCGACGGAAACTCATGCAGCCATTGCCGCCGTCGCCAGCTTTTACTCGGATCGAAACTTCATCAACAAACTTCATAATCAAACGCCTCTCGCCGCACGGACGAGCTGAAAAAAATCAAGACATAAGACTCTTGCAAAAATGAGCGCAGCGACCTCAATCAACGACCGAAACATCCAACGCTGGCAGCCCATACAAACAGTTTTGCAAGAGACTCATCCCACAAACGAAAAAGCCCCGTCGCGAGACAGGGCTTTTCCAGCGATCGCGCAATTAAGCTGCGACGACGCTCACGTAACGGCGGTTGAACGCGCCCTTTACTTCAAACTTGATCACGCCTTCGATTTTCGCGAAGAGGGTGTGATCCTTACCCATACCAACGCCGTAGCCAGCGTGGAATTGGGTGCCGCGCTGACGCACGATGATGTTGCCCGGAATGATTTTCTGGCCGCCATACATCTTCACGCCAAGGCGTTTGGCTTCTGAGTCGCGACCGTTACGGGTACTACCACCAGCTTTTTTGTGTGCCATGAGTTCAATTCTCCTAGTGAGGAATTAGGCTGTAATTAAGCCTGAATACCGGTGATTTTGATCTCGGTGAACCACTGGCGGTGGCCCATACGCTTCATGTGGTGCTTACGGCGACGGAACTTGATGATGCGGACTTTATCGTGACGACCTTGGGAGATCACTTCAGCCTTGACGGTTGCGCCAGCAACAACAGGTGCGCCGATGTTCACGTCGTCGCCATTGGCAACCAACAGAACGCGGTCAAAAGTCACGGATTCGCCGGTGGCGATTTCCAGTTTTTCGATCTTCAGGTATTCACCTTCAGCGACCTTGTATTGCTTACCACCGGTAACGATTACTGCGTACATGGTATTTCTCCGATAATCCTGCTCACCCAGCTCTTTATAAGAAGAGGTATTGGCTGGCATGGCTGCATGGGGCTGGAACGGCCCAAGTGCAATTGCGTAAGGCAGGTGCTGCCCAGGAAGTTCAGGGTGCGCGATTGTACGCAAGGCACAATAGCGATGCAAGTGCCGTTCAGGCGGCGCGAGGCGGTGCCCAGGTCAGTGCCGGGGAGGTTAATGGTGCACTGAAACCAGACTTAAACAGCCATGAATGACTATATCCCAGTGTTTTACCCTGGCAAATTCAGGCCGGCCGGGGCCTTGACCAGCCCGGACCGCGCCTTGACACCTGCCAACGCGGGTCCTAGCATGCCGCGCAACCCTTCTGGAGCACCTGTCGCTGATGCAACCCCAAGCTTTCTACCGCGCGGTGGCGGACGATTTTAGCGCCGTCGACGGCATCATCAAGAAACAGCTGACTTCCCGAGTACCGCTGGTATCGAAAATCGGCGACTACATCACCTCGGCCGGAGGCAAGCGCCTGCGTCCTCTGTTGGTGTTGTTGTGTGGCAAAGCCCTGGGTCGCGAAGGCGATGACCTGCGCCTGCTGGCCGCCACCATCGAATTCCTGCACACCGCCACCCTGCTGCACGATGACGTGGTCGACATGTCCGGCATGCGCCGTGGCCGCTCGACCGCCAACGCCATGTGGGGCAACGCTCCCAGCGTGCTGGTGGGTGATTTCCTATACTCGCGCTCCTTCGAGATGATGGTCGAACTGGGCTCCATGCCGGTCATGCGCATCCTTTCCCAGGCCACGCGGATCATCGCCGAAGGCGAAGTCCTG
The DNA here is from genome assembly GCF_000633395.1 of Pseudomonas sp. PH1b. Taxonomy (GTDB): domain Bacteria; phylum Pseudomonadota; class Gammaproteobacteria; order Pseudomonadales; family Pseudomonadaceae; genus Aquipseudomonas. Next base: position 58,591 of record NZ_AYMU01000009.1, read on the forward strand.
CAGCTGTCCAAGGTGCGTGACGCCAGCACCACCGAAGAAACCTATATGGAAGTCATCCGCGGCAAGACCGCGATGCTCTTCGAAGCCTCGACCCACAGTGCTGCGGCCCTCGCCGGCGCCACCGAGGAACAGGCGCAAGCCCTGCGCACCTTTGGCGACCACCTGGGCGTGGCCTTCCAACTGGTCGACGACTTGCTGGACTACCGCGGCGACGCCGAGACCCTGGGCAAGAACGTCGGCGACGACCTGGCGGAGGGTAAACCGACACTCCCGCTGATCTACACCATGCGCGAAGGCAACCCGGAACAGGCCGCCCTGGTTCGCCAGGCGATTCAGAAAGGCGGTATCGAAGACCTGGAAAGCATTCGCGAGGCGGTTGAAGCCTCAGGCTCCCTGGAGTACACCGCGCAGTTGGCCCGGGACTATGTCGCCCGCGCCATCACTTGCCTGCAAGCCCTGCCACCCAGCGAATACCGCGACGCCCTGGTAGAGCTGAGCGAGTTCGCCGTCGCCCGTACTCACTGATCCCGCCTCGGCTCCTGCCCAGTGCAGGAGCCGGCCAGCCGGGCAGCTCCCCGCCCCCCTCCCGTGCAAAACCCTATATAATGTGCGCTTTTAGCCATCCTGACTTTGAGGAGCTTAAGTGAGCACTTTGCCACCCTGCCCAAAATGCAATTCCGAATACACCTACGAGGACGGCACCCAGCTGATCTGCCCTGAGTGCGCCCACGAGTGGTCCGCCAGCGGCGAAGCCGAGGCCGCATCCGATGAAGCCGTGAAGAAAGATTCGGTCGGCAATGTGCTGCAAGATGGCGACACCATCACCGTGATCAAGGACCTCAAGGTCAAGGGCACCTCCCTGGTGGTCAAGGTCGGAACCAAGGTCAAGAACATCCGCCTGTGCGATGGCGACCACGACATCGACTGCAAGATCGACGGCATCGGCCCGATGAAACTCAAGTCCGAGTTCGTCCGCAAGGTCTGAAGCCGCTTCCCTCCCGCGCCTGGCGTGGGAGGGCTCCCCTACGCTGCCCCCCTCCCCCATTGCGACACTCCCCCAGCCCTTGCTAGCAAAAAGCCAGACGGTTTGATCGAAAACAATTTCTGCACAGAAAAAAGCAGAAACTGCCAATAGGCACTTGCTATTCATTGAATAAGAATTATTCTCATTGAACCCCCATTCAAGGAGATGACCCCATGACTTATTTGATTGATGCCTGGCTGGACCGGCCACACCCTTACCTGCGGATCCTGCATCGGGAAACCGGTGAAGTCTGTGCGGTATTGGAAGAGGAAGCCCTGAGCGAGCTGCAGGACCAGGGAGATCTGGACCTGAATGGTTTGAGCTCCAGCGAGCCACTGGTGCTCAAGGAGCTGGTGCGCAATCTGTTTTTGTTCTGCTACGCCAGAGCCTTGCGGCCGACCGGCACTGATGGCCAGGGCCTGAGCGCCAAAATTCGCCTATGAAACCGAAACCGACCAAGGGGCCAGCTTGCTGGCGATGAATCGACCACGGACGCGGTCCCTCCATCACCAGCAAGTTGGCTCCTGCACGAATTACAGAACGTCCAGCAGCTCGACGTCGAACACCAGAACACTGTGCGGCGGGATGCTGCCCACACCCTGTGCGCCGTAAGCCAGTTCGCTCGGCACATACAGACGCCATTTGCTACCGGCGTTCATCAATTGCAGAGCTTCGGTCCAGCCAGCGATCACGCCGCCTACCGGGAATTCAGCAGGCTGGCCGCGATCGTAGGAACTGTCGAAGACAGTGCCGTCGATCAGGGTGCCGTGGTAGTGAGTGCGCACGCTGTCTTCACGGGATGGCTTGGCACCTTCGCCCTGGGTCAGCACTTCAAACTGCAGGCCGGAAGCCAGAGTGGTGATGCCTTCACGCTTGGCGTTTTCAGCCAGGAATGCCAGGCCGGCACCAGCCGCCGCCTCGGCCTTGGCCGCTGCTTCAGCTTGCATGATCTCGCGGATGACCTTGAAGCTGGCGGACATTTCGTCCTGGCCCACACGGCTTGGCTTACCGGCGAAAGCGTCGGTCAGGCCGGCCAGAATCGCGTCCAGGCTCACGCCCGGTGGCGGGTTGTCGCGCAGCTGGTCGCCCAGCTGGCGGCCGATGCCGTAGCTGACGCGGGTTTCGTCGGTGGACAGATTTACTTCGGACATGACACTGCTCCGCTGTGCGGACGGCTCGAGAAAGGCCGTGGGTACACAGCGCCTTCCGGAGCGCCCGGAACCAAAAGGGAGAGCAGACTAGCACAGAAGCCCGGCACGGTTCACCGCACGCGGGCTTCAGCCGCCCGAGTGCAGGGCGATGGGCACTTTCAGGCTTTCTTCGGCGCTGGCGGACAAACCGCACATCTCGTCGTGCACCGAGGTGTGGATCAGGTTGAACGGCAGCTTGGGAAAGGATTGCAGCACTTCCCGGGCATGCTCCACCGAGCGCAGGTGGAAGGTCTGGCCACGAGCATCATTCAGTGGGTACGCCGCGCCATGCATGCGTGCCTCGAGCAGGTAGATCCCGCCTTCCAGGGAGATCAAGTTCAGTTCATCGACCTTTCCGGCAATCGCATAGGCATTCATTTCCTGCAGGTTCATGAGTGCACCTCGTGCATGTTGAGCCCCTGACCGTTACAGGGATATGCCCCGGCCAGGAAAAGCACAAGCCACAAACAACACCGCCCGTCCGTTTCGCAACGGCCGGGCGGACTGCAGTCGACCGGCGAGGACGGTCAGTGCTTGGTCAGCTTGTCCAGATAACCCATGGCAAATGCCGAAATCACGAAAGTCATGTGGATCACCACGTACCACAGCAGGTACTCGGTCGGAGTGTTCTTGGCATCCATAAACACTCGCAACAGATGGATCGACGAGATCGCCACAATGGACGCCGCCACCTTCATCTTCAACGACGAAGAATCCATCTTGCCCAGCCAGCTGAGCTTTTCCTTGTCCTCGTCGATGTCCAGCTGCGATACGAAGTTCTCGTAGCCGGAGATCATCACCATCACCAGCAGGCCACCCACCAGCGCCATGTCGATCAATGACAGCAGGACCAGGATCAGCTCGGACTCGGCCATGGCGAATACGTTGGGGATAACGTGAAAGACCTCCTGGAAGAACTTCAATGCCAACGCCAACAGGCCCAGGGACAAACCGAAGTAGATCGGCGCCAGCAGCCAGCGTGAGGCATACATCGCATTTTCGATAAAACGTTCCATTGAATCTCGCACCTGGTAAAAAACGGCGGCGAGTATATCAGCGCTCCCAAAGCCCATAAACCACAGGAAATCCCCCGCAACACGGGTTTTTCCGGACGCTTTTTCTGCTAGTGTCCAAGGCGTTCCTACCGCTCACCGATATTGGACAGGAAGACCGGAAAATGGATTTGCGATTGCCTTTGGCCAGCGTCGGCCTGGCTGTGGCGCTGCTGCTCAGCGGCGGCTGTTCGCCCAGCGATGAAAAGCAACAGGCCAGCCTGGAAGAGAGAACCAGTGCCTTCGAGAAGTCCCTGGACGCCATCCAGGATCCCAAGCTCAAGGACGCCGTGGCCGACCTGGGCGGCTCACTGCTTCTCCTGGAACGGGCGCAACTCAAGCTCGCCAGCAAGCCGATCGAGACCGAATACGGCGAGGACAGCCTGGCCCTGCTCAAGCACTACCCCACGCCACAAGCCCTGGTGGACACCTACGTCAATGGCCTGTTCGTGCTGCGCAAGTCCTCCAACTCGGACTACCTGACCGACCTGCAACCGGTTTTCCCCTTCAGCTTCAACATGCCGGCGCAGTTCCCCTTTCCCCATGGCCTGGAGTGGCAGTCAGTCACCCTGAGCAACAAGAAAGTCATCGCGTTTCAACCCGAATGGTCGGAAACCGATCCGGGGATCCAACTGAGCCCTTCCAGCTCCAACCTGACCAATCCAGATGACTTGACCGTGACCTATCCCTTTATCGAGGGCCTGGAGGTCGAGAACAAGAACCAGCCCCAGCCGCTCTCTCTGCAGGGCAAGTTGGAGGTGATCGCCCCCGGTCGTGTGCTCGACTTCGAGCTGACCAAGGCCGACATCGGCAAGCCCCGTCAGGACGGCAACATCAGCCTGACCTTGCTGTCACTGGACAAGAACGTCGCCGAAATCGAGCTGAGCAACAGCGCGCCGCTGCCCGAAGAGGCCAATGATGCCTCGCTCAACCCGCTGCTGGCACAAGCCCGCGACAGTAGCGGGCAGATCCTTTCCCGCTCCGGTTCAATCAACGAAGACGCACCGCAGATTGCGTTCTACCGGCAACAATTGGCGCAGATGCAGAAACAGAAAAGCTGGAGCGATGCCTTCGAGAAACAACTGGAGGACGAGCAGAAGGCGTTCGACCAGCAACACACCCATCATTACGCCAAGGTCTATTTCAATGGCTTGATCGACAAGCTGGAGGTCGCCGTACTCGATTTTTCCCAGGCCAGCGTCACTCGCAAGGACCTGGACCTGCCCGTACGGCGTTTCGACCGCAGCACCACAGACAAGAACCTTCAGCTGTTGCCAGTGCCCGTGGTGGTGTATGACGACCAGGCCGCCAGTTATCTCAAGGGCGCGGAGCTCGACGAAGAGGCACTGAAAGACTCCGTGACCATCAGCCAGTCAGTGGACGACGCCAGCGCGGCACGCATTGAATTCAGTCACCCGCGAACCTTCAATGACGAGCTGCTGGGCTCGGAGTTCAGTAGCGGTGACACACCGCTGACGTTCTTCACCCAGGATGACAAAGGCCAGCGCAGCAAGCCGATCGAGCTACCGGACGAAGCCTTTGAAATCGACCCTATGCGCGGCGTCATCACCTACGACCTGAACCTGTTCCCGGAAACCCCAGCGTATGCCGTCGGCTCCATTCCGCTGTACCTGGCCAGCATCGAGAAAAAGACCCTCAGCGCCCAGCAGTTGCCCAAGGGCCTCGAGCTCAAGGGCAACGCCCTGATCGTCGACCAGAAACTCTTTCCCGCCGACGCCTGGCGCTTTTACGCCAAGGATGCCAGCGGCCAGTACCTGAAGGAGATTCTGGCGGTCAGCCACAACGCGCCGAACAGCGGCCCGGCGCTGTTCGATGTGCACTACTTCTATGGCCAGCCCAGCCAACTGGAGACCTACGAACGCAGCGAACTCAACACCGTGGAATATGGCTTTGAGGTCAAGCTGGACAAGCTTGAACCACAAAGCCCTGCCCCATAGGCCTCAATGCTCGGGTTGGAACTGGAAGCTGCGACCGCGCTCGCCATTGATCTGCCGCAACTGGGCCTGCAGATGCAGGCACCAGATCTGCGGATCATCGGCCAGCTGATAGCCGTGGGTGGTCAGGCTTTCAACGATCGAATCGAGGATCGACTCAGCCACCACCGGCCCACAGAACGGCCCTTGGGATTTGATTGCGGAGGGTTGCTCACCTGCCATTCCGGCGGCGAAGAGAAGGGTCCACATCCCGTTTTCTCCCGCCAGGGGGCGGACGCAGCATTCGATACGGGTGACCAGGCCAAGGCATTGGCGAGTGAGACAAAGGTTGCGCGACATGGCGGCGACCCTCGGTAGATCCACTGTTCAGCCTTCAGCAGAGGGCTGTTTCGATCCAGCGACGACTGTCGTTCTCCTTGCCCTGAGAATAGAAGAAAAGCCTGATAAACAAAGTTGACCGATCCAACAGGCGCCGAATGGTCTATTTTGAAAAATTGGCGTCAGCACGCTGGCGCCAACGGCGAGGGACCAGGCCCTCGCCGTTGGCCAGACTCAAGCCGGCTTGGTGTCCGCCAGCGCTTCTTGCGCCTGCTCCTTTTCCGCTTCCTTGAGCTCCTCTTCGCTGATCATCTCGGCAATTACCCGCAAGCGCTCCACCACTCGCGCGTTGACACTGCCCTCGGGGAACTGCCCTTCGGCGTCCGGCTCGCCGGCCGGTTCGCCCACCAGCAGGCTCAGCGCCTCATCGGCCTGACGCACCGCATACACATGGAATTGCCCGGCACGCACGGCCTGCAGCACCTTCTCGTCGAGCATCAGGGTGGCGACGTTGGCCTGAGGAATGATCGCGCCCTGCTCCCCAGTCAGGCCCCGAGCTTCGCATAGACGGAAGAAGCCCTCGATCTTCTCGTTGACCCCGCCAACAGCCTGCACTTCACCGAACTGGTTGATCGAGCCGGTAATGGCAAAGCACTGCTTGAGCGGTGTCTTCGACAGCGCCGAGATCAGCGTGCAGGCCTCGCCCAGCGACGCACTGTCGCCGTCCACATAACCGTAGGACTGCTCCAGGGCAATGCTTGCGGAAATCGCCAGGGGGAATTCCTGGGCATAACGACTGCCCAGGTACCCGGTGAGGATCATCACCCCCTTGGAGTGGATCGGCTGGCCCAGGTTGACCTCGCGCTCGATGTCGACAATGCCGCTGCCGCCGGGATAGACCGTGGCGGAAATCCGCGCCGGCACGCCGAACGCCGAATCCCCCACCTCCAGCACCGTCAGGCCGTTGCATTTGCCGACCGCGGCACCATCGGTGTCGATCAGGATGATGCCCGCCAGCATGTCATCGAGAATCCGTGCCGAGACCCGCCCGGTGCGGGTGGCCTTGGCCTTCAGCGCACGCTCGATATGCCCGGCGTCGGTCATTGCATCCGAGGCCAGGTGACGAATGAAATCAGCCTCGCTGACCAGCTGGAACAGGTCGCCGATACGCGCCGACAAACGCCCCTGATGCTCCGCCAGGCGCGCGCTGTAGGTAGCCAGTCGCGCCACTGCATCCGCCGTCAGTGGCGCCATGCCCTCCTCCGAGGTGCGGGTCTTGAGCAACTGGGCGAACTGCTCCAGGCTCTCGTCCACCATCGGGATGTCTTCATCGAAATCCACCAGCACCCGGAACATCTCCTGAAAGTCCGGATCCAGGTCCTGCAGGGTGTAGTACAGCTGGCGGGCACCGATGATGATGACCTTGACCTGCAGCGGAATCATCTGCGGCGTCAGGGTCACGGTGGCCAAGCGGCCCATCTCGCCCAGGGGCGACTCCATCTTCAGCTTGCGTGATTGCAACGCACGCTTGAGGGCATCCCAGACAAAGGGTTCGCTGAGCATCTTCTCGGCTTCCAGGATCAGGAAGCCGCCGTTGGCTCGGTGCAGCGCCCCCGGGCGCAGCTGGCGGTAAGTGGTGTAGAGCGCGCCCTGGTCGGTGCTGTATTCGATCCGGCCGAACAGGTTGTCGTAAGTCGGGTGGGGTTCGAACACCACCGGAGCACCACCGCTGGCCGGGTGCCCAACCACCAGGCTCGGGCAATACTGCTCCTCAAGCAGCTTGCGCGCCACGGCATCGGTCTTGCTGTCGTCCACCAGTTGCTCGACCACGGTCTTGAGCAGGTAGACCTGCATCGCCTGCAAGTAGCCGCAGACGGCCGCGTTCTCTGCGTATTTCTCGGACAGCGGCGCGAGCAGCGGCTGCAAGGCCAGGGTGATGGTTTCCTCGTTGAGCTGGCGCAACTGGTTGCTCGACTCGCGCTTCCATTGCGGCAGGCTCGCCAACTCTTCGTTGAGGCGCTCCTCCAGGGCGGAAATGTCTTCGTGGAAACGCTCGCGATCAGCCTCCGGCAACTGGGCGAACTCGGCTTCATCCAGGGCCTTGCCTTCGAACATCGGGGTGAAGGCGATGTTGCTGCTGTCCCGGTATAGCGCCACGTCCTTTTCCAGGGCCAGGCGCTCGATCACATCCAGGGCACGGTCGTAACGCTGGTTGAAGGCGCGGTCGATGGCGCTCTTCTTCTGCTGATAGGACGGGTGCTCGAAAACCGCGGGAAAGGTCGCCAGCAGGTTGTCGATCAGGCCGTTGATGTCGGTGATGAAACTGCCCGCAGCACCGGCCGGCAACTCCAGTGCCCGGGGTTCCCGGGGCTCGTCGAAGTTATTGACGTAGACCCAGTCGGACGGTGTCTGCAGGCGCTTGCCTTCGGCCTTCAGGTAGCGTTTGACGAAGGAGAAGCGGCCAGTGCCCGGCTCGCCCATGACAAATACGTTGTAACCGGGGCGCGGCATGGCCACGCCGAATTGCAAGGCCTCGACCGCGCGTTCCTGGCCGAGCACACCGCGAAAGGGCTCCAGATCATTGGTGGTCGAGAAGCTGAACTGTTCAGCAGAGAAAGGACGGGTCAGCGCTTCAGGCGCTAGACGCAAGCTGGCAGCAACAGGATCAGGCATCGGGCTTCCTTACATCAGGCGGGGCGAATGACGGCATTCTGGCGCCGGGTATGCCCGGCTGGCAAGGCACGCCTCGGGGGAAAGCATAGCCAAGGTGGAGGACGCCACCGATGCCAAGTAAAACCGGCTGTTTCATGCATTGTTTTGTAAATAGTTACGGAACCCAAGGAACCTGCCTAAACTCCAAACTGCGCGGCTGGATAGATAACCGGCCCACTGGTGCCGGCATGGGCCAGTCTCCCTGTCCATTGGTATGCACACAAAGAGAACAACGCTATGAAACGGATTCTTCTCGGTACTCTTTTCACCGCTGTATCCCTCAACGCCATGGCCCAGGCCCCAGGCGGCCCGGATTGCGGCTGGGGCAACATGCTGTTCGAAGGCCAGCGAGGCACTCCGGCGCACTTCCTGGCATCCACCACCAACGGCACTTCCGGCAACGCCACCTTCGGCATGACCTCCGGCACCAACGGCTGCTCGACCAACTCCGCGCTGACCTACGGCGGTAAATCCTGGTTCGCCATGAACGGCATGATGAACGAGCTCTCCGAAGACATGGCCAAGGGTCAAGGCGAAGCCCTGACCACCTATGCCGTGGTTCTCGGCGTGGCGCCTGAAGACCGTGAGCACTTTGCCGCGGTAACCCACGAGCACTTCCAGCAGATCTTCAGCAAGGCTGACGTGACCGCGGAAGATGTGCACACCAATACCCTGGCCGTGCTCAAGAGCGATGCGCGCCTGGCCAAGTACGCAACCCCCGCTTAAGCTCGACCCACCCGCTCCTCACGAGGAGCGGGTTTTGTTTTCCGGACCTTGCCCATCTTGGGTCTTTGTATTTCCGACTTAAGTTGCCCACCATGCTCAAACGCCTTGCCTACCTGGCGCTCTGTGTCTGCGCCCCGTTGTATGCCGCGCCCCAGATCGACCCTCAACGTTTGCAGCAACTGGCCAATGACCCCTTCTGGATCTCCATAGGTCATTACGAAACAGCCAAGCTCGGTGGCTGGCGCAGTTACGTCAGCGACCCGAAGTTCTTCCTCGCTCCCGACGGCGCCCATCATCCCGACGCGGAACTCGCAGCGACGCTGAAAGCCCTCTACGCTCCCGCCGATGCAGGCGACCGACATGCGCAGTGCGTCTACCCGTCGCGCACCCGCTGGCTGAAGGCGCAGCTGGGCCTGAACGATGTGCCCCAGGTGGAATGCGCCGAGTTCAAGCAGTGGTTCAAGGATGTCTCGCCCCACAGCACGGTGATGATCTTTCCCGCGGCCTATCTGAACAGCCCCTCGTCGATGTTCGGCCACACCCTGCTGCGCATCGACCAGGCCGACGTGCAAAGCAACAACACCGCCTTGCTCAGCTATGCGATCAACTTCGGTGCCTACATCGAAGGCTCGGACAACAGCATCCTCTACGCCTGGAAAGGCCTGATGGGCGGCTACCCCGGGCTGTTCGCCCTGGTGCCCTACCAGGAGAAACTCTCGGAATACCGCAGCCTGGAAAACCGTGACCTGTGGGAGTACCGCCTGAACCTGACCCAGGCCGAAACCGAGCGCATGGTGGAGCACGTCTGGGAATTGAAGCAGATCAAATTCGACTACTTCTTCTTCGATGAGAACTGCTCCTACCGCCTGCTTGAACTGTTGCAGGTGGCCAGGCCCAGCCTGCGCCTGACCGAGCAGTTCCCGCTGACTGCAATTCCCACCGACACGGTCAAGGCGGTCAAGGACGCCGGGCTGGTGGAGCGCATCGACTATCGCCCGTCCCGGGAGCGGGAGCTGCTCAGTCGCGCCCAGCCCCTGAACCCGGAGGAACAGCAATGGGTGCTCAAGGTCAGCGCCGATCAGAAGCAACTGCAGGCCCCTGAACTCAAGGCCCTGCCCCGGGATCGCCAGGCGCTGATCGTCGACGCCGCCTACCGCCTCGAACGCTACCGGGCCAACGGCCTGGAGCGCGACCCGCAGCGCTCGCAGCGCAGCTTCGAGCTGCTGCGGGCGATCAACCAGAACCCGGCGCCGGAGCTGCAGATCGAGCGTCCCGGTCTACCGGAAGACGGCCATCAGTCGCGCACCTGGCAACTGGGGGTCGGCACCCGGGACGACAAGGCCTTTGCCGAGTACGGCCTGCGCATGGCCTACCACGACCTCAATGACAACGCCGAAGGTTTCCCCCTGGGGGCGCAGATCGAGATCCTGCAGATGAAGCTGCGCCAGTACGAAGGCAACCACTGGCAGTTGCAGCAACTGGACCTGGCGACCATCCGCTCCCTGACGCCGCGCAACGAGCTGCTGCAGCCCTGGTCCTGGCAGGTGATCGGCGGCTTGGAGCGAGTGCCGGGCAAGCATGACGATGAAACCCTGGTCAGTCATGTGAACGGCGGTGCCGGCGGCACCTGGCAACTGGGCGAGGACACCCTGGGTTTTGTCCTGGGCACGGTGCGGGTCGAGCACAACGCTGACTTCGCCGGTTTCATCGCGCCGGCAGCCGGCTTCAACTCCGGGTTGCTGTGGAAAAACCCGCTGGGCAACTTCAGCCTTGAAGCCAAGGGCGACTACTTCACCAATGGCGAGGTACGCCGCAGCCTGAGCCTCAACCAGCAGTGGGAACTGTCGCGCAATCTGGGCCTGCGCCTGAGCGCCCAACGGGAGTTCAGCCAGCTGGCCAGCCCGGTCAACGAAGTGATGCTTGAACTCAAGTGGTATCACTATTAACGGCAGCTGCGAGGGTCAAGCTGCTAGCGACAAGGTTTTCACGCGTCACCGACAATCGCCCTTCTAGACTTCACGCATGTGAAGTCTGGGAGTTCCTCGATGTGGCGTTACGCTTGGGCATTGCTGGCACTGGCCCTGATCGGTGGTTGTGAGTCGAACCACGAGTATTTGCTCAAGCAAGGCTATCCGCCGGCCTTTGCCGACGGCTTCGATGCCGGTTGTGTCAGTGGACGCCAGGCGGCGGGGTCCATGAGCGGGGAGTTTCGCAAGGACGTGCCGCGCTACCTCAAGGATCCGCAATACGCCGAAGGCTGGGACGATGGTTTCCGCCAATGCCAGGCAATGCTGGAGAATCAGGACCGCAACGACTATCGAGAACGGCACTGGGACGAACGCGAACGAGCCTGGCAACAGGAAAAGGACCGCGACGCGGCCCGCGCCTATCGCTCGCAGTAGGTCGTTTTCAGGTATCCGTCCGGGGCCCAAGCCTGCAACCATGGTCCGCCCTCCCTGCAAGGAGCACCACCATGAGCCGAGCCTTCGTCAATGAGGATCAGGCCGCTGACCAGGTCGAGCAGCCCGTGGAGCGGCAGATCAGCAGCCATCCCAATTACGTCACGCCCCAGGGGCTCGCCGAGCTCCAGGCCAAAGTCGCCCAGTTGCATGAACAGCACGGGCAGCAAAGCGATTTGGCAGACAATGCCGACAAGCAGCGCCTGGCGGAACTGGAACGCGACCTGCGTTACTTCTCCCAGCGCCTGCACAGTGCCCAGGTGGTGACTGCGGCCACCCGCACCGACAAGGTGCAGATCGGCAGCCGGGTGACCTTCGCCGATGAGCAGGATCAGCAACAGCGGGTGCAATTGGTCGGGGAGGATCAGGCAGATGCAGCCAGGGGGCTGATCAACTGGGCTTCGCCCCTGGGTCGCGCCCTGCTGGGGGCACAACCCGGTGACGAAGTGCTATGGCAGCGGCCGGTCGGGGATCAGGTGATTGAAATCATCCGTATCGAGCCGGCCTGAAGCACCTCAGACCACGCCCTGGGCGAGCATGGCATCGGCGACCTTGACGAAACCGGCGATGTTCGCGCCCTTCACGTAGTTGATCCGGCCGTTCTCTTCACCGTAGTGAACACAGGCGTGATGGATCGACTGCATGATGTTGTGCAGCTTGCTGTCCACTTCACCGGCAGTCCACAGCAAGCGCATGGCGTTCTGCGACATCTCCAGCCCGCTCACCGCCACGCCACCCGCGTTGGACGCCTTGCCCGGAGCGAACAGAATGCCCGCATCGATGAAGATATCCACAGCCTCCAATGTAGTAGGCATGTTGGCGCCCTCGGCGACACAGGTGCAGCCGTTGCGCAGCAGGGTACGGGCCGCCTCCGCGTCCAGTTCGTTCTGCGTGGCGCAGGGCAGTGCGATATCGCAGGCCAGGTCCCATGGGGTCTTGCCGGCACGGAACTCCAGGCCGAAGCGGCCCGCCAGCTCGCTGATGCGCCCACGGGTGACGTTCTTGAGCTCCAGCACCGCCAGCCATTGCTCTTCGCTCAGGCCGGACTCGCAGTACAGGGTGCCTTCGGAGTCCGACAGGGAAATCACCTTGCCTCCCAGATCCATGACCTTGCGGGCAGCGTACTGCGCCACGTTGCCGGAACCGGAGATCGCCACGCGCTTGCCTTCAACCCGGTCACCACGGCGCTTGAGCATTTCCTCGGCAAAGTACACACAGCCGAAACCGGTGGCCTCCGGACGAATCAGGCTGCCGCCGTAGCTGATGCCCTTGCCGGTCAACACTGAGGTGAACTGGTTGCTCAGGCGCTTGTACTGACCGAAGAGGAAGCCGATTTCCCGGGCGCCAACACCGATATCGCCCGCTGGCACATCCACATCAGCACCGATATGGCGGTACAGCTCGGTCATGAACGCCTGGCAGAAGCGCATCACTTCAGCGTCGCTCTTGCCCTTGGGGTTGAAGTCCGAACCGCCCTTGCCGCCGCCCATGGGCAGGGAGGTCAGGGAGTTCTTGAAGGTCTGCTCGAAGGCGAGGAATTTCAGCACGCCCATGTTAACCGAGGGATGGAAGCGCAGGCCGCCCTTGTAGGGACCAATGGCGCTGTTCATCTGGATGCGGAAGCCACGGTTGACCCGAACCTTGCCCTGATCGTCGACCCAGGACACGCGAAACACCACGGTGCGTTCCGGCTCGCAGATCCGCTCGAGAATGCCGGAGCTCAGGTAATGCGGATTGGCTTCGAGAAACGGCCAGAGGCTGCGCAGTACCTCTTCCACCGCCTGATGGAATTCAGGCTGGTCCGGGTCGCGCTTTTTCAGGCGGGCGAGGAAGTCTTCGACGGATTCGATCATGGGAAGTCTCGGCAAATTTATTGTCGTTAAAGGGAGATTTGCCCGGGACTTTATCAATTCAACCCGCACCGCGACAGCGCAAAATGTCGCAGATATGAATTTAAATGGTGCAATAAATATAAATAGCCCGGTTTTGCAGGTGTTTTACGCACTGAATTGGTGACAAAAATTAACTGTTTTGCACTCACTTTGAACGTTGCCCCGCGCTGGAAAATTAACCGTCGAGGCTTCTGCCAGGCATAAAAAAACGGAGCCCGAAGGCTCCGTTTCTTTCAAGCAGCGACCCGATCAGGCCAGCTTTTTGTGCCGTACCCGGTGCGGTTGCGCGGCGGCTTCGCCCAGGCGTTTCTTGCGATCGGCTTCGTACTCGGTGTAGTTGCCTTCGAAGAACACTGCTTGGGAATCATCTTCATAGGCCAGGATGTGCGTGGCCACGCGGTCCAGGAACCACCGATCGTGAGAGATCACAATGGCGGCGCCCGGGAAGTCCAGCAGGGCTTCCTCCAGGGAACGCAGGGTTTCAACGTCGAGGTCGTTGGACGGTTCGTCGAGCAGCAGGACGTTGCCGCCCTCCTTCAGGGTCAGGGCCAGGTGCAGGCGGCCACGCTCACCACCGGACAGGTCCTTGACGAACTTCTGCTGGTCGCCGCCCTTGAAGTTGAAGCGACCGACATAGGTACGCGACGGGATCTCGTAGTTGCCGATGCGGATCTGGTCGGAACCATCGGAGATCTGCTGGAACACAGTCTTGCTGCCGTCCAGGTCTTCGCGGCTCTGGTCCACGCACGCCAGTTGCACGGTTTCACCGACTTCGATGCTGCCCGAATCCGGTTGCTCCTTGCCCATCAGCATGCGGAACAGGGTCGACTTACCGGCACCGTTACCGCCGATCACGCCGACGATGGCGCCCTTGGGCATGGAGAACGACAGGTTGTCGATCAGCACGCGATCGCCATAACCCTTGGTGACGTTCTTGAACTCGATGACCTTGTCGCCCAGGCGCGGACCGGCCGGGATGTAGATCTCGTTGGTTTCGCTGCGCTTCTGGAATTCCTGGGATTGCATTTCCTCGAAGCGCTGCAGGCGAGCCTTGGATTTCGACTGGCGGGCCTTGGCGCCTTTGCGCACCCACTCCAGCTCTTCCTTCATGGCCTTCTCATGGGCCGACTGCTGCTTGGACTCCTGGGCCAGACGATCGGACTTGGCTTCCAGCCAACCCGAATAGTTGCCCTCGTAAGGAATGCCCGCGCCGCGGTCGAGCTCGAGAATCCAGCCGGCCACGTTGTCCAGGAAGTAACGGTCGTGCGTGATCGCAACCACGGTGCCCGGGAAGTCGTGGAGGAAGTGTTCCAGCCAGGCGACGGAGTCGGCGTCCAGGTGGTTGGTCGGTTCGTCGAGCAGCAGCATGTCGGGGGCCGACAGCAGCAGGCGGCACAGGGCCACACGGCGCTTCTCGCCACCGGACAGGTGCTCGACCTTGGCGTCCCAGGCCGGCAGGCGCAGGGCGTCAGCCGCGACTTCCAGCTGGCGCTCCAGGTTATGGCCATCGCTGGCCTGCAGGATGGCTTCCAGCTTGGCCTGTTCGGCCGCCAGCTTGTCGAAGTCGGCATCCGGGTCGGCATAGGCCGCGTAGACCTCGTCCAGGCGAGCCTGGGCGTCCTTGATCACGCTGACGGCTTCCTCGACCACTTCACGCACGGTCTTGGACGGATCCAGTTGCGGCTCCTGGGGCAGGTAGCCGATGTTCAGGTCCGGCATCGGGCGGGCTTCGCCCTCGAACTCGGTGTCGACGCCAGCCATGATTTTCAGCAGCGTGGATTTACCCGAACCGTTGAGGCCGAGCACGCCGATCTTGGCGCCGGGGAAAAATGACAGGGAGATGTTTTTCAGGATTTCCCGCTTCGGCGGAACAACTTTTCCCAGCCGATGCATGGTGAAGACGTAAGAGCCTGTTTTGCCTGATTTGTCACTTTTTGACATGGTTTTATTCGCCTTTAATCCTTTATTTTCAGTGATTTGATGGTATAGACAGGCGCTTAAATTCTGGAAAGTAAAACGTTAAGTTTTGCGCTGACTGTCCGATACCCCTGACTATACTTAGAAAAGTTATGTTTTATGAGGGAGCAACATGGGTTTCCAGGTCATAGAGCAGGTGGTGAATGCTGCTCGAAGAAAGCTGTTGCTGCAAGACTACATCCCTGCGTACTACCCCAACCTATACATCACCATGGAGCACTCGGGCAGAGCCCTCGAAACGACCAAGAAGTACCTTGAGCATCTGGCTGTGTTTGAGGAGTTTCTGGCCTTTTCCTCCATTGATTTGATTTCTCACCTCGAACAGCGCCCTCATAGCCAATACCTGACAGACAGCGAGCTTTCTAGGTTTGTGTCGGACGCGGGGTTCAGCAAGGAAACTTTGGCCATGAAGTATGCGGGGATGCATTTGCATCCGACTGCCTACAAATCCGTTGGTAAAGTCCATGCGCAGCAGCGAATCGAGGCGGTACGCGACTATCTGGCCTTCCTCTATGACAAGTTGGGTGATCACTCAACACGATATGATGCGGTTGACGATCTGAAGAAGCGCATCAACCGCAAGATCAAAGCGGCCAGCCCTGCGTGGAAAAAAACGCGAACGGACGAAATGAAAGGACTTACCAGCCTGGAGCGAACTCGATTGCTGGAAATCATGCATCCGGATAGCGCCGAGAACCCCTTTTCAGATGAAGCCATAAGGCTGCGTAACTACATCATTTTGCTGCTGGGTCTCGACATGGGGCTGCGCCGCTCCGAGATGCTGCTGATCAAGACCAGCGATATTCACTGGCACAGTCGTCAACTAGCGGTGGTTAACCTGGAGGATGAGAGCCTCGATCCACGAACAATGGCCCCGCAATTCAAAACCAACGAGCGCATGCTGGTGATGACCGATGACCTGTATGACGCAATAACTGAGTACGAATCGAAATATCGTCACAGAAAGCCCCGTAGCGGCACATCGCAAGCGAGAAAGCATCCGTTTTTGCTGGTGGCGCACAAGCGAAATGAGGGCGGACCTTTGACCATCAAGGCAGTGGATGGCGTTCTGTCCAGGGTTCGAGAAATAGCGCCGGAACTGGCCCATGTGCACACGCATACTCTAAGGCATGACGCGGTCTACACGATGCTGGAAAGCATGCGTGAGGAACTGGCAGTGCTCACGCCGGAGGATCGCACCACACAAGTACAAAAGACCCTCACATGGATGTTCGGTTGGAGTCCCGACTCGAACATGCCCGGCCTCTACGGCGCCAAATTCTGGAAGGAAGAGGCAGACAGAGCGATACAGAAGCGGGCCGAGCGGTTTACGGCTATCCGCCATAAGGCCGGCACGACGCAGGGAGATTCAGAGTGAACATCTCCGTCGAAGCACTTCAGGCACCCACGAAGGACAGCCTCGATGCGTGGCTGAATACGCCTCGCCTGGCGAAATGTGGGGAAGTGTTCACCCCCGCCGAATCGATGTGGAGACCGGATAAATCGGCTAGTGATTCAGTCAACTGGAAAGCGGCTATTGCTTGCGTCTCGCCGGATTGGCAGCCCTGGTTGCACGCCGCCCTAGCGCACCGAATGGCCAATTCGGCAGCGCGCACGGTTGCTAACACCGCCAGTGTGTTGTCGCGGGCTGCTCAGATCGGGCTTGACCCGCTCAACGAGGGTCAACTGATCGCTCTGCGGGAGCGCTTTAACTATAGAGAGTTTAGTGTCATTGCCGCCTTCATCGCATTTTGGCACGACTGCGAATCCCTCGAACAGCGCCCGTCGCAACCCCTGATCGACGCCTATCAGGCACTGCCCAAGAAAAAGAATTCCAGCAACGACGTAATCCTCAGCCTGGACCCCGAACAAGGCCCGTTTATGCAGGTGGAGCAAGACGCGCTGCACCAATGGATACATGAGCAATTTTGTCACGGGCAGTTAGATTTCGAGCAGTACCTTTACCTACGCATGTTGATGATTTACGGGCAGCGTGGCGCTCAGGTACGAATGATGGTTTTTGGTGATGTCACGAAGAGCGAGCAGGGCTGCAAGGTCAGGTTTCATTGGGCAAAGCAAAAAGACGACGAGGCAGGTTGGCGAGAAAAGTCCGAAACATTCAGCCTGAATGAGGACCTCTACAACACCGTGCAGGCCTACAAGGCAATGGTTCTGGAACAACTCTGGCAAACCTATCCAAACGGTGCCGACTGGAATGCAGCCATCGAGAATGTGCCCCTCTTTTGTCGGAAGCTGGATGATGAAGCCGGATTTCTGGAGCGGCTGACTCCCCCTATTTTGCTCAATAGCCCCCTTCAAAAAGACCTCGAAGAAGCGCCACAGTCGACCTTTCATATCGGATCAGGCACGATCAAACGTTGGCTTAGCTGCATCGAGCGGATGGAGGGCTTTCCAATTTCGCCTCGCACCCATCAGCCACTGAAAGTGACGCGGGGGCACCGGTTCAGGCACACCCTCGGTACGGACCTCTCTAATGCGGGGCTGAGTGAGTTTGCGATAGCCCGCGCATTGATGCATAGCGATACTCGGACAGTGCGAAAGTACCGTGCCGTATCGCCGGAGTTGCTGGCGTTGATCGACGCGAAGATGAGCGACCATCTGGCCTTGGTTGTGAATGCGTTCACCGGGATCATCATCACGGATCGCACCTCAGCAATAAACGGGGATCGAGCGGATCGACTAATCGAGGATGTAGCAGTATGCGGTTCCGCAGCCGCCTGCCATCTCGATGCGCCGTATACCTGTTATGCATGCGGAAAATTCCAACCTCTTCTGTACGCCAATCACCGCGAGGTCCTTGAACGACTGGAGCGTCGCCGGGAGCAAACCATTGCCACGGATAAAACGACCGGCGTGCTCTGGGATCGGGCCATTCTGGCTTGCCGGAAGGTGATTCTGGATTGCGAGGCCATGCGCCGATCATCGGACTCAAGAAGACAGAAGAATGACCGAAGCGTTTGACTCTGAATCGCCGGATAACATTGTTGATTTTAAGACCAAGAGCCAGCTAGATGCAGCGGCTCACCTCGCTGCGTTTATCGAATGGGCGAAAGAGACTCTGCCCAAAGGCATTCCCAATCGAGTGAACGCGAGTATTCGCTGGGAAGACGGCAGTTGGCACCCGCATGGCTTCTTAAGTAGTAGCTTCACGGCACTTGGATCGACCGTATCTGCCCCAAAAAAGTTGCAGGCACCCTTCACGGATTTTACCAAAGCCATACTGGTGTACCGAAGGGTGTATTTGCAGAAAAAGGTGATGAGTGACTGGATGAACGCCCTGAGAGGGCTGGAAGTCGCTCTGTTCGAATTGACCGGCACACGGGATGTGACGCGGGTGTCCGCCGCTATCTGTAATAATGCGTGCGAGCACATGGAGCGTCACTGGACAAAAGGAAACACCGCATATCTTTCTAGTAAGTCACTTGAAGCCGTCATCGCCCTGATGCGGGCAAAAAAACTGCTCAAATCGGATTTCCGGTGGACCTCTCCGCTGAAGCAGAGCCAGAGAGGTACGCTCAAGCAGCAAAGAGAGGATCGGGAACAGAAGCTGCCTAACCCTGAAGCGATCAGAGCCCTCGGGGAAGTGTTCACAAACGAATTGACCAGCGACCTCGACATCGTGGTGACATCCGCCTGTGCGCTGTTACTGAGTGCACCCAGTCGCGTGGGTGAATTGGCGGATGTTGAATTGGATTGCCTGGTATTCAAAGAGGATACCCAGGGCAATCGGCGCATGTTCCTACGCTGGTACGCGGAAAAAATAAACCAGGTGACGTTGAAGCCCGTCGTTAGGCCTGAGATGGAGCCGGTCGTCGAGCGGGTCATCACGTTACTGAAAACGATCACCGATGAAGCGCGGGCCTACGCCGCCTGGCTGGAAGACAATCCCGATGATTTCCCCCCCCACGAAGGAGTGCCGCCCAAGGGGCCTGATGAACCGCTCACGTACGCCGAAGCCTGTGCCGCGCTGAAGCTCTCCGCTCCTAAGGGCTCCGCGCGAAATGTATTCAATGTCAAGTTACTGAAAAGCCTTGAGAAGCAAAAGGCGTTCAGCCCAGCCGCCCGAGCCCTCTTGGTCGAGATACGTGATGGATGGGACTTCAGCAGAGGGAAGCGGATATATATTAAGGGCAAGAATGGCGTCCGGGGTTGGGAATTTGACGACCGATGTGTGATTACGCTGCGCAAACTCAATGTGCTGGTGCGGGAGAAGTATCTTCCAAAGGATTTTCCGTACACCACGCCGTACACGGAGGGCAAAGCTCGGGTGAGGTACCGTGATGCGTTGTTCACCGTGCGCACGGGAGCACTGACTGCAAACTCAGATACGTTGGGTGCGCAACACGGGTTTGGCGTGGAGATCGCCGCGAACGCTGGCCGATTGAATGCGCAGTTAGGCGGTACGAACGATCCGAAAAGAAAAAGCCTGTTCGAGCGCTATGGCTATCCCGGTGTCAAGGTCAACACGCATGCGTTTCGGCACGAATTGAACACGCGGATGCACGAGGCCGGTCTGTCGCAGTTCCTGATTGACGCCTTCTCTGGACGCACGACGATGGGGTCTATCTACAACCATGAGACCATCGAGGAACGCACCCAAGGGGTTGCGGCTTACCACCCCAAAACAAAGCACAGCACCGCTGCTCAGCGTTTGGAAAAGGTCAAAACCAATCAGCCGCTGAACTTGGCTGAGGTGAGGGAACTGCGCGAGGGTGAGCAGGACCGCATTATCCATCAAACCCATCTCGGCGTTTGTGTACACAACTTCGCATCCGAGCCCTGCCCGAAAATGGGTGCCTGTTTGGACTGCGGGCGGCTCGGTTGCGTCAAAGGGGATGACGTGAAGCTGGGCAACCTCATGGAAGAACGCGACGACCTTAAACGCCGCCTAGATAAAGCAATTGATGCGCAGTCTCGTGGTGTGTTTGGAGCATCGGAGTCGACCAAAAAACTGAGTGAGAAGCTCTTTAAGTGCGAGGCGCTCATCCAAACGCTGGAAAAACCCGAACTCGAAAACGGTGACATTGTGTGGAACTCCGACAACGGTTGGACGCTGACCAAGAACGCCGCCGCAATGTCGGGGTTGATCGAAGTCAAAGTCATTGAAGAGAACCAGGCGCAAGAGGCGTTGCCATCGTTGGATGACGTCTTGGCCTTGCTGGATGAGATAGAGGGTTAACGATGGGGCATTTAACGCCAAAGGATGAGAAACGCATCATTAAGCTGATTGAGGAATGGTCAGAGCCGAAGCTGACCTGGCCTTTGCTTGTTGAGGCCTGCAAAGAAAAACTGAGTATCAGTCGTGCTCGCCAGTCCCTGATGAATCTACCTGCCGTGGATTTAGCGATGAAGAATCGCAAGGCGGCATTGAAGGCTCAGAAGCTAGAGCCGGGCTGGATTGCCGATATCCAAGCAGCCAACGAGCGCATTGAGGAACTGAAAGCGACCAACCAGAAGCTGTTAGCTGCTGTTCGAGATATGCATAGCCGTTTTTTGATCTGGCAAGCTAATGCAGACATGCACGGGTTAACGCAATCAATGTTGGAGCGGCCGGTTTCACAGCTTAAAAAGAAGTGAGACATCACTGACTAATGACTACTCGCAGCCGGGGTGGTCCAGTCATACGTGTGCAGCACATTACCGTGGCAAGGGGTACGCGAGCTCGAACGGACGATGGCTTATTATCGCTCGGGCAACTCGGAGAAAGTCGAGCCCCTGCAGCCTAATGACAAGGACATGGCCTTCACCTTGGCGTGAGCTTGATCGAAAATTTGCGGGTTAACTGGCTTGAGGCAGTAGGCCGGATGTTGACCCCGCCTCGTTCGAGCCAATCGAAAATGCGCTTACCATCGATAAGCGACCTATATATGACGTCGTTATATGTGAATCGCTAGGGTTTCATCCTTCCCCTTTGTGGCGTGTTTGGCTTCAGGCTGATGTGCTTGTCGTGTCCACCTTGCCACCTTTTCAAGCGGTGGCGGATGCGAGGAAAAACAACGCGTTAGGTGCTTGGTTTTCCCACTTTCTAGCCAAAAAAGGAGGACAAAGGGCACCGATTTGGCCGGGCCAGAAAATCTGCGAATCGCACGGGCCTGTCGACCGTGATCAGAGAACTATGCGCTGGAGGGACCCAGAGAGGCTTCTATGCGGTGGTCAGTCTTTCAACCACGGAGGGGTGATACCTAGATCGCTATATACGCCTTCCAAAATAGATCGCTCGAAAGGCCAGCGGCCGGATAAAGATGATGTGTTTCTCTTTGCTAGGTAATACACGAGTGTTATGGCGTCTAGCTCGAATACTGGCTGGGCAGCGGCTCTGGTTGGTATGCGGTCACTAATAGTGCTAGCGAATTTTGCCAGAAAGCCATTTAGATTTTTACCAAAGTCGCCTTTGATAAGAGGCCTGAGTTGGTCTATGAGGTATTCGTTTTCTCTGGACTTGTCGCTGAAATTTGTATCGGGTAGGTGATGTCTATTAGCAGCGGTGAGTTTTTCCTTTATTTCCTCCAGATTGGCTAGCGCTGCTAAAGAACTAGTCTGAGCTCGAAGTAACATCTCATCAGTAGTCTCCATAAGAGCCATGCTCTTAGCAAAAAGACGATGCACCTCAGGTTCGCTGGTTATGTTTGATTTATAAAGGGTGTCGTGGCTTAGCTCGGCGTAGGCGTGTTGGAGCAGTGTTCGTATTTGGACTTCACACTTGGTTCCGACTGGAATTTCTACGTCGTTATAAGTGAGCGGGGTTACGGATGTCAGAATGAAGTGGGCCGATTGGTAGTCGAATATTCGAGGGTCGGCACGTTTCCATTCATCAAACTCTTTGCTGGTCGACGCTGTCCAGCGGTCTGATTTTTTGATTAGATTTGCTAGCTTTGAAATTTGATCGGTTAGCCCTAGCACATAGCGGATGCCAACTTTATCTGTTACATCATCGTATATGTCTGCGAACCATCCTCTATTAAGGATGAAGGCCTTTGCTATGAGGGATGTTTCGCTTTTTATGCGTATTGCAGGTGTGATTTTTATCCAGTGCTCGAAGGCGCTCTGGCCGTATTCTTTAATTAGTGAGCTGTTTATTTCGGAAATGACATATTCGCCCCATGCGCGTAGGCATGGGGTCTCATTCCTAAAACGGTCAAGATACTCTTGCTCAGTCATGTGTCCTGGCTCATCAGGACCCCCTTAATTTTTAGGGTGGTATCTATTTCATTTGACTCCAGCACCTGGATAAGTTCTGAAAATTCGTCTGCCGGGGCTGTAATTTTTACATTGCTGGTGAAGTTTAGCTTGCGACGAGCAAGTTTTCTATTGATTAGCTTAGTGTCTTTTGTTACAGCGGAGTCAGGGAATCCTTTATTTTCCATATAAAAGGAAAATTCATCGGACTCTTCGTTGCCTAAGTACTTTTTGGCGAATTCAGAAACTTCTATTGTTGTGGATTGGTCTGTCTTTAGATAAGTGTAGAGTGCTTGCTGTAGGTCTATTTTGCGCTCGGGTTCGATGTCCATGCCGCTGATGAATTCGGAGGTGTAGTCGAAGAAGTCTCGCGTGCGTTGCACAGCATTTTCGGGGATTTTTAAACCGAGGAAGCCAGAATAGAAATATTTGGCAGCCTGCCTGTCGTCGTTGGATTTGATGTTGCTGTCAAAGACATGGGCATTCAATTCGTCAACAGGGCCAGTCGCTTTGGCATTTTCTTCGTAGAAAATACCTATTTTATATAGTTTTGACTGCGGGGTTAAAATGAGATTTTCAAGGTATGCGAGAGTGATTTTTCCGTCTTCTTCAGTTTCAGTGAATCCAGCTTGCTGTTCCGCCTTGATTATGACCAGGCATCTTCTTTTTTCTGTTCCGGTTGTGCCGGAAATTATTACCAATGTGCCACCTGGCCAGCGTTTGCTGGCATGAATTGTAGTGTGGTGATGTGCAATTGCTGCCGAGGTGGTGATGAAGGTTTTCTCATTTGCCAGAATTAATTGCTTCGCATATTCGTAGCAGCTGGCGGGTGTTTTGTTGGCAACATCCATGGCTAGCGAGCCTGAGCCAGTTCCCAAGACTTTGCTAACCCTGTCTTGCAAAAGTTGCTTGCCGGTTGGGTCGAGCGTAGTTAGCTCTAAACTGATGGTGGCAGGCACAGCGCCATGGTCATTGGGCTTGTGTACGTTGTGAAGGATGACTCGATTAAAGCTTAGGTTGCTGAATACGTCGCTCATGTTATGGGTTCCTTTTGAGTGCCTTATCGTAAATGCGCTTTGATACGCTTGGGCTTTCCTGAGCGAGCTTGTTAAGTGCAATCTCTGCTTCTTTTATTCGAGCCTCGGTTTGTTCGGCTGGTAGGGTGCTAGCGAGCTCAAGTTGTCTGCGGACTTGGCCATACCCCGCGCCTGCACTGCGGTGACGATTTGCCCGTTCATCTAGTTTCAGGAAGGTCTGCAGTGAGGTAAGTATCGCAGCTGATAGAGTTAGCAAGCCTAGTGCTAACTTTTAGCTTTGCTCTAGCTCTGCAGCAATTGTTGTTGTCCCTGCAATGGCTGTTATCCCAACAACTATTACCCCTAGCCATGTGTGGCGACTTTCTAAGCTTTCAGTCATTAAATGATGTGATAGTTGGGACTCACGCGCGCGTTTCAGCCAGCGCTGCAGTACATCATCAATTGTTTTGAAATCTGGGGTGTGGCTCATGCGTCTTATATCCATCCCGAACGTGTTTCGTGAAATATGAATGGTGAGGGATGGGCAAGCATTGCTAGACATCCCTTTCTAATCCGTGGTCTGGAATCTAGCAGAGGTAGCCGTCAGCGAACTACTTCAATTGTGGGCAGGATGGGACGGGGTGGCTTGGGATGTAGACGTTATGGGCCAGGCTAGGCGAGCAGCACACCGAATAAACCTACTCCCCTGCAATCATTTTTTGACCCTCTTGCCCAGCCCCGCCGCCGCTGGCTTGAGCGGTAGGGGCTGGGGTTGGCCTATCTCGCTTATGTCTTGGCGCCAATCGTACCCTTTGAGTTATGCGGGCGGTAAAACCACATCAACTAGCCAGGTGCCAAAACGCTAGTTCTATGGCCCAGGATTTCGCAAAGGCATCCGGGCAGCAGCTTTTGGCCGTCTCCTGCCTGATGTCACAGGCTCAGAGCGGCCAAAAGTGGGCGTTCGAATTGGTCCGCTTTCACCCAAAGCTGAGCCTCTCATCACACCTTACCGCGCGCTAGCGACTCCCGACGCACTACTGACGGTGGCTTCCCGAACCAGCGCTGACAGGCGCGAGTCAAAACGGACTCTTCCGCAAAGTCCAGCAACTGCGCCACCAACGAAAGCCGATATCCGCTTGCACGAGTAATGGGCTGGTAAAGTCGCGTGGCGCCGTATCCTTCAACATCTCAAAGGTCTGCCCGTCATCATGAAGACGTCGTTGCAGGGGGGCGCAGGCGCAGTATGCGCGCAACGACCACCAGATTGATCGGCCCAACCCTCATTTGAGTACGCAGGATCTGTGAACTGGCCTGGTGATTCCAGACGTCGTACGTGAATGGCATATCATGGGCTACGAGTCGCTGGGCTGGTTTCCGGTGAATCCGATGACCCTGGTGTCAAAAAGCATCGAGTCGTTGCCATCGACTCCGGCCCGCCTATCTCAACGTGAGTGAAGTTCCCATAAGGCGAAAGGATCTCAGAAAGTCTTGTACAAGGAGTAGCTGTGAAGTTGGAAGAATTGATTTACGGCGCGCTGGTCTCACTAAGCAAGGCGCATACGGGTGAGGTAGCATTTTCGCCGAATTTTGATACAGCAAAAAGTGGCAGGCAAATGAGTGTTAGTAGTGCCACCGAAAATAAAATCAAGCTTGTATCGTCAGCACTTCTAAGACTGGGTTGGCCGGGCACTATTAAGCTTGACTTGAAAGAGCATCACAATTTAGTTAAAAAAGCAGTAATTGAGAGGTATGACGGCTTTTTAAATTTCGGCACATGTCCGTGTGCAATTAGATACCTGTTGCCTGCTTACCTGAAAGGGGAGATAAAACAGCTAGTTACGGTGTTTGCATCTACTTTGCCAAAAGATTTTACATGTCATTTGCCTGCTGCGCCTACTGGACTGGAGCGTAATGGGCCTTTTGTTATTGGCCCTGTTACGATGCTCAATAGCTTAGACTGGCTCGATTCTATCGATTTCCCTCCCGCTGCGCTTGGTTATATGGGGGTGGATAATTCTGATTGGCGTGAGAATTTAAAGGCAGCTTTAGTTGATAAGAGCTTGCAATTAAATCCTTTGAGCGCTTCGCTTTATGGAGTTGTAAGTAAATCCAAGTGCATGATAAGTGTCACTACTTCAAGTTATGGCCAAGCACTCTCTCGTAAGCTCTCTACGATTTTGGCACGAACTACGCTTGATTCGATATCATTAGTTATAGGAAACCCTAAGCTTTTTAGGAGCTTTACTCTTTACACCGAAAGAAGACCTCCAGTGTTGACTCATAGTATAGTCGAGACAAATGGGTTTCTTTGGCATGCGGGCCTTGAATTGTCGGATGAGGTAAATCCCTTCCTACTCCGCCCTCAGGATTTGGATGAGAGTCAGAATAATTTTTTTGAAGCAGTATCCAAAATATTGACAGGCCTTGTCGGTGATGGTGATGGTTGTCCGGGCCTTTGTCAGAGATGGTCGACAGCACTTGATTGGCATGGGGAAGCATGTCGAGAGATGAGTGATCAGATAGCGATTGCGAAGTTTGGGACGTGCCTGGATGTATTGAGCAGTGGGGGTGGGAAAACACGCGCTATTGCAAAAATGGTTTCGAATCTCACGAAAATTCCTGAAGACAAAATAGTAGCGAATTATGATGGGGAACTGTCTCTCTATGACACCATAGTCAAAATATATGAGTATGGGCGATCTGAGATTTTGCATGGTAACAAAATAGATAGAATGACTTCTTTTGAGGCACTAAGAGGGATTTCAGAGTTCTTTTCAAGAGTTGTGCTTATTAAGTCCGCTCTAGCGTTTTCAGCCTATACAGGATCTGATTCGGCGAAGGCGTTTTGCGATATGTGAGTCGCCCCTACTGTCGTAAACAGTTTCAAGCGTCAGCTTTAGGGGTGGAACCTACACTAGGCAAGTGTCTGCTTCTGGCCGATTCTGTTGAAAAAGTCGGTTTCTGAGAGCGCTGTTGTTCGGCAGCTCAAAAAACGCTCGATTTCGGTGTTACTACGTAAAAACCAAGACAGCTCCATCTTCTGAGCTAACCAGATTTCAACGTCGCTAACGCTCTTTCATGGTCAAAAAACGCGACGGGCCTTTTTCAACACAATCGGCCGGTTTCTGCCTGTGGCCAACCGGCTGAAGTCGGCCAAGAACGGCCATCTAGGCGCAGAGCCTGAGACAGGCTATGGTCGCCTCTGGGCTCAATACGGCGAACAACAATGTCTGTTGCTGACGCGATCTCTAGACGACTAAAACATATGAGCAAGGGAAAGCCTTTTTCCCGCATGGTTTTTGCTCCGCTTGGTTCTCGTGCTGCGGTCGATAAAGCACTTTCCAGGCTAGTAGAGTCAGGCGGCTTGGAGCGCATTGTTCGTGGTATCTACATGAGGCCCAAGGTCAGCAAATATGCCGGAAGGGTTCGACCCAGCCCACTGAGCGTCATGATGACCATCGCCAAGGCGAACGGCGAGACGATTCAGATACATGGAGCAGAGGCAGTCCGTCGATTAGGTCTCAGTACGCAAATGCAGGTAGTGCCGACTTATTACACCAGCGGTGCCACGCGCGATATTAGGATTGGCAATGCGGTGGTTCGCCTTCGGCATGTGTCCCGTGACCGGCTACAGCAAGCAGGAACGAATGTAGGCACAGTGCTCACTGCTCTCTACTACATCGGTAAAGACGGACTCTCCTCTCAGGTCGCTTTCAAGATTATCACCGTCCTTAACCGTGACGACATAAACAGGCTCAGAAACTGCCGAATGCCAGTATGGATGCGGTCGGCTGTGCATGAGGCTGCTGCGAGCATCGCGAATCTGCAGTATGCCAAAGCGCTGAAACACGCCATTAATACGTTTGGCAATCAGCGACTTGCCGAGGAGTGGCTTCGGCGCCCGTGCAGGTATTTGGACGGCGACGTGCCTCAGGACGTTATCGATAACCCTGCACGATTTCAGGCTATCGAGACGTATCTGACAGGTATCAGACATGGGGTCTATCAATGAACCCATTTCCCTGGCTGGGCTCATGATATGCATGGTGGCTCGACCGTAAACGGCGAGGATTCCGTCTACGGCCAGCCGGCTGGACGATCACCTAACAGAAGCTTGAAGCCCTTATACGTCACGGTTCAATTGAGCAACCAGCCTGGAAAAGATCGGTTGCTCTCTTCTGCCGGTTGGTTTCTCCAAAAGAATTTTGTACGACTATCGCGTAGAGAATTGCGCACTCCCCCCGCTGACGTCCAGGCCGGAGAAGGTGTCAAGATGAAGCTCAACCTAGTACTCGACCACGATGCCATTTTCGAGCAGTTGTCAAAACCGAAGGATAAACTAAACCGGATATCGTAGTAGCTTCGTGCGACTGCGGAAGATCACGCCCATCGGTGATGGGGACCTTACACCTCGACAAGAGGCGCTCATGGGAAGGCTTACAAAAAGTTAGGTTTTGGAGCCTAAATTGACCCAAAAACTGCTAAAGCTAACTAAAACCCCATTCATGAAACAGACTCTAGAGGAAAATGATGCTGATCAGGCTTGAAAGCCAGTGAACATGAGGCTCAACCTCCTGATCGCTAAACGTAACTAAATCCTAATAGCGCAGATAGCCTTATTGAGCCATGGTGAACCTAGCGTCAGTGACTGATGAATAGAACGGGCCGGGCCCGGGCCAGGCCATGCGCTGCGCCGACATTGACCATGATCAATACCGGCGGGCGGAAAAAGCCTGATTGTCTGGAGCTGGAACGCTCCCGCGTAACCGGCAAAACTACCTCAATGCACGATCCAGGTCCAGCCAAGCAGGACTGGCACTTTGCCACAACTCAAGGCATGCTAGCCGCCCTTCGGGCGTCCGGCTTATAGTGCACGTCGCGCCAGCCCAGCCAAACCGCAGGATCACAGCTTGTTCAACGTCATTCCGCCACAGCCCGCGCGCGCCACAGCCCCTGGGCCGGCCTATCCTTTGCGCGGCACACTCAAAGGCGCACTGGCAACGCTGGTGCTGTTGCTCCTGGCCCTGTTGTTCTGGCAGTTGCTGGATCAACTGCAGCAAACCCGCAAGGACCAATATCAACATGCCATCGACTACAGCGCCGACCTGGCCGACCACCTGAGCCTGAACCTGGCGCTCAATGCCCAGATTGCCCTCAACCTGCTGCCCATAGTCGAAGCCCCCCAGGATGCCCAGCAACAGCAGCAACTGCTGCACAAGCTTCAGCGCTCCCTGCCGGACGTGCGCAGCTTTGCCCTGCTGGACGCCAAGGGCCAGATCCTCGGCGACAGCGCTACCGACAGCCAGGATGCTCCCTGGCTCGCCGATCTGGTCCAGCGCAGCCGCTCCCAACGTTATTACTACAGCAACCCGGCCGACGGCTCGGTGGTGCATGTGCTGCTGCGGCAGGCCAGTGGCGCGAGCCACGGCTTCTGGGTCCTGCGCATGGCCCCCAGTTTCCTGCAGACCCTGGTGCGCCAGAGCGAGGAAGGCTTCAAGCCGACCTGGGTGATCGAGAATCGCCTGAGCCGCCAGGTGATCAAGCGTGACGAGCGCAGTACCCCCACTCCGGGCATGCTGGACCCCGACGAAGTGGCCAGCAGCGTCCTGCTGGTCCCCCTGAGCAACAGCGACTGGCAACTGCGCGGCCTGTTCGACGAGCGCGCGGTGATCGAGGAACTGCTGCCGGCCTTTATCGGCAAGTGCCTGCTGGGCCTGGCCTTCTCCCTGCTGCCGGTGATTGCCCTGCTGAACATGCGGCGCCGCCAGCGCCAATTGCATGAGGGCCGGCGGCGCTACCAGGACATTTTCGAAGGCACCGGCGTAGCCCTGTGCGTCCTGGACATCGCCGGGTTGCCGGGGGTTCTCGAAAAACATCACCTGCACAACAGCGACCAGCTCAAGCAGTGGCAGAACGACCACCCGGACCACCGCCGCCAATTGCTGCAGGAACTGCGCATCACCGAAGTCAACCAGGTGGCCCTGCGCCTGCTCAATGTCGAATCCAGCGACCAGGCCTGGCAACTGTTGATCGAGGGCTGCCCGAACAATGGCAACGCCATCGGCAGCCAGTTGCTGGAAGCCGTGGTCAGCCAGCAGAAACAGCTGGAGCTGGAAATCAAGCTCGGCGACGCCCAGGGCCACGACCAGCACCTGTGGCTGGTACTGCGCCTGCCGGAAGACCTGGCCGACTACAACGCAGTGATCCTCAGCATCAGCGACATCACCAGCCGCAAGCTGATCGAGCTGTCACTGCTGGAGCGCGAAGGCTTCTGGTCGGATGTGGTGCGCACCGTACCCGATCACCTGTACGTGCAGGACGTGATCAGCCAGCGGATGATCTTCAGCAACCACCACCTGGGCCAGACCCTGGGCTACAACAAGACCGAACTGCACCAGATGGGCGAGTACTTCTGGGAGATCCTCCTGCACCCGGAGGACGCCGATCTCTATCACCGCCTGCGCCAGGAACAACGACATTCGGCCTATGCCCAACTGCTGCAATGCCAACTGCGCTTTCGCCATCGCAGCGGTCAATGGCGACGCTTCGAAATCCGTGAACAGGCCCTGGCCCGGGATCGCTACAACCAGGTGACGCGGATCATCGGTGTAGCCAAGGACATCACCGACCAGATCGAGGCCAGCGAATCCCTGCGTGACAGCGAGCAACGCTACCGCATGCTCGCCGAAAGCATCAGCGACGTGATCTTCTCCACCGACAGCAAGCTCTCGCTGAACTACGTCAGCCCTTCGGTGCACGCGGTGCTTGGCTACGACGTGGAGTGGATTTTCCAGAACGGCTGGCAGTCGACCATTGCCAACCCGCAGCAGTTGACCGGCATCTATACCCTGATGGACCGAGTCAGCAAGGCCCTGGACAAACCCGAGCAACTGGCGCAACTGCGCAGCCAGGTGCAGACCCAGCTGTTCCTGTTCGACTGCCTGCGGGCCGACGGTCGCAAGATCCCCATCGAACTGCGCCTGGTGCTGGTCTGGGACGAGCATGGCGCCTTCGAGGGCGTGCTCGGCGTGGGTCGCGACATCAGCCAGCAGCGCCGAGCAGAGAAAGACCTGCGCATGGCGGCCACGGTATTCGAGCATTCGACCTCGGCGATCCTGATCACCGACCCCGCCGGCTACATTGTCCAGGCCAACGAAGCCTTCAGCCGGGTCAGCGGGTACGCGGTTTCCCAAGTGCTCGACCAACTGCCGAACATGCTCACCGTGGATGACCAGCAGGAAGCCCACCTGCGCTATGTGCTCAAGCAGTTGAACCAGCACAGCACCTGGGAAGGCGAAGTCTGGCTCAAGCGCCGCAATGGCGAGCACTACCCGGCCTGGGTCGGGATCACCGCAGTGCTCGACGACGAAGGCGACCTGGCCAGCTACGTGTGCTTCTTCAGCGACATCAGCGAGCGCAAGGCCAGCGAACAGCGCATCCACCGCCTGGCCTACTACGACGCCCTGACTCACCTGCCCAACCGCACCCTGTTCCAGGATCGCCTGCACACCGCCCTGCAATCGGCCGAACGGCAGAAGTCCTGGGTGGTGCTGATGTTCCTCGACCTGGACCGTTTCAAGCCGATCAACGACTCCCTGGGCCATGCCGCCGGCGACCGCATGCTCAAGGAAATGGCCACTCGCCTGCTGGGCTGCGTCGACGATGACGACACCGTGGCGCGCATGGGCGGCGACGAGTTCACCTTGCTCCTGCAACCGCGCGCCAGCCGTGACATAGCCCTGAACCGGGCAATCCACGTGGCCGAGCAGATCCTTGCCAGCCTGGTGACACCATTCGTCCTGGAAGGCCGCGAGTTCTTCGTCACCGCCAGTATCGGCATCGCCCTGAGCCCTCAGGACGGCAACGAACTGAGCCAGTTGATGAAGAACGCCGACACCGCGATGTACCACGCCAAGGAACGCGGCAAGAACAACTTCCAGTTCTACCAGGCCGACATGAACGCCAGCGCCCTGGAGCGCCTGGAACTGGAAAGCGACCTGCGCCATGCCCTGGAACAGGAAGAGTTCGTGCTGTATTACCAGCCACAGTTCAGCGGCGACGGCAAACGCCTGACCGGCGCCGAGGCGCTGCTGCGCTGGCGCCATCCGCGGCGCGGGCTGGTGCCGCCGGGAGATTTCATCCCGGTCCTCGAAGAACTGGGGCTGGTGGTGGATGTCGGCGACTGGGTGATCAGCGAAGCCTGCCGCCAGCTCAAGGCCTGGCACCAGGCCAAGGTGCGGGTGCCAAAGGTTTCGGTGAACATCTCGGCCCGGCAATTCTCCGACGGCCACCTGGGCATGCGCATCGCCACCATCCTCAAGGACACCGGCCTGCCGCCGGCCTGCCTGGAGCTGGAGCTGACCGAGAGCATCCTGATGCGCGAAGTCAGCGAAGCGATGCAGATCCTCGACGGCCTGAAGAACCTCGGCCTGAGCATCGCGGTGGACGACTTCGGCACCGGCTACTCCTCGCTGAACTACCTCAAGCAGTTCCCCATCGACGTGCTGAAGATCGACCGCACCTTCGTCGATGGCCTGCCGTCCGGCGAGCAGGACGCGCAGATCGCCCGGGCCATCATCGCCATGGCCCACAGCCTGAACCTGGCGGTGATCGCCGAAGGGGTGGAGACCCATGAACAACTGGATTTCCTCCGCGAGCACGGTTGCGACGAAGTCCAGGGCTACCTGTTCGGCCGCCCGATGCCGGCCAACCGCTTCGAGGCCCAGTTCAGCAACGACGCCCTGTTCATGTTCGATTGACCCCGACCCTCTGTAGGAGCCGGCTTGTCGGCGAAGGCGCTCTCAGGGGCCTCTTCGCTGGCAAGCCAGCTCCTACGGGAGCTAAGCCGTGACGTGAAGGCCACTTGTCTGCGACATGATGTCCTTTCATATGCCATCTAAAACCCATTGGGTTAGAATGCCTCCCTTTTCTGCCCCCGATCCTTGAGGACCGCCATGTTCAGCCGTGATTTGACTATTGCCAAGTACGACGCCGATCTCTTTGCCGCCATGGAGCAAGAAGCTCAGCGTCAGGAAGAGCACATTGAGCTGATCGCTTCGGAAAACTACACCAGCCCTGCGGTGATGGAAGCTCAAGGCTCGGTGCTGACCAACAAGTACGCCGAAGGTTATCCGGGCAAGCGCTACTACGGCGGCTGCGAATACGTCGACGTGGTTGAACAGCTGGCCATCGACCGCGCCAAGGAGCTGTTCGGCGCCGACTACGCCAACGTCCAGCCTCACGCCGGTTCCCAGGCCAACGCGGCCGTGTACCTGGCCCTGCTGCAAGGCGGTGACACCATCCTGGGCATGAGCCTGGCCCACGGCGGCCACCTGACCCACGGTGCCAGCGTTTCCTCCTCCGGCAAGCTGTACAACGCCGTTCAATACGGCATCGACGCCAACGGCCTGATCGACTACGACGAAGTCGAGCGCCTGGCCGTCGAGCACAAGCCGCAAATGATCGTGGCCGGCTTCTCCGCCTACTCGCAGATCCTCGACTTCCCGCGTTTCCGCGAGATCGCCGACAAGGTCGGTGCCTACCTGTTCGTCGACATGGCCCACGTGGCCGGTCTGGTCGCCGCTGGCGTCTACCCGAACCCGGTGCCATTCGCTGACGTGGTGACCACCACCACCCACAAGACCCTGCGCGGTCCACGTGGCGGCCTGATCCTGGCTCGCGCCAACGCCGACATCGAGAAGAAGCTCAACTCCGCCGTATTCCCGGGTGCCCAGGGCGGCCCACTGGAGCACGTGATCGCCGCCAAGGCCATCTGCTTCAAGGAAGCACTGCAGCCTGAGTTCAAGGCTTACCAGGAACAAGTGGTGAAGAACGCCCAGGCCATGGCCGAAGTGTTCATCGAGCGCGGTTTCGACGTGGTGTCCGGTGGTACCAAGAACCACCTGTTCCTGCTGTCGCTGATCAAGCAGGACATCTCCGGTAAAGACGCTGACGCCGCTCTGGGCAAAGCCTTCATCACCGTGAACAAGAACTCCGTGCCAAACGACCCACGCTCGCCGTTCGTCACCTCCGGCCTGCGCTTCGGTACTCCGGCCGTGACCACCCGCGGCTTCAAGGAAGCCGAGTGCAAGGAACTGGCCGGCTGGATCTGCGACATCCTGGCAGACCTCTCCAACGAAGCGGTGATCGACGCCGTACGTGAAAAGGTCAAGGCCATCTGCAAGAAGCTGCCGGTATACGGCGCTTAATCAACCCGCAGATCGCAGCCCCAAAAAAGCCCGGCCCTGTGCCGGGCTTTTTCATGCCCGCAAGACCACCATCAGCCGCAACTACCCGCTTGCGCCTGAAACGAGCCAGGGCCCCGGAACAGACGCAACCCTGGCTACTGGCAACAGGCTTGCAACCCGAGCGCCCAATCTGCCGGGGCAATGGCCTGGATTTACCGGACAGGCGCCAAAGGCCGAACGACTGGTAAGACCGGTCATGCCAATTTTTATATTTCCTCTTGTAAACCCGCAAAACCCGAGCGTAGACTGCGCCTGCACTGGACATACCGGTAAGACCACAATAATTAAGTCCTCCATCCGCAATGCCTCCCAGGCTCGCGGCAGACAGGACACCGACCAGGATTCCTCCCCATGCTCAGATGGTGCTCGCGTTCGATTTTCCTCCAGGTTGTTCTCGGACTGATGCTCGGCATCGTTTGCGGACTCACCCTTCCCGAATACTCCTCACAGCTCAAACCGCTGGGCGACGGCTTTATCAAGCTGATCAAGATGCTGATCGGCCTGATCGTGTTCTGCGTGGTGGTCAGCGGCATTTCCGGTGCCGGCGACCTGAAGAAAGTCGGCCGCATCGGCCTGAAATCGGTGATCTACTTCGAGATTCTCACCACCATCGCCCTGGTGATCGGCCTGATCATGGCCTTCAGCACCGGCATCGGCAGCGGCGCCAACATCCACCTGGAGCAGTTGTCCACGGCGGACATGGGCGACATCGCCCAGCGCGGCCAGCACATGCACACCACCACCCAGTTCCTCATGGACTTGATTCCCACCTCGGTGATCGGCGCCTTCGCCGAGAACAACATCCTCCAGGTGCTGCTGTTCTCGGTGCTGTTCGGCAGCGCCCTGAACCTGGTGGGCGAGGCGGCTTCCGGCATCTCGCGCCTGATCAATGAGTTGAGCCACGTGATCTTCCGCATCATGGGCATGATCGTGCGCCTGGCGCCCATCGGTGTGTTCGGCGCCATCGCCTTCACCACCAGCAAATACGGCCTGGATTCGCTGCAGCACCTGGGCAGCCTGGTGGGCCTGTTCTACCTGACCTGCTTCGCTTTCGTCGCGGTGATCCTGGGCATTGTCATGCGCGTCTCGGGCCTGCGCATGCTGCCCTTCCTCAAGTACCTGCGCGAAGAACTGCTGATCGTCCTCGGCACCGCCTCCTCCGATGCCGTGCTGCCGCAGATCATGCGCAAGCTGGAGCACCTGGGGATCGGCAGCTCTACCGTGGGCCTGGTGATTCCCACCGGCTACTCGTTCAACCTGGACGGCTTCTCCATCTACCTGACCCTGGCCATTGTCTTCATTGCCAACGCCACCGGTACGCCGCTGTCGATGTCGGACCTGCTGACCATCCTCCTGGTGTCGCTGATCACCTCCAAGGGTGCCCACGGCATTCCCGGTTCGGCCCTGGTGATCCTGGCGGCGACCCTGACCGCGATCCCGGCGATTCCGGTGGTGGGCCTGGTGCTGGTGCTGGCAGTGGACTGGTTCATGGGCATCGGCCGCGCCCTGACCAACCTGATCGGCAACTGCGTGGCCACCGTCGCCATCGCCCGCTGGGAGAAGGACATCGATGTGCAGCGCGCCAACAAGGTCCTGAGCGGTCAGCAAGGCTATGCCTTCCAGCCGCGCAAACCCCTGGCAGCCGCCCACCAGCAGGAATTTTGATCCAACCTTGTGCCTGCCCCGGGCAGGCACAACAATCAGCGCGCACACTTCGCGCTACCGACAGTTCATGGAGTCAACAGTGATCAGCTCGTCAACGGTTGTGAATTCAGTGGTAGAAAAGCTCCGGGCCGCCCTGGCCCGTGGCCAGTGGCGCTCCGGCGACATGCTGCCTGGGCAACGTGAATTGGCCGAGCAACTGGGCATCAGCCGTCCCAGCCTGCGCGAAGCGGTGATCGTCCTGGAAACCCTGGGCCTGGTGCGCTCCATGCCCGGCAAGGGCGTGGTGGTGCTGGAAGCGCCCCTGGACGAAGCACAGAGCAGCGACTCGGTGGCCGGCGCCAGCCTCGAAGATGTGCTGCAACTGCGCTACACCCTGGAGCCCTTTATCGTCGGGCTGGTGGCGCAATCCATCAGCAGCAAGGAAGTCGGCCAGTTGCGCCTGACCCTGATGGACATGCGCGAAGCCCTGGAGGCCGGCGACAGCGAGGCTGGGGTCAACGCCTACATCGCCTTCCACGAAGAACTGTTCACCCTGACTTCCAACCCGATCTTCCAGAACGTGGTGCAGCAGACCAGCAATGCCCTCAAGCAAAGTGCGCAGATCCTGCGTAACTCGCCGGAGCACCTGGCCGAGCGCCTGGAGGAAAATGAAGCGGTGGTGCGGGCGATCCGCAACAAGAACAGTGCCCTGGCCAGCGCCGAGATGCGTCGGCACATCCTCCAGGAAGGCCAGCGCATGGGCATCGAACTGAATATTCCGGACGATCACCTGGGCCCCAACGCCTCGTAATCACCCCCGTGTCAGCAACTGGACTGGAGACAGGCCATGGTCAGCTACGCCCTGAAAAACAACCCCTTCACCCGGGTGGCCAGCCTGCCCCGGCGGCCGTGCGGCGAAAAGAAACTGCTGGTCGATGACGTCTACCCGCAGATCTTCGACGCCATTCTCGAACTGCGCATCGCCCCCGGCAGCCGCTTCACCGAGGACAGCCTGGGCCAGGCCTTCGGCGTCAGCCGCAGCATCATCCGCCAGGTGCTGGCACGCCTGTCGCACCAGCAGGTGATCATCCTGCGGCCCAATCATCGGCCCCAGGTAGCGGCGCCGGATCAGGAGCAGACCCGGCAGATCCTGCACGCTCGGCGCCTCACGGAAACCACCTTGGTACACCTGGCCTGCCAGCAACCCCGGCAGCAGCTGCAGCCCCTGCGTCAGTTGATCGCCCGGGAGCGCGAGGCCATCGAGCGTGATCAGCGCGGACCGGCGATCCGGCTTTCCGGGGAGTTTCACTTGCAACTGGCACAGATCGCCGGCAACGGGCCCCTGGCCCAGTTCCTCGGCAGCCTGGTGCCGCTGACCTCCCTGGCCATCGCCCAGTTCGGAGGCCTGGCCCGCCACTCCTGTGCCTGGCAGGAGCACTCAGCCCTGGTCGACGCGTTGCAGGCGGCTGACGCCAGCAAGGCCGAGAGCCTGATGAACCAGCACCTGGATCATCTGCAGCTGCGATTGCTGGGCGACCTGTAGCAGCCGGCTGGCTGGCGCAACCTACTGCGCCAGCATCCGGGCGAACCCTTCGCGGATCTTTGCTTCCGGCAGGTCATCGGCGATGAACACCATTACGCTCTCTCGCCCCTCCTCTGCAGCCCACTCGGTGTCCCAATCGAAACCGTAGAGCTTGAGCACGCCCTGGAACACCATGCGCCGGGGTTCATCGATGATGTTCAGTACGCCCTTGTAGCGCAGCAACTGCTTGCCGTGGTCTTCCAGCAGCTCATTCATGAATTCGCTGAGGCAGTCCAGGTCCAGGGGCTGCTCGGTGCGCAGCACCAGGCTGGAAATCCGATCCACCGAGGGAGCCTTGCTCACTGGTCGCAGGCTGATGCCGCCGCCCAGGTCGGCATTGAGGTTGAAGCCGCGGACATCCAGCAGCTCGGCCAGGTCGATCCTGCCGTGCTCCACCACCCGGATAGGCGCCCGGCGGTTGATCCGGGTCAGGCGCTGGCTGAGGGCTTCGAACGTTGCCTCGTCCACCAGGTCGCGCTTGCTCACCAGCAGCCGGTCGGCAAAGCCGATCTGTGCCTGGGCAATGGTGTGAGTCAGGTGGAACTCGGCGTGCTTGGCGTCCACCAGGGTGATGATGCCGTCGAGGAGGTAGCGCTCGCGCAGCTCTTCATCGATGAAGAAGGTCTGGGCCACCGGCGCCGGATCGGCCAGCCCGGTGCACTCGATCACCAACCGGTCGAAGGCGATCTCGCCGCTGTCCAGGCGCTCCAGCAGCAGGTACAGGGCCTTGGTCAGGTCAGTGTGGATGGTGCAGCAGACGCAACCATTGGACAGGGTCATGACCTGTACCGGCTCGTCCCCCAGCAACTGGGTGTCGATACCGGCGTCGCTGAATTCGTTTTCGATCACGGCGATTTTCAGGCCGTGCTCGGCCTTGAGCAGGTGGCGCAGCAAGGTGGTCTTGCCGGCGCCGAGAAAACCGCTGAGCACAGTGACGGGAATAGGATTTTGCAAAACAGGATCTCCCACGCATAAAACGCAGGAGCCGGCTTGTCGGCGATGGCGTCCGAAGAATCGCTATCGCCGGCAAGCCGGCTCCTACCTGGGTGTGGCTCAAACGCTGTGTTTCAACAGCACTTCGGACCGCCCTTGCCGCCGTACCGGGCTTCCTGGCGTTCACGGAAGAACGCCTCGTACGACATCACCGGCTTGTCCGGGTGCTTGGTTTGCATATGCTCGACGTAGTTGTCGTAGTCGGGCATGCCGACCATCAGGCGCGCGGCCTGACCGAGGTATTTACCGAGGCGACTCAGGTCATTGAACATGCTTGCAATCCTCTCTTACGCGTCCGGCACGGCCTGATAGGGCGCTTCTTTATCCGTACGCTCCTTGCTGCCCCAGGCCGCAATACCGACCTTGAGCGCATAGAACAGGATGCTGAACACCACCAGCAGGAACAGCGCGGTCAGGGTCGCGTTGGTGTAGGCGTTGAAGATCACGTGCTGCATCTGCGTGATGTCCTTGGCCGGCGCGAGGATCTGTCCATTGGCCAGGGCGTCGCTGTATTTCTTCGCCAGCGACAGGAAGCCGATCGCCGGGTTGGCGTCGAACAGCTTGATGAAGCCCGCGGTGGTGGTGCAGATCAGCAGCCAGACGGCCGGCAGCAGGGTCACCCAGATGTAGCGCTGGCGCTTCATCTTGATCAGGACCACGGTGCCGAGCATCAGGGCGATACCGGCGAGCATCTGGTTGGAGATGCCGAACAATGGCCACAGGGTGTTGATGCCGCCCAGCGGATCGATCACGCCCTGATACAGCAGGTAGCCCCACATGGCCACGCAGCCGGCAGTGGCGATCAGGTTGGCGGTCCAGGACTCGGTGCGCTTGAGCGCCGGAACGAAGGAGCCCAGCAGGTCCTGCAGCATGAACCGTCCGGCACGGGTGCCGGCGTCCACTGCGGTGAGGATGAACAGCGCTTCGAACAGGATCGCGAAGTGGTACCAGAACGCCATGGTGTTCTCGCCCGGCAGGACGTGGTGAAGGATCTGCGCGATCCCCACCGCCAGGGTCGGGGCACCACCGGCACGGGCCAGGATGGTGTTTTCGCCGATATCCCGGGCCACCGCCTGCAACTGCTCGGGGCTGATGACGAAGCCCCAACTGCTGACGGTCTGGGCCACCGACACCACGTCAGAGCCGACAATCGCCGCCGGGCTGTTCATGGCGAAGTACACGCCCGGCTCGATCACCGAGGCCGCGACCATGGCCATGATCGCCACGAAGGACTCCATGAGCATGCCGCCGTAGCCGATGTAGCGGGCGTTGGATTCGTTATCCAGCAGCTTGGGCGTGGTCCCCGAGGAGATCAGCGCATGGAAGCCGGACACCGCGCCACAGGCAATGGTAATAAACAGGAACGGGAACAGACCGCCCTTCCACACCGGGCCGGTGCCGTCGGTGAACTGGGTCAGGGCCGGCATTTTCAGCTCGGGCATGGTGATCAAGATGCCGATCGCCAGGGCGATGATGGTGCCGATCTTGAGGAAGGTCGACAGGTAGTCGCGGGGCGCCAGGATCAGCCACACCGGCAGCACCGCAGCGACGAAACCGTAGCCGATCAGCATCCAGGTGATCTCGATGCCGGTGAAGGTGAACATCTTGCCCCATACCGGATCGGCCGCGACCTGGCCCCCCAGCCAGATCGAGCCCAGCAGCAGCACCACGCCGATCAGCGAGATCTCGCCGATGCGCCCAGGGCGGATGTAGCGCATGTAGACGCCCATGAACACCGCGATCGGGATGGTCGCCATCACCGTGAAGATGCCCCACGGGCTCTCGGCCAGGGCCTTGACCACGATCAGCGCCAGCACCGCGAGGATGATGATCATGATCAGGAAGCAGCCGAACAACGCAATGGTCCCCGGAACGCGGCCCATTTCCTCACGGACCATGTCGCCCAGGGAACGGCCGTTGCGCCGGGTGGAAAGGAACAGCACCATGAAGTCCTGTACCGCACCGGCCAGGACCACCCCGGCAATCAGCCACAGGGTGCCGGGCAGGTAGCCCATCTGCGCCGCCAGGACCGGGCCCACCAGGGGACCTGCGCCGGCAATGGCCGCGAAATGGTGACCGAAGAGGATGTGCTTGTTGGTCGGTACATAGTCCAGACCGTCGTTGTTGACCACCGCAGGCGTGGCCCGACGCGGGTCCAGCTGCATCACGTTGGTGGCGATGAACAGACTGTAATACCGGTACGCCACCAGATAGATGGCCACAGCAGCCACCACAATCCACAAGGCGTTGATCGCCTCGCCGCGACGCAATGCAACGACGCCGAGGGCGCACGCTCCCACGATTGCCAGCAGTAGCCAGGGTATATGGCGTGCCAGGCTATTATTGTTTTTCATTTTTATATTCCAGCCAGGTTGGACACAAAGATCGCGTTCCGAGTGTAGCGCTACTGCTACCAAAGACCACCCCCCACGTTGGTCTAGAGCCTTCTTTTAGCTTATGAGGCGGTTTTTTCTCGGAACGAATTCAGTTGAAGACAGGGCGTGATGAATACCCGGGACCGCGTTGGCAGAAAATCAGTGCGGCCGTGAACAAGGCGCCGCGAGGATCCTCTCGCCCACGCCCAGGCCCGGTGTTGTTCGGCCCGCCTGAACGTGCCTCCCGTCCCAGCTCCGGCGCTGGCGGTAGCGACAGCGATAAACCGGGGTCTATAGTCAGTGCACCACGCAGAGGGCCAGCCCATGAGCGAACAACACGCCGACCGTCGACGTTTCAAGCGCATCGCCTTCGATGCGCAGACCGAACTCAGCCAAGGCACCCACCGCTGGCCGGTGCGGTTGCTGGACCTGTCCCTCAAGGGGCTGCTGATCGAACGACCCGATCCCTGGCCGGGCGACCCAGGGCGTCCTTTCGAAGCTGACATCCACCTCAGCCCCGACGCCGATGTGCGCATGGACGTGCAATTGGCCCATGACGACAACGGCCAGTTGGGTTTTGTCTGCCTGCACATTGGCCTGGAGTCGATCGAGCATCTCAGGCGGCTGATCGAGCTGAACCTCGGGGACCCGGAAGAACTGGAGCGCGAGCTGGGGGCGTTGATCGATATCTGATCAACCCCCTGTCGCGTGCGTCTCAGGGAAACAGTGACGGATCGGGAAAATCGCTTTCCGTGTCCCAGTAGCCGGCTTGCTGGCGCGAGGCCTCCGTCCATTGGCCGTCGACGAAACGGAAGGTGCGATAGGTGGTGATGAATTCCTCGTTCTGCGCCGAGGACGCGGACGACACCTGCTGGATGCTCTCGGTGCCCCCGTCGCGCGCTGGAACGATCTGCCAGGCGGCCTTGCCGGTCTGCGCCAGGATCAGTGGCAGCCGCTCGCCGTTCTCCCCCTGACACAACACCGGATCAAGCTGGCGCTGCTCGGGCATCAGCACTTCGCTTGCCGGGCCGCTGTAGCTGCCCATCGGCGCGGTCTGGTCGATGGTCAGGAAGAACGCCGGGGATGGCAAGCCGTTGAGTGGTGCCTTCTCCACCGTTGCCATGGGATAGCCCAGGGATTTCTCCGCCAGCACCTCACCGCTGTCGGACACCCAACGCGCCTGAGCCCCCAACGGGGCGACCGGAGGATCCTCCCCGGGCTCGGCAAAAGCGTCGACATCCAGCCCGCTGCCCCAACTGTCGGCGTGCAACTGCGGGGTGATACGCAAGTCCTCCAGCACCTCCAGCACCGAGCCGTCCCCCACCAGCACCTGCTGCGCCACCCGGTAGCCCTCAGGCACCTCGGCCTGCTGCGCCAGGGCCAGCCCGGCACTGCAGAACAACCCCATCCCCAGTGTCCAGCCTTTCAATCGGCTCATGCTCATCATCTGCTTCCTTTCCTGAGGGCCCGGCGTGATTATTCGAAAAGCGCATCCAACGCCTGTTCCAGGCGGGTCACGGCAATGATCTTCAAGCCCGGCGGCGACTCCTTGGGGGCGTTGCCCTTGGGCACGATAGCCCGTTTGAAGCCGTGCTTGGCCGCCTCTTTCAAGCGCTCCTGGCCACTGGGCACCGGGCGCACCTCGCCGGACAGCCCCACCTCGCCGAACACCAGCAAATCATGGGGCAGCGGACGGTTGCGCAGGCTCGACATCACTGCCGCCATCAACGCCAGGTCGGAAGCGGTCTCCAGCACCTTGACCCCGCCCACCACGTTGAGGAACACATCCTGGTCATGGGTGGGAATGCCGCCATGGCGGTGCAGCACCGCCAGCAGCATGGCCAGGCGGTTCTGGTCCAGGCCCAGGGTGACCCGGCGCGGGTTGGCCAGGTGGCTGTCATCCACCAGCGCCTGGACTTCCACCAGCATTGGCCGGGTGCCTTCCCAGGTGGCCATCACCACACTGCCCGGCACCTCTTCCTGGGCACGGGTGAGGAAAATCGCCGAAGGATTGGAAACCTCCTTCAAACCACGGTCGGTCATGCCGAATACACCCAGCTCGTTGACCGCGCCAAAACGGTTCTTCACCGCCCGCAGCAAACGCAGGCGCCCGTCGGACTCGCCCTCGAAATACAGCACGGTGTCCACCATGTGCTCCAGCACCCGCGGCCCGGCCAGGGCGCCTTCCTTGGTCACGTGGCCGACGAGGAAGATCGCCGTGCCGCTCTGCTTGGCGTAGCGCACCAGCAAGGCGGCGCTCTCGCGCACCTGGGACACGCCGCCCGGGGCCGATTGCAGTTGCTCGGTGAAAATGGTCTGGATCGAGTCGATCACCATGACCTTGGGTTTTTCCACCCGGGCCGTGGCGATGATGGTTTCGATGCAGGTTTCGGTCATCACCCGCAGTTGATCCTGGGGCAAGCCCAGGCGCCGGGCGCGCATCGCTACCTGCTGCTGGGATTCCTCACCGGTGACGTACAGCGCCGGCATGCGCGTGGCGATGTTGCACAGGGTCTGCAACAGGATGGTCGACTTGCCGATCCCCGGGTCGCCGCCGATCAGCACCACCGAACCGTCCACCAGGCCGCCGCCCAGCACCCGGTCGAGTTCGCCGGACGCGGTAGAGAAACGCGGGATTTCCTCGACGCTGACTTCCGCCAGGGTCTTGATCTGCGCCTGCTGTCCGGCCCAGCCGGTACGCCCGGCAGGCGCCGCGGCGCCGCCGCTTTCGATCATGGTCTCGGTCAGGGTGTTCCAGGCCCCGCACTCGCCGCATTGCCCGGCCCATTTGGGAAAGGTGGAGCCGCACTCGGTGCAGCCGTACATGCGCTTGGCCTTGGCCATCTGAACCCCCGGCAAAAACCGCGATGATAGCGCAGACAGGACGGATCAGTGCGGCGCGACGGTGCGTATCTGCCCGCTGGCCAGGCGCGTGGCGCTATTGCCCAGGGGATCCTCGGCATTCAGGTCGGCGCCTTTGGCCGCCAGTGCGTCCAGCAGCTCGGCGCGCTTGAACAGGCCGGCATACATCGCCGCCGTCTGCCCGGCGCCATTGCGCTGGTCGGGGCTGCAATCGGCGGCCAGCAGGCGTCGGGCAATCTGCACCTCGCCCTTGAAGATCGCCCCCATCAAGGCCGTGTTGCCGCGCTTGTCCTGGGCGCAGGCGTTGGCCCCGGCGGCCAGCAGGCGCTCTACCGCCGGACCCTGGCCGTGATAAGCGGCAAGGATCAGCGCGGTGTAGCCCTTTTCATCCTGGGTATCGAGGGAGTAACCGGCCTCGATAAAGGTGTTGAGCATCTCCACATCGCCACGGCGGGCAGCATCGAAATAGTAGTTTTCCAGCTGGACCTTGACCGCCACCGGGTCGGCGGGCTGGGCCTGGACAGCCAGGGCCCAGGCCAAGGTCAGCAGCGCAATGAACAGGCGCATGGCGCACCTCCGTCTGTCTAGAAAGCGCAGGAGCCGGCTTGCCGGCGAAGGGCCGCCCGATACCGCGCGGTGTCCGTGTTCGCCGGCAAGCCAGCTCCTACAAGGGGTGAAACATCAGTCGTTGAGCTTGGCCGCCAGCGCCTTGACCCGGCCCAGGTCACCCTTGGCCACCTTGGTCACGCCGGTGCCGTATTCAGGGTCGGCCTTATAAAGGAAGGACAGCATGATGTGCTTGCTCTCGTCATCGGTGGTGGCCAGGGAGCCGCCGAAGCTGTCGATCAGGTCCTGGCGTTCCTTCTTGCTGAGGGAGCGGTACAGATCACCGGCCTGCTTGAAGTTCTGCTCGCGCTGGATCTTCGCCTGCTGGGTACTGCCCGACAGGGCCATCTGGCTGTAGCGCGCAGTTTGCGGTTCTTCGCGCGGCATCAGGCGGCTTGGCTGGTAGTTGACCCCGGTGCTGGTGTGGCCCAGGTTCATCGCGCCGTCCTGGTTGCCGTTGTTCACCGGGTTCTTCGGTGCGTTGATCGGCAGTTGCAGGGCATTGGCGCCGATGCGGTACATCTGGGTATCGGCATAGGAGAACACCCGG
This sequence comes from Pseudomonas sp. PH1b, assembly GCF_000633395.1. Classification (GTDB taxonomy): domain Bacteria; phylum Pseudomonadota; class Gammaproteobacteria; order Pseudomonadales; family Pseudomonadaceae; genus Aquipseudomonas. The sequence continues at coordinate 102,968 of NZ_AYMU01000009.1, forward strand.
CCTTGCAGCAGGCGGTCTTCCGACGGCTCGATGCCCGGCACCAGGTTGGCCGGGGCCATGGCCACTTGCTCGGTTTCCTGGAAGACGTTGGCCGGGTTGCGGTTCAACACCATCTGCCCGACTTTGCGCTCGGGCACATCCGGCCAGATCTTGGTGGCATCCAGCGGGTCGAAATCAAACTTGGCCAGGTCTTCGGGTTTCAATACCTGGACATACAAGTCCCACTTGGGAAAGTCCCCTTTATTAATGTGGGTTACCAAGTCATTAGTCATATGGCTGTAATCGCGGCCCTGGACCTCTACCACTTGTTTCGGGTCGAGATTCTTCAGACCTTGCAGGCTCTTCCAGTGAAACTTCACGTAGTGCACTTCGCCCTTGGCGTTGATCAACTTGTAGGCGTGCACACCATTACCGTCCATTTCCCGGTAACTGGCCGGAGTGCCGGAGTTGGAATACAGCTCGGTCAAAGTACGGGTGGCTTCGGGAACATGGGAGAAGAAATCGAAACGCCGCGAGTCATCATCGAGGTTGGTGCGCGGGTCCGGTTTGAATGCGTGCACCATGTCCGGGAACTTGATGGCATCACGAATGAAGAAGGTTGGGAAGTTGTTGCCCACCAGGTCCCAGTTACCGTCCGCGGTATAGAACTTGGTGGCAAAGCCGCGAGGGTCACGCAGGGTTTCCGGGGAGTGGTTGCCGTGCACCACTGCCGAGAACCGCACGAACACCGGGGTTACTTCTCCGGCGGCGAAGACCTTGGCACGGGTCAGGTCACTGAGGTTGTCGGTCACGGTGAAGGTGCCGTGGGCACCGGTGCCGCGCGCATGCACCACCCGCTCTGGAATGCGCTCGCGGTCAAACCGCTGGAGTTTCTGGATCAGTTGCACATCCTGCAGCAGCACCGGGCCGGTGGCGCCCGCGGTCTGTGAATTCTGGTTATCGCCCACTGCCGCGCCGTTGTCGCGGGTCAGCGTGGCGGCCTGTACGGAAAGGGAAAGCATACTGGCGGCAAGCACGCCGAGTACGCGTCGCTGGGCAAGATTCCCAAGGCCAAGAGAAGCGGTCATGTTGTATTCCTCTAGTTATATAAGGCGCATCTCGATGCGCCTGCTAGAGGCTAGTGGCTAAATATTTGAAAGATAAATAGAAAGGCCGTAACCGCTCGATTGAGAGAATGTTCTGGTTATATCGTCGGATGCGGGGTATATCGCGCGCGATCTGATGGCACTTTAATAAACTATTTGCCTCTTTGTCGGTCGATAACCCCGCGAGCTGTAAAAAGTTGTTTCGGCAAAATGCTTTTTGCTGAATTACACTGCCGTAACCAACCTCATCTGTAGCAAGGAATAACCTATGGGCGTGTTAAGTGAATTCAAGGCCTTCGCGGTCAAAGGTAATGTGGTCGACATGGCCGTCGGTATCATCATCGGTGCCGCCTTCGGCAAGATCGTTTCGTCCTTTGTCGGCGACGTGGTCATGCCGCCAATCGGCCTGCTGATCGGTGGGGTGAACTTCGCGGACCTGGCGGTCACGCTCAAGGCGGCTGCGGGCGATGCGCCGGCAGTGGTCTTGGCGTACGGCAAGTTCATCCAGAGCATCATCGACTTCATCATCATTGCCTTCGCCATCTTCATGGGGGTCAAGGTGATCAACCGTCTGAAGCGCGAAGAGGCCGTGGCCCCGACGCTGCCGCCGGTGCCGACCAAGGAAGAAGAGCTGCTGGGAGAGATCCGCGATCTGCTCAAGGCTCAGAACAACAAGCCCTGAGGCTGATCCTGCAATACAACAACGGCGCCCTGAAGGCGCCGTTTTCATTACCAGTAGTTTTCCACCGCCACCTGCCCCGGGCGCCGGGTTAGGCTCAGGCTCATGCCCCGCTGCTTGAGCAGGGCGCGGGTGTCGTCGATCATCTGCGGGTTGCCGCAGAGCATCACCCGGGAGTGCTCGGGGCTCAGCTCCACACCGGCGGCACGCTCCAGTTCACCGTTGTCGATCAACTGGGTGATGCGCCCGTTGAGGCTGCCCGGGTGCTGCTCGCGAGTCACGGTGCTGATGAATTGCAGCTTGTGGGCAAACTCCGCCAGGTACTCGCGCTGGGGCAACTCGGCGAGCAGTTGCTGATAGGCCAGCTCCCTGGCCTCGCGCACGCTGTAGACCAGGATGATGCGCTCGAACTTCTCCCACACCTCGAAGTCCTGGAGGATCGACAGGAACGGCGCAATCCCGGTGCCTGTGGATAACAACCAGAGGTCGCGGCCATCGACGAAACGGTCCAGGGTCAGGTAGCCAAAGGCCTGGCGATCCACCAGCAGGCTGTCCCCCACTTCCAGGCGGCTCAGTTCACTGGTGAACTCGCCACCGGGCACCACGATGGAAAAGAATTCGAGAAACTCATCGAACGGCGACGACACCATGGAATAGGCGCGCCACACCGTGCTGCCATCGGCCTTGGTCACCCCGAGGCGGGCGAACTGCCCGGCACGAAAGCGAAAACCCGCATCCCGGGTAGTGCGCAGGGTGAACAGGCTGGAGGTCAGGGGCTGGACCTCGAGCAGGGTCTGGCGGGTGTACTTTTCTTCACTGGCAGTCATGACAGGCTCCACAAAACCGATGCGCTAGTGTCCCGCAAAGCGCCGCGCAGAAACACCGGCGGTTTGTAGTGGCATAGAGCGCGGGCAATCAGCGACAAAAAAACGTACCATTTAGCCCCACTTCGAACAGCCCGCACTGCCGCTGTCCGAGGGTTCCCGTGCGCTCGACAGCCCCCACCGCCGGGACATTCACCGATTACCTAGAGTCCGCCCCATGCCCCTGCTTGCAAGCCCCTTCGCCCAGCTCGACCTGATCCGCCAGCCCGAACAGCAGAACGAGCCGCTGCAAGCCTTCGACGCGGCGGACGAATACCTGCTCAATCACCTGGCTGAACAGCAACCGACCAGCGACACCCGGGTGCTGGTGCTCAACGACAGCTTCGGCGCCCTGGCCGCAAGCCTTTTGGGCAAGGTCCAGGTCTGCAGCAGCGGCGATTCCTACCTCGGCGCCCTGGCCCTGGAAAAGAACCTGGTGCGCAATGGCCTGCCCTTCGACGCCGTGCGCGTGGTGCCGGCCAGCGAAACCTTGAGCGGGCCGTTCGATCGGGTGCTGATCCGTGTTCCCAAGACCCTGGCCCTGCTGGAAGAGCAACTGATCCGTCTGCAGGGGCAACTGGCCCCCGGCGCCCAGGTGGTGGCGGCGGCCATGGTCAAGCACCTGCCCCGTGCGGCTGGTGACTTGCTGGAGCGCTACATCGGCCCGGTCCAGGCCTCGCTGGCGGTGAAAAAGGCTCGCCTGCTGATTGCCACGCCGCAAGACAAACAGCCCGCCGTGTCGCCCTACCCGACCCGCTATCGCCTGGAACAGCCGGCCATCGAACTGCTCAACCACGCCAACGTGTTCTGCCGTGAAGGCCTGGACATCGGCACCCGCGCCTTCCTCCCGCACCTGCCGCAGAACCTGGGCAACGCCCGGGTCGCGGACCTGGGCTGCGGCAACGGCGTGCTGGCCATTGCCAGCGCCCTGGACAACCCCCAGGCCCATTACACCCTGGTGGACGAATCCTTCATGGCGGTGCAGTCGGCCCGGGAAAACTGGCAGGCGGTGCTCGGTGAGCGCGAAGCCGAGATGCGCGCCGGCGACGGCCTGGCCGGGCAAGCGCCACAGTCCCTGGACGTGGTGCTGTGCAACCCGCCGTTCCACCAGCAGCAGGTGGTGGGCGACTTCCTCGCCTGGCGCATGTTCCAGCAGGCCCGGGAAGCCCTGGTGGTGGGCGGCGCGCTGTACATCGTCGGCAACCGCCACCTGGGTTACCACAGCAAGCTGGCGCGGCTGTTCCGCGGCGTCGAGCAAGTGGCGGCAACCCCCAAGTTCGTGATCCTCAAGGCCCGCAAGTAAGGGTTCGCCGAAACACCGCGGCCTTCTCCACAGGCAAAAAAAACCCTCCACCGGGGAGGGTTGAAACCGTGCCGCAAGGCAACGGGATGGGATGATCAGTGGGTGCTAAGGCCGGCGGCGCTCATGAACATGCGCATCAGGCTGGCCACCACGAACAGGGCCAGGACACTGCCGCCCCAGATCATTGCCAGCCAGCCCAGGCGCTGCCACAGCGGCTTCTTTTCCGCCTGTTCGATTTCCTGCAAAGAGTGTTTACCGCTCATGATTTCAACTCCTGCCTAACCCGAATTCCCGTAGCAGCTGGCTTGCCAACGAATGCGACGGCAAGCGGGCACAAGGCTCAAGGGCCTGTTCGCCGGCAAGCCGGCTCCTACCTAGTGATAACCGTCTTCGTGGGTGACCTTGCCGCGGAACACGTAGTAGCTCCAGAAGGTGTAGCCCAGGATGAACGGGATGATGAACAAGGTGCCTACCAGCATGAAGCCCTGGCTCTGCGGCGGCGCGGCAGCGTCCCAGATGGAGATCGACGGCGGCACGATGTTCGGCCACAGGCTGATGCCCAGGCCGCTGTAGCCGAGGAAGATCAGCACCAGGGTCAGCAGGAACGGCGTGTAGTGGGCATTGCGGGCCACGGCGCGCAACAGACCGTACATGGTCACCAGCACCAGGATCGGCACCGGCAGGAACCAGAACAGATTCGGCAAGGTGAACCAGCGTGCAGCGATCTCGGCGTGGACCAGCGGGGTCCAGATACTGACGATGCCGATCACGGCCAGCACGACATAGGCCAGGGGCCGAGCGATGTCATGCATCTGCTGCTGCAGCTTGCCCTCGGTCTTCATGATCAGCCAGGTGCAGCCGAGCAAGGCATAGGCCACCACCAGCGCCAGGCCGCAGAACAGGGTGAAGGGGGTCAGCCAGTCCAGGGAGCCGCCGGCGAACTGACGGTTGACCACCGGCAGGCCATCGATGAACGCCCCCAGGGCCACGCCCTGGAAGAAGGTCGCTGCCACCGAGCCGCCGATAAAGGCCTTGTCCCAGATGTGGCGCTTGTCTTCCTTGGCCTTGAAGCGGAACTCGAAGGCCACACCGCGGAAGATCAGGCCCACCAGCATCAGGATCAGCGGCAGGTACAACGCCGAGAGCACCACCGAGTAGGCCAGCGGGAAGGCGCCGAACAATGCCGCGCCGCCCAGTACCAGCCAGGTTTCGTTGCCGTCCCAGACCGGGGCGACGGTGTTCATCATCACGTCACGGTCGCGGTCGTCCTTGACGAACGGGAAGAGAATCCCGATCCCGAGGTCGAAGCCGTCCATGACCACGTACATCATGATGCCGAAGATGATAATCACGGCCCAGAGCAGCGGAAGATCAATACCCATGACTCAGTTCCCCTTATTCAGGCGGGTGCCGTGGTCGGCATCGTGGTCATCGTCGGCTGCGGACAGCGGACGGGCCGGGGTACGTTTCTGCCCGGGACCACCGTGGCTGGTTTCGGCACCTTCGTTGGTGACCGGGCCTTTGCGCACCAAGCGCATCATGTAGCCGATCCCCACGCCGAACAGCGAGAAGTACACCACCACGAACAGCGCCAGGGTGATGCTCATCTGCACAAAGCTGTGCCCGGAAGAGGCGTCCGCCGTACGCATCAGGCCGTAGACCACCCACGGCTGGCGGCCGATCTCGGTGGTGAACCAGCCCGCCAGGATCGCGATCAGCCCGGACGGGCCCATCCACAAGGTCAGGTACAGGAACGGCCGCGAGGTGTAGAGGGTGTCGCGCTTGCGCAGCCAGACGCTCCACAGGCCGGTGAAGATCATCAGCATGCCCAGGCCCACCATGATCCGGAACGACCAGAAGACGATGGTCGAGTTGGGCCGGTCCTCGGGCGGGAACTCCTTGAGCGCCGGCACCTGCTTGTCCAGGGAGTGGGTGAGGATCAGGCTGCCCAGGTAGGGGATTTCCACCGCGAAGCGGGTTTTCTCGGCCTTCATGTCCGGCCAGCCGAAGAGGATCAGCGGGGTCGGTTCGTTGCCGACGTTTTCCCAGTGGCCTTCGATCGCGGCGATTTTCGCCGGCTGGTGCTTGAGGGTATTGAGGCCGTGGAAGTCGCCGATCACCGCCTGCACCGGCGCCACGATCAGGGCCATCCACATGGCCATCGACAGCATGCGACGAATGGCCGGGTTGTCCCGCCCGCGCAGCAAGTGCCAGGCTGCGGACGAGCCGACGAAGAACGCCGTGGCGACGAACGCGGCTACAGCCATGTGCGCCAGGCGGTAGGGGAATGACGGGTTGAAGATCACCGCCAGCCAATCCACCGGGATCACCTGGCCGTTGACGATTTCATAGCCTTGGGGGGTCTGCATCCAGCTGTTGGACGAGAGGATCCAGAAGGTCGAGATCAGGGTGCCGATGGCCACCATGATCGTGGAGAAGAAGTGCAACCGGCGCCCGACCTTGTTCCAGCCGAACAGCATGACCCCGAGGAAACCGGCTTCCAGGAAGAAGGCCGTGAGCACTTCATAGGTGAGCAAGGGGCCGGTGACGGAGCCGGCAAAGTCCGAGAAACGGCTCCAGTTGGTGCCGAACTGGTAGGCCATCACCAGGCCGGAGACCACGCCCATGCCGAAGTTGACGGCGAAGATCTTCGACCAGAAGTGGTAGAGATCGCGGTAGGTGTCGTCGCGGGTCTTCAGCCAGAGGCCTTCGAGCACCGCCAGGTAGCTCGCCAGGCCGATGGTGATCGCCGGGAACAGGATGTGGAACGAGATGGTGAACGCGAACTGAATTCGGGCGAGATCTAGAGCCTCTAAACCGAACATAAGCTTTCCTCTGTCAGGTAATACCGGCTGCCGGCCAGAGGCCTGCACCCACTGCCCCCACGGATATGGAGTGCGGCGAATTCGGATTCGTTCTTTTTTAAACCATCGCTACGCAGGGATTCTGGCACTTGGGCCACCACATCAGCCTTTGCAAAAAGGTTTTGATCTGGATCAAGCAACGTTGAAAGAGTAGTCCTAAATTCGCCGCGCAACTCTGTGGTTATTTGCCGCGTGACAGCTTGCCTCACCCTGTCAAAACCGGGCTTTTCCCGGACATTTCCGCCTTAATGCGCAGGATTGCCGCCACCTTGGTGTCCATCGCGAGCGGCGATGGCGGGCACCGCCAAGGACCCGGCAGGATTTCCCCGAAAACCGAGATAGATGCGCGGCTAACGAATTTTCCGCCGGCTGCAACCATTGGTTACATCTTGGTGATAATCTCGTTTCACTCCCCGCTCAGATTTGCCTCCAGATGCCCAGCCAAGACCCTCTGCTGCTCCGTCATCATCGTCCGTTCATCGCGTTCTGGCTGGCGCGGATCTTCACCGCCAGCGGTTTCCAGATGCTCACCGTGGCCATTGGCTGGAACCTCTATCAGCTCACCGGCAACGTGCTCGACCTGGGCCTGGTGGGGTTGGTGGAATTCGCCCCGCGGGTGCTGTTCATGCTGCACACCGGGCATGTGGCCGACCGCTACGACCGGCGCCGGGTGGCGGCCATCTGCCAGTCGCTGCAGGCCTTGATCGCCCTGGCCCTGGCCATCGGCAGCCTGACCGACAACGTCACCCGGGAAATGATCTTCATCCTGGCCTTCCTCCTCGGCGGCGCCCGCTCCTTCGAAATGCCCACCACCCAGGCCCTGTTGCCGAGCATCGTGCCCAGCGCGCTGTTTCCCCGGGCGGTGGCCGCCGCGCAATCGGCGCAACAGTCGGCGACCATCGTCGCCCCGGCCCTGGGCGGCTTGCTCTATGCCTTCGGCAGCGTCTGGGTCTACGGCCCCACGGTGGTTCTGTACCTGATCGCCTGCCTGCTGATGCTCAACCTGCCGGCTCGGCAGACCCCATTGAACAAGGGCAAGGCCACCCTCGACTCGCTGCTGGCGGGCATCCGCTTCATCCGCAGCCGCCCGGATATCCTCGGGGCCATTTCCCTGGACCTGTTCGCCGTGCTGCTGGGCGGTGCCACCGCGCTGTTGCCGGTGTTCGCCAAGGACATCCTGCTGACCGGGCCCTGGGGCCTGGGACTGTTGCGTTCGGCGCCGGCGGTGGGGGCCTTGCTAATGTCGCTGTGGCTGGCGCGTTTTAGCGTCGAGCGTAAGGTCGGGCGGGTGATGTTCACCGCGGTCGGGGTATTCGGCGTGGCCACCATCGCCTTCGGCCTCTCGACCTCGTTCTGGTTTTCCCTGGCGGTGCTAGTGGTGCTGGGAGCGGCGGACATGATCAGCATGGTGATCCGCGCCTCCTTCGTGCAGCTGGAAACCCCGGACGAAATGCGCGGCCGGGTCAGCGCGGTGAACGGCCTGTTCATCGGCGCCTCGAATCAGCTGGGGGAATTCGAATCCGGAGTCACCGCCCACTGGTTCGGCACGGTGCCGGCGGTGGTGCTGGGCGGGGTCGGCACGCTGCTGGTGACCGGGGTCTGGATCAAGCTGTTCCCGACCCTGGCCCAGCGGGACCGGATGATCGAGCGGGTCGAGCAATCCAAGGCCTGAAGCCGCGCCGGGCTGGCGCGGCCAGGTTCAAGCCTCAGTGGCTGGGCTGAGCTTCAGCAGCGGCTCGCCATTTCGCCGCCTCCAGCAGGTCGCAACCATCCTGGGTCAGGACATAGAGCACGTCGATGATGTGCGGGATGTCCTTCACATCGCCGTGGCTGAAGTTCAAGCAGCAGAGGGTTTCCAGCAGATTGGCAGCCGTGCGCATGCGTTGCTCGGCGGCTTCGTGCAGCGCCTCAGGGGAGGCATTGGCGTTGATAAAAAACACACCTGGCCGGCTTATGTTGGATTTAAGCGGCACATAGTGAGCAGCAGTTTCCGGGGTATTCATCATTAGATCCTTCTTTATGAATGACCGCCCCAATCGTGACCAAACGATGGGTGGCGGACTGTGCACAGGTTGGTCAACCGGGAAGAAGGCACCCGGCACACCCGAAGGTGTCCCGCGCACAGCCCACCATTAAGCGTGCGGACACGAAAAAGTGCCTGCAAACCAGGGTGGCGCGTGCGCCTTCTAATTTCGGGTGACCAAACCCGGCCGCTGAATTGGCAGCGACGGCGCGAACTATAGGGGTGATGGGACGGGCGGTGCAAGAAGCGGCTGGTTAGCCTTTGTTACCCGTTCACAAGCCCCGTGCCCGACTCCTTGCCGAACCGAGCTGCGACAGAGAAACGCCCCGTAGGGGGCCTCGTAACAGGTTGTTGATCATTCTCTGCAATACAAAACCGCTACGACACGTGTAAGGTATCGCCTTACACTCGCACCCCATGATCAAGTCCTTTCAGCACAAAGGCCTGCGCGCCTTCTATGAAACCGGATCGACTCGTGGAATACGGGCTGAGCATGCACGCCGGCTGGCCCGCCAGCTGTCGTTCATGGATCACGCCAGCGAACCGGCCGGGCTCGACCTGCCGGGCTGGCGGCTGCACCCGCTCAAGGGCGACCTGCACGGTTATTGGTCCCTGGTGGTGTCCGGCAACTGGCGAGTGATCTTTCGTTTCGTAGGTTCGGATATCGAACTGGTCGATTATCTGGACTACCACTGAACAGGAGGCAGGATCATGCCCATCCACAACCCGCCCCACCCCGGTGACACCCTGCGCCTGGATGTCTTGCCCGAACTGGGCATCAGCGTGACGGAGCTGGCGCGGCATATCGGCTACGCCCGCCCGCATCTGTCCAAGGTGTTGAACGGCCATGCGCCGATCCGTGCGGAACTGGCGGTCCGCCTGGAACGTGCCGGGATCGGCAAGGCCAAGGTCTGGCTGGCGGTGCAGGCCGATTACGACATCTGGCACACCGAGCAGGAACTGCAACCGCTGATCGAGCCCATCGCGGCCCATGTCGACTGAGCCCTAGACCAGCAACTCCGCCGCCACCTGGGCGCGCTTGGCGCGCCCGCACAGTGCCTCCACCAGGGCCAGGGCAAACGCCAGGGCGGCTCCGGAACCCTGGGCGGTGATGCAGTTGCCGTCCACCACCACCGGCTGGTCGACAAAGGTGCAGCCCAGCAGCTGATGGCTGGCGCTGGGCAGGCAGGTCATGCGCCTTTGGCGCAGCACGCCGAAGGCTTGCAAGGCCAGGGCGGGAGCTTCGGCGATGCCGGCGAACAGGCGCCCCGCTGCGGCCTGATCCTTGACCAGTTGCTGCAGCGGTTGATGGGCCGCCAGGTGCTGGGCGCCCACCGCGCCGCCAGGCAATACGATCAGGTCGAAGTTCTGGGCCAGCACATCCACCAGCATGGCGTCGGCAGTCAATCGGGTGCCCCGAGCGCAGGTGAGCATGCGCCGGCCTTCGACGCTGGCCGCTAGCACTTCGACTTCGGCACGGCGCAATACATCGATCAGGGTCACGCTTTGCAGGTCGTCGATGCCTTCGGCAAGGGTGACCAGGGCTCTGAAGGTCATGGGGATGACTCCGCGTGGAGGTCTTTAGAGCTTAGTCAGCTTTGCCGGCTGCCGTTCAGGGCGCCATCACTTGATATAGATCTGTGCGCCCAGGCTGTTGCCCGGGGCGTTGAGCGAAGTGTTGCGGAAGCTGAAGGTGCCCTCCTGCTTGCCCGCCAGGTCGAAGACATAGATATAGCCGACGGTAGTCCCCGAGTTGCCGCAGGGTACATAGCTGGAGCCGTCCTCGCACACCGGCGAGCGGGTACCATCGACCTCGAAACCGTCCAGGTTCACATGGGGCTCGCGGCCGTAGCCGATCTCCAGCACATAGACCTTGATGTTCGGGCCGTTGTGATCGCACTCGGTCCGTTCACGGCCGTCGGAAACATCCTCCAGGCCGCAGGAAGGTGACAACACCTTGAGAATCTCCACCCGGCTCAACGGCGCCGCCGAGCGCGCCATGGCCGGGGCCGCCAGCCAGCAGGCTGTTGCGCCGAGCAATGCCAGGGCTGTCATTTTCATTGTGCTGCGCATAAATCCCCCCTAAAACCAGGGCGCAGTATGCGCTACTTGCCAGCGGTGCAAAACATCGCCGACGATCGCAGCCATTGGCCCACGCTGCTGGTATGATGCGCGGCTTTTTCCGACCCAGAGCAAATCCGCAGGCACCTTATAAAGTCTGTGCTTTGCTGTTGGAGTCGATACATTCACGGCGCCCGGCGGCGCCACGGGGAGCAGACATGCTGGAAAGGCTGTTTCAACTCAAGGCACACAACACCAACGTGCGCACCGAGATTCTTGCGGGCGTGACCACCTTCCTGGCCATGGCCTACATCCTTTTCGTCAACCCGAGCATTCTCGGCGAGACGGGCATGGACAAGGGCGCGATCTTCGTTGCCACCTGTCTGGCGGCGGCCATCGGTTCCACCGTCATGGGCCTGATCGCCAACTACCCGATCGCCCTGGCGCCGGGCATGGGCCTGAACGCCTTCTTCACCTACACCGTGGTCCTGCACATGGGCCACACCTGGCAAGTGGCCCTGGGTGCGGTATTCATCTCGGCGGTGCTGTTTTTCATACTGTCGATCTTCAAGATCCGCGAATGGATCATCAACAGCATCCCCCTGCCCCTGCGCTCGGCGATTGCCGCCGGTATCGGCCTGTTCCTGGCGCTGATCGCCCTGCATAACGCCGAGATCGTGGTGGGCAACTCGTCGACCCTGGTAGGCCTGGGCGACCTGAGCAAACCGGCACCGATCCTCGCGGCCCTGGGCTTTGCCCTGATCGTCGCCCTGGAAGCCCTGAAAGTGCGCGGCGCGGTGCTGATCGGCATCCTCGCGGTGACCATCGTTTCCATCCTGCTGGGCGTCACCCCGTTCGGCGGCGTGACCTCGATGCCACCGTCCCTGGCCCCGACCTTCCTGCAACTGGACATCAAGGGCGCCCTGGATATCGGCCTGATCAGCGTGATCTTCGCCTTCCTGTTCGTCGACCTGTTCGACAACTCCGGCACCCTGATCGGCGTTGCCAAGCGCGCCGGGCTGATGGGCAAGGACGGCCACATGCCGAAAATGGGCCGGGCGCTGATCGCCGACAGCACCGCCGCCATGGCCGGTTCCCTGCTGGGCACCTCGACCACCACCAGCTACATCGAATCCGCGGCGGGCGTGAGCGCCGGCGGCCGCACCGGCCTGACCGCCATCGTGGTGGCGATCATGTTCCTGCTGGCGCTGTTCTTCTCGCCACTGGCGGCCAGCGTGCCGGCCTTCGCCACCGCACCGGCCCTGCTGTTCGTCGCCGTGCTGATGACCTCGGGCCTGGCGGAAATCGACTGGGAAGACATCACCGTCGCCGCTCCCGTGGTGGTCACCGCCCTGGCCATGCCGTTCACCTATTCCATCGCCAACGGCATCGCCTTCGGCTTCATCGCCTGGACCGTGATCAAGCTGCTGTCGGGCCGTGCCCGTGAGCTGAACGCGCCTCTGGTGATCCTGTCGATCCTGTTCGTGATCAAGCTCGGTTACCCCGCATGACTTTTGACGCCGCAAGCTACACCACCCAGCTGAATGACAAGGTCGCGCGCTTGCGTGACCTGCTGGCCCCCTTCGATGCGCCCGAGCCCCAGGTCTTCGACTCGCCCCTGCAGAACTTCCGCCTGCGAGCAGAGTTCCGCCTGTGGCGCGAAGCCGGTGAACGGCACTACGCGATGTTCTCCCAGGACGACAAGCGCACGCCGATCCTGATCGAAGAGTTCCCCATCGCCAGCCAGCGCATCAACCAGTTGATGCCCCAGCTCAAGGCCGCCTGGCAAGCCAGCGCGCCCCTGAGCCACAAGCTGTTCCAGGTGGAGTTCCTCACCACCCTGGCCGGCGACGCGATGATCACCCTGTGCTACCACCGCCCCCTGGACGAGCACTGGCACAAGGCCGCGAGCCAGCTGGCAGCCGACCTCAAGGTCAGCGTGATCGGCCGCTCCAAGGGCAAGCGCGAAGTCATCGGCCAGGACTACGTGGTGGAAAAACTCGACGTTGGCGGGCGTACCTTCAGCTACCGCCAGCCCGAAGGCGCCTTCACCCAGCCCAACGGCACGGTGAACCAGAAGATGCTCAACTGGGCCTATGAAGCCCTGGGCGAGCGCCAGGACGACCTGCTGGAGCTGTACTGCGGCAACGGCAACTTCACCCTGCCCCTGGCCACCCGGGTGCGCAAGGTGCTGGCCACCGAGATCAGCAAGACCTCGGTAAACGCCGCCTTGAGCAACCTCAGCGAAAACGCTGTGGATAACGTCACCCTGGTGCGTTTGTCGGCCGAAGAGCTGACCGAGGCCCTGAACGAAGTGCGGCCGTTCCGCCGCCTGCAGGGCGTTGACCTGAAGAGCTACGAGTTCGGCAGCGTGTTCGTCGACCCGCCGCGGGCCGGCATGGACCCGGACACCTGCGAACTGACCCGGCGCTTCGACAACATCCTGTACATCTCCTGCAACCCGGAGACCCTGGCGGCCAACATCGCCCAGTTGCACGACAGCCACCGCATCACCCGCTGCGCGCTGTTCGACCAGTTCCCCTGGACCCACCATATGGAATCCGGGGTTTTGCTGACCCGCCGCTGATTTGCCGTGCAATAGCCAACAGCCGTCCTCGTGACGGCTGTTTGCATTCTGCCGCCCTCCCCCTCCGTAGGAGCCGGCTTGCCGGCGAAGGGACCCTTGAGCCTTGCGCCAATCTGGCCGACGCCTTCGCTGGCAAGCCAGCTCCTACAAGGCCAAACCAGACGCTACGCCCTCCCCCGTAGGAGCCGGCTTGCCGGCGAAGGGGCCCTTGAGCCTTGCGCCAATCTGGCGGGCGCCTTCGCTGGCGAGCCAGCTCCTACAGGGCCAAACCAGACGCCACGCCCCTCTCCGTAGGAGCCGGCTTGCCGGCGAAGGGGCCCCTGAGCCTTGCGCCAATCTGGCCGACGCCCTCGCTGGCAAGCCAGCTCCTACAGGGCCAAACCCGACGCCACGCCCCCTCCGTAGGAGCCGGCTTGCCGGCGAAGGGGCCCCTGAGCCTTGCGCCAATCTGGCCGACGCCTTCGCTGGCAAGCCAGCTCCTACAGGGCCAAACCCGACGCCACGCCCCCTCCGTAGGAGCCGGCTTGCCGGCGAAGGGGCCCTTGAGCCTTGCGCCAATCTGGCGGGCGCTTTCGCTGGCAAGCCAGCTCCTACAGGGGGCGGTACGGCATTGGGGTTCAGCCCAGGGGGCGGAAGTAACCGGCCAGTTGCTGCAGGTCCTGTTCGTTGAGCAGGCCGGCGTAGTACTTGAGCTGAATCCGCGCCAACAGGTAGGCATGCCGGGCATCCGCCAGGTCGCGGCGGGCGGTGAACAGTTGTTGTTCGGCGTCCAGCACGTCCAGGTTGACCCGCTCGCCGCCGTGCACGCTTTTCTGGGTCGCGGTCACCAGGGCCTCGGCGGAGCTGACGGCCATTTCATAAGCCCGGACCTTGGCCGCGGCACTGGTGTTGAGGTTGAACTGCTTGCGCAGTTCGTTGAGGGTGGTGGCGGTCTTGGCGTCCAGTTCGAACTGGGCCTGGGACAACTGGCTGGCCGCCTGGCGGGTCGAGGCCGATACCGAGCCACCGGCAAACAGCGGCAGGCTGACCTGGATGCCCACGGTGTTGGTGTCGTACTTCTGGTTGTAGGAGCTTTCCGAATCGGAACTGGTCTGCCGGCTGCTGGCGTACAAACTCACCTTGGGCAGGTGCCCGGCGCGCTTGCGCTCCACTTCGTACTCCGCCACTCGCAGTGCCTGCTGCTGGGACGCCAGGTCCGGGTTGTTGGCCATGGCCAGGTCGCGCCAGCTGTCGAAGCGGTTGGGCAGCAGCGGCTGGATCTGGAACTGCCGGGTCAGCGGGTCCAGTTCGTCGATCTGCAACGGTTCGCCGACTATGGCTTGCAGCTCGCGCAGGGCGGCATCCTGCTGGTCCTGGGCCTCGATCTCCTGCGCCAGGGCCAGGCTCAGCCGAGCCTGGGTCTCCAGCACATCGGTGCGGGTGCCCTCGCCGCCCTTGAGCAGGCGTTGGTTGAGCTGCAAGCGTTCGGCGTAGGCACGCTTCTGCGCCCGGCTCAGTTCGATGCGCTCCTCGGCCAGCAACGCCTGGCTGTAGGCACTGAGCAGGCGCACCGCCAGTTCCTGGCTCTTGCCGCGAAAGCGTTCGTCGGAAAACAGCGCCTGGGCCGAGCCCTGGCGGTAGCGCGCATAGGCTTCGTAGTCCAGCAGTGGTTGCTGCAAGGTCAGGGTCGAGGCGTAGCTGCGGTAGTCCCGATCATTGGTGACATCACCACGAACGGTCTCCTGGGTCACTTCGGACTGGTTGCGCGAATTGTTGTAGCTCCAGGACAGGTTGGGCAGCAGCCCGGCACGGCCGATGGCGCGGTTCTCTTCCCCGGCATCGCGTTCCTTGATCGCCGCCTGGAAGGTCGGGTCATTGCGCAAGGCCAGGTCATAGGCATCGAGCAAGCCCAGGGCCTGGACCGACGGGCTGCCCAACAGGCACAGCAGGGGCAGGTAGCACCAGGCTCGAATCATTCTTCCACCAACGCCATGTGAGTCCGGTCCAGCAGGGGCTTGAACAGGTAATTGAGCATCGAGCGTTCGCCGGTACGGACAAAGGCTTCCACCGGCATCCCCGGGCGGATCTGCAAGCCCTGCAACTGCTGCATGCCCTGGGCGCTGACCGTGGCGCGCAAGGTGTAGTAAGGCTCCTCGGTGCGCTCGTCCACCTGCCGGTCGGCGGACACCAGGGTCACCTCCCCCGGCACCCTGGGCGTGGTGCTCTGGTTGAAGGCCGAGAACATCAGCTCCACCGGCAGCCCCGGGTGCACCTTGTCCACCAGTTGCACCGGCACCCGCGCCTCCACCAGCAGCGGTTCGTCCTGGGGCACGATATCCATCAGCGGCTGGCCCGGCTTGATCACCCCACCTTCGGTGTAGACCTCCAGCCCCACCACCACCCCGGCAGCCGGGGCGCGCACCTGGCTGTTGGCCAGTTCGAACTCGGCGGACGCCAGGCGATTGCGCAGGTCTTCGGTACGGATCCGGGTATCGGCCAACTGGCTGCGCAGGTCTTTCTGGAAATCCTCGGTGGACTGGCGGATGCGCAGGCGCAGTTCGAGGATCTGCCGCTGCAACTGGCCAATGCGGCCGAAGTCCTCGGCGATCGAGCCGTCGATCTGCGCGTACAGGCGCTCGCTGTCCAGCAGCCGGTTACGCGGGATGTAGCCGTCCCGCGCCAGTTCCCGCAGGCCTTGCAGCTGTTCGTTCAAGGCACTGCGCTGTTGCCGCTTGCTGGCCTGGGAATCCCGAGTACCGCGCAACTGCGCCTCGGAGCCGGCGATGGTCTCGGCGATCCCCTGTTGCTCCATGCTCAGAGCCTGGCGCCGGCTGCTGAACAGTTGCCGCTGCAGGGCCAGGCTGGCGGCCACGTCCGGCTCGCTGGCCAGGGCCTGGAGCTGCGGGTCGAAGACGATATCGCTGGCGCCATCGCGCTCGGCATTCAGCCGCGCTTCGCTGGCCAGGGAACCCAGGTACTGGCTGCGCAGGGATTGCATCTGGGTGCGCAGCGGCGTCTCGTTGAGGCGCAGCAGCACCTGCCCGGCGCTGACCCGGTCACCTTCCTTGACCTCGATCCGCTCGACGATGCCGCCGCTCTGATGCTGCACGGTCTTGCGATGGCCCGAGACCATGACCTTGCCCGACACCGCCACGCCCTTGTCCAGTGGCGCCAGGGCGGCCCAGCCGATGAACCCGGCAAAGCCCCCTAGCACCAGGATCCAGCCCAGCCGTGAATACTTCCTGTCGTCCAGGGACAGCACATTGCTGGCGGCCGGCCCGGTGACCGGCGCCGCAGGGGCTGTGGATAAACTCGCCTTCATGCTTTTTTCCCTTCGCCGCCGGCCACGCCCAGGCGGTAGTTCATGTTCAGACTGGTTACCGGGTTGCTCGCCGGATTGCTCATCGGTACAGCCGGCGGCGGCGCGGCCTTGGCTTTCTGGTTCGCTTCCAGCACCCGCGCCGTCGGGCCGTAGGCCTGCAACTGGCCGTCGCGCAGGATCATCAACTGGTCGGTCAGGGTCAGCACGTTGGGCTTGTGGGTGATCAGCACCAGGGTCCGCTGCCGTTGCTTGAGCTGGCTGATGGCCTGCAACAAAGCCTGCTCACCGGCCTCATCGAGGTTGGAGTTGGGCTCGTCGAGGACGATCAGCGCCGGCAGGCCGTACAGCGCCCGGGCCAGGCCGATGCGCTGGCGCTGGCCACCGGACAACCCGGCACCGCCCTCGCCAAGGCGCGTGTCATAGCCCTGGGGCAGTTGCAGGATCAGCTCATGCACCCCGGCCATTTGCGCGGCCTGCAGCACTTGATCCGAATCCAGTTGGCCAAACCGCGCGATGTTCTCGGCGATGCTGCCGGCGAACAGCTGGATATCCTGGGGCAGGTAGCCGATATGCGGGCCCAGTTGCTGCTTGTCCCACTGGGCCAGGTCGGCGCCATCCAGGCGCACCTTTCCCGTCAGGGGCGTCCAGGCACCCACCAGCAGCCGGGCCAGGGTCGACTTGCCACAACCGGAAGGGCCGATCACCCCCAGCACCTGGCCGGCCTCCAGGGTGAAACCCAGATTGCTCAGGGCCGGGCGCCGGCTGCCCGGAGCGCAGGCGCTCAGTTGCTCGACGCTCAACTTGCCCTTGGGCGTCGGCAGGCTCATGCGCGCCGGACGCGGCGGGTTGGCTTGCAACAGCTCCGACAGGCGCTCGTAAGCCAAACGCGCCGAGCTCCATTGCTTCCATACCGCAATCAACTGGTCGATGGGGCTGAGCACCCGGCCCATGAGGATCGAGCCGGCGATCATCATCCCCGGGGTGATCTGGCCTTGCACCGCCAGCCAGGCGCCCAGGCCCAGGACCAGGGACTGCAAGGCCATGCGCACGCCCTTGGACCAGGCGCTGATGGTGGCGGTCTTTTCGCTGGCCAGGTTCTGCTGGGCCAGAAAGCCCTGGTGGCCGACAAACCAGCGCTCGCGCAGGGCGCCGAGCATGCCCATGGCTTCGATCGCATCGGCATTGCGCAGGTTGGCCGTGGCCTGCTGGCTGGTGATGATCGACAACTGGCTGGCCTGGGCCAGCGGCGCCTGGCAGATGTGCTGGTTGATCCAGGCCAGCACCACCAGCAGCACGGCGCCGGCCAGGGCCAGCAGGCCGAGCCAGGGGTGAAAGAGGAAGATCACCAGCAGGTAGACCGGAAACCAGGGCGCATCGAAGAACGCGAACAGGGCGTTGCCGGTGGCGAACTGGCGCAGCGCGGTGAGGTCGTTCAAGGCCTGGCCGGCGGCCTGGGGGCTGCCCTTGAGCTGGGCTTCGAAGGCGGCGTCATACACTCGCTGGTTCAGGCGCATGTCCATCTGCGTACCGAGGTGGATCACCACCTGGCTGCGCACCCATTCCAACGCGCCCATCAGGCCGAACAGGCCGAGGATCATCAGCGTCAGCATCAGCAGGGTCATCTGATTGCCCGAGGCCAGCACCCGGTCGTAGACCTGCAGCATGTACAGGGCCGGGGCCAGCATCAGCAGGTTGATCACCGCCGAGAACAGGCCAATGTTGAAGAAGCCGCCCTTGTAGGCCGTCAAGGCCGCCAGCGTCTCGGAAGCGGCAAGTGGATTCGGCCTGCTCATCAAGGTGTCCTGTGGAGAGTTTAGGGATACAGGGCCTTCCGCTCAGGCAGAGCGGAATGACAAGAGGCGCGCCCGATGCGTTGACAGGCACCACGGCGCTCCCCAGAATTTGCCACCGCCGCCGCCCTGGCCTTCGAAAACTCGGGCGACGGAGGTGAGTCAAGCGAACGAATGGAAGAGCAATCTTTCATTCGTTTTTTTATGCCTCAAGCAGCCATTCAGGCGGCCAGCGCCCAGTCCTGGGCCACGTCCTGCACACCCACCAGGCCGACATCGGCAGCGGCTGCGGCAGCCGGGTTGACGTGGGCAACGCCGGCAGCAGCCAGGTCGTCGAAGGTGGAGTTCACCGACAGGCTTGGGTCGATGGCCTTGAGCAGGGCATCGATCTCGCCGGCCAGGGCCGAGCTGTCGCCGCTCATCAGGCCGTAAACCACCTTGTGCACTTCACCCGCGCGGCCTTCGTCTTTCAGGCTGTTGAGGCCCAGGTTGGTGAAGCTGACTTCCTGGCTGACCAGGTTGTAGTTGCTGCCCGAACCGCCAGCGAGGGTGTCGCCCAGGGAGATCGTGTCCACCGAGCCCCACAGGGTGTGGCTCGGGTTGCTGAACAGGGTGTAGTGCAGGTTGCCGTCGGCGACGAAGGCGGCGTCGCTGGCGGTGCTCTTGATCGCGTACTGGGTGCCGTCGAACGGGCCCGGGTTGAAGCCACCGGTGTTGGTGCCATCAACCACTTGGCCTGGGCGGTGGTTGACGTCGCCGAAGTAGGCCGACCAGTCAGTCAGGTATTGCGCAACAGTATTACCGCCGTAGGTAGCGCTGTAAGAGATCGAAATGCTCATGCAAAACTCCAATACATTAGGGGGGTCATGTCCGCAGCACGCCAGTGCCTGCTGCGGTTTTGCCCATCAATGGGCAAAAGCGGTCAGAACTGGTATTCCACGGTGCCCTGCAAGGTTCGGCCGCGGCCGAGGGTGAAGGCCAGGACATCGCCCATGGGCACCAGGTAGGCACGGTCGGTGACGTTTTCCATCGCCAGGCGCAGGGTCAGTTCGTCGGTGGCACGGTAGCTGCCGTACAGGTCGTAGACGGTGTAGGGCTTCCAGTCCGCGGGGTAGACGCTGGTGGTGGTGCGGGTGTTGCTGCCACCTTCCGAGTAGCCCGCGCTGTAGCGGGCCCGGGCGCCGATATCCAGCTTGCGCTCGAAGAACCGCGCCCCCAGGGTCAAGGTGCCGCGGTCCATCGGCATGTGTTCGGCCGAGCCGAGGATCGCGCTGCAATGGCTGGCGTTGTTGGCCTGCGTATCCGGGCGCATGCCGACCACCGGGGCGCGGCCGGCCGTGCTGTTCTTCACGGTCTGGGTCACGCCGCCCAGCCACGCGGTCTTCGAGCAGAAGTCGTTGCTGCCGATCATGTGGGTGTAGGCAAGCTGCCCGTAGGCACGTCCGGCATCGTAGTCGAGCTGGTACTCCACGCCCTTGAAGCGGGTGTCGCGCAGGTTGTTGACGTAGGCACTGTTGCCGATCCCCGCCATGCCGTAGCCCGGCGGCTGCACCCCCATGTTCATGAAGATGAAGTCTTCGACGCGGGTGTCGAAATAGGCAACCTTGATCCCTAGCCGATCTTCGGCGAACCAGAGGTTTTCCTTGAGCACATTGACCCCGGCTTCCCAGGTGGTGGAGCGCTCCGGACGCAGGAAGGGGTTGGGGTACATGCTCTCGGCGCCACCGCCGTGGGGACGACCGGTAATCAGGGTCTCGGTGACCGCCGGCGGGCGCCAGCCCTTGCCGTAGCTGGTGAACAGTTGCAGCCATTCCACGCCGGGCTTGATCGCCAGACCAAAGGTGGGCGAGAAGCGCCCTTCTTCGGTATCCACGTCATAGTTGACCGGCACCGTGGTTTGCCGAGTGGTTCCCAGAATGAAGGTGCGGGTGTTGATCCCGGTTTCGCCCCGCAGCCGGTAACGGTCGTAGCGCAAACCGGCATTGAGGTTCAGCCAGCCGTCGTAGTCGAAATCCAGGCGGGTGAACAGGCTGCCCAGGGCACGATCGCCCTCGGGGGTCATGCTGGCCGCGGGCGATGCGCTGACTGCCGAGCCCTTGGGTACCGGCTGGCTGGAATCGGGGCGGACCTTGTCATAGAAGAATTCCAGGCCGTAGTTGGCCTTGAGCGTGGCCAGCTCGCTCAGCGCGAAAGTCGAGGTGTTCTGCGCCTGCGCCCCGTAGGTATCGGTCTGGTAGGTGATCGAGTAGCCAGGGCTGCTGCGGCGGGTCAGGGTGCTCTGGTCATTGGTGTTGTCGACGTAGTAGAGCTTGGCCTTGAAATCGATCAGCGGGTTGTCCGGGGTGTAGCTGTAGTCGAGGCCGAAGTTCTGCGAACGCACGTCGCTGCTGCCAAGCTTTTCCCAGAGCTGGTCCTTGTTTTCGGTGTTCATCATGTTGGCGTCGTTGTAGGACACCTGGGTGGTCAGGTAGCTCAGCTGCAGGCGCTGGTCCTCGGGCAGGTTGAGCCCCAGCTTGACCAGGCGCGAGCGCATCACGGAAGCGGAATAGGCCACCTTGGCGTTCTTCACCCGGTCATTGATCGACGGGTCCATCCAGCTCCCGGTCCGCAGTTCGCCAATGCCGCCCTTGGTCCCCGGGTTGTAGTCGCCCAAGTGCCGCTCACTGGCAGCCAGCAGCATGTCCCAGACCTCGGTGCCGATCGCGAAGGCGCTACTGCCGATGAAATGGGTACCGTTGCTGCGCCCGCCCAGGCCAGTGGTGACACGAATCCGGCCGCCAATCTCCTGCCCGGGCTTGAGCAGGTCGCGGGCCTCGACGGTGCGAAAATTGGCGATCCCGCCGATCACTCCGGCACCGCCCATGGTCGAAGTGGCGCCCTTCTCCACCACCACTTCGGAGAGCAGCTCCGGATCGACATAGAGAGTGCCGTTGCGCTGCTGGTGGCCGCTCTGCTGATAGTTCTGGCGCATGCCGTCCACCGACATGTTGACCCGGCCATAGTCCTGGATCCCGCGAATGTTCACCGACAGGCCCGGGTCCTGCTGGCTGACTGCGGAATACACGCCGGAGGTTTCCTCCAGCATGTCGGCGGCGTGCCGCGGCGGGTTGCGATCGAGCTGCTCGCGGCCGACCACGCTCACCGAACGTGGCGCGCTGTACACCCAATCGCTCTGGCGGCCTTCGAGGTTGCCGGAGATGGTGGTGGGGGTCAGGGCCAGGGCGCCCTCACGCCCGGTTTCCACCCGGCTCAGGGTCACCTGGCGCTCGCCGGTGAAGCGGTACTGCACCGGTGCATTGCCCAGCAGCCGGGCCAGGCCTTCCTCGGCGCTGTAGCGTCCCTTGAGCGATGAGCTGTGCAAGCCATGCAGGCGCAGGCTGTCGAACAGCACTTGCACCCCCGCCTGCTCGGCAAACGCCAGCACTGCACTGCCAAGGGCCTGGGCAGGAATATCGAAGTCCAGCTGGCGTTGCTGCAAGGCGCTCTGCGGGGCACTACCCACAGACTCTGCCGCGTGCAGCAAATTGCCTCCTGCCAACAGTCCTGCTACGCCCAAGTGAATGGCGAGCGCCAAACGACTTGCGGCGTGAACTCCAGTACGACTGCCTACCTTCATGTTTCCCATTCCTGCGCTGGCTATTCTTGTGTATGCGAATGCATCTCAATTAGCTAGACGTGCCAGGCAGGAAAACTCAGTAAGGTTTTTTCCGATTATTTTTCAGAAGAGCAGAAAAAGGCCTGCAGGCCTCAATAAATCAGGCTGACCCCGGCCAGGTCGAAACGCTGCACCTGCAGCTCCCGGGTCAGGGTATCCAGGGCGGTATCGAGCATGTCCAGGGGAAATACACCGCTGACCTGGCGCTGGGCCAGGTCGTTGCTGCTCAGCACCACGCGCCCGGGACGGTAGCGATTGAGGCGCTCGATGACCACGGCCAGGGGCTGACGATCGAACACCAGGACCCCGCGTCGCCAACTGGTGGCCCGCTG
Organism: Pseudomonas sp. PH1b; assembly: GCF_000633395.1. Lineage (GTDB taxonomy): Bacteria > Pseudomonadota > Gammaproteobacteria > Pseudomonadales > Pseudomonadaceae > Aquipseudomonas. The sequence goes on from NZ_AYMU01000009.1 coordinate 125,511, forward strand.
CAGGTCAAGCCCGTCCAGGGCCACCACCCCCGCTTGCGGGTCGTAACGGGCACTTTGCCCCTCCTGCAGCACCCGCTCGGAAGGACCGCTCTGTGCCGGGGAGTCAAGGCTCACGGCAACACTGTGCTGCAAGACCCCGACCCAGGCTTGCTGCTGATTTTCCCGGGTGACCAGGAAACGCGTGCCCAGGGCCCGGGTCTGGCCGCCGGCACTCTGCACGATGAAGGGCCGGCGCTCCTCACCGGCCATGGGCGCCACGTCGAATACCGCGGAGCCGGCCAGCAGTTGGACCGTCCGCTGCTCGGAGCTGAAGTCGAGGCGAATGGCACTGGCCGAGTCCAGCTCCACCGTGCTGCCATCGGCCAGGTGCACAGTGCGGACCTCGCCTTTGCCGGTCAGGTAGTCGGCCTGCAGGTAGACCAGCGCCTGCGGTCCTTGCAGCCAGCCCAGGGCGACCACCAGGACCAGGGTGACGGCACTGGCCAGGCGAGGCAGCCGGCGTCGCCGGTGGGGGCGCGCCTGGGGCTGGGCCGCTGCCGGTTCATGGGCCTTGCGGCGGGGCGAGGCGCAGCCCAGCTCAGGATCCAGGCGCAAGTCTGCCAAGGCGTCCCAGGTCTGCCGGGCAAAAGCCAGGGCTTGGCCATGGCGCGGGTCGGCCTCCTGCCACTGGGCAAGTTCGGCCTGCGCGGAAGGGCTCAGCCCTCCCGCCTGCAAACGCACCGCCCAGTCGGCGGCGGCCTCGGTGATACTGCGCTCTTGCGGACCCTGGCTATTCACGTGTGAATCTCGATTTCTCGTTATATATAAGCAGTGACGTCTGACCCCGGTTTTTACGGTAATTCACTCGTCGGCCGACCGACCGCCGGTAGCCTGCAGCCGCTGCATCACATACGCCAGCGCCCGGGACAAATGCTTTTGTACCGAACTGTCGGAGATATTCAGGTGCCGGGCCACCTCGGCGTGGGTCATGCCTTCGATACGGTTCAGGCGAAAGATTTCCTGGGTGCGCGGGGGCAGTTCCATGATCGCCTGTTTCAATGCCATGCGCTGCTGCTGCGCCATCGCCTGAGCCTCCAGCCCGGCCACTTCATCCTCGATGTCGGCCAGTACTTCATGGGGCACGGTATCGGTCTTGCGCCGTGCTTCCTGCCGGACGTGGTCGATCAGAAGATTGTTCGCCGTGCGGTAGAGATAGCCCTGGGAGTTGTCGATACGTTCGCCACGGGTCTGCTCCGCCAGGCGCAGGAAACTCTCCTGGACCAGGTCAGCAGCCAACTGAGGGTCCCGTACCCGGCGTGCCAGGTACCCGCGCAGGGCAGCAGCATGCTTGAGAAACAGTCCCTTGAGATCCACGTCCGACAAACCGACTCCCTGGAACATGAAGGAAATTGCCGGGCATCTTAAGGCCAGTCGAGAATGATTTTCAATTGATATAAGCACGCGACAACACGCCACTCCCTCCGACCTGCAAAACCGCCCCACGCGCTCGGCGGTTGATCGCTGGTTGAGCAGCCGAAAAGCGTCCGTGCGATTACCGCACGCTTAATAGTCGCCCCCGCTCGCGCTTATCGTCGGCCAATTGACCAAATTAACCAGTTAGTACAATTTACCCCCACGGCGTTGTCCCTCCCCCGCAACGCCCACAATAACAACGGAGAAATATCCCATGCGTCCTATCGTTCTGGTGCTCAACGGCCCGAACCTGAACCTGCTCGGCACCCGCGAGCCAGCCACTTATGGCCACGAGACCCTGGCGGACCTCTCCGCCCTGTGCGGCCGCGCCGCCGAGGAACTGGGCCTTGGGGTGGAGTTTCGCCAGACCAACCATGAAGGCGAACTGCTGGACTGGATTCATGCCGCCCGTGGTCGCTGCGCCGGGATAGTGATCAACCCCGCCGCCTGGACCCACACCTCGGTGGCGATCCGCGACGCCCTGGTGGCCAGCGAGCTGCCGGTGATCGAGGTGCACCTGTCCAACGTCCACGCCCGCGAGCCGTTTCGTCATCATTCGTTTGTCTCGGGGATTGCCCTGGCAGTGATGTGCGGCTTTGGCAGCCACGGCTATCGCCTGGCGCTGGAGCACTTCAGCCTGCGCTTCAAGGAGCAAGGCGTATGACCCGGCACACAGGCGTGCTCGCCGGATTGATTGGCGCCGGCATCCAGGCTTCGCGCACCCCGTCCCTGCATGAACATGAAGGTGATGCCCAGGGCCTGCGCTACCTGTACCGGTTGATCGACCTGGACCCATTGCAGCTCGACAGCAGCGCCCTGCCCGACCTGCTGAGCGCTGCCGAGCGAATGAACTTCACCGGCCTGAACATCACCTTCCCCTGCAAGCAGAGCATCCTGCCCCTGCTCGACGAGCTGTCCCCGGAGGCCCGGGGCATCGGCGCGGTCAACACCGTGGTGCTCAAGGACGGCAAGCGTGTGGGCCACAACACCGATTGCCTGGGGTTTGCCGAAGGTTTCCGCCGCGGCCTGCCGGGGGTTGCCCGCCAGCACGTGGTGCAGATGGGGGCCGGCGGCGCCGGGGCAGCGGTGGCCCATGCGCTGCTCAGCGAAGGCGTGCAGCAACTGACTCTTTTCGACGTGGAAAGCCTGCGCGCGCAAAGCCTGGCGGACAACCTCAACCAGCACTTCGGGGCCGCTCGGGCCCGGGCCGGAAACGACCTGCCCGGCACCCTGGCCAACGCCGATGGGCTGGTCAACACCACGCCGATGGGCATGGCCAAGCTGCCCGGCATGCCGGTGCCGGTGGAGCTGTTGCGGCCCGAGTTGTGGGTGGCGGAGATTGTCTATTTCCCCCTGGAAACCGAACTGCTGCGCAACGCCCGCGCCCTGGGTTGCCGCACCCTGGATGGCGGCACCATGGCGGTGTTCCAGGCGGTCAAGGCGTTCGAGCTGTTCAGCGGCCAGAGCGCCGATGCACAGCGCATGCTCGCGCATTTCCACAGCATGAACGGCTAAAGCGCCAGGCCAGGCATGACCCGGCCGCCGCAGTCACCGACTGCGGCGGCCGAAAGTGCCGTCCAGGGTTACTCGGACTTGAGCTGCAAGCGTGACAGCAGGCCGATCAGCAGCACGTTGAAGAGGATCATCAGCGCGCTGCCCAGAAGCCCCACCACACTGATCACCGCATTGGGCAGCCAGTCGAACAGGCTCAAGCCGCTCAGGGACAGCAATCGCTCGCTGAACCAGAAAGCGTCGACCACGATCATCAGGATCAGGATCAATTTCAACGTCGGAACAGGGTTGCCCATGGTGCTTTCCTTGTCAGATGGAACGCCTATGCCTGCACAGGTAAGTGTCAGGCTTGCAGGTAGCGTAGAACCGATTCGCAGATCATTTCCCGGTGGCGTTGCTTGATGCTCTCGTCCGGCAGGTCGATCTGGAAGATCTCGCCGAAGGTGTGGCGGTTCGACACCCGGTAGAAACAGAACGAACTGATCAGCAAATGCACATCCAGCGGGTCCAGGCCGCGGCGGAACACCCCGGCCTGCACGCCACGCTCGAGGATCTCGCCCAGGGCATGGAGGATGGTGTTGTTCATCGCCTTGATCACCCCGGACTGCTTCACGTACTCGGCCTTGTGGATATTCTCGATGCTGACGATGCGCACGAAATCGACGTTGCGGTCGTGGTGGTCGAAAGTGAATTCCACCAGCCGGCGAATCGCCTCCTGCGGCGCCAGTTCCGCCAGGTGCAGGCGGCTCTCGGTGCTGCGGATATCGCCGTAGAGTTTCTCCAGGACTTCGACGTACAGCTGCTCCTTGCTGCCGAAGTAGTAATAGATCATGCGCTTGGAGGTGTGGATGCGCTCGGCGATCGCGTCCACGCGGGCACCGGACAGCCCCTGCTGGACGAACTCGACAATGGCTTCTTGAAGGATGTTCTCGCGGGTCTTTTCCGGGTTGTTCTTGCGACTCTTGCGCGGCTCGAGGGCGGGCTCGGCGGGCGCAATGGAGCGTTCACGGGTCATTGTCATTCTGGGCTCACGGCCATCATTGCACACGCGGGCGATTATGGGCCGCGTCACCCCGCGAAAGAAAGCACGGAGGCGGTGCTTGGCCACCGCCGATTACCAAACCCCTACAACTTGGCCTGACGCACCGCGCCGCTGCGGGACTTGGCCATGGCCGCCAGGCGCACCGCGACGTTGGCCGCGCCATAGCCGGCGTAGCCGTTCTTGCGCTGGATGATCTCGAAGAAGAAGCGCCCCTCGAACGGCTCGGTGTAGACATGGAACAGCTCGCCGCCCTGGGCATCGCGGTCGTACAGGACGTTGTAGTAGGCCAGTTCGCTGAGGAACTCGTCATCGAAATCGAAACGCGCCGCCAGGTCGTCGTAGTAGTTGAGGGGAATATCCAGCAGCGGCACCCCGGCTTCCTTGGCACGACTGACCTCGGCGAAGAGGTCGTCGCAATCAAAAGCAATGTGATGCACCCCCGAGCCGCGATAACTGGACAAGGCATGGGAGATGGCCGTGTTACGGTTCTCCGAGATGTTCAACGGCAGGCGGATCGAGCTGCAACGGCTGCGCAGGGCGCGGCTTTTCACCAGGCCATAGGGGTCGGGCAGCACCACTTCATCGTCGGCGGTGAAGTCCAGCAGGCACTTGTAGAACAGCACCCAGCTGTCGAGGCTGTCCGCCGGCAGTGCCATGGCTATGTGGTCGACCCGCTTGAGGCTGCCCTTGGCCTGCGCGCCGTCGAACAGGTTGAAGTCAGTGTCGTACCAGGGCTGGCCGCCCGGCTGCTGGTCCACCAGGTAGATCAGGCTGCCGTCGGGCTCGCGCACGGCGGCCAGTTCCAGCTCGTTGGGCCCCACCAGGCCGCGATAGGGCTGGCCCTTGTAGGCCACCGCGCGCTGCAGGGCCTTGGCACTGTCCTTGACCCGGATTGCCGTGGCACACACCGAAGGGCCGTGGGCCTCGAAGAAGCTGTGGGCAAAGGAATAGGGTTCGGAGTTGAGGATCAGGTTGATGTCGCCCTGGCGCATCAGGCTCACGCTCTTGGAGCGGTGTTGCCCGGCCCGGGCAAACCCCAGGCGCTCCAGCCAGCCACTCAGCTTGGCCCCCAGGGCCTCGTCCACGGCGAATTCGAGGAACTCGGTGCCGTCATAGGCCTCGGCCGGAGGCGGCGCGAACAGGGTGTCGAGGTTGGCCACCGGTTGCGCCTCCTGGCACAGGCGCTCGCGGGTCTTTTCCTCCAGGTACAACAGGGAGCGCAGGCCGTCGGCGGCGTTGGCCCGTGGCGGCGCGGCGCGAAAGCCGTCATTGAAGATCTCCAGGGACAAGGGGCCGGTGTAGCCGCTCTTGATGATCGGTGCCAGGAACCCCGGGAGGTCGAATTCGCCCTGCCCCGGAAAGCAGCGAAAATGCCGGCTCCACTCCAGCACGTCCATGGCCAGGATCGGTGCGTCAGCCATCTGCACGAAGAAGATCTTGTCCCCCGGGATCTCGGCGATCGCCGAGGGGTCGCCCTTGAGCGACAGGGTATGGAAGCTGTCCAGCAACACCCCGAGGCTGGGGTGGTCGGCACTGCGGACAATGTCCCAGACCTGCTGGTAGGTGTTCACGTGGCGGCCCCAGGCCAGGGCTTCGTAGCCTATGCGCAGGCCGCGCACCGCCGCGCGTTCGGCCAACTGGTGCAGGTCATCGACAATGATCTGCCGGTCCCCCAGGCTGTCGGCCGCGGCATTGCTGCACACCAGCACCAGGTCGGTGCCCAGTTCCTGCATCAGGTCGAATTTGCGTTCGGCGCGCTCCAGGTTGCGCGCCAGGCGATCACGGCGGCAGCCCTCAAAATCCCGAAATGGCTGGAACAGGGTGATGGCAATCCCCAGGTCGGCGCACATCTGCCTGATTTCCCGCGGGCTGCCGTCGTAGTAGAGAAGGTCGTTCTCGAAGATTTCCACTCCGTCGAACCCGGCCGCGGCGATGGCTTCGAGTTTTTCCGGCAGGGTGCCGCTCAAGGACACGGTGGCAATGGAACGCTGCATGATTCAACTCCCGGATGAAAACGGCCGGTGCACCCGTGCCTTTATTGGATTGCCGCGGATTATTCCACACCGCTCCTCAAAGTGTACGAACCAGTTAGTTTTGTGTTCGATTATCGAACAAAATGCGGATTGGCGAATTGACGATTTTTCAGCCACTGCGCACCATCGACAGCACATTGAGCCGGCCCCACAACCTCCGGCTTCAATCACCCAGACCCAGAACACACCATAAAAATTTCAAAAATCGGGTACACCCTCATGCTTGCACTCAACGCCCCGCACTGCTGCACATCCCGTAGGCTCATGCCTGGAGCGACCTCGATCGGCCCCTGGAGCAACACGCCCCAGCCCTGAGCTGATGCGTCGAGACGACAGCGTTCGCCTGCCCAACTCAAGCGGCAACGACGAACCTACCCAGCCGGTCAATCAGCACGCCCTCGCTGACGATTGATCACGCGCCCTTGAGTTCCGACGAGCCCTGGCTCGTCAGTCACTGAACGGATGGCCTACATGATTCCTTCCCAAAGCTCTCGCATTGCCCCGAGCCTCAGCGTTGCCGGCGGCATCGGCGACAAGATCCGCGGCGCCATGGCCGTCGGCAAGACCCGCTGGGGCATGCTCGCCCTGGTATTTTTCGCCACCACCCTGAACTACATCGATCGCGCCGCACTGGGCGTGATGCAGCCGATCCTGGCCAAGGAAATGAACTGGACGGCGATGGACTACGCCAACATCAACTTCTGGTTCCAGGTCGGCTACGCCGTGGGCTTCGTGCTGCAGGGACGATTGATCGACCGGGTCGGCGTGAAGCGCGTGTTCTTCTTCGCCGTACTGCTCTGGAGCCTGGCCACCGGCGCCCATGGCCTGGCCACTTCGGCGGCGGGCTTCATGGTTTGCCGGTTCATCCTCGGGCTGACCGAGGCCGCCAACTACCCGGCCTGTGTGAAGACCACGCGGCTGTGGTTCCCGGCTGGCGAACGGGCCGTGGCCACCGGCATCTTCAACGCCGGGACCAACGTCGGCGCAATGTTCACCCCGATGCTGCTGCCGCTGATCCTGCATGCCTGGGGCTGGCAGGCGGCGTTCCTGTGCATGGCGGCACTGGGTGGCGTGTGGCTGCTGTTCTGGGGCCTGAAGTACTTCAACCCGGAAGATCATCCCCGCGTCAAAGCTTCCGAGCTGGCCTACATCCAGCAGCAGGTGGAACCCGAACCGACCCGCGTGCCCTTCAGCCGCATCCTGCGCATGCGCGGCACCTGGGCCTTCGCTATCGCCTACTCGCTGACCGCACCGGTGTTCTGGTTCTACCTGTACTGGCTGCCGCCCTTCCTCAACCAGCAGTACAACCTGGGGATCAACGTGACCCAGATGGGCATCCCGCTGATCATCATCTACCTGACCGCCGACTTCGGCAGCGTCGGCGGCGGCATCCTCTCCTCGTTCCTCATCGGCCGAGGGATGAACCCGATCAAGGCGCGGCTGCTGTCGATGTTCCTGTTCGCCTGCTGCATCATCGGCGTGATCATGGCCGCCGGCACCGCCAACCTTTGGCTGGCCGTGTTCGCCATCTCCCTGGGGATCGGCGCCCACCAGGCCTGGACCGCCAACATCTGGAGCCTGGTGATGGACTACACGCCCAAGCACATGATGAGCACGGTGTTCGGCTTCGGCGGCATGTGCGCAGCCATCGGCGGCATGTTCATGACCCAGATCGTCGGCCACATCCTGACCGCGACCAACAACAACTACACCCTGCTGTTCACCCTGATCCCGGCCATGTACTTCATAGCCCTGACCTGGATGTACTTCATGGCCCCGCGCAAGATTCCCCACGTAGAAGACTGATGCTCCGCCTTGCGCAGGCCCGGTGGCGGGCCTGCGCTTTTTTTTGCCCGCAGTTCTGCGCTCCCGGGCTCAACTCCGCCGCTGCTGCCAGGCCGCTGCCAGCCCGCTGAGGCAAATCACTGCAATGCCCAACTGGGTGATCAACGACGGCGCGTGGCCAAACAGCAGCCAGCCCAGCAACCCGGCGAAGACAATCTGGCAATAGCCGAACGGCGCCAGCAGGGCCGGCGCCGCATGGCCAAAGGCCCGGGTCAGGAACAGATGGGCACTCATGCCGCAGGCGCCCAGCGCCAGCATCAGCAGGCCATGGACCAGGCCCGGGGTCTGCCAGAAGAACGGCACCAGGGCACTCATCACCAGGGTGTTGCACAGCCCGGCGAAGAAGTTGCTGGTGGTCGGGCTGTCATGCTCGGCCAGCTTGCGGGTCAGCAGTTGATAGAAACAGAAGAACAGCGCCGAGCAGAACGGCAGCAACACTGCCGGGGTGAAGAGTTCGCCTCCCGGATGGACGATGATCAGCACCCCGATAAAACCGCAGATCACCGCCAGCCACTGGCCCCGGGTCACCTGTTCGCCCAGCAGCGGCACCGACAGCGCGGTGACCAGCACCGGGGCAAGAAAGTTGACCGCCGTGGCCTCGGCCAGGGGAATGAACAACAGCGCCGAGGTGAACAGCAAGCTGGTGCTCAACAGGCACAGGGCTCGCAGCAACTGCAGCAGCGGGCGCTTGCTGCGCAGCACCCGCAAGCCTGATTGCGGCAGGAAGATCCCGGCCATCAGCAGGGTATGGATCAGGTAACGGGCCCAGACCACCATGATCACCGGGAAGAACCCCGAGAGGTATTTGGACAGGGCATCGTGGCTGGCGAACAGGAAGGTCGCCAGAACGATCAGCACAATGCCCTTGAAGGGGTGGTTGGTCCCGGAGAGGGGCGTGCTGCGGGTCATGGGCATTCCTTGGGAACAATGGGAGAAACCGTTTCGCCGGCCAGCCGGCTCCTACGGGGCATACCTCCCTCCTGTAGGAGCCGGCTGGCCGGCGATTGCCCTGCTGCGGATTCAGATCCTGGCGAGCAGCGCCCGGGCTTTATCCAGGGCCATCTGGGCCCGCTGCAAGGCACTCACACCCTGCTCCAGCAACTGCAGCGTGGGGATCTCCAGGCTCAGGGGCAGGTTGTCCGGCAAGCACTTGAGCAAGCCCGGCAGATCGCAATCGCCGTCCCCCGGGAAACGTCGCTCGTTGCGCGCCTGGCGCAGGATTTCCTGCATATCGTACGGACGGGGCCCGGCCACGTCACACAGCTGGGCATAACGCAAACGCGCCGGAGCGACCTTGGCCAGGTCCTCCAGGCGCGATGCCGAACGATCGAAATGGAAGGCGTCCACCAGTACGCAGCCGTTGCTGCGACCGGCGTTCTCCACCACCCGTACCGCTTGCTCCAGGTTGCGCGCGTCGGTCCAGGGCATGAACTCCAGATGAGGGTGCAAGCCGTACTGCACCGCCAGATCGCACAAGGCGGCAAAGTTGTCGGTCATGCGGGCTTCATCCGGGTCATTGCCCGCCACCAGCAACTCGCTGGCGGCAAACTCGGCGCCCACTGCCAGCACGCCCTCGAAGTCCTTGATCCGGGTCTGCGGCTTGAGCCGCAGGATTTCCACATCCAGCACCCGCACCCCAGTATCCCGCAGTCGGGCCAGGGTCTGGCGGCGCAGGTCGGCATCCGTCACCAACGGGAAATGCCGTTCTTCCGGGGTGGCCGGGACCAGTCGCAGGCCGACATGGCTGTAGCCGGCCTGCGCCGCCACCTCGACCATCTGCGGCGGGGACAGCTCCAGCACGGTCAGACTGGCCAGGGAGAAAATCCGCTCACTCATCTGTTGTTCACTCAATCAGGGTTGGGGTGCAGGCGCGCCCAGTGGCGGCGGCCTGACGAATAGCTTCAACCAGCGCCAGGGTCCGCCCGGCATCGGCAGCACTCACCAGGGGCGCAACCTCTCCCCGGGCCACCTGGACAAAGTGCTGCAACTGCAGGCGCAGGGCTTCGCCCGGGGCGCAGGCTTCCTCTTGCATCAGCAACGGCTCATGCCAACCGGCCCCGGCTTCGGCGTAGTGCCAGCGCTTGAGCTGGGGAATGCTCAAGGCGCCTGCGGTCCCGGACAGCAGGTAACAGGGCTGGTCGGCCTGACGCGGGTACGCGGGGTTTTCCCCGGAATCCAGCTCCCAGCTCCAGGGCGCGGCCGCGGCATCGGAACCGGTCAGGCTACCCAGGGCACCGTTGTCGAATTGCAGCAGCACCGCAGCACAATCCTCGTTGGCGTAGCCGCGCACGCTGTTGCTGGTGATGGCCTGAACCTGGCGCACCTCACCACACAGGTAGCGCAGCAGGTCGAGGTCGTGGATCAGGTTGGTCAGCAACATGCCGGCCCCGGCTTCGCGGCGCCAGGGAATGTCGAAATAGCGCTCGGGCTTCTGTAGCTGCCAGAGCGCGGTGACGTTGGTCAGTTGCCCCAGGGCGCCGCTGCGCAGCAGTTCATGGGCGCGGGCGATCAATGGGTTGTGCCGCCGGTGATGGCCCACCAGCACCGGCACCCCGCAAGTACGACTTGCCGCTACCAGTTCCCGCACTTCATCCAGGTGCACGCCTACCGGTTTTTCCAGCAGCACCGGCACGCCAGCGGCCAGGCAATCCAGGGCGGTAGTGACGTGGAGGTTATTGGGGTTGGCAACGATCACTGCATCCGGGCGAATTTCCCGCAGCAGGCTCTGGTGATCGGCAAAATGCGGCACCTGCCATTGCCCGGCGATTGCGGCCGCCTGAGGGCCGGGGTCGGCCACCGCGCAAAGACAGGCCTCGGCCAGGGTCTTGAGGTGTTGATAGTGCTGCTGCCCCATATTGCCGACGCCGATCAGGGCGATGCGCAGTGGCGTGCTCAATGGAAGATCCTCTTGTGATTGTTATTGGGACACTGAATTTCAAATATTTAGAACTCAGTTCCACTTTCATACAAGAGGGAGAAAAAATACTGTCCGATTATCGAACGGCTTTGCATGCTACCGCTGGCAAGCTGCATCGACAGCGGCCACAAGCCGCTGCCGCAAGCGCTGAACGGCGGTGCAACAGCCGCAGCGATATCAGGGTCACCACCAGCCCTGGAGCCTTACCTCAGTGGAACAGCTCGGAGGCCTGGCTGGCGGCCGACAGTTCCTCGGCAAACTGCAGCAGCAGTGGCGCCAGTTCATGCAGCCGCGCCAGGGGCAGGCGCGCGCTGGGGCCGGCGACGCTGAGCACGCCCACAACCCGGCCATCGATGGGATGGCGCACCACCGCGGCAATCGCCGAGGTGCCTACCGCAGAGCTTTCCTCGACCCAGGCGTAGCCCTGCTCCCGGGCCAGGCGCAAACGCTCCAGCAGCTCGATGTTCGAACGCGGTGCATTGGGGCCCAGGTCCGCCGGGGTTGCCACGCGCTGGCGTTCCACCAGGGACAAGGCCTCGGCATCACTCAGGGTGGCCAGCCAGGCGTGCCCGGAAGCGGTGTAGAACAACGGCGCCTCGCGGCCCATGTCCGGGTCGTAGCGCAAACCGGACCGCGCGCCCTGGGACTTGGCGATCCAGGTCTGGCGCTCGCCTTCGATCACCCCCAGGCGCACCAGCTCACCGGACTCCTGGGCCAGGCGATCGAGCACCGGCTGGACAATGTCGGCGCCGCTGGCGGACAAGTAACGAAAGCCCATGGCCACCAGCCGGGTGGACAGCTGGTAGCGCAGGTTGTCCGAATTCTGCCGCACATAGCCCAGACGAATCAGCTCGGCCAATAGACGGTGGGTGGCGCTCTTGGGGATTTCCAGCTGCTCGGCCAGGGTCTGCAGCGGCAGGCCGCGGGGATCAGCGGTAAGACGTTCGAGAACACTGAAGACGCGTTCGATTTGACTGCCAGCCATGGTCGGGTCCCGACAAAATTTGGCCGATTCTAGTGACAACGGGCCGGTTGGGAAACTGCCGGGCGTGGTTCGATTACCGCCCGAAATCGGCGCGACCGAGCCTCACGCCCGGCACAACGCCTTGTGCGCAGGTTAGCCGAGCTCGTATATTTTTTGGAACCGATTTCCACAATACCAATTGCCGCGACAGAGCCTGAACTCGATTTTCCGGGCATTTTCTGGCCGGCCGCGCTGTCCAACGCCAACGACACTCAAAGCCCCGCCTACCCGGCTGCGCTGTTTTATCCACAGGGAGAATGCCCATGCCTCACTCCGTAGATTGCCCAGTCCTGACCCACGCGGGCCTGCACATGCCCAAGCTGGGCCTCGGCACCTGGCCGATGCTCGATGCCGAATGCACTCGCGCCGTGGAACAGGCCCTGGAGCTGGGTTACCGGCACATCGATACCGCCCAGGCCTACAACAACGAAGACGCCGTGGGCCAGGCCCTGGCCAACACTCCAGTGCCCCGGGAGCAGATCCACGTCACCACCAAGGTCTGGTGGGACCAGCTGCAACCCGACGCCATGCGCCACTCCCTGGAGCGCAGCCTGAAAGCCCTGCAAACCGACTACGTCGACCTGTTCCACATTCACTGGCCCAGCAGCGACTGGGAACTGGAGCGCAGCATCGAAACCCTGGTGTCGTTCAAGGAACAGGGGCTGGTGAAACACATTGGCGTGGCCAACTTTCCCCTGGCCCTGCTGCGCCGGGTGATCGAAGGCTGGGGCGCGCCGCTGTCGGCGATCCAGGTGGAATACCACGTGCTGCTGGGGCAAAGCGGCCTGCTGGACTATGCCCGCAGCCGCGACATGGTGCTGACCGCCTACACGCCGCTGGCGCGCAACAAGGTTTCCGAGGTGGCCGAGATCCGCCAGATCGCCGCCAAGCACGGCGTGCTGCCGACCCAGGTGGCGCTCAAGTGGCTGCTGGACCAGGACAATGTGGCGGCCATCCCCAAGGCCAGCAGCCGGGCCAACCAGCTGGCCAACCTGGAATCCCTCAAGGTCCAGCTGGACGACGAGGACCGGGCGCTGATCGCCAGCCTGCCCAAGGATCAGCGCCAGGTCAGCCCGGACTTCGCTCCGGTGTGGGACCACTTCGACCGCTGAAACGAAGCGCTCCCTGATACCGCGACGCGGCGTCAGGGAGCGGCTTCTCGATCGCCGGCCATCCCGGGCTTAGCGATGTTTCAGAAATCGAAGAACACCGTCTCGCCTTCACCCTGAATGCGGATATCGAAGCGATAGGCGCGCTGGCCATTGACCTCGCAGGGGTGGGCCAGCAGGGTTTCCCGGCGCGGCGGCTGTTCGATCAGGTTCAGTACCGGGCACTGGGCATTGGCTTCCGGTTCATCGGCAAAGTACAGCCGGGTGTGCAGGTGGATATTGATCCCCCGGGCAAACAGCGCCAGGTTGATGTGCGGCGCCATGGGCACGCCGGCGGCATTCCTCACCACCCCGGGCTTGACGGTGTTCAGGGTCCACTCCCCGGCATCGAAGGTGGTGGCGGTGCGACCAAAGCAGTTGAACGGCTTTTCCGTATCGAACACCGGATCGTAGATCCCGGCGGCGTCGGCCTGCCAGAACTCCAGGAACGAGTCCCGCACCAGGTGGCCATTGCCATCGTAGACGTGGCCGATCAGCAAGATCTGCTCGCCCGGCGCATCGGCCTTGGCCATCTGGTTCCAGATCTCTTCCGGGCGGGCCGGGTTTCCCGCCGCTGCCAGGGCCAGGCCGATATGCACGTAGGGGCCGGCCGTTTGCGAGGGGGTTTCAGGCAACAGTTGAATGGGCATGGCAGGCTCCTCAGCAGTTTTCGAAGTGGGTCTTGCGCTGGCCGCGCAGCACGATGTCGAAGCGGTAGGCCAGGCAATCCATGGGATTGGCGTTGCCCATGTCCAGGCGGGCGATCAGGCTCTGCACCGCCTCCGGATTGGCGATCGACTTGACGATCGGGCACAGCGGGATCAGCGGGTCGCCCTCGAAATACAGCTGGGTGATCAACCGCGTGGCGATCGACGGGCCACTGATGGAGAAGTGAATGTGCGCCGGGCGCCAGTCGTTGGGGCCGTTGCGCCAGGGGTAAGGGCCGGGCTTGATGGTGCGGAAGCTGTAGTAGCCGTCACGGTCGGTAAGGGCCCGGCCGACACCACCGAAGTTCGGGTCCAGGGGCGCCAGGTAGCGGTCGTTCTTGTGCCGGTAGCGGCCGCCGGCGTTGGCTTGCCACATCTCCACCAGGGTATGGGGAATGGGTTTGCCGTACTGGTCGCAGACCCGCCCGGAAACGATGATCCGCTCCCCTACCGGCAAGCCGCCGTTGTTGAAGTTGAGCAGCAGGTCGTTATCGAAACGCCCGGTACGCAGGTGGGAAAAGTCCGGGCCGCTGGTTTCACTCAGGGATTGTGGAATGCTCACCAGCGCCTGGCGCGGGGAGCGGGTGACCGAGGTCTTGTAGTCGGGAGTCAGGGCCTTGGGGTGCCAATTACGGTCGCGAATCACGAAGCGACTGTTGTCTGCATCAGACATGTCGATCTCCTGTTGTTTGATTTATGGAGCGCAGCCGACGCAGTTTCAAACAAAGCAGGAAGGTGGAACATTGAAAAGCCGCCCCTTATCCATAACCAAACAGTTATGGATAACGTCCCTCGCGATAGGCAATCCCGACTTCCCGCAACACCTCCACCGCCCATTGCCCGGCCAGGGACAACGGCAGGCTGGTGTTGCTGGAAATACCCACCGAGCCTCCGGGCTCGCGCAGGCCCAGGTCCAGTTCCAGCAGCTCAGCGTTGGCCAGGTCCAGGCGCACGGCATCCAGGGGCGCAATCCACAAGGCATCGCTGGACAGCGTATAGCGCCGGCTCAGGGCCACCGACAGGGTTTCCAGGCGTTGCTGCGACAGGGCAACGCCGCACTGCACAAACAGGCTGTCGGCGTGCTTGCGGATGCTGGTGCCGGCCAAGGGCAGCACCAGCGGGTAGACACTCACGGCATCGCGATCCAGCAGGCCAGCCGCCAACGGATGCCCGGGGCGCGCCACCAGGGTCATGGATTCGCTGTACAGGTGCTCGAAGCTCAGGCCCTGGATCTCCGGACTCTCGGTCATGCGCCCCACCACCAGGTCCAGATCGCCCACCCGCAGCTGCGAAAGCAGATAAGCACTGGGACCGGTCACCACACTCACCGTCAGCGCCGAATGGCGCTGGTGCAGGCGTCGCATCACCTCGGGCAGCAGCAGGCTTTCCACGGTGGACAGCACGCCGATACGCACCAGCCCGGCGGCATATTCGCCGCCCCGCAGGCTGCTGACGCCTTCACGCAGGGCCTGCACCGAAGGCCCGGCATAGCGCAGGAAGGCCCGGCCGGCCTCGGTCAGGCTGAGGCCGGCCTTGCTTCGGGCAAACAGCCGGGTCTCCAGCAGCGCTTCCAGTTCCTTGAGGGTTTTCGACATCGCCGGCTGGCTCACCGCCAGCACATCGGCAGCCCGGGCCAGACTGCCCTGGCGGGCCATTTCAAGAAAACACACCAGGTGACGGAATTTGATGCGGGTATCGATGTTCAATAGGGAGCCCCGAAATGTGTCGGCACCGGACCGATCCGGCAGCGGGCCATGGTAGCGTGCGCAAAAATCCCTGACGACCGGACTGGCGCCGGTTCGAGCCACCAGCAACACTGACCAGCAGAAAAAAACGAGGACTCCCCCATGCTTTGGAAAAAAGGCCGGCGCAGCGACAACGTCGTGGATGCGCGAGATGACAGTAGCGGCGGTGGTGGTGGCGGCATGCGTTTTGGTGGGGGCAAGGGCTTGAGCCTGACGGCGATCGTGCTGATCGTCGGCATCGGCTGGGCCACCGGCCAGGACCCGTTGCAGATCCTCGGCCAACTGCTGGGCCAGGGTGGCCAAAGCACCCAGACTTCGGCGCCGGCCACCCCCCAGGCGCGCAAGGCGCCCCCGGCCAATGACGAGCAGGCGGAATTCGTCCGCGCGATCCTCGGCGACACCGAAGACACCTGGGGCCAGATCTTCCAGCAGGCCGGCCGCCAATATCAGCCGCCCAAGCTGATTCTGTTCCGTGGCCGGGTCAACTCCGCCTGTGGCGCCGCCACCTCCGCCAGCGGGCCTTTCTACTGCCCTGCCGACCGGCAGGTATACCTGGACATGGACTTCTTCCGGGAAATGGCCCAGCGTTTTTCCGCTGCTGGAGACTTCGCCCAGGCCTATGTGATCGCTCACGAGGTTGGGCATCACGTTCAGACCCTGCTCGGGGTCTCGGCGAAAATGCAAGCCGCACGCCAGCAAGGCCGGCAGATGGAAGGCGACGGCGGCTTGCTGGTGCGCCAGGAGCTGCAGGCCGACTGCCTGGCCGGGGTCTGGGCCTACCACGCCCAGCAACGCCTGAACTGGCTGGAGCCCGGAGATGTTGAAGAAGCCCTGAACGCCGCCAACGCCATCGGCGATGATCGCCTGCAGCAGCAAGGCCAGGGCCGGGTGGTGCCGGACTCCTTCACCCACGGCACCTCCGCGCAGCGGGTGCGCTGGTTCAAGACCGGGTTCAGCCAGGGCCAGGTCGGCCAGTGCGATACCTTCGCCGCCAAGAGCCTGTAGATGCGCTGGCTGCTGGCAATGCTGCTGTGCCTGGGCTGCTTCAGTGCCCAGGCCACGGAACATGGGGTCAAGGTTCTCAGCCCCGAACGCCTGGCCCTGGGTAGCGGCGAGCTCGCGTTGGGCCTGAGCCAGGATTGGCGCCAGCCACTGCCCCAGGTGCAGCGGGCCCTGATCATCGTTCATGGCCGGCTGCGCAATGCCCAGACCTACCTGCGCAGCGGCGAAACCGCCGCCGGGCAGGCCGGGCAAAGCGTCGCGACACTGGTGATCGCCCCACAGTTTCTCAATCAGAGCGATATCGCCCGTCATCAGCTGCCGGACCCGCTGCTGCGCTGGAAGGGCAATGACTGGATGGCCGGCGAGCCCGCTACCGGCCCACTGGCCATCAGCTCCTATGCGGTGCTGGATGCCATCCTCCAGCGGCTGCAGGACCGCCAGCTCTTTCCTGCACTCAAGGAAGTGGTGATCGCTGGCCACTCCGGCGGCGCCCAGGTGGTGCAACGCTATGCCCTGACCACCGGCAACCATCCGAAGCTGGAAAAAGCCGGAATCGGCCTGCGCTACGTGATCGCCAATCCGTCGTCCTACGCCTACTTCGACCCCTCGCGCCCGGTGGCTTTCGAGCCGGCCAGTTGCCCAGGTTTCAATGACTGGAAATACGGCCTGCAGCACCTGCCGGCCTATGCGCTCGGCAAATCTGCGGCGCAGCTGGAACAGGGCTATGTGCAGCGCAACATCACCTACCTGCTGGGCCAGCAGGACATCGACCCCAACCACCCGGCCCTGGACAAGAGCTGCGCCGCCGAGACCCAGGGCGCGTATCGGCTGGTTCGCGGGCACAACTACTTCGACTACCTGATGCGGCGTCATCCGCAAGGCTTGCCACAACAGCTGGTGGAAGTGCCCGGGGTCGGGCATGACGGCGACCGGATGTTCACCTCGCCCGCGGGGCAGGCGGCGCTGTTCCAGTAGGAGCCGGCTTGCCGGCGAAGGCCCTCAGGCCGACAGCAGTTCGCGCAGCTGTGCGCAATCGCGCGCATGCCAATCGGTCAGTTCCGGCCAGGGGTTGTCCGGCAGGTTCACCAGTACCGTGCGCGTCCCCGCAGCACGCCCGCAGTCCAGGTCGAAGCGGTAGTCACCGACCATGACCATGCGTTGCGGTGCCACATCCCAGGCTTCGGCCAGCTTCAGCAAACCACCGGGGTGGGGTTTGGGCGGGGCTTCGTCGCGCCCCAGTACATCGGCCTCGGCAAAGCAGTCCGCCAGGCCGATGGCCTCCAGGGTCACATGGGCCAGCTCCCGGGCATTGCGGGTCAGGATGCCCAGGCGATAACCACGCCCGGCCAGTTCGCGCACCAGCTCTACCGCCCCCGGCGCCGGGCGCGAACCCAGGGCCAGGTCGCGCTCGTGCTCCAGCAGCCAGGCGTGCTTGGCCGCGGACTCATCCGCCGGCAAGGCCGCCAGGTGAGTGAGGATGTCGTCCTCGGGAGGAATCGACAGTGCCTGGCGAATCGCCGCGAAATCATGCACGGCGATGGTCAGGGTGCCGTCCATGTCGAAAACCCAGTGTTCAATGTCTCTAAGGCTCATGCCCAATCCTTGCGGTGACGGATCAACCCTTCCTGAGTCACCGAGGCTACCAGCTGGCCGGCACGGTTGAACACGCTGCCCCGGGAAAAACCCCGGGAATTGCCGGCCCAGGGGCTGTCCATCGCATACAGCAGCCAGTCATCGGCCCGCAGGTCGGCATGGAACCACAGGGCGTGGTCGAGACTGGCCACCTGCATGTCCTTCTGCCACACCGATTTGCCGTGGGGCAGCATCGAGGTGGTCAGCAGGCCGAAGTCCGAGGCATAGGCCAACAGGTACTTGTGCAGCGCCGGGTTGTCGGCCAAGGGCCCGTCGGCGCGAAACCACACGTATTTGACCGGGTCCATCGGCTGCGGGTTGTAGGGGTCCTTCTCGGTGACCGGGCGCACTTCGATGGGTTTGGGGCACAGCAGTTTCTCGCGCATGTGCTCGGGAATCAGGTGCGCGCGCTGCTGGGTGATCTCCAGTTCGGAGGGCAGGTTTTCCGGGCCGACCACCTGGGGCATGGTGATCTGGTGTTCGAAACCTTCCTCGTCGTACTGAAAGGACGCACTGCAGGTGAAGATCGGGTTGCCCTTCTGGATCGCGGTGACCCGACGGGTGCTGAAGCTGCCGCCGTCGCGTACCCGGTCCACCTGGTAGACCACCGGCAACCCGGCATCGCCAGGCCTGAGGAAATAACCATGCAGAGAGTGCACGTGGCGCGCTTCCTCGACCGTCTGGCTGGCCGCGGACAAGGACTGGCCGAGTACCTGGCCGCCAAACAACTGGCGAAAACCCAGGTCCTGGCTGCGGCCGCGAAACAGGTTTTCCTCGATGGCTTCCAGGGTCAACAGGTCGACCAGATCATCCAGCACGTCACTCATTCAGACTCTCCTCACACAGAGCAAAACCGCGCAATCTCGGCTGCGGCGGTCATATCGATTAGGGTCAAGCACTTCATCGGCACATTCTAAACGTGCGCGCTTGCTATCCATGCAAGGTTTCCAACCATTGTTCGCGGGTGATGCGGTACAGCACATGCTCGCGCAGAGGGTGATCGCCGGCGAGGTTCGGGTGCTCGAAATCTTCCTCGGCGGCGTGCTGCATGCCAATCGCCTGCATGACCTTCTGCGACGGCAGGTTGCCCAGGGTGGTGAAGGCCACCACCTCATCCAGGGTCAGCCGGTCAAAGGCACAGCGCAGCGCCGTCCAGGCCGCCTCGCTGGCGTATCCCAGGCCCCAGTGCTCACGCGCCAGGCGCCAGGCGATTTCCACTGCCGGGGTGAACGACGCCTCGAAACCGACGACGCCCAGGCCGGTAAAACCAATGAACGCGCCAGTATCCTTACGCTCTAGGGCCCAGACCCCGAAGCCGTGCTCGGCAAATTGCCCGCGTATCCGCCCGATCAGCGCAGCACTCTCCAGGCGGCTCAGGGGCGCCGGGAAATAACGCATGACCTGAGGATCGGCACACATCGCCGCAAATGCCGGCAGATCATCGTCACGCCATTGGCGCAGCAACAGGCGCGCGCTTTCAAGTTGCAGTATCGGCTCCATCGGTGCCCTCCGTTTCCGTGGGTGCAAGTCTACATCGCTGGTAGGATCCTTCACGGGTTCATCCAAGAAAATGCCATGACACTGCCGCTGATCTACCACGACGACTACAGCCCCGAATTCCCTGCGGACCATCGTTTCCCGATGGACAAGTTCCGCCTGCTGCGCGACCACCTGGTGGACAGCGGCCTGACCCGTGATGCCGACCTGCTGCGCCCGCAGCTGTGCCCGGCGGATGTCCTGGCCCTGGCCCACGACCCCGGCTACATCGAGCGCTACCTGCAAGGCGAGCTGTCCCGGGAAGACCAGCGGCGCCTCGGCCTGCCCTGGAGCGAAGCCCTGGCCCGGCGCACCGTGCGCGCCGTCGGCGGTTCTCTGCTGGCCGCCGAACAGGCCCTGGAACATGGCCTGGCCTGCCACCTCGCCGGCGGCACCCACCACGCCCACTACGACTACCCGGCAGGGTTCTGCATCTTCAACGACCTGGCGGTGATCAGCCATTACCTGCTGGAAAGCGGGCGCGTGGGCCGGGTGCTGATCTTCGACTGCGACGTGCACCAGGGCGATGGCACTGCACGGATCCTGCAACATACCCCTGACGCGGTGACCGTCTCGTTGCACTGCGAGAAGAACTTCCCCGCCCGCAAGGCCCAGAGCGACTGGGACATCCCGCTGCCCATGGGCATGGGCGACGCCGAGTACCTGCAAGTGGTGGACGACACCCTCAACTACCTGCTGCCCCTGTATCAGCCGGACCTGGTGCTGTACGACGCCGGGGTCGACGTGCATCGGGACGACGCCCTGGGCTACCTCAAACTCACCGATGCCGGGGTGGCCGAGCGCGACGAACGAGTCATGCGCCATTGCCTGGGCCGGGACATCCCGGTGATGGGCGTGATCGGCGGCGGCTACAGCAAGGACCGCCAGGCCCTGGCCCGGCGTCACGGCATCCTCCACCACAGTGCGCAGCGAGTGTGGACCTCAGCAGGTTGTCACTGATGTGCACGCCGTACCCGCGCCGCCTGTGGCACCTCCTGTGGATAACCTGCCCCCTCCCCTGCAGCCCTTGTCACCGGGCCCAGCAGCGGGGTGTCTTTCGCTTGATCGACTTGCTGACGCCCAAGGCCCGGGCGTCGTTGTTGCGCAATCTGCTGCCCGGCGCCAGGGCTCCCCTCAAGCGGCCTTCTGGACGGGGAGCGGGCCAACCAGGCGCCCCCGTGCGGCGTTGGCATCAGTGATCCACACACTGCTGGGCAGCACCGAATAAAAGCTTCAAGAACCTGCTGGCGGTGCCTTATCATTTCTCAAACTTCATCTCCAGATAGCACTGCACTCCAGTACTGGAATTCATTTAAAACAGGATCAAGACAATGCGATTCTTAATAACTGGCGGTGCGGGATATATTGGCTCGCACACATTATTGGAGTTACTTCAGTCCGGCCACGAGGCAGTAGTACTTGATAACTTGTGCAACAGTTCCATGCAGTCAGTGCAGCGAGTCCAGGAAATAACCGGACGCGAAGCTTTTTTTATTCAAGGTGATGTTTGCGATCGGGCGACCCTTGATCGTATTTTTTCCGAACATGAAATTGATGCCGTTCTACACTTCGCCGGACTGAAGGCCGTAGGAGAAAGTGTCCAGCAGCCGTTGACGTACTACCAGAACAACGTGAGTGGCAGTATTACCTTGTGCCAAGCCATGGCCGCAGCAGGTATATACCGTTTGGTATTCAGTTCCTCCGCAACAGTCTACGGCGACCCGACACAAATACCCGTTGTCGAGACATGCCCGACGGGAACACCGACCAACCCCTATGGCAACTCCAAGTTGATGGTGGAGAAGATGCTGCAGGACCTGGTGGCATCCGACCCTCGCTGGTCTGTGGCCTTGCTGCGCTACTTCAATCCGGTGGGTGCCCATCAGAGTGGCCAGTTGGGTGAAGATCCCAATGGCGTTCCGGAAAACCTCCTGCCCTACATCGCTCGTGTTGCCGTAGGGAAACTCCAACAGCTCTCTATTTATGGCAACGACTACCCCACCCCGGATGGAACGGGAGTTCGTGACTACATCCATGTCGTCGATCTCGCCAAAGGGCATCTGGCAGCCCTGAACTATATTTCCGAACATACCGGAGCCAACGTCTGGAACCTCGGCACCGGAGTTGGTTACTCAGTAATGGACATGATCCAGGCCTTTGAGAAAGCGTCGGGCCGCGCCATCCCTTACACCCTCTCTCGGCGTCGTCAGGGAGACATTGCAGAATGCTGGTCAGATCCATCCAAGGCACT
Organism: Pseudomonas sp. PH1b; assembly: GCF_000633395.1. GTDB lineage: Bacteria > Pseudomonadota > Gammaproteobacteria > Pseudomonadales > Pseudomonadaceae > Aquipseudomonas. The sequence continues at coordinate 147,357 of NZ_AYMU01000009.1, forward strand.
TGCCGAGTTGGGCTGGAAGGCCGAACTGGGGCTGCAGGACATGATGGAAGACACTTGGCGCTGGCAGTCCAACAACCCAGATGGCTACAAGTGAACGTTTGATTGAAGTGGCGCTGATCGGCACTAGTGCAACGCCTCAGAACCCATGGGTAGGGCTTGCCGGAAGGTGCCCCTCAGGGCATCAACCCTCATCCCTGAAGAACGGGACAAACTGAAATGCCCTGCCGGCCGGCCCCTCGATCAGCATGACGACCATCGGCCTGCCGGGACCGGGTTGCCCCTGGGTTGCACACATGTGAAAGCCGCTGGCTTTTTTCGGGTTCTCATCACCTGCATGCACGACGCCCCGAGCATTCCAGTACTGCGCCCAGAAGGCCTGATCAAGCCGTTCATCAAGCCCCGAAGAACATCGGGGCAGGGGATGGCTTGGACAAGCCCTGGCTCGGCACGGCCCGCCCCCAGATTGCAGGACGTAGCGGGCCTGGACGTCATCAGGTTGTCACTCAATCCTGGACGCCTTACCCACATTCGCTGTGGAACCGCTTGTGGATAACCTGAGCGAAAGGTGCTGCAGCCCTCGCCACCCGTGGCCTGCAGCTAACCGATTAGTTTTTGACCAGGCCTTGCGCCCCACCCTGAACCACTCACGGCATTACCCCCAATCCCTGGGGAACCGCTTGTGGATAACCTGAGCAAAAGGCCTTGCAGCCCACGCCAGGCAAGGCCTGCAGCAACCTGTATGTTTTTTGATCAACAATCAGCACTGGCACAACCCCTGACCTGACCACAGGCACAGAACCCGAGCACTTGCGCCCCCTCCGACACCGCTGGCCGCCTGTCATCAAGGTTTCACTCTGCTGTGAATGCCTTACCCCCAATCCTTGGGGAACCGCCTGTGGATAAGCTGAGCAAAAACCCTTCCAGCCCAGGCCGTACAAGGCCTGCACAAAAGTGATCATTTTTCGACCAAGCACTCGTGCATTACCCCCAATCCCTGGGGACCCGACTGTGGATAACCTGGGTAAAACCCTTTGCAGCCCAGGCCACGCGGGAGATGCAGCCGGTCGTCTATTTTCTGATCAGCGGCAGCGGCTGCACCTCGGGTAGAATGCCCTGCCAAATCCCCAGTACCGCTTCCCGCCATGACCCGATCCCGCTCCCCTCTCCCCCACAGCGTCGCCATTATCGGTGGCGGCCCGGCCGGCTTGATGGCCGCCGAGGTCTTGAGCCAGGCCGGGATCCAGGTCGACCTGTACGACGCCATGCCTTCGGTGGGCCGCAAATTCCTCCTGGCTGGGGTCGGCGGGATGAACATCACCCACTCCGAGGCCTATCCGGCCTTCCTTTCCCGCTACGGCGAACGTGCACCACAGATGGCCCCCCTGCTCCGCGAATTTGGCGCCGATGCGCTGTGCCAATGGATTCATGGCCTGGGCATCGAAACCTTTGTCGGCAGTTCCGGCCGGGTCTTCCCCACCGACATGAAAGCCGCACCGCTGTTGCGCGCCTGGCTCAAGCGCCTGCGCGATGCTGGGGTGGCAATCCACACTCGCCACCGTTGGCTCGGCTGGAATGCCGACGCCAGCCTGCGGGTGCAGCACCCTGAAGGGGAAAGCGCGGTGAATGCCGATGCGCTGCTGCTGGCCCTGGGTGGCGGCAGTTGGGCACGCCTGGGCTCCGACGGCGCCTGGCTGCCCCTGCTGGAACAGCAAGGCATCCGGAGCGCACCGCTGCAACCGAGCAACTGTGGGTTTGACGTGGGCGGCTGGAGCGAGTTGCTGAAAAGCAAATTTGCCGGAGCGCCCCTGAAGAATGTCGCCATTGGCCTCAACGACGACGCTCCCCGCCTGGGGGAATGCGTCATCACCGCCAGCGGCATCGAAGGCAGCCTGATCTACGCCTTGTCGGCACCGATCCGCGAAGCCATCAACCGGCATGGCCAGGCAACCGTCCATATCGACCTGCTGCCCAGCAAGCCCCGGGACAAGGTTCAAGCCGCCCTGGCCAAGCCCCGTGGCTCACGATCGATGGCCAAGCACCTGCAGAGCCAGTTGGGTATCGAAGGGGTGAAGGCCGCGTTGCTGCGAGAGTTGACGGACGCCGACACCTTCAATGATCCGGCGCGACTGGCGGCGGCAATCAAGGCACTGCCCCTGCCTCTGGTGAAGCCTCGCCCACTGGACGAAGCCATCAGCAGTGCCGGTGGCGTGCCCTTCGAGGCCCTGGATGAGCGCCTGATGCTGCAGCAACTGCCTGGGGTGTTCTGTGCCGGCGAAATGCTCGATTGGGAAGCCCCTACCGGTGGCTACCTGCTGACCGCCTGCTTTGCCAGCGGCCGCCGTGCCGGGTTGGGAATACTGGAGTGGCTGCGGCGCAGGCCATAAACAGCTTCGCCGGCAAGCCGGCTCCTACGGGGAATTGCAGGAGCCGGCTTGCCGGCGAAGAGGTCAGCGCAATATCAGATCAGGGCTTGCGCTTGCGCGGCCCAGTGTTGAACGCCGGGACCTTGCGTACCGGTTTCGCCGCCGGCGCTTCGGCTACCTCACCGCTGTCCACCCACTTGCCCAGGTTGCGCTTGCCACCGCCGCCGGAGGCCTTGGGTTTCTTCGGCTTCTTCGGTTTCTTGACTACCTGGCCACTGGCGTCGGTTTCCGGGACTCGGTGCTCGGGGGAGAAGTCCGCTTCCTCGTGGCGTTTCAGGGTCTGGCGGGTGAGCATCTCGATCGCCGACAGCAGGTTGACCTCGTCAGCACAGACGAGGGAGATCGCCTCGCCGGTGGCGCCCGCACGTCCGGTACGACCGATGCGGTGGATGTAGTCCTCGGCCACGATCGGCAGGTCGAAGTTGACCACCAGCGGCAGGTCCTCGATGTCCAGGCCGCGGGCCGCCACGTCGGTGGCCACCAGGATCTGGATCTCGCTGGCCTTGAACCGATCCAGGGCACGCTGGCGCGTGGCCTGGGGTTTGTCGCCGTGGATGCCGTCGGCGTTCACGCCCTGGCCCTGGAGCTTCTCCACCAGTGCGTCCACGCCGTTACGGGTCTTGGCAAACACCAGAACCTGCTTCCAGCGGTTCTTGCGCAACAGGTGGCTGAACAGCTCCGGCTTGCGCTTCTTGTCCACCGGCACCACCCATTGCTTGACCGTGTTGGCGGCCACGTTGCGTGGGCTGACTTCGATGCTCAGCGGGTCGTTGAGCATCTGCCCGGCCAGTTGGCGGATGGCGTCGGAGAAGGTGGCGGAGAACAGCAGGGTCTGGCGCTTTTTCGGCAGGGCGGCATAGATGCTCTTGAGCTCTTCGGAGAAGCCCAGGTCCAGCATGCGGTCGGCCTCATCGAGCACCAGGGTCTGCAACTGGCTGAACTTCACTGCGTTCTGCCGGAACAGATCCAGCAGGCGCCCCGGGGTTGCCACCAGCAGGTCGATGCCTTTGCGCAACTTCATCATCTGCGGGTTGATGCTGACCCCGCCATACACCGCGTAGGTGCGCAACGGCAGGTGCTCGGCGTACTGGCGCACGCTTTCGTGAACCTGCTCGGCCAGCTCCCGGGTCGGCACCAGAATCAGCGCACGCACCGAGTTGCTGTCGACCTTGGGCCCTTGCAGGGTCAGCAATTGCAACAACGGCAGGGCGAAACCGGCAGTCTTGCCGGTGCCGGTCTGGGCTGCGGCCATCAGGTCACGCCCACCCAGCACCGCCGGAATGGCTTGGGCCTGGACCGGGGTCGGGGTCTGGTAGCCAAGGGTTTCAAGGGCGCGCAGCAAGGGTTCGATCAGGCCAAGGGTGGCGAATGTCATGGGGGGTACCGTAGGAAAGATTCGGCGCAGGGACGCAATGGGCGGCAGTTTACCCTAATTCAGGAGCACGCTCGTCGCCGGCCGCTGGCGTCTCCCTGGGACTTGCTGGTGTATGCTTGCCCGCGCCATTAGCGCCAGAATACAGCGCAGCAGTCGCCCGAAAATCCGGCGCACGACGCAAGCTGATACCCCCCCGATTGCCTTGTCTCCCAGGAGCCCATCTGCATGGATAGCGAAAACCCCTTCCAGGCCCCCGCAGCCGAACTCTTGGCCGAAAAGCCAGTTGCCCGGAATCTGAGCCTGTACAGCATCCCGGCCATTGGCCTCAGTACCTTCATCGGCAGCTCGGTGGCGGGCGCTTATTTCATCAGCCAGAACCTCAAGGCCATGGGCCGCGAGAGCGAGGTGAACAAAGCCTGGGCCATGGGCATCGGCCTCCTCGTGGCCATGAGCGTGGCCGGCTTTTTCCTGCCGGAAAGTATCCCCGCGGTGGTCTTTGTCCTGCCGCCGATCTATGGGATGAATGCCTACGCGCGCCAACTGTTCGGCCCCCAGGTGGAGGAGCACAAAGCGAGCAACGGGCGCTTCGTCTCGCTATGGCGAGTGGCGGGCATCAGCCTGCTGTTTTCCCTGGTCATGGTGGCGGTGCTGGTTGCCGTGGTGCTGCTGACCGGCATCGAGTAACCCCGGTCGGCTGACCGCACGACGCCTGGCCATGCCCGGCGTTTTTCAGCCTGCGAGCCCGGCCGCCCACAGGCTGGGCGGGTGCATTCGAAGCGTTTGAGCAGGCCCCTGCCATCAGCCCTCGCCCCCGACAAGCCCCATTCTGCTCCGCCTTCCTGACTTTGCAGCGACAAGTTCCCTAGGACCGGTACTAAAAGCCCGGCCTTCGATGTACGGCGCCGACTCCCCTGCCTATGATGCCCACCGCCGGCACAACTCCTTATCCACATCCTCAGCGCGGACGCTTTAGCGGTCCTGCTCGCCAGGTTTTGCGCCGCGCTGAGACCGTCCAGGAATGGTTATGTCGAGCTTCAGATTGAACCCCTTGTGCCGCGCTACCCGTCTTTGGGTCACCCGCCTGGGAACAGCACTGTTGTTGCCACTCAGCGGCCCGCTGCTGGCAGGCGCAGTCCCTGCCGATGCCGCACACACGCACAATGAACAGATCATCACCGGTCACTTCATTAATCTCCAGGCACTGACCGCCAACCCGATGCAGCGTAGCGGCGTCGAAGTCGGAACCGACCTGCTGCTGCAGGAAACCGGAATGCGCATCCGCAGCCTGGTGGCCCAGCAGGACGATACCTTCAAGGACCTCAAGGTCATGAGCGGCCAATTGGAAGGCCGCGCCCGCTCCCTGGCCCCACCCGGGGAAATGATCCTGGTCACCCGTGGCGACGGCAGCTTCATTGCCCTGCTCCCCGACGCCGGCGCAATCATTCGCGGCAACGCCAGTGGCGAACAGTCGCTGATCCGCTCTGAAGAGCACCTGGGCCAGCCTGGAAGCGGCACCGACTCGGAACAAAACAGCAGCGAGGAAACGGTCCATGAACTGGAAACCCTGAGCGGCCAACGCAGCCTGCAACTCAACCGCAACGCCCAGGGCGAAACCATCATCGACGTGCTGGCGGGTTTCTCACAAGTGGCGGCCAACTACATTGGCGATCACGAAGCCTACGCCCTGGGCCAGATCGCGACGGTCAACAGAGCCTTGAAACAATCCCAGGTCCAAGGCGTGCGCCTGCGCCTGGTGGGCACCCAGGTGATTCCCGGCGACTACCCGATTACCGCAAGCTCCGGCGGAACCCTGGGCCAGGTCAGCACCCTGTTCGCCGAAGGCATGAAGCAGTACAGCCCAGACCTTGTGGCCGCCTTCGTCAAAGGGACTCCAGGAGTGGACACCGCCTTAGCCTGGGGCTATGTCGGTGGGCGCTATACCGTCAACGCCATCAGGTCATCCGCGGCCTTGCGCCATGAGATCGGCCACAACGCTGGGGGCAATCACTGCTCCGATGGCAGCAGCTATAAGTTCGGCCACAACAACGGCACCGTCGGCAGCATCTTGTGCGGCAACCACATTGGCTATTACTCCAACCCCGATGTGAAGGACATCCGCGGCGTGCCCGTGGGGGATGCGCGCACCGCCAACATGGCCCGGGTATGGCGCGAAAACGCAGCGAAGATGTCCGCCTATAGCCCGGCCGTCGTGCCCCTGGCCGAAGAGCAGGCGAGCAAGATCCTAGATCAGACGATCGACCTTGCAGCCAAACAGTGGCACTACTTCCCGATCGATGTGGCGCCCGGCACCGAACGCCTGGTGTTCACGGTGACCAATGGCCAACGTACCGAATACACGGGGAACTCGCAGCTGCTGATCAAGTACGCAAGCCAACCGAGCCTCAGCGACTACGGCTATCGCTCCCAGGAAAACTCAGGCCCATCCTTGGCGGTCAACACGCCTCGTGCGGGCCGCTGGTACCTGGCCCTGCGCACGAACAACAATCAAACCGCCTCCGACCTGGTTCTGGAAGGCTTCAGCTATGCGCACCAGAGTGAAACCGCCCAGGCCCGCTACCTGAAACTGGTTGCCAGCTCTTCAGTGGACGGCAAGGACACTGCCAGCGTGGCGGAATTGCTGCTGGCCGACGCCAAGGGCCAATCGCTGCCACGCGACAGCTGGCGCATCCACTCCACCAGCAGTGCCGGAGCCGGCGCGGCTTCAGGCGCCCAGGCCATCGATGGCAACCCCAGGACCTACTGGAGCTCGGCCGCGAACGCACGTTATCCCCATCAGATCATCATTGATCTGGGGGCCGAGCGGCGCTTCTCGCAACTGCATTACTTGCCTCGCCAGGACGCGGGCCAGGCAGGCAACATCAAGGGTTACCAGGTCTACGCCAGCAACAGCCCGAGCGGCGCCTGGGACTTGCTCGCCGATGGCGAGTTCAACGCAGACAATGAAGTCAAGGCGGCTTCGCTCAAACCTGTGCAAGCGGGTAAATCACCGATAGCCGTCATCAGTGGCAAGACCACGGCCAATGCCGGCGAAAAGATCGTTCTGGACGCCTCCGCTTCCAGCGATCCGCAAGGAAATGCCTTGAGCTTCGCCTGGGAAGCGTCGCCCAGGCTGGACTTCAGCTTCGACGGTTCAAGCGTGTCGTTTATTGCCCCAGAGCTGGCTGAAGATACCCGCTATCGTTTCACCCTGACCCTGAGCAACGGCAAGCTGAGCAGTACCCGGACCCACGAGATATTGATCAAGGGCCAGGCCGCCACCAGCCACTGCAAGGCTGAATGGGAAGTCGGCGCCATCTACGTGAGCAACGATGTGGTGCAATGGCAAGGTCGTCAGTACCAGGCGCGTTGGTGGACTTCAGGCAGCGAGCCGGGCAACCCAGCCTTCACCGGCCCTGATGGCGGCGGCAAGGTTTGGCGCGACCTCGGCCCCTGCCAGGGCGGCGGGGATAAACCGACCGAACCACCGGTGGAAACGGTCAAACCTCCGGTAGCGATCATTGGCGGTGCCACCCAAGCCAAGGCGGGCGAAGTGGTCTACCTCAACGCCACGGCCTCCAGTGACCCGGCCGGCCTGAAGCTGAGCTACAACTGGAAAGTCAGCCCCGGCGTCGGTTTCGAAGCGGCAGGCCCCCTGATGAAGTTCGTCGCCCCGAAAATCGACCAGGACGTGACTTATCGGGTCAGCCTGACGGTGAGCAACGGCAAGCTCAGCGTGACCCGGGACCACAGCGTGCGGGTCCTGGCCGATAAACCGGTGCCGCCGGCGGGATGCCAGGGCCCCTGGAGCGCGGGCGACACCTATGTCGCAGGCAGCAAGGTCAGCCATAACGGGCGCTTCTACATCGCACGCTGGTGGACCCGAGGCAATCAGCCGAATGCCAGTACCGTCGGCCCGGACAACAGCGGCAAGGTCTGGCGCGATGGCGGTCCTTGCAACGGATGACCGCTGGCGCCCGGTCTCCGGGCCGGCCGCCAGCCCCTAAAACCTGAGGCGCCACCAAGGGACCTGCGCATCCGCCAGGTCCCTTGAACGCTGCCAGTACCTGGCCCCACTTGTGCAGAGCGCGCCATGCATGGCGCGCCTTTTTTCCTGCTGCCCCTGGCCAATAAATTCCGTTGCCTGTACTTGTTTCCGCCCCCCGACTGGCCTCACTCTCAGGCGCGCCGTCCTGGCGCCCTCGCACACCCGTGCGAACACTTTCCGATGGAGATTTCAATGCTCAAGACCGCCCTGTCCGCATGGATGCTAGCGGGCCTTTCAATCGTCAATGCGCAGGCCGCCGAGAACATCGGCTTTCGCGAAATCGACCTGGCCCAGTCCGCCGAGAACCGAGCCCTGCATGTCGCCCTCTGGTACCCGACCGCCAGCACCGAGCCGGTTGTCTCGACGGGGGAAAACCAGGTCTTCTTCGGGGGGCCGGCCATCCTCGATGCACCGATTGCCGGGCAAGCACATCCTTTGGTGGTCCTGTCCCATGGCTATCGCGGCAATTGGCGAAACCTCAGCTGGCTGGCGACGGAGCTGGTGCGCCAGGGATATGTCGTCGCCGCTCCCAACCACCCGGGCACCACCTCGTTCGACACGCGCCCGGAAGAGGCGGCAAGACTCTGGGAACGCCCCCGCGACCTCAGCCGAGTCATCGACCACTTGACCCAGAACCCGGCCCTGGCTGGCCCTGTCCAAGGTGATCGGATCGCGGCCATCGGCCACTCGCTGGGGGGCTGGACCGTCACCGCCCTGGCCGGCGCACGCTACAGTGCGCAACGTTTGCGCGAGGAATGCCAACTGCACCCGAGCCCAAGGATCTGCGGCCTGGCCCCCGAGCTGGGCATAGCTCCTGAACAGCAATCGCTGCTTGGCCAGGACCTGCGCGACCCGCGCGTCAAGGCCTTCGTCTCGCTCGACCTGGGCTTCGCCCGGGGCTTCACTGCACAGAGCCTGGCGAGCATCGAGCAACCGATACTGGTCATGGGAGCCGGGGTCGATATCAATGGTGACCTGCCGTTCCAGATGGAGTCGGCCCACCTGATCGCCCAGCTCCCTCAGGACCTGGTGAGCAGTGAAAAGATCGCCGACGCCAGCCACTTCAGCTTCATGCAGAAGTGCAAGCCGGGGGCCGTTGCTCTGCTCGAGAAAGAGGCACCAGGCGACGAAATCATCTGCCAGGACGGTGACGGGCGCAGCCGCGAAGCTATTCACCGGCAGGTCGCCGACCGGGTCAGCACGTTCCTGGCCAAGGCGATCCCACCCCAATAATCCGCCCCTGCGCCTGGCCCGCCCGGGTCAGGCGGTTTCCTGGGCCACCGCTTTCGGCTTGGGCTTGCGCCACTGGGGCAAACCGATCAGCACCACGGCGCTGATGATCACCACCATGGCCAAGGCCTCTTCGAGGCCGATGGTTTCGCCGACGAACACGATCCCCAGCAACACCGCGACGGCCGGGTTGACGTAGGCGTAGCTGGTGGCCGCCGCCGGACGCACATGCTTGAGCAGGTACATGTAAGCGTTGAAGGCGATGATCGAGCCGAAACCGATCAGGTAGATCAGGGCCAGCCAGCCTTCCAATGGCGGAACCGCCTCCAGGCGTTCACCACTCAGGGCACTGCCGATCAGCAACACCACGCCCCCCACCAGCATCTCCGCTGCACTGGCCATCGCCCCCTGGGGCAGCGGCAAGTGCTTGCTCCACACCGAGCCGAACGCCCAGGCCGCCGCCGCGAACAGCAGCAAGCCCGCGCCCAGCGGGCTGGACTGCAGGTTGGACCCCAGGTTGAGCATGCCGATGCCGATCATCCCAAGGGCGATGCCGGCCCATTCCAGGCGCGTGTTGCGCGCGCCCCAGAAATACCCACAGAGCAAGGTGAACAAAGGCACCGTGGCCACCGCCAGCGCCGCGACCCCGGAGGTAACGCCGGTGTGCTCGGCCACCGTCACCGCGCCATTGCCACAGCTGAGCAGCAGCACGCCGATCGCCCCCGCCGCCTTCCACTGCGCCCAGGTCGGCGCCGGCACTCCGCGCCAGCGCAGGAAGGCGTACATCAGGCTACCGGCGATCACGAAACGAATGCCCCCCAGCATCAACGGTGGCCAGTACTCGACACCGATCCGGATCACCAGGTAGGTCGAACCCCAGATCACATACAGGGCGAAGAAGGCAGCAATCAGGGGCAGCGGGAAACGGCTTTGGCCAGGCATGGGGACGGCTCGAACGCAGGCAGAAGGGGAGACTTATTCTAAAAAGCCGACCAACGGAAATTAAGTTACAAAACCTGTTTATAAGACCCATACACTTTTCAAAGCATGGAGATCAGGGCTATATACCGTGCTTTCGAAAGTCAGCCTGGGTTGGGGAGTTTTCCATGGACAAGTACGACCGCATGCTCCTTGCCAGCCTGCTGGAGAACGGCCGGGCGAGCTACGCCGAGCTGGCACGCAAGGTCAACCTCTCGGCACCGGCGGTGGCCGAGCGCGTGGCCAAGCTGGAAGCCAGCGGGGTGATCATCGGCTACCAGGCCAAGGTCGACATGAGCAAGCTGGGGCTGCCGATCCAGTGCGTGATCGAACTGCGCCTGGCCCAGCATGGCAACCAGAAGGTCTACGACGAACTGATCCGGATTCCCCAACTCACCGAATGCCACCGGGTCACCGGCGACCCCTGCGTGATCATGCAGGCCGCGGTGGGCTCGATGCCGGAGCTGGAGGAGTTGATCAACCGTGTGGCCCAGTTCGGCTTCAGCAAGACGTCCATCGTGCTGTCCAGTGCCATCGAACGGCGCGTGCCCCTGGGGCAGTTGGAAACCCTCGATAGGTGATCCATCCCTGCTCGTCACCGGCCACCGTCTTACCCCCAATCCCTGGGGAGCCGCCTGTGGATAACCTGAGCAAAAGCCTCGGCAGCCCCAAGTACGCAAGGCCTGCAGAGAACTGGCTGTTTTTTGCTCAGGGGGAAGCGCCGCGGCCTGGCAACTTCAGCCGTGACTAAAACCCTGCAGGCCTGACAGCCCTAACAAGGCACGAACCTGCAGCAGCGGCTACAGCGGGCCAGTGCTCAGCAACCGCGATGGCGCTTGAGGTGCTCGGGCACCTTGGCCGCCGGGACCTTCTGCAGCTTGCACAAGAAATCATGGGACAGCGCCTGCAAGCCATGGGTGTGCCGCAGCTCGGTGGCCAGGTGCGCCACCAGGTTGGCCGCCATCTCGGCATCGGCCATGGCCCGGTGCGCCTGGCCGGTGTGAGGCAGGCCGGCATAGGCGGTCAGGGTACCCAGCTTGTGGTTCGGTGCCGCCGGCATCAGGCGCCGCGCCAACAACAGTGAGCACGCGAAGTTCTGCAGCCGGGTGCGCTTGATCCGCCCCAGTTCAAAATCCCAGAACTTCTGGTCGAAGGCCGCGTTGTGCGCCAGCAACGGGGTGATACCGACGAACTCGTTGACCTCGTTCATCACCTGCTCCGCTGGCGGGGCACTGCGCAGCATGGCGTTGCTGATGCCGGTCAGTTGTTCGATAAAGGCCGGCACGCGCACGCCGGCATTCATCAGGCTCTGGTAACGCTCGACAATGCGCCCCTGCTCAAGGATCACCACGGCGATTTCCGTGGCCCGGCAACTGCTGCTCGGGGAGATCCCGGTGGTTTCAAAGTCGATGACGGCAATGCGTTCCAAACCTGTGCTGCTCCGTAGGAAAATTGATCAGTTTTTAAGCAGCAACGCGCCTTCGATCGGCACATAGCGGGTGGCTGCGCGGATCAGCGAATTGGCAGTCAGGCCCGGCACCCCGTAAGCCACCGCGCTGACCCCGTGCTTGCTGATGATGCGCTCCAGCAGCAGGTCGAAATCACCGTCGCCGGAAGCCAGCACCACTTCGTCGACATGGGCGGCGGCGTCCATGATGTCGATGGTGATGCCCACGTCCCAGTCACCCTTGGCCGAACCGTCGCTGCGCTGGATGTAGGGCTTGAGCTTTACCGTGAAGCCCAGGTTGCGCAGGATCTGCTGGAACTGCTGCTGCTTGCTGTCGCCACGGTCGATGGCATAGGCATAGGCCTCGACGATCTGCCCCTGCTTGCTGATGTCCGCCCACAGGGCCGCGTAGTTGAAGTGACAACCATAGGCCTGGCGAACGGTGTAGTAGAGGTTCTGGACGTCGGCGAACACAGCGATTTTTTTCACCGCTAATCCTCATGGCGCAGCAGCGCAGGGGCTGGATCGGGCCTTGGGCCCCGAAAAGTCGCCCAGTATGCCAGCCACGAGGATTGTTCCGCGAATTATCGGTCCGGGGCAGCGACCTGCCCCGGACCGACGGTGCATCAGACGAAGGAGTCGTCGTCGGAGAAGAACGAGCTGTCGTCGTTGTCGTAGTCGGCGTTGCTGAAGCCGCCCTGGTCGTTGCTGCCCCAGGAGTCGTTGTTGGCCAGGCGCTGGTCGTCATTGCCCCAGCCGCTGTTGTCGCTGGCCGGTGCTGGTTCTTCCTTGATGACCTCGACCACCTCTTGAGGCTGCTGGTTGTTGTGGAACAGGCTGCTGATGCCCTGGGCCAGCATCACCCCACCGGCGACACCGGCGGCGGTTTTCAAGGCGCCACCAAGGAAGCTGCTGCCCGCTGCAGCCGGAGCCTGCTGGGGCACATAGTTCTGCTGCGGGGCGCCATAGTTTTGCTGGGGTGCACCGAAGTTCTGCTGGGGCGACGCGCCAAAGGAAGAACGGGGCGGTTCGCGCCAGCCTCCACTCGTCGCCGGCGGGGCGCTGGGCGCTGGAGCCGGCTGCGGCTCGCGGGAACCGCCGAAAATGCTCGACAGGAAGCCGCCAGCGGATGCAGGAGCCGCAGCCGGCGCCTGGGACCTGGCCTGTTGCAGCTCGGCCTGCAGTTGCTGGACCTGCTGGGTCAGTTGCTTGTTCTGTTCATCGAGGCTCTTGAGGGCGGCCTCCTGCACCAGGATCGCCTGGGTCATGAAATACCCGGCCGCAGGCTGGCGGGTCAGATGCTCCTTGATCCGCGCCTCGGCCTGGGCATCACGCGGGGCTGAATCCGTTTCGGCTTGCTGCAACCGTGAAAACAGTCCATCGATCAGGGTTTGCTCTTCGTTGTTCATGGCGACCTCTTTAGATTGCCGGTAAAAAACCGCTCCGCGCCCGAAGGGGCGACGGCACGCACCAGTTATGGGGCTGGTGCGACGACTTTCAATGGTCTTTACCCAAGGTTTACGTTTGCTCCGCAGGGGCCTGCATCGGTTAAAGTGTGCAACCGCTTCGTCACCTGCGATCTTCATCGATGAATCCGTTAGATGTTCTGCGCGACTCCCTGTATTTCTTCCAGCGCAACCTCGGCCAGATCGCCCGGTTGTGCCTGCCTCTGGTGGTTCTCGAGGCGCTCCTGCAACAAGGGGTGAGCAGCGCCCTGGGGGAAAACACCTTCCCCGGCTACAGCGTGATCGTGGGCCTGCTGCTGTACCCGCTGTATACCGGTGCCTTGATTCTGTTTCTGGATGCCCGAACCCGGGGCGAATCACCGCGTACCCGCGACCTGCTGGCCATGGCCCTGACCCTGTGGCCACGCTTTGCCCTGCTGACGGCGGTCAGCACGCTGTTGATCCTGCTGGGGCTGTCGCTGTATTTCCTGCCGGGGCTGTTCCTGATGGTGGTGCTGGCCTTCGCCGAGTACCTGCTGGTGCTCAGGGGCATGGCGCCGCTGGCGGCCATCAGTGAAAGCCTGCGCCTGAGCCGCGGGCATTTCTTGCGCATTCTGCTGTGCATCCTCGCGGTGATGGCCCCGTTGTGGCTGCTCAAGGGCGCCAGCGACGCGGCTTATCCCCAGCCGCTCAACCCGATCCTGTCGCTGGCCATCGACAGCGCCTACAGCTTCCTGCAACTGTTCACCAGCGTGGTGCTGTACCGCCTGTTCATGCTGGTCAGCGAGCAGGCGGACAAGCGCTGATGCCACCTGCGGCCGCTCTGCCCCTTGGGTGACGGCCGCGCTCTCGGTTATGCTCCGGCGCAATCCTGCAACGCCATAAGCCGAGCCGATGATCCGTCTACTTCGCGTCACCCTGTTGAGCCTGCTGCTGATCGGCACCCTGCTGATCGGCCTGATCTACAGCCTGACCTGGCGCCCGGAACCCCGGGAAACCCTGGCGGTCAGCTGCAGCGCCGAGGCCGCGCCGCTGGTACCGGGCCAGGCGCTGAAGGTGATGACCTGGAACCTGCAGTACCTGGCGGGCAAGCGCTACGTATTCTGGAACGACCAGGCGCGAGGCGAGGATGAGCAGCCCACCGTCGCAGACATGGCCTTCAGCCTCGACGAAGTGGCCCGGGTGATCCGTGACGAAAAACCCGACCTGGTGCTGCTGCAGGAAGTCGACAACGGCGCCAAGGCCAGCGCCTACCAGGACCAGCTCAAGCTCCTGCAGGAACGCCTCACCGATCTGTATCCCTGCAGTACCCAGGCCTATGACTGGAAAGCTGACTTCATCCCTTCCCTGCATATCTTCGGCAGTGTCGGCCGGCAACTGGCGACCCTCAGCCGCTACCGCATCGAACACGCCGAACGCCTGCAATTGCCGGTGGCTCCCCACAACATCCTCCAGCGCCAGTTCCAGCCCAGGGATGCCCTGCTGCTGAGCTACCTGCCCCTGAGCGACGGCGGCCAACTGGTGGCCCTGAACACTCACCTGGAGCGTGCGCGCAGGGCCGATGAGACCCAGCAGAAGCAGGTCACGGCCATCTCCAAGGTGCTCGACAAACTGGAGGGCCGCGGTACGCCCTGGCTGATCGGCGGCGACTTCAACCTGCTGCCCCTGGGCCAGTACCAGCGCCTGAGCGAAGGGCAACGCGCGCCCTACAGCGCCGACAGCCCCCTGCACCTGCTGTGGGACAAGTACCCGATGATCCCCAGCAACACCCAGGCCAGCGGCGTCGACCGGGCCCGCTGGCTGACCCATTACCCCAATGACCCGACCCTGGATGGCCCGGACCGTACCGTCGACTACCTGTTCTACAGCCCGCGCCTCAAGCGGGTCGAGTCCCGGGTGCGCCAGGACGATACCCTGCGCATCTCCGATCACCTGCCGGTACTCGCCCGCTTCCTGCTCCCGGCCCAGTAACCCCACTCGCCAGGCGCAGGGTGAAGAACGCTACTTGCGCGGTTTGGCCCGGGCTGTCGCTTCGGCGATCAGCGGGTCGTCCGGCCAGTAATGCTTGGGATAACGGCCCTTGAGATCCTTCTTGACCTCGGCGTAGGTACTGCGCCAGAAGTTCGCCAGGTCCTGGGTGACCTGCACCGGACGCCGCGCCGGGGACAGCAGGTGCAACTTCACCACTTGCCGCCCGCCGGCGATGCGCGGGGTGTGCGCCAGGCCGAACAGCTCCTGAAGGCGTACCGCCAGAATCGGTGGCTGCTCGCTGTAGTCGAGGCGGATCGATGACCCCGAAGGCACCGTCAGATGATGCGGCGCCAGTTCGTCCAGGCGCTGCGGCAAGGGCCAGGGCAACAGGTTGTGGACAATGCTGGCCAGCTCCAGGTTGGCGAAGTGGCTGAGTCGCGAGACCTTGCCCAGGTAGGGCTGCAACCACTGCTCCAGGCCCTTGAGCAGGGCCCCATCACTGACATCCGGCCATTGGCTTTCATCCTTTTCGCTCAATTCCAGCTGCCGCAGCAGGGCCACCCGGGCCTGCCATTGGCGCAACTCCGGGGTCCAGGGCAGCAGTTCCAGGCCCTTGCGCCGCACCAGATTGACCAGGGCCTGGCTGCGAGCGGACTCATCCAGGCCATTGAGCGGCTCACGGCTGAGCACCAGCTCACCGACCTTGCGCTGACGCTCGGCCCGCAGCACGCCCTCACGCTCGTCCCAATCCAGCTGGTCGACGCTGCGCACCTGCTCGGCCAGCACGCTGTCGAACAAATCCGGATCGAAGTCCGCCGCCAGGTAGATACGTTCTTCGCGCTGGCCCTGGCGACTGCCCAGATCGGCAATCACCAGCCAGGGCTGTTTCATCAGGTTGTCGGTTTCGCTGAACAGCGCCGCGCGCCCGTTGGCCAGACGGTATTCGGCACCGCCAGGACGTCGCTGCTGGGCCACCCGGTCGGGATAGGCCAACGCCAGCAAGGCGCCGAGCCAGCGCGGATGCTCAGGGTCGGCCACCGCCTGGTCGGCCGGCCCGCGCAGATAACCACGGTACTGCCGTGCCAGTTGCCGCGCACGCTGCACGCCGCCCTGGGCGCCACGGGCCGCACGCGCCTCGCCCGACAGCAGTACCAGGCGGCTGTGCAGGTCGGCGCCGGCACCGCGCAGGATGTCGCGCTCGCCCAACAACGCAGCGACGTCACAGGCCATCTGCGCCAGCCCCAGGGACTGGCCACGCAGCAGCAGGTGGGCGATGCGCGGATGGGCCGGCAGCTCGGCCATGGCCTGGCCGTGGCGATTCAGGCTGCCGTCGTCGTTCAAGGCGCCCAGGCGACTCAACAGATCCTGGGCCTGGGCGTAGGCAGCGCTGGGGGGCACGTCCAGCCACACCAGTTGGTTCGGGGTCACGCCCCAACGCGCCAATTGCAGGGCCAGGCCCGCCAGGTCCGCCTGAAGGATTTCCGCACTGGCGTAGGCCGCCAGTTGCTCCTGTTGATCCGCCGACCACAGGCGGTAGCACACACCGGGCTCCAGGCGCCCGGCGCGACCGGCACGCTGGGTGGCACTGGCCCGAGAGATGCGCTGGGTATCGAGACGGGTCATGCCACTGCCGGGATCGAAGCGCGGCACCCGGGCCAAACCCGCATCGATCACGACACGCACGCCATCGATGGTCAGGCTGGTTTCGGCAATGTTGGTGGCCAGCACCACTTTGCGCTTGCCCGCCGGAGCCGGGTCGATGGCCGCGCGCTGGGCCGCCAGGTCCAGCTCGCCATGCAGCGGGCACAGCAGGATCTCGCTGCGCTCCCCCAGGGAGTCGGCCAGTTGCTGATGCACCCGGCGAATCTCTGCCTGCCCGGGCAAGAACACCAGCAGGCTGCCGCTCTCATCATTGAGGGCTTCGAGCACCGTCTGCACCACCCTGGGCTCGATGAACTCGCCGGGCTGGAAGGGCCGCCCCCAGCGTTGAGTTACCGGGAACATGCGTCCCTCACTGCGCAGGATCGGCGCGTCATCGAGCAGCGCGGACAAGCGCTCGCCCTCCAGGGTCGCCGACATCAGCAGGATCTTCAGCGGCTGCTCATCACGAAACAGCTCGCGGCCATTCAGGCTCAGGGCCAGGGCCAGGTCGGCGTCCAGGCTGCGTTCGTGGAACTCGTCGAAGATCAGCAGGCCCACCCCTTCCAGGGCCGGGTCATCCTGCAGGCGCCGGGTGAGGATGCCTTCGGTCACCACCTCGATGCGGGTGCGCGGGCCAACCTTGCTGTCCAGGCGAATGCGGTAACCCACGGTCTCGCCGACCTTCTCCCCCAACTCGCTGGCCAGGCGTTCGGCGGCGGCGCGGGCGGCCAGGCGCCGTGGCTCCAGCATGAGGATGGTCTGTCCGGCCAGCCAGTCCTGGTGCAGCAGCGCCAGGGGCACGCGGGTGGTCTTGCCGGCACCGGGCGGGGCTTCGAGCACCGCTTCATGGCGCGTCGCCAAGGCGTCGCGCAGTGCAGGCAAAACTTCATCAATTGGCAAAGAATTCATGCTGGCTCCAAAACAGAGGCGCGAGTATAACGGCGAACTGCCTGGGGTTAATCATGGTCTGAATGCTGATCGACAAGACTCATGCCCCCGCTTCCTTACTCTGTGCCTTCGTGCTTGCTAGGAGATATCCATGCGTATTCCCCACCGTGTCATTGGCGGCATCCTGGTGACCACCCTGTTGACCCAGCTCACCGCCTGCGGCTCGATCTTCTTCCCTGACCGACGCGGCCAGATCGATGGCAAGATCGATCCACTGGTAGCGGTCCTGGATGCCGTGGGCCTGCTGTTCTATGTGATTCCGGGGCTGATCGCCTTTGGCGTCGACTTCGCTACCGGGGCAATCTACTTGGAGCCGGGCAAGACCGCGCAGATCGCACCGGAAAAACTCCAGCAGGCCATCGGCGCCGACGGCAAGGTCGACAACCGCAAGCTGCAGGCGATTCTCGAAAGCGAGCTGGGCGGCAGCTTTCCCCTTGACGACCCGCGCCTGATCCAGCACAAGGGCAGCGTGCAGCAATTGGCCCTGTATGGGCTGCAGCCCGCCGCCTGACCACTTCGTTCAAGGAACCTGCCACACATGATCGCTAGCTCGGAACACGCTCGGCTATTGCGCCTGGCCACACGTGCCTCGGTCACCGTGGCCGGGATCCTGATCGTGACCAAGGCCGTCGCCTGGTGGCTCAGTGGCTCGGTGAGCATGCTGGCGGGGCTCACCGACTCAGTGCTCGACGGCTTCACTTCCCTGCTCAATCTGCTGGCAGTGCATTACGCCCTGCGGCCGGCCGATGAGGATCACCGCTACGGCCACGGCAAGGCGGAATCCCTGGCGGGCATGGCCCAGGCGCTGTTCATCGCCGGCAGTGCGGTGTTGATCGCCTTTCAGGCGGCCGAGCGCCTGCACAGCCCCGAACCGGTGGGTGCGCCCTGGCTGAGCATCGGGGTGATCGTGCTGTCTCTGGTGCTGACCGTGGCGCTGCTGATCCTGCAGCATCGAGTGATCCGCGCCACCGGCTCCAACGCCGTACGGGCCGACTCGCTGCACTACCGCTCCGACCTGCTGCTCAACGGCAGCATCCTGCTGGCCCTGGTGCTGGCCGCCTTCGGCTGGCACCAGGTGGACGCCTGGTTCGGCCTGGGGATTGCCGTCTACATCCTCTGGAGTGCGGTGCAGATTGCCCGGGAGAGCTTCTCCGTGCTGATGGACGAGGAACTGCCTCCCGATGTCAGCCAGCACATGCTGGAACTGGCCTGCAGCGTTCCCGGCGTGCTCGGCGCCCATGACCTGCGCACGCGGATCTCCGGCAGCCGCTGGTTTGTCCAACTGCACCTGGAACTGCCTGGCGAGCTGACCCTGTCAGTGGCCCACGGCCTCAGCGACCAGGCCGCCGAGGCGATCCAGCAGGCCTACCCGCGAGCCGAGGTGCTGGTGCACGCCGACCCGCAGGAAGTGGTCAAGGCCGCCAGGAGTCAGTAGGTCACCTGATACCCGCGCGAACTCAGGCAGTTGCCTTGGGCCTGACGGTAGGCCTGGACCACCTCGGCAGCCGGCTGATAGGTCACGCTGGCGGGATCGAAGCCACTTTGCTGCACAGCCCAGCGATAACAGTCGTAGCGGTCCTGGTCGACCTGCTGCGGGGGCTGGCCGTTGACCGGGTAAGCCAGGACGTCATAGCCATTGCCGCTGGGTTGCGGGTTCGGGGGCGGTAGGTTCGCCGGGGGCTCGACCACCACGTACTGCTGGGTGTTGGCTTCATAGGTGTAGTAGGCCCCGGCGGCGAGGAAGAACAGCGCACTGCCTATCCACACTTCCCGTGCGTAATCGGGCAAGTAAGCCACGCGAATGCCGTAAGGCGGACGCACCACCACATAGCGCGGACCTTGTGGGCGATACCAGTAGCCCCCCGAGAAGAAGTAATCCTGGCCACGGTACGGCACCCGGTAATTGCGCTCGGGGAAACGGTCGATCACATAGCCCGGACGGTACTGCGGCCCCGGCCCCCAGCCATTGCCATGACCGTCGGGACGACCCGGCCAGCGATAGTCATTGGGGTGGCCATTGTCGGGACGCGAGCCGGGCCCGCCGGCTTGCCAATGCTGGTTGTAGTCGTTGCGCCGCGGAATGTCCTTGTAGTAGCCACGCTGAGGCTCCTGGGTCTGGCGCACGGTGTCGGGGCGGCTCTGGATCGGCAGGTTGGGCGTCGCTTGCGGCTGCGGTGCTGGTGCCGGTCGCCCCTGCTGGTTGGGATCATGCTGGGGCCGGTTCTGCCACTGCCCTCCCGGGTTCTGCTCATTGTGTTCGAACTGCCGGCTGTTCTCGCCACGAATGATTTCATTCTGTGGACGCTGCTGCGGCGCCGGTTGCGGACGCTCGGGAGCGTTGGCCGGATGGCCTTGATTATTGCCTCCCCGGCCTTCAGGGGCATGCTCACGCTGCCCGCCGGACGGACCACCCTGCTGGGGAGGACGTCGCTCGTCCCGCTCATCGGCAACGACCTGCGCGCTGACGCTCACGCACAACAAACCAACACCTGCCAAACGCCAGATGCGCGACTTCATGCTATTCCTCACTGCGGATGGGAGCCTGTACATAAGACTGAAAAAGCCTGGGGCGGTTCTGCTAGAGATTATCAGTCACGAGACTTATTTCGCAGGCAATAAAAAAGGGCGGCCCGTCGGCCACCCCTTGAGATTTTGTCCGTGCTCGACGCTTTTGACGCCGGCTCACCTCACGCCGTCTTGTGGACAGTGTGTAGCCCGGGGGCCGGCCCAACCCTGTGGGATTGGCGGCCGCGGCAGGCCTGATTCGGCGGGCCGCAGTGGACTCTATGTCCGGGCAGTGATTCTGGTGATAAGCATAGGCCTGGGCCGGCGACAGAGGATTGCTAAGATTGCTTTTCAAATCACCTATTGCGCAATTTTTAACTCAAGATAGATAATTCAACGCAATACTTATGACAAAGGCCTGATTGATGAGCAAACTGGACCGCTATGACCTGAGCATATTGGCGGAATTGCAGCGCGACGCCCGCATCTCCAACCAGGAACTGGCCGAGCGCATCGGCCTCTCGCCCTCCCCCTGCTCGCGCCGGGTCAAGCAACTGGAGGACGACGGCTATATCTCCCGCCAGGTTGCCCTGCTGGACCGCAAGATGCTCGGCCTCAGCCTGACCGCCTACGTGCTGATCGGCATGGACCGACACACTCCGGAGCGTTTCGAGAACTTCGAAGCAGCAATCCGCAGCCTGCCCCAGGTTCTGGAATGCAGCCTGGTGACCGGGATGGACGCCGACTACCAGCTCAAGGTCGTGGTACCGGACATGGATCACTACCAGAAGCTCCTGCTGGGCCACCTGACCCGCATCGACGGGGTGACCAGCGTGCGCTCGAGCTTCGTGCTCAATCAGGTGCTCAACAGCACTGAATTGCCGCTGACTCATCTGCGTAGCTGATCTTCAACCCGGCGCGCCCTCGGCGGCCTGTTGCTCATCAGGGCGCTTTCGTTGGCAGGTGGCGCCCGGCCGTTGCTGCACACAAGCGCTTGCACAAGCGAGACAGCCCTTGGGCTGTGGCGACGTAACGCATACAGATCAATGCCCGGCATTCGTCCCTTGGCGTATACTCGCCCGGCATTTTTTTGCCCTGCCTGCAGTGGAGATGATCGATGGATCCAGCAGTATTCGAAGAGTGGATGATGACCGGCCTGGTCAGCATTCTGATCCTGTTCATGGGGTTCATCGTCTGGGACCTGGCCAAGAAGTCCAAGGCCGGGCGCTTCGGCTCGTTCATCCTGTTCTTCGTGCTGGGCCTGGGCGTGGCCGCGTTCATCATCAAGAGCGTGGTGATCGGCTTGATCGAATCCGGCGCCCTATAGCCGCGCCGGAACTTCCTTCCACTGGCCCTGATCCAGGCCTTCCAGGGTCCAGTCGCCGATCCTGACCCGCACCAGGCGCAAGGTCGGCAGGCCCACCGCCGCTGTCATGCGGCGTACCTGACGGTTGCGCCCTTCGCGAATCACCAACTCCAGCCAGCCAGTGGGCACGCTCTTGCGAAAGCGTACCGGCGGGTTGCGTGGCCACAGCTGCGGCTCTTCCAGCAAGCGCGCCTCGGCCGGCAGGGTCATGCCATCGTTGAGCTCCACGCCGTCACGCAGGCGCTGCAACTGCTGCGCATCGGGCTCACCTTCAACCTGCACCCAATAGGTCTTGGCCAGCTTGTGCTTGGGATCGGCGATCCGCGCCTGCAACTGCCCGTCATTGGTCAACAGCAGCAGGCCTTCGCTGTCGCGATCCAGGCGTCCGGCCGGGTACACACCGGGAACCGCAATGAAGTCCTTGAGCGTCGCCCGGCCCTCACCATCGCTGAACTGGGTCAGCACATCGAAGGGCTTGTTGAACAGGATCAGCTTCGGCTCGGCCGGAGCCGCCTTGGCCACGCGCTTGGCCGGGGAAGAGGAAAACGGCTTCGCGCCAGGACGACGGGAAGCGGGACGGGACGGACGGGACATGGCGAGAGGAACATTCAGCGATCAGGACCGACAATGCTAGTGGCCTGATCGCCAAATGACCATGGTTCAAACACTCAACGGAACGGTGGCTCGTCGAAACTGCGCAACTTGCGCGAGTGCAGGGAGTTGAGTTCGCTGCGCATCAGGTCCACGGCCTCGATGCCGATCTTCAGGTGCTGGCTCACCGCCCGCTCGTAGAAAGCGTTGGCCGCCCCCGGCAACTTGATCTCACTGTGCAGGGGTTTGTCCGACACACACAGCAAGGTGCCGTAGGGCACCCGCAGGCGATAGCCCTGGGCGGCGATGGTGCCGCTTTCCATGTCCACCGCCACGGCCCGGGACAGGTTGATCAACGGACGCTCCTCGGCCCAGCGCAATTCCCAGTTACGGTCGTCGTAGGTCAGGACCGTGCCGGTGCGCAGGCGCTTCTTCAGTTGCTCGCCCTTCTCTCCGGTGACGTTGGCCGCGGCCTGTTGCAACGCCAGCTGGACTTCGGCCAGGGCCGGAATCGGGATGTTCGGCGGCACCACCCGATCGAGAATGCCGTCACGGCGCATATAGGCGTGAGCCAGCACGTAGTCGCCGATGGTCTGGGACTGCCGCAGGCCGCCACAGTGGCCGATCATCAGCCAGCAATGAGGGCGCAGTACTGCCAGGTGGTCGGTGATGTTCTTGGCGTTGGACGGGCCGACACCGATGTTCACCAGAGTCACGCCGTGACCGTCGCTGGCCTGCAGGTGATAGGCCGGCATCTGGTAGCGGTGCCAGACCACCCCGGCAGCAATCGCCGAGGCCTCGCCGTGATCCATGCTTTTCTCGATGATCACGTTGCCCGGCAGGACCATGCGCACAAAACGCGGATCACTGCGCAGCTGCTCCAGGCCATGGACGATGAACTGGTCGACGTAACGATGGTAGTTGGTCAGCAGGATCCATGGCTGCACATGCCGCCAGTCGCTGCCGGTGTAGTGCACCAGGCGACGCAGGGAAAAGTCCACGCGTGCGGCATCGAACAGCGCCAGCGGCAGCGGATGGGTGTTCTCCCAATCGTAGAGGCCATCGGCGATGCCATCGGTAGCCGCCGACAGGTCGGTGCTCGGAAAGACCCGAGCCAGGGCCGCGGCGGTCACCCCGGAGCCAGCCAGCTCATCACCCTGCTCCACCACATAGGGATAAGGAATGTTCTGTTCGCTGACGCCCACTTCCACCGTGACGGTGAAGTCGTGCATCAGCGGCACCAACTGCTCGAGCAGGTAGTTACGGAAGGCGGCGGGATGAGTGACGGTGACACTGTAGGTGCCCGGCAGCTGGACCTTGGCATAGGCCCGGGTAGTCTGTGGGACTTCACCCTGGCAGCGGTAGGTCAGGCGCAACTCGGGGTAGCGAAACAGCGCCCGCTGTTCGGCATCCGGCTCGGCCCGATCCTTGAGGTAGCGCTTGAGTGCCTGGCTCAGCGCCGTGGTGGCCCGCTCATGCAAAGCGGCAAGCCGATCCACGGCTTGCTCGGCGGTTTGAACGACAATAAAAGCTTCGGTCACGATAAGCATCCTGTGTTCTGATCTTGCAGGCGTTCATCTTGCCTGCAACGCCGTCCCACGGAAACCACGGAATCACTGCCGGAGCCGGCTTGCCAAAAATGGCCCCCAGAAAGGCCTCGCCAAGGCAGACGCGGCTTTCATTGGAAAGCCGCTGCCACCGGGTCAGAAGCCTTGAGGGGTGGAACGGGCGACGATGGCGGCCACATCCAACCCTCGTGGCAAGGTGCCGTAGACCCGGCCACTCTGGCCACCCAGGCGACTGGTAATAAAGGCATCGCTGACCGTCGCATTGCCAGCCTCCAGCAGCAGCTTGGCCTGCAAGCCCAGGGCAATGTCCTCGGTCAGTTGCCGGGCCCGGTACTGGATCTCGTCGGTGTCCTTGAACCCCGCCTTCAGGCCGGCGATGTGCGCCGCCAGGTGAGTGTCGCCATGGCCATCGCCCAGCTCGGCAAACAGGGCATCCAGCACCCCGGGCTCTTTCGACAGGGCCCGCAGCACGTCCAGGCACTGCACGTTGCCCGAACCTTCCCAGGTGGAGTTCACCGGTGCTTCGCGGTACAACCGCGGCAGGATGCTGTCCTCGACATACCCGGCGCCGCCCATGCACTCGGCGGCTTCGTTGATCATGGCCGGGGCACGCTTGCAGATCCAATACTTGCCCACCGCCGTCACCAGCCGTGAGAACTTCATTTCCTGGGCGTCATCCTGGTGATCCAGGGCCCTGCCCATGCGCATGCTCAGGGCCAGGGCCGCTTCGCTTTCCAGGGCCAGGTCGGCCAGCACGTTCTGCATCAGCGGCTGTTCGCTGAGCACCCGCCCGCCGACGCTGCGATGGGCACAGTGATGGCTGGCCTGGGTCAGCGCCTGGCGCATCAGTGAACTGGAGCCGACCATGCAATCGAAACGGGTCATGGCCACCATCTCGATGATGGTCGGCACGCCACGCCCTTCCTCGCCGATCATCCAGGCCAGGGCACCGCGAAACTCCACCTCGCTGGAGGCGTTGGAGCAGTTGCCGAGCTTGTTCTTCAACCGTTGAATGTAGAACTGATTGCGACTGTCATCGGGGCGATGGCGAGGCAGGAGGAAACAGGTCAGGCCTTTTTCGGTCTGGGCCAGGGTCAGGAACGCATCGCACATCGGCGCCGAGCAGAACCACTTGTGCCCCACCAGTTCATAGGCCTGCCCCGGCCCCGAGGCGCCCACCGGATAGGCCCGGGTGGTGTTGGCACGGACGTCAGTGCCGCCCTGCTTCTCGGTCATGGCCATGCCGATGGTCAGCCCGGCCTTGTGCTGCATGCCGACATTGCGCGGGTCGTACTGGGTGGCAAGGATCTTCGGCAGCCATTGCTCGGCGATATCCGGCTGCAGCTTCAGCGCCGGTACACAGGCAAAGGTCATGGTCAGCGGGCAGCCGCTGCCGGCCTCGGCCTGGCTGTGCAGATAGGTCATGGCGGCCCGGGCGACATGGGCACCCGCCTGCGGATCGGTCCAGGGCAACGAGGTCAGGCCGCCTTCGATCGCAGCCTGCATCAGCTGGTGGTAGGCCGGATGGAACTCCACCAGGTCGATCCGGTGACCGAAACGGTCATGGCTGGCGAACACCGGCTTGTTCTGATTGGCCAAGAAACCCGCTTCCATCAACGGACCGCCGGCCAGGGCGCCATAGGCATCGACCCGCGACTCGGCCCAGCCGGCATCGAAGCGCTGCATCCATTGCTGCAGCGGCAAGTCGATCCGATAGAGGTTGGCGCCGTCCAGGACGGGCGGCTGATTGGTGACTTCGTGGGTTTCAGCGAACTGGTGGAGGTTCATCGCGGGGCTCCTTCAGGGTGTGCCAAGACCCCAGTTAAGCACTCGCTCCGGCGCGAACAAAGTGGCATATCCGCCTAAATGTCGGCGCTTTCACCCTGCTCCGCGTGCAGCACGCATTTCGCCAACAGCGCTTGCAATGCCTCGAATTTCACCGGTTTGCCGAGGTATTCCCCATTTGCCACGCCCCCCTCAGTACCGGGAATGCAGGCCTGCAGGATCGGCAGGTGACGATAGCCGGGCAATGCCTGGGCCTGCAGACGGAAGGCCCCCAGTTGCGCGCTGGAGAACTGGCCATCGATCAACACGGCACTGATGGACTCACGCCCCAGCAGTTGCAGCGCATCTGTGGGATTGTCTGCGGTGCGCACTCGGTAGCCGAGCTTGAGCAGCATGCCCCGCACCACCAATTGATCGACATCGTTGTCATCCACCAACAGCACCGTGCAGTCGGGTGGCAAGCGTCGGTGGACGACCACTGGTGAGCGCTGGAGCGGTTCCTGGGCGTCGAACTCCACCTGCAGGCGGAAACAGCTGCCCCGGCCGGGGCTGGATTCGTGGGTCAAATGCCCGCCCAGCAGTTCCACCAGTTGCCGACAGATGGCCAGACCGATGCCCAGGCCGCCGTACTCCCGGGTCATCGAACCGTCGAGCTGGAAGAAGCGCTGGTACAGGGTCGCCTCATCCAGATTGACGAAGCCGATGCCGCTGTCGATCACTTCGAAGGTCAGGCTCACCCGTTCCGCCGTGATGCCCCGGGTGACCACCCGCAACACCACGCCACCGGACAGGGTGAACTTGACGGCGTTGTCCAGCAGGCACTCCAGGCAATGGCTGAGCTTGCAGCGATCACCTTGCAAACGATCGGGCAGCTCGGGCCCCAGGTCGATCTGAAAGGACAGGGACTTGGCGGCGGCGCTGGCGCCGAACTGAGTCTGCAACACCGTCAGCAGCGAACGCAGACTGAATGGCTGGCGCTGGGCGCTGAGCTTGCCGGCCTGCAGTTCGGTAAGGGTCAGAATGCCATTGACCATGCGCATCATGTCCCGCGCGGAACCAGCGGCGGTCTGCTGGTACTGCTCCAGCTCCGGGTCCAGCTCCAGGGTCTGCATCAACTCCAGGGAGCCGATGACGCCGTTCATCGGCGTACGCAGCTCATGGGTCAGGGTCGCCAGGAACTCATCCTTGAGGCGGTTGCTGTGGGCCAGTTGCTGGTTCAGCAGTTCGAGCTTCTGCCCGGCCTCCTGCAGGGTCTGGGCCTGCTGTTCGCGCATGGCGTTGATCCGGTCGGCCAAGGCCAGGGACAACAGCGCCACCTCGATCGCCGAGCCGATCTGGCTGGCGTACATGGTCAGGAACACATTCGGCAAGTAACCCAGAACCATCAGGGTATTGATCACCCCTCCGAACAGAAAGGCCGACCAGGCGATGATGAAGTAGCGCGCCACCCGTAGCCCGCGGCACCAGGCCACGATCCCGGCCACATAGATCACCACCGTGAACAGCAGCGCCAGGGTGGTGGCCAGGCGCAAGGCCAGGGCATAGCTGGTCATCAGCGACAGGGCCATGACCACGGCACCGAACAGCATCAGCGCCAGCAGTACGCGGTCGACCCAGGGACTGTGACGGGAAGTCTGCAGGAAGCTGCGGGCGAACTGACTGCCAAACAGCCCCGCCGAGCCGATGAAGAACGGCGTCGCGGCGTTGGCCCACCAAGGGCTGTTGGGCCAGAAGTATTCCACTGCAGCGCCGTTGACCGACAGTTGATAGAGGCCGAACGAGGCGATGTAGACGATGTAGTAGAGGTAGCTGGTGTCGCGCACGCTGAGGTAGATGAACAGGTTGTACACCAGCATGCCCAGCAGCACACCGTAGATCAGCCCCAGGATATAGAGCCGCACCGGCTGGGCTTCCAGGTAGGCGGTACTGGACCAGAGGCTCACCGGTGCCTGGATCGAGCCTTCGCTGGCCAGGCGCAGAAACACGGTCTTGTGTTCATGGGGGGAAAAATTCAGGTTGAACAGGTAGTTGTTCTGGCGGATCTGCCGGCTGTCGAAGGGCAAGGCATCGCCGGTACGTCCTGCCAGCCGATAGCCGCCGGCCTCATCGGGGACGTAGAGCTCAAGGTGATCCAGGGGCGGGTAGGCCAGTTCCAGCAACCAGCTGCGTTGCGCGGCCGGATTGGCGGGGCGGTAGTCGAGGTCGATCTTCAACCAGAATGCCGAACGTGAATAACCGGCGTTGAGCGTGTCTTTATCGTGAGGCTTGAACTGTTCAGCCAAAGGCCCCGAGCTGACATCGGCGATCGTCGCTTTACCACCCGTGTCTTCGAGCACTTGCATCACTCGGCCCAAGGGCAGGCGTTGAGTGAACTCGTCGAACTCAGCGGCGCCAACCAGCATCGGCAAGCTCAACAGCAACATCAGCAAATAGCGCATAAAGCCCCAGCGTGGCTTGTCCGGTGGTG
Source organism: Pseudomonas sp. PH1b (assembly GCF_000633395.1). Classification (GTDB taxonomy): domain Bacteria; phylum Pseudomonadota; class Gammaproteobacteria; order Pseudomonadales; family Pseudomonadaceae; genus Aquipseudomonas. The sequence continues at coordinate 175,142 of NZ_AYMU01000009.1, forward strand.
TCAGGAAGTCCCCCATTTCCCTTGAGCAGACGTAGAACCGGCATGACCTGTTATTGATTTGAATCCACTCTAGCATAGCCGCTGATGGCCATTGAACACCATTGAAAATTTTAGTCTAAAGGCTCTAGAACGGGCCTCTCAGCGCAATCCAGCGGGCTAGAGCTGTTGCACCGATGAAGAGACTCGGCGATGGCAAAGCAGCAGGTCCTGTTCCACGCCAGGCACCGCGAAAAAAATCGTTTGGTGGTAAGCTCGCCGCCCATGAATATCTACAGCTCTCGCCCCGTTGTCCTCTGTCTCTCCGGCCACGACCCCAGTGGTGGCGCCGGCTTGCAGGCAGATATCGAAGCCCTGCTGGCCCAGGGTTGTCATGCAGCTCCGGCTGTCACCGCGCTGACCGTGCAAGACACGGTCAACGTCAGCGATTTCCGTGTCCTGGATCGCGAGTGGGTATTGGCCCAGGCCAATGTCGTGCTCAACGACTCCAGGGTCGCCGCGGTCAAGCTGGGCATGCTCGGTTCCCTGGCAATGGTCGACACCGTCGTCGAATTGCTGCAGGCCCATCCGCACCTGCCGATGATCTGCGACCCAGTGCTGCGCGCCGGCGGCGGCGGCCGCCTGGGCAAGGACGAAGTGGGCTATGCCATGCGCGAGCGCCTGCTGCCCCTGGCCACCATCGCCACCCCCAACCTTCCTGAAGCCCGAATCCTTGCCGAACTGCCGGAAGGCGGTGCCGACCAGTGCGCTGAAAAACTCCTGCCCTTCGTCAAGCACCTGCTGATTACCGGCGGCCATGGCGATGAACATGAAGTGCACAACCGTCTTTACAGCCGTGACGGCCTGCGCGAAACCTATACCTGCCAGCGCCTGCCGGGCAGCTACCATGGTTCCGGCTGCACCCTGGCCAGTGCCCTGGCCGGGCGCCTGGCGCAAGGTGAACAGCTGGCCAGCGCGGTGAAGTCCGCCCTCGACTACACCTGGCGCACCCTGCGCGATGCTGAGCAACTGGGCCGCGGCCAGTTTGTCCCGCGCCGCTTGCCATTGGATTTCTGCTCGTAATGTCATGAGGCCCGCTCAATGAAACTACGTGGTCTGTACGCCATCACCGACAGCCAGCTGTTGGCCGGCAAGTTCCTGAAGTACGTGGAGGCAGCGCTGGATGGCGGTGTCACCCTGTTGCAGTACCGCGACAAAAGCGACGACCAGGCTCGCCGCCTGCGGGAAGCCGAAACCCTGCTCACCTTGTGCGAGCGCTACAAGACTCACTTGATCATCAACGATGACGCCGAGCTGGCGGCGCGCATTGGTGCCGGCGTGCACCTGGGCCAAACCGACGGCCCGCTGACTCCGGCACGGGCCCTGCTAGGCCGCCAGGCGATCATCGGCGCCACCTGCCACGCCCAGTTGCCCCTGGCCGAGCAGGCCGCCAAGGAAGGCGCCAGTTATGTCGCCTTCGGTCGTTTCTTCAACTCCAACACCAAGCCAGGGGCCCCGACGGCCAGCCTGGAACTGCTGGACCAGGCCCGGGCCAGCCTGCACCTGCCGATCTGCGTGATCGGTGGCATCACCCTGGACAACGCCGCTCCGCTGGTCGAGCACGGCGCCGACCTGCTGGCCGTGGTCCATGGCCTGTTCGGTGCCGAGAGCGCCGCAGACGTGACTCGCCGCGCCCGCGCCTTCAATGCCTTGTTCAATCGTTGAATAGCCATCTGCTGACTTTTTGAGAGCCCAATCATGTCTCGTTCCGAAACCCTGTTTGCCAACGCCCAGAAACACATCCCCGGTGGCGTCAACTCGCCCGTGCGCGCCTTCAAGAGCGTGGGCGGCACCCCGCTGTTCTTCAAGCACGCCGAAGGTGCCTACGTCACCGACGAAGACGACAAGCGCTATGTCGACTATGTCGGCTCCTGGGGGCCGATGATCCTCGGCCACAGCCATCCGGACGTGCTCGACGCGGTGCGCAAGCAGCTGGAGCACGGCCTGTCCTATGGCGCCCCGACCGCCATGGAAACCGAAATGGCCGACCTGGTCTGCGCCATCGTGCCGTCCATGGAAATGGTGCGCATGGTCAGCTCCGGCACTGAAGCCACCATGAGCGCGATTCGCCTGGCCCGCGGCTTCACTGGTCGCGACAGCATCATCAAGTTCGAAGGCTGCTACCACGGCCACTCCGACAGCCTGCTGGTCAAGGCCGGCTCCGGCGCCTTGACCCAAGGCGTGCCAAGCTCCGCCGGGGTCCCGGCAGCCTTCGCCAAGCACACCCTGACCCTGCCGTTCAACGACATCGGAGCCGTGGAAAAAATGCTCGCCGATGTCGGCCAGGAAGTAGCCTGCATCATCGTCGAGCCGGTGGCCGGCAACATGAACTGCGTACCACCGGCACCGGGCTTCCTGCAGGGGCTGCGCAGTCTGTGCGACCAACACGGCGTGGTGCTGATCTTCGACGAAGTGATGACCGGTTTCCGCGTGGCCCTCGGCGGTGCCCAGGCCCATTACGGCGTGCCCCCTGACCTGTCTACCTTCGGCAAGATCATTGGCGGCGGCATGCCAGTAGGCTGCTTCGGCGGCAAGCGCTCGATCATGCAACACATCGCGCCCCTGGGCCCGGTCTACCAGGCGGGCACCCTGTCCGGCAACCCGCTGGCCATGGCCGCAGGCCTGACCACCCTGCGCCTGATCAGCCGTCCGGGCTTCCACGCCGAACTGAGCGACTACACCAGCCGCCTGCTCGAAGGCCTGCAACAGCGCGCCGATGCCGCCGGCATTCCCTTCGTCACCACCCAGGCCGGGGGCATGTTCGGCCTGTACTTCAGCGGTGCCGACGACATCGTGACCTTCGAGGATGTGATGGCCAGCGATGCCAACCTGTTCAAACGCTTCTTCCACCTGATGCTGGAAGGCGGCGTGTACCTGGCACCGAGCGCCTTCGAAGCCGGCTTCACCTCGATCGCCCACGGCGAAGCCGAGCTGCAATTGACCCTGGATGCGGCAGAGCGCGCATTTGCTGCCTTGAAGTAAGTGCTGTACGACTGGCGTGGTGATGCGCTACGCCAGTCACGTGCTTTACTCGAACTTTTCTCCTGCCGAATCAGCAAAAACGCCCGAAACCACCGGATATCGCGGCCACGCAGCAGAAAAACGAGTAAAGACTTTGTAAGGTTGGCCCTGCTTATTTCATAATGCGCGCTTATTGGACCCCTCGCCGGGTCCGCGCGCCCCTCAGAGGTAAGTCGATTCCCATGAACCGCACCGGCCGCGCCCTGACATTGGGCTGCCTGTTGCTCCTTCAGCCCCTGCTCGCGCACGCACAAGAAGCAGGCGGCAACTCGTTGTTGATCCCAGCGATGGGTCGCTGCACCCTCGATCCCCAGGCACAGGAACAGGCCGAGGCGCTTGCCGCCTGCCAGAAGGCCGCTGATGAAGGGGATGCCCAGGCGCAATACGAGCTGGGTGAGTTCTACTATGAAGGCAAAGGCGCGCCGCAAGACCTCAATCAAGCCCTGAGCTATTTCGAGAAAGCCTCCCTGCAAGGCCATGCCCAGGCGCAATTCAAGCTGGGCACCATGTTCTTCCATGGCGAAGGCGTACCCGCCAACAACGTCCAGGCCTACATCGTGCTGAAGATGGCCGCGGTCAATGGCGCCGAAGACGCCCTGGACACCGCCGACGAAGTCGCCGAGCACATGCAGCGCGATGAGCTGGAAGTCGCGACCCAGGTCCTGGGGCAGATTTTCCGCAAGTACCTGATGGAACTGCAGAGCGCCGATGGGCGTTCGCCCTTTTCTCCCCTGCCATAAACCTCTGCGTCCCTGCTGACCGACGAGCCTCAGCCAGGCTTATTTTTCAGGCATTGGCATCGGGAATGGCATGACGTTGCTCATGCCCCGAGCTTCACTGATCTTCGGCGTACCCAGGCGCTCCACTTCATCGATGCGCACAATCGAATGCATCGGCACAAAGCTGCGCACCACGCCTTCGAACTGGGCCTTGAGCTTTTCCTCGCTCGGATCGACGACCACCTGCGTGCGCTCGCCAAAGACGAACTCTTCCACTTCCAGGAAACCCCACAGATCGCTCTGATAGATCTGCTTGGCGTACATTTCGAACACCTGGCCCTGGTTGAGGAAAATCACCTTGTAGATTGGAGCTTCACGTTTGGTCATGGTGGGCGGGTAACACATCGGGGGACAAAAATAGGGCGCGAACTATAGCATAGCTACCCGATGCTCAGTGCTAGGAACCTGTGGGCATGGCCCCTATAATGCGCGGTTCTTTGAATCACGTGATGACCCCGTCCATGGCCAAGAAGTTATACATCGAAACCCACGGTTGCCAGATGAACGAGTACGACAGCTCGCGCATGGTCGATCTGCTGGGTGAACATCAGGCCCTGGAAGTCACCGCCCGCGCCGAAGACGCCGACGTCATCCTGCTCAACACCTGCTCCATCCGCGAGCGGGCCCAGGACCGGGTCTACTCCCAGCTCGGACGCTGGCGCGAGCTGAAGCTGGCCAACCCGGAGATGGTGATTGCCGTCGGTGGTTGCGTGGCCAGCCAGGAAGGCGCGGCCATCCGTGACCGAGCCCCCTATGTAGACGTGGTCTTCGGCCCACAGACCCTGCACCGCCTGCCGGAAATGATCGACACCGCCCGCATCACCAAACTGCCACAGGTGGATGTCTCGTTCCCGGAGATCGAGAAGTTCGACCACCTGCCCGAACCGCGGATCGACGGCCCCAGTGCCTATGTCTCGGTCATGGAGGGCTGCAGCAAGTACTGCACGTTCTGCGTCGTGCCCTATACCCGTGGCGAAGAGGTCAGCCGGCCCTTCGACGACGTGATCGCCGAAATCATTCACCTGGCGGAAAACGGTGTCCGTGAAGTGACCCTGCTGGGCCAGAACGTCAATGGCTACCGCGGCCAGACCCACGACGGGCGCATGGCCGACCTGGCCGAACTGATTCGCGTGGTCGCAGCGGTCGACGGCATCGAACGGATTCGCTACACCACCTCGCACCCCCTGGAGTTTTCCGACAGCCTGATCCAGGCCCATGCCGAAGTGCCGGAGCTGGTAAAACACCTGCACCTCCCAGTGCAATCGGGCTCCGACCGCATCCTCGCGGCGATGAAGCGCAACCACACCGCCCTGGAGTACAAGTCGAAGCTGCGCAAGCTGCGAGCCGCAGTGCCCGGCATCTGCATCAGCTCGGACTTCATCGTCGGCTTCCCCGGCGAAACGGAAAAAGACTTCCAGCAAACCATGAAGCTGATCGAGGACGTCGGTTTCGACTTCTCCTACTCCTTCGTCTATAGCCAGCGCCCGGGCACCCCAGCCGCCGACCTGGCTGACGAGACGCCGGAAGCGCTGAAGAAGGAGCGCCTGAATGCCCTGCAACACCGGCTGAACCAGCAGGGGTTTGAAATCAGCCGACAAATGGTCGGTTCTACCCAGCGCATCCTGGTCACCGACTATTCCAAGAAAGACCCTGGAGAACTGCAGGGGCGGACCGAGAACAACCGGATCGTCAACTTCCGCTGCGACAATCCCACGCTGATTGGCCAGTTCGCCGACGTGCACATCGACTCGGCGCAACCCCACTCGCTGCGCGGCTCGCTGCTCGCCTAGGAACCGCTCGCCACCGAACCAGGCGGGCCGGGGCCTGGCGGACCAGTGACAGTGCCCAGCGGGCCGCCATCAGTGGCACGCCGGGGCGAGGGCAATAGCCCCCAGAGTCATTGCGCCGCATAAGAGCTTTCGCACCCAGGCTGCTGGCGTTATCCTTGAATTCATCTTAATTGCCGTTGGGCGGCTAAAAAACGACCTTGAACGCACCCATAGAACCTCATCGCTTCATCCTCGAACCCTTCGAGGCTCGCCGCTTCGCCAATCTGTGCGGGCAATTCGACGAGCATCTGCGCTTGATCGAACAGCGCCTGACGATCGAGATCCGCAACCGCGGCAATCAGTTCGAACTGATCGGCGAACCCAAGCACACCACCTCCGCGGAAAATCTTCTGCGCCGTCTCTACCGGGAGACCAAGGGCACCGAGCTGTCGCCGGACCTGGTGCACCTGTTCCTGCAGGAATCCGCCGTGGAAGAACTGGATAACCCACCCGTCGCCGACGCCGCCGTGGCCCTGCGCACCAAGAAAGGCATGATTCGCCCTCGCGGGCTGAACCAGCAGCGCTACGTCAAGGAAATCCTCGGCAACGACATCAACTTCGGCATTGGCCCGGCCGGTACCGGCAAGACCTATCTGGCCGTGGCTTGCGCCGTGGATGCCCTGGAACGCGAGCAGGTGCGTCGCATCCTGCTGGTGCGCCCAGCCGTTGAAGCCGGTGAAAAGCTCGGTTTCCTGCCCGGCGACCTGGCACAGAAAATCGACCCGTACCTGCGCCCGCTGTATGACGCACTGTATGAAATGCTCGGTTTCGAGTACGTCGCCAAGCTGATCGAGCGTCAAGTGATCGAGATTGCGCCGCTGGCCTACATGCGCGGCCGCACCCTGAACAACAGCTTCATCATCCTCGACGAAAGCCAGAACACCACCGTGGAACAGATGAAGATGTTCCTCACCCGGATCGGCTTCGGCTCCACGGCAGTGATCACCGGTGACATCACCCAGGTCGACCTGCCCAAGGGCACCAAGTCCGGCCTGGCCCAGGTGATCAACGTGCTCAAGGATGTCCCAGGCATCAGCTTCACTCACTTCATGCCCAAGGACGTGGTGCGCCACCCACTGGTGCAACGCATCGTCGAGGCCTACGAGCGTTTCGAGCTCGACGCCGCCCAGGCTCCTGCCGACAGAGGCAACCGTCACGATGCTTGAGCTTGATCTGCAGCGTGCCAGCCAACAGCCGGCCCCCAGTGATGAACAGTTCCGCCAATGGTGCGAGCTGGCCCTGCGCCAGCGCACAGCCGACTCGGAGCTGACCATCCGCCTGGTGGACGAAGCCGAAGGCCGTGAGCTGAATCACACTTGGCGTCATAAAGATTACGCCACCAATGTGCTGTCATTTCCCGCCGACGTACCGGATGAGCTGTTGGATATCCCCTTGCTGGGAGACCTGGTGATCTGCGTTGCGGTGGTCGAACGCGAAGCCGCCGAACAAGGCAAGGAATTGCAGGCCCACTGGGCTCACCTGGTGATTCATGGCTGCTTGCATCTGTTGGGCTACGACCATATAGATGACGACGAAGCCGAAGAAATGGAAGCACTGGAACGAACGTTGCTTGCAGAGCTGGGTCATCCCGATCCCTATGCAGATGACGAAAACTGATCAACAACCCCCTGTAACAACCAAGGATTCAGAGCAATCGCTATGAGCGAAGATCGATCGAGCAACGGGCAAAAGTCATGGCTGGGCAAACTGACCCAGGCTTTTGCCCATGAGCCGAAAAACCGTCAGGAACTGCTGGAGTTGCTGCGCGAAGCCCATCAGAACAAATTGCTGGACAGCGAGGCGCTGGCCATCGTCGAGGGCGCCATCCAGGTGGCTGACCTGCAAGTCCGGGACATCATGGTCCCGCGCTCGCAGATGATCAGCATCAAGGCGACCCAGACGCCCCGGGAGTTCCTGCCCGCGGTCATCGACTCCGCGCATTCGCGCTACCCGGTGATCGGTGAAAGCCATGACGACGTGATGGGCGTCCTGCTGGCCAAGGACTTGCTGCCACTGATCCTCAAGGAAAACGGCGACAGCTTCAACATCAAGGACCTGCTGCGCCCGGCGACCTTCGTCCCCGAGTCCAAGCGTCTGAACGTGCTGCTGCGCGAGTTCCGCGCCAACCACAACCACATGGCCATCGTCATCGACGAGTACGGCGGCGTGGCGGGCCTGGTGACCATCGAGGACGTGCTGGAGCAGATCGTCGGCGATATCGAAGACGAGCATGACGTCGAGGAAGACAGCTACATCAAGCCCCTGCCCAGCGGCGATTTCCTGATCAAGGCGCTGACGCCGATCGAGAACTTCAACGAGTTCTTCGACAGCGAATTCTCCGATGACGAGTTCGACACCGTTGGCGGCCTGGTGATGAGCGCCTTCGGCCACTTGCCAAAACGCAATGAAATCACTGAAATCGGCGCGTATCGGTTCCGTGTGCTCAATGCCGACAGCCGACGGATCCATCTGCTGCGCCTGACTCCCATTTCCCGCTGAGGGAAAGGCTCATCAGCCTTGCTGCGCACCGGACTATCGCCCTGGGATCTGCAACCCGATCCCGGGCGATAAACCTCGGAACGCGAGCGAATGGAACAGCACTGCATGATCCGAAGCTCCTCTGAACCCCGACCACCATTCTCCTCGTGCCTTGCTCGGCACGACACAGGAACGAGCTGATGAAACGCCTCTTGCAGCGCGCAACCCGTCCCGGCTGGCCCGGCAACCTGCTGGCCATGGCTGCTGGCGCCATCACCACCCTGGCCCTGGCCCCGTACAACATCTGGCCACTGGCGCTGCTGGCGGTGGGCATGTTCTATGCCGGGCTGCGCGAGCTGAGCCCACGCCAGGCCCTGGGGCGCGGCTGGTGCTTCGGCTTCGGCCTGTTCGGCGCCGGCACCAGCTGGATCTACGTCAGCATCCATACCTACGGCGGCGCGTCAGCCCTGCTCGCCGGCCTGCTGATGCTGGCCTTCATCGCCGCCATCGCCTGGTTCTTTGCCCTGCCGGCCTGGCTCTGGGCCCGCTGGCTGCGCCGCAACGAAGCCCCACTGGCCGACGCCCTGGCGTTTGCCGCCTTGTGGCTGGGCCAGGAAGCCTTTCGCGGCTGGTTCCTCACTGGTTTCCCCTGGCTCTACTCCGGCTACAGCCAGCTCGATGGCCCCCTGGCCGGGCTTGCGCCGCTGGGTGGCATCTGGCTGATCTCCTTCTCCCTGGCCCTGACCGCCGCGCTGCTCTACAACCTGCCACGACTGTTCAAGGCCGGACGTAAAGGCTTCATCGTGGCAGGCCTGGTACTGCTGGCTGCACCTTGGGCAACCGGCCTGGCACTCAAGGGCCACGCCTGGACCAGCCCTTCGGGCGAGCCGCTGTCGGTCGCGGCCATCCAGGGCAATATCGAACAAAGCATGAAATGGGACCCGGCAGAGCTCAACGCCCAGCTGGCGCTGTACCGGGACATGAGCTTCGGCAGCAAGCGAGTGGACCTGCTGGTCTGGCCAGAAACCGCCGTTCCGGTGCTCAAGGAGTCGGCCGAGGGCTACTTGACGATGATGGGCAGCTTCGCCGCCGACCGTCACTCCGCCTTGATCACCGGGGTACCGGTGCGCCAGCTGGTGCACCATGAAAAACGCTACTTCAACGGCATCACCGTGACCGGTGAAGGGGATGGCACCTACCTGAAGCAGAAGCTGGTGCCGTTCGGCGAATACGTGCCTCTGCAGGAACTGCTGCGCGGACTGATCGACTTCTTCAACCTGCCGATGTCGGACTTCGCCCGCGGCCCGGCCGACCAGCCGCTGCTGCAGGCCAAGGGGTATCAGATTGCGCCATTCATCTGCTACGAAGTGGTCTACCCCGAGTTCGCCGCCGGCCTCTCGGCCCGCAGCGACCTGCTGCTGACCATCAGCAACGACACCTGGTTCGGCACCTCCATCGGCCCCTTGCAGCACTTGCAGATGGCCCAGATGCGGGCCCTGGAGGCCGGCCGCTGGATGATCCGCGCCACCAACAACGGGGTCACCGGCCTGATTGACCCATTCGGCAAGATCACCGTGCAGATTCCCCAGTTCGAACGCGGCATCCTGTATGGCGAAGTAGTCCCCATGCACAACCTGACGCCTTACCTGCAGTGGCGCTCATGGCCACTGGTAGTGCTGTGCATTCTGCTGTTTGGCTGGGCCCTGCTGGCCAGCCGCATTGCCAAGACCGTCTGAGCATGCTGGTCGGTGGCCCGGTTCCTTGCGAGCCGGGCGCCGGCTCTCAGCGATAGAAAAGCCGATAACCCAACTGGCCTACCGCTTCATTGAGTAACTGGCCGCTCTGCCAGATCGACTTGAACTCCGGCATCCAGCCCCCCAGCGGGCGGGCGTTATCCACCCCCAGGAAGCCTACTGGCGCCGGCACCACCACAAACCCCGCCTGCTCGAAGCTCCACGCCGCGCGAGGCATGTGCCAGGCCTGGGTCACCACCACCACGCGCTTGACCCCCTGAGGCTGCAACACCTGCGCACTGAGCTGAGCGTTTTCCCAGGTGGTGCGGCTGCGGCCTTCCTGCCAGCGCACATTCACCCCAAAGTCGCCGAGCATTGATTCAGCCATCAGCGCCGCCTCGGTGGGCGGCGTGCCGTAATGCAAACCGCCACTGGTCAATATTGGCAGCCCGGAAGCCTTGGCCAATCGTGCCGCGTAGCGCTCGCGCTCAAGGCCCACCCCGGTAGGCTGGTCAGAACCCCAGGCCGGATCTCCCCGCTCACGGCCCGAGCCCAGGACCACGATTGCATCCGCCTGCTCGGCGAGGCTCGCCCATTGGCTCCGTGGCAGAGGCGGCAACTGTTCAAGCCCCCTGGCGCCCCACTCCACCATGACTGGCAGGCTCATCAGCCAAAAGCCGCCCAGCCCGAGGATAAAGCAGCAACGGGCCAGTCTGGGCCTTGAGCGCCGCAGGCACCAGGCAAGCAGAAGCAGCAGCAAGAGAATGCCGGGGGGGAGCAGTAACTGTTTGATGAAATAGCGAAAAGGCATCGAGCATCTCCAGAAGATGCCCGAAGCCTAAAGGGGATATCCATCCTGCAACAACCGATGCGAAGCAATTTTGCATTCGAGGCCCTCGGAAGCGGCCTCCATCGACCCAATGAAGAGTCCCTGGATCTACTTGAACTGCCGGGAGCGGACCTTCACCGACTCCTTGACGGGCGCCTGATCCTTCAACCAAATGATCTTGGCAGAACGAGGCGCCTCCTGATTTTGCAGACTGCCCAGTACGTTGATCTGCATTTCCCGCTGGCTGCGCGCCAGGTAAGCCCTGATCAACTCGAACTCGGCATGACTCAAACCCCGTAGCTCCAACTCGACAGGCCGCTCATTGCGCAGTCGATTCGCAGTATTTACCGCATCCAGGGCTAGAGCCAGTCGATTCAGCAGCCTTTCATACACCTCCGGCTCTGTTACTTTTCGCTGCGATTCAAGCATCCGTTCACCTCATCGAAGATAAGACTCACTCCCCTTTTTCAGCTTAGCCGGGCCGCTGGAAGCAACGCGCCGCCGCGACCAACGGCCCGCTCGAGCAATCAGGGTTTCCCTCGGTAGAGCGCGGTCATGTATGCTACGGCGCTTCCTGTAACTCCACTTCCAGCTCCATCGGGCACTGCAATCGGCGTATTTGGCGCCATCACCACCCGACGTTGCGTTGAAGAGGATTAGGCCACCCCTAGTCAATACAAAAGTAGCCATGCACGAACACTATCAGCCCCGTGAAATCGAAGCCGCCGCCCAGTCGTTCTGGGATGAGCAAAAGTCCTTTGAAGTCAGTGAACAGCCAGGCAAGGAGACTTACTACTGCCTGTCGATGTTCCCTTACCCCAGCGGCAAGCTACACATGGGGCACGTGCGCAACTACACCATCGGCGACGTGATCTCCCGCTACCAGCGCATGCAGGGCAAGAACGTCCTGCAACCCATGGGTTGGGACGCCTTCGGCATGCCGGCGGAAAACGCCGCGATGAAGAACAACGTCGCCCCGGCCAAGTGGACCTACGAAAACATCGCCTACATGAAGACCCAGCTGCGCAGCCTGGGCCTGGCGGTGGACTGGTCCCGCGAAATCACCACCTGCAAGCCGGATTACTACCGCTGGGAACAATGGCTGTTCACTCGCCTGTTCGAGAAAGGCGTGATCTACCGCAAGAACGGTACCGTCAACTGGGACCCGGTTGACCAGACCGTACTGGCCAACGAACAGGTGATCGACGGGCGCGGCTGGCGCTCGGGCGCGCTGATCGAGAAGCGCGAAATCCCGATGTACTACTTCAAGATCACCGCCTATGCGGATGAGCTGCTGGAGAGCCTCGACGACTTGCCGGGCTGGCCCGAACAGGTCAAGACCATGCAGCGCAACTGGATCGGCAAGTCCCGCGGCATGGAAGTACAGTTCCCCTACGATCAGGCGTCCATCGGCGAAGCCGGCGCCCTGAAGGTCTTCACCACCCGTCCGGACACCCTGATGGGCGCGACCTATGTCGCGGTGGCGGCCGAACACCCTCTGGCCACCCTGGCGGCACAGAACGATCCTGAATTGCAGGCGTTCATTGCCGAATGCAAGGGCGGCAGCGTCGCCGAAGCCGACATGGCGACCCAGGAAAAGAAAGGCCTGCCCACCTCGCTGCTCGTCGAACACCCGCTGACTGGCGAGAAACTCCCGGTCTGGGTAGCCAACTACGTGCTGATGCATTACGGCGATGGCGCAGTAATGGCCGTACCGGCCCACGACGAGCGGGATTTCGAATTCGCCACCAAGTACAGCCTGCCGATCAAGGCCGTGGTGCGCACCAGTGCCGGCGATGAAACTCCGGCACCATGGCAAGACGCCTATGGCGAGCACGGCGAGCTGATCAACTCCGGCACCTTCAACGGCCTGGACTTCCCGGGCGCGTTTGACGCCATCGAAGTCGCTCTGCTGGAAAAAAACCTCGGCCAGTCCCGCACTCAGTTCCGTCTGCGCGACTGGGGCATCAGCCGCCAGCGCTACTGGGGCTGCCCGATCCCGATCATTCACTGCGACAGCTGTGGCGACGTGCCAGTCCCCGAGGACCAGTTGCCAGTGATCCTGCCGGAAGACGTAGTACCCGACGGCGCCGGTTCGCCCCTGGCCCGCATGCCCGAGTTCTACGAGTGCAGCTGCCCGAAATGCGGCAAGCCGGCCAAGCGCGAAACCGACACCATGGACACCTTCGTCGAGTCCTCGTGGTACTACGCCCGCTACGCGTCACCACACTATGAAGGTGGCCTGGTAGATCCGGCGGCGGCCGAGCACTGGCTGCCGGTGGACCAATACATCGGCGGCATCGAGCACGCGATCTTGCACCTGCTCTACGCGCGCTTCTTCCACAAGCTGATGCGCGATGAAGGGCTGGTCAATTCCAACGAACCGTTCAAGAACCTGCTGACCCAGGGCATGGTGGTAGCCGATACCTACCATCGCACCCTCGAGAACGGCGGCAGGGACTACTTCAACCCGGACGACGTGGATGTCGAACTCGACGCCAAAGCCAAGGTCATCGGCGCCAAGCTCAAGGCCGACGGCCTGCCGGTGGAAATCGGTGGCACGCAGAAGATGTCGAAGTCGCTGAACAACGGCGTCGACCCGCAATCGATGATCGAACAGTACGGCGCCGATACCTGCCGCCTGTTCATGATGTTCGCCTCGCCGCCCGACATGAGCCTGGAATGGTCCGACTCCGGTGTCGAGGGCGCACACCGCTTCCTCAAGCGCGTCTGGCGCCTGGCCCAGGCCCATGTCGGTCAAGGGCTGCCGCAAGCCCTGGATGTGCCGTCGCTGAACGATGAGCAGAAAGCCATCCGTCGTTCCATCCACCTGGCCATCAAGCAGGCCAGCCAGGATGTCGGCCAGCACCACAAGTTCAACACCGCCATTGCCCAGGTGATGACCCTGATGAACGTCCTGGAAAAAGCCCCGCAAGGCAGCGAACAGGACCGTGCATTGCTGCAGGAAGGCTTGCAGGCCGTAGCCCTGTTGCTGGCCCCGATCACACCGCACATCAGCCATGAGCTGTGGACCCAACTGGGTCAGCAAGGTGCCATTATCGATGCTGGCTGGCCCGTGGTGGACGCAAGCGCCCTGGTCCAGGACAGCCTGCAACTGGTGATTCAGGTCAACGGCAAGCTGCGTGGCCAGATCGAGATGCCGGCCAGTGCCAGCCGTGAAGAAGTCGAGGCCGCGGCCCGCAGTAACGAAAACGTGCTGCGCTTCACCGAAGGACTGACCATTCGCAAGGTCATCGTGGTACCGGGCAAACTGGTCAATATCGTCGCCAGCTAATTGGATCAGGCGCCCGATCCGGGATCGGGCGCCGAACAAAACCTCCAGGGCCACAAGGTTGGCCCATATGGTTTCAAGGGGAGCAACACATGATCAAACGTAACCTGCTGGTGATGGGCCTGGCCTTGCTGCTGAGCGCCTGTGGCTTCCAGTTGCGCGGCACAGGAACCCAGGAGCTGACCATCAAGGAGCTCGACCTGAGTGCCCGGGACGCCTATGGCACCACGGTGAAGCTGCTGCAACAGCAACTGGAAAGCAGTGGCGTGCGCATCCATGCGGGCGCGCCCTACAAGCTGGTATTGCTCAGCGAGCAGGCCAGCCAGCGCACGCTCAGCTATACCGGCGGCGGCAGCTCGGCCGAGTACGAGATCAGCACCACGCTGAACTACGAGATCCTGACTCATGACAACCTGCACCTTCTGGGCGACAAGCTGGAAGTGCAGAAGGTCTTCCTGCACGACGGCAACAACATCACCGGCTCCGACCAGGAGTCCGCCGAAACCCACAAGGAAATGCGTCGCGACCTGGTCCAGCGCATGCTGATCCGCCTGCAACTGCTGACTCCGGAGCAACTTGCCCAGCTGCAAGCCACCGCAGAAGCCAAAGCCAAGGCAGACGCCGACGCCCTGGAAGCAGCACGCAAGGCTGAAGCGAACACCCCGCGTCAGTCGCCTCTGGAACTGCCGAACCAGTAAGCCTCGTGGGGCGCGCAAGCGCCCCGCTGGCCCTCGCCTATGAAACTTGCCCCCGCCCAACTCGGCAAACACCTGCAAGGCACCCTCGCCCCGGTCTATGTGATCAGCGGCGATGATCCTCTGCTCTGCCAGGAAGCCGCCGACGCCATTCGTACTGCTGTTCGCCAGCAGGGTTTTGACGAGCGCCAGGTATTCAGCGCCGATGCCAACTTCGATTGGGGCACCCTGCTGCAAGCCGGTGCCAGCATGTCGCTGTTCGCTGAAAAGCGTCTGCTGGAGCTGCGCCTGCCTTCGGGCAAGCCGGGGGACAAGGGCGCTGCGGCACTGATCGAGTATTGCTCGCGCCCGGCAGAAGACACGGTGCTGCTGATCAGCCTGCCCAAGCTCGATGGCAGTGCGCAGAAGACCAAGTGGGGCAAGGCACTGGTTGAAGGGGCCCAGACTCAGTTCGTGCAGATCTGGCCAGTGGATGCCAACCAGCTCCCGCAGTGGATTCGCCAACGCCTATCCCAGGCGGGCCTCTCCGCCAGCCAGGATGCGGTGGAACTGATCGCCGCCCGGGTAGAAGGCAACCTGCTGGCTGCAGCCCAGGAAATCGAAAAGCTCAAGCTGATGGCTGAAGGCGGACAGATCACTGTCGAAACCGTACAGGCCGCCGTGGCCGACAGTGCTCGCTTCGACGTGTTCGGGCTGGTGGACGCCATTCTCAATGGTGAGGCCGCCCATGCCTTGCGCATGCTTGAAGGCCTGAGGGGGGAAGGCGTTGAGCCTCCGGTCATTCTCTGGGCCTTGTCCCGGGAATTGCGACTGCTGGCCAACCTGGCCCTGCAGTTCAGCCAGGGCACGCCTCTGGACAAAGTGTTCAGCCAGGCTCGCCCTCCTGTCTGGGACAAGCGCAAACCCCTGATGAGCAAAGCGCTGCAACGCTATTCCGCACAGCGCTGGGCGCAATTGCTGCTCGACGCCCAGCGCATCGATGCGCAAATCAAGGGACAGGCCAGCGGCTCCCCATGGAGCAGCCTGAGCCGCCTGTCACTGCTGATGGCCGGCCAACGCCTGGCCCTGCCGGCCGAATAACCCTCGGCAAGTTCCTCGCCGACACTCTTCGGACATGGGCAGGACTAGACAACAGCCCGACTCTGGCCGATGATCTGCGCCGCAGCACCCACTCTCCTCATGAAGCGAGCACACCCGATGAGCAAGCCATCCAAGCATGGCCCCAACAAGGCCAAATCCATCATTGCCCAGCCACTGTTCCGCAGCCGTCAGGAACGACCCGCCAAGGGCAAAGGCAGCTACCGCCGCGAAGCCTTCCAGTCTAAAAGCTGGGAGGCTTCTTACTTTCTGGCTGCCTGAAGCCCAGACCCCCACTGGCATGATAAGGTCTGCACCTGATTGTTATTCTCTCTGGACCCGTGCATGCCCTTTTGTCTTTCCCGTCGTTGGCACATGCGCCAACTGATCGCTGCCTCCAGCCTTGTTCTGCTAGTCGCCTGCGCGGAAAAACCCACCGCCGCCGACGCCCAGCCGCTGCCCACCCTCCAGGCAGCCCCCCTTGCCGCGCCGGCCACTGTCGCGCCCTTGACGGCCGACAACCTGGACATCCAGCCTGCCCAGACCTTCGACGAGTGGTTGAGTGCCTTCCGCAGTGAAGCCTTGAACGCCGGAATTCGCGCCGATGTATTCGACCGCGCCTTCGCTGGCGTGACCCCGGACATGGCCGTGATCAAGGCGGACCGCAGCCAACCCGAATTCAGCCGCCCGGTGTGGGAATACCTCGACGGCGCACTGTCCCCGGTAAGGGTACGCAAAGGCCAGGCGCTGCTGGTCCAGTACGGCGATATCCTGCAACGAATCGAACAGCGCTATGGCGTGGATCGCCAGGCACTGGTGGCGGTCTGGGGCATGGAGAGCAATTTCGGCGATTTCCAGGGCAACAAGTCGGTCATCCGCTCCCTGGCGACCCTGGCCTACGAAGGGCGCCGCCCAGCCTTCGCCAACAGCCAACTGATCGCCGCGCTGCAAATCATTCAACAGGGTGATATCCAGCCAGAGAAGATGCTCGGTTCCTGGGCCGGAGCCATGGGCCAGACCCAGTTCATTCCCACCACCTACAACACCCACGCCGTGGACTTCGACGGCGACGGCCGCCGGGATATCTGGAACAGCCCCGGTGACGCCCTGGCGTCGACCGCACACTACCTGCAGAGCTCGGGCTGGCAAAAAGGCCAGCCATGGGGCTTCGAAGTGCAGCTCAACAGCGGTTTCGACTATTCCCTGGCTGATGCCTCCACCCGCAAGACAGTGGCTGAATGGATGCGCCTGGGAATGACCCCGGTCAATGGCAAGGCACTGCCTTATGGTTCGGACCAGTTGTCCGCGTCCCTGTTGCTGCCTGCCGGCTACAGGGGCCCGGCGTTCCTGATCCTGGACAACTTCCGCGCCGTGCTCAAGTACAACAACTCATCGTCCTACGCCCTGGCCGTGAACCTGCTATCCGAGCGTTTCGTCGGTGCCGGCCTGATCAGCGGTAGCTGGCCCAAGGACGACCTGCCCCTGAGCCGTTCCGAACGCATCGAGCTGCAGACCTTGCTCAGCGCCAGGCAGTACGACGCCGGCAACCCCGACGGGATTATCGGTGCCAATACCCGCAAGGCCATTCGCAGCGCCCAGCAAGCGCTGGGCTGGCCCGCAGACGGCTATCCAACCCACAAGCTGCTGGACAGCCTGCGCAATCGCTGAAGGGCCGGCCGGTGCAGCCCTTCTGCACTGGCCCAGCCTTACTTGAACACTACATCCTGGGCCAGGGTCAGCTCCCTGGCACCCGCATCCAACCTGACCAAAGCCCCTATGGGCAAGGTCAGATTGGGGTCGCAATGACCACTGCGCCATCCGGCCAGCACCGGAATCTTCAGCGGCTCGAAGGTCTGCCTGAGCAGGCCGCACAGCGCAGTGAAATCCACACCTGCCACATCCCCTACCAACACGCCACGCAGCTTATCGAGCTTGCCTGCCAGGCGCAGGTGATTGAGCAGGCGGTCGATCCGATACAGCGGCTCGTTGATGTCCTCGAGAAACAGGATGCTGCCATCGGAATTGATTTCAAACGCAGTGCCCAGGGTACTGGCAATCATCGACAGGTTGCCCCCCAGCAGCGGCCCCTGTGCGATACCCGGCTCCACCGTGGTCAAGGGAAAAGCCACAGGATGGGGCAGCAGGCTGCCGGCCCTGACCTGGCCCCTGAGCAGATTGAAAAACGACGCCTCGGTCGGCGGCTGCTTCTGCCCCAGCAGGTCGGCATTGAGCATCGGCCCGTGAAAGCTGACAAATCCCGCATAACGGTTGATCGCCAGGTGCAGGGCGGTGATATCGCTATAGCCGACAAAGGGCTTGGGATTGCGCCTGATCAGGTCGAAATCGATCTTGTCCAGCAAGCGCGGGCTGCCATAGCCTCCACGCAGGCACACAATGGCGTCGATTTCGCTGTCGGCAAAAGCCCCGTGCAAGTCATTCAGACGGACCTCGTCACTGCCAGCGAGATAGCCTTCCTGCTGCCCGACACCGGGGAAGATACGCAACTCGTAACCCCGTGAACGCATCCATTGGAAGGCTTTTTCGGTATCCAGCGCTGCCGGACCGGCGGGCGCAATAAGGCCGATAACGCCTTCACCAGCCAACGCCGGTACTGGCAGATGAGCATGAAGGGCAGCAGTCGGTTGGATGGGCATGCAAGTTCTCCCTGTGTGGATTCACCCAAGCACAGTAGCCATGAATGCCGCGAAACAGAAGAGCTGAAACAGCCGGGAAGGCAAGAAAGCAGCGCAAGCCGCAGAGGTGCTCGGATGAGCCGGGAAACTGCCCGCAAGACTCAGGCCTTGCGGGCAGGCAAATCAGGAAACCAGGCCTTCGCGGGCCAGTTTCGCTTGCTCGTCGGCGTGGTAGGAAGAACGTACCAACGGGCCGGAAGCAACGTTCTTGAAGCCCATCCGGTAACCTTCTTCGGCGAACCAGGCAAAGGTGTCCGGGTGCACGAAGCGCTGTACCGGCAAGTGATTGCGGGACGGCTGCAGGTACTGGCCAAGGGTCAGCATGTCGATATCGTGCTCGCGCATGCGCTTCATGACCTCGATGACCTCATCGTCGGTCTCGCCCAGGCCCAGCATCAGGCCGGACTTGGTCGGTACATGAGGCACCAGCTGCTTGAATTTCTGCAGCAAGGTCAGCGACCACTGGTAGTCCGAACCCGGGCGTGCAGCCTTGTACAGGCGCGGCACGGTTTCCAGGTTGTGGTTGAAGACATCCGGCGGGGTAGCCGCGGTGATTTCCAGAGCTACATCCATGCGACCGCGGTAGTCGGGCACCAGGGTTTCCAACTGCACGTTCGGCGACAGCTTGCGGATCTCGCGAATGCAATCGGCAAAGTGCTGGGCACCACCATCGCGCAGGTCGTCGCGGTCCACCGAGGTGATCACCACGTACTTCAGGCGCAGGTCGGCGATGGCCACTGCCAGATTCATCGGCTCATCGACATCCAGAGGCTTCGGACGACCGTGGCCCACGTCACAGAACGGGCAGCGACGGGTGCAGATGTCGCCCATGATCATGAAGGTCGCGGTACCGCCGGAGAAGCACTCCCCCAGGTTCGGGCAGGACGCCTCTTCGCAGACGCTGTGCAGCTTGTGCTTGCGCAGCAGTTGCTTGATCCGATCGACTTCCGGAGACACCGGGATGCGCACGCGAATCCAGTCGGGCTTCTTGGGCAGTTCGGTGGTCGGAATGATCTTCACCGGAATGCGCGCGACCTTTTCCGCACCGCGCAATTTGACGCCGGCTTCAACTTTCGGACGGGCCGCTCGCTCGGAAATATCCAGCGTCGGGATCAGGGTTTGAACAGCGTCTTGCGCAGTAGTCATATCAGTCGATTCCGCCCGTTAGGGTCGTCTGCTCAGCATAGTCGAGGTGTTTGACGAGCTGCGCACGCAGCCGGGCACTTACCTCGGCAAAATCAATCGGCCCTGCATGGTCGCTCAGCTGGGTCATGGCCAACCCGGCATAACCACAGGGGTTAATCCGTCGAAACGGCTGCAAATCCATGTCCACGTTCAAAGCCAGCCCGTGAAAGGAGCATCCGCGACGGATACGCAGGCCCAGCGAGGCGATCTTCGCCCCATTGACGTAGACCCCCGGCGCATCGGGCTTGGCCGCCGCAGGCACGCCATAGCTGGCCAGCAGCTCGATCAGGCACAGTTCCATCCGGCTCACCAGGTCGCGCACGCCAAAACCCAGGCGACGCACATCCAGCAACAGATAGGCCACCAACTGGCCCGGACCGTGATAAGTCACCTGGCCGCCGCGATCCACTTGCACTACCGGGATCTCTCCCGGTAGCAGCAGGTGTTCGGCCTTGCCTGCCTGGCCCTGGGTAAAGACCGGCGGATGCTGTACCAGCCAGATTTCGTCCGCGGCATCGGTACCGCGTTCATTGGTGTAGCGCTGCATGGCCTGCCAGACCGGCTCGTAAGCCATCTGGCCAAGCTCACGAAAGCCCAGCGTCTGTGGCATCACAGCACCATGTGGACGACACCGGTAGCACGCAGGGCACTATTGATATCACGCAGTTGGTCTTCACCGGTGGCGGTGATGTGCAGTTGTACCGTGGTGTACTTGCCGTTGCTGCTCTGACGCTCGGCCAGGGACTTGATATCCAGGGTGGCGTACTTGGCAAGGATCTCGATCACGGTGTCCTTGAAGCCGACAACCGTGTCACCGATCACCTTGATCGGATAGTCGTCGACGGGAAATTCAATCTTGTGCGACTTAACGTCAGTGTCTGTCATGGCAGTAACGGCCTCGTAAGCCGTGGCGACGAACACGACCCCCGCTCTACTTCAGAGCGAGGGCCATGCGGGTCGACAATATCAGTTGAACAAGCCGTAGAAGAATAGACGGATGCTATCCCACATGCGGCGGAAGATACCACCTTCGTCGACCGCTTCCAGAGCGATCAAGTCGGCGCTGTGCACCACCTTGTCGTCCAGCTTCACTTCGACCTTACCAATCACGTCGCCCTTGGCGATCGGCGCGACCAGTTGCGGGTTCATGGTCATGCTCGCAGCCAGTTTCTTAAGCTGGCCTTTAGGCATGGTCATGGTCAGATCTTCAGCCAAGCCGGCCTTGACCTGGTGGGTAGTGCCCTTCCAGACCGGAGCCTGGGCCAGCTCGGTGCCCTTCTGGTAGAAGGTCTGGGTTTCGAAGAAACGGAAACCGTAGGTCAGCAGCTTCTGGGTCTCGGCAGCACGAGCTTGTTCGCTGTTGGTGCCGAACACCACGGCGATCAGGCGCATGCCGTCACGTACCGCCGAAGACACCATGCAGTAGCCGGCTTCGTCGGTGTGGCCGGTCTTCAGGCCATCAACGGTCTTGTCGCGCCACAGCAGCAGGTTGCGGTTGGGTTGCTTGATGCCGTTCCAGAAGAACTCTTTCTGCGAGTAGATCGCGTAGTGGGCCGGATCTTCATGAATGATCGCGCGAGCCAGTACCGCCATGTCGTGGGCCGACGAGTAGTGCTCGGGGTTCGGCAGGCCGGTAGGGTTCATGAAGTGGCTGTTGCTCATGCCCAGGTCGGTTGCCGTCTTGTTCATCATGTCGGCGAAGGCGTCTTCGCTGCCGGCGATGTGCTCGGAAACCGCGACGCTGGCGTCGTTGCCCGACTGGATGATGATGCCGTGCAGCAGATCGCTGACGGTGACTTGCGAGCCGACCTTGATGAACATCCGCGAACCGCCGGTACGCCAGGCGTTCTCGCTGACGGTCACCGGATCGTTCTCGCCGATCTGGCCGCGACGGATTTCCAGGGTCGCGATGTAGGCGGTCATCAGCTTGGTCAGGCTGGCCGGCGGCAGACGCTGGTCACCATTGTTCTCCACCAGCACGTTACCGCTGCTGGCATCCATGAGCACATAGGATTTGGCAGCCAGTTGCGGTGGCGACGGCATCGCTTCGACCGCCCAGGCGGCGGGCGTGATGATCAGCGGGACAAGCAGGCACAGGCGTTTGGCAAAGGTGGTGATGTTCATCCGTCTCTCGAAGTTGCTAATGGAAACTTGCCCTAGGGGCAAAACTATTTCAGACAGCCTTCTGAAGGGCTATCGCGTGTGCAGTTGCTCACTCACTGGCCCTTGCCGGGCTTTTGTTGTTCGACGAGCCAACAACCCGGGTCCGCCCCCCAATACCGCAAGCGGACCTTCAATCTTCAGTACTGCTACTCGGCAGTGACCACGCTCGGCTGGCCCAGGTTGGCCAGGCGCACGCTGTTCTGTGCTTGCTGGGCCTCACTCGGCGTACCGAATGGCCCCAGGCGCACTCGGTGCAGCGTCTGCTGGTTACGCACGATCGAGCTGATGAACACCGGGGCGCTCACCATTCCGCTCAGTTTCGACCTCAACAGCTCGGCAGCGTCCGGGTTGGCGAAGGCGCCCACCTGCAGATACTGGCCAGAGGCTGCTGCGGTGTTTTTCACTTGTACGGGAACCACAGCCGCTGCGTGCTGCTGGGGCGGCGGAGTCCATTGCTCGACCGTGCCGGCCGAAGCCGTGATCACCGGAGCGTTGTTCTGCGCCACTTGCGGCTCATTGAGCATCAACGGCGCCGGGCGCCCGCGCTGGGCCCACCACTGCTGCGGATCGATGCCCTCGACCTTGACCCGCGCAGTGCCGGTTTCGGCGTAACCGAGCTTCTTCGCTGCTGCGTAGGACAAGTCGATGATCCGGTCGGAATAGAACGGACCGCGGTCGTTGACCCGCAGGACCACACTGCGGTTGTTGTCCAGGTTGGTTACCCGTACATAACTGGGCAGCGGCAGGGTCTTGTGCGCGGCACTCATGCCGTAAAGGTCGTAGACCTCGCCGTTGGCCGTGTTCTGGCCATGGAACTTGGTGCCATACCAGGATGCCGTGCCGGACGCGACGTAGTTCTTGGATTCCTGGATAGGGAAGTAAGTCTTGCCCAGAACCGTGTAGGGATTGGCCTTGTAGGGGCCGGTGTGCAGGGTCGGAGTGGCGTCGGGAATCCGCGACACGTCGACATCCCACCAGGGCGCGCCATCCTTGTGGGCACGGTTGACATCCAGGCCCGGCATCGAACGCACCGCGCTGGAAGACTTCTGCTGCGGCGAGCGGCTCGTCGAGCAACTGACCACCAGCAGGGACAACGCGGCAAAAGCCACCAGCTTCAGGGGTTTTGGAATTGGCATTGCCAGCATTACTTGACGCCCCGTGCTTGGACCAGCTGTTCAGACAACTGATGTACGGCCATGGCGTACATCACGCTGCGGTTATAGCGAGTGATCGCGTAAAAATTCTTCAGGCCCATCCAGTATTCCGGGCCATTGTCACCTTCCAGACGGAAAGCGGTGACCGGCATATCATCGCGCAGCGCATCATGACTCGACCACCCCAAGGCCCGCAACTCCCCGACGGTCTTGGTCGGCTCGATACCCGTGGTCAGGCCCTCATCCACACGATCGCCGCGCACATCGGCGCGGCTGACCACCGGCTGGCCGGCCACCCAACCATGACGCTTGAAGTAACTGGCCACGCTACCGATGGCATCGTCCGGATTGGTCCAGATATTGATGTGCCCGTCACCGTCAAAATCCACCGCGTAGGCGCGAAAACTGCTCGGCATGAACTGTGGCAGCCCCATGGCGCCCGCGTAGGAGCCCTTGAGGCTCAAGGGGTCGAGCTGCTCTTCACGGGCCAGCAGCAGGAACTCGCGCAACTCCTTGCGGAAGAACTCGGCACGTGGCGGATAATCGAAACCCAGGGTCGATAACGCGTCGATCACCCGGTAATTACCGGTATTGCGGCCAAAAAAGGTTTCAACTCCGATGATCGAAACGATGACCTGGGCCGGCACCCCGTATTCCTGTTCGGCACGGGCCAGCACGGCTTCGTGCTGACGCCAGAAATCCACACCGCGGGCGATGCGCGCGTCGGTGAGGAACATCGGGCGGTATTCCTTCCACTGCTTGACCCGCTCGGCAGGCCGCGAAATGGCGTCAAGAATCGACTGCTTGCGCTCGGCCTCGCGGAACACGCCCATCAGCTGTTCCCCGGCGAAACCATAGTCCCGAGTCATTTCACCGACGAATTCGGCCACCTGCGGCGAACCTTCGTAATCACCGGCGAACGCGGATTGCGCTGCACCAAGGATGCTTACCAGACCGACCCACGGCGCATGCCGAGCGGCCCAGCCACGCATTACTTGCATTGAGTTCTTCACCTTAATCAAACCTGCGCGATCCACTTGCGATGGGTATGGATCGACATCAAAACCCCAAACGCTGACAGTAGCGTCACCAGCGAAGTTCCTCCGTAGCTAATGAACGGCAACGGAACCCCCACCACCGGCAACAAGCCACTGACCATACCGATGTTGACGAAAACGTAAACAAAAAACGTCATGGTCAGGCTGCCCGCGAGCAACTTGCCGAACAGCGTTTGCGCCTGGGCAGTGATGACCAGGCCGCGCCCGATCAGCAGCAGGTAGATCAGCAGCAGGGCGCAAATGCCCACCAGGCCGAACTCCTCGCCCATGACCGCGATAATAAAGTCGGTGTGGCTTTCCGGCAAAAAGTCCAGGTGCGACTGGGTGCCGAGCAGCCAGCCCTTGCCAAACACGCCGCCGGAACCAATGGCAGCCTTGGACTGGATGATGTTCCAGCCGGTGCCCAAGGGATCGCTTTCCGGGTCGAGGAAGGTCAGGATCCGCTGCTTCTGGTAGTCGTGCATGATGAAGAACCACATGGCGATGGCCACCGGCACCGCCGCCGCCAGCACGCTGAGGATCCAGCGCCAGCGCAGCCCGCCCATGAACAGCACGAAGGTACCCCCGGCCAGGATCAGCAAGGCCGTACCCAGGTCTGGCTGGCGCACGATCAGGATGAAGGGAATGCCGATCAGCACCAGGCTGATCCCCACATGCTTGAGATGAGGCGGCAGGGTGCGCTTGGACAGGTACCAGGCGATGGTCGCCGGCATGATGATCTTCATGAACTCAGACGGCTGGAAGCGAATCACCCCCGGGATGTTGATCCAGCGGGTCGCGCCCATGGCGTTGTGGCCCATGACGTCCACCACCACCAGCAGCACCACGCCGAACACATACCCCAAGGGGACCCAGCGGGCCATGAAGCGCGGCTCGAACTGGGCAATGACGATCATCGACACCAGGCCGATGCCAAACGAAGTGGCCTGCTTGGCCAGCAAGTCCCAGCTCTTGCCACTGGCGGAATACAGCACGAACAGACTGCCGGCAGCCAGGGTCAGCAGCAGGATCAGCAAGGGGCCGTCGATGTGCAAGCGCTGCAGCAGTGTGGCACGACGCCGCATCACGTCTTCACTGGAGAGGATGCGGTCAAAATTACTCTTCACGGGCCGTAGCCTCCGTGCTGACAGGACTGGTGAACTCGGGCTTGAGCTGGCCGTCCTGGCCGAGAAGCCAGGCATCCATCACCTGACGCACTACCGGGGCTGCGACACCGGAACCCGACTCACCGTTCTCGACCATCACCGAGACCACGATCTTGGGGTTTTCTGCCGGAGCGAAGCCGACGAACAGGGCGTGGTCGCGATGCCGTTCCTGAACCTTGGAGCGGTCGTACTTCTCACCCTGCTTGATCGCCACCACCTGGGCGGTACCACTCTTGCCGGCAATCCGGTACGGCGAACCGGCCGCAGCCTTGCGGGCGGTACCCCGGGCACCATGCATCACCTGCTGCATGCCGTGGTTGACCTTCATCCAGTCCGAGGGGTCACGCAGGACAATATCCGGCATCGGGTTGTGATCCACGGGCTTCTCGCCCTCGATGCTCTTGGCCAGGTGCGGACGATTCCAGCGGCCCTTGTTGGCCACCAGTGCCGTGGCCTGGGCCAGCTGCAGCGGCGTCGACTGCATATAGCCCTGGCCGATTCCGAGAATCAGGGTTTCTCCCGGGAACCAGGCCTGACGCCGGGTGGCGCGCTTCCACTCGCGAGTCGGCATCAACCCCGGGGACTCCTCGAACATGTCCAGCGAGACCTTCTGGCCTATCCCGAACTTGTTCATATAGGCCGAAAGCCGATCGATGCCCAGCTTATGGGCAAGGTCGTAGAAATAGGTGTCGTTGGACCGCATGATCGCGGTGTCCAGGTCGACATAACCGTCACCGGTACGGTTCCAGTTGCGGTACTTGTGATCGTAATTGGGCAGCTGGTAGTAACCCGGGTCGTAGACTCGGGTCGAAGCCGTGACCACCCCGGCGTCCAGCCCGGCAATCGCCACCGCCGGCTTGATGGTGGAACCTGGCGGGTAAAGGCCACGCAATACCCGGTTGAACAGCGGCCGGTCGATGGAGTCGCGCAGTTCGGCATAGGCCTTGAAACTGATGCCCGTGACGAACGGGTTGGGATCGAAGCTCGGCTGACTGACCATTGCCAGGACTTCGCCGGTGTTCGGGTCCAGCGCCACCACGGCACCCCGGCGCCCACCCAGGGCCAGCTCGGCAGCTTCCTGCAGTTTGATGTCCAGGCTCAGAACAATGTCCTTGCCGGGAATCGGATCGGTACGCTTGAGCACTCGCAGTACCCGCCCCCGGGCGTTGGTCTCAACCTCTTCGTAACCCACCTGGCCATGCAGCTCCGACTCGTAGAAACGCTCGATGCCGGTCTTGCCGATATGGTGAATACCCGCGTAGTTCACCGGGTCCAGGGACTTCTGCTCCTTTTCGTTGATCCGCCCCATGTACCCCACAGAGTGAGCAAAGTGCGCCCCCTGAGGGTAATGCCGGACCAACTGGGCAACCACCTCCACCCCAGGCAGGCGGAACTGGTTCACCGCGATGCGGGCGATCTGCTCTTCCGTCAGCTCGAACAGGATCGGCACCGGCTCAAATGGCCGCCGCCCCTGCTTCATGCGCTTTTCGAACAGCACCCGGTCTTCCGGGGTCAGCTCCAGCACCTCGACAATCACATCGAGCACCTGCTGCCAATCGCCGGAACGCTCTCGGGTCATGCTCAGGCTGAAGCTGGGACGGTTATCAGCCACCACCACACCATTGCGGTCAAAAATCAGCCCGCGAGTGGGGGGAATAGGCTGCACATGAACCCGGTTGTTCTCCGACAGGGTCGAGTGATAGTCGTACTGGATCACCTGCAGGTAATACAGCCGGGCAATCAGCACCCCAATCAGGCAAACCACCATAATGGCGCCGAACACGACCCGGCCACGCACCAGACGGGCGTCTTTTTCGTGGTCCTTGATACGGATCGGCTGGGACATTAGGGGCGCGGGCTACTTGTGGTAAGGGTGCCCGGACAGCACGGTCCAGGCACGATACAGTTGTTCACCGATGAGAATCCGCACCAGCGGGTGCGGCAAGGTCAGCGGCGACAGCGACCAGCGCTGATCCGCCCGTGCGCACACCTCAGGCGCCAGCCCCTCCGGGCCGCCGACCATGAAGTTCACGGTTCGCGAATCCAGGCGCCAGCGATCCAGCTCCACCGCCAGCTGCTCGGTGCTCCAGGGCTTGCCGTGCACCTCGAGGGTAACGATGCGCTCGTTCTGCCCGACCTTGGCCAGCATGGCTTCGCCTTCCTGGCGGATGAAGCGGGCCACGTCGGCGTTCTTGCCCCGGGTATTGAGCGGTATTTCCACCAGTTCCAGCGCCAGCTCGGATGGCAGGCGCTTGGCATATTCGTGCCAACCTTCTTCCACCCACTTGGGCATGCGTGAACCGACAGCGATCAGACGCAGGCGCACAACCGCCCCTTATTCCTGGTCTTTGTTGAGCTTGTTGAAGTGCTCGTGGCCGACTTCAGGGCTGTGGTGCTTGCCATCGGCGGCACGGCTCTGCTCGGCACCTTTCCACAGACGCTCGAGGTCGTAGAACTGACGGGCATTGGAAGTCATCATGTGCACGATGACGTCATCCATATCCAGCAGAACCCAGTCGCTGTCGCCCTTGCCTTCTTCACCCAGCGGCTTGACGCCCTGGGCTTTGACCGACTCGCGCACCTTGTCCAGCATCGCGCCGATCTGGCGGTTGGAGGTACCGGTGGCGATGATCATGTAGTCGGTGATGCTCTGCTTGTCACGTACGTCGATCACCAGTACGTCCTGAGCCTTGACGTCTTCCAGGGCCGCTACGGCAACCTTGACCAGCTCTTCGCCCTTGAGGGGCTCACCACTGATGACTTTTTCCGGCAGCGGTGCACTTTTGAAGGTGCCTTTGCGCTTTACTTTGTTTACGTCGTTGTTCGTCATATAAAACTCGTTTTGCTCGTATGTTCGGGCGCTTCAATACACGACTGTTCGTGCCTTCAAGCGCGCCGCTTTAGTTCGACGCACGGTAAAGTCCGTGCGCATCGATGTAGGCCAGAACCGCGTCAGGCACCAGGAAACGTACCGACTTACCGCTGGCCAGCAGTTGACGGATCTGGGTGGCAGACACCGCGAGCGGCGTCTGCCAGACGAATGCAATGTGTCCCCCCGGCCCCTTGAGGGCCAATGGGTCGCTCACCGAACGCGCCGCCAGCAGGTTGCGCAGGGCATCCGGCGGCTCGCTGTCGGCATCCGGGCGTTGCAGCACCAGGATGTGGCAATGCTGGAGCAACTCCTCCCAGCGATGCCAGGTGGGCAGGCCGCAAAAAGCGTCCCAGCCCAGTAACAGAAACAATTGGTCATCTGCGGCCAGCTCGGCCCGCATCTGCTCCAGGGTGTCGATAGTGTAGGACGGCTTGTCCCGCTTCAGTTCACGATCGTCCACCACCAGAGGGGAGACGCCCGCCACCGCACACTCGACCATCGCCAGACGGTCGAGCGCCGACACCTGCGGTGTATCCCGATGAGGCGGCCTGGCACTGGGTGTCAGGCGCAGCTCATCGAGCTGCATGGATTCCGCCACCTCCAGCGCGCCACGCAAGTGGCCGATATGCACTGGATCGAAGGTGCCGCCCAGCAGACCGATACGTTTGCCCATCAAGTGCGCACGTGACCGTCGCCGAAGACCACATATTTCTCGCTGGTCAGCCCTTCCAGACCCACCGGGCCACGGGCGTGCAGCTTGTCGGTAGAGATGCCGATCTCCGCGCCCAGGCCGTATTCAAAGCCGTCGGCAAAGCGCGTCGAAGCATTGACCATCACCGAGCTGGAATCCACTTCGTTAAGGAAGCGCCGGGCGTCACTGAAGTTCTCGGTGACGATCGCATCGGTATGGTGCGAACCGTAGGTGTTGATGTGCTCGATGGCTTGCTCCAGGTTATCCAGCACCCGGATCGAAAGAATCGGCGCAGTGTACTCGGTACGCCAGTCTTCTTCAGTGGCTTGCAGCACATCGCCCCCCAGGATCGAACGGGTCTGGGCACAGCCCCGCAGTTCGACGCCCTTGTCGCGATAGATTGCGGCCAGCGGCGGCAATACCCGATCGGCAATGGCAGCGTGCACCAGCAGGGTTTCCATGGTGTTGCAGGGGGCGTAGCGATGGGTCTTGGCGTTGTCGGCGATACGGATCGCCTTGTCCAGGTCTGCCGCCACATCAATGAACACATGGCAGACGCCGTCCAGGTGCTTGATCACCGGAACCTTGGCATCGCGGCTGACCCGCTCGATCAGGCTCTTGCCGCCACGCGGCACGATCACGTCGACGAACTCGGGCATGGTGATCAGCGCCCCTACCGCGGCACGGTCAGTGGTTTCCACCACCTGCACCACATGGGCCGGCAGATCGGCAGCCGCCAGGCCCTGCTGAATGCAGGTCGCAATGGCTCGATTGGAATTGATCGCCTCGGAACCGCCCCGCAGGATGGTGGCGTTGCCCGACTTCAGGCACAGGCTGGCGGCATCGATGGTCACGTTCGGCCGTGACTCGTAGATGATGCCGATCACCCCCAGGGGCACGCGCATCTTGCCCACCTGGATGCCCGAAGGCAGGTAGCGCATATCGCGGATCTCACCGATGGGGTCAGGCAGCTTGGCCACCTGACGCAGACCTTCGATCATTTCATCGATACGCACAGGCGTCAGCGCCAGGCGATCCAGCAGCGCTGGCTCCAGACCATTGGCCCGGCCATTGGCCAGATCCTGCTCGTTGGCTGCCGTCAGTTCCGGTCGCGCCGCGTCCAATGCATCGGCAGCCGCCAGCAGCGCACGGTTCTTCTGTGCGGTGGTAGCGCGGGCGATCACCCGGGAGGCCTGGCGGGCAGCGCGACCCAAACGGGTCATGTAGTCAAGAACGGACTCAGTCATGGTCTGGTGTGGTCTTGGCAAAGAGGAAAGCGGCTGATTATAGCTGTCGCGCCCGCCCACGGACAGCGGTCACGGGCGGATGGTCGAAATACTCGTGGTTCAGCCTGAATTAAGCCTGGAGTTGTTATGATTCCGTCACATTTTCCGCCATAACCCTGCGCCCCATGTCCATCCTGACCTCCGCGAAACTGCCCAAAGCCCTGCCCGACTGCTTTTTCGACCGTGATGCGCAGCTTCTGGCCCGCGAACTGCTGGGCAAAGTCATCCGCCATAAAGTCGGCGAGTTGTGGTTATCCGCGCGGATTATCGAAACCGAAGCCTATTACTGCGAGGAAAAAGGCAGCCACGCCTCCCTCGGCTACACAGAAAAGCGTAAGGCTTTGTTTCTGGATGGCGGGCACATCTATATGTACTACGCCCGAGGTGGTGACTCGCTGAACTTCAGCGCCCAGGGCCCCGGCAATGCGGTACTGATCAAATCCGCCTACCCCTGGGTCGACGACGTCTGCGGACCTGCCAGCCTGGCGCAAATGCTCTTGAACAATCCCGACAGCGCCGGCCGGCCGCGACCTTCACAGAAGCTCTGTGCCGGCCAGACACTGCTGTGCAAGGCCCTGGGCCTGAAAGTCCCTGACTGGGATGCGAAACGCTTCGATCATGAAGTCCTCTTGGTCGAGGATGTAGGCGCCGCCGTACCGCACATTCTGCAAACCACTCGCCTGGGCATCCCCCACGGGCGCGACGAACACCTGATGTACCGCTTTGTCGATGCCGCCTATGCCCCCTACTGCACACGGAACCCCCTGCGCCGCGGCCAAGTCGAAGGCCGTGATTACCTCAGCCTCGACTGACGCCCCACTACCCGCCAGACACTGACAATGGAGTTGAATCTATGGGCCCATGGCTCGACAGCGTAACCGCCTGGCTGACCACCCATCCAGAGTGGCTGGCCGCCGCCGTCTTCATCGTGGCCTGCATAGAATGCCTGGCAATCGCCGGCCTGATCGTCCCGGGTACCGTGCTGCTGTTCGCCATAGCCGTGCTGGCCGGCAACGGCGCGCTGTCTTTGGGGGAAACCCTGCTGCTGGGCCTGCTCGGCGGCTTGCTGGGGGACGTGGTGTCCTACGTGCTGGGACGACGCTTCCATCAGAGCATCCGCCGCCTGCCAGGCCTGCGCCAGCATCCAGAGTGGATCAGTGGCGCTGAGTCCTATTTCCAGCGCTATGGCATTGCCAGCCTGCTGGTAGGACGCTTCATTGGCCCGCTGCGGCCAATGCTGCCGATGGTCGCGGGCATGTTCGACATGCCTTTTCCGCGCTTTTTCGCCGTCAGCCTGCTGGCTGCCACCGGCTGGTCGGTGGCGTACCTGCTCCCTGGCTGGGCCACAGGCGCGGCAATTCGCCTGCCATTGCCGGAAGGTTTCTGGCCCCAGGCCGGGATCGTCATCGCCAGCCTGGCCGCGTTGATTGGCCTGAGCGTCAACAGCAGTCTGCGCCGTCATCGCCGGGCGACCCAGCTCATGTCCGGCCTGAGCCTGCTGCTCCTGGTCGCGCTGTTCAGCGGCTTTCCCTACCTGACCCAGTTTGACCAGGGACTGATCGCCCTGGTGCAGGAGCACCGCGAGCCAGTCCTGGACAAGATCATGGTGATGGTCACCCAGATCGGCGAATTTCGCGCCATGTTCATCCTCAGTGCGGTGCTGACCCTGTTGCTGCTGGCATTGCGTCAATGGCGCCAGGCGATATTTGCCGGTGCAACCCTGATGTGCACGGCCCTGGCCAACACCGGTAGCAAATGGTTTTTCGCCCGGCTCCGCCCCGAGGTGCTGAGCGAACCGCTCACCAGCTTCAGCATGCCCAGCGGACATTCTTCAGGGGCCTTTGCGCTGTTCCTGACCCTGGCGGTGCTGGCCGGTCGCGGTCAGCCACCGCGCATGCGCCTGACCTGGCTGCTGCTGGGCTGCCTGCCGGCCGCGGCAATCGCCTTGTCCCGGGTTTACCTAGGCGCCCATTGGCCCACCGACATCCTCGCGGGTACCTTGCTGGCAGTCTGTGTCTGCGCCGCCAGCCTGACCTTGATTCAGTGGCGATGCCCACTGCCGCCGATGCCGGCCAAAGCCTGGTGGCTGCTGTTGCCAGTGATGCTACTGATGTGCGGGTTCATGGCCATGCGGCATCTGCCCCATGCCCTGCTGCGGTACGCCTATTGAGCCGTGATGAGAGGGCAGCCGCTCAGGCGAAGAGCTCGCCCTGCAACTCATCCAGCAGCACCTGAATGGCATCGAGCCGCTGTTGCGGCTCATCCAGTTGCAACAGGTCGATCTTGTCCCGCTCGGAAAAGGGCAGCAGGTAGGCCAGTTGATTGGCCAGGGACAACTGGCCCCGGGCTTCGACGCCCATGTCGAGGGCTTCGACCATCGGGTGCTCGGCCAGGGCCTTGAGCAGCGCGATCAAGTCGGCGTCCTCGTCCTGCAGCGGCTGCTCCTCAGCCTCCTCCAGCCACTGCACCTGCGCCACCGTCAACTGGTCCTTCTGCACCTCGCTGCTCAGGACTCGAAAGCGCCGACCGCCCTTGACCCGGATCCCCAGGAGCCCGTTGCCCTGCTGATGAAAGTCGGTGATCAGTGCCTCGCACCCCACCAAGGCAAAGCCCGGTGCGGCCGCACCGACCTCGTCGCCCTCCAGGATGCACACCACCCCGAAACCGCTGCCCTGCTTCATGCAGCGGCCGATCATGTCCAGGTAGCGGGCCTCGAAGATCTGCAGATCGAGGACGCAATCAGGGAACAACACGGTATTCAGCGGAAACAGCGCCAGGCTCATACACCCATCCTTAAACCAGCAAAGACACCGCCAACGGCAACAACACCGCCGTGGCCACGCCCATCAGACTCATCGCCAACGCCGCAAAGGCGCCGCACTCCTCGCTTTCCTGCAAGGCCACCGAAGTGCCCACCGCATGAGCGGTCATGCCCAGGGCCATGCCTCGTGCTTCAGGCGCATGGACTCCCAGGCGGTTGAGGATGCCCGGGCCGAAGATCGCCCCGATCACGCCCGTGATCAACACGAACACCGCCGCCAGCGCTGCGACACCGCCAATCTGCTCGGCCACCAGCATGGCGATCGGTGAAGTCACCGACTTGGGCGCCATGGTCATCAGGATCATGTGCTCGGCGCCAAACCACCCGCCCAACAGTACCCCCAGACTGGTCGCCACCACCCCACCCACCACCAGCGTAGTAAAAATCGGCCAGAACAATTGGCGAATGCGCCGCAGATTGAGGTACAGCGGCACTGCCAGGGCTACCGTGGCGGGCCCCAGCAAGATACTCAGGATCTCCGTGCTCTTGCGGTATTCGGCGTAGCTCAGGCCACAGCCGAGCAGCACTGCGATCACCAACAACATGGACACCAGCACCGGCTGCAGGAACATCCAGCGGGTCTTCTCGAAGGCCGCCAGCACCAGTTGATAGGCGCCGAGGGTAATGCCAATGCCGAACAAGGGGTGGTGAATCACCGCCGCCCAGGCACCCTGCCAATCGATAATCATGGGCGCTCCTCGCGCCGGGCCTGGCGCTTGACCAGACGCTGCATCAGCACCCCGACAAAGGCCATGGACACCACCAGCGACAGCACCAGCGCGCCGGTGATGGCCCAGAAATCCGCGGCGATATCCCGGGCATAGACCATCACCCCAACGGCAGGCGGCACCAGCAGCAACGGCAGGTAGCGCAGCAAGCTGCTGGCCGCCAGGTTCAACGGTTCGCCCACTTCACCGCGCACGATCAGGAATACCAGCATCAGCAACAGGCCGATGATCGGTCCCGGAAGCACGGGCAACAGCAAATGATTGAGCGCCGTCCCGAGCAATTGGAACAGCACCAGCCATGTCAAACCGCGTAACAACATACCGCCTCTCCAGCCAGGACCCGTCGCGCATTATAAGCACGCAGACGCTATGGATCGGCATTCGCCAAAAGCATGGATGTTTACCAGGCCAGATCGCCATGATGATCTAGAGTGGAAGTTTCAGACCGCGAAACGCTGCGTCGAATACTAAAAAATCGTTGAACCAAGGAGAGTGTCAATGCCCTATGTTCCTGTTGCAGAGCTCAAAGATTATGTCGGGAAGGAACTGGGACGTTCCCCATGGCTCACCATTGACCAGGAGCGTATCAACCTGTTTGCCGAGGCCACCGGCGACTTCCAGTTCATTCACGTGGACCCGGTCAAGGCGGCACAAACTCCGTTCGGCAGCACCATCGCCCATGGTTTCCTGACCCTGTCACTGATCCCCAAATTGATGGAAGACATCCTCGTGCTGCCCCAGGGCCTGAAGATGGTGGTCAACTATGGCCTGGACAGCGTGCGCTTCATCCAGCCGGTGAAGGTCGACTCTAAGGTACGACTCAAGGTCGACCTGACCGAAGTCACCGAGAAGAAACCCGGCCAGTGGCTGCTCAAGGCCACCGCCACCCTGGAGATCGACGGCCAGGAAAAACCCGCCTACATCGCCGAACCCCTGTCGCTCTGCTTCGTCTGAAATACCCCCTGATGCGAAACAGCTCACGCTGTTTCGCTCAACCTCTCTATATATAAGCCACACCGCTGCGGCATACTCGGTCCCCTAATTATCCGGAACCCGTTATGCGCCCACTTGCACCCCTGGTTTTGACCCTTTTGCTCAGTGCCTGCGGAGACGGCGAGTCATTGTTGCCGCCCGATGCCCGTCTGCCGGACGGCGGGCGCTACCGCGGTGAACTGGTCAACGGCCTGCTGCAGGGTCAAGGGCGCATCGACTACCCCAACGGCAGCTGGTACGCCGGCCAGTTCGACAACGGTCAATGGCATGGCCAGGGGGAGTGGCACGGCAGCAATGGCGAGGTTTACCGCGGCCAGTTCCAGCAAGGCCTGTTCCATGGCCAGGGCACCCTGACCACCAAGGGCAGCAGCTACAGCGGCGGTTTCAAACTGGGCCGCCGAGACGGCGAAGGGACCCTCAAAGAAGACGGCATGACCTACCGTGGCGAGTTCAAGGCCGACCTGTACTCGGGGCTGGGCCGCCTGGAGCTGGAAGACGGCAGCCAATACCAGGGCCAGTTCGCCAAGGGCAAGCCCAACGGCGAAGGCCAGCGCAGCGACGCCAGCGGCAACCAGTTCACCGGGCACTTCGTCAATGGCCAGCTGGAGGGCAATGGCACCTTCAACAGCGCCGAGGGCGACATCTACGTCGGCGGCTTCAAACACAACCAGCTCAATGGCAAGGGCCGCTATGAGAACTCCGATGGCGACGTCTGGATCGGCCAGTTCAAGGAAGGCGCACTGGGCGGCAAAGGCGAACTGATCGGCGCTGATGGCAGCCATTATGTCGGCACCTTCAGCGACTGGCGCTTCAGCGGCGAGGGGCGCTTGAACCTCAGCGACGGCAGCTTTTATGTCGGCGGCTTCGACAGCGACAACTACCAGGGCCACGGAGTCCTGGTACTGCGTGACGGCAGCGTGCAAAGCGGCGTGTGGAACAACGGCCTGCGGGTCCGCGACGCCGATGGCAAGCTGCTGCCCGACCCGCTGGAAACCGCCCTGCTGGTCCAGGGGACCTTGCTCAAGGAAGCCCTCGATGCGGTACCCGCCTCTACTGCAGCCATCGAACTCTACAGCCTGACCCTGGCCGGCGATGGCAAGCAGAGCGTCTTCCTGCGTGAGGCCGACTACGTCAGCAACATGCTCGCCAGCCGCTTCGGCGCCTATGGCCAGATCCGCCTGGTCAACCACCGCGACCATCTGATGAACCGCCCCATGGCCACCCGGGAAAACCTGCGCCGCGCCGCCCAGACCCTGGCCGCGCGCAGCGGCCCCGAAGACCTGGTGTTCATCTACCTCACCAGCCACGGCACCAGCGCCCACGAACTGGTCCTCGACCAGCCGCGCCTGGAACTGGCGGACCTGCCCGCCGACGAACTGGCCACGGCCCTGGCGCCGTTGAAAAATCGCGACAAGATCATCGTCATTTCGTCCTGCTATTCCGGCGGCTTCATTCCCGCCCTCAAGGACGAGCACACCTTGATCATGACCGCCTCCCAGGCAGACCGGGTGTCCTTCGGCTGTTCGGAAGAGGCCGACTTCACCTACTTCGGCGACGCTCTGTTCGCCCAGGCCCTGAACCAGACCGACGACCTGGAGCACGCATTCAAACTGGCGCGGGCTACCGTGGCCGAACGTGAACAGGCCGATAACTTCGAAGCGTCCGAACCGCAGATCTGGGCTCCAAAGGGCGTCATTGCACACTGGCAGCAACTGCGCAAACAGCAGGCACGAAAAGCACTGCAAAGTGTCTCTATAAGCAGCAAGGAAGCACAGAGCAACTAAGCTGAAACAGTATCAAGGGGGAATGACTATGTACTTGACGCCTCAGCACATCCTGCTCGCCGGCGCCTCCGGCCTGACCGGAGAGCAACTGCTGGATCGCCTGCTCAACGAGCCCACCATCACCCGCGTCCTCGCACCCAGCCGGCGACCACTGAGCGAGCACCCACGGCTGGAAAACCCCGTCGGTGACCCCGCAGTGCTTCTCCCGCAGTTGAGTGGCAAAGTTGAAATCGCCTTCTGCTGCCTGGGCACCACCATCAAGCAGGCCGGCTCCGAGGCCGCCTTCCGCGCCGTCGACCTGGACCTGGTGGTGGCCTTCGGCAAACGCGCACTGGAAATGGGCGCACGGCATCTGGTGGTCATCAGCGCCCTGGGCGCCGATCCCAAGTCGTCGATCTTCTACAACCGGGTCAAAGGCGAGATGGAAGAAGCCCTGAAGCAGCAAGGGTGGCCACAACTGACCATTTGCCGGCCCTCCCTGCTACTGGGTGACCGGATCGAACCGCGCCTGGGCGAACAACTGGCCGGTCCGCTGTCGCGGCTGATTCCGGGCAAGTACCGCGGCATCGAAGCCTGCCAACTGGCCCGTGCCATGTGGCGCCTGGCCCTGGAAGAACAAAGCGGTACCCGAGTCGTGGAATCGGACGAGTTGCGCAAGCTGGGCAAATGACTCCATCACTGGCGAACCGGTGCTTGCTTGCGCAGGCGCCGTTAGGCCGATCCCCCTACAACCCTCCCGTAGCCTGAAACCCCACGCCCAGCACGGTCAGCACCGACAGCGGCAACAACAGGGTATCGAGCAAGGCACTGGCCGGCAGGTCCGCCCCTGGATAGCTGGGCGCTGCGGCGCCAAAGCGGTCCATGGCGCAACAGCCGCCTTGCAACGCATACAGATCCAGGCGGGTGCCCGAATACACCACCGGCGCGCCGGGTTGTGCGGCATTCAAGGTGCGCACCGTGGCACAGCCCCCCACCTGCAGCACCACCAACAGCATCAGCAGGAATTTACTCATCACTGCTCAAATGGTGCTCGCCCCAGCGCGGCAGCATGTCCTGGGGAATATTCAGCAGGTTGAGAATCCGCGCCACGACGAAATCCACCAGGTCATCGATGGTCTGTGGCTGGTGATAGAAGCCCGGCGAGGCCGGCAGGATGGTCACGCCCATGTTCGACAGCTTGAGCATGTGCTCCAGATGGATGCTGGAATACGGCGCCTCGCGGGGCACCAGGATCAACTGCCGGCGCTCCTTGAGGGTCACATCCGCCGCGCGCTCGATCAGATTGTTGCAGGCACCGGTGGCAATTGCCGACAAGGTGCCAGTGGAACAGGGCACCACCACCATCGCCGCCGGCGAGCCGGAGCCCGAGGCCACCGGCGACATCCAGTCTTCCTTGCCATAGACACGGATCTGCCCCGCCTCTGCACCGGTGTACTCGGTGAGGAAGGCCTGCATCATCTGCGGCTTGGACGGTAAGGTCACATCGGTTTCCGTGGCCATGACCAATTGCGCCGCCTTGGAAATCAGGAAATGCACTTCCCGATCCTCACGCACCAGGCAATCGAGCAGGCGCAAGCCATACTGGGCGCCCGAGGCACCGGTCATCGCCAGGGTGATGCGTTCCGGGCCGTTGTTCATTGCAACGCCTCGGCCAGCTTGCCGTGCAGACCGCCAAAACCACCGTTGCTCATGATCACCACCTGGGTGCCCGGCCCGGCCTGGCTTTTCACTTGTTCGATGATGCCTTCCAGGGAGTCGCTGACCGTCGACGGTACCGCGCATTGGCCGGCAATGGCCGCCAGGTCCCAGCCGAGATTGGCCGGCGCATACCAGATCACCTGATCGGCCTGCTTGACGCTTTCCGGCAAACCGTCACGGTGCGCGCCCAGTTTCATGGAGTTGGAGCGCGGCTCGATGATGGCAATCACCTGTGCCTCGCCGACGCGCTTGCGCAATCCGTCCAGGGTCGTGGCGATGGCGGTCGGGTGGTGCGCAAAGTCATCGTAGATGGTCACGCCATGCACCTCGGCCACTTTCTCCATGCGCCGCTTCACGCTCTTGAACGCACTCAGCCCGGCGATGCCCATTGCTGGCACCACGCCCACATGCCGTGCAGCAGCCAGAGTGGCCAGGGCATTGGCGACGTTGTGCTGCCCGGTCAACGCCCATTCCACCACGCCCTGGCTGACACCCTCGAACATCACTTCAAAGGCCGAACCGTCTTCACTGAGCAACTTGACCTGCCACTGGCCACCGTCACCGGTGGTCTGCACCGGGGTCCAGCAGCCCATCTCGATCACCCGCTGCAACGCCGGCTCCGTGGTGGGATGGATCACCAGGCCTTCGCTGGGAATGGTCCGCACCAAGTGGTGAAACTGCCGTTCGATGGCGGCCAGGTCTGGGAAGATGTCCGCATGATCGAACTCGAGGTTGTTGAGGATCGCGGTGCGTGGGCGGTAGTGGACGAACTTCGAGCGCTTGTCGAAGAAAGCGCTGTCGTACTCATCGGCCTCGATCACGAAAAACGGCGTGTCGCCCAGACGCGCCGAAACGGCGAAGTTCTGCGGCACGCCGCCAATCAGGAAGCCCGGGCTCATCCCGGCATGCTCCAGGACCCAGGCCAACATGCTGCTGGTGGTGGTCTTGCCATGCGTACCGGCCACCGCCAGCACCCAGCGGCCCTGCAGCACATGGTCGGCCAGCCACTGCGGGCCGGAGACATAAGGCAGGCCTTTGTTCAGCACATATTCCACAGCCGGATTGCCCCGGGACATGGCATTGCCGATGACCACCAGGTCAGGCGCCGGGTCCAGCTGGGCCGGATCATAGCCTTGAGTCAGCTCGATGCCCTGGGCTTGCAGTTGGGTGCTCATGGGTGGATAGACGTTGGCGTCGGAGCCCGTAACGTGATGGCCCAGCTCTTTGGCCAGAACCGCCATCGACCCCATGAAAGTGCCGCAGATACCGAGAATATGGATGTGCATAGTCGACCTCATAAAACATCGGCGCAGGTTAGCCTAGAGGGCTGTAAATCGCACCCTTTAGCTGACGGGGAGATGCAGCCGTGGCGCCAGGCCGTGCAGGGACCCAAGGCCTGCGACTGAATGCGGCTCGCTATGACTCCGAAGCTCGAACACCGCCTGCGGCAGCGGCCATCCGCAAACGGATGGCCGGCTCAGCGCGCGATACCGTGCTTGCGCAGCTTTCTATACAGGGTATTGCGACTGACCCCCAACTGCTCCGCGGTGTGGGTCATGTGCCAGCGCTGTTGCTCCAGTGCCGTCAATAACGCCAGGCGCTCGGCATCTTCCAGGGGGCGCTCCACTTCCCCATCGACCGCAGCGCTGACTGGCGCCGCGCGACTGTGGCGAATCAAGGGCGGAAGGTCCTCCATGCCGATACGGCCGTCCTCGCACAAGGCCGCCAAGGTCCGCAGCACATTGCGCAGTTGCCGCACGTTGCCCGGCCACGGGTAACCCAGCAGGGCCTGGCGCGCCGCCTCATCCATCTGCACCGGCTGCCCTCCCGCCTCTTCAGCCAGGAGAAAGTCCAGCAACTGGGATTTGTCGCTGCGCTCACGCAGGGCCGGCAACGCAATCTCCAGGCCATTGAGACGGTAATACAGGTCCTCGCGAAAGCTGCCATCGCGCACCCGTTCCAATAGATCACGGTGGGTGGCACTGATGATGCGTACGTTGACCGCCTGCGGCTCGCCGCCGATGGGCACCACCAGGCGGTCTTCCAAGACCCGCAACAGGCGGGTCTGCAAGGCCAGGGGCATGTCGCCGATTTCATCCAGGAACAAGGTGCCACCGTCGGCTTGCTGCAACTTGCCGCGCATGCCTTCCTTGCGCGCCCCGGTAAAGCTGCCACCGCGATAACCGAAGAGCTCGCTTTCGATCAGGCTTTCTGGAATCGCCGCGCAGTTGAGGGCAACAAAGGCTTTTTCCGCACGCGGGCTGCCCTGGTGCACCGCCTTGGCGAATGCTTCCTTGCCGGAGCCGGTTTCGCCATTGATCAACAGCGGCACATCACGTTCGAATACGCGCAGGGCCCGACGAAAATCATTCTGCAGACCTTCATCCCCCAGGCAAATGCCGCCCGAGGCCCGTGGCGCTACAACAGCAAGCGACGGCCGCGGCATGGGCTGCGCCGCCGGTTGCGGCTGGCCCCGCAGCAAGGCGAACAGACGACGCCCGTCCCGGGTCCGCAGCGGCCAACTGGCGCTGGCGTTGATACTGGCACGGGCCAGCAACTCATCCAGCGAGCAGTCGAAGAAACTATCCACCGGCTTGCCCAGCAGGCCGCCGCGGATGTGCCCCAACAGATTCAGGGCACTCTGGTTCACCGCGCTGATGCGCCCTTCGCCATCGAATGCCAGCAACCCCTCGCTGAACAGCCCCACCGACTCGGCCTGCAGATGAAAGCGCAACAGCCACTGGTTCTCGAAGTAGCGCAGGAAATAACAGCTTTCGATCATCTTCGCCGAGAGATTGACCAGGGCCATGGTATGGAACTGGCTCTGGCGGGAGACATCCTGGCGGGCCGACGACACATCGAGCACCGCCAGCAATTCGCCATGGGGATCGAACACCGGACTCGCGGAACAGGTCAGGCCGGTGTGCCGACCACGGAAGTGCTCGCCCTGGTGAATGGTCAGTGACTGGCGCTCCACCAGGCAGGTGCCGATACCGTTGGTACCTTCCCGAGCCTCGCTCCAGTCGGCACCGAGCCAGAGGCCCGCGTGCTCGAAGATCCGGCGCTCGCTGGGGGCAGTGATGCAGTTGAGGATCACGCCCCGGGCATCGGTGAGCAGCACCGCGTGACCGGCACCGGACAATTGCTGGTGCAGGTTGGCCATCTCGGTACCGGCAATTTGCAGCACGTCCTGCAGGCGCTCGCGGCTCTCCAGCAGGCGGCCATGCTCGAGCACGGTAGGGGCCATGGCCTGGGACGGATCGAGGTGATAGTCCTCAAGGCAGCGCAGCCAGGAGCGGGCGATCGAAGGATCGCTGCCTGGGCCCTGCAAATGGGCTTTGCCCTGGGCCACGGTCAGCACTTGCTGGGCATGCCGAGTCAGATGATTGCTGCTGTGCATTTCTTATTATTCTCCTGCTGCGCGGTCACGCGCGGACGCCATCCTGTAGCCGCTGGCGGAGGTGACGCTCGTCCTGGACGACACCCCATGAAATGGATGCAAGGTCTTGCTCGCGCCCCCCCGCGGCTCTTCCCGAGCAGTGGCGGCGGCGGTAGCCCCACGAATCTGTCCGACAAGATTCGGCACGCGAACCAGCATCCTCCAGCAGCCCTGTCATTGCAATGCCGGCTTGACCCGTGAGTCACAGCTTGTGCCAGATAGGTTACAAACTGTCACTCATGGCTGTGCCGGATCCGTCACAGGCGGCTGCCATCGATACCTCACAACATCCGCAACCCCTTGATGCACAAGGCCCACGCCTCGCTGGCCCGACCTTTGCTCTACGCTTGTCATGCGCTACAGCGCGTCCTCCCCCATAAGCATAAAAGCCAGGAGATACCCACCATGCGTTACGCACACCCCGGTACTGAAGGCGCAATCGTTTCGTTCAAGAGCAAGTACGGCAACTACATCGGCGGCGAATTCGTCGCGCCCGTCAAAGGCCAGTACTTCACCAACACTTCACCGGTCAATGGCCAGCCCATTGCCGAATTCCCCCGCTCCACTGCCGAAGACATCGACAAGGCCCTGGACGCCGCCCATGCCGCCGCTGACGCCTGGGGCGCCACCTCGGTACAGGCCCGCTCGCTGATCCTGCTGAAGATTGCCGACCGCATCGAACAGAACCTGGAACTGCTGGCCATCAGCGAAACCTGGGACAACGGCAAGGCCGTGCGCGAGACCCTCAACGCCGACATTCCCCTGGCCGCTGACCACTTCCGCTACTTCGCCGGTTGCCTGCGGGCCCAGGAAGGCAGCGCCGCGGAAATCGACGGCAACACCGTGGCCTACCACATCCACGAACCCCTGGGCGTGGTCGGGCAGATCATCCCGTGGAACTTCCCGATCCTGATGGCCGCCTGGAAACTCGCCCCGGCCCTGGCCGCCGGCAACTGTGTGGTGCTCAAGCCCGCCGAACAAACGCCACTGGGCATCACCGTGCTGATGGAACTGATCGGCGACCTGCTGCCGCCCGGCGTGCTCAACGTGGTGCAAGGTTTCGGTCGCGAGGCCGGTGAGGCCCTGGCCACCAGCAAGCGCATCGCCAAGATTGCCTTCACCGGCTCGACCCCGGTGGGCTCGCACATCATGAAGTGCGCGGCCGAGAACATCATTCCGTCCACGGTGGAGCTGGGCGGCAAGTCGCCGAACATCTTCTTCGAAGACATCATGCAGGCCGAGTCCACCTTCATCGAGAAGGCCGCCGAAGGCC
Organism: Pseudomonas sp. PH1b; assembly: GCF_000633395.1. Lineage (GTDB taxonomy): Bacteria > Pseudomonadota > Gammaproteobacteria > Pseudomonadales > Pseudomonadaceae > Aquipseudomonas. The sequence continues at coordinate 217,894 of NZ_AYMU01000009.1, forward strand.
TGGTACTGGCCTTCTTCAACCAGGGCGAAGTCTGCACCTGCCCTTCCCGTGCCCTGGTACAAGAATCGATCTACGACGAATTCATGCAGGTGGTGATGAAGAAGATCGAGCAGATCAAGCGCGGCGACCCCCTGGACACCGACACCATGGTCGGCGCCCAGGCGTCCGAACAGCAGTTCGACAAGATCCTCTCCTACCTCGACATCGCCAAGAACGAAGGCGCGCAGCTGCTCACCGGCGGCAAGGTGGAGAAACTCGATGGCGACCTGGCCACCGGTTACTACATCCAGCCGACCCTGCTCAAGGGCACCAACAAGATGCGCGTGTTCCAGGAGGAAATCTTCGGCCCGGTGGTGAGCATCACCACCTTCAAGGACGAAGCCGAAGCCCTGGCGATTGCCAATGACACCGAGTTCGGCCTGGGTGCCGGGGTCTGGACCCGCGACATCAACCGCGCCTACCGCATGGGCCGCGGAATCAAGGCCGGCCGCGTCTGGACCAACTGCTACCACCTGTACCCGGCCCACGCCGCGTTCGGTGGCTACAAGAAGTCCGGTGTCGGCCGTGAAACCCACAAGATGATGCTCGACCACTACCAGCAGACCAAGAACCTGCTGGTGAGCTACGACATCAACCCGCTGGGCTTCTTCTGATCCACCCTCCCGGCGACCCAGGTCGCCGGGAGGCCTCTTGCGGCATCGCCGCGCACGCTTGACCCGTTCCGATCCGGCGCCCAGGGCCAGCCGGACGGGACACTGCTGTCGGAAGTACTGCGCCAAAACAGTCGTGCACAAGGCCCAAAGAGGCTGCTGAAAAACAATAACAAGGGACGCTCCCAATGGATCAGATCGGCAACTACGTGCTCTACCTCATCATGCTCTGCGCCGTACTCGGCGCCTTCGCCGCTATCTATGACAGCGAGCGCGGACTGGGCAAGGAATTCATGGAAGGCATCCATGCCACGGGCTACATCTTCGTCCCGGCGGCGGGGATCATGGCCTCCATCCCCTACCTGACCGTGGTCATCGAGACGGTCTTCGGTCCCTTCTTCAACTCCCTGGGTGCCGACCCGGCCCTGGCGGCGACCATGATCATCGCCTCGGACATGGGCGGCTATCAGTTGGCCTCGGCCCTGGCAGCCAGCAAGGAAGCGCTGGTGATGGCACTGATCACCGGCTTCATGGGCGGCGCCACCATCGTCTTCTCGATCCCCATGGGCCTGGCGATGCTCGACAAGCGCGACCACAAGTACATGGCCCTGGGCATCATGTCCGGGATCCTGACCATTCCGGTCGGGGTCATGATCGCCAGCCTGATCCTGGCCTTCAGCAACCCGGTGGTGCGTGAACTGGTGACCACCAACGGTGAAGCCAGCTACCAACTGGCTCTGGGCCTGGGCAGCATCTTCGCCAACCTGCTGCCGATCCTGATCTTCGTCGTGGCTCTGGCCCTGGGCCTGCGCTTCTTGCCGGACATGATGATCAAGGGCTTCATCATCTTCGGCCGGGCCATGGACGCCGCGATCAAACTGGTGCTGGTGTTCTCCATCGTCGAATACTTCACCGGGGCGTTCTCCGCGGTGTTCGGTGGCTGGGGCTTCCACCCGATCATCGCCGACGCCGAGGACCAGACCCGTGCCCTGGAAACCGCCGGCTACATCGGCATCATGCTGGCCGGTGCCTTCCCCATGGTCTACCTGCTGCGCAAGTACCTGGGCAACCCCCTGGAGAACCTCGGCGGCAAGATCGGCCTCAGCGCGGTGGGCAGTGCCGGCATGCTGGCGACCATCGCCAACATCCTGGCCATGTTCCGCCTGGTGCGCTTCATGCCGCCCAAGGACAAGGTGATCAACATCGCCTTCGGTGTCTGCGCGGCGTTCCTGCTGGGTGACCACCTGTCCTTCACCGCCAACTTCCAGCCGACCATCATCCTGCCGGTGCTGATCGGCAAGATCAGCGCCGGGTTCGTCGCGGTGGGCCTGGCCTATTGGCTGTCGGTGCCCAAGGCGCTGCAACTGGAAGCTCAGGATCGGGCCGCCGGGATCATCGCCGAAGGCGAATACCTGGGCGGTACGGCGGTGGAGTCCCCGGTACCGGCCGGGCAGAAGGCCACGGCCTGATTCCGGCGCGGCGAGGAACGCCTGCATGCAAGCCAACAGCCATGGCGCCCAGGTCCTGCTGCTGGGGCTGGACTTCGGGTCCACCACCAGCAGCGCGCTGATCGCCCAGGCCAGCCTCAGCAGCCATTGCATCACCGGACGCATGGCCCTCAATGAACCTCGGGTACTGTTTCGTGGCGACCCGGTGTTCACCCCCTTCGAGGGCGAGGTCATCGACGAGGACGCCATCCGCGGCCTTATCCAAGCCTGGCTCGACCAGGCTGGCGTGCGCCCGCAACAGCTGTTTTCCGGCGGTGTGATAATCACCGGCCTGGCGGCACGGCGGCGCAATGCCCAGGCCCTGGCACGGCTGGTAGGCCAACTGATCGGCAATGCGCTGATCACCCGTGCCGATGACGGTGGCCTGGAATCCTGGCTGGCGTTCATGGGCAGTTGCTCGGCCCTGAGCAGGTTCCACGCCGAGCAGCCGATGCTCAACCTGGATATCGGTGGCGGCACCACCAATGCCGCCTGGGGCCTGGCAGGCAACGTACAGGCCAGCGGTTGCCACTTCATCGGCGCCCGGCACCTGCAATTCCAGCCGGGCAGCTACCAACTCAGCAGTGTCTCGGAGTTTGGCCAGGCATTGCTGGTGCACCTGGGCATCGACAAAGTCTCAGGGCAACACCTCGACAGCCGGGAGCTGCACGCCGTGGTCCGCTGGTACGTCGAGGCCCTGGTGGCCATTGTCGACGGGGATCGGGGGTTCTTCGCCAATCCCCTGGGACAGGCGACCGAACAGTTGCCGCTGATCCTGCCCCGCCACCCTGTGCCCGTGGCCCTGACCTTTTCCGGCGGTGTCGGCGAACTGCTCTATCGCCACCTGCAGGGCGAGGCCTTGCCCGGCACTACACATTACGGCGATCTGGGGATCGAACTCGCCCGAGCCATCGCCGACCATCCACGCCTAGTCCGGGATGCCTCCCACCTGGTTCCGGAAAACCGCGGTCGGGCCACGGTCTACGGCCTGACCCTGCACAACACCGAAATCTCCGGCAGCACCCTGTTCCTGCCCCAGCCCGAGGTCTTGCCCCTGAAAGACCTGCCCATCGTCGCTCGCCTCTCCATCCGCGCATCCCAGCAACAGCTGGACGATGCCCTGGCCCTGGCCCTGAGCAGTCGTGATGGGGCCTGCCTGCAACTGCTCGATGGCGGCCAGGCACCACGCCTGGAAGAGATTCGCCAACTGGGCGCTCGCCTGTCCCGGGGGCTGGCCCAGGCTCGGCCCCAATGGCCACTGGTGCTGCTGCTGGAGAGCAATATCGGCAAGGTCCTGGGCAACTACGCCACAGATTGGGGGCGCAGCTCTTGCAATCTGATCGTCATCGACGAAGTGCGTGAACGCTCGGCGCACTTCATCAATCTGGGAAAACCCCACCAGCACATCGTGCCCGTCGCCTTCTACGGCGTGCACTGACCGATGCCGGCCAAGGAGAGTCTTGCCATGTCACTTACCCCTCTGCCGCAGATCCGCTTGCCCGCCATCCCCGGCGAACGCCCCTACAGCACCCGGGTGCTGGATCGCGAGATCCAGTTCGCCAGCCTCAAGGCGGTGCTCGGCGCAGCCGATATCAGCAAGGCCGGCGATCGCGTGGCCGGCCTGGCGGCGGCCGATGAAATCACCCGCGAAGCCGCGCGCAAGGTGCTCTCCGAACTGACTCTGGCGCATTATTTCCAGCACCCGCTGACTGATCGCCAGGGCCGTATCGACAGCGTCATGCAGGTCAACTACGACATTGACCACGAAGTCTTCAGCGAGATTGCCGAACTGCCCCTGGGCGCCCTGAAAGATCGCCTGCTGCGCAGCCATGGCACTGAAATACGTCGCATCGGTAGCGCCCTGACCGGGGTGATGGTGGCGGCATTGACCAAGCTGCTGGACGTGCACGAGCTGATCCTGCTGTCGAAGAAGCTCAAGAGCGGCGCGGCCGCCAAGGCCCGGACCCTGGTGGGCCTGCCCGGCACCCTGTCGTCACGGCTGCAGCCCAACCACCCCACCGACAACCTCAGTGGCATCACCCTGCTGGTCTACACCGGCCTGAGCATGGGCTCGGGGGACGCCCTGATCGGCCTCAACCCGGCCATCGACACCGTCGACAACATCAGCGCCACCCTGCGCCACCTGGACAAGCTGCGCCGGGAAACCGGAGCCCCCACGCAGATCTGCGTGCTCTCGCACATCAAGACCCAACTGGCCTGCCTCGACCAGGGCGCCCCGGTGGAAATCATGTTCCAGAGCCTGGCAGGCACCGAGCGCACCCTGACCGACGAATTCGACGTCACCGTGGCGCTGCTGGACCAGGCCTGGCAGACCATGGCCGAACGCGGCCCGCTGCGGGACGTCGCGGAAAACTTCATGTACTTCGAGACCGGCCAGGGCAGCGAGCTGACCTACGGCAAGCACGAAGGCCTCGACATGACCACCTGCGAGGCCCTGTGCTACGGGCTGGCACGGCGCTACCGGCCGTACATGGTGAACAACGTCACCGGCTTCATCGGCCCGGAAACCCACCTCGACAACTTCGAGATGACCTATTCCTGCCTGCAGGACCAGTTCATGGGCAAGCTGATGGGCCTGCCCATGGGCATGGCGCCCTGCTACACCCTGCACTCCCAAGTGACCCTGGAAGGCCAGCAGATGGCTACCGAGCTGCTCACCGCGGCCGGGGCCAACTTCTTCATGGACGTGTACCTGAGCACCGACCGCATGCTCGCCTACTTCGACACCAGCGCCCATGACAACCAGACCCTGCGGGAAGTCCACGACCTGTCGCCGGCCCCGGAGTACCTGCGCTGGGCCTTGGGCCGGGGGATTTTCGAGGAGGATGCCCACGGCAACGTGCAGCGCGGGCCGAACTGGGGCAACCCGCGGATCTTCTGCGAGTCGGACATCGACTTCCAGCGCCTGCTGGAGTCCACCCCGGCCACCTACGGTTTCGACAACGCCGGGCCACGCCCGGCCAACAGCGTCTCGCGCACCGTGCGCGCCAACCTGGCGGTAGCCCGGGAGGCGATCTACGTCGACCTGCGCCCGGCCGAGATCGGCGAGATTCCCCTGCGAGAACTGCACACCGCCGCCCCCGACAAACTGGCTCACCTGCAAGACCCGGAGCTGGGCGCGCGGCTCACCGAAGAAGTGCTCAAGCACCTGCAGCCGGAATACAACGACGTGCAGATCGTGATCTCCGACGGCCTCAGCGCCGAAGCTATCCACCACAACATCCCCGAGCTGCTGCCCGTGCTGCTCGACGGCCTGCAGAGCCGTGAGCTGCGTATTGGCCAGCCGATCCTGGCGCCCTATGGCCGGGTCAAGCTGGCGGAGTCGGTGGGCGAGGCCCTGCAACCGCAACTGATCATCGTGCTGATCGGCGAACGCCCCGGCGGTGATGCCCTGGCCTCGCGCAGCATGTCCGCCTACATGGGCTACCGCCTGCCGGACGAAAAGGCTCGCCAGGCCGCGGCGCAGTTCAGCGGCAACCCGCAGATCCGCTACGAATACACAGTGATCTCGAACATCTACAGCGGTGGCCTGCCGCCGCTGGAAGGCGGCAGTCTGGTGGCGGAAAAGGCCTTTGCCATTCTCCAGCACCGGGCTGCCGGCAACCGTCTGGAAAACCTGCTGAAAAAGGTGGCATCCTGATGATCCGCCAGCATTCGGCAACGCCCCTACATCGTTGAAACGGAGACTGAGATGGCCCAATTTTCCCACAGCGTAGGTTCTCAGACCTATCGCTTCGACAGCCTCAAGGAAGTCATGGCCAAGGCCAGCCCGGCCCGTTCCGGCGACTTCCTGGCCGGGGTCGCCGCCCTCAACGACGGCGAACGGGTCGCCGCGCAGATGACCCTGGCGGATATTCCCTTGAAGCACTTTCTCGAAGAAGTGCTGATCCCCTATGAGTCCGACGAAGTCACCCGGTTGATCATCGACAGCCATGACAAGGACGCCTTTGCCACCGTCAGTCACCTCACTGTCGGCGGCTTTCGCGACTGGCTGCTCAGCGACGCCGCCGACGAACTGAGCCTGCGGGCCCTGGCCCCGGGCCTGACCCCGGAAATGGCCGCCGCGGTGTCGAAGATCATGCGCGTGCAGGACCTGGTGCTGGTGGCGCAGAAGATTCGCGTGGTGACAAAGTTTCGCGGCACCCTGGGCCTGCGTGGACGCCTGTCCACCCGCCTGCAGCCCAACCACCCCACCGACGAGCCGGCGGGCATCGCCGCGAGCATTCTCGACGGCCTGCTGTATGGCAACGGCGACGCCATGATCGGCATCAACCCGGCCACCGACAGCATCGCCTCGATCTGCGCCATGCTGGAAATGCTCGACGCCATCATCCAGCGCTACGAGATTCCCACCCAGGCCTGCGTGCTGACCCACGTCACCACCTCGATCGAGGCAATCAACCGGGGCGTGCCCCTGGACCTGGTGTTCCAGTCGATTGCCGGCACCGAGGCGGCCAATGCCAGCTTCGGCATCAACCTCAATGTGCTGCAGGAGGGGTACGAAGCGGGCCTGAGCCTGAACCGCGGCACCCTCGGGCAGAACCTGATGTACTTCGAGACCGGCCAGGGCAGCGCCCTGTCGGCCAACGCCCACTTCGGCATCGACCAGCAGACCTGCGAAACCCGCGCCTACGCCGTGGCCCGGCATTTCAAGCCGTTTTTGGTGAACACCGTGGTCGGTTTCATCGGCCCTGAGTACCTCTACAACGGCAAGCAGATCATCCGCGCCGGCCTGGAAGACCACTTCTGCGGCAAGTTGCTGGGCGTGCCCATGGGCTGCGACATCTGCTACACCAACCACGCCGAGGCCGACCAGGACGACATGGACACCCTGCTGACCCTGCTGGGGGTGGCCGGGATCAATTTCATCATGGGCATCCCCGGCTCCGACGACATCATGCTCAACTACCAGACCACCTCGTTCCACGATGCGCTCTACGCCCGCCAGACCCTTGGCCTGAAACCTGCACCGGAGTTCGAGCAATGGCTGGCCAGGACCGGGATCTTCACCCAGGCCGACGGCAAAGTGCATTTCGGCAACAACCTGCCGCCGGCGTTCCGCCAGGCGCTGGCCCAGTTGGGATAAGGAACAGGTTCATGCAAAAACATCCAACCGACCCACAAAACCCCTGGCTGGAACTGCGCCGCCTGACCCCGGCACGCATTGCCCTGGGCCGCACCGGTACCAGCCTGCCCACCGGCGCCCAACTGGACTTCCAGTTCGCCCACGCCCAGGCCCGGGACGCCGTGCATCTGCCCTTCGACCATCCGGGCCTGAGCCGTCAGTTGGCCGAGCGCGGGCGAGACAGTCTGCTGGTGCATAGCGCCGCCACCGATCGCCACAGCTATCTGCAGCGCCCCGACCTGGGGCGCCGCCTCAGCGATGAGTCGGCCCAGGCCCTGCGCGACTACGCCAGCGCTCATCCGGGTGGCGTGGATCTGGCCGTGGTAGTGGCCGACGGCCTGTCCGCCCTGGCGGTGCATCGCCACACGCTGCCGTTTTTGGCGCGCATGGAAGAGCAGACCGCAGCTGAAGGCTGGTCGCTGTCGCCGGTCATCCTGGTGGAACAGGGCCGAGTGGCGGTGGCCGACGAGGTCGGCGAACTGCTGGGGGCGAAGATGACCGTGATCCTGATCGGCGAACGCCCGGGCCTCAGCTCCCCGGACAGCCTGGGGCTGTATTTCACCTATCAACCGAAGGTCGGGCTCACCGATGCCTACCGCAACTGCATCTCCAACGTGCGCCTGGAAGGCCTGAGCTATGGCATGGCCGCCCATCGCCTGCTGTACCTGATGCGCGAGGCCTGCCGCCGGCAATTGTCGGGGGTGAACCTCAAGGACGAAGCGCAAGTGCAGACCCTGGACAGCGACTCGCCGGCGGATATGAAGGGCAACTTCCTCCTGGGCCCGCCCCAAGCGTGATTTTGCAAGAAGATTGCGCTTTTTCGCCGCTTTGGGCAGCATCGGAACACGGCTGCCCGAGTCATCCAACCTGTGCCGTCACATCCACTTGAAGTTGAGAGCCACCATGCGGATTACTCAAGCAACCCTCGAGCACCTGGATCTGTTGACCCCTTTATTCGTCAAATACCGCGAATTCTATGGCGCCCTGCCCTACCCGGACTCCTCCCGCTCCTTCCTGGAGAAACGCCTGCGGCGCAAGGAATCGGTGATCTACCTGGCCCTGGCCGATGACGACAGCAACAAGTTGCTGGGCTTCTGCCAGCTCTACCCGAGCTTCTCTTCCCTGTCCCTCAAGCGTGTGTGGATCCTCAACGACATCTACGTCGCTGAAGACGCCCGGCGCCAACTGGTGGCCGACAATCTGATGCGTACTGCCAAGAAGATGGCCAAGGAAACCAACGCTGTACGTTTGCGGGTATCCACCAGCAGCAACAATGAGGTGGCAAAGAAAACCTATGAATCCATGGGGTTTCGCGAGGACAGCGAATTCAAGAACTACGTACTGCCCATCAGCGAAGACTGACCCGACAAGCAGCGGCCCCCGGGCCGCTTTGTCATTGCCCGTGACTCAGACACCTTCACGCTCCAAGCCCCTGGGCGCGCGACCACCTAGCACTCACACCCCTCTGGAACCGGGGATCAGGCCTGCATCGAGCCCGTGTTCAGTGCACGGCCGGACAGCAGCTTGTCCCGTCGTGAGCGGCGCGGACCTGTCCTCTCGCTGAACAGCTTTCAAGCCGAAACGCCCCGCTACAATCTGAACACGCATTTCACTTACCACCCTTTATAATGCCGACCTTTTCGGATCATAAGAAAAGCTACACCCCCCTGTAGTCCTTTTCTCCGAGTCATTGCACAGGCCTGCCGAGCCAGGCTGTCACCACAGGTGCCCCAATGGATTTCAACCCGATCGACCTAATCCTCCATCTCGATGTTTATCTCGACATGCTGGTGACCAACTACGGGCCCTGGATCTACGCCATCCTGTTTCTGGTGATTTTCTGTGAAACCGGCCTGGTGGTAATGCCCTTCCTGCCGGGTGATTCGCTGCTGTTCATCGCCGGCGCGGTGGCCGCAGGCGGCGGCATGGACCCAGTCCTGCTCGGAGGGCTGCTGATGCTCGCGGCGATCCTCGGCGACAGCACCAACTACGTAATCGGCCGAACAGCGGGAGAACGGCTGTTCAGCAATCCCGACTCGAAGATCTTCCGCCGCGACTATCTGCAAAAGACCCACGATTTCTATGAAAAACACGGTGGCAAGACCGTCACCCTGGCGCGCTTCCTGCCAATCATCCGCACCTTTGCGCCCTTCGTTGCCGGCGTGGCCCGCATGCCCTATCCACGGTTCTTCGCTTTCAGCGTGGCCGGCACCATCCTCTGGGTTGGCGGCCTGGTAACCCTGGGCTACTTCTTCGGCAACGTGCCTTTCATCAAGAAAAACCTCTCGCTGCTGATAGTGGCCATCATCCTGCTGTCCCTGGTGCCGATGATCATTGGCGTCCTGCGCAGCCGTTTTGGCCATAACGCCGAAAAACCTGAAACTCGCTAGCACCATGTGGTCCCTCAGTGCATGGCGCCGCAAGCGCCGGCTGGCCAAGCATCCGGTCAGCGATGAAACCTGGCAGCGGGTGCGCCAACACCTGCCCTTCCTCGACGGCATCAGCGCCGCCGAGGACCAGTGGCTGCGCGAAGCCAGCGTGCTGTTTCTCGACGACAAGCACCTGACCACCCTGCCCGGGGTCGAACTGCATCAGGAACAGCGCCTGTTGCTGGCGGCCCAGGCGCAACTGCCGCTGCTGCACCTGGACGACCTCAACTGGTACCAGGGCTTCCACGAAATCATTCTTTACCCCGACGACTTCCTCAGCCCCCAGCGCCATCGCGATGCCAGCGGCATCGAACACGAATGGGACGGCGAACACAGCGGCGAAGCCTGGCAGCAGGGGCCGATCATCCTGGCCTGGCCCGGGGTCCTGGCCAGCGGTGGTTGGGAAGCCTACAACCTGGTGATCCATGAGCTGGCCCACAAGCTGGACATGCTCAACGGCGACGCCAATGGCCTGCCGCCACTGCACAGCGACATGCGGGTCAGCGATTGGGCCCAGGTGATGCAGGACGCCTACGACGACCTCAACCGCCAGCTCGACATCAATCCGGACGCGCACACCGCCATTGATCCCTACGCCGCAGAAAATCCGGCGGAGTTCTTTGCCGTCACCAGCGAATACTTCTTCAGTGCCCCGGACTTGCTAGTGGCGGCCTATCCGAAAGTCTATGAACAGTTGCAGCTGTTTTATCGGCAGAATCCATTGGCCAGGCTGCAGCAACTTCAAGCGGAAGATCCGGTCTATCAAACGCACCACTAATGTCTTGCCGGGTTATTACGTTGTTCATCTGATGGTGGATTAAACGACAACTCCCGCGCTCACCGAGCAGCGGCAAACCGCCGGTCGCCCGGCGAGCCCGGGCAGGCCTGCGAGACAGTACGCCCAAGGTTCTACGACCCTTGGCACGTGGCATCGGTAGCGGAGTGTGTCTATAATCGCCGCCACTTTTTGGTCAATCCGGCCAAGTCATTTGGTCAACTAACGGGGGCAACGCCCAATGAGCTACAGCAAGATTCCGGCGGGCAAAGACCTGCCGAACGACATCTACGTCGCTATCGAAATCCCGGCCAACCATGCGCCGATCAAGTACGAAATCGACAAAGACAGCGATTGCCTGTTCGTTGACCGTTTCATGGCCACCCCGATGTTCTACCCGGCCAACTACGGCTTCATCCCCAATACCCTGGCCGACGACGGCGACCCCCTCGACGTGCTGGTCGTGACCCCATACCCAGTAGCGCCAGGCTCGGTGATCCGTGCTCGTCCAGTGGGCATCCTGAACATGACCGACGACGGCGGCGGCGACGCCAAAGTGATCGCGGTACCACACGACAAGCTGTCCCAGCTGTACGTCGACGTGAAGGAATACACCGACCTGCCAGCCCTGCTGCTGGAGCAGATCAAGCACTTCTTCGAGAACTACAAGGATCTCGAGAAAGGCAAGTGGGTGAAGATCGACGGTTGGGGCAACGCTGATGCAGCCCGTGCCGAGATCCTGAAGTCGGTTGCAGCCTATAAAGGCTAAGAAGCAGCGGCAAGCTTCAAGCAACACGCCTCAAGAGAAAGCCCCGAGTGATCGGGGCTTTTTTATTCCCGCAGCTTTCACCCTCTACCGTAGGAGCCGGCTTGCCGGCGAACCTCACGCATCCAGCAACAAATTCCCCGCACTTTCTGCTGCTTCAAGGCCTCTGGGTCGCGCTTCGCACTGGGAATTCCCGACGAATATGCGTATGCTGCGCCCCACATTTGCGCATCGACCCTCCCTGCGGTCAGATCGCCCGACGCGGCAGATGATTTTCTCGCCAAGTCCCACAGCCAGCCGCAAGAGCTGGGTGTACGTTTTGAAGGCTGGTGCGGTTTACCAAAAATGAACCAAGCCAGTCCCCGAGAAGCCGGCCACAAGCCGGCTTTTTAATGCCTGAAACAATCCCACCGAGCGAGAAACATGCCAGTCACCCAGGCATGCTTGCAGAGCCCTTGAATCACCCAATCCGGGGGTGTTTCCCGCCTCCCTCCAGTGTTTGCCTGCCCCGCCACACAGAACTTCGATCTCCGCCCCCAAAAATCACACTCAACCCAAGTTGTCGCATATTGCTTTACTTGGGTGAAAATACGTCTAGATTAATCTTCAAGGTAAAAAAAACAGGTCAAAATTGAAGATGAAGCATTTTACGACAAGCACTGCTCTTGAATTGCCGAGTCTCAATAGTGGGCACGTGTGGGATACCGAACTCGCCTTCGAACACTTCAAGGCCATGGGCGAAGCTGATACCAAACGCACCGCGGAACGCCGCCTGCACGCGCTGCACCTGCTACCCAAAGCATTGTCAGAGCACGAACTACGGGATGAGCGCGACCAATCGACGAATCGAGTAGTGCTGAGCTGGGCCATCAACCAGGCGCGCAAGCGGCGTGACCGCGTACTGCTTGCACAAGTCAGCCCCTTGCCCGGTGGCCAGCAAGTCCTGCACGCCAACGACGCACGCGGCGCTCGCTTCTGGATTGCGCTGCATGCACTGGACGCTGACGCAATTAAAGCTGCACTGGTCGCCCTGCAGAAACACATAGGCAAGCCCATCGCCGTCTTCCCCCATGGCGAGCTGGTCGGTGTGATGCGCTCAATGGCCAGCAGCCAGGACATCCAGCTATGCCGGCACGCCTACCAGCCGGCTGCTCTCCCAACCCTGGAGCCTGGCCGCCCCACAAACAGGACCTGTACTCCACAACTCAAGCGCCTGGAGGCCGAGAGTATTCATATCATCCGTGAAGCGGTGGCCGAGGCCGGAAAACCGGTGATGCTGTACTCCGCCGGCAAGGATAGCGATGTGATGCTGCACTTGCTGCGCAAGGCATTCTATCCATCACCGCCGCCGCTGCCCTTGCTGCATATCGATACCCACTGGAAGTTCCAGGAGACGTACCTGTTCCGCGATCTGGTCGCACGAAAAAGCGCTATGGAGCTGTTGGTGTACAGCAATCCGCAAGCGCTCGAGAAACAGATCAATCCCTTCGACCATGGCTCGACCCTGCATACTCAGATCACCAAGACTGAAGGCCTCACGCAAGCGCTGGACCACTATCAGTTCGATGTTGCCCTGAGCGGCGCTCGACGCGATGAAGATCCGTCCCGTTCCAAGGAGCGTGTATTTTCACTGCGCTCTGCCACCCACCAATGGGACCCACAGAACCAGCGCCCGGAGGTGTGGAACCTCTACAACAGCCGCAAGGATCCTGCCGCGAATATTCGGGTATTTCCGCTATCCAACTGGACCGAGCTGAACATCTGGCAATACATCCACCAGGAAAACATTGCCGTTGCTCCCTTGTACTTTGCCCAGCCTCGTCCCGTGGTGGTGCGCCCCGACATGATCATGGCGGTCGATGATGAACGCTGCCGCCTATTGCCAAACGAAAAGATCCAGATAAAGACGGTGCGCTTTCGCACCCTGGGCTGCTATCCGCTCACCGGCGCAGTGGAGTCGGAAGCGCAAACGCCAGAAGCCATCATCCAGGAACTCATGCTCAGCCGCTGGTCCGAACGGCATGCCCGGAAAGTGGATAGCAACGGCGCCGACACCATGGAGCGGCAAAAGCGGGAAGGTTACTTCTGATGATCCAGCACTCGAGTTCGATACTGATTGTGGGCGCAGGCTTCAGTGGCGCACTGACCGCGATCCACTTGCTGCGCTCCACTGTCGGGCAAGACATTTCCATCACACTGCTTGATCCAGCCTCAAGACCGGCACGCGGCCTGGCCTACCGCAGCGACGATGACAACCTGCTGCTGAATGTGCCAGCCGGCAACATGAGCGCATTTGCCGATGCCCCCTCCCATTTCCTGGAGTTCTGCCAGCACATCGATCCATCGATCAACCCTGGCAGTTTCGTTTCCCGCCGCCTTTACGGACGCTACCTGGAGTTCAACCTGCAACGGGCAATGGCGACCCAGCCTGGCCGACTCCACGTTGTGCAGGACCAGGCCGACGAAATGAAGACCCTGCCGGGTCGGGCCGGATTCAAGATCAGGCTTGCATCGGGCCAGTACCTGACGGCACAGCACGTGGTTCTGGCTCCGGGGCATCAGGCGCCGGAGTTTCCCTTGCCGCTGCCACCCGGCGAATGCGAAAGAGTGATAGCCCCCTGGGATTTCCAGCGCATGGATCAACTGCCAGACAATGCCCCCGTCCTGATCCTCGGCACCGGCCACACCGCCGTGGATGCACTCTTCCAACTCACCCGACAGGCTCTGCCGCGCAAGGTCTGGATGATATCCCGTCGCGGGCTGCTACCCCATGCCCACCGGCTCAACCCCGTTCCACCACCGCCCGGCCAGTATCCGAGCTACGTCGGCAACGCCCCCCTGCGTACTCGTGCTTTGCTGCAACACCTGCGCCAGGAAATTGCTCGACAAGCGCATGCAGGCAGTGATTGGCGTGATGTACTCAACCAGCTTCGTCCCCACACCGCACGGCTCTGGCAAGCCATGCCCCTGACTGAACGCCAGCGCTTCCTGCGTCACGGCATGGCCTTCTGGGACATCCATCGCCATCGCCTGGCCCCCATCTCGGCAGACCGCCTGCAGGTCCTGCTGGAAACCGGCGATGTACAGGTCCTGGCCGGGCGCCTGACGGCGGTGCACAGGACCGGCCACGAAGAGCTGCAGGTCGCGCTGATGCCCCGTGGCCGCCACCCAATACAAACCTTGAATGTCACCGCCATCATCAACTGCACCGGCCCGCGCATGACCATCGGTCCCAACTCCTCTCCCTTGCTGCAACAGTTGCTCCACGACGGGCTCCTGCTACCCGATACCTGTGGCTTGGGTGTGCAAATCAACGATCAGTATCAGCCGTTATGCTCGCAAGGTGGCACCACCCTGGGTCTCTGGTACGTCGGCCCCATGCTCAAGGCCCGCCATTGGGAAGCCATCGCGGTCCCGGAACTTCGCGTGCACACGCAACAACTTGCTCAACAGCTGGTCCGACAACTGACAACCCGCTCCACCCTCCCACCCCAAGCCGAGCCCGTCTGAACATGCCAAAGACAACTTCTCGCGCCCTCATGGCCCGATCCGCCTCCCAGACACTGCCCTGCGAAAGCCCTCAGCAGCCTTGGCATCAAGAACCACTGCGCTTGATCACCTGCGGAAATGAGGACGATGGCAAGAGCACCCTGGTCGGGCGCTTACTGTGGGAGTTGCAGCAGGTCACCGATGATCAGCTCAACACTCTGCGATCCGACTCCGCACGCCATGGCACCCAGGGCGATGATATCGACTACGCCTTGCTGGTAGACGGGCTGACCGCCGAAAGAACGCGTGGCATGACCATCGACGTGGCCTACCGCTTCTTTTCCACTGCACGCCGCTCCTTTATCGCGGCGGACGCGCCCGGACACGAGCAATACACCCCAAACATGGTGAGCGGGGCATCCAATGCCGATGTTGCCGTGCTAGTGGTGGATGCCACACAAGGCATAGGCACACAAACGCGCCGGCATGCCTGCCTGGTGTCATTGTTGGGCATCCGCCATCTGGTCCTGGCCATCAACAAAATGGACCTGGTGAACCATGATCAACGAGTGTTCCGTGCCATCCAGACCGATTTCCAGGCCACGACACTGGCTTTGGGGTTTGAGAGTGTCACGGCGATTCCCATATCGGCCCTCAAAGGGGACAACCTCACCACAAGATCGGCCCGTACCCCCTGGCACACTGGCCCAACCCTGATCGCTTGCCTTGAGGCCCTTGAAGTCCAGCGCGCCAGCGACGCCAAAGTGGTATTCCCGGTGCAATGGATCAACCGTCCTGATGCAGGCTTTTACGGCCTCAGCGGCACGCTTGTATCCGGCGAGATTGCAATGGGCGACAAGATTCGCGTTACCGCCTCGGGGCAAACCGCCAATGTGGCTCGGCTCGTTACTGCCGATGGCGACCTGACCAAGGCCAAGGCCGGTGATGCCGTGACTCTGGTGATGGACCAAGAGATAACGGCCGCCCGGGGCGATGTGATTGCCCTGGCAGATAAGCCATTGCAGATGACAGACCAGTTCGAGGCCTCCCTCGTCTGGATGGTTAACGAGGCCGGGCTCATCGGCCGGACCTACGAAATAAAGCTGGCCAACCAGTGGGCCAATGCCAGCATTACCACACTGAAATACCGAGTGAATGTGAACACTCAAGCCCATGAGGCCTGTCGTCAACTCGGGCTCAACGATATCGCCGTGGCCAACCTGGCATTGAACCAGCCACTGGTGTTCGCACCCTACGCCGAGTCGCAGACACTGGGAGGCTTCATCCTGATCGATACCTACAGCCATGCCACCGTGGCCGTCGGCATGATTCGTCATGACCTGCGCCGGGCGCAGAATGTACATCGCCAGGCATTGAGCATCACCCGCGAAGATCGCGAACGACTCAACGATCACAAAGGCAAGGTCATCTGGTTTACCGGCCTGTCGGGCTCCGGCAAGTCAACTCTTGCCAACGCGCTGGAGCAGGAACTCCACGCCCAGGGCAAACGCACCTACATACTGGATGGCGACAACATTCGCCAGGGCCTCAACAAGGACCTGGGCTTTACCGACGCCGACCGAGTAGAGAACATTCGGCGTGTGGCCGAAGTCGCCAAGCTGATGATGGATGCAGGGCTTGTCGTGATGACGGCCTTTATCAGCCCCTTCAGGGCCGAACGCGAGATGGCGCGACAATTGATCGGCGAAGCAAACTTCATCGAAGTGTTTGTCGATACTCCACTCGATGTCTGTGAGCAACGCGACCCCAAAGGCCTCTACAAAAAAGCGCGGAGTGGGCTGCTGCCGAACATGACGGGCATAAACAGCCCGTATGAGGCACCCTTCAAGCCTACACTTCGGATTAACGCTGATCAGAACGAGCTGGAGACTGCCCTATCACAGCTAATAGATTACTTGGCACAAGAAAAATAAGGCGGTGCGTCGGACTGCTTTTAAAAAGCCCTAATTTGGCGACTTTCAGTACCAACTGCCAACTTTCCATTTCTTGATAAAATCATCAACGCCATGAGCCAATTTACCAAGGATTGACACCGGGGAGGGAGTGAAACAGAAGCACAGAGACCTATTTGCTCCGAGACAACATCAGTCCACCAATCCCCACTGCGAACCACAAAGTTACTAATCGAATCAGCACAGTCGCTGCAATGGCATCGGCACTCGACATACCCACCCAAACCAACAGGGCCACCATGACCGCCTCAGCTCCACCCAGACCTCCTGGCATGAAACTGAGCGCACCTGCCAGCATGGCGAGGGCATAAACAAATACTGCGAAGGCTAGCGGTATATCAGCGCCCATCCATTGTAAGATCCAGTGAAAGGCAAGCGCTTCAGCGCTCCAGGCAAGTACGCTCAGAAGCGTAGCGCCAATCAGAATACCAGGCCTATGGCAGTACTGGGCCTCCAGCAAGACATGAAACAGATGCCGCACAAAGCCAAGTAGTTTTGTGCTGCTATGTTCGGGAATCAGTTTGGCCAAATACTCGATCAGCCCACGATGAGAGAGCAACAGGAAGCCCACCACAACCAGGGCGGCTCCAACTACAATCATCGAGCGAGCCTCTGGATACAAGGTCAGACCAAATAGCGTCAGCAACACCACAGCAAACAGATCTGACAGACGCTCACTAAAGAAAGCGGCAAAACTCTGTAGGTAAGGTACCCCCCAACGCTTGAGTAAGACACCGCGCAGGGCTTCGCCGGCCTTACCGGGTGTGGTGGTAAGAGCAAAGCCTGCCAAGTAGATTTTTAGGCTAGACCGCCAGGGCACCTTATATCCCAGCACTTTGAGATAGGATTGCCAGCGCAAAAAGCGCAACCCATAGTTAAGTAGAGACATCAGTAACGCTATACAGATACCGACAATCCCTACCTTACTTACAGCATTACTGACCTCCTGCCAGCCGCCCCACAGAGAAAACCCCAGATAACCAAGCGCGGAGAACACTACGGAGAGGATGACGGCGCGATAGCGCCAGCCGGACAAGTGCAATGCCCCGGTCACAAATTCAGCCTCTTGAAAATAGGCTGTGGAATACTACAGATGATCAGCATAATCAATGCCCAGAAACCTGGGGTGTATAGGGTCGATTTCTTGCGCTCTATACCAGTAATGATGCGCACGGCGACCTGTTCAGGCTTGGCCACTAATGCCGCCGGCAGCGGCAGCCCTTGAGTCATTGGGGTATCAACAAAGCCTGGTTTGATAGTCATCACGTGCACACCGACCTTGAATAGGCGTGCACGCAAGCCTTCGCAGAAAGTTGAAACCGCCGCCTTGGCCGTACCATACAGATAATTGGAGGGACGTCCACGGTCGCCGGCCACCGAAGAAATCACCGCCAGGGTACCGCAACGTTGATTCTCCAGCTGGTTAGCCAGTAGGGTCAACAATGCGATGACAGAAGTGCCGTTGTTGGCGAACTCTTGCATAGCAATAGTGATATCTCGCTCACAGGCCGCCTGGTTAGGCAGCGTGCCATGGGCAATCAACGCGACATCGATTTGCTGTATCGCAGTTAGGCAACTCTCTAGCATTCCCGGGTGGGCAGTCAGGTCAGTGGCATCCATGCAATGCAAAGCTACATCTTTGGCCCCACGCGCCCTGAGATCGGCAGCAGTCTGCTGTAATTTTTCCATATTACGCGCGACCAGAAAAAACTCGCTACCCTGCTCAGCCCACAAACGAGCGCAGGCAGTGGCAATGGCCGATGTCGCACCAATAATCAGGACTCGTTTCATACGATTACTCGTTTCCAGAAGAGAGAATTCAGGACTGGGTCGCGCAGAGCCTCCAACTGCTCCCAGGCAGGGTAAGCCTGACGAAAGTCGCTGCCAGTCATGTGAGCATCCTTGGCGGGATACAGACGACCACCGGCCTCACGCACAATGGCGTCCAGACGCGAGAACAGCGCCCGACCAAGATTAGCTTTCTGCGGAAAATCCAAGGCCAGCGAGGTGCCTGGTAGCGGAAAGGATAGCAAGCCTGGCGAGGCAATATCGCCACAGCGCTTGAGCACTGCAAGGAAAGACCCCTGACCCGACGCGGATATGGCCCCCAGCAACTCGCGTATAGCCAACTCGGCTACGGCATCGGGAATAACGCACTGATATTGTTGGAAGCCCTTGCGTCCATAGATAAGGTTCCAGTGCAAGATGCGGTCAAGCGGATAAAAGAATGGCTCGTAGCTGCTTCGCTGTCGGGTACGCTTGGCCGGATGTACCCGCCAATAGATTTCATTGAAGAATCGCAGAGACAGATTGTTGATTAGCGAAAGCGGAGGTGTTAGAGGAACTCGCAGCTTCAGACGTTGATCAACTTCTTGCTGACCATACTGCGCATGGTCGCCAACGATAAACACCCCGCGCCCGGTATTATTGCCTTTAGCCAAACAGTCAATCCATGCCACGCTGTATTCATGCTGGTGATCCAGCTCAGCTGATAGGGCGAAAAACTCACTCAATCCGCCAAAGCGTACAACAGTACTATCGATTTGACTGGAACGAATAGGTAACAGGCGGATCTCCGCCCAATCGATTATTCCGGTCAATCCGAGGCCGCCTATAGTGGCGGCAAACAGTGCAGGGTTTTCGCCAAGAGAACAGACTAGGGCCTCCTGATTATGGCGCAACAGCCCGAAGCGGAGCACATGGTTGCCAAAGGTACCACGCAAGTGATGATTCTTGCCGTGGACATCATTGGCAATAGCACCGCCTAGGGTCACGAACTGAGTTCCGGGCGTCACTGGGAGGAACCAACCCTGTGGAATGGCAATTGACAGGATCTCGCCTAGAGTCACCCCGGACTCGGCCAGCAGCACCCCATTTTCCCAATCAGCCTTGATAAAACGGTCTAACGAACGCATCTGTACAACATGATTACTCACAGCTAGACAGCTGTCACCGTAACTCCGGCCGTTGCCAAATGGCAAAGTAGTGCCGTGCTCAAGAACCACATCATCAAGCCGTGCAGCCAACTGGGACCGCCAGTGACAAGCGTGTCCAGTTTGCTGCACATGGGGGTAGCGCCCCCAGGAATAGAGAGCGCTACTCATGTTGCTACCCAGAACACTAGACCGAACAACACTCCAATCACTAGACTAGTACGATCACGAATAGCGAAGACCACGGGATCATCATGCATTTGGCCGCGATGGGTGAGCATCCAAATGCGAGTAATCCAGAACAGCAGTAACGGGCAGGCCAGCCAGATCGCCTGGGGATACTTGTACATAGCGACAGTGGCTTGGTCATGGATGTAAAGCGCCAAAACCATTACCGCCAGATAACCGGAGGCCGCACCCAACGACGAAATCATTTCCAGATCGTCAGGATAGTAGCCCCGACCTCGAGTTTTCTCGGTGTGCCCCTTACGTCGAGCCTCGCGTAACTCGGCATAGCGCTTAACTAGCGCCAAACTAAGAAATATGAACATCGAAAAGGCCAGCATCCAAAAGGTCAGACTCAGACTGAATGCAGCTGCGCCAGCGATGATCCGTACTGTGTAGAGCATCGCCAAGGCAATCACATCAACGGCCATCTGCCGCTTCAGTGACAGCGAATACGCCAGTGTCAAAATGTAATACGCAGCCAGAACGCCTGAAAACTGCCAAGGCAGGAACAACAAAGCACCAACAAAAGCGCCTATCAGTAAAATGGGAAAGACGAGCAAACCTGACCTAATCGATAGACGGCCAGCAGCAAAAGGGCGGTGCCGTTTTGAATGATGATGCCGATCATCGGCAAGATCCAACAGATCGTTGAGCAAATATACGCTGGAGGCACACAGACCGAAGAAAAGGAAGGCCAAAGCCCCCTGCCAGAGCAGCAGAGGATTAGCTAATTGATGCGCCGCCAGTAATGGTACAAAAATCAGAGCATTCTTCATCCATTGATGCAGGCGCAGTGCCTTCATCCAATCCTTGAAACCGGCCTGATTAGAGCAGATCACCCGCTCAACATTGCCTCGTACCCTCGCACGGCGCTCCACTCCGGCCTCTGGATTGACAATATAGGCCTGCCGAGCCGCATCCCACACCGGCATATCGTCATGGGAATTACCAACGTAGTCGAAACCACCTTCGCCATAGCACTCAACCAACAGATCACGCTTGTTGTGGGCAGAAAGATTACACTCGGCATTGCTGGCCAAGACACGATCGAATAGCAGGAGATGTTCGGCAATGCGCTCGGCCAAACTATGGTGACTAGCAGTAGCCAACACAATGGAACGTCCATTACGGCGCTCGGACTCGATCAACTCAATGACTGCAGAGTCATAGGGCAACACACTAACATCGATGTTGGTCGCATGGGCAAGCCCTTCCTTCAGCGCGGATTTACCTTTGGCCAGCCAGATAAAAGGCTTAAGAAAACGCAGTGGCTGAGCACGAACAAAAGCCATTCCGGTTTCAAGCAAAAGATCTGAGCGTAAAAGAGTACCGTCGAGGTCAACAACCAAAGGTATATGATTCATTTCGCCTTCAATTATTTTGATTAAATAAAATATGGAGCACCTGGAAAATTTGAATCATAGGGCCCACCAACTATAACTTGCTTATACTTCACAAGCATTCTTCAGCGCAAGCTCAAAAAAACAATTATCAACCGCTACGCGCTGCTAATTAAAACTCACTGACCTTGATTACCGTATACAGGCTTCTGACTCGTCAAGATGCTCTTGCGAGTCAGCGCCCTCTCAGCTAGTAAAAAATGATCATCGCACTAGCAATCTTTACATAATACATAAAAGTCATTCGCTAACGCGGTACAGCTTAGCTCCCTGCTTTAAGAATGGCCCCCAAAAACCTTTGTCGAACTCCCCAACCAAAGTGTATTTTTCAATAATTTCCGGCTTAGAACAAGCACTGTAAGTACCGAGCCAACTACAGACAATATACTTAGGCTTATACTCTCTTGTAGCATAGCCAGGATCCCCTTTGAGATATGCCTTCGCAACCCCTGGAGTAATCAACCCTAATTCATCGACGATCGTAAACTTGGAGCCGAGACGCATAGCAAACGAGCCTGGTTCGGCCATCTCAATAACAGCACCTTCTGGCTCTATCTTTTTCAGGTAATCAGCCGTTTCAAAATAAGCACTAATATGTGGGTTGATATTTTTGTTGGCTGCCCAGTACTTGGCGACTCCATAATTGGTTAGCAGAAGGGCACAAGCAATTAAAACCAGTAACGTTACAGCGACAGACGCCGACGTACCAGTATCGTTCCCCTCAGGCAGGTAAGCAACATACCCAGAATAGGCGATAACAGCTAGAGCAAATACTGCAGGAATTCCATACCAGTGCCAGAAGGTAACGTTGATTGACAAGTAAAAGCTAACGCTCAATAACAAAAACACGAGCCAGCAACTGCCAACAAATAGACTTTGTCTCGCCTCTGATTCAAGTTGATCGTTTTTCCTGATTAAAAACAGGCCTACTACAAAGCAGGCGACACCTACCATCAGAACAAAACCCACCGTTAGGTTCAGATTACTAAGAACATATTGCAACAGCGTTTTTATATCATATGTTGGCCAATACCCCATCAGAATCTGTGCTTTTTTCGCATCCATAGTTCCAGGAAAAGGACGTCCGAAATAACTTTGAAGAAATATTAGCCACGGTAGGATAATTGTAAAAAAACCACCTGAAAATAGCACAAGCTGTTTATTCACAAAAACTTTTCGCAGGCTGACCTGATTAAAAATGATATAGGCAAGGCAAATAATCGGCGCAAAAAGAACCGCATCAGGACGAAATGTCGTGGCTATTGCAATGATGATCCCCGCTGCAAGCATTCTGCCTTGGCTCGCGAGCAGCGTTCCTAGTAGTGCTCCAGCAAGAAACGCATAAGTTTCATGCCCGGCGACTTCATTAAAAGGTACAGTTACAAAAACCCCAATAGCGAATGTAATTGCCGCCAGCAGAGAAAGAATCAAATATCCATTTCGTCTGAAGGCCATCCGGTATGCGCAGAATGAGATAAGGAGAAGAGCCAATGCGGACAACATCACTGAAACATTCTGCGTACTCAGCCCATTATCGAAGAAAGCTGCAAGTTTATTTGCTCCAGCCAACACAACAGCATACCCCGCCGCAGTTGTGCCATAGTATTTTTCATTTAGGTTAAATACCAGTCCGTCGCCTTGCATCAAATTAAAAGCGTAACGATAGGTGATAAATGAGTCATCTACCGAATAAATTTTATTTCTATCATAGTAAAGAAGCGCAAGTGCAGACAACACAACTAAGACTATTAGACCTGAAACCATGGCCTTGGCTTTTTTTGCTACTAGTTTGTTCACAGTTCTCACCAAAGAGTCATTCATAGTATTCTAAACCAGGAGAGCGTCTTGCCAATACCACTTTTCAGATCATGGTTTGCCGACCAGCGCAACTCCCTTTGTGCCAATGAACAGTCCACTACACTCCTCGACACATCTATAGTGCGGGAATCTTTGTAAACAATATTAAGCTCCTGATTAGTGTGTTCAGAGATCACATTGATGATGCTTCGGAGACTCGTCCCTATACCACTACCAATATTAAAGGTGCGAAAGCCACCATTGTAGACGCTCGCGTTGATCATAGCTTCAACCACATCTTCGATGTAAACATAGTCTCTGACTACTGACCCATCCCCCCAAATCTCTATGGGCTGACTAGCCAGAAACTTAGATATAAATGCGCCGATGACACCTTGCTTCTTCTGAGCATATTGATAGGGACCATAAGGATTGGATACCCTAAGATTAATCGCCACAATACCGTGCAATCTCTCGTAAAGATGGAGATACTTCTCAATGGCTAATTTACTGACACCATAAGCACAAATCGGATGCTCAGGATAGTTCTCCGGGGTCGGGATAACTTTCGCATCACCGTACACCGTCCCCCCTGACGATATGAAAATGATTCGCTTGACTTGTGCGGAGCAGCAGGCATCAAGTAACTGCAAAGTTTGCAGAATATTCTGTTGAGCATCCAGTATCGGGTCGGCATTGGAACTGGCGGGAGTACTTGTGCTAATTAGATGGAATACGATATCCACATCTTCAACAGCTCGAATAATATCGGCAGTATTTAGAAAGTCACCCTGGATCAACTCACATCCCTCTATATTAGTAGGGTGCTTGGAAAAGGATTTCAAGCGACGAACTCGACCACGTAAGGCGCGGCAAAGGTTAGTTCCGATAAAGCCGCCCCCCCCCATGACAAGGCATCGCTGATTGATCAGATCATTGCTATTCAATGTTTCCACGCTCATCGGTTAGATGCTCGTTTATCTAAGTTGAACTGTGTGTTCAACTCGTCAATATAGTTCGCCGCCTGAAGAACCGTCTCTTCAGGCAGGCAGTAATCAACAGCCACACTTCTTTGGACTGCTACAATCTCGTCAACTAACCTAGCAGCACTGCTCCCACCAATCACGCTACCAGCATGACGACGATGCAGGTTCAGTGGCCGTGGATTGAACGCAATCTTACCCTCCTGCAGAATCTTGACATAGGCCAGCCAGTCACCGGCCTTACTCAGCGAGCAAATAGCCTCGAAATGCTCAGTGAAAACTCTGGAGAGGCTTTCACGCCTGAAGAGCACGCCACTTACATTCGGAATAGTATTCTTGATTGCCAAATGACGAATGATCTCATCTTTACCTTCGGCGATATAGGGCAGCTTCCAGCGCTGATCGCAAATATCAGTAAGATAAGCGTGATAATTTTCCGAAAGGCGCTGCCCACGCCCATCGATCTGTTGGCTTTCACAGTAGCTAAGGCTCACCTGCGGATCTCGCTCCATTGGCGCTAGAACCGTCTCGAGAAACTCTGGCGAACTGAGATCATCGGCTTCAGCGATCCAGACGAAATCGCCATTAGCCAATGCAATCCCCTTGGCCCACTGATCAAATACACAACCGGAATTATGCTGGTTGACTATCAACCGACATTCGACAGTATTTTCATCCAGCCATTGGCGGATCTCTTCAACACCGTTATCTGTGGAGGCATCGTCGAGAATGATCAGTTCATAGATGGGTAGCGTCTGCTGCACAATTGAGTCCAGGCGCTGACGGATATATCGGGCATAGTTGTAGTTGGGAACTACAACCGAGATTTTTGGGAGACGGATGCCGGCATAGCCACAAAGATCGAACAGATAGCTGCGAAAAGCATATTCCCGATCCACTAAGGCGCTCGCCTCCTCCCCCAGATCACGTGCTACATCAGGTTGATTCAGCAACTCCACAATCGCCTGACCGAAGGCCTGAGTATTTTCGGCGGGTACTACCGTACCACCTATATGCGAGACCAGTTGAGCACCACCACCAGTCTCTGCGAAAGCTACTACCGGCACACCGGCATCAAACGACTCGAGAACCACGTTTGGAAAAGGATCTTCACGCGATGCCAACGCATATACATCGGCCGCCGCATGGTAACTAGCGGTCTCAGGTTCATAGCCAAGGAACCTGAATGATCCCGTCCGGCCTTTAATCAATATATCAACCTCGCGGCGAAGCTCTTCGTCCCAGTGCCCGATCCAGACGAACAAGGCATCCGGTTTTTGGGAGAGAGTGGCTATAGCAGCATGGACAAACAAGTCGACCCCCTTACGCCGGTCGGCATAGCCCACGGCGAGGATCAATGGGGTATCGTTTACAACCCCGAGACGAGAACGAACCTCTGCTCGAATCTGCTCCTTGCGGAAGCGGTACTGGTTACGCCGCCACAACCCCTGTGGCCGAATGGTGCCCTGCCCAGGTTCAACTGTGGCAAAGTTCTCAAAACCTTCTTCAACGATCCGTGCAGGGAAAACTACACGGTGAGCGCCATCAGCAATGCTCCGAGCATGCTTGCCTAGATTGTTGGACTGAATAACGCCTGGCATTTCATGAATCAGACAGACGCAAGTTATTCCTTGTTTGGCCAAATCACTGACAAAAAGCCCGGACACTGTGGTGTTGACAATCGCATGACGGACACCGCTTTCGGCTAGCTGTCGCGCGAGTGCAGCGGATCGACTCACAAAATCAGCGCCAGGAAATAGCTCGTGAACCGAGGAAAGATGCGCGAACTGCCCCTTCAAACGACCATCGCCTAGCAGAACTGTATGTATATCAAACTTCAAGTCGTTTGCCAGCGAACGGACCATGCCAAGCGCAAGGAACTGAGCCCCATGAGGATGGGCATCGTGAGAAACCACGACCATGCGCTCACGATGCTGACCAGCGGGTTCTTTGGTCAAGGCTTTCCGCGTCGCGTCCAACCAAGCATAACCAAACTTTTGATCAGGCTCGAGATGCGCACCCTCCGCCCACTCATTCCAAGCGTTAACAAACACCAAACGCTCGTCCGGTGAGGCCGTGCTTTGACAGGTCTCCGAGATGGCACTCTCCAGCCAGCCCTGATAAGACTCGGGCGAACTATTTAAAAATATCGTGGCGCCACGCTTACGTCGGGCAGTGTTATCCCATGATGGGCAGACACTACGGAACAAACGGTAGGAACTCTTTTTATACTCTCTAGCTCGTGCAGGAAATACTTTCCAATCGTATACCGTCCCGCTAAAAGTTGATTCTAGCGGCTGCACTTCAGAAGTTATGTTCGGTGGGGCGGAATTATTCGGGGGAAACTCGATGGCAGCATCAAAACCATATTTGGCTGGATCGACTGCTTCGAATGACTGGGTATAGGCTAAGTAAATTTCGCCAATACCATGCTCGCGAAACCATTTACGCCAACGCTCACTCGTCTCCAAAGCCGATGGCAATAAGCTTGGACGATAGATAACCAACAGTGGTTTGCCATCAATACAGATATATCGCGGATCTTTTAGATAACGCGCAACATCAGCCGCAAATGCAAGATCATCCTCAGGAGAGTGCTGCTGTGCAATCAGTATCTCACTATCCTGCCCATCCCAGCGCCTGCTCCAGTTCTCATTGGCCCAGCAGAGACAAAACGGATGATCAAGACTAGCATCTGCTAAGTAGTTCTCAATTGGTTGTTCCAACAATCGTTTGCCACCAAACCAATAGTAGTAAAAACAGAAGCCGCCTACTCCATATAACTTCGCAAGCTCAATTTGGCGCTGTTGTACCTCTCGGTCGAGCAGGCTGTAATAGCCCAACTCACCGGGAATGTGCGGTTGGTAATGACCAGTGAATAGAGGCCGAGCCGGTTTTACATTGGTCCACTCCGTAAAACCTTCTCCCCACCACTCATTATTTTCGTCGATTGGGTGAAACTGCGGTAGATAAAAAGCGATTAACCGAACAGGCAGATTGACTGGAGCTGAAGCTCTGAGCAGTGATACGTACTGACCACTGCTCTGAGCCTCCTCCAAAGCCAAAGCCGGAGCGTCAATGGCATTGCTCTCGGCACTTTCTATCTCCGGTCCATTCATGCCATACCAACTGCGATAGGCTTGACTCCATCCGAAAAAATAGGGATATCGCGAGAACAAAGAATGCTTGAACCGAGCTTTCGAGTAACTGGATAACGGCAATATATGCCAGACAGAACGAGATATGTTGCTCAACTGTTTACGGCTCTCTCGAAGCGGTGCATCGAGTAGTTTTCTGCGTGCCAAACGCAATGGTTTGGTAAGACTCCAAGATTTACTGAAAAGAATTTGCTGAATCTCACGCTGGAGGTCCAGAACACGCTGAGAATGAGCTTTAGCAAGTTGAAGTTGCTCATTCACTTTGGCATTCAGCGCTAAGATTTGTAATTCACGCTCTGCAAGCTCGTCGTTACAAGAAATTAAGCGCTCATTAAGGATGTGATTTTTCTCGCCACACGTTACAAACTGTTTATGACACAGTGAAATACTCTTATTTAAGCAAGCTATTTCTTCATCACATTTCACAAGCTGTTCACTTCGAACTGCAAGATTTTCGTTCAATTCGAAAATCAGCTCATCATGCTTAGCCAACTGTTCGTTACAAGCTAAAAATTTTTCATTTAGCTCAACAATTAGTTTATCACGCTGGACAAGCTGCTCACTACATATCACTAGCTTTTTGCTTAAATCTACAACTTGCTCATTACGCTCAGAAAGTTGCTCACTGCAAACCGTAAAGCTTTCGCTTAAACCAACAAGCCGTCCATCAGGCTCAGCAAGTCGTTCGCCACATACCATAAGGCTATTATTCAAGCCAACAAGGCGCTCATTACTCAAAGCAAGAGCGTCGCCGAGCTCATCAATTTTTTGAGACTGTAAAACCAAAGCCTCATTGAGCTCATTATTCTGCACTTCTTTATTAGCTATGTTAGCCCACAACTCAGCACGAGTTGCCTCCAGGCTGTTCACATAATCCAATAGAGGCGAAAAATCTTTAAATTTACCATTCAAAAAAACCAACTTATCAATCACGTCTTGTGCAATCCCTTGCTTGCCATCAGAGATACCACTGAGCAATTCATAGACGACCGAAACCAACTCGACTGCCCGACTGTCAAGACGCAACTCAGCCAAAGTGTAGTGCGTATGACGCAAGCTCTGATCTAGAAACTCTTGCTCAAACTCAGCAACGAGCGGAGACTCCCGGTTGGGGATCGATAATTCTAGCGTCGAAGCAATACGGCACATTTGCGAATATGGTGAGTCCATGAGCTTATCATACTCAACCAATACTCGCTTTTCGTTCTGAGTCTGCAATACACACGGTAGAGTGTGCTGCAACCAAAGCATATATGACTTTTCCGCAGGCAAGGCATTTCGACTCTCAAGAGACTCAATAACACTTGCAGGGTTTCTCAAAGCAATTACATATCGAGTATCACAGCCAACTATTTTAAAAACTTCTTGCCAAAAGAAAAGCAGTCGACATGTACGGGGATCTTTGAACCCCCAAATATCGCCACTCTCAATGAATTTTTGAGAAATTACTTGAGCTGCCTTGATTCGCAAACTATTAATTTCATCATTATCTTTAATGTCTTCCCAAGCGAAGTCGAGGTGATCGTAAGAAGAACCTAAACACTTCAATAATGCTTCATTAATTTCGAGGCAATCTCGATCCTCCCAAAATCCCTTTGGGTTATCAGAGGATGCAGGATACAGGTTATCTCCTAATCCTACACCAAGAAGCCGCAGGCTACGGGTAATCGCGCTAGTACCACTACGGTGCATACCCAAAACGACAATTAGTTTTTTCCTATTCATTGCAGGCACTCAATTTCGGGATGCAACCAAAGTCGACTATTGCCGTTGCCAAATTCGCAGAGTCTGGCAGAACACGAAACATTTCGACATCAAGAAGACGATGAAGATAAGTATCTACTCCATCAATACAACCAGTTACACCTGCATTTAAAAAATATACACCCGGATTCAAACGGCAACTAAACTCAAATTCGACTCTAAAAATTTGCCCTTGTTCGACCATAGAGACACCAGCAGAAACCTGATTTGCAGTGTGCGCGCCACCTACCTCGATACCCGTCATAGTTTTAATCAGCATACCAAATCGAACATTCGTTACAGCACGACTAAATGAAACACTATAAGTATACCGATAAGTATTATTTCTAATTAAATTATTAAATCGCTCACCTGATGGCGACAGAATAACGGGAGACTCAATAATGGCTCCATTACTAGCGTACTCAATTGTACTTGTAGGTCGAAGACTGGGGTCAAAGCTCTCTCTCAACGCAGAGCCTTCTTCACTCAAAAGAAGATTTTTTATCTCCGGCGCATGAGCAAGCGGCCCGTCGATGAGCAAACTATCACGTACCTGCTTACGAATGATCTCTCGTGTCTCTACAGAAGCATAAAGCAGCTTTTGATAGCGCCCCACAATAATCTTTGGGCTACCAATACTGAGTAACTCTCCAGAATCAATTAGTATAGCTCGATCACATAGATCAATGACTGTCGCCCCCGAATGAGAAACAAAAAGAATAGTTGCACCACCTTCTTTTATTGCCTCAATACGAGAAAAACATTTACGCTGAAATAGCTCATCGCCTACAGACAGAGCTTCATCGACTATCAAAATTTGCGGATCAACATTAATAGCCACAGAGAAAGCCAGTCGCACCAACATGCCACTAGAATAGGTTTTAACTGGCTGATCGATAAACTCACCAATCTCGGCAAAGCCTAATATATCGTCAAGCCGTGACTCTATATATTCTTTCGTTAAACCTAAAACAGCAGCATTTAGATAAACATTTTCTCGCCCTGTAAACTCAGGATTAAATCCGGACCCCAATTCTAGGAGAGCTGCAATTCGACCATTGGCCTGAATACTGCCGCCAGTTGGATTCAATGTACCACAAATCATTTGCAGTAATGTTGACTTGCCGCTACCGTTGCGACCAACAATTCCGACAGTTTCCCCTTTCCTTATTTCAAAGGAAACCTCCTTAACCGCCCAAAACTCTCGATAGAACTTCCTACGCCCCCCTGCAAGCATCTGCAAAAGCCGATCACGTGGCTTTTCGTAAATTTGATAACACTTGCTCAGATTATCTACTTTGATAGCTAACTCAGAGGACATCGGCAAAACCCTTTCTAGTCTTCTGGAACCAGGCAAAACCAGCCCATGCGACAACTGCGGCTGCGAGAGTATAAATTGACAACTGTTCGTAATCCGGCATCTGCCCCCAAAACATAACCTGACGCACTTGTTCAATTGTGGGTGTCAACGGATTCATAAAAAGATATGGACGATATTCATCCGGTAACGCAGTCGCGGGATAAAATATCGGCGAAAGAAACATCATTGTCATTGTAACAACACCAATAAAGTGCGCGATATCTCTTAAAAACACGCCCAACGATGCCAACCACCAAGAAACCCCCATAATAAATAAAACGAGAGGAACGATGACTAACGGAAGGCTTATAAGAGCCACATGTGGAATTCCAAAAAAAACAATATAAACAACTAACCAAACAATAAAACTAATCAATGCATGAAACAATGCAGCGCCCATTGTGACCCAAGGAAGAATCTCTAGAGGAAAAATGACCTTCTTGACATAATTCACATTAGAGACAATTAAAGATGGCGAGCGATTGACACAGTCAGAAAAAATATTAAATATCATCAAGCCCGCAAAAAGCACCAACGCAAACTCAGCCTTAGAATCGCTCCCGACACTCCAGCGCGCTTTAAACACAAAACTAAAGACAAAAGTATAAACAGCCAACATAAATATCGGATTAAAAAACGACCATAACAAACCCATAATAGACCCCCGATAGCGGCCTACCACTTCGCGCTTTACAAGCTCTTTTATTAATCGACGATTTCGCCAAAAACTTACAATCATTTCCTTTGGAGAGATTGAAAAATTCAACATCACACACACACCTCAGCTCGCCCAAAGATTAAACCATGCAAGTCCTTGGCAGGCCATGCGAGAACTTTTCCAGTTAGCAAATTATAGTCAAGCACTGAGCGACTCCAAAAACCATCACGTATACTCAACAGAGTAATAGCCGGACACCTCAAAAATGAACATCTAAAAAACAAATCAAAACTTTGAACTCTCGTCGCTAGCACGTTCCTGAGATCAACCAAAATCCGAAAGACTTGAATTTAGGTTTTATCACATTAAACACCCTTCACTAACAGCGACCATATAAAAGCCTTCTTTGTTTTTTAGTCCGTAAAGCAAATTACAAATCAACTTAATTCTCAGGCCACGAGCATTTATGCGAGATACCACATCTCACAATTACAGAACACCGCGAGCAGCGATCAATTGAAGCACTCAAATAAACTAGCACATCCATCGCAAGCATTCTTATATCTAGCATACAAACCTGGACAAATCTCATTTGACAACCGCCTCACTCAAGGTAACGGTGAATCCAGGCAAGTAAACTTCAGCAAAAGAATCGAGAGCGGCACAAACCTGTTGGCCCATAAACTCAGACATAATTAAAATATTGAAACCAACAACGCCGAAAACCGAATAATCTATAGCGCTAGAGTCTTTGGGCGACTTAAAATAGCTCTCTAGGTCGTTTCTATACACAATACTCTCGTTTATCAAGAGGGCAACCGACTAAAGACAAAGAAGTTGCCGAAAAAGATAGCGTTTCCGATAGCCGAAATTATCATGAATTCAGATTTTCCCGAAGATCGCAGCTGCGACTAGCCCAATATTACCGAGCAAAGTCTGACGATAAACACCTGTTCGCTTAAGCTGAATAAGGCGTGGAATCAGGTTCATTTTCCGCGCTGCGGAAAACTCCTGGAAAATTTTTTTATTTTCTGGTGTGAGCCTGTGCTCAAGAGTATGTAAGGCGGCGATATTGCTGTCATTCCACTTCTTGAAACTCCCCTCAAAAAGCATACGAATACGCTTAAGACGAGCCGCCCAGTTGGAGTTCGTACCAATCAAGTTTCCATTGTGCTGACGATAGCGCAAGGTTGGTTCATGATCATAAAATACTTGGCCAGCGCAGCCTGTCACCACGATATACGCCCACCAGTCATGAGTAATAATTGGACTGTTTTCTCCGGTTTCTCGAAGTAGGTCGCGTGCAGCGTTGTTAAATACCATAGTGTTGCCACCACCGATGTTTTGCATCAGGGCATTAGCAAAACTAGGTTTTTTTAGAAAAAGTGGTGACACGCCAATTTCATTGTTTTTTTCATCCACCAATCTGGTGCGAGAGCAATATAAGGCAGGGACATCTGCGGGCACTGTCTGCAGCCACTGTACAGCTCGGGTCAGCTTGTCCCTCTCCCAAATATCATCTTGATCAGAATAAGCGTAGAAGTCCGCTTCAATATTATCTTTGCACGTTAGTGAGAGAAAATTGGCTGCAAAACCCTCTGAAGGTCCGGAACAAACGAACAAGCTCCCCTTAGGCCATTTTTTTTGATAATTTTCAAGAATCGCGTATGTATCATCTTCAGAGCCATCATCAGAAGCCCATACCTCCCAATTTGAGTGAGATTGAGCCTCAAACGAATTCAACTGTTCAGCCAGATAATGCTGCCCGTGGTAGGTGCACAATAAAATGGCCACCTTCGGCAAAAAAGCACCCACACCACTCAAGCCGTCGGCTTCATCACTGGACAGTGCACCCGAAGAATTTAGTTTGCTGATCAATTGAGAGTCAAACATATCACTGCTTGAAGTCACATCTATACCAGCCTGATTAAATTGACGCATCCATCGGCCTTTACTGTGAAAAAATCGACGTACAATACGTAGACCCCAGCCCCCAAAACACCGTCCGTGGTGCCAGAATCAAAGGGTGCGACCGTTCTAAGACGCTCAAAAACCACCGCAGTTTACAACTCTACGCAAGTTTACCTTTACACTTGATATCCGGCAATGATAGCGGTAGGCCGGCGTTCAGATCAGCAAGAAAAGCGGCGTCACTGATACTCAGTCCCAATCGCGCGTGGTAGGTTTCTACTCCAACAGCCACGACCAAGCCCCTCCCACAACCCCGAACATACAGCACAAATCGTCGCCTGCTGCCTTCAGTTAGCGATGAAATGCACGCTATTTTCCACCTTCACCACCTTTGGCCTCAGTAGTTATACCGGTGCCTGATACGCGGGAGCCAAAAAAGCGGCGCATCAACAACACCAGAACTCCCGTTATCACACAGACAGAAAAAACTCACATATAAAACAATGACGTAGCCTTGTAATCATGGATGATCATGGTATTCATTTCCCTCAAGCTGCTGGTTTACGTACTTTACAGCAGCATACCTCATACAGAAACGGCATAGACGGCGTTGAAATACCGTTACTGTACTTGAGTCAAAAAATGGATTCGGGATTCACACCTAAGACCCATTTGTGAGACTGCCACTCATGATGTGCGACTATCGAGCAACCAAAACGTTCAGAGTATTCCATCAAGTCGATAAATTACAAACTGATTCAGTCTAGACCACGCGCCACTTTTCAATAGCGTTCAAAAACCCAGCATTGCAGCAACACGACTCAAAAGTCCCCACTACAATTTCAGCCCTTGTTAGCAAATCGTCGACTGGACTGCTACTGATCCGGCTGGCCGTCGAGAGCCCCTCCCAATAAAAGCGCCCAATGGCGTATCTGGTCATTATGATGTTGCTGACTGTACTGGTGAGTCTGCGTCACCAAGAAGCCGGTTTCGCCCCCTAGATGATTGGCAACGTGGTCCAGCTGCTCACTGGACAGCGATGCGGGTCTTCAACGGGCGCGCCCCATGTGTCGAGCATGCTCGCCGGTACCACCATTTGGTTGACTCCATTACCTGCTTCCTCCCTTCTACTAGCCGATGACGGTACAAGCCTCTGCCTATTCAACTCTGACGGCTGGTTATGACGTGTTGACGATGCAGGAGTTCTGGCGCAACAGCCGCAGCCCGGAGGGTGCCTATATGCCGAACTGATCTTGCCCCTGTTACATGCCGGGCTCTACGGCCTGTGCACCGAAATCGATCAGGGCCAAAAGCTAGGCGACGCACTCAAGGGCCATGGGCAGGAGTGCCATTCTTCTCCCTCATGCTATGAGTCGATGCTGTGTGTGATTGGTCTCGCCTATGTGACCTTGTACATAGTTAAGGAGCAGGTGGAGTTGCACATCAAGACTGCAACCAGGATCGGCAACCGCCGCGCCTTCATGGCCAATGGCGGGCACATGCTTTTGGAGTGCCCGCGTCTGGGTGAGTCAGCGGCCCTGCCGCTGTGCGACCTGGATCGCTTCAACGCTTGAATGATACCTGGGGCCACCAGACCGACGATAAGGCACTGGCTACCTTCAGCCTGATTTTCACAGAAAGCCTGCGCAGAAAAGATGTATTTACCAGTATTAGATTAGCGGTGAAGAATTTGCCTGTCTGCTGATGGCCGCGAGTGAACAAATCGCAATGCAAATTACAGAAAGGATTGGTTAGGACTCTTCCAGCCTGTAGCTCCTGGACTTGGACTGCTCAGCGCCAGCATCGGAGTAGTGACCAGCAAAGCAGTTGGGCATGATTTATCCCACTTGCTGCCCCTGACCGATGAAACGCGGCATGAGACTAAGGGCCAAGAGAGAAATCGGCTACAGTCGACCTCCAGGAGCAAGCTGAAGTGCAGCTGAGCTGGGTCGCGTTTATGCAACACAGATGCAATGCTCCGCTTCTGACTCCCCCTCCACTGCTTTCATAGAGCTGTTCTATAACTATCCCCATTCTCCACCCCCCACAACAAGGCACTTAGCCAGTATTCCCGGCACGACCAAAGCCCGAATAAAATCCCCTCTCTCCAGGACTCACGGATGACAGGGAATGTGGAATAAAGAAGCCGCTATCAGTCACTTGAACAGCCACGCCCATGCGGGCAGCACCGGGCGCTGCGCCGCCTATACCCGGCAGGCGATCGAAGCCGGTGGGGGTGGCGTGATTCTGCACAGGAAGCACTCGGCCAAGGACTTCGGCTCATCATTGACCTCCGCCGGTTTTATCGAACAACCGGCCGGCCAGACGCCCGCAGCAGGCGATGTGGTCATCATCCAACCCATCCCCGGCCATCCCCACGGGCACATGGCGATGTTCAACGGCACACTCTGGGTGTCAGACTTCAAACAGTTGCATGGTTTTTACCCGGGGCACTCCTATCGGGTTAAGAAACCTGACTACAAAATCTATCGCCATCCGTAAGGGGTTCCCCCATGAGAATGCTTTTCTGCTCGCTGCTGGCGGCCGTCGCGCTGCACCAGTCGGTCGCCCTGGCCGATTGCGCCAGTTCGCCCAAGCCTGCAACCCAGGCCTTTTACAGTTGGTACCTGCAAACTTTCAGCGAAGACAAGGACCCGCTGACTGACAACCTGCCGGAGATGAAGAAGTACGTATCGGACTCGCTGATCACCAAGATCAAAAAGCAGATGGCCAGCCCTGATGGGCTGGAAGAGGACTATTTCATCAAGGCTCAGGACTACATGGATGAGTGGCTGACCCAGATCAAGGTCAGCGACCCCCAGGTCCAGGGCTCCACCGCCAAGGAGCAGGTCACCCTGGGCAACACACCCGATACCACCCAGGTCGTCGACGTAAGGATGATCAAGGACAAGGGCTGCTGGAAGATCGACGAAGTGATTTCCACTGCCGACCAGAGCGACTGATCCCTTGCTTCCCCGCCACGGCGCCAGCCGTGGCATGGGCGCAGGCCGCCGAGAAGAACCAGCCAGGGATGCCGGCGTTCAGCACCGAGGGCTGCGACGACCTTGGTGCGCAGGCCCATCGGCAGGGTGCCTCGCAAGGTAGCTCGTGCCTGATCGCCGAATACCTGCAGCAGTACCGCTGCGCGCTGTTGCAGCCCCCTCCCCGGCCGCGCCGCGATTATCGATCCGCCACGCCAACCCTGCTGTGCCCAGGCCCGGCGTGGCGGGTTTCGTCCTCTATTGCTTGGCTGGCGTTATCGGGCCTGGAGCCTTTACCTGAGTCATCAGGTCATCGTCCCACTGCCCCTCGACCTTGACCTGGGCCAGGGCCCCCAGCTCCATGGCCTCGATCAGGTTGTGGTTGAGGTACACATAGGTGCCCGGCTGCTTGAAGGTATAGAGCGCCGCCAGGGCCGAACCGCCCGGGATGAACCAGGTCTCCAGGTTGCGCTGGGGCGCGTTGGCGAACTTGCCGGTGGTCCAGACCCAGTCGCCGTGACCGCCGATCAGGTGCGGACGGCTGTCGCGATTGGCCTGGGAATGAATGAACAGTACGCTTTCACCGACCTTGGCGGTCAGCGCATTGGCACCGGTCAAGGCACCCACCCGACCATTGAACACCACATGGCTCGGGGTCAGCGTGCGCATCACTTCACGGGTGTCCTGATAGCTTGAGGCGAGGGTCGGGTAGTCCTTGTAATGCCCGTCCTTGTCTTTGGGAATGTACAGGTCGAACTCGCCGATGGTGTAGGCGCGGTCATAGTGCAGGGGTTTGCCGGCAGGGTCCTTCAGACCCTCGCGAGGCAGCACCATCAAGGTACCGCTCATGCCCGACACCACGTGCCAAGGCACCATTCCGGAAGGTGCACAGTGATAGACAAAAGTACCGCTGCGGTCGGCCTTGAAGCGCAGCACCACTTCCTGCCCCGGCACCACCTGGGTCAAGGCTGCCCCGCCCAGCGCACCGGTAGCCGCATGGAAGTCGATGTTGTGGGGCATGCTGTTGCTGGCGGGGTTGCTCAGGGTCAGCTCGACGTAGTCTCCCTCATGCACCACCAGGGTCGGGCCGGGCATCGAGCCGTTGAAGGTCATGGCCTGGAGGGTGGTGCCCTGCTCGTCCACCACCATTTTTTTCTCTTCCACACTCATGTGGAACTGCATCACCTTCGGCGGCCCGGTGACACTCTGCTCATGGGCGTGCACCTGGGGAGGGGTCACCAGTTCCACCTTGACCCGCTGCAGCCCGTCGGCACCACCCGCCAACGCCAGACCGGATGCACAGCCGCCGGCCACCACACACCATTTCAACCACGATTGAAGAGCTCCCATGCTTTGCGTTTCCATGCCAATGAAGGTGATTCATTGCAAAGCAAGCGAAGGCAAATCGTATTGCCTCAGGGCAATAAACGGCTGCGCCTCATGGGCAAATCCTTGACCCCGATCATGTACGCCTCAATGTCCTCCAATACCGTGTCACCGGATCGCCCGGCAGCTCGGCCTAGGAGTCCGAGGCGCGCCCCCTTCATGGGTAGCTGAAGCTGCGCACCAAGGTCAGTTCCCCTGGCGCGCGCATCGGCACGATGAACGACTCGCTCTTCTCGTCCACCGTGCCTTCCTCGGTGATCACCGTCACCTGGGCCGTGGTCAGCGGCTGCACGGCGTTTTCCTGGCCGCCATCCTCGTCGTCATCGCTGCGATAACCGCCGCCGTAGTAGTTCACGTACACCAGGTACTGGCCCTTGAGCGGTGCCGGCATGGAGAAGATTTCAGGCCCGTAGCCCGTGGTCACGTCCACGTCCAGGGTCGCGCCATTGGGTGCCACCCGGTCGCCGTACCAGATGTGCGCGCCGTCCGGGGTCACCAGGTGCAGGTCGAGGTCAGTGTTGTCGCTGTCCCAGGACAGCAGCACGCGCAACTTGGGCGGGGTCACGCCACCGCCGCTGTTGAGAAACTGCACGCGCTTGCGCTGCTGGCCGTCCGGGCTGCGCACTTCGACGCTGTTGCTGCCGTTGGGGAAGGAGTAGGGCCGGTCGAAGCTGCCTTGTTCATCGAACTTGAGCGGCATGCTGACGCCGTTGACGATCAGCTTGCCCGGCTCCTTGCTGGCCTTGGGGGCGCCCTTGATCTGCCCGCGAATGCGCGCGGTATCGGCCTGGCCCTGGGGGGTATTCACCGAGGAGGCCGGGTAGTTGACCTCCTGAATGTACTGTTCGCCATCGATAGCACGGGTGCGCCACCCCCCCTTGGGGGTGTCGAGCTGGATGCCGCCCTCGGCCAGGGCCATGGGCAAGCTGAACATTCCACAAAGGAACAGGAGGACCGGGGGAGCAGGAAATTTCATGGCCTATTCCAATAAAAGATGACGGGCGAGCCCTTCGATGTAGGTTTCATCCTGGCCGTTGGGATGAGCTTCAAAGGCCAGGTGCAGGTATTCGTGAGTCAGGTCGAGACGGTCTTGCAGCGAGAGCACGCCCCGCACATAGATGCGTTGCCGTTCGCGGTCGACATAGGGCCGGCCAAAGCTCAGGCGGCAGACGGCGAACTGGCTGATTTCGTTATAGCCGACCTCCTGCTGCAACGGCCGGCGCCAGCGCGGCCGCTGCTTCAGCAACCAGTCCTGGGCCGCGGGCAAGGGTTCGCAGGAGGCCACCGGGTTGTCCCAGCGGCTGAGGCTGGCCCGTGGATAGGCATGCAGCAGGATGGCGTCATAACGCTGGCCCGAACCGGCCTGTTCCACTGCTTGCTGCCAGGACAGCTTGTCCGGGGCAATCAGGTCCGAGTGGTAGGTGACTTGGGTGCCGGCCAGCACCAGGTCGCTGGTCCAGGCGGCAATGGCCCGGGCCTCGGCGGTGGCCGGACGCGGCGCGACCCGCTGACGGTTGCTGCTGTCGTCGATGCTCAGGCATTCGCCGCTGCGTCCGGCGTTCTGCAGCAAGTAGGTGCGAATCGCCACGGCCAGGGCCTTGGCCGCCTCTACCGGCTCGCTGCTGGCCTCGCGTTGCAGCACCCGCGCTACGTATTCCTCACGGTCCAGGCGCGCCACCAGCCGCTGGGCCGCGGGGTCACGCTGCAGAAAGAGTTCGCCAGCGCTGTGGATATCCAGCTGGTTGCCGTTGGCAAACTCCACCCGGTAATCCCCTTGCAAGGCACCCGGCTTGGCAAGTTGGCCGTTCTGGCTGACGCTTTTCAGCGGATAGCGGGAAAACAGGCTGACCTCCACACAGCGGCCTTTATCCACAGGCGGGTTGTCCGGCAGCACCTGGTTCAGGGCCTGGGCGTAGTCCTTCAACACCCGCTGGCTGGTGCCGCGCCCGCCCACCCACAGCGGTGTACCGTCCACCAGCCAGCCGGCAAAGCCACCCTGGCGCGACTGTGGGTCCTGTTCCGCCAGCCAGCTCCAGGTCTTGACCCGCAAACGCCCGCCCAAGGCGCCCACGACAGCGCCGTCGCCAGCATTGAGCACCACGTCCAGCAGCACGCGCCGGGCGGTGTCCCGGGCCGGCAACAGCGCCAGCACCTGCAGCAACTCCACCACCGGGACCCGAGTCTGGGGTTGCAGCTGGTTCAGGTCCTGCAGCCAGCCGGGAGCGTTGCGGGCTTGCCAGTAATGGCGCCAGTCAGCCGCAGACAGTTGCAAGCGCTGGGGCTCGAAATACAAACCGCAGGAACGTACCAGCGCCTGGTCCCGGGCGATGCTGGCGCCCACCGAGCAGCAGTAGACCTCTTCCTTGGACTTGCCCTGGCAGGCATAGGCCGGCTCCTGGGCACCGGTGTCCACCAGCCAGGCATAGACGAAGAGTTTCCAGACACTGCCCAAGGGCGCCTGCAGATCCGCCGGCAACGGCTCGCGAGCCAGCACCTGAGTCTTGCTCAGGCTCATCAGCTCGCTGTCCGGGGCGGCTTTCCAGGCCAGGCGCAACGGCTCCTCCTGGGCCATCACCAGCCCAGGAAGCAAACACAGGCACAACCAGGCCCAACGCCGCGTCATGTTATTTGACCGTGACCTGACCCAGGGCCGGGGTACGTTCCTGAGCCTGGTGCTCAGGCGCATACACCTGGTAGAAGCGCGCCGGCGGCAGGTTGAACTGGCCTTTCTGCGAGAAGCGGATCAGGTGGCGCAGGCGCACTTCGCTGCTGTCGTTCAGCGCTTCCAGCGGTACCGCGTAGCTCATCTGCCCCGGCTCGAAGCGAGCCTTTTCCAGGGAGGCCGCCTCGGTGCCCGCAGGCCCGGCCAGCTTGATCCCCCAGGTGGTGCGCTCAACATCGGCACCCGGCGGCAGCGGCACTTCGAGCATGCCGTACAGCAGCGGCCGATTGCCCTGGTTGGCGATGATCACCTCATCCAGGTACAGCCCGTCGCTGGCAATCGGCTTGTTGCCCACCGGTTCCAGCTTGAAGGTGAACGCCTCATCCCCTGGCACCAGGCGCAGCAGGCGACGGCTAATGTTCACCGGTGCCGGCGTGCCCGGTTCCTGCTTGCTCAGGTAGCTCAGCGAAGCCCGCAGCGGACGCTCCGGCACGCTATTGAGCGTCAGCACGCTTGGCACCTGCGGCCCTTGCCACTGCCAGTAGCTTTCACCGCTGGCGCCCTGCTGCGGTTGCCAGCCCTGCCCCGGGTTCAGAGCCACGGCCGGTGCCGACTGCGCCACACTGCGCTGCAGCCAGGTCAGGGCCAGGGCCCGCTCCAGGGTCGACTGCGAAGGCAGCAGGCGTTGCAGCAAGGCTCGTGCCGCCGCTCCGTCGAAAGGTTTCAACGACAGGCTCAAGGCCTGGGTAAAGGGCTGGGAACTGACCTCGACCTGTTGCTGGGCGGCATCCAGTTGCGCGACAAACGCCGGCGGCGGGGTGACCTTGGCCTCCCGCGCCAGGGCGGCCGTCAGCACCCGAGCGCTGGCCAGGCCCAGGGCCGATTGCGGATCGTCCATCACCAGGCTGACACTGCTGCTGTCGTCCATGCTGGCGTCCGGGCCGGCACCGGCCTTGGCCAGATCGTCCATCAGGCCGCTGACCAGGGTATTGATCGG
Source organism: Pseudomonas sp. PH1b (assembly GCF_000633395.1). Lineage (GTDB taxonomy): Bacteria > Pseudomonadota > Gammaproteobacteria > Pseudomonadales > Pseudomonadaceae > Aquipseudomonas. The sequence goes on from NZ_AYMU01000009.1 coordinate 258,809, forward strand.
CAGCTTCATTTCACGGGCAAAGGACAGGATCAGCGCCCGCTGCAGTAACGGCGTATTGCCGGCCTGCTTGGCGTAGACCTCGAGCACCCGCTGCCAGTGCTCCGGCGGCAGGTTCAGGTCCATGACCTTGCTCGCGTTCCAGTCGGCGTAATAGGCATAGGCAGTGAGGAAGGCATCCGGCTCGGCATCCTCGCCCCACCAGGTGAACGCCGCTTCCGGCCCGGCCATGTGCACCAGGCGCAGGCGGCTGTTCTGCATCATCAGGCGCAAGCGGTCGCGGATCTGCGGATTGCTGGCCAGTGCCGGGTAGGCCACGCTCAGCGGCAACAACTGGCTGGCAGTCTGCTCGACGCCGCCGTAGGGGTATTCCAGCAAATCATCCAGGGCCGAACGGAACAGCGCCTGCGGGCTGTCGTCCAGGCGCAGGCGGATCTCGCCGGCATCCGCAGGCAGGCCCAGCGGCGTGCTGGTGCTGACCACGTCCAGGCTCTGGGTCTGCACCGCCTGCCAGCCGCCAGCACTGCTCACCAGGCGCACCGCCAGGGCATCCACGGTCTTGCCGCCCTGCATCAGCTCGGCGGTCCACTCGCCATTGCCCGGGGCAATGTCCGGCAGGGCCACATAGTTGATGCCGCTGTTGAGGGTCAAAGGCAGGCGCTGGGATTCGCCGGCGTAATGGATCACCAACTCGGCCTTGGCCGGCTGCTCGGACTGACTGAAGGCAAACACCCCCAGGTCCGGCTTGTCGCCACTGCGGAAACGGGTCGGACCGCTCCATTTCAGGTACAGGGCCTTGTCGGAACGCACGAACTGCTTCTTCTGCCCCACCTGGCCATCGTCGGCGATGGCCCGGGCGGTGATGCGCCAGCGGGTCAGGGAGTCCGGCATGCGAAAGGTGAAACGCGCCTTGCCGCTGCCATCGGTCACCAGTTCCGGCTGCCAGGCAGCGGTATCGACATCTTCACGGCGCGGGCGCTCCAGCACCTTGACTCCACGCTCGCTGCGGTTGGCCTTGCCCGGAGCCGTGGGGCTGCCCGGCAGGGCCACGTCGTAGCTGATGAACGACAGGCTGGCGCTGGTGCGCACATTGTTGCGCCGTGGGTGATAGAAGAACTGATCGATGCTCGGGGCCACTTCCGGCTGCAGGGCGTAGACCATTTCGTCCACCACGCTGACCGTCAGGTGGGCCGGTATCGGCTTGCCGGCGAACTGGGTGGACAGGTCCACGGTGACCATGTCGCCGGGCTGGTATTTCTCCTTGTCGGTGCTGATGGCCACATCGATCTGCGGCGTCAGTACCTTGATGCCGGCGTTCTGGAAGCTGTACTCGCCCCCTTTGGTGTAGAGCACGGAGAAGGTCAGGTTCGGCGCAAAGCCGTCTTTCACCGGCACTCGTGCGCGGTACTGGGTGGGGCTGAGCTTTTCCACTTTCAGCCAGTCGCCGCCCTTGGACAGCAGTGCAGTGGCCTCGACCTTGTCCCGCTCAAGGGACAACAGCGCGTCGTTGACCGGTTCCGGGAAGGTGATCAGCGCCAGGGCTTCGTCGCCGGCCTTGTACTCGAGCTTGTCGAGGACAATTTCCACGGTGCCCGGCACGGCTTTCACGCCATCGCCAGTGACCGAGTGGCTGGTGCCGCCGAGCACTCGGTCATGCTCGTCCTTCAAGGTCAGGTTGTAGGTACCCGGGCGCTCGAAGGCCAGGGCAAAACCGCTGTCGCCGGCGGCCAGCTTGCCATCGCCGGTGGACTGGTCCTCCAGGCGCACCCAGCTGTAGCGGCTCGGCTTGACGTTCTTGCTCTGCTCGCTGGAGTTCTGGTTGGCGTAGCTGAACTGCACCTTGTCACCGGCGGCGCTGAAGCGTTGCGGGGCACTGAGGCTGAAGCTCGCGGCGCCACGCTCGATGAGGATTTCCTTGGTGGTCTTGACCCGATACGCGGCGCCGTCGCTGGCGAACACGGTGAGCATGTAACGGCTCGGTTTGTCCGCCGCCGGCAGGTCGAGGGTGGCGCTGCCCTTGGAATCGGTGGTCAGCTCGGCGCTGGTCAGTTCCACCGGGAACTGCCCCATGTACTGCAGCTCGTTGTCCACCATGGACAGTTGCTGGGCCCGCAGGCTCAGTTGCAGACGCGCGTTGGCCACCGGCTTGCCGTCCGGGTAGAGCAGCACCAGGTTGCCCTTCACCGGTTCGCCGGTCTTGAAGTCGGTCTTGGCCAGGGCCAGGGAAATCTCGAAATGTGGCTTGATGTACTCGGCCACGCGAAAGGCGCTGCTGTAGACCTGGTCCTTGTAGCCGAAACGCAGCTCATAACCGCCGGCCACGGCGTTGTCCGGCAGTTGGAAGCGGCCCTGGGTACCGGACTTGGAGTCCAGGTTCAGGGTCAGGTTCTGCAACGCGGTGCCTGCGGCATCGAGCACGCTGACATTCACCGTGCCGGCACCGGGCTGCACCGAGTCCCGGGCATTTTTGAACTCGCGACCGACGATCTTCAGCGACACCCAGTCCCCCGGACGGTACAGCGGCCGGTCGGTAAAGGCGTAGAGCTTGGTGTCGTAGATTTCGCTGTCGTAGTAGAAGTTCTCGGAGACGAACACTCCGCCTTCCTGGTCTTCACCGATCACGTAGGAACGCTCGGGGCTGACGTGTTTCAGGCGCACCAGGCCCTGCTCGTCGGTGGCGCCGCTGTTCATCACGCCGAGGCCATCGGTCCACAGCACATTGACCTTGGGCACCGAGTTGCCTTCATGCTTGCCCGCGGCCCAGACCAGCAGCTCGTCGCCGGCGATCTTGCTCACCGCCACGGTGTTGGAAACGAACACCATGGTGGTGGCGCGGTACTTGCCCACCAGGGCCTCCACCAGGTAAAGGCCCGGCTTCAACTGTCCCAGGGGGATATAGACGTTGCCCGGAGCAACGTTGATGAACTGGCTGGAAGAGCCCGACAGATCCACCCCGGCCGGCGGCTGGATCGGCTTGGCCTGCCACAGCGGATAGCGGAACTGGGTCACCAGGGGCAGCCCCGGGATCAGGGCGAATTGCGGCTGGGCGTCATACGGCGTCGGCGCCAGCATGGAGTTGCCCACCTTCAGTTCCGGCACCTCCTCGGTAACCTGCTTGCGCGACTCGTAGGAGAAGGCGCGCTGCATCACCCGGCGGGATTTGCGGTACCAGTTGTCCCACAGGTAAGCCAGGGTGTTGGACAGGCCCTCGCCCTTGAACTGGCCGTCGCTGACCACCCGGTGCAGGTTCTTCTGGCGCTTGAGAAAGTCCAGCGGCTGGTCGATCCGGTACACCCGGATGTCCGCACCGCCATAGGGCTCCATGCGAAAGCGCCGGTAGTCGCGGCCCGGGGCCTCGAGGCGCACCATGGCCTGTTCGTCACTGGCGAAACTGCTGTCGGCCAGGAGGAAGAAACTCTCGCCGGAGACCGCCGCATAGTCGCTGGACGGCACCGAGTCTTCGGCGTTGACCAGGGTCACGGGGGTGAGCAGGGTCAAGGCCAGGGTCAGGCGAAACAGAAAACGGGACATAGGCAAGCCGCGTGAAGACGTCGCGAGGGAAGGCAAGACAAGGCGAAAACCGGCGAGGAAGCGCAGTTTACTGGCTGTAAATGAGCATTCCGAGCCCGTTTTCAACGCAGTATTGGCGAACGCAGCAGTCTTCACGCAGCTTGCATGGGATTCGTTCATTGGGTGAGGAAGTTCAGGCGATAGATGCCGATGAAGTTGGGGTTGGCTGAGTCGGGTATCCATCGAGTGTCCTTCCATGTCATCAGTTGCTGCACGCTAGCCGAGCGCATGCCGTTGTCGGTGGGAGTGGTGGTGCCGGTGTGATAGGCGATGTTGCGGCCCATCCAGATCATCAGGTGCTGGTCGTCGCCCTGGTCGAAGAACAACAGGTCACCGGGGCGCGCCTGGCCCAGGTCACGGCTCACCAGGTGGCTGTTGAACTGGATCAGCTTGATCGCATTGACGTAGGGCCCGGTCTGGCCGCCGCCCTGCTGCCACTGCTGGGCCAGGCCGCGCTGACCTTCGCTCAGTTGCAGCTCCGGCGGCAGGTAGCGATTGCTCAGGCCGTTGGCCCGCAGCCATTTGTTGTCGTGAACCTTGAGCGCTTCGTTGGCGGCAAAACGCACCAGGCCCGCGCAGTCCTGCTGATACCAGCGGGGGCTCGGGCCCTGGCTCAACTGCTCCTGGGCGATGCGCACGAACCAGGCACGGAACACCTGGGACTGCTGCACGTCCAGGGGCGGAGCCTGGGTCGCGCCCACGGTACCGCTCAGCAACAGGGCCAGCAGGCCGAGGCAGGTCAGGCTTTTGCGCACTGCACTCACAGGGCACGCCATTGCAGGGGCAGCCATTGCCAGTGACCGTCGGGCTTGCTGCCTTCGGGCAGGGTCAGGGCGTACTTGCCATAACCGCCGAGGGTGCGCAGCTTGGGCACCAGGTAGGTTTGCGCGGCGTTGTTGAACACCGGCTCCATGTCCTGGGGCAGGCTGTCGAAGGTTTCCTGCTGGATCAGCTGGGCCAGGGACTGCGGGCCCAGGTACACCGGCATCAGTGCATCCTTGGGCACCACGTCCGCCAGGGGCGGGAAGCGCTTGTCCAGGGTGCCCAGGGCCTTGTTCACCAGCTTGTCATCCAGGGAGAACACCAGGGTCGAGCCATGGCGGGCCAGGCTGACCTGCATGAAGGCGCGGCCGGTGATGGTTTGCGGGTCCTTGGCTTCCTTGGCCGGGTACTGGCCGAAGTTGGAACTGACCTGGCGCTGCCACTGGTGCACGTCGCCGTTCTGCTGCTCGACCACCGGGAAGATGCGCTCCGCCACCTTGCTTTCCCGGGTGCCGACCATGGAACCGAACAGCTTGCCCAGATCGGCGTCGAGCTTGGCGTTGTCCTTGTCCTTGAGGCTGGCCACCAGCAACGGCGTGTACAGCCGCGAGTCGGCATACCAGCACAGGCCGGCGGTCCCGGCCATGTGCTCGGTCAGGGTGCTGGCCACCGCTTCTTCGGCACCCAGCTTGACCAGCAACGGCTTCTGCTGCTCCGCCGCCAATGGCAAGGCCACGCAGGCGCTGGCGCCCATGGGCATGGCCTGCCAGATCGGCTTGAAGTCGAGGTCCGGCTGGTCGTCCTGCTCTTCCATGGCCAGGTAGCTGTGCCAACCCTTGTCATCCATGTCGAAGCGCAGGCCGGCGAAGCTGGGGATAAAGCGCTGGTAACCCATGGCCAGGACACTGGCATTGACCGCCAGCCGTTGCTGCACCTCGGGTTTGCGCGCCTCAAGGCCAAAGGCCTCGGGGAACAGCTTGTCGCCATTGAGCAAGGCTTCCAGCGCGGTGGTGGACACCGCGCCATGCTCGTCATCAGCCCCGGTGCTCGGGTCATACAGCTTGGCCGGGTTGGACAGCACCACCAGCTTGTCGCCGTGGGAAGCGAACAGCAGGGATTTGCCAGCGTTGTAGTTCAGTTGATAGAGCGCCACGGCGTCGCCGCCGACCTTGAGCTCCGCCAGTTTGCTCAACTGGGTATCATCCAGGGCCACCTTGGCCAGAGGTTCCAGCAGCTTGGCCAGGCCGCCACGGTCCATCACCAGCAGGAAGTCCTTGAGGCGCCCATCCAGGCCGCGCCACAGCGCCACATCCGCAGGCTGGTCGAACAGTTGCTCGATCAGGCTGTCCTGCAGTTTCAGGTCATGCTCGTAGATGATCCGCCGCAGGCTGCCAATCAGGCCCAGGCGGTCGGCGTGGGTCTGGTAATAAAAGACGAAGTCCTCGGTCAGGGTTTCCTTGAGAAACGGCACCGCCAGCAGGTCCTTGGGCAACTGCGCCAGGGAATGGGTCTCCAGCAGCCCATCGGGACGGCTCAGGCCCAGTTTGTCGCCAGCCAGTTCCGCCACCGGGGTCTTGGGCTTGCACCCCACCACCGTGATCGCTGCAGCCACCAGGCACAGGCCCATGACCAGGACCGGCCAGCGGCGCTTGCTGCCGGGTTGTTCAGTGCCGGGGACGCCGGCCACCGGGGATGCTGTGTTTTCGCTCATGATTCACAAAGCCCAATTCATCCGTGGTGCGGGATGTTCAATAGTTGAAAGACTTGACCAGCAACAGGTCGCCGATGGCCCGCATGGGCACGATAAAGGTCTCGCGTTTCTCATCGACGGTGTTTTCGTTAAGGATCAGGTTGATCTGCGAGGTGATCACCTCATTCTGATTGCTGCCTTCGTCGAAGTTGTACCCGCCACTGCCGTAGTTGCCCCAGTAGTTGACGTAGATCAGATAGGTGCCCCGCAGCGGCGCGGTCATGGTGAACATTTCCGGGCCCGGCCCGTCGACCCCGTCCGGGTCCAGGCCGCCGCCATTGGTCAGGCCGGGATGGCCGAAGAAAGCGTGCTGGCCGTCGGGGGTAATGATGTGCATGTCCAGCTCGGCCTTGGGATCGTCCCAGCCCAGCACCACGCGGATCCGCGGCGGTGTCTTGTTCTGATTGGCCTCGTAGAACTGCACGCGCTTGAGAGACTTGCCTTCGGAGCTGCGCACTTCAACGCTGTTGGAACCGGCGCCAAAGGCATAGGGCCGGCCGAAGCGGCCCTGTTCGTCGGTGTAGAGGTTCAACGGATTGCCGTTGACCGACAGGCTGTGGGGCTGGCGCAGATGACCGATGGCCTTGAGCTGGCCCTCTATCATGGTGCGGTTGCGCTGGATGCCGCGGTCGATCGGTGGCGTCGGGTAGGCCACCCGGTCCTGTTCGGTGCGGTCGAGCAGTCCGGAATAGCGCCAGCCGGCCAGGGGCTCCTGCAGCTCGGCGGAGGGTTCGGCGAACGCCGTCCCGGCCATCAGCAGGGGCAGCAGAAAAGAGAAGAATGCGCGCATGTACTGCGTCCTGCCATGCATGGGGGAAACCCTGGCGCCAGATCCTCGGCGCGGCTGCAAACACGTGAAAAATCGCCCGGCGAAATGGGCGTTGGAAAGGCCGCAGATTAGCGACTTGGCGACGGTTGCACAATTGGCCAACAGGGTTTTTGCGAGGGAATTGGCACGCTCCTGAAACCCACGCGCAAAGTGCCATTATGGCGATATCATCGACCAGCCCCCCTAGCCTGCAAGCGGCGGTTGCCGCCCCGCTCCTGCCCCCATCAAGAGGCCCTGGTTCGAGTCCCCATCCGCCGGAAAACAGCCCATCAGCCCAAACTTGCCAGCGCGTTGCCAATGCCCTTGCACAGGCGCTCGAAAGAGCCCTGGCAAGCTCTCTGGAATGCCTCTTTGGCGGCAATGAGCAGGGGCGGAACGAAGCGTCCGAGCCGGCGTCTGGCACGCTGCACATTCCCCCAGGGAATGACCCCATACCTATTCATCGATTGCTTCGCCGCGCCCGGAAACGCTTATCTAGGGACGCCGCAGGATTGCACATGACGCTGACCGACCCACCGCTCAGTGCTGTGACGCCTCGCCTGGCCATAAAAAATATAATCAACGGGAGCGCCTCACTCATGAAGTATCCGTTACGGCCGCTGGTCTTCTGGCCCACCTTTCTGATTCTGCTGGCCGCAGTGATTGCCAGCTACCTTGATCTGCAGGCCTTCCTGGCCGTGAGCAAAACCCTCAATCGGATGATCCTCGACAACTTCTCCTGGTTGTTCAGCGCCAGTTCGTTCTTGCTGGTGGTACTGACCGCGATCGTCTACTTCTCGCCCCTGGGGCGAGTGCGCATCGGCGGTGAAGACGCCCAGCCACTGCTGAGCAAATGGCGCTGGTTCATGGTGGCGCTGTGCACCACCCTGGCGGTCGGCGTACTGTTCTGGACCACCGCCGAGCCGCTCTATCACCTGTATGGCCCGCCCAGCAGCCTGAAGATCGCGCCCGGTAGCCCCGAAGCCACCAGCTTCGCCATGTCCACCATGTTCCTGCACTGGACCCTGACGCCCTATGCCATCTACCTGGTGCCGTCGCTGGTGTTCGCCCTGGTGTTCTACAACCTGCGCAGCAACTTCTCCATCGGAGCCATGCTCCAGCCGCTGATCGGCGCCGAGCGGGTCAAGCGCTATGCCGGGCTGATCGACACCCTGGCGATGTTTGCCCTGGTGGCCGGCATGGCCTCGTCCCTGGGCACCGGCGCGCTGACCCTGTCCGGCGGCCTGAGCCAGTACATCGGCGGCGAGACCACGCCCCTGCGCCTGGCCCTGATCATCGCGGTGATCGTCATCACCTTCGTCGCCTCGGCCGCCAGCGGCCTGCAGAAAGGCATCGTCAAGCTCTCGACCTTCAATACCTGGATCATGCTGGCCCTGGGGCTGTTCGTGCTGGTCAGCGGGCCGACCCTGTACATGCTCAGCCTCGGCGTCGAGTCCATCGGCCTGTACCTGCAGACCTTCTTCAGCCGTAGCCTGTTCACCGGTGCCGCCAGCGGCGACAACTGGCCCCAGAGCTGGACGGTGTTCTACTGGTCAGTATGGTTTGCCTGGGCCCCGGTGAGCGCGCTGTTCCTCGGCAAGATCGGCCGGGGCTACACGGTGCGCGAGTTCATCCACACCAACATGCTCTACCCGGCCCTGTTCACCGCCCTGTGGATCTGCATCTTCTCTGGCTGCAGCCTGTACTTCGACGCCCAGGGTTCCGGCGCGCTCAACCGCGTGCTCAATGAGCAGGGGGTGGAGCACGTGCTGTACCAGATGTTCCAGCAACTGCCGGCCTCTGGCCTGATGATCGCCTTCCTGCTGTTCATCGCCTTCATCTCCTTCGTCACTGCGGCCGACTCCAGCACCGACGTGATCGGCAACCTGTGCAGCCGCGGCGTCACCGCCGACTCGGACCTGGACGGCAGCCCGCTGCTCAAGGTGGTCTGGGGCGTGATCATCGGCAGCGTGTCCTGGGTCATGGTGGCCTTCGTCGGCATCGACGGGGTCAAGATGCTCTCCAACCTCGGTGGCCTGCCCGGTATGCTCATCGTCCTGCTGGCCAGCAGCGCGCTGATCATCTGGCTGAAGAATCCCGCCCTGCTGGCCCAGCCGACGGCCATGCAAGAGCCGTCGACGCCGCCCCCGGCCGCCCTCTCGACTCCGGCTCATCCGGCCCTGGAGCCGACCCCATGAAAATCCGTCATCTCGCCCTGCAGAGCGCGGGCCTGGCACTGTGCTGCCCGTTGCTGGCAGGTGCCGGCCAGGAGGCAGCCCGGGGTTTTATCGAAGACAGCCGGATCAACGCTCTGGTGCGCAACTACTACCGCAACAACGACTATCGCGACCGCGACAAGGATGGCCGCGAATGGGCCCAGGGCCTGCAGTTGGACTACCGCTCCGGCTACACCCCGGGCCCCCTGGGCTTTGGCCTGGACGCCCACGCCTACTTCGCCACCAAACTCGACAGTGGCGGTGGGCGGGCGCGCACCCAGTTGCTGGTCAGCGACGGGGCTGGCCACAGCCGCGATGAGTCGGCCACCGCCGGCGCAGCGCTGAAAATGCGCTGGTCCAATACCGAGCTCAAGTACGGCGACCTGCGCCCGCAGAACCCGGTGCTGGCCCTGGCGGACAGCCGCATCATGCCGGCCACCGCCAGCGGTTTCGCCTTCACCAGCCGCGAGGCCGAGGGCCTGCTGGTGGAGGGCGGCCATTTCACCGCCGCCAGGGACTTCAACCAGACTGGCCATCGCGGCGGCTTCTACGCCGGCTATGCCGGAGTCGAAGGCGGCGACGTGGACTATCTCGGCGGCACCTACCAGGTGCATCCACAAATCGGCCTGAGCCTCTACAGCGCACGCTACGAAGACCTGTGGCGCCAGCACTACGTCAATCTCAACCTCGACCAGCCATTGGATGCCGAGGCGTACCGCAGCTTGAACCTGGACCTCAACCTCTACCGTTCCCTGGATGACGGCCAGGCCCTGGCCGGGGATATCGCGACCACTGCCTGGTCGGCGGCGCTGGCCCTCAAGAGCGGGCCGCAGACCTTCACCCTGGCCCACCAGCGCATTCACGGAAACCAGCCGTTCGACTACCTGGCCCTGGGCGGGGGCGGCTTCCACGACTCGATCTACCTGGCCAACTCCTCGCTGATCGCCGACTTCAACGGCCCGGGCGAGCGCTCCTGGAGCCTGGGCTACAAGCTCGACTTCGCGCCGCTCGGCATGCCCGGCCTGTCGCTCAACACCCGCTACATCCGCGGCAGCCACGTCGACGGTCGACGGGTGCCGGTAGGCAGCCCCTACCGCTACTACGCCGACAACGAAAAGCACTGGGAACGGGATATCGACGTGCGCTACGTGCTACAGACCGGCCCGGCCAAGGACCTGTCCCTGACCCTGCGCCAGGGCACCCATCGCATCCGCGGGACCTCGGACGGCAACGTCGATCACATCCGCCTGATCACCGAATACCCCTTCAGCCTGCTTTGATCGCCCCGCTCGCCGCCCGGCCAATCCGGGCGGTGGCCTTTTATCGACTGGAGTGTCGAATGGACGTTATCCACGATTTCCCCCACCCGATCCGCGAGATCGAGCACTGCCTGATCCCTCTGCGGGACGGCACCCACCTGGCGGCGCGCATCTGGCTGCCGGCCGACGCCCGTGATGCAAAACCCTATCCGGCGATCCTCGAGTACCTGCCCTACCGCAAGCGCGACGGTACTGCGGTACGCGATGCACTGAGCCATCCGTGGATGGCCGGCCAGGGCTATGCCTGTGTGCGGGTGGACATGCGCGGCAACGGTGAATCCCAGGGCCTGATGGCCGACGAATACCTGCCCCAGGAACAGGAGGACGCCCTCCAAGTGCTGGACTGGCTCTGCGCCCAGCCCTGGTGCGACGGCAACCTGGGGATGATGGGCATTTCCTGGGGCGGCTTCAACAGCCTGCAGGTGGCGGCTCGCCAGCCTGCGGCGCTGAAAGCCATCATCACCCTGTGCTCCACCGATGATCGCTACGCCGACGATATCCATTACAAGGGCGGCAATCTGCTGATGGAGAACCAGGGCTGGGCCGCAACCATGCTCAACTTCAGCGCCGCAGCACCGGACCCGCTGCTGGTGGATGACTGGCAAGCCCTCTGGCAGCAGCGCCTGGACGCCATGCCGATGCTCGCCGAAACCTGGCTGCAGCATCAGACCCGCGACGCTTACTGGCGCCAGGGCTCGGTGTGCGAGGACTACGCGGCAATCAAGGCGGCGGTGTACTGCGTTGGCGGTTGGGGTGATGCCTACAAGAACACCGTGCCGCGGCTGATGCAGCACCTGAGCGCTCCCAAGAAGGCCATGCTCGGCCCCTGGATCCACAAGTACCCGCACTTCGCCGTGCCCAACCCGGCCATCGGGTTCCTGCAAGAGGCCAAGCGCTGGTGGGACCACTGGCTCAAGGGCATCGACAATGGCGTGATGGACGAACCGGCCTGTGCTTTCTACCTGCAAGACGCGGTCGCGCCCAAGGGCAGCTACGCCGAGCGCCCGGGCACCTGGGTGCAGACCGCAGGCTGGCCCGATCCCCAGGTGCAATGGCAGGACTTCAGCCTCGGCGACTCTGGGCTGCTGGCCGGCGAACAGGCCCTGGGCCAGGAGCGCAGCATCTGCTCGCCCCTGACCACCGGCCTGCACCAGGGCGAATACTGTGCCATCTGGTTCGGCCCGGACGGCCCCACCGACCAGCGCCGGGATGACGCCCACTCGCTGTGCTTCGACAGCCCGCCGCTGGACGCGCCACTGGCCCTGCTGGGGGATGTGCGCCTGGACCTGCGGCTGAAGTCGGACAAGCCTTGCGGGCAGATCGTCGCCCGGCTGAACGCCGTGGCACCGGATGGCCAAGTGGCGCAGATCACCTATGGCACCCTGAACCTCAACCTGCGGGACGACTTCGCCGTGGCCAACCCGCCAGTGCCCGGCGAACCCTTGCAGGTCCGCCTGAGCCTGGATCATGTCGGCTACCGCCTGCCCGCCGGCTATCGCCTGCGCCTGGCCCTGAGCACCGCAAGCTTCCCCCTGCTGTGGCCCAGCCGCGAGCTGGCCACCCTGACCCTGCTGCCCGAGCTGCAGAGCGTGCAACTGCCGGTGTTTACCGGCGAGGCGGTGGAGTGCCCGTTCGAGGCGCCGCAGAGCGCGCCACCGGCCAACCTGGAAATCATCCGCGCAGCGGCGCCCAAGCGCACCCTCAGCGAAGATGTGGGCAGCGGCGAAGTCTGTGTGCGCATCGACGATGACCTGGGCGCCATGCGTTTCCTCGATCACGGCCTGTGGGTCGACCAGCGTTGCACCGAGCAATACCGCACGCTGCCCTGGGACCCACTGTCGACCCGGGCAGACATCCAGTGGAGCTACCGCGTCGGCCGCGACGCATGGTCGGTAGAGGTGGACAGCCGGCTGCACCTGCACGCCGACGCCCAGTGGTTCTACCTGGAGGCCGAACAGGTGGCGCGTTGCGATGGCCAGCAGACCCATCAGCGCCAGTGGCAGCGACGGATCGCCCGATCCACCCTGTAAAGCGTGGCAGGATGCCCTATCTCTGAGACATGGCGGGCGGCTGAAGACAGCGCCCGCCCCCTGCAGTCGGGTACCCCTATGTCACGTCGAAACGTCGATCTCCCGCCCCTCAACTGCCTGCAGCCTTTCGAGGCGGTGGCCCGCCACCTGAGCTTTACCCGGGCCGCCCAGGAACTGAACCTGACCCAGAGCGCGGTGAGCCGCCAGATCAAGCGGCTGGAGGAAAACCTCGCGCGCCCGCTGTTCCACCGCCACAGCCTGGGCATCAGCCTGACCCCGGCCGGCGAGCGCTATTTTCGCACCATCCAGCGCCTGCTGCGGGAACTGGATCGCGAGTCTGCCGAGCTGCGCCGACGCGGCGCCGAACGCCAACTGACCCTGGCCAGCACCCCGACCATCAGCTCGATCTGGCTGGCGCGCCTGCTGCCGCATTTCCAGCACCTGTTCCCGGACCTGGACATCCGCATCCTGTGCAGCGAAAGCCCCTTGCACCTGGACGTCAGCGAGTACGACCTGGGGCTGTTCTATCACCTCGACGAACTGCCGGCGCCCCTGGGGCTGGAGCTGACCCCGGTGTTTGCCAGCGAACAGGTGATCAGCGTGTGCAGCCCGGACTACCTGAGCCGCAAGGGACCGATCCGCGACTCGCAGCACCTGCTGGAAGAACACCGCCTGCTGATCGTCGAAGACCACTATCACGACTGGCTGACCTGGGCCGACTGGTTCAGCGCGGTGGGCGCCACCTACCATTCGCCGCGACACGCCCTGCGCACCAACAGCTACCAGCTGCTGATGCAGTCGGCAGTCATGGGCCAGGGCGTGGCCCTGGGCTGGGAAAGCCTGCTGCAGGGGGAACTCGCCGCCGGGCGCCTGCAACGGGCGCTGCCCGATCGCATGCCCAGCCGCGGGCGGCTGAACCTGATGCAACCGCACCATCGCAATCCGCCACCGGCCGTCCGGCGCTTTCGCCAGTGGCTGCTGGACCACACCTCCCCTGCCAATGAAGCCGGTCCCTGACCGAACGTACCTGACGACCTCATGAACCTGACTCTGCTGACCTTTCCCGCGCTGTATTGCGCCACCATCCTGATGCTGACCGGCAACGGGTTGTTCTTCAGTTTTATCGGCCTGCGCCTGGCCAGTGACGGTGTCGACGAACTGTGGATCGGCGGCCTGACCGCCGCCTACTACGCCGGCATGGTCTGTGGCGCCAAGTTCGGCCACCAGATGATCGCCGCCGTCGGCCACATCCGCTCCTACGTGGCTTGTGCCGGTGCGGCCACCATGATTGTCCTGCTGCATGTGCTGTTCGAAGACCTGTGGCTGTGGCTGGTACTGCGCTTCATCACCGGCCTGGTGATGATGAACCAGTACATGGTGATCGAGAGCTGGCTCAACGAGCAGGCGGACAACAACCAGCGCGGCGCAGTATTCGCCGGCTACATGGTGGCGGTTTCCCTGGGCCTGATCCTCGGCCAGAGCGTATTGATCTGGCGCCCGGAACTGGACTTCAAGCCGCTGCTGATCGTCGCCCTGTGCTTTGCCGCCTGCCTGCTGCCAGTGGCCCTGACCCGACGCCTGCACCCGGCCAAGCTGGTGGCGGCTCCGTTGCAGATCGGTTTTTTCTGGCGGCGGGTGCCGCAAGCCTTGAGCACGGTATTCATCACCGGCCTGATGGTCGGCTCCTTCTACGCCCTGGCACCGGTGTTCATTACCCTGAGCGGCCTGGATGCGGCCCAGGCCGGCACCTTCGTCGCCGTGGCGATCCTTGCCGGGCTCTGCGGCCAGTGGCCGATCGGCTGGCTGTCGGACCGCATCGACCGTTCGCGGCTGATTCGTGCCTGCGCCTTGACCCTGTGCCTGGTGGCGATCCCTTTGTGGGGGCTGCTCGACCTGTCGTTCAGCGTATTGCTGTTGTTCGGTTTTCTCAGCGGCCTGCTGCTGTTCACCCTCTATCCGCTGGCGGTGGCCCTGGCCAACGACAACATCGAGCAGCCCCAGCGCGTGGCCCTGAGCGCCATGCTCCTGGCCACCCATGGCGTGGGCGCCTGCCTCGGGCCGCTGCTGTGCGGGGCACTGATGAAGCTTTACGGCCACAACGCCTTTTACCTGGTGTTTTCCCTGTGCGCCCTGCTGTTGGCCTGGCGGGTACAACCAAGTCGAGTCACCGGGGAGTTTCTGGTCGAGGGCGCGCCCTTGCAGCACGTGGCCATGCCCGAGCATCCGATCAGTGTGCTGGCCGCCACCCTGGACCCACGGGTCGACGAAGTGCCCGAGGAGTTAGTGATCAGCGAAGCGTCCCTGGAAGAACAGGCGCGTTGAGCAAGATCCGAGTGGGGCTGGGCGTCAGGCCGCTGGGAATCTCCTGCGGCGTCCTTTTCGGAGCAGAGGCGTGAACCTCAGGCTCCGAGGTTTCTGGAGCCCGCCCAAGCTGGCCACCAGACGCCCGGCGCCGTTATGACGAGCCGGTGCAGCGCACTTTCAGTGCGCCGCCCTGCACCAGGATGCCGCCATCCCGCAGGCTCTGGCCCCGCTCATCATCAACCTGGCCATTGCCTTGGCGGCCAAACCCTGCCGGTAGCCGCGAGACATGGGTTTTTCCAGGGCCCCGGGCGTTCTCGGAGGGCACCGCTCATTTGCCCGAAACCCCGGTGTCTGCTAGTGTCGCGCCGGTTTAACGTCAACCGGGATAGCCACCATGGCCCGCAAAAAAGCTGCCTTAGATTTCGAACAATCCCTCGCCGACCTGCAAACCCTGGTCGAGCGTCTGGAGAACGGCGAGCTGTCGCTGGAAGACTCGTTGACCGCCTTCGAACAAGGCATCGGCCTGACTCGCGACTGCCAGGCCGCCCTGGCCCAGGCCGAACAGAAAGTGCAGATCCTGCTGGAACGCGATGGCGAGCTGGCGGAACAGCCTTTCGACGCGGAACAAGCAGAATGATCAGCGCCTATCAGGCCGCCAGCCAGGCCCGCGTCGACGCAGCCATGCAATCCCTGTTCAGCGCCCCGAGCCCCGAGCTTGCCCGCCTCTATGAAGCCATGCGCTACAGCGTGATGAATGGCGGCAAGCGCGTGCGCCCGCTACTGGCCTATGCCGCCTGCGAGGCCCTCGGTGGCCAGCCGGAACAGGCCAATGGCGCCGCCTGTGCGGTGGAGCTGATTCACGCTTACTCCCTGGTGCACGACGACTTGCCGGCCATGGACGATGACGATCTGCGTCGTGGCCAGCCCACCACCCACAAAGCCTTCGATGAGGCCTGCGCGATCCTCGCCGGCGACGGCCTGCAGAGCCTGGCCTTCAGCGCCCTGCTGGACCCGAGCCTGAGCGACGCCAGTGCCGAGATCCGCCTGCGCATGGTCACCACCCTGGCCCAGGCCGCAGGCCCGGCGGGCATGGTCGGCGGTCAGGCCATCGACCTGGGCTCGGTAGGCCTCAAGCTCGATCAGCAAGCCCTGGAGTACATGCACCGGCACAAGACCGGTGCCTTGATCGAAGCCAGCGTCATCCTCGGTGCCCTGGCCAGCGGCCTGGCCGAGAAGGACGAGCTGAAATCCTTGCAGACCTATGCCCGGGCCATCGGCCTGGCGTTCCAGGTGCAGGACGACATCCTCGACGTCGAGAGCGATACCGCGACCCTGGGCAAGCGCCAGGGAGCCGACATTGCCAGGGACAAGCCTACCTACCCGGCCCTGCTGGGCCTGGAGGCTGCCAAGGACTACGCCCTGGAGCTGCGAGACCAGGCGCTGCATGCCCTGCGGCCGTTTGACGCAGCGGCAGAGCCGCTGCGCGAGCTGGCGCGGTATATCGTCGAGCGCCGCAGCTGATCGGCGGTCCCGCGACAGACCGCATATCGGCCAAGTTCGGCGCTCTGCGTGGGCAGCTTGCGATGCATAAGGTAAACTGCCGCCTCTTTCTATACCTATAACGATTCGCCTGATGCCCACGACGTTTCATGAGATTCCCCGCAAACGCCCGACCACGCCGCTGCTCGACCGTGCCCAGACGCCGGACGGCCTGCGCCGGTTAGGTGAAGCCGAGCTGGAAACCCTGGCCGATGAGTTGCGCCTGGAATTGCTCTACACGGTCGGCCAGACCGGTGGGCACTTCGGTGCCGGCCTCGGGGTCATCGAGCTGACCATCGCGTTGCATTACGTGTTCGACACCCCGGACGACCGGCTGGTGTGGGACGTGGGTCACCAGGCGTATCCGCACAAGATCCTCACCGGGCGCCGCGAGCAAATGGCCACCTTGCGCCAGAAGGACGGCCTGGCCGCCTTCCCTCGGCGCTCCGAGAGCGAGTACGACACCTTTGGCGTCGGCCACTCCAGCACGTCCATCAGTGCCGCCCTGGGCATGGCGATTGCCGCCCGCCTGCAGCACAGCGAGCGCAAGGCCATCGCGGTGATCGGCGACGGCGCCCTGACCGCGGGCATGGCCTTCGAGGCCCTGAACCACGCGCCGGAAGTGGACGCCAACATGCTGGTGATCCTCAACGACAACGACATGTCGATCTCGCGCAATGTCGGCGGCCTGTCCAACTACCTGGCCAAGATCCTCTCCAGCCGTACCTACGCCAGCATGCGCGAAGGCAGCAAGAAAGTACTGTCGCGCCTGCCTGGAGCCTGGGAGATCGCCCGTCGCACCGAAGAATATGCCAAGGGCATGCTGGTCCCCGGCACCCTGTTTGAAGAGCTGGGCTGGAACTACATCGGCCCCATCGACGGCCACGACCTGCCGACCCTGATCGCCACCCTGCGCAACATGCGTGACCTTAAAGGCCCGCAGTTCCTGCACGTGGTGACCAAGAAGGGCAAGGGCTTCGCTCCGGCGGAGGTCGACCCGATCGGCTACCACGCCATCACCAAGCTCGAACCCCTGGACGCTCCGGCGGCCGCACCGAAGAAGGCCGGCGGACCGAAGTATTCCGGGGTATTCGGCGAATGGCTGTGCGACATGGCCGCTGCCGACCCGCGCCTGGTGGGCATCACCCCGGCGATGAAGGAAGGCTCGGACCTGGTGGCCTTCAGCGAGCGCTTCCCGCTGCGCTACTTCGACGTGGCGATCGCCGAGCAGCACGCGGTGACCCTGGCGGCCGGCATGGCCTGCGAGGGCGCCAAGCCGGTGGTGGCGATCTATTCGACCTTCCTCCAGCGTGGCTATGACCAGCTGATCCACGATGTCGCGGTGCAGAACCTCGACGTGCTGTTTGCCATCGACCGCGCCGGCCTGGTGGGTGAAGACGGTCCGACCCACGCCGGCAGCTTCGACCTGTCCTACCTGCGTTGCATCCCCGGCATGCTGGTGATGACCCCGAGCGACGAGAACGAACTGCGCAAGATGCTCAGCACCGGCCACCTGTACAACGGCCCGGCCGCCGTGCGCTACCCGCGCGGCACCGGTCCCAATGCACCGATCGACAAAGACCTGGAGCCGATCGAGATCGGCAAGGGCGTGATCCGTCGCCAGGGCCGGCAAGTGGCGCTGCTGGTGTTTGGCGTGCAATTGGCCGAAGCCCTGCAAGTGGCCGAGAAACTCGATGCCACCGTGGTCGACATGCGCTTCGTCAAACCCCTGGACGAAGCCCTGGTGCGCGAGATTGCCGCCAGCCACGAACTGCTGGTGACCGTCGAAGAGAACGCCATCATGGGCGGCGCCGGCGGCGCGGTCAGCGAGTTCCTGGCTCGCGAAGGCCTCCTCAAGCCGATCCTGCACCTGGGCCTGCCAGACGCCTACGTCGAACACGCCAAGCCAGCGCAGATGCTTGCCGAATGCGGCCTCGACGAAGCCGGCATCGAAGCCTCGGTACGCCAGCGCCTACAGCTGCTGGGCCTGGCCTGACCCACAGCGGCTAGCTGTAGCCGCTGCTGCACGCCCGCCATGCGGGCGGTGCTTTCCAGCCGTCCCTTTCCCGGCCTCTCATACCTTGCGGCGAAGGCCGAGCCGCGCTAACGGAATAGCCATGAAACTTGCTCGCCTGGCCCTGCCGCTTTGCCTTCTGCCCTGCGCTGAACTCTTTGCCGACACCCCCGACCGTGATCAGGCGCTGAAACTGCCCGAGATGCTGATCAGCGCCAACCGCCAGGTCGAAGCGCGCAACGACAGCAGCGCCGCCAACACGGTGTTCACCCGGGAAGACATCGACCGCCTGCAACCCAGCAGCCTCACCGACCTGCTGCAACGGGTGCCCGGCGTGCAGATCGCACGCAGCGGTGGCCGCGGCAGCCTGCCGGGCATCTACCTGCGCGGCACCGGATCGGCCCAGAGCCTGGTGCTGGTGGATGGCCAGCGCATCAGCAGCTCATCGTCCGGCGACAGCAACCTGCAATACCTGAATGTCCAGCAGATCGAACGGGTGGAAGTGCTGCGCGGCTCACGCTCGGTGATCTATGGCAGCGACGCGATTGGCGGGGTGATCCAGATCTTCACCCGCCGCGGCGCCCAGCAAGGGCTGCAAGGGCGCATGCATGTGGGATTCGGCAGTAACCAGACCTAGGAGCGCAGCCTCGGCCTTTCCGGCGGTGATGAGCGTACCCGCTTCAGCCTTGGTGCCAGCCTGGATGAAACTGCCGGGATCGATTCGACCCGGGAGTCCTATCCCAGTGACAAGGACCATGACGCCTACCGCAATCAGTCTCTGAGCCTGAGCCTGAGCCACTCCTTCAATGAGGATGTGGAGGCGGGCCTGAACCTGCTGGACAACCGCGGGCGCAGCGAATACGACAGTCCTTTCGGGCGTTATGTCATGGCCACCGGGCGGAGCGTAGAACAGCAGCCCTATACCGACTTCACAGTCAGCAGTGTCAGCAGCTTTATTGATGCGCGGCTCAACGAGCACTGGCAATCGCGCGTGGAAATCGGCCACGCCGAGAATCGTGACTTCAAGCACGACAAGCTCAGCGACGAACGTGCCGCGTTCAATACCTACCGGGATTCGCTGAACTGGCAAAATGACCTGACTCTGGACGAGCACAACAGCCTGATCCTGGGTGCCGACTGGTACGAGGACCGGGTCAATGCCAGCACCGCCTACGATGAGGACAGCCGCTGGAACCGAGCGGCCTTTATCCAGCATCGCTTCCAGGGCGACAGCTTCTCCACTGAGCTGGGGCTGCGCCGCGACCAGAACCAGCAATATGGCAGCCAGAACACCTGGAGCGGCACCTTCACCCTGCCGCTGAACCCGGACAATGATGTACTGCTGTCCTACAGCGAAGGCTTCCGCGCCCCCACCTTCACGGACCTGTATTACCCGGAGAACGGCAACCCCAACCTCAAGCCCGAACACTCCAAGAGTTATGAGCTGCAATGGCGCAGCCAGCTGACGGCAAGCAGCCGCCTGGAAACCTCGCTGTATCGCACCGACATCGACCAGGCGATTCTCTACAACAATGAAGTACGGCACCCGGAGAACATCGCCTCTGCTCGCATCAATGGTTTTGAAGCGACGTTGAAACAGGAACTGTTCGGCTGGCAGAGCAATCTGGGGCTGGCGATGATCGATCCCCGTGATCGCAAGACCGGGAAAACCCTACAACAACGAGCGCGCCGAACCCTGAGCCTCGACCTGGATCGGCGCTTCGATCGCCTCGCCCTGGGGGCTAGCTGGCAGGCCGTAAGCAGCAGTTACGGGGAGAGGGACAACAAAAAGCGCCTGGGTGGGTATGGACTGCTGGGCCTGCGCAGCAGCTGGACACTGACCTCCGAGGTGGAGCTGTCGCTGAAAGTCGACAATGCCCTGGACAAGACCTATGCCCGCACGCGGTACAGCCACTTGGACCCAGGCTTTCAGAACAACCACAACTACCGCGAAGAAGGCCGCACCTGGATGCTCGGCGTGACCTGGACGCCTGAGCTGTAAGGTCCGCCGCCTTCGCTGGCAAGCCAGCTCCTACACCGACCCCGTAGGAGCCGGCTCGCCGGCGAAGGGGCTCAGCGCTCAGGCGCGAGCAGCGCACACAACTTGGCGGTTGCCGCGATCATCTGCCCGCTGGGCCGTTCCAGGCCCTTGTCGTTTACCAGCAACAACCGCCCCTGCTGCACTGCCGCAATCTGCGGCCAGGCTTTCCAGGCATCCAGCTGCCCCTGGGCGGTGGCGAGGATCGCCTGCGGATTGCGCTGCAACACCGACTCGATACTGACCTGAGGCGCCGGCAATGGCTGCTCGGCAAACACGTTGCGGGCACCGCAGACGCTCAAGGCGTCACTGATGATCTGCCCACCGCCCACGGTGTACAGCGGCTGGTCCCAGACTTGATAGAACACGGCCAAGGGGGGCTCGCGGTGATAGCGCGCGCGCAACCGACTCAATTGCCGACTCAACTGCGTCGCTAGTTGCTGCCCAGCTGCAGGCCGCCCCAGACGCTCGCCGAGCTCGGCGATCTGCGCAATCAGTTGCTGAAGGTCATGGGGTTCGGCGACGTAGATGGCAATCCCCAGGCGTGACAGCTGTTCGCGCTGGGCCGGGCCCACACTGCCCGGCCAGAGCAGCAGCAAGTCGGGCTTGAGACTGAGCAGCCGCTCCATATCCAATTGGCCATAGCGTCCCACCGAAGGCAGACCGGCGATCTGTGGCGGGCGCTCGCCGGCATCCAGCACGCCGACCAGCAGCTCGGCGGCGCCTAACTCCACAACGATTTCCGAGAGCGATGGCGCCAGGCTAATCACCCGCGGTGCCGCCAGGGCGGGCACGCTGGCCAGCAGGCACAGGAGCGCCAGCCAACGCAGCATCAGGCGAGTTGACGCGGGATACGGTAAAGGTAGAACAGCACTGCGCTGGACAGCGCCAGCAGCATGAGCGGCACGGCTTCCAGGCCGACGAATACCGCCAGGGCACCGATCCAGGCCGGCAACGAGGCTGCCAGGAAAGCCGCGCGACGCCGAGCTGCCAGGGTGATCCAGGCAGCCGGCTCTTCAGGGGTGTCGAGGGCTTTACCGGTGGCGATCAAGGCATGCTTGTAGCCGTTGAAGAAACGCAGGCTGACGAACATCGAGGCCGTGCCGGCGATAAAGAACGGCATCGCCAGCACCGGCATGATCGCTTCGCCCTTACCGAACACCGCATTGATCACGAACAAAGGCAGCAAGGCCAACGCCAGGTATTGCCACCAGCTGACGGTCAGGCGCCGCCGTACTTGACCCCGAGTCACGCGCGGTCGACCTCGCCCTGATGCTCGTTGCCCATCATGTGGTCGAGCTTGCTGGCCTTGGTCGCCAGGTAGAGCTTGTTGTGAGGGTTATGCCCGGTGTGCAGCGGCACGCGCTCGGCCACCTGGATGCCCATCTCGGTCAAGGCCCTGACCTTGCGCGGGTTGTTGGTCATCAGGCGCAGGGACCTGACCCCCAGGTGCTCGAGCATCGGCAGGCACATGGCGTAGTCACGCTGGTCGGCGGCAAAGCCCAGGCGCTCATTGGCTTCCACGGTATCGGCGCCGCCATCTTGCAGCTCATAGGCCCGGACCTTGTTCAGCAAGCCGATGCCGCGGCCTTCCTGGCGCAGGTAAAGAATGACGCCGCGCCCTTCTCGGGCCACGGCCTGCATGGCCGCTTCCAGTTGCGAACCGCAGTCGCAGCGCTGGCTGAACAAGGCATCGCCGGTCAGGCATTCGGAGTGCAGACGGCCGAGCACCGGCGCGCCGTCGGCAATATCGCCGAGGCTGAGCACGACGTGCTCGCGGCCGGTGGCTTCATCGAGAAAACCATGCATGGTGAATTGCGCAAAAGGCGTAGGCAGCTTGCAAGCGGCAACAAAAACGACGGGCACTGTTGTGCTCCTGATCTGTATGAGGGCTCAAGATTCGTAGAGGCGGCATTGTAACAGCAGCCTCCACTGGGTGCTTAGGCTGAATTATCGGAGATAAAGATCGATAAGTTTGATCAACGGACCGCCGGTTGCGGCTCTCCGTCAAACGGATAGGGCTGCTTCCAGCGCAGAAAGATCGGGCGCAGGCTGCCGCTTTTCACCAACTGTTCCATGCGCTGGTCGTACAGGGAAAGCAGGGCACGGCCCCGGGGCGTGTCGGCGAACCCCAGGTACAGTGGCAGCTCGGTCAGGTGGGTACGCTTGAACTGGGCCGGGTCCCGGGCCTGGCCGAGCACGTAGTCGATCTCGGTCCGGGCATCGATGTAGTAGTCGGCACGGCTGTACAGCAACATCGGCAGGATGCCGACCCGGCGCCGGATCTCGTTGTAGCGCTGAACATTGGGCAGGTAGTCCTGGTATTTGTAGCCACGCACCCAGACCAGCCGGTAACTGCCCAGGGTTGCCAGGGTCAGCTCGGGATTGCTCGCCAGGCCCAATGAGTAGATATGGTCGGTGTCGTAGTTCCATTGCGGGTAGAGCACCCCGGGGGACTCGTCACGATAAGCCCCGACCTGGGCGTCCACTTCACCGCGCTGTACCAGGCCGACCGAGCGGGTGTAGGGCATGCTGCTGCGCTCGACCCGGACGCCCTGCACCTCGAAGACCTCCCGCAGGATGTCCCAGGCCAGGCCTTCGCCATCGGCTTCGGTGTACTGGCTCCACTCTTCACTGGCAATGCGGATCTGCTGGGGCAGTAGCGGCTGCTCGCCGGCCTGGGCGCCAAGAGCGTTCCAGAAAACCAGCAATACCAGCAGCCCGCGGCTGACACCCATGCCTGTCTCCTCAGCTAAAACACCACACCAGGCCTTGCATCGACAACCAGGCAAACACCCCGGCCAATACGTCGTCGAGCATGATGCCGACCCCTCCGTGGACTTGCCGGTCGACCCAGCGGATCGGCCACGGCTTGAGAATGTCGAAGAAGCGAAACACCAGGAACCCCGCCAGCAGCCAGTACCAGCCCTCGGGCACCAGCCACAGGGTGATCCACATGCCGACCATTTCGTCCCAGACGATGCCTTCGTGATCATGCACCCGCAGATCGTCGGCGACCTTGCCGCACAGCCAGAAGCCGAACAGCATGGTCACGCCGAGCATCAGCCAGTAGCCCCAGTCCGGCAGCATCTGCCACAGCGGGATAAAGGGTAGCGCAACCAGCGAACCCCAGGTGCCCGGTGCCTTGGGCAAGGTGCCGGAGCCAAAGCCGAACGCGAGGAAATGCCAGGGATTGCGCCAGACCGACGGCGGGACGAACTCCGCCGGGACCTGTTTGGGATGATCTGTCACGGTGTCTCCGCAAAGTGTTGATAACCCCGGGTACCGGGGGTGATGTCCTGCCCGTCGGCATCCCGCAGGGTAACCCCCTGCCCGGCCACGACCCGTCCCACCACATGCACCGGCCAGCCCGCCGCCAACAAGGGCGCCAGCTCGGCCGGGGGCAAGGTGAAGGCCAGTACATAGTCGTCGCCACCACTCAAGGCCGCGGTGCGAGCCTCTTGCCGGCCGAGGAAGCTCAGCAAGGCTGGCGACAGGGGCAACTGCTCGACGTCCACCTGCAAGGCGACTGCCGACGCAGCAGCGATGTGCCCGCAGTCGGCCAGCAGGCCGTCGGAGATATCCAGGGCCGCACTGGCCTTGCCGCGCAGGGCCTGGCCCATGGCCAGCTGCGGCTGCGGCGACCAGTAATGGGCCAGCAGGGGATCGGCCACCGCCGGTTCGGCATCGCGCTGCCCCAGCACCAGGGGCAAGGCACCGGCGGCATTGCCCAGCTCGCCGCCGACACACAGCAGGTCGCCCGCCCGAGCACCGCTACGGGTCAAGGCCTGCCCTGCCGGGACACGCCCGAACACGGTCAGGGTCAGGGTTAGCGGGCCGCGAGTGGTATCGCCACCAATCAGGCGCACGCCACAGCTCTGGGCCATGGCGTTCAAACCACGGGCGTAGGCCTGCAGCCAATCGGCACTGATCGTCGGCAGGGTCAGGGCAAGGGTAAAGGCCAGGGGCGTGGCGCCCATGGCGGCCAGGTCGCTGACGGCCACCGCCAGGGAACGTTGGCCAAGAAGAAAGGGGTCGCAGGGGTCGGCGAAATGCACGCCGGCCACCAGGGTGTCGGTGGAAACGGCCAACTGCTCCCCGGGAGGAACAGCCAGCAAGGCACAGTCGTCGCCGATCCCCAGGGCAACACCCTCGCCGCCTTGCGCACAGGGCGCGGCAGCGAAGAAGTTGCGGATCAGCTCAAACTCGCCCATGGCAGCTGCAAGCGCGGATCAGCGCTTGAACGCCTTCACTTCAGCTTCACGCAGGCGCGGGGCCAGTTTGTCGAGCACACCGTTGACGAACTTGTGGCCATCGGTGGAACCGAAGACCTTGGCCAGTTCGATACCCTCGTTGATCACCACGCGGTACGGCACGTCGACGCGCTTGAGCAGCTCCCAGGTGGACAGGCGCAGAACCGCCAGCTCAACCGGGTCCAGTTCGTCGATGGCCAGGTCCAGGCAAGGCACGAGGGCGTTGTCGATCTCGTTCTTGTTGGCCGGAACCCCGTGCAGGATTTCACGGAAGTAGGCACCGTCGACGTCGGTGAAATCGTTGTCGACCCGGAACTGCGCTTCGATCTCGTTCAGCGAATGCTTGGCCATGTGCCATTGGTACAGCGCCTGGGTCGCGAGCTGACGGGCTTCACGACGCTTGGCGCTCTTGGATGGCTTGCCGGCATCCGCAGGCTTGGGATCGCGCGGGTTGAAACGATCGCTATCGTCGCTAATCACTTGGCCTCCAACTGCGCCAGCAGGCTGACCATTTCCAGGGCGGACAAGGCAGCTTCAGCCCCTTTGTTGCCGGCCTTGGTGCCGGAACGCTCGATGGCTTGTTCGATCGAGTCCACGGTCAGTACGCCGAAGGCCACTGGCACGCCGAACTCCATGGACACCTGGGCCAGGCCCTTGGTGCACTCGCCCGCCACGTATTCGAAGTGCGGAGTACCGCCACGAATGACCGCGCCCAGGGCGACGATCGCCGCGAACTCACCCTTCTGTGCAACTTTCTGCGCAACCAACGGAATTTCGAAGGCGCCAGGTGCACGGATGATGGTGATATCGCTTTCGCTCACACCGTGGCGAACCAGGGCGTCAACCGCGCCGCTGACCAGGCTTTCGACGACAAAGCTGTTGAAACGGCCGACCACCAGGGCATAGCGGCCTTTAGGGGCGATGAAGGTACCTTCGATGGTCTTCAGGGTCATTCGACAAATCTCTTAAAGAGCCAGAGCGTGTCTAGTACACGCTCTTCAGTGATATTTGAACCGCGA
Source organism: Pseudomonas sp. PH1b (assembly GCF_000633395.1). Lineage (GTDB taxonomy): Bacteria > Pseudomonadota > Gammaproteobacteria > Pseudomonadales > Pseudomonadaceae > Aquipseudomonas. The sequence continues at coordinate 284,428 of NZ_AYMU01000009.1, forward strand.
ATTTCAAGCCACAAACGACCGGCTTTTATTCGGAGGGCACGTATTCTACAACTTCCAGGTCGAAACCGGATATCGCATTAAACTTCATCGGCGCACTCATCAGGCGCATTTTGCGTACGCCCAGGTCGCGGAGGATCTGCGAACCGGCACCGACAATGCTGTAGGTGGTCGGTTTCTTCGCCGGCTGCTGGTCGGCCGTCTCGCGAATATGTGCCAGCAGCACGTCACCATCCAGTGGGTGACCGAGCAACAGCACCACGCCGCTGCCCGCCTCGGCCACGGTGGCCATGGCCGCCCGCAGGCTCCAGCGGCCCGGCTGCTTGACCATCAGCAGGTCGCGCAGCGGGTCCATGTTGTGCACCCGCACCAGGGTCGGTTCTTCGGCACAGATCTCGCCCAGGGTCAGGGCCATGTGCACGTCGCCTTCCACCGAATCACGATAGGTCACCAGGTTGAACTGGCCCAGTTCGCTGTCCAGGGGCTGCTCGGCAATCCGCTGAACGGTACGTTCGTGGATCATCCGGTAGTGAATCAGGTCGGCAATGGTGCCGATCTTGATGTTGTGCTCGGCGGCGAAGGTTTCCAGCTCGGCGCGACGGGACATGGTGCCGTCGTCGTTCATCACTTCGCAGATCACCCCGCTCGGCTCGAACCCGGCCATGCGCGCCAGGTCGCAGGCGGCTTCGGTGTGGCCGGCGCGGGCCAGGGTGCCACCCGGCTGGGCCATCAGCGGGAAGATGTGGCCCGGGCTGACGATGTCCTCGGCCTTGGCGTCCTTGGCGGCGGCCGCTTGCACGGTGCGCGCCCGGTCGGCGGCGGAGATGCCGGTGGTCACGCCTTCGGTGGCCTCGATGGACACGGTGAACTTGGTACCAAAGCCCGAACCGTTGCGCGGCGCCATCAGCGGCAGCTTCAGCAGCTCGCAACGCTCGCGGCTCATGGGCATGCAGATCAGGCCCCGGGCGTGCTTGGCCATGAAGTTGATGTGCTCGGGCTTGCAGCACTCGGCGGCCATGATCAGGTCGCCTTCGTTCTCGCGGTCTTCGTCATCCATGAGGATGACCATCTTGCCTTGGCGGATGTCTTCAACCAGTTCTTCGATGCTGTTGAGCGCCACTCGGCACCCCCTTGGGTCAGGATTTGAGATAGCCGTTAGCGGCCAGAAAACTTTCGGTGATGGTGCCGCCCGTGGCCTCGGCCGCCTTGTCGCCCAGCAGCAGGCGCTCCAGGTAGCGTGCCAGCAGGTCGACCTCGAGGTTGACCTGCCGACCCGGCCGGTAGTCGGCCATGATGGTTTCCGCCAGGGTGTGGGGCACGATGGTCAGCTCGAACTCGGCACCGTTCACCGCGTTGACCGTCAGGCTGGTGCCGTCGACGGTGATCGAGCCTTTATGGGCGATGTACTTGGCCAGCTCCTTGGGGGCACGGATGCGGAACTGGATGGCCCGGGCATTTTCTTCCCGCGCCACGACTTCACCGACACCATCGACATGGCCGCTGACCAGGTGACCGCCCAGGCGGGTGGTCGGGGTCAGGGCCTTTTCCAGGTTGACCCGGCTACCGGCCTTCAACTGATGGAACGCGGTGCAGTCCAGGGTCTCGCGGCTGACATCGGCCCAGAAACCATCGCCCGGCAGCTCGACGGCGGTCAGGCAGACGCCGTTCACCGCAATGCTGTCGCCCAGTTTGACGTCGGCCAGATCAAGCTTGCCGGTTTCTACATAGACCCGTACATCTCCGCCTTTTGGGGTCAATGCGCGAATGCTGCCGATGGATTCGATGATGCCGGTGAACATGGAGTCCTCCTCGAGAACAGGGCCGCCGGGTAGGCGAAAGTCGGGAATTATACGCTCGCTGGCGGGGCCGGGATGGCAGTGACTCGCCAGTCATCGCCCACCGCACGCATTTCAATGATCTTGAGCAAGGGCGCCTCGCTCATCTGCGCCAGCGGCCAGTCCAGCAACGGCCGGGCCGAGGAACCGAGGAACTTGCCGGCGATGAAGATCTGGTACTCGTCCACCAGGCCCTGCTGGGCAAAGGCGCCGGCCAGTCGCGGGCCGGCTTCCACCAGCACTTCGTTGACGCCACGGGCGGCCAGCTCCAGCAGCAGGCGGCGCAAGTCCACCTGGCCGTCGGGGCCGGGCACGATCAGGCACTCCGGACCGTTGGCGTATTGCTCTTCCACTGCCGCGCAGGTGGCCACCAAGGCCGGACCAGCCTTGAAGAACGGCGCATCGAGGGGCACCCGCAGGCGGCCATCGATCAGCACTCGCAGCGGTGGACGGCTCATGGCCAGCGCCGTCTGCTCGGCGTCCAGCCCCAGCTCGGCAGCACGTACCGTCAACCGGGCGTCATCCGCCAGTACCGTATCGGCGCCGGTCAGCACCACGCTGGCTTCGGCCCGCAGGCGCTGCACCGCGGAACGTGCGGCAGGCCCGGTGATCCACTGGCTCTCGCCACTGGCCATGGCGGTACGACCGTCCAGGCTCATGGCCAGCTTGACCCGCACATAGGGCAGGCCCTGTTCCATGCGTTTCAGGAAGCCCTTGTTGATCGCGCGGGCCTCAGCCTCCAGCACTCCGCTGTGAGTGGCGATGCCGGCCTGGGCCAGGCGTTGCAGGCCACGCCCGGCGACTTCCGGGTTGGGGTCCTGCATGGCCGCCACCACCCGCGCCACTCCGGCATTCACCAGGGCATCGGCGCACGGCGGGGTGCGGCCATGGTGGCTGCAGGGTTCCAGGGTCACATAGGCGGTGGCGCCTCGGGCCAGGTCGCCGGCGGCGCGCAGCGCATGCACTTCGGCATGGGGCTCGCCAGCCCGGACATGCCAGCCTTCGCCCACCACCTGGCCGTCGCGCACGATGACGCAACCGACACGGGGATTGGGATGGGTGCTGTACAGCCCCTGGCGCGCCAGCTCCAGGGCCCGGGCCATGTAGTGCGCATCGAGTACCGCTTGTTCCGCAGGCTGGCTCATTGCTTGACCGGCTCGCGGGCGAGACGGTCGATCTCTTCGCGAAATTCGTTGAGGTCCTGGAAGCGCCGGTAGACCGAGGCAAAGCGGATGTAGGCGACTTCATCGAGCTTCTGCAGCTCGGTCATCACCAGTTCACCCACGACCAGGGACTTGACTTCCCGCTCGCCGGTGGCCCGCAGCTTGTGCTTGATGTGCACCAGAGCCGCCTCCAGGCGCTCGACGCTCACCGGGCGTTTTTCCAGGGCGCGCTGCATACCGGCGCGCAGTTTTTCTTCGTCGAAGGGCTGACGGCTGCCGTCAGTCTTGATCAGGCGCGGCAACACCAGTTCGGCGGTTTCGAAGGTGGTGAAACGCTCACCACAGGCCAGGCATTCACGCCGGCGGCGCACCTGTTCGCCCTCGGCGACCAGACGCGAGTCGATGACCTTGGTGTCGTTGGCACCGCAGAAGGGACAGTGCATGGTGGCAGGCAACAAAAAAAGGGAGGGCCATGGTAGCGCATCCCACTGGCAAGACAAGCCATAGCCTTTACGGTATACAGACCGACTATTATGTTTCGCACACGGAAATTCGCCTTGTTGGAGCTTCAGATGCCGCTCAGACCGCTTGTTTTGCTCAGTCTTGTCAGCCTGCTGGTCGCTTGCAGCAGCGATGCTCCAAAACCTGCGGCCCCCGCCTCTGCCCCGCAGCAGAGCGTGAAAAAAAACCAGGAACCCGCCGACCTCGGCCCGTTGCCAGCCTATCAGCGCGAGCTGAGCGGTACCCTCGACGGCATACCGGCCGGTGCCGACGTCGAGCTGGCGCTGTTAGTGATCGATGAACGCGGGCGTCCGCAACGCCTCCTGGCCAGCAGCAACCTGACCGGCACTAACCAGGCCCTGCCGTTTCGCCTGCGCTTCGCTCCCGAAGCCTTCCCGGCCGGCGCCCGGGTCGAACTGCGCGGTCGTGCCAGCCAGTCCGGCCAGTTGATCCTGCATCTGCCGGCACAGCGCATCGCCCAGCCCACCACCCAGGCCGTGGGACAACTGCAATTCGTCAAAGCCCCATGAATGTACCGCTCGACCTGCAAGACGCCCTCAGCGAATTGCTGGGGGACGCGCAGCTGGTAGCTTGTGAGCTACCCGAGACCACGCTGAAACTCTGGCTGATCGACGCCGACAACATGGACCGCGCCTTCACCCCGGAAGAGACCCGGCGCATCCTCCACGAGCCGCCCTACTGGAGTTTCTGCTGGGCCAGCGGCCTGGCCATGGCCCGCTACCTGGCGGAGCATCCGCACTGGGTGCAGGGCAAACGCGTCCTGGATTTCGGGGCCGGCTCCGGCGTGGCGGCGATTGCCGCGGCCAAGGCCGGTGCCCTGGAAGTGGTGGCCTGCGACCTCGACCCACTGGCCATTGCCGCCTGCCGGGCCAATGCGCAGCTCAACGGCGTCGAACTCAGCTATTCCACGGATTTTTTCGCCGAGGCCGATCGCTTCGACCTGATCCTGGTGGCGGACGTATTGTATGACCGGGCCAACCTGCCGCTGCTGGACGAGTTCCTCAGCCGTGGCCGCGAAGCCCTGGTGGCGGACTCCCGGGTCAGGGACTTCCAGCACCCGCTGTACCAGCGCCTGCAAGTGCTCAATGCCCTGACCCTGCCGGACCTGGCAGAGCCCTGGGAATTTCGCAACGTGAGCCTGTATCACGCCCAGCGATCAAACGCTGCCGTAGCGCCTGCCGTAGCGGCGATGGCGATCCACCCCGACCAGCCTTTATAGTGGCTCCATTGCCGCTTACTCGAGATACCCCATGAGTCAGGAAACGCCGTACATCTTCGACGCCCACACCGCTGATTTCGACCAGTCGGTGATCGAGAACTCCTTCCACAAACCGGTCCTGGTGGACTTCTGGGCCGAGTGGTGTGCCCCCTGCAAAGCGCTGATGCCGATGCTGCAACAGATCGCCGAGAGCTATCAGGGCGAGTTGCTGCTGGCCAAGGTCAACTGCGATATCGAACAGGACATCGTCGCCCGCTTCGGCATCCGCAGCCTGCCCACCGTGGTGCTGTTCAAGGACGGCCAGCCGGTGGACGGCTTCGCCGGCGCGCAGCCTGAATCGGCGGTGCGAGCCATGCTCGAACCCCATGTGCAAATGCCGCCACCACCCGCCGCCGATCCACTGGAACAGGCCGAAGCGCTGTTCGCTGAAGGGCGTATCGGTGATGCCGAAGCCCTCCTCAAAGTGCTGCTGGGTGAAGACAACAGCAATGCCAAGGCACTGATCCTGTATGCCCGCTGCCTGGCCGAACGCGGCGAACTGAGTGAAGCCCAGACCGTGCTCGACGCGGTCAAGAGCGATGAGCACAAGGCCGCCCTGGCTGGCGCCAAGGCGCAGATCACCTTTCTCAAGCAGGCGGCGGACCTGCCGGATGCCGCAGAGCTCAAGGCGCGCCTGGCCAAGGACCCGCTGGACGATGAGGCGCTGTACCAGCTGTCAATCCAGCAACTGGCGCGCCAGCAATACGAAGCAGCGCTGGAAGCCCTGCTGAAACTCTTCATGCGCAACCGCAGCTACAACGAAGGCATAGCCCACAAGACCCTGCTGCAGGTATTCGACCTGCTGGGCAATGATCACCCGCTGGTGACCGCCTACCGCCGCAAACTGTTCGCCGCGCTGTACTGAGCCTGATGCGCCAGCGCTGGTGTAGGTGCTGGCTTGTGTAGGAGCTGGCTTGCCAGCGAATGCGCTCTGACAGACAGAGCCCTTTCGCCAGCAAGTTGGCTCCTACAGGATTACTGTACCCAGCTGTAGAGCGGCGTATCGGCGCCGCTGACCACCTTGACCTCGGCGCAGTGGCGCAAGCGCACCAGCAATCGCTTGCCCGCCGCCGCGCTACCGGTCAGCCCCTCCAACTGTTCCAGCAACTGCGGCCCGCTGATCTGGCCCGCCTTGCGCAACAGATCCTTGGCGGTCTGCCACAGGGCATCGTCCTGGCTGGCCGGCCTGGCCGTCGGCGCCGCCGCTTCAGGTTTGGCCGCCTGCAACTGCGCCGCCAGTTGTGCCCAGTCGCCCTCGTCCAGCTCCAGGGTCAAATCCACCGGCCAATCGCCGATGCTTCCACGAATCCGCAACATGAGAGTGCTCCCGATTTTTCTGACGAGCATGCTCCCACCCGTCTTGCGCAACGCCAAGCGGGCAGTCAAACTCCGCCGAGCATTGTTATAAGATCACATAACATTTATTTCATCTTCACCCGGAGACTTGCCATGCGTCGTCTGCTATTCGCCCTGCCGTTCGCCCTGCTGCCGCTGGCCGCTGCCCAGACGGCGCTAGCCCATGAGCATGAACATGAACACGGCAGCCTCGGCGCCCACGAACATGGCGTTGCCCGACTCAACGCCGTACTCGACGGCCAGGCCCTGGAGCTGGAGTTGGAAAGCCCGGCGATGAACCTGGTCGGTTTCGAGCACGCCCCCAGTACCGACGCCGACAAGGCCAAGGTCGCTGCCGCCCGCGCCCAGCTGGAACAGCCCCTGGTGCTGTTCAGCCTGCCCAAGGCCGCCGCTTGCGTCGTGAGCAAACAGGAGCTGGAAAGCCCGCTGTTCGGCGACAAGCCCGAGGCCGACGAGCATGACCATGACGACCACGACGAAGATGCCAAGGGCGCCGATGGCCATGAGCATCACCACGAACACAGCGAAATTCACGCCCACTACCAGTTCACCTGCGCCAAACCGGACGCCTTGAGCAACCTCGACCTGGGGACAATCTTCAAGACCTTCCCCGCCACCCAGAAAATTCAGGTACAACTCATTTCGCCCAGTGGCCAGCAAGGTGTCGAAGCCACCGCCAAGGCCGCCAGCCTGAAATTCTGAGCGCCGTCCCCTGTAGCCGCAGCCTCCGGCAGCGGCTGCAAAACCCACTCCATGATCGGCTCGACATGACCCAAGCACTTATCGAACTGTCCGACCTGAGCTTCAACTGGCCCGGTCACCCACAGTTGCTGGATATCCCGGCCTTTCGCCTGGAAGCCGGTGAGACGCTGTTTCTCAAAGGCCCCAGCGGCAGTGGCAAGACCACTCTCCTGGGGCTGCTGGGGGGTGTACAGAAGCCCAGCCAGGGCAGCATCCGCCTGCTGGGCCAGGAACTGACCGAGCTGTCTGCCGGGGCCCGCGATCGTTTTCGCGTGAATCACACCGGCTACATCTTCCAACAGTTCAACCTGCTGCCGTTTCTCTCGGTGCGCGAGAACGTCGAACTGCCCTGCCACTTCTCCAGGCTGCGGGCCAGCCGCGCCGCCGAGCGCCACGGCAGCGTCGACCGGGCTGCGGCCACCCTGCTGGCTCACCTGGGCCTGAAGGACCCCGAGCTGCTCAAGCGCCGCGCCGACTCGCTGTCCATCGGTCAGCAACAGCGGGTCGCCGCGGCCCGGGCGCTGATCGGCCAACCGGAGCTGGTGATCGCCGACGAGCCGACCTCGGCCCTCGATCATGACGCTCGGGGGGCCTTCCTTCAGTTGCTCTTCGCCGAGTGCCGCGAGGCTGGGGCCAGCCTGCTGTTCGTCAGCCATGACCAGAGCCTGGCGCCATTGTTCGATCGCAACCTGTCGCTGGCCGAACTCAATCGCGCCGCCAAGCCTGCAGAGGTCTGAGATGTATCTGTTCCGTCTAGCCATGGCCAGCCTAGCTAACCGCCGCTTCACGGCGATCCTCACGGCCTTCGCCATTGCCCTCTCGGTCTGCCTGCTGCTGGCGGTGGAGCGGGTGCGCACCGAAGCCCGAGCCAGCTTCGCCAGCACCATCAGCGGTACCGACCTGATCGTCGGCGCCCGCTCCGGCTCGGTGAACCTGCTGCTGTATTCGGTGTTTCGCATCGGCAACGCCACCAACAACATTCGCTGGGACAGCTTCGAACACTTTGCCAACAACCCGAAGGTGAAATGGGCGATCCCGATTTCCCTGGGCGACTCCCATCGCGGCTACCGGGTGATGGGCACCACCGACGCCTACTTCCAGCACTACCAGTACGGCCGCCAGCAGAACCTGCAACTGGCCGTGGGCCGGGCCTTCGCCACGGATCCCTTCGAGGTGGTACTCGGGGCCGAAGTGGCCGACGCCCTGCACTACAAGCTGGGGGACCAACTGGTGCTGGCCCACGGCGTGGCAGCCATCAGCCTGGTCAAGCACGACGACAAGCCCTTCACCGTGGTCGGCATCCTCAAGCGCACCGGCACTCCGGTGGACCGCACCCTGCATATCAGCCTGGGCGGCATGGAGGCGATCCACATCGACTGGCACAACGGCGTGCCCGCCCGTGGCGACGGCCGCATCAGCGCCGACCAGGCCCGCAACATGGACCTGACGCCCCAGGCCATCACGGCCTTCATGCTCGGCCTCAACAGCAAGATCTCGACCTTCGCCCTGCAACGGGAGATCAACGAATTTCGCGGCGAGCCCATGCTGGCGATCCTTCCCGGGGTCGCCCTGCAGGAGCTCTGGAGCCTGATGGGCACCGCCGAAAAGGCCTTGTTCGTGGTCTCGCTGTTCGTGGTCCTGACCGGCCTGATCGGCATGCTCACGGCCATTCTCACCAGCCTCAATGAACGTCGCCGGGAGATGGCCATTCTGCGTTCGGTGGGCGCCCGTCCCTGGCACATCGCGACCCTGCTGGTACTGGAGGCGTTCGCCCTGGCGCTGTTCGGCGTGCTGGCCGGGCTCGGCCTGCTGTACCTGGGCATCGCCCTGGCCCAGGGCTACGTGCAGTCGACCTACGGCCTGTACCTGCCCCTGGCCTGGCCGAGCCAGTATGAGTGGACGCTGCTGGGCGGTATCCTGATTGCCGCGCTGCTGATGGGCAGCGTGCCGGCCTGGCGTGCCTACCGGCAATCCCTGGCCGATGGCCTGTCGATTCGTTTATGAGCACCGGTTTATGAGAGCTGATCTGCTGCGTCACCTGCTTGCCCTGTCGCTGCTGGTCGCCACTCCCCTGTGGGCGGCCACGGCAACAAAAGACCTGACCTGGTCGGAAATGATCCCGGCGGACGCGCCAGCGGAAGTGCCGAACATGAAGCCCCTGCACGACCTGTCGCAAATGAGCGATGCGCTGGCTGCGGAGTCGGCTCCCGCGGCCAAGCAGGACCTGCCCAATGCACCGGTGGTCAAGAGCCTCGACGGCCAGTCGGTTCGCCTGCCCGGCTACATCGTGCCACTTGAGGTGAATGAAGAAGGGCGCACCACGGACTTCCTGCTGGTGCCCTACTTCGGAGCCTGCATCCACGTGCCGCCACCGCCATCGAACCAGATCGTCCATGTCACCAGCGAGGTCGGGGTCAAGCTCGATGAGCTGTATCAACCTTACTGGATCGAGGGCGACATGCAGGTCAAGCCTTCCAGCAGCGAGCTGGCGGATGCCGGCTACCAGATGGCGGCGCAGAAGATCTACATCTACGAACTGCCGGAGTAAATGCCCTGGTAGAAGCCGGCTTGCCGGCGCAGAAGGCGAACACCAAAAGAACGCGGGGCAAAAGAATAGTTCAGCGTCGAAGCCGGGGTCTGCCATTTCATTGAGCTGAGTCAAGGTGGTCAACTTGACGATCCTTACCATTGGACATAGCCAATCTGAATCGTCCTTTGGAGCTCCCATGCACAAGTCCCTGCTTAGCGCTTCCCTGATCGCGCTCGCACTCGCCGCCCCCCTTGCCAACGCTCACGAAGCTGGTGACATCATCGTTCGTGCCGGTGCGATTACCGTCAAACCCAAGGCCAACAGCTCCGACGTCAAAGTCGACAGCGGCCCCCTGGCCGGTGCCAACCTGGGCGGCAAGGCAACCATGAGCAGCGACACGCAGCTGGGCCTGAACTTCGCCTACATGCTGACCAACAACATCGGTATCGAACTGCTGGCCGCGACCCCGTTCGAACACGACGTGAAGATCCGCAACACCTCCCTGGCTCCAGCCAACGGCAAGCTCGGTACCCTCAAGCACCTGCCGCCAACCCTGAGCGTGGTGTACTACCCACTGGACCACAAGTCGGTGTTCCAACCCTACGTCGGTGCCGGTATCAACTACACCTGGATCTACGACGAGCACGTTGGCAGCCGCGCCCAATCCGAAGGTTTCGACAACTTCCGCGCCAAGAACTCCTGGGGCCTGGCCTGGCAGATCGGTGCCGACTACATGCTGACCGACAACATCATGATCAACGCCCAGGCACGCTACATCGATATCGATACCCGCGCCTACGTGGACAACAACGCGCTGGCCGCCGGCACTCGGGCCAAGGTCAATGTCGACGTCGATCCTTGGGTCTACATGGTTGGCCTGGGCTACAAGTTCTAAGCCCGCCAGTTACAAGAAAGGCGCCTCTCAGGCGCCTTTTTCATGTCCGCGATAAACCTCAGCGTCCCATCAGCCGGGCCAGGCCGACACTCATCGGCGTGGGCTCGGGGAAGTTGAAGCGCTGCAGCAGCCGCTGGTTGTTGGCCCGCGAATGACGAATATCACCGGCCCGAGCCGGACCGTAGCTGATGGGGGGCAGGTCGCCGACCACCTCGGCCAGGGCCGCAAGCATCTGCTTGAGGGTGGTGGCCTGGTTCAAGCCGACGTTGACCGCCCCCACTTCCAGTTGCACTGCTTCGATGGCCTGCACCAGCACCTGCACCAGGTCGCCAACATAGAGGAAGTCCCGGGTCTGCTCGCCATCACCGAACACGGTGATCGGCAGGCCTTGCTGAGCCCGCTCGGTGAAAATGCTGATCACCCCGGAATACGGCGAAGACGGATCCTGGCGCGGGCCGAAGATGTTGAAGAAGCGAAAGATCGCCGGCTCCAGAGCATGCTGGCGCCGGTAGAAGTCGAAGTAGTATTCACTGGCCAGCTTGTCCGACGCGTAAGGCGTCAGCGGAGCCTTGGCGGTGTCTTCGTCAATCGACTGGCCTTCGCCATTGTTGCCATAGACCGCCGCGCTGGAAGCGAACAGCACCCGCTTGACGCCGTGCTCGCGCATGGCCTCGCAGACATTCAGGGTGCCGATGAAATTGCTCTGGTGGGTCTGGACCGGGTCGTCCACCGAGGCCTGCACCGAGGCTACCGCCGCCAGGTGCGCCACGGCGCCGCAGCCGCGCATCGCCCGGCTCACCAGGGCCGCATCGGCGACGTTGCCCTCGATCAACTCCAATCGTGGGTTGTCCAGTGGCAGGTTGCTGGGTTTGCCGGTGGACAAGTCATCCAGGACGCGCACCGCGTACCCTTTGGCCAGCAACGCATCGGTGAGGTGCGAACCAATAAAACCGGCACCGCCGGTGATCAATACAGGGCCATCAACCATGACGGTAGAACCTATCCAGTAATGCCGGGAGTGCGGCGCGCCAGGCACGCGGCTTGATCCCGAAGGTGTGAAGGATTTTCTTGCAGGCCAGCACCGCGTGCTGCGGCTCTTCGGCGGCATCGGCACTGGCCGCGTGAGCCTGGGCAGTGGGTGCCTCGATGGCCAGCGGATGCAGCTGTCGCGCCTCGGTCAGTATCGCCTGCCCCAGGGCCAGGGGCGTGGTCGCTTCCTGCCCGGCGTAGTGATAGGTGCCCCACAGGGGCGCCGCGCAATCAAGCTGCTTGAGCACCGAGATGATCACCCGCGCCGCATCGTCCACCGGGGTCGGATTGCCCCGGCGGTCATCCGCCATGAGCAGTTCTTCCGAGGATTCGGCACGGGCCAGGAAGCGCCCGAGAATGCCCTCGGCGCTGTCATCGAGCAGCCAGCCAAAACGCAGCAGCACGTGTTGCGGGCAGGTCGCGCGAACGCTCTGCTCGATCCGCCACAGCGCCTGGCCGCGCAGCCCCAGGGGCACTGGTTCGTCTTTCTCGCTGTAGGCCGTGGCCCGCGAGCCGTCGAACACCCGGTAGCTCGAAGGCTGCACAAGAATGATGTTGTGATGCTGACAAAGCTCCGCCAGCCGCTCTACCGCCCGCTCCTGACCGCTCAGGCGCGCTTCGCTCACCGTCTCCGCCTGAAACCAGTCGAAGTAGTAAGCCAGGTTGATCAAGGCATCCGGACGGGTGTCGTCGAGCAGTTGCGTCAGGCTCGCGGCGTCCCAGCCGTCTTGCGGCGGACGGGGGGCGAGGAAACCGATGTCTTCCTCCGCACCCAGGCGAATCAGCGCCTGCCCAAGGGCATTTCCGCCGCCCAGTAACATAAGGCGCATTCGCATAGAGTCAGCAGGCCCAATCTGTTCAGAACGATGGTTTGGATTGGCCAATCCCGGGGATTGGCCGTCAATAATTGTCAGAATCGTTGCATTTTGCGGGTTTGTGGCGCAACCGTCACTGAGAAACTATCAGCGTGACCTGACGTCATCCCTGTCCAGGCCTCACCCGCCGGCCCCCGTGGCGAAAGCTTGGCATTCATTGCCCTGCCTGCCTCTCCCGAACGCGACCCGGTCTTGCAGCGATATTAAGCGCAGTGCTTGCAAGTTGCCCCGGGCGGCCGCATTAATTTGCCCATGAACCTTGCCCAATCCGCGAACCCGGAGCTGGACGGTTTCCATCCCGCCGTCAGCGCCTGGTTCAAGCGCACCTTTACCGCAGTGACCGCTGCCCAGGCCCGTGCCTGGCCGCTGATCGCCCGACGCCGCTCGACCCTGATCGCCGCCCCCACGGGCTCGGGCAAGACCCTCACCGCCTTTCTCGCGGTGATCGACGACCTGGTGCGCCAGGGGCTGGCCGAAGGCGGCCTGCCGGACGCGACCCTGGTGGTGTATGTCTCGCCGCTCAAGGCCTTGAGCAACGATATCCAGATCAATCTGCAGGAGCCGCTGGCCGGTATCACCGAGCAATTGCGCCTGATGGGCCTGCCACAGCTGTCGATCCGCACGGCGGTACGCACCGGCGACACTGCGCAGAAAGACCGCAACGCCATGCGCAAGCGTGCGCCGCAGATTCTCGTCACCACCCCGGAATCCCTCTATGTGCTGCTGGGCTCGGACTCTGGGCGAAAGATGCTGGCCAGCACCCGCAGCGTGATCGTCGACGAAATCCATGCCCTGGCCGGCAGCAAGCGCGGCAGCCACCTGGCCCTGAGCCTGGAGCGCCTGCAGGCCCTGTGCGCCGAGCCGCTGTTGCGCATCGGCCTGTCCGCCACGCAAAAGCCGATCGAGGCCGTTTCACGCTTCCTGGTGGGCCAGGGACGCCCCTGCGAAATCGTCGATATCGGCCATGCCCGGCCCCGAGACCTGGATATTGAAGTGCCGCCCGTGCCCTTGTCGGCGGTGATGGCCAATGATGTCTGGGAATTGCTCTACGAGCGCCTCGCCAGCCTGGCCCGGGAACATCGCACCACGCTGGTGTTCGTCAACACCCGGCGCCTGGCCGAGCGCCTGGCCCGGCACCTGAGCGAGCGCCTGGGCAAGCAGGCGGTGGCCGCGCACCACGGCAGCCTGGCCAAGGAACAGCGGCTGGAAGCCGAACAACGGCTCAAGGCCGGGGACCTGCAAGTCCTGATCGCCACCGCGTCGCTGGAGTTGGGGATCGATATCGGCGATGTCGAGCTGGTGTGCCAGATCGGCTCCCCGCGCTCGATTTCGGCGTTCCTGCAGCGGGTCGGCCGCTCCGGCCACCAGGTCGGTGGCACGCCGAAGGGCCGCCTGTTCGCCCTGACCCGGGACGACTTGATCGAATGCGCCGCCCTGCTCGATTGCGTGCGCCGGGGTGAGCTGGACAGCTTGTTGATCCCCCGTGCGCCGCTGGATGTGCTGGCCCAGCAGATCGTCGCCGAAGTCAGTTGCCAGGAATGGTCGGAGGCGGATCTGCTGGACATGCTGCGCCGGGCCTCGCCCTACGCCGAGCTGGACCCAGCCCATTACCAGGCGCTGCTGCAGATGCTTGCCGAAGGTTTCAACGGCCGCCAGGGATTGCGCAGCGCCTACCTGCACCGCGATGCACTGAGCCACACCTTGCGTGGGCGGCGGGGCGCCAAGCTGACGGCAGTCACCAGCGGCGGGACCATTCCCGACAACGCCGACTACAGCGTGCTGCTGGAACCCCAGGGCCTGAACATCGGCAGCGTCAACGAAGACTTTGCCGTGGAGAGCATTGCCGGTGACGTATTCCAGCTGGGCAACACCTCCTATCGCATCCTGCGGATCGAGACCGGCAAGGTGCGGGTCGAGGACGCCCAGGGCCAACCTCCGAATATTCCTTTCTGGCTGGGTGAAGCCCCGGGCCGCAGCGCCGAGCTGTCCAGCGCCGTGGCACGTTTGCTGGCTCAACTGGATGCGCTGCTCGGCGCCACGCCGGGCGATCTGCAAGCCGCCATCCATTGGTTGCAACAAACACTGGGGCTGAACCTCGCCAGCGCCGAGCAAATGGTGGACTACCTGGCCCCGGCCCGCCTGGCCCTGGGCGCCCTGCCGTCCCAGGACACGCTGATCATGGAGCGTTTCTTCGACGAGTCCGGCGGCACCCAACTGGTGATCCACAGCCCTTTGGGCAGCCGTATCAATCGCGCCTGGGGCCTGGCCCTGCGCAAGCGTTTCTGCCGTACCTTCAATTTCGAACTGCAGGCCGCCGCCAGCGAGGACGCCATTGTCCTGTCACTGTCCACCAGCCACAGCTTTGCCCTGGACGACGTCTGGCGCTACCTGCACAGCAACAGCGCCGAGCACATCCTGATCCAGGCCCTGCTGGATGCACCGCTGTTCGGTGTGCGCTGGCGCTGGAACGCCGGCGTGGCCCTGGCGCTGCCGCGCTACAGCGGCGGGCGCAAAGTGCCACCGCAAATCCAGCGGATGAAGAGCGAAGACCTGATCGCCAGCGTGTTTCCCGATCAGATCGCCTGCCTGGAAAACCTTGCCGGCGAGCGCGAGATTCCCGATCACCCCCTGGTGGAGCAGACCCTCGACGACTGCCTGCACGAGGCCATGGACAGCGAGGGCTGGCTGAACCTGCTGCGGCGCATGGAGCAGGGCCAGGTGCGCCTGCTCAGCCGCGACTTGCCCGCGCCTTCGCCATTGGCCGCGGAGATTCTCAGCGCCAAGCCCTACACCTTTCTCGACGATGCGCCCCTGGAAGAGCGCCGTACCCAAGCGGTGCTTGCCCGGCGCTGGAGCGATCCCACCGCCACCGACGACCTCGGTGCCCTGGACGCCGAAGCCATCGCGGCAGTAGCCGCAGAGGCCTGGCCGAACCCGACCCATGCCGATGAAATGCACGAAGCGCTGATGAGCCTGGCGGTTATCAGCCAGGCCGAAGCCGAGGCCAACCCGCAGTGGCTCGAATGGCTGGCAACCCTGGCCAGCCAAGGCCGCGCCGGCCTCTTGCAGGCAGCGCCCGAGCACGGATTGTGGCTGGCCCTGGAGCGTCTCAACTGCCTGCGGGCGCTGTATCCCGAGGCGCCGCTGCAGCCCGCCCTGCAGGCGGTGCCCGGTTTTGATCAGGCCTGGGAAGCGCAACCCGCGCTGGTGGAAGTGATCCGCGCCCGGCTCAGCGGCTTCGCGCCCCTGACCCTGGCCCAGATCGCCGCCCCCCTGGCCTTGCCCCCTGAGCAGATCAGCCAGGCCCTGATCCAGCTCGAAACCGAAGGCTATGTGCTGCGGGGCCGCTTCCACCCCGGCGGCCAGGAAGAGCAATGGTGCGAGCGACACCTGCTGGCGCGCATTCATCGCTACACGGTGAAACGCCTGCGGCGGGAGATCGAGCCAGTGGCGCTGCAGGACTTCATGCGTTTTCTGTTCGACTGGCAGCACCTGTCAGCGAGCACCCAGGGTCAAGGCAGCGCCATGCTGGCGCAGCTGGTCAATCAGTTCGAAGGCTACCCGGCCGCAGCCTCGGCCTGGGACAGCGACTTGCTGCCAGCCCGTATCAAGGACTACTCACCCGCCTGGCTGGACGAGTTGTGCCGTAGCGGCAAAGTCGTCTGGAGCCGGATCAGCAACGGCAAGAGCGCCGGCAATGCCTTGCGCAGCACGCCGATCGTGCTGCTGCCACGGGCCCAGGCCGCCCTCTGGAACAGCCTGACCTCCTCCGCCCCCCACAGCGAACTGTCACCCAAGGCACAGAAAGTCCACGCTGTGCTGAGCCAGCAGGGCGCGCTGTTTTTCGATGAGCTGCTGCATGAAGCCCATCTGCTGCGCAGCGAACTGGAAACGGTGCTGCAGGAGCTGGTGGGGGCCGGGCTGGTGAATGCCGACAGCTTCGCCGGGCTGCGGGCCCTGATCACGCCGGCGAGCAAGCGCCAGAATCGCAGCAGCCGGCGCGGGCGCGGGGCCTTTGTCGGCGGCATGGACGATGCCGGACGCTGGGCCCTGCTGCGGCGCGCTGCGCACCCGGATCCTGCGGCCACCCTGGAGCAGGTCGCCATGACCCTGCTACGACGTTACGGCGTGGTGTTCTGGCGCCTGCTGGAGCGTGAGGCGGACTGGCTGCCCAGCTGGCGCGAACTGCTGCGCACCTTCCATCGGCTGGAGGCCCGTGGCGAGATTCGTGGCGGACGCTTTGTCAGCGGCCTGGCGGGAGAGCAATTCGCCCTGCCGGAAGCCATCCCGCTGTTGCGCGAAGTGCGGCGCCGTCCTTGTGACGGCAGCCTGGTCGCGGTCTGCGGCGTCGACCCGCTGAACCTGGCCGGCACCCTGCTGCCCGGGCCCAAGGTGCCGGCACTGAGCGGCAATCGCCTGGTGTATCGCGATGGCCTGCCGGCGGCTGCCGACATCGGCGGCACCCAGCACCTGTGGCTGGAGCTGGAACCCCAGGCCGCCCAGGCCCTGCGCAACAAGCTCATCCGGCACTGACCTCCCCCCGTAGGAGCCGGCTTGCCGGCGAAAGGGCCCGAAGCCCTGCGCCACATCCAGCGGCCTCTTCGCTGGCAAGCCAGCTCCTACACAGGCAGCAGACGCCCTTCCAGACAATCCACGCCCACCCTCGTAGGAGCCGGCTTGCCGGCGAAGAGGTCCATGAGCTGTGCACCAGATCCAGCGGCCCTTACGCTGGCCGTCGTTGCGCAATCATTGCGGGCGTGGGGATTCGGGGAGCAGCAGCGCCGAGTCGTCCTGTTCCGGTTCGTCTTCATGCACCGGCCGCGCCGGTAACACCACCTGCTGTGGATAAGTCTGGGCGAAATGCACCCAGGGCGAGTTATCCACAAGCTTCTTCAAGCGCTGGTTGAACGCCCGATTCACCGCGTACTGACCTCCGGAAACGGTGCGGAACTGCGCCGTCAGGACCACGCCGTTGAGGTCCATCTTGTCCACCCCGAACACGTCCAGGCCGCCTTGCAGGTTGTACTTGAGAAAGGCGTCTTCGCTGATGGAGCGCCCGGCCTCGCGAATCAGCTCGATGGCCTGGTCGATGTCGGTGTCGTAGGTGAACTGCACCGAGAAGAAGGCATAGGCAAACTGCCGCGACTGGTTGGTGACCGCCTTGATCTGGCCGAACGGCACCGAATGCACGAAGCCCTTGCCGTCCCGCAGGCGCAAGGTGCGGATGGTCAGGCCCTCGACCGTGCCGGCATGGCCGGAGTCCAGTACCACCCAGTCGCCGATGGAGAGCGTGTCCTCGATGATGATGAACAGCCCGGTGATCACATCCTGCACCAACTGCTGGGAACCGAAGCCTATGGCCAGGCCGACCACCCCGGCCCCCGCCAGCAGAGGGGCGACGTTGATCCCCAGGTTGGCCATGGTGGTGATGGCGCAGATCACCACCAGGATGATTTTGATCGCATTGCGCAGCAGCGGCAGGATGGTCTTGACCCGAGTGCTGGGCTGGCGCGCGGAGCGCTTGTTGACCGGCGGTTTCAGGGCCTCCTGGATCGCCGTGTCCAGCACCACCCACAACAGCCAGGTGACCAGGAAGATCAGGCCGATGCGGCTCAGGGAGTCGCTGATGGCCCGGCCCACGGTATTGCGCTGGGCAAACTCGAACAGTGAAAGCCCCCAGATACGCCCGAGGATCTCGATGAAGGCGATGGCCATGACAATCCGCAGCACCGCATGCAACAGGCTCAGGAAGCGTTCCTTGTAGGCACTGCTGCGCTGGATCGACTGGGCGCTGCGGGACTTGAACAGATGCTGCAGCAGCGTACTGAGGAACACCGTGGCAATCAGCAGCACGGTGGTCAGCAAGGCGCAGCGCAAGGCTTTCTGGCTGTCTTCGCCGGCACCGATCAGGTTGATTGCCGAGACCAGCACCATCAGCAGGATCGGCCAGTACCAGAGCCCGGAAAAGATCCGCAAGGACTCCTGCAACGCCGGTTGCCTGAGGCGCTGGGACAAGGACCGATTGCGGATCAACTGTGCCACCGGTCGACGCAGGCGAATCACCAGCACGGCGAAGATCACCGAGGCCAGCAGGCCGGTGAATACCGCCACGCTACTGGTGATGTTACCCCCCAACTGACGCGCGATCTGTGGGCTGGTCAGGGCATCGCTGAGGGCCGCAAGAAAGCCGATGAGAAACAGCGGCTTTGGGCAGTAGTCGCGGATGATCTGCACCGCCCGGCGCTTGTGCCCGAGGTTGAACATCACGATCAGGCACAGCAGCACCGAGGTCGAGACAATCCCGCTGCTGGTGGCATAGGCCAGGCACAGCGCCAGCGCCCGGCCCACCGACGCTTGCAGGGAATGGCTGACGTAAAGGGTCAACGGCAGGCAGATCAGCGCCGGTACCGTGTACGGCAACAGGTACTCCAGCAATCCCTGGGCCCGTGGGCGAGCGTTCAGCCAGCGTTGCCGGCTCAGGTAGCGCGCGCCCAACCCACCCAGCACCGTGAGCAGGGCAAAACCGCCGAGCCAGGTGCCGGACAGGGTCAGGAAATCTGCGGCGATGCTCCAGCCCGAACGCTGCGAAGGCTGATTGACCAGCCGCCCCACCTCATCTGCCGCGCGGTCGGCCCGCAGGCGCCAGGCATCGATCAGGCTCTGATTGAGGTCGAGCTTTTCCTGGACTTCATCGATGCTCGAACTGATGGCGCCGAGCAGTCCGCCCTCGACCAGCAACTCGGGTTTTTCCGCCGGCGCGGCGGTGGTTGGTGCGGTCGCGGCGTCCAGCTCGCTGCTGCCCAGACAGAGCAGCACCCCAAGCAAGATCGCGGTCTTGAAATTCAACACAACGCGGAGCTCCTTCAGCAGGGTCTGTAAGGAACTGATCAGCAAATGCCGGGCAAGTTCGCTTTGCCTGCAGGATGCTGCCGTCTGGCCCAGGGCTATCTTTGACCTGCAGGCAAATATCTTGTGTCGACAGGCCTATTTTTCCGCAAAAGCCAACAGCCGACACTGCGCGCCAACCTTCCCCTCACCGGAGTCGCAGTGATGCCCATTGCCTTGCTCGCGCTGACCCTCAGCGCTTTTGCCATCGGGACGACCGAGTTCGTCATCGTCGGCCTGTTACCCACCATCGGCAGCGACCTTGGGGTCAGCCTGCCGTCCGCCGGCCTGCTGGTCAGCCTCTACGCCCTGGGAGTCGCCATCGGTGCACCGTTGCTTACTGCCCTCACCGGCAAGGTTCCACGCAAGCTGTTGCTGCTGTCGCTGATGGTCCTGTTCACCCTCGGCAACCTGCTGGCCTGGAAGGCACCGGGCTACGAATCCCTGGTACTGGCGCGGATTGTCACCGGCCTCGCCCACGGGGTGTTCTTCTCCATCGGCTCGACCATCGCCACCAGCCTGGTGCCCAAGGACAAGGCCGCCAGTGCGATTGCCATCATGTTCACCGGGCTGACCGTGGCCCTGGTCACCGGAGTGCCCCTGGGGACCTTGATCGGCCAGCATTTCGGCTGGCGGGAAACCTTCCTCGCCGTGTCCGCCCTGGGGGTGATCGCCTTCATGGGCAGCCTGCTCTATGTGCCGAAGACCATCGCCCATAGCCCGCCGGCCTCGCTGCTTGAGCAACTGCAGGTGCTCAAGCAGCCACGCCTGCTGCTGGTGTACGCCATGACCGCCGTTGGCTATGGCGGCTCGTTCATCGCCTTCACCTTCCTCGCGCCGATTCTCCAGGACATCTCCGGCTTTGGCGCCAGCACTGTCAGCCTGGTGTTGCTGGTGTACGGCGTCTCGGTGGCGCTGGGCAATATCTGGGGCGGCAAGCTGGCGGACCGCCGCGGTCCGATCGGCGCGCTGAAGCTGATCTTCGCCCTGCTGGCCGCCGTGCTGCTGATGCTCAGCTTCACCGCCAGCAATCCTTGGCTGGCGCTGCTCACCGTGCTGCTGTGGGGCGCCGTGGCCTTCGGCAACGTGCCGGGCCTGCAGGTCTATGTGGTGCGCCAGGCCGAGCATTACACGCCCCAGGCGGTGGACGTGGCCTCGGGACTGAACATCGCGGCCTTCAACCTGGGGATCGCGGGGGGCGCCTGGCTGGGGGGATTGATCGTCACCCACCTGGGGCTGATCCACACCGCCTGGATTGGTGCCCTGGTGGTGCTGGTGGCCCTGGCACTGACCGCCTGGAGTGGGCGCCTGGATCGCCTCGGCCCGGTGTTCGCCGAACCTGCCGCCGGCAACCCCCGTGTAGTGCCCGGGCACTGATTACAGCCTTTCTTATCTGCAGCCACCGGCACTGCACCGCGTGACCGGCCCCAAAGGCCGGCACCGGCCAGACTGCAGAAGCGGGCCTAGGGGCTTATTGCCCCTCGGCTTGGCGCAGCAGGGGCGACACCAAAGCGGTTGCGGTATTCACTGGGGGCCAGGCCGGTGATTTTCCGGAACAGGCTGCGAAAGGTTGCCGGGTCCTGGTAACCCACGGTCCAGGCGATGTGGTCGATGGTGCCGTTGGTGAACTCGAGCAGTTCCCGGGCCTTGCCCACTCGCAGGTGCTGGCAGTACTGCGTCGGCTTGAGGCCGGTGGCGGCGCGGAACCGGCGCAACAGGGTGCGCTCTTCAAGCCCCGCCTGTTGCGCCATCACCGGTAGCGATACGTCCACCGCGCCATTGGCTTGCAGCCAGTGCTGCAACTTGAGGATTGCCGCGTCGCCGTGATTGAGGATGGGGGCGAAGTTGCTGCCGCATTGGCTGGCGCTGTCACTGTGCTCCATCACCAAAAAGCGCGCAGTGGCACTGGCAATGCCCGGGCCCAGCAAGCGGTCCACCAGGCGCAGCCCCAACTCGGCCCAGGCCATCAGGCCGGCCGTGGTGATCAGGTCGCCGTCATCGACTATGGGTTTGTCGGCCTCGAGCCGCACCTGTGGATAACGGGCGGCAAAGGCCTGCGCCGAAGTCCAGTGAGTGGTGGCGCCGCGCCCATCGAGCAGGCCGCTTTCGGCCAGCAGGATCGAGCCGACACAGACCCCGCCCAAGGTGGCGCCAGCCGCATGCTGCTGACGCAGCCAGGTCACCACGGCGGCAGATGACTGGCTGGCGGAAAAACCTTCCAGTGACGGTGGAATCACCACCGCCAGCAGGCTCCCGGGCACTCCCGCCCGGCTGTCGTAGATTCGCCTCGGAGCCTGTTCGCCAGCCGCCTGCCAATGGCTGACCCGCAACTGCGGCAGTTGCGCCTGGGGCTGCTCGCTGGCCATCCGATTGGCCACCTCGAACAGATCGGTCAGACCGTGCACCGCGGCCATCTGCACCCCTGGATAAAGCAGTACGCCCAGTTCAGCGATCGTGCCTTGAATGCCCACTGTCAGTTTTCCCCTCGTTAATGTCGGTGCAGCCAATCCTCCCGGGAGTGGCTGGCATCGATACTGGCCCCCACGTTACCCACTCACTTGGAGGCACCACCCATGGCCAAACAGGCGCTCATCGTAATCGATATCCAGAACGACTACTTCGCCGGCGGCAAGTGGCCGCTGGTCGGCGTCGACGCCGCCGCAGACAACGCCGCAAGGCTGATCCAGGCCTTTCGTCAGCAAGGGCAAGCGGTGGTGCACATCCGCCACGAATTCACCTCCGACAGCGCGCCGTTCTTCACCCCAGGCTCCGAAGGGGCACGCCTGCACGCCAAGGTACTGAACCGTCCGGACGAGCCGGTGGTGCTCAAGCATTTCGTCAATTCGTTCCGCGAAACCTCCTTGCAATCGATCCTTCAGGAACAGGGCATCGACGCACTGGTCATCGTTGGCAACATGAGTCACATGTGCGTGGAAGGCACCGCCCGGGCCGCCGCCGATCTCGGCTACCCGGTGACGGTGATCCACGACGCCTGCGCCACCCTCGACCTGGAGTTCAACGGCCAACAGGTAGCGGCTGCACAGGTTCAAGGCGCGGTGATGTCAGCCCTGGCCTTCGCCTACGCCAGCGTCCTCTCCACCGAGGCGTTCCTGGCTGCCTGAAGAGTCGCAGAAACCTGAACACTGCGGTGGGAGCGGCCCACCGCAGCCTTGGCATCAGCTGGCATCGTTCGCGGCGGATGAATATCCAGGCACGCATGAGGTGCAACTTCATCCAGTATTAGCGGAGCAACTTTTACCCTGAATAAAACACGAATGATTCTTATTATTTAAACAGAATAAAGCCAACACAAACCCAACGAGCCGACAAATAATCACGCCCCATAAATAGCACTACTGGCAAGCCAGCTATTCAATAGCTGACTAATAGATATTGTCGACCACCTTATTATTTCAATTTCTACTTTGACGTTTACAAGGTCCCGGACCAGGCCTCATAACATCGCCTCTTATAAACCCCGCCCATTAGTTCTTAATATTCAAAAAAACCATATAGCCAAAGCTAATATTATTTATAGCAAAATTTAAAAAGCTCCCTGACTCATCGACAACCACCCCGTATTCATTGGCGGAAAAGCCACACGGCAAAGCCAGCCCGGCAACTTCCCCCGGTCCTCCCAAGCGCAGCAACACCGTCAAGCCATACTTTCCCAACGCGCCACAAAACCGCCTTGCAAGCCACTTCCACAAGGCTTACTTGCAAAAGCTCCGGCCTTGACTAAGTTGATAGCTACTCGCCACTGAAGTGCTCTTCAGCTGCCAGAAAACCAATAATATCGTCGAGGAACTCAATAACCGAACGCCCTCCCAGCCCCACCCAGCTGACACAGACATGGAATGAGTCATATCAATCAAGAGGGACGCTTGATGAAGCGCAGCTTGTTGCCTCGTGCCTTCTCGCTAAAGGGTACAGCCGAAAACTACTGGCTTTCGTTATTGCTGTTCTCGGTCCTGGTGGTCGCCAGTTTCCTGCTGTTTGAACAGCAGATCCAGGCACTGCTGAATCAACTGGGCAGCTTCCTCCCGACCGACCCCGTGCAGCGCCTGAGCCTGGCCCTGCTGCTGCTGGCCTTGCTGGCGCTGGACGTACTGCTGCCAGTGCCCTCCAGCCTGGTGGCACTGCTGGCCGTCGCGGCCCTCGGAGCCCTGGGCGGCTACCTGGTGATCTTTATCGGCCTGTGCCTCGGCGCCTGCCTGGGCTACTGGCTCGGGGCCGGCTACTTCCGCCTGCTCTCCAGCTGGCTGGGGCTCAGGACCTGGCAACCCGGGCAACTGGCCTACCGCCTCAGTACCTTGTCGCTGATCTGCCTGCGCGGCGTTCCGGTACTGGCGGAGACCTCGGTGCTGGCGGCCGGC
The DNA here is from genome assembly GCF_000633395.1 of Pseudomonas sp. PH1b. Classification (GTDB taxonomy): domain Bacteria; phylum Pseudomonadota; class Gammaproteobacteria; order Pseudomonadales; family Pseudomonadaceae; genus Aquipseudomonas. Next base: position 307,890 of record NZ_AYMU01000009.1, read on the forward strand.
ATGCAACGCTATCCACTGCGCCAGTTCCTGCTGGTCACCACCCTGGCCAACGCCGGGCTGGCCCTGGCCTACGCCGCCATCGGCAGCCTCCTGGTGGAACAGAACGCCCTGCTGGCGACCCTGCTCGCCAGCATGGTCCTGCCGGGCCTGCTGCTGGGGGCCCGGAGCCTGTTCAAACCTCGCATCGTGCAGCCCGAGCTTGATCACGCCCGCCCTCTGGAGGGCCGCTTCGAGGTGAGCTACCACTACCCGGTGCTGTTCACCGATCACCTGTTCCAGGTGGCCAACCCCTGCCTGCACCAGCAACTCACCCAGCAGCACCCGGGGCGCACCACCGTGCTGGTGTTTGCCGATGAACAACTGCTGCTGTGCTCCCCAGGTTTGCCGCACCAGATAAGCGCCTACTTCAGCGCCCATGCCAGCGACCTGCACCTGCAAGCCGCACCGATCCCGGTACCGGCGGGGGAGCTGAGCAAGACTCCGGATGTGCTCCAGCAGCTGTACGCCCACATGCTGGAACACGGCCTGGATCGACACTGCTACGTCCTGGCCCTGGGCGGCGGCGCGGTGCTGGACGCCGTGGGCTACGCCTGCGCGACCTTCCACCGGGGGATGCGCCTGGTCCGCATCCCGACCACGGTACTGGCCCAGAACGATGCCGGCATCGGCGTGAAGAACGGCATCAACGCCTTCGCCCAGAAAAACCTGCTGGGGGCCTTCTATCCGGCCACGGCAGTGATCAATGACTTCCAGTTGCTGCTCAGCCTGTCCCCCCGGGACCAGATCGCCGGCCTGGCCGAGGCGGTGAAGGTCGCCGTGATCAAGGACGGTGCGTTCTTCCAGTGGATGGAACAGCAGGCCGAGGCCCTGGCGTCGTTCGAACACAACGCCAGCCGCTACGCCATCCGCCGTTGCGCCGAGCTGCACCTGGGCCATATCACCGGCGCCGGCGACCCCTTCGAGCGCGGCAATGGCCGGCCCCTGGACTACGGCCACTGGGCCGCGCACAAACTGGAAAACCTCAGCCAGCACCGCTTGCGCCATGGCGAGGCCGTGGCGGTGGGCATGGCCCTGGATGCGCTCTACGCCAACGCCACCGGCTTGCTGTGCAACGCACAGACCCAGCGCCTGCTGCAACTGCTGGACAAGCTCGGCTTCAACCTGTGCCCGCCGGAACTGGCGCTCAAGGACAGCCAGGGCCGCTCCCTGCTTCTGCTCGGGCTGGAAGAGTTTCGCCAGCACCTGGGAGGCCAGCTGTCGATCCCGATGCTCAATCGCCTGGGCCAGTCCATCGATGTGCACCACATCGACACGCCGATGATGGAGCAGGCATTGCTGCGACTGGCCAGCTTTGGCGGACCGGACTTCGTCTGGGGCGAGGGCTGCACACAATGAGCCCCTCTGCCCTGAACACCTGGCTGACCCTGGGTCGGGTCTCCAACCTGCCGACGGTCTGGACCAACGCCCTGGCGGCCGCCCTGCTGGCCAGCAGCGCCACCACCCTGGCTCCGCCCTCGCCGCTGGTCTGGACCTTGCTACTGCTGGCGCTCTCGGCGTTGTACCTGGCAGGCATGCTGCTCAACGACCTGCTGGATGCCGACTGGGACCAGCAACATCACAACCCGCGGCCCATTGTCCTGGGGCTGGTCAGCCGCACTCAGGTGAGCCTGGCCACCGCCGCTCTGCTGCTGTTGGCGACGCTCTCGGTGCTGGGCCTCAGCCACCTGATCGCCCAGCCACACTGGCTGCTGGCCAGTGCCGGGTTACTGCTGCTGTTCATCCTGGCCTACAACCTGCTGCACAAGAAATATCCCCACAGCGTCTGGCTCATGGGCGGCTGTCGCTCGGCCCTGTACCTGACCGCCGCCGCCAGCCTGGCCATGCCGCCACAGCCCTTGTGGCTGTGCGCCGCACTGCTGGGCGTGTACATCGCCGGCCTGACCTATCTGGCCCGCCTGGAACACCGCAACCAGTTGCTCAGCCGCCTGCCGCTGCTGCTGATGCTCAGCCCCCTGCTCCTGGCCGCCTATGCCGACAACAGCGTGTTCTGGCTGGTACTGCTGCTGTGGCTGGGCTGGCTCGGCTGGCATTACTGGCGCCACCTGGCCAACCCGCAGCAGCGACAGATCCGCGCCTTCATCGGCGCCGGACTGGCCGCCCTGCCACTGTTCGACGCCCTGGTGCTGGCCCTGGCCCACCAGCCCCTGGGCAGCCTGCTGTGCGTGCTGGTGTTCTTCCTGCTTCCCCACCTTCAACGCTGGATCAAGCCGACATGAGCATGGACCTCGCCTCTACCGCCGCGCCTTCACTGACCCTGCGCCACCAGGCCTTTGTCGAGCGCCAGCGCCTGCTCGACCGGCAGTTGGACGACGACACTCGCCGCTGGTGGCAAGAGCGCCTCGAACAACTGGCCCAGCAGCCTAGCGCCAACACCCTGATGCTGCTCAGCAGCCAGTGCAAGCGCCGCCTCGGTGACACGCCGCTGGCCGAGGCCCAGGGGTGGAACCGCACCCAGCTGGCGCGGGCGCTGTTGCTGGCAGGGCTGCTCGAACAACAGGCCGGCGCCGAACAACTGCCCCTGCTGCGGCAGTTGTTTCTCTGGGGCGACGACCAGGAAAAAAGCGTCCTGCTCAAGGTCCTGGACGACCTGGACACACAAGGGGCCAGCCTCGACCTGGCACTCCAGGCAGGGCGCACCAACAACCGCGAGGTGTTCGCCGCCATCGCCCTGGACAACCCCTTCCCCGCTCGCCACTACCAGGACCGGGCCTTCCACCAACTGGTGCTCAAGACCCTGGGCATGGGCCTGGACAGCAGGCGCATCAGCGGTCTGGCCCAGCGCCGGAGCGTCGACCTCAACCAACTGGCCCTGGAACACATGGAGGAGCAATTGGCGGCGGACCGCAGCGTCAGCGACAGCCTGCCCCGGGTCATTGCCTTCGAGCTACTGAGCCAGGCCCAGCGCCAGCGCCTGCGCGGCCTGTGCCAGCAGCAGCGCCTGGCGTCGCACTGGCTCCAACACTTCCCGCCCGAGGCCTGAAAAACCCCGGGCCGGGCCCAGTCGTATCCACTACCCCATCAGGAACTCATCATGCTGAAGTACTTCGACCCGCACATTCATATGGTCAGCCGCACCACCGACGACTATCAGAACATGGCCGCCGCCGGCATCACCGGGGTGATCGAGCCGGCATTCTGGCAAGGCCAGGCGCGTACCAGCGTCGGCAGCTTCATCGACTACTTCGATACCCTGCTGGGCTGGGAACGCTTTCGCGCCAGCATGTTCGGCATCCACCATTTCTGCACCATCGGCCTGAACCCCAAGGAAGCCAACGACCTGTCGGTGGCCAACGAGGTGCTGGAGATCCTGCCGCGCTACCTGATCAAGGACGGTGTCGTCGCCGTGGGCGAGATTGGCTACGACGACATCACCCCGGAGGAAGATCGCTTTCTCGCCGCGCAACTGGAGCTGGCCAGGCAGTTCAACCTGCCGGTGCTGGTGCACACCCCGCACCGGGACAAGATCGGCGGCACCAAACGCACCCTGGCAGTGATTCGCGAGGTGGGCATCGCCGAGCACCTGGTGATCATCGACCACCTCAACGAACTGACCTTGCCGCTGGTACTCGACAGCGACTGCTGGCGCGGCCACTCCATCTACCCCAACACCAAGATGTCCGAGCAACGCATGGTGGCCCTGCTCCAGGAGTACGGCACCGAGAAGATGGTGGTCAACAGCGCCGCCGACTGGGGCATCAGCGATCCATTGAAGGTGCCCAAGACCGGCCAGGCGATGCTCGCCGCCGGCTTCAGCGAGGCCCAGGTGGAACAGGTGCTGTTCCACAATCCGGTGGACTTCTTCGCCCAGAGCGGGCAGTTGGACAAGCAGTTGGTAAGCTCCCCGCTGCCCATCGACCAGCGCCGCCAGTGGCAGGACAACTCTGCCCTGCGGGGCCAGGAACCGGTGATCAAATGAGTGCCCGGGGCGGTTGGAGCGCCGCGCAGATCGGCTATTGCAGCAACGTGCACCCGGCCCGTGACGTGGCCGGCCTGCAGGCATCGATCCAGGAACACTTCCAGGGCGTACGGCGCCAGCGTGGGCTGGCGGTCCAGGACAGTGGGTTGTGGATCAGCGCCCAGGCGGCTGCCGAACTGCAGCAACCGCAAGTGCGCGAAGCCCTCCTCGGGACGCTGCACGACTGCGGAGTGCGCCTGACCTCCCTCAACGGTTTTCCCTATGGCCAGTTCCACCAGGGCGCGGTGAAGGCCGAGGTCTACCAGCCGACCTGGGCCGAGCCGCAGCGCCTGGAGTACAGCTTGCAGCTGGCGCACTTTCTGGCCCTCGCGCTGCCCCTGGACTGCCAGCAAGGGGTGATCTCCAGCGTGCCTTTGGGCTATGCCGCGACCTGGGACGAGGCCCAGCAGCAAAGGGCCGAAGAGCAGTTGCGGCAACTGACCGCCGAGCTTGCCAGCCTGCACCGGCACAGCGGCAAGAAGATCCTCCTGTGCCTGGAAATGGAGCCTGACTGCGTACTGGAAAACACCGACCAGGCCCTCGCCTTTTTCAAGCGCTGGCAGGCCAGTGATCCCCATCACGCCTACCTGGCGCTGTGTTTCGATGTCTGCCACCAGGCGGTGGTTTTCGAGGACTGCTATCAGTCCCTGCAACGGCTGCTGGAAGCGCGGGTGCCGGTGGGCAAGATCCAGCTGTCCAACGCCCTGATCTGCCAGTTGCCCCTTGCCGACCGCCAGCGCCGCGAACAGGTGCTGCAGGCCCTGGGCAAGTTTGCCGAGGCCACCTACCTGCATCAGGTGAAAGCCCGGGATACCCGCGGACAACTGCTGGCCTGGGCCGACCTGCCCGCCGCGCTGCAGGCGATCGAGCCGGCACAGGGACAATGCCCCGAACTGCGGATTCACTTCCATGTGCCGTTGTTCAGTGAGCAGTTCCTGCTGGCCGAGCTCAGCGGCAGCCAGCAGGCCCTGCTGCGCACCTTCGACTTTCTGGCCCGACACCCGCACTTCCAGCCGGTGCTGGAGGTGGAGACCTACAGCTGGAACGTACTGCCCGGCGCCCTGCGCCCGGACACCGAACAGGCGCTGCTGCGCGGCATCGCGGCCGAGTTGCAATGGGTCGAGGCGCAACTGCACCAGCGGCATCTGCTGCGCACCCTGCACTCCTCCCTGGAGGCGTCCGCCCATGCTCTCTGAGCCCCTGCGCCAACCCTTGCTGCTGATCAATGTGGTCGGGCTGACCCCAAGCCTGCTGGGGCCGGCCACGCCACGGATCAACGCCCTGCTGCAGCGCGCCCGCATGGCCAGTCTGCGCCCGGTATTTCCCGCCGTGACCTCGACGGTGCAGGCCTCGATCCTCACCGGCCTGCCGCCTTCGGGGCACGGCGTCGTCGGCAACGGCTGGTATTTTCGCGATCAGGCCGAAGTGCGCTTCTGGCTGCAGCCCAATGCCCTGATCCAGGGGGAAAAGGTCTGGCAGACCTTGCAGCGGGAAATCCCCGGCCTGCGCTGCAGCCAGCTGTTCTGGTGGTTCAACATGTACGCCGAGGTGCAGGCGGCCATTACCCCCCGGCCTCACTACCCGGCCGATGGGCGCAAGATGTTCGGCCTGTACTCGTCCCCGAAGGACCTGCACCAGCGCATCGAGCAACAGATCGGCGAATTCCCCTTTCCGAGTTTCTGGGGACCGGCGGCAGGTATTGCCTCCAGCCGCTGGATCGTCGACTGCGCCATCGCCGAGTTCCAGATCAACCGGCCCGACCTGCAATTGATCTACCTCCCGCACCTGGACTACAGCCTGCAGCGCCTGGGGCCTGAGCACCCGTCCATCAGCGACGAAGTGCGGGCCATCGATCACCAGGTCGGGCGCCTGCTGGACTTTGCCCAACAGCAAGGCGCGGCGGTGATGCTGGTCTCCGAATACGGCATCGAAGCCGTGCAGCAATCGATCTCCATCAACCGCTTGCTGCGCGAGCAAGGCCTGCTGCAGGTACGCCGCTCCCTGAGCTGGGAATTGCTCGACCCCGGTGCCGGCGCGGCCTTTGCCGTGGCCGACCACCAGATCGCCCACATCTACGTGCGCCGCCCCGAGGACATTGCCCAGGTCAAGGCGCTGTTGCAGCGCCAGCCCGGCATCGAGCAGGTACTGGACAAGAGCGAACAGCGCGCCTGGCAGCTCGATCACCCGCGCAGCGGCGAGCTGGTGGCCGTGGCGGCCGCGGGCTTCTGGTTCGATTACTACTACTGGTTCGACGACCGACTGGCCCCGGACTTCGCCCGCACCGTGGATATCCATCGCAAGCCAGGCTACGACCCGCTGGAGTTGTTCATCGACCCGGCGATCCGTTTTCCCAAGCTGCGGGTCGCCCGCCGCCTGCTGCAGAAGAAGCTCGGCTTTCGCTACTACATGGACCTGATCCCCCTGGACACCCGACTGATTCGCGGCAGCCATGGACGCTTGCCGAGCAACGAGCAGGTCGGCCCCCTGCTGATCACCGATTGCGATTTACCACTGCCGGCCACCCTGCCGGTCACGGCGGTAAAGCACCTGCTCCTAGAGCATTTCCTAGGGCGCCCCTATGACGATACGGCTCAGGCCAAGGAGATTCCATGCGGCGAACCATCCCTATAGTCGTGCTGAGTGTGTTGAGCGGACTTGCTCAGGCACAGGGCTCGAACAACGTTGAGTGCAACAATTTCCTCAGCTTCGCGAACGACCCCAGCGGCACCCTGGCCACCTTCAAGCAGAACCCGGAGGCCATGGCCTGGAACTGGTTCGTCTGCCTCAACCGGCAGGATGCCAGGCAAGGCAGCTATCGGGTCTGGGAGACCTTCAAGCCAGACGATCAGGTCTACCTGTTGAAAGGCGCCGAACCACTGCCCTACAGCTCTCGGGAGAACTTGCCGAGCCAGGTGACACAACTGGCGCAACAGCAGGGCATGGATCCCCAGGGGCTGTTCCAGTTTCTGGGCAATGACACCCCCGGCAGCCCACAGAACGGTATCCAGCAGGTCGATGGCCTGGCCTTGAAGATGAACCCCAACCCGCCGGTTCCGCCCTCGGACAAGGAACAACTGGTGCGCTTTCACTTGATGATGGGCGAGGACACCTTCAACTACATCGTCACAAACAAGATCTACAACCGCGATGGCCTGGCCAAACTGACCAGCAACCTGGACTTTCCGGCCACCGCCTGGGAACTGAAGACCTCCTGGTTCTGGATCGGCACCAATCAGGGCTTCAAGTCCCAACTGGCCAAGGACGGGTATTACATCTCCCAAGCCTATTACGTGAACAGCACCGGCCAGTATCAGGTGGGCTATGCCGCCCTGAGCGGCATGCACGTGATCAACAAGCTGACCCCGGACTGGGTCTGGACCACCTTCGAAAACCGCAACAACCCCAAGTACACCGTCACCAACGACTCGCCACCCAAGGCCATGACCAACACCACCGGCCCCACCGAGGCGGCCAAGCCGGTGAACAGCAGCTACCAGCAGCAGTACCCGGAACTGGCCCAGTACGAATTGATCGGCGTGCAGTACGACCACACCCTGCCCGATCCCAAACTGCTGGCCAACTCCCAGCTGGAATCGGCCTTCCAGGGCACCTCTTCGTGCCTGGCCTGCCACAGCACCGCGGCCTATTCGACGCAGAAGAACAACTTCTTCTCGTTCAACCTCGATAACAGCGGCGGAATCCTCTACCCCACCAGCGTGCTGCCGGACAAAGACTTCATCGGTTATCAAAAACTGGACTATGTCTGGTCGCTCAAACGCGCCCAGTGGAAACGCTAAGGAGAGCAGCTCATGAGCGTCTTGAATTTTCCCCGGATCTACCTCAACGGTTTCATGTTCTGGAACCCGCCGACCTTCAACAACAACGATGTGCTACCGCTGTACGACGCGGTGAAGATGCAGATGAACTGGCGCTTCCTGAACAAGTACGAGATCAACGACAAGAATGCGCCACAAACGCTGATGCCCTGGGCCATCGCCCCGCTGCCCTACAACAACGTACCGGACTACGTGTTGCAGGTGCCCACCAATGGCGATGCCGACAACTACCCGATGATTCCCGCCGAGTGGGACCTGTTCGGTGACAACGCCTGCGGCACCGTGGACTACCAGCAATTGCGCTCGGTGATCATCGGTGGGGAATCCAAGGTCGACAGCTACATCGACAACGACCCGCTGATCAACAAGTCGTACCAACTGCTGGGCAACTCGTTCGGCAACCCGACCCCCACCGCGGCACGCTTTGTCGACGTCAGCCCCTGGCAGAACACCTTCACCGCGCTGTACTTCGAAAAGATAATGCTGGGCGACACCACCTGCGGGGTGACCCTGAACAAGGGCTGCCGCATGCTCAACCGCTTCCTCGATTTCAACTGGGGGGCGTTCGGCGGCCTGGTCTACGTGACCTGCACCTGGCAGACCTGCTTTACCAAGGATCAGGTGGACTGGGTCATCGGCGGTTCGCAACTGCTGCAGAACCTGAAGGACGAAATGGAGCGCAACAGTGACGCCCAGGGCCTGATGCTCAGGTTCACCACCTACCTGACCGTCTATGACAAGAACGGCCTGTTCAACGACTTCAAGATCGTCAACACCCACTCCCAGGCCCCCTGGGACATGTCCAGGGTGCAGATGCTCTATCAGATAGGCCTGGACAACCCGACCGAACTCTTCTTCAACCCGGCCTACAGCCGCACCGCCGGCACCCTGGGCCTGTGGCTCAACAATGAGTTCCCCACCGCCCCCGCCGGCCAGCGCCTGGCGCCCAAGGACCCGGTGCCTTTCTACAAGACGGTGCCGGGAGATGCGCAGATCCATGCCAAGAAACAAGTGGTCAACCTCGGCGTGCTCAGCGCCGAGCTCCACGACTCCACGCTGTCGCTGGATCTGGGCAATACCTTCCCACTCTACCCAGCCGTCCATACCGGCCCGGCCGCCCCCAATCTCGATGGCCGCAACAACGGGATTCCGGTCGCCGCCAAGTTCCACGTCGGCGACTATGAGCTGGGGGTCCAGCAGGGCAACAACTTCGAACCCCTGACCAGCATCGGCTTCGACCAGTATCAGCAATCGGCCTTTGACAAGCGCTCCGGCCTGTTGGACCTGCCCCTCGACGCCAGTGCCCAGGCCCTGCTGAAAAACGGCAACCTGGCGTTGCGGCTCAAGGGCACCGACACCATCGCCGCCCAACAGCAGATGTGGACCGCGGAAGTCATCGAGAGCGGCAGCTTCATCGACGTCGGTGACTGCCGCACGCTGAACATCATGGTGCAGTACAACGGCAAGCCCGCACCGCCCGGAACCACCTTGTGGGTCGCCGAATACAACAACGCCTTCATGCTGACCACCAGCAACTACTACCTGGCGTTCAGCAACCCGGCGGATTTCGTGCTGATCAACGACTTTCCGGAAGATCGAAAAAACAATAAGCCGGGAATGCCCCAGTTCGCCGATGCCTCGCAGCATCCCAGCCTGCCCAGGGAGGGCAGCGGCAGGCGCCTGAGCGCCATGCTCATCAGGACAGCCAAGGACGAAGACCCGCCAAGCACCCCCATCAACTATCAGGACTATCTGAAGACCCCGGCCGCTGTCGATCTGGGACCGTGCCTGAAATTCGACCAACCACAATCAATGAGTGGGAAACTGGATGACACCGTCGGCCTGGGCGCCACCGTGGACTACAGCCTGGCCCGCATCCAGACCAATGCCGACGGCATTGCCCAGGTGACGGTGCATGCCAAGGCGCCGGGGTTCCCCACCCTGCGCTTTTTCATCCAGGACGATCCGACGGGTATTCCGTTCAGCTTCTCCTACACCGACGCCTTCACCGACTTCCTGTCGCCGCTGCGGGTGCTGCCGCAAGAGCCGCAGATGCTCAAGGACTTCATCGACAGCTGGAACCGGATGTGCACGGCCGACAACGCCAACGTGCGGATCTGGAACGAGTTCATCTACCCGCGAATCCTCCAGCCCTTCTATTACCTCTACCCGATCATGAACAAGTTCATGCCCCTCAACTCCCTGCAACGCATCGAGGGCGCGATCGAGCAGTTCATCAGACTGATCAGCAAGGAGTATCAGGAGGCCAGCACCCTGGCCATGCCCATCACCCGGGACCTGCCCCAGAGCCGTCGGCAGGTGCTGGAGATCTGGGCCAAGGACCTGGTGAGCACGGGTTATCCACCGCGTCCGCTGAACCTGGGCAACTACCAGAACGGCTGAGCCGCAACCGCCAGGCAATGGAACCCCGGGCGCCCCGTGGCGCCCGGCTTTGCAAAGGAGAGTCAGATGAATATCCGTACCTTCAGGCGCCTGCTGCTGGCCGCCTTCCTGCTGTGCAGCAGCCAGGTGCTGTGGGCCCAGGACTATCCCGACAACGTCTACTTCAACATGGGCGTGCACAACACCAAGGGCTGCGACGCCAAGAACAACAACTGCGTCATCAAGCGCCAGCCTGGCGAGCCGGCCGATCCTCAGTTTCCTGCGACCTGGGTCAGTGACTGGACCATGTATCGGGTCACCGCCAACTACGCGAAGAACCCACCGCCCTACAGCAGCCCGCCCAGCACCCTGAAGCCTTCCGACTACACCGTGTCCCAAGGCACCAGCTACTACGACAACGACTATGTACCCGCCGACAAGGACGGCACCGGGGCGATGATGGAGCACTACGAGAAGTACTGCCTGCCGATCTTCCCGATCAAGGACAACAACTACACCTGCTCCTTCGTCTCCCTGGGCAACAAGGCCTACTTCCTCACCTACCCCGAGGACCGGCCCAAGGACATGCCGGCCTGCTGCCTGTTCTCGCCGATGAATCACCCACCCCGCCAGGACTTCATCAAGCACCTGCCCTATAGCGCCGCCCGCAGCCAGCACCTGGACGGCAGTGTGCAAGCCTATGCGCTGGAGATCCCGGTCAAGCCGAGCCCGATCCTGTTTGGCTATGCCTTCTACAAGAAGGCCAGCAGCGACGGCCCGGGCCAGCCGGCCTATCAGCATCCGCAGTCGTTCTACTTCTCCGGCGATGCCAGCGTCGCTGACGCGCCCATCGTCAGCCAGAACTATCGCAACTGGAGCAACGCCAAGCCGGACCCGGCAAAGACCTGGGACCAGGTGGCGAAGATGTGCCCGACCAACCCGCCGGACTGCCAGCTCTTCACCCCACCGCCGTCGTTGAAGAACGGTGCGCGGCCGCAGTGGAACCAACTCTCGCCCCCCGCACAGTGACAGGAGCCGCCTCATGAATTCTTGGAGCCGTTTCACCGCCCTGCTGTTACTTGGCCTGGGCTGCCAGCAGGCCAGCGCCTTGCAGCCCAGCGCGCCGGGGCCGCAGACCACTTGTCCGCCCAATGCCGTGGTGCCTGCTGCCGATGCATCGCAGCAGGCTTTCGATCAGTACAGCTGGCAGGTGTTCATCAACCTGAACTGGCCGGCCAAGGTCGGGGAACGCGGGGTCGCCGATTGCAGCAAACCCCTGGGCAGCCCGGGCGATACCGTGTGGCAGAGCTACAAGGGCGTGAATGAGATCTTCCTGCCACAAGGGCAGGACCCCGGCCCCTGGAATTCGGCACCGATGGCCAAGGTCCTCAAGCTGATCAATATCGCCGGGCGCAAGAACACCGCAACGGCCAACGACAACCAGGCCGTTGGCGGTTGGCTTATCGACCAGAGCGGCAATCCCACCTACTACCAGATTGCCGCCAACCAGGTGTCCTACGACTACATCGTCAACCACCAGTTCTACAACGCCGATGTCGTGGCCAAGGCCCGCAACATTCAGTTCCCCAATGCGACCAACGAGGTCAAGTCCAGCTGGCGGATACTCACCTCAAAGGATGACCTCAACCGCTACCTGCACATGCAGGCCCAGATCACCACGTTCGACGCGCAAGGCGTGGCCAACGGTACGGCTTCAGCGACGCTGGGCCTGGTGGGGTTGCATATCATCAACAAGGTCGAGGGTTTTCCACAGTGGATCTGGTCGACCTTCGAGCAGGTCGACAATGTGCCGCCCAAGGTCAAGCAGGGGAACCAGTGGGTCAATCAGCCACAGCAAGGGATTGCATACTCCTATTTCGATGCCAAGGCGCCCGCCGACCAGCTCAACCAGACGCCCTGCAACTGGACCCTGCAAAATGGCCACATGACCTGCACGCCGAAGCCGGGAATGAGTTTCACCACCCCCAATCCCCTGGACCGCTTCACCCCCTTGACCGAGGCCACGACCAGGCTCAACAGCCAGTACCAGTCGCAGCCACAGGTCCAGGCGTCGGTCTTCAAGTACTACCAGCTGATCACCACCCAGTGGAGTACCACGCCCAATCCAGGCGCGCCCACAGGCCAGACGACACCTGAACTCTCGGCCAACGTGACCATGGAAAGCTACATCCAGCCCAACAGCAGCTGCACCAACTGCCATTCCATGGCGACACCGGTCGACAGCCTGCAAAAGGCCGACTTTTCCTACCTGTTCAAGTTCGCCAAGTCGCCCAATAGCCCCAGCACCCAGAGCAAGGAGTGAATCATGAGTATTCTCAACGGCCCACGGCTGAATTTCTGGGGCGGGATCGAGGCCAACGTCAGCCTGCCCAACAACTCGCCCACCATTCCCAGCGATCCCAGCAATCCCGACAGCGAGGAGACACTTTCACTCTTCGACTTGACCACCTCGACCCTGTACCCCCAGGCAGAGGTGTACAGCGATGACGAGTTGACCCAGATGATCAATGCGCCGACCGGCGTTTACTACACCGCAGGGGGATGGAACCACTATGGCCAGCATGTCGTCACCCTGGACAAGGTTGCCATCAGCTCCCAGGGAACGCCGGGCAACATCAGCACCCAGGGGGATCTTGTCGGCGAACCGTTCTACCTGCTGGGGTCGGTGGACCCAGTCACCGGCGCGGCACCGGTGACCGGCCCGATGATGGTCGACCTGGACCCGACCGGCACCATCAGTTCGCAGATTTTCCTCGGCGGCCTGCAGATCGGCAACAGCACGCCCCCGCAATTGCTGATCAAGGGCAATACGGTGTGCAGCAGCTATGACGTGGCAATCCGGATTCTCGACCCGGAACCGGATGCACCGGGCTCCAACCGTATCAGCGGCAGCTTCCAGGTCACTTTCTCTCGCGAGCAGATCGTCAGTTACAACCAGGACAACCCGCTCTTGCGCGCCATCATCGAGGCCCCCGGCGCCACCGGTATCGTCGTGCGCTTCGTCATGTTCGAGATGTGCCCGCGAATGACCACGGCGCAACTGGACGCCGACTACGCCGCTCACCAGTACACCTCCAACCCGAGCATTGGCCGCGTGGTCGGCACCCTGGCTCCCGCCTTTGCCAACGAACCCCTGATCGTCACTGCCGGGCGCCAGCTGATCAATCCAACCACAGGTAGTGCAGGCTACGCGAGCGTGCTCGAAAACAACCTGTTGAGCATCGACATGCTCAACATCATCCCCAAGCAGGCATTTCGCAGTGTTCGAACCGATAACACCTCGCCCATTGGCCCCAATGCGAACTTCGGTATTGTCTCAATCAACCTCGGCACCAAAACGCTCACAACCCTGGACCCGTTGCAAACTCCGCTGTCTGACTACTACCTGTATGGCGGCATTGTTGACTTGCCGCTGACGCCTGAACAACGCCAGTTGGCCAGCCAAGAGGCGATTGCCATCAAGGCACCACTGACGCACAACTTTCCCTCCCAACCCAAGCCGCGGGAGATCCGTGTCAACGCCCTTGAGCAGACCTATCGCCTGAGTTCCAACCAACGCAATCTGTATCTTGAGGATTACCCCAAGGGACTCGAGATCACCTTGAACCTGAGCCAACGGGGCCAACCCGTGACCAAGGACACCGTGATCACAATCAGCCCCGGCCCCTCAAACAGCGGTTCGGATGCCCCCTACATAGCCCCTGAGTTCTGGGACTTTCTGCTGTTCGAGCCCAAGCAAACGGTCAAGGCTGGCCAGTCCAGCGTGAGTTTCAAGGTCAGCCTCAAGCCCGGCTCCGCAGCTCAGGCCGGGTTTGTCACCCTGACCTGCGCGGTCGAAAACAGTAAGGACAACGGTTTTTTCATCAACCTGCGCAAATCCGCCATCACCGATTTCGGCATTGCACCGGGCAGCGCCGTCACCTGGGACCAGGTGTACAAGCACGTGCTGCGTTTTCACTACCTGGCCTTCCCCGCCATGTCCCGCTACATCGCGCTCAATCAGCAGGATGCCGTCTGGGGAGCAGGCCGGATGATCCTCGCACGCACCTCACCGCAGTACCTCGGCACGACCTTGTACATGCCGGTGGTGCGCTCGATGTCCGCCAGCCAGCGAGCTCTGCTCAAGTGCTGGCTCACCAGTGAACCCTGGCAGCCACTGCAGTGACGGGACCGTTCCAATTGCGAGGAAAAACCCCTATGCCAATTGCATTCTTTATCCCCGGCCAACCGCAGGAAGACCTGCGTCCCAACAAGGTCATCGCCGAGGGGCTGCTGAATCCCCGTGGCCTCTGCCTGCAAGCCGATGGCAGCCTGCTGCTGGCGGAAGCCGGCTCGGGCCTTGCAGACCAGCCGTTCAGCGGGCGCATCAGTCGCCTGTGCCCGGACCCGGAGCAGCCGGGTGCCTATCTGCCGCCGCAGATCCTGGCCCAGGGCTTTCGTTCGATGAACATGCAGGCGCGCATGCTGCGCGACGAGATCATGGGGCTGTCGGACATCGCCTTCGGTGCCGGGCGCTACCTGGCCAGCCAGACCGACTACGTGGCCGGCTCGAAGCTTCTGGACCTGCAATACAGCCCGCCCGAGCCACTGTTCCACAGCCGCGGCAACCTCAACTCGCTGTGCTATCACCCCTCACGCCAAAGCTGGATGGCGGTCAAGCCCGATAGCAACCAGCTGGTGGAGTTCACCCAGGACGGCGAGCAGGTCCTGGCCCAGTTGCCCGACCTGGACCAGGGCCAGGAAGCGGTCCCGGTGACCCTGGTACACGAGCTGCAGACCGATGCAGTGCTGATCAGCCTGTTCTCTGGCGAGCTGCGCCGCGACCCGGCGCGCCTGGGTATCGATTTCGCTGACAAGGCCGGCCAGGTGATCCGGGTGTGGCCTGCCAGCGGCAGGATCGAGGTGTTGATTCGCGGCCTGCAACTGCCCACCGGGCTGGCACTTACTGCGCAGGGCCAGATCCTGGTGCTGGAGCTGTGCGACCGGCTGCTGCAGCCTTTGCCTCCCGAGTGGGCAGGCGAGCCCCTGCACGGCGGATTCGCCCGTTTCAGCGGACGGCTGCTGCGCTGCGACCTGCAGCAGCGCAATGTGCAGGTGCTTGCCACAGGCCTGGATACGCCCTCCAACCTGTGTTGCATCGAAGGGGCGGTGTTGGTGAGTGAAGGGATGGGGCTGAGTGGGCGACTGATTCCTGCAGCGGATCATCAAGTGGTTGCGTTGAGCGGACGTCTGCGCCGGGTAACCCTTTGAAACATCAGGTCCGGTCAACCTGCTGCCCCGGCATGACGACGAGCCAAGCCCTTTTGGAGACGCAATCACATGATGCAATCGTTCGATGCTGTTGCCTTTATCGAAGAGGGCCAGGAGCGCCCCCTGGATCCAGGCTCAACACCTTTTCTCTACAACGACCACGGGCTGGCGCGCTTTTACTCAAATCCACGAGGACGTTGCATCAGCCTGGTGGAAAAAGACCCGCACCAGCTACTGGGCACCCGATACGACAACGTCAGCAGCCATGCCAAAAAGATTGCGACCCACACCGGGTCCTATGCCATCACCGAGTTGGTGTTTGGCAGCCACCCCGAAGAAGTTGTGTACCAGCCCCTCTGGGCCACGGCCGAAACGGCGCGGGCCTTTGGCATGACCCTGCTGCAAAGTGGCGAGAGCATTGGCTTTGAATATCAAAACCTGGTCCTGGGCCAGTTCACCTATGGCAAGTGGGCGGGTCACCAGTCCCCCTACCTTGGCCCGGCACGCCAGCGCGAACTGCTGACCTACAATCCCACGGACCTGGAATTCCACGATTTCGCCCACGTGTTCCTGGCTCGCCATGGGCGCTTGCCGCTGGTCATCAGCGTTGCCCGCTGGCTGCCTGATAGGAGCCAGATCCACATGGCAGACTTGTGGCTGAAGCCGGGAGATGCCCTGGTGCTGCCACCGCAGCGCATGCCCGAGAAAAGCGCCTCGCAAAGCGCAGGCCCTCCCAGGGTCGTGGACTTGCACGGCAACCGCAATTCGGCACTGGCCTGCTGGTTCACCGACGGCGAACACAGCCTGCAGACCGAAACCATCCTCGCCGATCGCCCCACCATGAGCTCCGAGGCCCATGGTCCCCACTACCACCAGCAACAGACCCCGACACGCCACAGTCCGCCCCAGGGTTGGCCCAGCCTGGACGGCGAAGGCTTTGGCAGCGGCCAGTAAAAAGCGGCATAAAAAAACGGGGCCATTGGCATGGCCCCGTTTTTATCGATGCTGAACGCGAAGGTATGCGATCAGAACGGAATATCGTCATCAAAGCTGTCGAAGTCCGGGGCCGGCTGCGGAGCGGCCTGCTGTGGCGCTGGACGCGACTCACGCTGTGGCTGCGGAGCAGGACGGGACTGCTGAGGGCGTGGTGCCGAGTTGGACATGCCGCCCTGGCCTTGCTGGTCGCCCTGTGGACGGCCACCCAGCAGCTGCATGGTGCCCTGCATGTCGACGATGATTTCGGTGGTGTAACGCTTGATACCGTCTTTTTCCCACTCGCGGGTCTGCAGTTTGCCCTCGATGTAGACCTGCGAACCCTTGCGCAGGTACTCGCCAGCAATCTCCGCGACCTTGCCGAACATCGACACACGGTGCCACTCGGTGCGCTCGACCTTCTGACCGGTCTGCTTGTCGGTCCACTGCTCACTGGTGGCCAGACTCAGGTTGGTCACGGCGTTACCGTTAGGCAGGTAGCGAACTTCGGGATCCTGGCCGCAAGTACCGACCAATATGACTTTGTTAACCCCACGGGCCATAACGTTCTCCTAGGCTTCGCGCGGCGACGGCGCTGAGTTGACCAACTGCTCGAGCGTCGCGCGATCCAATAATTCGGTGTCCAATTTGATGTAAATGGCAGCCTCTTCGGCCACCACCACGGCATCTGTTACTCCAGCGACGGCTTTCAGGCGCTCGACCAGACCGGCTTCGCGGATCGCTTCGGGCGATAACGGCAAGCGCAGGCTCGTCACATATGGAGGCTCGCGCATGGTAACAGCAAAGGCCAGCCAGAGTGCAGCCAGACCTGCGCATCCCAGGAACACAACCGACAAACCGCCATGCTGGAACAACCAGCCGCCGAGAATGCCACCCAGTGCCGAACCAAGGAACTGGCTGGTGGAATACACCCCCATCGCCGTGCCCTTGCCTCCTGCCGGTGAAACCTTGCTGATCAGCGACGGCAAGGACGCCTCCAGCAGGTTGAAGGCGGTGAAGAACACCACGGTGCCGATCACCAGCGCACGCAAGCTGTCGCCGAACTTCCAGAAGAATAGCTCGGTGAGCAGCAGCGTACTGACCGCGCCGAGCAGAACTCGTTTCATCTTGCGTTTTTTCTCGCCATAGATGATGAACGGGATCATGGCGAAGAAGGAAATCAGCAACGCGGTGAGGTACACCCACCAATGCTGCTCCTTGGGCAGGCCGGCTTTTTCCACCAGAGCCAGGGGCAAGGCGACGAAGCTCGACATCAGCATCGCATGCAACACGAAGATGCCCAGATCCAGGCGCAGCAGATCGGGATGCTTGAGGGTCGGGAGCAATGCCTGGCGCGCCACCCCGGACTCACGGTGCTGCAGCGGTCCGGTGGAGCGCGGCACCATGAAGGCGACGATAAGAATGCCTACCAGGGCCATCGCCCCGGTTGCCAGGAACAACCCGGAGAGCCCGAAGCTACGAGTCAGCAGCGGCCCCACCACCATGGCCACTGCGAACGACAGGCCGATGGTCATGCCGATCATGGCCATGGCCTTGGTCCGGTGCTGCTCGCGGGTCAGGTCCGACAAGAGCGCCATCACTGCGGCGGAAATCGCCCCGGCGCCCTGCAGGATACGCCCGGCGATCACGCCCCAGATCGAGTCGGCATTGGCGGCCAGCACGCTGCCCAGAGCAAATACGATCAGCCCCAGATAAATCACTGGACGGCGACCGATGCGGTCGGAAATGATGCCGAAGGGAATCTGAAAAACCGCCTGGGTCAGGCCATAGGCACCAATCGCCAACCCGATCAGGGCCGGGGTCGCCCCCGCCAGATCCATTCCATAGGTCGCCAGGACCGGCAGTACCATAAACATGCCAAGCATACGGAAGGCGAACACCAGGGCCAGACCGCTTGCCGCGCGGGTCTCGCTGCCACTCATGCGTTCGCTGTGGGGATCGTGCATGGATAAACCTCATGTGAACCGGCGGCGATTCTACCAGTCCGATCGATTGAGGGGGTATATGGCGACGCTTTGCCGCGCAGCCCTCGCCAGCGTTCGAAAAAGCACCGCTGGATAGTGTGCATCCATCCAGTGTTTAGTTTTATACTCCTGCCTTTACGCCCGCCGATCGAGGCCACTTTTGGACAAGATTCTGATTCGTGGGGCCCGTACCCACAACCTGAAGAACATCGACCTGACCCTGCCACGGGACAAGTTGATCGTCATCACCGGGCTGTCTGGGTCCGGCAAGTCGTCCCTGGCGTTCGACACGCTTTATGCCGAAGGCCAGCGTCGTTATGTCGAGTCGCTGTCGGCCTATGCCCGACAATTTCTGTCGATGATGGAAAAGCCCGATGTCGACACCATCGAAGGGCTGTCGCCGGCGATTTCCATCGAGCAGAAATCCACTTCGCACAACCCGCGTTCCACCGTCGGCACCATCACCGAGATCTACGACTACCTGCGCCTGCTCTACGCTCGCGTCGGCACCCCACGCTGCCCGGATCACGACATCCCGCTGGAAGCCCAGACCGTCAGCCAGATGGTCGACCTGGTGCTGGCCCAGCCCGAAGGTAGCAAGCTGATGTTGCTGGCGCCGGTGATTCGCGAGCGCAAGGGCGAGCACCTCTCGGTCTTCGAAGAACTGCGGGCCCAGGGCTTCGTTCGCGCGCGGGTCAACGGCAAGCTGTTCGAGCTTGACGAGCTGCCGAAACTGGACAAACAGAAAAAGCATTCGATCGATGTAGTGGTCGACCGCTTCAAAGTCCGCAGCGACCTGCAGCAGCGCCTCGCGGAATCCTTTGAAACCGCCTTGAAGCTGGCGGACGGTATTGCCCTGGTGGCCCCAATGGATGACGAGCCGGGCGAAGAGATGATCTTCTCGGCGCGCTTTGCCTGCCCGATCTGTGGCCACGCCATCAGCGAGCTGGAACCCAAGCTGTTCTCCTTCAACAACCCGGCCGGCGCTTGCCCGACCTGCGACGGCCTGGGGGTCAAGCAATTCTTCGACATCAAGCGCCTGGTCAATGGCGAGCTGACCCTGGCCGAAGGTGCCATACGCGGTTGGGACCGGCGCAACGTCTATTACTTCCAGATGCTCGGCTCGCTGGCCGCCCACTACGGCTTCAGCCTCGAAGTACCGTTCAACCAACTTCCGGCGGATCAGCAGAAGGTCATCCTGCACGGCAGCGGCACCCAGAATGTCGACTTCAAGTACCTCAACGACCGGGGCGACATCGTCAAGCGCTCCCACCCGTTCGAAGGGATAGTGCCGAATCTGGAGCGCCGCTACCGGGAAACCGAATCGGCCACCGTGCGCGAGGAGTTGGCCAAGTTCCTCAGCACCCAGCCCTGCCCGGATTGCCGGGGCACCCGTCTGCGCCGCGAGGCACGGCACGTCTGGGTAGGCGAGAAAACCCTGCCGGCGGTCACCAGCCTGCCCATCGGCGATGCCACGGATTATTTCGCTACCTTGACCCTCACCGGTCGCCGTGGAGAGATCGCCGACAAGATCCTCAAGGAAATCCGTGAACGCCTGCAGTTTCTGGTCAATGTCGGGCTCGACTACCTGACCCTGGACCGCAGCGCCGATACCTTGTCTGGTGGCGAGGCCCAGCGTATTCGCCTGGCCAGCCAGATCGGCGCCGGCTTGGTCGGCGTGATGTACATTCTCGACGAGCCGTCCATTGGCCTGCACCAGCGAGACAACGATCGCCTGCTGGGGACCTTGAAGCACCTGCGGGACATCGGCAATACGGTGATCGTGGTCGAGCACGATGAAGATGCCATCCGCCTAGCCGACTATGTGGTGGATATCGGGCCGGGAGCCGGCGTGCACGGCGGGCGGATCGTCGCCGAAGGCACTGCGGCGGAGGTCATGGCGCACCCCGACTCCCTGACCGGCAAATATTTGTCTGGCCGGGTGAAAATTGTGGTGCCGGCCAAACGTACCCCGCGCAACAAAAAGCTTTCCCTGACCCTCAAGGGTGCTCGCGGCAACAACCTGCGCAACGTTGACCTGGAGATCCCCATTGGCCTGTTGACCTGCGTGACCGGCGTCTCCGGCTCAGGCAAATCGACTTTGATCAACAACACCCTGTTTCCTCTCAGCGCTACCGCTCTGAATGGTGCAACAACCCTCGAAGCAGCGCCTCACGACAGCATCAATGGCCTGCAGCACCTGGACAAGGTAGTGGACATCGACCAGAGCCCCATCGGTCGTACGCCGCGCTCCAATCCGGCAACCTACACCGGGCTGTTCACGCCAATCCGCGAACTGTTCTCCGGCGTTCCGGAGTCCCGCTCACGGGGTTATGGACCTGGGCGCTTCTCCTTCAACGTCAAGGGCGGGCGCTGCGAAGCCTGCCAGGGCGATGGCCTGATCAAGGTAGAGATGCACTTCCTGCCAGACATCTACGTGCCCTGCGATGTGTGCAAGAGCAAGCGCTACAACCGCGAAACCCTTGAGATCAAGTACAAGGGCAAGAACATCCACGAAGTCCTGGAAATGACCATCGAAGAAGCTCGTGAGTTCTTCGATCCGGTACCGGCACTTGCGCGCAAACTGCAGACGCTGATGGACGTAGGCCTGTCCTACATCAAGCTCGGCCAATCGGCCACCACCCTGTCTGGCGGCGAGGCCCAACGGGTCAAGCTGTCCCGCGAGCTGTCCAAGCGTGACACCGGAAAGACCCTGTATATCCTCGATGAGCCAACCACAGGCCTGCATTTCGCGGATATCCAGCAGCTGCTGGACGTTCTGCACCGCCTGCGCGACCACGGCAACACTGTGGTGGTGATCGAGCACAACCTGGACGTGATCAAGACGGCTGACTGGATGGTGGATCTGGGGCCAGAGGGTGGCTCCAAAGGCGGGCAAATCATCGCTGTCGGCACTCCGGAGCAGGTGGCAGAGATGCCCCAGTCCCACACCGGGCACTACCTCAAGCCGCTGCTGACCCGCGATCGCGCCTGAGGCCCATGAAAAAAGCCCCTGTCACCTTTCGGTGACAGGGGCTTTTTAACATCTAAGAATATTCGCGCCATCTCTAGGAACGAGACATCTCGTTATCCGGCGGCAACGCCGGCAGCCGTCAGAATTGCGACTGCAGGTAGTTCTCCAGGCCGATGGACTTGATCAGGCCCAACTGCTTTTCCAGCCAGTAGGTGTGATCTTCTTCGGTATCCGCCAATTGAATGCGCAGGATATCGCGGCTGACGTAGTCCTTGTGCAGCTCACACAGTTCGATGCCTTTGCACAACGCCGCGCGGACCTTGTATTCCAGCCGCAGATCGCTGGCCAGCATATCCGGCACGGTGGTACCGGTGTCGAGATCGTCGGGACGCATGCGCGGCGTGCCTTCGAGCATCAGGATGCGACGCATCAGGGCATCAGCGTGTTGCGCCTCTTCTTCCATTTCATGATTGATACGCTCGTAGAGCTTGGTGAAGCCCCAGTCTTCGTACATACGTGAGTGGATGAAATATTGGTCACGTGCTGCCAGTTCGCCCGTCAGCAACGTGTTGAGATAATCGATTACGTCCGGGTGACCTTGCATCGCCCTACATCTCCCTGCTTGAAAGTGGATAGTTTGAACCAAGCTGACTTGCAGGTCACTTAGAAATAACTGAAAAAGTGAAGAATATCCGAGAAAAGCAGTATAAATAACGCAAAAACCGCCCAAATGAGGGCGGTTCTGCTTCTTATTTAGACTTACTTGAGCGATACGCCCAATGCCTTGGCGATACCTTCCCCAAAGGCTGGGTCGGCCTTGAAGAAGTGTTGCAACTGACGCTCAACAACATCCCCACTCACACCGGCCATTGCTCCGGAGATATTGCTGATCAGCAAGGCCTTCTGCTCATCGTTCATGAGGCGGAAAAGAGCACCCGCATGGCTGTAGTAGTCCGTGTCCTCACGGTGGTCGTAGCGATCTGCTGCGCCGCTGAGAGCCAGAGCCGGCTCGGCATAGCGTGGAGCCTGTTTTGGTGCATCAGCGTAGCTGTTGGGCTCGTAGTTCGGGGCAGCGCCGCCGTTAGGACCGAACGCCATTGAGCCATCGCGCTGATAGCTGTTCACCGGGCTCAAAGGAGCGTTCACCGGCAGTTGCTGGTGGTTGGTCCCCACGCGATAGCGGTGAGCATCTGCGTAAGCGAATACCCGGCCCTGAAGCATGCGGTCCGGTGACAGACCTACACCCGGCACCATGTTGCTTGGACCAAAGGCGGCCTGCTCGACTTCAGCAAAGTAATTCTGCGGGTTGCGATTGAGCTCCAACTCACCCACTTCGATCAGCGGGAACTCTTTCTGCGACCAGGTCTTGGTCACGTCGAAGGGGTTCTCGTAATGAGCCGCTGCTTGAGCTTCGGTCATGATCTGGATGCAGACACGCCACTTCGGAAACTCGCCGCGCTCGATTGCATCGAACAGGTCGCGCTGGGCGTAATCCGGATCAGTACCTGCCAGACGGGCAGCGTCTGCCGGAGCCAGGTTTTTGATCCCCTGCTTGGTTTTGTAGTGCCACTTGACCCAGTGCCGCTCACCCTTGGCGTTGATCAGGCTGTACGTGTGACTGCCAAAGCCGTGCATATGACGATAGCCATCCGGAATCCCCCGATCAGAGAAGAGAATGGTTACCTGGTGCAGCGCCTCGGGCGAATGCGACCAGAAATCCCACATCATCTGCGCACTTTTCAGGTTGCTCTGGGGCAGACGCTTCTGGGTGTGGATGAAATCGGGAAACTTCAACGGATCGCGGATGAAGAACACCGGGGTGTTGTTGCCAACGATGTCCCAGTTGCCTTCTTCGGTGTAGAACTTGAGGGCGAAACCCCGTGGGTCGCGCTCGGTATCTGCCGAGCCACGCTCACCGCCCACTGTGGAGAAGCGCAGGAAGGTCGGCGTCTGCTTGCCGACTGATTCAAACAGCTTCGCGCTGGTGTATTGAGAAATATCGCGAGAAACAGTGAAGGTGCCGTAGGCGCCCGATCCCTTGGCGTGTACACGGCGCTCAGGAATATTCTCGCGGTTGAAATGGGCAAGCTTTTCGATCAGGTGAAAATCTTCGAGAAGCAAAGGGCCCCGAGGGCCGGCAGAACGGGAGTTCTGGTTATCAGCGACAGGAGCGCCACTAGCGGTAGTAAGAGTTTTGGTTTGGCTCATGCTCAATCTTCCTCTGTCAGTCCGTGAAACTGCCGGCTAATCGGCCGAGGAAGAGTATTGACCAACAGTGTTACAAGATCCAATGCATTACATATTCGCTAACGATAGAAATATCTAATACATACAGCAACAAAAAACCGGGCACTAGGCCCGGTTTCTTGTTTCAGACTGACGTCTTACTCAGCGGATACAGCTTCACCGCCGACAGCACGATCAACCAGTTCAACGTACGCCATAGGAGCGTTGTCGCCAGCGCGGAAACCGCACTTGAGGATGCGCAGGTAGCCACCCTCACGGGTAGCGTAACGCTTGCCCAGGTCGTTGAAGAGCTTACCAACGATGGCTTTCGAACGAGTACGGTCGAAAGCCAGACGGCGGTTAGCCAGGCTGTCTGTCTTGGCCAAAGTGATCAGCGGCTCGGCAACGCGGCGCAGTTCTTTAGCTTTCGGCAGTGTAGTTTTGATCAGCTCGTGCTCGAACAGCGACACCGCCATGTTTTGGAACATGGCCTTGCGGTGCGAGCTGGTGCGGCTCAGGTGACGCCCACTTTTACGATGACGCATGGTTCATTCCTTACCAAACACAACGTTCGGTGATTACGACGATCAGGCAGTCGCCTTGTCGTCCTTCTTAAGACTTGCAGGCGGCCAGTTGTCGAGGCGCATGCCGAGGGACAGACCGCGGGAGGCCAGAACGTCCTTGATTTCAGTCAAGGATTTCTTGCCCAGGTTCGGAGTCTTCAACAGTTCTACTTCGGTACGCTGAATCAGGTCGCCGATGTAGTAAATGTTTTCCGCCTTAAGGCAGTTAGCCGAACGTACAGTCAGTTCCAGATCGTCAACCGGGCGAAGCAGGATCGGATCGATCTCGTCTTCTTGCTCGACTACCACTGGCTCACTGTCACCTTTGAGGTCGACGAACGCAGCCAACTGCTGTTGCAGGATGGTTGCAGCACGGCGGATAGCCTCTTCAGGATCCAGGGTACCGTTGGTTTCCAGATCAATAACCAGCTTGTCCAGGTTAGTACGCTGCTCGACACGGGCGTTTTCCACCACGTATGCGATACGGCGAACCGGGCTGAACGAAGAGTCAAGCTGCAAGCGACCAATGCTGCGGCTTTCGTCTTCATCGCTCTGACGCGAGTCGGCCGGTTCATAACCACGACCACGAGCTACTACGAGCTTCATGTTCAGGGCGCCGTTAGACGCCAGGTTAGCGATTACGTGATCGGGGTTAACGATCTCGACATCATGATCCAGCTGAATATCGGCAGCGGTAACCACCCCCGAACCCTTCTTCGACAAGGTCAGCGTAACTTCGTCACGGCCGTGCAGCTTGATAGCCAGACCTTTAAGGTTCAACAGGATTTCAATTACGTCTTCCTGTACACCTTCGATGGCGCTGTACTCGTGGAGCACACCGTCAATCTCGGCCTCGACTACTGCACAGCCGGGCATTGAGGACAACAGGATGCGGCGCAGCGCGTTGCCCAGGGTGTGGCCAAAACCACGCTCGAGAGGCTCGAGGGTGATCTTGGCGCGGGTTGGACTGACAACCTGCACATCAATATGGCGGGGTGTCAGGAACTCATTTACCGAAATCTGCATGGATGCACCTATTTTCTAGCCCTTACTTGGAGTAGAGCTCGACAATCAGGCTTTCGTTGATGTCGGCGGACAGATCACTGCGAGCTGGAACGTTCTTGAAAACGCCCGACTTCTTCTCAGTGTCTACTTCTACCCATTCTACGCGGCCACGTTGAGCACACAGATCGAGAGCTTGGACAATGCGAAGTTGGTTTTTTGCTTTCTCGCGAACAGCAACCACGTCACCAGCACGAACCTGGAAGGACGGAACGTTAACGGTCTGACCGTTTACGCTGATCGACTTGTGCGATACCAGCTGACGGGATTCGGCACGAGTCGAACCGAAGCCCATGCGGTATACAACGTTGTCCAGACGGCATTCGAGCAGTTGCAGCAGGTTTTCACCGGTTGCGCCCTTCTTGCCAGCTGCTTGTTTGTAGTAACCGCTGAATTGACGCTCGAGTACGCCGTAGATACGACGAACTTTTTGCTTTTCACGCAGCTGGGTACCGTAGTCGGATTGACGACCACGACGCTGGCCATGGATGCCAGGAGCTGCTTCGATGTTGCACTTGGATTCGATAGCGCGCACGCCGCTCTTCAGGAAGAGATCGGTGCCTTCGCGACGAGCCAGTTTGCATTTTGGACCAATGTAACGAGCCATTCTTTACAATCTCCTGGATTACACGCGGCGCTTCTTCGGCGGACGGCACCCGTTGTGCGGGATTGGCGTCACGTCGGTGATGCTGGCGATCTTGTAGCCACAGCCGTTCAAAGCGCGGACTGCGGATTCACGACCTGGACCTGGGCCCTTGACGTTAACGTCGAGGTTTTTCAGGCCATATTCCAGCGCAGCTTGACCAGCACGCTCAGCAGCTACTTGAGCAGCGAACGGGGTGGACTTGCGAGAACCGCGGAAACCCGAACCACCGGAGGTTGCCCAGGAAAGAGCGTTACCTTGACGGTCGGTGATGGTCACGATGGTGTTGTTGAAAGACGCGTGGATGTGGGCGATGCCATCAACCACTGTCTTTTTAATCTTTTTACGAGGACGAGCAGCAGGTTTTGCCATGACTAAATTCCTGTCGATTCGCTGGTGCGATTACTTGCGGATCGGCTTACGCGGACCTTTGCGAGTACGCGCGTTGGTCTTGGTACGCTGACCGCGCACTGGAAGACCACGACGATGGCGCAGACCGCGGTAGCAGCCCAGATCCATCAAGCGTTTGATTTTCATGTTGATTTCGCGACGCAGGTCACCTTCAGTGGTGAACTTCGCCACTTCGCCACGCAGCTGTTCAATTTGCTCGTCGCTCAGATCCTTGATCTTCGCAGCTGGGTTGACCCCAGTCACCGCGCAGATTTTCTGCGCAGTAGTGCGACCAACACCATAGATGTAGGTCAGCGAGATAACAGTATGCTTGTTATCTGGAATGTTAACGCCTGCAATACGGGCCATTCAGTGGGACTCCAATTGACAGCTACCTACGCCCCGGAAGCCAAGAAATAGGGCGCGAGATAATATCGCTGTAATAACAAATAATCAACCCGGCAGCGCACTAGCTGCCGGGCTTGAAGCACAATCACACTCAGCCTTGGCGCTGTTTGTGACGCGGTTCCGCGCTGCAAATTACTCGAACAACACCTTCGCGGCGAATAATCTTGCAGTTACGGCACAGCTTTTTCACCGATGCACGAACTTTCATCACCAACTCCTCGAACCTTATGGATTAGCGCAGCATGCCGCTGCCGTAACCCTTCAGGTTGGCTTTCTTCATCAGGGATTCGTACTGGTGGGAAACGAGGTGCGATTGTACTTGGGACATGAAGTCCATAACAACCACGACCACGATCAGCAACGAGGTCCCGCCAAGGTAGAACGGAACGTTTGCAGCAACCACCAGGAACTGGGGCAACAGACAGACGGCCGTCATATATAGAGCACCGAACATGGTCAAGCGGGTCAGAACGCCATCAATGTAGCGCGCAGACTGCTCACCTGGACGGATGCCCGGAATAAAGGCACCGGACTTCTTCAGGTTTTCCGCTACGTCTTTCGGATTGAACATCAACGCCGTATAGAAGAAGCAGAAGAAAATAATCCCTGCACTAAACAGCAGAATATTCAACGGCTGACCAGGAGCGATCGACTGCGAGATGTCCTGCAACCAGCCCATACCTTCAGACTGACCGAACCAGGCACCCAACGAAGCCGGAAACAGCAAAATGCTGCTCGCGAAAATAGCAGGAATAACACCGGCCATATTCACTTTCAGCGGCAAGTGGCTGGTCTGCGCAGCAAACACCTTACGGCCCTGCTGACGCTTGGCGTAGTGAACAGCAATACGACGCTGACCACGCTCAATGAACACCACAAAACCGATAATCGCTACTGCCAGCAAACCGATCGCAACCAAGGCGAAAATATTGATATCACCCTGACGTGCAGACTCGAAAGACTGCCCGATCGCTCTCGGAAGACCGGCGACGATACCTGCGAAAATCAACATCGAGATACCGTTGCCAACACCACGCTCAGTAATCTGCTCACCCAGCCACATCATGAACATCGCACCAGCCACAAAAGTGGATACCGCGACGAAATGGAAGCCAAAGTCACCAGTGAACGCAACGCCCTGCCCGGCCAGACCAACGGACATGCCGATAGCCTGAACCAGAGCGAGGACGACAGTGCCGTAGCGGGTGTACTGGCTGATCTTGCGACGGCCAGCTTCACCTTCCTTCTTCAACTGCTCCAGCTGCGGGCTGACGGCGGTCATCAGCTGCATGATGATCGATGCCGAAATGTACGGCATGATCCCCAGTGCAAAAATGCTCATCCGCTCCAGCGCGCCGCCGGAAAACATGTTGAACAAGCTAAGAATGGTCCCCTCATTCTGTCGAAACAGGTCTGCGAGTCGGTCCGGGTTGATACCTGGAACCGGGATGTGTGCGCCTATTCGGTAGACGATAATCGCCAGGAACAGAAAACGCAGACGAGCCCAGAGTTCAGACATACCGCCTTTGCCGAGCGCAGAGAGAGCACCTTGCTTAGCCATTTATTCCTCGAACTTGCCGCCAGCTGCTTCGATAGCCGCACGCGCACCTTTGGTGGCGGCGATACCCTTGATGGTCACAGCGCGAGTAACTTCGCCGGACAGCATGATTTTCACACGCTGAACGTTGACGTTGATCACGTTGGCATCTTTCAGGGACTGCACGGTAACGATGTCGCCTTCCACTTTAGCCAGCTCGGACAGACGCACTTCTGCGCGGTCCATGGCTTTCAGGGAAACGAAACCGAACTTCGGCAGACGACGATGCAGCGGCTGTTGACCGCCTTCAAAGCCTGGAGCAATGGTGCCACCGGAGCGGGAAGTCTGACCTTTGTGACCACGGCCACCAGTCTTACCCAAACCACTACCGATACCACGGCCCGGACGATGCTTTTCGCGACGGGAACCCGGCGCTGGACTCAGATCATTGAGTTTCATCGATTAACCCTCGACACGCAGCATGTAGTAAGCCTTGTTGATCATCCCGCGATTCTCGGGAGTATCCTGGACTTCTACAGTGTGACCGATGCGACGCAGACCCAGACCCTTAACGCACAGTTTGTGGTTAGGGATGCGGCCGGTCATGCTTTTGATCAGCGTTACTTTAACGGTAGCCATGATCAGATAATCTCCTGGACGCTTTTGCCACGCTTGGCGGCAATGGATTCAGGGGACTGCATTGCCTTCAAACCCTTGAAAGTGGCGTGAACCACGTTTACTGGGTTAGTCGAGCCGTAGCACTTGGCCAGAACGTTCTGAACGCCAGCAACTTCGAGGACAGCACGCATAGCGCCGCCAGCGATGATACCGGTACCTTCAGAAGCAGGCTGCATGTAAACCTTGGAAGCGCCGTGGGCGGACTTCATGGCGTACTGCAGAGTGGTGCCGTTCAGATCAACTTGGATCATGTTGCGACGAGCAGCTTCCATTGCCTTCTGGATCGCAGCAGGCACTTCACGCGACTTGCCACGGCCGAAGCCAACACGGCCCTTACCATCACCAACCACGGTCAACGCGGTGAAAGTGAAGATACGGCCGCCTTTAACGGTTTTGGCTACGCGGTTAACTTGAACCAGCTTCTCAATGTAGCCTTCGTCGCGCTTTTGGTCGTTATTTGACATAACTTAGAACTCCAGCCCAGCTTCACGAGCAGCATCAGCCAGCGCCTTGACGCGGCCGTGGTACTTGAAGCCAGAGCGGTCGAAAGCCACCTGCGAGACGCCAGCGGCTTTAGCACGCGTAGCGACCAGCTGGCCAACCTTAGTGGCCGCGTCGATGTTGCCAGTGGCGCCATCACGCAGTTCTTTATCCAAAGTCGAGGCACTTGCCAGGACTTTGTTGCCGTCGGCCGAAATGACCTGGGCGTAGATGTGCTGCGAAGAGCGGAACACGCAGAGACGCACGACTTCGAGTTCGTGCATTTTCAGGCGTGCTTTGCGAGCGCGACGCAGTCGAGTAACTTTTTTGTCGGTCATTTGCTATGCCCTACTTCTTCTTGGCTTCTTTACGACGGACGACTTCGTCCGCGTAGCGCACACCTTTACCTTTGTAAGGCTCTGGTGGACGGAAGTCGCGGATCTCAGCGGCCACTTGACCTACCAGCTGCTTATCGATGCCCTTGATCAGGATATCGGTCTGGCTAGGAGTCTCAGCGGTGATGCCTTCCGGCAGTTCGTAATCCACTGGATGCGAGAAGCCGAGGGCCAGGTTCAGCACTGTGCCTTTTGCTTGTGCCTTGTAACCAACACCGACCAGCTGGAGCTTGCGCTCGAAGCCTTGGCTTACGCCTTGGACCATGTTGTTTACCAGAGCACGAGTGGTACCGGCCATTGCACGCGTTTGTTGGTCGCCATTGCGAGCAGCAAAACGCAGCTCACCAGCTTCCTCAACGATTTCAACGGACGAGTGAACGTTCAGTTCGAGAGTGCCCTTGGCACCCTTCACCGAAAGCTGTTGGCCGGCGAATTTAACTTCGACACCAGCTGGCAGCTTAACGGGGTTCTTAGCGACGCGAGACATGCTTATCCCCCCTTAGAACACAGTGCAAAGAACTTCGCCGCCGACACCGGCAGCGCGCGCAGCACGATCAGTCATCACACCTTTGTTGGTGGAGACGATAGACACGCCAAGACCGCCACGTACTTTCGGCAGTTCTTCAACGGACTTGTACTGACGCAGGCCTGGACGGCTAACGCGCTTCACTTCTTCGATGACCGGACGGCCTTCGAAGTACTTCAGCTCGATGGACAGCAGAGGTTTGATTTCGCTGCTGATCTGATAACCCGCGATGTAACCTTCGTCCTTCAGGACTTTTGCTACAGCCACCTTCAACGTGGAAGACGGCATGCTTACGACGGACTTTTCAGCCATCTGGGCATTACGGATTCGAGTTAGCATGTCCGCTAACGGGTCCTGCATACTCATGGGCTAGATGCTCCTGATACAAAAAGAATTAGCCTTGCGGCTACAACTGTCGCCGAGAAATTCCGGGCAAAAAACACGGGCTCAGGCGAGCCGGTCATTCTAGACACACCCCAGAAATGAATCAAGCCCCAAAAGGGGCTTGATTCACGTTCAAGGCCACCGGTTATCGGCTTCTTGCGAACCCGACAACCGCGACTTTGATAGCTATTACCAGCTGGCTTTAACCAGACCTGGTACGTCACCACGCATGGCAGCTTCACGCAGCTTGTTACGGCCAAGGCCGAACTTGCGGTAAACGCCGTGCGGACGACCAGTCAGGCGGCAGCGGTTACGCATGCGCGAGGCGCTTGCGTCACGTGGCTGCTTCTGCAGAGCTACGGTAGCTTCCCAACGAGCTTCTGGACTTGCGTTCAGATCCACGATGATAGCTTTCAGCGCTGCACGCTTGGTGGCGTACTTGGCAACGGTGAGCTGACGCTTCAGCTCACGGTTTTTCATGCTCTTCTTGGCCATTTTCCTACTCCAATCAGTTGCGGAACGGGAATTTGAAAGCACGCAGCAGAGCGCGGCCTTCATCATCGTTCTTGGCAGTGGTGGTCAGGGTAATGTCCAGACCGCGGAGAGCATCGATCTTGTCGTAATCGATTTCCGGGAAAATGATCTGCTCTTTCACGCCCATGCTGTAGTTGCCACGACCATCGAAGGACTTGGCATTCAGGCCGCGGAAGTCGCGAACCCGAGGCAGGGAGATCGACAGCAGACGATCCAGGAACTCGTACATACGCTCACGGCGCAGGGTCACTTTGACGCCGATCGGCCATCCTTCGCGGACTTTGAAGCCAGCGATGGATTTACGAGCGTAGGTCACAACGACTTTCTGGCCGGTGATCTTTTCCAGGTCAGCAACAGCATGCTCGATGACTTTTTTGTCGCCGATAGCTTCGCCCAGACCCATGTTCAGGGTGATTTTGGTAACGCGCGGAACTTCCATCACGTTCGAAAGCTTAAGTTCTTCCTTAAGTTTCGGAGCGATTTCCTTCCGGTAAATCTCTTTTAGTCGTGCCATGGTCTTCTACCTAGCAGTGTTCAAGCATCAACCGCTTTTTGGGTCGACTTGAAGACACGAATTTTTTTGCCGTCTTCTACTTTGAAACCAACGCGGTCAGCCTTGTTGGTTTCGCCGTTGAAAATGGCGACGTTGGAAGCGTGCAGTGGCGCTTCTTTCTCGACGATACCGCCCTGTACGCCCGACATCGGGTTAGGCTTGGTATGACGCTTGACCAGGTTCAGGCCACCGACAACCAGACGGTCATCAGCCAGAACCTTAAGCACCTTACCGCGCTTACCTTTGTCTTTGCCGGCGATCACGATGATCTCGTCGTCACGACGAATCTTTTGCATGTCGGATCTCCTTACAGCACTTCTGGGGCGAGCGAGACGATCTTCATGAACTTCTCAGTACGAAGTTCACGGGTCACTGGCCCAAAGATACGGGTGCCGATCGGCTCTTGCTTGTTGTTCAACAGAACAGCAGCGTTGCCATCAAAGCGGATGATGGAGCCGTCAGCACGACGAACGCCATGGCGAGTGCGGACTACAACAGCAGTCATCACTTGGCCTTTTTTCACCTTACCGCGAGGAATTGCTTCCTTGACGGTAACTTTGATGATGTCACCGATACCAGCGTAACGACGATGGGAGCCACCCAGCACCTTGATGCACATAACGCGGCGAGCGCCGCTGTTATCGGCCACATCGAGCATGGATTGAGTCTGAATCATATAATTTCTCCGACCCCTAGCCCTTAGACTTCCACAGCGCGTTCGAGAACATCAACCAGGGCCCAAGACTTGGTCTTGGCCATCGGACGAGTTTCACGAATAGTGACTTTGTCGCCGATGTGGCACTGGTTGGTTTCGTCGTGCGCGTGCAGCTTAGTCGAACGCTTAACGTATTTACCGTAGATAGGGTGCTTAACGCGACGCTCGATCAGAACGGTGATGGTCTTGTCCATCTTGTCGCTGACAACACGGCCAGTCAGCGTACGGACAGTTTTTTCGGCTTCAGCCATGATTACTTACCTGCCTGCTGGTTGAGCACAGTCTTCACGCGAGCGATGTCACGCTTAACTTGCGAGAGCAGATGAGACTGCCCCAACTGGCCAGTTGCTTTCTGCATGCGCAGATTGAACTGGTCGCGCAGCAGGCCGAGCAGTTGCTCGTTCAGCTGCTGTGCGGATTTTTCACGAAGTTCATTCGCTTTCATCACATCACCGTCCGTTTAACAAAGGAGGTGGCGAGCGGCAGCTTTGCAGCAGCCAGGGCGAAAGCCTCACGCGCCAGCTCTTCAGAAACACCCTCGATTTCATACAGGACTTTGCCTGGCTGAATCTGGGCAACCCAGTATTCGACGTTACCCTTACCTTTACCCATCCGAACTTCGAGTGGCTTCTTGGAAATAGGCTTGTCCGGGAATACACGGATCCAGATCTTGCCGCCACGTTTTACGTGACGGGTCAGAGCACGACGCGCTGACTCGATCTGACGAGCGGTGAGACGACCACGAGCAACAGACTTCAGCGCGAACTCGCCGAAGCTGACTTTGCTACCGCGCAGTGCCAGACCACGGTTGTGACCGGTCATCTGCTTGCGGAACTTCGTACGCTTTGGTTGCAACATTTGGCGTACCCCTTACTTAGCAGCTTTTTTACGAGGCGCAGGTGCTTGTGGCTTCAGTTCTTCTTGGCGACCACCAATTACTTCGCCTTTGAAGATCCAAACCTTCACACCGATCACACCGTAAGTGGTGTGAGCTTCGTAGGTGGCATAGTCGATATCAGCACGCAGGGTGTGCAGTGGCACACGACCTTCGCGATACCATTCAGTACGTGCGATTTCTGCACCGCCGAGACGACCGCTCACTTGGATTTTGATGCCTTTGGCACCAATGCGCATGGCGTTCTGTACGGCGCGCTTCATAGCGCGACGGAACATTACGCGACGCTCCAGCTGCTG
Source organism: Pseudomonas sp. PH1b (assembly GCF_000633395.1). Lineage (GTDB taxonomy): Bacteria > Pseudomonadota > Gammaproteobacteria > Pseudomonadales > Pseudomonadaceae > Aquipseudomonas. Next base: position 341,613 of record NZ_AYMU01000009.1, read on the forward strand.
AGCTACGCTCTGCGCAACCAGCATACCGTCGAGCTCCGGCTTGCGGATCTCTTCGATATTGATGTGCACAGGCACACCCATTTGCTTGGTCAGGTCCTGACGCAGCTTCTCAACATCTTCACCTTTCTTGCCGATCACGATGCCGGGACGAGCGGTGTGGATGGTGATGCGTGCAGTTTGAGCCGGACGATGGATATCGATACGGCTTACGGACGCGCTTTTTAGTTTGTCTTGGAGATACTCACGCACATTCAGATCTGCGAGCAAATAGTCCGCATAAGTCCGACCGTCTGCGTACCAGACGGAGGTGTGCTCCTTGACGATTCCCAGGCGAATGCCAATGGGATGTACTTTCTGACCCATCTCTTCGACTCCGTTACTTGTCAGCAACCTTGACAGTGATATGGCAAGACCGCTTGACGATGCGATCAGCACGGCCTTTGGCACGTGGCATGATGCGCTTCAGCGAACGCCCTTCGTTGACGAAAACGGTGGAGACCTTCAGGTCATCAACGTCTGCGCCTTCGTTATGCTCGGCGTTGGCTACGGCCGACTCCAGCACTTTCTTCATGATCTCGGCGGCTTTCTTACTGCTGAAAGCCAACAGGTTGAGCGCTTCGCCCACCTTCTTCCCGCGGATCTGGTCGGCGACCAAGCGGGCTTTCTGGGCGGAGATTCGAGCGCCCGACAACTTAGCGGCTACTTCCATCGTTCCTTACCCCTTAACGCTTGGCTTTCTTGTCAGCCACGTGCCCGCGATATGTACGGGTACCGGCGAACTCGCCCAGTTTGTGGCCGACCATGTCTTCGTTCACGAGAACTGGAACATGTTGACGACCGTTATGCACAGCAATGGTCAGACCGACCATTTGTGGCAGGATCATGGAACGGCGCGACCAGGTCTTAACTGGTTTGCGATCGTTCTTTTCCGCCGCCACTTCGATCTTCTTCAGTAGGTGAAGATCAATAAAAGGACCTTTTTTCAGAGAACGTGGCACTGTCGTATCCCTCTATTTACTTGCGACGACGGACGATCATTTTGTCGGTACGCTTATTACCACGAGTCTTCGCGCCCTTAGTCGGGAAGCCCCATGGCGATACCGGATGACGACCACCAGAGGTACGACCTTCACCACCACCATGTGGGTGGTCAACCGGGTTCATGGCAACACCACGAACGGTTGGGCGAACGCCACGCCAGCGTTTGGCACCAGCTTTACCCAGCGAACGCAGGCTGTGCTCGGAGTTCGAGACTTCGCCCAGGGTCGCACGGCACTCAGCCAGCACTTTACGCATCTCACCAGAACGCAGACGCAGGGTCACATAGACACCTTCACGAGCGACCAGCTGAGCCGAAGCACCAGCCGAACGAGCGATTTGCGCGCCTTTACCTGGCTTCAGTTCGATGCCGTGTACGGTGCTACCAACTGGAATGTTGCGCAGTTGCAGAGCGTTGCCCGGCTTGATCGGTGCCAGAGCACCTGCGATCAGCTGGTCGCCAGCGCTCACGCCTTTAGGGGCGATGATGTAGCGACGCTCGCCATCTGCGTACAGCAGCAGAGCGATGTGAGCAGTACGGTTTGGATCGTATTCGATACGCTCGACAGTGGCAGCGATGCCATCTTTGTCGTTGCGACGGAAGTCGACCAGACGATAATGCTGCTTATGACCACCACCAACGTGACGGGTGGTAATGCGGCCATTGTTGTTACGACCACCAGACTTCGACTTCTTCTCGAGCAGCGGTGCGTGAGGAGCGCCTTTATGCAGCTCCTGATTGACCACCTTGACCACAAAACGGCGGCCAGGGGAAGTCGGTTTGCATTTAACGATTGCCATGATGCACCCCTTCCTTACTCAGCACTGCTGCTGAAATCGAGATCTTGGCCTGGCTGAAGGGAGATAACTGCCTTCTTCCAGTCATTACGCTTGCCCAGACCGCGAGCGGTACGCTTGCTCTTACCCAGAACATTCAGGGTAGTAACACGTTCCACTTTCACGCTGAACAGGCTTTCGACGGCCTTCTTGATTTCCAGCTTGGTTGCATCAGTAGCAACCTTGAAAACGAACTGGCCTTTCTTGTCTGCCAGAACCGTAGCCTTCTCGGAAACGTGCGGGCCAAGCAGAACTTTAAATACGCGTTCCTGGTTCATCCCAGCAGCTCCTCGAATTTCTTCACGGCCGACACAGTGATCAACACTTTGTCGTATGCGATCAGACTAACTGGATCGGAACCTTGCACGTCACGTACATCAACGTGTGGCAGGTTGCGAGCAGCCAGGTACAGGTTCTGATCAACAGCGTCCGACACGATCAGAACATCGGTCAGGCTCATGTTGTTCAGCTTGCCCAGCAGATCTTTGGTTTTCGGAGTTTCAACAGCGAAATCCTGAACCACGACCAGACGATCAGTACGCACCAGCTCAGCAAGGATGGAACGCATTGCTGCGCGATACATCTTCTTGTTCAGCTTCTGGGAGTGATCCTGAGGACGAGCTGCGAAAGTGGTACCGCCGCCACGCCAGATTGGGCTACGGATAGTACCGGCACGAGCACGGCCAGTACCTTTCTGACGCCATGGGCGCTTGCCGCCACCGGAAACGTCGGAACGGGTCTTTTGCTGCTTGCTACCTTGACGGCCGCCGGCCATGTAGGCCACGACTGCTTGGTGAACCAGCGTCTCGTTGAATTCGCCGCCAAATGTCAGTTCGGAAACTTCGATCGCTTGAGCGTCATTTACATTTAATTGCATGTCAGCTTCCCCTTAACCGCGAGCCTTGGCCGCCGGACGTACAACCAGGTTGCCGCCAGTAGCGCCAGGAACAGCACCCTTGACCAACAACAGATTGCGTTCAGCGTCGACGCGCACTACTTCCAGGGACTGCACGGTCACGCGCTCAGCGCCCATATGACCGGACATTTTTTTGCCCTTGAATACACGACCAGGAGTCTGGCACTGGCCAATAGAGCCCGGGACGCGGTGGGAAACGGAGTTACCGTGGGTGTTATCTTGACCGCGGAAATTCCAACGCTTGATGGTACCGGCGAAGCCTTTACCTTTCGACTGACCGGTAACATCTACCAGTTGGCCAGCTGCGAAGATTTCTGCATTGATCAGATCGCCAGCTTGGTACTCGCCTTCTTCAAGACGGAATTCCCAAACGCCACGACCGGCAGCTACGTTCGCTTTAGCGAAGTGACCTGCTTGAGCAGCAGTCACGCGCGAAGCACGACGCTCACCTACAGTGACCTGCACTGCACGATAGCCATCGGTTTCTTCAGTTTTGAACTGGGTGACGCGATTCGGCTCGATCTCAATGACCGTGACCGGAATGGAGACACCTTCTTCGGTGAAAATACGGGTCATACCGCATTTACGACCGACTACACCAATAGTCATGTTGTAAACCTCATGAGTGTACGGGGCTTTCACCCGCTATGGCCGCCCATTTCAGAGCGTTACACGACTAAGACCGAGTCTTAGCCGAGGCTGATCTGCACTTCCACACCGGCCGCAAGATCAAGCTTCATAAGAGCATCAACGGTTTTATCCGTTGGCTGGACGATGTCCAGTACGCGCTTATGAGTACGGATTTCGTACTGGTCACGCGCGTCTTTGTTGACGTGCGGGGAGACCAGAACGGTAAACCGCTCTTTACGGGTAGGCAGTGGAATAGGACCACGCACTTGAGCACCAGTACGTTTCGCGGTTTCCACGATTTCCTGGGTGGATTGGTCGATCAGTCGATGGTCAAAAGCCTTCAACCTGATACGGATTTGCTGATTTTGCATTGGATTTCAGACTCCGGCTGCTATTCCCACCGGGCGCACTGCGCCCGTTAAAAGGAGGCGCAATTCTATAGACGCCCCTGATAGGTGTCAACCCAATAAAAAAGCCCCCGCAATGCGGGGGCTTTTTTCAAATCATCGACTATTACTCGATAACTTTGGCTACGACG